>NZ_WQMS01000009.1 GCF_009753715.1 Sphingomonas horti | reverse complement strand
GACCCGCTGAGCTACGGCTATCAGAACGTCCTGATCCAGAACAACGCGATCTACGCCAACGATGCCTATCACGGCATCTTCGTCAACGGCGCCACCGGCGTGCAGATCCTCGACAACACCGTCACCTCGAACCCGAACGATTCCAAGATGTTCTGGATCTTCGCCACCAACAGCAGCGACGTCGCGATCCAGAACAACGTCACCGACCGCATCACCGCCGTCAACGTCACCAACCTGTTCCAGGACGGCAATCTCGACTTCCAGGTCAACCCCGCCGCGCGCGCCGACCTGCCCAGCCTCGCCAGCCCCAGCGACGCCCACGACCTGATCACAGCCGGGGCGGGGTATCAGTTGCGCGGCGACGCGCCGGACTCGCCGGTCTCCAGCGCGGTCGGCACCGCGATCGGCGACATGCTGGCGCGGGTCGGCGGCAGCTCGGCTGGGCACAAGGTCGTCGGCGAATCCAGCACCCTGCTGCACGACGCCGCCAGCACCGCCTCGCCGGAGCTCGACCTGGGCGGGCTAAAGGCGATCGTCGGCGATGCCCAGCCGGCAGCGCCGGTGCAGCACCACTTCGCGCACGAGGTCGCGATCCAGCCCACCGTACGCGAGATGATGGGGCATCTGTTCCTCGACCATTTCGTGGCGCTCCCCTGATCGCCCTGCCGGCCTCGCCATTTGGCGGGCCGGTGCTATGGTCCCCGATCGATCGCCTCCGAATGAGGCGACGGGTCGCGGGAGACGACGAGTGGTGCTGCTGAAGTCTGTGACGGCGATGCTGGCGAGCCTGGCAGGCCTGCTGCTCGCCTCGCCCGTGAACCCGCCGCGCGCGACCGGCCCGGTCACCGACGTGGAGTGGAACGCGCTTCTCATGCGGCATCGCGACGGCGGCGTCATCGATCTCGGCGAGCGGAGCGTCGCCTTCGTCCCGCAACGTTTCCAGCCGCGGGCGCAGGTGACGATCCGCGGCGGCGTGTTCGGTCCCATCCAGCTCGACCAGTGGCGCAACGTCGTGTTCGACGGATCGCGCTTCGCCGCGCCGCCGGGGACGCCGGTGTCCCAGTCGCTGATCGTCGCCAACGACGCCCAGCGGCTCGTGATCCGCAATTGCCGGTTCACCGGATATCGCGGCGAGGACGGCACTCTCCGCATCCGCGGACCGCTGATCCGCGGCGGCCAGGACGTCACGATCGAGCGCTCCACCTTCGAGGACATGCTCGGCAATCTGGCGTTCATCCGCGCGCACGGCGTTCGTTTCCGCGACAACGAGCTTCGCCGCATTCGCGAAGGCATCCAGATCGTCGGCGGCAGCGACATCGTGATCGAGCGCAATCGCTTCGCGGATTATCAGCCGGCCCCGGGCGATCATGCCGACGCCATCCAGCTCTTCATGAACGGACTGAAGCCGGACGAGCCCGCGACCCAGGACCTGACCATTCGCGACAATCTGTTCCTCGCGGGCAGCAAGACGCAGGTGATCTTCATCGGCGGCGGCAAGGAGCGGCTCGGCAGCGGCCTCGGCTATGCACGCTTCACGATCGAAGGCAATGTGATCGTCGGCGCCGTCTGGCACGGAATCTCGGCGCCGTTCGTCTCCGACATGACGGTGCGCGGCAATCGCCTGTTCCGGGTCGCCGATCTCGACCAATATGACAGCCGGATCATGGCTGGCGGCGAGAATGTCGTGGTCCAGGACAATGAGGCGAACGCCTTCATCCTGACCGATGGCGTCAGCGAAGCGCGCAACCGCAAGGTCGGGCCGAGCAAGGCCGCCAAGGTTGATTCGGTTATCGCGGAGTGGGTGGCGAAATATCGTCCGCGGTGACGGCGGCTTCCGGCGCCGCAGGGTAATTGTCGGGCGTCGGCGTGAAGGCGGGGTGCTCCGGCGCGCTGTCCGGCGGCAGCTCGAAGCTGGCCGGCCGAAGCTCCTCCCGCGGGCGTTCGAGACGGTCCTGCGCGTCCCAGCCATCGTCCGGCTGCTCCGGCACCATTTTGGTGATCAGCAGCGGGCCGCCATAGCTGCCGGCTGCGAATTCCGGACGCGCCGCGAGCTTCTTCATCTCCGTTTCGCAGGCGGCGAGGAATTCGGCGTTCATTTTCGGGCATTGCCGCAGCCCGCCATCATAGGCCGCGCGCGCCCAGCCCTGGCCGGCGCTGGCCTGATCGACCGCCATGGAGTCAGGCGAATCGGTGACGGGAATCCGCGGCGGGGCACGCCACACCCAGGCGTCGCGAGTGGCGCTGCTGGCCAATGCGCCCAGCATCACACCGCCGCCGACGAGCAGCCCCATCACGCCGGCAAGCCGGGCCTTCCTTCCGCGCCGATTCATGGCCTATCAACCGAAGCAGCCGGGCCCGGTTCCGGATCCGGGCAATCGCGCGCCGGGCGCGTCACAGGAGGGAAGCAATGAACGTCAATTCGAAGCGCGTCGGGCTGGTGCTGGGCATCGCCCTGGGCGTCGCCGGCGCGGCCGGCGCCTGGGCGGCCCAGGACACGCCGAGCGAAAAGCTTCAGAAGCTGACGGCTGGAAGGACCGCCGGGGCGCCGGAGAATTGCGTGCCCAAGTCGACTCGCACCAAGATGCAGATTCTCGATTCGACCGCCATCGCCGTTTACGACTCCGCCAAGCGCTACAATATCAGCCTGATCTCGGCCGAATGCTCGTTCCTGAAGCCGGGGCGGCAGCTGGTGATGGACGGCACCAAGCCGCGCATCTGCGCCGGGGACACGTTCATGGTCGTCGCCGGCGACAGCGACATCCAATATGGCTCATGCCGCTGGGGCCAGTTCGTGCCCTATCCGCGGGCGGAACAATAGCGCGGACGGCGGGGGGCACGCGTGCAGTTCGAGACCGTCGCCAATGGCGACATGGCCATCAACGTCGCCGTCGCAGGCGAGGGGCCGCTGATCCTGTGCGTCCATGGCTGGCCGGAGCTCTGGTACAGCTGGCGGCACCAGCTCGCGCATTTCTCCGGGCTCGGCTTCAAGGTCGCGGCGATGGACGTGCGCGGCTATGGCGGCAGCTCCAAGCCGCATCCGGTCGCCGCCTATGCGATGCGGGAGCTGACCGGCGACGTCGCCGCGGTGATCGATGCGCTCGGCGGCGGCACCGCGATCCTGTTCGGGCACGACTGGGGCGCGCCGATCGTCTGGAACACGGCGCTGATGCATCCGGCCAAGGTGCGCGCGGTGGCGGGCCTCAGCGTTCCGTACATGCCGCGGGGCCAGCAATCCTTTCTGAAGCTCGCCGAGCAGCTCTATGCGGGCAAATTCTTCTACCAGCTCTATTTCCGGCAGGAGGGCGTCGCCGAAGCGGAATTCGAGGCGGACGTGCGGGACGCGCTGAGGCGCACCTATTATGCCGCATCGGGCGATTTCCGGGCAGGCCACGCGGGCGCATTCCTGTCGAAAGGCCCGCAATCGACCTTCCTTGAGGGCTTGCCGGACCCGCAGCCGTTCCCGGCCTGGATGAGCGAGGCGGACCTGGACGTGTTCGCCGCCGCGTTCGAGAAGAGCGGCTTCCGCGGGCCGCTGAACCGCTATCGCGCGCAGGACCTGGACTTCGAGCAGAGCGCCGACCTGACGGGCAAGCCGGTCACGCAGCCGGCCTGCTTCATCGCCGGCGAGCGCGATCCGGTGCGGAACTTCGTGCCCGGCATCGACATGTTCGCGAACGCCGGCGCGCACTGCACCGATTTCCGGGGAACCACGCTGATCCCCGAAGCGGGGCATTGGGTACAGCAGGAAGCGCCCGAAGCGACGAACGCGGCGCTGGAGGCATTCGTAAGGGGGCTTTAGGTCCTCCCCGATCTCGCTCGGGAGGCCGCGCCGGCGAAGCCGGTGGTGGAGGGCCGGGCGGAAGCACCTTCGTACCGTCCAACGGCTGCTTCGCAGCCGCACTCCGCCTGGCTCGGCGCCTCTCCCAACATGCTTCGCATCGTCCCTCCCCTGGGTCCGCTCGATCGCTCGGACGGAAAATGGCGTGCGCATCCTCGACGAGCGCAAGCTCCCCTGGGCTGTCGAATGGGTCGAGCTCAGCTCCGCCGACATGGCCGCGCGGGCGATCCGGGAGATGTGGACGCGGGGCGCGCCGCTGATCGGCGCGGTCGCTGCCCATGCGCAGTTGCTCGCGACCCGGCCGACCGCGGTCAATCTGCGCTGGGCGCTCGATCAGGTGCGCGACCATATCCGCAACCTCCCGGTGGCCGAACGCGCCGCGGCGGCGTTCGCGCGCGCCGACGCGATCTGCGACGGGCATGTCGCGCTCAATCGCGCAATCGGGGAGCACGGGCTGGGCCTGCTGGAGGAACTGCACGCCCACCATCCTGACCGCCCGCTCAACATCCTGACCCACTGCAATCCCGGCTGGCTGGCGACGGTCGACTATGGGACGGCGACCGCGCCGATCTACATGGCGCACGACAAGGGGATGCCGCTCCATGTCTGGGTGGACGGGACGCGGCCGCGCAACCAGGGCGCGCTGCTCACTGCGCTTGAGCTGCGCGGCCACGGCGTGCCGCACAGCGTGATCGCGGACAATGTCGGCGGTTTGCTG
Organism: Sphingomonas horti; assembly: GCF_009753715.1. Classification (GTDB taxonomy): domain Bacteria; phylum Pseudomonadota; class Alphaproteobacteria; order Sphingomonadales; family Sphingomonadaceae; genus Sphingomonas_B; species Sphingomonas_B horti. The sequence goes on along the minus strand of NZ_WQMS01000009.1, from coordinate 179,931 downwards.
ATGCAGCGCGGCGAGGTGGATCTGGTGATGGTCTGCACTGACCGCGTCACCGCCAATGCGATGTGTGCAACAAGATCGGCAGCTATCTGAAGGCGCTCGCCGCGCGCGACAACGGCGTCCCCTTTTACGTCGCGCTTCCCTACACCACGATCGACCGCAGCCTAGGCTCTGGCGACCAGGTGCCGATCGAGGACCGGAGCGGCGACGAGCTTGCGTGGATCACCGGGCCCGCTGCTGGCGGCGAGGTGGCGACCGTGAAGGTGACGGAATCGCCTGTGCGCAATCCGGCGTTCGATATCACGCCGGCGCGATTGGTGACCGGCTATATCACCGAGATTCCGGCGAGGGTCGTTCGCCGGTCCCGCCTTGGAACGACGGCCCGCGCGAAGGGTTCTGTTCGGCAAGACTCAAGCGTGAGGGAGATGATCAATGGCGACCGAAGCAGCCTCCAAGTCGACCCGTTCCCGTTCGAAGGGCGGCGAGAACGGCAAGAGCAGCGGGTCGACCGGTGCGCTGATCGGCGCGGCGGCGGCAGGCGTTGCGGTCGGACTGATGGCCAATCTGGGCCGCAAGGCCGCGGTGCAGGCGCCGACCATGCTTGCCGGCGACTGGGACGAGGCACTCGCCGCCGAGCACCAGGCGACGCTTAAGCTGTTCGACGCGATGCAGGCGACCACCGACAAGAACACGACGAAGCGCTCGATGCTGCTGATGCAGCTGAAGCATGCGCTCGCCAAGCACGCGATCGAGGAGGAGAACGCGGTCTATCCGGCGCTTCGCGATGCCGGCCAGACCGAGGAAGCCGATCACCTCAACCACGATCACGGCTATGTGAAGCAGTTCCTCTACGACCTCGACAACATGCCCAAGGACTCGCCTGCCTTCATGACGAAGGTCGGCGAGTTCCGCCGCGCGGTCGAGGAGCATGTGCGCGAGGAGGAAGACACGATCTTCCCCAAGCTGAAGGCGAAGCTGAGCCCGGAGCAGAACAAGGCGCTGACGGCGGCAATGAACAAGGAAGGGTTCAAGCTCGCATGACCGGAAACCGCAACATCTCGACCGAGCACCAGTTGCCGGGCGACGCCGCGCGGCCATCGGACACGATGGATCGGGAGCAGCCGCGCTCGCCCGAAAAGGAGCAGCGCGACCGCGGCAAGCGGCCGTTCATCGCGGACAATGGCGAAGTGCGCGGATCGGGCGCCGGCGCGGGCGGCGGCAACCCCGGGGAGGATTTCGACGACGATCCGCCCAGCGGCGGCGGCAACCTGACATAGCGTCGTCATCCCGGGCTCGACCCGGGACCCACCTTCTGCCCCGCTCGGCAAGGAAGGTAGGCCCCGGCTCGAGGCCGGGGTGACGCTCAGTCACAACAGCCCCATCGCGCGCATGCTGGTGTGGCCGTCGGCGCCGATGATGACATGGTCGTGCACCTGGATGCCGAGGCGCTTGCCGGCCTCGACGATGTCGCGCGTCACCGCGATGTCCTGGCGCGAGGGCGCAGGGTCGCCGCTCGGATGATTATGGACCAGGATCAGGCTGGAGGCGTGCAGGTCGATCGCGCGACGGATCACTTCGCGCGCGTACATCGCCGCCTCGCTGGTCGATCCTTCGCTCATCAGCTCGTCGCGGATCAGCATGTTCTTCGCGTTCAGGAACAGTACCCGCACCCGCTCGACGCCCAGGTGCGCCAAGTCCGCGCGCAGATAGTCGAGCAGCGCGTCCCAGCTGTTCAGGATCGGCCGCGCCTTGATCTTCGCCGCCAAAAGCCGGAGAGCAGCGGCGTTGACGATCTTCAAGGACGCCACCGCCGTTTCGCTGAAGCCGGCCCTCTCGATCGCCTCGGCATCCGCGGCGAACAATCCGCCGATGCCACCGAATTCGTTCAGCAAGCGTTTCGCAAGCGATTTGGTATCGCGGCGCGGAATGACGAGAGCGAGCAGATATTCGACGATCTCGTGGTCGAGCAGCGCGTCGGGGCCGCCGCGCAGCAGCCGCTCGCGCAGCCGCGCGCGGTGGCCGGCCCCCTCATCTTCCCCCGTCATGGCGGCCAGACTTAAGCGGGCGGTCGCCTTGGGGCAAATGCTGAAGTGATGGCCGGGGCGGATCCGGAGATGCCGGTCGCCGAGGAACGGCGGCGGCGCGGGCGCACGATCCTGATCGCGCTGCTGGCGTTCGTGGCGCTGACGCTGCTCGGCCTGTGGCTCGCGCGCAAGCCGATCGCGACCGACCTGATCGACCGCGAGCTTGCCCGGCGCGGCGTGCCGGCGCGCTATGAGGTGAAGCGGATCGGCGTGCGCACCCAGCGGCTGGAAGGCGTCAGCATCGGCGACCGCCAGTCGCCCGATCTCACTGCCGATTGGGTCGAAGTCGACCTGGTGCCGACCTTCGGCGCGCCCGAGGTCCACGAAATCCGCGCCGGCGGCGTCCGGCTGCGCGGCCGGCTGGTCGGCGGACGGCTGCGGCTGGGCAGCGTCGACAAATTGCTGCCGGCACCCAGCGGCGCGCCGTTCCGCCTGCCCGATCTGCGCGTCGCGCTGGATGACGCGCGGCTGGCGCTCGACACGCCCGCGGGGCCCGTCGGCCTGCGGATCGACGGCCGCGGCAATTTAGCCAATGACTTTGTCGGCCGCTATGCCGCGACCGCGCCGGCGCTGGACCTGGGCGGCTGCACGCTGACCGGCCTTGCGCTCCAGGGGAACGTCACCACGCACGCGGCGCAGCCGAATTTCACCGGACCCGCGAACGCGCAGGCGCTTGCGTGCGGCGACGTGCGGGTTGCGGCGATTTCCAGCACGATCGACGCGACGCTTCGCCCGGGGCTCGACGGCTGGCGCGGGCAGGCGAAGCTGGCGTCGGGCGAGGCCAGCGCCGCCGGCTGGTCGGCCGATGGCGCGCGCGGCCAGATCGACTTTGCCGGCGACGCGGCGCGCACGGCCGGATCGCTGCGGCTGGTCGGGCTGGGAATAGCCGGTCCGCCTGCGCGCACGCCGCATGCGGAACTCGGCGGACGCTATGCCGTCGAAGCCGGACGGGCGGAGCGGCTCGACGAAAATCCCGGCGCCGTGGCGACCAGCATCCGGTTCGATGGCGGCCTGACCGCCGACAATGTCGCGTTCGCGCAGGCGCCGCGGCTGGACGGCTTTGCAGACAGTGTCGCCGGCACCCCGGTCGAGCCGCTTGCCCGCGCGCTGGCGCGCATGGCCGCCGTAGCGGGGCGCGCGTCCGATCTTCATGCCAGTCTCAGCCTCGCGACGCGCGGCGGCGCCGGGTCGGTGCGGATCGCCTCGGCCGAGCTGACCGGCGGCGGCGCCCGGCTCCGCTTTTCGGGGGGTGAGGGCGCGCGGCTGGTCTGGCCCGGCGCCGGTGCGCTGCAGGTCGATGGCCAGCTTGCCCTCACCGGCGAAGGGCTGCCGAACATCCTCGCCGAACTGCATCAGAGCGCACCCGGCGCGCCGATTTCCGGCGTTGCGCAGATGGCGCCGTTCGAAGCCGGCGGGGCACGGATCGCGGTCGCGCCGGTGCGCTTCGACAATGGGCGGTTCGCCACCGTGCTGAAGCTCAGCGGGCCATTGGCAGGCGGCCGCATCGAAGGCGCGGCGCTGCCGCTCCAGGGACGGGTGGGCCCGGGCGGCCTCCTGCTCAATCCGGCCTGCGCGCCGCTCACCTTCGACAGCCTTGCCGTCAGCGGCCTGAAGCTTCAGCCGGCGCGGCTCCGCCTGTGCCCAGCGGGCCAGGCGCTGGTCGCGAACGGCCGTGTCGCGGGCACGATCGAGACGCCGCGGCTGCACGGGACGCTGGGGCAGAGCCCGGTCATGCTTGCGGCCGATCGGGCCCGCTTCGACGGCTCCGGCTTCCGCATCGCCGGCCTCGCCGCGCGGCTGGGCTCCGGTGATGCCGTCAGCCGCCTCGACGTGGCCGAGCTGAGCGGCGCGCCCGGCAGAGGCATCGGCGGCCGTTTCGCCGGTGCGGCCGGGCGGATCGGGAAAGTGCCGTTGATCGTCAGCGATGCGGCCGGGGAGTGGCGCTTCGCCGAAGGCGGGCTGGCCGTCTCGGGCAGGCTGACGCTTTCCGACCAGGCGGACCCCGCCCGCTTCAACCCGCTGGTCTCGCGCGACGTGGCGCTCCGCATCCGCAGCAACGCGCTGACCGCGAGCGGCACGCTGCGCGAACCGCAGAGCGGGACGGCCGTCGCCACCGTCGACCTCCGCCACGACCTCGGCCGCGGCGCCGGCCACGCCGGAATCGACGTCGCCGGCATCCGCTTCGGGCCCGGTCTGCAGCCCGAACGGCTGACCCGCTTGACGCTCGGCGTCGTCGCCAATGTGAACGGGACGCTCAGCGGCAGCGGCCGCATCGCCTGGACTGATGCGGGCGTGACCAGCACCGGCCTGTTCCACGTCGCCGCCGACTCGCTCGCGGCGCCGTTCGGGCCGGCGACCGGAGTTCGCACCGACATCCGCTTCACCGACCTGCTCGGCCTCGTCACCGCGCCCGATCAGCTTCTGACCGTCGCCACCGTCAATCCCGGCATCGAGGTCGAGGACGGCGTGGTGCAATACCGGCTGCTGCCGGAGCTGAAGGTCGCCGTCGACAGCGCCCGCTGGCCGCTCGCAGGCGGCACGCTGACGCTGCGCCCGACCGTGCTCGATTTTTCGGAGGAAGCCGCGCGGCATCTGACCTTCGACATTGCCGGCCTCGACGCGGCGAGGCTGATCAACAAGCTGGAGTTCGACAATATCAGCGCGACCGGTACGTTCGACGGCACGTTGCCGATGATCTTCGACCGGAATGGCGGCCGCATCGTCGACGGCTCGCTGATCTCGCGCGCGCCCGGCGGCACGCTGGCCTATGTCGGCCAGGTATCGAACGCCGATCTCGGCATCTGGGGCGGGATCGCGTTCGATGCGCTGAAATCGATCGCCTACCAGACGATGCGCATCGATCTGAACGGCAAGCTGGACGGCGAGATGGTCAGCGAAATCCGCTTCAACGGGGTCAGCCGCGGCACCATCAAGCCGGTCGCGACCGGGCTGATCGCGCGTGTCGGCGGCCAGCTCGCGCAGCAGCTGCAACAGCTGCCCTTCATCTTCAACATCCGCATTCGCGCGCCATTCCGGGGCCTGATCGCCAGCGCGCGGAGCTTCTCCGATCCCAGCCTGTTGATCCAGGATCAGCTGGGGCCCGCCTTTCAGGCGGAAAAACCGCCGGTTCAGCCTTCCGACAGCGAGAATAAGCGATGAACAGACATGAGTTGACGTGCGGGACAGGGGGTGCGAGCCATCGGATGATGCGGTGGACAGCGCCTCTTGCGATCCTGGTCGGAGCGGCCGGCTGCGTGCAGGTGACTGCGCCGGACAAGCCGATCGAGATCAACCTGAACGTCAACGTGAAACAGGAAGTGCTCGTGAAGCTCCAGCGCGACGCGCAGGATATCATCGAGAATAACCCGGAGTTGTTTCCGAAATGACCAGACGTGGCAAACTGATCCTCGGCGCCGCCGGCGTCGCCCTGCTGGGCCTCGCCGGCGCGGCATGGGCCCAGGGCGGCGTCAGCGCCGCGGTCGCGGCCGGCCAGGTCGGCGAGCGCGCGGACGGCTATCTGGGCGTGCGCGGCCAGGTCTCCGACGCAGTCAAGGCCGAGGTCGAGCAGATCAACATCAAGCGGCGCGCGCTCTACACCAGCCGCGCGGCGGAGCGCGGCGTCGCCGTCGAGGCGATCGCGGCAGCCACCGCCTGCCAGGCGATGCAGCGGGTCGGCGTCGGCCAAGCCTATAATCTGGGCGGCGGCTGGGCGGTGCGCGGCGCGGGCGATCCGGCGCCCAAGCCGGCCAACTGCCCCTAGGCGCGGGGCGAGCGCTCCCGCTCCGCGCGCAGATGCTCGGCGCGGGAACGCAGCAGGTCGCGGCGGGCGACGATCCCCAGCAGCTTGCCGGTTTTTGAATCGATCACGCAGATGCGGCCGATATTCTCGGTGATCATCAGGTTGGCGACCTGATTGGCCGGGGTCATCCGCGTCGCGACCGGCAGCGAGCGGTCGGACAATTGCTCGCCGATCGTGGCATCGAGCTCGCCTTCTCCCTGGCTCCAGCGCAGCGCGTCCGAGCGTGAGGCGAGGCCGATCGGCCGCCCGGCGGAATCGACCACCGGATAGCTGCGGTGCCGGGCGCCCGCTTCGAAGAATTGGAGCGCCTCGGCGATCGTCATCTCCTCGGGCAGCGTGTCGGGCTTCGGCGTCATCAGGTCGCCCGCGAGCCCCAGCGCCAGCGGGTCGATGCTGTATTCCTGGCTGATGTGGCGCCCGCGCCGCGAGACCTTTTCGGTCAGGATCGAGCGCTTCAGCACCAGCACCGCCACTGCGAAGGCGGCGCCCGATGCGGCGACCGTGGCCGGAAGCGCAGTGAAATGGCCGGTCAGCTCGACCGTGAAGATCGCGCTGGTCAGCGGCGCGCGCATCGACGCGCTCATCACGCCCGCCATGCCGATCATCGCCCAGGGGCCGCTGCCGCCGGGCAGCCAGTGGCCCAGAATGCCGCCGAACGCGCCGCCGATGATCAAGAGCGGGGCGAGGATGCCGCCCGACGTGCCCGAACCCAGCGCGATCAGCCAGACGATCGCCTTGGCCGCGAACAAAAGCGCCATCGCGCCGAGCAGCAGCCGGCCATCGAGCAGGTCCTGGATATTGTTGTAGCCGGCACCCAGCACGCGCGGTTCGATCAGGCCGCCGATGCCGACGGCGACCGCGCCGATCGCCGGCCACCACATCCAGTGGACCGGCAGCCGGTGGAAGCCGTCCTCGATCCGGTAGAGCATCGTCGACAGCAGCGCCGCGACCGCGCCCGCGACGCAGCCCATCACCGCGGCGATCAGCAGCGTCGGGCCCGCTTCGCCCAGTGTCCCGGCGAAACCGAACAACGGGCCGGAGCCGATCAGCAGCGGCCGCCAGGCGAGCGCGGTCAGCACGCTCGCCACCACCGGCACGAAGCTGCGCGGCTTCCATTCGAACAGCATCACCTCGACCGCGAGCAGGATCGCGGCCAGCGGCGCGCCGAAGATCGCGGTCATGCCGGCCGCGGCGCCGGCGACCAGCAGCGTCTTGCGTTCGGCCGCGGTCAGCCGGAATTGCTGCGCGAACAGCGATCCGATCGCGCCGCCGGTCATGATGATCGGGCCTTCCGCGCCGAACGGGCCGCCGCTGCCAATCGAGATCGCCGACGAGATCGGCTTCAACAGCGCGACCTTCAGCGACAGCCGGCTTTCGCCGTACAGGATCGCCTCAAGCGCCTCCGGGATGCCGTGGCCGCGGATCTTGTCGGAGCCGAAGCGCGCCATCAGCCCGATCGCGAGCGCGCCGAGCACCGGCGCCAGCAGCACCAGCGGACCCGTCGCCGCGGCCGCGATCGGCAGCGATTCGGCGGCCAGGCGCTGGTACCAGATCAGGTTGGTGACGATCGCGATCAGCTTCAGCAGCACCCAGGCGGCCGCCGCGCCGCCGGTGCCGGTGACCAGCGCCATCGCCATCAGCACGATCATCCGCTTGTCGGCGCTGTGGTCGGCCAGCCGGGGCGGATGGGCAACTCCGCTCGTTGCCTGCCGGGCTCGGCCGTTATCCGCCATCTCGGTCCTCGTGCTGCGTCGGGGGAGAGGCCGAATGGGTCGAAAGGCAACATAAATCAAGCAATGGTCTCGCGCCACGCGCTCGCGGCACTTAGCTTCGGCCCAACGCCAGCTGCTGCGCTGAGCGCTTGCCCGCAAGCACCGCTTCGGGCAGAGCGCATCGCGCACGGGCGGTTAGCTCAGCCGGTAGAGCATCTCGTTTACACCGAGAGGGTCGGCGGTTCGAACCCGTCACCGCCCACCATCGCGCAGCAGGCGAGACGCGCCGCCCCGGCGCGCACGCCTGCAAGCGCGGCCGGCCTTGCTTCGCAAGGACCGACAACGCGGGCTTTGCCCGCGGCGCAACCAGGCAGGTGCCGTTGGCGATCGTCCACTAAGGGTGGGAAGTGGTCGTTGGCCTAGTCGGCTTTTCGGATCAGCAATGCACTTGCTGGGATACTTACAATGCACGAGAGCATCGCCACGGTAGTGAGAGCCACGAAGAGCATGGCGGGTGCATCGTTTGGCGGCGATCCATCAGGAGCCGTGATGAGCAGAGCCAGTGCTGAGGCGATGATTAACACCGGCACGGTTGAAGCGCAGGCCAAGATTGCGAGGAAGCGGCTCCGCCGGGCTAATCGACGACCAAACAAGTATGCCGCAAGCGCCGTCAGGCCAAACACGACGAGCGCAGCGACCAGCAAAAAGAGCGTATCGCTTCCGGACGAAGCTATCGGCATGAAACCTCTTGGTGCGACTTGCCACCAGATGTCACAAAAGGTGAATGTCGGCAAAGGGTCGTTTCCGGTCGTTCCTAGCGATCCACGTCCGAACGTCTGCAAAGGGTGGTTAGTCGACCTTCGCCACGACCTTGGCCTCTCCGATGAAACCCCCCTCCCAAAGGTAGAAGGTACCCGCCTGCCGCATTGCCTCTGCCCCCTCTTCGGATAGGAACACGAATCCGACGCGGCGCTTGGCGCCTGGCTCAAGCGGCCGATCTCCTAGCAAAGGCCACGCATCATAGCCGACCAGCGGCTCCGTTCTCGTCACCATACAGGGACAACCCCAACCAGGATAAGCGACCGAGTTGCGACCGCCCCGCTCAGGAGCATATAGTGTGACATCAGCCACGAACTGCGGTTGCATTGTTCTAAGTTTCTCGGCTCTGTCCATGCTGTGACGGGTCCTCTCAATCATGTCCTGTATCGTCTCGGGCGCCACTTCCCAGCCGAAGAGGCGAACGAACTCACCGCCCTTGATGTGGACCAAGCAAACGTTCGCCAGACCAAATCTGGTCCTAACTAGCTCCGTTCGTTCGATCTCTGACCAAGCCCAAGTTGACCGTCGCCAGCCAAGGTCCCGGCATATGCCTTCGCTGCTAATTTCGAGGCGGCCTGGTCGGATGAGCGCCCACAAATAGCGGCCTGCCAGCACGGCGGCGAATGCTGCGCCCACATACATGGCCCCGACTGACTCAGCGTCCCTTATGGTCTCTAGCCGAGCCGCTTTGGGCAGTTGTAGAGCCCAAGCGCAGACGGTCACGATTGCAAAACCCAATGCAAGGCGGGCACCTGCCTCTAAGCGCGACTCCTTCAATATCAGCGTGGTCACTCCAGCTGAATGCGATCAAACTTCAATGTCCGCAACGGCTCGCACTCGGACGTTGGCCGGCCCCTGCTCACAGGCTCCTTACCAGCCGCACCGCCCGTGCGATCCAAGGGGGATCGGCATAGACCTGCTGGCGCGCCCCCGCGCCCAGCGGCAGCAGGTGGAGCTTGTTGTCCTCGCGTCCCAGTAGCCGGCCGAAGGCGAAGCGGCCGGCGGGGCGGGGGACCAGCACGTCGCGGTTGAGCGCGGTCGCGAATTGCTCGGGCGCCAGCCGTTCGCACCAGATCTCGTCGCCGGCGCGATAGTCGCCGACCGAAGCTGCGACCGTGACCGCGACCAGCGCGGGCGCGGGCTGCGGTGCGGTGACGACGGACTCCCGCTTCGGCGCGTGCGCGCCGTCCGGGCCCAGCAGCGCCGCCACCGGCAGGTTCGGCCGCTCAGGCAGCTTCACCAGGTCCGCGGCGGTGACGCCCAGCGCGTCGGCGATCCGGTTCAGCCAGCCGACCGAAACCGTGCGCGTGCCCGTCTCCAGCCGTCCGATCGTCTGCGCGGTGGTCGGCGGCATGCAGCGCTTGCCGACTTCCTCAAGCGTCAGTCCCTTCGCGCGCCGCACCTCGCGAATGGCAGTGATCATCGCAGGGCCTCATAACCAATTCGGTTATTCCTCTGTCCTACATCATTGCCGCTGTGGCAAGACCCGATCGACTCGGAACTGCGAAGGAGGTCGGCATGAGGCAAGAATTGGCGGAGCGGCGGCTGCAAGGGGCGGGGAACCGCAGCGTCACGGTCAACCTGGCGGAATCGTCGCTGAGCTGGCTCGCCTCGCGCGGGCGGATCAGCGACCGGCAGCTCGTCGCCGGAGAGACTCTCCGCGCCGATTGGGAACGTGCCGCACTTGCGCCGAGCACGACGATGCGCTGGGACACGGCCCCGCGCGCGCCACGGGGCGCAGGCATGTCCCGCGCGCCCGATCCCTCCACCTCGCAGCTCGATGCGAAGCGCCGGTTCGACGCCGCCGTCGCCCATGTCGGCACCGGCCTGTCCGACATACTGTGGCGCGTCGTGTGCGCGAACGAAGGCCTGGCCGAGGCGGAGCGGGCGCTCGGCTGGCCGGCGCGGTCCGGCAAATTGGTGCTCGGCCTCGCGCTCGACCGGCTGGCCGATTTCTACCGCATCCGCTGAGCGGCCCCATGCGTTGAGCAGGCGAGGAGAATGGACATGGCCGAACATCCCCGCACCGAATCCGCCCGCGCGCACGACGACCGCGACCTTATCGAAGGCGGCGAGCCGATGCCGTCGCAGAGCGGCACGTCGGGGGCAGGGCCGGCCGAGAATATCGGCACCCGCGACGAGCTGAAGCAGGCGACCGGCGGCGAGCCGACCAACACCCGCGTCAGGAAAAGCGACAAGGCGGATACGTTCGTGCCGACGCGGTCGGACCATGATGGAGGCTGATTTGGTGCGACCTTTGGTGAACTTTCGGCTCAGCACTCGACCACGTTGACGGCCAGGCCGCCCAGCGCGGTTTCCTTGTATTTGGCGCTCATGTCCGCGCCGGTCTTGCGCATCGTCTCGATGACCTGATCGAGGCTGACGCGATGGGTGCCGTCGCCGAGCAGTGACAGCCGCGCCGCCTCGATGGCCTTGACCGCGCCGACCGCGTTGCGCTCGATGCACGGCACCTGGACGAGGCCGCCGACGGGATCGCAGGTGAGGCCGAGATTATGCTCCATGCCGATCTCGGCGGCATTCTCGACCTGCGCGTTGGTGCCACCCAGCGCCGCGGTCAGCCCGGCCGCCGCCATCGAGCAGGCGACGCCGACCTCGCCCTGGCAGCCGACCTCGGCGCCCGAGATCGACGCATTCTCCTTGAACAGCGATCCGATCGCCGCCGCGGTCAGCAGGAAGCGGTCGGCGCCTTCGTCCGAAGCGCCCGCTACGAACCGCTCGTAATAGCGCAGCACCGCCGGCACGATGCCGGCCGCGCCATTGGTCGGGGCCGTGACCACGCGGCCGCCCGCCGCATTCTCCTCGTTGACGGCCAGCGCCCACAAATTGACCCAGTCGATCACCGTCAGCGGATCGGACAGCGCACGCTCCTGCCGTTCGACCAGCTTGCGGTGCACGTCGGGCGCGCGGCGGCGCACGTTCAGGCCGCCGGGAAGGATGCCGTGCTGCCCCATGCCGCGGTCGATGCAGGCGGACATGGTCTGGCGGATCGCCGCCAGCCGCTGGCGCACTTCTTCCTCGGGCATGCGCGCCAGCTCGTTGCGAAGCGCCAGGTCGGCGATGGAGAGCCCGGCCGCGGCGGCCCGCTCCAGCAATTGCTCGCCCGAATGAAACGGGTGCGGCACGTCCGCGACCAGCCCTTCGGGCGGCGCGTTGCCGGACACTTCGCTCTCCGCGAGGATCGCCCCGCCACCCACCGAATACCAGACGCCGGACGAGAGCTCCGCGCCGTCTGCGTCGAATGCCGTGAACCGCATGCCGTTCGAGTGGAAGGACAGCCGCTCGCGCTGGTGGAACAGCAGGTCGCGGTCTTCCTCGAATGCGATCTCGTGCGTGCCGCCCAGCATCAGCCGGTGGCTGGCGCGGATGCCGGTGACGATGCGGTCGGCCTCGTCGGGGCAGATGCCGTCCGGTCGCTTGCCCGCCAGGCCGAGCAGCACCGCCCGGTCGCTCGCATGGCCTTTGCCGGTCAGCGCGAGCGATCCGTACAGCTCCGCCAGCACCCGGCCGGTGCGGTCGAGCAGCCCGCGCGCGCGCAGCTGCTCGCCAAAGGCGCAGGCGGCCGACATCGGCCCCATCGTGTGAGACGAAGAGGGGCCGACGCCGATCTTGAACAGGTCGAAAACGCTATGAGGCATGGCTGGGCATCTAGGACCTGCGGAGCGAAAGCGCCACCGCGCCGTTGCGCCTTGATGCGCCCGACGCTGCACCCGCGCCTCGTCAACGGCCGCTTCGGCGACCCGGCGCTGTTCGTCGAGGCGCTGCACCGGCGCGAGGCCATCCTGTTCGACCTTGGCGACCTTTCGCCGCTGTCCGCGCGCGACCTGCTGCGTGTCGAGACCGTCTGTATCAGCCACATGCACATCGACCATTTCATCGGCTTCGACGCGCTGCTGCGCGTGAACGTCGGGCGCGAGAAGCGCATCGGGATGATCGGACCCGAAGGGCTGATCGAGGCCGTGGGTCACAAGCTCCACGGCTATACCTGGGATCTGACGCACAAATATGCCGAGGATCTGTGTTTTGACGTGCGGGAGACAAGCGGCGCCGCTGCGCGCTTCCGCTTCAAGGCGTCATTCGTGGCGGAGCCGTTTCACGAGCCATTCGCGCTTCCGGGGCTGACGCTCGATTGGGCCGTGCTGGAGCATCACGGGCCAAGCATCGGCTATGCGCTCGCCGAGCCCATGCACGTCAATGTCTGGCGCAACCGGCTGGAGGAGCGCGGCCTCGCTCCGGGGCAGTGGCTGCAGGCGTTGAAGGCGGCGGTGCGCGACGGGGCAGGGGACGAAACGCCGATCGCACTGCCGGGTGGGGAGGCGCCGCTCGGCAGCTTGCGCGATCTGGTCAGCGTCGAGCCGGGACAGAAGCTCGCTTATGTGACCGACGTCGCCGACACGTCCGCCAACCGTGCGGCGATCGCGAGCCTCGCCAGCGGCGCCGACCTGTTCTTCCTCGAATCCCGCTTTGCCGCGGCCGACGGAGCGCTTGCCCGGGAACGCGCGCATCTGACGACGCGAGCGGCAGGCGAGATCGGCTGCGCCGCCGGCGTCAGACGGCTGGAGCCGTTCCACTTCTCGCCGCGCTACGAAGGCGCGGAGGAGCGGATGCTCGCTGAAGTCCGTGAGGCTTTTCAACATCTTCCAAGCGCTGCCGGGCGCGGCTAAGAAGGGGCTCAACCGGGGGAGCATATGCGGGCATCGTTGATCGCTTTGGGGCTTGGGCTGGCATCGCCGGTGCTTGCGCAGACGCCGGTGGGCACAATCCAGCAACGGTTCGACGCCGCGCGGGCGAAGCTGGACGCGCACGACGCGGCAGGGGCGCTTGCGGAGCTGAAGTCGCTCGAAGCCTTCCTGGAGACGCAGACACCGGTCAATCCGACCAACCTCGCCGTCACGCGCGCGCAACAGGCCGAAGCGCTGGTGAAGCTGGGTCGCGGCGCGGAGGCGAAGCCGCTCCTTCGCGAGGCGCTGAACGGACCGGGCCTCGCCAAGCCTGCGCTCGCGCCGGTCCGGGACAATAGCCGGCTGATGCTTGCGAACGTGCTGGAGGCCGAGCTCGACCACGCCAGCGCCGACGCCGAATATCTGCGGCTCGCGACGCAGACCAACGAGCCGATCGCGCGCACGGTGGCGCTGATGGGTGCGGCACGCTCCGAGGTGTTCACGGACGCGGACGCGGCGCTCCGCCACGTCGACGAGGCGCTGGCGATTGCGGAGAAGGACCCGAGCGTCGGCAAGGAAGAGCTCGCCAACGTGCTGGGGTTGAAAGGGCGTATCCTGATCAATGGCGGGCGCTACGACGATGCGCGCGCACTGCTGGTCCGGGCAGTCTCATTGCGCGGAGGGCTGACGCAAAAGGTCGATCACCAGGATATCGCGCTACGCGCCGACGCTGCGATCGCGATGCTGAAGCTCGGCCAAAGCGAGAGCGCGCGCAAATATCTCGCCTATACCGGGGCGGGCCGCACAGAAGAACAGCTGAAGCCGCCGATCGAGATGCCGCTGCCGGCCTGCGGCGGGCTGGAAGGGCTGGAACCCGACGATTCGGCCGTCATCGAGTTCACGATCCTCAGCGACGGCCGGGTTGTGGCGCCGCGGCCGGTCTATGCCTCGAAGCAGGGCGAGATGGCGTACGCCTTCGCCCGCTCGGTCGGCGAGTGGTCATGGGACCCCGAGAATGCGGCAAAGGTGAAGCCGTTCTTCCGGATGGCGACGCGCGTGGAGCTGCGCTGCTCGAACAAGGCCAACCGGCCGCCGATGACCGTGCAGCTCGAAAGGACGGCCGGCGACTGGTTCAACGCGAAAGGCGTGAGGCCGCCGGCGGCAAAAAGCGATGCCGGTCGCGCGGCGGAGCTCAGGCCGCGGCTGGCGGCAGCGAACGCAGCGACGCCGGAGCGGCTTGCCATGCTGTGGCAGCTGGGGCGAAACGCGACCGTCGAGCGGCGCCTGCAGCTCGACTACGAGGCGGAGGCGATGAAGCTCGCCCGAACCCTCGACGCGCCGAAAGCGCTCCGTTTCCTGATCGCACTCGACCATGCCGCGACCTGGGCGGATGAAAACAGCGCGAGCTGGCGGGGTGAGGGAGCGAAGCGGGTGGAAGCCTACCGGGCCGTTCTTGCCGATGCCGATTTTGCCGATCCGCTGATGCAAGCCATTCTGCACCTGCAGATCGCGCAGGCGGCCGGCATTGCCGGCCAGCGCGACGAGGAGCGAGCGGCGCTCACGGCGCTGGCGCAGGACACGCGGTTGTCGGACAAGGATCCGCTGAAAGTCGCGGCTCTGGTCCAGCTCGCGAACATCTACGCCGCTTCGAAACGGGAGGAGGATGCCGCCGCGATGTACAAGCGGACCGGGCTTTCCGCCCAGCAATGCGCCCTGGTCGACGGCGGTCCCGTGTTGCTGAGCGCCGGAACCGGGACGTTCCCCGAAGAGGCGTTCAATTGGGGATTCGAAGGCTGGACCTCGCTGGAATATGACGTTGCGGCGGACGGAACGGCCCGCAACGCGCGCACGGTGGCGGCCTTTCCGCCGCAAGTCTTCGCCAAGGCCAGCCAGCAGATCGCCCGCACCGTGCGCTACCGGGTAAGCTACCGCCCCGAAGGCGACCTGGCGTGCACGGCGATGAGCCGCAAGGTCCGCTACTCTATTCCGTCCCGCTGAGCCGCTCGACCAGCTCCGCCGCGAACTGGCTGAGCGTGTCGTCACGCGCGCCCATCACGACGATCCGATCGCCGGGGCGGGCGAGGGCGGTCAGGCGATCCGCGATCGCGGGGCGGGCCGCAATGTGCTCGGCGTTGCGGCCGGCGGCGCGCACGCCCTCGACGATCGTCTCGCTGCCAATCGACCGGTCGACGGTGCCGCCGAAATAGACGGGGTCGCTCAGGATCAGCACGTCGTCGGGCGCCAGCTTCTCGGCCAAGGTCATGACCAGCTCGCGCCCCATCACGCGGAGCGGACCATAGCCGTGCGGCTGGAAGAAGATCAGCAGCCGGCCGGCAAAGGCGTGGAGCGCGTCGAGCGTGGCGGCGATCTTGTCCGGATTGTGCCCGAAATCGTCATAGACAGTGACGCCGTTACGTTCGCCGACCCGCTCCAGCCGGCGGCGCAGGCCCGCAAAGCCGGTGAGCGCTTCCGCGGCCTCGGCGAACGGCACGCCGGCGGCGACCGCAGCGCCGATCGCGGAGAGCGCATTCACCGCGTTGTGCCGGCCGAGCAACTGCAGCCGCACCTCCGCGGTGTCGCCGCTGGATCGCTCGGTGGCATGGAAGCTCACGCCTTCGGCGCGCTCCTCGATATCATGGCCGATCAGCTGCGCTTCCTGCTCGAAGCCGAAAGTGAGCAGCCGGTCCTGGTGCAGCTCGCCGGCGATCGCGGCGACTTCGGGGTGATCGATATTGACCACGGCCGTACGGGCCTTGAGCACGAAATCGGTGAACAGCGCGCGCAGCTCGTCCATCTCTTTGTGGTCGAGGCTGATATTGCCCAGCACCGCGACGGTCGGCTCGAACAGCGCGATCGAGCCGTCGCTCTCGTCGACTTCGCTGACGAACACATCGCCGCTGCCGATCAGCGCGCTCGCGAATGGGGTGTCGTCGCCGACGAAATTCTTCATCACCGCGCCGTTCATTACCGTCGGCGCGCGGCCGCAGGCGTGGAGAATCCAGCCGATCATGCCGGTGACGGTCGATTTGCCGCTGGTGCCTCCGATCGCGATCCGTTCGGACGCGGCGTTGAACAGCTCGGCGAGCAGGCCTGCCCGGCTCATCCGCGCGCAACCCAGCGCGTTCGCGGCCTGAACGTCAGGCACTGTCTCCTCGACCGCGGCGGAGGCGACCAGCACCTGATCGTGCGTGGTGACGCCGCTGCCGTCCTGCGGGAACAGATCGATGCCCTGGGCGCGGAGGAAGTCGAACTTGGGCGCGGTACGGCCCTGGTCGAGCGCACGGTCGGAGCCTGAGACCTCAGCCCCTTGCGCGCGCACGATACAAGCGAGCGGCAGCATGCCGCTGCCACCGATCCCGCAGAAGAAATAGGATTTGGAACCCGTCATCCGCGCGTTACTAGCCGGTTCCGGGCCGCCGACAAGGAGAAGAGGCATGCGGATCGGCATCGTCGCGCCGAGCTGCCGGATCGATGAGGACGTGGTGCAGCGCGTCGCCGCGCTGGCTGAGGGTCGGGCGGAGCTGGCGTGGCACCCGCAATGCCTCCTCTCCGACGGGCATTTTGCGGGGCCGGATGCCGTGCGGGCCGAAGCGCTGATCGCCTACGCCAATGATCCTGCAATCGATGCGATCTGGTTCGCGCGCGGCGGCTATGGCGCGTGCCGGATCGTGGCGCAGGTGATCGACGCGCTGCGGCCGATCGCGCGGGAGAAGACCTATCTCGGCTATTCCGACCCGGGCACTTTGCTCGGCGCACTCTACGCGCGCGGGATCGGCCGGGTCGCGCATGGGCCGATGCCGGCGGATGTCCGGCGCGCGGGCGGCGAAGCGGCAGTGAGCCGCGCGCTCGATTGGCTGGTGGACGGTTCGACGACGGCGCTGGAGCCTTCGCTCGGCGAAGTGCCGGCGGCGGCGTTCAACATCGTCATTCTCGCCCACCTGATCGGCACGCGTCACTTGCCGGACCTGTCCGGCCATGTGCTGATGATCGAGGAAGTTGCCGAGTATCTCTACCGCACCGACCGCGACCTCGCCCAGATCATCCAGCATCCCTCGATCCGCGGCGTTGCCGGAATCCGGATGGGCCGGATCAGCCAGGTGCCGGGCAACGACCCGGATTTCGGCGCCGAACCGGAAGCGGTGGTCCGCCACTGGTGCGCGCGTGCGGGCATCCCGTTCCTGGGCGCTGCCGATATCGGCCACGATGCCGGCAACAAGATCGTACCGTTCGGACCATCGTCATCCGGGGCTTGACCCGGGACCTGCCTGCGTTGCGCGGCAAGAAGGCGGGCCGGCTCAAGGCGGGGTGACGAAGTGGTTGTCCCAACGACAGGGACTCCTTACTTCGGGCCCGCATGGCGCGTTCTTCTCGATCCCTGGACTGGGGTTTTCCCCGCTGGCGTTCCTACGGCTCCGAGCGGGGGGCGGCGAAGGTGCGCATGTGCGACCGCGACGGCTGCGACCAGCCGGGCGACTGCCCCGCGCCCAAATCGCCGAACAGCCGCGAGCGCTGGCATTTCTGCGAAACGCATGCCGCCGAATACAATAAGGGCTGGAATTACTTCGAAGGGCTGAGCGCCGAGGAAGCGGCCGCTCGCGAGGCCGAGGAGCAGCGCGGCGCCGATGGCTACCGCAAGGCCTCGCATTACGCCTGGGGCGGCCCGGGCGACGGCAGCCGCTCGCGAGACGAGATGCGCGCCCTCGACGTGCTCGATCTGGAAGCGGATTCCGACTTCAACGCGGTGAAGGCAGCCTATCGCCGCCTCGCCAAGGCCAATCACCCGGACGTGAAGCCGGGTGACAAGGAAGCCGCCGAACGCTTCCGCCAGGTGCAGGCAGCCTATGACGTGCTGCGCCGGGCCGAGGAACGGCGCGCGGCCGTCTAGGCGTAACGCTCCGCCGTCGCGCGGATCAGGGCGATCATGTTCGGAATGCCCTGGGTGCGGTTCGAGCTGAGCTGGTTGCGCAGGTTGAAGGGCGCAAGCGCGCCTTCGATGTCGGTCGCGAGGATGTCGGCGGGCGTCCGGTCCTGCACGGTCAGCAACACCAGCGCGATGATGCCCTTGGTGATCGCGGCGTTGGAATCTGCGAGGAAATGGAGCCGATCGCCCTCCCGCGTCGGATAGACCCAGACCGCCGCCGAGCACCCGCGCACCAGCGTCGCGTCGGTCTTCAGCGCGTCGGGCATCAGTTCCAGGCCGCGGCCCAGGTCGATCAGCAGCCGGTAGCGGTCGTCTGAATCGAGCAGCTCGTAATCGGAGAGAACGTCGGAAAGGATGGGCATGAAGGCCAGATAGGGGGCTTGTACAGCTTCGTCATCCCGGCCTTGACCCGGGGCCTACCTTCTTCGGGAAGTGAAGGCAGGTCCGGCTCAAGGCCGGGATGACGAGTCTAATATCCACCCCGGCGGCGATCGCTTCCAGCTTCCGGATGCGTTCCTTCAGATCGGCAAGCTCGATGCGCGAGCTCATCGTCGAGGGCGGCGGCAGGTCGTTGTCGGCGCTGCGCGCCTGAATCTCCAGCCGCTTCAGCTCCAGCCAGCCGCGCCAGCCGCGCAGGGCGCCTGCGGTGATGACGCCGATCCCGGCCAGTCCCACCAAGCCCATTTCCAGATAGATGTTCGGTTCCATCCGTCTTCTCCTCCGGGCACCGCGATCAGTTGTCGCGGGACCGCAAAGCTTCGATTTCGCGTTCCAGGGCGCGGGGCCCCGCATCGTCGGTCGCGAGCCGTTCCAGCACCGCGATCCGTTCCTTCAGCGTCCGCACCTCGTCACGCAGACGCCGCGTTTCGGCATCGTCGTGGATCGGCTCCATCCCGCCGCCGCCGCGGCGCCGCTGGTAGCCGTAGCGCGCGGTCAGCACGCGTCCGATCGTGACGACGATGATGATGCCCAGCACCATTTCGAACGGGTTCATATTGCCTTACTCCCGGATTTCTCGTGTCAGTTCAGCGGTTGGTCGCGGAGGCGATCGATCTCGCCTGCAACATCGACGCCGCGATCTGTTATGATTCGCTCCAGCACCCGGACGCGCTGTTCCAGCCGTTCGGTGTGGGCCGCATATTGCGCTGCCTTTTCGGCCGTCTGGCCGGCCTGGATCTCCAACTGCTTCTCGCGAAGCCTCATCAACCTGGCAAACATACCGGCGAGGATTCCCAGAATGGGGATCGAAAGCGCGAGGTATGGAAAGGCGTTTTGCATCCTGACAGCTCCCCAGTGTCGGTTGGCCGCCGTTCCCTGTCAGCGGCCATGGTGTTTCGACGAAAGTGCGTTTCAGTTCGTCCGGCGTAGCGCCTCGATCTCGCCCGCGACGCGGTGCGCGTCGTCGGTTACGATCCGCTCCACATTGCCCAGCCGGTCCTTGATCGACCCGAGCTCGGCGCGCAGCTGCGCATTTTCCTGCGTCAGCAGCTTGATCCGCTCGATCGCCTCGGCGTCGGTCTTCGGATAGATCGCCTTGCCCCAGCTGTTCTCCAGCGGATAGCCGTTGCGGATCCGGAGCCAGGTCGTGAAAATCCAGCCGCCGATCGCCATGGCCCCGAGCAGCATGCCGCCGCCGATGATCCAGGGCAGGTTCGGCACGATGGTGGCGTCGGCAATATCCATTGTCTCTTCCCCGTTCTCGTCGGTTCTGTAGCGGTTGACGTTGCGTCAGCTGCAAGGGCTCAGCGAAGGCTGTCGATCTCGTCGGCCAGGCTGCGGTTGCGGCTGGTGTAGTAGAGCTCGACATCAGCCAGGCGGCGATCGATGTCGCGGAGCCGGCCCCGCACTTCGCGGGTGGTCCGCGCCGGCGACCGGCGCACGCCCTGCCAGAACTGCTCCTCGTCCTTGTCGCTGTAGAGGCCGTAGGGCTTCGGCTTGGCGACCCAGGCGGCGGCCCAATAGGCCAGCAGCGACCAGGGGAAGGCGCCGGCGAGGGTGATGACCACCATGCCGATGCGGACCAGGGTCACGTCCCATCCCATATAGTCGGCGATACCGGCGCAGACCCCGAGCCACTTCTTGTTCTGCTTGTCGAGGTAAAAGCGGGTGCGGCTGGCGCTCATCTCTTATTTCTCCCTGATCTGACGGACTTCGGAGCGGGGCAGTTCCGGCGCGGGGCGGCGGACTTCCAGTTCCGGGGTTTCGGCGGCGACGATGCGCTCGATCGAGTGCAGGCGGTCGTCCAGCCGGCGGGCGGTTTCGTAGAGGTCGTCGAGCAGACTCTCGTCCTCGCGGGTGATGCTGCCGGATTTCTTCCACTGCGTGATGTAATGGAGGATGATCCAGGGCATGCCGATGAACAGGAAGCCGCAGATGATGACTGGCAGGAGCACGTCTTCCATCACGCTCAGCCCTCCTTGTTGGCCAGGCGCGCCTTCAGCGCCTCAAGCTCGGCATCGACCTTGTCGCTGGAGCGCAGTTCGGAGAACTGGTCCTCCAGGGTCTTGGGCTCGCCCATGCCGGCGGCATCGGCGCGGCCCTCGGCCAGGTCGACGCGGCGCTCCAGCACCTCGAAGCGGCTGAACGCGTCCTCGACGCGAGCGCCGGAATAGGCCTCGCGCAGCCGCATCCGGTTGTGCGCGCTTTCCATCCGGGCGACGATCGCGTTCTGGCGGGCCCGCGCCTCGCGCAGCTTCTGCTGCAGCTTGGCGATATCGGCCTCGGACGCCTGCAGCGCATCGTCGAGCACCTCGATCTCGGCCTTCAGCTGGTCGGCCATGTCGGCCGCCTTCTGGCGCTCGATCAGCGCGGCCTTGGCGAGGTCCTCGCGGTCCTTCGACAGCGCCAGCTCGGCCTTCTCGGTCCAGTTGGCCTGGAGGTTCTCGAGCTTCGCGATGTGGCGGCGCATTTCCTTCTGGTCCGCGATCGTCCGCGCGGCGGAGGCGCGAACCTCGACCAGCGTCTCTTCCATCTCCAGGATGATCATGCGGATCATCTTCGCCGGGTCTTCGGCGCGATCCAGCAGATCGGTCATGTTGGCGGCTACGATGTCGCGGGTTCTGGAAAAAATACCCATCTGGGAGTGCTCCTGGATCGAAAGAGGGGGTGCCGGGGCGGGACAAGGGGGCCACCCGCCCCGGCGGTGAAGTCGTCAGGCGCGAACGCTGCTGGCGACGGAAGCGGGATGGACCTCCACGGCGCCGGCCGGGCCGACCGCGCTCAGCACGCAGGTGGCGCTGAACAGGATCGTGCAGAGGATGGCCGAGAAGGTCTTCCGGGTTTCGAACGAAGTGAACATGGCGTGCTCCTGTGAACCTTCGAGTTTGCGTTCGCCGGGTGTGTCCGGCTTCGTCCCAACTTTTGCAGGGGCCGTGCCAAGTCCTGAAAATGGCTGAAAACCGCGGTTTTCGACGTAGTAGTTATGGGGTTGAGCCAACGTACCTTGCCAAGGCTTGGGAAAATGCGCCATGTTCTGGCAATGGAACGCGAGAGCGCATTTATCGGCCAGTCGCTGGCCTTTCTGGATTCGGTGGAACGGGCCAGCCGCGCCGCGGCGCTGAACCGGACGGTGCTGGTGATCGGCGAGCGCGGCACCGGCAAGGAACTCGTCGCCGAACGCCTCCATCGCCTGTCGCCGCGTTGGGACGGGCCGCTGGTCGTGATGAATTGCGCCGCGCTGCCCGAGACACTGATCGAGGCGGAGCTGTTCGGGCACGAGGCCGGGGCCTTCACGGGGGCGACACGGGCGCGGGCTGGGCGCTTCGAGGAGGCCGACGGCGGCACCTTGTTCTTGGATGAGCTCGGCACGCTGTCCGCCGCGGCGCAGGAGCGGCTGTTGCGCGCGGTCGAATATGGCGAGGTGACGCGGATCGGTGCGTCCCGGCCCGTCCGGGTCGACGTCCGCATCGTCGCCGCCACCAACGAGAATTTGCCGGCCCTGGTCGATGCGAACCGGTTCCGGGCCGACCTGCTCGACCGGTTGAGCTTCGAAGTGATCACGCTGCCGCCGCTTCGCGCCCGCGAGGGCGACGTGCCGGTGCTCGCCGATCATTTCGGCCGGCGCATGGCGGCCGAGCTGGGATGGGAGCGCTGGCCGGGCTTTTCCAGAACGGCGATGGACACGCTGACGGGTTATGAATGGCCCGGCAACGTCCGTGAGCTCCGCAATGTGATCGAGCGGGCCGTGTATCGCTGGGAGGACCCGGCGCATCCGGTCGACTCGATTGAGTTCGACCCGTTTGCGTCGCCCTGGAAGCCTAAGGGCGACGCCGCGCGCTCGCTGACGCCGGCCCATGCACCTGCCCCGCCGGCAGCGCCGGCCCCTGCCAATGACGAGCTGGAGTGCGACGACTTCAAGGCCGCCTGCGATGCGTACGAGCGCCGGCTGCTCGAGGCGGCGCTCCGCCGCTGCCGTTTCAACCAGCGGCTGACCGCCAAGGCGCTGGCGCTGACCTACGACCAACTGCGGCACGCATTGCGGCGTCATGATTTGCTGCAGGCGGGGGGTGCGTGATATTCTCCCGGCCTTGAAGCTGTGGAGGGTGGAATGCGCTTGTTCCCCTGCCTCGCGGCCGCCGCACTGCTGATCCCCGGCGCCGCCTCAGCATCCAGCATGGTGATCGGCTCCGGCCTCGCGCGCATGTGCTTCGAGGCGGCGGATGCGGAGCGGGCGACGCCCGGCACCCTCGACGCCTGCAATCGCGCGCTGGCCGACGAACCGCTGTCGTTCGACGACCAGGTCGCCACCTATGTCAATCGCGGCATCATCCGCGCCCGGATGAGCGACTTCGCAGGCGCGCTGTCGGACTATGATCGCGCGATCCGCCTCGATCCGGGCCAGGCGGAAGCCTATCTCAACAAGGGCGCTCTGGTGCTGAAGGTCCAGCATGACTGGCGGCAGGCGCGCGACCTGTTCGACGCGGCGCTGGACAGGCATACGCGCCGGCCCGAGATCGCCTATTTCGGCCGGGCGATCAGCAATGAGTTGGCGGGCGATCTGGCCGGCGCGATGGCGGACTATCAGAAGGCCAGCGATCTCGCGCCCAATTGGGACGAGCCTAAGAAGGAGCTGACGCGCTTTTCGGTGCGCAAGCGCGGCTGATCGACCCCTTTAGCCTGTCTGAACGAGATTTCCGCAAGCAAGGCCCTTGGACAGCGCGCGCGCGTTGGCTAGGCCGACCGGAGCAACAAGGAGACCTGCAATGGCGTTCGAGCTTCCCCCGCTGCCTTACGACAAGTCCGCGTTCGGCGAGATCCTGTCGGCCGAGACTTTCGATTTCCATTGGGGCAAGCACCACCGCGCCTATGTGAACAAGACCAACGAGCTGGCGCCGCAGGCCGGGCTTGACGGCCGCCGCCTGTCGGAAGTGATCCGCGCGGCCAAGGAAAGCGGCAACAAGGGGTTGTTCAACAACTCGGCCCAGCTGTGGAACCACAGCTTCTACTGGCAATGCCTGAGCCCGGAGACGCAGCAGCCGACCGGCACGCTGAAACAGAAGATCGAGGAGGCGTTCGGCTCGACCGACGCGCTGCTCGACAAGCTGAAGACCGAGTCGGTCAACCATTTCGCCAGCGGCTGGGGCTGGCTGGTGCTCGACGGCGACCAGCTGAAGGTCACCTCTCTGCACGACGGCGACTCGCCAGTCGCCTATGACGGCATGAAGCCGCTGCTGACCATCGATGTGTGGGAGCACGCCTATTACATCGACTATCGCAACATGCGTGCGGACTATGTCGATGCGCTGCTGAGGCGCGCGATCAATTGGGACTTCGTGGCGCAGAACCTGGACGGCCAGGGCGTGTCGCGGGCGGATCAGTAGGCTGGTCGCTCCCCTCCCGCTTGCGGGAGGGGACTAACCCTCCGGCGGCAGCGGGGCTTCCTTGCCGTCGCTCAGCCCGTGCTTCATCAGCATCGGGATGTTGGCGACCGCGAACAGCAGGGTCAGCGGCACCGCCCCCCACAGCTTGAACCCGACCCAGAAGTCCCAGCTCTGGGTGCGCCACACCGCCTCGTTCAAAACCGCCATGAATGCGAAGAAGCCGACCCAGTTGACGGTCAGCTTGCGCCAGCCGGTGTCGTTCAGGCCCGGATAGGCCGCCTCCAGCAGGGTCTTCAGCAGCGGCTTGCCGGTCGCGAGGCCGTAGCCCAGGATCACCGCGAACATCGCATAGACGATCGTCGGCTTCATCTTGATGAAGGTGTCGTCGCGGAACCAGAGCGTCAATCCGCCGAAGAACACGACCAGCGCGCCGGTGATCCACAGCATCGGCGAGATGCGGCCGGCCTTCACGCGGCTGAGGATCATCGCCGCGACCGTCGCGATCATGAAGGCGGCGGTGGCCGCCATCACCTTCACCAGCTTCGGCCCGCCGGTCATCGCGTTCACGATGAAAAAGACCGCGAGCGGCCCGAAATCGATCGCCATGCGAAGGCCCGGCGAGAGTTCGCGGGGTTTGTCAGTCGAGTTCATGCTGTCGCTCATTCCTCCACCCCCGCGATCATCCGCGCCACTTCGCGGGCATCGAATGGGCGCAAATCGTCCATGCCTTCGCCGACGCCGATCGCGTGGATGGGCATCCCGAATTTCTCCGCCGCGGCGACCAGCACGCCCCCGCGCGCGGTGCCGTCCAGCTTGGTCATGACCAAGCCGGTGACGCCAGCGACCTCTTTGAACACCTCGATCTGGCTGAGCGCGTTCTGGCCGGTCGTCGCGTCGAGCACCAGCACCACGTCGTGCGGCGCCTGCGGATTGAGCCGGCCGAGCACGCGGCGGATCTTCGCCAGCTCGTCCATCAGCTCGCGCTTGTTCTGCAGCCGCCCGGCGGTGTCGACGATCAGCACGTCGATGCCGGTCGCGGTCGCCTGCTTGACCGCATCCCAGACGATGCCGGCCGCGTCGCCGCCTTCCGGCCCCGCCATGATCGGCACGCCGATCCGCTCCGCCCAGATGCGCAATTGCTCGATCGCCGCCGCGCGAAACGTGTCGCCGGCGGCGAGCATCACGCCATAATCCTGCTCCAGGAACAGCCGCGCGAGCTTGGCGATCGTCGTGGTCTTGCCGGAACCGTTGACGCCGATCACCAGGATCACCTGCGGGCGGGGAAAAGCGTCGATCTCCAGCGGCTCGGCGACGGGCGCGAGCACCTTCTCGATCTCCTCCGCCACGGTCTCCTTGACCTGCGCTTCGGAAAGCCCCCGCTCGAACCGGCCCTCCGACAGGCGCTCCCGCACGCGCGCGGCCGTCGCGGGCCCCAGATCGGACGCGATCAGCGCGTCCTCGATCTCGTCCAGCGTCTCGCGGTCCAGCGACGCCTTGGTGAACAGGCCGGTCAGGTTCTCCGACAGCCGGTCCGACGTGCGCCGAAAGCCGCCCAGCAATTTCTCGTGCCAGCGCGTATCGGTCATTCAGGGCTTCCGATCAGGGTGTCGCCGCGGCGGGCGGTGATGAGGGTGCGGAGGATTTCTCCCCTCCCGCTTGCGGGAGGGGCCGGGGGAGGGCCTGCGCGTGGGTCGCCGGGAGACGAATTCCCTCCCCTAGCCCCTCTCGCAAGCGGGAGGGGAACACCCAGCTCCACCTTCGCGAAATTCTCCGCGTGACCGGTCCGACCGTCCAGCTCGACCAGCACCTGCTGCCGGGTTCCGACCAGCCCATCCAGCCAGCGTGCCTGTCGCTCCGCGCACGCCTCCCGCAACCGCTTGGCCCGTGCGCGGACCACTTCGGGTTCGACTTGCGGCATGCGCGCGGCGGGGGTGCCGCGGCGGGGAGAGTAGGGGAAGATGTGGCCGAACACGATGTCGCACTCATCCACGATGCGGAGCGAGTTTGCGAACATCGCCTCGGTCTCGGTCGGGAAGCCGGCGATCAGGTCGGCTCCGATCGCGATTTCGGACCGTGCGGCCTTGATGCGCTCGACCAGCCGGATCGCGTCGGCGCGGAGGTGGCGGCGCTTCATCCGCTTCAGGATCATGTCGTCGCCGGCCTGCAGCGACAAATGCAGGTGCGGCATCAGCCGCGTCTCGCCGACGATCAGCGCGAACAGGCGGTCGTCGATCTCGATCGGGTCGAGCGACGAGAGGCGCAGGCGGGGCAGGGCGGGGACGGCCTTCAGCACGCGCTCGACCAGCAGGCCCAGGCTGTCACCGGTCAGGTCGCCATAGGAGGTCAGGTCGACGCCGGTCAGCACCACTTCCTGCGCGCCCTGATCTACCAGGAGGCGGATGCGCTCGATCACCGCGCCGGCGGGCGTGGAGCGGCTCGGGCCGCGTCCATAGGGGATGATGCAGAAGGTGCAGCGATGGTCGCACCCGTTCTGCACCTCCACGAAGGCGCGGGCGTGGGTTTGCACCTGTGATCCGTTCGTATCGAGCGAAGTCGAGATACGCTTCTCGACTTCGCTCGAAGCAAACGGGGAATAAGATCCGGATCGAAGCTTCTTCAGGTTCGATACCACCCTGCTCACCTCGGGCATCGCGGCGAAGGCCTCGCGCTCCACCTCTGCCGCGCAGCCGGTCACGACGATGCGCGCATCGGGCCGTTCGCGGTGGGCACGCCGGATCGCGCGGCGGGTCTGGCGCACGGCTTCCTCGGTGACCGCGCAGCTGTTGACGACGATCAGATCGTTGTCGGGCAGCATCGTGCGGATCGCCTCGCTTTCGGCGATATTCAGTCGGCAGCCGAGGGTGATGACGTCGCTCACCCGAACGCCTCCAGGTCCGCCTCGCCCGCGAAGACGTGCGTTGCCGGACCCGTCATGCGGATGGTGCCGCCCGGCGCCCAATCGACCTGCAGCTCGCCGCCGGGCAACGAGACCGTCACCGGCGATCGCGCCAGCCCGCGCCGGATCGCCGCCACCGCGGTCGCGCAGGCGCCCGTTCCACAGGCGCGCGTCAGCCCGGCGCCGCGTTCCCAGACGCGCAGCTTGACGGCCGCCGGTCCGGTGACTTGCGCCACATTCACATTCACCCGCTCCGGAAAAAGCGGGTCCTGCTCGACGATCGGGCCGATCCGCTCGAGCTCGACCGCATCGAGGGCGGGCACGAAGAACACGATGTGCGGATTGCCGACATTGATTGCTGTGCCGTGCTCCAGCCCTTCCCAGCCGACCGGCAGCGCGGCCGTGTCGAGCGGGTAGGCGAGCGGTATCTCGTCCCAGCCGAAGCGCGGCGTCCCCAGGTCGATGGTGATGCCGCCTCCGGTCGGCTCCGCCTCGACCGGGCCGCCGGCGGTCTCCATCCGGCGCGCGCCGGTCAGCTGGGCGACGCAGCGCAGCGCGTTGCCGCACTGCTCGACCTCGCCGCCGTCGGCGTTGAAGATGCGCATGCGCAGGTCCGCATCCTCAACCGGCTCCAGCAGGATCAGCTGATCGCAACCGATGCCCGTCCGCCGGTCGGCGATCGCGCGCGCGCGCGCTGCCGTGATCGCCACGCCCCGCGCACGCGCATCGATCACGACGAAATCATTGCCGAGCCCGTGCATCTTGTGGAAGGCGAAGCGCATGGCGGGCGATCTAGGGGCGCACACGCGCCAAGTCCATGCGGAGGCGGAGGCCGTGCTGCACTTCTGGCTGGAGGAGGTGCCGCCGGAAAAGCGCTTCGCGCGCGATGACGCGCTGGACGCGGAATGCGCGCGGCGTTTCAAGGCGCTGCGGGACCGGCTCGCCGCGACGGCGGCGGCGGGGTTGCGGGACGATCCCCGCCATCTGCTGGGGGCAGTGATCGCGCTCGATCAATTCTCCCGCAACATCTATCGCGGCTCGGCCGAAGCATTCGCCGCCGATCCCATCGCGCGGTCACTGAGCGAGCACGCCCTCCGCGAAGGCTGGGACCGCGGCATGAGCATCCCCGAGCGTCAGTTCCTCTACATGCCGTTCCAGCATTCGGAAGACGCGGCCGATCAGGATCGATCGGTCGCGCTGTTCACCGCGCTGGGGGACGGCAAGTCGCTGGATTATGCGACGCTGCACCGCGACGTGATCCGCCGCTTCGGGCGCTTCCCCGGCCGCAACGCCGCCCTCGGCCGGCCGAACACGTCGGACGAGGAAGCATTCCTGGCCGAGGACCAGGCCTTCTAGCCGGCCTTGCGCAGCTCGCGGATGCGCTCGCCCGCCGGGGCGGCAAGGTGCTTGACCGGCAGCAGGTTGCGCTCGGCCAGCAGCACGCGGACCTGGCCCACGTCCATCGGCTTGCCGAAATGCCAGCCCTGGCCTTGGTAGCAGCCGAGCGTCTTCAGCTTGGCCTCGATCTCCGGCGTCTCCACGCCTTCGGCCGTGACCGGCAGGCCCAGGCTGTCGCTGAGCCGCGTGATCGCGTTGACGACGGCGGTGCTCTCGGCATCGCTGCCCAGCGACGTAACGAAGCTGCGGTCGATCTTGACCCGGTCGAACGGCAGCGCGCGCAGGTTCGACAACGAGGAATAGCCGGTGCCGAAATCGTCGAGCGCAAGCCGGATGCCCTGGTTCTTCAGGCTGCCGACGACCGACTGGGCGACGCCCATATTCTCGGCGAGCGCGCTTTCGGTGATCTCGATCTCCAGCCGGTTGGCCGGAAAGCCGGTTTCGACCAGCAGCTTGACGATCTTGTGCGCGAACCAGGGATCGCGCAGCTGGCTGGGCGCGATGTTGACCGACAGCGTCAGCGACGAATCCCAGTTCTTCGCTTCCTCGAAGGCCTGGCGCATCACCGACATCGACAGGTCCGCGATCATGCCGGTCTCCTCGGCGATCGGGATGAAGATGTCGGGCGGGATGATGCCGCGCGTGGGATGCTCCCAGCGCGCGAGCATCTCGAAACCGTGGAGCTTGCCCGACGCAAGGTCGATCTGCTGCTCGTAATAGGGCACGAACTGGCCGAGCGGGATGCCTTCGCGCATGCCGCTTTCGATCGCGTTGCGCATGTTGAGCTCGCGCTCCATCGACTCATCGAACCAGTGATAGCGGTTCCGCCCGGCATTCTTCGAGGCGTACATCGCGATGTCGGCGCGGCGCAGCAGTTGCTCGATCGTGTCGCAGCCGGCCTCGGAGCGGGCGAGGCCGATCGAGGCGCCGGTGTGGATCATGGCGCCGGCGATATCCAGCCGCTGGCCGAGCTCGGCGACCAGCCGCTCCGCGACCGCGTC
Source organism: Sphingomonas horti (assembly GCF_009753715.1). Lineage (GTDB taxonomy): Bacteria > Pseudomonadota > Alphaproteobacteria > Sphingomonadales > Sphingomonadaceae > Sphingomonas_B > Sphingomonas_B horti. The sequence goes on along the minus strand of NZ_WQMS01000009.1, from coordinate 150,806 downwards.
GACCAGGTCGGGCCGGCCGTCTTCGTAGGTGAAGAGCAGTGCGAACTCGTCCGCGCCGAGCCGCGCCGCCAGCGCACCGGCGGGCGCCGCCGCCTCGATCCGGTCCGCGGTCAGCTGCAGCGTGGCGTCGCCGATCGCGTGGCTGTTCACTTCGTTGACCGTCTTGAAATGGTCGAGGTCGAGCAGCAGCAGTGCCGTCTTGCGCCCGCGCTTGCTGTTCTTGCGGAGCAGGCGCGCCGTGTCCTCGAGGAAGGTCTGGCGGTTGGAGAGGCCGGTCAGCGCGTCTTCGCGCGTCAGCTGACCGATCCGCTCTTCGGCCGCCTTGCGGCGCCCGGTCTCCTGCCGCAGGCCGACATGCAGCCGCCAGCTGAACAGCACCAGCGCGACGTTCAGGATCACCGATACGGCCAGCGTGCCGTCGAGAGGGACGAAGCCGCGCATCGCGGTGAACATCGCCGGCCCGGCCGTTGCGACCAGCAGCATCGCTCCCGCCAAGGTGATGGCGCCTGCGGCCACGTCCCGCCGCACCCAGACCTGCTGACCCGATACGCTCATTTCTACCCGTCCCGATATTCGATGCGGGAAGGGCTATGCGGACTGGGTGTAGGAAGCCTTAAACGGCATCACGCTTTTAGAGTTTAGCGCCCGCTTACCATTTTGCGGGGAAGCTCGGAACGCGAGCGTATCGTTACGGGTTCAGCGGGGATGGCGCTCCGCCTTTCCAGGTCCGCGATGCTGCTGGCCATGCTCCTCGTCACGGGCTGTGGCCAGGCGAGCAGCGACCTTGCCGTCATCAAGACCGCGCGATCGCTCGCGGCGGAGCGGGCCTTGGTGGCCAAGCTTGACGAGGAAGGAAAGCTGCGGCGCGCCTATGCAGGCGGGATGCAGCGCGCGGGCGTGCAGCAGCTCCTGTCCGGGCGGAACGCATTGTCGCAGCCGGAAGGCGCCGCCGGCCAGGCGATCGGCGCGGCCGCGGCCGTGCGCGACGAAGCCGGCGCGCTCCGCGCCGCCGCGCTCCAGCTTGCCCGGATCGAGGCGCAGCGTGAAAATCACTGAGCTGACGCTCGGCATCCTGACCGCCGTCGGCGGCTTCGTCGATGTCAGCGAGCTGGTGTTCATGGCCCAGGCCGGCTCGCGCTTCCAATATGCGCTGGTCTGGGTGATCGTGGTGGCGACGGTCGGCATGATGGTGTTCGGCGAAATGAGCGGCCGCGTCGCCGCCATCGCCAAGCAGCCGGTGTTCAACATGATGCGCCACCGGCTGGGGCTGAACCTGGGGCTGGTGACGCTGATCGCGTCGCTGATCAGCAACACCATCACCTGCGCCGCGGAAATCGGCGGCGTCGGCATCGTGCTCCACCTGCTGACCGGCTTCGGCTTAGTCCCGATGGCGATCGCCGCCACTTTCGTGTTCGTCGCCACGATCTGGCTGCTGCCGTTCAAATGGATCGAGCGGACCTATGGCCTGCTGGGCCTGTTCATGGTCGTGTTTGCGGTCGCGCTAGTCGCGATCGAGCCGCCTTGGGGAGAGATCGTGAAAGGCCTGGTGCCGCAGGTGCCGGCCGGACTGAGCACGACCGAGCTGCTGACCTACGGCTATTTCGCGGTCGCGATCGTCAGCGCCGTGATGTTCCCTTACGAAAGCTATTTCTACTCCTCCGGGGCGATCGAGGAGAAATGGAGCGAGAAGGATCTGGGGCTCAACCGGCTGACGACGACGGTGGGGTTTGGCCTCGGGTCGCTTCTTGGCATCGCGATCCTGGCGAGTTCGGCCCAGCTGTTCGGCCCGCAAGGGATCAGCCCCGAACTTCCGGGCACCACGGCTCTGGAGGCGGCAATCCCCTTCGGCCGCGTCGGCCTGCTGCTGGCGCTGCTCGGCATGCTGTTCGCCATCGCAGGGGCCGCGATCGAAACCTGCCTTTCCAACGCCTACAGCATCTCGCAATTCTTCGGCTGGCGCTGGGGTCGGCATCTGAAGCCGCACCAGGCGCCGCGGTTCACTTTTGCCTGGCTCGCAGTGTTCGCGATCGCGCTGGCGATCGTGTTGACCGGGATCGAACCGGTCGCGCTGGCGGAATATGCCGTTGTCGCCTCGATCCTCGTGCTGCCGCTCACCTACCTTCCGATCCTGCTGCTGGCAGGCGACAGGAGCTATATGCGCGAGCATGCCAATGGCCGGATCGCGAAGACGCTCGGCTGGGCCTATTACGCGCTGATCGTCGTCGCCGCGCTCGGCGCCCTTCCGCTCTATCTGCTGACCGAAGGAGGGAAGCTGTGACGATCGGGCGCGTGAGGCTGCTGACGCAGTTGCGCGACGTGCAGATCGTCGATCGCGACGACCGGGATTGCGGCATCGTCGATGATGTCGAGCTCCAGGGCGGGCCGGGCGAGGGGTTGCGCGTCACCGCGATCCTGGTCGGCCCTGGCGCCTATCGCGCGCGGCTGCCGCGCTGGGCGATGCGGCTGGTGGCGCTGATCGCCGGCGACCGCATGGTGCGGGTGCCCTGGGGCGAGGTGGCGTATATCTCTTCCACCGTACAACTCGCGCAGACCGCGCAGGCCTATGGCCTAGCCGAAGCGGAGGAGCGGGCGCGCCGGCTGCTCCCCGGGATCGGAGGCATCGATGCGCCTCAGTGAGCTCTACGGCGTCCCGGTCCGGGACCTGGATGGACGCAGGCTCGGCCGGCTGTTCGAAATCTACGTGATCGAGGACGAGGTCGAGGCGATCGGCTGCGGCGCAGGCACGCTGTTCGAGCGGCTGACCGGCCGCAACCATGGCAAGCGCATCCCCTGGGTCGCCGTGCGCGCGATCGGCCCGCGCGGGATCGTCGTCGACCCAGCTATTCTCCCATCTGCCTGGCCGGAGGGCCCTGCTCCCGCCGGCGAATGACCAAGTTGCGGATCTCGGTCATGTCCTCCATCGCGAAGCGGATGCCTTCGCGGCCGAGGCCGGAATCCTTCACCCCGCCATAGGGCATGTTGTCGACGCGGTAGCTGGGCACGTCGTTCACCACCACGCCGCCGACCTCGAGATTGTCCCAGGCATCGAGCACCTGGAAGATGTCGCGCGTGAAGATGCCGGCCTGCAGCCCGAATTTGCTGTCGTTGACGATGTCGAGCGCCTGTTGCCAGGTCGAGAAGCGCTCGAAGAAGGCGACCGGACCGAACGCTTCCTCGCGGTTGAGCTTGGTGTCCGCGCCCACATCCTCCAGCAGCGTCGCTTCCAGCATCGCGCCCTCCCGCCTGCCGCCGCACAGCAGGGTCGCGCCGCCCGCCACGGCTTCCTTGATCCAGCGGTCGAGCCGTTCGGCTTCCTTCACGTCGATCATCGGGCCGACGAAGGTGCTTCGGTCGTGTGGATTTCCGGCAACCAGCGTCTTCGTCTTCGCGACGAGCTTGTCGCGGAACGCGTCGTACACATCGTCGTGCACGACGATGCGCTGCACGCCGATGCAGCTCTGGCCGGACTGGTAGAAGGCGCCGAACACGGTGCGCTCGACGGCGTCGTCCAGGTCGGCGTCGCGGTCGATCACCACCGCCGCATTGCCGCCCAGTTCCAGCACGACTTTCTTCTTGCCCGCCTTCGCCTTCAGCTCCCAGCCGACGCCGGGCGAGCCAGTGAAGCTCAAGAGCTTCAGCCGATCGTCCTCGGTGAACATGTCCGCGCCGTCGCGGTGCGCGGGCAGGATCGAGAAGGCGCCTTTGGGCAGGTTTGTTTCGGCCAGCACCTCGCCCATGATGATCGCGCCCAATGGTGTCCGGCTCGCCGGCTTCATCACGAACGGGCAGCCGACCGCGATCGCCGGCGCGATCTTGTGCGCGGCAAGGTTCAGCGGAAAATTGAACGGCGAAATGAACGAGCAGGGCCCGATCGGCACGCGCTTCCAGATGCCCTGATAGCCCCGGGCGCGCGGGGAAATGTCGAGCGGCTGGACCTCGCCGGTCATGCGCACGGCTTCTTCGGCGGCGATGCGAAAGGTGTCGATCAGCCGCGTGACTTCGCCCTCGGCATCCTTGATCGGCTTCCCCGCCTCGACGCACAGTGCAAAAGCGAGCTCGTCGAACCGCTCCTTGAAGCGCGCGACGCAGTGGTTGAGCACGTCCTGGCGCTCATAAGCCGCCATCCGCGCCATCGGCTCGGCCGCCTTCACCGCCGCCGCGATCCCCGCCTCGATCTGCTCCGGCCGCGCCAATGCGACGCGGAACGCGACTTCGCCAGTGTATTTGTCGGTGACTTCCAGGTCGGCGTTCCCAGCCCGGGCCTCGTTGGCAAGGTAGAGCGGGTAGGTGTCACGGAGTTTGGTCATATGCGTTTCCTGCCCCTCTCCCGCGAAGCGGGAGAGGGAAATGCGAGCGGAGCGAGCGAGGGTGAGGGCCTGTGCTCGCGTGTCTGCCCTCACCCTGGCGCTGCGCGCCTGCCCCTCTCCCGCTCCGCGGGAGAGGGGCTTAGATTTACAACGCCTTGCTGAGCTGTTTGATGTCCTGGTTCAGAATTTTGTCGTTCTCGCTGTAGTCGACCGGGCAGTCGATCAGGTGCACGCCGGGCGTGTCGAGGCAATCCCTCAGCAGCCCCGGCAGCATCTCCGCCGAGGTCACGCGGTGGCCTTTGGCGCCGTAGCTTTCGGCGTACTTGACGAAATCCGGGTTGCCGTAGGTCAGGCCCCAATCCTTGAAGCCCATGTTCGCCTGCTTCCAGCGGATCATGCCGTAGCTGTTGTCGTTGAGGATGAGCACCGTGATGTCGAGGCCGAGGCGAACCGCGGTCTCCATCTCCTGGCTGTTCATCATGAAGCCGCCATCGCCGCAGATCGCCATCACCTTGCGGTCGGGATAGACCATCGCCGAGGCCATCGCCGACGGCAGGCCCGCGCCCATCGTCGCCAGCGCATTGTCGAGCAGGACCGTGTTCTGCTGCCGCGCCGCATAATTGCGCGCGAACCAGATCTTATAGACGCCGTTATCCAGGCAGATGATGCCGTCGGCCGGCATGGCCTCGCGGACCGTTCGGACCAGATGGGGCGGAAAGATCGGGAAGCGCGCGTCGCCGTCCAGGCTGGCGGTGTGCTCCACCTCTGCCTTGCGGAAGCGCAGCATGTCGTCGAACTGCCACCGGCCGGACGGCACGATATCTTCGACGATCTGCCAGACCGCGTTGCCGATATCGCCGATCACTTCGATCTGCGGGAAATAGACCGGATCAACCTCGGCCGAACGCGCCGAGATGTGGATTACCTCGGCGCCGCCGCGCTTCATGAAGAAGGGCGGTTTTTCGATCACGTCATGGCCGACATTGACGATGACGTCGGCCGCCTCGATCGCGCGGTGGACATAGTCGCCCGCCGACAGTGCTGCGCAGCCGACGAAGCGCGGGTGCGTCTCGTCGATGACGCCCTTGCCCAGCTGGGTCGTGACGAACGGGATGCCGGTCTTTTCGACCAGCTTCAGCAGCATCCGCCCGGTCACCTTGCGGTTGGCGCCCGCACCGATCACGAGGATCGGGGACTTGGCGTCCTCCAGCTTCTTGACCGCCGCGCGCACCGCCTTCGCTTCCGCGAGCGGGCGGCGATGCAGGCTGGGCTTGATCGGTGTCGACTCGGTATGCTCGTCGGCCACGTCCTCGGGGAATTCGAGGTGCGTTGCGCCCGGCTTTTCCTCCTCGGCCAGGCGGAACGCCTCGCGCACGCGACTCGGGATATTGTCGGCGCTGGCGAGCTGGTGGGTGTATTTGGTGATCGGCCGCATCATGTCGACGACGTCGAGGATCTGGAACCGGCCCTGCTTCGATTTCTTGATCGGCTTCTGGCCCGTCACCATCAGGATCGGCATGCCGCCCAGCTGTGCATAGGCGGCGGCGGTGACGAAATTGGTGGCGCCAGGCCCCAATGTCGCCATGCACACGCCGGTCTTGCCCGTGTGGCGGCCATAGGTCGCGGCCATGAAGCCGGCGCCCTGCTCGTGTCGGGTCAGGATCAGCTTGATCTGCTTGGACCGCGACAGGCTGTCCAGCATGTCGAGATTTTCTTCGCCGGGCACGCCGAAGATATATTCGACGCCTTCCTCCTCCAGGCACTGGATGAAGAGGTCCGAAGCCTTTGTCATGAATATCCCCCGTTCACGGATGCCGATCGTGACGCGCCCGGCGGACGGCTCCGGCTTTGCCGATTCCCGTTCCGCCGCGATGGCTTATCGTTTCGGGGGCGGGGTGGCTAGTAGCCGAGGTCGAGGTCGACCTCGTTGATCAGCGGCTCGCCGGCCCGGTAGCGGGCGAGATTGTCGAGGAACAGCGCCGCCGCGCGCTGGAACATGCGGGTCTGGGCGCGGCCCGACAGGTGCATGGTGATGACCGCGTTCGGCGCCTCCCAGAGCGGATGGTCGGCCGGCAGCGACTCGGGGTCGGTCACGTCCAGATGCGCGCCCGCGATGCGCCGGCTCCTGAGGGCCTCGATCAGCGCGTCCTGGTCGATCAAAGTGCCGCGCGCGATGTTCACCAGATACGCGCTCGGCTTCATCGCGGCGAGCTCGGCCGGGCCGAGCAGGTGCGCGGTCTCCGCGGTCGACGGGGCGGCGACGATCACCCAGTCGAACGCGCCCAGCCTGCCGCGCCAGTCGTTTGGTCCCAGCATGTCAGGCTCGCCGGCGGGCGAGCGGCGGACGCCCGTCACGTGCACGCCGAAGCCGCGCAGGATCTCGCCGATCCGGCCGCCGATCGCGCCATAGCCGATGATTAGCGCGCGGCTGTCCTGCAGCTCGACCTTGCCCGGAGCATCGAGCAGCCATTCGTGCCGGTCCGCTGCGCGCACCACCTCGGCATAATTCTTCGCCAGCGCGAGCATCCCCATCACCGCATATTCAGCGACAGCGTTGGTGTTTATGCCGCTGCCGTTGGTCAGCCGCGTACCGCGCGCTTTCATCCGTTGCAGCGGAAACGCGTCGGTGCCGGCATAGATGGTGGTGACGAGCTTCAGGCTCTCGCCCAGCTCGATCGCACGCCCGGTGTTACGTGGCACCTGCATGTCGAGCCAGCCGACCTCCGCACCCGGCGCCATCGCATAGGCGTCCTCGGCGGAGGCGAACCAGCGGGTTTCGACGTCGGCGGGAAGGTGCGGCGCGAGGAGCGGACGCGCGAGAGCGGGGAGGACGAGGATCATGGCAAATCTCTACCTCTCCCGTAGGGACAGGTCGACTCGGGCCTGAGCCCGAGCGGATGAGGGGATCGGGAGCGAGCCGTTGCGCGCCAGAACCCTCACCCCGCTCGCGCCAGGGCGCGAGTCGCCATCTCCCTATGGGGAGAGGGTCAGATGTCGAGCTTCCAGTCCCAGCCCAACGGATCCCCATCCATCACCTCGATGCCTGCGGCCGCAAGCTCGTCGCGGATGCGGTCGGACGTCGCGAAGTCCTTGGCCGCACGCGCTTCCTTGCGCTGCGCAAGGCGCGCCTCGACCGTGGCTTTATCGATCGTCGCCTCCTCCGGCCGGACTCGCAGCCCAGCGCGTGACAGTTCCAGAACCGTCAGGCCCAGTACCGCATCCATCCGCGCCAATGCCGCACGGCGCTGTCCCGTCTCCAGTCCTTTCGTCGTCAGCACCGTCTCGAAATGCGTCAACGCCTTTGCGGTATTGAGGTCGTCCGACACGGCCTCGTCGAACGCCGAGAGCTCGGCGGCAATGCGCTTGTCCATCACCTCAGCGGGATCGGCTGCGGACAGCTTCTCCGCCGCCATCACCATCCGCTTCAGCCGCGTGAGCGCGGCCGCGAGGTTCTCGAAGGTGAACTCCAGCTCGCTGCGATAGTGCGCCTGCAGGCACATCAGGCGGTAGGCGAGGGGGTGGAAGCCGCGGTCGACCAGCGCCTGCAGCGTCAGGAACTCGCCTTTCGACTTCGACATCTTGCCGCCGCGGTCGATCAGGAAATTATTGTGCATCCAGATGCGCGCGCCGCTGTCGGCGGAGTGGCAGCGGGCCTGGTTCTGGGCGATCTCGTTCGGGTGGTGGATTTCGCGGTGGTCGATGCCGCCGGTGTGAATGTCGAACGGAAAGCCGAGCAAAGCCTCCGACATCACGGAGCATTCGAGGTGCCAGCCCGGCGCGCCGCGGCCCCAGGGCGAATCCCATTCCATCTGCCGTGTCTCGCCCGGCGGCGTCGTGCGCCAGATCGCGAAGTCGGTCGGGTGGCGCTTGCCCTCGACCGCCTCTATCCGGCTTTCCCCCTCGTCGGTCTTGGTGCGGGCGAGCCGGCCATATTCGGGCACGGTCGTCGTGTCGAAATAAAGGCCGCTTGGCAGCTGGTAGCAACTCGCTTCGATGGACTTCGCGAATTCGATCATCTGCGGGACGTATTCGGTCGCGATCGACCACGTTGCCGGCTGGCGGATGTTCAGCCGCGCGATGTCCCGCCAATAGGCGTCGGTGTAGAATTTCGCGATGTCCCAGGCCGACTTGCCGGCGCGCACCGCCGCCGTCTCCATTTTGTCCGCGCCTTCGTCAGCATCGGAGGTGAGATGGCCCACATCCGTGATGTTGATGACGTGCCGGAGCTTGTAGTCCTTGAAGCTCAGCACCCGCCCCAGCGTATCGGCGAACACATAGGCGCGCATGTTGCCGACATGCTGGTAGTTATAGACAGTCGGCCCGCAGGTATAGACGCGCGCCTCGCCTGGGTGGACGGGCTCGAACGTCTCGATCGAGCGGGTGAGGCTGTTGAACAGGCGCAGCGGGACCATGCGCGCCGCCTTGGCCTGCCGGCCGGCCCAGCGTCAACCGCGTGTCACGGCACCGGCGGGCTGGTCGACGGCACTGTCCACAGATCCTCGTTGCCGGCGCCGGTTACCGGCTGGTCGATCAGCGGGTCGAAGCGCGATCCCGGCACGTTCAGGATCTGGATTAGCGGGTCGGGCCGCGATTGCGACGCCTGCAGCGACTGCTCCTTTTCATCCTGCTTCTTGTCGTCCTCGATCTGGTCGCGCGCGACGCTCAGCACCGGCGCGAAGACGTCGGGGCCGGGTCCGGGCGGGGGCGGCGCAACGCCGCAGAGCGCGCCGGGCGTGCAGCCGTTGAAGCTCGATCCGGCATCGAAGCTTCCGCTGACGTTCACCGCATCGATCAGGCCCGCGCCGGTGATGCTGCCGACTCGTCCGTTCAGGACGAGCTGCGCCGGCTGCTCGCCGGTCGTCTCGATCCGCAGGTTGTTAGCGGAGAAGCCGCGCTTCGCATTCGGGTCGTCACCGTTGGCGCCGCTGTTCTGGATGAACGCGAGCCGGCTGATCCGCACCACGATTTGGCCGGCCTGGAAATAGCCGCCGTCATTTTCGAGCTGGTCGTTGGTGCCGAGCCGTTGCCGAACAGCGTTGAGGTCGAGCCCAGGTATCTCACTGCGCGCTTTCGTCGACAGCGCCTGCACCTGCTGCGCTTCGAGCCGGAGCGTGCCGGACAGGCCGCCGCCGGCGTCCTTCAGCGTCACAAGTCCGGATTCGGCCGCCAGCGCGATGTCGGTCGCGGAACGGAGCGTGACGGTCTGGCCGGAGCCGATATTCTTGAAGTGCATGTTGCCGACCACGCCGATCGCGCGCGGCGAGCTGATCAGCAGCGTCCCGTTGCTTCCCAGCTGGCTGCCGTCGAACGTCAGCGAGCCGAGCACCACGTTCGCTGCCGCCGGGTCGACGAAGCTGAACGCAGCGCCGCTCGCTCCGCCCGGAAGCGATGCGATGGTGATGTCGCCCCCGCTCGCGATCCGCGCCAGTTCGCCACTGTCGAGCCGATAGCCGCTGCCGTTCGGCGCCTCTCCGACGAACAGCCGGTCGGCGGTGCCGGTGAGCGTCAGCGCCGTGGTCTGGGTGCGGCTGCCGAGCTGCGCTTGCGACCCGATCGCGATATCGTTCGAAGTCAGCGCGATGGTGCCGCCGGACACATTGCCGTTGATGGTGATCAGCCCCGGCGTGGTCGCGGTGACCGCGCCGCTTGCATGGGTGTCGCCGATTTCAATCCCGCCATTGACGCTGCGAAGCCTCAGGTCGCCGGCCGTGGCGTCGCCCTCGGCCAGGGCGAGATCGCCACGCGCGTTCAGGTCCACGGACCGGCCGGTTGCCTGAGCCGGCCCGCCTGCGACGAGATCGGTCGATACCGTCACTGCGCCATTGCTGGAGGCAAGCGTCACCTCGCCGCCTGACGCGATCGTGCCGATCGTCACGCCCTGAGTGCCGGACACGATCGTTCCGTACCCGCTTTCGAGGGCATCGGCGACGGCGGCGCCGCCGCTGGTGAGCTGGATCGCGCCGGTGGCGGTCGACTTCCCAGCTGAAAGCTTGCCGGACACGGTCGTCAGCTTCAGGTCGCCCGCGGTGGCGTCGGCCTGCAGCACGTTCAGCCCGTTCTGAGCGGTGATGTCGATGCTGGGCGCCTGCAGCACAAGTCCGGCGCCAGCGACCAGATCGTCGGTGACGACCAAGGGGCCGCTCCCCGACTTGAGCGTTGCCGCGCCGCTCGCCGAGAGCCGTCCGGCGGTGATGCCGTTCTGCGCGGTCAAAGACAGGTCGCCGGCGTTGGCGACCGCGCTCGCGATGCGCAGCCCCGACGTGCCGCCGACCTCGATCGAGCCGCCAGCGGCCGTGATTGGGCCGGCGTTCGAGCCGTCGGCAAGCCGGATGTCGCCGGGCGTGGACAGGATTAGGGTGGTCGAGCTCACGGTCGAGCCGGTGATCGGCCCTTGCGCCGCAATATCCGCGCTGCGGCCGGCATTGATGCTACCGAACGAGACCGCGCCGCCGCCGATCATCGTCACGTCGCCACTTGCCGAGGACGATCCCGCGTCCAGCGTTCCCGCCGCCGTTGCGAGGACGAGGTCGCCTGCGGTTGCCTTGGCGCTCGTGACGTTCAGCCCGTCGGCGCCATGGAGGGACACCGACTTGGCAGTCGCCGTGATCCCGCCGCTCGCAGCGGCGTCCGTCGCCACGTCGATCGTGCCGTCGGCCGCCGTCAGCGTTGCGGCGCCGGTGACGGCGAAGCTGTCGAGCGCGATATCCTTGCCTGCGTTAAGGGCGAGCGGCGAGCCTGACGCGATGTGTCCGATCGCGATCGTCCCGGGGGCGGTGATGCCGCCGCCGTTCAGCACGGTGCCGTCGACGCCGACGGTGCGGATCGCGCCTGCGCTGGCCCTCGCCAGCCTGATGTCGCCGCCGGCGAACAAATCGAGCGTGTCCGGCGCGGCGATCGTCGCGCCCGCCCCGTCGATGGCGCGGAATGCGGCCACGCGCGCGACATCACTGCCGCCGGTGATCGTCAGCGGACCGTTCAGCGTCAGGGTCTCGCCAAGCGATTCGATCGTCAGACTGTCCGACGCGCGGATGGCATTGGCCACGCCGGCCTGGCCAAGCTCCACCGATCGGGCTCGCAGCAGCACGTCGGTGCCGTCGATGCCGCCGTTGAGGCGCAGGTTGATCGGTTCGAACTCGGTCTCTCCGATGCGGACGATGCCGTTCACATTGGCGGTGCCGAGGCAGATGCTGCCCTGCAGGCAGGCGCCGGTCAGCCGGCCGCCATCGTCCAGAGGCACCTGGTCGCCGGGCGGAATGTCGTTCAGACGGACGTAGAGGTTGCCTGCCGTAAGTTGCGTCGATGCGCTCGCCTGCACCGCCCCCGCGCTCATGAACAGCGTGCGGTTCGGCGATTCGAGCGTGCCGTCGATCAGGATCGAGGCGACATTGCCCTCGACCGGCTCACCGGTGTCAATGGCGCCGGCAAGCAGCCTCAGCTGCGAGAACTGATCGAGCGGATCGGTCCCGCCATAGCCGGACTCGTCCGGCGGACTGTTCGCGGCGCGAACCAGCGCGCCCGAGCCGATGATGATATCGTCGCCGCTTGCGATCGTCAGGAATTGGTCCGCCACCAATTGCGCGCCGGGAGCGATGGTGACGTCGCCGCCCGCATCGATCGTGATCCCGCCATTGGACGTGACGGTGCCGGTCACGGTCGCGTCGGTCGGGATGGCGCCTTCGCCGACGCCTGCCCGGATCGCGATCCGTCCGCCCGCGCGCGCGTTCGCCAGCCGGACGTCGCCGGAAAGCGCACTCAGGTCGATCGACCTGCTCGCGGCGAGCAGGGTGCCGGCCTCCGCCGCAATGTCGCCCTGGAAGGCCTGCAAGCTGATGTCCGGCGCCTCCAGCGACGCCGCCAGAGTGGGGGCGGGGTTGCCATTGGTGATACGGATCCCGCGCGTGCGCGACACGATGTCGAGCGACGTTCCCGAAGCTAGGCCGCCACTGCCCTGGAAGGCGAAGCGGACATCGCCGTTGGCGGTCAGGTTCACGTCGCCCTCCACCGCGATCGTGCGCGCGCTGGACTGGATGTCATAGTCCGAGCTGGACTCGCTCTCGTTCAGCGCGTTGGAGAAGCTGACTGAATAGAGCGCCCCCAGCCTGATCCCGCCGCTCGCAGCGCTGCCGGTGTCAACGATAAGCAACGAGCCGTCGATATCGCTGCCGCCCAGATCGGCCGAGAAATCGCCGGCCTGGAAGGCGCCTGCCTGGCCGGAGCTGCCGTCGGCGACGTTCAATACCAGCCGGCCGCCGAAGCCCTGGCCGTCGCTGCCGGAGGCGGCCACGGCCGACCCGCCGGCGCCGCCCGTGCCGCCAACGCCGCGCCGGGCGGTCGCCTCCGTGAACACATCGCCGAAGCTCGCGCGGCCTCCCTGGATGTCGAACGTTGCCAACCCCGCGGCCGCAGTTCCGCCGTCGCCGCCGATGCCGCCGGAGGCAGAACCGCTGCCGCCATTGCCGCCGCTGCCCGCTTCGGCCGAGACGATCAGCGTCGGCGGGCGGCTCTCCACGCCGCCGACGCCCGGGATCGCCGCCTGCGCGCCGCTCTGGATGAGCGCGCTGGCGCTGCCGCCGAAGGCCGAGCCGCCCGCGCCGCCCTTGCCGCCGAAGCCGCTCGCGGCCAGGCTGCCGCCATCGCCGCCGCTGCCGGCAAAAGCGCTCGCGTCCAGGTCGAACGGGTCGAACTGCTGGTCATCGGCGACATTGACGACGGCGCCGTTCGCGGCTCGGAACGTGGCGGTGCCGCCCGTGGCATTGCCGCCATTGCCGCCGTCGAGAAGGTTTCCGAACCCGCCGGAGCCCCCCTCGGCATAGGCGAAGGCGCGGATGCGGTAGAGGTCGGAAGTTCCGCCATCCAGCTGCACGAGCGCTGATCCGCCGGTGCCTGCGCCGCCGTTCCCGCCTTGCGGGCCGCTGCCGCCGCTCGCGCCGAAACCGTCGGCTTCCGCCGTCAGGGCCGGTCGATCGGCAACGGTTGCACCGGTGAAGATGATCGAGGCGCTGCCGCCATTGCCGTTGCCGCCATTGCCGCCGCGGCTGGTCCCCGCCGGATCGAAGCCCCCTTCGCCGGCGGTCAGGACCAGCCCGGCCATCCCGCCGAAGCCGCTCGCACTCGCGCCGACGCTTCCCAGGCTATGGCTGCCGCCCGTGATCGCGAGTTCCGCCGTGCCGCCGCTCCCGCCGCCGCCGCTCCCGGCGTTCGCGGATTGTGTCTGGCCGAACCCGTTGGAGTAATCGACCGTCCCGCCGCCGCCGCCATTGCCTCCGGCGCTGATCGACAGGTCCGCGACAGAGAAGTCGACGCCGCTGGTGGCGATCCGCGCCGTTCCGCCGATCGCATCGCCGCCCGATGCAGCGTCGGTCGGGGGCGAGCCGTACGCCTGGCCATCGCCGCCGAAGCCGCCGGTCGCATCGGCTGAGACCAGGACAGATTCTGCGCTAAGGCTGCCGCCGCTGCCGGTCAGATACGCGCCCGATCCGGCTCCGAACGGATTGACACCGACGCCGGCGGTGCCGCCCGCGCCCGCGCCCGACATGCCGTAGCCATTCTCGGCGAACGCGCCGTCGCCGCCCCGTGCTTCAGCGAGGATCGAGATCGAGCCCGCCTGCAGCATGCCCCCGTTCAACGCAAGCCCGGCGCGCCCGGCAAAGCCGGCGCCCGCCTGCACGCCAAAGTCGCTGTTGCCGCCCGTGCCGGTGGCGGAAAGCTCGATGTCACCGGCAAGGACCGGCCCGCCCGTCAGGTTCAGCAGAACGTTGCCGCCGACGCCGGTGCCGCTGTTGCCATGCGGGACAGCGACGCGCTCCTCGAGCGGACGCGACACGCTGCCATTGGCTGAAAGGCTGATGCCGGCGGCCGAGAAGCTGGCCTCCATGTCGTTCGGATCAACCGCATTGATGGTAACGCCGATTGTGCCGCCACGGCCGGTCGAGGGATTGAAGCTGTTGCTGAACCCGCCGCGGCCGTCGGCGTTCGCTTCCAGCCACCCTTCGCCGGTCGAGAAGGACGACGCGTCGATCGCGGTCGTGATCGTCCCGCCCGTGCCGTCGCCGACCGCGGCTTCGCTGTCGAAGGCAGCTCCGGCCTCCCCGATCGCGGACAGGTCGACGCCGTTCCCGGCAAAGAACGAGCTGCTGGCATTGGCGGCGATCGAAACCGCACCGCCTTGGCCCGCGCCCGATCCGGTGCTGCCGTCGCTCCCGAAGCCGTTCGCTTCGATCGAGACGCTGCTCGCGTCCAGCGATCCTCCGGTCAGCAGCAGGCTTGCCGAGCCGCCCATGCCGCTCCCGCCGCGGCCGAAGTCGGAATAGCCGCCAAGGCCGTCGACCGAAACGTCGACCTGCCCGAAATCGAGCTGCCCGCCGGTTGCGGCAATCTGGACGGAGCCGCCCTGTCCGCTACCGCCGATATCGCCATAGCCGGTATCGCCGCCGCGTCCGTCCGCGTCGACGTTCAGCGTCGATGCGCCGATGCTGCCGCCCGTCGCGCTGACCACGACGGTTCCCCCGAACCCGGCTGCGCCGTCGAACGACGAGCCGCGTCCGCCCGTGCCGGTGGCGCTGATTGAGATATCGTCGGCGATAGTGATGATCCCGCCGCTGGCCGCAGTCACCGAAAGGGCGCCCGCCTTTCCGTCGATCGCGCCATAGCCGAAATCGGCGGGGCCGAACGTATCGCTTTGCAACCTGAGATTCTGCGCCTGAAGCGTGCTGCCTTGCGATGCGGACGCGACGACCGACGATTGGCCGTTCGGATCCGGCGTCTCGTGGCGCAGCAGGATACCGCCCGTGACCGTCAGGTTCCGGCCGTTCTGGGCGGAAAGCGCGATCGGGCCGGCATGTGCCAGCGCTTGCAGGTCGCCGGCCACGTTCAGGGCGGATGTCGAGGTGTCGATCGTGACCGAAGCTGCGGAGGCCACGGTGCGGGCACCAAAATCACCGCCGGTCATGTGAATCGCGCCCTGCGTGCCAAGCGCCGGGGTGTCGTTCGAGACCGTGTCGCCGGTCGTCAGGTAGATCGCGCCGTTCGCCGCGAGTTGCGCCTGCACGGCGGGCGCATAGCCGAGGCTGCCGGACACGAGCATCGTTACGGCGTCGTTCTTCGGCACCGCCATCAGATAGACGCGGCGGGGTTCGCCGCTCTGCGCCCCATTTTTCGTTTCCGTGGTGCCGCTGTGCGTCAGCGTGGTTTCGCCGCCCGGATCGACGTTCGACCCGCTATGCACGGCGATGTCGAACAGGCCGCCGGAAATCGGGATCGTGATGTCCGCGCTCTCGGCCGCGACCAGCGCCGCGCTCCCGTCGACGCTGATCGTGCCGCCCTGGCTGATCCTGGGCGCCACCAGCGCGATGTAGTTGCCGGAGGCGTTGATCTGCGCACCCGGCATGATGGTGACGGCCGACCGGCTGTCGGCGGCGCCGCCGAACCGGATCGTGCCCGCCTGCGAGCTGCTGCTGTCGTCGCCGAACAGTCCGCCTGACGTGGCGATATCGCTTGCGCTCAGCACCAGGCTGCCGACATCGAACCGGCTGCTCGCCCCGGCAATGATGCCGCCGGGGGAATAGAACCAGATGTTGCCGCCCTGGGTCGCGCCGTAGCCCGAGTCGAACTGGCTGATCACGTGACCGTCGAACTGGATCGGGCGGCTCGGATCGTTGGGGATCACGCGGTTGAGCACGGTGTAGGAGCCGCCCAGCGCGTTCGGGTCGCCCTTGAAAACCAGCTCGTTGCCCTGCGGCAGTACAGCGATCGCGCCGCCGCCTGTTCCCGTGTCGTTCGGCGTCCAGTCGATCACCGACTGCCGGCTATAGACGCTGATGGTGTCGCGCAGGCCGCCGGTAATGCTTTCGCCCTGGGATATCTCAACCGCGCCGATGGTCACTTCCGGCGTCGCCTGGAACGCCTGTTGCGCCGCAGCGGGCGTGGCCAGCGCCGCCGCGAGCGCGCAGCCGGCGAGCAGCCGCGCACGGCGGCGGTGGGTGGGAGCGGCGGAGTTCAGATACGCTGACATGGCTCATCGCCTCCAGGGCAGGAGCTTGGTGGACAGGGTGACAAGCAGGCGAACGTCGCGCTCCTTCTGGAGCGGCGTGCGGTTGAGCGGCGCGGCGAGTGCGACGTCGAGGCGGGCGCGCTGGCCCCAGGCCGCGCGGACGCCGCCGCCGACGGACCAGAGTCGCTGCGGGCCGTCGACCAGGGATACACGGTTCCAGACAATGCCGAGATCGGCGAAGGCGTAGGGCTGGAACGCGAAGCCGTCGATCGTGCGCGGCAGCAGCGATCCGACCCGAACTTCGCTCTGGAAGCCGAGGCCGCTGTCGCCGGTGAGCGCGCCGGGATCATAGCCGCGCCCCGCGGTGAAGTTTCCGACCGAGAATTGTTCGTAGGAGACGAGGCTGTGCGGTGCATATTGCGCGCGCGGCGCGACGCTGAAGGTCAGGTTCGGCCGCGGCCGATACTCGACCAGCCCGGTCGCGCGCGCGACGAACGCCGTCGGGTCGGCCGCCGAGCGGCTGAGGAGGCAAAGCTGGCGCGGCTGGCAACGCTCGCTCGCGTTCAGGTCGATTCCCTGCCGCAGCTCGATCCCGCCCGCGACGCGCCAGTGCGGCTGCCCCAGCGAGAAGCCGTTGATGCTGGAGACGGACCGCGGGTCGACGCTGTCATAGTCGAGCCGCGCGTAGAGCACGCGGATATGGTCGCGGTTGAGCGCCTGGTCGTTGAAGTCGACATTCTGGTTGACGACGTTCAACCCAAAGCTTCCGAACAGGTTCTGCGTCTGGGCGCGAACGAGCGGGTAGCTGATTTCGGCGAACGCGGAGAGGGTGTGCGCGTCGATGTCCAGCGGCGGGGTGAGGCCCGGATGCGTCCAGGCATAGGTGAAATCGCCCGAGAAGGTCAGGCCCTCGCCGCCGATCTTGAAGCTGTGGCCGGCCTCGACCACCTGCTGCTCGTCGAAATCGGCGGTGGTGAAGAAGCTGAGGGTCGTCCGGTCGCCAAGCCCGGTGAGCCCGTTCAGCTGGATGCGGGCGAGCCCGCCCCAGCGTCCCGCAGAGCGCGAGCCCAGATTCTGCACGAAAGCGTCGGCCTCGATCGGCACGTGCGTGACCGTGACTTCGCCGATCACTTCGCCCGGAGCGGCGTTGGCCGGGCGCAGGATCAGGCGCACGTCGAGGCCCGGTATGTCGCGGGCGAGCAGCAGGTAACGCTCGGCCTGGCGGATGTTGAACACGTCCTGGTTCTGGACGTGCCGCAGATAGCCGGCGATCAATTCCTCGGACCGGCCGACTTCGCCACGCACCTGCACGCCGACCAGCTTCGCGATCAGCGCGTCGAAGCGGATGATGCCGTTCTCGATCCGCTGCGGCGGGACTTGCACGGCGGCGAGATAGCCCTCGCGGCGCAGGATGGTCGCCGCCCGGTCACGGATCGCGCAGATTTCGGCGACCGAGACGGTCTTGCCGACCATATCCGCATAGGCGGGGCGCAGCAGCTCAGGCGAGATCGAGCGCAGACCGCCGAACTGGACCTCGCGCAGCTCGAACGTGATGTCCTTGTACTTGGGATCGGCGAGCGGGCAGGGGGCCCGCTCGAAATCGCTTTCGACAGTCAGGCCCGGCGTCGCCGCACGCGGGGCCGGTCCAGGGCGTGCCCGCTCGATTTCCTCGCGTGTCGTGCCCGTGGGCGGGATTGTCTGCGCCATAGCCGGAAACCAGGCAGCCGACAGACTCAACGCCATTACAAGACTGCGCACCCGACGCATCGCGTTCCCCCACCTGCACGTGCCCGATCAGGCGCTGATTACGCTCTGCTGCGGGCGCGGCGTTCGCGACCCCCGGAATGCCGCATGCCTGGCGCGATTCGCCATGGCCTCTGTCAGGCTGCGGGCTAGCATCCGTGCCCTTTTGCTTCAACCATTTGCCCCTTCCACGCCGTCGCAGAAAAGGACAGTTTCGTCAGTCGCCGGAGCTGTTGGCCGCCGACGTGGTTGCGATCAGCAGGTCGAGCTGCGTGTTGCATCCCTTCGCGATCAGCTGCGACGCGGTATCCTCGATGCTCGCCTGCGCGGGCACGGTCACGACCTTGATCTTGGCCGGTGCCAGGCCCTCAGTCGTGATCGTGTATTCAGCACCATCGGTGACCGGCACCGATTTCGGCCATTCGCCGACGGTCGCGCCGACGGGCAGGGTGATCGTGCCGGTGCTGCCCGCGCCGCTGACCTTCACATCCGCGGCCTTGTCACCGGACATGCGCCAGACGCGGACCGCCTGCGGATCGGCGACGCACATGGTGCCGCTCTTGCTCAGGTCGAGGAACCACAGGTTGGGGCTGCGCGTGTCCATCGTCGGCAGGCCGCCCCGCACCGCTCCCCCGCGTCGTTCGGAGGTGCTGTTGGTGCGCAGGATCTGCGATGCCGTCTGCGTCGCGCCCGCACGGGTGCCGGTCGAGACTGCGGCGAAGGTGCCGGGGCCGCTGATCGTGCGCGTTCCCCTGGCGTCGAGCAGCACCAGCGTGTCGCCCGGCTTCAGTACCAATTGCGCGGAATCGGCCAGCTGCTTGCCGGCCGGATAGGCTTTTGCCGAGGGTCCGACCGCGCGGACCACGACGGGCCCGGCTATCGCGGTTCCGCCCAGGGCCGCGCCGAGCGCGGCGGCGGCGAGTGCTCGCGCCATCCTCTTGTTGCTAGCCCAGATCATAACTGCCTCCCGGTTCGATATGCTGCAGACGATACACCAAGTTCGCGAGCGCTGCATCGCGAACATTGGTTACCGCCAGGGACTCGAGTTCGTCGAAGGCCGCCTCGTCGCCCTGATCGATTCGCTCGAGAAGCTGTGCCAGATACGATCGCTCCTCGGCTGTGGCTTCCGGCACAGGCTCGAAAATCTCGACCGGGGTCGACCGGCCGCGCAAGGTGATACGGCCCAGCGGCCGCCACCAGTCGAGGCCGGAACGCTCGACTGCGGCCCTGCTGGCCAGCACCTTCGTATTGAGCGGCTTGTTGGCGGATTCGAGCCTGGCGGCGGTGTTCATGCTGTCGCCCAGCGCCGTGTATTGGATACGCCCTTCGCCGCCGAAATTGCCGACGATAGCTTCGCCCCAATGCAGGCCGACGCGGGTGCGGCCGATCGCCGGCACGCCTTCGGGCACGTCCTTGCGGAAGGCCTCGCCCGCTTCGTACATCGCCCAGGCGGCGCGGGCGGCGCGTTCGCCATCGTCGGGGCGGGAAATGGGGGCGCCCCAGAAAGCGACGACGGCGTCGCCGACGAATTTGTCGATCGTGCCGCCATAGCGCAGCACCGTCTCGCTCAGCGTATCAAGATATTTGTTGAGCAGGAACGCCACCGTTTCCGGCGGGATCGCGTGGCTGAGCTTGGTGAAGCCTTCGAGGTCGGTGAAGACGACGAAGATTTCGCGCTTCTCGCCGTGCAGTGCGAGGCGGTCGGGATCGCGCAGGATTTCGCTCGCGATGTCGCGCGGCAGGTACTTGCCGAGCGCCGACTGGGCGAAGCGGCGCTGCTGCGAGCCTACCGCCCGCGCCGCCGCGCTAACCGAGGAATAGGCGAGCAGCCAGCCTATGCCCCAGCCGAACGCCGGCAGATACTGCGTGTCGGTGCCTTGCCACTGCAGGTAGAAGGGCAGCAGGACGAAGAACACGGCCTGCCCGACCATCAGCACCGCCATCTTCCACGGCCGCGCGTCGAGCAGCGCCGTCAGCGTGCCGGCGACGATGACGAGCAGCGCCACCGCCCAGGTCGAACCGGGCGGGATGCCGCCATACTGGACGCCGTCGAGCAGCTGGGCGAGCATCGCGGCGTGCACTTCCAGCCCGATCGTCCGCTCCCCGGTAATCTTTTTCATCGGTGTCTCGAACAGGTCGAGGTCGAGCAGATCGCCGCCGATCAGCACGTACCGGCCCTTCACCTGCTCCGCCATCAGCGGGGCCGTCTCCGGATTGGCGAGCAGGTCGATCGGCAACTTCGCGAATACCGGCCGGTCTTGGAAGGCGGGCAGGCGGAAGCGGACGCCGCGATGATAGTCGTCGAAACTGTCATGCGCACCCGTCACGGCGCGGGCGAGCAGCGGTGGTAAGGTCTTCGGTTGCTTCGGCCAATTGCGCACCACGCCGTCATTGTCGGTCTCGATCTCGATGCTGGTCGGGTGGACGGAGGTGGTGCGGATCTTGTCCTGAAAGGCCCGCAGGAAATCCTCCTGCCGCTGCTCGATGAAGCGGCCGTTGGTGGCGGCGCTGGTGAAGGCCAGATAGGTGGGCGTCTTCATCGCCCGGAACGCGTCGACCAGATGGTCGTCATTGGGCGTCGGCTGGTCGACGATGACGTCGATCGCGATCGCCTTGGCGCCCATCGCATCGAGATTCCTGAGTGCGTCGGCCAGGATCCTGCGGTCGAGCGGGGATCGGACCTGCGTGTTGATCAGCGTGTCGTCGGTATAGGTGACGAGAAGGATCCGCGAATCCTGCTCCACGCGCGGTGTGGTCAGCATCAGCCGCACGTCGTAAAGCGCTCGCTCCGCGTCGGAAATCAGCGGCACCTGCCAGCTGAATCGCGCGATCAGCACCGCGACGAGCAGGATCAGGACGGTCGCGATCAGCCGCGGCGCGCCGACTTGGCCGATGATCCGGGCCGTGCGCTTTGAAAGGGGCTGGGCCGCTCTGGCGGCGGCTGGTTCGACGTCGCTCAAGGGCTGGTCACTTCGCCCGGATCAGCGGCTGGGCCCCGTCGCCGACCAGCACGAACCCTGCCCAGTAAAAGGGGTGGGAAGTGCGCGCATCGTCCATCAGCTTGACCTTGCCGGCCTGCAGCGCGTCGCCGATCGACGTGCCCGGCGCGGCCTGGAACAGCCCGCCGATCAGCCGTTCGGTGGCCTGAAACTCGTCAGGCGCCGGCCAGTGGCTGGCGAGCACCGATCGGGCGCCACCGCCGATGAAGGCGCGCACCAGCCCGTCGAGCGCGCTGCCGCCGCCGGTCGTCACCCCGGCCTCGCGGGTCGCGGCGACGGTCGCGCGCCCGGCGGTGTCACACGCCGACAGCAGCACCAGGTCCGCGTCCATGTGCAGGTCGTAGATTTCCTTGAACGAGAGCAGCCCGTCCGATTGCGCGTCGCCGAAGCTGGTGAGCAGTGCAGGACGCGCCGGGCATTGCGGCTGCGGTGCGGTGACAAAGCCATGGGTCGCGAAATGCAGGATGCGGTAATTGGCCAGGTCCGGGCGGGCCATCACCGCTTCGTCGGTGAACGCGGACCCAGTGACAATGTCGGACCCTTGGCCGAGTGCCGCCGCCGCCGTCCTCAGCTCCTGCGGAGAAATCGGCTTGTTCCATTCGCTGAGCGGCCATTGGCAGGGATCGGCGGCATTGGGCCCGCGTGCGAGCGAGATGCGGGTAAAGGCCGGCGCATTGTCGCCGAAGCCGAGATAGGGCCGCTGCGCCGCCGACGGCGCCGCCCTGCGTGCGTCGCGGAACCCCTTGGCCGAGACGGCGGTGCTGATCCGCGCCGTGCGGCCGAGCCACTGGACGCCCGTAAAGTCGAATTTGTCCGCGCCCGGCTTTGACGCGCGGGCGACATAGCGGTCGACGCTGGCTTGATCGGCGGGCAGCAGCGCCAGCGGCAGCCGCAGCATTGCGCCGTCCGGCTCGAAGATGATCGCCTTGGCTCGGGCAGCCCGGTCGGCAACCGGCCCGGTCAGCTCCACATACAGCTTGCGTGCGAGCGGCAGGTTGAACGGATAGGTGAAGACCTGCCCGTCCTCCACTGTCGAGATCGTTGCACGAAGCGCATCGACCTGCTCGTCCAGCTGGTCCGCCGTGATCGGCAGCCTGTAGATCGCGGCGTCGGCGGGCGTGACGTAGGTGCCATAGACCGTCTGCCCCACCACCGCGAGCTTCAGATAGACTTCGTCCGGCTTCAGCGCCGCGCGCAGGTCGGCGATCGACAAGGTATCGGTCGACAGCGCCCGGTATTGCGGGAAGGCGGAAAGCCTGGCCTGCATCGCAGCCTGTTCGCGTTCCAGCTTGTCGAGTTCGGCGGCGGCGGCCGCGATCGCAGCATCATCGGGCTGATCGGCGCCGCGGAGTCCCGTCAGGGCGATCCGGCTGCGCTCGACTTCGCGCTGCAGCACCGTCGCCTGGCGGAACAGGCTCGCCGCCTCGCCGGATCCCTGGCTCAGCTGGCGGGCGAGCTGCGTCTGAGTGTCCGCTACGCCCGGGCGGACCAGCGTCTGCGTTGCCAGGAAAAAGTCGTCGACCAGGGCCGGATTGGTCGGCGCGCGCTGGACCAGCGTCTCGAAATAGGGGGCCAGCAGATTGCTGAGGCCGGTGGTCGAGTTGCCGCGGCGGATCACATCGGCGACGACGCTTTTGTAAAGCGCCAAGGCATCGTCGGCCCGGCCCTGGCGGATCAGGAACGCCGCCAGCCGGCTCCGCGCCGCCGCCGCGACGTTGGTGTCCGGATAGCGCCGGTCGAGCAGGTCGATCGACTCGCGGAACCGGGCTTCAGCGCCGGCGGGATTGCCGCTCGCTTCCAGTGCGGCGCCGGTTTCGGCGAGGATCTGCGAGCGCAGCCGGATGATCGATATCACCCGGCCCTGCCGAACCGATTCGGCTTGGCGAAGCGACTCTTCGAGCGCCTTCAACGCGTTCGCGTTGCGGCCCTGCAGGCGATAGACGGTGCCGCGCAGCTGCAGCGCCTGCGCATCCAGGATGATCGCGCGCTCCTCCGGCGTCAGCTGCCCGGCCTCGGTGGTGCCGAGCCGCTCGCTCGCGGTTCCCGAGTTGATCTCGGCCGCCACGTCGTTGCCGATCTCGACGGCGCCACCAATCACCAGCATCGGCTGGCTGAGCGGCACGACCGGCCGGTCGAGCTCTTTCAAGGCTTCGTCCAGCTTGCGCTGGTTGATCAGGTGGAGCGCCACAAAATTGCGCCGCAGCCTGGTCTGGACCCTGTCCGTCGTCGGGATGCGGTCCGCTTCCGCGAACAGCCGGTCCGCTTCGGCGAACTGGCCCAGATTGGATTTCTGCAAGGCTTCGTTGATCAGATATTCGCCGGTCCTGTCCTCGCCGGTGTCCGCGCGCTGCTGCAGCGTGCCGAAGAATTCCGCCGCCTCGGCATAGGCGCCGGCATTGTTGCGGCGATAGCCCTCGGCGAGGGCACGGTCGGGGTCGAGCGATCCGGCCTGCACGCGCGCGAACGCGATCGGGTCGGTGCTGCCGGTGGTCGCCACCTCGATCTTGCCTGGAACGATCCGGTCGGCAATCACGGTGCGGAGGCCAAGCGTCAGTGCGTCGTCATAGCCCGCCAGTCCTTCGGCGACCCACACGGTGTCGCCGCGACGGATGCGATAGACGCGATAGCCGACGTCGGCGTCATTGAGCCGGCATTCGCTGCGGGCGACGCTGCCGAGATCCTCCACCGTCGCTTCGGCCGGAGCCTGGTCGCAACGTGCTTCCGCGGCGCGGATGGGGGCAAGGCGCCGGGCAATGGCCTCGTCGCTGCCGCGCAAACCGTAAAGATGCCCGATCGGGCGCGCGGCGTCGCGGCAGACGATCACCCATGCGCGGTCGAAGATTCCGGCAATCGCCGGCCCGCGGCCTTTCGATTCAACCTGGCACAGGCTTTCGCTGTCCGACCCGAGCGGAAAGCTGTCGCGAAGGCTCGGCCGGTCTGCCGCCGCCGTCGCGCTCGAACTCACGATGGCGGCCATCGCAGCGAATAACGTCAACGCGCGCACAATCCTGTTCCCCCACAAGCCGGCGCACCCCGCGATCGCGAGGGGCCGGTCAACCTGCCTGCGCCCGAGGTTCTTTTGGATAATCAATGGCGCTGGGCGCCGCGTTGCGCAAGGCAAATGCTGTTGCGCATACGGCGCACATTTAACACCGCGGTAAGCATGTCCGTTTAGGGTGCGGTGCGTGCAGGCGAGATTCTCAGCGAAATTCAGAACGGACCCGGTAGAGGCTGCCCTAGTAGGCCTGGCCTATGCGGTCCTGATGTGGCTCGCGCTGGCGACCGCCAGTTGGTCCAACGGCGTCGCGGCGATCTGGCCCTGCAATGCCGTTCTGGTCGCTTACCTGCTGAAGCGGCCCCAGCGCGCTTGGCCGCTGCCATGTGCCGTGGTTTTCCTGGTCTGCATGGGAACCAGCATGGCAATGGGCCGGCCGACGCCGCAATCGCCTTTCTTCGCGGCGGCCAACATTGCCGAAAGCGCGGCGCTCGCCTGGCTTGTCAGGCGCCGTTGCTCGCAGCGCGTCAACCTGGAGGCGGTGGATGACCTGCTTGCGTTCCTGGGCGCCGCTGTCAGCGCAGTCACGCTCTCCGCGACCATTGCGGCGCTGGCTCTCGCCGCGACCGGCCAGGCGTTCGGGCCGTCCTGGCTGTCCTGGTTTGCGCCAGACCTGCTCGGGCTTGTCATCGGCGTTCCGCTGCTGTTGATCGGGCTGGACGCACTTCGTTCGGGCGTGCGCTCCGGTCGGCGACGGGCAATCGAAGGCACGGCATCACTGATGCTGGTCGCTCTGGTGAGCGCCATCGTCTTCCTCCAATTCTCACGTCCGCTGCTGTTCCTGATCGCGCCGGCCATCCTGTTCGCGACCGTTAGGATGCGGGGTCTCGGCGCTATCCTCGCCACGCTGATCGTGGTGGCGATCGGTGGCTTGGGGCTGGCGTGGAACACCGGTCCGATGGCGATGATGCACGGCTCGGCCAGCGCCAAGGTCACGCTTCTGCAGATATTCTTCGCGGTCACCTTCCTGACGTCGCTGCCGATGGCGGCGATGCTAGCCGAACGCGACCGTTTCTCGCGCCGGCTCGCGGAGCGCGAGCGGCAATTCCGGACCGTGGTCGATGCGGTCAGCGACGTCATCTTCCAATGCGACGCCGAAGGCCGCTGGACCTATCTAAATCCTGCGTGGGAGACGCTCACAGGCTATCCCGTCGCCGAGGAACTCGGCACCTCATTCCTCACCCGCATGGTCGATGAGGATCGCGGGCCGTTTCTCGAGCGGCTGCGCGGACTGAACGACGGCTTGTTCGTGACGATGCGGCACCAATTCCGGTTCATGCACGCGTCCGGCGATCATCGCTGGGGCGAGGTTCAGGTCAGCCGCCTCAACGACCGGAATGGCGAGATCACCGGGTCGGCCGGGATCATCGTCGATATTTCCGACCGGCTCGCGCTGGCGGCGCTCGCTGAGGATGGGCGGCGCCGCGCCGAACAGGAAGCGCAAGCCGCCCTTCTGCTCGCGGCGACCGACGAGTTGACCGGCGTTGCGTCTCGCCGGGCGTTCCTGGCGATGCTCGATCAGTCGCTGGCGCGGGGCGAGCCGCTCGCCATCGCCTTGTTCGACGTGGATCATTTCAAGCGCGTCAACGACCGGCATGGTCATGCGGCCGGGGATGACGTGTTGCGGCGGATCGCGACGATTGCCGAAGGTTGCGTGCGTGATGGCGACATGGTCGGTCGGCTTGGCGGCGAGGAATTCGCGGTGCTGATGCCGGGCTCGTCGCTCGCCCAGGCCGCCGCGGTCGGCGAACGGCTGCGGAAAGCCTGTGCTGAGGCGCTGCATCCGCCCGGCCTGACGGTGACGGTGAGCGTCGGCGTGACAGCCGCCGGCCCGGCGAGCACGTCTGCCACGCTGCTCCGCGACGCCGACGCCGCGCTCTACCGCGCCAAATTCGAGGGCCGCAACTGCCTGAGGATGGCGGCTTAGCCTTCCAGCGCGAGCATCGCGAAGGTGGCGAGCCAGTGTTCGCCCATATAGTCGCCCGCGACGTGCGGCAGGCTGGCGGTGAGGTGACGGTCCGCCGCGTCGCGCGCGATCGCGGCAAGCTCCCCCGGCAGCGCCGGCGCAATCTGTCGCCAGCACCAGGCGCGGCTCAGATTGCAGCCATCCAGATGCGCGATCTTGCCGTCGCTGCGATCCGACACGAACACCGGTTCGAGCAGGCTCCGCGGCTCATCCTGCGCCAAGCGCGGCAGGAAGCCCGCGAACCAGCCGGCGAAGTCGGCACCCAGCACGCGGCGCATCAACAGCGCCTCGCTGAGCGCCGACGACAGGAACTCGTCGCCGCCCGGCTCCCACGCCTGGCAGTCGCGATCCTGCCCGAACCAGCCGCGCGCCTTGTCCGCGATCAGCCGGCGCAGGTCTTGGTCCGGCCATTCGAGCGCAAGCGTCAGCGCGAAGGCCGAGTTGAAGTGCGTGCCTACCCGGATCGGGTAGGTGAGGCGGGGCAGATAGCTCTTGAAGCGGCCGGCAAAGGCTTCGGCCAGCGGGTGCAACGCCTCGCCCCAGTCGCGGTCCGCGTGCCGCGCGGCCTCGACCTGCAGCGCGATCAGCCAGGCCCAGCCATAGGGCCGCTCGAAACCGCCCGAATAGGCACGGTCGAGATAGGCGAGCTCGCCCGCTACCTTGGCCGGCGTCAGCATCTCGTCCGCCAGCGCCTCGATCCGCTTGACCACCGGCAGGTCGGGAAACAGCCGCCGCACGCGCAGCAGCAGCCAATAGCCGTGCACGCACGAATGCCAGTCGAAACTGCCGTGGAAGATCGGATGCAGCCGCGCGGGCGACTGCACGTCCTCCGGACCGTCCATCACATGGTCCAGCTTGTGCGGATATTCGCGGGTGACGTGGCCCAGCGCGATCTCGGCAAAGCGCGCGGCAGTTTCGGGAGTGAGGGTGTGGGTCATGGGAAAGCGAGCCAATAGATCAGGATGATGTTGCAGGCGAGGAGAGGGAGGGCAGTGCCGACCTGCGCCTTCACCACCGCGTTGCGGTCTTTGAGCTCCAGCAGTGCGGCGGGGACGATGTTGAAGTTGGCCGCCATCGGCGTCATCAGCGTCCCGCAGAAGCCCGCGAGCATGCCGATCGCGCAGACGATCGCTGGATTGCCGCCAAAACCGTGGACCAGCAGCGGCAGGCCGATCGCAGCCGTCATCACCGGAAAGGCGGCAAAGGCATTGCCCATGATCATCGTGAACAGCGCCATGCCGATCGCATAGGCGAGAACCGCCGCGAACAGGCTGCCGTGGGGGATCACCTGGCCCGCGATCCCGCCGACAAGGTCGCCGACGCCTGCGACCGCGAACACCGCGCCCAGGCTTGCCAGCATCTGCGGCAGCAATGCCGCCCAGCCGACCGCATCAATCAGCCGACGTCCTTCCTCCAGCGCGGCCAGCGCGGGCGGCCGCAGCCAGGCGTAGAGGGCGATCAATGCAAGGATCACCCCCAGCCCGAGCGAGATCAGTGTGATCTGCTTGGGATCGATCAGGCCGGAGTTCGGCAGCAGGAACGTGCCCGCCAGCGCCGTCACCGGGATGATCAGCGCAGGCAGGAACAGCGCATTTCCACGGCGCGACCCGTCCTCTGCCTGATCGCCGACGTCCGGCTTGCGGAGCGCGCCGGTTCCTGCCAGCGCGACCAGCGCCAGGACGAGAAGGCCGTTGCCGAAGTTGCCGAACCGGTCCCCGGCCAGGAAGCTCGCCGCTAGCAGTCCCCAGAAGGCGGCATTGCCGAACCGCTTGCGCGCGACGCTCAGCGCCGCATAGGCCACGAAGATCAGCCCCGTGAACGTGTAGAGCGCGGGCAGGCCGATCATTTCTTCAGCGTCCGGTCCAGCCACAGCAGCCGCGCGCCGTGGATGAGGAAGGCGCAGATCGCGGTCGGGATCGCCCAGACCGACAGGTGCAGCGGCGCGACGTGGATGCCGTTCTGGTCGAGAAAGCCGACGATCAGCAGGATCGAGCCGATCGCGATGAAAATGTCCTCACCGAAGAACAGCCCGATATTGTCGGTCGCGGCGGACATTGCCTTGACCCGTTCGCGCGTGACTTCGTCCAGCTCGGTATCGCGTTCCGCTGCCGCCTCGGCCATCGGTGCGACCAGCGGGCGCACGGTCTGCGGGTGGCCGGCGATCGAGGTCAGGCCCAGCGCCGCGCTGAGCTGTCGGAACAGCATATAGCCGAGCAGCAAGCGCCCGGTGGTCGCGCGCCGGAATCGTGTGATCACCCGCCGCGCCTGCTGCTGCAGGCCATAGCGTTCCAGAAGGCCGATCACCGGCAGCGCGATCCAGACGATCGACACGTAGCGGCTGTCGTTGAACGCCTTGCCCAGGATCGCGATCACCTCGGCCAAGCCCTTGCCGGCCGCAAGCCCGGTCGCCAGCGCTGCGGCGGTGACGACGGCGAGCGGATTGAGCCGGAACAGGAACCCGACAACGACGATCGCTATGCCGATCAGCGGGAGATAGTTCATGCTCGCCCGTACCCGCCGCCGCCCGGTGTCTCGATCACGATCGCGTCCCCGGGTGCCATCGCGGTCGACGCCGTCGCGCTCAGCAATTCCTCCGAGCCATCCGCGCGCACCACGCGGTTCACGCCGGGCATAGCATCGCTCCCGCCGCAAATCCCACGCGGCGCTACGCGCCGGCGGTTGGACAGGATGCTCGCCTGCATCGGCGCGAGGAAGCGGATGCGTCGCTCGACGCCGTCGCCGCCGTGCCGCTCGCCGGCGCCGCCCGATCCGCGCCGGATTGTGAAGCGCTCCAGCAGCACCGGGTGGCGTTCCTCCAGCACTTCGGGGTCCGTCAGGCGCGAGTTGGTCATGTGCGTCTGCACCGCGCTCGCACCGTCGAAACCAGGACCAGCACCCGCGCCGCCGGCGATCGTCTCATAATATTGATAGCAGTCGTCGCCCCAGGTCAGGTTGTTCATCGTGCCCTGGCTGGGAGCGAGCGCGCCCAGCGCGGCGAAGATGGCATCGGTCACGACCTGGCTGGTCTCGACATTCCCGGCGACGACGGCGGCCGGATAGCGTGGCGCCAGCATCGATCCTTCGGGTATGATCAGTCGAATGGGACGGAGGCAGCCGTCGTTCATCGGGATCGCGTCGTCGACCAGCGTGCGGAACGCATAGAGCACCGCCGCCCGCACAATCGAGCTCGGCGCGTTGAAATTGTCGGGCAGCTGCGCGGAGGTGCCGCTGAAGTCGATGACCGCCGATCGTGCCTCACGATCGACCGACACGGCGACCGCCACCACCGCGCCATTGTCCATTTGGTACGCGAAGCTCCCGTCGGACAGGCGCCCGATCAGCTGCCGCACCGCTTCTTCGGCATTGGCGATGACATGGCCCATATAAGCATCGATCACTTCGCGCCCGTACTCGCCCGCGACGCGCTGCAGCTCCGCGCTCCCGCGCGCGCAGGCGGCGATCTGCGCCTTCAGGTCGGCGATGTTGCGGTCCGGGTTGCGCGCCGGCCAGCGGCCGGACGCCAGGATCGCGCGCATCTCTGCTTCGAGAAAGCGCCCTCCGTCCACCAGCAGGACGTTATCGAGCAGGATACCTTCCTCCTCGACCGACTTGCTGTCCGGCGGCATCGATCCCGGCGCGATCCCGCCGATATCGGCATGGTGTCCGCGCGCGGCGACGTACCAGGCGGGCGCCGGATCGGTATCGATGAAAACGGGCATGATGACGGTGACGTCGGGCAGGTGCGTGCCGCCGCGATAAGGGGCGTTCAGCACATAAACGTCGCCGCGCCGGATGCCGCGCCCGTCTCGCGCATCGCCGCGCGCCTCGATGATCGTGCGAATGCTGTCGCCCATCGATCCCAGGTGCACCGGGATGTGCGGCGCGTTCGCGATCAGCGCGCCTTCCCGGTCGAACAGAGCGCAGGAGAAATCGAGCCGCTCCTTGATGTTCACGCTGGTCGCCGTGTTCTGGAGCGCGACACCCATTTCCTCGGCAATCGCCATGAACAGGTTGTTGAAAATCTCCAGCATCACGGGATCGACGCTGGTGCCGATCGCAGGCGCGGATTCGCGCGGGGAGGTGCGTTCGAGGATCAGGTTCAGGTGCCGGTCGACGCGCCCGGTCCAGCCGGGCTCGACGACGGTGGTTGCGGACGCGTCGGTGATGATCGCGGGGCCGGGGATGGTGGCGCCGGCCTTCAGCTCATCACGAACCACAACCCCGCTCGTCCCGAGCGAAGTCGAGGGGCGCTGATCGGAAGTTTGGGGGGTACGCCCCTCGACTACGCTCGGGACGAGCGGGCTTTCGGATTGCGCGATCGCCTCTATCACCAAGGTCTCGACGATCACCGGCGTCTCCGGCGCGACGTAGCCGAACTGGGCCCGGTGCGCAGTCTCGAATGCCGCGCGCATCTCGGCCGGAGTTCCGGTCTCCACTTCGAGCGTGCTGTCGCTCCCCTCGTAGCGCAGCGCCGCCCGGCGCACGACCGTCACCTCCGTCACGCCCTGTGCGATCAAATCGGCACGTGCACTCGCTTCCAGCGCCTCGAACGGCAGCGCCTCTGCCAAAGGCTTCGCGAACGTCTGCTGCTTGATCAGCGATCGGTCCGCGATGCCGATGCCGTGCGCCGACAGCACGCCCGCCAGCGGATGGATCATCACCCGTTCCATGCCAAGCGCGTCGGCGACCAGGCACGCATGCTGCCCGCCTGCGCCGCCGAAGCAGGCGAGGGTGTAGCGCGTCACGTCGTGCCCGCGGGCGATCGAGATCGTCTTGATC
This sequence comes from Sphingomonas horti, assembly GCF_009753715.1. Classification (GTDB taxonomy): domain Bacteria; phylum Pseudomonadota; class Alphaproteobacteria; order Sphingomonadales; family Sphingomonadaceae; genus Sphingomonas_B; species Sphingomonas_B horti. The sequence goes on along the minus strand of NZ_WQMS01000009.1, from coordinate 119,968 downwards.
GCGTTCGCCATGTTGTCGACCGCAATGCGCAGGAACCCTTCGGCCAGCGTTTCGGGGGTCATCCCCGCGTCCGCGCCCATTGCCGCGAATTTCTCGCGAACCACCGCCACGTCGATCGGCTCGCCCCCGTTCGGCCCGAACACGGCGGGAAAATGCTCGGGCCGGATCTTGCCCAGCAGGACATTGCAGTCGGTGACGGTCAGCGGCCCGCCGCGGCGATAGCAGGCGGGGCCCGGTACCGCGCCCGCGGACTCCGGCCCGACCCGCAGCCGCGCGCCGTCGAAGCGGCAGATCGATCCGCCGCCCGCCGCGACCGTGTGAATCTCCAGCATCGGCGCGCGCACGCGAGCGCCCGCAACCACGCGCTCGCTCGAACGCTCATAAGTGCCGGCATGGTGCGACACGTCGGTCGAGGTGCCGCCCATGTCGAAGCCGATAACCTTTTCGAAGCCCGCTTCCGCCGCCGTCTTCGCCATGCCGACGATGCCGCCGGCCGGCCCCGACAGGATCGCGTCCTTGCCGCTGAAGCTCGATGCCTCGACCAGCCCGCCGCTCGACTGCATGAAGAGGAGCGGCGCGCCTGCATCCAGGTTCGCGCGCACCCGCTCGACATAGCGGCGCAGCACCGGTGACAGGTACGCGTCGACCACCGTCGTATCGCCGCGTCCGACGAGCTTGATCAGCGGCCCGACCTGATGGCTGACCGAAATCTGCTCGAACCCGGCTTCGGCCGCCATCCCGACCAGCCGGGCCTCGTGCGCATGGTGTTTCCACCCATGCATCAGCACGATCGCAATGGCCTTGAAGCCGCGCGCGCGGGCGGCGGCGAAGTCTGCACGCGCCTGCGCCTCGTCGAGCGGCACCAGCACATCGCCGGCGGCGGTCACCCGCTCGGCGACTTCGATCACCGCGTCGTACAGCGGTTCCGGCATCTGGATGTCGCGCGCGAAGATATCGGGTCGCGCCTGGTATCCGATCCTCAGCGCATCCCCGAAGCCGCGCGTGATCGCCAGCGCCAGCTTTTCGCCCTTGCGCTCCAAGAGGGCGTTGGTGGCGACCGTCGTGCCCATCTTGACGCTGTCAATCGGGCCTGGCCCATGCTCGGCCATCAGCGCCGCGACGCCGGCGGTCGCGGCGTCGTCGTAGCGTTCCGGGTCTTCCGACAGCAGCTTTTTCGTGATCAGGCGGCCATCGGGAGCGCGGGCCACGATATCGGTGAACGTGCCGCCCCGGTCGATCGCAAAGCTCCAGCCCATCCGCGCGGCTTTGGGGGACTGGCTCGGCTTCGTCCACCCCCTCCGTCACCCAAGCCTTGAGCCGGGGCCTACCTTCTTCGCAAAGGCAGGTGCGTCCCCGGTCAGACCCGGGATGACGGCGCGGACCGCCACTCGAATGTCGGCGCCTGTTCCCGGTCCGCCGTCATGAAGGCATCGGCGACGATCCTCAGCGGCTCGTAGTCGACATGGCTCCGCCGCTCTGCGACCAGGTTCGCGAATTCGGCGTAGATGCCCGGATATTCGCCGGGGCCGGTCGGCGCATGCACCTGGCCGCCGATCTCGATCTCGGAGCCGCCATGGCGCAGCACCAGCTCCGGCGCGCCGGCCGGCTGGACGGTGATCGTCCATTCATCCTCGCTGGTCGGGCACCAGTCGAAGGTCGCGTCGATCGGCCCGTCAGCGATCGGGCTCGATAGCTTCAGCTTGGCGACGATCGGCTGCTGGCGGTTGGCGGGGACGCGCAGCATCGCGTCATCCAGGATCAGCTTGCCCGGCACGATTTTCACCGCGATCGACAGCGCGTTGATGCCGGGGTCGAACACGCCGAAGCCGCCCGCGTCCCATACCCAATCCTGGCCGGGATGGTATTTGTTGACATCCTCGTGCCAGCAGACGCGCATCGCGGCGATGCGCTTGCCCGCGAGCGCATCGCGCGCCTGCTCTACCGCTGCGGCGAACTGCGAGTGCCAGGTGGTGAACAGCACGCGGCCGGCCTTCTCGCACTCGGCGGCGAGCTCCTGGATTTGCCCGATCGTCGTGGTCGGCGGCTTTTCGAGGAGCATGTCGAGCCCGGCGTCCAGGCATTGGCGGGCGATGTCGTAGCGCGGCTCGGGCGGGGTGCTGATCGTGACCGCGTCGATTTCACCCTTCATCGCCTCCAGCATCGCCGCCGTATCGGCAAAGCAGCAAACCCCCTCGGGCGCGCCGCCGCTGCGCGTCACAACCGCCTTCAGCTGATAGCCGCCATGGTTGGTGAGGGCGGGAAGATGCTGGTCCCGCGCGATCTTGCCATAGCCGATGATCGCCAGCCGGATCATGCTCGCACTCCCGCGACATAGGCGCGCGCTGCGGCGGCCACTTCATCCGTGCTGCGGCCCGGCTTGAACAGCCCCGATCCGAGACCGAAGCCGGTTGCCCCGGCGTCGAGCCATGGTCGCATCGTGTCCGGCTTGACGCCGCCCACGACGACAAGCGGCACCTCGTGCGGCAGGACGGCCTTCGTCGCCTTCAGCACGGCGGGGGAGGCGGCTTCGGCGGGGAACAGCTTCAGCACATGCGCGCCGGCCTTTAGCGCGGCAAAACCTTCGCTGGGCGTGAAGAAGCCGGGCGCGGAGACCAGGCCTTCCTCCCAGGTTTCCTTGATCACCGCGGGGTCGGTCGATGGCGACACGATGATCCTCCCGCCGGCGCGCGCGACGCGCTTCACGTCGTCGGGATCGAGCACGGTGCCGCCGCCGATCAGCGCATGGTCGCCGAACCATTTTGCGAGCCGCTCTATGCTGGCGAACGGATCGGGCGAGTTCAGCGGCACCTCGACGATCCGGATGCCAGCGTCCACGATCGCGCCGCCGACCGCTTCGGCCTCGTCGGGCCGCACGCCGCGAATGATCGCGATCAGCGGGCATTCGGCAAGGTAACGCGTGAAATCGGCCAGGGCAGTCATGTCAGTCTCTCCGCAATTGCGCGCGCGCCGAGCAGGAAGGCGTGCTCGCCGTCGATTTGCGTCGCATCACGCCCGGCCAGCCTCAGCGCTTCGGCGTAGAGCGCGGTCAGGTCGGGACGCCCGATCAGCGCGATCGGCCCGGTCCCGCCGAACGCCAGCCCGATCCGTACGTCGGCACCGATCAGCAGGCCGCTCGCGTAGGACGCATTGTCGCACGCGCCGACGCCGAGCAGGTAACGCGCACGGATCGAGAAGAGTTCGGCGGTCAGGTCGTCATGAGCGAGTCCATGCTCCGCCCCGGCGCGGAAATCGTCGTTCGGGAACACGTCTTCCTGCAGCCGGTCGATCAGGATGCCGTGGCGCGACAGGGTGCTGAACAGCTCGCCGGTCATCACGCTGCGGAACGGCCCGATCGCGCCGCTCTCCATCCGCACCCATTTGGCGTGCGTTCCCGGGTGGCAGAGCAGCCCGTCACGGGGCGCCAGCTCTTCCGCGAGCGCGCCGAAAATCTGCACTTCCTCGCCGCGCATCACGTCCGCATCGCGGCCGCTCCGGTAGCTGACGCCGGGGACGATGCCGACCCCGTCCTGCGGCCAGCGGATCGCCGCCACGATAGCGTCCAACGACGCCGGGGCGGGAACGTACGGCGCCTCGATCCAGCCGCGATTGGATCCGATCATGCCGGCGAGCAGCACCGGCTCCTCGCCATGATGCTGCCTGATGCTCGCGATCTCGGCCGGGAAGCCGCCGTCCTCGATCTTCAGCACGCCAAGCGAATCATCCAGGATTTCATGCGCCTGGCCGCCCGCCGCCACCATCCATGCGCGGCGGTTGGTCGTGCCCCAATCGACCGCGATGAAGCCGTTCTGCCATCGGAAATCGCCCGCCATGGCCGGGGAACGGTCCAGCCGCCACTTCGTTTCGTGAAAGTGGCCGAACATTCCGTACCCGTACCGATCGCACCCGTGAACGCGGTGCTCGGCGAAGGACCCGTGTGGGTGGAGCGGGAACAGGCGCTCTGGTGGGTCGACATCAAGGGCCCGGCGGTGTTCCGCTGGAGCGAGGCGGACGGCGTCGAGCGCTGGACGCCGCCGCTGCGCATCGGCTCGCTCGGCCCCGCCGAGCAGGGCGGTTTCGTAGCGGGGACCGAGCGCGGCTTCTTTCGCGCGGACCCCCGCGCCGGGCTTTACGAAGCGATCGCCGATCCCGAAGCGCTGATGGCGGACAACCGCTTCAACGACGGCAAGCTCGATCGCGCCGGGCGCTTCTGGGCGGGCACGATGGACGATCGCGAGGAGCAGGCCCAGGGTAGCCTTTACCGCCTCGATCCCGATCTCGTCTGGCACCTGGTCGACGATGGCTACATGGTCACCAACGGCCCTGCCTTCAGCTCCGACGGGCGGACCATGTACCACACCGATTCCGCGAAACGGCTGATCTACGCGTTCGATCTGGACGCGGATGGCGGTGTCTCCAACCGCCGCGGCTTCGCCAGCTTCCGCGAGGAACACGGCCATCCCGACGGCATGACGGTCGACGCCGAAGGCTGTCTTTGGGTGGCCTTCTGGAACGGCTGGTGCCTGCGCCGCCTGTCGCCTAACGGCGAGGTGCTGCAGGTCGTCGACATGCCGGTTGAGCGGCCGACCAGCTGCGCCTTCGGCGGCCACGCGCTCGATCGCCTGTTCATCACGTCCGCGCGCATCGGCCTCAACGAAAATGCGCTGGCTGTGCAACCTTTGGCGGGCGCGCTCTTTATGTTGGAGGCGGGCGTGCGCGGCATCGCCGACCGCCCGTTCGGATAGGGTCAAGACCTGAAGGCTGGGAGGGCCGAGCCATCGCAAACTTCATGTTCTGCACCGGGATCGAGAACAGCGTCCCGACCATCAACAACGGCAAGACCCGCATCGACGAGATGGAGGTGTGCGGCCACTACAAGCATTGGCGCACCGATTTCGACCTGCTGGAGGATCTGGGCCTGCACTATGTGCGCTATGGCCCGCCGATCCACACCACTTTCCTCGGCCCCGGCAAGTATGATTGGGATTTTGCCGATCAGACCTTCGCCGACCTGCGGCGGCGCGACATCACGCCGATCGTGGACCTGTGCCATTTCGGCGTGCCCGACTGGATCGGCAATTTCCAGAATTCCGACTTCCCGGAGCTGTTCGCCGACTATGCGGCGGCATTCGCAGAGCGGTTTCCCTGGGTGCAGCTCTACACGCCGGTCAATGAGATGTTCATCTGCGCGACCTTCTCCGCGCGCTACGGATGGTGGAATGAGCAGCTGACCGGGGACAAATCCTTTGTCACGGCGCTGAAGAATATCGTCCGGGCCAATGTGCTGGCGATGCAGTGCATACTGAAGCGCCGGTCCAACGCGATCTTCATCCAGTCGGAATCCTCGGAGTATTTCCATGCCGAGAACCCGGCAGCGATCGGCCCGGCTGAAATCCTGAACTCGATGCGCTTCCTGTCGCTCGACCTGAACTACGGCCGCCGCGTCGATTCAGAGATGTACGAATATCTGTTCGACTGCGGCATGACCAAGGAGGAATATCACTTCTTCCTGGGCAACAGGATCAAGCAGCACTGCATCCTCGGCAACGATTACTACTGGACCAACGAGCACCGTGTGCATGCCGACGGCACGTCGGTCGCCTCTGGCGAGGTGTTCGGCTACACCGAGATCACGCGGCAATATTACGACCGTTACCGCTTGCCCGTGATGCACACCGAAACCAACCTGATCGAAGGGCCGAACGGCGACGAGGCCGTGCACTGGCTGTGGAAGGAATGGGCCAGCGTGCTGCGGCTCAGGAACGACGGCATCCCGACCGTCGGCTTCACCTGGTATTCGCTGACCGACCAGGTCGATTGGGATTGCGCCCTCCGCGAACAGCGCGGGACGGTAAACCCGCTCGGGCTCTACGATCTCGACCGCAACATCCGTGCAGTGGGCGAGGCCTATAAGCAGCTGATCCGCGACTGGCGCGACGTGCTGCCGGCCTCCAGCGTCTGCCTGGTCGTGCCGATCGTGCCCCCGTCGCACTACGACATCATGGAAGAGCGCGAAGCGGAGCGTCACCAGCGGGTCGTGAACCTGCGTCCGACCACGACCCAGTCCAACCCGCAGACCGGCTGACCCGATGAAGATCGGCCGGATCGAAACCTTCCTCGTGCCGCCGCGCTGGCTGTTCGTCCGGGTAGAGACCGACGACGGCGCCTTCGGCTGGGGCGAGGCGAGCCTGGAGGGTCATGCCGAGGCTGTCGAAGGCGCGTTCGAGGCGTTTCGCGACCGCTTCGCCGGTTTCGATCCATTCCGGATCGAGGACATCTGGCAGGTCGGCTATCGCAGCGGCTTTTATCGCGGCGGCCCGGTCTTCATGTCGGCGCTGTCGGGGCTCGATCAGGCGCTCTGGGATCTGAAGGGCAGGGCGCTCGGCTTGCCGGCCTGGGAACTGCTGGGCGGGCGCGTGCGCGATCGCATCCGCGCCTATGCCTGGATCGGCGGCGACCGGCCGGGGGAAATCGGCGCGGCGGCGAAGGCTCGCGCCGCGCAAGGCTTTTCGGCGGTCAAGATGAACGCGACGGCGGAGCTCGACTGGTTGGGCACGCCGAAGCTGCTGGAAGATGTGGTGGCGCGCGTCGAGGCGGCGCAGGCCGAAGGCATGGACGTCGGGCTCGACTTCCACGGCCGCGTCCACCGGCCGATGGCCAAGCAACTGGCGAAATTGCTCGAGCCGCTAGGCCTGCTCTTCATCGAGGAGCCGCTGCTGTCGGAAAACCACGAGGGGCTGATCCAGATCGCGCAGCTCGTCTCGACCCCGATCGCGCTCGGCGAGCGGCTCTATTCGCGTTGGGATTTCAAGCGCTTCTTCGAAATTGGCGCGGTCGACATCATCCAGCCGGACCTGAGCCATGCCGGCGGACTGTCGGAATGCCGGCGGATCGCGGCGATGGCGGAAGCGTTCGACATCGCCGTCGCGCCGCATTGCCCGCTCGGTCCGCTCGCGCTTGCCGCCTGCCTGCAACTCGCCGCGACGACGCCCAACGTTGCCATTCAGGAAATGTCGCTCGGCATCCACTACAACACCGGCGGGCACGATCTGCTGAACTTCGTCGTGAACAAGGGCGTGCTGAGCCCGGTCGACGGGCACCTGCCGATCCCGACGGGACCCGGCCTGGGCGTGGAGATCGACGAAGCCGCCGTGCGCGACGCGGACAAGGACCGCCATCGCTGGCGCAACCCGGTCTGGCGCACCCGCGACGGGAGCTTTGCGGAGTGGTGAGATCGCACCTCCGCGATCCCGCCCCGGGTCAAGCCCCGGGTGACGAGGGTCGCCTAGGCCGCGATGCTCAGCCGGCCGCCGCCGTAGCGGGCGTCGCGGGCCGCTTCCTCGGCGGTCTGCGGGCGCAGATACGACACGAGCAGCCGGCGGCCGAACACGTCGTCGCCCGACATGCGCACCTTCGCCTGCTCGGCTCCCTCGGGGAGCCGGTCGCGGACGGCGGAAAGAGCATCGATCATCTGGTCGAGAGAGACCTGATCATCGACCTCGAAGAAATCACGAACCAACCGAGTCATACGCGCCCCCCCGGGCACCGTTTCAACCATCTACGCTTTATGCGTCGGCGCTACTTAATGGAGCGTGACTCAGGCAGAAAGCCTGTTGCGGCGACTACCATATCGCTTTTTTGTGGATAACTCAGGTGAGGGGTCGGTCATGATCGCGATCAGGGCCGCGGACTATGAATTGGTGCTGGCGCCGGGCATCGGCGGTGCGATCGCGAGCTTCACCCATGGCGGCGCGCCGGTCCTGCGCGGGGCGGATGCGCCGAACAGCCCGCTCGACTGCGGCTGCTTCCCGCTGGTGCCCTATTGCAACCGCATCCGCGGCGGGCGCTTCGATTTCCGCGGGCGGACGGTGGAGATCGCTCCCAATATGAAGGGCGATCCCAGTCCGCTCCACGGCCAGGGCTGGCTGGGTCCCTGGCTGGTCGAAAGCCAGGCGCGCGACACGGCCTGCCTGTTCTTCGCGCACAAGCCCGGCGAATGGCCCTGGGCGTGCGAGGCCCGCCAGACCTTCCGCCTGAGCGAGGACGGCCTCGATGCCGAGATCGAGTGCCGCAACCTTTCCGGCGAGCCGATGCCGTGCGGCCTCGGCTTCCACCCCTATTATCCATGCGATTCCGGCACGCGGATCGACACGCGGGTCGAGACAGTCTGGGAAGTGGACGAAAAGGTGCTCCCCACCGGCACCGCGCCGGCGACCGGCCGTTACGCGCTGGGCGGCACGCCTGCCTGCGGACGCAACCTCGACAATGGCTATGGCGGCTGGGATGGCGAGATGCGGCTGACGGACGGCGAACGGGTGCGCCGGATGACCTCGCCGGACGCGCGCTTCTTCCAGATCTACTCCCCGCCCCAGGGCGGGCTGCTCGCGGCGGAGCCGGTCAGTCACGCCAATGCCGCGCTCAACGAGCCGGAAGACCGCTGGCCGGACCTCGGGCTGCGCGTGCTGGAGCCCGGGCAATCCATGCGACTGCGGATGAGCCTCTGCGTCGAAAGGTTGTGACCGCGCAACGAACGGCATAGGATTGGGCCGATGACCGGCCCGCTGCTCCCCCGCCGCTCGATCCTGCTTGGCGCCGCCGCGCTGGCGGGCACGGCCAGGGCCCAGCGCATCGTCGACCTGCATCTCCCCGGCGGCCCGTCCCAGCGTCCGACCAGCAGCGCCTGGCCGCAAAAAGGCGAGATGATCGTCCAACGCGCCCGCCCGCCGCTGCTGGAGACCCCGTTCGAAGTGTTCGGTCAGGGCGTGTTCACGCCCAACGATCGCTTCTTCGTGCGGTGGCACTGGGGCGATATCCCGACGTCGATCGATGCCGCCGCCTTTCGCCTCAATGTGCGCGGCCATGTCGCCAGGCCGCTCTCGCTCAGCCTCGACGAGCTGATGGCGATGCCGCGCATCGAATATGCTGCCGTGAACCAGTGCTCCGGCAACTCCCGCGGCTATTTCGAGCCGCGCGTGCTCGGCGCGCAATGGGGCCACGGCGCGATGAGCAACGCGAAATGGACCGGCGTGCGGCTGAAGGACGTGCTCGACCGCGCGGGCGTGCAGCCAGGCGCGGTTGCCGTCCGTTTTGCCGGGCTTGACCAGCCGCTCGTGCCGGACGGTCCCGATTTCATGAAATCGCTCGACCTCGATCACGCCCGCGACGGCGAGGTGATGATCGCCTTCTTGCAGAACGGCGAGCCGCTGCCGTTGCTGAACGGCTTCCCGCTGCGCGTGATCGTGCCTGGCTGGTTCTCCACCTACTGGATGAAGATGCTGAGCGATATCGAGGTGCTGACCGCGCCCGATGACAATTTCTGGATGGCGAAAGCCTATCGCATTCCCGACACGCCCGGCGCCAACGTTGCGCCCGGCGCGAAGGGGTTCGCGACCAAGCCGATCAGCCGGATGATTCCGCGCTCCTGGATCACCAGCCATGCCGATGGCGCACGCGTGACCGCCGGACGGCCGCTCCCGGTGAGGGGCATCGCGATGGGCGGGGATGCGGGCGTGAAATCGGTTGCGCTGTCGGTCGATGGCGGCCGCAGCTGGGCAGATGCGAGCCTTGGCCGCGACGAAGGAAAATACAGCTTCCGCCGCTTCGAAGCCGTGCTCCCGCCCCCGGCCGCGGGCGCGCTGTCATTGCTGCCGCGCTGCACCAGCACGGCCGGCGTCACTCAGTCGATGGAGCCGATCTGGAACGGCGGCGGCTATCTGCGCGGCCAGGTCGAGCCGACCCGGATCATGGTCGCATGAAGCTGCTGGCCGTTGCCCTGCTCGCCGCCGCCGCGACCCCCGCGATGAAGTCTGTCGACGTTTCTCTGCCGGACGACGAAACCCAGTTTACGGGCCCCGACGCCGATCTGCTTAATGCCAACTGCACCGGCTGCCACAGCCCGGCGATGGTGCTGTATCAGGCGCGGATGGACGCCGCGACTTGGGCGGAATCGGTGAAGAAGATGCGCGACACCTACAAGGCTCCGATCGACGACGCGGATGCGGCAAGGCTGCCGGCTGCTTTGGCCGCGGTCCAGGCGCAGTGAGGCAGCTGCTGCTTCTTCTGGGACTGTTGCTCGGCGGTGCTGCCGCCGCGCAAGGTCCCGCGCTCGATGCCGGGGCGGCGCAGGCGATCGTTGCCGGCTGCGCCGCACACGCCGCGGCGAAGCGACAGGGCCATGCGATTGCCGTAGTCGACTCCGGCGGTCATCTCGTCGCCGCGCTTCGCATGGACGGCAACGGCACCGGCATCATGGATTTCGCGATCGACAAGGCGCAGGCCTCGGCCGCCTGGGGCGGGACGACGGCACAGCTGGCCGAAGGCGCCCGGTCGACGCCCGGCTTCGAACACGCGCCGCATGTCGTGACCGTGGCGGGCGGGGTCCCGATCTGGTCCGCCGATGGCCGCACTCGTCTCGGCGCGGTCGGCACTTCCGGCGAGGCGCCCGCCGACGATGCGGCCTGCGCCGAAGCCGGCATCGCCGCGGCAGGCTTCAGGACCGAACGCGCGCGCTAGGCGTGCGGGCGGCGCACCGTCTTATCGCGCAGGAGCCGAAGGAGCGCTCGGCGACGCCATGGACGACGGCACCGGAGTGGCGGAGGCGGCGCGGGCGCGCAGCGCCTCGGCGCTGACGCCCACATCCTTGATCGTTTTCTCCGGCTCGCCGAGCGGCGGCACCTCGATCCCGCCGACCGTCACTCGCAGCGCATTCGGGCGCCCGGTCAGGATCGTGGGGCCGTTCGCATCCGGCGGAACAGTGTAGCTCTCGCCGATCGCCATCTGCTTTTCGAACAGTCGCTTGCCGGTCGCGTCGCTGATGCGCAGCCAGACGGTATCGGTCGCGGTCAGCACGACCGGGCCGTTGGCGGGAGTCACGGCCGGCGGCGGAGCGGCCGGGGGCCGAACCGCGGGCGCGGATGGCAAGGGGGAGGCGCTGACGATGGCCGGCGCCGTCGGATTGGCGTCGCGCCAAACCCCGCGCCACAATGCATAGCCTCCCAGGATCAGCAGCGCGATGATTGCCGCCGTCCAGGCCAGCGTGCGCGGGGGGACGCGCGCCGGATCGGCCGGCTCGAACGCCTGATATTCGGTCCGCGCGCGGCCGCCCTGCTCCAACTGGGACCGCACCGTCGCCGCCACCGCGACCTCGTCGGCGCCCGCGGCTCGGGCATAGGCGCGCGCGAACCCGACCGCATAAGTCATCGACGGCAGCGCGTCGAAGTCGTCGCGTTCGATCGCTTCGAGGTGGCGCTGGGGAATGCGCGTCTTCGCGGCGACGTCCGCCAGGCTCAGTCCCGACGCCTCACGGGCGTCGCGGAGCTGGGTCCCCGCGGTTGCGCCGCTGATCGGCTCGGATTCTGTGGTCATCACGCGCCCCTTTTTTCAGGCTTGTCACCGGACGCTGATCGCCTTGTCAACTCAAGCAAGCTCAACTCCATGCGCATTGGCCCAATCGATCAGCGTGGCCCGCATGTTTGCGGGGGGAGAGGCGAGCCAGCCGTCCATCTCCGCCTTCAGCTTGCTCAGGTCGAGCGAGCGCACCATGGCCTTGATCGGCCCGACAGCGATCGGCGTGATCGACAGCCGCTCGATACCAAGGCCCAGCAGCGCCATCGCTTCGAGCGTCCGTCCACCCATCTCGCCGCAGACGGTGACCGGGATTCCTCGCTCCCGGGCCGGCAGGGAGACGCGGCGGAGGAAACGCAGGATCGCCGGGCTCAGCCAGTCGTAGCGCTCGGCAAGCTTCGGGTGCGCGCGGTCGGCCGCGAACAGGAACTGAGTGAGATCGTTGGTGCCGATCGACAGAAAGTCGAGCCGGGGCAGCAGCAGGTCGAGGCATTCGGCGAGGCCGGGCACTTCCAGCATCGCACCGTAGCGGATTTGCACCGGCAGTGGGCGATGGCGGGAGGCGATCCATTCCCGCTGCTTCTCGAAAATCGCCTTTGCCGCATCAAATTCCCAGGGCTCGGAAACCATCGGGAACATGACGCTCAAGGTCCTGCCGGCCGCCGCTTCGAGAAGTGCGCGGGCCTGCGCCTTCATCAGCCCGTTGCGCTCCAGGGCGACGCGCAGCGCGCGCCACCCCATCGCCGGGTTCTCCTCGCCCATGTCATCGGTGCGGATATAGGGAAGTGCCTTGTCGCCGCCGATATCGACGGTGCGGAAAACGACCGGGCGATCGCGCGCCGCGTCGAGCACGTCGCGGTACAGCCGCTGCTGGCGTTCCCGCTGGGGCAGGGTCGCGGAAACCAGGAACTGGAACTCGGTCCGGAACAGGCCGATGCCGTCGGCGCCGGTCAGGTCGAGCGCCGCCGCGTCGTCCCGCAGGCCCGCGTTCACCATGACCGTGATCCGCTGCCCGTCCTTGGTGACCGGGGGCAGCGCGCGAAGGGCGGCATAGGCGGCGCGGCGCTTGGCGCTCGACGAGAGTTTCGCGTCGAACGCTTCTTCCATCGACTGGCTGGGCCGCACATAGACCGCGCTCTGCCCGGCATCGAGCAGCAGGTGATCGCCTTCGGCGACCAGCCGCCGCACGTCGCGCACGCGGCCGAGGACCGGCACGCCCATCGCGCGCGCCACGATCGTCACGTGCGCGGTCAGCGACCCTTCCTCCAGGATCACGCCTTTCAGCCGCCGCCGGTCATATTCAAGCAGCTCGGCCGGCCCCAGGTTGCGCGCGATCAGGATCGCATCCTGCCGCAGCCCCATCTGCGCGGCGGTGCCGAGCTGGCCGGAAACGATGCGCAACAGCCGGTTGGACAGATCCTCGAGGTCGTGCATGCGATCGGCGAGCAGCGGGTCGTCGATCTGCCGCATCCGCATCCGCGTGCGCTGCTGCACGCGCTCGATCGCGGCTTCCGCGGTCAGGCCGCTGTCGATCGCCTCGTTGATCCGGCGCGACCAGCCCTCGTCATAGGCGAACATCTTGTAGGTCTCGAGCACTTCCTCATGCTCGCCGCCCATTCCGAACTCCGCCTGCGCGGCCATCGTGTCGATCTGCTCGCGCATCTTGGTGAAGGCCGAATAGACGCGCCGCCGCTCCGCCTCGATGTCCTCCGCGACCGTGTGCTCGATCGTCACGCGCGGCTGGTGATAGACGGCGACGCCGCGGGCCATGCCGTCGACCAGCTTCTGCCCGCCGAGCCTCAGCGGGGCGGTCGAGGCGAGCTTGGTCTGGGCGGTCGGCCCGTCGATCAAGCCGGCATTGGCGATCAGCTCCGAAAGCACCATCGCGACCGTCTGGAGCGCCTCGATCTCGACATCCTCGTAGCGCCTGGGCTCGCTGTGCTGGACGCAGAGCACGCCGACGGCGCGCTCGCGGCGGATGATCGGCACCCCGGCAAAGCTGTGGAACCGCTCCTCGCCGGTTTCCGGCTTGTAGGCGAAGTCCGGGTGCGCGGCGGCTTCGTCGAGGTTCAGCATCTCGACCCGCTCGGCGATGCTGCCGACCAGACCCTCGCCAAGCGCGAGCTTGGTGACGTGAACCGCTTCTTCCTTCAGGCCGCGCGTCGCGAACAGCTCAAGCGCGCCATCGCGAAGCAGGTAGATCGAGCAGACCTCGCTGGAGGTCGCCTCGCCGATGATGCCGACCACCTGGTTCAGCTTCGTTTGCGCGTTGGCGCGCGACGCCATCACGTCGTGCAACCGGGTCAGGATCTCGCGCGCGGAAGATGCAGTGCTCACGGCCATCAGCTGCTGCTAGCAAATGCCCGGCAGCGCGTCCTAGGCAAAATGAGCGGGTCAGTCGCGCAGGTCGTAGCGTTCGACCATCGTGTAGGTCGCGCCCGCATGACCCAGCCGGCTTTCGTAGAGGGCGAAGCCGGTCACCTCGAACGGTGCGCTGCTCAGGCCTGCATGGCGGGCCAGAAACGCGTCCAGGCCGCCGCTCTCGCGACCGAACCGGGCGAGGGTGATGTGGGGCAGATAGGCGCGGCCTTCCGGATCGAGCCCGGCGCGGACGAGCGTCTGGTCGACCTTGCGGTGCAGGTGGGCAAGCGAGTCATGCGGGCGCACGCCAGCCCAGAGCGCGTTCGGACGGCCTCGGCTGCCGAACTGTCCGACGCCGTCGAGCGCGACGGCGAAGGGCGGCTGACGCACGCCGCCGAGCGCAGCAGCCACGTCCTCGGCCGTCCGCCCGTCCACCTCGCCGATGAAGCGGAGCGTCAGGTGGAGCTGCTCGTCGTCCTGCCAGCGCGCGCCGCGGATGCCTTCCATCAGGCCGATCAGCGCGCTGCGAATCGTGGCGGGCGGCCGGATGGCGACGAAAAGGCGGTGCATGATCCTTCCTAGCCTGTTTTGTAACAAAGTGTCGCCATGTCCGGTTTCGCTTGAAAGCCACCCGGGATGTAACGATATTCGGCCTATCCGGCATCTTGCCGGGCAAAGGAGAGTGTTTTCGATGGCTAACTGGACTGACCCCCGTGCGACCGTTGCGCCGCCGTCGTCGGTCGGAGCCCGTGCCGACTATGATGCCGGCCTCCGGAGCTATATGCTGTCCGTCTACAACTATATGGCATCGGGCGTGCTGCTGACCGGCATCGTCGCGCTGCTGTTTGCGCCTTATGCGCGCGACGTGCTGATCAACGCCGCTGGCACGGGCATGAGCGGGCTCGGCTGGCTCATCACGCTGGCGCCGCTCGCTTTCATCATGGTGCTGAGCTTCGGCATCAACCGGCTGGCGACCGGGACGGCACAGGCGCTGTTCTGGGCATTTGCGGTGGTGATGGGTCTGTCCATGTCGACGATCTTCATCACCTATACCGGCACCTCGATCGCGCAGACCTTCTTCGCGACCGCGGCGGCCTTCGCCGGCCTCAGCCTCTGGGGCTACACGACCAAGCGCGATCTCTCGGGCTTCGGCACGTTCCTGATCATGGGCGTGGTGGGCATCCTGGTCGCGATGCTGATCAACATCTTCCTGCAGTCGAGCGCGATGGCGTTCGCGATCAGCGTGATCGGCGTGCTGCTGTTCGCCGGCCTGACGGCCTACGACACGCAGCGCATCAAGAGCATCTACTCCTATGTCGCCGGCACGGACTTCATGGCCAAGTCGGTGATCATGGGCGCGCTGCAGCTCTACCTGGATTTCGTGAACATGTTCATGTTCCTGCTCCAGCTGTTCGGCGGTCGTCGCGACTGATTGCTGCTAGGAGCGCATGACGGGCCCGGCGGGGAAACTCGCCGGGCCTTTTTCTTATCTGGGCTGCAGTCGCTCGTGGTGGCGGATCACCTCGTCGATGATGAAGCGCAGGAATTTCTCGGAGAATTCCGGATCCAGGTGCGCGTCGGCGGCAAGCCGGCGCAGGCGCGCGATCTGCCGGTCCTCGCGCCCCGGATCGGCGGGCGGCAGCCCCTGCGCGGCTTTGTACGCGCCCACCGCTTGCGTGATCTTGAAGCGCTCGGCCAGCATGAAGACCAGCGCGGCGTCGATATTGTCGATGCTCTCGCGATAGCGCGTCAGCTGGTCGTCGGTCATCCACCTCTCCTTGTAGCGCTTCGTTTCCATGCCGAAGCGGTGCTTGCAAGCTTCGCCGTCGCGGGCCACATGGCCCGCGCATGAGTGCCACCCTTCACCGCATCGACGCCGGACCGGCGCCTTCGCTCGATCCGATGCTGCGCCTCGTCGCGCACGATATGAACGCAGTGAACAGCGTCATCCTCGACCGCATGCAGTCGGACGTGCCGTTGATCCCGGAGCTTGCCGGCCACCTGATCGCCGGCGGCGGTAAGCGGATGCGGCCGATGCTGACGCTCGCCTGCGCCAGGCTGCTCGACTATCCGGGCACGCGCCATCACAAGCTCGCCGCGGCGGTCGAGTTCATCCACACGGCCACGCTTCTGCACGACGATGTGGTCGACGGGTCTGACCTGCGGCGCGGCCGGCGCACCGCCAACATCATCTGGGGCAATCCGGCGAGCGTGCTGGTCGGCGACTTCCTGTTCAGCCGGTCGTTCGAGCTGATGGTCGAGGATGGTAGCCTGAAGGTGCTGCGCATTCTCTCCAACGCTTCCGCGGTGATCGCCGAAGGGGAGGTCAACCAGCTGACTGCGCAACGCCAGGTCGAGACCAGCGAGGAGCGCTATCTCGAGATCATCGGCGCGAAGACGGCGGCGCTGTTCGCGGCCGCTTGCCGGATCGCCGCCGTGGTCGCCGAGCGGCCCGAGGCCGAGGAGCTCGCGCTCGATGCCTATGGTCGCAACTTGGGGATCGCGTTTCAGCTGGTCGACGACGCGATCGACTATTCGTCTGACGAAGCGACGATGGGGAAGGGCGTCGGCGACGATTTCCGGGACGGGAAGGTCACGTTACCAGTCATCCTCGCCCACGCCCGCGGACCGGCTGCCGACAAGGCTTTCTGGCGTGATGCGATGATGGGCCATCGCATCTCTGATGCCGATTTGCGGCACGCCACTGGCCTGCTCAACTCGACCGGCGCGATCGAGGACACGCTCGAGCGTGCCCGCCATTACGGCCAGCGCGCGATCGACGCGCTGGGCGGCTTCGGCGCCAGCGCCGCCAAGGCCGCGCTGACGGAAGCCGTCGCGTTCGCGGTGGCGCGCGCATATTGACCGTGCGAGCGGCGGCCGCGATTCTGCTCCTGCTTGCCGGCTGTTCCGCCACGCGCCAGCTTGAGCCACCGCTTCCGCGCGATGCCGCGTGGGTGGCGATCGGGCAGGAGCCGGGCTGGCGGGTCGATATCCGGCCCGACCGGACCATCGAGGCGATCGCGGATTATGGCGACCGGCGTGCCAGCCTGCCCTATGTGCGTCCGGTCACGCAGGGGAGCACGCTCGAATTCCACGCGTTTGGCGGCGAAAACGAGCTGCGGCTCCGGATTTTCGACCGGCCTTGCGCCGACGGGATGAGCGGACGGCCTTATCCCGCCACCGCGGAGCTGGAGCTGAATGGCCGCAGCTATCGGGGCTGCGCGGAGCCGGTCAGGCCGTAAACACGCTCCAGCCGGTCCGCTCGGCGAGCTTTTCGAGCGCCAGACTACCCAGTTTGGAATTGCCGCGCTCGTTGAGGCCGGGGGACCAGACTGCGATCGACGCCTTGCCCGGGACGATTGCGAGGATGCCGCCGCCGACGCCTGATTTGCCTGGGATGCCGACGCGAAAGGCGAACTCCCCCGAGCCGTCATAATGACCGCAGGTCAGCATCAGCGCATTGATGCGGCGCGCGCGCTCGGGCGTGATGACGGGCCGGCCGGTGCCGGGGTGGACCCCGTCGGCCATCAGAAAACGCCCGGCCATCGCCAGTTGGCAGCAGCTCATCGTCAGCGCGCATTGATGGAAATAGACCTTGCAGGCCTCCTCCACCGCGTTGTCGAGATTGCCGAACGCCTTCATGTAATTGGCAAGCGCGAAGTTGCGGAATCCGGTGCCGGCTTCGGAATGCGCGACCTCGCTGTCAATCGTCACGCCGTCATCGTCCGCGAGGAAGCGGACGAAGCGGAGCAAGTCGCCGATCGCCTCGCGCGCGTGCTGGCCGGCCAGCAGCGCATCGCTGACGACAATGGCGCCCGCGTTGATGAACGGGTTGCGCGGAATGCCGCGCTCGCTCTCCAGCTGCACGATCGAATTGAAGGCCGAGCCGGACGGCTCTCGCCCGACCCGCTTCCACAGATCGTCGCCGACCCGGTCGAGCGCCAGCGTCAGCGCGAAGACCTTGGAGACGCTCTGGACCGAAAAGGGCAGCTGCGCGTCGCCCGCGGCATGGAGGGTGCCATCGGCGGTGACCACGGCGATTCCGAAATGATCGGGGCTGACGCGCGCAAGGGCAGGGATATAGTCGGCGACGCGGCCGCGATCGGCTTCGGCGCTCATCTGGGCGGCGATCGACCCGACAATGTCCCCCAGATCGTCCATCGATCAAGGTAGATCAGAGCTTGCCCCCGGCGTCCAGCGCATAGCCCGCGCTGCGGACGGTGCGGATGATGTCGGGACGGCCTTCGGCGTTGATCGCCTGGCGGAGCCGCCGGATGTGCACATCGACGGTCCGCAGCTCGATATCGGCGTCATGGCCCCAGACGCTGTCGAGCAGCCGCTCGCGGGAAAATACCCGTCCCGGATGCTCCATGAAATGCCGAAGCAGCCGGAATTCGGTCGGCCCCAGCGGGATCGGGGTGCCCGCGCGCCGCACCTTGTGCGCGACCGCGTCAAGTTCCAGGTCGGCATAGGTCAGCTGCTGGCCGGCCAGGGCGGGACGCACGCGCCGCAGCACGGCGCCTACCCGTGCGACCAGTTCGCGCGGCGAAAAGGGCTTGGTCACATAATCGTCGGCGCCGGTTTCCAGGCCGCGCACGCGATCCTCTTCCTCGCCGCGCGCGGTCAGCATGATGATCGGCACGTTCTGCGTGGCCGGCATGCGGCGGAGCCGCCGGCAGACCTCCAGGCCGGACAGCCCTTCGATCATCCAGTCGAGCAGCACGATGTCGGGCGGGCTTTCCTGTGCCAGCAGCAGCGCCTCCTCGCCATCGCCGGTCTGCCACACGTCGAAATTCTCACGGCTGAAATGCCAGACGAGCAGCTCCGCGAGGGCGGCATCATCCTCGACCAGCAGCAGCTTGCCGCGGGGGCCGCTCACAGGGCGTCATGCCCCCGCTCGCGCTCGGGCATGTACTCCCCGCGCGCCGCGAAATAGACCATTTCCGCGACGTTGGTCGCATGGTCGCCGATCCTTTCGAGGTTTTTCGCGATGAACAGCAGGTGTGTCGCCTCGCCGATCGTCGCCGGGTTTTCCATCATGAAGGTCAGCAGCGTGCGGAAGATGCTGTTGTAGAAGTCGTCGACGGCGCGATCGCGGTCGGCGACTTCCATCGCCGCTTCCCAGTCGCGGGCGGCAAAGGCATCGAGCACGTCGTGAAGCATGTCGCCGGCCAGCTGCGCCATCGCGGGCAGGACGGAAAGCGCTTCGATCTTTGACGAGCCCGAGATCTGGGGCACCCGCTTGGCGATGTTCTTCGCATAATCGCCGATCCGCTCGATCACACCGGCGATCTTGAGCGCGGCCACGGTCTCGCGCAGATCGTCGGCCATCGGCGCGCGCAGCGTCATCATCTGCACGGCCAGCCGCTCGATCGCGACCTCCAGCTCGTCGATCCGTTTGTCGTCGGCGACCACGCTCGCCGCCAGGCCGGAATCGCGTCGCGACAAGGCGTCGATCGCACGGTCGATCGCCGATTCGGCGCGGCCGCCCATCTCCGAAATCAGGCCGCGCAGTTCGACGATCTCCTCGTCGAAAGCTCTCAAAATGTGTTCGGTCACCGTGACGCCTTTGCTGATTGTCACGCCGGTCCTGTTACAGTTGCATTGCGGTTTGATGACAGCGGCGCGATCGGAAGCAGCGCATTGACGATCGTTCCTTCGCCCGGTGTCGAGCGGATGTCGAGCCGCCCGCGGTGCCGCTCGACGATGTGCTTGACGATTGCGAGGCCGAGGCCGGTGCCGCCGAGCGATCGGCTCCGGCTGGGAGCGACGCGGTAGAAGCGCTCGGTCAGGCGCGGCAGGTGCTCGGGGGCGATGCCGTCGCCCTGATCCTCCACCGACAGGCGGACCATGGCACCGGGGCCGCGGCTCGCGCGAATCGTCACGGGGGTTCCAGGGCGGCCATATTTCATTGCGTTGCCGACCAGATTGTGAAGCAGTTGCGAGAGCTGCGCCCGATCACCGGCGACGAGCGGCAGACCTTCGTCGATCGCGATCGCCACATCGCAGCTGCGAGGGTCGGCCGCATCGCGTATCGTCGCGTGCACTTCCTTGGCGAGCCCGGCGAGGTCGACGGCGGTTTCGGGCGCGCGGAACTTCTCCGCCTCGATCCGCGACAGCGACATCAGGTCCTCGACCAATCGTTGCATGCGCCAGGCTTCGTCTCGGATGATGCGCAGAAAGCGCTTGCGCGTCCCCGCCTCGGCCGCCGCGTCGTCGTCGAGTGTTTCGACATAGCCGAGGATCGCAGCCAGCGGCGTGCGGAGCTCGTGGCTCGCATTGGCGACGAAATCGACCCGCATCCGCTCGGCGGCATGGCCTTCGCTGCGGTCGACGAGATGGACCAGAGCGCGGTCGCCCGCGAGGTCCGCCACATGCATCTGCCACCGGTTATCGCGGCCGCCGATACCGGCCAGCTCGATCGGCTCCTGGTCCGCAGTCGCTTGCCGCGCGGCGAGCCGATCGGTCGCCGCAGGGTGGCGGATCGCCACGCGCACGTCCTCGCCCACCACGTGCGCGCCGAACAGCTTGCGCGCCGCCGCGTTGGCCTGTTCGACGCGGCTGCCCGCGACGATCAGCAGCGGATCGGAGATCGCTTCGATCGGCGCGCGCGCGTCCGCCATTGGCGGTTCGGGAGCGCTCGGCGCGACGCTGTCCCGGCTGCTTCGCGGCCAGAGCAGCAAAAGAATCGTGACCCCCGTGACCGCGGTGAGCGCTACGGCAGGGATGGGTGCTTCGACCAGCGCGACAAGGATGATACCGATCGCGAGCACCGCAACCGCGATGGCGCGCAGCATGCCGCGCTAGCTCCGGCCCGCCAACGCGGAGAGCGTCGGGATCAGCTCGTCATAGCTGTCGATCACCGCGTCCGCGGCGAGTTCCTCGACCGGCCCGGCCAGAAACCCGAAGCTGGCGGCGATGCTGGGGATGCCGGCATTCTTCGCGGCCAGCACGTCGTAGATCGAATCGCCGAGGAACGCCGCAGAGCCGCCGCCCGCACGCACGATCATCTCGCGAATCGGCATCGCGCTCGGCTTCGCATTGCCTTTGCCCATCGTGTCGCCTCCGATCACCGCCGCGAAGCGGCCGAGCAGGCCGACTTCGTCCAGCAGCTTCAGCGCGAAGCTTTCGAACTTGTTCGTGACGACCGTGAGACGGACGCCATCTGCCTGGAGATGGTCCAGCGCGTCGACCAGACCGGGATAGGGGAATGAGCCTTCCGAGATGTTGCTGCCGTAGAAATCGAGCAGGAGCGGATAGAGGCGCTTCATGTCCTCCGGATCGTAGCCGCCCGAGCGCTCCAGGCCTTTCTCGAGCGTGCGTTTGGCGCCGCCGCCGATCAGCGGCCGCACCTCCTCGATATGGAGCGGCGGGCGTCCTGCCTGCGCGAGCGTGTGATTGACCGCGCGCGTCAGCGTCGCGCTGGTGTCGAGCAGGGTCCCGTCCAGGTCGAAGCCGACAATGTCGAATGCGCGTGCCATGCGCCGGCCCTTGCCCCGTGCGGGGCGGCCGTGGCAAGCGCGCGGCGTGACGAAACGCCCTCTCGCCGCCATCGTCCTTGCCGCCGGCAAGGGCACGCGCATGAAATCCGACCTGCACAAGGTTCTGCATCCGATCGCGGGCCGGCCGATGCTGATGCACCTGCTCGCCAGCCTCGAGGACTTGTCGCCCGCGCGGACCGTCGTCGTGGTCGGCAGCGGGCGCCAGCAGCTGGAAGAGGCGCTCGCCGGACGGGGCATCGATCTGGTGGTGCAGGATCCGCAGCTCGGCACCGGCCATGCCGTCCAGCAGGCGGAAGCGGCGCTGGCGGGCTTCGAAGGCGACGTGCTGATCCTCTATGGCGACGTGCCGTTCGTGAGTGCGGCGACCATGCGCGGCCTGGTCGAGCGGCTGCAGGGCGACGACGAGCCCGCCACAGTGGTGCTCGGCTTCCGTCCCGTCGACCCGGCCGCCTATGGCCGCGTCATCGCCGATGTCGGCGGACGCATCCGCAAGATGGTCGAGTACAAGGACGCGTCGCAAGAAGAGCGCGCGGTCACGCTGTGCAACTCGGGCCTGATGGCGGTGCGGCGCCGCGACCTGTTCGCGCTGCTGGAACGCGTCACCAACGACAACGCCGCGGGCGAATATTATCTTCCCGATATCGTCATGCTGGCGGACGGAGACGGCCGGCCATCTGCCGTGGTCGAAACCAGCGCGGACGAAGTCGCTGGCATCAACAGCCGCGCCGAGCTGGCGGAGCAGGAGCGCGCCTGGCAGCAGCGGCGCCGCGCGCAGGCGATGGCCGATGGCGCGACGCTGATCGAGCCGGAAACGGTCTGGTTCTCCTACGACACGAAGCTCAGCCGCGACGTGAGGGTCGAGCCGAACGTCTGGTTCGGCCCCGGCGTGACGGTCGAGGACGGCGTCACGATCCATGGCTTCAGCCATCTGGAAGGCGCTTATGTCTCGGCGGGGGCCGAGGTCGGACCTTATGCCCGGCTTCGCCCCGGCGCTGAGCTCGGACGCAAGTCGAAGGTCGGCAATTTCGTCGAGGTCAAGAAAGCGAAGCTGGGCGAGGGCGCCAAGGCCAATCACCTGACCTATCTCGGCGATGCGGACATTGGCGCAGGCGCGAACATCGGCGCGGGTACGATCACCTGCAATTACGACGGTTTCTTCAAATACCGCACCGTGATCGGAGAGGGCGCGTTCATCGGGTCCAACTCCGCCCTTGTGGCGCCGGTGATGATCGGCGCCGGTGCGATCGTCGGCGCGGGTTCGGTCATCACATCGGACGTTGAACCAGACGCTCTGGCTCTCGCCAGGGGCGACCAGGCAGCCAAGCCGGGCTGGGCCGCCCGTTTCCGCGCGCTGATGCGAGCCCGCAAGAGCGGTTGAAAATGATATCATGATGTGATATCACGATATCATGCGCACATTGGTCGATATTCCAGAAGACGATATCCGCTGGCTGGACCAGAAGGCGGCGGAGAGCGGGAAGTCGCGGACTGCATTGGTTCGTGAAGCGGTCGAAGCCTATCGGGCCGAGGACGGCGATGATCAGTCGCGCAGGCTCGCTGCGTTGAAAGCAGGCTTCGGGCTCTGGGCTCGTCACGACATTCAGGAAGACCCGCACGAATATGAGCGCAAGCGGCGCGCCGAGTGGACGCGGCCGTGGGACGATGATTACGAGGAAGTGCGCGCAGAATCGCCTGAAATGTTCACAGAAGAGGATGATCGTGAGCGCGCCCATTATCTTCGACTCTTGGGGCAGCGGGGCGGCTCCGGCGACGAGCATGGCCGGTGAGCGGATATAGCTTCGACGCGAACATCATCATTGACGCGCTTGGCGGCTTCAGGCCGGCCTTGGACGAATTGCGCCGCGAATCGCGGGAACGTCATTGGATCAGCAGGATGGTCTGGATCGAGGTGCTGTCGAAAGGCAGCGAATTGATGATCCGGGATACGCTCGATTTTCTGAGCGCGTTCGACGTCGATGAGCTGGACGAGAATATTGCCGAGAGGGCTGCACGCCTCCGTCGCGCCCGGCCCGGGCTCAAATCGCCAGATGCCATTATCCTGGCGTCAGCGCAGGAGCGCGGTCGCATTCTGGTCACGCGCAACACCAAGGATTTTCCGGCCAACATGCCGGGCATCCGCGTTCCTTACACTCTGTAGCGAAAGTCATCTTCAATGTGCGGCATTATCGGCATTCTGGGCACGGACGACGTAGCCGAGCGGCTCGTCGAAGGGCTGCGGCGGCTCGAATATCGCGGTTACGACTCCGCCGGTGTCGCGACCGTGCACGACGGCCGGATCGAGCGGCAGCGCGCCGAGGGCAAGCTGAACAACCTCGCGCGCAAGCTGGGGCAGGAGCATCTGCCGGGTCACAGCGGCATCGCGCATACCCGCTGGGCGACGCATGGCGCGCCGACCGAGGACAATGCGCACCCGCATATCATCGGCGACGTTGTGCTGGTCCACAATGGCATCATCGAGAACTTCAAGCCGCTGCGCGACGAGCTGCTGGCGGAAGGGCGCACCTTCAACAGCCAGACCGACACCGAAGTCGTCGGGCACCTCGTGGCGCGAGAGGTCGAGCGCGGCGCTTCGCCGGAGGCGGCGGTCAAGGCCGTGCTGCCGCGCCTTCACGGCGCCTTTGCGCTGGCGATTATGTTCAAGAGCGATCCCGACCTGATCATCGGTGCCCGGCTCGGCGCGCCTTTGGTCGTCGGCTATGGCGAGGGCGAGAATTATCTCGGCTCGGACGCGATCGCGCTGGCGCCGCTGACGCAGCGCATTGCCTATCTGGACGAAGGCGACTGGGCGATGGTGCGCCGCGCGGGCGTGCAAATCTTCGACAAAGACAACAATCCCGTCGAGCGGCCGATCACGCTGTCCGGGATCACCGGCGCGCTGATCGACAAAGGCAATCACCGCCATTTCATGCAGAAGGAGATCTACGAGCAGCCGGTCGTCGTCGCGCAGACGCTCAGCTCCTATCTCCGCACGCTGGAGGCGCGGGTGGCGTTGCCGGACATGGAGTTCGACCTGGGCTCGGTCGAGCGGGTCGCGATCGTCGCCTGCGGCACCGCCTCCTATGTCGGCGCGATCGGCAAATACTGGATCGAGCAGCTCGCCCGCGTGCCGGTCGAAGTCGATGTCGCGTCGGAGTTCCGCTACCGCGAGCCGGTGCTGGGCCCGAACACGCTGGGCCTGGTGATCTCGCAATCGGGCGAGACCGCCGACACATTGGCGGCGCTGCGCCACATGAAGGCGTGCGGCGTCACCACCGCCGGCATCATCAACGTGCCGACTTCATCGATGGCGCGCGAGGTCGACCTGCTGCTGCCGACGCATGCCGGGCCGGAAATCGGCGTCGCCTCGACCAAGGCCTTCACCTGCCAGCTGGCGGTGATGGCGGCTCTGTCCGCCAATCTCGCGCGCGCTAAGGGCAGGCTGGAAGCGGCGGAGGAGGCGCGGCTGGTCCGTCACCTGACCGAAGTTCCCGCCGCGATGAACGCCGCGCTTTCCCACGACGCGGAGATCGAAGGCATGGCGCACACCATCGCCGGCGCGCGCGACGTGCTCTACCTCGGCCGCGGGCCCGACTATCCGCTCGCGCTCGAAGGCGCGCTGAAGCTGAAGGAAATCAGCTACATCCACGCCGAAGGCTATGCCGCGGGCGAGATGAAGCACGGGCCGATCGCGCTGATCGACGAAAGCGTGCCGGTGATCGTGATCGCGCCGTCTGGCCCGCTGTTCGAAAAGACCGTGTCCAATATGCAGGAAGTGCAGGCGCGCGGCGGCAAGGTGGTGCTGATCTCCGACGCCGAAGGGCTGGCGCAAGCCGGCGAAGGTGCGCTGGCGACGATCGAGATGCCGAAGGTCCACCCGCTGATCGCGCCTTTGGTCTATGCCGTCCCGGTCCAGCTCCTCGCCTATCATGTGGCGGTGGCGAAAGGCACCGACGTGGACCAGCCGCGCAACCTCGCGAAGAGCGTGACGGTCGAGTAAGTCCGGCGGCATGGCTGTGCTGCCGCCCCGCAAGATCATCCATATCGACATGGACGCCTTCTACGCGTCGGTCGAGCAGCGGGACGATCCGGCGCTTCGCGGACGGCCGGTCGCGGTCGGGAGCGCGCAGGCGCGGGGCGTCGTGGCCGCGGCCAGCTATGAGGCCCGCAAGTTCGGCGTGCGCTCGGCGATGCCGTCCTCGACCGCGCTCAGGCGCTGCCCGGAGCTGGTGTTCGTGTGGCCGCGGTTCGATGTCTATCGCGCGGTGTCGAGCCAGATCCGCGCGATCCTGCTCGACTATACCGACCTGGTCGAGCCGCTGTCGCTTGACGAAGCCTATCTGGATGTGAGCGAGGATCGGCGCGGCCTCGGCTCCGCGCGCGCGACGGCCGAGGAAATCCGCGCCCGCATCCGCGCCGATACCGGGCTGACCGCGTCGGCCGGGGTTTCGTACAACAAGTTCATCGCCAAGCTGGCGTCGGACCAGAACAAGCCGGACGGGCTGTGCGTGATCCCGCCGGCGAAAGGCCCCGGGTTCGTCGCCGCGCTGCCCGTCAGCCGCTTCCACGGCGTCGGGCCGGTCACGGCGGCGAAGATGGAGCGGCTGGGCATCCGTACCGGCGCCGACCTGCGCGCGTGCGACCTCGCTTTCCTGCAGCAGCATTTCCGCAGCAGCGCGGACTATCTTTATGGTGCCGCGCGGGGCGAGGATGGGCGGCCCGTGCGGCCGGACCGGCCGCTGAAATCGGTGGGGGCCGAACGGACGTTCGACAGCGATCTCGCTCGTCCCGCGGAGCTTCGGGCGGCGCTGGACCGGGTCGCCGATGCGGCCTGGGCGCGGATCGAGCGGCACGGCGCGCGCGGGCGGACGCTGACGCTGAAGCTCCGCTATGCCGATTTCCGCACGATCACGCGGGCGCGGACGATTGCCGGCGTGTTCCCCGATCGGGCGAGCTTCGGCGAGGAGGGGTGGCATCTCCTGTCGCCATTGTTGCCGGTTAAGCAGGGCATCAGGCTGCTTGGTCTTACTCTCTCTGGCCTTCACGGAGAGACGGAGGACGCGCTCCAGCCGCCGCTTCCGCTTGCGCTCTAGGCCTTTACGTTCGCCCGCCGCGCACCTAATTTCCCCCGCATGGCACTTCTTCCGATCATCGAAACGCCGGACCCGCGCCTGCGCCAGATTTCCACGCCCGTCGAGGCGGTCGACGCCGAGCTGAACCGGCTGATCGACGACATGTTCGAAACGATGTACGCGGCGCCGGGCATCGGTCTCGCCGCGATCCAGGTCGGCGTGCCGAAGCGGCTGCTGATCATCGACCTGCAGGAGCAGCAGGACGAGGAAGGCAAGCCGGTCAAGGAGCCGCGTGTCTTCATCAACCCGGAGATTCTCGATACCTCGGAAGAGCTGCAGGTTTATCAGGAGGGCTGCCTCTCGATCCCCGACCAATATGCTGACGTCGAGCGCCCGGCCGTGATCCGCGCCCGCTGGCAGGATCGCGACGGCACCGTGCGCGAGGAACAGCTGGAAGGCCTGCTGGCGGTGTGCCTCCAGCACGAGATGGATCATCTCGAAGGCATTCTCTTCATCGACCACCTGTCCCGCCTGAAGCGCGAGATGGTGCTGAAGAAGCTGATGAAGGCCCGCCAGAAGGCGGCGTAACTCCGCAGATCGCAATGACGGTTGTCGAGCAGCGATCATCTCGCTAGGTTCCCTCTCTGTTCCGGGAGGGGAATGACGTGGACCCGCTGCTTCTCGTTGCTGTGCTGGCGATTGTCGTCGCGGGCGCTGCGCTGCTTTATGCCATTCGCCTGACCGGGCAGCTGCGCGCGGCAGAGACGCGCTGCGCTGCGGCCGAGGAGCAGGCGAAGCATGCCGAGCTGTTGCGCATGACGCTAGCTGAAGTCACGACCGAGCGCGACGAGGCGCTGCGCAAGGTGGTGGAACTTCAGGCCGACGCCCGCAACTTCGACGCGCGGATGCAGGAGCTGCTCGCCGCCAAGGAAACCCTGACCGCGCAATTTCATGAGACCGGCGCGAAGCTGCTCGGCGAAGCGCAGCGGCAATTCCTCGAACGCGCCGACGCCCGCTTCGCCCAGGCTGGCGAGAACAACGAAGCGAAGCTGAAGGCGCTGCTGCAACCGGTCGAGGCGACGCTGAAGCGCTACGAGGACAATCTGAGCCTGGTCGAGAAGGAGCGGGTGGGGAGCTACTCCGCGCTGCAAAAGGCCGTCGAGCTGCTCCATGCCGGCCACACCCAGGTGAAGGAAGAGACGGCGCGGCTGGTCAATGCACTGCGCTCCAGCCCCAAGGCGCGCGGGCGCTGGGGGGAGCAGAGCCTCAAGAACGTGCTGCTGCAGGCGGGGCTGGCCGAGGGCATCGATTTCGAGATGGAAGTCTCGGTCGATACCGACGAGGGCCGGCTACGGCCCGACGTGATCGTCAACCTGCCCGGCGGCCGCAAGCTGATCATCGACGCGAAATGTTCGCTGAACGCCTATCTCGACGCCAGCGAGCAGGTCGACGACGAGGCGCGCAAGTCGCACCTGAAGGCGCATGCCGCCTCGATCCGCACCCATGCCCAGCAACTCGGCTCCAAGGCTTATTGGGCGCAGTTCGGCGACGCCGCCGACTATGTCGTGATGTACATTCCGGGCGAGCACTTCCTGACTGCTGCACTGGAGCAGGACGACAAGCTGTGGGAGCGCGCGTTCGAAGGCAAGGTGCTGCTGGCGACGCCCACCAATCTCGTCGCGATCGCGCGCACCGTCGCCTCGGTCTGGCGGCAGGAGAAATTGGCCGAACAGGCGGCGGAGATCGCCGCGCTCGGCAAGGAGCTGCACTCGCGGCTGGCGACGATGGGCAGCCATGTCGCCCGGCTGGGGCGCAATCTTGAGCTGGCGAACGGCGCGTACAACAGCTTCGTCGGCAGCCTGGAGAGCCAGGTGATGAGCCAGGCCAAGCGCTTCGAGGCGCTGGAGGTCTCCGGCGCCAAGGAGGTTGAGGCGCTGCCCGTGATCGAATCGTCGCCCCGGCCGTTGACAAAATTGGTCTCGACCGCCTCTGGGGAGGCGGCATAAGTGGCTTTCGCGTCACAGTGACGCGCTTCTCTGTGGATAAGCGTCCATTTACGAGAGGAAAGCTGTTTTCTTTTGCGTCCGCTTGACCCAATCAGGGGGTCTCCAAGGGAGGGAATCAATGCTGGAACCCGACAAGAAGAAGAAAGCGCCGCGCGCCAACAACGCGCTCAGCAAGCCCGTTCAGCCGTCGGCCGATCTCGCCGCCATCGTCGGATCGAACCCGATCGCGCGCAGCGCCGTCGTTTCGAAGGTGTGGGAACACATCAAGAAGAACAATCTCCAGAATCCCGCGAACAAGCGCGAGATCCTGGCGGACGACAAGCTGAAGAAGGTGTTCGGCGGCAAGGACAAGGTGTCGATGTTCGAAATGAACAAGCACCTGTCGAACCACCTGAAGTAAGCTCTTCGGGATTTTCCTTCGTAAGCGCCGCCGGGCCCTGGCTCGGCGGCGCTTTTCGTTTGACAGCGGGGCGCACGTCCCACGCTAAGCTCGGGCTGAGCCTGTCGAAGCCCTCCTTTCCCTTTCTTCAAGCCCGCAAAGAAGAAGGGAGGCCTTCGACAGGCTCAGGCCGAACGCAGCGAATGGACAGGCTTGAGCTTGCCTTTTGGGCCGTGGCGTCCTAAATGCGCGCCGCATTCCGTAGCACGGATACCGCAACGGCGCTCCCTATGAGCGCCAACGCTGGCCGACGAGGTTTCGTCCGCCGGCGTTTTTCGCGTTTCCGGGCCCACGGTGTTGGAGTGAGCGAATGTTCGAGACCCTGAGCGACAGGCTGGGCGGCGTTTTCGACCGCCTTCGCGGCCGCGGCGCGCTGAGCGAGAGCGACGTGCGCGCGGCGATGCGTGAGGTCCGCATCGCCTTGCTCGAGGCGGACGTGGCGCTGCCGGTCGTCCGCGATTTCGTGGACAAGGTCACCGAGCAGGCCGTGGGGGCGCAGGTGCTGCGTTCGGTCACGCCGGGCCAGCAGGTGGTCAAGATCGTCCACGACGCGCTGGTCGAGATGCTCGGCGCGGAAGCGAGCGAGCTCGCCCTGGACGTGACGCCACCCGCGATCATGATGCTCGTCGGTCTTCAAGGCTCGGGCAAGACCACGACGACCGCCAAGCTGGCCAAGCGCCTCAGCGAGCGCGACCGCAAGAAAGTACTGATGGCTTCGCTGGACGTGAACCGTCCAGCGGCGCAGCAGCAGCTCGCAACTTTGGGCGAGCAGGTGAAGGTCGCGACCTTGCCGATCGTGCAGGGCCAGCCGCCGGTCGAGATCGCCCGGCGCGCGCTCAATGCCGCGAAGCTGCAGGGTTTCGACGTGCTGATGCTCGACACCGCCGGCCGGCTGCACGTCGACCAGGCGTTGATGGACGAGATGAAGGCCGTCGCGGACGTCGCGAAGCCGCAGGAGATCCTGCTGGTGGTCGACAGCCTGACCGGCCAGGACGCCGTCAACGTCGCGCAGAGCTTTTCGGCGCAGGTGCCGCTGACCGGCGTGATCCTGACCCGGATGGATGGCGATGCGCGCGGCGGCGCGGCGCTGTCGATGCGAGCCGTCACGCAGAAGCCGATCAAGTTCGCCGGCACCGGCGAGAAGATGGACGGGCTTGAGGCCTTCCACCCGCAGCGGGTCGCCGGCCGCATCCTCGGCATGGGCGACGTGGTCAGCCTGGTCGAGAAGGCCGCCGAGAGCATCCAGGTCGAGGATGCGGAGCGCATGGCCGCGAAGATGGCCAAAGGTCAGTTCGACATGAACGACCTGCGCGCCCAGCTCGCCCAGATGCGGCGCATGGGCGGGCTTGGCGCGCTCGCCGGCATGATTCCGGGCATGAAAGCGGCCAAGCAGGCGATGGCCTCCGGCGCGGTGGACGAGAAGATCCTGGTGCGGATGGACGCGATGATCGGCTCGATGACGCCGAAGGAGCGCGCCAAGCCCGAGTTGATCAACGCGAAGCGCAAGATTCGCGTCGCCAACGGCTCCGGCACCACCGTGCAGGAAGTCAACAAGCTGCTGAAAATGCATCAGGAAATGGCGAACGCCATGAAGAAGATCAAGAAAATGGGCGGGCTGAAGGGCCTGGCCGCGATGTTCGGCAAGGGCGGGGCCGGCGCGGCCGGCCTGCCCGGGGGCATGGGCGATGTGCTCAAGGGGCCGGCGGGCGGTCTCCCCGGTTTGGGTGGAGCAATGCCGCCCATTCCCGGCAACCTGCCGCCCGGTTTCGAGAATTTCCTGAAGAAAAAGTAATCTAGACGAAAGGACTGAAGACTATGGCACTTTCCCTCCGGCTGTCGCGTGGCGGCTCCAAGAAGCGGCCCTATTACCGCATCGTCGTGGCGGACGCGCGCTCGCCGCGCGACGGCCGCTTCATCGAGAAGATCGGCACCTACAACCCGCTGCTGGCGAAGGATTCGCCGGAGCGCGTGAAGCTCGACGCCGATCGCGCCAAGCATTGGCTGAGCGTCGGCGCGCAGCCGACTGACCGCGTGCTCCGCTTCCTCGATGCCGCCGGCGTCAAGGAGCGTCCGGCGCGCAGCAATCCGAAGAAGGGCGAGCCCGGCGAGAAGGCGAAGGAGCGCGCCGAGGAGCGTGCGACGAAGGCTGCCGAGGCGGCCGAGGCGGCCGCTGCGGCCAGCGCCGCGCCTGCCGAGGAAGCGACGGCCGATGCGACCAACGAGGGCGTGTCGAGCGAGCAGCCGGCCGAGGGCAATGCAGAAGCGCCGGCCGGCGCGGACGAGCCCCAGTCGACCGACGAGCCGGCGGAGGGCTGATCGTTCCGGGATATAACATGACCCGTTCGTTTCGAGCGAAGTCGAGAAACGCGTGCTCCGGCGCGGCTGCTCCTCGACTGCGCTCGAAGCGAACGGAGTTTGTTAATCCGTCTTTCCAATGAATCGCGTCACGCTCGCCGCCGTCACCGGCGCGCACGGCCTGAAGGGCGACGTGCGCCTCAAGCTTTTCACCGACAGCGCCGAGAGCCTGAAGCATTACGCCAGCTTCGACGCGGAGGGGCGGGCGCTGACGCTCGCGGCGATCCGGCAAGTCGGGGCAGGGGCGATCGCGCGCTTTAAGGAAGTCGCCGATCGCACGGCCGCCGAGGCCCTTCGCGGCAAGGCCCTCACCGTCCCGCGGGAGGCGCTGCCGCCGCTCGAAGAGGGCGAATATTATCACGCGGACCTGATCGGCCTGCCGGTCGTCACGCCGGGCGGTGATTCGGTCGGCACGGTCGCGGCGGTCGAGAATTTCGGCGCGGGCGACGTGCTCGACATCGAAAAGCCGGGCGGCAAGAGCTTCATGGCACCCATGCATGCCGTAGCGGTCGAGCCCGACCGGCTGGTGATCGACCCGCTTTTCATCACCTGAGCCAAGTTGACAATCCGCGCCGCGGCCCCGCACTGTTGCAGTGCACAATGAGGGAGATGCGCGTGGTCGATCGGGTCGAGCGTTCCGGGCTGCAGGTCGCGCGCGTGCTGGCCGAGTTCATCGAGCAACAGGCGCTGCCCGGCACCGGCCATGAGGCCGAGACCTTCTGGGCCGGCGTCGCCGAGATTTTCGCGCGCTACGTCCCCGAAAACGTAATGCTGCTGGCGACGCGGGATGCCATCCAGGCGCAGCTGGACGATTGGCATGAGGCACGGCGCGGTCAGCCGATCGATCAAACCGAATATCAGGCGTTCCTGCGCGAGATCGGCTATCTGGCAGGCGAGCCGGCGCCGTTCACGATCGGCACCGACGCTGTCGATGACGAGATCGCTCGCACGGCGGGCCCGCAGCTGGTCGTGCCCTCCCTCAACGCCCGTTTCCTGCTGAACGCGGCGAACGCGCGCTGGGGCAGCCTGTACGATGCGCTCTACGGCACCGATGCGTTGCCGGGAAACGCGAAGCCGGGCGGCTACGATCCGGAGCGCGGCGCGCAGGTGATCGCGCAGGCGCGGGCCTTTCTTGATCAAAGCCTGCCCGGCTGGGAGGCGGCGCTGGACGGCGGCTCGCATCCGCTGCTGGTCGGCCGGCGCGGGGACTCGCTGCTGTTCCGCCACAATGGCCTGCACGTCGAGCTGCTGGTCGACCGCGATCACCCGATCGGCAGCGACGATCCGCAGGGTCTTGCCGACGTGATCCTGGAATCCGCGTTGACGACCATCGTCGATCTGGAAGATTCGATCGCCGCGGTCGATGCCGACGACAAGGTCGCGGCCTATGCGAACTGGCTCGGCGTGCTGCGCGGCGACCTTGAGGATATGTTCGAGAAGAACGGGCGCATGATGACGCGGCGCCTGAACCCGGACCGCGATTACGCCGCGCCGGACGGCAGCCGCTTCGCGCTGCCGGGCCGCAGCCTGCTCTTCGTGCGCAATGTCGGCCACCTGATGACCACGCCGGCGGTGATCCTGCCCGACGGATCGGAAGCGCCGGAAGGCATTCTCGATGCGATCGTCACCAGCCTGTGCGGGCTGCATGACCTGAAAGGGCTGGGCCGTTTTCGCAACAGCCGCGCCGGCTCGATCTACATCGTCAAGCCCAAGATGCACGGGCCCGAGGAAGCCGCCTTCACCAACCGCCTGTTCGACGCGGTCGAGGACCTGCTCGGCCTGGCGCGCCACACGATCAAGGTCGGCGTGATGGATGAAGAGCGGCGCACCTCGGCCAATCTCGCCGCCTGCATCCATGCGGTGAAGGAGCGCATCGTCTTCATCAACACCGGTTTCCTCGATCGGACCGGCGACGAGATCCACACCTCGATGCAGGCGGGCCCGATGATCCCGAAGGGCGAGATGAAGACCAGCGCCTGGATCAAGGCTTATGAGGACCGAAACGTCCGCATCGGCCTCGCCTGCGGACTCAGCGGCAAGGCGCAGATCGGCAAGGGCATGTGGGCCGCGCCCGACAAGATGGCCGACATGCTGCAGCAGAAGATCGGCCATCCCAAGAGTGGCGCCAACACCGCCTGGGTGCCGAGCCCGACCGCGGCGACGCTGCACGCGCTGCACTATCATCAGGTCGATGTGTTCGCGGTTCAGGAGGCGCTGAAGGGCGAGGCGCCGCCGTCGCTCGACGCGCTGCTGACGATCCCGCTCGCGCTCGGCCGCAATTGGACTGAAGAGGAGGTCCGGCGCGAGCTCGACAACAACGCTCAGGGCATCCTCGGCTATGTCGTGCGTTGGATCGATCAGGGCGTCGGCTGCTCGAAAGTGCCTGACATCAACGATGTCGGCCTGATGGAGGACCGCGCGACGCTCCGCATCTCCAGCCAAGCGATCGCGAACTGGTTGCTGCACGGCGTCTGCACGGCCGAGCAGGTGGATGCGGCGCTGCTTCGGATGGCGGCAAAGGTCGACGCGCAGAACGCCGGCGATCCGCTCTACCGGCCGATGGCGTCCGACCCACAAGGCAGCATCGCCTTCCAGGCCGCCCGCGCGCTGGTGTTCGAAGGCGTCACCCAACCCAACGGCTACACCGAGCCGCTGCTGCATCGGTTCCGCGCCGAAGTGAAGCGGCGGAGCTAGATCGACCTTAGGCCCGTTCGTTTCGAGCGAAGTCGGGAAACGCAGCCGGATCGACAAGCCGCTTCTCGACTTCGCTCGAAGCGAACGGTTAGGAAGTGCGCGGCGACGAGGGGGCGGCACACATGACCGACTGGACGCACGGCTACAATATCGAGCAGGGCTATACCTACGGCGTCTATCGCGAGCTGGCGCCCGATTGGATGGACGTGTGCGCGATGCTGGCAGGTTTCGCGGTACCGTCGGAGGGCGCGCAGGGACAGCTTCGCTATCTGGAACTCGGCTGCGGCCAAGGATTCGGGCTGGCGCTCATCGCATCCGCCTATCCGCAGATCGAGTTCGTCGGCGTCGACTTCAGCCCGGAGCATATTGCCCATGCCCGCGGACTCGCCCATGCGGCCGGGCTCGACAATGTGCGCTTCGTGGAGGCCGACTTCCTTGATCTCGCGCGCGACTGGCCGCCTGAGCTTGGGCGGTTCGACTATGCAGTGCTGCACGGCATCTACAGCTGGGTCCCGCCCGAACTGCGGCATGCGATCGTCGGGTGTCTCGGCCACGCGCTCGTCTCCGGCGGCCTGGCCTATGTTTCCTACAATTCGATGCCCGGCTGGGCAGCGATGCAGCCGTTCCAGCATATCGCCGCGCGGCTGCAGACCAAGTCCGCGCTGCCCGGCGCTCAGGTGCTGAACCAGGCCGTGTCGCTGTTCCAGCGGCTGAAGACGGGCAAGGCTGCCTTGTTCGACGCGCTTCCCGGCCTCGGCAGCCGCATCGATGCGCTGCAGGAGTTGAGCCCAGCCTATCTCGTCCAGGAATATCTGCACGACAATTGGCACCCGCTCTGGTTCAGCGAAGTGGCCGGAGAGATGCGCGGCGCGAAGCTGGATTTCGTCGCCTCGGCCACTCTGCCCGAAAATCTGCTGCCGGCGATGCTTGCGGAGCCGATGCGGACGACGGTCGGCGAGATTGCCGATCCCATGGCCCAGCAGGACGTGATCGACTGCGCGATCAACCAGAGTTTTCGCCGCGACCTGCTCGCGCGTGGGCGGCGGCGGCGGTTCGCCGCGGCGCCCGGTGCCGCGGACCTGATTGTTGAGGCGCTTGCCCGGCCTGCCGGCGACACCGTCGCCATCAAGACCAGCTTCGGCGAGTTCACGCTGAAGGAGCAGATTTACGGGCCCGTCTTCGACGCGCTGC
Source organism: Sphingomonas horti (assembly GCF_009753715.1). Taxonomy (GTDB): domain Bacteria; phylum Pseudomonadota; class Alphaproteobacteria; order Sphingomonadales; family Sphingomonadaceae; genus Sphingomonas_B; species Sphingomonas_B horti. The sequence continues at coordinate 85,011 of NZ_WQMS01000009.1, read as the reverse complement.
AAGATGGCCCAAGGCGGATTGCGGAGCTGCTTGCGCGCGACGATCACGCAAACGTGCTGCAGGGCCTCATCCTGCTTGCGCATGGCGGCCATGTCGCGATCCTGAAGGAGGGCGTCCGTGATTTCGCGCCTGCGCAGCGTTTCAACCGGGCCTGCGCCGGCGCGGTTCTGACCGGCGCGCCTTATAGCTATGTCGCGGCGCCCGCGATCGGCTCGGCGCTCGCGCTGCGCGACGTGGACCTGATGCTGATCGGCCTGCGCGACGAGGGCGTGGCGCGCGATGCGCTCGTGCCGCGTCTGCTCGAATCGCTCGACCGGCTCGGACGCCGGCTGCTGCGCGACGGCAGGCCTGTCGAGGGGGACGAGGCTCAGCGGCTGGCGACGGAGCTTGTCGACGACGTCATCGCAAACCGTCTACCCGCCTGGCAAAGGCTGGGCGTCGTCTCATAAACACTGGAACCTTGGCGAGAAGTCCCCTAGCGGAGGCGCGGATGGGTGTTCAGCGTGCCGGATTGGGACGGATCGCTGCGTTGGCGCTGGCCGGCGCGTCGACGCTCGCCTGTGCCCAAGCCTATGGCCCAGCGGCCGAGCCGGGCGCCGCGGCAGGCGCGCCGGCGGCCGTGCCGCCCGGCGTCGGCCCGGAGCTTGCCGCCATCACCGAGCGCGCGATCGACGCCAATCCGTCCATGCGAGCCGCGCGGCTGAACAACCGCGCCGCCGCCGCCGATGTCAGCGCGGCCCGCTGGCAGCGGGCTCCCAGCGTCTCGGTCGGTGCTTTCGCGTTCGAGGGCGGGAGCCAGTTCGTGCGCGGCGACAACGTCACCGCCAATGTCACCGTCGACCAGCCCATCTACCAGGGCGGCCGGATCGAGGGCGGCATCGATCGGGCCAAGGCCTCCAGGCGGCAGAGCGAAGCTGTCACCGACGAGACGGCGCAGGACGTCGCGCTGCGCGTGACCAACGCCTATTTCGACAATCTGCTTGCCGCCCGGCGCATCGAGGCGCTTGATCAGGGCCTGGCCGAGCACCGGGCGCTGGTCGGATCGATCGAGCGGCGCGTCCAGCAGGAAGTCAGCCCGCAGGTTGATCTGGAGCTGGCGCGTTCGCGCACGGCGCAGCTGATGGAGCAGCAGACCACTGCCAATGCGCAGGCGGATGCGAGCCTTCAGCAACTCCGCGTGCTGCTCGACGACCCCGGCTTCACCCCGGCCTCGCCGCCGCGCTACGACCCGGCGGTTCATCATCCCAGCCAGGCGCGCGCTGTGGAGGAGGCAACCATGTGCTCGCCGACCCGGCGACGCCTGCAGGCGGCGGCGCTGGTGGCCCGCGCCGACCAGAAGCTCGCGCGCTCGCAATATCTGCCGCACTTGTCGGCGCAATTCTCCAGCAACGAGGTGACCGGCGAACGCGTCGGCCTGGCGCTCACCACCTCGACCAATGGCGGGCTGTCCCCGTTCGTTGCGGAGCGTGCGGCGCGCACCCGGCGCGAGGCGGCCGAAGTCCAGGTCGGCGCCGCCGAGCAGGATGTGCAGACGCAGCTCGCCGCCGATTTCGCGGAGAACCGCGCGGCCCGCGCCCGCGTCGAGAGCAGCCAGACCGCGGCCGCGGCCGCGCGCGGCGTGACCGATTCCTACCAGCGCCTGTTCGTGGTCGGCCGCCGCTCATGGCTCGACGTGATGAACGCGGCGCTGGAATCGATCCAGGCGGACATGGCGGTGCAGGATGCGCAGGTAAGCGCCATGGCGTCGGCCGCGCGCATCCAGCTGCGCACCTGCCGGTGGCAGCCCGAACCCCAGGTCAGTCGCCCATGACAGCTCCTCTTCCGGTCCTGATCGAGCGGCTCGCGCACGAGCGCGGGGCCGACCTGCCGCCGGACTGGATGGGCTTGCCGCCCGATCCCGCCGCGTTGGCCGGCGAAGACGGCCTGGCGATCCTGGCCGAGAATGCCGGCTGGGAGGCGCCGCGCCGCCTGTCGGGCCGGTTGCGCGCCAATCGCTTTCCGCTGCTCGCTTATGCGCCGGACGATGGCTGGCTGGTCGCCGAGCAGATGGAGGGCCATGCCCGCTTGCGGGTGTGGGACGGGACCGCGCGCACAATTGCGATGGACCCGTCCATCAGTCTCTATGACGTGGAGCTTCCCGAAGCCGCCGCGGCGCGGACCCACAGCTCCGCATTCGACGTGTTCTGGCGGGCGATGCTGGCCCGCAAGGATGTGCTGGTCGCGGCAACGGTGGCGACGGTCGTCGCCAACGTCATTACGCTGGCGACCTCGCTCTATTCGATGCAGATCTACGATCGCGTGATCCCGAGGTCCGGCTACTCGACTTTGTGGGTGCTCACGGTCGGCGTGATCGTCGCGCTGATGATCGACTTTGCGCTGAGGACCACCCGCGCGCTGATGATCGAGCGGGAGTCGGCGCGGATCGACCAGGACGTGTCGGAATATTTCTTCGCCCGCGCCCAGGCGGTGCGGCTCGACGCGCGGACCGGCGGCGTCGGCACGATGGCGGCGCAATTGCGCGGGCTGGAACAAGTGCGCGCGCTGATGTCGTCGGGCTCGCTTTTCCTGCTCGCCGACCTGCCGTTCGCTCTGTTCTTCGTCCTGGTGATCTTCGGCCTGGGTGGCGTGCTCGCGCTGGTGCCGCTGATCAGCCTTCCGATCGCGCTCGGCGTGGCGTTCGGGCTTGCGCGGATGATCCGCAAGGACACCGACCGCGCGCAGATCAGCAGCAACCTGAAGAACGGTCTGCTGGTCGAATCGATCGACGCGGCGGAAACGATCAAGGCCAATCGCGGCGGCTGGCAGTTGCTGTCGCGCTGGAACAGGCTGGTGGAGGAAATCCACACGTCCGAGGATCCGGTGAAGCGCTGGACATCGACTGCGGGATCGATCTTCTCGACGTTGCAGCAGGTCGCCTATGTCGCGCTGATCGCCTTCGGCGCGATCGAGGTGACGCACGGCAAGATGACGATGGGCGCGCTGATCGCCTGCGCGATCATCGCCGGCCGGGTGAACGGCCCGCTGGTCACGCAATTGCCGAGCTTCATCGTGCAATGGGGCTATTCGCGCTCCTCGCTTCGGATGCTCGACAATATTCTCAGCCTGCCGGCCGACGAGGACCCTGAGGTGCAGGGCCTGCGCCCGGGCGCGCTCGGCGGTAGCCTGCGGCTCGAAGGGGTGCGCTTCTCCTATCCGGGCGCGCGCGAAGGCATCGACGTTCCGGGCCTCGAGGTTCGGGAGGGCGAGCGGGTCGCGATCGTCGGCGGCATCGGATCGGGCAAGACCACGCTGCTGCGGCTGCTGGCGGGGCTTTACCGCGCCCAGGCCGGCCGCGTGATGCTCGGCAGCCTGGACGCCGCGCAGATCGCGCCGGACATTCTGCGCCAGCACATCGGCTATCTGGCGCAAGACTATCGGCTGGTGAACGGCACGCTTCGCGAGAACCTGCTGCTCGGCCTGTCCAACCCGGGCGACGATGCCGTGATGAAGGCGGTGACGCAAACCGGGCTGATCCAGCTGGTCAGCAGCCACCCGCGCGGCCTGGACCTGCCGATATTCGAAGGCGGACGCGGGCTGTCGGGCGGCCAGCGCACGCTGGTCGGCTTGACCCGCCTGCTGCTGGCCAGGCCGCCGGTGCTGCTGCTGGACGAGCCCACCGCCAACCTCGACGATCAGGTGGAGGGGCAGGCGCTGGGCGCGATCGCGAGCCAATTGGCGCCGTCCAACACCCTGATCGTTGTGACGCATAAGCTGCGGCTGCTGTCGCTCGTCAATCGCGTGATCGTGATGGCCAACGGGAAGATCGTGCTCGACGGCCCGACGGCCGATGTCGTCAAGGCGCTGCAGGCGCCGCCGCCGCGGCCCAAGGTAGAGGCAAGCGCATGACCCCGGCGCGCGGCTCGCTGATCGTCATCGCCCTCGCGACGCTGGCGGTGCTGGGCTTCATCGCCTGGTCGTTCTGGGCGGAGCTCGACCAGATCACGCGCGCACGCGGGCAGGTGATCCCGACAGGCCGCGTGCAGACGGTCCAGGCGGCGACCGAGGGCACCGTCAATGCGATCCTGGTCAAGGAAGGCGATGACGTCGCGAAAGGCCAGCTGCTGGTCTCGCTCGATACCGTCAGCGTCGGCGCGGCGGTGGAAGAGGGCAAGGCGCGCGTCGCCGCGCTCAAGGCGACGATGGCGCGGATCGAAGCGGAGCTGTTCAACCGCCCGCTTTCGTTCCCGCCGGACGTCGCGGCATTCCCCGAGCTCGCCAACAACCAGCGCATGCTGCTCCAATCCCGCCGGGCGGCGCTCAACGCCGATATCTCGGCGCTCAGCTCGCAGCTGTCGCTGGCGCGGCAGGAGCTCAATCTCAACCGGCCGCTGGTCCAGTCCGGCGACATCGCCCGCGCCGAGCTGTTGCGCCTGCAGCGCAGCGTGTCCGACCTGTCGGGCCAGATCGCCAGCCGCCGCAGCCGCTACCTCGAAGACCTTCAGGCCGAATATGCGAAGACGCAGGAGGAGCTGACCACGGCCGAGCAGGCGCTGACCCAGCGCAGCGACCAACTCGCCAATGCCGAGCTGCGCGCGCCGGTCGCGGGGGTGGTGAGCAACCTGCGCATCTCGACCGTGGGCGCCGTGTTGCGGCCGGGTGACGAGGTCATGCAGATCATCCCGGCCGGCGCCCGGCTGATCGTCGAGGCGCACCTGTCTCCCGCCGACATCGCCTTCATCCATCCGGGCCAGGAAGCATCGATCAAGTTCGACGCCTTCGATTCCTCGATCTACGGCAGCGCGACCGGCAAGGTGATCTTCGTGAGCCCGGATACGACGACCATTTCCAAGCCGGACGGGGCGGGCCAGGAAAGCTTCTATCGCGTGCAGCTGGCGGTCGACACCAGCAGCATGCATCCGAAGACGGCCGGCGAACGGATCGTGATCCAGCCAGGCATGACCGCAACGGCGGAGATCAAGACCGGCCGCACGACGGTGTTCCGCTATCTTACCAAGCCGATCCTGAAGACCGCGTCGGAAGCGATGGGCGAGCGATGATGGGCGCTTCATCAAAGCTTAACGATGTTCCGCGAAAGGAACCACCGTGCGCCACTCCGTTCCCGAGGCAAGCTCAACGGGCCTGGATCGGCGCATGTTCGGGCTTGTGTTCCAAGCTGGAACGGTTTTAGTCTTGTCTTGCCTGCGGAGAAGTGCCACAGGCGGCGTGCGGACCATGACAAAAAAGGGAGTGTCCTGATGAGTTTCCGTAAAGCAGCGACGTCGATCGTCGCCGCGATGACGATGATCGCCATGCCGTCGATGGCAGCGGCGCAGACTGCTTCGGCCTCGAAGCTGTCGGTCGCGTCGGCCGCCCGTTCGGGCGCCACCGCGGAGGGTGAGAAGCTCGCCGGCGGCAGCCTGATCATCGCCGTTCTTGCGGCGGCAGCGGTCGTCGCGGGCATCATCGTCGCCGCGGACAGCGACGACAGCCCGACCAGCCCGTAAGGCGCTGGTTACACGCAATCAAAATGGACCGGCTCTCCGCGAGGAGGCCGGTCTTTTTTATGCGGCTTGAAATCCATCCCGGAAAGGGGCCATTGCGGGATCTCAATTTGACCGCATGGAAATGATGGAAACCGCAACCCTCGCCGGCGGGTGCTTCTGGTGCACCGAGGCCGTGTTTGACGACGTGATCGGCGTCGAATCGGTCGAGAGCGGCTATACCGGCGGCCACGTCCCCGATCCGAGCTATAAGCGCGTGTGCGAGGGCGACACCGGCCATGCCGAGGCGATCCGTATCACCTTCGATCCGGCGGTGATTTCGTACGACGAGTTGCTCGACATCTTCTTCCACACCCACGATCCCACCCAGCTCAATCGCCAGGGAAACGATGTCGGGACGCAATATCGCTCCGCGATCTTCCCGCATTCGGCCGAGCAGGAAGCGGCAGCACGGGCCGCGATCGACAAGGCCCAGGCGGATTGGCCCGCGCCGATCGTGACCAGCATCGAGCCGCTCGGCGAATGGTATCCGGCCGAGGATTATCATAGCGACTATTTCGAGCGGGTGGGCGACCAGAATCCTTATTGCACGGTCGTGATCGCGCCCAAGCTGCGGAAATTCCGCAAGAGCTATGCGGAACGATTGAAGCGATAGCGCGCTTCAACCCGCGTCCGTCATTCGTTACGGGCGTGTTCACAACTTTGGAGAGTCCACGCTGATGAAGCCTTTGCGCAAGGCGGTGTTTCCGGTCGCCGGTCTCGGCACTCGCAACCTGCCCGCGACCAAGTCGGTGCCCAAGGAGATGTTGCCGATCGTCGACCGGCCGCTGATCCAATATGCCGTCGACGAGGCGCTTGCCGCCGGAATCGAGCAGCTGATCTTCGTCACCGGTCGCGGCAAGGGCTCTATGGAGGACTATTTCGATATCTCCTACGAGCTGGAAGCGACGATGCGCGAGCGGGGCAAGTCGCTGGACGTGCTGAACGGCACCCGCCTTGCTCCCGGCGACATCGCCTATGTGCGCCAGCAGGAACCGCTCGGCCTCGGCCACGCAGTCTGGTGCGCGCGTCACCTGGTCGGCGATGAGCCGTTCGCGGTGCTGCTGGTCGACGAGCTCTTATGGAACCCGGAGAACCCTTCGATCAGCCAGCTCGCCGAGACCTACCGTGAAAAGGGCGGCAACGTGATCTCCGTGCTTGAGGTGCCGGAAGACCACACCCATCGCTACGGCATCGTCGATCCCGGCGCGCGGGACGGGGATGTCACCGAAGTGCGCGGCTTCGTGGAAAAGCCTAAGGCGGGCACCGCTCCCTCACGGCTAGCGGCGATCGGACGCTATGTGTTGCAGCCCGCGGTGATGGCGACCCTCGACAAGGGCGAACGCGGCGCAGGGGGCGAGATCCAGCTGACGGACGCCCTCGCCAAGCTGATCGGGCAGCAGCCATTCCACGCACGCACCTATCGCGGCGCGCGCTACGATTGCGGCGACAAGGCGGGGTTCGTGCAGGCGAACCTAGCACTCGCGCTCGAGCGCAACGATATCGGCGCGGATATCCGGGCCTTCGCAGATGCGCTGCTCGTCCGTTGAACGCTTCCCCCGCTTGGTCAGGCGTCGACGGGCTGGTTGTCGTAGAACGTCCTCCAGCTTTCTCCATCGAACCACACCGGGCAGCCACTTCCCTTGCCGGCGGCTTCGCCGCTGCGTCGGCCATCACCTGCCAGAACCGGCCCGCCGATGCCTTCTCGAATTGACCGAAGCGCGGCGACCGTGAATGCCGGCATGACCGGCGTACGACGGCTTCGATGAACCGCCGTGATGAGGACGGATGCGTTTGAGCCGGGCAAGATCTGGTAGTGGACGACGCCCAATTCCCCGGGGCCGAAGACTAGCGGCTCCGCGATTCCTTTGAGTGTGGAAGAAGGGCGGAAGGTGATGCCCCCGGTCTCGACAATGAGCACTCCGGTCTTGTCCGGCAGGTTGGGCGCTGCCAAGCGGCGAATTTCTGCGGCCTGGGCCGACTGTAATCTCTGTACGGATGCCGCGCTTAGTTGAAGCGTGCCCTCGTCATCTATGTCGCCATCGCTGAGGATCCGGGCGTCGACATGCAGATTGATCGCGGCGCGGGACAGGCAAGGCAAGGTTGCGCCCGCTGCGCTCTCGCGCATAAGCAGGCCGATCACGCCTGAGCCATGACCGCTCGCGGCCCCGCCATGCGCGGTCGAATAGCTTTGATCATTGACCTTGCGGCCGCCGGTCCACGGGCCGGAGGGATGGAAGCCGACGAACGCGAACAGCAAGGGGTCGCCGGATTGGGCAATTTCGATTCCTCGAACATTGTCGCCCCGCCCCGCCGCGCCCCACACGATCCGGCAGCCCCAGATGCCTTGGCCGGAAGGCGATCCGCCGATGCGGATCCCGACGGCATCTCGCTCCCGCAAGCCCAGGTAGCCGCCCGACACGGAACCGCCGTCGCCACGAAGATCGATACCGGTATGGAAGGACAGCACCGCATAGGGGTTGACGATATGCGTGACGCGTCCCTCATCGAAAATGCAGGTACCGCTGACCCCTTCAAAATAGGGGGTGTCGATGCTCAGCCCCTCGGCTGATGCCGCGACGCGTATTCCGTCCTCGACCGCGGCGCTTTCCGGCATGAACAATTTTGACGCCAGGACTCGTTCTGACTGCTCGTCACCGATTTGATAGGCGGTCTTGAAGCCTCGAACCGTGCAATTCGCGATGAAGGAGAGGCCGAAGTCCATCGCCGGCGTGAGGCTGAAGCCCGTTCCGCTCCGTGCAGCGGCCACCTTTGCCCAGTCGTCGTTGAGGACGAAAAAGCGCTGGACCGTTGTCGTGATCAAATTGCCTGCGGAAATGCCGTCTCCGGAGCCGTGCTGGAGCGCGACGAAATCGTGCAGGTGGTTCAGACCGGCTAAGCTGTCGACTTTGATCAGGGGAGTGCCGGCGCTGGTGGCTCCCACGACCCTTTGTTTTCCCCATTCGATCGAGCCGGAGCCTTGGCGGGCGGCACGGGATTTGAAGTGAACGACCGGCCCCGTCGTGCCGATCCCCTCGATCACGGTGCCGGCCTGGAACATCTCCTGCCCAAACGGCTCGCCGGCTCCGGCGCCGAGCACAGAAAACGGCCTGCCGCGTATCTCGTCATTGCCCGGCGGCGGGATGGCGACACCCTTGGTCCGATACCTTTTCGGCGAGAGCTGGAGCAACTGATCGCCGCGGTATGCGCGTGCAATCATCGCATCGAGGTCGTCTGCGGGGTGAGTTTGTGCAGGCAGCGCGAAAGCGTCGGCCCGATCCGCGTCCCAGCAAGCTGCGATTCCGGCGGACCATGTCAGTGTCATGCCGGCGCTGAGCAGGTCGCGTCTGTTCATCGGAAACTCTTCCTCCCAGGAGGTCGGCTTGGCAGCGGCCGACGCCCCTGCCACATGCCGCGGCTTCGTCGCAAAAGAAACCGAACGCGCCGCTCTGGGCTGCGTCTCGGGAACTTAAGCCTTGGCCTTCCGGCTTGCGTTCGATATGCGCAACCATTGGGATGAGCGGGCGCTTTGCCTTTTCGTGACAGACGAAAATTGGCGCGTGGCTCAGGCCGATTTTTAAAACCGGTGGGAAATCAGAAAATATGGTGCGTTGCAGGCTGAACCGTGGGGGAGCCTTTGCCAGTTTCGTATTGCTTTTGGGATTGGCGGGATGCGCTTCGGGCCCGGCCCTTGTCCCCCGTTCCTCCCTGCAAGTCGTTCCGACGGGCGTGCTGCCGGCGCCCGGGTCCGCCGATCCGGCCAGCTCGGATTTCGTACTGGCACCCCTTGACCGGTTGCGCATCGACGTACTCGGCATCGAGGATTTGAGCCGCGTCGTACAGGTCGACGGCGGCGGCAATATCTCCTTTCCCTACGCAGGAGTGATGCAGGCCGCCGGCCGCACGCCCGAAGCAATCGCCCAGCAAATCGCCCAGGCTATGCGTGCGAATTACATTCGTAACCCTCAGGTGACCGTAAATGTGGATCAGGCGGCGCCCCGGACGTTTACCGTCTACGGCGAAGTGCGCGAGCCAGGCAATTATCCAGCCGTCGGATCGACGACGCTGATGCGGGCAGTCGCGAGCGCGCGGGGCCTTGGCGAATTCGCACGCGACCAGGAGGTCATTCTTTTTCGGCGGGTCAATGGCCATGATTACGCGGCCCTCTACAACCTGCGGGCGATCAGCAGCGGTGCCTATGCCGATCCGCAGGTCTATCCGGACGATGTGATCGCCGTGGGCGATTCGCAGGCGCGGCGGCGATTCAAAGATATCCTGAATATCACGCCGCTGCTATTGAACCCGCTGGTTCTTCTGGTCCGCTAGTTTCATTTCTCAATCGAGCATTCGGCAATGAATTTCATGGGTACGTCTCCCGAGGGTCTGAGCTCGGAGAAATTGATCGAGAGCGATGTTCAATCGACTCCCTCGGGCGGCGGGACGCCGATTCTGCTCGAATATCTGCGGGTCATTGAGCGCCGGCGGTGGCTGATCGGCGCCATCCTTGTCGCTTCCGTCGCGATCGCGGTGATCGTCACATTGCTGATGACGCCGCAATACACGGCGAAGACGCGCGTCGAGATCAGCCGGCAGGAACAGCGCATCACCAACATCGAGGGTGTGTCCGGAAAGGACGCAACGTTCGACCAGGAATTTTACGAAACCCAGTACGCGCTGCTGAAGACGCGTGCGGTTGCCGAGCGGGTCGCGCGTTCGCTCGGCCTGGCCAGGGATCCTGCATTCTTCGAAGCACATGGTGTCCGCCTGGACGACGAAGGCGGGCGCAGCGGCGTGCTGTCGAAAGATTCCCTGAAGGAAAGGGAGGATCAGGCGGTCGCCCTGCTTCAGGACCATGTCGCGATCCAGCCGCTCGCGCGCTCCGCGCTGGTCGATATCATGTATGAGAGCGCGAACCCGACGCTTTCGGCGAACATAGCCAATAGCTGGGGCCGTGAGTTCATCGCGGAGAGCCTTGATCGGCGATTCGCGTCGACAGCCAGCGCTCGCCGCTTCCTGGAGCAGCGTCTCGAGACGCTGCGGGAACGCGTTCAGCAGTCCGAGCGTGAACTGGTCAAATATGCCAACCGGTCCGGGATCGTGGTGTTGGAGCAAAAGTCGGAAGATGGACGGGTTCAGACGACCCGAACGCTTACCTCGGCAAATCTTCAAGCCATGAATGCTGCATTGGCGGAGGCCACTGCCGCACGGATTGCGGCCCAGGCACGCGCGGCGGCTGCAGACGTGCAGCCTGCAGGAGCGAACCAGACCGTATCCTCCTTGCGCCAGCGCAAGGCAGAGTCCGAGGCCGCGCTTGCGCAGATGCTGGTGCAATTCGAACCAGCCTATCCTCCGGCGCGTGCGCTGCGCCAGCAGATCGCGAGCCTGAATACCGCCATCGCCCGCGAGGAAGGTCGCGGCGCCCAGGCGCTACAGAAGGACTATCAGGCTGCGCTGCGTCGGGAGCAGGACCTTCAGCACCGGGTCGGCGCGCTTACGCAGGCTCTCACACGCGAAGAGCGCGCCCGCATCCAGTACAATATCTATCAGCGGGAAGCCGATACCAATCGGCAGCTCTATGACAGCCTTCTCCAGCGCTACAAGGAAATCGGCGTTGCCGGCGTTGCCGCCAGCAACATCTCGGTTGTCGACGAGGCACGCGTGCCGACGTCTCCGTCAAAGCCGAAGCTCCCGTTGAACATGGCGGTGGCCTTGCTTGTCGGTATCGCCCTTGCTGGTCTGGTCGTGTTTATCCTCGAGCAGTTTGACGAAGGCGTGCGCTATCCGTCCGATGTCCAGCGTGCACTGGGGCTGCCGCTGCTGGGCGCGGTCCCCGACATTGGTGACGAAAACCCGCAGGAACTGATCCAGAACGTGAAATCCGAGCTGACGGAAGCCTATCTTACCGTCAACTCCAGCCTTGCCTTTTCCACCGACCATGGTGTGCCGAAGTCACTGGTAGTCGTCAGTACGCGACCAGCGGAGGGCAAGAGCACGAGCAGCGTCAGCATAGCAACCGTGCTGGCGCGCACCGGCAAGCGCGTTGTGCTCATCGATGCGGACATGCGTTCGCCGTCGCTTCACACATTGTTCGACGTGAAGCAGCAGCCTGGTTTCAGCAACTACCTTGCGGGTGAGGAGAATTGGAAAGCACTGATGGTGCCGACCTCCACGCCAGGGCTGAACCTGATTCCGGCAGGCATCACGCCTCCTAATCCGGCGGAATTGCTGACAAGCGATCGCGTCGTGCGACTCGTGGCCGCGGTCGAGGCAGAGTTCGACCATGTCGTCATCGATTCTCCGCCCTTGCTCGGCCTTGCTGATGCTCCGTTGTTGGCGCGAGCGGCCGATGGCGTGGTCTATGTCGCAGAGGCTTCAGGCGTCCCCGTACGCGGTATCAAGGCGGCTGTCGAACGCCTTCGCACCAGCCGCAGCCGCATCGTCGGCGTCATCCTGACGAAGCTGAAGCAGAGCGGCGCGACCGAATACGGATATGGCGTCGCCTATGGCTATGGGCTCGCTTATGGCGGTGCGGACAAGGCCAGCAACGCCTGACTCCAGCTTAGCCTGGCTCAGGTTTATTTCGCTCTGGACGCGGTCCTCGACCTGCGGCCGGTTCACGTCTTCATTCCAAGAGGCATTCGATGGCTGCCAATCCTCCAGTCGCTCTCATTACCGGCATTACCGGCCAGGATGGCGCGTATCTGACCGAATTTCTGCTGGAAAAGGGGTACATCGTTCACGGCATCAAGCGGCGCTCCTCCTCGTTCAACACGGGCCGCATCGAACGCTTTTACGAAGACCCGCACGACGATCCCCGCATGATCCTCCATTATGGAGACCTGACCGACTCGACCAATCTGATCCGGATCATGCAGCAGGTGCGGCCGCAAGAGGTCTACAACCTGGCCGCACAGAGTCACGTTGCCGTCTCGTTCGAAACGCCGGAATACACAGCGAACGCGGACGCGGTCGGGACTCTGCGCCTCCTTGAGGCTATCCGCATCCTGGGTCTCGAAGCGACGACGCGCTTTTACCAGGCCTCGACGTCCGAACTCTACGGACTGGTAAGGGAGACCCCGCAAAGGGAGTCCACCCCGTTCTACCCGCGATCGCCCTATGCGGCTGCAAAGCTCTACGCTTACTGGATCGTCGTCAACTATCGCGAAGCATATGGAATCTACGCCTGCAACGGCATTCTATTCAATCACGAAAGCCCGCTTCGCGGTGAGACATTCGTGACCAGGAAGATCACCCGCGCAGCCGCATCAATTTCGCTTGGTCAGCAGGACAGGCTCTATCTCGGGAATCTGGATGCCCGGCGCGATTGGGGCCATGCGCGGGAATATGTTCGCGGAATGTGGCTTATGCTGCAGCAAGACGAGCCGGACGATTTCGTGCTGGCAACGGGGGTCGCCACCAGTGTCCGGCAGTTTGCGGAATGGGCATTCCAGGATGTCGGCATCGACATCGAATGGCGGGGGACAGGTCTCGAGGAAAAGGGCTTTGACCGCGCCAATGGCAGGTGCCTCGTCGAGATCGACCCGCGCTATTTCCGTCCTACCGAGGTTGATTTCCTTCTGGGCGACGCGAGCAAGGCCCGGCAGCAGCTTGGCTGGCGACACGAGACCACAGTCCGCGAGCTTGTCCGTGAGATGGTTGCCGAAGACGTGCAATTGCTCCGGAACGAACCGATCGCGCGCAGCACGTTATGACTGATCTCCAAGGCAAGCGCATCTTTGTCGCCGGCCATCGCGGCATGGTCGGCAGTGCCATTGTTCGGCGGCTGAAGGTCGAACAGTGCGAAACGCTATGCGCTGACAGATCTGACGTGGACCTGCGCGATCAACATCAGGTGAATGCATGGTTTGCCGACCAGCGGCCCGAGCTGGTCTTCGTTGCCGCGGCCAAGGTTGGCGGTATTCTAGCAAACGCGAGCCGGCCTGCCGATTTTCTTTACGACAATCTGATGATCGCGGCGAACGTTATCAGTGCCGCCCGCGCCGTCTCGGTCGAGAAGCTTTTGTTTCTCGGCTCCAGTTGCATTTATCCTAGAATGGCTCCGCAGCCGATCCAGGAAAACGCGCTGCTTACCGGCCCGTTGGAGGAAACCAACGAATGGTATGCGATCGCAAAGATCGCTGGCATCAAATTGTGCCAGGCCTATCGCCGACAGGAAGGATGCGATTTCATTTCCGCCATGCCGACGAACCTTTACGGTACCGGTGACAACTATGATCTGATGAGCAGCCATGTGCTCCCTGCGCTCATTCACAAGGCACATCTGGTCAAGATCGGCGCGCTGCAGCAGCTCGAGCTATGGGGCACGGGAGAGCCCAGGCGCGAATTCCTCCACGCGGATGACTGTGCGGATGCCTGCGTCTTCCTCATGAAGAATTATTCCGCAGAATCGCACGTCAATGTGGGCTTCGGAACCGACATCAGCATCCGAGAGCTCGCGGAGCTGGTCTGCAACGTTGTTGGCATTCCACCCGACCTTGCTTTTGATCTCACCAAGCCGGACGGCACGCCACGCAAGCTGATGGACAATTCAATGCTCAACGGTCTGGGTTGGAAGCCGCAAATAGCACTTGAGGAGGGGATTCGGCGGACCTACGGCGAATTGCTTGCGTCGAATGTCCTGGGGCACACATCCTAGGAAACGCGGTCGAGCCTGGGACTCTGAACCACCATTTCAGAACCGGGCTGATCGGTTTTGCCGACGATCCGCACCAGAAAGGCATCGCACCCGGCGGGGAGAGCAATGAGTTCGTCCAACTGTGCTGGATGCGGCGTCAGGTCCAATCTCTTCGACCACAAAATCTTCTGCTGGGCACCCGTCTGGCACATTACCTCCCAGGTCAGCCGGCCTCCGGACGAGCCCTCGGCAAGATATTGACGCGCTCGAACCCGGTAGGTCCCGGCTGGCACCACGATCAGCTTGGCCGCCGCCTGTGCGTTGCCTGGTTCATAGAAGTTCACATGCAGTTCGTTTTCCGACTCGCTTGCGCCACGCAGAAATCCGCTTCCCATGATGGGTGTGTTGTAAGTGACCCACGTGAGCGGTGCGTAGCGTGGATCTATGTCTGCGATCTCGAACGACAAACTCTTGGGAGTCTTGGGATCGGCATCCGGAAGAGATGCATAGAGACGCAGAGCAGGCCCGATGGCGCCTTGATCGGCCAGACGTTTCAGCAGCTCAGAGGAAACGGCGGCGCTGACCGCGGAGCCGGAAACGCCACCTGATGCCTCGATCAGCTCCGCAAATACCGCCGGTTTCGCACTATTGCGAACTGCAAAGCGGAGGAAGTCGGGCAGCCATTCCGGCCGCTCGCGAGCGATGCTGAGAAATGGAGGCCATAGCGCCTTGTCCTCCAGAGCGCTCGTGAGAACCGGCGAAAGGATTTGCCGCGCGCTCCTGCTCGTACGCATGGCCACGTCATAATGGCGAAGCGCCTCTGCGGCGTCGTTGCGCGCCACGGCGGCTTCGATCAGCCATAGATGAACGGGCAGGTTCGCGCGATTCATGCGGTCGGCCAATTCCATTGCCGAGCGCCCCGCCCGATAGTCGGCGTCGCTTCGTGAGTAGCCGATAAGGCTCAGGGCAATCGGATTGACGGCAAGCTGCTTGATGCTGCGCTTCCCGAGATTTGCGAGCCGGTCCGGATGGCGGATGGCCTTGCCGCTGAGGAGCTGAGTCTCGCCGATCGTTGCGAGAGCGATCGGATCATCCGGACTAAGGAGAAGCGCCAATTCCGGTCGGACGCGATGCGTTACGTTGGTGAATGCCGAGGCGAACGCTTCGTACGCTGCAAAGGCGGTCAATCCTCCAAGCGCGATGCCCCAGGCTATGCGCGCTTTGCTTGCCTTGCCAGTCCGCGGATTCATTGCCCGAACGCCTGTGTTGGATTGCCTTTGCGCAAAGTTCGAGATTCCGGCGGGCGAGAAGTCATGAGGACGGCGGACCAGGCGAGCAGGCAAGCGATGACCGGAGTGCGCGACGGGTAGTCGAGCAGGCTTGCAAGTCCGACCAGCAGCAGAATGACTGCACTTGCGCGGGCAAGGCGGCCGTGGGGGAGCCTTTCGGGGCGCTCCCTTACCAGGCGCACGGCTGAGAGGCACCAAAGTCCGATGGCGCTGATCAACAGCAGGATGCCCGGCAGGCCAAGGGTGAAGCCCCATTCCAGCCAGTCATTGTGCGCATGGTTCAGATAGGCCGTTCCCAGAATCTGCCGCGGCTCGTCGATGCGATAGACGTCGACAAAGGAACCGATCCCCGCGCCAACGGGGAAATACTTGCCGAGCATCGCGAATATCGGGCCCCAGCTGCTGAGGCGCAGTTCATCTGGTCCGGTGGTCAACAGCCGGTCGATCGCCGAGGCACGAGACATATAGATCGCGATGGCGATCAGCAGCAGGACAAGGCCGGCGGCTGCCCCGACAATGAGCTTGCGGTGGCGGGATATGAGAGAGCGCCGAGGCTGTGGGTCAAGCACCAGCGCGGTGAGTGCGATGGCCAAGGGCGCCAGGACCAGACCTGCGCGCGATCCGGTAAGCAGGACAAGCATTACTAAGGTCAGCGACATCAGCAGGATGCCCAGCAGAATGAACGTCGCGTTCCGATCCGGGTTGCGGTTGGTCGGCACGATTGCTCCGAAGAGCGGGAATGCGCAGCACATCAGCAAGGCAAAATGGTTGCGGTTAGCGAACAGTCCGGTCGGTTCGCCGAAGTTCGTCACGCGGTAGAAATACAGCGATCGATTATATCCGGTGACGACCTGAGCGATTGCGATAGCCGCGCTCAGCAATATCAATGCCACCGCCAGGTAGGTGAGCCGCTGTCGTTGTTCAGGAGACATCTGAACAGCGAGCACAAAGATGCCGATCGGTACAAGCAGCGAATAAAACGCGTTCCACGCCCGCCACGGAATCAATGCGATCGGCAGCCACGGTTGCTCGACGCCCGCCACTATTGCGGCTTGGGATGGCAATTCGCGTCCCGGAAGGGCTGTCCAGATTGCCGGCGGAAGCGGGATGAGGTGGATGACGGCAAGGGCGAGCAGTGCGCCGAGCCAGATGACCGAGCTCCGATAGCGCTGCAGATGCTCGCTATTGAGCGTCCATAGGCCCAGCCCGAGGCAGAGAACCGCTAACGGCCTCAGAATGACGAGGCTGAGAATATCGTCGCGCGATCCTCCGCCGAACAGGAAGGCCGCGCTGAGCAATATTGCGAGCGCCCAGAAGGCCGGATCGATCTGCTGCGCCCACTTCATGCGGGGGCGGCGTGTCTTGGTCCGCGCCATGGACTAGCGCAACAGCCGCTTGGCGCGCATTTCCTCGAGCGAAGCTTCATAGGCGCTTGGCTGCACGCCGCAGGATTTTGCCCAGTCCACGAACAATGTGACGCCCTCTTCAAAATCGAATGCCGGCTGGAAACCCAGCACCTCCCGAATCCGGCTTGTGTCGGCGACGTTATGACGAATGTCGCCGATGCGGAAGTTCCCGCTGATCTCGACCGGCACCTGCACTCCGATCAGGCGCACCAATGTGCGCGCTACCTCCAGGACGGATGTGGCGACACCGGTTCCGACGTTGAACAGGCGGTTGGCGGCGGCGGGGTGCTCGATCGCAAGCATGGTGGCGGTCACGACGTCGTCGATGAACACGAAGTCGCGGCTTTCCCGACCGTCTTCGAAAACATTGATGGGCTTGCCCTGAAGGATCAGGTTCGAGAAGATCGACAGGATTCCGGTATAGGGGTTTCGAAGCGACTGGCCCGGGCCGAACACATTCTGATAGCGAAGTGCTACGCCCTCCAGCCCGAGCGATGGGCATACTGCCATGACCAGCTGTTCCTGCACCTGCTTGGTGATGCCGTAGACCGAAGTCGGGTGCAGCTTGGACTCTTCGTCGGTCGGGGCGAGCTGGAGCGGCGCGGAGGCTCCGGGAAAGGTCGGCTCGAACCGCCCCGCTTCCATATCGTCGGGCGAGCGGCTGGGCGGGTAAACATAACCCAGCTCAGGCGAGAAATAGCGCCCCTCGCCGTAGATGGCGCGCGAGGAGGCGACGACCACGCGGCGGACCTTTCCGGTCCGGCTGGCGAGCACATCGAGCATCAATGCCGTACCGCCTACATTAGCGGACGTGTAGCGCTCGATTTCATACATCGACTGGCCCGTGCCCGTCTCCGCGGCGAGGTGCACGATGACCTCGTGGTCGGGCAGCAACCGCTCCAGCAGGGGGCGATCCGTCACCGAACCCCGGACAAAGCTGACCTTGCCCTCGATTGACCGGAACAGGGGAGAGGCTTCGGGCGCGTCCCCATGGATTTGCGGAGACAACGTATCCAATACAGTGACGCTGTGACCGGATGTGACGAGCCTCAGTGCAAGATTGGAACCGATAAATCCGGCCCCGCCGGTGATCAGGACGTTCACTGCGCCTCTCCGCCGCCTGTGATCGATGCGACCGTTTTCTCGATGTTGGCACGGGAGGAGGCGCCGAATACGATCGACTGGATGTTGAGCTGGTTGATGTACGCATAGGCTTCGGTCGGCGGGATCGCTCCCGACGCAAGCGTCGACATTGCCATGAATTGATAGTCGGCCGGATGGTTCTGGGCGATCACCGCCTCGTACGATGCGCGGTCGGGAGACATCAGATAGCCGATCTTGTTGATCGAGGAGCAGATTACGACGTCCTTGATCCCCCACTCGACAAGTCTGCGGTGGAGCAGCGGGAGATTCTGTGTGATCAGGCCCGGCTTCGCTCCGTACCGTTTTCGGATATGACTGCAATATTCGATGAACGGAGCTGGCGTTTCGAAACCAAGCATCAGGTCGACGATGATGTTCTGCAGAAACACGACGCGCACGTCCAAGCCTCGGAAGATCGTCATTTCCTGATCGACGAGCATCCGCATCAGCCTGACCGCGTCGAATGACAGGGTGGCCATCGCGCCTTGCGCGATCTTGCCGAGCGCGGACCCGGCGCCATCGGCAAACAACAGACCCTGCAACGCGCCGACCATGCCTTTTTCGGCGACAAGACCCGCATATTTGTGCGGGTAGGGGATCGAAGGATACCAGGCGATCGGCGGCAGTTGCGATTTCATCGCGCGGAACCGGTCGCAGATCGCCAGCGCGCGATCGTTCGAATTGAGCATGACCGCGCGGATTCCAGCTTCGAATGCATAGCCATATACTTCGAAGATGCGGTCCAGGTCGGCGAAGCGTTTGGCTTGCTCGCTGGCTTTGTCTTGCGACATGTGATTGATTCCGAAGAACTGATTGTCTCCGAAAACAACGCGGTCGATCATGCCACTAACTCGCTCTTGTTGTTCTGCCAGTCGGCGAAAATGGCTTCGACAATTTCCAGTGTTGCCGCGGCATCGCTGAATGTGCACCGCGTATTGCGGTTCATACGGATCGCATCGACAAAATCGTACAATTGTCGGGTGAACTCATTACCTCGCAGGTAGAAGGGAACCGGCGTGCTCAGATCGGTGATGCTCCTTTGGTTCCAGCCGGCGGCCAGGCCGTGTGCTTCGTTCGCTTCCGGCAGATGGATTTTCAATCCGTGCTGGTCGGCAATGGCCTTGCCCCGCTCGCCATAGACTTCGATGCGATTGGCCGGCTTGCGATAGCTCGCGTCGCTCCAGTTGGTGTAAAGCAATCCCGACAGGCCGGTCTTATACAGAAAAGTCGAAGTGACGATGTCCTCGACGTTCTCAGAGAAAACACGGGTCAGGCTGGATCCCTTGACGAGATCGGGTTTCCCGAAAAGAAAGTTGATAAGATCGATGGCATGGCTGGCCATTTCATAGATGGCGCCGCCACCATTCGCGTGGCTGGCTCGCCATCCTTCGCCTTTCTGCTGCCGGACGATGGTCGGGCTGTACATTTCGGAGCGGAATTGGTGCACGCGTCCGAACACGCCCTCGGAGACCAGGGTCCGCAGCTGGAAGAATACGTCATTGAAGCGGTTCACATAGCCAACCTGATTGACGAGACCGGCGCCGCTGAAACTCGCGGCCAATTCGCGGCCTTGCGTCGCTGAAAGGACGAAGGGCTTCTCGACGAACGCATGCAGGCCGTGCTGGCGGACGGCCGTCAGGATTGCGTGGTTGGCAGCCGGCGGGGTGCAGAGCAGGACTGCATCCAGTCCCCCTTCGCGCAACAGCGCTTCATAGGTCCTATGCGTGCGGACGCCCGCATATTTAGCGAGCAATTTGTTGATCACCATCGATGGGTCCGCCGTTGCGACGACCCTCACGTCCGGATGCGTGTTGATGATCGAGTGGTGTGTAATGCCCATCCGGCCGGAGCCGATAATGCCGATCTTCAAAGGAGCGTTCATGCGGAGTGTTTTCTGATGCGGAGAGTGGCGAGGAACAGGTGCCCGAAGAAGATGCCGATATTCGGGTATCGCTTGAGGATCTCCGGCCGGTGGATCGTCCGGATCAGCCAGCCGAGCTTCAGCTTCCACCAGAGCGGGGCGATCGGGCGTTCGTTCCCGGCAAACCAGTCGAAGACCGCCCCAACGGAAATCGCAAGTCCGGCCTGCAGTCGGTCACGATGAAGATGCACCCATTTTTCCTGCTTTGGAGCGGTCATGCCGACAAAGACAATGTCGGGTGAAAAGCCGTTGACGGCGTCAATCATTATCTGGCTGTCGGCTTCATCGAATACGGGTTTGTACGGTGGGGAGAACGACCCGACCTGGACATTTGGGTACTGTACAGCCGCTGCCCGATGGATCGCATCCAGCGTTGCTTCTGATGCGCCGAGGAAAAAAGCGCGGCCGCCGCAGGCGTTCAGACGGCGCATGAAATGGTGGAATACGTCGGGACCCTGGTTGGCTTTGATTGTGCGTCCTTTGAGCAACAGGCCGGCCAACCCGAAATAGACACCATCTAGCACCAGATAGTCCGCCTGCTCCAGCGCACGCCGGAATGCGGCATCTTTCGTTGCCATGCCATAGCTGTTCGGGCTGATCGTCGCCACGCTGCGGCACGGGCCGTCGACCGGGATCGTCGACAGGTCGTCGTTGAATACCCGAAGCCGAAAGACATCGACGGTTTGTGGAGAAGTCACCGAACTGCTTTCGTCCCGGTCAGCCGCGATAGGTTTCGCTGGCGAAAATCGGGTTGTCCGTGCGTGCGAAGAACAGATCGACCTGCCACAGAGCCTGGTCAGAGGGGCGGACCATCGGATCGGCCAGACGGAGGACGCGAAACCCCTTTGCTGCGAGCAACTCGATCATTTCGTGGAACAGCAGCGTGTCCGGCGTGTGCCGGAAGTTATACGTCTCCATCACGATATAAGAAGTCTGGGCCAGGGTATCGCCGGCGCCTTCCAGGATGGGCCGTTCGAAGCCGTGCGTGTCGAATTTGAGGAAAAACGGACCCGTGGCCTGCTTTTCGCGTACGATCCCATCGATCGATCGCACCGGGATCATCCGGCGCTCGCCCTCTGCCCCGTGGACGGTGCTGCCGTCCAGATCGGCCGTGACTGAAATCTCGATGTCGCCACCATCTTCGGTGCCGGCCGCTGCGAGCACGTAATCGTAGCGCGGATTCGCCGCCTTCAGCTGGGCCAGATAGGGTTCGCGCTCACGCAGCGGATCGACGCCGATCACGCGCGCTTGCGGGAAAGTCGAAAGGGCCATCGCGCTCCAATGCCCGCGGGCTGCGCCCATATCGATGATGGTGGCCAGCCCCGGCTGGCGATTTGCGATCATTTTCAGCCCGGATTTCATATCGAATCCGCGGCGGTATAGCTGCACGCCAGCAGGGACGAGCAGGCTATTCGCAAGATCGAGGAGAAAGCGTTTCATGAGATTCCCTGGAGACGGGCGCGTTAGCCGATGTGGACTGTGGCTGCCACCCTGTTTGGCGGCTGCGGGGTGGTCGCGCTGGAAACAAGCCTGCTCACCCACGAAGCAAGCGAGAAGCTGGAGAAGTTCGCCGGAGCGGGGAGGGGGCCTCGAACAAATTCTGCCACGTCCTTGAAGTCGAGATGTTCGTCAAGGACCATCAGCCGTGCCGCATCGTAAAAGGTCTCTTCCAGTACGACGCGGTTGCTCGTGATGATTTTCAGCCCGGCACACAGGTTTTCGATAAAGCGCATCGTATAGCCGGACTGTCGATGATTGGGGAAATCAAACGTTGCCCGCGATTGCTGCATGAGCTGGATGATCTGCCGCTGGCTTATGCTTCGCAACTTCAATTCGGGCATCCAGAGGCCGCGGCGCAGTAGCGACAGCAGACCCGCCGGGCTGCAATAGAGGTGCATTTTCAGCCGCAGGCCAGAAGTCTTGCAGAAGCGCTTGAGCGCGCGCGCAGCCCGGAACCGATCGGCGGACACCACTGTTCCTACAAAATAGATGTCGAACCGCGCATCTTCATTCTGCCGGTGCCCGAAATACTCAGGCAGGGCGAAAAGCGGTAAATAACCTGCGCCTAATTCTTGCGCATCTTCACGATCGAACGTGAGGAAACTATCGAAGAATTGAGTGTAGCGGCGATAATCATGAGTGCGCAGCGAGTCCCAATTGTAGAGGACGAAGCGCGCATCCGGGAAAGTGCTCCTGAAATCGGCGACAATCTCGGGTGCCATCCGATGGACTTGCAGGAACAGGACCAGGTCGTAGTGATTTCCGCGTTCCGATGCGAGAATCCGCTCGTGATAATTGCGCATCGCCGCTTCGAACCGACCCGGCGCATAACGCTTCAATACCTTGTGCCGCCGCTTGGTCAGCTCCATCGAATGGAATGTCGTGCGGTGGCCCTGTCTAGCCAGTTCTCGCACGATGCGCTGCGTGTATTCGTAATAGTCGATTCCGATAAACAGGATGTGCATGGTTCACGCCGCCGCGCGGTTCAGGGCGGTCCGTCGCGCATCGGCCGGCACTTTGGGCGCAACCAGCAGGCCGCTGAACACGATCGCCAGAAACAATGGCGTCAACAATAATGCCTCGCTGATCAGTGAGAGCGTCAGCATCACCGCGATCAGCATCTTGTCGCGCAGAAAGCGCTGCCGAAGCATGCCGAAAACGATAACCAGACCCAAGGGGTAACCAATATAGGCAAACAATGATGCGAAACTGTTTGAGTTGCTGCGCTCGGTGATATTTCCAATACCCAATTGGGTTTCGTTGTAGCCGAGCCGCTGCGCCTCGATATAGTAGCGCTCATAGTCGAACCCGATGCCGGTGAGCGGATATTCATTGGCGATGCGGATGCCGGTGATGAGGTCGTACTGTCGTGCCCATGCCGACCCGCGATAGTCGCCGGTGAGCTTCGAATTCAGGTTCGCATAGGCGAACAGAAACACCGGAACGAGCGCGACAGGCGCGAGTACGAGCACAAGAATTCGCTCTCTCAGCCCTGCGGTCTGCAATTTGCGAAGAGCGAAATAGCCCAGTTGCACTGCGCATACGATAACGCCGGTGGTCGATTGGGTGGCGACAACCCCGGCGATCGCCAGCGCTACCAGGCGAGGCCGTTTGAAGACAAACAGTGAAATATAAAGCAGAAGGTTCAGGTATATCTGGAAGACGCCGGGTTCCCAGAAAAAGCCGTCGGGACGGGGTATCGACCCTGGCAGGTCGAGTGTCACGTGATAATTGAAGATGAGAAGCAGCGACTGGTAGGTCGTGTCATTGACCTCGATCGGGACAAAGAAATTCGGTAGAAGAAGCGCCAAGGGTGGGGTCAGTATCGCCTGAATAGCCATCCATTTCAGGATGGGGACAAGATCATAGGCCAACTTGTCGCGGGGCTGGTCGATGTAAAGGGACAGCAGAAGGACTCCGCCGATGATGTTCGCGAATCGCGTGATGTTCTCGCTGCTCGCGATCGCGCCGCCTCCGATCATGGCGCCGATGAGGATCGCGAGAATTACCAGCCAGATGCGGGAAAATTCCGGACGTAGAACCTTCGTCGGCGCCCCCTGCCAAAGGCATAGCATGGCTAGCAGGCCCAGCAGGACCGGCCGAGGAAACAGCAACATGCCGCCGCTCATCAACATCCCGATGAACAGCGTCAGCCGGGGCAGGAAGTTTGATGGTCCGGCCGGGCGCGGCGCATGGCTGCGCAGAGCTCGAATTTCATTCATCAGCGAATTGTCCGGACCGGTCAGTTGGCCGCCAGCTGTCCGTGGCAGGATGGTAGCGGCGAACTATACGGGCTGGCGACCCGATGGCAACACAGAAATCCGGGATGTCGCGGGTGACGACGCTGTTTGCGCCGATCACGCAATTGCGGCCGATGCGGCAGCCGAGGATTACGGCGTTCTCTCCGATCCAGGAGCCGTCTCCGATCGCCACCAGCCCCATCCGGTACTGGCCTTGGTCCAGAATTGCACGGCTCGGGTCGCGATACTCATGCCCGTTGTCGCTGATGAACACGCGATCGGCGATCAGTACGCGTGTGCCGATCGCAACATGCTGCGTGCACACGATATGCGCATGGTTGCCGACCATCGTACCTTGACCGATTTCAAGGCGCGGATTGCGCTCGTGATCGCGAAGCACAGCGATATAGGCGCCATATTGAAGGGTGACGTCGTCGCCGAGATGAAAGTGTCTGGCGCCCCAGATGCGCAGCGGAAAGACAATCCGGACCCTGCGCCCGAACGTGCCGAAAAACGGTGCCAGGAGTCGGTAGAAGAGGACGGAGATCAGGTCCCGGATGCGGAAATGGATCATCGCTGCCGGCCTTTCCGGTGCCGCTGGAACAACTGGAATTCCGGGTATCTGGCACACGCGGCAACATAGCCGGCGATCAGGATCACGGCCATCACGGCATAGGCACCCGCACGCACCATCATCACGCCGTCAAGGCCAAGATGGGGGCGGGTCACCAGGCTCGCTCCCAGCAGGGCTGCGGTGATAACCGTTCCGGCACCATAGGCTAGAAGATATGTCCGGTACCGGATCAGTACGTTGAACACGATCGCAAAGGGTGTCGCTAGGGTGAAGAGTATCAGGCCCGGGGCGACCACGTAGACGTAGCGGAGATCCGGCAGATAGCGCGGAAGAATCAGCTTCAGGACGGGCGCGGCAAGCACGGCGAGGGCCAATGCCGCCGCCAGGCAGTAGCTGAGCTGCACGACAAGAAACGATCGGATTCCCTGCGCGACCGCCGGCATGTCGCCGTCGCGTCGCGAACGCACCAGCCGCGGCAGGAAAATCGCGTCGAATGTGGTCGGCATCAGGTTGAACAGCGTAATGAACAGGAAAACCAGGTAGAGATGGCCGAGGCTGTCGATTCCGAGGGTGCCGACGACGTACCAGCGCTCGAACTGGGTATTGGCCTGCAGAAAGATGCCGGTCAAAAAGACAATGAAGCCGCTTGCCATTATTCGCCGGACGAGGATCATGTCGAACGAGATTGCCCTGGGGCGCAGATCGGCGCGCCGGGCCAGGACGTAGGCGACGAACACCACCGGTTGCGCGGCGACCGATGCCATGCAGGCAAGCAGAGGCCAGGCTGGGACCAGGACGAGCAACGCGAGCGAGGCAATCGCGGCCAGCAGCGTGGCCCGATTCAGCATCCGCAGCTCGGCGAACGCGATAAGCTGGTTTGCGACCCACGTTCGGACAAGCGTCCATCCGCCCGCGGCGGCGCCGACCAGGAGGACGAGTGCGAATGAGAGATTCTGACTGAACGGCATCGCGAGCAGCGCCGCGGCAATGGAAATGATGCCGATCACGCAAAGGGCCGTGTACACGACGTCGTTGATTCGGGTGCTCGCCTCGGATGCACCGTCACAAAGCAGGCGATAGCCGCCGTTCAGAAACCCGAACTGCAGCGCCCCCACCAGCAGTATGACGGACTGCAACAGGGTGACCAGGCCCAGTTTGTCGTAGTCCAACACCAGCATCGTCAGATAGCTGCGTCCAAGGAACAGCAGATTCGTGGCCACGTTCACGATCACGAAGGCGACGCGCGGGTCGGATAGGCGTGATCGCAATGCCGAAGGGGATGAAATCAACTCATGCACCTGCGGCGCTGGCAATGGCATGGACGACCGCTTTGCGATTGTCTTCCGAATAGAGGCCGGCGTGCGGAAATGGGTTGCCGCGATAGCTCGCCTCGACCATTCGGGCGACCAAGTCCCCGACGGATTCCAGGGACGCCCGACTCTGGTCCGACAACGGCAGGCGAAGCGCCGCCTTCAAATCGGCAAAGTTGGCGATGCGGGTGATTCCAGGCACATTGTCGTAGAAGATTTGGCCCATGACGTAAACCGGGTGTCCGGTGACGGCGGCTTCCCACCCGACGGTGCTGGTGAGCGTGACCACGCGACTGGCCCGGTCGAGCACTTGTCGCCCGTGCACCTCAGCCGGCAGATAGTAGAGGGCCGAGCAATTCTTCCGGATGAGCCTGAACTTGCGACGCAGCAGCGAGCCCTTGTCGACCGGATGCTCTTTCACGACAAGCACCTGGTCCGGGGTAAGGCACTTAAGGATGTTCTCTATGGTGGATACCTGATCGGAATAGAATTCCGACATGTAATTCAAGGTCGCTTCGGGTTCCTGGTGAAGGGGGTAGAAGATCGCTTCAATGCCGTCCGGGATGTCCTCCAGGCGATCATAACCGACAAAGAAGCTCTTGAAGAAGACCGACAGCTTCTTCGCATATTCTTCGGAGTACGTCTCGTACGAGAAGCGGCGGCCGAACAGGCGCTTCAACCGCCAATAGGCAAATTTCGCCGCGGCGGCAGCGATGGGGCGGAGCGCGCGGCGATCGCTCAGGTTCTGCACATAAAAGGGCTTGTAGTCCTGCTGCCGGACCTCCTCGAGATATGCTTCCGCTGCACGTCGTGACTCGTCGCCCGGGCGCGAGTCGGGGATGAAGCGGCCAGAAAGGCTCAGGGGATCGGGAAGCCAGTAGAACAGGTCGTTAACGACGCAGTTCATCCCTGCCAAATACCGTATGCCCCGCGCTTCTGCCTCAATCAGAAGGACTTCCGAGATTTCGATGGCAACCAGTTCGTTTACGACTGCTGCCGGTCGATGCTCGTCCAGGATCCTACTCCAAAATGCACGCTCCTTGGCGAGAATATGGCGTCGCATTGGCGCATCAAAGCGGCCGAGGAAACGATCAGCCATGAACGACGTACGCAAATAGGCTTCCGGCAATTCCTCCTCGGGAAGGCGATCGAAATCGCATTCGAAACACGCCACGACTTTGTGGCCGCGCCGCTCGACGATCCGCTTCTCTGCGCGAGTAAGCGTGACGAAAACTGCTTCATAACGATTGCTGGCCAACGTCGGAAAATAGTCGGCTTGGTACCCTCTCGCAAAAAAAACGACCTTAGGCAGCTTCATTGTTCTTCCTACATTGCGATTTCCGTCCCAGGCTTGGAGGAACGGAGTCTTGATAGCTTATCTGAGAGCAGACACTGATCCAGGCAGGGCTGCTTCGTAGCATCCCCCCGTCCGCCGTCCATCACCGGCCACTTGGGCCGCCCTGGGAGGGAAGGCTGATGGAGCAAGGGAGTGGCGATGCTCCGCGATCACGCGGCACGCAAACCGCTTCTCGCATCAATCCGCATGGAGGGGTTCACCTCCTGCAACGAGATTAGCCGGCTTTTCTCGAGATGCGATTGAACGAAAGCAAATAATATCCGCTGCCCCACGATGATGTCGCGCTTGATCGTGGCGTTGATTGTTTGGGCCTCAGCTTCGCCCGCGAGGCATCGAACGAGCTGATCTATGGCGGCGTAGGTCCCTTCCGGCACTTGCTCCGCCTGCCACTCCAATATCGATCGTTTCGGATAAGGACCATTCGTCGGCGACGTCGATATCGAAATGCTGTCGCCGTCGTTCACGACAGCAACTTCGCCAGCTTCGCAGGAAAGGACTAGATCCGCGCCAATGGCCCGCCCGATATGGCCCACGGTTCCGTCGTCGAACCAGATCGACGCGCCTTCAATAACAGGGTCGCTTACGACATGGGATGTAATCCCGCCGAGTTCGACATTGGCCAGCCTGGCCTGCACGCCGGTCACGCGCCGGTCGCCTGCTGCCCATAGAATTAGATCGACGCTATGAGGATGGGTCCAATAGAGAGCGCCTGCTCCCATCGAGACCCGAATGTCCAACAGTCGGCCGAACTGGCCGGAGCCAGCGAGTTCCCGCGCGTAGTGATAGATGCGGAACAGCCGGCGGATCGCGCCATAGGACACGTGAATGTCGGGCCGCTCGAACAGGCTCGCGAGTGCGTCGAGCTCAGCCACTGTATTGCAAAGAGGCTTTTCCACGTGCAGCGCGCGGGTCCCGGCCGCGATGCATTCCTCGATAATGCGCGCGCGTCCTGGCGTGCGTGTGGCAATGCCCACCAAAGCGGGTCGGATCGTACTCAAGACCGTGTGGTAGTCGGCCAGGCCTGCCTGCACACCATAGGCTGCGCGGGCGCGTTCCAGCTGCGCGGGATCGGGATCGCAAAGAGCAGCGAGATCCACCGCGGGGTGCGCGGCCATGGCCTCAGCATGGGCGAGTGGAAACCAACAAGGAGGCGCGGACCGCTTCACGCTCTCACTCGTGAACGCGCCCATGCGGCCGCAGCCGATCACGGCAGCCTTGATCATGCTGCCCACTTCAGGAGGTATGTGACCGCGGAATTTCGACGCATCAGCAGGTCTTCGTAGGCCTGGCCCAACTCCAGACCGTCGTACGTGCCCGATACCAGAGATGCAGGGTCCAGGCGTCCGGACCAGATCAGGCTTGCCAGCCAGGCAATGTTCTCGCGCTCGTTGAACCGCAGAAAGCCGCGATTATCGTTGACTTCCGGAGACCAGCCCACAGCTTCGATGCGCAGCTGCTTCATGTAGAAATACTGACTGTCGAACGGGTTTTGCGAGGGCGGCGGCTCGCCGCGCCCCGGAAACCCCAAGCAAGCGAGAGTGGCGTTCTGTCCGGCCAGGCGAAGAGCGCGCTGCCAATCGTCCCAGCCACTGACCGTGGTGATGACCACGTCCGCGCCGCCGTCGAGGGCCTCCTGGAGCGGCCGCTCCTGGTCTCGCCTCCACGTCTGTGCGCCGAGGAGACTGGCGATCGCGGCAGGGCGGGCCTGATCGGAAATCGCATGCACATCGGCACCGGCGATGCAGGCCATCGTTACGCTCGTTAAGCCCAGCGCTCCTAGTCCGATCACCAGCACCCGCGAGCCCGGACGGACGCCCGAGCGCAACACCGCGTTGTAGCCGAGATGATAAAGATAGGTGCAGGCGATCTTCCCGGCATCGGCCTCGTCAGGCAGCTTCAGCAGCACCTCGCCCGCCGGAAGAGTCAAGTGGCTGCGATGCGATGCAAAGCTCAGGACCCGATCGCCACGCGAGAAGCCCTCTGCCGAGCTTTCGAGGACTCTCGCCACACTGCAATACCCCTGGAGTCGCGGATAAACGACGCTGGGCCGGAGAGGGGGCTTGCCGGTGTAGGCGGCAAGCTCGGTGCCAGGGGATATCGCTGTCACGATCGTCTCGCACAACATTTCGCCGGGCTGCGGGGGCGGCAGCTCTTCGTGACGGAACTCCAGCCTGCCAGGAGCGGTGAGCCATGCAACTTTGGCCGTCACAGTCACAACGGAAAACCCTTGCCCACCGTGACATAGGCCCCTCGTCCGGATGAATCGAGCGACGCTTCCGCTACGAATGCAAGCCGGCGCTCCGCTGCGCGGATATCGGCTGGAGCCGCATCAGGACGTGGTTTGCGATGCCAGCGATTTGGTTTCATTTCGTCGAACATGTCCCGATTGCGGTGTTCGTTCAGAACGAATTCGAGCCCGGCCGGCGTCAGGTCCAGCCACTCGAGAAATCGGTCCAGGTATTGAAGCGGCTGCTCCTCATAGTGCCGGACTAGCGCGAGCGCCGTTTCCCGATCGAGACGGCCATGACGGATTTCGCGGCAGGCGTGATCGGTCACTTTCGAATAACCGTGCTTTATCCATTTCAAATGGTCGTGAACATCCATGTAGTTGAAGCAGTCCACATAGTCGTAGGTGTCGAACGTCCGCCTGAACGCTGCGCCCTTATATCCATGGGTTTCAGCCATTCGTTCATGCTGCGCCTTAGGGTCCCATCGGATATAATTTCCTAGATAGATCCCGCGGATCCCGACGCTGTTCAGCTCCCCATCACTCGGGTATCGGTACTGCCAGATATCTTCTTCCTTTAACGTATCGAATATCGACAGCAGGTCATCCGCTTCCCGACCCATCAGGTCATGATCTTTTCGATATCGGCGTGTCATTTCGACTTCATGTTCGTGGCTGAACATGCCTACCTGTTCCAGGCCCTGATGCGCGCCCCATATGATCAGCGGTACCTTGTATCGAACAGCGGTCTGCACAGGAAACACGGTCTGCCCCGCTAGGCATGGCCAATAAATGCTGCCGAACTCCCTCAGCGTCGTCCGGGTGATCTTCTTCACCGACAGCGGGTTCACATTCTGGATCAGAACGTCGCAATCAAACTTTATGCGCAGATTTGCGAGGTTACGGATGCCAAGTGGAGTGTTGAAGTATTTGTTGTAGGTTACGAGCAGCGGATTGAGGCCGAGGCGCTCCTTCACTACGTGCACGATCCAATGTGAATCATGCGCTCCCGTCACCGGGACAATACAGTCATAGGTTTTGCCGCTCGTCGCGCGATAGGGAGCGATGATGGAAACCAGCTTCTCCCAACGCTCGGCAAAATCCAACCTGTCCTTCTCCTCATGGATTCGGCATCCGGAACAGACGCCTTCATCATCAACGATCAACCCGAGCGGATGACTCGTCGTGTAAAGGCAGCGGGAACAGGCAATGGCTTCGGTCATGGAGCGCAGAAGTCGGAGGATTGCTGGTAAGTCGCCGGGCGGATCGGGAGGCCGACCAGATTCTGCTTAAATGCCTGCAAAGCGTGTTCGCGATAAGACAGAAAATTGCCGATTGCCACCGCGGCAACACGCGGGGAACGGAGAATGTTGGACAACTGAGCGGCGTCGGACAATCCTCCGAATGCGATTAGTGGCACGTCGCAAGGCAACGCGTCGAGAAGCGCTGCATCGAACCGCAAGGGCTGGCCTTCGTGGCGCCAATCGATAACCAGGGCCTCGGAAATCGTGCCTGCCGCCAAATCCTTGAGGAGGCGATCCGAAAATGGTGCACTGATGCCCGTTCGGTAGTTCAGCCAACGAACCTCATGTCCCTCGATCGAGAGAGGGAGCGACGCAATTATGGCCTGATTGCCGAGATATTCGCCCGATCTGCCGATTTCATCGGGATCGTCCCACAGCATGGAGTCGACCAGCACGCGATCGGCTGCGGTTGCGACCACTGTGATCGCATCCTGAGCGGTCCGGATTCCGCCGGCATAGATAAGGGGCGTCGACAAGCCGAGCCGGCCGACCCGATCGAGGAGAGACAGGTCGGGGCCGAGACCATGGGCGCTTCGATCAATGCATTGGAGCAATATCTCGTCTGCGCCCCAGCGATCGAGATTTTCGGCTAGAATCTCGGGCCGTCCCAAGGGAAGGTAGCGCCGGTAGCCGATCGATTGGACCGCCCAGCCGTTTTTGACGGTAATGACGCCGATTATGCGCTTACGGATCACCGGCACAAGCCTTCGATGATGCTGCTCAGCAGGACGCGGCCCGAATTCTGGCTCTTCTCGGGATGGAACTGAAGGCCCACAACGTTGCCGCGTCGGACGCCGACCGGAAAGGCACGTTCCAGTCGGGTAATGCAAACCTGATATTCCTCGGGCGCGCGGAATACATGGCTGTGATTGAAATACATGGACTGGCCGTCGGAAGATCGGAACAGAGTATCTTCCTTGGTGACTTCGATGGAATTCCAGCCAATATGCCAGCGTCTTTGGTCGAGCGGTTCGACATTTCCGGGGATCAAGCCCAGCCCGGCTGTCAGGCCGTGCTCCGAAGACGCATCGGCTAGAAGTTGCATCCCCAGGCAAAGGCCAAGCAAGGGCATGCCATCGCGCGACCTGTGCTTCAAATATTCGTCGAGGTCGTGCCGATGGAGCGCCTCCATCGCCGCGCCGAATGCCCCAACACCCGGCAAAACCAGAAGATCGGTCGCGCTGAGTACGTCGGGTTCGGCACTGATCCGGCAACGATATCCAAGTCCATGAAGCGCGCGCCAGACGGATGCATGATTGCCGACGCCATAATCGACCACGCCAATCGTTCGGCGGCTCATAGCCCGATTCCGACCTTATATCTGCGGGTGATCTCGCCGGCCGGCGAAATATCGAAAAGCTGCCGATTTACACAAGCGCGGACCTGTTTCCAGAATTCATCCACTCTAATCCCAATATAGTCACAAAACGCGGAAATGTATTCCGATGAGCAACGACCATCATATTCGTTGACCAGAATAGCCGCATGTTCTCGTGTTAAGCGCCCAATTCTTATTTCTTCATTGACGTAGTCTGTCACGCGCCCAAAGCCGAACTTGTAGTACTTAATCATTTGATTGAGCGTCACCCAATCCTCATCGAGCGAAGAAACGCCACGAAGGTCGCCGGTATTTTCAACATCGTCGGTGCGGATGTGAAGACCATTCACGGCCGAATACATGCCGTTGTTAACCAATGACCAATCGCCGAGAAACCATCCAAGGTAGACGATCTGTATGCCGTGCGCTTCAAATTCTTCTGGTGTAGGATATTGATATGGGATGAGATTGCGCATCTCGGCTGTTTCGAGCATCCAATCAATCGCGCCGCCGGATAATGTGTTCATGTAGCGCAGGTTGTTACCGTCGTAGCCGGTACGCCCGAGTGTGTTGAGGTCGCCCAACTGAAGCCCGGGATTTTCCCCCCAAAGGATCAGCGGAACCTGATACCGTATCGCCAACTGCGGCACTGAGCTGAAGAGTGCCAGTTCGGTCGATCGCGCCCAATTCGTGAACCGGTCGAATGCCGTCCGCATCAGCTTGCGCCAAACTTGCGGGGCCGGCGCGGAAATCACGACATCGAACCCGTGCTCGATTAGGGCCGATAGATTGTCGACTCCCCGCTCGGTCACTTGCTCGGGGGGATAGCTGAGGCAGGCCAGCAATGGCCTCAAGCCTAGCTTGTCACGCACCCATAGAGCCTGGCGGGTCGAATCCTTTCCACCTGAAACGCCGATGATGCAGTCGAAATGGCGGCCAGCTCGACGCGGGTAGCTTGACAGGAGATCCTCGAGAATCTCAATGCGTTCCTGCCAATCCACATCCTGCAGCCGTTCAAAATAGTCGCACGCCGGGCAGGTTCCTGCCGGCGTAAATCGGGTATTCGGTCGGGTGTCTGGCTGAAGGCAGCGTGTGCAGTATTTCATCTAACAAACAATCGTTTAGGTCACGCACGGAGGCTGGCAGTCCCGCGGGTAGCAACCCGGCGCGCTTCCATCTGCGATCCGAACATGCAGCTTCGCGTCCACCCGTTCGCGGCTTATAGATGCTCGCGAGCCAGAATCCATAGGCCTACTCCGGGTTCTGCGAGGCTACCAGGCGCCGGAGATGAACGACTTTGTCATGCGGCAAGGCGCACGCGGGAGCATGGTCGGGGAGCGCACTCAACGCGGGACGGTCTGCTGCGATGGCAACGACCAACGCGAAAGATTGCAGTCCAGCGACCCATCGCGCACCCCTGATAGCCTCGGCAATATCTCTCGAATCGTCAAGACACCAGTTCGGATGGGAGTTGATCCATGCGTCATATTTTCCCGGCGGGTCAGAGGGGTGCGGGCGAAGTCGCATCGGACAATCGGACGGGATGCCGGCCGCGCCCGCGTGTTGCGTCAGATAGTCCAGCGCCTGGAACTCGCCCGCCCGTCCGCGGCCCCATTCGCTGCGTGCGGGCTCCGCAACGAACAAGAGGTCGCCATTGTCCGGACGGGGACCGGCCGCCTTCGCCTGACGGTCGAGATACAGGTTGGGCTTCTGCTGAACCGGAACATCGCGGAAGATGTCCCGCGCCAAGACATAGGCATATTTATCCGTTACCCAGATCTCGTCGGGCAACACCTCGATCCCGGATCGCGAGAAGCGCGCCCGATAGTTGAGCCAGTGGTCGATCACCGCAACGGAATGAATACCGGCGTGTCGCGCGGCCGCGCGAGCCTCGTGTTCGAGATCGCTGGCCCAGCCGGTCCCCGAAATCATCGATGCAGCACTGCCCAGCGCCTCTGACAGGCTGCAGGGAAGATGGTCGGGAAACCGTTCCCGCCAGATTTTCAGCGCCGGGCCCTCCATCACCGGGCGACATGATTTCGCAATTGCCGCATCGACCCAGTTGACGATGATATTGGCGGCACCGGCATCATGCGCCACGATCGCAATCGGCGATGCCAGATCGATCATCGGGCGAACTTTCCATAAAGCATCAGGTCCACCGGCTCCCCGTCGACCAACTCCTGCCTCCGCCTCACGCCCTCCAGCTCCATGCCGGAACGTTCCATCACACGCACCATGCCACGATTGCAGGCAAGCGTTCCCGCGGTCACTTTTCGGATCGCCGGCTGGCCAAGCAGCCAGCCGAGCATCAGATTCCAGGCGTCCTGGCCGAAACCTCCGCCCCAGAAGCACTTCTTGCCGATGAGGATCCCGACATCGGCGGTTCCGTGCGGAAGCGAGCGATAAACGGTCATCGTCCCGATCGGCTCGCCTCCGAAGGTCCGGACCGATACAAAGAGGTTGGGGCCGTCGTCGAACGATCTGAGATAAGATAGACACGTGTCGTAGTCGTGCCTGCGAAAGCGCTGGTTCGAGTAGCGCACCACATCCGGATCGTTCAGCCATCCGATATAGGTGTCCGTCACGTCATCAAGCGTGAATCTTTGGAGAATTACCTTTTGTCCTCGCAGCGTGTTCATGCGCTTTACACCCGCAAGGCATCCAAATTGTCCCACACTTTGCGAAATGCCGCGATAACCTCATCGACGTCTTCAGGCGGAAATTCAAACATGCACATGTTCAGGCCGAGGAATGTCCGTTCATGTAAATCTTCCGCAATCGGGCAGGTACCGTGGCCGTAGCGAATGTCGCGGGAAGCCAGCGTGAAGGGAAAACCACCGGTTCCGTAGGCGATCTTGTTTCTGAACAGCGGAAGCGTGTGCAGGTTCTGATAGCCGCACATCAGCCCGGGCACGCCTTCCGCTTTCAATGCGTCCACGATGCGCGCGCGGGATGCGCCAACAATCGCCGGATCGAGCTTGAGGCCATACACATAATAGACATGTGTGCCGTCCGGCTCAGTCTTCGGCGTGGTGAGACCGGGCAGAACCCCCAATCCCTGATCGAGCCGGCGCGCGATGCTCTGACGGCTGGCCACGCGGGATTCGAGCTTGTCGAGCTGGACAGAGGCGATCGCCGCCTCGATCTCACCCATTCGGAAATTATAGCCGATCATGTTAGCGAGGTCGGCGGGCCGGTCGCTCTTGATAACCGATTCCGCGTGGTTCCGGATCAGGCATAGCCGTTCCGCAAGCCGGTCATCGTCGGTGACCAGGATGCCCCCTTCGCCGCAGTGGATGTGCTTGTGGTAGTTGAGGCTGAATCCGCCGATATCGGCGACCGTGCCGGTATAGCGATTGCCAGTCCGCGAGCCGGGCGCTTGCGCCGTGTCGGTCAGGAGTTTCAGGCCGTGGCGGTCCGCGATCGCTCGCAGGGCCTTGATGTCGGACGACTGGCCGAAGATGTCGACCGCCAGAATGGCGCGCGTCCGAGGCCCGACCAGCGCTTCCACCGACCCAGGATCGATGTTGAAATCATCCGGATCGATATCGGCGAAGACCGGAATCGCGTTCCAGTGAAGGATCGCCATTGCCGTTGCCGACATCGTCCAGGGCACCGTTATGATCTCGTCCCCTGGCTCGATACCGATCGCGCCGACGGCTGCGATCAGGCCAGAAGTCCAGCTGTTGACCGAAATTGCGTGTCTGACGCCGAAATAATCTGCGGCCTTTTTTTCGAAAGCACGGACCTCCGGCCCCCCAAGGAAGAACTCGCCCGGCGCTCCGATGAACGCAGAAAGGACCCCCGAGCGGACCACGCGCGCCGCGGCTTCCGCCTCTTCCTCGCCCATGCTCTTGAAGGGCTGCAGCGGCCTGGTGATCGTCGGCGTGCCGCCCAGCAGCGCAAGCGAATTCGTCATGGAAGACCCTCAGAGGAATGTGAGCAGGATGAGAGCGCGCGCGATCGAATCATTTCGCACAAGCGCTGTGCAGCTAGCGCATTTGTGCCGCTGCTGGCGAGCGCCTCTTGATCGACGAGCGCGCCAGCGATGTTGGCGACGGCGCGGGACATGGCGAGATCGAAGCCCCCTTCGATAGTATCCGCAGCGCTGAGAACTCGATATCCGGAAAAGACGTTGCTGTCCTCGACTCGTCGGATTGCCCAGGAACGGCCGCCGTCAAGCATCACAATCACACCCTTTTCGGTAATCAGGGTGACTTCGAAAATGGAATAGTCCCGCGCATCGCCAATCATGATTTGCACCGGAACGCCGCCGCGGGAGCGCAGCAATGCCGGAACGCTGGGATCTTCGCGCCAGAAATCGAAGCGCGGAGGACCAGCCGTGACGACTTGCAGCTCGCCCAGTAGCAGATGCAAGAGGTCGATCAGATGGCCGCCATTGTGGACCACGCCTTTCGTATAGACCGCGCCGACCGAACGGACTTCGCCCCATTCACCCGACCGCAGCTCTGCAGCCAGCCTCAGCACAGCGGGATCCCAGCGGCGCGTGTAATTGACGGCGAGCTTCACATTTGCCCGACGTGCCGCCGAAATCAGATTCTCGGTCGTCGCGGCCGTGCTCGACACCGGCTTTTCGCAGAAGATCAGCTGCGGCTTGAGGGCCAGAGCCGCCGTGAAATGCTCCTCGTGGAGCGGGGTGGGTGAGCAAATGCTGATGACATCGTAGTCTCCCGCCTTCGCTAAGAGCGTGCCCAGATCGCTTGCACTTGCGGGGACATTCCAACGCTTTCGGAATGCCGCACGGCGGTCCGGAGCAGGATCCACGCATGCAGATATCTGGAAACGGGGATCACGAGCAAAGGCGCCCGCATGGGTCAGCGGCGGAGACGCCGCCGATCGCCTCGCGTCGAACCCCCCCGCGATGTCGCCGCAACCGATGATCAGGACGCGATACATTGTTTCCGCTTCAGGCAAGCATGTCCCAACTGACGGGCGTCCCTGCGGTCAGTGGCTGCTTCACGCGCTTGCCCAGCAACTCGCCGTAGAATTTGGGCGGCAGGCCGAAGCCAGGGCGAATGATTCTGAGATTGTCCGGCGTCAGCGTGTCGCCCGCCTCCACATCCTGAGCAATGTAGAGCGAGCGGCGGAAGACGAGCGAGTTCTTTTCTGCCTCGGTGCAGCCATAGCTGACTGTGCCGAGCGCCTGCCACGCGCGTTCTGTCTCCTCCCGCATCAACCTGAACTCCTCGGGCTCCATCGAGAAGCTCGAATCGACACCGCCGTCGGCACGGCGTAGCGTGAAGTGCTTTTCGATCATCACCGCTCCGAGGCTCACCGCGGCCACGGCGACGCCGCAACCCGTCGTGTGATCGGACAAGCCGACTTCCACTCCGAATGCCTCGCGCATGTTCGGGATGGTCGATATGTTCGTGTTCTCAGGGCTGGCCGGATAAGTGCTCGTGCATTTCAGCAAGACGATCCGATCGTTGCCGGCGGCCCTGGCCGTGCGCACCGCCTCGTCGATTTCCGCCATTGTTGCCATGCCGGTCGACATGATCATCGGCTTACCGGTTTGGGCGACCTTTTGGATGAGCGGCAGGTCTGTGATCTCAAAGGACGCGATCTTGTAGGCCGGGACCTCGAGCTCTTCGAGAAAATCCACGGCCGATTCGTCGAATGGCGTCGAGAAGCAGTGCATCCCGTGACGACTGGCCCGCTCGATCAGCGGCTTGTGCCAATCCCATGGTGTATGCGCCTCGTCATAGAGGCTGTAGAGCTGCCGCCCCGCCCACAGACTATTCGGGTCTTCGATCAAAAAGCCCGGGGCGGTTGTGTTCAATGTCATGGTATCGGCGGTATAAGTCTGCAGCTTGATTGCATCTGCACCCGCCTCGGCCGCGGCATCCAGAATCGCGAAAGCCCGCTCGATCGACTGGTTGTGGTTTCCAGACATTTCGGCGATGAGGTAGGGACGCGCCCTCCGATCGATTTCGCGCTCCTGAATCCTGATCATCTACATCTTCTCCAAACGAATACGATAGCGCTGCCCGCGATGTTCGAAGAACGCCGGATAGCGGTCCGGATCCGCAGCCCGCAACAGGTCGAATACCTCGGTGAGCGGCCTAGCCGGATCAATCTCGCTGTCGGCAGGGCTGCGTTTCGGCAGGTATGTCGGATCGCCTGATTGAGGGCGAGGCGTGCTGGTGAAGCAATGGGTCAGTGCCCACGTCATCAGCTCAGTCTCTGCATCGAACAGCGCCCGATTGATTTCATCGTGCAGCTCGGTCCCGTCGAACATCAGGTGGCGCTGCGCCCAAATGTCGCCGCTGTCCACATCATCCTCTGCATTGAGAAGTGTGACGGTGACATCGTTCCGGCCGCTGACGATAGTCCAGACAATCGGCGACCATCCGCGACCCTGCGGCAGGTCGCTGGCATGGATGACCAGGCAAAAGCGGAAACGGTCGCGGACTTCCTTGCGGATGACCTGATGGCAGGAAATCAAGAACAGAAAGTCGCCATCCGTCAGATCCCGATAATCGCGGTAAATGGAAATCTCACCGCGCGCACGGTTCGTCTCCTTCCACCGCTGCAGCCAGACGTTGACCGGATGCAGCGGATCACTGCACAGGACGGCAATCTTCATCTCGACCCCCGGTGCTCATGCATGGCCTCGGCCACGCGCAATGCCCCAAGCCCGTCGACCAGCGCACGCGAACGCTCTGCAAGTATCGCGCGACGCGCGGGATCCCGGACCAGTGCCGAGATTGCGTCGCGGATATCCTTCACCTCAAGGGAACGCTGCGGGGTGACACCGGCGGCGATGCCTTGTTCGAACAGAGCTGGCGCGACGGACATCTGATTTTCCGCGACAATCAGAAGGAGGGATGGCGCTCCTATGCAGCAGCGCTCCCACGTCGCGCCGCCGGCTGCGCCGATCTGAAGGTCGTGTTTCGCAAAGAACGCCGACAAATCGGGAAGATCAACTGAGATTTCCGTCTTCGAGCGTCGCCCCACAATTTGCCGCAACTCGGCCAGATTGGGGTTTGAAGACGTCGAGACCAGTTCAACCCAGCCCTTGAATCCTGCCAGGTCGATGCCCTGAAGCACGCGATCGGATATGTTGCCAAGGTCAACGCCACCCATGAAGATGCCGATGCTGCGGACCTCCTCGCACGGAACATAGCGCGGTGCATCCGCATATCGCTGGCTCAACAGGGCGTAGCGCGGACCGCCCAGCAGCAGGGCGTTCCCGGCGATACCGGCATATTTACGCCGATGATCGACGTGAAGGTTGTGATCGATGATCAGATCCGCCGCCAAAGGGCGATCGGCCAGATCATCAATGGCCGCGATCGCCGCACCCGAGCGCGCGCGCACCATTGAATGCCACCCTGAATCGAACGCATAGTGGTCAACGACCACCCAATCGGGCCGGCCGATATTCTCGGCGGTTTCGATGGCGTCCTGAATCTGGTCGACCCCGGCCCAGGCGGCGTGGCCTGTGCACCCGTGCGGCATCACCGAACGAGGAGCGGGCAGAAGCTCGACCGAGTGCCCGCCGGATTGCAGGGTCTTCGCAACTTGGAGGCCAAGATCTCGCATGACGAAGCGGATTTCGCAGCCGAACTTCTTCAAAGCCGCAGCTAGAGCCACACAACGGACGAGATGGCCGGTGCCGATTTCCTTCGATGCATCGACACGGATGGCGACACGCATGGATTTCAGGCCAGGGCCCGGAACAGCGCTTCCGCGCGCGTCCAATCGTCGGGAGTGTCGATGTCGACCACTCGCCATTCGGGAAGAATGATTGTGTGCGCGTGCGCATGGATCGCAAGCCCGCGTTGCCAGGTTTCCGCAGATGCCCAGTAAAATTGGCCCGCGTCGAAATAGGCCGGTTCGAGATCTTGCGTGCGAGTGGCGACGTGCCGTGGATCAATTGGCTCGACTTTGCCGCTCTCCTCCCGCCGAAGCGCTCTCTGGATAGGTGAAGAAAACTGCGCGACCGGAAAACTGTACCCGGTGCCACCCCGATCCTGGAGGAGATCCCAAGCGTTCGTAATGTCGGCAGGGTCTATCAGCGGAACACCGGGATAGATGCAGCACGTCCATTGAACAGCCCAGCCCAGGCGCGCACACTCAGCGATCGCATGCTGGATGACGGGCACAGTGGGCGTGTGATCGTCCGCAAGTTCCGGCGGCCGGCGGAAGGGAAGCTGCGCCCCAAGGCGCTCCGCAATCGCCGCAATCTCGTCATCATCCGTACTCACGACCACGCGGTCGAATGCGCCGCTCGCCTTCGCCGCATCAATCGCATAGGCGATCATAGGCTTGCCGCCAAAGGGACGGATATTCTTGCGTGGTATCCGCTTGCTGCCCCCCCGCGCCGGAATCACTGCAACGCGCATCAGACGAGTCCGCGCAACGCGCTCACGACGCGATCTTGCTGATCTTCCGTCATCTTGGGGAAGAGCGGCAGACTGATCGCGTGCGCATAGTAATTTTCCGCGTGGGGGAATTGGCCCGGGGCGAAGCCAAGGCGCCGGTAATATGGCTGGATGTGTATGGGGATGTAATGAACGTTCACCCCGATACCGGCTGATCGCAGCCCGGCAAAGACCTCGGCGCGCGAGAGCCGGGCCTCCGGCAGGAGCTCCACGACATAGAGGTGCCATGCTGATATCCGGTCGGCCAGTCGTGCCGGCAGCCGAAGCGGAAGGCCCTCCAGCAATCGGTCGTATCGGTCCGCCAGCGCGACGCGCGCGGCGTGCATGGCATCCAGGCGTGCCAGCTGCGATCGTCCCAGCGCCGCCTGAATGTCTGTCAGCCGATAATTGAAGCCAAGGACCTGCTGTTCGTAATACCAGGCACCTTCGTCCTTGACGTCCATTTCGTCGGGATTGCGAGTCATCCCGTGTGACCGGAGCAGTTCCAGCTTTCGAGCCAGCACCGGATCGTGCGTGGTGACGACACCGCCTTCGGCAGTCGTCACGATTTTCACAGCGTGAAAGCTGAACACGGTCGCATCAGCAAAGCCGCTTCCGATCGGATTATGCCGATAGCTTGCGCCCGTTGCGTGGCTGGCATCCTCGAGGATCTTGAAACCGTATCGATCGGCAAGGCTGCGGATTTCGGCGAGGTCCGCCGGCAGCCCCGCGAAGTCGACCGGGATCACGACATGCGGCAGCCGGCCAAGCCGGTCGGCCGCCACCAGCTTGGCTGCGAGGTGCGCGGCCGACATGTTGCGCGTCGACGGATCAATGTCGACAAAATCGATGTCGCCACCGCAGTAGAGGGCGCAATTCGCGGAAGCCAGGAAGCTGTTCGGGCTGGTCCAGACCAGGGAGCCCGGCCCGACCCCGAGCGCGACACAGGCGAGGTGCAGCGCGGCCGTCGCGTTCGATACCGCGACCGCGTGCGGGACCTGATGAGCGCGCGCGAACGCTTGCTCGAACGCGACCACCTCCGGCCCCTGAGTCAGGAACGGCGCGCGGAGTACGGATACGACGGCATCGATGTCGGCCTGCTCGATCGCCTGACAGCTATAGGGGATGTGATCCACGGCTTAGCCGGCCAGCTGGCTGGTGACGCACTGCGCAATGAGGGAGCGAAGCTGCTCCACGGTCAGGAAATCCGTGTTCGTGCCGCTGTTGTAGGCAAAACCGGGCTCCACGCGATGTGCGCCGACCCGCCGGCAATAGTCATCGAGCGAATAATGCGCCGAGACGGGAAGGATCGCGTAATAACTGCCCATGTCGACGGTGTTCATGCTGTCGCTCGCCGTGATCATCTCCTCGTGGATTTTCTCGCCGGGCCGCACGCCCACGATTTCCTGCCGGGCGTTTGGCGCGATCGCCGTCGCGACGTCGCAAATGCGATAGGATGGAATTTTGGGGACCAGCAATTCTCCGCCTTCGGCATTGCCGATGGACCAGAGGACCATGTCAACGCCTTCCTGCAGCGAGATGTTGAAGCGCGTCATCCGCGGGTCCGTAATCGGCAGCACGCCACTGTCCTTGCGGGCAAGAAAGAAGGGGATGACGGAGCCGCGGCTGCCCATCACGTTTCCGTAACGGACGACGCTGAACCGAATCCCGCGCGAGCCCTGAATATTGTTGGCGGCGATGAACAACTTGTCCGAGCAGAGTTTCGTTGCCCCGTAAAGGTTGATCGGCGCGGCCGCCTTGTCCGTCGAAAGGGCCACCACGCGCTCGACCTTGCTGTCCAGGCAGGCCTCGATCAGGTTCTGCGCACCAAGAACATTTGTCTTGATGCATTCGAAGGGATTGTATTCGGCGGCGGGAACCTGCTTGAGGGCAGCCGCGTGAACGACGATGTCGACCCCCTCGAGCGCGCGGCGCAGGCGCGCCTCGTCCCGAATATCACCGATGAAATAGCGAATTCCCGGATAGCGGCTGTCGGGAAATTTCTGCGCCATTTCAAATTGCTTCAGTTCGTCGCGCGAATAGATGACGAGGCGCCGGATGCCAGGATAGCGTTCCAGCACCGTCTTAACAAACGCCTTCCCGAACGAACCGGTGCCGCCTGTAATGAGAATCGATTTGTCGTTCAGCATAAGCTCTCGATTGCCTGGTCAGTTGGGCGAAGGAATGGGGGCAGGTGCGGCAGCGCCGTCTACACGGTTGAGAGGGCGGGGCAAGTTTACCTGGACCCGTAGCCCGATAACATTGTCGGTATGGTGCGAAGCGCGATCAGCATGTCGAGCCAAGCCGAGAAGTTCTTGATGTAATAGAAGTCGTAAGTGAGCTTCTGGTTCACCGCTTCCAGATCGGTCACATGGCCCTGATTGACCTGCGCCCAGCCGGTAATCCCGGGTCGGACGATATGTCGGTAGAGATAGAATGGAAGTTCAGTTTCATACCACCGCGACAGCGGGACGGCCTCAGGTCGCGGACCGATCAGACTCATCTCCCCCTTCAGCACATTGATGACCTGAGGCAGCTCGTCCAGACGCAGGCGACGCAGGATTCGCCCGACACGGGTGATGCGCTCGTCCTCGTCTTTCGTCATCGCGTCCTCGATTGCTGCGCCTTGATCGGCGAGGGGCGAGCGTGCGCGCATCGTGCGGAATTTGTACATCCAGAAGGGCCGGCCCCGATATCCCATCCGCTCCTGGAAAAACAGGACGGGCCCCCGCGAATCCAGCAGGATCAGGACACTGATGACGGCCATCACGGGAAGAATGATCGGCAGCAGCAACAGCACGCCGGCTATGTCGAGGAATCGCTTGATCTTCACGAACGCAAGATTCGGCATCAGTGATCCGAAGCTGTTCTCCGACAGATGCTCGATAGAGACACGGCCGGTCAGCGACTCCCCCAACTGCTTGGTGTGGTAAACCGGATGCCCGCGCACGGCTGCCTTTGCGAGCATGTGCTCCCATTCGGGTGCGTGATCGTAGCGCAGATCCGCCACGATCGCCGACTCGCGATCCTGCGGCAACACGGGCGCCGACATCATGATCCATTCTACACCTTCGATGTATAGAATGGGCGCCATGCAGCCGTGGGGAACGACAAAGAAGCGCCGCCTGGCATTTCGCTCGATCGTATAGCTGAGAAGGAAGGCGCCTGCGACAGCCAGGGCAAAGCTCGTGCTCAGGAACAGGCGGCTGTAGTCGTAACGGACCGCAAACAGCGCGACCAGGATCAGCCCATAGGACGTCACGAATGACGGCAGAATATAACCAAAGGCGCCCACGCCGGGAAATGCGGTCAACTTTCTCAGCAGCAGCAAGCCGACCGCAATGCCCGTGAACGCCGCGAACAGGCTGTTCTGTATGCCGCCGGGACGATAATCCTGCAGCCCCAGCCCAAAGAAAATTGTGGCGGCCGGCATTGCCAGAGCCAGCATGAGAAGCACTGTTATTTGGAAGCTGAAGGACTCGAAAACGGTCACGCGAGCCGGACGGACGGCTGCTTCTCGGGTCATCAACATATGGTTTTCCGTCTCTTCCCCACCTTGTCGCCCCGAGCATGGCAGCAAGGCGCTTGCCGTCCGATCGGTCCGGCCAGTCATTCGCAGGCACGCGCCGCCGTCCGTCCATCGTCCGGGCCGGTGCAGCGGAGCCCGCTCGCATTAGTCATTGAGCCCGCAACTGTCGAGTGGTTCCGGGATTTGTGCGGCGAGGTGGTTGAAGGAAATGACAAAACGGCGGGTGCGCGGCGCGCTCGGTTCAGCGTGTGTGGTTGATCCAGATCGTGACCGCATGAAGATTGTACTCGCTGTCGGCGACGATGTCGGCATCGCCATCGCCATCGATGTCGACCGCGCGTACGGCGACGTATGACGCCGTGCCGGCCTCGATCAGGTTTGCTTCCCAGCCCTGATCGGTCTGCTTGAGCCAATAGACGCCGCCTCGACGGGGATCGGTCGGCGATGTCGACAAAGAACCGATGGTGAAGACGACATCCATTTTCCCGTCGAGATCGATGTCTGCAGCGTCGACTTCGGTGACGACGATCTGCTCCGCCTCAGAAGCGAAGTCGGCAATTGTCTGACTTGAGATCGTATCCGTGGCTGCATCGAGCCAAAACAACTTTATGCCTTGATAGACGGGTTGCAGTATTTCCGACCTGCCGTCCTTATTGAGGTCCACGGCGATGCCGTAATGGCCGTGAATTGCCAAGACAGGCGCCGAAATGCGCCTCCATGTCAAGCCACCATCGCCGAGGAAGATGGCCAAATCTCCGGTCTCGTTGTTGGTGGTGACGACGTCCAATTTGCCATCGGCATTCATGTCGGCCACGACGAGTGACCGG
Source organism: Sphingomonas horti (assembly GCF_009753715.1). Classification (GTDB taxonomy): domain Bacteria; phylum Pseudomonadota; class Alphaproteobacteria; order Sphingomonadales; family Sphingomonadaceae; genus Sphingomonas_B; species Sphingomonas_B horti. The sequence continues at coordinate 40,522 of NZ_WQMS01000009.1, read as the reverse complement.
AGTGTTGTCAGGTCGTCAGACGGCCCGATTGCCCGCTGAACCCAGTGATCGTCCGCGGTGCCTGGATTCTGCAACCATACGAGTCCGCGCACCGCCGGATTGGGATCGGTGTCGGGCTGATTGCGCATCGCGACGACAATGTCCTTGTCGCCATCGCCGTCGATATCCGCAGCGGCAATATTCAGGGCGCCCGGCGTGGCAAACGACAGATAGCGTCTAGTCCACTTCACGCCTCGAATGCCGGGATTGATATAGGCGGCGACCGCGCCGTGGGAATTGACCACGCCCACGATGTCGGGAAGCTTGTCTCCATTCACGTCGATGGCGACCTGCCGCTCAAACAGGATATAACCGCCGCGCTGCAGCTCGGGAAAGGCGTCGTTGGCGACGATCGGTTCCAGAGACGGGGCGCCCCAGCGCATATATCCGATCACGCCGGGCGGCGAGCGGTCGATGACACGCGTGGTGTAGGAATCGAAGAAGCTGATGTCGGGCCGGGCGTCGCAGTCATAGTCCGCCACCGCAAACCCGTAGGAGTAGTTCATCCTTGAAAGAACCGTTTCGGCTGTGAAACCGACGGTGGAACCGGTGAGCTTCGTGAGGTCGAAGATGCCCGGCCCAGGCGGGTTGCCCAAGTCGAAATTGCCGACGGGAACAGGCGGAAGCGCTGGCCCCGGGCAGGGATAGAGCACGACGGTCGGGGTTGGCGTCCCGGTCGGCGCGGCCCCGGCACCGCTACTTTGACTTGTCGAACCGCCGCCACAACCGCCGATCAGCAGTGCGACAATCGTGCACGCAATCGGCCTACCCAGAGGGCTCATCGCTGTACTCATGATGCTACTGAAGAGGTGGGAAGTTATGCCCCGTCACTTTGTATCTGTCACGGCACAATGGCAGGCCGTTCGGAGCTATCGTCGAGCCGTCAGCAAGGACACGTCAGCCTCTCTTTGTGACGCCAGAATTGAAGCAATTCGTTCCCCCGCCCGCCCGTCGCCGTAGGGAAAAGGCGATCGCTTCATTCGTGCATGCGCGAGCGGGTCGTCGAGAAGGCGGTAAGTCTCGGCGATAATCGTTTCCGCCTGCGAACCCACGAGCCGTGCCGCGCCGGATTCGATCCCTTCCGGCCGCTCGGTCGTGTTACGCAGAACCAGCACTGGCACCCCGAGCGCCGGCGCCTCTTCCTGAACGCCTCCACTATCGGTGAGAACCAGATGGGCCGTGGAAAGCAGTTTAATGAAATCGGGATATGTGGGCGCCGGAAGCAAGTTCACATGTTCGCAGCCACGAAGCATCGTGCGCAACGGCGCATGCGCGTTGGGATTTGGATGAAGGCAAATCCCCAAGGCAACGTCGCCGCGGCTCGCGATTGCGCGAATGGCCGTTGCGATCTGGGCTAAGCCGCGGCCGTGATTCTCGCGCCGGTGGCAGGTGACGAGGATGAACCGCTTGCCTAAAGTCGACGCCAACGTCGCCCGGACCCCAAGTGAGAGCCCGCTATAGCGAGGGTCGCTTCGGATTGCATGCAGGGCATCGACCGACGTGTTTCCGGTGACGTGAATGGATGCCGAGGGGATGCCTTCTGCCTCCAGCACCTTCGCCGCATGAGCAGTCGGCGCGAAGTGCAAGTCTGCGATCGCGCTGATCGATTTCCGGTTGAACTCTTCCGGCCAAGGCTGGCGATTGTCGCCGCTGCGCAGGCCGGCTTCCACATGACCAACGGGAATTTCAAGGTGATACGCGCAGATCGCTGCCACGAGAGCCGTTGTCGTGTCGCCGTGCACGAGAACGCGACATGGCCTCTCTTCTTCCATCACCTTCGTGAGGCGGGGAAGCAGTCGTGCCATGAGGTCGATCGGCGACTGATCGTCTCGCATGATCGCCAGATCGATGTCAGGCGCAAGTCCGGCACCGTGGAGCACGGAATCGAGGATTTCACGGTGTTGACCGGTGGTGCAGACGGTGACCGCCATGCGTCGACGCTGGAGCGCCCTGACGACCGGAATCAGCTTGATCGCCTCCGGGCGCGTGCCGAACACGACCAGAATACCGGCCATTTGAGGCTCCCCCTGTTGCCCGCCTTCATCAGGCCACAGGGTAGATCATTTCGCAAGCGCTTCGAAAATCATATCCCGCGATATTCACGGAACCAGCGCACGAAGCGCGGCATGCCTTCGTCAAGCGCCGTGCGTGGCGCAAAGCCGAGGTCGGTCTGGATCGCGCTGATGTCGGCATAGGTGTCTTTCACATCGCCGGGTTGCATCGGGTGCGTCTCACGGATCGCCGTGCGGCCGCATGCCGCCTCGATCAGGTCGATGAAGCGCCTAAGCTCTTCGGACCGGTTGTTGCCGATATTGTAGATGCGGTGTGGCGCGATGCTGCCGCCCGGCTTCGGCGCGCCATCGTCCGGCGGCGGGTTGTCAAGCGTCGCGATGACGCCGTCGATGATGTCGTCGATATAGGTGAAGTCGCGGCGCATGTCGCCGTTGTTGAAGACCTTGATCGGGCGGCCGGCAAGGATCGCCTCGGTGAACAGCCACGGCGCCATGTCCGGCCGGCCCCAGGGGCCATAGACAGTGAAGAAGCGCAGGCCTGTGAGCGGTATGCGGTAGAGGTGGGCGTAGGTCTCGCTCATCAGCTCGTCCGCTTTCTTGGTCGCGGCGTAGAGCGAGACCGGGCGGTCGACGCGATCCTCGACGCGGAACGGCAGGCTGTCGTTGCCGCCATAGACGGAAGACGAGGACGCATAGACCATCGGCAGCCGGCGCCCCCGGGCAAGCTCCAGCATGTTCAGATGGCCGGTCACGTTCGCATGGGCATAGGCGCGCGGGTTCTCGATCGAGTAGCGCACGCCCGGCTGGGCGCCGAGATGCGCGATGCGATCGAATGCCTGACCGGCCAGCGCTCGTTCCAGCGCTTCGTAATCGGCGAAGTCGACGCGCAGCAGCGTGAAGGCGTCGCCATGTCGCCGCTGCAGGTCGGCGACGCGATCCTCCTTCAGCTGCGGGAGGTAATAGGGCACGAAATTGTCGATGCCGATCACGCGCTCGCCGGCCGACAGCAGCCGATCGGCAAGGTGGTAGCCGATGAATCCGGCAGCGCCGGTGACGAGCGTCGTCATTCCCCCTCCCTGTGCGTGGCTCGGCCTAGCCGGTCGCGGATCGCGAGGCCGAGACGTTCGGCCGGGATCGGCGCCACGGCAATGCCCACCGCCTCGGATGCATCCGCCTGGTGGAGCAGGTCGAACAGGCGCGCCGCCGCCTCCAGCAGGTCACCTGAGCGGCTCAGCGACGCGTCGCCCGCTACGGGACCGAATCCGATCAGATACTCGCCTGGCCGAGCGTCAATGGCGTCCAGCCGCAGCGGCTTGGCCGGCGCGTAGTGGCGGGCGAGCATGCCTGGCGCCTGAACCTTGCCGCCGGGCTCGAATGCCAGGCCGAGGTCGATCGGGCCGAGACGGAGCAGGCGGAGCTGCTCGCCATCGGCCGCAAGGATCGTCGACTCCAGCCCGACCTGGGTCGGACCGGCGTCAAGGACTAGGGGAATCCGGCCGCCGAGGCTTTTCAGCACATGATCCGCGCGGGTAGGGCTGATCGAGCCGCTGGCGTTCGCCGAAGGCGCGGCGAGCGGGCGGCCGGTTGCTCGGAGCAGGGCCTGCATCGCGGGATGGCGCGGCACGCGGATCGCAACGGTGGCGAGCCCGGCGGTGACGATCGAGGCGAGGTGGGCACTCTCACGCTTGGGAAGCACCAGAGTCAGCGGCCCTGGCCAATATTGCTTCGCCAGAGCGCGGGCCTGCTCAGAGAACACCGCCAGTTTCTCGGCCGCGTCCAGATCCGGCACGTGCACGATCAGCGGATTGAAGCTCGGCCTGCCCTTCGCGGCATAGATGCGGGCGACCGCCTCGGCATTGGTCGCGTCGGCGGCGAGGCCGTAGACGGTCTCCGTCGGCACCGCGACCGGCTGGCCGGCCAGGATCAGGCGGGCCGCCTCGTCGATCGCCGCATCCGAAACGGGCAGCACGCGTGTGTTTGAGGCGTCCACGCCCCCGCGCTATAGCGGCCGGCGCCGTTTCTCAAGGAGCCCCATGACCTACACGCCTCCCGTCACCGAGCAGCGCTTCGTGCTCGATCATGTGGTCCGCATCGGCGAGCTTGTCGACGACTCCGACCTGGTCGACGCGATCGTCGAAGGCGCCGGGGCGTTCGCGGCCGGCGAATATGCGCCGCTGAACCGCGTCGGCGACGAGGTCGGCGCGCGCTGGAAAGACGGCGATGTGGTGATGCCGGAAGGGTTCAGGGCCGCTTACCAGGCGTTCGTCGAAGGCGGCTGGGGCAGCATCAGCGCTCCCGAGGCGTTCGGGGGGCAGGGCTTGCCTCATGCACTCGCGACCGTGGTGATGGAGGACCTCGGCACGGCGAACATGGGATTTTCGCTGATCAACATGCTGACGCCGGGTGCGATCGAGGCGCTGGTGTCGCACGGCGCGCCCGAGCTGCAGACTGCTTATCTGCCGAAGCTGGTCACCGGCGAATGGAACGGAACGATGAACCTGACCGAGCCTCAGGCGGGATCGGACGTCGGCGCGCTCCGCACCATCGCCACGCCCGCCGCCGACGGAAGTTGGCGGATCAAGGGAACGAAGATCTTCATCACCTTCGGCGAGCATGACCTGACCGACAACATCGTCCATCTGGTGCTCGCGCGCACGCCCGACGCGCCGGCGGGCACCAAGGGCATTTCGCTGTTCCTGGTTCCCAAATACCGGCTCAAGCCTGACGGAACGCCCGGCGCGTTCAACGACGTGCGCTGCGTCTCGATCGAGCACAAGCTCGGCATCCACGCCTCCCCGACCTGCACCCTGTCGTTCGGCGATCATGACGACTGCCATGGCTGGCTGATCGGCGAGGAAATGGGCGGGATGCGCGCGATGTTCACGATGATGAACAATGCGCGGCTGAACGTCGGCCTGCAGGGCGTGCAGATCGCCGAGCGCGCGAGCCAGGCCTCGCTCGCCTATGCGCAAGAGCGGGTGCAGCTGGGCAAGCCGATCGTCGAGCATCCCGACGTGCGCCGGATGCTGATGCGGATGCGGGCGCTGACCCAGGGAGCACGCGCGCTGATCTATTACGCGGCAGGGCAGGCGGATCGTGCGCGTGGGGGCGACGAGACCGCCAAGGCCCGGCTGGACCTGCTGACCCCGCTCGCCAAGGCCTGGGGCACGGATATCGGCTGCGAGGTCGCGTCGCTGGGCGTGCAGGTGCATGGCGGCATGGGCTTCGTCGAGGAGACCGGCGCCGCGCAGCATTATCGCGATATCCGCATCGCGCCGATCTACGAAGGCACCAACGGCATCCAGGCCGCCGACCTCGTCAACCGCAAGCTGCCGATGCAGGGCGGCGAGGTGCTGGCGTCGTTGCTCGCCGATATTCGTGCCGAAGCCGGCGACGAGCCGGCGCTGATGGACCTGGTCGGCCGGATCGAGGCGATCGCCCGCTGGATGCTCGGCAACGAGGCCAGTGCCGAGGATCGGCTCGCCGGCAGCTATCCGCTGACGACGATGCTGGCGGTGGCTGTCGGCGGCTGGCTGCTGGCGCGGCAGGCGCGGGTTGCGACGGGTGGTACGCCCTTCGAGGCGATGAAGCGCGCCGTGGCACGGTTCTTCCTCGACCGCATCGTGCCGGAGGCGGCGGGGCTGGAGGCTTCAGCGCGTGAGGGCGCGGCCGGACTCTATGGGGTGAACGCCGAGGTGCTCGCCGCTTAGGTCGAAAGATACCAGCGGTCGCTGCCCTCGAGGCCAAGCGCAGTCAGGCGGCCGCTGGCGAACGCGCCGGTATCGATGCCGATGCGGTTCGGGCGCTCCTCGACCTGATCGGTAATCGTGTGGCCGTGGACCACCACCGCGCCGTGATCGCCACGGAAATCGAGGAACTCGGAGCGAATCCAGCGTAGGTCGCCGCCGGACTGCTCGTCGAGCGGCACCCGCGGGCGGACGCCGGCATGGACGAACAGATAATCCCCGATCGCGATCCGATCCTCGAACGCCCTAAGGAACGCGACATGCTCGGCCGGCACTCTCCGGACCAGTTCCGGCAGCAGCTCGGCATAATCGAGCCGGTCATATTCGGCTTCGTCGAAGCCATAGCTGAGGATGGTCGCGCGCCCGCCGATCTTCACGAAGAAGCGCAACGCCTCGAGGCTGCCGTTCAGGGCTTTCAGGAAGACTTCTTCGTGGTTGCCCATCAGGAACCGGGCGGGGCGACCGCTCTGCCGGATCTCCAGGGCGCGCTGGACCACCCCGGCCGAGTTCGGCCCGCGATCGACCAGGTCGCCCAGGAATATCAGCTGCGTGCTGCCGTCGCCGCGGGTCCGGTTGTCCGCCTCGATCCGGAACAGCAGCTGGTCGAGCAGGTCGAGCCGTCCGTGAATGTCGCCGATCGCATAGAGTCGCGTGCCCGCAGGCACCTGGGCGGCAGGCGGTGCGGATTCGATCGCGCGGCGGAAAAGCTTGAGCACCATGGATTTCGGCTGTGTTGGAGAGTGCGCGATATAGAACTTCCGACGCCGAACGCCAGATGATCAGTCGAGCGCCGGGCCGGGATAGGCGAGCAACGCGGTGGATCGAGGATCGACGCCAATGTCGACGCGGCCGGCCAGAGACCAGCATTGGCCGGCGTGGAAGCGATCGCCGGCGACGCGGCCGCCTCCGGTCACGGGGACGAGCCAGCCTGCCTTGTCCCGCAGATCGATCGTGCGATCCCCGGACTCGAGCCGTTCCACGGTGAATTTCGGTCCGGCGGCGAGCAGCCCCGCGCGTGCCGGCGGCCGCGCCGGCCGGAACGGATCGAGCGAAGAGACGGCGATCCCCTTGTCGAGGTGAAGCTCGCGCGGGCGTCCATAGTCGTAGAGCCGATAGGTGAGATCGAGATTCTGCTGGATCTCGATCACGGTCAGCCCGGCCCCGATCGCGTGAACCGTACCCGCCGGGGAGTAGATGAAGTCGCCGGCCCTGACAGGCCGCCAGTCGAGCAGGTCGACGATGCTGCCGTCGAGCGCGGCGGAACGGAGCCGGTCGGCCGACAGGGGCGCCTTCGGCCCAAGCGCGATTGTCGAACCCGGCTCGGCTGCGAGCACCAGCCACGCCTCGTCCTTGCCGCGCGCATGGCCGCGCGCGCGCGCGGCTTCGTCGTCCGGATGGACCTGCACCGACAGCTTCTCGCTGGTGAACAGATATTTGATCAGCAGCTCGGGATCCTCGCCGGCGGGCGACGGGAACCAGATTTCGCCGATCGGCTCATCGCCGGGGGCGGGATCGTCGAAGCCGGGCCAGAGCGAATGACGGCCCCATGGCTTGGCGACACGTTTGGTGGGAAGCAGGGTGGCGGTCATGCCGCGCCCTTAGCGGGCTCAGGCGCGCTCGAACAGTTCGGCGGGGTCGATGCGCAGCCGCTCGATGACCTGGCGGATGCGCGGCCATTCCTCGTCGAGGAATGCGCGGCGCTCGCGGTCCAGCAGGCGCTTGTTCGCGCCGCTTGCCACGAACATGCCGACACCGCGCTTCACGATGATCAGCCCTTCCTCCTGGAACAGCTGATAGGCCTTGGCGACGGTCAGCGGATTGGCCCCCTGCTCGGCGGCGAAGGCGCGCACCGACGGCAGCATGTCGCCTTCCCCATAGCGGCCGTCCAGGATCGCTTCGGCGATCCGGTCGCGGAGCTGGAGATAGACGGGGCGTTCGGCGGCAGCCATGCTGGATTAGTGCCCTAACACAGCCGTGCAGGTCAAGGCCAATGACGAACGATTTCGTCGTAAACGGGCCGGGGGCGCTCCTTCAGCTCCTCGCCGGGCGAGCCGACGAACACGAATCCGGCGATCCGATCGTTCGCGCCGCCGCCGAGCGCCTTCAGCACATGCGGGTCATAGGCGGCCCAGCCGGTCAGCCAGCCGGCGACAAAGCCGTGCGCGGTCGCCGCCGCGACCAGGTTCATGCACAGCGCGCCCGATGAGAGCTGTTGTTCCCAGAGCGGTATCTTGCTGGCTTCGACCGGGCTCGAGATGACGGCCACCAGCGCCGGGGCCTGCCTGGCGAATTGATCGATCGCCGACACGTCGTCGGCCTCGGGCGCGCCGCGCTGCGCGCGAAACCCATTCTGCAGCAGCACGGCCAGCGAGTCGCGGTCGTCAACGACCACGATGCGCCAGGGCGCCAATTTGCCGTGATCGGGCACCCGCATCGCGGCGGTGAGAATGGCGCGGAGCTGGTCGGGATCGGGGCCGGGCGCCACCATGTCGCGCGGCTTGCCCGAGCGGCGGCTGGCGAGAAACGAAGCGGGCGAGGAAAGGTCGTTGAACATGCAGCGCATCTGGGCGGCTGGCGGGCGGCGATCAAGCCGCTAAGGAAGGCGGATGCTGTTTGCGTTGATGCTGGCCGCGGCGGCCCCGTCGGTCGATGCCGCTTCCTTGAAGGTCCTTGCCGCAGCCGACGCGCGCCTGGTCGCGATCGGGCGCAGGCTGGCGAAAGGCGGGGCAGGGCTGTGCGCGGGCAATGTCAGCAATCCCGGCTGGACGATCGAGGATGCGGAGCAATTCGCGCCCGACCTGCGGCGTAGCGTGCGGAATGGCCTCGGGCTGGGCGACCTGCCGACGGTCGTGGCCGTGGAAGCCGGGAGCGCGGCGGCGCGCGGCGGTGTCCGCATTGGCGACGAGCTGCTGGCCGTCGGCGGGCAAGCGCTTCCCGATCCTTCGAGCCGCGCCTCGCGCGATCGCCAGGCGATGGTCGAGGGGATATTGGCCGGCGGTGCGACGTCCGTCACCGTCCAGCGCGGCGGCCGGTCCGTCATGCTGCGGATCGTGCCGGAGCCGGGCTGCGCGAGCGAGTTCCTGATCGGCCGTGGCCGCGGCCTGCGCGCGGCGAGCAGCGACGGCGCGCGCGTCACCGTATCGGCCGAAATCGTGGACTTTGCTGCAAGCGACGACGAACTGGCGCTCATTCTCGCGCACGAGCTGGCGCACAACATCCTCGGCCACAACAAGGGCCACCGGCCGCAGCGGATCGCCGGCGACGATCGCAGTGGCGGGCGAACCCGCGACCGCGAGCGCGAGGCGGACCGTTGGGCGCTCTATCTGATGGCGCGCGCGGGATACGACATTCGCATTGCCCCCGCATTCTGGCGCCGCTGGGGCCCCCGGACCGGTTTCGGCATCCTCAGCGACGGATCGCACCCGGATTGGCGCGACCGCGCCGCGCGCGCCGAGGTGGAGATCGCGCGCATCAGGACGCAGCAGGCGTCGGGCCAAGCCCCACTTCCGTAACAACTGGTACTTCACAGCGCCGATTTCGGCGCTAGGGTCGCGCACCAATCGGGCCGCACAAGCGGCCCTCATGCCTTGGGAAGAGGATCCGCATGGTCAACGTCAACGCGGACGAGACGTTCGAGCCGCAAACGCCGCATGTGAGCCGGTCGGACGGGGGAACCTGGTTCGAGCATCCACGCCAGCTGAAGCGCCTGTTCACCACCGAGATGTGGGAACGCTTCGGCTATTACGGCATGCGGGCGATCCTGACGCTGTACCTGGTCAACCACTTCCTGTTCAGTGACCAGACGTCGACCGGCATCTATGGCGGCTTCACCGCGCTGGTTTACCTGACCCCGCTGGTCGGCGGGCTGATCGCGGACCAGTATCTGGGCTCCAAACGGTCGGTGAAATTCGGCGCGATCATGATGGCGCTTGGCTATTTCACCCTGTGCTTCGGCGGCCAGGCGGCGAAGCCGTTCGCGACGATCGACGGCCAGCGCTACGAAGTCAGCGTCGAGGGGGAGCGCGGTGCCGAGCAGCGCTTCGTGACGATCGGCGCCGACAAGCTTCTCATCAAGGGCAATGAGGATAAGTCGGTCTCGCTGATGGCGACGGATGGCGCCGAAGCGCGCCGGATCGCGCCCGACAAGTTCGCATCTGGCGGCGAGCGCTCGTCCTTCTTCGTCTTCGTGCTGCTGCTCGGCCTGTCGCTGGTCACGGTCGGCAACGGCTTCTTCAAGCCCAACATCTCGACCATCGTCGGCACGCTCTACGACGAGGGCGACCGCAGGCGCGACGCCGGCTTCACGATCTTCTACATGGGGATCAACCTCGGCTCGCTGATCTCGCAATTCTTCTGCCCGCTGCTGGCGGTGTCGGTCGGCTGGTGGGCGGGCTTCGGCCTTGCCGCGCTCGGCATGACCTGCTCATGGGCGTTGTTCCAGTTCGATGGCGGCCGACTCGACGGCTATGGCGAGCGGCCCGCCAACGCGCCGGCCAGCAAGGACTGGATCATCTATATCTGCGCGATGCTGGCGGTGCCGCTGGCGATCTTCCTGTTCTGGAACCTCATGAACTATGTCGCGCCGCCGGCCGGCTCGGGCATCGTCGGCTACGTCTCGTCGCTGCCGATCATGGGCAAATTCCTGTTCGGCACGTTCCTGATCAGTGTGCCCGCGATCCTGATCTGGTCGTTCGTCGCGGGCAGCCGCACCGAGTTCCAGATGATGGTCGCGGCGATGGTGCTGATCGTCTTCAACGTCGTGTTCTGGACGCTGTTCGAGCAGGCCGGATCGTCGCTGACGCTGTTCGCGGAGCGGAACACGGTGCTGGAGATCGGCTGGACCGCGCCGTTGTTCGCCGCGTTCCGGGCGAACCCGGTCACCTATTACCTGTTCTTCGCCGTGATCATCGGCGGCATCGCATGGCTTGCCTTCTGGTTCTTCGCATGGGGCGAGGAAGCGGCCACGCGCCGCAAGATGGCGATCGCGACCGCAACCATCGCCGTGATCGCGTTTGTCGGCATGCACTTCGCCCGGCTCGGCGGCTTCGGAAGCGAGCCGGTCTATGTGATGCCGGCCGGGCAGACGCAGATCTTCAACGCGCTGTTCATCGTCATCCTCGCGCCGTTGATGAGCGTGCTGTGGAATGTGCTGGCGAAGCGCGGGCTCGAGCCGCCGATCCCGATCAAGTTCGGCCTGGCGCTGATGGGCGTCGGCGCGGGCTTCCTGTTCCTGGTCTGGGGCGCAAGCTTTGCCGGCCCGAACTATCAGGTCGGCCTTGCCTGGCTCGCCGGGCTCTACCTGATCCATTCGATCGCGGAGCTCTGCATCTCGCCGGTCGGTCTCAGCATGATCACCAAGCTGTCGATCGCGCGCATCGTCGGCATGATGATGGGCGTGTGGTTCCTGTCGATCTCGGTCGCGCAGTATGTCGCGGGCGCGGTCGCGCAGGTCGCCTCGGTCGAGACGGTCGGCGGACAGGTGACGAACCTGAAGGTGAGCCTGGAGACCTATCTGGGCGTGTTCACCACCATCGGCTGGGTCGCGGTCGGGATCGGCGCCGTCCTGCTGGTTCTCGCCTTCCCGCTCAAATATCTGATGCACGGAGTAAAATAGGATGCGGTTTATGCTTTTGGCGAGCGCGGCCCTCGCGCTCGCCGGGTGTGCGACGGCGGGGGCGAAACCGCAGACGGCGTCAGCTCAGAAGGAAAAGCCTGTCCCCTATTCGCGGGACCCGTATCCTTCGACCTACCATGCCTATCCGGGCGTGCCGACCCTGGTCACCAACGTCACCATTTACGATGGAGAGGGTGGCCGCATCGATCGCGGGCAGGTGCTGTTCGCCGACGGCAAGATCGTCGCGGTCGGGCAGAGCGTCGAAGCGCCCGCGGGCGTGGCGACGATCGACGGCACCGGCAAATGGGTGACGCCGGGCGTGATCGACGTCCACAGCCATTTGGGCGACTATCCGTCGCCATCGGTGCAGGCGCATTCGGACGGCAACGAAGCGACCGGCCCGGTCCGGCCCGAAGTCTGGGCCGAGCACAGCGTCTGGCCGCAGGACCCCGGCTTCGGCCGCGCGCTCGCCAATGGCGGCGTGACGACGCTCCAGATCCTGCCGGGCTCCGCCAACCTGTTCGGCGGCCGCTCGGTCGTGCTGAAGAACGTCGCCGCGCGCACGGTGCAGGCGATGAAATTCCCCGGCGCGCCCTATGGCCTGAAGATGGCGTGCGGCGAGAATCCGAAGCGCGTCTATGGCTCGCGCAACCAGATGCCGGCAACGCGGATGGGCAACATCGCCGTCGATCGCCAGACCTGGGCCAAGGCGCAGGAATATACGCGCAAATGGGACAAATATGAGCGTGACGGCGGGGAGCCGCCCGCGCGCGACATCGCGATGGACACGCTTCGCGGCGTGCTCGCCGGTGACATCCTGGTCCAGAACCACTGCTACCGCGCCGACGAGATGGCGATCGTCATGGATATGGCCAAGGAGTTCGGCTACAAGGTCACCGCGTTCCACCACGCGGTCGAGGCCTACAAGATCGCCGACCTGCTGAAGGCGAACGGCGTCTGCGCGGCGGTCTGGGCCGACTGGTGGGGCTTCAAGATGGAAGCCTATGACGCGATCAACGAGAACATGCCCCTGCTGCAGAATGCGGGCGTGTGCACGATCACCCATTCCGATGACGCGAACGGCATCCAGCGCCTGAACCAGGAAGCAGCCAAGGCGCTTGCCGCCGGCCGCCGGATGGGGATCAACATTCCCGACGAGGTCGCGTGGGAATGGCTCAGCATCAATCCGGCAAAGGCGCTGCACATCGACGACAGGACCGGCAGCCTGAAGCCCGGCAAGATGGCCGATGTGGTGCTGTGGAACGGCAATCCGTTCAGCGTCTACACCCGGCCCGAAAAGGTCTGGATCGATGGTGCTCTGATGTACGACGCGCTCGATCCGAGCCGCCGCCCCGTTACCGATTTCGAGCTCGGCCAGCCGGGCGAGGGAGATGTGAAGTGAAGGCCCTGTTGCTGTTGGGCGCTGCCCTGCTTGCCGCGCCGGTAGCGGCCGAAACCGTCGCCATCACCGGCGGCACGGTCGCGATCGGCGACGGCTCCGCGCCGATTGAGGGCGGCACCGTCGTGATCCGCGACGGGCGCATCGTCGCCGCGGGGCAGGGCGTCGCCGTGCCCGCGGGCGCGAAGGTGATCGATGCGACCGGCAAGTGGGTCGCGCCGGGCTTCGTCGCCGGCTTCACGCGCGTGGGGCTGGTCGAGGTCGATGCGGTCGATCCGACCAACGATACGGTCGCGCGGCGCTCGCCCTATTCGGCGGCGATCGACGTGGTGCCGGGGATCAACCCGCGCGTCTCCGCGATCGCCGTCAGCCGGCTGGGCGGCGTCACGCGCGCGATCGTGTCGCCGTCGACGGCGAACATGATCTTCGCGGGCCAGGGCGCGGTCATCGATACCGGCGCCGACCCGGATGCGGTGACGGTGCCGCGCGCCTTCCAGTTCGTGGAGCTGGGCGAAGACGGCGCGCAGGAGGCCGGTGGCAGCCGTCCCGCCGCCTATTTGCAGTTCCGCCAGTCGCTGGAGGCGGCGCAGCGCTGTGCCCGCAACCCCGCCGCCTATGACGGCGACAGCAAGGACGCGCTGCTCACCCGCGCCGACGCGGCCGCGCTGGTCCCGGTCGTGACGGGCAAGATGCCGCTGCTGGTTCATGTCGAAAGCGCCAACGACATCCGCAACGTGCTGAAGCTGAAGCAGGAATATCCGGCGCTGAAGCTTGTGATCGTCGGTGCGGCCGAAGGCTGGACCGTCGCCCGCGAGATCGCGGCGGCGGGCGTGCCGGTCATCGCGAACGCGCTGACCGACCTGCCGGCGGCGTTCGAGCAGCTTGCGGCAACGCAGTCGAACGTCGGCCGGATGAAGGCGGCGGGCGTGCGGGTGTCGATCGGGATGAACAATGACGACGACGCGCGGCAGGCGCGGCTAGCGCCGCAATATGCGGGCAACCTCGTCGCCCTGACGAAGATCCCCGGCGCCGCGGGCCTCAGCTGGGGCGACGCGCTGGCGGCGATCACGTCCGGCCCGGCCGATGCGCTGGGCCTGGGCGGCCAGATCGGCTCGCTGCGCGCCGGCCGCCGCGCCGACGTCGTCCTCTGGGACGGCGATCCGCTGGAGCTGTCGAGCCATGCCGACCGGGTGTGGATCGACGGTGTCGAGCAGCCGATGGTTGACCGTCAGACCAAGCTACGCGACCGCTACGCCCGGCCGGAGGAAGGCGCGCTGCCCAAGGCGTACGAAAGATAGACTCGTCATCCCGGCCTTGAGTCGGGGCCCACCTTCTTCTTTCCCGCAAAACAAGTAAGGTGGGCCGCCGATCAAATCCGGGGTGACGAATGAGTCCACTCACGTAGGTCATCATCGCCACCGCGGCGTTCGTAGGGACGCACCTGCTGATGTCGCACCCGTTGCGCGCGCCGCTGGTCGCGCGATTGGGTGAGCGGGGCTTTCTCGGGCTCTACACGCTGGTGAGCTTCGCGACGCTCGGTTGGGTCGTCTGGGCGATGCTCCGCGTCGGGCCGGAACCGTTCCTGTGGACAGCTCCGCTCTGGGCGTGGTGGCTCGCCGGCGCGGTGATGCTGGTCGCGAGCATCCTGCTGGTCGGCTCACTGATCGGAAATCCGGCGCTGCCTGGCATGCCCGCTGCGGCGGGAGAGCCGCGCGGCGTGTTCGCGGTCACGCGTCACCCCATGATGTGGGGCTTCGCGCTCTGGGCATTCGCGCACGCGCTGGTGTGGCCGCAGCCATCGGTGCTCGTGCTGACCGCGGGCGTCGCCCTGCTCGCGCTCGCCGGTGCGGCGGGGCAGGACGCGAAAAAGTCGAAGCTCCAGCCCGATTTCTGGCCGGTTTGGCGCGGGAAGACGGCATTCGTTCCGTTCACCGGCCCGGCGCCGTCGCGGGCCTGGTGGCCCGGCTGGAGCGTGATGCTCGGCGGCCTCGCGCTTTGGCTGCTCGCGACCTGGCTGCACCCGATGCTCGGCGCGCCGGCGGTGGGGGTGTGGGGTTAGAAATCCTCCCCTCGCAAGGCGAGGGAAGGATCTACAACCGCACCATCCGCATGCCTTGTTCGCGATAGCGGAGGCCCTGCACGGCATCCGCCGGAATCGCGGCTTCGAGTTCGTCCAGCTCTGAAGCGGACAGCTCCACGTCCGCCGCCTTCACCGAATCCTCCAGCGTCGCGCGGCGCTTGACGCCGGGGATCGGCACGATGTGCGCGTCCTGCGCCAGCAGCCAGGCGAGCGCGATCTGGGCAAGGCTGACGCCCTTGCGCTCGGCGACCGCGCGGATCGCATCGACGATCTTCAGGTTCGCGCCGAAATTCTCTTCCGAATAGCGCGGGTCATTCTGACGCCAATCGTCTGCCGGCAGGTCCGCGCGGCTTTTGATCTGGCCGGTCAGGAAACCCCGTCCGAGCGGGGAGTAGGGGACGAAGCCGATGCCGAGCTCGCGGCAGGTCGGCAGCATGTCGTCCTCCACGCCGCGCTCCCACAGCGAATATTCGCTTTGCAGGGCAGTGATCGGGTGGACGGCGTGCGCGCGGCGGATCGTCTGCGCGCCGGCTTCGGACAGGCCGAGGTGCCGGACCTTCCCTTCCTTCACCAGCGCCGCCATCGTGCCGACCGTCTCCTCGATCGGCACGTTCGGGTCGACCCGGTGCTGGTAATAAAGGTCGATCGTGTCGATCCCCAGCCGCTTCAGCGATCCTTCGCAGGCGCGGCGGATGTTGGCGGGCGAGCTGTCGACACCGGTGATCCGGTCCCCTTCGAAACGGAAACCGAACTTGGTCGCGATGACCAGCCCGTCGCGTTTGCCCCGGATCGCTTCGCCGACCAGTTCCTCGTTCTGGAACGGCCCGTAGATTTCGGCGGTGTCGAAGAAGGTGACGCCGAGCTCGATCGCGCGGTGGATGGTCGCCACGCCTTCGCCTGCATCGCCGCCGCCGCCGTAATTGATGTTGCCGCCGCTCACCATCGGCATGCAGCCGATCCCGATCGCAGAGACTTCCAGCCCTTGCCCCAGAGTCCGATATTTCACCGCCGCCTCCTTCGCGCTAGGGAGTCGGGCATGAACTTATTGGACGTGGAATGACACGGAAATATTTCGGAACGGACGGCATTCGCGGCCGGGTGAACGCGCCGGCCATGACGGCGGAAATGGCGATGAAGGTCGGCATGGCCGCCGGCGCGCATTTCGTTCGCGGCGCGCACATCCACCGCGTCGTAATCGGCAAGGATACGCGGCTGTCCGGCTATATGCTGGAGCCGGCGCTGGTCGCGGGCTTCACCAGCGTCGGTATGGACGTGGTGCTGGTCGGCCCGATGCCGACGCCTGCCGTGGCGATGCTCGCGCAATCGATGCGGGCGGACCTGGGGGTGATGATCTCCGCCAGCCACAACCCCTTCGCGGACAACGGCATCAAGCTGTTCGGGCCCGACGGCTACAAGCTGTCGGACGAGGACGAGCTGGCGATCGAGCGGCTGATCGACGCGCAGCCGGTGCTCGCGCCGGCCGACCGCACCGGCCGCGCGCGGCGCGTCGACGATGCGCAGGGTCGCTACATCCACGCGGTCAAGTCGAGTTTCCCCGAAGGCCTGCGGCTGGAAGGGCTGAAGATCGCGATCGATTGCGCGAACGGTGCCGCCTACAAGGTGGCGCCGGAGGCGCTGTGGGAGCTGGGCGCGGACGTGGTGCCGATCGGCGTCGATCCCAACGGCACCAACATCAATGCCGGCTGTGGCTCGACCGCGCCGCAGGTGCTGTGCGAGACGGTGGCGGCGAGCGGCGCGGACATCGGCCTGGCGCTCGACGGCGATGCCGACCGGCTGATCGTCGCCGACGAGACCGGCCGCGTGATTGACGGCGACCAGCTGATGGCGCTGATCGCGACCAGCTGGGCACGCAAGGGCCTGCTGAAGGGCGGCGGCCTGGTCGCGACGGTGATGTCGAACCTGGGGCTGGAGCGGCGGCTGGCGGCGGACGGGCTGTCGCTCGAGCGCACCAAGGTCGGCGACCGCTATGTGCTGGAGCGGATGCGGAGCGGCGGCTTCAATGTGGGCGGCGAACAGTCCGGCCACATCATTCTCTCGGACCATGCGACGACCGGCGACGGGCTGATGGCGGGCCTCCAGATCCTTGCCGAGCTGGTCCAGTCGGGCAAGCGGGCGAGCGACCTGCTGCGCGTGTTCGATCCGGTGCCGCAGTTGCTGAAGAATGTCCGATTCTCGGGCGGCAGGCCGCTGGAGGATGCGCGCGTCAAGGCGGCGATCGCCGACGCCGAGGCCGAGCTGAACGGTCACGGTCGCCTCGTCATCCGCCCGTCCGGCACGGAGCCGCTGATCCGCGTGATGGCGGAAGGCGACGACGAAGCGCAGGTGAAGGCGGTGGTCGAACGCATCTGCGCGGCCGTGGCGGAGGCGGCGTGATGCTGACCTTTCCGCCGTTCGAAGCGAACGGAGTTTTGAATGCTTGAGATGCGGCCCGATTGCGAACGCTGCGGCGCCGACCTGCCGGCCGATGCGCACGGCGCGTTCATCTGCTCGTTCGAGTGCACCTTCTGCGCCGAATGTGCCGACGAGATGGACGAGCGCTGCCCCAATTGCGGCGGCGAGCTGATGGATCGGCCGAGCCGGGTCGGCGCCGCGCTGAAGAAGCACCCGGCCAGCACCGAACGAAAGTACAAAGGCTGATGGGCGATCCCGAACCCGGTTCGCCGAGCCAGTGGGACGAGCAGCTGACGCCCCGGATCCTGATCGTCGCCGGGTCCGACAGCGGCGGCGGCGCAGGCATCCAGGCGGACATCAAGACGGTGACGATGCTGGGCGGCCACGCGATGACCGCGATCACCGCCGTCACGGCCCAGAACACGCTGGGCGTGCAGGCGATCCACCCGATCCCGACCGAGATGGTGGTGGCGCAGATCGACAGCGTCGTCAGCGACATCGGCGTCGATGCGGTCAAGATCGGCATGATCGGCTCGGCCGCAACGGCCGAGGCTGTCGCGGAGGCGCTCTCCGGGCTGGACGTGCCGATCGTGTTCGATCCCGTGATGATCGCGACCAGCGGATCGGAGCTGGCGGATGCCGCCACCATCGCCGCATTCGAGAAGCTGATGCGGATCGCGTCGGTCGTGACGCCCAACCTGCCGGAGCTGGACGCGCTGGGCGGCGAGGAAGCCGTGCTCGCTCATGGCTGTCATCTGCTGATGAAGGGCGGCCATGCCGAAGGCTATTCCATCACCGATCGCGTGCTGGCGCCGAACGGGCGCGAGATCACGCGGCTGGAGGGCAAGCGCTTCGACACCGACGATACCCATGGCACCGGCTGCACGCTGGCGAGCGCGCTCGCGACCGGCCTGGGCGCCGGCTTGTCGATCGAGGAAGCCTTCCAGCAGGCGGTCCGCTTCGTCCGCATCGCGATCCTCGCCGCGCCGGGTCTGGGCGCGGGGCACGGGCCCATCGGCCATACCCTGGGACATAATCCCTACGAGCAGCTGGAGGGTTGAATTCCTGTGGACAACCGTCACGCCGGCTTGGCTGAGCTTGTCGAAGCCCTCCCCTTCTTCTCCGGCAGGTTTTAGAACGCCGACAAATGGCCCGCCCCTCTCGCAAACTAGAACTCGCCCATCCCGGTCCCGTGGTCGGCGTGGACGAAGCGGGGCGGGGGCCGCTCGCCGGGCCGGTGGTCGCCGCGGCGGTGATCCTGCCGGAAAAGGGCGTGCCGCGCGGGATCGACGATTCCAAGAAGCTGACCGCCGCCGCGCGCGCCGAGCTGCATGCGAAGCTGACGCGGGTCGCGCTGGTCGGCGTCGGCGTCGCGACCGTCGAGGAAATCGACCGGATCAACATCTTCTGGGCGACGATGCTGGCGATGACGCGGGCGGTCGAGGCGCTGGGGATCGCGCCCGGCATGGTGCTGATCGACGGCAATGCGAAGCCGCGATGGCAGCATCCGTGCGTCACGATCGTGGGCGGCGACGCGCTGTGCCTGTCGATCGCTGCCGCCTCGGTCGTTGCCAAGCATCATCGCGACCAGTTGATGATCGAGGCCGATGCCGCGCATCCGGGTTACGGCTGGGCCTCGAACAAGGGCTATGGCTGCCCCACGCATCGCGAGGCGCTGAACCGGCTGGGCCCGACGCCGCTGCACCGCCGGAGCTTCGCGCCGGTCGCCCAAGCTTTGCTTCCCTTGTGAGTCTTTCGGGCCACACCACAACGGGTTGAGTCCCCGGCCCGCGGCCGGACTCAAGGGGTTGTGGCAAGCCGACGCGTTCGCGTGCCGTTCTGATTGTGGCAGCGAAATGAAGTGCTTGACCGCGGAGTCCCCGATGACTCACTCTGCCTGTGGATAACCGAGCAGGGGGCGTTCACCGGATGGGGGTTCTGACGAAGATCGAGCGGCGCGCCGCGACCAGAGGGGTTGCGCTTCCGCTCGACCGGATCCTGATGGACGACTGCATCGAGGCGATGCGTTCGCTGCCCGATGCTTCGGTCGACATGATCTTCGCCGATCCACCCTATAACCTCCAGCTGGGCGGCGATCTGTTCCGTCCGGAAGGCGGCCGCGTCGACGCGGTCGATAACGAATGGGATAAATTCGACACCTTCGCCGCCTATGACGAGTTCACCCGCGCCTGGCTGGCCGAAGCACGCCGGGTGCTGAAGGACAGCGGCTCGATCTGGGTGATCGGCAGCTATCACAATATCTTCCGGGTCGGTGCTGCGATCCAGGATCAGGGATACTGGATCCTGAACGACATCGTCTGGCGCAAGTCCAACCCGATGCCGAACTTCAAGGGCACGCGCTTCACCAATGCGCATGAGACGCTGATCTGGGCGGCAAAGAGCGAAAGCGCCCGCTACACCTTCAACTATCGCGCGATGAAGACGCTCAACGACGAGCTGCAGATGCGGTCCGACTGGCTGATCCCGATCTGCTCGGGGGCCGAGCGGCTGAAGCGTGGCGGCGTCAAGGCGCACCCGACCCAGAAGCCCGAGGCTTTGCTGTACCGCGTGCTGCTCGCCTGCACCAACCCGGGCGATGTGGTGCTCGACCCGTTCTTCGGCACCGGGACCACCGGCGCGGTCGCCACGCGCCTTGGGCGGCACTGGATCGGGATCGAGCGCGAGCCCTCCTATTGCGACGTGGCGCGCGAGCGGATCGCGGCGGCGCTGCCGCTCGACGAATCGGCGCTCAGGACGATGCAGTCGCCGGCTGCGGCGCCCAGGGTCGCGTTCGGCGTGCTCGTCGAAACCGGCATGCTGCCGCCGGGGGCAGTGCTGACGGATGCGAAGCGCCGCTGGCAGGCGACGGTGCGGGCGGACGGATCGCTGGAGGCGGGCGGCACGAGCGGGTCGATCCACAAATTGGGCGCGACGCTCCAGGGCGCGCCGAGCTGCAACGGCTGGACCTTCTGGCACTATGAAGACGCGGGCGCGCTGAAGCCGATCGATGCGCTCAGGCAGACCTATCTGCTGGCGAACGAGGTTTGAGAGGTCGTTAGAGCACCGTGTGGCACGATTTTACTTAAAACCCGCCGCGTTCCTGGGCACGCCGATCGGCTTTGACGGGCAGGTCGCGCGCCTTGCGGGCGGGTTGCTCTGGCATTCCGCCTATGAGCTGATCGAAACGGACGGGCAGCGTCGCGCCTCGAAGCGCCTGGTGCCGGTGGCCGAAGCGGCCGCACTCCCCGACGAGGTTCAGCCCATTCTGCAGCGCTTGACAGCGACGCGTCCGACGCTGGAGCTCGGCGCCCGCACGATCCGCTTCGACCAGCCGCAGGTCGCGGCGATCCTGAACGTCACGCCGGACAGTTTCTCGGACGCGGGCGCGCATCTGGCCGATCCGGACGCCGCCGCCGAAGCAGGCGTGCGCTCGGCGGGCGAAGGGGCGGCGCTGGTCGATATCGGCGGCGAATCGACGCGGCCGGGCGCCGAACCCGTTTGGGAAGGCGATGAGGTGAAGCGCGTCGTGCCGGTCATCGAACGGCTGGCCCGGGCCGGGGTCGCGGTCTCGATCGACACGCGCAAGGCGGAGGTGATGGAGGCCGCACTGGCGGCGGGCGCGGGGATCGTCAACGACGTCTCGGCGCTGCTGTATGATGATCGCGCGCTGGATCTGGTGGTCCGGGCCTCCTGCCCGGTGATACTGATGCACGCCGGCGATCCGCGCGATCTCCACAGACATACGCTCGGGCCCGATCCGTTGCTGGAGGTCTATGACTGGCTCGAGGCGCGCGTCGCTGCCGTCGAGGCGGCGGGCGTGCCGCGCGCGAAGATCATCGTCGATCCCGGCATCGGCTTCGGCAAGTCGCTGGCCGACAATCTGGCGCTGCTGAACGGTCTGGCGCTGTTCCAGGGGCTTGGCTGCGCGCTGATGCTGGGTGCCAGCCGCAAGCGCATGATCGGCGCGCTCTCGAAGGAGGCCCCGGCCGACCGGCGCCTCGGCGGCTCGGTCGCGCTGGCGCTCAACGGCGCGATGCTTGGCGCGCAAATTCTTCGGGTTCACGACGTGCCGGAGACGGTGCAGGCACTCCATGTATGGCGGGGTCTGCGCGACCAGGCTTTGACAGGTCGCTAGGCTTTTCGTCGCGCAGGAACGCGATCCAGCGGCACAGCATGCCGGCGATCGAGGTCAGCGCGCCCAGGATCAGCAATATCGTCAGCGTCGGATCGTCCTTGGCGCCCTTCCAGGCGACGATCGCGAGCAGGATCACGCTGACGGTGGAAATCACATAGCCGGACGTCTTGAACATGCATCTGGAACGCAGCCGTCACGTTGCCGTTCCGGGCGGCGCCTACGCCGCCACGTCGCCGATGCCGAGTTCGCCAAGCTTGCGATACAGGGTGGAGCGGCCGATGCCGAGGCGGCGGGCGACCTCCGTCATGCGGCCGCGATAATGGCCGATCGCGAGGCGGATCACGTCGGCCTCGATCTCTTCGAGGTTGCGGATATGGCCGTCGGCCTCGAACAGCGTCACGCCGGCACCGGCGTGCGACATCAGCGGCGTCAGCTCGTCGCAGCTCTGCAGCGCGATCTGCGGGAAGTCGGCCGAGGTCAGCGCCTCGCCGTCGCACAGCACAGCCGCGCGGAACAGCGCGTTCTGCAGCTGCCGCACATTGCCCGGCCAGGGGAAGGACATCAGCAGCGACAGCGCCTCGTCGGTGATGCCGAGGCCGCGCATCCCGGGCTGCGCCGCAATCCGCGCGAGCAGGTGGCGGGCCAGCGCGGGGATGTCGCGCGGCCGGTCGCGCAGCGGCGGGATCGTCACCTGGACGACGTTCAGCCGGTAATAAAGGTCCTCGCGGAAATTGCCGGCCGCCACTTCGTCGACCAATCGCTTGTTGGTCGCGGCGATGACGCGCACGTCCACATCGCGGGTGACGCGCGCGCCGATCGGCTGGATTTCGCCGGACTGAAGCACGCGGAGCAGCTTCACCTGGGCGTCGAGCGGCAGCTCGCCGACCTCGTCGAGGAAGATCGTGCCGCCGTCCGCTTCCTGGAAGCGGCCGATCCTGCGCTCGAAGGCGCCGGTGAAGGCGCCGCGCTCGTGCCCGAACAGCTCCGATTCGACCAGATTCTCCGGGATCGCACCGCAATTGACCGCGACCCACGTCTTTTTGCCGCGCGGGGACGCGGCATGGATCGCTTCGGCGACGACTTCCTTGCCGACGCCGCTTTCGCCGTCGATCAATACCGGCACGCGCGCGCGTGCCGCCTTGGCGGCGATCGCCAGCGCGGCGCGGAATTGCGGGGCGGCACCGACGATCTCGCCAAAGCCCAGGGGCGCCTTTATCTTTTCGGCGAGCGGCCGAAGCTCGCCGACATTGGCGCGGCTGGAGGCGGCAGCATCGAGCGCGCCCAGCAGCCGGTCCGGGGCGATCGGCTTGATCAGATAGTCGGACGCACCTGCGCGCATAGCCCCGACCGCGATCTCGATCGAGCCATGCGCCGTCAGAAGCAGGACGGGAAGGGCGGGCCGGCGCGCGTGCATGGATTCGATCAGCGCGATCGTCTCGTCGCCGGGGCCATATTGGTCGATCAGCACCGCATCGAGCAGCAGCCCCTGCTCGGTCGCCAACGTGTCGAGCGCCGCATCGCCGCTGTCGGCGAACACGGTGCGCCAGCCCGCACGGGCGGCGATGGCGGCGACAAGGCGCCGCTGGGCCGGTTCGTCGTCGACCAGCATCAGGACCTTGGCGTTCGCCTTGGCCATTCGTCACTCTCCCGTTCCCTGGGCCACGGCGTTTAGGCCAAAGGCCGTAAAGGGCGTGTTAAGCGCGTCACACTTGGCTCTTGAGGCCGGGGGAAGTCGCCGATAGATACGGCGCGGGGCATCAACGGATTGCAGGATTCCATGGCCAGCGACGGCGATTTGAAGGCACACGAGCGCACCTATTCGGGTTTCACGACCCTGCTGAAATGGGCGACGATCGCCGCTTTCCTGACCGGCCTGATCGTCATCTTCGTCATTTCGAACTGACCCGGAATGAAGATCGCCGTCCTTAAGGAGCTAGCGGACGGCGAGCGGCGCGTTTCCGCCACGCCGGAGACGGTCAGGAAATATATCGGCCTGGGCGCGACGGTCGCGGTGGAAGCCGGGGCGGGCGTCAGCGCGTCGGTCTCCGACGCCGATTATCAGGCCGCGGGCGCGACTACCGGCCCGCGCGCGGACGTGCTTCGCGATGCCGACATCATCCTGGGCGTGCAGGGCCCGCCGCCGCAGAGTCTCTCCGGCGCGAAGCAGGGCGCCTGGCTCGTCGCCGGTCTGAACCCGTTCGGCGAACGCGCCCGCGTCGACGCCTATGCGGCACGGGGCCTCGAAGCGTTAGCGATGGAGTTCATGCCGCGCATCACCCGCGCCCAATCCATGGATATCCTGTCTTCGCAGTCGAACCTGTCCGGCTATAAGGCGGTGCTGGACGCCGCCGCCGAATATGGCCGCGCCTTCCCGATGATGATGACTGCGGCCGGGACCATCTCGGCCGCGAAGCTGTTCGTGATGGGGGTCGGCGTCGCCGGCCTGCAGGCGATCGCGACCGCCAGGCGGCTGGGCGCGCAGGTCTCCGCGACCGACGTGCGCAGCGCGACCAAGGAACAGATCCTGTCGCTGGGCGCCAAGCCGATCTTCGTCGAGAACGTCGCGGGCATCGAAGGCGAGGGCTCGGGCGGCTACGCGACCGAAATGTCGGAGGAATACCAGATGGCGCAGGCCGAATTGGTCTCCGGCCACATCGCCAGGCAGGACATTGTCATCACCACAGCGCTGATCCCCGGCCGCCCCGCGCCACGGCTGATCACCGACGCGCAGGTCGCGACGATGAAGCCCGGCAGCGTCATCGTCGACCTCGCGGTGGAACAGGGCGGCAATGTCGAAGGCGCGGTCGCCGGCGAAGTGGTCGAGCGCCACGGCGTCAAGATCGTCGGCCACCGCAACGTGCCGTCGCGCCTTGCAGCTGACGCCTCAGCACTGTTCGCCCGCAACCTGTTCAATTTCCTCAGCGGCTTCTGGGACAAGGAAGGCGGCCTGCCCCAAGTCGACGACGAAATCGGCGACGCGATCCGCCTGACAAAGGGCGGGCAGGTGGTGAACGCAAGGCTGTTGGGGTGAACTGGCTCGGCACCTTCGGCATTGTGGTGTTGAGTTATATGGGCGCGGATGGCTCTGCAGCCCAGAATCCATCCAATCGCGAGGTTAGATCGCAAGTCGCGGCTGTCAGCTTTGATTTTATGGCAGCATCTGCCCGCAACCCTTGCGATACCAACAGCATAGAGGCGCGTCGCTTCCGTAGCAAGAACTCGGTGCGCTGGGAAAGGATCAGAGCAGCGTTGCAGGAACAATATGGCGACGACATGGCACAGGATTTAGGCGTCGTGATTCCAGAGGCTTGCTTGGACCAACGCGCGACAACCTTGTCAGAGCGGCGCAAAATCTATGAGGCTGATATCCAAGCGCTCGAGAAGACTTTGGGCATCGCGGGGAAGCGTCCATGACCTTCATCTCTTTCCGCTCGATCTTCGTGCTCGCGGCGGCCGTCCGCGAGCGGCTCAGAACTTGAGGCTGTCCTACATCGCATTTCTTCGGCAGAGTGCGGCGTGGGGTGACGATCGATCCTGCGGGCGAGGCGCTCGTTCGGGGGAAGCGGCAAGGGCTCATGGCCACTGCGAACATT
Organism: Sphingomonas horti; assembly: GCF_009753715.1. Lineage (GTDB taxonomy): Bacteria > Pseudomonadota > Alphaproteobacteria > Sphingomonadales > Sphingomonadaceae > Sphingomonas_B > Sphingomonas_B horti. The sequence goes on along the minus strand of NZ_WQMS01000009.1, from coordinate 15,492 downwards.
CGGAACATTCGGGGCTGGACTGATGGACTTCATATCGATCCTGTCGATCTTCGTGCTGGCTGTGTTCGTCGGCTATTACGTCGTCTGGTCGGTGACGCCGGCGTTGCACACGCCGTTGATGGCGGTCACGAACGCGATTTCGTCGGTCATCATCGTCGGCGCGCTGATCGCGGCGGCGGCGACGCTGGGCGGATCGGTCGCGAAATGGCTGGGGCTGGTCGCGGTCGCGCTGGCGAGCGTCAACATCTTCGGCGGCTTCGCCGTCACGGCGCGGATGCTCGCCATGTACAAGAAGAAGGACCGGTGATGGACCGCTCCGTCATTGCGAGCGGAGCGAAGCAATCAAGCGCGGCGCGCGGGGCGGTGGATTGCCTCGTCGCTCCGCTCCTCGCAATGACGAGCCTGGGGGAACGTTAACGCATGCATGAGGTCGTACCGGTCAATCCCTGGGTCGCGCTTGCCTATCTGATCGCGGGCGTCTGCTTCATCCTTGCGCTGCGGGGCTTGTCGAGCCCGGCTTCGTCGCGGCGCGGCAACCGGTTCGGCATGGCCGGCATGGCGATTGCCGTGGTGACGACGCTGATCGTTCACGGCCTCGGCTTCGACCTGACGTTCACCGAGCCGCGCGCGTTGACCTCGACGCTTGAATTCGACCCGGCAAGCCTGATCGAAATCCTTATCGCCATTGCCATCGGAGCGGGGATCGGCCTCGTCGTCGCGCGCCGGATCGCGATGACCGCGATGCCCCAATTGGTCGCGGCCTTCCACTCGCTGGTCGGCCTCGCGGCGGTGCTCGTGGCGGCGGCGGCGTTCCTGAATCCGCAGGCGTTTCACATCGCGAGCGTCATCACCCCGATCGCGGGGCCGAACATCGTCAGCATCTTCCCAGTCAGCCGGATCGAAATGGGGCTGGGCGTTGCGATCGGCGCGATCACCTTCTCGGGCTCGGTGATCGCGTTCCTGAAGCTGAACGGCAACATGTCCGGCGCGCCGATCCTGCTGCCCGGCCGCCACATCATCAATCTCGGCACTCTGGCGGCGATCATCGGCTTGATCGCCTATTTCACCACCGACCAGTCGGGCTGGGTGTTCTGGACCGTCACCGCACTCAGCTTCCTGATCGGTTTCCTGCTGATCATCCCGATCGGCGGCGCGGACATGCCGGTCGTGGTGTCGATGCTGAACAGCTATTCGGGCTGGGCGGCGGCGGCGATGGGCTTCACGCTCGGCAACACCGCCATGATCATCACCGGCGCGCTGGTCGGCAGCTCGGGCGCGATCCTCAGCTACATCATGTGCCGGGCGATGAACCGCAGCTTCATCAGCGTGATCGCCGGCGGCTTCGGCGCCGTCGCGGACACGAGCGGCGGCGGTCAGGCGATTGACCGGCCGTGGAAGCGCGGCTCCGCCGAGGACGCCGCCTTCCTGATGGAGCAGGCCGAGCTGGTCATCATCGTCCCCGGCTACGGCATGGCGGTGGCGCAGGCGCAGCACGCGCTCCGTGAGATGGCCGACCAGCTGAAAGAGAAGGGCGTGACCGTCAAATACGCGATCCATCCGGTCGCAGGGCGCATGCCGGGGCACATGAACGTGCTGCTGGCCGAAGCGAACGTGCCTTATGACGAAGTCTTCGAGCTGGAGGACATCAACTCCGAGTTCGCGCAGGCCGACGTCGCGTTCGTGATCGGAGCGAACGACGTCACCAACCCTGCCGCGAAGACCGACAAGAGCTCGCCGATCTACGGAATGCCGGTGCTGGACGTCGAGAAGGCCAAGACCGTGCTGTTCGTGAAGCGCTCGATGGGCGGCGTCGGCTATGCCGGCGTCGATAATGAGCTGTTCTATCGCGACAACACGATGATGCTGCTCGCGGACGCCAAGAAGATGGTCGAGGAAATCGTCAAGGCGCTCGACTGATCGCTGCGTCTCCGGATCGAGCGGGTGAGCGTCGAAAGGTGAACGGGGTGGCCGAGGCAATCGCGGGCTGGGGAACCGAACCCTCCATATTGATCTTCGCCGATCGCGAACATGACCGGGCCGCAGCTGCGGCGGCGGCGCGCGGCATCGGTGCGCGAGTGATCGGCGCCGAACCGGTCGCGGATGCGCTCGACCGGCTGGGCCGGCAGGCCAATGTCGATACGGTCTATATCGAGCTGTGCGACGGACCCGCCGGGTCGTACGATCGGCTGCTCGACTGGACCGATCAGGCAACGCGCGACGGCGCTGCCGCCGCTGTGCTTTCGATGCCGCATTCGCTGATCGACGAGGTCTGGGCGCGCGTAGAGGGCCCGGGGATCACCCTGCTGTGCGATGCCGGAGCCGAGGAACGTGCGGCCGCGCTCGCCCTCGCGCTCGCCCGCCGCCGGCACAAGGTCCACGACCGCAGCGTCGAAGCGGAGGCGGAGCGCCTGCGCCGGTTGAGCGAGGAAGTCGCGCGGATCGCCGGCGCGCTCGCCGACCTGACCGACTCCGCCCGGTCCGCCGGCTATTTGCCGCAGGGCGCGCCGCCCGACGCCGACGGGGAAGCGGAGATCGACGCGGACAGCGTGCGCAACCTGATCCGCATCCGCCGGCTCCGCGATCAATTCTTTGCCCGCGAGCTCTTTGCCGATCCGGCCTGGGACATGCTGCTCGATCTGATGGCGGCGCGGCTGGAGCAGAGCCGGGTGGCGGTTTCCAGCCTGTGCATCGCCGCGGCCGTGCCGGCGACCACGGCGCTGCGCTGGATCCGGGCGCTGACCGAACAAGGCCTGTTCGCGCGCCGCGCCGACCCCGCGGACGGGCGGCGCGTCTTCATCGAGCTCTCGGACGCGGCGGCCGAGGCGCTCGCCGCCTATTTCCGCGCCGCCCGCCAGATGGGGCTGCTAATATGAAAATCCATGAACCTTCTTTGGCGTCGCACGGACCTTGACGCCAGCGCCGGTTCCGGGCCTTGAGCGGCGGTGCCTTCCGACCACGCCCTGACCGCGACTGGCCTTGAGAAGCGATTCGGGCACAAGCTGGCCGTTGCCGGCGTCGACCTGGCGGTCCCGCGCGGCTGCATCTACGGCGTGCTCGGGCCGAACGGAGCGGGCAAGACCACGACGCTGCGGCTGCTGCTCGGCATCATTGATCCGGATGCGGGCGAGCGGAACGTGCTCGGCGCATCGCGCCCGCGCGAGGTGAGCGATCGCATCGGCTATCTGCCGGAAGAACGCGGTCTCTATCCGTCGATGAAGGCGCGCGAGGCGATCGCCTTCATGGGGGCCCTGCGCGGGCTCGACTGGGCAGAGGCGCGGCGGCGCGGGGTGGAGATGCTGGAGGCGGCCGGGCTCGGCACCGCGGCAGGGGAAAAGATCCGCGCGCTGTCCAAGGGGATGGCGCAGCTGGTCCAATTGCTCGGATCGATGGTGCACCGGCCCGAATTGCTGGTGCTCGACGAGCCGTTTTCCGGCCTTGATCCGGTCAATCAGGAAAAGCTGGAGGCGCTGATCCTGGCGGAGCGTGATCGCGGCGCCACGATCCTGTTTTCAACGCACGTGATGGCCCATGCGCAGCGCCTCTGCGAGCGGATCGCGATCATCGCCGGCGGCAAGCGCCGGTTCGAAGGCACGGTCGACGAGGCGCGCGCGCTGCTGCCGATGCGCGCGCACCTGGTGCCGCGCTCCGGCAATGGCGACACGCGCAGCTTCCTGCCGGCCGATGCCGTAGCCCTGGGCGATGGCTTCGAGTTCGAAGTCCCGCCCGAAGGCATCGAGCCGGTGCTGGCGCGGCTGATCGAGACGGGACACGGGGTCGCGGGGCTGTCGATCGAGCGGCCGGGACTGCACGAAGCATTCGTCAAGCTGGTGCGGGAAGGGGAGGCCGAAGCGTGACGCGCTTCTTCGCCCAGGCGCTGGTGATCGCGCGCCGCGATTTCAGCGCGATCGTGCTGACGCCAACCTTCCTGATCTTCCTGCTGGCGCCCTTGTTCATGCTCGCGGTCGCAACGATCGGCAGCCTGGGCGCCGTGCACGTCGTCGAAGGCAGCCGGGCGCGCGCGGTCGTCATCGCCGCGCCCGAGGCGCTGCCCGACCTGCGCGCGGCCGAGCAGCGATTGCGGCGGGTCTCTGGCACCGACCCCGGGCCGCCGCCGGTGTCCTTCGAAGCGCCGCAGCCGGACTCGGCCGGGCAGGTGCGCGCTCTGCTCGGCCGTGACGATGTCTCGGCCGTCCTGTCCGACGGGCAAGTGTTCCATGCCGCGAAGGGCGCGCGCGACGCGGATTATCTGGCGCTGCTGGCCGGCGCCGCGTCGGGTGCGCAGCCGGAGCTTCGGACCATGTCGGTGGCGACGCGCGGGCCCGGCGTCCACTCCCGCAATGCGGCGGCCTTCGGCGCCGTCTTCGCGATGTTCTTCCTGTCGCTGCTGCTCGCCAGCCAGGCAATCAGCATGCTGGCCGAGGAACGGAACAACAAGGTCATCGAAATCCTCGCGGCGGCGGTGCCGCTGGAAGCCGTTTTCCTGGGCAAGCTGATCGGCATGCTGGGCGTCGCGCTGCTGTTCACCTTGTTCTGGGGCAGCGTCGCGGCCATCGCTGCGTTCGGCGGGCTGGGCGGCTTCAGCTTCGACGCGATCGCGCCCGCCACCTCATTGGTCAGCTTCGTGCTGCTGTTCCTCGGCTATTTCATGCTGTGCTTTCTGCTGCTGGGCGCGGTGTTCCTGGGGGTCGGGGCGCAGGCCGGGACGATGCGCGAAATCCAGATGCTGTCGCTGCCGGTCACGATCTTTCAGGTCGGCATGTTCGCGCTGGCGAGCGCCGGCGCCGGGGCACCGGATTCGACGCTGGGCGTGATCGCGGCGGCGTTTCCGTTCAGCTCTCCGTTCGCGATGGCCGGCCGCGCCGCGATCGGCGTTCCGGGGTGGCAGCACGTCCTGGCCTTCGCGTGGCAGATCTTCTGGCTCGGCGTGACGGTCACGGTCGCGGCGCGCCTGTTCCGGCGCGGCGTGCTCAAGTCCGGAGGCGGCCGCCGAGCCTAGGGCAGCCGCCGGCCGCGCCGGGATTCGCGATCGATCGACATCAGGATGCCGATGCAGATCATCACCGTCATCACCGCCGACCCGCCATAGCTGACCAGCGGCAGCGGAATGCCGACCACTGGCGCCAGCCCCATCACCATCATCAGGTTGATGCCGACGTAGAAGAAGATGGTCGTCGCCAGCCCCGCGGCGGTCAGGCGCGCGTATTTGCTGCGGGCATTGTGCGCCACCTGCATGCCCCAGCGGATCAGCAGGAAAAAGGCGAAGATCAGGAACAGCCCGCCGACCAGACCCCATTCCTCGGTCATCGTCGCGAACACGAAGTCGGTCTGGCGCTCCGGCAGATAGTCGAGCCGGCTCTGGGTGCCCTGCAGGAAGCCCTTGCCGAACAGCCCGCCCGAGCCGATCGCGATCTTGGACTGGCTGATGTGATAGCCTTTGCCGAGCGGATCGCTTTCGGGGTTGAGGAATATCAGCACGCGGTTGCGCTGATAATCGTGCATCAGACCGAACGCGATCGGCGCCGCCGCGGCGGCAGCAAGCGCGGAGCCGACATAGAGCCGCAGCGGCAGGCCGGCGAGAAAGGTGACCGTGAGCCCGCCGAAGGTGATCATCAACGCGGTCCCGAGATCGGGTTGGAGCATCACCAATCCGGCGGGCACACCGATCAGCAGCGCCGCCGGCCAGATCGCGTGAATCGTCCGAAGCTGCCCGGCCGGCAGCATGCCATAGAATCGGGCGACCGCGAGGACGATCGCCGGCTTCATCATTTCGGATGGCTGAAGGCGAATGATGCCCAGATCCAGCCAGCGCTGGCTGCCGCCGCTGATCCCGCCGATCGCCTCGACGCCGATCAGGGCCAGCACCAGGACGCCATAGATAGGGAAAGTAATGGCCTTCCAGGCGCTCTCGGGCACGCGCGACAGAACGATCGCCATGCCGAGGAACATCAGGAAGCGCACGCCCTGGCCGAAAGCCCAGGGCGTCAGGCTGCCCCCGGCCGCCGAGTAGAGCACGACAAGGCCGAAGCCGCCGATCGCGAGCACCAGCAGCAGCATGCCCCAGGGGAGCGCCGCAAGCGGCGCCGGAATGATGCCGCCCTGCTTCAATCGATCGCCGCCGCGGCGTTGGCGCCCGGGTCGGCGGGTGTCGGCGTGGAGGTGGGCAGCGGGCCGGGCGTCGCCTTGGCCAGCTTCCATGCCTCGGCCTTGGCCGCCATCCGAGTGGCGATGTCGCCGCCCCAGGTCGGCTCGACCTCTAGCAGGCTCCGCATCGCGCGCTCTCGGTCGAACAGATAGGTCATGATGTCGCGGCCGGTCAGCGGCGTGTCCAGGTTGCGCACCGTGTGGCCGCCATGTTCCAGTACGACCGCTGCTGCGTAGCGAGGATTATCGGCCGGCGCGAAGCAGATGAAATGCGCATGGTCGCGCATCCGGAACGGCAGCGCCGCATTGCTGAGCACGCCGCCCGCCCGCTCCGCCATCGTGATCCGCCGCACCTGGGCGGTGCCGGTCTTCGCGGCCAGGGCAACGCCAGACACCTGCATCCGCGCCGCACCACCGGTGCCGCCCTCATTCACCACGCCATACATGGCGTCGCGCACGAGCGCGAAATGCTCCGCAGTATACGGAAGGGCGGCAGCCGGCTTGCCATGGCCGTGGAAAAAGGATGGAAGCAGCTGGCGCCCGCACGCGAGCCGTGCCGCCATCACTGCCATCTGGAGCGGATTGACCAGCACATAACCTTGGCCGATCGACGCGTTCAGCGAGTCCGCGACGGTCCATTTCTGCTTGTATTTTCGCAGCTTCCAGCTGCTGTCCGGGACGGTGCCGTAACGCTGCGAAGGCAGCGGCAGCTCGAATTCCTGACCCAGCCCCATCGCCCGCGCGACCGGGGCGACGCGATCATAGCCGAGCCGCCGCACCATCTCGTAAAAATAGATGTCGCAGCTCTGCATGACCGCATGTTTCATGTCGAGCGGGCCGTGCCCGCCCCGCTTATGGCAATGAAACACGCCGCTGCCGACGCGCATCGCACCCGAACAGACGACGCGGTCATTCGGATCGACACCGGCCTCAAGCAGCGCGAGCGCATTCATCGGCTTGACCGTCGAACCCGGCGGATAGAGGCCGAGCACGGCCTTGTTCATCAGGGGAATGTGATCGTCGTCCGACAGCATCTTCCATTCGTCGCGGCTGATGCCGTCGGAAAAGCTGTTCGGATCGTAGGAAGGCATCGAGACGAAGGCGAGCAGGCCGCCCGTCGCGACGTCGATCACGACCACCGAGCCGGAGTTCGTGCCGAGCCGCCGTGCCGCATAGGCCTGCAGGCCGGCATCGATCGTCAGCTTCAGGGTATTGCCGGGAATGTCGCTGCGTGTGGTCAGTTCCTTGACCAGCTTGCCGCGGGCGGTGACCTCGACGCGCTTGGCGCCGGGCGTGCCGCGCAGCATCGGCTCCATCGTCTTCTCGAGCCCGTCCTTGCCCACCTTGAAGCCGGGCGTGATCAGCAGCGGGTCCTTGGTTTCGTCATATTGCTTGGCGGAGGCAGCGCCGACATAGCCGACCAGGTGGCCGACCGCCGCGCCATCGGGGTAGAAGCGCGAATAGCCGCGCATGGGCGACACGCCGGGCAATTCGTTCAGCCGCACGCTGACGGCCGCGAATTTTTCCCAGTCGAGGTCTTCGGCGACCTGGACCGGCTTGAACCCCTGCGCTTCTTCCAGATCGTCGCGAATGCGCTCCATTTCCTCGTCCGGCAGCTGCAGCAGCGCCTGGAGGTCGCCGAGCACCTTGTCCTTGTCCACGATCCGGTCGGGGATCAGGTCGACCCGGAAATCGGTTCGGTTGATGGCGATCGGTTTGCCGTTCCGGTCGACGATCCAGCCGCGCCTGGGCGGGATCAGCGTCAGATTGACGCGGTTGCTCTCCGACAGCAGGGCGTAGCGTTCGTTCTCCGCGATCGACAACCAGGCGAGGCGGCCGGCCAGCAGCGCGCCGACACCACCCTGAATCCCGCCCAGCAGCAGCGCGCGGCGGGTGAAGGTGAAGCTCTGGCTCGCTTCGGTGACGACTTTCTTCGGCCGTTTCACCGCAGGCGCCAGGCGTCGAGCCGCGCGCACAGGCGTGCGACCGCGGGAAAAAGAAGCGTGGATGCAAGGATTTGAGGCATGATCGCCAAGATAGGCGCTGCGCCGCCCGCGAACAGGGCAAGAAAATAGCCCGCCAGCAGACAGGCCGTGATCGCGGCCGCGGCGACCAGCCAATCCTGCACGTAGTCGCGCCACAGCACCGACCGCTCAGAGGCTTCGATCGCCAGGAAGGCGAGCGTCCAGCACAGCATCGCGCTGCCGACCGGCTGCCCGCTTATGAGGTCGTCGAAGAAGCCGAGCGGCAGCGGCGCCCATACCGCCCAGAAGCCCGGGCGCAGCAGGCGCCAGGCGAGCAGCACCATCAGCCCGAACGGCGGCACCACCGGCGCCTGCGCGATCATCGGCAGCAACGCCGGCACGAGCGACCCGGCCATGGTCGAGACGATCGGGACCGCGCGCGCCTTGACGCTCAGCACCGGCTGGTAGCCGCGATAGGTGAGGCTGCGGCTCATTGGCCGGGCGCGGGCGGCAGCACCCGCCGCTGGATCTCGACCTGCGGCTGGTAGGGAGGCTCGACGATCGCGAAATCCAGCGCCGCGGGATCCGCGACCGGCAGCGCAAGGAAGCTTTCCCGGGTGGTTCGCGCGATGATCGCGACGGGCACGTTGGGCGGGTACACGCCGCCCGCGCCGGAGGTCACGAACACGTCGCCGCGCTTGAACGTGATGTTCTCGGCGCCAAGCGCGCGAATGTCGATCAACCCGTCACCGGTGCCGGTCGCGATCGCCGGCGTTCCGTCGGGCACGCGACGCACGGGAACGATCGTGCCGCCGTCAGTGATCAGCGCGACGCGGGCGCTGACCGCGCCGGCGCTCGCGATGCGGCCGACCAGCCCGCCCGGGCCCCGCACCGGCATCCCGTTGCGGACGCCGTCCAGGTAGCCGGCGTTCAATATGGCGTAGCGGCGGATGCTGGATCCGGTGGAGCTCACCAGCCGCGCGACCGCGACTGGCTTCGCGCCGCGCTCGGTGATGCCGAGCAGCCGCTTCAGCCGCGCATTCTCGAACGCCAGCGCGCGCGCTTCGATAAGTCTGGTCTGGTTCGCCTTGGCTTCCGCCTGGAGCTCCCGGACCTGGCCCGCCGCATTGACATAGGAGCCGATGGTCCCGCCCGCGTCGCTGGACCGGTCCACGGCCCAGCGCCCCGCCGATGTGATCGGCAGCGTCGCGTCGCTGATCGCTCCCTTCAGCGCGCCGAAGCCGTTCGGATCCACGGCCGAGAGGATCAGCAGCAGCAGCGCGACCGCCGCGCCCGACACGGCAGTGACGTAGCCGAAGAACAATCCGTATTGCGCCCGGCGTGAATATCCGGGCCTGCGGTTGGAAGGGCGCGCCAAGCGGGCCTCCCCGTTGTCAGGCGGTCAGCAGGACGCCCCGGAACACCGGGTCCTCGAGTGCGCGGCCGGTGCCGAGAGCGACGCAGGTCAGCGGATCGTCGGCAACGGTGACCGGCAGCCCGGTTTCGTCGCGCAACACTTCGTCCAGCCCTTCCAGCAGCGCCCCGCCGCCGGTGATGACGATGCCCTGGTCGACGATGTCGGCAGCGAGCTCCGGCGCGGTGTTTTCCAGCGCGATGCGCACACCCTCTATAATGGTGCCGACCGGCTCCGACAGCGCCTCGGCGATCTGGCCCTGGTTGATCTCGATTTCCTTGGGCACGCCGTTGACCAGGTCGCGACCCTTGATCTGGATCGTCTTGCCGATGCCGTCCGCGGGCGGCTTGGCGGTGCCGACGTCCTTCTTGATCCGCTCGGCCGTAGCTTCGCCGATCAGCAGGTTGTGGTTGCGGCGGACATAGGAGGCGATCGCCTCGTCCATCTTGTCGCCGCCGACCCGCACCGAGGTAGTGTAGGCGAGGCCGCGCAGGCTGAGCACCGCGACTTCGGTGGTGCCGCCGCCGATATCGACGACCATCGACCCGATCGGCTCGGTTACCGGCATGTCGGCGCCGATTGCGGCCGCCATCGGCTCCTCGATCAGCCACACCTGCGAAGCGCCCGCGTTCGACGCCGCATCGCGGATCGCGCGGCGCTCGACACTGGTCGAGCCCGAGGGCACGCAGATCACGATCTCCGGCCAGCGCGGGAAGCGCCGCTGCCCGTGCACCTTGTGGATGAAGTGCTTGATCATCTGCTCGGCGACGTCGATGTCCGCGATCACGCCGTCGCGAAGCGGCCGGATCGCCTCGATGCTGCCGGGCGTCTTGCCCATCATCAGCTTGGCGTCGTCGCCGACCGCCTTCACTTTCTTGACGCCGTTGATCGTTTCGATCGCGACGACCGACGGCTCGTTCAGGACGATGCCGCGCCCGCGCAGATAGACGACCGTGTTCGCGGTGCCGAGATCGATCGCCATGTCATGCGACATGAATTTGAAGAAACGCGAAAAGAGCATTTTCGTCCCGCTCTGAAACAGAATCCCTGGGGCACTATACCCGCCAGCGGCCTTACGGGAACCACACTTAGCTTGATTTTTCGTGAGCGCCGGGTCGCGGGATGCGGCCGCTTGGGCTAGAGCGTTCACCATGTCAATACGGCGCCTGCCTTCTCACCTCGTCAACAGGATCGCCGCCGGTGAAGTGGTCGAAAGACCGGCCAGCGCGCTGAAGGAGCTGATCGAGAACGCGATCGACGCCGGCGCGACCCGAATCGGGGTGCGACTGGGCGGCGGCGGGATCGATTTGATCGAGGTCGTCGATGACGGCTGCGGCATGGCCCCCGACGAGATGCGGCTGGCGCTGGAGCGGCACGCGACGTCGAAGCTTCCGGACGACGCGATCGAGGCAGTAACGACGCTTGGCTTTCGCGGCGAGGCATTGCCCTCGATCGCGAGCGTGGCGCGCCTGACGCTCGAAAGCCGGGTGCGGGGCGCAGACGGCTGGTCGCTCTCGGTCGACAATGGCGAGGTGGTGGGGGAGGGGCCGGCGGCGCTGCCGCCCGGAACGCGGGTTCGTGTCGAAGGGCTGTTCGAGCGAGTGCCGGCGCGGCGCAAATTCCTGCGCTCGATCCGTGCCGAATATGCGGCCTGCCTCGATGCGGTGAAGCGGCTGGCGATGGCGCGGCCAGAGATCGGCTTCTCGCTGGAGCATGATGGGCGCAAGCTGCTCGGCGTCGCACCGGGTGACAGCGCGCCGGCGCGGGTCGCCGCGCTGACCGATCGCGAGCTGCCGGATAACAGCGTCGGCGTCGATCTGGTCCGCGAGGGGCTGCGGCTGGGCGGCGTCGCCGGCCTGCCGACGTTCAGCCGCGGCATCGCCGATCACCAATATCTGTTCGTCAACAACCGGCCAGTGAAGGACCGGCTGCTCGCAGGCGCGGTGCGGGGCGCCTATGCCGACCTGCTTGCCCGCGACCGGCACCCGGTGGTCGCGCTGTTCCTGGAGGTCCCGGCCGATCATGTCGATGTGAACGTCCACCCGGCCAAGACCGAAGTGCGGTTTCGCGATCCAGCGCTGGTGCGCGGGCTGATCGTCAGCGGCCTCAGGCGCGCGCTCGACGAAGNTCGTCAGCGGCCTCAGGCGCGCGCTCGACGAAGCCGGGCATGCCAGCGCGCGGCCGGCGGCGGTGGACGTGCTGAGCGGGTGGCAGGCACCGCAGCTTGGTCATTTTCCGCCGGAGACGCGCTCCGGCGAAGGCCGGAGCTCTGCGTGGGACGCGCCCACGGCTCCGGCCTTCGCCGGAGCGCCGGGTTTCGGTGGCGTCTCCGACAACCGCACCTTCTTCACCGCCCTCCCGCAAGCGCGTGCCGAACCTGCCTATTCTCAACCTCCGGAGCACCGCGCCTTTCCCCTCGGCGTCGCACGGGGGCAGGTCGCCAACACCTATATCGTCGCGGAAGCCGAAGACGGGCTGATCCTGGTCGACCAGCACGCCGCACACGAGCGGCTGGTGCTGGAGCGGATGAAGGCGGCCGCGGCGAATGGCGGCGTCCGGTCGCAGGCGCTGCTGCTTCCCGAAGTGGTCGAGCTCGACGAACCCGCCTGCGACCGCCTCGAATCGCGTCTGGCCGAACTTGCTGGCTTCGGCCTGGAGCTGGAGCGCTTCGGCCCGGCCGCGATGCTGGTCCGCGCGACCCCGGCGCTGCTCGGCCATGGCGACGTGCACGGCCTGGTCCGCGACCTCGCCGACGAGCTCGCCGCGTTCGAGCAGACGTTGAGCCTCAAGGAGCGGCTCGACCAGGTCGCTGCTACGATGGCGTGCCATGGCAGCGTGCGCGCCGGCCGTGCGCTTTCGGTCGCCGAAATGAACGCGCTGCTCCGCGAAATGGAAGTGACGCCGCACAGCGGTCAATGCAATCACGGCCGCCCGACCTGGGTGAAGCTGGCGAAAAGCGACCTGGAGAAGCTGTTCGGGCGAAAATAGCGCCGAAATTCCGTGTCGTCCTTGCTCGGCGAAAGGACAGTTTTTGACAGCGAACCGCCGGCTCTGCGAAACGTTATTCCTCACCATAGGAGGAGAGGAATGAAATCCGTATTGTTTGCGTGCGCCGCTGTTGGCGGTCTCGGCGCCGCCCCTGCCCTCGGCCAGGCCGCGCCGGCTGCCGAAACGACCGAGGCGAGCCCGGCGCAGATCGTCGTCGGCACCCCGGTGATCGATCCGAGCGGAGCTGCGGTCGGGACCATCTCGTCGGTGGGGCCGAATTATGTCGTGCTCAAGACGGACAAGCATGAGGTCCGGCTGTCGAAGGACTCGTTTGCGTTTCGCCCCAAGGGCTTGACCTTCAGCATGACCAAGGGCCAGCTCAACGCGCAGGTTGAGCAGAGCGTCGCGAACCTGGACGAATTGCTCAAGCCGGGCGCCATGGTGCATGACCGGCAGCGGGCGATGGTCGGCACCATCGAGGCAGTCGAAGGCGACCTGGTCACCTTGAAGCTGGCGAGCGGCGCGATGGTGCGGCTGCCGAAATCCGGATTTGCGCCCGGCCCGAACGGCGTGGTGATCGGCATGACCGCCGAGCAGCTCCAGGCCCAGCTTCCGGCGCCTGGTGGCGGCTGACGGAGTGTAAGGCACCGGCTCGCCCGGGTGCAGCGAAGGACGGGACATGCCGGCACTTCGGCTTCTGATTACGGGCCGCGTCCAGGGTGTCGGCTATCGCGACTGGACACGGCGGGAGGCGGTCGCGCTGGGCCTCTGCGGCTGGGTCCGCAATCTGCGCAACGGCCGCGTCGAAGCGGTGGCGAGCGGCACTGACTTGGCCCTGGCGCGCTTCGTCAGGGCGCTGCGGGAGGGACCCGCGCTGGCCCGGGTCGACAGCGTCGAGCAATCGGCTGCGGAAGACGTTTCAGATCCCGGCTTCGAGGTCAGGTCCACGGCCTAGCCGGGCCGGCCAGCGGCTGGGATCGAGCGGCTCGAGCCGGTCGATCCGCGTTTCGGTCATGATCCGGTCGGGTTCGACGCTGACGCTCGACCACGGAAGCGCGTGCAGCGTCTCGCCAAGCCCGCCGACGCCGCCCGTGCCGACGACAAGATATTCGATATGTCCGTCGCGGCAGCGCGCCATCGCATCGACCGTGGCGCCGACCGTCTCGCCGGTGCGGGAGAGGAGAGGCGTGCCGGTCAGCGCCGAGACCGGGAACAGCGTCGGCGCTTGCTGCCGTTCGCTTGCTTCCGCCGCCGTGCGGGCGCCTTCATCCAGCCGGGCGCGGCGCCCGAGCCAGCGCCAGACGCCGACCAGGTTGACCGCGATCAGGAACAGGTTCTGCCAAACCAGGTTGGGCTGGCCGGTCGTCGCGCCATAGCCGGTCCAGGCAAGCGAGCCGATCGTGAACACGACGAACCCCCAGCCGGTCACGCGCGTGCCCACGTTGGCGGCCGTCATGCAGGCGGCGATCGTCGTGGCGATCGGTGCGATCCAACTGGCAAGTTGCTCCATCGAAGCCGCGAACCCGCAACGTCCGCGACTGTTCCGCAACAGAGGAAGGCGCGGAACCGCGATAGAAACGGAACCGGAACCAGTCAGGACGGTTGAGCCGACGAAAATAACAGGTCGCTCGCGACGTCGACAGGGAACAAAGGGATGGCTCAGTATCAAGCGCGGGGTGCGCAACTTCAATTCTCTGCTGCTGGTGTGCAGGGAGGGCAGGGTTTGGCGCGTGTCGTCGGCCTTCGGGACGGTGGATTCAGTGTGACCTGGATCGGCGCCGACTCGGATCGAACAATGTTCGACGGAGACATGTTCGCTCAGGTGTTCGACTCGAACCTTGCCCCGGTATCACCCAACCCCTTGCAGCTGATCACCGATACCGGACCGTCCAACAGCTACCCGGTCAATTATGCTACGACGACGCTCCAAAATGGCGGTTTTGCGGTCTTCAGCACCGACAACGCGAACTACAATGCCGTAGATGCTGCAAACAATCGCGACGTAGCCCTGCGCTTGTACGATGGCAGTGGCGGGGTCGTCGGCCAGCCGCTCTACATCGGGGCATCGACGATCCTCGGCGTCACCGTTACCACCCTAGCCGACGGGCGGTTGGTTGCCGGTTGGCTGGACAATGGGGGCGTATTGCGCGCTCACTATGTTTCAGCCCAAGGTGACCTGGTCGGCTCGACTCTGACCCTCGACACCCCAGCGTCCAATCTGCTGGCCCGGCCGGATTTCTCCTCGCTCGCTGATGGCGGCTGGGTGGCGACCTATGTCGTCCAAGGAGAGAATACCGCTCGAGCCATCTTCTTCGATGCGCAGGGCCATGCGTCGCCATCCCAGGTGATTGCGACAAATCTGACCAACATCGAAGGGGTTCAGACATATCAGCTTGCTGACGACCGCGTCATCTTCGTCTGGGCCGAGCAGGCTCCGGCGCAGCAACTCGAAATCCATGGTCAAATCTATTCTGCGAACGGTTCTGCATTCGGCTCCGAGTTCACGCTTTCGACCGTGGCCTCCTCTGTCACCAGCGTGACCGGCCTTGCTGACGGTGGGTTCGCCGTTGCACTCGAGCCCGCGGCTGCCGGGCCGCTTGAGGTCAAAGTGTTCGATTCCATCGGCCGGCAGAACGGTGCCACCCTGACCTTCAATGACGCGCTTGAGCCATCGATAAGCACGCTGGCGGACGGCGGGTTCGTCACTGTTTGGAAGGATGCAAATACTGATCAGTTTCACGCTCAGGCCTTTCAGGCGATCGCCGCGGGCGACCTGATGCTGACAGGCGATGGTTCCGGTAACGTCGTCGTCGGCCAGGAAGGCAACGACACCTTGCAGGGATTGGGCGGCGCCGATCAACTCTACGGCAGTGTCGGCAATGACCATCTTTATGGCGGCGATGGCGACGACGTGTTGGACGGGGGATCGGGCTTTGACATTCTGGACGGCGGCGCGGGTGTTGATCGCACGTCCGGCGGCTTGGG
>NZ_WQMS01000008.1 GCF_009753715.1 Sphingomonas horti | reverse complement strand
GTGCCTGCGACCTGCCATCCCAATTCTCCTTCGGGTTCCAGACTATGATACAATCTGGACCACTCAGAAGGGGGCAGCTCACCTTCACCACAGACTGCGGAACGCTGATGTGGGTTGCCGCCAAGCGCCTGTTCACGGCTTTCATCACGTCACCGCTATCGCGGATTTGCTGAGGCATAGGACCCGCATCGTCGCGCGGTGCCTTGAGGCGTATGAGTAGACCCGTGGCCAACGTGAGCGGGCGCTTGCCCAGCCTCGCCTCATCAATGATCGTTCGGAACTGCGCAGTGGCCCGGATGCGCGTCCGCCTACCGAAGTGCCCATCACCGAAGTGATCCCGACGGCGGAAGCCGGGCCCAATCTCTATCAGTTCCTGCTCCGCCAGATAGTCTCGGCAGGCCGCCATCGCATTACGGCATAGGTCTGTGCCGTCGTAGTCCCTTCGATTGAAGCTAACGCCGACAAATCTGTCAGGGTCTACGGCATTGAGGTGCGCGGCAACGATGTTGGCAAGAAGCGCCTCTACGGTGTCCCGGCGGCGCGCATGGGCGACGTCCCCCCTCCTCCGCTTCCGCGCCTTACCTCGGTCCATCCCGTTGAGTACCCTGTCACGTAAGGCGCGGCCGCTCTCGTGAGCGAACCTGCGGCCCCGGTCCAGCGGGAATGAGTTCTCTAGTTCGTCTGCCGTGAACAGTGGTTCGGCAAGTGCGGTTGATAAGGGCAAGAGGGGTTCACTAACTGAGGGATGAGCGTGCCCCGGGCACCTCTAAACCGGGCCATTCATACTACATGACCGCGCGTCAATCGTTAACTGACAGGTCGCAGACTGCGGTGAGAACGCGCGCGGCCAGCGCCGCTTGAAGCCGCGCATAAACCGGCTAAGCTCCTTCAATGCCTATCAAGCGTCTTTACCGCTGCCTCAACTGCGGGGAGCGGTTCTCGATTGATGTTCTCACACCGGACGAGAGAGAAGAGGCGAGGAGACAAGATCGTCCCGTCTACTCAATCCGCTGCCCCGCCTGCTCTCGAAGCGACTACCGCGAGGGATGGGAGTAACGATGAAGGTATTCATAAGCTCACTCATTGGCGGGATGGAGGACTTGAGGTCAGCCGCCGTGGAGGCGGTACAATCGTTGGGGCATGAGGCCATCACTGCGGAGCAGTTCTCGGCGGATGATACTTCTCCTCGGGTCGCCTGCCTCTCCGGCGTGCGCGAGGCCAACCTCGTGGTCCTTATAATGGGAGCCCGATACGGCGCACCGCAGCAACCCACGGGGCTTTCGGCCACGCACGAGGAATACAGGGAGGCCAAAGGCACGAGGCCCGTGCTGGCCTTCGTTCAACAGGGTGTGGAGCGTGAGCCCGCGCAGGCGGCGTTTGTGGAAGAAGTAGAGGCCTGGGAAGACGGTCGCTTTCGAGCGGCCTTCTCCACCCGCGACCAACTCCGCACCGAGGTAACACGTGCCATCCATCGGCGCGAGCTTGCCCTTGCGGCAGCCCCCGTGGACGCGAGCGAGATGTTAGCGCGGGCGCTGCGCCTCTTCCCCGACGTGTCCAATCGCAACTTCCACGGTTCTGGTTCTACGTTGCAGGTCGCGATTGTAGGAGGTCCCGCTCAACAAATCTTGCGGCCCATCGAGATAGAGAGACCAGAACTCAAGTCAGCCATCATGCAAGCTGCTCTGTTCGGCTCCGCTCCCATCTTCGACCCTGCCCATGGCAGCTCCGGCGAGTTCGTGTCCGACACGCTCGTTCTAACCCAGCAGCACGGCAATCAGGTTTCCGTGGACGAGCGCGGCAGCATCCAGATCAGCTCCGCCGTGGGTGGCGGCCGCGATGGCATGAACGTGCTGCTGGAGGAGGACATCCACGAGCGTTTGATAGCAGCTTTGAGATTTGGAGGTTGGTTGATTGACCACATAGATGCGTCGCAGCGCCTGACACGAGTGGCCGTGGCGGCACGCCTCACAAACACAGGCTATTCTGCGTGGCGAACCCGTGCCGAACACCTCCGCAGTCCGGGTCGAGTAACGTACAGCGGAGGCTTCGATGATACCGACAAGCCTGCCGTGCACATGCAGCCTCCCGACATTCCAAGAGCAGCCCTCTCGTATGAGACCTCCGCCCTCGCTGATGATCTGCTCGCGCTGCTACGGAGGCAACGAACACGATGACGGAACCGAAGCCCCTCGGCTATCTGCCCGCAGATCATGCACGACCTGCCAAGCTGAATGAGGTCACAAGCCCGGCCATCCTTCTGCCGATTAATGGCTACGGTGAGCCCTTCGCAGTCGTGGGCACAGGAGCGTCCACGATGGCCTGCTTCTTGGGCGACCGCCACCAGTTTGAGGCAATGGCGCAAAGTAAGGGCGAGCATTTCAGCGGGCTAGCGATCGAGAACGTCAGGTTCGAGGTGGATGTTGCGAGCGCCTATTCTCTTGAGGGAGTGTTCGCAGTGCCTGGTTCTCTTGTCCGAACAGGGGACAAGCTAGAACTCGTCGTGCGTACAGACCAGGGTCATTATCCAAGAACAACTCGGGCACCTGTGGCGGAACGCCTCACGCCGACGAGCGACGACGTGAAGGTAGGTTTCCGACGCTGGCGCGCCGTTCTCCAAGTGCAGGATGACACCATCTTGATCTGGGAGGCTGAGGCCCTCTCTAGCCCGGAACGATAGCGCCATTTGCGCGCCTCTCCACCCGCTGAATAGCGGCACGGGAAACGCCGTATTCCCTCGCCAGTACACCGAGGGACACCCCCTCAGAGCGTCGCTGGCGAATGACAGCCTGTTGAGTAGCCGACAGCGCCGAAGGCCGTCCCAGAGCCTTCCCGGACGCCCTAGCGCGTTCGAGCCCCGCCTGCGTCCGCTCGATGAGCAGGTCCCGCTCGAACTCTGCTACGGCGTTGATAACCGCCATGGTCATCTTGCCCGTCGGGCTCGTCAGATCGACGCCCTGCAATGCTAGGCAATGAACCTTCACGCCTTCTCGGGCTAGCCGCTCGATAGTGGCTCTAACGTCCATAGCGTTACGCCCAAGGCGATCCAGCTTGGTGACTGCAAGCACGTCTCCCGCCTCGAGCTTATCGACAAGGCGAGCAAAGCCCTTGCGTTCCATCGCTGGCACCGAACCCGACACCGTTTCGGCGATCACCCGCTTGGGCTCCAGCTTAAACCCAGCCTGCTCAAGCTCTAAAACCTGATTGTCGGTCGTCTGGTCAGCGGTGCTTACTCGGCAATAGGCAAAGGTACGGGCCACAACGCGCTCCTGTATCGGAATGGTGGCTCGTTATTTGCTGTGTATCGAAACAGCCGTCAAGCTACTTTCCGATACACCCCCAGACCCTGTATCGTAATCGCTCATTTTCGAGCCGCCCTATGTGCGCAGTCGGACGGAGGGGGTCGTGGGGGAGATTGGAAACAATCGGTCAGGCAAGTGACCTCTCGCATAAGAAGATCGGATTTGGGTCGTCGAGTGCAGTAGCATCTTGTAGCGGTCCTTGCCCATGATAGGTTGCTGCTTTCGGGGGGAATGATGACCGAGAACGGTGTGAAACTACCGCATTCAGCCCTGCTGTTTATGGCAGCGGTTGAGGAAGCGAGACTTTCAGCTCAGGGCCCGTTTCGCGCAATTGCGCCATTGTTCCGGATAGCGTTAGAACCCCAACGCGGTCAGTTTCTGAACGTCACGCAGGTAACCGCCAACCTAGAGCCACTCCTCGGGAACAACTTCACCGAGCATGCGCTAGAGGCTTTTGTGCCTCAGCTAGTCAAAATGGGCTGGCTTGTCGAGGAACGCGCCGGAGACGGTAAAGCGGCCTACCGTGTGCCGAACAATCTACAATCATTCGATGAGCATGAAGCGACAGAAGGCAGCCTCAAGAAGCTTGAGCGACTTTACTCAGCTTTCATCGACTTCTTGGAGGTACACGCACCCCTATTAAAGCTTACGCTTACCGCCGAGGAATTTCATTGGAAGCTGTTTAAATGGGCTACATCCCTAGATGGGTCTAACAAGGAAAAGGTCAAGGCCGAAGCAGAAAAACTTCTTTCTGGCAGCAAGCCCTCGATAAGAGATGCATTTCTTGATGAACCACAGCGTCTTAATGAAATCGACAGAACCCTAAGTGTCGAGTTTGCCGGTTTTACTAAATGGCTAGCTATGCATGGCCGTCCTGAACTCGCGGATGTGGCGAGCCTAACGGAACTTGGGCTAGCAGTGGAGTTCCTGGAGGAGCTGCAACGACCTTCCGCAAATCAAACACTTAAAGTCGCCACCACCTTCGTACTTGATGCCCCGGTCCTACTCGATCTTCTGGGACTTAGCGGACCCGCGCGAGAAGACAGCATCAAGCGGTGCCTGCACGCCCTGACGGACCATGGTGCGCATGTCGTAACACTTGCACATTGTCTCGACGAACTCTCCGACATCCTCTCAACCGTTCTGGACCGCCCCGAAGGGCGTCGGTACGGACTGACCGGAGATGCGATGCGGGCAAACCCCGCACTCGTGCGGCGAGCTACAGCGGTCGCAAGACAGCCCGATCAGGCCGCAAAGCTCGCACATGTTGAAGTTTTAGTATTTGACCGCTCCAGCCCGTTGAACTCTTCCTACTTCTCGGATGAGATGATCGACGCCTTTCGCAAGGCGGCGAGCTGGCACGACATTTACAAGACTGAGCAAAGAGAACGAGACGCTATGTCCATCGCCTTTGTCATGCGACGGCGACAAGGGCGCGCGCACTCAGAGGTATTCGAGACCCCGTTTGTTCTGATTACTAGAAACTCCACTTTCACCAGATTTGCGGAGAGATTTTCCAAGGCTAACCTTAGCGCACCAGATTATGCATTTGGGCCAGCTATTGAAACAAAAACGCTGGCAGCTATCGTTTGGATTAGGTTTGGCTCAGCAGCTGGGCCGGACCTTCCGCAAGCTCATCTCATTTCGGCCTGCGATAGGATACTCGCTAGCAACGGTGAGTTACTAAGGAAAGCCGAGGCTCGCCTCAAGGACCTTCAAGGCGAGGACGGCGCAAACGCACTCCTAAGCTCTCAGCAGGCGGTGCTCGATCTAGTTATTTCGACAGGCGGGAGCCCAGACGTCTTAAGTGCTGCGAATGCAGATGAGCTGCTTCATACATTCACAACGACTGCGGAGGAGCGTGGGCGTCTGGACGAGAGGAAGCGGTCGGAAGCTGAGAAGAGCAAGATTGAGCAAGATTTATTAGAAAGCAGGCGGAACTTTGAGACGCTATCCGCTAAGCAAATTAAGGAAGAAGAACTTCGAAACGCGGTTGAAGTCGAACTACACCGGCGCCATGAATCCGATAGACAGCGCATCGTGGACGCGGCAAGCTCCATAACTGAAAGAGCAGAAGTATCGTCCTACCGCATCGTGGTCTTCTTATGGACAATCTCAACAGCCGCCGCCCTCTTTGGGCAGTTCTTTGTGTGGCAGGGGACTTCTTGGTGGTCACAAAGCAAAATTAACTTTGTCACTGGATTGATAATTGTACTCGCAACGGTCTTAGCTGGGGCGTTCGGGCTTCGGTTCTTATCTCGGGGAAGAGTTGACCTCGCTGGCGCTCTGCAAAGCTCATTAACGCGGCGCGTTGCCAGAAGGCGTCTTCGGGCCGTTGAACCCGTTGAGGAGCGGAACCGCATTTGCACGGAACTAGAAGAACGAGGCGTGCTGTGACGTTCTGAAGATGCTGCTGTCTGGCTGGCCCATAAGTCGTACCGGTCGAATAGCAGATGAGAGAGCTACGCTGCGACCGATTGCCAAACCTTGCCGGTTAGCTTCTTGGCCAAATCGGCTGGCCTCAGATTGACATACCGGAACAGCATCCGGGGGTCCTTGTGCCCGCTTATCAGCGCGACCTCAGGCAAGGTCAGGCCCATCTCACAGAGCCGGGAAATGGCCTCGTGGCGCAGATCGTGGAAGTGTAGGTCGTCTAATCTCGCCCTGTTCCTGGCCCGCTCCCACGCCTGCTTGAAGGCTTCCACAGTCAAATGGAACACAGGGCCGATGGGCTTTTCCGGCCTGAGCGGGCGCAGCACGGCCATCGCCGCGTCGAGGAGGGGAATGGTGCGCGGCTCGCCCGTCTTGCTGTCCGCGATGTAGGCCGTGCGCTGATGCCAGTTCACTTGCTCCCAACGGAGCGCCAGTATCTCCCCGCGCCGCATCGCCGTATGAATGGCGAACTCCACCACTTGGGCCACCAGAGGATTGCGCGTCCGGCGTAGCGCGGTCTTGAGCAGGTCGTACTCACCTTCCGCGAGCCGCCTGTCCCGCGCATTGGCCAGCTTCGGACGCTTTACTCTGTCCAGCGGGTTCGCAGGCAAGTCCATGCCCCATTCGCGCCGGGCGACCTCCAATGCATGGCGTATCAGCCCAAGCTCCCGATGCACGGTTCCCGGCTTGACGGTGAGGAGGCGCGCTGCCCGGTATTCAGCAAATACCTTGGGGGTAAGGTCCGCTAGTGCCAAGTCGCAGAAGGCTTGCTCCCTCATCAGCTTCTTGATGCGGAGCCTTTCGGTGTACGCGCTGTCCTTCACGGTGGTGACTTCCTCTAGGTACCGAGTGAGAAGGTCCCGGAGAGTAGTCCCCTTCAACAGCCGGAGATTGACGGGAGCGAGGGCGCGGTCAATCCGCCCCTCCTGTTCCCTCGCCCATGCTTGAGCCTCTGCCTTGGTAGGCAAGGTACGGGTCTGTTGCGGGTAGCCCTTGCGCCTAATCTGGACGCTCCACCCGTTCTTACGCTTGGTGATTGTAGCCATTGGCGAACTCGCTGTGTTCGGATTGTGTTCAGCGAGTTGCGGGAGCCTAGCTGCTGACCCCATGCCGGAGCATAGAGCCAAGCTAAGCCTCAGATTTTCGGGCCATTATTCCCGGGGAAAATGGTGGGCGCGGCAAGGATTGAACTTGCGACCCCTGCGATGTCAACACAGTGCTCTACCACTGAGCTACGCGCCCACGAGGGGGGGCCTCTAGCGAAGCCTCCCGCCCTTAGCAAGGGTCAGTTGAGGCCGCTCGCGCTGCCGATATCGAAAAGCCGGTCGACCTCCAGCACCAGGTCGCGCAGGTGGAACGGCTTGGAGAGGACTTTCGCCTGTGGCACTGCCTTGCCCGCCTTCAGCGTCACCGCGGCGAAGCCGGTGATGAACATGACCCGCATGTCCGGGGCGATCGCGCCGGCGCGCTGGGCGAGCTCGATCCCGTCCATCTCCGGCATGACGATGTCGGTCAGCAGCAGGTCGAACCGCTCCTGCTCGATCAGCGGCAACGCCGCCGTGCCGCGATCGACGGCCGTTACCGAATAGCCGGCCCGCTCAAGCGCCCGCTCCAGATAGACGCGCATCGCCTGGTCATCTTCAGCGAGCAGGATTCGGATCATCGACAGCCTCATCGCGCCACTTCCCAACGCACGAGAAGCGGTCTGCGCCGCCAATTTATGCCCGCTATCATTAATTATTTCTAGGCGGCGCGGCGAACGGTTGCCGCGCCTCCTCCCCTCCCGTACCAAAACTGTGGATGGATTGCGCGAGTCCCCCCTTCGACCTGATCGGCCGCGCCCGCGGCGGGCCGGTCGTCGTATCCGTGCCGCACGCCGGCCGCGACTATCGTGCAGCGCACCGCGCGATGCTCCGCCCGCCCGTCGAACGGCTGGTCGCGCTGGAGGACAGGCTGGTCGACGAGCTTGCGGCCGGCGTCGACGCGCCGACGCTGATCGCGCGGCTGCCCCGGGCCTGGATCGACATCAACCGTCATGAGGCGGAGATCGACCCCGGGCTGGTCGACGGCGTCGTCGCATCGCAGCTGATGCTGACGCCGAAAGTGCGGAGCGGCCTTGGGCTGATCCCGCGGCGGCTGGCCGGAATCGGCGAAATCTGGCGCGGGCGCCTGTCGCTCGCGGACGTGCAGGCGCGCCTCTCCGACTTGCACCGCCCCTATCATGGCCTGCTGGCCGAGTTGCTGCGCGAGACCGCGGCGCTTCACGGCATCGCGGTGCTGCTGGACCTTCACTCGATGCCGCCGCTGCAGAACCAGGGGAGCGGCACGGCCCGCGTCGTGATCGGCAACCGGTTCGGGCACAGCGCTGCGGCGTGGGTGGCGTCGACGATCGCGGGCACCTGCGCCCGCTTCCGCCTCGAATGGCGCGAAAACAGCCCCTATGCCGGCGGCTATATCGTCGAGCGGCACGGCAAGCCCGCCAGCGGGATGCATGCGGTGCAGCTGGAGCTCGATCGTTCGCTGTACCTGGATCAGTCACTGGACGGCTGCGACCCGGAGGGCCGCACGCTCTGCCGCAGGTTCCTCGCCGCCGTGGTGGCGGACCTGCGCGCCGCGGCGGCCGAACGGGCGCTTCCGCTGGCGGCGGAATGAAAAGACCGCCCCGTGCGGTGCACGGAGCGGCCAAGGTTCAGGGAGGAACACGCCCGAAGGCGTGATAACGCCGGGGAGAAAGGGGGGAACTCCCGGGCGTCACTTGCAAATTTAGGAATGCGGGCAGAGCTTTCAAGCCATTCGCCGCAGGAATCTAACGGCTTGCGGCAACCTGTCCCGGCCACATGCGCGCGATCAGCCGCGTGCGGTCGCCATAATGGTGTTTCAGCGCCGCGGCGACGTGCAGCACCACCAGCGCGATCAGCGTATAGCCGAGTATCTCGTGCGTCTCGTGCGCAAAGCCGCCGATCGCCTTGTCGCCCTGGACCGGCAGATAGGGCAGGTCGAACAGCCAGTACCAGCTGAGCGGCTTGCGATTGGCAGAAGCGGAGACCATCAGCCAGCCGCTCATTGGCAGCACGATCATCAGCGCATAAAATGAGCAATGGGCCGCGCGCGCGGCGACCGCTTCCCAGCGGCGAATGCCGGCCGGAAAGGGCGGCGGGCGGTGCGCCAGCCGCCACGCCAGCCGCGCGACGCTCAGCACCAGGATGGTGAGGCCCGTCGCCTTGTGGATCTGGATCGCGATCGAACGCGCCGGCCCGTGCCAGTCGTCCGTCACCAGAGCGAGGGCAATGTTTGCGATGATCAGCAGCGCGATCGCCCAGTGAAAGGCGATCGCGCCGCCCGAATAGCGCGAACGCGTCGCCCCAGGCTCCCGCGGTCGCGTCAAGCGGGTACGCCGACCGGCGGCAGCTTGCCCTGCGCCGCCTGCCGCCCGTAGATCTCGCGCATCAGGTCGAGCGAGAACAGGTGCGCCATGATCAGTGTCAGCATCCCGCTCTGCATCATCTTGCGCAGCTGATCGCCGCGCAGGTCGCGCAGCTTTTCCTCGTTCACCATCTTGAAGCCGCGATAGATGTGCGGCTGGGTCGCGCCTTCAGGCTGGATCGAGACTTCGCCGTCCATCAGCAGGTCGAGGTCCTGCAGTTCCTTGATGAAGGCCCCGGTGCGCTGCGCGCCCTGCTCGAATTGCTCGCAGAAGCTCAGAATGTCCTTGGTGCCCTGGCTGGGCTGCCCGTTCTCGAACAGCTTCACCGCCTCGCCGTCCGGCCCGACCGCGCCCGATGTGGGATCGAAGCACAGCGACAATTCCTGCGGATTCTGCCCCAGCTGGGCGAGCATGAATGGATAACGGCGGATATAGGCCGGCACGTAGAGCGGCTGCGAAAAGCGGTCGTCGGCGTCGAGGAACACGTTGACGCCTTCGTTCAGGCCCATCAGCGCCAGCGGCACCGGATAGTCCGCATCCGCGAAAATGATCGGAAAGCTGCGCTGCACCTGCACGAATTCGTCGATGACGATCGGCACGGCGTGCTGTCCCTTGAGGAAATGCAGCCCGTCGAGCGACTTGGTTCCCCAATCCGCGTGCTGATCGGACGAAAGCGGGACGAGATCCTTGTAGAGGATGGGAAGTCCGGTCGGCTGGGGCGCGCTCGCCATGAATTACTCCGAAGATTGATGAGGGCGGACGCCCGATTGCAGCGCGTCCTATGGCGCGCGTGCGTCCGACGCAAGGCTCGGGACGAGCTTGCCAGGATTCATGATGCCGAGGGGGTCGAAGGCAGCCTTCAGCGCGTTGAGGGCACGCAGCCGGGCGGGATCGGTCACGCGCTGGAACGTGTCCAGCTTCATCTGCCCGATCCCATGTTCGGCCGAGATCGAGCCGGCGGCAGCGATGACGCGATCATAGACGAAATCGCTGATCGGCTTGGCCGCCTGGGTGATCCATCGCTCGGGATCGACATCGGCGGGCGCCCGGACGTGGAAATGGACATTGCCGTCGCCCAGATGCCCGAACGCCGTGGCGCTGGTGCCGGGGAACGCGCGCTCCACCTCTGCCGCCGCCGACGTCATGAAGTCGGGCATGGCCGAGACCGGCACCGAAATGTCGTGCTGCACGGCGGGCCCGCTCGCGCGCTCCGCTTCCGAGATCGACTCGCGGATGCGCCAGAAGGCCATGGCCTGGGCCTGGTTCGCGGCGAGCACGCCGTCGCTCGCCAGGCCGCGGTCGAGGGCGTCGGCGAGCGCCGATTCGAGTTGCTCGCGGACATCCCGCTCACCGGTCGCTTCGATCAATGCGTTCCAGGGGGACGCGGATTCGAGCGGGGGCCGCGTGCCGGGGATGTGCCGCAGCACCAGCTCCAGCGAGTCGGCCGGGATCAGCTCGAAGCTTTCCACGGCGAAAGGCAGGCGTTCGAGCCGGCGGAGCAGCGAGAGCGCGGTCTGCGGCGAGTCCAGGCCGACCCAGGCCGTCGCCGTCTCCGGCGGTTCCGGCACAAGGTGCAGCGTCGCCGCGGTGATGACGCCCAGCGTCCCCTCCGCCCCGATCAGCAATTGCTTGAGATCGGGGCCGCGATTGTCCTTCTTCAGCGGCGCGAGGCTGTCCAGCACCGACCCGTCGGGCAACACCGCTTCCAGGCCAAGCACGAGCGACCGCATCGTACCGAAGCGCAGCACCTGGGTTCCGCCCGCGTTGGTGGAGCACAGGCCGCCGATTGTCGCCGAACCCTTCGCCCCCAGCGACAGCGGAAAGCGCATATGCTCGCCGCGAGCGATGTCGTGCAGCTCGGAGAGAATCACGCCGGCTTCCACGGTGGCGAGGCCGGCGGCCGCATCGAGGCGGCGCACCCTGTTCATCCGGCGAAGCGACAGGACCAGGGCGGTCCCCGTCCCGTCCGGCACCGCCCCGCCCACCATCGAGGTATTGCCGCCCTGCGGGACGATCGGCACGCGGTGGTCGGAACAGATGCGGAGAACCGCGGCGACCTCTGCCGTGGCGGCCGGCATCGCCATTGCGACCGCCGCGCCGTGATAGCGGCCGCGCCAGTCGGTCAGCCAGGGAGCCATGGCATCGGGATCGCTGGTGAGGCCCTTCGGGCCCAGCGCCGAACCGAGCGCATTCAGGAAATCGCCTTTCGTCACAATGCCGTTATAGGGCTTGAACGACAGAAGGGAATTCATGGCGCGTTCAATCTCCGCCCCCCATGCGCGAATGATGGGGTGCCTGCGGTGACGATCGGAATGGTTGTCGCGCTGCTGCTGGCTGGCAGCGGCGGCGGCCCGGTCGTGCTGGCGCAGCTGACGATCCGGCAGCAGCTGATCATCCGCGTGCCGTCGCGCATCCGCCCGCCCGCCGATCCGGTCCGCTACAAGGAAAAGGACGGTCCGAAATGCATCCCCGCCAGCGATCTCGCTGGTGCCCAGATCTCGAATTATGGAGTCGACCTGCTGCTGAGGGGCGGCAAGCGCGTGCGGGCAAAGCTTGCCGAGGACTGCCCGCCCCTCGACTATTATTCGGGCTTCTACATCCGCCAGGGACTGGACGGGCAGGTCTGCGCGGATCGCGATTCGATCCGCGTCCGATCGGGCGGCTCGTGCGAGATCGAACGCTTCCGCAGGCTGGTGCCGCTGGGGAAGAAATAGCGCGGCTCCTTGACTTTGGGCGGCGCTTCCATCAAGCGCGCCCCTTGGGCGCAGCGGCTTGTCGCCGCCCCATTTCTTCAGGATTTCGATGAGCTTTGCCGATCTCGGCCTTTCCGACGAGCTTTTGAAAGCCGTCAGCGATTCCGGATATACGGAGCCGACCCCGATCCAGCGCCAGGCGATCCCGTCGGTGCTGATGGGCCGCGATTTGATCGGCATCGCCCAGACCGGCACCGGCAAGACGGCCAGCTTCGTGCTGCCGATGATCGACATCCTCGCCCATGGCCGCAGCCGCGCGCGCATGCCACGCTCGCTGATCCTTGAGCCTACCCGCGAGCTCGCGGCGCAGGTTGCTGAGAATTTCGACAAATACGGCAAGTATCACAAGCTTTCG
The DNA here is from genome assembly GCF_009753715.1 of Sphingomonas horti. Taxonomy (GTDB): domain Bacteria; phylum Pseudomonadota; class Alphaproteobacteria; order Sphingomonadales; family Sphingomonadaceae; genus Sphingomonas_B; species Sphingomonas_B horti. The sequence goes on along the minus strand of NZ_WQMS01000008.1, from coordinate 185,167 downwards.
ATGGCGCTGCTGATCGGCGGCGTCTCGATGGGCGACCAGGTGAAGGCGCTCGAAAAGGGCGTGGACGTGCTGATCGCGACGCCGGGGCGACTGATGGACCTGTTCGGCCGCGGCAATATCCTGCTGACCGGCTGCGAGCTGCTGGTGATCGACGAAGCCGACCGCATGCTCGACATGGGTTTCATCCCTGACATCGAGGAAATCTGCACCAAGCTGCCCAAGAAGCGGCAGACGCTGCTGTTCTCGGCGACGATGCCGGCGCCGATCAAGAAGCTCGCGGACAAATTTCTGACCGAGCCCAAATCGGTCGAGGTCGCACGGCCCGCCAGCGCAAACCTGCTGATCGAGCAGCGCTTGGTTGAAACGTCATCGCGGGACAAGCGCGACACGCTGCGCAAGCTGCTTCAGGCCGACGATGTTTCTACCGCGATCATCTTCGCCAACCGGAAGACCACGGTCCGCGATCTGGCGACCAGCCTGAAGCGCGCGGGATTCGCCGTCGGCCAGATCCACGGCGACATGGAGCAACCGGAGCGGCTGCGCGAACTCGACCGGTTCAAGTCGGGCGAGATCAACATCCTGACCGCATCCGATGTCGCTGCGCGCGGGCTGGACATCAAGGGCGTGAGCCACGTCTTCAACTACGACGTGCCCTGGCACCCCGACGATTATGTCCACCGCATCGGCCGCACCGGCCGTGCCGGCGCGACCGGCAAGGCGTTGACGCTGGTCACCAGCGAGGACGCCGAAGCGGTCGCCAATATAGAGAAGCTGACGGGCCAGACGATCGAGCGGATCGCTGTGCAAAAGGCGAGCGCGCCGAAGGTCGATGAAACCGAGAGAGCCGAACGTCCCGAGCGCAAGAAGCGGCCCGAGCGGCCGCGGCGCGAGCAGCGCGACGACCGGCCGCGCCAGCCGGAGCGTCGCGCCTCCCCTCCGGAGACGCCCGACGAGGGCTGGAACGGCCCGATCCCGGCATTTCTCGACGTCGGCGTCGCCGCCTGAGGTTCAGGCGCGGCCGCCGCGCTCCAGCCACGTCGCGCAATCCGCGCCGAGCTGCTCGATGGACAATTGACGATAGCGACGATTGTCGGCGTCGGTCAGCACATCGCGCCAACGGCCGTTGGTTCCCTTGTTGATGAAACGGCCGGCGCCGCCTTCCCAGAGCATCCCGCCCAGCGGCGCGCTCTTGTCGGCGTTGCGCTTCATATAGTCGAAGCTGCAATGCTCCAGAATACGCGGCCAGGCGTCGTCGGCGACGGCGATGTCCAGGAATTCGGCGAGCTCGCGAATCTTGCCCGCGGGGTCGGCCTTCAGGTCCGCGAAGTGGAGCAGCATCACGTTCGGCAGGTGGCGGATGTTCCACCAGGTCCGGATATTCTCCCAGAATGACCAGAGCGGGTAGCCGTCCCGCTCCAGCCAGTCGAGGAAGAAGCGGCGGATATCGGCGGGCGGCCGCTCCAGCGCCGGCCCGACCCGGCCCGGCGTGTCGTTGATCAGGCGATAGAACTCGTCGGTGCCGTAATAGAGGTGGTTGTGGAGGCTCCACGCCACGTCGCGGCCATCGCGGACGATATAGACGTATTTGGCGCCAGGGCTGAAGACGAGAGCGTCGACGGGCAGGTGCGTCTTGATGAAGCGCCGGTGCGTCTGCGCCTCAAGACCGGCGAGCATCTCCGCGCGCGGCATGATGCGCATGTCGAGCCACGGCGAAAGCCCGGGCACGTCGATGCCCTCTGCCCCGCCGAAGATCAGCTGCGAGATGATCTGCTGCGTCCAGGTAGTGCCGGACTTGGCATAGGTGCCGATGATGATGTCGTCGGCGCGAAAACGGAACGCGTTCCACACGGTCGAATCCATGTGGTGATTGTGCAGCTCGCGGGTCTTTTGCGGCCAACTCGTGCGCTGAAGCATGGGCGTCTCCTCACTCGCCGCGGCCCGTTGGCCAACCGCGTGGTTCGCGCAGCTACGCTGCGATGGAGGCGCCGGATGCGGCGACCGGCGCGCCTTCAGCAGCGGCCGGGTGCGTCCTGGGCCGACAAATTTCCGACGAGTTTGCGCAGCAGCTGCTCGACCTCGTCGATCTGCTGCAGGGTGACACCATAACGGCCGAGGATATAGGCGTCGTTTGACAGGGCCTCGTTGACCGTTTCGGCGAGGCGCATCGCATAGCCGAGCTCGTCGACCAGCTTCTTGCCGATCGCCGCCGCGCCGACCAATTGCTCGGTTTCGTCGAAGCTCGGCACCGGCCGGTTCTCGCGCAGCGCGCGCTGGATCATGTCGACCCGCGACTGGTGTGCGGGCCCGCCCTTGCGGCGGATCAGGTCGTCGACCTTGACTAGATGCGCGAAGGACAGGCCGCAGCGTCCCTCCGCGCGCCACATCACCGTGGCCGGAATGCGATAATCGCCGCGGCGAAGCTCCACGCTTTCGCCCTGCTCGGGAAGGTTACGCCCCTCCACCAGCGCGCCGGCGCGGGACAGGTTACGCACGAACACGTCCGCTGTCTGGCTGCCGAACTGGACAGTCGCAGCAAGCATCGTGTTGGTGCGCGCGTGGCGCCGAACTTCTTCCAGTGCCGCAGCGGACAATTCGAACCTCGACCTTCGACCCTTCCGGCCGTTCTAGCGCGGCGAAGCTTGCGAAATGGTTTGCGTTACGCGGCCTTTTTGTAGCGATCGCGGAAGGTCGCGGCGAAAGCGGCGAGTTGCCTCGCACCGATCGCCTGCCGCAAGCCCTCCATCAACTGCTGGTAGAAGCTGAGATTGTGCTCCGTCATCAGCATGGCCCCGAGGATTTCGCCGGCGCGGACGAGGTGGTGCAGATACGCACGGGTCCAGGTCGCGCACACCGGACAGGCGCAGTCCCCGTCGATCGGTGCCTGGTCTTCGGCGAACCGCGCATTGCGGATATTGATCGGCCCGTCCCATGTGAACGCCTGCCCGGTACGGCCGCTCCGCGTCGGCAGCACGCAATCGAACATGTCGATGCCGCGCTCCACTGCACCGACGATATCGTCGGGCTTGCCGACTCCCATCAGGTAGCGCGGCCGATCGACCGGCAGCTGGCCGGGCGCATAGTCGAGTACGCCGAACATCGCCTCCTGCCCTTCCCCGACGGCAAGCCCACCGACCGCATAGCCGTCGAAGCCGATCTCGATCAGCCGCTCGGCTGACGCCTGGCGCAGCTCGCGGTCGAGCGCGCCCTGCTGGATGCCGAACTGGGCCGCGCGCCTTGCGTGATCGGCATCGCCAAGGAACGCGGCGCGCGAGCGCTTCGCCCAGCGCATCGACCGTTCCATCGCCGCCGCCTGAACGTCGCGCGACGCGGTGGTTGGGACCAGCTCGTCGAACGCCATGACGATGTCGGACCCGAGCAGCCGCTGGATTTCGGTCGAGCGTTCGGGCGTGATCAGGTGCCGGCCGCCGTCCAGGTGCGACTTGAACGCGACTCCTTCCTCGGACCGCTTGGTGAGCTCGGCGAGGCTCATCACCTGGTAGCCGCCGCTGTCGGTCAGGATCGGCCGCTCCCATCCCATGAAGTGATGCAGGCCACCCAGTCTCGCGACCCGTTCCGCCCCCGGCCGCAGCATCAGGTGATAGGTGTTGCCCAGGATGATATCGGCACCGGTCGAGCGCACGTCGGCCGGTTTCATCGCCTTGACGGTCGCCGCGGTACCGACCGGCATGAAGGCGGGGGTGCGGATGTCGCCGCGCAGCATCCGGATGGTGCCCGCGCGCGCCGCACCATCGGTCGCGTCGATCGAAAAGGCAAAACGCTCGGTCATGCGATTGCCTTTGGCAGCGCGGGCGAAGCTCTGCTAGCCCCGCAGCAACAGATGCGAGGGGACACGCAATTGGCCGAGAAGACTGACGCTCACGCGGTGCGCCCGGGCGGCCCTTATGCGCGCTACGTGCTCGCGGTCCTGTTCCTCGTCTATGTGCTGAACTTCGTCGACCGGCAGATTCTCAGCATCCTTGCCAAGGACGTGAAACGCGATCTGGGACTGGACGACGCCGATATCGGCTTTCTGTTCGGGACCGCCTTCGGCGTCTTCTACTCGCTCTTCGGGATCCCGTTGGGCAGGCTTGCCGACAATTGGCACCGGGTCCGGCTGATCACCATCGGTCTCGCGATCTGGTCGGCGATGACGGCGCTTTCGGGATTGGCCCGGACCGGCACGCAGCTGACCTTCGCGCGGATCGGCGTCGGCGTCGGCGAAGCCACCGCCTCCCCTTGCGCCTATTCCCTGATCTCCGACTATTTCCCGCGCGAGCGGCGAGCGACCGCCCTCGCCGTCTACTCGTCCGGCATTTTCATCGGCGGTGGCCTGTCGCTGTTCATCGGCGGCGCGATCGTCGACAGCTGGAACCACGCCTTTCCCGGCGGGCATTGGGGGCTGGTCGGCTGGCAAGTCGCCTTCATGGCAGTGGGCCTGCCGGGCCTGCTGCTCGCGATTCTCGTCTCAACGCTGCGCGAGCCGGTGCGCGGAGAGTCGGACGGCCTGCTGATGGCGCCGGCGGAAGCGCCGTTCCGCGATTTCCTAGCCGAGTTGGTCGCGATCATCCCGCCGCTGACGCTGATCGGTGCGGCCCGAAGAGGGCTGCGCTCGCTGCTCGTGAACCTGGCCGCGCTCGCGCTCGCTGCGGCCGCCACCTGGCTGCTGACGCTGGCGACCGGTGACCTGGCGCAGTGGATCGCCGTCACCGGCGGCGCCTATGCGGTCTTCTCCTGGGCGAGCGCCCTCAAGCACCGCGACCCGGCGACATTCAAGCTGATCTGGGGAACGCCGGCTTTTCTCTACGTCTCGCTGGGATATGGGCTGATCGCCTTCGTTTCCTACGGCGTGGCGGCGTTCGGCGCGCTCTACGCCGAAACGATCCTGCACCAGCCGAAAACCGAAGTCGGGCTGTTCCTCGGCGGCGGTGCGGCTGCCGGGGGATTCCTCGGCATCGTGCTGGGCGGCCGCATCGCGGACGGCCTGAAGCAGAAATATTCCTGGGGCCGTATCCCCGTCATCATGGCGGGAACCCTGCTGCCCGTCCCGTTCCTGATCTATGCCTACACGACGGGTAGCCCGGTCGGCTTCTACATCGCCAGCTTCCTGATGAGCGGGCTGGCCAGTGCGGCGCTCGGCCCAGCGGGCGCAACCACGCAGGACCTGGTGCTGCCGCGGATGCGCGGAACCGCCACCGCCACTTTCTTCATCGCCACCGCGCTGATCGGCCTCGCGCTCGGCCCCTATTTCGCCGGCTTCATGTCGAAAGCGGCTGGCGATCTGCGCTTGGGCGTGCTCTCGCTGCTGATCGTCGCACCAATCTCGGTGATCCTGCTGGTCCTGGCCTGGCGCACGGCGCCGGCAGCCGAAGCGACCGTACGGGATCGCGCACGCGCCGCCGGTGAGGCGATCTAAATTCCGTACTCGATAGGCGCCGTACTAGCGCCTGACGACGACCCCGCAGGCGATCCGGCCGCCGCTGTTGCCGCTCGGGTCCGTGCGATAGTCGTCGGCGCTGGCATGGACCACCAGCGCCGCGCCATCGGCGTCGAGCAACTCCGACAATGATGCGCCGGGGACCGTGAAACGGACCGTGCCGCGACCATCCGCGCCCGCGATCAGGTTGGGCAAGTCGCCGGCATGCGCACCTTGCGGATTGTCACGGCCATGTTGCTTCATCCCCGGGTTCCAATGTGCGCCGGCGGACTGGAAATCGGGCGGATCGCATCGGCCCGCCATGTGGAGATGGACGCCGTGCGGACCCGCCGGCAGACCCTCGCCGGTGACCCGCACTTCCAGGCCTGAGGCGGTATCGACGAAGCTGGCGGAGCCACGCGGCGCGCCGGCCGCATCGGCGAGCGAGGCGTGCGCGCCTTCGGCCGACGGTCCCGCGGAGTCGGTCGCGGTCATGCAGCCGGTGGCGGCGAAGCAAAGCGGGACCAGGGCGAGCAAGCGCTGCATTGGAGCCTCCTGAAATGTCTCGATCTGCGCCTTATCGACGACCGATTGCATGAGGGCAAGGCGGCAAAAGAAAAGGGCCGGTCGTTTCCGACCGGCCCCGATCTAGTTGGCCGAAGCCTCGAGCTTACATGCCCGAGCCGGGCCCGTAGGTGATTTCCACGCGGCGGTTCTGCAGCTCGCGGACGCCGTCCGCAGTCTGCACGCGCAGGTTGGTCTCGCCGAAGGCCTGCGTCGTGATCACGCCATCGGCAACACCGTGGCTGGTCATGTACGCCTTCACCGAGTCCGCACGGCGCTGGGACAGGCCGAGGTTGTAGCGCGGCGTACCCGAAGTATCGGTGTAGCCGGCCAGCATGACCTGGGCATTGCCGCAGTTCTGATAGGCCGAGATCGCGTTGTCGAGGATCGACGCCGCTTCCGGCGTGATGTCCGACTTATCCCACTCGAAGAACACGATGTACGGTCCCGGGGTGCACACCACTGCCGGCGGCGGAGGCGGCGGCGGCGGCGGCGGCGGAGGCGGCGGCGGGGGCGGCGGCGTGGTGGGGGGCGGCGGCGGCGGAGCCGCGCCGAAGTTGTAGGTCAGCGTGCCGAGCAGGCTGTGCGACCGGAACCGGCCCTGAACATCGTCGCCGGTCGCTCCCACGACCCGCAGGCGCGAGGCGTTGAAGAAGCGATACTTCAGGCCGACGTCGATATTGTCCGTCAGCGGCGCGCGAACGCCCGCAATGCCCTGCCACGCGAAACGCGTATCCGAGTCATCGAGGAAGTTGAAGCCCGGGTTGATCGAATAGTCGCTGAACTTCACGCGAGCCACACCGGCGCCACCGCCGATATAGCCCGAGATGCCGTCTTCGTCGCCGAAGTCGAGCAGGCCATTCACCATGAAGCTGAGCGCCGACGTGGAACCGCCAGCCCCATTGTAGAGCACGTTCGCACGCGCCGTGGTGGTCGGACTGGCTGGAACACCAAGGGTGCTCTCATAGCTGTCCAGAACGGCCTTCTTGTAGCCGACTTCCGCTTCGAGGCGGAACACGCCGAAGTCGTAGCCGACCAGCGCGTCAACGTCGAAACCATAGTCATGGTTGACGGTTGCCGTGCCTGGTGCCGCCGTCGCGCCGGTGCCGCGGGTCAGGTTGAACGTGATGTCTTCGACCACCATGGCGCCGCCTTCGACGCCAATGTACCACGACTTGTCTCGCGCCAACGCGGGCGAGGCAATCGCCGTGGAGGCCAGCGCCATCGCAATGGCAAGCTTCCGCATAGAAATCCCCTTTCTTGGTGTCACTCGGACAGCGAAAACTCACTATCGGCTGCATTGTTTCGGTGCAAGCCCGCATTTGTCGAAACTGTTGCACAAGTGTCACAGGCGTGACGCATTTCTGCGGGGTGGTTCGGCGGCGAAACGATATTCTCAGCCCCCGATCAGACCGTGGGCGATCAGCCGGTCCAGGATCGACGCGATGGCCGACCGCGCCTCCGCGTCGATCACGCCGCCGCCCGTCGGAGGGGCCACCGCCGCGCCGCGTGCGCCGACCACCTGCACGCCGTCGACGATCAGACGGGCGCCGCGGACCGAGCCGATCGCCCAGCCTCCCGCCTCGCGGGCCGCCCATAGCCGCTGGTCCTTCAGCCATACTCTCATACCCTCGACAGCCGGCAGAAAGCGCCAGCCGCCATCGGTCCAGCACGCGAGCTCGTCGGCATGCCCCGTCCAAAGGCCGGTCGGCGCGGCGCCGACGACCCAGCACTGGCCGGCGGCGGCAGCGGCCGGCGGCTCGTCCGATCCGGCGCTCTCCGCCGCGGCGGCGAGCCCGGCGTCGATCAGCGCAAGTGCCTCATTGTGCGTCAGCTCCTTCTGGGCTTGGCCGGCGGCAATGAAGGGCAGTGCCAGGCGGGCGCTCTCCAGGCTCATTGATCTCTCCTAAAGCACGAGGGTCATCGATGCGGGACGCGAGGCCGCGCTTGTACCGAGCTGGGTCACCGTCACTGTCACGACGGAGCCTGCGGCAGCGTCTGCGGCAACATCGGCGGCCGGATAGTCGAAGCGTCCGATCTCGATTTCATGGATGCGTGCTGCTCCGTCGGCTCGCGTGATCGTGAGGCGATAGCGTTCGCGATCCTCGCCCAACGGCACATCGGATGCGTCGAGCCAGGTCCAGCCGAGGCGGCTCTGGCGAACCCAGCTCAGCCTGTATCCACCGTCGGCTGCGCGCGCCGCGGCGAGGTGAACCGGCGCGGGCGGCCGCAACGCTTCCCCGATCGCTGCCGCGCTCGCCTCGACGGGCGACGGATCGCCGATCCCGGAAGCGAGGATGCGGACAGCGGCGCCGGCGGCACTCAAGGGCGGGTCATAGGAGAACAGCGCTTCCGGTTCGATCAGCACGAATCGCTCGCCGACGACGTGGAGAGCGGCGGCCCACGCCGTGCCGCGCCGTCCGCGAACCAGGTGCGACAGCCGCCACCGCGCGCCTCCCAGCGGAGCCGCACGGCCGAACTGGATCAGCTCGTCGCCGACCAGCGCGAGGTTCGCGCCGCCGACAAGCCGGTCCGGATCGGCATCCTCAAGCAACATCCCGGCGTGCAGCAGCTCGACTTCGACGTCGTGCGCCTGGTCGAACAGCGCCTCGCCCGCCGGCGGCAGCACCGTTCGCGCCAGGCCGATCATCGCCGGCGCCGCTGTGATGCCGATCGCGATCCAGCTCCCGCCGCCGTCCAGGCTCGCCATCAGCGCGGCGCGGCGCCAGCCGGCCGACGCACCGGCCGCCGCAATATACAGCCGCGGCGAAGCCGGCAGCGTGTCGGTAAGGCTAGGCAAATCCAGCACGTGTAAGATTGTCGGCCCATGCACGCGGTCGGGTGCGGCAGCGCTACGCCCGGGTTCGGCCGGAGCAGCGGCCATGCCTTCCGCTTCCATGCGCGTCAGGTCGAGACGGACGCCGTCCCGGTCGACGGTGCGCGCGGCGACCCGCCACAGGCCCGCACGGTCGGGAAGCCGGACGATCGTTCCCGGCGCGACTGCAAGCCGCGCCCAACCGCAGCTGACGGACTGCCGCCCGCGTTCGCCGGTCCGTCGCGCCAGGGCCGCCTCCGCGAGGGCACGCGCTTCGCCTGCTTCCAGTGCAGCGGGCAATTCGATGCGTTCGGTGCGGCGGCCGCCGGACCGGCGCGCCTGTTGCACGCCCGCCTGATAGTCTCGCGCCGGCTCGTAATAGCTGAGTGCGACCAGCCGCGGCACGTCATGATCGGCCGCCAGCCTTTCGCTGCGGACCTCCGCAAGTTCATCCTCGACCAGCGCGAGCGGTTCGTCCCCATCCCCGGCCAGGGCCAGCCCTTCGTCCGTCGCGCGCAGAACGATCGGCACTGCCGAACCCAGCGTCTCCACCACGGCGCGCACGCTTTCCCCGGATGCCGCAAAGCCGCGCAAGGCAAGACCCGTGACTCCGGCTAGAAAATTGTCGCTCAGCTCCGCCAGGATGGCCGCAAGCGTGACCGGCCCCGGGTCCGCCTCGATCTCGAAGCTCAGCGACGGGATGCGATTGCCGAACGGCCCCAGCGCCATGTTCTCGAATACGGCATAGGCGCAGCCGCGATAGCCAGGCGCTCCATCGGCGCCCTCGGCGGAAGCGATGAACGGGTCGGTGTCCTGGTCCTCGTCGCCCAGGTGAAGCCGGAAGCCCGTCTCGCTCTTCCAGTCGCCCGCAGCGCCGCGCAGGAGATTCCCGTCCGCCCAGATCCGTCCGACCGAGCGGACCGGCCGCGCCGAGAGCAGCACCGCGAACGACGCGGTATAGCTGTAGGTGGTTGTCGACGGCCGGCCCTTGCCGCCACCCTGCTTCGCGCGATGCTCGACCAGGTCGGTCGCCCAGATCACCGTGCCGGCCACGCGCATCGTGCCGAACAGCTTCGGGATTTGGGCGCCATAGCTTGAGGTCTGGACCTTCAGGTCCTGGAGCCGCGGTCCTTCGCGGCCCGTCGGCTTGAAGATCAGCCCGTCGACCGACTGGCCGAGCAACGCCCCGGCCGCGCGTCCGACCGGGCCCAGCAGCGAGCCGACGGTGCTCAGGACGATTGTCGCCATAGCCCCAAAATCTCCCAATCCGGCCGGCCCGGCCGCTCGACGACGCGTCGCAATGCCGCGTCGGCATGGACGAGCCCGCGCGCGGTACGGATCGCCAGGTGAAGCTGGGCCGGCCCCGTTCGCATCAGCATCACGTCGCCCGGCACCGCCTCGCTCACGGGGATCAGTCCGGCCCGCTCGATCAGCGCCGACACCCTGCCCGCATCGCCGCCTCTCAACGCATAGCCGCTCGGCGCCTCGATGCCGGTTGCCCGCGCGACCACGCCGACGCAGTCGAGGCCGGTCGCCGGATCGCGGCCGTGAAGGCGAAACTTCGCGCCGACAAGCGCAATCGCCGCCTGTTCGACCGCATTCATTCGCCGGGATAGCGCGTCAGCAGATCGATGCCCGGCAGATGCGGCTCGCCCCTGAAGTTCGCCGCATTCGAAAATCGCGCGCGGCAGGTCTCGAAGCGCTTGTCACAACCTTCGCGGACCTCGACCCGCTCGCCCGCCGCCACTAGGAACGGAGGCGGCTCCGACAGCGTGACGGAGGCGCCGCTGCTCGTCAGCACGGATGCGCTGAGCCCGCCATTGGCGCCGTCCAGCCAGCGAACGCTTCCGCCGCCCCAGCCGTTCGGCCCGGGCTCGGATCGGTCGAGCGTCAGCAGCGCATCTTCAGCGGCCAGGATTCGCGCGACCTCAGCCCGGCCTGCCATATCGACGCGGCACCGCCGGTCGCCCAGCTCCGCCCGGCACAAGGGCGTCGTCTCTTCGACGACAGGACGGTCGAGCAGTGCTCCCGGCCCCCTCAATTCGGCCGAGAATCGGCCGCGCTCCAGGGAGACGGCGCCGAGTTCCCCCGCGACAAGCCGAACATTGCGCCGCGGGTCGGACCAGTCCGCCGCCAGCACGCGCACCGCAGCGCCATTCCATCGCCCGGCGCGCAGGTCCCCCTCGCTGATCGCGTCGGCTGTCAGCGCGCCTGCGATCTCGAGCGTGTCGGCGTCGAGCGGATCGCCGTCCTCGATCGCGGACGGGGCAATGCCGGGGCTGGCGCGATAGCGGAACCCGTCGATCAGCAGGTCGCGATCATGCGCGGTGAACCCCAGCGCCACGCCATCCCGCCGCTCGACCCGCCAGCACAGGGCAAAGCTGGTCAGCGGCGCATCCAGAAAGCCGCTCATCCTTCGCGCACTTCGATCAGGGGCACGCTCGCCGACTCGCCGGCCAGGAACGTCGCCCGATTGACCGCCAGCCGGTCCTCGGCGAACCGAACCGGCACGTCAAAGCGGAACCCCGCCGTCACGATTGCGCCGGGAGCGGGCGGAGCATCGAAGCCGATCGCGCCCTCGTCCTGAAGGGTCCATCCGCTGGTCTCCGTGCCATCGACCGCCACCCGTACTGTCCCCGCCACCGGCCGGGTGACGCGGCGCGGCACTCCATCATAGTCCTTTACGAGCGCGAAGACGGTGCGCACGCCGTCGCCTGTTCCCAGCAGCTGATCCTCCGGCCCCGGCTCGCCCGTCATGCCGTGCGAGCTGTCGTCGAAGGGATCGCGGAAGCGGAACGCCTGGGCCGGCCCACGCCGCGCCCGGAAAAAGGCGAGCAGCGCGCCAAGATCGTTTTCCGACCGGATTCCCGGCCCGGCGTCGAACGTCAGCCGCGCTTCGGCCCATTCGGCGTTGCGCTGCTCGCGCCCACCCGCCCCGGCTGCGATCGCGGTCGAAGTCGCCGCCTCGACGCTCGCCTCACGGCCGATCGCGATCGGGAAACCGACATCCGCGAAACTGTCCACATCCGCCTCCTCGTCAAACCAGATAAAGCCGTCGCGGATCACCTGCGGCAGTGCCCAGACGAACGTCTCCGCGACGCCACGACCGCGTGCGCGTTCGATCGCATCCGCGATGCGCTGCCAGCCGGCCTTGTCTTCGGGCCGCAGCACGAAGCCGCTCAAATAATGCTGACGCCCCGCGCTATAGCCGAGGCGCGCCTCGATCCCGGCGGCAGCGCGGCTGCTCGCGCCGACATCGCCGGCCGTCACCCATTCATAATCTTCGAGCTGCAGCACGTCGAACGCGGGCGAGGCCCAGCCGGCGGGCACCAGTGCCTCCTCGCGGCCGCGCACGGTCGGCAGATAGACGAGCAGCAGCGTCTCGGCCGTTGGTGCGATCGCCTTTACCGCCGCCGTCAGCGCGGCGGTCGAGACGGCGAGCATCGCGCCTGCCTCGGCATCTGCGGGAATGCCCCCGCCCACCGCTGCTTTCGCGGCATCGTCATGCACGCACAGCGTCCCGTCCGGCGCCACCCACCACCAGGGTTCGCCGACCTGAAAGCGCACGGGCAGGCCGGCATCGACGACGATCCCGACGAACGCGGCTGCGACCGCCTGCAGATAGGCCATCGCTTCTGCGTTCGCCGGAGACAGCAGCGTCGAGGGCGGATCCCAGCCCGTCAGCGCCGGCGCGCCGTCGGCGGCCCGCTGTTTCCACGCCTCCGGGCAATGCGCGTCGAGCAATTCGTAAGAGAGCGAAACGATCAGCTCATATCCGAGCGACTTCGCCCGCGCCGCCAGATCGCGATGCCATGCGGCGCAAGGTCCATTGAGCGCGCCGCCGGAAAGCGTCGCCAGCCCGCCATCCAGCCGGAAATAATGGCTCATGCCGACATAGTGGTTGATCAGCGCGCGATAGCCGAGCTGAACCATGTTGCGCAGCAGCCGCGCTGGCGTCAGGTTGTACGCGTCGTCATAGCCGGTCGCGATGCGCAGCTGGTGGGGCGGCAGCATCACGTCGCCGATCGCAAGGACGGAGCCGGAGCCGTCGCATCGGATATCGGTCAGCTCCGCCCAGCCTTCCGCCGGCGCCGCCAGGTCGCCACCCGCTTCGTCATAGCCCGGCGGCACCAGGGAGATGAACATCCGGTCCACATCGCCGGCCCAGACCGCCTCGCCCGCAAGCGAAGAGCCGGACTGCAATGCCGCGAAGTCCAGGCTGACGACGGCGTCCTCCGGCGCCCCTTCCGCATAGTTCCACAATCGCACGAACCAGGATCGGGCGGCCCCCGCCTCGTCGCGGCCCTCGATGGTCAGGGTCGGCCCGTCCACGGCGTCCAGCGCAATGATCCCCGACGAGCGCCATCGAAAGCTGAGCCTGCATCGCCGGAAGTCTCGCGAGGTCTCGTACGCCAGCAGCGGATGATCGTAACGATCCTCCGTCAACCAGATCAGCCCCGCCAGATCGTCCTTGCGGTAGAAGACCGCGTCGACCCGCAGCGCATCGGCCTCGATGGTCACGACCGACGCCATCATCGGCCGCGGGAAGTCCACGGTCCAGAAGCGTGCATCGAACCTTTTGACGAAGCTCGTTTCCTGGCACGTCCGCGACTGAGCGAGCCAATGACCCATGTCAGGACCCTCCTTGTTACGCCTGCGAATCCACGCCAGGGCCGCGCGGTGCGCTCGATCTGGTCATTCCGCGCGCGAGAAGCGCTCGTAATCCTGATCGGCATCGCCATGCTGGCCGGGTTCGTCTTTCTGCTGGCGGCAATCTCGAAGCCGCCACCCGGACGGCCGGAACGCGTTCAGGGAACGATCGTCGGTTTCTGGTCGACTTTTCGGAAGGCGACGCTTTCGCCGAACCGCCTTCACGTCGATGTGCGAATGCCGGACGGCGGCACCATCTCCGTGGCATGGCCGGATGACGGCCGCGGCCGGGCCTGCAAGGTCGGCGACGCGGTCAGGCTTGTCCGCTGGGGATCCCGGCTCGCGCTCTACGACCCCGCCTGTCCGCCAGGTCGCGAGTCGAATTGGCAACGTCGGCAATGAGTGGAAAGTGGCGGTTGGCCTAGTCGGCTTTTCGGATCAGCAATGCACTTGCTGGGATGCTTACTATGCACGAAAGCATCGCCAAGGTAGTGAGAGCCACGAAGAGCATGGCGGGCGCGTCGTTTGGTGGCGGTCCATCAGGAGCCGTGATGAGCAGAGCCACTGCTGAGGCAGTGATTAACGCCGGCACTGTCGAAGCGCAGGCCAAGACTGCGAGGAAGCGGCTCCGCCGGGCTAATCGGCGACCAAATAAGTATGCGGCGAGCGCCGTCAGGCCAAATACGACGAGCGCAGCGACCAGCAAAAAGAGCGCATCGCTTCCGGACGAAGCTATCGGCATGAAACCTCCTGGTTCGACCTGCCATCAGATGTCACAAAAGATAAATGTCGCAAAGGGTTGATAGAGATCATCCCGATTGGATCTCTCGACGATCTACCCCTCCATCGCCCGCCTGACCGCTCGCGCCACCTGTCGTGACGATCGCACCAGCGCCTTCGCGCCATCCGCCCCGGCAGGCGCATTGACGTTCACCGTCACCCGCACTTCCCGCGCGGCGGCCGGGGCCGAGGCCATTACCTGCCCCGCGCTCGACGGCACGAACAGTTCGGGCCCGCGCTCGCCGACCATATAGGCTCGGCCGGGCGCCACCGGCCCGCCGGTCGCGCGTCCCGGCAGGTCGAGCACCGCGCCCACGCCGGAGAGAATCGACGACACGCCGGATCGCACTGCACTCGCCGCGATTGAGGCGAGCACCGATTGCGCGACGCGTCCCAGATCCTCGAAGCCCAATTTGCCGCTCCGGATCGCGCGGGCCAGCCCGGTTTCGAGCGCCCGCCCGGCGCGGTCGATTCCGATGCCGAACGGCCCCTCCAGCTCGGCGCGCATTGCCGCCACGTCGCGGGCAAAGTCCTGGGTATCCGCCCGCACCGACACGACCAGGCGTTCGATCTCTTCATCCATCGGGAAACCGCTCCTGCAATTCGGCGAGCACATCGCTCCCGGCGGGGGCCTCGTGGCGCGGCGCCAAGGCCGCGAGGATCGTCGCCAGCTCGGCCGGCGTCGCTGTCCAGAACTCAGCCGGCCGCCAGCCGAGCAAAGCGCCCGCCAGGCCGGCGAGCCTGCTGGCAGCAATTGCAAACTCCGTCACCCCGGCCTTGAGCCGGGGCCTACCTTCCACGGCCATTGACGAAGGGCAGGTGGGTCCCGGGTCAAGCCCGGGATGACGACCCATGATCACCGCCCCTGCAGCACCTGGCGCAGCAACAGCTTCAGCGCCGGCGTCGCCGCAACCAGCCCGCCGGCCACCAAGGCTTCACCGAACGCCGCGCGGCTCAGGTTCTCCGGCCGATCGCGCAGGCAATGCCAGAACAGCGCCGTCATTTCCGACAGCTTCAGCCCGCCCGCTGCCGCACGCTCGACCAGCGCGAACAACGGCCCAAGCTCCTCCTCCGCCGCCACCAGCGCCGCAAAGCTCGGGCGCAAGACGAGGTCGGTTCCCCCGATCCGCATACTTGCCTCGCCGCGCGCAGAGTTGGCCGCGCTCACAGCGACACCACCTCGCCCGAGCTCTCGAGGCTCAGCGTGTAGCTTCGCTCGCCATTGAAATCTCCGGCATAATCGAGACGCGAGACCAGGAATTGGCCGCGCATGCGCTCGCCGCTTTCGAAGCTGAGCTCGTAATCGTCGAGCACGCCGGACAGCGCATTGGCCTTCAACCGCGCCTCCGCGGTCGATCCCGTGAACACGCCGGCCCCGGATACCGAGACCGATCGCACGCCCGCGCCGGAAAGCAGTTCGCGCCAGCCACCCGAATCCTTGTTTGTGACGACTACCGTCTCGCCATTGACGCTCAGCTGCGTTGTCCGCAGGCCCGCAACGGTTGCGTAAGCCGGCGGCGCGGCGCCGTCTCCCACCTTCAGCAGAAACGCGCTTCCCCGTTCGATCGGCATGTCAGCCCTCCATTGCTCGCACTCGATATTCGACGGTGCCGAGCCAGCCGTTCGGCCCATCGCGGCCGGTCCGCGCGCGCAGCAGCACGACCGAGCCCAGTCGCCATCCGCTCAGCTGGCGCGGCAGGGCATCGATCGCAGAGCTCGCCGCGCCCTGCAGCGACACAGCACGCGACCAGCTCTCGCCCGCGTCGTGGACACGCACCGTCAGCCGCACTTCGCGGCCGGCAATGCCCTTCGCGCCCCAGTCGCTGCTCAGCATTGGGCCAAGCACCAGATAAGGGGGCGTCGCCCGGGCCGGCCGTTCCAGGAACACGCCGTTCGCCTGCGCGGCGATCGCCGGCTCGGCCGCGAGCGCGCTCAGCACCGCTGCTTGCAGCTCTGCTTCGAAGCTCATCTGAAAGGCCCTCCGCTCCGCCCTGTCGGCTCGCCCAGGCTCACCCGGCGCCAGGGCCGCCACAGCGCCGCCACGGCGGCCGGTGGCGCGCCTTCGCGGGCGTCGTCGCGGTGGGCGAAGAGGTGCGTGGTCAGCCGCACCACGCCCTGGCGCAGCGGCTCCGGCAGGCGGTCCCAGTCGTCCGCTAGCCCGGCGAGATAGGTCACGCGGACTCTTCCTGCCGCGCCGGGCGTCGTCACGCGAACCCACCCGCTCCCCTCCGCGTCAATGTCGATCGCGTAGGATTCGACTGGCAGCGTGAACGCCGCTCCCTCGGCGGGAATACCCTCGACCGCTGTGATCGACCGCACCGGTCCTGCTGCCAGCCGACTCCATTCGGCTGAGGCAGGCAGAATCTCCACCGCCTCGCGCGCGAGGCCGATGCGGCCGCAAAATGCCTCGCACAGCAACAGGCAGGTGGCGGCGAGATCGCCGATCAGGGCATCCTCGCCGGCCTGCTCGACCCGAGCGTAACGCTTCGCTGCCTCTCGCGCGGCGGCGAGGTCGGCATCGGCAAAGCCAACCATCGTCAGCACGCGCGCCTCCCCGCCCTGCCCGCGAAGGCCGGTTCCATCTCGATCATCTGCCTGTCTCCCCTTGAGCCGCGGATCGTCCGCACTCAGTCCCGCTCATAGGCACCGGCTGCGCCCGTGCCGTCGTTCAGCCTCGCTCTGCCGGCCAGGTCGTACCGCAGCGCACTTTGCCCTGCCGGCACGCGCCCATAGGCAGCGTTCGCCGCCCCGCTCAGCGCGTAATTCCCCCCGCCGGCACCCGCCGACCCTGACTTGTTGTCGACGAACACCACGTTCGCCTCGCCCGCGGTCCAGCTGCTGCCCGGCTCCAGATACTCGCCCGACCAGTTGTTGCCGCTCGGGTCGGCCACGGTCGCGAGGCCGCTGGAGGCATCGCCGGTGACGACGACGTTGCCGAGCAGCCCGACGCCATAGCGATAGCGCCAGGGGCCGGTCCGCCCGGTCGCGGTCGTGTTGACCGTGAAGGTGTCGACCTTGCAGTTGCGCTGGTGCAGCAGCTCGAACCGCTCGACCATCTGCCGCTGCACGCCGACGGTGCCTGCCGTATCGGCATAGACGCCGAGCTGCCGCGCCTGGTTGGAGCTGCCGACGCCGACGCCGGGCACGGTGTTGTGCATCGAGACGATGTTGGAAACGGCGGCGGTGCCGCCGGCGGCGATGTTCGCCGCCTCGCCGCCCGCCGGATAGCCGGCCGCCGTCTCCAGCACGTTCTGCACGCGCGCCGCGCCGGCGATCGACCGCTGGGTCGCGATCTTGAATACGCCGGCCATGCGCGTCAGCACATTATTGGCGATGATCATCCCGTCCTGCGGGAAGGCATTGGCATCGGCCGCCGCCACGTCGTCGATCCGCAGCCCGTCGATCGCGTTGCCGATAAAGGCGTAAGGCGTGGCGCCGGCACCGGTCGAGACCAGGTTGCCGGTGCAGCCGAGCACCAGCGCCGCCGCGTTGCGGTGGCCGCTGAAAGTGCCGAAGGGGGTAAAGGCATTGGTAAGCGTGCAGTTGCGCCAATAGCCCATGCCGAAGCGGAAGGTCAGGCCCTGGGCGGGCAGGCTCGCGCCATAGCTGAGCGCCGCGCCCTCGAACGCGATCCGCTTGACGTTCGCGCTGCTGCCGCCGTCCAGCGTGTTGTTGCCGGTGGCGTTAACGAAGAACGGCACGAAGAAGCGCAGCAGGTCGGCGGTCGCGACCAGCCCGGCGACGGTCGCGCGCACCTGCCCGGTGGCGGCCGGATCGACCTTGATATCGGTCCAGCATTTGCCCGCCGCCGTCGCGCTGGTGGCGCCGATCGCGTGATCGACGGCGGCTCCCCCATTGTCCATCAGGAAGATCGTCGAGCCGCTATGGTCGGCATGGCCCTTGCCGCTGCCGTTGGCGGTGGCGAGCGCGGCAAGCGCCGCCTGCACGGTCGCAAACGGCGTCGCGCTTGAGCCGACCGCGCCACCCGACGCCCCGGCCTTCACCCATGCCTGCAGCCCGCCATAGCCGCCCGTCTTGTCGCACAGGAAGCGCAGCGGCGTCTCCGGCTGGGCCGTGTCGACGGGCGTGCCGGCGGTGAGCGTGCCATAGACGCCGGTTCCCGCCACCGACAGGTCGAAGGCCGGGCCGATCCACGGCTTCACCACCGCGATCGCCTGGCACAGATCGCCCTGCGGCAGCGTCGCCAGCGGGATCGTCGCCTTCCATGCCTCGACGATCGGGCCCGCCGTCTGGAAGGCGGAGAGCGCCGGCAGCGACGCGCGCTGCACCGCGGTCAGGTTGCCGCCCGCCGCATCGCGGCCGTAGAACTCGATGCAGGCGACCTGCTGCCCGTTCATCGCGTGGCGGTGATAACAGGCCGCCTCGACGGCAAAGCTTGCCCCCGTCGCCCGCTCGTGCTGCGGCTGCAGCCAGGCGAACAGCGGCACCGGATAGGCGAGCGACGACGAGTTGACGATCCCCGCAATCGATCCGGCCGCCGCGCCGCCATAATAGCCGGCGGCGGCATTGGCGGCGGTGATCGTCGATCCAGCGAACACTTCTTCCGACAGCGCGAAATAGACGGTGCGCGGCGTGCCGATACCGCCAGGTGCCGAGTTCAGCCGCTGCCCCTGGTTCGGATACTGCTTGCGGACGATCTCGGTGCCGGTGATCGTGCGCGTCACGACCGTCGCATTGCCCGCCGTGTCGAAGCCCGGATCGGTGACCGTCAGGCTGATCTTCTTCGGGTCGAAGGCTGATACGCCGTCATCCGGCAACGTCGCTTTCGCGACCCAGCCGTTCGGGATCGCGGCGTCCGCCCCATCGGGCAGGACGGCCGCGCCCAGAACCTCCAGCGACGTGATCGCCGCGGCCGGCGCGGCAGGTGCGCTCACCCGTCGCTGCCGCACCGCGAGGTCCGTCGCGAAACCGAAGATCCCCATCAGTACAGCGCCACGATGTCGGCGGCCGTGGTGCCGGTCGCCCGCACGAAACGCGCGCGGAACGGCAGCACCGACCCCGCCGCCAGGTTCCTGAATGTCACGTCGGCGCCGTCGTTGATGCCTCGCGCGACCAGGTCGCCGGCCGTGCCGATGAACAATGCCTTCGGCATCTCGGCAAGCGGATTGCTGTCGTGCGGGCTGACCGCGACACCGCGCGTCGCCGGCGCCGACACGCCGTCGACCAGCCCGGAAAACGGATCGGACATGATGATCTCCTCGACAGGTGCAAAGCCCCTCCCCTTCAGGCCTGTGCTGAGCCAGGTCGAAGGAGCAGGGGCCGGAGGTGGGGCTTGTCAGCTCGCGGCGAACTTCAGCAGCTTGATCGCTTCGGCGTTGGTCACCGCGCCGCCGATCCGCTTGACCGCGTAGAAATGGACGAACGGCTTGTGGGTGAACGGATCGCGCAGGATGCTCGTCTCGCTCCGCTCCGCGATCAGATAGCCGGCACGGAAATTGCCGAACGCGATCGAGAAGCTGTCGGCGGCGATGTCCGGCATGTCCTCGGCCTCCACGACCGGATAGCCGAGCAGCGTGTCCGGCTGGCCGCTCGCCATCGCCGGCTGCCACAGAAAGGCGCCGTCCGCGGTCTTGAACTTGCGGATGCGCGCCAGCGTCGCCGAGTTCATCACGAACGCGGCGCCCTGCCGATAAGGCGTGCGTAGCGACTGGATCAGGTCGATCAATTTGTCCTGCGGGCTCGACGCCGGGAACGCACCGGCAGCGCCGGTCGCCAGATACTGAAGCGTCCCGAACGCCCGCTCGTCGTCCGGCTCATCGGTCGGCGTGCCGGTCAGGAAACCCATGGGCTTGTTCACGCCATCGCCGGAGACAAACGCCGCCCCCTCGGCGCGCGCGAACTCGGTCGCGATCTCGCCCGCCAGCCAGCCCTCGACGTCGAACGCCGCATCGTCCAGCATCGCCTGGCTCGCGGCCGGGTTGGCGAACAACTCGCCCATCGGCGGCGCGATTTCCTTGAAGCTCGGCGTCGCCGTCTCCGCCCGCGTCCCGGTCTCCGACGCCCAGCCCGAAGGCGTGCCGCCGGTCGTCACCAGTTTGCGATAGCCGGCGGAGCCGACACGAACCACATTAGCGATCCGGCGGATCGGCGAGATCGCCGTCAGTGTCCGGTCGATGACCGCGTCGATCTCCTTCGGCACCGCATAGCCGCCGTCGCCGGCGACCGCGCCGGTAAAGCTCTTCAGCTCGATTTCGGAGCCGCGCCGCAGATACCCGTCGACGAACGCTTCCCGAGAGCCGCTCACGCGCGCCCCCGACAAGGCCGGCCGCTCCATAGCCGGCGCATGCGTCACCGTCTCGAAACTCGCCTCCAGCGAGCCCGTCACCTGTTCCATCGCTTTCTCCTGCTTCAAAAATGCCCCTCTCCCTTTGCGGGAGAGGGCGACTCAGCGAAGCTGAGCGGGGTGAGGGGTGCGGCGCGTCAGCGCCGCGCCTCCACCGCAAGCACCCGCGCCAGCGGCTGCATCGGGAACCGCACCAGGCTCACTTCCAGCAGCTCCAGGTCGAGCAGCTCGCGTCCGCGCGGCAGGTCGCGTGCAGCCCGGACCCGGTACCCGATCGACAAGCCCATGCCGGGCCGAAGCTCGCGTTCGGCGGCCCCGATCACGCGCAGCCCGCGCGCATCCTCCTCGATCCGCTCGACCGAGCCCGCCGGCCCGCCATGCTCCCACAGCAGCGGCACCGCGCCGCGCGCGGAAGCGAATGCTCCCGCCCGGATCACGTCGCCGCCGCGATCGGGCCGGTCGAACACGGCCGCATAGCCCGCGAACCGCATCACGAAAGCCGCGCCCACAGGCCGGTCTTCACCGAGATCCCGACCACCATCAGCGCCAGCAGCAGCCGCACGAACCAGCCCGCGACCGCCTGCACCGCCGACTTCTTGGCGTCACGCCAGGCGCCCAGCAGGTCGCGCAGCTCGCGCATGTCCTTGCCCGCGGCGGCATCCTCCAGCCCCAGCGACGCGAGCGCCCGCCGCGCCCCGAGCTCCGACGCCTCCTCGACCAGCCCGCGCAGCGTCGCGCGCAAGGCGCCTTCGCTCTCCGCCTGCGCCAGCAGCGCAGCGAGCATCGTGTCCTGAGACATCAGCCTGTCTCCATCTGGTTCGCGCGAACCGATCACTCTTCGCGTCTTCGCGCGAACTACAATCCCACCGTCGTCCGCTTTTCCTCGGGCGACAGGAAATCCGCGCCCGACACCATCGCCCACAGCCGCTCCCGATCCTCGCTCAGCTCGGGGACCCGGTCGACATCGACGGCGACCGTCACGCCCGGCCACCACGGCGCCAGTCCCTGCGCCAGCGCGCCGTAAATCTTGGCGGCGAGCGGCAGGATCGTCAGCCGCCACAGCGACCGGTTCGCCTCGCGATAATTCGCGTATGTGTTGTCGCCGGGCAGGCCGAGCAGCATCGGCGGCACGCCGAATGCCAGCGCGATCTCGCGCGCGGCGGCCGCTTTGAGCGACACGAAATCCATGTCCGCGGGCGTCAGGCTCAGCGCCTGCCATCGAAGACCGCCGTCCAGCAGCAATGGCCGGCCCGCATTGCCCGCGCCCTGGAAGCTCGCTTCCAGCTCCGCCTTCAGCCGCTCGAACTGCTCCGGCGAGAGATTGGACCCGTCCTGCGGCTCGTACACCAGCGCCCCGCTCGGCCGCGCCGCATTGTCCAGCAATCCCTTGTTCCACCGCGTCGCCGCGTTGTGGATCGCCACGGCGCCCGCCGCGGCGCCGAGGCAGCCGAGCCCGTAATGATCGTCGGTCGGGTGAAACGTCCGCACATGCACCAGCCGCTCCGGCTCGACTCGCTGCGTCACCTCGCCGACGCGGTACAGATAGGCGCCTGGCCACCCGCGCACGTCCGCCTCGATCGAGACCCGATCTGGCCGCAAGGCAAAGAGTTCGGCTACTTCTTCTCCGTTCGCTGCGAGCGAAGTCGAGAGGCGCGTATCCAGGGACCGGCCCGTCAGCACCTCCACATAGGCATTTCCTTGCAGCAGCAGGTGCGATGCGACCGTCTCGACCAGTCCTTGGCCGCCCGACTGCGCCGCGATCAGCCGCGCCACCTCGGGTTCGGAACAGGCGATCGGCGCCGAACCGACGCTTTCCGCCACCAGCCGCACCGCCCGTTGCGCCACCGGGTTCAGGGCATAGGCATCGCGCACCTGCGCTTCATAGGATCGCGGCCATTCGCCGCTCCCGAACGCCATCCCGAACCCGCGCGCCAGCGCCGGCCGCGCACTGCCGCGCGCGGCCTTCTTCCCGAACCATTTCATGCCGTCTCCCCGGTTCTTGCGTTGCTTCGCGAGGCCGCTAGTCTCGCGGCGTGGGCGCGGTCGAACAGCTTCTCCAGACCCTGCGGTGGGCCGAACCCTTGATCATGCCGGTCGGCTTCGCGATCGCCCTGTTCGCCTGGCTCGTCCGCACGCTGCGGACGTCCACCGCGACGCTGTGGCCTTCCGGCTTCGGCGACGGCAGCCCGCTGGCATTCGCGCGGCACGACGAGCCCAGGGAGTTCTGGGCGCTCGTCACCTTTGCGGCGATCGGGTGCGTGCTCCTGCTTTGGACGCCGATCCACCGCCTGCTCTGATGGGAGGCTCCGCCGCCCCGTCGAATCACAGTTTCCGAGCGTGCTGATCTAGTGGCGTTTATGTAGTTTACACACCCAACAGCGCGATGGCTGCTGAAACGACCCCATAGATCAACGCTCCCGCGACGATCGCCGTGGCCGTCCACCACTCCAGCGCAACCGCGCGCGCTTTCCAATCCGGCTCTCGATCCATGCGCGACCGTAAGCACAGCGGCGGGTATGTAGGACAGCCCACTAATCTATGCGTGGCATGCGCTTCCAGATTTCAGCAATATCACGCTGGAGCGCGGCAAGCCTGCCGGCGATAGCCAGGTGACTAGCCGCAATGGTGACAAGCGATCCGGCAATCAGAAGCTCGAACGTGCTCACTCCGGCTTCTCCACCGGCTTATGCTTCACCAGCTTCTTGAGCCTGTCCTTGAAGCGCTCCGGATCGTCGTCCGTCTCTAGCTGGCGAGCGGCTTCCTTGAACTTGTCGAGCTGACCCCCGCTATTCACAGCCTTATCCACACAGAATCTCCCGCACAGGGTTATCCACATCATTTTGCGTACGTTGCGCCATTCCCGACTCGCAAACCGGCGCAAAACGAGTCACACCCTGCCTGTGCCCCCGTGGCGGAATGGTAGACGCAGCGGTCTTTAAAACCGAAGTCCTTCCCGGGGCGTGCAGGTTCGAGTCCTGTCGGGGGTACGGCTTTCCTTCGCAACCAAGAGGATCAGACATGGCGAAAGCGAGCGACATGCTAGAAACATTAGCACAGGAGCTCGCTCGTATCCGAACGGAAATCGAGCGACTCCGCGTAGAGGAGGCGGCCCTTGTTAGGATTCAGGCCGCTTTCTCTGGGGAGAAGATGGAGGAGCCCAGCGCTAAGAAGCGTCTTACAAACGTTAAGCCACTTGTTCTTGATATCATGCAGCGCGCTGGCTTCCTTGGCGCCACGGCCGCCGAAGTAGTGGCACTGGCCAAAGTGGAGTCTCCTAACGTGGCACCGGCCACAGTTACTTCGCTACTATCGAGGCTAAAAGCAGACGGCGCACTACTTCGCGATGGTGACCGATACTATGACATTCGATATGCCAAGGATCGGGTCGAGCAGCGTGTGACAGAGGTAGCGAGCAGTCTGCGGGTGAACTAGAAAGCCCCAGACGCTTGGCGTCTGGGGCTCGGAATCGCTGGAGCCTTCCCGGGGCGTTTCCTTCGCTTCCAACGAAGGAAAAGCATAGTAGACCCGCAATTCCTAATCAAAACTGACGCTTTGCGCGCCTGACGCAATTCCGCCCTTACTAAGCCGCGTAGGTTAGGCGCTTGCCAATGATGCCCCTTACGGCATTGCGGGCACGCTGGCGGTCATCAACCCCGTTCGCAACCCGGTTGTTGTAGCGGAACTCGAACTCGGCGAGGTAGCGGTGCAGGTGCTGCTCGCCACAGTGCTGATAGACGCCCTTCATGCCGCGCTTGAAGATCGAGAACGCGCCCTCGACCGTGTTCGTGTGAATGGTGCGATCGCCATAATCCACGAACTGCTTGATGCCGTGAAGCGTCGTGCCATGCTCGGCAAACTCCTTGCCGATCTTGGAATACATGCGGGCTTCGTCCGTCATCAGGCGGGCTTCGCGGCTGATGTTGGCGCGGACGATCGGGTGAACCTCTTCCGCCTTGAAGCGGTCAAAGGTGAAGGTGCGCATCGTGCGGGTGTCGCGATCGACCAGCGCCAGCACGCCGAACTTGTGAGCATGGCCGCCGCCAGTGTTGCGCGTGCGGCCCTGCTTCACACCGAAATAGGTCTCGTCCACCTCGACAGCGCCGCCGCCCGAACCGAACGGAGCAAGATCACCGGAACGCATGGCTTCGCGGATGCGGTGCGCCAGGAACCAGGCCGACTTGTACTGAACCTCCAGCACGCGGCTGAGTTGATGGGCGCTGATGCCCTTCTTGCTGGACACGATCAGGTGCACGGCTTGGAGCATCTTATGGAGCGGCATGCGGGCATGCTCGAACACGGTGCCAACCTTGACCGTGAACTGCTTGCGGCACTCGCCACACTTTTTCAGGCCGTGGCGAACGACGCCTTCCGGGTTCTTCAGGCTCGGCTTGGAGCGAACGCCGGACAGGTCATACACGCGGCCACCGACAACACCGCAATGCGGGCAAACAACCCCATCGGCCCAAACGATGCTCTCCAGAAATGCGAAAGCCTTAGCTTCGTCGTGGAAGTGGGGAGAGGAAAGAACCGACATGGTGAGAACCCTTAGTTGATGGGCCTCTTATATCCTCAACCGCTGGGTTTGTAAACTACATAATCGCGGATCTAGTGCCAGATCATCGTCACGATGTCAAGACATTTTCACCCATTTGGTTCACACGTTCAGGAATGGAGCAGCCTGTCAGCGCAGTAATTGCAAGCAGGGAGCCCGCCCCGACCATGCGCGCCTGGCGAGCCGCCCAAGAGAAAAGCCGCACCCTGGTCTCCACCGGGCGCGGCTCTGATCTACGAACGATTCATCCGGGCAGGGAAGAATCGCCGGCTCACGCGGCCGCCGCGGTCGGCTCCTCGGCGGGCGTCGGGCGCTTGTCGAACACTTCGTCGATCAAACCGAATTCCTTCGCCTCGGTCGCCGACATGAATTTGTCGCGATCCATCGCGCGCTCGATCTCCTCCAGCGGCTTGCCGGTATATTTGGCGTAAAGCTGGTTGAGATCGTGGCGCATGCGCAGGATCTCGCGTGCCTGGATCTCGATGTCTGCGGCCATGCCCTGTGCGCCGCCGGAGGGCTGGTGGATCATGATCCGGCTGTTGGTCAGCGCCACGCGCATGCCCGGCTCGCCCGCCGACAGCAGGAAGCTGCCCATCGACGCGGCCTGGCCGATGCAGACCGTGCCGATCCGCGGCCGGATATATTGCATCGTGTCGTGGATCGCCATGCCGGCCGTGACCACGCCGCCCGGCGAGTTGATGTACATGTAGATATCCTTCTTCGGGTTCTCGGACTCGAGGAAGAGCAGCTGGGCGGTGATCAGCGAGGCCATATGGTCCTCGACCTGGCCGGTCACGAACACGATCCGCTCGCGCAGCAGGCGCGAATAGATGTCGAAGCTGCGCTCGCCCCGGTTCGACTGCTCGATGACGATGGGGACGAGCGCGTCGTGGATTTGGCCGTTCTCGAACGGATTGTTCATGGGGAAATGCGTCCTTCGTAGGTGTTCAGGCCCCCTACATCGGACGGAAGCCGGAGGCGTTCAACCCCCCTGCAAGCTCCTCCCCGAGCTCGCTCGGCGAGGGGGACCACTCGCGCAGCGCGTGGTGGAGGGGCCGCACCCCGGCGTCGAGCGGGGGGAGGACTGGCGACGCTCCGCTCCGCTCCGGCCCCTCCACCGCGCTTCGCGCGGTCCCCCTCCCCTCAGCTGCGCTGAGGGGAGGAACGCACCTGATCACATCTTGTAGCTGATCCGCGCATAGCCGAACTGCCCGGGCACGTCGTACGTGGTCGGGTCGAAATTGTTCAGGCTGCACGAGAAGCAGGGCGGCGGATCGGTGTCGAACACATTGTTCACGCCGATCGTGAACGCGAACCGGTGCTGGGCAAAGCCCGGCGTGAAGGTCAGCTGCACGTCGCCGTAGAAGCGGCTGTGCATCCGGTTCGGCAGCCCGTCATTCGGGTTGATCTCGGTGACGCCAGAGATGTAGCGGCCGGTGAACGACGCCGCGATCGTGTCGTTCAGCGACCAGTCGACCGTCGCATTGCCCTTGAACTTCGGGAACGCCTGGTCGGGGCTGCCGCGCTCGGTCCCCTTGCGGTCGATCACGACGAAGCCGTTCGAGGCGGACAGCACATATTTCAGCAACCAGGTCGCGTTGACCGCCAGCCCGAACGAACCGATCCCGGTCTCGGGCGTGCGATAGAGGCCGGTGAGGTCGATGCCGCGGGTGCGGATGCTGTCCAGGTTCTGCAGCGTGCCGTCGATCTCGTTGACGAAGCCGTTGTTGGTCCGCACCGTCAGCGCGCAGCTCGCCGCGTCGCCCAGCAGCGCGCAGTTCCTCAGCGTCAGGTTGGGATCGACTGCGCCGATCGCCTTCTTCACCCGGATGTCGTAGTAATTGGCTTCCAGGCTGAAGGTGGAGGCGAAGCCGCTGTTGCGCGCCCAGGCCGGCGCATAGACCGCGCCGAAAGTGATGTTGCGCGACGTCTCCGGTTTCAGGTTGATGTTGCCCCGGGTGATGACCGGCAGCTGGCCCGGCGGCTCGGCATAGCTGCCGTCGGCGGGCACACCGTCCGCGATGCAATTGGCGCGCACCGTGGCGTTGGTCTGGAACAGGCCGGACGGGTCGCTCGTGCACGGATCGACGACCGGCAGGTCGAAGCGTGAGCGGCCGCCGAACAGCTCGCCCAGGCTCGGTGCGCGGAAGCCGGTCGTATAGGCGCCGCGCAGCAGCAGGTCCTCGACCGGCTTCCACAGGCCCGTTGCGGTGTAGGTCGTGCTCTGTCCGCTGATCGAATAGCTCGAATGGCGGATCGCGCCGTCGACCTCGAGCGAATAGAAGAACGGCGTGTCCTTCAGCAGCGGGATACGGACCTCGCCATAGACCTCGTCGACATTGTAGCGCCCGGCGGCCGGCTGCGCGGGAATGTCGGCGCCCAGGCCGGCCGACACGATCGGGTCCGGGATGAAGTTCGCGATCTGGATGCGGTGCTCATAACCGACGGCAAAGCCCACCGGGCCCGCCGGCAGGTCGAACAGATTGCCGCTCAGGTTCAGCGTGTAATCGTACAGCTCCTGCTTGCTCCGATCGTGCTCGGTGAATGCGATCCAGTCGAGCATCGCCGGCGTGATCGAGCCGAGGCCGCCGAACAGGTTCAGCGGCACGCACGGCGCGGTGCAGTTCGCGATCGGGCCGATCGCCTGGGCGACGCGGTCGGCACGCACGTTGCCGGTGAAGCTCTGGTGCGCGTCGTTGATGCCGAACAGCGCGTTCGCATCCCAATACCATTCGTGCCCGCCGACCATGAACGAGCCGTCGAGCGTCGCGGTGGCGGAGAGCGTGTCGACGGTCTGGTCGAACGTGCGCTGCCCGGCCTCGACCAGGCGCCTCGCGATGAACGAGTAATTCTGCGCCGGCTGGCCCGGACGCCCGGCCGACAGCGTCACGCCGAACGGGTTGAACGGGTTGGTTGCGTCGAACGACAGCGTGTCGAACAGGCTGCCCGCGCCGTTGCCCGCGTCGGGGCCGATGAACAGCGGCTCGAATGCTGCCTGGTTCTGCGAATTGCGGCGATTATACTGCGCCTTGAGCCGCAGGTTGATCTTGTCGGTCAGCTCCTGGCGAAAGCTCAGCCAGGCGCCGTAGCGCTCGCTGGGCGTCAGCAGATAGTTGAACGGCGCGAAGTTGAAGCGGTCGGCCGATGTGAACGGGCGAAGCTCGGCCAGGGTCGGCGTGCTGTCCGGCGGGTTCGAGATCGTCTGATTGCCGAAATCGGTCAGGAAGCGGCCGTTGACCGCGGCGCTGGAGCAGCCGCCGACCGGATCGGTGCAGCTCGTCTGCCCCGGGTTCGGGAACAGCGATATGGATCGATTGGCCGACCGCACCGGGCTCTGCTTCACATAACTCGCACCGAACACCAGGTTCGTGGTCTCGCCTTTCACGCCATAGCTGATGTCGGCGTTGAACGTATCGCCGTCGCCCTGGCGGAACGCGCCATATTGGGCGGATGCGCGCAGGCCTTCCTGCTGCGCGACGGTGATGATGTTGACGACGCCGGCGATCGCGTCGGAGCCGTAGAGCGGCGACGCGCCCGCCTGCAGCACTTCGACCCGGTCGATCATGCTGGCCGGGATCGCGTTGATGTCGACCGTCGCCGGAATACCGCTCGCGCTGGTGCCGTTCACGAACCGCAGCCCGTCGACCAGAACCAGCGTCCGCTTGGCCGACAGATAGCGCAGGTCGATCTCGGCCGATCCGGCGCCGACGCCGCCGCCGTCCGGCGGGTTGCCGAGGTTGCCGCTGTTGTTGACCTTGGAGTTGAGGCCGCCCGACGCGCTCGGCAGCCGCTGCAGGATGTCCGCGACCGAGGTCAGGCCCGTCTGCGCCAGCGACGACTGGTCGAGCGTGACGACCGGCGAGCTCTGGTCGAGCGGGTTGCGGCGGATGCGCGATCCGGTGACGACGATCGTCTCCTGCGATCCGGCGTCAGCCGTCGTGTTAACCGGGGTTTGCGCGAGCGACGGAGTCGCGGTGACAATCGACAGGACGGCAAGCGCCGTCCCGCCAAGCAGAGTGGCCGGTCGATTCATATATCCTCCCACCTCCGCTTCGTGACGACGCGGAGTCCCGGGACGGGACATAAACCTGACGCGAACGGCGCGGAAGCGGACGCCTGCGGCGGCTGATCGATTCCCGCAACACTGTTGCAGGGCGGTAACACACGGAGCGGCGCTCCCGGCGGGAGCGCCGTCGCGCAGTGGTTACTTGGCGGCCGCCTTCTTGGCGCGCTTCGGCTTCGCGGCAGCAGCTTCAGCCGCCGCTTCCTCGCTCACCGCCGCTTCCGGAGCCGGGGCAGCCTTCTTGGCCGCGGCCTTTTTCGGCTTGGCGGGAGCTTCGGCCTCGACCGCGCCCGCATCGGCTTCGCTCTTGGCCGCCGGCTTCTTGGCCGCCGCCTTCTTCGCCTTGGGTTTGGCGGCCTCATGGTCGTGATCGTGATGGTCGTGGCCACAGCCCGGCCCGTGGACATGGCCGTCCTCGTCCGCCTCGATCTCGGCCTCGATCTCCGCCCGCGTCACGCTGCGGTCGGTGATATCGGCCTTGGAGAAGATGAAATCGACGACCTTGTCCTCGAACAGCGGGGCGCGGAGCTGCGCGGCCGCCATCGGCTCCTGGCGGATATACTGGACGAAGCGGTCGCGGTCCTCGGGGCGATATTGCTGCGCGGCCTGGGCGATCAGCCGGTTCATCTCGGCCGGCGTGATCTCGACATTGTTCCTGGTGCCGATGTCCGACAGCAGCAGGCCCAGCCGCACCCGCCGCTCGGCGATACGACGGTAGTCATCCCGGTCCGCCTCCATCTCCCCCCGCGCCTTGGCCGGATCCGGCTCGTGGCTCGCCTCATGCTCCAGCTGCGCCCAGATCTGGTTGAACTCGGCGTCGACCATCGACGGCGGCACGTCGAAGTCGTGCGCGGCGGCAAGCTGGTCGAGCAGCTTGCGCTTCATGTGCGTGCGGGTGAGGCCGTTATGCTCCTGCTCCAGCTGACCCTTGATCAGCTCACGGAGCTTGTCGATCCCTTCCAGCCCCAGCTGCTTCGCGAATTCGTCGTCCAGCGCCGTTTCCTTGGGCGTGCGGACTTCGTTCACCGTGACGTCGAACGAGGCTGCCTTGCCGGCCAGGTGCGCGGCGCCGTAATCCTCCGGGAAGGTCACGTTGACGGTCTTCTGGTCATTCGCTTTCACGCCGCCCAGCTGGTCTTCGAAGCCCGGGATGAACTGGCCCGAGCCGAGCTCCAGCGAGACGCCCTCGCCCTTGCCGCCCTCGAACTCGACGCCGTCGACCTTGCCGACGAAATCGATCACGACCAGGTCGCCGGTCTTCGCCTTGTAGGTCGTCTTCTCGGCCGCCTCGAACTGCTTGTTGCCGGCCGC
Organism: Sphingomonas horti; assembly: GCF_009753715.1. Lineage (GTDB taxonomy): Bacteria > Pseudomonadota > Alphaproteobacteria > Sphingomonadales > Sphingomonadaceae > Sphingomonas_B > Sphingomonas_B horti. Next base: position 154,715 of record NZ_WQMS01000008.1, on the reverse strand, counting down.
GATCCGCTTCAGCGTCTCGTCGATCTCGCTGTCCTCGACCGGCACGGTCAGCCGTTCCAGCTTCAGCCCGTCGATCTCGGCCACCGGCACGTCGGGCAGCACTTCCAGCGAGACCTTCACCTCGGCGTCCTTGCCGGGCGCGAAGCCTTCGTCGAGCTCGACCGAGGGCTGCATCGCCGGGCGCAGGTTCTTCTCTGCGAGCAGCTGCTGCACGCCCTCCTGCACGGCGGTCTCCAGCGCCTGCTGCTCCAGCGCCGGGCCGTGCATCTTGCGAACCAGATTGGCGGGGACCTTGCCGGGACGGAAGCCGGGCATCCGGATTTGCGGCGCCACTTTCTTCAGCTCGCCATGGACGCGGGCTTCGATGTCCTTGGCGGCAATCTTCAGCGTGTACGCCCGCTTCAGGCCCTCGTTCAACGTCTCGACAGTCTGCATGTCTCGCCTTTGCAAATCCTTGGAAGGGTCCTTACCGTCGCGGGAGCTTCGGAATTGGTGCGGGCGAAGGGACTCGAACCCCCACATCTTGCGATACTGGAACCTAAATCCAGCGCGTCTACCAATTCCGCCACGCCCGCGGCAGGACCGCCGGTCGCGGGCGTCTATACCAGCGGCTCCTGTTGGGCAACCCGCAACACGGCTCTGCGTTCCAGCTTTTCAGCCTCAGGAGCGTGAGCATGGCCACCGTCCCCCCACCCGACAGCGTCCCCGAAACGCCGCCTTCGACGCCGAACGGCATTCCCGGCGAAATCCCGCCGATCGGCCCGGACGTCGACATTCCCGATCCCAACCCGTCGGATCCCGGCACCCACCCCGATTCCCCGCCCGACTAAACGAGGACTTCCTGCGCCGGCCCGTGCCCGAGAAAGGCGGACGGGCTCGCGCTCGCGCCATAGGCGCCGGCCAGGAAGATCGCGATCAGGTCGCCCACCTGCGCGCGCGGCACCGCCACCTGGTCGCCCAGCCGGTCGAGCGGCGTGCACAGGCAGCCGCAGACATTGGCGACCTCCTCGGACTCCGCTCCGAACCGGTCGGCCACCGCGATCGGATAATTGCGGCGCACCACGGCTCCGAAATTGCCCGATGCCGCCAGCTGGTGGTGCAGGCCGCCGTCGACGATCAGGAAGATTTGGCCGCCGCTTTCCTTCCGGTCGACCACCCGCGTCAGGTACACGCCCGCCTCGCCGACCAGCCAGCGGCCGAGCTCCAGGCAAAAGCGCGTGTCCGCCAGCGCCGCCGGCCGATCGCGATACCGCGCCTCCAGCGCCGCCCCGATCCGCTCGATATCGAGCGGCGAATCGCCGGCGAAATAGGGGATGCCGAATCCCCCGCCAAGGTTCAGCCGCGGCGGCGCTGCGCCCGCCTCCTCCGCCAGCCGTGCCGCCAGCGCGACCGTCGCTGTCTGGGCCTCGACGATCGCATCCGCGTCGAGCGACTGCGACCCCGCGAAGATATGGAAGCCGCGAAACTCGGCCCCTTCGGCGACGATCCGTCTGGCCAGCGCCGGCACGCGCGCCGCATCGACGCCGAACGGCTTTGCGCCGCCGCCCATCCGCATGCCGGACCCGCGCAGCTCGAACTCCGGATTGACGCGCACCGCCAGCCGCGGCCGCACCCCGATCCGGGCACCGACAGCAAGGGCCCGGGCCGCTTCGTTCTCGGATTCCAGGTTTATCGTGATCCCTTGGTGGATCGCGAACTCCAGCTCCGCATCGCGCTTGCCGGGCCCGGCGAAGGACACGCAGAAGCCGGCCATACCCGCCTCGGTCGCCGCGCGGGCTTCGCCGCCGGACGCGACGTCGATGCCGTCCACCAGTGGCACGATCCGATGGACCAAGGCCGCGAAGGGATTCGCCTTCAGCGCATAATGCAGGTCGATCGACGGAAAGGCCGTCCGAAACCGCGCGATCCGCGCCTCGACCATCGCGATATCATAGACGAACAGCGGCGTTTCACCGGCACGCTCGGCCAGCGCGCTCGCTTTCTGCCCGCCGATCAGCAGCGCGCCGCCCCTCGCCCGGAAATCGGCGGGGATCGGACCCATTGGCTTCACGATCCAAGCTCTGCCTTCAGCTTTGCGCGATCCAGTTTCCCGTTCGGGCTGCGCGGCAGTTCGTCCAGCCAGACGAACCGCGCCGGCTGCATGAAATTGGGAAGATCGCGCTTCAATGCCATGCGAAGCGCCTCTTCCGCGCTTCCGTCGCCGCGCGCAATCACCAGGATCGCCTGCCCCAGGCGCGCATCCGGCACGCCCAGCGCCACCGCCTCGCTCGCAAGCCCGGTCGCGCCCACCGCCTCCTCGATCTCGGTCGGGCTGATCCGGTTGCCTGCCGACTTGATCATCTCGTCGGCGCGCCCGACGAAGCGCAGCAGCCCGTCCGTGCCCCGCACCACCGTATCGCCGGACCAGACCGCCGTTCCGCCGTGGCGCGAGGCGGCAGGCGCCGCCCGGAACCGCTCCGCCGTGCGCTCGGGATCGCGCCAATAGCCTTGCGCGACCAGCGGCCCGCAATGGACCAGCTCGCCGGGTTCATTGTCTGCGGCAAGGCTGTTGTCCGGCCGCACCACCAGCACTTCGGCGAACGGGATTGCGGATCCGATCGCGGTCGGATGCGCATCGATCAGCTTAGGGTCGAGATAGGTGGATCGGAACGCCTCGGTCAGCCCGTACATCGCGTACAGGTCCGCCTCCGGGAACAGCGCCCGAAGCTTCCGCACCAGCGCTTCGGTCAGCGCGCCGCCGCTGTTGGTCAGCCGCCTGAGCGTCGTGTCCTTGGGCCAGCTCGCCTCCGCCAGCTGCACCCAGAGCGGGGGTACGCCGGCCAGCGTCGTGATCCCGTGCCGCTTTACCGCCTTCACCACGTCGCGGGGCGCCAGATAGTCGAGCGGCACCGCACACGCCCCTGCCGCCCAGGTCGAAAGCAGCTGGTTCTGTCCATAGTCGAACGCAAACGGCAGCACGCACAATGTCCGGTCCTCCGGCGCCAGCTTCAGGTAAGATGCCACTGAGATCGCGCCCAGCCAGAGGTTCGCGTGCGAAGCCATCACGCCTTTCGGCCGCCCCGTGGACCCTGAGGTATAGAGGAGCGCGGCGAGAGAACTGGGGTCAATCTCGGCAGGCTGCACATAGCTGGAAGGCCCTCCCTTACTTTTGTCCTCAAAAACAACACCACACCCCCCGGGCACATCCCCCGCCTCGAACGTCGCCGCCCGCGCCTCCTGTGTCACCAGCAGCCGCGCGCCGCTATCGGCCAGGATGTACGCGGCTTGTCCCCGCTTCAGCACCGGGTTGATCGGCACGTGCACTGCGCCGATCCGCGGGCAGGCAAGCGGTAAAAGGCAGACGGTCAACGTCTTCGGCAGCCAGCTCGCCACCCTGTCGCCGGGAGCGATTCCCTGTCCGCGCAGCCACCCGGCCACGAGCCCAACGCGCCGCTCCAGCTCGGCGAACGTCAGCGTCTCGCCCCCGACGATCAGTGCCGGCGCGGCGGGCTTTCCACACAGCGTCAGGTGATCGATCGGCCGAGGAACGGGATCAAGCTCTTGCAACTGCCGCCCTTCCCCGTCCAAACGTCGCGCCGGCAACGGGGATTAGCGTCTTGTGGGTCACCGGGGAATATTTTGACTCCTTCCGCGCGGCACAGCTCGCCGCGCGCGGCCGGCTCGACGCGCCCGCGCAGGCCGATCCGTTGCTGCGCCTCGAGTGGTTTGGCAGGACCTGGGAGCACGCCCACCGCGACGCGCGCCTGCTGATCGCCCGCGCCCGCGCCGGGACGGCCGAGGCATGGCTGTTCCTCGCCCGCACGCGTCCCCATCGGGCGGTCGCTTTGGTCGGCGAGCACAGCATCCATTTCGCCCCCGCTTTCGCCGGCGATCCGGACGACGCGACGAAACGGGCGCTGCTGCGGGCAATGGCGCGGCGCCTCCGCCTGTTCGGCATGGCGCGCCTGACCCTCGGGCCGCTGCTGCCCGAGGATGCGGCGTTGCTAGCCCAGGCTTTCCGCAGCGGCGGCTGGGTCGTGCGGGACCGCGCCGGCCCGGCCAATTTCACGCTGGACGTCGGCGGCCGCCATTTCGAGGATTATTGGGACTCCTGCCCAGCCCAGTTGCACGAGCAGGTCGCCGCCGGCAGCCGCCATCTGCACGTCGAGATCACCGACCTGATCACCCCGGCCCTTTGGGAAGAAGTAGAGCTGGTCGGCGGGCCCGACCCGTTCCTGCGCGCACTTGCGCAGGATGCGAGCGTCGACCGAACGCTCCGGCTCGGCATCGCGCGGGTCGGCGACGCGCCCGTCGCGGCGCAGCTCTGGACGTTCGAGGACGGCCTTGCCCTCGCGCACTGGCGAGTCGAGGACCGCGAGGCGCGCCAGGTCTATCCCTCGGCCGAGCTCACCGCCTCGATGCTTCGTTATCTGATGAACGTCGACCATGCGCAGCGGATCGATCTCGGCAATGGCAAGGAAGCCGACGTGGCCGATTGGGCCGACGACCGCCGCGTACTTCGCCGGCTCGACCTGTTCGATCCGCGCGCGCCGTCCGCCTGGCTGCCCGCGATCGGCGCATCCGCAGCGGGGCTTGTCCGGCGTTCGCCGCTGGATTAGCGCGCGCGGCCATGATCCCGGAATATCACGAGACGGTCGAGCAGACCGTTCGCGCGGTGCTCGTCGACGTGCTCGGCATCGCCCCGGACCGCGCCGCCGCGTTCCATGCCGAGACCGCCCTGTTCGGCGCCCTTCCCGAGCTCGATTCGATGGCCGTGGCCGGCCTGCTGACCGAGATCGAGGACCGGCTCGGTGTCGTCATCGAGGACGACGAGGTCGACGGCGACATGCTCGCCACCTTCGGCGCCCTGGTCACGTTCCTGGACGGCAAGGTTCAGTAGGACATCGTCGCCCCGGTCTTGAGCCGGGGCCTACCTTCCTCACAAAGCTGGATAGGTCCCGGGGCCAACCCCGAATGGCGAACTCAGCTTACGCCGCTTCGGCCCGCTTCGCCGCGAACTCGGCCGCCGCCAGGAACCGCTCCGCGTCCAGCGCCGCCATGCAGCCGGTACCCGCTGCGGTCACCGCCTGGCGGTAATGCTTGTCCATCACGTCGCCGCACGCGAACACGCCCGGGATCGCGGTCCGGCTCGTGCCCGGCACGACGGTGATATAGCCCTCGTCCAGCGCCAGCTGTCCCTGGAACAGCTCGGTCGCCGGCGAATGGCCGATCGCGACGAAGGCGCCGTCGCAGGCGACGTAGCTGTGCTCGCCGGTGCGCGTGTCCTTCAGGTCCAGCCCGACCAGCCCTTCCGGCGATCCCCCGGCCACGAACTTCTCGACCGTCTTGTTCCACAGGACCGAGATTCGCTCGTTCGCGAACAGCCGCTCCTGCAGGATCTTCTCGGCGCGCAGCGAATCCCGCCTGTGGATCAGCGTCACGTCGGGCGAGTGGTTTGTCATGTACAGCGCTTCCTCGACCGCGGTGTTGCCGCCGCCGATCACCACCACTTTCCTACCGCGATAGAAGAAGCCGTCGCAGGTCGCGCAGGCCGATACGCCCTTGCCGGCAAGCTCCCGCTCGCTGTCCAGGCCCAGCCATTTCGCCTGGGCACCGGTCGCGATGATCAGCGTGTCCGCCTCGTAAACGTCGCCGCCGTCGCCGGTCAGCCGGAACGGCCGCCGCGACAGGTCGACGTCGGTGATGATGTCATAGTGGAAGGTCGTGCCGACATGCTCGGCCTGTTTCTGCATCTGCTCCATCAGCCACGGGCCCTGGATCACGTCCGCGAAGCCGGGATAATTCTCGACGTCGGTGGTGGTCATCAGCTGCCCGCCCGGCTGGATGCCCTGCACTACGATCGGCTTCAGGCCGGCGCGCGCACCGTAGATGGCGGCGCTCAGGCCGGCCGGTCCCGAGCCGAGGATGAGCATGCGTGTCTTGTGGATGGTCATGGCGTGCGAGAATCCCTTCGCCGGTCCAGATAGGGCCGCCGCCCGCGCCGCGCAATTCGCCGCTCTTCACCTCATGGTTGAGGCGTTGTTAACCACTTCGCCTTCAGAACGGATACCGGAATGGCTCGACGGACCGCTCTGGCTCGGCTGGTGACACGGCTTCGGCTCGCGATGCGTGCCGAGCGCCGCCGCGTGATGCGTCATCTGCGCGCCAGCCCCGAGATTGTGCGCGCCCAGGTCGACGAAGTGGTTCGCCAGATCGAGCAAACCGCCCCCGTCAACTGCGTCGCGGCCTTTGTGGTCGCCTATCTCTACGGCGGCGCCGGCGGTGCGGTGCTGCTCGCCTGTTGCGCGGCCCTGCTGGCGACGAGCATCGGCGGCCTGCTCGCCCTGCCGCGCACCCGCTATTCGCGCCTGCGCTACGGCAGCGCCTCCACCGAATGGCGAGCGGTCCATGTCTATGCGGCTGTGACCGGTCTCGTCTGGGGCGCCATCATGGGCGTTCCGCTGCTGACCACGGCCGAAAGCGACCGCCTCTACCTGTTCTGCACGCTTGTGGCTGCGATGAGCGTGGGCGGCCTCGTCCTCGCCATGCTGCCGCTCGCCGCGCTTCTCTACACGACGATCATGGGCGCGACGCTGGCGCTGACGCTCTGGCTGCAACCGACGCCGGTGCCGCTCGGCATGTACATCGCCGACCTGCTGTTCGTGCTGATGCTTGGCCGCGTCTATTTCGACCTCGCCAACCTCCTCGTCGGCCAGCTTCAGTCGGCCGAGCAGCTGAGCGCCGCAGAGCGCGCCAAGCGCGAGGAGCAGCGGCTGCAGATCGAGCGCCGCGCCGCGGACCATCTCGCTGCCGAGCAGGAGCGCGAACACGCACGGGCGCAGGAGCAGCAGCGCCATCACGACGAGTTGCTGCGCCTGGCCGAGCAATTCGAGGCCAATGTACTCGCCGTCGCCCGTGGCCTCGCTGCGGCGGTCGGGGACCTGCAGGGCTCGTCGGCCAGCCTTCAGGAGATCGGGCGCGACGCCAACGCCCGAGCCTCCGCGGCATCCGAGCGCGCGACCGGCGCCACGCGCGCCGTGGCCGGCGTCGCCGAAGCCTCCAAGCAGATGGTCGCCGCGGTTGAGCACGTCTCGGCACGGGTGTCGCAGCAGGTCCGCGCCAGCGCCACCGCCCGCGCCTCGGCGGACGAGACTCGCCGCACCCTCGAGGAGCTCGCCACCAGCGCCGAGGACATCGCCAGCGTAGCGACCTTCATTCAGGATATCGCCGCCAGCACCAACCTGCTCGCCCTCAATGCGACAATCGAGGCAGCTCGCGCCGGAGAGGCGGGCCGCGGATTCGCGGTGGTCGCCAACGAGGTGAAGAATCTCGCGACGCAGACGGGGGCCGCGATCGGCCGGATCGGCGCGACCACGGCCGCAATCCAGGCGCGCGTCGCTGATGCCGTCGCTGCGGTCGAAAGGACGGTGGTCCAGATGGAGTCGGTCAACGATGGCGCCAGCGCGATCGCCGAGGCCGTGACCCAGCAGCGCGAGGCCTCCGACCATATCGGCCGCAACGCCCTCGATGCCGCCGAGGACGCCGAGAATGTCCGCGGCAACGTCGCGCAGCTCGCCGAGCGTGCCCGCGAGACGGACGCGCTGACCGATACGATGCGGGCGCTCGCCGGCGATCTCGATGCTCAAAGCCGCGCCCTCACCCGGGCGGCCGGCGATTTCCTTAGCCGGTTGAGAGCGGCCTAGCGTTCCTGCCCGTGCGGCTGTCGCGCCGCCGCGACCAAGGCCAGTCCCGCCGTCAGCGCAGCGGCGATCCACAAGGCGTCGGACTGCAGGCGCGTTTGCGCGAACGCGCCCAGCACGGCCCCGCCGACCAGTCCCAGCCAGAGCTGAAAATAGGGAAACCACGCGCCGCCTTCCCGGCCCGTCAATGCCGCCGCCAGCCGCTGGCCGATCTTGACGAGCGTACCGGTCATATAGGTCAGGCCGATCCGCACCTCGCCCCTTTCCTCGAATGTCGCGTTCTCCGCGCCCATTGCAAAGGCGGCAAGCAGCAGCGCCGCGATGCCAGCTCCGAGTGACCCGCAAAGCGCCGCCAGGGCCAGCGCCGCCGCGACCAGTCCGAGCACGAACGGCTTGCGCGCGGCCCGGCCGCGGCCGGCGAGCGTGCCGCCGGCCACACCCAGAACGAAGGCGGCGATCAGCGCGGCGGCCAGCACGGCATGGCTGGCCCGCTCGACGATCCCGACCCCCAGCCGGGTCGAGTTGCCGCTCATGAAAGACACGAAGAAGCCGCCGGACTGCATATAGCCGACGCCGTCGACGAAGCCGGCGACGGCTGACAGGCAGACGGCGAAAAGGCGGGCGCGGGCTTCCAGGCGGGTCATGGCTGCAGGACATTCCTGCAATCGACCGCGATGTCGAGCGGATACAAAGCGCCCCGCTGCAGGGGGGTAAGCAGCGGGGCGTCCAACTTTGGAACACGGAGCCTGCGAAGGGGGGAAGGCAAGCTCCGCTGCCAGAACGGCCCAGTCGTGCCGGGGTTCCCGCATCGATAAGGAACGCAAGCGTAACATTCTGGATTCGCATGGCTTCACGCCTGGTTCAGCACGCGAGTTGAACTGCAGGGTTTCGCACGGCATGACGTCCTCCCCTCCAGTCCAAGGAAGCCAAGTGAAAAAGACGCTGCTTGTCCTCGCTCTCCTGTCCACTGCCGCGATCGCCCAGGCGCCCCAGTTCAGCACCGATCGGCTGACGCAGGACATCCGCACGCTTTCCTCCGACGCGTTCGAAGGCCGCGGCCCCGCCACCCCCGGCGAGGACAAGACGATCGCCTATCTCGCCCGGCAGATGCAGGCGGCGGGGCTGCAGCCGGCCGGCGACACCGAGGCCGGCAAGCGGACCTGGTACCAGAAGGTCCCGCTGCTGCGCGCCTCGATCAAGGATTCCGCGCCCAGGATGGTGCTCACGCTCGACGGCAAGGCCATGCCGTTGACCCAGGGCGAGCAGATCGCGATGCGCGCGCCGCTGACCGGCCAGGCACACGTGACGATCGACAACGCCCCGCTCGTCTTCGTCGGCTACGGCGTCGACGCGCCCGAGCGGAAATGGGACGATTTCAAGGGCGTGGACGTCAAGGGCAAGATGCTCGTCGTGCTCGTCAACGATCCGGACTTCGAGACCGGCCAGGGCGATTTCGGCGGCAAGGCGATGACCTATTACGGCCGCTGGACATACAAGTACGAGGAAGCCGCGCGCCGCGGCGCCGCCGGCGTCCTGATCGTCCACGAGACGGATCCCGCCTCCTATGGCTGGAACACGGTCAAGAACTCCAACACCAACGCGATGTTCGACGTCGTCCGCAAGGGCCCGAAGGCGGAGCACACGCCGGCCGAGGCCTGGATCCAGCGCGACGAGGCGATCGCGATCTTCAAGGCGTCCGGGCTCGATTTCGAGGCGGAGAAGAAGAAGGCGCAGAGCCGCGGCTTCAGGCCGGTGCCGCTGAAGGCCAGCTTCTCGGCCGATTACGACGTGAATTCCGAAGTGATCACCTCGCACAACGTCGCCGGCATGGTGAAGGGCTCGTCCCACCCCGACGAGGCTGTCGTGTACAGCGCCCATTGGGACCATCTGGGCGTTGGCGAGCCCGACGCGAAGGGTGACCGCATCTACAACGGCGCCGTCGACAACGCGACCGGCACCGCCCAGCTGTTGGAGCTTGCGCGCGCTTTCGCCAAGGGGCCGAAGTCGGAGCGCTCGGTGCTGTTCCTGGCCGTCACCGCCGAGGAAAAGGGCCTGCTCGGCTCGGAATATTACGCGGCCAACCCGCTCTTCCCGCTCGGCAAGACGGTCGGCGTGATCAACATGGACGGCGGTTCGATCGCGGGCGCGACGAAGAACTTCACCATCTCCGGCAGCGCGAAGCTCGGTCTGCTCGACGACCTGACCAAATTGGCCGCCGCGGAAGACCGCTCCTACGCGCCGGACCCGCATCCGGAAGCCGGCGGCTTCTACCGCTCGGACCATTTCCCGTTCGCGAAGCGCGGCGTGCCGGCGATCTCGTTCGACGGCGGCAATGACCTCGTCAACGGCGGCATCGCGCGCGGCGAGGCGCTGGGTAAAGCATATGTCAAGGATCGCTACCATCAGCCGGCCGACGAATGGAGCCCGGATTGGGACCTGACCGGCATGCAGAACGATCTCGGCTTGCTCTACACGCTCGGGCAGAACCTCGCGAATAGCCGCGAATGGCCGAACTGGAGCATGGACAGTGAATTCCGCGCCGCCCGCGACAAGACCGCAGCGGAGCGGAAGTAACGAACAACCCTCTCCCCTTCGGGGGAGAGGGCAAGATCGCAACCTCTGCGCCCAGCTCGCGTTCCCGCCGAGTGAGCGCCCGCGACGCCCCTCTCGTCAACCCGCGGTTGGTCCGCAGCTACGACCTGAGGGGCGAGGTCGGCACCGATCTTACCGACGCCGATGCCCGCGCGCTCGGCCTCTCCTACGCCGCCGCGCTGCAGGGCCGACGCCGCGTCGCGGTCGGCTATGACGGCCGCCTTTCGTCCGCCGCGCTGGAATCGGCGCTGGTCGACCGCCTCGTCGCGGGCGGCGCGCAGGTCGAACGGATCGGCCTCGGCCCGACCGGCATGCTCTACCACGCGGTGCACAGCCGTGACCTGGACGGGGGCATCATGATCACGGGGTCGCACAACCCGCCCGATCAGAACGGCTTCAAGCTGCTGCTGGGCAAGGAACCGGTGTTCGGCGAGGCGCTCGCCGACCTGGTCAGGCGGCGCGGCGAGGAAAGGGCGGGCGGCATCGTCCGAAACGCTCCCGTCTTCCACGACTATGTCGAACGCCTGGTGGCGGCGAGCGACGCCGCGCCGGCGCTCCGCATCGGCTGGGACCCGGGCAATGGGGCCGCCGGCGACGTTCTCGCCCGATTGGTAGAGCGGCTTCCAGGCGAGCACCGGATCATCAACGGCGCGATCGACGGCCATTTCCCGGCCCACCATCCGGACCCGTCCGTCCCCGGAAATCTCGCCCAATTGCAGGCGCTGGTCTGCGAGAAGCGGCTCGATCTCGGCATCGCCTTCGATGGCGACGGCGACCGCATCGGCGTGGTCGACGCCCAGGGCGAAATCCTCTGGCCCGACCAGTTGGTCCTGCTGCTTGGCCAGGATCTGCTGCGCTCCCAGCCCGGCGCGTCGATCGTCGCCGATGTGAAGTCCTCGCGCGTGCTGTTCGACGGCATCGCGGCGGCCGGCGGCCGGCCGGTGATGGCGCCCTCCGGCTATGTGCTGATCCGCCAGGCGATGCTGCGCGAAGGTGCGCCGATGGCCGGCGAGATGAGCGGCCATATCTTCTTCGCCGACCAATGGACCGGCACCGATGACGCACTCCACGTCGCGATGCGGCTGCTCGCCGCGCTCGGCAGGATCGACCTCCCGGGTTTTCGCGCGACCCTGCCGCGCACCGTCGCGACGCCGGAACTGCGCCTGCCTTGTCCCGATGCTCGGAAGCAGGAGATACTGGCCGCGGTGGCAGCGGGGATCGACGGGCCGATCGACCGCACCGACGGCCTGCGCGTCACACGCCCGGAAGGCTGGTGGCTGCTCCGCGCCTCGGGCACCGAGCCGAAGCTCACCGCGCGGATCGAGGCGTGGGATAAGAGCAGGCTGGAAACGCTACGAGCCGACCTGTTCGGCCGGCTCGCAAAGGCTGGGCTAGAGCCCAGAAGCTCATGCTGATGACGAATATCCCATCGTCATCCCAGCCTTGAGCCGGGATCCCGTTTCTTCTTTCCGCGCAAAGGCAGCGGGAACCCAGTTTAAGGCCGGAGTGACGGAAACGCATCGATGCCCAGCCTGGCTCAGCACACCCGACTTAATGGACCCGGTTCAGCCCGGCGATCGTGCGGTCGACAAGCGCCTTGTCGGCCTTGACGTCGTGCTGCTCGGCAATCAGCCGCGCGGCGGCCCCGGTTGCCGCCTCGGCAGCGCGGGCGCGCACCTCCGCGATCGCGCTGCGCTCGGCGGCAGCGATCTTGTCCTCGGCCATCCGGGCGCGGCGGGCGGTCAGCTCGGTCGCGGTCTTTTCGGCCTCTGCGATCAGGTCGTCCGCTTCCTGCCTGGCGTGCGCGAGAATGGCTTCGGCATCGCCGGCGCTGGCCGCCTGCTGCGCCTTGGCCTTGGCGAGCAGCGCTTCCGCCTCGGCACGGATCGCCTTTGCTTCATCCAGCTGGCGCCGCGTCTCCGCGATGCGGGCATCGAGCGCTTCCGCGATCCGCTTCGGCGCCTTGCCGACGAAGATCGCCAGCAACAGGAAGATGGTCAGGCCCCAATAAACCCAACCTTCAGCCGTAAAGCCGAGCAGGATCGGCTCGTGGTGCTGGACCTCGGTCAGGGCGACAGTGTTTTCCGCCATCGTCGTCACTCCGCCGCCAGCGCGACCGACTGGACGGCTTGCACCGCCTTGCCGGAATCAGGCCGTGCCCCGGTCAGCCGCTCGACGATATCGGCGGCGGCTTCGGCAGCGACGGCCTCGATCTCGGCGAGCGCTTTGGTGCGGGCGGCGTCGAGCTGGGCCTGGGCTGCGCTCTGCTTGCTCTCGACCTCGGCATTGGCCGCGGCAAGCCGCTGCTCCATCGCCTTGGTCGCACGGCCGCGCGCGGCGTTCAGGGCCTCGCGCGCCTGCTCGCGCGCCGCTGCGACGCTCGCTGCGTAGTCGCCTTCGATCCTGTCCGCTTCGGCCTTGGCGGCTTCGGCGGACTCGATGTCACCCGACATCGTCTGCTCGCGTTCGCCGATCACCCGCCCGATCTTGGGCACGGTGAGCTGCACGATCCCGAAGTACAGGATCGCGAACGTGATCACGAGCCAGACGAACTGGGGCGCGAAATTGACGACTTCGAATTGAGGCATCGGGCGGCTCGCTTGAGAGTCGGTGTCAGCCCGCGAACGCGAGGTAGAGCGAGACGACGGCCGCGATCAGGCCGAGCGCCTCGACCACCGCGAAGCCGAGGAACAGACGACCGGAAACGCGTCCGTCGGCCTCGGGGTTGCGGAACGCACCCTGCACATAGCTGCCGAAGATGAAGCCCACGCCGATGGCGGCAAGGCCCGCACCCATCGCCGCAAGGCCGGCGCCGATCAGCTTCGCTGCTGCTGGATCCATGATGATTTCCTTTTCCTGTCTGACTTTAGTGGAGATTGACCGCGTCGTTCAGGTAGATCGACGCGAGGAGAGCGAACACATAGGCCTGGATCACCGCGATCAGCAGCTCGAGCGCGGTCAGCGCCACGTTGACTGCCAGCGGCACCACGCCGAACACATAGGGCAGCGCCCCGAACGAGCCGAGCGCCACGACGAAGGTGCCGAACACGTTCAGCAGCACATGGCCCGCGGTCATGTTCGCGAACAGCCGGATCGCCAGCGTGAACGGCCGCACCAGGAAGCTGATCACTTCGATCGGCATGATGAACAGGGCCAGGAACGGGTTCACGCCCTTGGGCCAGAATAGCGTCAGGAAATGCAGCCCGTGGCGCAGGAACCCGACGATGCACACGATCAGGAACACGATCGACGCCAGCGCCAGCGTCACCGCGACATGGCTGGTCGGCGTGAATGCGTGCACCCACGGGACTAGGCCCAGCAGGTTCAGGATCAGAACGAAGATGAAGACGGAAAAGATCAGCGGCGTGAACCGCTTGCCCTCGGGACCGACGTTGTCGTCGATCATGCCGCGGACGAAATCGTACATATATTCGACAGCCGCCTGCATCCGGCCCGGCACCAGCTGCGGGCGGGCGGTGCCGACGAACAGGAAAGCGGCGATCACGCCCAGCGCGATCAGCATCCACAGCGATGAGTTGGTGAACGATACGTCGTATCCGCCCGCTTCGAACGGGTGGATCACGCGGATCGCGAACTGCTCCATCGGGTTGTTGCCAGCGGCCACGTCTTCGTCGTCCTACTTCTGATCGTTGGTCGGATCGGCGTCGAACTGGTTCGACGTCTTGATCGCCCGCCTCAGGCCGGCCGCGAAGCCCAGGATCAGGAGCACGATCATCAGCCAGGGAGTCGTGTCCAGCCAGCGGTCCAGCAGATAGCCGGCAAAGGCGCCGACCAGCACCGATCCGACGAATTCGATGCCGATCGCCCAGCCGCGGCTTTCGGCGCGGCCCTCGGCGTCGGTCACGCCGCGATGGGCCGTCGCCTTCGCCTTGGCGATGCGCCGGTCAAGCTCGTCGTTGTTGCGATCGTCCGCCAAGCAAGCACCTTGAGAAATAAGAAAACGTCGCCCGACTCGGGGTCGCGGCGACGGCTCAAGCCGGCGTCCCCGCCAGCGCGGCGCCCGATTAGGCAAGGACACGGGGGGTGTCAACCGGTGTCGATACGGGCGAGGTTTGCGAAAATCCGCGCGCCGGTTAGCAAGGGGGCATGCCCCGTTCCATTCTTGCCGCCGCGCTCGCCCTCTTGCTGCCGGCGGCACCGTGCGTCGCCCAGCCGCCCACGCCCGTCCTCTACAGTGACGTGACGCTGATCGACGGCACCGGCGCCCCGCCGCGTGCCCACATCGACGTGCTGGTCCGCGGCGACTGGATCGCGTCGATCGGGCCTCACGGCCGAGTGAAGGCGGAAGGCGCGCGCACGGTCGACCTTGCCGGCCACTACATGATCCCGGGCCTGATCGACAGCCATGTTCATCTCGCGACGCCGCCCGACCGCGCCGCGGCGCTCGCCGAGCTGCGCCGCAACCTCTACGGCGGCGTCACCGGCGTGCGCGACATGGCTGACGACCTGCGCGCGATCGCGGATCTAGCGCGCGAGGCCGAGCAGGGCGAGATCGAGGCGCCCGACATCGCCTTCGCGGCGCTGATGGCGGGCCCGTCCTTCTTTGCCGATCCGCGCGTCGCCGCCGCCAGCCGCGGCTTTGCGCCGGGCACCGCGCCCTGGATGCAGGCGATCGATTCGCGCACCGACCTGCCGCTCGCCGTCTCTCGCGCCAAAGGCACCGGCGCCGACGCGATCAAGATCTATGCAGACCTGCCCCCCGCCCTCGTCGCCGCGATCGCGGCGGAGGCGCATCGGCAGGGGCTGCTGGTCTGGACCCATTCCGCGATCTTCCCGACCCGGCCCGCCGACGTGCTCGCCGCCGGCCCCGACGCGATCAGCCATGTGTGCTATCTCGCATATCAAGTCGAGCCGGTGATGCTGGCGAACTATGAAGACCACACGCCGGTCCACGAAAACCTGCTTGCCGCGAAGGGGGAGGACCCGGCAATGGCCAAGCTGTTCGCGGAGATGCAGCGGCGCGGCATTGTCCTCGACGCGACTGGAGCTCTGTTCGTCCGCATGGAATCAGAGCGGGCGAAGCATCCGGAGCGCGCGCCGCTTCGCTGCACCGGCAAGACGACCGCGCGGTTGACCGCGCAGGCGTATCGCGCCGGCGTCACCATTTCCGCCGGCACCGATAACGGCGGTCCGCCGGACTTTCCCTGGCCCGCCGTGCATGACGAGATTTTCTTCCTCGTCCACCAGGCCGGCATGCCGCCGCTCCAGGCGATCCGCGCGGCGACGCTGAACGGCGCTCTCGCGATGGGCCGCGCGCAGCAGACCGGCACCGTCCAGGCCGGAAAGCTGGCCGACTTCGTCGTGCTGACCGAAGACCCGCTGTCCGCCATCGAGAATATCCGCAGCATCGCCATGACCGTGAAGCGCGGTCGCGAATATCCGCGCGCCGACTTCAGGCCGAAGGAGCACTGATGCACAATCGCCGCAGCTTCCTCGCGCTGGCGGCGGTCGCCGCGGCCGCGCCGGCTCTCGCGGAGCTCGCCCCGGCCGATCCGCTCGCCGGCAAGATCGTCGTCAATGCGCTGGGCGGCCTCGGCGACCCTAACACCGACGGCGATGGCGATCCCTTCACGCCGCGCGTGCTTGCCGAAGCGCACGCCTCCGGCCTGACCGCGGTCAACACCACGCTCGGCTATGTCGCCGGCCCCGGCGATCCGTTCGAACAGAGCGTGCGCAGCGTCGCCGAATACGACGCCTTCCTCCGCGCCCATCCGAACGATCTGCTGAAGGTCTTCACCGCGGGCGACATCCGCCGCGCGAAGGATCAAGGCAGGATCGGCATCATCTACGGCTTCCAGAACGGCGCGATGATGGGCAGCGACGCCACTCGCGTCGATCTGTTCGCGGACATGGGGGTGCGCATCTTCCAGCTCACCTACAATCCCCTGAACCAGCTCGGCGGCGGATCGATGGCGCCGGGCAATCCCGGCCTGACGCCCTTCGGCCGCGAAGTCGTCGCCCGCCTAAATGAAAAGCATCTGATGGTCGATCTGTCGCACAGCGGCACCCGGACCTGCCTCGACGCCGCCCGCGCGTCGAAGGCGCCGATCTCGATCAACCACACCGGCTGCCGCGCGCTCGTCGACCTGCCGCGCAATAAGACCGACGAGGAGCTGCGGCTGGTCGCCTCGCGCGGCGGGTTTGTCGGCATCTACTTCATGCCCTTCCTTGATCCCGCCGGCCACGCCCACGCCGCCGACGTGGTCCGGCACATCGATCATGCGGTGCAGGTCTGCGGCGAGGATCATGTCGGCATCGGCACCGACGGCTCGGTCACCCAGATCGACGACCTGCAGAAATACGCCGCCGCGCTTGCGAAGGAGAACGCGGAGCGGCGCGCGGCCGGCGTCGCGGCGCCAGGCGAAGGGCCGAACACCTATCCCTTCCTCGTCGACCTGCGCGGGCCCGACCAGTTCCGCAAGCTCGCTGCTCTGCTGGGCGCGCGCGGCTACAGCCCGCGCCAGATCGACAAGATTCTCGGCCTCAATTTCCTGCGCTTCGCGACCGAGATCTGGGGCGCATGATCGTCCTCGACCGGGCGGAGGTCCGCCGCCGCCTCGATCATCTCACCTGCATCGCCTTGATGCGCGAAGCGATGATCGCGCTCGCGACCGGCAAGTCGAAGCAGCTCCTCCGTGGCATCATCGACCTCGACGGCGGCAACGCCTTCGGAGTGATGCCGGGCGCGCTCGAGGGCGCCGGCTTCGGCGCCAAGCTGGTCAGCGTCTTCCCGCTCGAGGAGCATTCGCATCAAGGCGTGATCGTGCTGTTCGACGAAGCCAGTGGCGCCCCTGCCGCGGTGATCGACGCCGGCGAAGTCACCGCGATTCGCACCGCCTGCGCCTCCGCCGCCGCGACCGACGCGCTGGCGCTGCCCGACGCCCACACGCTCGCGATCCTCGGCACCGGCGAGCAGGCCTGGCAACACGCCCTCGCCGTGCCGCTGGTCCGTCCGATCGACACGGTCCGCCTCTGGGGCCGCGCGCCGGACAAGGCTCAGGCGCTCGCCCGCAGGATTGAAGGCGGGCTCGGCATCGCTACCACGGTCGCCGCCTCGGCCGCGAAAGCCGTCGCCGACGCCGCGATCGTCTGCACGACCACGGCCGCGGCCGAACCGGTGCTCCACTCCAGCGACGTTGCCGACGGGACCCACATCAACCTGGTCGGCTCCAGCCGCGCCGGTCCGGTCGAGATCGACAGCGCGCTCGTCGCCCGCGCCCGCTTCATCCCCGATCACCGCGAGGGCGTGCTCGCCCAGGGCGCCGAGTTCCTCCGCGCCCGCGCGGCCGGTCTCGTCACCGACGCGCATGTGCTTTCCGAAATCGGCACCGTCTTCGCCGGTGCCAGTGCCGGCCGCCTCGGCCCGGCCGACGTGACGATCTACAAGTCGCTGGGCTCGATCGTCCAGGACCTCGCCTGCGCGAGCTTCCTTCTCGATGGCTTCGGCGGCTGAATGCGCATCCTGCTGCTAGGCGCCGGTGGATTCATCGGCCGCACCATCAGGGCGGAGCTGCTGCGCCGCGGCCATGATGTGGTGGCCGTCGTTCGGCGGCCGGACGGCTCCGGTGATCGGCGCGTCGCGATTAATCTCGCCGAGGCGACCGACCCCGCCTCGTGGCATCCACATCTGGCCGGAGTGGACGTCGTGATCAACGCCGCGGGCGTGCTGCGCGGACCGGAAATGGAAACCGTGCATGTCGACGCGCCCCGCGCCCTCTATTCCGCATGTGCGGATGCGGGCGTGAAACGCGTGGTGCTGATTTCCGCGATCAGCGCACGGTCGGAGGTGGACACCGACTATTCCCGCACGAAGCTGCGCGGCGAAGCGGAGCTGATGCGTTCCGGCCTGGATTGGACGATCCTGCGGCCGTCGCTCGTCTATGGCGATGGCAGCTATGGCGGCACCTCGCTGATACGCGGCATGGCGGGCCTCCCCTGGTTCATTCCCGTTCCCGGCGACGGCAGCTTCGCCTTCTCGCCCATCCACGCCGACGACCTCGCACGCGCGGTCCGGTTAATCTGCGAAGACAACGGCTTTTCCGGGCAGACGCTGGAGCCCGCCGGCCCCCAAACGCTCAGCCTGCGCGACCTGCTTGTCCGCTATCGGCGCTGGCTCGGCTTCGGCACCCCCCGTATCCTGACGATCCCGATGGCCGCGATGCGGCTTTTCGGCAGGCTGGGAGATCTTTTCGGCGCCGGGCCGATCGCCACCAACAGCGTCCGTCAGATGATCGCGGGCAACGGCGGAGACGGTGCCGCCTTCGCCGCCGCGATCGGCTTTACCCCGCGCAGCATCAACGAGGCGCTACGCGACCGGCCGTCGCACGTGCAGGATCGCTGGCACGCCCGCCTTTTCTTCCTCGCGCCGCTTGCCACCGCGGTGCTGCTGGCGATGTGGATCGCATCGGCGGTTCTGGGCTTGGCATTTGGGGACGCCGAAACGCGCGCCGTTGTGCAGGGCTTGGGTTTGCCCGAAACCTGTGTGCGCCCGCTCCAGCTCGGCGGCAGCCTGCTCGACCTGTCCGTCGCGGCCCTGCTGGCGGCCGATCGCACCGCTCGCTGGTCCACGGCCGTCCAACTGGTCGTTGTCCTCGGTTACACTGTCGTGATCGGGCTGGCCCAGCCGCATCTGTGGTTCGACCCTCTCGGGCCGCTGCTGAAGAACCTGCCGATCATCGTGTTGATCCTCATGCGCGGCGCGGTGGCGGTGCAGCGCTGATGGAGCTCTATTTGCTCGTCAAATGGGTCCATGTGATCAGCTCGACCGTGCTGTTCGGCTTCGGCGCGGGTACGGCTTGGTATTTTTGGTCGGCGCATCGCACCCGCGACCCAGCGACAATTGCGGCCATTGGCCGGATGGTCGTCAGGGCCGATTGGATTTTCACGGGTACCAGCGGCGTCGTGCAGCCGGCCAGCGGACTGATCCTTGCCCGCCTGACAGGCTATTCGCTGGCCGAACCCTGGCTGCTGGCGACCTACGGCCTTTATGCGCTGGCATTCGCTTGCTGGTTCCCGGTCGTTGGCTTGCAGATTCGCGCGCAGCGCCTCGCCCAGGCGGCGCACGCGGCGCAGGAGCGGCTCGGGCGCGATTATGATCGTACCATGCGCCTGTGGTTCCTGCTCGGCTGGCCAGCCTTTCTCGGTTTGGCGGCCGTGTTTTGGCTGATGATTGCGCGGCCATAGCGCCGGAATCGAACTGCGTGCGGAACTTTGGCTTTGCGCGCAGAGTTAGGCACGCGATTGCCGGAAGCAGGGGGGCCTATGCGCATGTGTCCTTCCCCGAACTTGCAGGCCAGGGCGCGACTTTCGCGAAGGTTGTTCCTGGGTGCCGGCCTTGCGCTTGCCACTTCGGCCTGTTCCGGAGGGATTCTGGACCCGGTGGGCCCGGTGGGCGCCGACGCCAGCAAGATTCTGATCGACGCGACGATTATCATGCTCGCGATCGTGATCCCGACGATCGTGCTCGCCTTCTGGGTCGCCTGGCGATACCGCGCATCCAACCCGAAGGCGGAATATCTCCCCTATTGGTCTTATTCCGGCCGCATCGAGGCCGTCGTCTGGTCGATCCCGATCCTGACGATCATGTTCCTGGGCGGGGTGATCTGGATCGGATCGTACCGGCTCGATCCGTTCCGGCCGCTGTCGACCACGGTGCCGCCGCTCGAGGTGCAGGTGGTCTCCCTCGACTGGAAATGGCTGTTCATCTATCCGCAGCAAGGCATCGCCACCGTCAATGAGTTCGTGGTCCCGGCCGGCGTGCCGGTCCATTTCTCGATCACCTCGGCAAGCGTGTTCAACGTCTTCTTCGTGCCGCGGCTCGGCTCGATGATTTATGCGATGCCCGGGATGGTTTCCCAGCTTCACCTGCAGGCGGACCGGCCAGCCGACCTGTTCGGCATCTCCGCCCATTTCAGCGGCGACGGCTTTTCCGACATGCAGTTCGAGGTGAAGAGCGTGCCGCCGGCGCAATTCGCGGCCTGGCTCCAGGGCGTTCGCAGCGCCGGCCCGGTCCTGAACCTCGCGACTTACACGCAGCTGGCGCAGCAGAGCGAGAATGTGCGCGCCCTCACGTTCCGCGCGGTCGATCCGCGACTGTTCGACGCCATTTCGAGCCAGAAGATCGCGCCGGGGCCCGGCCCCGAGCCGCCGACGCCGGAGCATGCGGGCCGGGAAGTCTCGACCGGAGGGAGGCACTGATCGATGTTCGGTAAGCTCAGCTGGTCGGCGATTCCGGTTCACGAACCGATCGCGCTGATCACCTCGATCGTGGTGATCCTCGTCATGCTGGGCATCCTGGCCCTGATCACCGTGAAGGGCTGGTGGCCATATCTCTGGACCGAATGGATCACCAGCGTCGATCACAAACGGATCGGGATCATGTACTGCATTCTCGGCGTCGTGATGCTGATCCGCGGCTTTGCCGACGCGATCATGATGCGCACGCAGCAGGCCGCCGCGGTCGGAGGCGCTCAGGGCTATCTCAACCCCGAGCACTACAACCAGATCTTCTCCGCCCACGGCACGATCATGATCTTCTTCGGCGCGATGCCGCTGGTGATCGGCTTCATGAACTTCCTGACGCCGCTTCAGCTGGGCGTGCGCGACGTCGCCTTTCCGACGCTGAACTCGGTCAGCTTCTGGCTGACCGCATCGGGCGCGCTGCTGGTCAACGTCTCGCTGTTCATCGGCGAGTTCGCGCGCACCGGCTGGCTCCCTTATCCGCCGCTCAGCGAAGCGACGTACTCGCCGGGCGTCGGCGTCGACTATTACCTCTGGGCAGTGCAGATCGCCGGCATAGGCACGCTGATGACGGGCATTAACTTCGTCACCACGGTGCTGAAGATGCGCTGCCCGGGCATGAGCCTGCTGCGCATGCCGATGTTCTGCTGGACCACTTTGTCGTCCAGCCTGCTGATCGTCGCGGTGTTCCCGATCCTGACCGCGACGCTCGCGATGCTGAGCCTCGACCGGGTGTTCGGCTGGCACTATTTCACGAACGACGCGGGCGGTAACCCGATGATGTTCATGAACCTGATCTGGGCCTGGGGCCATCCCGAGGTCTATATCCTGGTGCTGCCCGCCTTCGGCATCTTCTCGGAAATCTTCTCGACCTTTTCCGGCAAGCCGCTGTTCGGCTACCGATCGATGGTCGCGGCCACCCTGTTCATCTGCGTCGTGTCCATGATGGTGTGGCTGCACCATTTCTTCACGATGGGCGCGGGGCCTGCGGTCAACACCTTCTTCGGCATCGCCAGCAGCGTGATCGCGGTCGGCACCGGCGTGAAGATCTACAACTGGATCTTCACCATGTACGGTGGCCGCGTCCGGTTCGCCGTGCCGATGCTCTGGTCGATGGGCTTCATCTTCACCTTTATCATGGGCGGCCTCACCGGCGTGCTGCTGGCGGTGCCGCCAGCGGACTTCCTGGTCCACAACTCGATGTTCCTGGTCGCCCATTTCCACAACGTGATCGTGGGCGGCGTGGTGTTCGCGCTGTTCGCCGGCCTCGACTTCTGGTTCCCCAAGGCGTTCGGCTTCCGCCTGCACGAAGGCTGGGGCAAGGCCGCCTTCTGGTTCGCCTTTTTCGGCTTCTGGATCACCTTCGCGCCGCTCTACGTGCTCGGTCTTCAGGGCATGACCCGGCGGCTCCAGCACGTGAATATCGACGAATGGAAGCCGATGCTCGACCTGTCCGTCGTCGGCATCGGCGTGCTGATCCTGGGCGTCATTTCGCAGGTGGTCATGCTGGTGGTCTCTATCCGCGACCGCGAGAAGCTGCGCGACGTGACCGGCGATCCGTGGGACGGGCGTTCGCTGGAATGGGCGACCCCGTCGCCCGCGCCCTTCTTCAATTTCGCCACGATGCCGAACGTCGAGGGCGAGGAGGCCTATTGGGGGATCAAGGTGCGCGCGATCGAATCCCAGCGCCTCGGGCCCGAACCCAGATATGAGCCGATCGAGATGCCGCTGAGCAGCCCGGTGGGCTTCTACACCGCGGTCTTCGCCAGCGTGACCGGCTTCGCGCTGATCTGGCACATCTGGTGGCTGGCGGGCCTTGGCCTGCTCGGCGCCTTTATCGGCTTCGTCGTCTTCGCGTGGCGCGACGTGCACGAATTCCATGTGCCGGCCGAGGAAGTCGCGCGGGTCGACCGCGCCCGCCGTGCCGCGCGCCAGGCGTTGATGGAACGCATTGCCGACCAGGGGGCGCTGGCGTGACCGACACTTCCCTTCCCGCCACGCGCGAAACGATCCGGCGCGTCCGCGAAGACCCTTACCGGCTCGGCCACCGTGACCATCACGCCGGCGAGCCGGTCGAGGGGACCGGCCAGGGCACCACCGGCCCGGCCAGCAAGCGGATCATCGTCGGCTACGGCTTCTGGATTTTCCTGCTCAGCGACATCGTGATGTTCGCCTGCTTCTTCGCGGCGTTCGCGGTGCAGCGGAATGCGACGGCCGGCGGTCCGGGCATGCGCGACTTGGTCGAGATGCCGCGCGTCGCGCTCGAAACCGGCGCGCTGCTGCTGTCCAGCTATACCTGCGGCCTCTCGTTCGCCGCGACCAACGCCCGCAACCTGTTCTGGACCCAGACCTTCCTGCTGATCACCGGGCTGCTGGGCCTCGCCTTTGTCGGCATGGAGCTGCAGGAATTCATCGAGCTCGCGAGCCATGGCATGATTCCGCAGCGCAGCGGCTTCCTGACCTCCTTCTACGGCCTGGTCGGCCTGCACGGCCTGCACGTCACCATCGCTGGCCTGTGGCTGCTGACGATGATGGCCCAGGTCCAGGTAAAGGGCTTCCGCCCCGAAATCGTGCACCGGCTGATCTGCTTCAACCTGTTCTGGCACGCGCTGGACATCGTCTGGATCGGCATCTTCACGATCGTCTATCTGATGGGAGCCGTCATATGAGCGAGCTCGAATTCGATCCCCACCGCTACACCGGCGCTTTGGATGATCGCGAAGACCACGCGCCCGGCGACGAGCCGGCGGAGGATGCCGGCCACTGGATTGCCAACTCGAACCTCGGCCTCGGCTTCTCGGTAATCCTGACGGCCGGGGCGTTCGTGCTCGCCAACACGAACCTGATCTACGGACCGTCGATTCCGATCGCCCTGCTCGTGCTTGCGGTGGCGCAGATGGGCGTCCACCTCGTCTTCTTCCTCCACATCACGACGGGCCCGGACAATACCAACAACGTGCTGGCGCTCGCCTTCGGCATCCTAGTCGTGTTCCTGATCGTGGCCGGCTCGGTCTGGATCATGAACCATCTGAACGCCAACATGATGCCGATGGACCAGATGATCGAGATGCAGCGCTAGCGGCGGACGCGCCACGCCCGGACGGCCCCCAACCCGGCAAGCGCCGCCAGCGCCAACCAGGTGAAAGCATATTGCAGGTGGTTGTTGGGGAACGACACAACCGTCATCCCGCCGACCGGCTGCCCCGCTCGCGTCGGTCCCGCCTCCGCATCGATGAAGTATGGCGCGAGCCCGGCAAGCTGCCGCGCCCGGCCGATGGCGGCCACGTCGCGCGAATACCAGCGATCGTGCGCGGGATCGTTGGACCGCAGGAAAGCGCCGCCGGGCTCGCTGATCCGCAGGAGGCCGGCCACTGTCACCGTGCCGCCCGGCTCGTCCGCGGCATGGTTGCGATCGTCGGCGGGTACGAAGCCGCGATTGACCAGCACCGTCCAGCCGGCGACCGTCCGCAGCGGCGTCATCACCCAATAGCCGGGACCGCGTGCGGTTGCCGCCTGCACCAGCGTCTCGCGGTCATGGAGGAACACGCCGCGCGCCTGGACATGGCGATAGGCGTCCGCCTTGAAGCTGATCGGCGGCCATTCCGCCCGTCCCGGCGCCGCAACGGGCGCCGCATGGACGCGCGCGTCGACCGCCGCGATCAGCGCCAGCTTCTCGCCCCTCCGCTCGATCTGCCACACGCCGAGCGCCACGAACGCCAGCGCACCGGCGACCAGCAGCGCGGCAACCCATAAGCGTTTTGGCTGCCGCTGTACCGGAAGAGCTTCATCGATCATCGCCGACTGCGGACCTCTGCCAAGAGCGGGCAAGATGGTGCGCCCGGCGGGATTCGAACCCACGGCCCTCAGATTAGGAATCTGATGCTCTATCCTGCTGAGCTACGGGCGCACGCGGGCCGACTCCTGCCCTTCGCCGCTCGCCGGGTCAATCATCGTCTCCCGGCCGGGGCGCCACGCGCTGCGGGATCGAATAGAAGAGCTTGCGGAAGCTGATCCGGATCGTGCGGCCCAGCGGGTCGAGCAGGTCGGGCTGGTAGTTGACCGGGGTCGCGCCGGTCGCGTCGCGCACCCGCTGCCGCTCGTTGAACAGGTTGTTGATCGACACCGTCACACGGGAACCGCGCAGCCACGGATGGTCCGCGATCACTTTCGGCATGCCGCCCAGATTCGCGAACAGGCGGAAATTGACCGTCGCCAGCGATCCGAAGCGGAGATCGTCGGCAGGCGATCCGCTCGCCCCCAGAACGGTGGTCCCGCTCTGCCAGTTGGCGCTCAGGCGCGCGCCGAGCCCGTTGCGCGTGATGCCGGCCTGCGCCTCGATCTCGTGGCGCGGCTGGCCGCCGCCGCGGCCGGTCGAGCCGCCCTCCAGCAGGTCGATGAACGGCCCGCCGGGCCGCACCAGCACGTCATCCTTGAAATGCCAGGTGTGGTAGAGCGCGAACTGCAGCCGCCCGCCGCCGAAGCCGCCACCGCCCCCGCCGAAGCGCCTGCCGCCGGCGCCCGGCTGTTGCCCGCCCGGGCCGGCGCTCCCGCCTCCCTGTGCGCCCTGCCCGCCCTGCCCGCCCTGCCCGCGCCCCGGAAATGGCAGCCGGCCTGCCGCCGCCAGCGCCCGGAATTGCTCGGCGGTGCTGTCCTTGATCCGTTTCGAGAAATTGACTCCCCAGCGCAGCTGGTCGCTGCGCTCCCGGAAGAAATTGACCGGTCGCGCGTCGATCGCGACCAGATTGCCGTCTTTCCGCATGAAGCTGTCGGGAAACGCCGCCTCGATCGCCGCGGTCGGTGAGGACAGCGACTCGATCGCGTTGCGCGTCCGCGCGCGCGTATAGTTGGCGGTCAGCCGCAGATCGGTTTCGCCGAACGGCCTCAGCGTCATGCCGATCTTCATCACCCGCCGGTTGTCAGCCAGCAGGTTGGGATTGCCGCCGGTGATCTGTGTGACGATCGCTGATTCGCCGCGCACCAGGTCGAACACCCGGACGCCCGGCGTCACGATCACCGGATTGCCGAGTTGCTGCGCGCTGGGCGGGCCATCCTCGTCCGACCAGGACGCAACCACGTCGAGCGCCTTGAACGGGGACCAGGTGGTGCCGAACCCATAGGTATAGAGCGTGCCGAAGTCGCTCAGCCGCTCCGCCTCGAAATTGCCGTTCAGCGACAGTTTGCCGAGAAAGCCGAGCACATCGCGGTTGCGGCTGGCGACGGGAAGGTCGACATTGACCTGGCCGCCGCCGATGTCGCGGTGCACGTCGCCGCTGCGGAACGTGCCGCCGCGCGTGCTGCGGCTGGAAAAGTCGCTGGTCGACGAGTTGAGCCGCAGCGTCGCCGACACCGGCCCCGCCGGCAGCGTCAGCGGCTGGCCGTTGATCGTGAAGTCGCCGCCCACCATGCTCGCGGTCGAATGTGCGGTGTCGGCGGTGACGCTGGTCTTGGTGTCCGTTTCCGTGCGGTCGAAGGCACCGGTGAAGGTCCATTGCCAGCCGGAGATCGCGCCGTTGATCGTCGTCGCCAGCCTGGTGTTCAGCGAATCATTGTTCTGCGTGATCAGCGGCCCGTTGCCGTCGGCCGAAAGCCCCAGCAGCGCGCGGCTGTCGTCGCGCTCGATGCGCCCGTTGATCGTGGCCGACACGCCTTCGGCGATGCCGCGCGCATAGACGGCGTTCAGCGATGCTTCGTCCGATGATGGCATCAGCGTCCGGAACGGGCGCTGGTCGAGGCCGGTGCCGGCCAGGATGTCACGCCGGCTTTCGAGCAGCTGGTTGTTGCGCTCATATTCGCCGTTGAGGCTGAAACGCCCGTCGGGCGTGATCCTCAGCAGATTGGCCTCGATCTCCGGGTTGTTCGCGCCGCCGCCGGTCGCGAGCCGGTCGCTCAGCTCCACCGTGGTGGCGCGGAAGCGGCGCCGCAGCACGATGTTCACAACCTTCTGCTCGGCCTTGTAGCCGTATTTGAGCGCGACTTCCTCGGGCAGGATATCGACGCGCTGGATAGCTTCGGTCGGCAGGTCGCGGATCTCGCTGAAGCCGGATATCTTCAGCCCGTTGAGCAGCACCACGGACGCGCCGCGGTCGCGGCCCTGGTTGGTGCTGATCTGCGGCGCCAGTTCGGTCAGCAGCTCGGCGACGGAATTGACCCCGTAGGAGCGGATTTCGGCCGGGCTCAGCTGCACTTCGGCCGGGATGTCGCCGATCACCGCGCCGCGCTCGCGCTGGCCGGTGACGACGATGTCCTCCTCGTCGCCCATCATCTCGTCGGGCACCGGTGCGGAGGCGGCGGGTGCAGCCTGCGTCGCCTGCCGCGCCGGCGCCGGCGCGCCCATCTCCTGCGCCAGGGCCGGCACCGCGGCACCGGCCAGCAGGGCCGACAGCAAGGCAACGCGACCGATCATTATTTTTGTCCTTTTTTTCGTTACGCGCCGCAGCCTTTGCCGTGCGGTAGCTGAACCGGGCATTTCAACCCATGGCGCACCATCGGGTTGCGCGTGCGGCTAGTGCGTCTGGTCGGGCGGCACGACCGGGAAGGGCAGCGGCATCACCCCCACGCCTTCCTCCTTCAACGCCGCCGCTTCGGCGCGCGTCGCCTGGCCATGGATGGTACGATATCCGGTTTCGCCATGGTGAATGGCGCGAGCCTCGTCGGCGAAGCGGCGGCCGACCCATTCCGAATCCTGCAGCATCTTCGACTGCACCTCAGCCATCTTCGCCATCAGCGCCTTCATTTCGGGCGCGGGGGCGTTGGCGACCGGCACCGGCGTGTCCGGCTCGTCGGCCGCCTTCCCGCCCAGTCGCGGCGCCATGACAGCCTTGCCCACATCGCCATCGCCGCACATCGGGCATTGGATCAAGCCGCGCCCGCGCTGGTCCTCATAATCGGCGCTGGAGCCGAACCACGCCTCGAACACGTGTTCGCGGCCGCATTTCAGGTCGAAGACGATCACGGCGCCACCTCGACCGGCGGGATATCGCGGCGATGCTCGATCGCCGGCACCCGCGCCCGCACCGCCTGCACCTGCGCGAGATCGAGATCGGCAAAGCCAAGACCCGGCGCTTCGCCCATGTCGAGCAGCACGTCGCCCCAGGGCCCGATGACCAGCGAATGGCCGAAGGTCTCGCGCCCATCCTGATGCCGGCCGGCCTGCGCCGCGGCGATGACGAACACGCCGGCCTCGATCGCGCGGGCACGCAGCAGCACGTGCCAGTGCGCGCGGCCGGTCGGCACGGTGAACGCGGCCGGAACCGCCAGGATCGCGGCGCCCGCCCCGGTCAGTGCCCGGTACAGGTCGGGAAAGCGCAGGTCATAGCAGATGCTGAGACCAAGGCGGCCCCATGGCGTCTCGGCCGCGACCGCCCGGTCTCCGCGCGCATAGACCGCCGATTCGCGCCAGCTCTCGCCGGTGGGGAGATCGACGTCGAACAGGTGAATCTTGTCGTAGGTAGCGCGGATCGCACCCTCGGCATCGATCAGGAAGCCGCGGTTCAGCCGCTGCCCGCTTTCGCCGCGAAGCGCCAGCGAGCCGAGATGAACCCACAGTCCTGCCTCGCGCGCGGCGTCCCGCACTGCGGCGAGCGTCGGGTCTTCGGCGTCGGCGTGCAGATGCGCTTCGGAGCGCGCGCGGTCGCGGTCCAGCAGGTTCGACATTTCGGGCGTGAACAGCATGTCCGCCCCGCCCGCCTTCGCCGCGCCGATCGCGTCGACGAGGGTGCGCGTGTTGGCGGCCGGGTCGATGCCCGACTGCATCTGGAGAATGGCAGCGCGCATGGTCCGCTCAGGCGGCCTTCAGCAAGGGATCGAGCCCGCCGCGGGCGTCGAGCGCGGCGAGATCGTCGGAGCCGCCGACATGATGCCCGTCGATGAACACCTGCGGCACGGTGATGCGGCCGTTCGCGCGCTGGATCATCTCGGCGCGCTTCGGGCCGCCCATGGTGATGTCATATTCCTCGTAGGCGGCGCCCTTGCCGTCCAGCAGCCGCTTCGCGCGCACGCAATAGGGGCATCCGAATTTGGTGTAGATCTCGACCTTGGCCAACGCCTCGCCTCCTCAATCCGATCCGTCGCCCAAGCCCGGCGGATCGTCAACACCGTCCTGCAGCACGCGCGCCCAGCACAGCACCACCACTCGCGCGGCGCCGGCCCGCTTCAGGGCCTTGGCGCAGGCGCCCGCGGTCGCGCCGCTGGTATAGACATCGTCGACCAGCAGCACCGTCCGGCTTTTGAGCACCGGCCGCTTTTCAGATGGGATCGCGAAGGCGCCGCGCAAGGCGCGCGCGCGTGCCGCCCGCCCCAGCCCGCCCAGCATCGGCGTGCGCTTGCGCCGCTCGATAAGGTCGGTGCGCAGCTCAAGCCCCGTTCGCCGCGCCACTTCGCGCGCCAGCAGCGCCGACTGGTTGAAGCCGCGCCGCCAGATGCGCCAGCGATGGAGCGGCACCGGCACCAGCAAAGCTTCCGGCTCAGCGAGCGCCAACCGCACGAGATGGCGCCCGATCACGCGCGCCATGCCGATCCGGCCGCCATGTTTCAGCTTCAGCACCACTGCGCGGGCGGCGGGGCCGTAAGCGACGGCAGCCCGCACGCCGTCGTGCGGCGGCGGCTCGGCCAGGCAGGCGGCGCACAGCGCTTCCTCGCCCCGGTCCAGCTCGAACGGCACGCCGCAACCCGCGCAGGCGGGTCCGGCGAGGAAGTCGAGCTTCGACCAGCACGGCTCGCAGAACGATCCGTCGGCCGACACGATCGCGCCGCAGGCGGGGCAGCGCGGCGGCAGCGCGAAATCGACAACGGCGCGGATCGGTGCGGCGATCGAGGTCACGTCCCCTTGTTCCGCGTCGCGCGCTTCTGCACAAGCGCCCCCGATGAGCGCTCCCCAGATCTTCGATCGCCGGCGCCGGCGGCTCCGCCGCGACCGCGCCGCAACCGGCTTCGCCTCGCATGATTTTCTCCACGCGCGAATGGCTGCGGAGCTGCTCGACCGGCTCGACTCGGTCCAGCGCCAGTTCACGCGCGCGCTCGATCTCGGCTGCCTGGACGGGCGCGTGGGACGGGCGCTCGCCGCCCGCGGGATCGAGTCAGTCGCCGCGGACGCCGGCTTCCGCTTCGCGCGCGCGGGCGCCGGCGTGCAGTGCGACGAGGACCAGCTGCCTTTCGCCGATGGCAGCTTCGACCTGATCGTCGCCTGCGGCGGACTCGACCAGGTCAATGATTTGCCGGGCGCGCTTACGCTGATCCGGCGCGTGCTGAAGCCGGACGGGCTGTTCCTCGGCGCCTTCGTGGGCGCCGGCAGCCTGCCGCGGTTACGCGCCGCATTGCTCGGC
Source organism: Sphingomonas horti (assembly GCF_009753715.1). Classification (GTDB taxonomy): domain Bacteria; phylum Pseudomonadota; class Alphaproteobacteria; order Sphingomonadales; family Sphingomonadaceae; genus Sphingomonas_B; species Sphingomonas_B horti. The sequence continues at coordinate 124,864 of NZ_WQMS01000008.1, read as the reverse complement.
GCCGAGGACCGCGCCGTCGCCCGTCTCCATCCGCAGATCGACGTGCGCTCGGCCGGCGACCTGCTCGCCCGCGCCGGTTTCGCCTTGCCGGTCGCCGATGGGGAGCGGTTGGCGGTGCGCTACGGCTCCCTGTTCGCGCTGCTCGCGGACCTGCGCGGGTCAGCCTCGGCCAGCCTGCTCGCCGACGCCGCGCCGCCGCTCACCCGCTCGGCGCTCGCGCGCGCCGCTGGGCTGTTCCAGGCGGCGGCCGATCCGGACGGGAAGGTCGCGGAGACGATCGAGATCGTCCACCTGCTCGGCTGGGCCCCGGCACCCGACCAGCCTCGGCCGGCCCGTCGCGGCAGCGGCACCGCGTCGCTGGCGGATGCACTACGCCCGAAGCGGGATTAGCCACTCCAACGCCGCCACCAGCGGCACGTCCGCAGGCGGCATCGGCAGCCCCTTCATGTCCTCGATGTCGACCCAGCGGATCGCGCTGGCGTCGAGCGGGTGCGGCTCGCCCGCCCATTCGCGGGCCATGTAGAGCAGCAGCACCAGGTGGCGCTCGTCGAGCGTGTCGCTGGCGAAAGCGACCGGCGTCATCGCACCGGGCGCGACCCCGACGCCCAGTTCCTCCTCCAGCTCGCGGGCAAGCGCGGCCTCGGGCGTCTCGCCGCTTTCGACCTTGCCGCCCGGAAACTCCCAAAGCCCGGGCATCGAGCGATGCGGCGCGCGCTGCTGCAGCAGCACTCGTCCCTCGCCATCGATCAGTGCCGCCGCGACGACAAGGAGGATCGGGTAATCGGGCGCCATAAACGTTCCTTAACCTCCGTCGTGCAGGTTCTCGACCACTTTGCACCCACCGGGGACCGGCGTGATCATCCAATTCCTCCGCAAATTGCTCCGCAAGACCGACGGCGCGACTGCGATCGAATACGGGCTGATCCTGGCCCTGATCTGCATCGCCTGCCTGGGCGCGATGGGTGCGCTCGCCGATACCACGATCAGCATGTGGAACGGCATTTCCGAAAACGTGCTGGCACACTGATGCGCCCGCGCCGCCTGGCCTTGTTCGTGAACAGGCTGGGGCGGTCAAGCCATGGCGCATCGGCAGTCGAGCTCGGGCTGATCGCGGCGCTGGCCGCGGTTGCGGCTCTCACTGCGATGACCGGCCTCGGCGTCGATCTCGGCGCCGCGTTCCACAACAGCTCGACGAATCGCAAGGTAATCTGACGGGCGGCTTGGTTAACGCGCGTAAGGCTATGACCATTTAGTTTTTCGCAACCCGGCCGGCACTAGCAGAGTATGCGTTGATCTTCGGCCGGCCAGTCGGGTCAACGGGGAATTACTGGCCAGGGAGACCGAACATGCAGATTCTGCGCAAGATTTTCCGCAACAACAAGGGCGCGACCGCGATCGAGTACGGCCTGATCGCCGCGCTGATCGCCGTTGCCGCCATCACCGCCATGTCGAACCTGGGTTCGAAGGTCGGCAAGACGTTCAACAACGTCGCCGGCAGCATGGTCCAGTAAGCCCAAAGCTTACTGCCAACGAACGACGGGCGGCGAGGCGACTCGCCGCCCGTTTTCGTATGTCCCGCACGGCCCTCAAAGCGCATTTATCGCTCGTCCCGAGCGGAGCGCGCAGCGCGAAGTCGAGGGGCGCCGGCTCGGAGCAGCGCCCCTCGACTTCGCTCGGGACGAGCGATTAGCTCTTTGCGGCTCTAAAGCGTGCCCATCTTCAGGAACTTCGCGCGACGGTCCGCGCGCAGCGCATCGCGGTCGAGCGGCGCCAACTCGTCAAGCGCCTCGCCCATCGCCTTCCCCAGCGCGTCGATCGCCGCGTCGGCATCGCGGTGCGCGCCGCCCACCGGCTCCGCCACGATCCGGTCGATGATGCCGAGCGCCTGCAGGTCCTGTGCAGTGATCTTCATCGCCTCCGCCGCGGCTGGCGCCTGATCGGCGGTGCGCCACAGGATCGAGGCGCAGCCTTCGGGCGAAATCACCGAATAGACGGCGTGCTCGAACATCAGCACGCGATTGGCCGCCGCCAGCGCGATCGCGCCGCCGGAGCCGCCCTCGCCCACCACCGCCGCGACCATCGGCACCCCCAGCGCGAGGCACTGCTCGGTCGATCGCGCGATCGCTTCGGCTTGGCCGCGCTCCTCCGCCTGCACGCCCGGAAAGGCGCCCGACGTGTCGACCAGCGTCACCACCGGCAGCCCGAAACGGTCGGCCATCTGCATCAGCCGTATGGCCTTGCGATAGCCCTCCGGCTTGCCCATGCCGAAATTGTGCTTCAGCCGGCTGGCGGTGTCGTCGCCTTTCTCATGGCCGATCACCATCACCTTGCGGCGGCCCATCCGCCCGAACCCGCCGATGATGGCCTGGTCGTCGGCAAAGGCGCGGTCGCCAGCCAGCGGCATGAAATCATCGACCAGCCGCGCGACATAATCCTTGAAATGCGGCCGCGCCGGATGCCGCGCGACTTGCGTCTTCTGCCACGGCGTGAGCCGCGCATAGGTGTCGCGCAGCAATTTGTCGGCCTTGCCCTGGAGGCGGCCGATCTCCGCATCGATATCGACCGCGCCCCCCGCCGCCGTCTCGCGCAGTTCCGCCACCCGCGCCTCGAGTTCGGCGATCGGTTTTTCGAAATCGAGAAAGCTGATCATCGGGGGCGGCGGTTAAGCGCTTGCGCGCCCCAACGCAATGTCGGGCGGGCTATCCCTTCGGCTTGTGCCGCGGAGATAGGCGAAGCCTATATCCAAAAGGGGTGGTTTTCGGACATAGGACCGAACCCTCGCATCAATCGCGACAGACCTCATCCCGCATTTGAAAGTAGTCGAAGGGAGTTAGCGGTCGGCCAGATTCCCGGGGTGCAAATGGCGGATATGGCTCAACCTCGGCGATTTGTTCGCCAACGTGGAAACGACGGAAGCTTCCCAGACTGCCGGACGGCGCTATCGAGCGAACTTCGCCGCAGACGGCCGAACCATCGCGCGATATGCGCACATCCCGAAACTCTGGAGACGGCCCCTCCAATTTCGCGATGCGCGATTGCGCCTCACCTATCCTTTGCTGATCCGAACAGCCCGACAGCAAAGCAAGCGCGATGGCAAAAGTCCAGAAGCGATCGACCATTGGAGAAAGCTACCGAAGAGATTTTCGTCCGCAATGCGTCGTTTCCAGCCTTAGCCGAAAGCCTTCTCAGCGACGCCCGGGAGTTTCATCCGCCAACGGGTGGCGGGCGTTGACCAGCTCCACCAGCCGGCGCGAATCCACATGCGTGTAGATTTGCGTCGTCGCGATGTCGGCGTGGCCCAGCATCGCCTGCAGCGCGCGCAGGTCGGCGCCGCCCTCCAGCAGATGGGTGGCGAAGGCGTGGCGGAGCCCATGCGGGCCGACGCGGTCCGGCGGCACGCCCGCCGCGGCGGCGAGCGCCTTCACGATCTGGAACAGCCGCACGCGGCTCAAATGCTTCTTGCCGGACGGGAACAGCCAGGGCTGGCTGGACGGCACCAGCGCCCGCCAGCGCGCGACGGCGGCGCGGGCGCGGTCGGAGATTGGCACCAGCCGCTCGCGGCCGCCCTTGCCCTTCAGGATGATGAATGGCCGGTCGCTGGCGATCGCGCCGCGCGGCAGCGAGACCAGCTCCGTCGCGCGCAGGCCGGAGCCGTAGAGCAATTCGATCAAAGCGGACAGGCGGATATCGGCCAGCGGCGGATGCTCGGCCGCCAGCCGCCGGTCGATCTCGGTGAACAGCCGGTCGACGTCGCCGCGGTCGAGCACTTTCGGCAGCGGTCGCGCGCCACCGGGACGCGGCAAGGCCTTGCCCGGATCGTCGGCGCGAAACCCTTCCTCCTGCAGGAAAGCGAAGAAGCGCCTCAGCGCCGCCGATTTCCGCGCCACCGTCGATCGGGCGAGCGGCATCCACTCTTCCGCCACCCGTGCGATCGCCGCCTGGTCCGCCGCCGTCAGCCCGTCCGCCAGCAGCGCCGATGCCTGCTCCAGGTCCGTCCGATAGGCGAGGATCGTGTTGCGCGCAGCCCCGGCCTCAGCCGTCAGCATCTCCAGGAACCGTTCGATCAGCTCCCGGTCGCCGCTCACGCGCGGGTGATGGCTTCGGCGGCGATCATCCGCGCTTCCGGCTCATGCCCGACGCGGCGCAGCGCCGAGACGATGTGCATCAGATAGGCGGGATGCACCGCTTTCCACGACAGCGTCTGCATGCCGGCGGCGGCGAGCAGCGCGACGGTGGCAGGCTGGTTCCGGGCGGCCGCCCGGTCGATCGCCCGCGTCCAGCTGTTCTGCAGGCCCAAGGGCAGCTGGTGATCGGTCGCCAGCGTCTGCGCTTCCTGCGGCGTGATCCGGCCCAGCCCGGCGAGCGCCGCGACCAGGAACGCGCCCTTGCGGCTGCCTTCGTTCTGCTGGTCGACATAGTCGCCCGCGCGGCCCGCGCTGATCGTCACCACGCGCTTCGGTGCGCCGACGGCAAGCAGCGCCCAGCCATCGTCCCCGTCGTCGAGCTGGTCGGCCACCGCGCCCCATTTCGAGGCGGCGTCGTCCAGCCCGGCGGTGAACAGCGACGCGATCAGGTTACGCGCATCGTCTGCATAGTCTTCCCCGGGCGCAACCCGCGCCGCCGCGCGCGCGGTCAGCACCAGCCGCGCGTATTTCTCCATGTCGGTCTTCGGCTGGGACCAGAGCGTTCTCAGCGCCTCGATCCGGTCGGCTGGATCGTCGGCCGAATAGGCGTTGCGCAGGCGGAAGCCGGCCGTGTCCTCGATCGTGTCGGGGTCCGCATCCTCATAGGCGCGGCCGATCAGGTCGACATAGGCCGCGTTGGACAGCACGCCCAGGCTGGCCGCCCAGCTGGCCGGCACCAGCCGCTGGTCGCTCGAGATCATCGGCGCGCGATATTGCCATGCCTCGACATGCGGCCCCACCGTATCGAACAGCGCGGCTGGAATCGGCACGTTGACCGCGTTGGCCAGGCCGAACCGCCAGGCGGTCAGGTTGTCGACGCCGGTCCATTCGATGTTGATCGCGCGCCGGGCGCCGCCCACACCCACGACCTTCTCGGCCAGCAGCAGGTCGATGCCGCGCGCGCGGCCGCGGTGGCGCGCGGCGTCGACGATCGCGCCGGCGGTACCGTTATCGCCGGACAGCGCCGCGCACATCGCGCGGACCAGGTCCCAGCTGGTCTGGTCGGCGCTAGCCGGCACATGGTCGGTCAGCGGGCACATCGCCGCGGGGTCCGCGGTCGCGAGCGCCGTCTGCTGGGCGACGTCGAACATCTTGGGCGTGAAGCGATCGACATCGACGCCGGCGACCAGCATCCGCGCCGGATCCGCCTCGCCCATCCGGAGCAGCAGCCAGGCGCGCTCCGCCACCCAGTCGGCGCCGTCGATCCCGGCCGGCGCCGGCGCGCGCGTCAACAGCACGCGGCGCAGCAGGATCTGCGCCCAGCGCGAAGCGACCGGCGCCTTGATGTCGCGCATCAGGGTCGAAGCGAAACGGCCGTCGACATTGCCCCACTGGTCGGCATCATAGCCGCCATTGTCGGGGGTCAGCACGCCGACCAGGTTTGGATCCCGCCGCGCCGCCTCGGGCAGGTCGAAGGGGCTCGCCTCGGCCGTCTCCGTTTCATCGGCCGGAAGCTCTTCCTCGCCGGTCGCCTGCTGGTCCTCGGCGGTCAGCGGCAGCTCGGCACCGGGCGCGGCCGGAGTCGCGCCGGGCTGCGGCGCCGGCTGTCCCGCCGGGGGCGGCGTGGGCGTGACCGGCGTGTCGCCAAAACCGGGCGGCAGCAGCGATTCGGGCGCCTGGTCCTGCCCCAGCGCGGGGATCGCGACGGCGGCGAGCGCGGCGGCCAGCGCCGCCCCGCCGAGCAGCCGCCTACTTGCCCAATTTCTCATTTGGGATCGTCTTCTCGACGCGAGTCAGCGGTTTCTCGGCATCGACGCCGGAGAGGTACCAGAGCCCGCCGCCGACGAGCACGATGATCAGGATGATGATGACAGCCGAACGCGACATGGTGCCGGGGCTAGCAGAGGGTCACGGGAGGAGCAACGCCCCTAGGCCGCGCCGTGGGCCGGGCAAAGAAAAAGGGCCCCGCAGCAGCGGAGCCCTCGTCTGAATCCCTATGAGGACTTAGCGCCAGCCGAAAAAGCCGCCGATCAAGTCACCCCAGAACCCCTTGCCGTTCGGCTGAGGCCGTTTCACGGTTTTCTTCGCCATAACGTCTCCCTTGCACACGGGGCACGCGACTCGGTGTGCCCTATGTTAAGGTTAACGTTGCGTTTACGATATGACAAGGCGGACCCGATCCGGGGCGGAATCGGCGTCCAGCAGCGCGAGCAGGTCGGCAAAGGGAATCGGTCGGCTGAGCAGATAGCCCTGGGCGATGTCGCAGCCGAGCTTCTGCAGCAGCCGCAGCACTTCCTCGTTCTCGACCCCTTCCGCCACCACGTGGCGGCCGAGGCGGTGTGCCATTTCCAGCGTCGCGCGCACCAGGATCAGATTGTCGCGATTCTGGTCGAGATCGGTGATGAACGTCCGGTCGATCTTCACTTCGTGCGACGGCAGCCGCGCGAGATATTCGAGCGTCGCGTTGCCGGTCCCATAGTCGTCGATCGACAGCTTGACCCCGGTCGCGACCAGCCGCTGCATTGTCTCGATGCTGCCCGGAACGCTCAGCAGGTCACCGGTCTCGGTGATCTCGAGCGTCACGTCCGACGGCAGCACGCGGTGCCTGGCGAGCGCCTCCGACAGCCGCTCGACCAGGTCGGATTCCTCTAGAAGCTTGGGCGAAAGATTGACCGAGACGCCCATCATGTGCCCGGCCGCGTGCAGCGCGGCGAGGTCCGCAAGCGCGCGGTCGAGCACGAAATAGGTCAGCGCAGCGATCTTGTTGTGCGCTTCGGCCGCGGCGATGAACTGGACCGGGTTGAGCGGCCCCGCGGTCGGATGATTCCAACGCACCAGCGCTTCCATCCCGACGATTTGCCGCGTCGGCAGCGACACCTTGGGCTGGTACGCGACCCAGAGCTCGCCGCTTTCGATCGCGAAATCGAGCCGACCCATCAGAGACAGCTGCCACGCGGCGGCGTGATTGCGCTGCGGGTCATAGAGCTTCCAGATCTCGTTCGCACGCGCGGCTTCCTCGGCGCTCAGCGTGGCGCTGGCGATCCGGCTCGTCAGCGGCCGGTCGGTGCTGCCGTCGATCCCGAACGCGGTCAGCAGATCGACGCTGCGGTCACCGAGCTGGATCGGTTGGGCCAGCAGCTTGTGAAGCCCGCGCAGGTGCTGCAGCAGTTCGTCGGAAACCGGCTGGCGGGAGGTCCAGAACAGCCCGTCCTCGCCATGGTAGAGCTGGTCGCTCCCGCCGGCGACGCGCAGCCGCCGCTCGACTTCCCCGATCAGCGCGCGGGCTACATCGTTGGGAAAGCTGGCGACGATCTCCGCCTGGTTGCGCAGCTTCAATGCGATCACGGTCGGTGCGTCGCCCGCCTCGCTCTCGATCAACGCGACCAGGTTGGGCAAGTCCGAAGCCGGGTTGGTGCGGCGCGTCGCCTCGACCCGGGCCAGGCTGAAGCCGCGATAGGCGACGATCGCGACCAGCAGCAGCGCGGGGAAGACATCGACCTCGATCAGCCGCGACGCCAGGAACACGGGCAGCGCGGCAAAGGTCGCCAGCGCGACCGCGATCGTCAGCAATCGCGTCAGGCGCCGCTGCGCGAGCAGGAACAGGCACGACAGCAGCACGGCGGAGCCGAACGGCGGCAGCCAGCCCCAGTCGCGGGGCGTGCCGGCGCGCAGCGTCTCTGCACCGATGACGTGGAAATAGACCCCTGCAAACCGGCCTTGGAACAGGATCGGATAGACGTCTCGAAGCGTTGGCGATGTCGGGCCGACGATCACGTCCTTGCCCGCCAATGCCAGTTTCGGGACCCTGCCGTCGATCACGTCCACAAAGCTGTAGGTCGGCACGGTCGCCATCCGGATCGACCAGTCGGGCCGGTAATAACCTTTCGCGGAAACGGGCCAGCCGGCAATCTCGCTGGAGAGCGACGGCACCAGCTTTCCCTCGAAACGATCGGCGAACGCCAGCTTTGCCGACAGCATGAAAGGCGTGTTGCCGCCGTTCAGCGATCGATAGGGAGCGACCTTGCGGAATTGCGGGCGCGGCAAGGTCTCGACTCGCTCCTGGGATTCGCCGGGCGGACTGATCGCGCCCAGGAATACACGGCCGGGATGGCGCGCCAGCGCCGCCGCGAACGCGGCATCATCCGCCGGATTGGTCTCGTCGGCATAAACCCGATCGAAGAACACGCGCTCGGCGCCCGCGGCGAAAAGCTTGTCGACCAGCTTCGCGTCGATGCGCCGCGAAAAGGAGAAGCCGCCATATCGTGCCCCGGTTCGATCATCGATGCCGATGACGACGATCTCGCCGCTCGCCGGCCGACTGCGCAGTATATCGCGTGCGGCCTTGAACGTGTCGTCCAGCGGCTCGCCGAATTCGATCGCGCCCAGCACGATGCAGATCGCCAGCGCCCAGAGCAGGATGCGCAGCCGCGGCTTCGATCGCGGGGCGTCGCGCAACGAGACGAGGTCGGCGATCACCCGACGTGCCTCGTCCAGAGCAGTGCCGCCGGGCCGAAGAAGGCGATCTGGCCCGACCAGCGTTCCTCGACCCAGGGGCGCAGCAGCGTGAACTCCCCGAGCAGCGGATAGCGGACGCGGGCGACGTTGCCGCTGATGCCGGTAATCAGGAAGGCTTCTGCGTCGCCCAGCGCGAGCACCGGCAGCTGGAATGACGACAGCTCGTCCCATGCCGCATTGACGATTCTGACGGCGAGTTGCGCCGCGGCCGCCTGCAATTCCGCCATCGCCGCGAAGCTGTCGAGAAAGCCGTCCACGTCTTTGCGCCCATGCGCCTCAAGCAGCAATTTGAGTCCGCGCGCGACATGGTCGCCGCACGGCCCGACTGACGGCTCTGGCGGTCTGGGGACAGACATCAGGCCGCAGTTACCGCCATTCCGGTGAAGAAACGGTATCCAGCCGCCGCCAGGCGCGAGAACTTCGGCACGATTCCGCCCGCAGGTCGATCCAGGGGCGAAACGGCTTGCGCGCGCCGGCAGCCAGGGGCAGCCTTCGAGGATGGACAACCGCGACCCGCTTGCCGCCCCCCATCCGCCGCACTGGCCCTCTGGGCCGACGCCGCCGAAAGGGGCCCCGAACATCTTCGTCATCCTGTTCGACGATGTCGGGCTGTCGGACTTCGGCTGCTACGGTTCCCCGATCGCGACGCCTGCGATCGATGCGATCGCGGCCCGGGGCCTGCGCTACACCGGCTTCCACACCACCGCGATGTGCTCGACCACGCGGGCGGCGCTGTTGACCGGGCGCAACCATCATTCGGTGGGCATGGGGTGCCTGGCCAATTTCGACAGCGGCTATCCCGGCTATCGCGGCAAGATCGCGCGCGAGGCGGGCACGATCGCGGAGATGCTGCGCCCGCATGGCTACAACAGCTACATGGTCGGCAAATGGCACGTGACGCCGCTGGGCGAAACCGGCCCGATCGGACCGTTCGACGGCTGGCCGCTCGCTCGTGGTTTCGATCATTTCTACGGCTTCATGGACGCGGAGACGGATCAGTATGCGCCGGAGCTGGTGCGCGACAACACGCCGGTCGCGGCCCCGGGCACTTACGAGAGCGGCTACCACCTGAGCGAAGACCTGGCGGGCGAAGCGATCCGCTACATGACCGATCATGTCGCGGCGAAGCCCGATGCGCCGTTCCTGCTCTGGCTGGCGTTCGGCGCCTGCCACGCGCCGCATCAGGCGCCGCGCGACCTGATCCTCCATTACGACGCGTTGTTCCAGCATGGCTGGGATGCGGAGCGGGAGCGGCGGCTCGCGCGGATGAAGAAGATGGGGATCGTGCCGCCGGACACGGTCCTGCCGCCGCGCAACGACTTCGTGCAGCCTTGGGACGCGCTCGATCCGGATTTCAAGCGCGTCGCGTGCCGGCTGCAGGGCGCCTATGCGGCGATGCTGGACCATGCCGACCGGCAGATCGCGCGCGTGATCGCCGCACTCGATGCCGCCGGTCTGACCGACGACACGCTCGTGCTCGTCCTCTCCGACAATGGCGCGAGCCAGGAAGGGCTGGTCTATGGTTTCGTGAACGCGATGGGGCCATACAACCAGCGCCCCGAATTCCCGGCGGAGAAGCTGGCGCGGATCGACGATATCGGCGGGCCGGCGAGCCACAGCAATTTCCCGCTCGGCTGGGCGATGGCAGCGAACACGCCGGTGCGGCGCTATAAGCAGAACACGCATGGCGGCGGCATCCGCGACCCGCTGGTGGTCAGCTGGCCTAGGCGGATCGCGGATCGGGGCGGGCTGAGGCATCAATTCGCCCATGCCGTCGACGTCGCGCCGACCCTGCTGGAGCTGGTCGGCATCGCGCCGCCTGAGACGGTCGCGGGCGTCGCACAGATGCCGATCGAGGGCGAAAGCTTCGCCGCCTCGCTCTTCGATCGCGCCGCGCCCGGCAAGACGAGCCCGCAATATTTCGAGATGTTCGGTCATCGCGGCGTGATCGCGGACGGCTGGAAGGCGGTCGCGTTCCACCCGCCAGGCACGTCCTATGACGCCGATCAGTGGGAGCTGTTCTACCTGCCCGACGATTTTTCCGAGGCGCGCAACCTTGCCGCCGAGCGGCCGGACAAGCTCGCCGAGATGATCGATCTGTGGTGGCAGGAGGCCGAGAAGCACCAGGTGCTGCCGCTCGACGACCGCTTCGGCCCCCGCTTCGCGGAGAATGCGGCGCGGCGGCTGGGCGGCCGGCGCGTCTTCACGTTCCACGCCGGCATGGGGCACATCCCCACCGACATCGCGCCCGACCTGCGCGACCGGAGCTTCCGCATTGACGCCTATGCGACGATCGAGCCCGGCGACCAGGGCGTGCTGATCGCGCACGGCGACGCGACCTGCGGCTACAGCCTCTACATCAAGGACGGGCGGCTCGTTTACGACCAGAATGTCGGTGAGCATCAGGTCGTCACCGCCGACAGCCCGCACGAGCCCGGCGAGCACGTCTTCAGCCTCAAGGCGGAAAAGCAGGAAAACGGCCTCGTGGCGACACTGCTGGTCGACGGCGAACCGGTCGGCACCGGGCCGATCCGCTACGGCTTCGTCAACTTCATCTCCTGGTCCGGCCTCGATATCGGCCAGGACCGGGCGAGCCCCGTTTCCCACTATCCGGCGCCGTTCCGCTTCACAGGCGCGTTGCGCAAGGTCGTGGTGACGCTCGACGGCCCAGCCCCGGCGGACGCGGAAGGTGCGGCGGCCGTCGCGATCGCGCGCGAATAGGCCGCCCCTCCGGAACACTACGTAGGGGGAACTCCCGAATAGGCGAGCCCCTTGGGCGTTTCTAATGCCGCAGCCTCCACGATTTGCCGACCTGAGGGGGCTGAGATGGAATATTCAAAGAAGCTATGGCTTTGGTTGGGGGCGATCTTCGTCCTCTCCTTTGCCGTGCTCGGCCTGATCGGCCGGGAGATTTACGTGAAGGCGCCGCCGGTGCCGGAAAAGATCGTGTCGGCCAGCGGCCAGACGATCTACACCCGCGTCGATATCGAAACGGGCCGTGAAGTCTGGCAGACGCTGGGCGGGATGCAGCTGGGCTCGGTCTGGGGGCATGGCGGCTATGTCGCGCCCGACTGGGGCGCCGACTGGCTGCACCGCGAGGCGCTAACCCTGCTCGACGTCTGGGCGAGGGAAAAAGGGGCGAAGGATTTCGCTGCCCTGAACCTGGAAGACCAGGCCGCGCTGAAGGACCGGCTGAAGCGGGAGCTTCGGACCAATGGCTATGATGCGTCCACGGGCGCGATCACCGTGTCCGACGAGCGTGCGCAAGCGATGGCCGCCGTGGGCCGGCATTACGCGTCGCTGTTCAGCAGCGATCCGGCGCTGAAGGAACTGCGCGTCCAGTATGCCATTCCGGAAAAGTCGATCGTCGACGCGAAGCAGCGCGAGCAGCTTGGCGCTTTCTTCTTCTGGACCTCGTGGACGAGCGTCACGAACCGTCCCGACGACACGATCACCTACACCAACAACTGGCCGCACGAGCCGCTGGTCGGCAACACGCCGTCGGCCTCGCTCGGCATCTGGTCGATCGCAAGCGTCCTGTTCCTGATCGCCGGCATCGGCTGGCTGCTCTGGTATCAGGCGCGTCGCGGCGAGGACGACCATATCGAGGCGCCGGCGGGCGATCCGTTCCTGCAGATGAAGCCGACGCCCTCGATGCGGGCGACGACCAAATATTTCGTGACCGTGCTGGGGCTGTTCCTGGCGCAGGTTCTGCTGGGCGCGATCACCGCGCATTATGCGGTCGAGGGCCAGGACTTTTACGGTTTCCAGATTTCCGAGCTGATCCCCTATGCGCTGACGCGCACCTGGCACACGCAGCTCGGCATCTTCTGGATCGCGACCGCGTGGCTGGCGACCGGCCTCTACGTCGCGCCGATGCTGTCGAACCATGAGCCGAAATTCCAGCGGCTCGGCGTCAATGTCCTCTGGGTCGCGCTGCTCGTCGTCGTGATCGGCTCGTTCGCGGGCGAATGGATGGCGATCCAGCAGAAGCTCGGCCATGGCGCGAACTTCTGGTTCGGCCATATGGGCTATGAGTTCGTCGATCTGGGCCGCTTCTGGGCGATCCTGCTGTTCGTCGGGCTGATGATCTGGCTGACGCTGGTCGGCCGGGCGCTCTGGCCGGCGCTGAAGCGGCCGAGCGAAACGCGCGGCCTGATCGGCATGGTGTTCGTCTCGACGATCGCGATCGGCCTGTTCTTCGGCGCCGCGCTCACCTGGGGCCGGCACAGCCCGCTGTCGATGATCGAGTATTTCCGCTGGTGGGTCGTCCACCTGTGGGTCGAGGGCTTCTTCGAGGTCTTCGCGACCGCGGTGATCGCGCTGATCTTCGCGGGGCTCGGCCTGGTGCGCGCCCGTGCGGCGAACACGGCGGTGGTCTTCTCGACCGCGGTGTTCCTGACCGGCGGCATCCTCGGCACGCTGCACCACCTCTATTTCTCCGGCACGACGACGCCGGTGATCGCGTGGGGCGCCATGTTCTCGGCGCTCGAGGTGGTGCCGCTGGCGCTGCTGGGCGTGGAGGCGTTCCACAACTACCGCATGACGAAGGCGGCGCCGTGGGTGCAGACCTACAAATGGCCGATCCTGTTCTTCGTCGCGGTCTCGTTCTGGAACCTGGTCGGCGCGGGGATCCTCGGCTTCTCGATCAATCCGCCGATCTCGCTCTATTACATCCAGGGGCTGAACATGACGCCCAGCCACGGCCATGCCGCGCTGTTCGGGGTCTATGGCATGCTCGGCGTCGGGCTGATGCTGTTCTGCCTCCGCACCGCCTATCGCTCGGCCGTCTGGTCGGACGCGATCCTGAAGCCGGCCTTCTGGACGCTGAACATCGGGCTTGCGATGATGGTGTTCCTGAGCCTGGTGCCGGCGGGCATCTACCAGTCCTACCAGAGCATCACCCACAGCTTCTGGTACGCGCGCTCGCCTGAGATCGTGCACGGGCCGGTGATGGAAACGCTGGTTTGGATGCGCGTTCCCGGGGACATCGTGTTCAGCGTCGGACCGGTGTTGTTGGCCGTGTTCATGCTGAAGCTGCTGACCGGCCGCAAGGCACGGCGGGAGATCGGTCTGGACCCGAGCCTGGTTCCGGCCGAGTAAGCGAGCAGGACCCGGTCCCGGTCCGCCGGGGCCGGGTCCTTGCCTTTTTGAAGACAGAAGAATGGGATGACAGCGATGGCGGGTATTTCGGCAAGCGAGCGTCACGACCGGCTGATGGCATTGCCGCCCGTCCTGCGCGGCGGCTTCCGGCCGTTCTTTTTCAGCGGCGCGGCCTGGGCCGTCGTGGTCGTCGTCCTCTGGGTCTGCGCCCTGTCCGGGGCCATCATGCTGCCGACCAGATTCGACCCGCTCGCCTGGCACCGGCATGAAATGCTGTTCGGCTATCTGGGCGCGGTGATCTGCGGCTTCCTGCTGACGGCGATCCCGAACTGGACCGGCCGGCTGCCGATCTCGGGCAGCCCCTTGGCGGGCCTCTGGGCATTGTGGCTCGCGGCCCGGCTCGCCCTTCTCTTCTCGGCGACGGTCGGTTCGACCCTCGCCTTCTTCGTCGATGTCGGCTTCTTCGTCGTGCTGGGCCTCGTCGCCGCGCGCGAAGTGATCGCCGCGAAGAACCGCAACCTGCCGATCGTCGTGATGATCCTGCTGTTCGCGCTCGCCAACGCGATCGACCATGGCGAAGCGCTCGGCTGCATCGATCTTGGCGGGCTGGGGTGGCGGCTCGGCCTTGGCCTGGTGCTGATGATGATCGGCCTGATCGGCGGCCGGATCATTCCGTCCTTCACGCGCAATTGGCTGATGAAGCAGGGGGCGACGACCGGCCTGCCCGGCCAGCCCACCCGCTTCGATCTCGCGTCGCTGGGCGCCATGGCGCTTGCGCTGCTCGCCTGGGCCGCGTTCCCGGACGCGCAGGCGACGGCGATCCTGCTGCTGGCAGCCGGCGCGCTGCACGTCGCGCGGCTCGCCCGCTGGTCGGGGCTGCGCACCGTGCGCGATCCGCTGGTCCTGATCCTGCACGTCGCCTATGCCTGGCTGCCGATCGGCCTGCTGCTGCTCGGCGCGAGCATCTTCATGCCCGAGCTGCCGCGGAGCAGCGCCATCCACGCGCTCGCGGCCGGGGCAATGGCGTCGATGACGCTGGCGGTGATGACGCGCGCCACGCTCGGCCACACCGGCCGTCCGCTCCGCGCCGACGGCTGGACGACCGCGATCTACGCGCTCGTCACCTTGGGTGCCGCGCTGCGCGTGACGGCCCACTGGCTGCCGATCGACTATATGCGCGCGATCGAGATCGCCGGCACCGCCTGGGCCGGCGCCTTCCTGCTGTTCGCGTTAACCTATGGACCGAAGCTGCTCGGGGCGCGGCCGGATGGGCGGCCCTAAGCGATAGCGGATTTCAGCCCCTCTCCCATGGGGAGAGGGCGACTCGCGGCTCCGCCGCGAGCGGGGTGAGGGGACCACGACTTCGTGGCGAGGTCCAACCCCTCACCCGGTCAGCGCAAGCGCTGACTCGACCTCTCCCTATGGGAGAGGTGATTGGTCCGCGAACCACCCGTAGCGGACGTTGAAGATCAGGCGGCGAGGTTGATGTCGACGTCGAGCCGGTCCCAGATCTCCACCAGCGCGTTGGTGAGCTCGCGCATCATCTCGGGGCTGTGGGTCGGGCCGGGCGTGAAGCGCAGGCGCTCGGTGCCGCGCGGCACGGTCGGGAAGTTGATCGGCTGCACATAGACGCCGTATTCGGCGAGCAGGATATCGCTGATCCGCTTGGCCTTGACGGGATTGCCGACCATCAGCGGCACGATATGGGTGGTGCTGGGCATGACAGGCAGCCCGGCATCGCGGAACATCGCCTTCAGCGTCGCGGCGGCGGCCTGCTGCCCTTCGCGCTCGACGGAGCTTTGCTTCAGGTGCCGCACGCTTGCGAGCACGCCTGCGACCAGCACCGGCGACAGTGAGGTCGTGAAGATGAAGCCCGGCGCATAGCTGCGGATCACGTCGACGATCACTTTATCGGCTGCGATATAGCCGCCCATCACGCCGAACGCTTTCNTTCGTCGAGATAGGTGAGCGCGCCATATTTGTCGGCAAGGTCGCAGATCCGGGCGATCGGGGCCACGTCGCCGTCCATCGAATAGACGCTCTCGAACGCGATCAGCTTGGGCGCCTCCGGGTCCGCCGCCGCGAGCAGCTCTTCCAGATGCTCTAGGTCATTGTGCCGGAACACCCGCTTCTCGGCACCCGAGTTGCGGATGCCGGCGATCATCGAGGCGTGATTGAGCTCGTCGGAAAAGATCACGCAGCCGGGCAGGATCTTGGCGAGCGTGGAGAGCGTCGCCTCGTTCGAAACATAGCCGCTCGTGAACAGAAGCGCCGCTTCCTTGCCGTGCAGGTCGGCGAGCTCCGCTTCCAGATCGACATGGTAATGCGTGTTGCCGGCGATGTTGCGCGTGCCGCCGGCACCGGCGCCGACATCGTGCAGCGCCTCCTCCATCGCCGCGATCACCTTGGGATGCTGACCCATCGACAGATAGTCGTTCGAGCACCACACCGTGATCGGCTTCGGACCATTGTGCCCGGCAAAGCAGCGCGCATTGGGAAACGTCCCCTTGTTGCGCAAGATGTCGATGAACACACGGTACCGGCCCTCGCCATGCAACCGGTCGATCGCCTGCGTGAAAATGCGGTTGTAGTCCATGTCGCTGCCTGAATCCGATGCAAACCAAGACGCTAAACCGGAAACGGCGCGGCACCGCCATTACGGACATTTACGGAGGGAAGTGGGCAAGCCCAATTGATCCTGCTCAATTCGCACAAAGGGGGCCGAACCTAGGCCGAGACCATCGTTCAGCAATGAAAGCGATGTTCGAAATGAAAAGCTTAGCTCTGTTCCTCGCCGGCGCGGCCATGTTCGCGTCGCCCGTATTCGCGGCGGACGCACCCGCCGCGCCGGCTGCCCCCGCGGCGCACGCACATGCAGCCGTCGTCGGCGACGTGATCCGTGACGCGTCGGACCTGCCGGGCCCGCTCGCGCGGCGCGGCCCGCAGACGGTCAAGGTCGATCTCGACACGATCGAAGTGACCGGGCAGCTGGCTGACGGATCGACCTATCACTATTGGACCTTCAACGGGAAAGTGCCCGGGCCGTTCATCCGCGTCCGCGTCGGCGACACGGTCGAGGTGCAGTTGAAGAACGCGGCCGACAGCGTGATGATGCACAATGTCGACTTCCACGCGGTCACCGGCCCCGGCGGCGGCGCGGCGGCGACGATGGCCGAGCCCGGCGTCAGCAAAGGCTTCACCTTCAAGGCGCTGCAGCCCGGCCTTTATGTCTATCACTGCGCGACACCGATGGTGGCACAGCACATCGCCAACGGCATGTACGGCATGATCCTGGTCGAGCCCGAGGAAGGCCTCAGCAAGGTCGACCGCGAATATTATGTGATGCAGGGCGAGATCTACACCGAGCAGGCGCACGGCACCGAAGGCGAGCTGACCGAGAGCCTCGACAAATTGCTCGCCGAGACGCCGGAATATTATGTCTTCAACGGCGCGGCCGACGCGCTCGTCAAGAAGCCGCTGAAGGCGAAGACCGGTGAAACGGTCCGCATCTTCTTCGGCGTCGGCGGCCCCAACAAGACGTCGAGCTTCCACGTGATCGGCGAGATTTTCGACAAGGCCTATCCGCTCGCCTCGATCACCTCGGCGCCGATGACGGACGTGCAGACGATCACCGTGCCGCCTGGCGGCGCGGCGGTGACGGAGTTCAAGGTCGACGTGCCCGGCCGCTTCGTGCTGGTCGACCATGCCCTGTCGCGGATGGAGCGCGGGCTGAAGGGCCTGCTGGTGGTCGACGGCGCCGAGCAGCCGGCCATCTTCAGGTCGCACCAGACGGACGATCCGTCCGGCGCCAGCATGGGCCACTGACCGGGAGGAGAGCCCGAAGGCAAGGGCGGCGGGAGCGATCCCGCCGCCCTTTTGTTTGCCTGGCGCGAACGCACAAAAAAGAGGCCCCGGTCAACTGACCGGGGCCTCCTTCATTGAAACGGGAAGGCTTAGCGCGATGCCATCCGGACGCCGGTCTGGCTCAGCAGCCCGGTGAAGACCTGCTTGGCCTTGCCGGGATGGTTGGCTGCCTGAGCGGCTGCGGCATTGGCGCCGCCATTGCCGACCACCACCACCCCGACCATGCCCATCGCATAGTGCGGCATGCACTTGTAGCCATAGACGCCGGCCTGGGTGAAGGTGACCTTCAGCGGCTGGCTCATCGCCGACTTGAAAGGCTTGGCCCCGGCGGGGATCATGCCGGCGACGCTCTCGACATTGTGGCTCTTGTCGGTCGGCACGAAGGTGACGGTGTCGCCGGGCGCGATCTTCACCAGCGCCGGCTCGAACACCATCATGCCGGCCTTGCCCTTGTTGAGCATCTGGACGGTCACGTCCTTCGCAGCGGCGGGGAACGCCAGCAACGCGGCGGCCGCGGCGCCTGCAGCGAGAGTCGAAATACGCATTGTTCGTCTCCATCGATGGCGGACGGAACAGCCGTCCGCATGTGACCGGATCGTCATGCGCGTCAGGCGCGGAAAGGGCGTTGCGCTGCATCAATTGGCCTGCTTGCGACCGACGATTGAGATGGATCAATTCGCAATCCATCGCGGCTCGATAGCCTTCGCACCCACAACATATGGATTCGGGAGGGGATCGAGCGATGGGCTTCGAAAACGCGCTGGCCGAGGAAATCTGGAACGCGAAATACCGGTTCGTCGCGCCCGGCGGCGACGCCGCCGACGAAGGATTCGAAGCGACCGTGGCGCGGGTCGCAGGCGCGGTCGCCGAGGCCGAGGCGCCGGAGCGCCGGGCCTATTGGCGGGACCGGTTCGCCGAGGCGCTGACCGACTTCCGCTTCATCCCCGCCGGCCGCGTGCTGGCCGGCGCCGGCACGGACCGCAGCGTGACGCTGTTCAATTGCTTCGTGATGGGCACGATTCCGGACAGCCTGGAAGGCATTTTCGCCCATCTGCGCGAAGCGGCGCTGACGATGCAGCAGGGCGGCGGGGTCGGCATGGACTTCTCCACGATCCGGCCCTCGGGCAGCCCGGTCACCGGCGTCGGCGCGGATGCGTCCGGCCCGCTCAGCTTCATGGACTGCTGGGACGCGATGTGCCGCACGGTGCAATCGGCCGGACAGCGCCGCGGCGCGATGATGGGCTGCCTGCGCATCGATCACCCGGATATCGAGGCGTTCATCGACGCCAAGCGCGACCCGGCCCGGTTCCGCAACTTCAACCTGTCGGTGCTCGTGACCGACGACTTCATGAAGGCGCTCGCCGCGGCCGGCGACTGGCCGCTGCTGTTCGACGGCGAAATCCGCCGGGTCGTTTCCGCCAAGGACCTGTGGCAGCGGCTGATGCGCGCGACCTACGACACCGCCGAGCCCGGCGTGATCTTCGTCGACCGCGTCAACCAGCAGAACAACCTCGCTTATTGCGAATCCATCAGCGCCAGCAACCCGTGCGGCGAGCAGATGCTGCCGCCCTATGGCGCCTGCCTGCTCGGCTCGATCAACCTGGCCCGGCTGGTCGACGATCCGTTCGGCCCCCATGCCGCGCTGGACGAGGCGGCGCTCGGCGAGCTGACCCGCACCGCCGTGCGCCTGCTCGACAACGTCATCGACATCTCCCGCTATCCGCTGCCGCAGCAGGAGGCGGAAGCGAAAGCGAAGCGGCGGATCGGCCTGGGCGTGACGGGGCTGGCCGACGCCCTGCTCTTTTGCGGCACGGCCTATGGCACCGGTCCGGCGGTCGCGCTGACCCGGCAATGGCTCGGCGTCATCAAGCGCGAAGCCTATCGCGCCTCGGCCGAGATCGCGGCGGAGAAAGGCCCCTTCCCGCTCTATGATCCCTGCATGCTGGACCGGCCCAACCTGGTCGGCCTGGATGAGGACACGCGCGCGCTGATCGCGGAGCACGGCTTGCGCAACGGCTGCCTGACCTCGATCGCTCCGACCGGCACCACGTCGCTGCTCGCCGGCAACGTCTCGTCGGGCGTCGAGCCGGTGTTCGCCTATTCCTACACGCGCAAGATCCGCCAGGGCGACGGCACGTCGCGCGAGGAAGCGGTCGAGGATTATGCGATGCAGGCGTGGCGCCGGCTGAAGGGCGACGCACCTCCGCCGGAGGAATTGTTCGTCAGCGCGCAGACGCTGACGCCGTCCGATCACCTGACGATGCAGGCGGCCGCGCAGGCGCTGATCGACAGCTCGATTTCGAAGACGGTCAATTGCCCGGAGGACATTCCGTTCGACGCCTTCGCCGATATTTACGTCGAGGGCTATCACCTCGGCTGCAAGGGGCTGACGACCTATCGGCCCAACCCCGTGACCGGATCGGTGCTCAGCACCGCGCCCGCCAAGGCGACACGCACCGAGGTCGAGCTCGCGCCGCGCGCCGAGGCGCTGGAGGGCACGACCTACAAGCTGAAATGGCCGGACAGTGCCCATGCCGTCTATGTGACGCTGAACGATGTCGAGGAAGATGGCGAACGGCGGCCGTTCGAGATCTTCATCAACTCCAAGAACATGGAGCATTATGCCTGGACGCTGGGGCTGACCCGGATGATCTCCGCCGTGTTCCGGCGCGGCGGCGACGTGACCTTCGTGGCCGAGGAGCTGAAGGCGGTGTTCGATCCGCGCGGCGGCGCCTGGATGCAGGGCCGCTACGTCCCTTCGCTGCTGGCGGCGATCGGCGGTGTGATCGAGCGGCATCTGACCGGGCTGGAGCCCGCGCTTCCCTCGCCTGCCCCCGATCCGGTCGATCAGCCCAAGGCCATCGCGCTCCGCGCCTGCCCGCAATGCGGCGCGGCGGCGCTGATCAAGGTCGAAGGCTGCAACAATTGCCTGGAATGCGGCTACTCGAAATGTGGATAGCGTAATGAGATACAATGTTTTTTTGTTAGCCGCCGCGGCTTCGGTCGCGGCGCCTGCCCTGGCCGCGCCGGTCACTGCCTCGTTCGGCGGCGAAGTGCGCGAACGGCTGGAAATGATCGACGCGCCACGCTTCGGCATCGGCGGCACGCAAGCAGACAGCTACCTGCTCCAGCGCGTGCTGCTGCACAGCGACTTCCACTTCGGGGAGTCGGCGAGAGTGTACGCACAGCTCGGCGCGCACGAGGCGTTCGGCAAGAAGATCCTCTCCGCGCCCGACGAGGATCATCTCGATATCCAGCAGCTGTTCGTCGAACTGAACCCGTCGAAAAGCCTGTCGCTCCGGGTCGGGCGCCAGGAAATGGCGTTCAATCCCGCCCAGCGCTTCGTGTCGTTCCGCGACGGCACCAACATCCGCCAGGCCTTTGACGGGGCGCGGGCGACGCTGAAGACCGGCAGGCTGCGCGTCGACGGATTCCTGACGCGCCCCGTCGCGCTCGAACGCGGCGTGTTCGACGACGAACCGAACGACAAGCAGGCTTTCGGCGGCGTGTACGGCGCCTATGCAGTCGGCAAGACCGTCTCTCTTGACGGCTATTGGTTCTACCTCGACCGCGAGGGCGCAAGCTATGGCGGCGTGACCGGCGAGGAGCATCGCCACAGCTTCGGCCTCCGCTTCGGCGGCGCCGCGAACGGTTGGGACTGGGATGCCGAAGCGCTGGTCCAGCGCGGACGCTTCGCCGGCCGCGACATCGCCGCCTGGGGCGGGGCGCTCGACCTCGGCCGCACCTTCGCCGCCGCGCCGCTCAAGCCGCGGATCGGGCTGCGGTTCGATGCCGGATCGGGCGATGCCGACTGCGCCGACGGCACGCTCGGCAGCTTCAATCCGCTGTTCCCCAAAGGGCCCTATTTCAACGAAGCGAACCTCACCAGCTTCACCAACCTGCTGGCGCTGCGGCCGGGCCTGAAGATCAAGCCGGCCAAGGCGCTCGACGTCGAGGCCGCGGTCCAGTTCAAATGGCGGGAGACGCCGGGCGATGCGGTCTATGTCGGCCCCTCGGCGCCGCTCGCCGGAACGGCCGGCGGCACGGCGCGGACGATCGGCCAGGTCTATTCGCTGGACGCCGCGCTGCAGCTCAACCGGCACGTGGCGCTCAGGGCCTATTACCTGCACCACAGCGCCGGCGCGGCGATCGAACGGGCCGGCGGGCGGAGCGTCGACTTCGCGATGACCAGCGCGCAGTTCAGGTTTTAGTGAAACGTCACCTCGCCATTGGCGACCTGCTCAAGCCGCAGTTGGTCGAGCACGAGCACCTGGTCGTCGGCCAGCAGGCGGATCAGCCCGGTCGTCTTGAACGCCGTGAACACCCGGCTCACCGTTTCCTTGGTGAGGCCGAGATAATCGGCAATGTCGAGCCGGTTCATCGGCAGGGCGATCAGGTCGGCGCCGGGCTCGTGCTCGCGCACGCGGTCCAGCAGGCTCAGCAGGAACGTGGCGAGCCGTTCGACCGCGGTCTTGCGGCCCAGCAGCACCATCTGCTCGCGCGCGACCGCCAGCTCGTGTGCCGCGATGCGGTACAGCTCCCGCTCCATCAGCGGGTGACCCTCGACGAACGCATCGAAGCGCTGCCGGGTATAGCGGCAGACCTCGACCGGCTCGATCGCTTCCGCGGAAAAGGCGTGCTCGTCCCGCACCGCCAAGCCAAGAAAAGCGCCGGGGAACAGGAAGCCGGTGACCTGCCGCCGGCCGTCGGACAGCAGCTTGTAGAGCCTCAGGCTGCCCTTCTTCAGGTTGAAGATCACGTCGGCGGGATCGCCCTGGTGGAACAGCGGCCGACCTGCCTCGATCCTCGCGGTGGAGCCCTGGCAACGGAACTTCTCCAGCTCGGCGGCATCTAGGACGCTGCAGAACGTGCGCATGCGGATGTCGCACGACGCGCACGGATGATCGGCGGGGAGGGATGGGGTGCGAGGGACTGCAAGCATGGTCCGTCAATCCTCAAACGGCGCGGGAATGGCGTGCGGGCGCCTGGCCGAGATATTGGTCGAAAGCGGCGGCGAGGACGCGGACGAGCGGGCGCGCTTCATCCGCAAGCACGACGACATTGTCGTCTCGCCGCGCGATCCCGTCCGCGACGAGCTGGTCCAGCGCACTGTCGTCGATCAGCCGGCCCGGGCTGGCACCGAAGGGCGCGCAGACCTCGGCAAGATCGACGCGGTGATCGCACATGATCCGCTCGATCACGGCGGCACGCAGCCGGTCTTCGGCAGCGAAGGCGCGGCCCTTTCCGGTGGCGAGTCGCCCCTCGCCGATCCGCCGCTGATACTCGCCGATCAGCACCGCGTTCTGGGCATAGCCCTGCGGCAGCCGCCCGATCGAGGACGCGCCGAAGCCGATCAGCGTGTCGCAGGCGTCGGTCGTGTAGCCCTGGAAATTGCGGTGCAGCGTACCGCTCGCGAAGGCGCGGGCAAGCTCGTCGTCCGGCCGGGCGAAATGGTCGAGGCCGATCCGCACATAGCCCGCGTCGACCAGGGCCGCCGCGATCGCTTCCGCCTGTTGGTGCCGCGCGGCGCCGTCGGGCAGCGCGGCTTCGTCGATCTTGCGCTGGTGCAGCTTGAAGCTCGGCACATGGGCATAGCCGAACACCGCGAAGCGATCGGGCGCGAGCGACACCGCCTGCGCGACCGTTTCCAGGCACGACGCGACGCTCTGGTGCGGCAGCCCGTAGATCAGGTCGAAATTGACGCCCGCAACGCCGGCGGCCCGGAGCCCCTCCGTCGCCGCCGCCGTCTGTTCATAGGTCTGGACGCGGTTGATCGCGTGCTGGACGACGGGATCGAAGCTCTGCACGCCCAGGCTGGCGCGGGTGACGCCGCCTTGGCCAAGCGCCGCGATCATGTCCGGCTCCAGCGTGCGCGAATCGATCTCGATCGCGATCTCGCTGTCGGCGTTGAAGTCGAAGCGGGCGCGCAGCGCGTCCATCAGGGCGATGAACTGGCCCGGCTGCATCAGCGTCGGCGTGCCGCCGCCGAAATGGACATGGCCCGCATGCAAACGGCCGGGGATCGCATCGGCGACCAGCGCGATCTCGCGGTGCAGCGCGTCCAGGTAGCGCGCAATCGGCTCGTCGCGCGCGGTGATCGTCGTGTGGCAGCCGCAATACCAGCACATCGACCGGCAGAACGGCACGTGCAGATACAGCGAAACCGCGCTACCGGGCGGCAGCGTGCCGAGCCAATCCGAATAGACGGCCGCATCGACATCGGCGCCGAAATGCGGCGCGGTCGGGTAGCTGGTGTAGCGCGGCAGCGGCCGGTCGGCGTAGCGCGCCAGGATTTCGGGCTTCAAGGCATGCTCCCCTGGTTCTGCACGTGATTTCAGGGGGCGGGCCTTGTGTCGCAACTCGGGAAAGTCCCTTAGGGGTACGACCGGAATTCCGCGCTGTCCGGTCCGCGGCTAGAGGCGCCGACCATTCGAATATAAGAACAAGGGAAAACCCCCTGTCCACGTCGCTTCGCACGTTTTCCGGCGCATCGCTCGCCGCGATGGCACTCATCCTCGGCGGACCGGCGCTGGCCGCCGATGACGGCGACGGGGCGACGATCATCGTCACCGCCGCGCGCGTCACCGCCGATACCGCTCCAATCCTCGTCCGGGCGCGCGGCGACGTCGCCCGTACGCCGGGCGGCGCCGACCTGGTCGACGCTAAGGAGTTCTCCAACAGCTATGCGGTCAGCTTCCACGACATGCTGGCCTGGTCGCCGGGCGTGTTCGCGCAGGCCCGCTACGGCGAGGAAGTGCGGCTGTCGATCCGCGGCTCCGGCCTCGGCCGCGGCTTTCACCTTCGCGGCGTGACCCTGCTGCAGGATGGCGTGCCGATCAGCCAGGCTGACGGCTCAGGCGACTTCCAGGAGCTCGACCCCAACGCGCTGCAGCACATCGCCGTCTATCGCGGCGCCAATGCGCTGCGCTACGGCAGCTCCAGCCTCGGCGGCGCGGTCAACGCCGTCACTTTGTCCGGCCACGATCTGACCGGCCCGGTGATGCTCCGCGTCGACGGCGGCTCCTTCGGGACGCTCCGCGCCAGCATGACGGGCGGGTTCGAGACCGACACCGTCGATGCCGCGGCGACCGTCACCGGCTCGACGTCAGACGGGTTTCGCCAGCAGAGCGCGCAGGAGAAGCTCCGCTTCAACGGCAACCTGGGCATCCGCCTCGCGCCGAACCTGGAGACGCGCTTCTATCTGTCGGCGAACCGGCTGGACCAGGAAGTGCCCGGCACCATCACGCTCGACGATGGGCTGCACCGGCCGCGGACGGCGCCGGCGATCAACATCGCGAACGATTATGCGCGCAACATCCGCTCGCTGCGGCTGCAGAACCGCACCGCGCTGCGGCTGGGCGACACGCGGATCGAGTTCGGCGCCTTCGCCAATCTGAAAAGCCTCTACCACCCGATCTTCCAGGTCATCGATCAGGATTCGACCGATTGGGGCGGCTATCTGCGCGCCGAGGGGCGCACCCATGTCGGCGGCATGCCGCTCGACTTCACGTTCGGATCGACGGCCCGGATCGGGCGGATCGACGCGAAGCAGTTCGTGAACATTGGCGGCAAGCGCGGGGCGCTGACGGCGAACGCTGTCCAGAAGGCCAGCACGATCGACGCCTATGGCGAGCTGCGCCTGCACCCGGTCGAGCCGCTGGCGCTGATCGCCGGGCTTCAGTTCGTCCACGGCCACCGCGCGCTCGACAACAGGCTGCGGCCCGCCGCCAGCGACGCGCGCGACTATGATCAATGGGCGCCCAAATTCGGGCTGCTCTGGTCGCCGGGCGAAAAGGTGCAGCTCTATGCGAATGTCAGCCGCTCGGCCGAGATCCCGACCTTTTCCGAGCTCGTGCAGCAGCCGGTGGTCGGCTTCGTGCCGCTCGCGCCCCAGACTGCCTGGACGGTGGAGGTCGGCAGCCGCGGTGAGCACGGGCCGCTTGCCTGGGACGTCAGCCTCTACCGCTCGCAATTGCGCGGGGAGATGCTGCAGTTCACCACCAACCCGGACATCCCCGCCGCGACCTTCAATGCCGGTCGCACGATCCACCAGGGGATCGAGGCGCGGCTGGATTGGACGCTGCTGCGCGGCCCGGGCGATCTGGTCCTGCGGCAGGTCTATCAGCTCGACGACTTCCGCTTCAGGGACGATCCGCAATATGGCGGCAATCGCCTGCCGGCCGCGCCGATCCACGTCTATCGCGGCGAGCTGCGCTACAGCGGCAAGGGCTTCAGCATCGCCCCCAATATCGAATGGACGCCTTGGGGTGCCTGGGCTGAATATCGCAACAGCGTGCGCGTGCCCGGCTATGCGCTGATCGGCGCGCACGCGTCGCTTCAGCTGAACCGTGGAACCGAGCTGTTCCTCGACGCGCGGAACCTGACCGGCAAGAAGGCCGTCGTGGACCTGTCCGCGGTCGTCGCCGCAACGCCCCAGTCCGCGATCTATTACCCCACCGACGGCCGCGCGATCTACGGCGGCGTCAAGCTGAGCTTTTGAAGGAGTCGACGAGATGAAGAGGCTGATGATCGCCGCCGCGGCCATGATCGCGGTCCCGGCCGGGGCGCATATCGTGTTCGCGCCGGCCGAGGCGCCGGCCGGCAGCTATTATGCCGGCGAATTCCGCGTCGGCCATGGCTGCGGCGACGCGGCGACGACTGCCGTCAGGGTCACTATCCCCGCCGATGTGCTGATCGCCCGCCCCCGCCCCAAGCCCGGCTGGACGATCGAGATGGAGCGTGCGCCGCTCCCCGCGCCGGTGATGTCCGAAGGCCGCGAGGTTCGCGACCGCGTGTCCGCGATCACCTGGCGCGGGCAGCTGCCGGGCGACCAGTTCGACGGCTTCGGGCTGATGCTGAAGCTGCCGGACGGCCGCACCGGGCCGCTCTATCTTCCCGTGCGCCAGAGCTGCGGCACGGATTCGGTCGAGTGGAGCGAAATCCCCGCCGAGGGCCAGAGCTGGGGTTCGATGAAGCGCCCGGCGCCGATGATCGAGCTGAAGCCGGCCGAATCGCACCATATGCACTGACAGCCGGGGCAACTCCGGGATTCCCCTTAGGGAGAGGTCCCGAATGTCGCGGATGCCGGCCCGGCTCTATCCGGGCCCGGAATCGGTAGCAGTCACGCACTGCCTGCCTTTGATCTGGATCAACGATGGGCCGGGCCGCGCGCTGCAGCGCGGCCGGCTTTGCGGGATGGCGCATGGATACGATAGCATTCAAGGCAGGCGGATGGCTGACGGCTGTCATCGTGGCGCTGGCCGCGGCAGCTCTGGCGGCGGACTTCGGCTTTGCCGTGCAGATGGTGATTCTGGCGCTGGCGGCGCTGGGCGCACTGGTCTGGACCGTTACGCAGGCGGACTATAGCGGCCGCCCGACGCCGCCGGTGGACGCGAGCCGCTACGACGACGATCCTGTCCGCTGGGGCGTGATCGCCACCGTCGGCTGGGCGGTAGTGGGCCTGCTCGCCGGCCTCTACATCGCCCTCCAACTTGCCTTCCCGGTGCTGAACCTCGGCATCGAATATACCAGCTTCGGACGGCTGCGGCCGCTGCACACGTCGGGCGTGATCTTCGCGTTCGGCGGCAACATCCTGATCGCGTCCAGCTTCTACGTCGTCCAGCGCACCTGCCGCACTCGTCTCGCGCTGCCGTCGCTCGCCCGGTTCGTGTTCTGGGGCTACCAGCTGTTCATCGTGCTCGCCGCGAGCGGCTATCTGCTCGGCATCACCGAGAGCCGCGAATATGCCGAGCCCGAATGGTATGTCGACCTGTGGCTGACGATCGTCTGGGTCGCCTATCTGGCCGTGTTCGTGGCGACGCTGGCGAAGCGCCGCGAACCGCACATCTATGTCGCCAACTGGTTCTACCTGTCGTTCATCATCACGATCGCGCTGCTGCACATCGTCAACAACCTGGCGATGCCGGTCAGCCTGTTCGGCTCCAAATCCTACTCGGCCTTCGCCGGGGTGCAGGATGCGCTGACCCAGTGGTGGTACGGCCACAACGCGGTCGCCTTCTTCCTGACCGTGCCGTTCCTCGCGATGATGTATTACTTCGTGCCGAAGCAGGCGGAGCGGCCGGTCTATAGCTACCGGCTGTCGATCATCCACTTCTGGTCGCTGATCTTCCTCTACATCTGGGCGGGTCCGCACCACCTCCACTACACGGCGCTGCCCGACTGGGCGCAGACGCTGGGCATGGTGTTCTCGATCATGCTGTGGATGCCCAGCTGGGGCGGCATGATCAACGGCCTGATGACCCTCAACGGGGCATGGGACAAGATCCGCACCGATCCGATCATCCGCATGATGGTGATGGCGATGGCCTTCTACGGCATGGCGACCTTCGAGGGGCCGATGCTGTCGATCAAGGCGGTCAATTCCCTCAGCCACTATACCGACTGGACGATCGGCCATGTTCATGCCGGCGCGCTCGGCTGGAACGGCCTGATCAGCTTCGCCGCCGTCTATTACCTGGTGCCGCGCCTATGGGGCCGCACGCGCCTTTATTCGCAGCGCATGGTCAACTGGCACTTCTGGTGCGCGACCCTGGGCATCGTCCTCTACGCCGCCGCGATGTGGGTCGCCGGCATCATGCAGGGCCTGATGTGGCGCGAATATGGAGCGGACGGCTACCTGGTCTATTCGTTCGTCGAAGTCGTCGCGGCGATGTTCCCGATGTACCTGATCCGCGCCGCGGGCGGGGCGCTGTACCTCGCCGGTGCGCTGATCATGGTCTGGAACGTCTGGATGACGATCCAGGGCAAGGTGCGCGTCGAAAAGCCGATGAGCGACGCCGCCTATGATCCCGAGAAGGACCGGCCGCTCGCGGCCCGCCCGGCGCCGGCCCGGCCGACCTTCACCCCCATGCCCATCGCCGCCGAATAGGACCTGACCCATGGCGACCAAGTTTCTCGACCATGGCCGCATCGAGCGCAACGTGACGCTGCTTTCGGTGCTGGCCTTCATCGCGGTGACGATCGGCGGCATCGTCGAGATCGCGCCCCTGTTCTGGATCGATTCGACCGTGAAGAAGGTCGAAGGCGTGCGGCCTTACACGCCGCTCGAGCAGGCGGGCCGCAACATCTATATCCGCGAGGGCTGCTACACCTGCCACAGCCAGATGATCCGCCCGTTCCGTGACGAGGTGGAGCGTTACGGCCATTACAGCCTGGCGGCGGAAAGCATGTACGACCACCCGTTCCAATGGGGTTCGAAGCGCACCGGGCCGGACCTGGCGCGCGTCGGCGGCCGCTATTCCGACGAATGGCACGTGCAGCACCTGAAGGACCCGCGCGCCGTGGTGCCGCAGTCGATCATGCCCAGCTATGCCTTCCTGGCTGATCGCGACCTGAAGGTCGGCGACATGAGCCGCGACCTGCGCGCGCTGAAGCGGGTGAGCGTGCCCTATTCGGAAGCGGCGATCGCTGCCGCCAACGATGACCTGAAGGCGCAGGCCGATCCGGACGCCGATCATGACGCGCTGCTCGGCCGCTACCCGAAGGTCAAGTTCCGCGATTTCGACGGCAATCCGGGCAGGCTGACGGAGATGGACGCGCTCGTCGCCTATCTGCAGATGCTGGGCACTCTGGTCGATTTCGACGCCGCCGCTGCGCAGGAGCAGGCGCGGTGAACTACAATGAATTCCGTCATTTCGCGGACAGCTGGGGCTTGGTGTTCATGGGCCTGACCTATCTGGTGCTGGTCGGCTGGGCGCTGCTGCCCCGCAACCGGGCCGCCAACCGCGCCGCCGCGCGCATCATCCTCGACGACGACCACCCGGCCAAGGAGCGGGACAATGGCTGACAAGCGTATCGACCAGCCGACCGGCACCGAGACCATGGGTCATGAATGGGACGGCATCGAGGAGCTGAACACGCCGCTGCCGCGCTGGTGGCTCTGGGCCTTCTACGCGTCGATCGCCTGGGCGGCGGTCTATGTCGTGCTCTACCCCGCCTGGCCGCTCGTGCACAGCGCGACCGCCGGCGTGCTCGGCTGGACCAGCACCGGCCAGCTGGAGGCGGAGCTGCAGCAGCAGCGCGCCGCGCGCGCGCCGCTGATGCGCGCGATCGCGGACACGCCGATCGAGCAGCTCGGCCAGCATCCGCAGCTGATGCAGGCGGCGATCGAGGGCGGCCGCGCCGCGTTCAAGGTGTCGTGCACCCAGTGCCACGGCTCCGGCGCAGCTGGTTCGAAGGGCTATCCGAACCTGAACGACGACGACTGGCTGTGGGGCGGCGACATCGCGACGATCCAGTACACGATCGAGCATGGCGTCCGGCAGCCGGACCATGATGCGACGCGCATGTCGCAGATGCCGGCGTTCGGGAAGGACGGCATCCTGAAGTCCGACCAGATCGCCGACCTGGTCGCTCATGTCCGCACCATTTCCGGCCAGCAGAAGCCCGATGCCGCGTCCCGCCGCGGGGCCGTGCTGTTCGAGCAGAACTGCACCGCCTGCCACGGTCCCGACGGCAAGGGCAGCCGCGCGGTCGGCGCCCCGAACCTGACCGACGCGATCTGGCTCTATGGCGGCGACGCGGACTCGATCGCGCATACCATCGCCAACAGCCGCTACGGCGTGATGCCGCGCTGGGGCAATCACCTCGATCCGGTGACGATCAAGATGCTCGCTGCCTATGTCCACTCGCTGGGCGGCGGCGAGCAGGCGCCGAAGCCGGAGCTCGCCGAGGCGGGAGCGACGAACAATGGCCGCCCCTGAGGACCTGATCGGCGTCGGCAAGAAGAGCCTCTACGCCAAGCGGGAGCCCGTCTATCCGCAGAAGATCGACGGCCGCTTCCGCCGGCTGAAATGGCTGGTGATGGCGGTCACGCTGACCATCTACTACCTGACCCCGTGGCTGCGCTGGGACCGCGGGCCCTATGCGCCCGACCAGGCAGTGCTGATCGATCTCGCCGGCCGCCGCTTCTACATGTTCGGCATCGAGATCTGGCCGCACGAATTCTATTATGTGACGGGCCTGCTGGTGATGGCGGGGATCGGGCTGTTCCTGGTGACGTCGGTCGCGGGGCGCGCCTGGTGCGGCTATGCCTGCCCGCAGACGGTCTGGACCGACGTGTACCAGCATGTCGAACGCTGGATCGACGGCGACCGCAATGCCCAGATCCGGCTCGCCAAGGCGCCATGGGGGCCGGCCAAGGTCGCGAAACGCATGACCAAGCACGCGGTCTTCATCGCGATCGCGCTGGCGACCGGCGGCGCCTGGATCTTCTACTTCGCCGACGCGCCGACCCTGTTCCGCGATTTCGTGACCGGACAGGCGGCCTATGTCGCCTATGCGACGGTCGGCGTGCTCGCCGCCACGACCTATATCCTGGGCGGCTTCATGCGCGAGCAGGTGTGCATCTACATGTGCCCCTGGCCGCGCATCCAGTCGGCGATGCTCGACGAAAAGTCGCTGATCGTCACCTACAAGCAGTGGCGGGGCGAGCCGCGCTCGCGCGGCACCAAGAAGGCGGCGACGCTGGAGGACCTCGGCCTCGGCGTGGGCGACTGCATCGACTGCAACCAGTGCGTCGCGGTCTGCCCGACCGGAATCGACATCCGCAACGGACCGCAGGTCGGCTGCATCACCTGCGCGCTCTGCATCGATGCCTGCGACAAGGTGATGACGCGGATCGGCCGCCCGCGCGGCCTGATTGATTATGCGACGCTGGACGATTGCGCGATCGAAGCCGCCGGCGGCACGCCCAAGCCGCTGTGGAAGACGGTGCTGCGCCCGCGCACGATCATCTATTTCGCGGTCTGGGCATCGATCGGCCTGGCGATGCTGTTCGCGCTGGGCGGACGCACGCGCATCGACATCAGCGCGCAGCAGGACCGCAACCCCATCTATGTCCGCCTGTCGGACGGCGAGATCCGTAACAGCTACACGGTCAAGGTCCGCAACATGGAAGCGCGGCCGCGCCAGGTCGAGATCGCACTGGACGGCCTTGCCGGGGCAAAGGCCTGGTCGATCGACGGCAGCCGCGAAAGCGCCGCGCGCTCCACGAAGCTCGACGTGCCCGCGGACAGCGTCGCCAAGCTGAAGCTGTTCGTCGCGGCGCCGGGCTCGGGCGCGGCGAAGGAAGACTTCTCGTTCAAGGTGCGCTCGCTTGACGACGAAGCCGAGACGGCGAGCGTGGAAAGCCGCTTCGAGCGGCCGGAGGCAGGGCAATGACGCGGCGTTTCACCGGCTGGCACATGCTCGCGATCCTGATCGCCTTCTTCGGCACGGTGATCGCGGTCAACTTCGTCATGGCCTGGTACGCGACCCGCACCTTCGGCGGCACCGTCGTCGACAACAGCTATGTCGCCAGCCAGGAATTCAATCGCTGGCTGGCCGAGGCGCGTGCGCAGGAGCAGCTCGGCTGGACCAAGACGGTCGCCGTCGACGCGCGGCGGCACGTGACGATCGCGGCATCCTCTGCCGATGGCCAGCCGCTCGCCGGACTTTCGGCCAGCGCCGTCGCCCGCCACCCGCTCGGGCGGGAGGCCGACGTGCCGCTTCGCTTCGCGCCGGCAGGCGACGGCCGGCTCCGCTCCGTCGAGGCGCTGCCGGCGGGCCGCTGGCTCGTCCACCTGACCGTGCGCAGCGGCGCGAACGAAGCGCGGCTGATCGAGAATCTGTCATGACCGCGATCGCCGGCGATCCGACCCGCACCCTGTTCGCCGTGCCGGGGATGCGCTGCGCCGGCTGCATCGCAAAGCTGGAAAGCGGCCTCGCGCCGGTGCCGGGGATCGCGTCGGCGCGCGTCAATTTCACGGCGAGGCAGGTCGCGATCGATCATGCGCCGGGGCTCCAGCTGCCCGACCTGCAGGCAGCGATCGCGAAACTGGGATTCGAGGCGCAGCCGATCCAGGGCAATGCGCCGGCACCGTCCGAAAGTCGCGACCTGCTGAAGGCGACCGCCGTCGCCGGCTTCGCGTCGATGAACGTGATGCTGCTTTCGGTTTCGGTCTGGTCCGGCGCGGCCGGGGCGACGCGCGACCTGTTCCACCTTTTGTCCGCCCTGATCGCGATCCCCACTGTCGCCTATTCCGGCCGGCCGTTCTTCAAGTCCGCCTGGGCCGCGCTCAGCCACGGCCGCACCAACATGGATGTGCCGATCTCGATCGGCGTGCTGCTGGTGACGGCGCTCAGCCTGTTCGAGACGCTGACCAGCGGCGCCCATGCCTATTTCGACGGCGCGGTGATGCTGCTGTTCTTCCTGCTGGTTGGCCGCGTGCTGGACAGCGTGATGCGCGACCGCGCGCGCGACGGGGTCGCCGCGCTGCTGAAGCAGACCGCGCCCGGAGCGCTCACCCTGAAGCCGGATGGCACCACGGAGTGGCGAGCCGCCGACACGCTGGCGCCGGGCATGCGGATGATCGTCGCGGCGGGCGAGCGGCTCGCGGCGGACGGCGTCGTCGAGGCGGGCGCCAGCAGCCTGGATCTGGCGCTGCTGACCGGCGAAAGCGCGCCGCAACCGGTGGGCGAAGGCGCGAAGGTGCATGCCGGCACGTTGAACCTGGACGCGCCGCTAACGGTGCGGATCACCGCCGCGGGGCCGGACACGGCGATCGCCGATATTGCCCGGCTGATGGAGCAGGCCGGGCAGGCGCGCTCACGCTATGTCCGCATCGCCGATCGCGCCGCGCGGCTCTACGCGCCTGCAGTCCACACGCTGGCGCTGCTGTCCTTTTTCGGCTGGATGCTGGCGGGCGCGGGCTGGCACCATTCGCTGCTGATCGCGGCCGCCGTGCTGATCATCACCTGCCCCTGCGCGCTGGGCCTTGCCGTGCCCGCCGCGCAGATCGTCGCCGCCGGCACGCTGATGCGGTCGGGCGTGCTGATCAAGGACGGCTCGGCGCTGGAACGGCTGGCCGAGGTCGACCGCGCGCTGTTCGACAAGACCGGCACGCTGACGCTCGGCCGCCCGCAGCCGGTCGATCTCGACAGACTGCGGCCGGTGATGAAGCCGGCCGTGCTCGCGCTTGCCCAGGGCAGCCGCCACCCGCTCAGCGCCGCGCTGCGCACCGCGCTGGAGCAGCAAGGCGTCACCCCGGCCCCCGTCGAGCAGATCCGCGAGGAGCCCGGCTTCGGGATGCGCGGCCGCTATCTGGGCGCGCCGGTGTCCCTCGGCCGGCCCGGCGCCGACGAGGCCGACAGCCAGATGGCGGTCGCCTTCACGATGGACGGGCTGGAGCCGTGCCTCCTGCACTTTGAGGACGCGATCCGGCCCGGCACCGGAGCCACGCTCGCGCGCCTCGATCGCCTCGGCATCCGAGGTTCGATCGCATCCGGCGACCGGGCCGAGTCGGTCGCGCCTGTCGCCCAGGCGCTCAACCTGGCTGCGCAGACGGACATGCGGCCGGAAGACAAGCTCGCCGCGATCGGCAGCCTCGCCGCCACCGGCGCCAAGGTGCTGATGGTCGGCGACGGGCTGAACGACGGACCGGCCCTCGCCGCCGGCCACGCCTCGATGGCGCCGGCCTCGGCAAGCGATGTCGGCCAGACCGCGGCGGACGCCGTGTTCATGGGCGACAGCCTCGCCCCGATCGCCACGACGATCATGGTCGCGCGCCGGACGATGCGGATCGTGCGGCAGAATTTCGCGATCGCGATCAGCTACAACATGGTCGCCATCCCGCTCGCGCTGCTCGGGCTGGTGACGCCGCTCGTCGCCGCGCTGGCGATGTCGGGATCGTCGATCATCGTCGTCGGCAATGCGCTGCGGTTGCGGAGAGTGCCGCAATGAACGGCCTCGCCCTCCTGATCCCGCTCGCGCTGCTGCTCGGCCTGTCCGGCCTGGTCGCGTTCTTCTGGGCGCTCGGCAGCGGCCAGTTCGACGACATGGAGGGGGCAGCCCTGCGCATCCTCGTCGATGATGCGCCGGCGCCTCCGGAAAACCCCTTAGGGTGAATATCCAGATGTCCAGCCAGGGGGCGGAATCATAGAACAGGACCAGCATTCAAGGCCTGGCCGATCAGGAGGACCGCCAATGCTGCAGGAGAAGATTGCCGTGTCCGGCCGCATCGATTCAGTCGACGTCGCCGCCGTATGGCCCGTCAGCGCGCAGGTCGCGCCGGTTCCGATCCCGGAGATCGAAGCGCAAGACACCGAGCGCGCCGGGCTCCAGCAGTTCATGCGTCAGGGCATCGACACCGTCTCCGGCCGTGACCACCGTGGCGCGGCGCTGATCCGGATGCTGATCCCTCCCTTGTTCCTGACGCTCGGCTTCTTCGGCATCGCCCTCACGATGATATCCTGAGCGGCGATGATCCACGCGCCCATCATCCAGGTCGAGCAGACGCCCAATCCCGACGCGCTTCGGCTGCTTCCCGGCGTGTCGCTGCTGAAAGGCCCTCCGGTCGAGATCGCCCCGGGCGATGCCGCCGCGCAGGCCCCGCTCGCGGCGGCGCTGCTGGCGATCGACGGCATCGATCGCATCATGATCGGCCCCGATTTCGTGACTGCTGTCCGCCGCTCGGCCGAGTTTCCCTGGGCCGCGCTGAAGCCCCAGCTGCTGGCCGAGCTGGCCGACTTCCTGTTCTCCGGCGAGCCCGCCCTCCCCGCCTCGCTGCTGCCCGCGCCCCCGCCGCCCGCCGAAGGCGGTCTGGTCGCGCAGCAGATCGTCGAGGTGATCGAACGCTATGTGCGACCGATGCTCGCGCGCGACGGCGGCGAGGCGACATTGCTGCGCTTCGATGCCGAAACCGGCATCGCCTATGTTCGCATGGGCGGCGCGTGCGGCGGCTGTCCGTCAGGCCGGACCACGCTGAAGCAGGGCATCGAACAGGCGATCAAGCGCTATGTCCCCGAAGTGACGCGGGTCGAATCGGCGCTCGAAGAGCCCGAGCCCGGCGGCGATCCGCGGGCCCGGGTGCGCAGCTGGATCGCCGCGCGCTGGCCGCGCTTCAATCCGGCGGCCGCACGGTCTTCATCCTCTTAAGTGATGCGATTGATTGACCCGAACCGATTCGAACACGTAACGACTTGACCGGGAACCCGAATGCTGCAGTTGCATTGTTGAACTAGGACAACGATCCCGACGGGAGGGGGGAAATGGCAACGGCCATCGATCGACCCGCCGCAGGCGCCGGCCAGGTTCTCTGGACGAGCACGGCCGCCTTCACTGCCTGCTTCGCTGTCTGGACGATCTTCTCGATCATCGGCCTGGGCGTGAAGGACCGGCTGGGCTTGACCGAGACCGAGTTCGGGCTGCTGATCGGGACGCCCATTCTGACCGGGTCGCTGGCGCGAGTGCTGCTCGGCGTCTGGGCCGACCAGATCGGCGGCCGGCGCGTGTTCGCGGCGGTGATGGTCCTCGCCGCGATCGCGACCTTCCTCACGTCCTTCGCCCAGACCTACGGGCAATTGCTGGTGGCGGCGCTGGGCGTCGGGCTGGCCGGCGGCGGCTTTTCGGTCGGCGTCACCTATGTCTCCAAATTCTATCCCGCCAACAGGCAAGGCACGGCGCTCGGCATTTTCGGCGCGGGCAATGTCGGCGCGGCGGTCACCAAGTTCGTCGCGCCTTTCGTGATGGTCGCGATGGGCTGGCAGGCGGTCGCGCAGGTCTGGGCGGCCGGGCTGCTGGTGATGGCGGTCGTGTTCCTGCTGCTCACCCGCGAGGACCCCGAAAGCGCGGCGCGGCGGCAGGAGAAGCGCAGCGCCGCGACGATGCGCGAGCAGCTGTCGGTGCTGAAGAACGTCCAGGTCTGGCGGTTCGCGCTTTATTATTTCTTCGTCTTCGGCGCCTTCGTTGCGCTGGCGCTGTGGCTGCCGCGCTACCTGATCGGCGTGTACAAGCTGGACGTGGAAAGCGCCGGCATGCTGGCGGCCTTCTACTCGGTGCCGGCGAGCGTGTTCCGCATCTATGGCGGCAAGCTGTCGGACCGCTACGGCGCGCGGTCGGTGCTGTACGTGACGTTCGGCATCTCGGTGTTCTGCACCTTTATGCTTTCCTATCCGCCGACCACCTACATCGTCGACGGCGTGCACGGGCCGATCACCTTCCGTACCTCGATGGGGCTGATCCCGTTCCTGGTGACGATCTTCGTGCTCGGCTTCTTCATGAGCCTGGGCAAGGCGGCCGTCTTCAAGCACATCCCGGTCTATTATCCGAACCATGTCGGCGCGGTCGGCGGGCTGGTCGGCATGATCGGCGGGCTGGGCGGCTTCGTGCTGCCGCTCGCCTTCGGCGCGCTGAACGACATCACCGGCGTGTGGACCAGCTGCTTCGTGCTGCTGTTCGTGCTGGTCACGCTGGCGCTGACCTGGATGCACTTCGCCATCCGCCAGATGGAGCGGGCCGCCGCGCGCAAGGGCACCCAGGCGCAGGTGCCGGAGCTGCCGGAAATGCAGGGCCTGGGCGAGCCGGGCGTCGCGATCCCGCCGCGCCGCGCCGGTCCGATCGCGGACTGGCGGCCCGAAGAGCCGGACTTCTGGTTGAAGGGCGGCCGCGCCGTCGCCCGCCGCAACCTGTGGATCTCTACCTATTGCCTGCTCTTGTCCTTCGCGGTCTGGATGGTGTGGAGCATCGTCGTCGCGCGGCTCCCCGGCATCGGCTTCGGCTTCACGACCGACCAGCTCTTCTGGCTGGCCGCCGTGCCGGGCCTGTCGGGCGCCACGCTTCGCATCTTCTACGCCTTCCTGGTGCCGATCTTCGGCGGGCGGCTGTGGACGACATTGTCCACCGCGTCGCTGCTGATCCCGGCCTTCGGCATCGGCTATGCGGTCCAGAACCCCGACACGCCGTATCTGATCTTCCTGGTGCTGGCGCTGCTCTGCGGCCTTGGCGGCGGCAATTTCGCCTCGTCGATGGCGAATATCAGCTTCTTCTTCCCCAAGAGCGAGAAGGGCAACGCGCTGGCGATCAACGCCGGCCTCGGCAATCTCGGCGTCAGCCTGATGCAGTTCCTGGTGCCGGTGGTGATCACGATGAGCCTGTTTGGCGCGCTCGGCGGCCAGGCTCAGGTCGCCGCGGACGGCAGCCGGATGTGGATGCAGAATGCCGGCTTCGTGTGGGTGCCGCTGGTCATGATCGGCACGCTCGCGGCCTGGTTCGGCATGAACGACCTGCTGACCGCCAGATCCTCCTTCGCCGACCAGGCAACGATCTTCGGCCGCCTCCACACCTGGACGATGTGCTGGCTTTATACCGGAACCTTCGGCACGTTCATCGGCATGTCGGCTGGCTTCCCGCTGCTGTCCAAGCTCGTCTTCCCCGAGAAGAACGCGCTGAGCTACGCATTCATCGGGCCGCTGCTGGGCGCTCTGTCCCGCGCCGGCAGCGGCTGGATCGCCGACCGGCTCGGCGGCGCGCGCGTGACCTTCTGGGTGTTCATCGCCCAGATCGCGGCGATCGCGGGGATGCTCTGGTTCCTGGAGGCGCACAGCTTCGCGGGCTTCTTCGCGATGGTGCTGGCGCTGTTCTTCGTCAGCGGCGTCGGCAACGCCTCGACCTTCCAGATGGTGCCGGCGATCATGCGCTCCGAAGTCGATCGCACCGCAGCCGGACTGCCCGAGGGCGAACGCCGGCTGCAGTCGGAGCGCGAGTCGGCGGCGGTGATCGGCTTCACCTCCGCGATCGCCGCCTATGGCGCCTTCTACATTCCCAAGGCCTATGGATCGTCGATCGACCTGACCGGCAGCGCCGACGCCGCGCTGTGGGGATTCATGATCTTCTATCTCAGCTGCGCGGTGCTGACCTGGGCTGCCTATAGCGGCCCCGGCGGCCTGCTGCGGAACCTCGATCATCGCCCCGCGTCTGCCCCCAGACCAGCCCTCTCTGCCTGACCCAAGGAGCCAAGGATGAGCCATTTTCTCGATCGACTCACCTATTTCCGGCGGCAGCGGGACAAATTCGCGGACGGCCACGGCATCACCACCAACGAGAGCCGCGAATGGGAGGACGCCTATCGGAAGCGCTGGGCGGCGGACAAGATCGTGCGCTCCACACACGGCGTGAACTGCACCGGCTCCTGCTCGTGGAAAATCTATGTGAAGGGCGGCATCGTCACCTGGGAGACGCAGCAGACCGACTATCCGCGCACCCGCCCGGACCTCCCCAATCACGAGCCGCGCGGCTGCCCGCGCGGGGCGAGCTACAGCTGGTATCTCTATTCCGGCACGCGCATCAAATACCCGCTCGTCCGCGCGCGGCTGATCCGCCACTGGCGCGAGGCGCGCAAGACGATGGCGCCGGTCGCGGCCTGGAAGTCGATCGTGCAGGACACGGAAAAGCGCCGCGACTGGGTATCGAAGCGCGGGCGCGGCGGCTTCGTCCGCGTCGGCTGGGACGAAGCGACCGAGATCATCGCCGCCGCCAACGCCTATACGATCAAGCAATATGGGCCAGACCGGATCGCCGGCTTCTCGCCGATCCCAGCCATGTCGATGATCTCCTATGCGGCCGGCAGCCGCTACCTGTCGCTGATCGGGGGCAATCTGCTGTCCTTCTACGACTGGTATTGCGACTTGCCGCCCTCCTCTCCCCAGACATGGGGAGAGCAGACCGATGTTCCGGAGAGCGCGGACTGGTACAATGCCGGCTTCCTGCTCGTCTGGGGATCCAACATCCCGATGACCCGCGCGCCCGACGCGCATTTCTATTCCGAGGTGAGGTACCGCGGCGCCAAGAGCGTCGTCATCGCGCCCGACTACAACGAGGCGGCCAAATTCTCGGACATGTGGCTGCACCCGAAGCAGGGGACCGACGCCGCGCTCGCGCTGGCGCTCGGTCATGTCGTGCTGCGTGAGTTCTTCGTCGACCGGCAGGCGCAGTATTTCGCCGATTACACCCGGCAATATTCGGACTTCCCGCTGCTGGTGAAGCTGGTCGAGCGGGACGGCCGGCTGGTCGCCGACCGGATGCTGCGCGCCGCCGATGTGCCCGGCACGCTCAGCGAAGCCAATAACCCGGACTGGAAGACGGTCGCGTTCGACGAGCTGTCGGGCGAGCTGGTCGCGCCGCTCGGCTCGGTCGGCTTCCGCTGGGGCGAGCAGGGCAAGTGGAACCTGGAGGAGCGAGACGGCGCCGGCAAGACGGTGAGGCTGCGCACCACGCTTGCCGGCCAGCACGACGCGATCGTGCCGGTCGCCTTTCCCTATTTCGGCACGACCGCGCCGCACGACTTCACCGCGACCGACCATGACGAGGTGCTGCTGCGCAACGTGCCGGTGAAGACGCTGGAGCTGGCCGACGGCACCACCGCGCAGGTCGCGACCGTGTTCGACCTGTTCTGCGCGAATTACGGCGTCGATCGTGGCTTCGGCGGCGAGAATGTCGCAAAAAGCTATGACGAGGACGTGCCCTTCACCCCCGCCTGGGCGGAGAAGGTGACGGGCGTGCCGCGCCAGGCGATCATCCAGGTCGCCCGCGAATTCGCCGATACGGCGGAGAAGACCAAAGGCCGCTCGATGGTAATCCTCGGGGCCGGGCTCAACCACTGGTACCACATGGACATGAGCTATCGCGGGATCATCGCGCTGCTCGTGATGTGCGGCTGCATCGGCCAGTCGGGCGGCGGCTGGTCGCACTATGTGGGCCAGGAGAAATTGCGCCCGCAGACCGGCTGGCTGCCGCTCGCCTTCGCGCTCGACTGGACGCGTCCGCCGCGCCAGATGAACGGCACCAGCTTCTTCTACGCGCATACCGACCAGTGGCGGTATGAGACGCTGAAGATTTCCGAGATCATCTCGCCGCTCGCTCCGGACGGCGACTGGTCGGGCAGCATGATCGACTATAATGCCAAGGCGGAGCGGATGGGCTGGCTGCCGTCAGCGCCGCAGATGGAAAGCAACCCGATCGAGTTGGGCCGCCACATCAAGGAGACCGGCGCCGACCCGGCCAGCGTCGTCGTCGACGGGATCAAGGCCGGCAACCTGAAGCCGGCCAGCCTGGACCCGGACAATCCGGTCAACTGGCCGCGCAACATGTTCTTCTGGCGCTCCAACGTGCTCGGCGCCAGCGGCAAGGGCCATGAGTATTTCCTGAAGCACCTGGTCGGATCGCTGCACGGCGTGATCGGCACCGACGAGGAAGGCGCCGGCATCGACCGGCCGAAGGACGTGGTGTGGCGCGACGAGGCGCCGGTCGGAAAGCTCGACCTGATGGTCAACATCGACTTCCGTATGTCGACGACCAGCGTCTATTCGGACGTCGTGCTGCCGACCGCCACCTGGTACGAGAAGCACGACCTCAACACGTCGGACATGCATCCTTTCATCCACCCGCTGTCGGCGGCGGTGGACCCGGCCTGGGAAGCGCAGAGCGACTGGAACATCTTCCGCGCAATCGCCAAGAAATTCTCCGACGTCGCACCGGAAGTGCTGGGCGTCGAGCACGACCTGGTGATGAGTCCGATCCTGCACGACACGCCGGGCGAGCTTGCCCAGCCGTATGAGCCGAAGGACTGGCTGAAAGGGGAATGCGAGCCGATCCCGGGCAAGACGATGCCGAACGTCACGCTCGTCGAGCGCAATTATCCGGAGACCTTCGCGCGCTTCACCTCGATGGGTCCGATGCTGGAGGCCACCGGCAACGGCGCCAAAGGCATGATGTGGGACGCGAAACACGAGATCGAGCTGCTCGGCGACTTGAACGGCCGGGTGCTCGACGGCCCGACCGCCGGCCGGCCGAAGATCGACACCGACATCGACGCCTGCGAGACGATCCTGATGCTGGCGCCGGAAACCAACGGCGAAGTGGCGCTGAAGGCCTGGGAAGCACTTGGCAAGACCACCGGTCGCGACCACGCCCACCTCGCCGAAGGCAAGGAGGAGGAGAAGATCCGCTTCCGCGACGTCGCCGCCCAGCCGCGCAAGATCATCTCGTCGCCGATCTGGTCGGGGCTGGAGAGCGAGAAGGTCTGCTACAATGCCGGCTACACCAATGTGCACGAGCTGATCCCCTGGCGCACGCTCAGCGGCCGCCAGGCGCTCTACCAGGACCATCACTGGATGCGGGCGTTCGGCGAGGGCTTCGTTACCTGGCGCCCCCCAATCGACACCAAGACCGTCCGGCAGGTGCTCGGCAAGCTGCCAAACGGCAATCCCGAGATCATGCTGAACTTCCTCACCCCCCACCAGAAATGGGGCATCCACTCGACCTATACCGAGAACCTGATCATGCTCAGCCTCAATCGCGGCGGGCCGATGTTCTGGATCAGCGAGGACGATGCGAAGGCCGCGGGAATCGAGGACAATGACTGGATCGAGGCGTTCAACGTGAACGGCGCGCTGACCGCCCGCGCGATCGTCTCGCAGCGCATCCGGCCTGGCTCCGCGATCATGTACCACGCGCAGGAAAAGCTGGTGAACACGGTCGGATCGGAGATCACCGGCCAGCGCGGCGGCATCCACAACTCCGTCACGCGCATCAACATGAAGCCGACGCACATGATCGGCGGCTATGCCCAGCTCGCCTACGGCTTCAACTACTACGGCACCGTCGGCGCCAATCGCGACGAATGGGTAGTGGTGCGCAAGATGAGCCAGATCAACTGGTTCGACAAAACCGCCGATGACGCCGCGAACGTC
The DNA here is from genome assembly GCF_009753715.1 of Sphingomonas horti. Taxonomy (GTDB): domain Bacteria; phylum Pseudomonadota; class Alphaproteobacteria; order Sphingomonadales; family Sphingomonadaceae; genus Sphingomonas_B; species Sphingomonas_B horti. The sequence continues at coordinate 82,733 of NZ_WQMS01000008.1, read as the reverse complement.
GAGGGCGGCACCGCCGACTGGGGAACGGGAACGCCCGCCCAGCGCGCGGCGAGAAAGGAGGTCGCGCGATGAAGGTCCGTGCCCAGATCGCGATGGTCCTGAATCTGGACAAGTGCATCGGCTGCCACACCTGCTCGATCACCTGCAAGAACGTGTGGACCAACCGCGAAGGCGTCGAATACGTCTGGTTCAACAATGTCGAGACCAAGCCCGGCATCGGCTATCCCAAGGACTGGGAGAACCAGGAACGCTGGAAGGGCGGCTGGGTCCGCCGCAAGAACGGCTCGATCGTGCCCCGGCAGGGCGCGAAATGGCGCATCCTCTCCAAGATCTTCGCCAACCCGCACCTGCCGGAGATCGACGATTTCTACGAACCCTACACGTTCGAGTATGAATGGCTGCAGGCCGCGCCGGAGCTCCAGGCCCAGCCGACCGCCCGTCCTCGCTCGCTTGTCACCGGCGAGTTGCTGAACAAGATCGAATGGTCCGGCAACTGGGAGGACATGCTGGGCGGCGAGTTCGAGAAGCGCAGCTGCGACTATAATTTCGAAGGGGTCGAGAAGGAGATTTACGGCCAGTTCGAAAAGACGTTCATGATGTACCTGCCGAGGCTGTGCGAGCACTGCCTCAATCCCTCCTGCCTCGCCTCCTGCCCGTCGGGCGCGATCTACAAGCGGGCGGAGGACGGCATCGTCCTGATCGACCAGGAGAAATGCCGCGGCTGGCGGATGTGCGTGTCCGGCTGCCCGTACAAGAAGATCTATTACAATTGGTCGTCGGGAAAGTCGGAGAAGTGCATCTTCTGCTATCCCAGAATCGAGACCGGCCAGCCGACCGTCTGCTCGGAAACCTGCGTCGGCCGCATCCGCTATCTGGGCGTGGTGCTGTACGACGCCGATCGGATCGAGGAAGCTGCTTCGGTCGAGGACCCGAAGGACCTCTACCCGGCCCAGCTCGGCGTGTTCCTCGACCCCAATGACATCGCGGTGCAGGAGCAGGCCCGGCGCGACGGCGTGCCCGACCAGTGGCTGGAGGCGGCGACCCGCTCGCCCGTTTACAAGATGGCGATGGAATGGAAGGTCGCCTTCCCGCTCCATCCTGAATACCGCACGCTGCCGATGGTCTGGTACGTGCCGCCTTTGTCGCCGATCCAGTCGGCGGCCGAAGCCGGCAAGATTTCGGCCAAGGACGGCATGCCCGATGTGCGGTCGCTGCGCATTCCGCTGCGCTATCTCGCCAACCTGCTGACCGCCGGCGACGAGGCGCCGATCGCGGCGGCGCTGGAGCGGATGCTCGCGATGCGCGCCTATATGCGGGCGAAGAGCGTAGAGGGCCGGATCGACGAGTCGATCCCGGAGCGTGTCGGCCTCACCCGCGCGCGGATCGAGGAGATGTACCGGATCATGGCGCTCGCCGCCTATGAAGATCGCTACGTGATTCCGACCGCCCGCCGCGAGTTCGAGGAGGACGCCTATGTGCTCCGCGGCTCGTCCGGCTTCGGCTTCCGCGAAGGCACGACCGGATCGACCAAGGTGAACCTGTTCGGCGGATCGAAGCGCACGCCGCGCAAGCCGATGATGGACGTGCCGACATGAGGGCGCCCGCTATGCAGACGACGCTGCGCGCGCTGGCGGCGCTGCTCGGCTATCCGTCGCCCGAGCTCCAGGCCCATGCCGGCGAGGTCCGGGATGCGCTCCGCTCGGAAGCGGCCCTCCCCGGGGCCGCGCTGGACGGGCTGGAGCCGCTGCTCAGGCGGCTGGAGTCGCGCGACCTGCTCGACCTCCAGTCCGACTATAGCGAGTTGTTCGACCGCTCCCGGTCGCTGTCGCTGCACCTGTTCGAGCATGTCCATGGCGACAATCGCGAGCGCGGCCAGGCGATGATCGACCTGGGCCAGCAATATGTCGAAAGCGGCTTCTTCCTCGATGGCGGCGAGTTGCCCGATTTCGTGCCGGTGTTCCTGGAGTTCGCGTCCTGCCTGCCGCCGGCGGAGGCGCGCGAGATGCTGGCGCAGCCGGCGCATGTCTATGCCGCCCTTGCCGAGCGGCTGGACAAGCGGGAGACGCCCTATGCCGCGATCTTCCACGCGCTGGTGGCGCTGGCAGGCGGCAAGCTGGACGTCGAAGCGCTCCGCGAATTGCGGGAACGGGAGCCGGACGAGGACCCGGCCCGGCTCGACGACGATTGGGAAGAAGCGCCGGTGACGTTCAACGCCACCGCCGCGCACGAAATGGGCGGCCCCACCGGGGTCGTCGCCAAGATCCGGGCGGCCAACCGCGCCGGCAGGGAGGCGGGACGATGAACAGTTTCCTGAACCAACTCGCGTTCGGCTGGTATCCCTATCTGGCCGTCACGGTGCTGATCGTCGGCAGCATCCTGCGCTTCGACGCCAGCCAGTATAGCTGGCGCGCCCAATCGAGCCAGTTCCTGCGCCGCAAGCAGATGATGCTGGGCTCCAACCTGTTCCACCTGGGCGTGCTGATCCTGCTCGTCGGCCATTTCGTCGGCCTGCTGACGCCGGTGACGGTGCTCGACGCCGCCGGCATCAGCCACAAGTTCAAGCAGAGCGCCGCGCTGGTCGTAGGCGGCCTGGCGGGCATCAGCGCCTTTGTCGGCTGCTCTCTGCTCCTCCATCGCCGCCTGTTCGATCCCCGCATCCGGCAGAGCTCGTCCTGGGGCGACATCGCCGTGCTGGTGCTGATCTGGTGCCAGCTGGTGCTGGGCATCGCCACGACCTTCTGGACCTTCCAGCATCTCGAAGGCGAGGAAATGGTGCTGTTCATGGGCTGGGCCAACGGGCTTCTGACCTTCAATCCCAATGCCGCGGACCTGATCGTCGACGTGGCGCTGGTCTATAAGCTGCACATCGTGCTGGGCCTGACGCTGTTCCTGATCACGCCGTTCACGCGGCTGGTGCATATCTGGAGCGCGCCGGTCTGGTTCCTGCTGCGCCCCGGCTTCCAGATCGTGCGGTCGCGCTCCAAATCGAAGCGGCCCCAATATTCCTACACCCACGGCCCCGTCGGCGTCGCGCCCAGCTTTGGCGGCACGACGGTGCTCCGGCAGATGGCCGAAAGCGGGCAGGAAGGCGCATGACCCGGCCGCTCGACGTCATCAACATCGGCGACCCGGAGGCGCGCCCCGCTCCGGTGATGCCGGGCGCGTGCGCGAGCGGCGGCTGCGGCGGTCCGGAGCCGGACCTCCCCCCGCCGCCGAGCTTCGGCGAGGTGCGCGTCAACGGCGTCGAGATCACGCCCGAGGCGATCGCGCAGGAAATCCAGCATCACCCTGCCCCGGACGCCGAGACGGCCTGGATCGAGGCGGCGCGTGCGCTCGCGGTGCGGGAGCTGCTGTTGCAGGAAGCGCGCCGGCTCGGCATCGAGGCCGAGCCCGACAATGACGAGGCGGGACGCGCCGAGGCGGACGACGACGCGCTGGTCCGCGCGCTGCTGGAGGAAGAGGTGCAGCCGGCCCGGGCCGGGGAGACCGAGTGCCGCCGCTATTACGAGGCAAATCGCGCCCGCTTCCGCACGCCCGACCTGTTCGAGGCATCGCACATCCTGATCGAGCCGGAAGAAGACAGCCCAGCCGCATGGGCCGCGGCCGAAGCGCGCGCGCTGACAATCGCCGCGGAAGTGGGCGACGATCCCGCCGCCTTTGCCGCAGCGGCGCGCGCCTTTTCCGGCTGCGCGTCCGCCCAGCAGGACGGGTCGCTCGGCCAGATCAGGCGCGGCGAGCTGGTCGGCCCGGTCCAAGCCGGCATCGAGGCGCTCGCCGACGGCACGACCGCGCGCGCGCCGGTGCGTTCGCGCTTCGGATGGCACGTGCTGCGGCTGCAGCGGCGCATCCCGGGCCATATCCTGCCGTTCGAGGCGGTGCGGCCGCGCATCGCCGACATGCTGGAGGCGCGCAGCTGGTCGGTCGAGGCGGCCCGCTATGTCGCCGCGCTTGCCGCCCGCGGCGACGTCGAGGGGATCAGAATAGCCGAAGGGGCGGGCTGATGCCGATGCTGGGCGACCTGCTTGCCGCGGCCCGCGAGTCCTCGGGCCGGTTCGAGGCCTGGCTCACCCATGCCGACCCCGGCCTGGCCGGCAACCTGCGCGAAGCGGCGCGCGGCGAAGGCCTCAGCCCGACCGGCTTCGTCCGGGCCGCGGTCGCGGACTTCTCCCGGCTCGCGAGCGAGGAGGATTGGGCGACGCTGATCTCCGGCATCCGCGACAGCGCCGATCCCGGCACGACCTGCCTGCTGGCGATGGTCGACTGGCGCTTGACCGCGCCGCGCTGCGGGGACCATGCTCGCCAGGCTGGCCCAACGGCAGGGAGGATTCCGCAATGAACGACAATGCGAGAGACTCGGCCACCGACGCGCCGCTGAACCCGGCGCTGAAAAGCACCACCGACACGTCGCACGACACCACCCATACCAGCCCCGCCCCGATCGACACCGCGTCCGCCAAGGAAGGCGAAGGAGAAGGGTGGCCGCTGATCTGGCTGGTCGTGGTCGCGATCTGCGTGCTGATCACGGCCTATCTGATCTTCTAGCCGGCCGCCGCCCGCGGCACCGGACGGCATTGATCCTGCTCAATGCAACGAAGGACGACCGCCGCCACTTTGCGGGCGGAGGTACGCATGCCGAATCCCGCCGAAGGTGCCCGCTATCGCCCGACATCGATCGCGCTTCACTGGCTGATGCTGGTGCTGATCGTCGGCGCCTATGCCACCATGGAATTGCGCGGCTATTTCCCGAAAGGCAGCGATGCCCGCGAGGCGATGAAGGCGGCGCACTACTCGATCGGCCTGTCGGTGTTCGTGCTGGTCTGGCTGCGGGTGATGCTGCGCCTGCTCACGCCCGCCGCTCGCGACCGCGCCCAGTCGGGCGCGGCCAAGCTGGCGGCGGCGGCGGTGCACGTCGGCCTCTACGCACTGATGATCGGGTTGCCGCTGCTCGGCTGGGCCATTCTGAGCGCCGAGGGCAAGCCGGTGCCGTTCTTCGCGTGGGAGCTGCCGCCGCTGCTGGCGCCGAGCGAATCGCGCGCAGAGATTTTCGAGGAGCTGCACGAAGCCGGCGCCACGGCCGGCTACGCACTGGTCGCCCTGCACGCGGCGGCCGCCCTCGCGCATCATTATCTGCTCCGCGACGATGTCCTGCGCCGCATGCTGCCGAGGCGCGCCTAGGCCTCGACCGCTGGCATGGCGCGGGCGAGCAGCGCCTGCGTGTCGACTGCGGCGTCGAACGCGCCATAGGCCATGCCGCGCGGCTGGAGCCGCAGCGTGCAGAAAGCGTCAGCCATCGGATTATCCCAGGCAAGCAGCACCGCCGCTTCCGCCGCCAGCGCGAGCCGTTCGGCCAGCAGCCGGGCGGTCCCCTCCTGCGCATGCTGCAGATCGATCGCGTCGAGGAAGACGTCGTACCCGGCATTGCGTCCCCGCTGGGCGTCGAGAAACGCCCGCAGCGCCTCCAATCCTTCGGGCTCGCGCCCGATCGCGCGGAGCAGGTCTAGTGCGATCACATTGCCGGACCCTTCCCAGATCGCGTTGAGCGGGGACTGGCGGAACAGGCGCGGCATCGGCCCCGCTTCGATATAGCCCGCCCCGCCATGCGCCTCCATCGCCTCATAGACGAGGCCGGGCGCGCGCTTGCAGATCCAGTATTTGGCGATCGGCGTCAGCAGCCTGGCCAGCGGATCGCCTTCGTCGAACGCCTGTGCCAGCCGCATCGCAAGGGCCGTCGCCGCCTCGCTTTCAATCGCCAGGTCGGTCAGCACCGCGGTCATCGCCGGCTGATCGATCAGGCGGCGCTGGAACGCGGTACGATGCGCGGTGTGCCACAGCGCCTGCGCGAGCGCGCCGCGCATCTGCAGCGCAGAACCCACCACGCAGTCGAGCCGCGTGTGCTGGACCATCTGGATGATCGTCGCGACGCCCCTGCCCTCGAGCCCTACGCGCCAGGCCAGCGCGCCATGATACTCGACCTCCGACGACGCATTCGATCGGTCGCCCAGCTTGTCCTTCAGCCGCATAACCCGGAATCCGGCGTTGCGCTCCCCGTCCGGCAGCCAGCGCGGCAGCAGGAAGCAGGTCAGCCCGCCCGGGGCGTAGGCAAGCGTCAGGAACGCGTCGCACATCGGTGCGGAGCAGAACCATTTGTGCCCCGTCAGCCGGTACCAGCCGTCGTCGCCCGCCGGCTCCGCGCGCGTGGTGTTGGCGCGGACGTCCGATCCGCCCTGCTTCTCGGTCATTGCCATGCCGATGGTGACGCCGGTTTTCTCCGCCGCGGGGCGCACGGCCGGATCATAGCGGCCGGCAAGGACGCGCGGCCCCCATTCTTCTACGACCGCCGGCTCCGCGCGCAGGGCAGGCATCGCCGCATAGGTCATCGTCATCGGGCAGCTGGTGCCGGAGTCGGCCTGGCCCGTGAGGAACAGGATCGCGGCATGGGCGAGATGGCCGGCCGGGCTGCCATCCCAGGCGACCGAGGCGAAGCCGCTTTCCAGCCCCAGCTTCATCAGATGATGGTAGGCGCGATGGAAGCTCACCTCGTCGATCCGGCGGCCGTAGCGATCGAAGGTTTCGAGCACCGGCGGGTTCCGGTTGGCCTGCACGCCCCAATCGAGCACTTCGGCGGAGCCGGCCCGCGCGCCGAGCGCGCCGAGCATTTCCAGCTGCGTGCGTCCCCCGGCACGCGAAACCGCATCGACCAGCGCACGATCGGTCGTGAACAGATTCACGTCTTCGAAGGGCGGCGGCTGGTTCGACACCTCATGGGTATCGAGTTGCGCAACCGGACGGATCGACATCTGCATCCCCTCGCTCGCTCGCCGGGCGGATCGCGCCCGGCGCGATCATGCGAGGCTTGGGAGGGATTCGCGAGTCCGTGATTCAACGGAGATGGGACGCGGCGGGCAGCGGCAAGCAAAAGCCCCGGAAAGCCTGGGCTTCCGGGGCTTATGGCGTGGTGGGCGCGGCAAGGATTGAACTTGCGACCCCACCCGTGTGAAGGGTGTGCTCTACCACTGAGCTACGCGCCCACGCGATGGAGCGCCGCCCTTAGGCGAGCGGCGCGAGCCTGTCCAGAGTGATGCTACCGGTTGCAGGCGTCCTTCAGGTTCTTGCCCGCCTTGAACTTGGGCTGCACGCTTTCCGGGATCGACATCGGCTCCTTGGTGCGCGGGTTGCGGCCGGTCGACGCCTTGCGCCGCGTCACGGTGAAAGTCCCGAACCCGACCAGGCGCACTTCGTCGCCGCGCTTCAGCGCCGACGAGATCGTGTCGAATACGGCCTCCACGGCCTTGCCCGCGTCGCCGCGGCTGAGACCCGCCGTATCGGCAACCGCGCCGATCAGTTCCTGCTTGTTCATCTGACCCTTTCCCCTCGTTGAGGCGCGCGGATTTCCCTTAAGGAATCGGCAGCACGCAAGCGGCCAGTAAGGCGATGCGCCGCCCTGCCGTCAACCGGCAAGGCGGCGCCAGACTGATCTAATATGGATCAGTGGCGGACGGTCGCCTCGCCCTGGCCCGGGACTGGCGGCAGGCCGCTGGGCGGCTGCGCCGCCAGCTCGTCCGCCTCGGTCCATTCGATCGGCGTGAGCGGCTGGGTCAGCGCGCCCGCCAGCACCTCGTCGACATGGCGCACCGGGATGATCTCCAGCCCTTCCTTGATGTTGGCCGGAATCTCCGCGAGGTCCTTCTCATTCTCCTGCGGGATATAGACCGTGGTGATGCCGCCGCGCAGCGCCGCGAGCAGCTTCTCCTTCAGCCCGCCGATCGGCAGCACGCGGCCGCGCAGCGTCACTTCGCCGGTCATCGCCACGTCCTTGCGCACCGGCGCGCCGGTCAGGGTCGAGACGATCGACGTGACCATGCCGACCCCGGCCGACGGTCCGTCCTTTGGCACCGCGCCTTCGGGCAGGTGGATATGGATGTCCTTGCGCCCGAACAGGCTCGGCTTGATGCCATAGCTGGGCGAGCGCGCGCGCACGAAGCTGAAGGCGGCCTGCACCGATTCCTGCATCACTTCGCCCAGCTTGCCGGTCGTCTTGACCTGGCCCTTGCCGGGCACCGTCACGCTCTCGATCGTCAGCAGCTCGCCGCCGACCTCGGTCCAGGCGAGCCCGGTTACCGCCCCGATCGTATGTTCTTCCTCGCCGATGCCGTGGCGGAACTTCCGCACGCCGGCATAGTCGGCAAGGTTCTCGGGCGTGATCTCGACCCGCTCCGCCTTGCCTTCAAGGATGCGGCGCAGCGCCTTGCGCGCCAGCTTCGCGATTTCACGCTCCAGCGTGCGGACGCCGGCCTCGCGCGTGTAATAGCGGATCAGGTCGCGCAGGCCCGCTTCGGTCAGCACGAACTCGCCGGGCTTCAGGCCATGCGCCTCGATCTGCTTTTCGACCAGGTGGCGCCTGGCGATCTCGACCTTCTCGTCCTCGGTATAGCCTTCCAGCCGGATGATCTCCATGCGGTCGAGCAAAGGCTGCGGCAGGTTCAGCGAGTTGGCGGTCGTGACGAACATCACGTCCGAAAGGTCGACGTCGATCTCGAGATAATGGTCCTGGAATTTGTTGTTCTGCTCGGGATCGAGCACTTCCAGCAGCGCCGAAGCCGGATCGCCGCGGAAATCCTGGCCCAGCTTGTCGATCTCATCGAGCAGGAACAGCGGGTTCGACGTGCCGGCCTTGCGCAGGTTGGTCACGATCTTGCCCGGCAGCGAGCCGATATAGGTCCGCCTGTGGCCGCGGATCTCCGCCTCATCGCGCACGCCGCCCAGCGACTGGCGCACGAACTCGCGGCCGGTCGCGCGCGCGATCGACTTGCCGAGCGACGTCTTGCCGACGCCCGGCGGGCCAACCAGGCACAGGATCGGGCCCTTCAGCTTGTTGGTGCGCGCCTGAACCGCGAGATATTCGACGATCCGGTCCTTGACCTTTTCCAGGCCGTAATGATCCTCGTCGAGCACCCGCTCGGCTTCGGGAATGTCGCGCTTCAGCTTTGACTTCTTGCCCCAGGGCAGGCCCAGCAGCACGTCGAGATAATTGCGCACGACGGTCGCTTCGGCCGACATCGGCGCCATCGTCTTCAGCTTCTTCAGCTCCGCGGTCGCCTTGGCGCGCGCTTCCTTGCTGAGCTTCAGCTTGGCGATCTTGGCGGTGAGCTCGGCGATCTCGTCGCCATCCTCTTCCGCCTCGTTGCCCAGCTCGCGCTGGATCGCCTTCAGCTGCTCGTTGAGGTAATATTCGCGCTGCGTCTTCTCCATCTGGCGCTTGACGCGGCTGCGGATCTTCTTCTCGACCTGGAGCACGCCCAGCTCGCCTTCCATGAAGGCGAACACCATCTCCAGCCGCCGCGCCGGATCGAGCTCGACCAGCAGCGACTGCTTGTCGGCGACTTTCACGGTGATGTTGGACGCGACCGCGTCCGCCAGTTTCGACGGCTCCTCGATGTCGGCGAGCTGCACCGCGGTTTCGGCCGGCAGCTTGCGGTTGAGCTTCGCGTAATTCTCGAATTGCTCGACGACCGAGCGCATCAGCGCCTTGGCCTCGACGCTCTCGCTGCCCTGCTCGTCGATCAGCGTCACCGTCGCGGCGAGGTGCTCGCCCTCGCGCTCGAGAGAATCGAGCGAGGCGCGCTGCTTGCCTTCGACCAGCACGCGGACGGTCCCGTCGGGCAGCTTCAGCAGCTGCAGCACGGTCGCGACCACGCCGACGTCGTAAAGATCGTCGCGGTCGGGATCATCATTCGCCGGATCGAGCTGGGCGACCAGGAATATCTGCTTGTCCTCGGCCATCGCCTGTTCCAGCGCCGCGACCGATTTGTCGCGGCCGACGAACAGCGGCACGATCATGTTCGGGAAGACGACGATGTCCCGAAGCGGAAGAACGGGGAAACTCTGGCTCATGCAAACTCCGGTTGCGCCGGTGGGCGCGTTTCCCTTTTATATGGGGCCCACGCCAGGAGCATCAATCACTTCGCGGCCAGAGACCATAGCGACGATGCGTTAATATGCCGGTTTCGATGCTTGATCTGTGGATATTCTGGGCCGGCTCGGCACTTTACGGGCTGGCAGTGCTCGCGGCGCGCCTTGAATCGCGACGCGAATCCGGCCGCGCGCGTTCCAGGCGATCGATCGCGGGCATCCTGCTCCAGACCCTCGGCGTCGCGCTCGCCGGTATCGGCGGCGTTCAGCTGGGCCTTCGGCCCGGCGACCTTCGTTCCCTCGCCGCGGCCGCGCTTGCCGCGCTGCTGCTGCTCGGCGCTGCCGCCCTGTTCCGCTGGTCGTCCAGGACGATGGGACGGAACTGGAGTCTGGTTGCCCGCACCCGCGCGGGCCATGAGCTGGTCACGACCGGCCCGTTCGCGCTGGTGCGGCATCCGATCTATGTGTCGATGCTGTTTTTCCTGATCGCCCTTGCGGTCGCGACCGGCCATTACCTGCAACTGCTCTGGGCGATACCGGTCTTCGCGATTGGCACTCGCATCCGCATCATCGAGGAGGAAAAGCTGCTTCGTGTCGCATTCGGCAGCGCGTTCGATGTCTATGCCCGGCGCACCGGCGCCTTCTTCCCGAAGCTGCGATGACGGACCCTATGCCAAAAAAATGCCCCGCTCCGGGGGTGCGGAGCGGGGCTGGTTCAGGGAGTTGTCATGCGCTGGCGAGGGGTCATCCGCCGTCGAATGACCTTTTCGCATCGCCCTGTCGCAGGACTATGTCGCGGCGCGAACGAAATTGTCGCGAGATGTCGCAAGCCCGCTCTGGTCCGCAGCCGCGCATTAACCTTTCGGTAACCAGCCTCGCCTAGCGGCACGGGCTCCATTCAGGGGCTCGCACCACAATGATTCTGGTTTCCGTTCTCGCCGCCGCGGCTGTCGCGGGTTCGGCGCAAACCGCCGTTGCCGATATGGGCGACGCGCTCGACACCATCGTCGTCACCGCGCAGAAGCGCGAGCAGAGCCTGCACGACGTGCCGCTGTCGATCGACGTGGTCGATGCCGCAGCACTGGACCGCGGTGAGGCGCGCGACCTGCGCGCGGCGGCCACCCGGGTCCCGAACGTGTCGATCCAGCGCCAGGGCGCGATCGACACCGTGTTCGTGCGCGGGATCGGCGGCGGCGGGCGCAACATCGGCTTCACCACCCGCGCAGGCGTCTATGTCGACGGCGTCTATGCCGGCCAGTTCGCGTCGGTGAACCAGGACGCGCTGGATATCGCCCGGATCGAATTCCTGCGCGGACCGCAGGGCCATCTGTTCGGCCGCAATACCGATTCCGGCGCGATCAGCATCGTCACCGAAGCGCCCGGGCATGTCTTCGGCGGCTCGCTTCAGGCCGGCTATGGCAACAAGGACCTGTTCGAGCTGCGCGGCACGCTGAACGCGCCGCTGTCGGATCAGGTCGCGATCCGCGTGTCCGGCTCGCACCGGGAGCGCGACGGCTTCACGCTGAACGTGCCGACCGGCACCGACCTCGACAATATCAACCGCGATTCCGCGCGCGGACGGATGCGCGCGGAGTTCGGCGACGTGACGCTCGACCTCGCCGCCGACTACAGCCACGATCGCACCAACAAGGCGATCGGCGAGGCGCTGACCGACACGTTCAACACCGGCCCGTCGCCGCTGCCGGGCGCGTTCGACACGCCCTATAATGTCGATCCGCTGCAGCGCATCCGCACCGGCGGCGGCTCCGCGACGATCGGCTGGGCGCTCGGCCAGGGGCTCAGCCTCACGTCGATCACCGGCTATCGCGGCACGTCCTGGCACCGCCGCAATGACCTCGACTATGTTCCGCTCGACCTCGCGATGATGGATTATCGCGACCGCTTCGCGCAGACGAGCCAGGAGGTCCGGCTGAACTTCGCCTCGGATCGGCTGAACGGCGTCGCCGGACTCTATGTCTTCGACGAGACTGCGCGCACCGATCGCCGGGTGATCGCCGGCAGCCAGGTCGGCCTGCTGCCGTTCGGCCTGGCGCCCGGCCTTTCCGCGCAGGTGCTGGCCCAAGTGAAGACGCGCTCCTACGCCGCATTCGGCGCCGCCGACTGGCGCTTCGCGGACACGCTGACGCTGAACATCGGCGGCCGCTTCACGCACGACCGGCTGCGCCTCGACGACTATTCGAGCTTCGGCTCGCCGGTGTTCGGGCTCGGCCGGATCGAGGGCTTCGCCGACCGCCAGTCGAACGACAGCTTCGACCCCAGCGTGGCGCTCAGCTGGGCGGCGACGCCGGACCTGAACCTCTATGCGCGCTACGCCCATGGCTACAAAAGCGGTGGCTGGAACGTCGACTTCCTCAGCGCGGCGCAGTTCGCCGATCGCATCCGCTTCACCCCGGAGCGCGTCAATTCAGCCGAGGCGGGACTGAAGTTCGCGCGGCCGGGGCTGCGCCTGGCGCTCGCCGGCTATTACACGACGATCGGCGATTATCAGATCGACCAATTCGTCGACCTGGGCGCCGGCCAGGTTTCGCTGCAATTGCGCAATGCCACCAAGGCGCGGAGCTGGGGCAGCGAGGCGAGCCTGGAGGCGCGCCCGGTCGAGCGTCTGAACCTGTCGCTGGGCGTGGGCTATGCGCACGCGACCTTCGATCGCTTTCCGGACGGCGGCGGGCCCGGCGTGGACCTCGACGGCAACCGCCTGCCCTATGCGCCGCGGCTGACTGCCTCGGGCGAGCTGCGCTATGGCATTCCGCTCGCGTCGGACCTGAAGCTCGACCTGTCGGGCGACTGGACCTACCGTTCGGCGAGCTTCAGCGGGCCCGAGAATCTCGCGCGCCAGCGGATCGATGCGCGCCACCTGCTCGGCGCCCGCGCGGCGCTCGTCGGCGGCCGCTTCGAAGTCGCCGGCTGGGTGCGCAACCTGCTCGACACGCGCTACGTCGACAACCGCATCTTCGACTTCTTCGGGACCCAGGCTGTCGAGCGCGGCGAACCCCGCACTTATGGCGTGACGCTTACGCTGCGCTCGCGCTGAGCGATCCGGCGGGCCGCAGCATCGACCAGAAGCGCGGCCCGCCTTTCGGCACTTGCCACTCACCGGTCAGCTGGAAGCCGTGGCGCGTGTAGAGCGGGATCGTCAGCGGGTTCGGCGTCTCCAGATAGGCCGGCAGCTCGCCCGCCTGCCCCAGCCCCGCGGCGATTGCCGCCGAACCATGGCCGCGACCCTGATGGCGCGGATCGCAGCCGGCGATGTGCAGGTAGAGAAAGTCGCCGTCCGGCATGTGCGCGTCGATCGCGTCGCCGACGCGGAGCGCGCGCGGCAGCGCGGTGCCGAGGGTGCGAAGCAGCGGCCCCGCCGTCGCCAGCATTTCCAGCCAGCCGACCTTCGCCCGGCGGGGGCCGCGCCACAGGGTCGCGGCCTCTCCCCCTGCTGTAACGAAGCGCGGGCCGGCCTTGCCGTCGCTGTCGAACAGGATCGCGAAGAACCGCGCCAGCCGCGCGCGGCGGACGTCCGGATCAGGAAAGATGTAGGTGATCGCCGCATCGTCGAAAAAAGCCGCGGCGAGCAGGCGAGAGACGGCGTCGCGGTCGGCGGATGTGGCTGGGCGGACATTTGGCCCCTCTCCCGTTCCGGGAGAGGGAGGGGCCCGCCGCGAAGCGGTGGGAGGGTGAGGGTCAGGCCCGTTCACGCTCGCTACGCTTCGCTCTGTGCCCCCTCACCCCGCTCGCGCTGACGCGCGAGTCGCCCTCTCCCCCAAGGGAGAGGGGCTAACGATCACGCAGCCCCGCTTTCCTTCTTCTTCGCATAGACGCGGACCGGGTCCTTGCGGCCTTCGACCACGTCCTTGTCAATCATCACTTCGTCGACGCCGTCCATGCTGGGCAGGTCGAACATCGTGTCGAGCAGGATCGCCTCCAGGATCGAGCGCAGGCCGCGCGCGCCGGTCTTGCGGGCGATCGCCTTCTTCGCGACCGTCACCAGCGCGTCGTCGGTGAACGACAGGCGGACATCCTCCATGTCGAACAGCTTCTGATACTGTTTGACGAGAGCGTTCTTCGGCTCGCTGAGGATCTTGACCAGCGCGTCGATGTCGAGGTCCTCGAGCGTCGCGATCACCGGCAGGCGGCCGACGAACTCGGGAATCAGGCCGAACTTCAGCAGGTCCTCGGGCTCGCACTGGCGCAGCACTTCGCCGGTGCGCCGCTCGTCCGGCGCCGCAACATAGGCGCCAAAGCCGATCGACTTGCCCTGCAGCCGGTCGCCGATGATCTTCTCGAGGCCGCTGAACGCGCCGCCGCAGATGAACAGGATGTTGGTCGTGTCGACCTGCAGGAATTCCTGCTGCGGATGCTTGCGCCCGCCCTGCGGCGGCACCGAAGCGGTGGTGCCTTCCATCAGCTTCAGCAGCGCCTGCTGCACGCCCTCGCCCGACACGTCGCGCGTGATCGACGGGTTCTCCGCCTTGCGGCTGATCTTGTCGATCTCGTCGATATAGACGATGCCGCGCTGCGCCCGCTCGACATTATAGTCGGAGGCCTGGAGCAGCTTCAGGATGATGTTCTCGACGTCCTCGCCGACATAGCCGGCTTCGGTCAGCGTCGTCGCATCGGCCATCGTGAACGGCACGTCCAGGATGCGCGCCAGCGTCTGCGCCAGCAGCGTCTTGCCGCAGCCGGTCGGGCCGACCAGCAGGATGTTCGACTTGGCGAGCTCGACATCGGCGCCCTTCGCGCCATGGGCGAGCCGCTTGTAATGGTTGTGCACCGCGACCGAGAGCACGCGCTTGGCCTGCTTCTGCCCGATCACATAATCGTCGAGCACGTCGCAGATTTCCTGCGGCGTCGGCACGCCCCCGTCCTTCTTGGAGACGAGCGCGGACTTGGTTTCCTCGCGGATGATGTCGTTGCACAGCTCGACGCATTCGTCGCAGATGAACACGGTCGGCCCGGCGATGAGCTTCCTCACCTCGTGCTGCGACTTCCCACAGAAGGAGCAGTAGAGGGTGCTCTTCGAATCCCCGCCGCTCAATTTCGTCATCAGTTCACCCTTGGGCCTGCTCAGCGCAGACCATCGCTAGCTCGGGCCATGTTAGCCCTCGCTCCCGAAACCACAATGCCGAATATGCGGGCGCGTTCCCCGCCGAATATCGTTAACTGTGGACCAGTTTTCTGGCCGGCCCGGATATGTGCTTGAGCGCATGGCACTTCAAGACGGTCGCAACCGCCGCCGGCTCAAGCTAAAAGCGAGTCATGACCCGATTGTTTACTCTCTTTTCCGCCCTGCTGCTCGCCGCTCCAGCCCTTTCGCAGGCCCCCGCGCCGTCTCCGTCGCCCGCTCCGGCGACGGTCAGGGTGACGCTGGCCACGGCCCAAGGGCCGATCGTGCTGGAGCTGGAAAAGGAGCGCGCGCCGGTCACCACCGCCAATTTCCTGCGCTATGTCGACCAGAAGAAGCTGGACGGCGCCGCCTTCTACCGCGTCGCCAAGGCACCCAACGATCCGCAATACGGGCTGGTCCAGTTCGGCACGCGCGGCGAGCCGAAGCGGACGCTGCCGCCGATCGCGCACGAGCCGACGACAAAGACGAGGCTGACCCACACCAGCGGCACCATCTCGCTCGCCCGCAATGCGCCGGGCACGGGCGCGGGCGACTTCTTCATCACGGTCGGCGACACGCCGTCGCTCGACGCGGACCCGGCCGCGCCCGGCGACAACCAGGGCTTTGCCGCCTTCGGCCATGTCATCGAGGGGATGGACGTGGTGAAGCGGGTCCTTGCCGAGCCGACCGACCCGAACAAGGGCGAAGGGGTGATGAAAGGCCAGTATCTGGCCGCGCCCGTCGTCATCACCGCGGCGCGGCGCGGCAACTGACCGCCGGCGCGGGAATTTTTTCATCCGCCTGCGTAACGAGCGCATCCCCGCCCGACGGCGCGCGTTTCAGCGTCCATGGGTGGCACGTCCGACATCGAATGGCGCGAGGGGCTCTACCGCCAGCTTGCGCGGCAGCCTGGTCTCCCTGCCGGCCTGCGCCCGGTCCTGATCCAGCGCGCCGAGCGCTGCGTCGACCGCCGCTCCACGTCGATGCCCGCCTTCCTCGCCCCCCGCGGCAACGCCGAAGGCTGCAAGGGCGCGATCCTGGGCTGACGGAAATTCCGGTCATTTAACCTCTTCGCGCTCCCCGGTTGCGCTTCGTTCATCCTTGCGGCGATAAGCCGGCGCGATGCGCAACTTCGCCACTCTCCTCCTCACCGTCGCCCTCGCCGCCTGCGGCAGCGCGGCGCCCGCCGCTCCCCAGGCCAAGCCCGCCATGTGGAAGCTCTCCGATCCGGACACGACGATCTATCTGTTCGGCACCGTCCATGTGCTGCCGGACGACCTCAAATGGCGGACGCCCAGGTTCGACCAGACCGTCGGCCAGGCGAAGGAGCTGGTGCTGGAGATCAACGACCAGGACGACAAGACAAAGGTTGCGGAGGTCTATCGCCGCCTCGCCCTGTCGCCCGGCTTGCCGCCGATCCTCGACCGCGTGCCTGATAGCAAGCGCGCCGCGCTGGCTGCCGCGATCGGGAAGGCGGGGCTGAAGCCCGAGCAGCTCGACCATATGGAAACCTGGGCCGTCGCGGTCACGATCGGCGCGTCGATGTATGCCGGCATGGGCGCGTCGGCCGATAACGGCGTCGAGAACCAGCTCCGCAACGCGTTCAAGGGCCGCCCGGTCGAAGGGCTGGAGACCACCGAGCAGCAGCTCGGCTATTTCGACACGATGCCGGAGGCGACCCAGCGCAAGCTGCTCGTCAGCATGATCGATGACGTGAAGAATGCGAGCGCCGATTTCCGCAAGATGCTCACGGCCTGGTCGTCCGGCGACACCGGCGCGATCGCCCGTACGTTCGACGACGAGCTGAAAAAGGCGCCGGAAATCGCGCATGTGCTGATCGACCAGCGCAACGCCAACTGGGTCGATTGGCTGAAGCAGCGGCTCGATCAGCCGGGAACCGTGCTGGTTGCCGTCGGCGCCGGCCATCTGGCGGGCAACGGTTCGGTCATCGACCTGCTCCGGAAGCAGGGCCTGAAGGTCGAACGGGTGCAGTAAATCCAGCCCCCTCTCCCGCCTGCGGGAGGGGGAGCCCTGTAGGCGAGTGGGAGGGTGAGGGCCAGAGCGAAGCGCAGCGAGCCTGGATCGGCAACGCCTGGTTGCATTCTGCCCCCTCCCCCGCTATGCGCCCCGGCTTCCGTCATGGTCATCCCTGGAGGCGTGGCGGTTGTACATGAACCATCGAACACTTGGAGACATGCGATGAGCGAGACGCTGACGCTGTCGGCCGAGGTGCGCGAGCGGGCTGGCAAGGGAGCCTCCCGTGACCTTCGCCGCCAAGGCCGCGTGCCCGCCGTCATTTACGGCAACAAGGAAGAGCCGCAGGGCATCCACGTCGAGGAACGGGAGCTGATGAAGCTCCTGAACACCGGCTTCTTCACCAATTCGGTGGTGATGGTGAACGGCGTGCGCACGCTCCCCAAGGACGTGCAGTTCCATCCCGTCACCGATCGCCCGCTCCATGTCGATTTCCTGCGCATCGGCGAGCATGCGGCCGTGACGGTCGGCGTGCCGGTCCGCTTCGAGAACGAAGAGGCCTCGCCGGGCCTGAAGCGCGGCGGCGTGCTGAACGTCGTGCGCCATGAGCTTGAGCTGATCTGCGACGCGGCCGAGATCCCTGACGAGATCGTGATCGACCTCAAGGGCTTCGAAGTCGGCGAGTCGATCCATATCAGTCATGTGGCGTTGCCGGCCGGCGTCCAGTCGGCGATCACCGACCGCGACTTCACGATCGCCACCATCGTCGCGCCGTCCGGCCTGAAGAGCGCCGAAGGCGACAACGAGACGCCGACGACCGAAGCCGAAGGCGGCGAGGGCTAAGCTCCGTCGTCACCCCGGGCTTGATCCCGGGCCCACCTTTCTTTGCAAGGGCAGGTGGGTCCCGGGTCGAGCCCGGGGTGACGATCGCCAGCACCATGCAAATCTGGGTCGGCCTCGGCAATCCGGGCGCGCTGTATGCGATGCACCGGCACAATGTCGGCTTCATGGCGGTCGACGCGATCGCCGAGGTGCATGACTTCTCGCCCCCCAGGCGCGCTTTCCAGGGCTGGACCCAGGAAGGCCGGATCGGCGGCGAAAAGATCCTGCTGCTGAAGCCCGCGACCTTCATGAACGAAAGCGGCCGCGCGGCGGGCGAGGCGATGCGCTTCTACAAGCTCGCGCCCGAGGACGTGACGGCGTTCTACGATGAGCTCGACCTCGCCCCGTTCAAGGTGAAGGTGCGGGTCGGCGGCGGCACCGCCGGCCATAACGGCATCCGCAGCCTGGACGCGCATCTCGGGCCGGATTTCCGCCGCGTGCGGCTGGGCATCGGCCACCCCGGCCACAAGGACAAGGTCACCGGCCATGTCCTCGGCAATTTCGCCAAGGCCGAGATCGAGCCCCTGTCCGATACGCTGGGCGCCATCGCCGCCGAAGCCGAATGGCTGGCGAAAGGTGACGACGCCCGCTTCATGAACGACGTGGCGCTGCGGCTGGCGAGCGGCTAACGCTTTCATGCTTATGCCTGGCCATCAAAAGTCCGCATTATTTGTCCTCGCCAGCGGAATAGCCATGGGTCTCAGCCTTCTCGCGGCTCCCATCTTTGGCGCGACCGAAGCGGCTGGGCGCGGCCCTCCGAATGCTCAGACCGACCCAAAATTCTTTCGGGAAGATGCTGAGAATGGCGCGGTGCTGTGTAGCTGGATGATCAACCTGGAAATGAAAGCCATCGGCGAAAAGTGTCATCCGGATGACAAGGATATCGACGCGGCACTTGGCGACGCTCTTCGCGATATCCATGCATTCATCGCCGCAAACAGTTCGACATCACAAGCGGAGATCGAGGCAGCGGCCCGGCAGAGGATCGAGATGGCAAAGCGAGAAGCCATCTGCGTCGGGGACGGCGAAAACATGTATCAGCTGTTGCATCGAGAAGGCGCACGGGAAATCCGCGAGCGCACGGCGAAGATGCTTGCTGTTCCGCGTCCACCCGTTCTGAACCCTTGCCTGTAATTTCGGAGTATCACGTTGGGCTTTCGTTGCGGTATCGTCGGCTTGCCGAATGTCGGCAAGTCCACTCTTTTCAATGCGCTGACCGAGACGGCGGCGGCGCAGGCGGCTAATTATCCGTTCTGCACGATCGAGCCGAATGTCGGCCAGGTCGCCGTCCCCGATCCGCGGCTCGACAAGCTGCAGCAGGTCGCCGGCTCCGCGAAGAAGATCGAGACGCAGCTGGCGTTCGTCGACATCGCCGGGCTGGTGCGCGGCGCGTCGAAGGGCGAGGGCCTCGGCAACCAGTTCCTCGCCAACATCCGCGAGGTGGACGCGATCGTGCACGTGCTGCGCTGCTTCGAAGGCGGCGACGTGACCCATGTCGAGGGCAAGGTCGATCCGATCGCGGATGCCGAAACAGTCGAGACCGAGTTGATGCTCGCCGACCTGGAGAGCCTTGAGAAGCGCGTCCCGAACCTCGTCAAGCGCGGTCAGACCGGCGACAAGGAATCGAAGATCGCCGCTTCCGTGCTCGGCCAGGCACTGGAGCTGCTGCGGGAAGGCAAGCCCGCCCGCCTCACCCAGCCCAAGGATGACGAGGAACGCCGCCATTTCGAGCAGGCGCAATTGCTGACCTCGAAGCCCGTTCTGTATGTCTGCAACGTCGACGAAGGCGACGCAGCCGAGGGCAACGCATTGTCCGCCCGCGTGTTCGAGAAGGCCAAGGCCGAAGGGGCGGAGGCGGTCGTCGTCTCCGCCGCGATCGAGGCGGAGATCGCGACGCTCGATCCCGAGGAGCGGCAGGCGTTCCTTGCCGATCTGGGCCTTGCCGAAACCGGCCTCGCCCGCGTGATCCGCGCCGGCTACGCGCTGCTGCACCTGATCACTTTCTTCACCGCCGGCCCCAAGGAAGCGCGCGCCTGGACCGTGCACAAGGGCGCCAAGGCGCCGCAGGCCGCCGGAGAGATCCACACCGATTTCGAACGCGGCTTCATCCGCGCCGAGACCATCGCGTTCGATGATTATGTGAAGTACGGCGGCGAGGCGGGCGCCCGCGAGGCCGGCAAACTCCGTCAGGAAGGCAAGGACTATGTGGTTCAGGACGGCGACGTCATGCTGTTCCGGTTCAATGTGTAGCGGCCGCATGCAAAGCGATCGTCATCCCGGACTTGATCCGGGACCCACCTTCTCCCTTCCACGCAACCGACAAGAAGGCAGGCCCCGGCTCAAGGCCGGGGTGACGATATTGGTCGCGGCCCTCCTCGCCTTGCTCCTCCCGTCCGCCGCGCCGGCGAAGGCGAAGCGCGCGCCGGTGCGGCCGCCCGTCACGATCCTGATCTCGATCGACGGGTTCCGCGCCGATTATCTGGATCGCGGCGCCAGCCCCACGCTGTCGGCGCTGGCGAAGGCCGGCGTCACCGGGCCGATGCGGCCGTCCTACCCTTCGCTGACCTTTCCGAACCACTGGACGCTCGTCACCGGCAGGCGCCCCGACCGCAACGGCATCGTCGGCAACATGATGGAAGACCCGCGCCGGCCCGGCGAGATCTTCACCATGGCGAGCGAGGACCCGTTCTGGTGGAACGAGGCGGAGCCGATCTGGGTGAGCGCCGAGAAGCAGGGCATCCGCACCGCCACGATGTTCTGGCCCGGCTCCAACGTCACCTGGGGCGGGCACAAGGCCAATCGCTTTCATACGCCGTTCGAAGGCGGCGTGCGCCCCGCCGACTGGCAGCAGTTCAGCGGCTATGTGACCGACGAGCAGCGGGTGAACGCGGTGCTCGACTGGCTGCGCCGCCCGGCCGCGATCCGGCCGAAGCTGGTCACGCTGTATTTCGACGAGGTCGACGCCGCCGGCCATGAATATGGCCCGGACGATCCGCGCACGACCGAGGCGGTGCGCGACGTCGATGCGGCGATCGGCAGGCTGCGCGCCGGGCTCGCCGCGCTCGGCCAGCCCGCGAATCTGGTGATCGTCGCCGACCACGGCATGGCGCCGATCAGCGCCGACCGCTCGATCCCGATGGACCAGCTCGCGAATCCGGCCGACTACCGGGTGCTGGAGACCGGCCCCTACGCATCGCTGTTCGCGGTGCCGGGGCGCGAGGCCGCGCTCGAGGCCGCCCTTTTCAAGCCGCACGATCATGTCCGCTGCATGAAGAAGGCGGACCTCCCGGCGGCGCTGCATTACGGCGCCAATCCGCGCGTCCCGCCCTACCAGTGCCTGGCCGATAGCGGCTGGACGATCCGCAAGACGACCGCCGAGCGCCCGCGCACCGGCGGCGCCCATGGCTATGATCCGCGCGCGCGCGAAATGGCCGCGCTGTTCATCGCCAGCGGCCCGGCCTTCCGCGCCGGCCAGCGCGTGGCGGCCTTCGACAATGTCGACGTCTATCCGCTGATCGCGCGGATCGCCGGCGTGAAGGCCAATCCCGGCGACGGGACGATCGCCACCTTCTCGCGGACGCTGAAACGCCCCTGATCGTCATCCGGGCTTGACCCGGGACCGGCCTTCTTCCCACACCGCGCGGGGTGACGATAAGGGGTCGCTGATGCGTTACTGGGAAGACATCGAGGTCGGCGCGCGGTCCAGCTTCGGCCGCTACGAGGTCACGCGCGAGGAAGTGATCGAGTTCGCCTCGAAATACGACCCGCAGCCGTTCCACCTCTCCGACGAGGCGGCGGCCCAGACTTATTTCGGCCGCCTCTCCGCCTCCGGCTGGCACACCTGCGCGATGCTGATGCGGATGCTGGTCGAGCATATGCGGACCGAGCAGCAGGCGGGGCTCGGCTCGCCCGGCATCGACGAGCTGCGCTGGCTGAGGCCCGTCTATCCGGGCGACACGCTGCGCGCCGAAAGCGAGGTCCTGGACAAGACGCCGTCGAAAAGCCGGCCCGACATGGGATCGTACCGGGGCCGCACCACTGTCTTCAACCAGCATGACGAGCCGGTGATGACGCTGACCTCGATCGGGCTGATCCGCCGCCGGCCGGGCTGAACGTCAGCAGGGATCGACGAATGTCAGCCGGTGATACCCACCGGTATCGACTTATCGCGCGGATTCGTTAACCGGGTCGCCCGTGTCGACTCGTTGCGGACTGCAGAACAAATGAACAAAGGCGCAGCGCCGCTCTCCCTTCTCATCGCCGTCGCGCTGCTCGCGGGCTGCGGCGGCAATTCCTCGGACACGAAGGGAGGCCGCGGCGGTCGCGGCGAAGGCGGAACGCCCGAAGTCGGCTATGTCGTCGTGCAGCCGACCCAGGTCGCGCTGACCAGCGAGCTTGCCGGCCGCACCGTGCCGCACGCGGTTTCCGAAGTGCGGCCGCAGGTCTCCGGCGTGATCCAGAAGCGCCTGTTCACCGAAGGCAGCTACGTCCGCGCCGGGCAGACGCTCTACCAGATCGATCCCAGCCTCTACCGCGCCAGCGCCGCCCAGGCCGAGGCGAACGTCGCCGCCGCCAAAGCCAATGCCGAGGCCGCGCGCACGCTCGCCAACCGCTACAAGCCGCTCGCGCAGATGCAGGCGGTCAGCCAGCAGGAATATACCAACGCCGCCGCCCAGGCCCGGCAGACCGCGGCCGCCGTCGAGCAGCAGCAGGCGGCGCTCCAGACCGCGAAGATCAACCTGAATTTCACCCGCGTGCCGGCGCCGATCAGCGGCCGCATCGGGCGGTCCGCGGTCACGGTCGGCGCGCTGGTGACGGCGAACCAGGCCGATCCGCTGGCGACGATCCAGCAGCTCGACCCGATCTATGTCGACATCCAGCAATCGACGTCGCAGCTGCTCGCGCTGCGCCGCTCGCTGGCCCAGGGCGACGTGCTGCCGGCCAAGGCCGCGGTCCATCTGAAGCTGGAGGACGGCAGCGACTATGAGCTGGCCGGCACGATCGAGTTCGCCGAAGTCGTCGTCGATCCGAACACCGGCACGGTGACGCTGCGCGCAAGCTTCCCCAATCCAAAGGGTGTGCTGCTGCCCGGCATGTTCGTGCGCGCGGTGTTCGCCCAGGCGATCCAGACCGGAGCTTTCCTGGTGCCGCAGCAGGCGGTCAGCCGCGATCCTCAGGGCAATGCGACGGTGATGGTGGTGGGCCCGAACAGCCACGCCGTCGCGAAGACGGTCAAGGCCGATCGGACTCAAGGCCCCTACTGGGTCGTGACCGAAGGGCTGCGGCCGGGCGACAAGATCATCACCCAGGGCTTGAACAAGGTGCGCGCGAACCAGCCCGTCCGCGCCGTCCCGGCAACCACGCCGCAGAAGATCGACCCAAACCGGCCGATGCAGGGCGGCGGCCGCGGACGGCGGGGCTGAGCCTTGCCCGCCGCTCCCCTTCGTCATCCCGGCCTTGAGCCGGGACCCACCTTCTTCCTTCGGTTTTCGAAGGCAGGCAGGCCCCGGATCAAGTCCGGGGTGACGGCGCGCGTGCGCGAGCCCCGCGCATGATCTCCCGCATCTTCATCGACCGCCCGATCTTCGCCTGGGTGATCGCCATCCTGATCATGCTGGTCGGGCTGGGCAGCCTGTTCTCGCTGCCGATCGAGCAATATCCGGACATCGCCCCGCCGCAGGTGAACATCCGCGCGAATTATCCCGGCGCCAACGCCCAGACGGTCGAGAACAGCGTCACCCAGATCATCGAGCAGCAGCTCTCCGGCATCGACGGCCTGCTCTATTTCACCTCGACCTCGTCGTCGCGTGGCTCGGTCGGCATCAGCCTGACCTTCGAGAAGGGGACCGATCCCGACACCGCGCAGGTCCAGGTCCAGAACCGGGTGCAGGAAGCGCTGCCACGCCTGCCGCAGCAGGTGCAGCAGCAGGGGTTGCGGGTCAGCAAGTCGAACCCCGATTTCCTGATGATCGTGGCGGTGTACGACACCACCGACCGCCAGACCAACCGCGACGTGTCGGACTGGCTGTCGTCCAACCTGCAGGACCCGGTCAGCCGGCTGCCGGGCGTCGGCGACACCAACGTGTTCGGGTCGCAATATGCGATGCGCATCTGGCTAAACCCGGCCAAGCTCGCCGCCTTCCAGCTGATGCCCAGCGACGTGGTCGCCGCCGTCCAGGCGCAGAACACCGAGATCACGGCCGGCGAGATCGGCGGCCAGCCGATGCCGCCCACGCAGATGCTGAACGCGACCGTGACGTCGCAGTCGCGCCTCCAGACGCCGGAGCAGTTCCGCAACATCATCCTGAAGACGCAGCCCGACGGCGCCACCGTCCACCTGGGCGACGTCGCCCGGGTCGAGCTCGGCTCCGAAAACTACAACGCGATCATCCGCGTCAACGGGCACCCCGGCGCCGGTTTCGCGGTGTCGCTCGCGCCCGGCGCCGACGCGCTGACCACTGCGGAGCTGGTGAAGGCAGAAGTCGCGAAGCAGTCGAAGAATTTCCCGCCCGGCTTCGCCTATGCCTATCCGAACGATTCGACCGCCTTCATCAAGCTGTCGATCGACGAGGTCGTGAAGACGCTGTTCGAGGCGATCCTGCTGGTCGTCATCGTCATGTTCGTGTTCCTGCAGAGCTGGCGGGCGACGCTGATCCCGGCGATCGCGGTGCCGGTGGTGCTGCTCGGCACGTTCGGCGTGTTCGCGATCGCGGGCTTTTCGATCAACACGCTGACGCTGTTCGGCCTGGTGCTCTCGATCGGCCTGCTGGTCGACGACGCGATCGTCGTGGTCGAGAATGTCGAACGCCTGCTCGACGAGAATCCCGAGATGACGCCGCGCGAAGCGACCATCCAGTCGATGAGCGAGATTTCGACGGCGCTGGTCGCGATCGCGATGGTGCTGTCCGCCGTGTTCCTGCCGATGGCGTTCTTCGGCGGCTCGACCGGCGTCATCTACCGGCAATTCTCTCTGACGATTGTCTCGGCGATGGTGCTGTCGGTGGTCGTCGCTCTGGTGCTGAGCCCGGCGCTGACCGCGACGCTGCTGAAGCGCCGCAAGCATGACGGCGAGGTCCGCTCGACCCGCTTCCCACGCCTGGCGGCGGCTACCGAGCGTGCGCGCGAACGCTTCAACACCGGCTTTGCCCGCACCGTCGATCGCTACACCATCGCCGTCCAGCACGTGATCGACCGCAAGCTGATCTTCCTCGCCATCTACGCGGTCACGGTCGCGCTGCTCGTCCTGCTGTTCTTCCGGCTGCCGACCAGCTTCCTGCCGACCGAGGACCAGGGCTTCGCCAGCGCCCAGATCCGCCTGCCGCCGGGCGCGACGCTGTCGCGCACCCAGGAAGTGCAGAAGCGGGTCGAGGATTATCTGCTGCGCGGGCCGGAATCGAGGAATATCAACGTGTTGTTCACGGTCGCGGGCGGCGGTGGCGGCGGCCCGTCGGGTCAGAATGCGGGCAACGCTTTCCTGAACCTGAAAGACTGGGACCAGCGGCCCGGCAGGGAAAACAGCGCCGACGCGATCACCGAGCGGATGAGCCGGGCGTTCGGCGGCCTGCGCGACGCGCAGGTGTTCGCGCTGGTGCCCGGCGCGATCCGCGGTCTCGGCCAGTCGAACGGCTTCACGCTGCAGTTGCAGAACACCGGCGGCCTCAGCCGCGAGGAGTTCCAGGCGACACGCGACCGCCTGCTGCAGATGGCTGAGAACGATCCCAGGCTGATCGGGGTCCGCCCCAGCGAGCTTCCCGACACGCCCAACCTGCATGTCGATATCGACCAGCAGAAGCTTGCCGTGCTGGGCCTCAGCCAGACCGACGTGAACTCCACGCTGTCGACCGCCTGGGGCGGCCGCTACGTCAACGATTTCGTCGATCGCGGCCGCGTCAAGCGCGTCTATGTGCAGGGCGACGCGCCGTTCCGCTCGGCGCCGGACGACCTCAACCAATGGTTCGTGCGCGGCAAGACGGGCGAGATGGCGCCTTTCTCCTCCTTCGCCTCGACCTCGTGGCAGACCGGCCCGGTTTCGCTCGCCCGCTTCGGCGGCGTGCCGGCCTATGAGATCCAGGGCCAGGCGGGCCCGGGCACGAGCTCGGGCGAAGCGATGGATCGGATTGCCGAACTCGCGGCGCAGCTGCCCGGCGTGTCGGTTGCCTGGTCCGGCCTGTCCTACCAGGAGCGGCTGTCGACCGGCCAGGCGCCGCTGCTCTACGGCCTGTCGCTGCTGGTCGTGTTCCTCTGCCTCGCCGCGCTGTACGAAAGCTGGTCGATCCCGATCGCGGTGCTGCTGATCGTGCCGCTGGGCCTGGTCGGTGCCGTGTTCGCGGTCACGCTGCGCGGCCTTGAGAACGACGTCTATCTCCAGATCGGGCTGCTGACTACGATGGGGCTCGCGTCCAAGAACGCGATCCTGATGATCGAGTTCGCAGAGGCCGCCGAAAAGGCCGGCAAGCGCGTCATCGACTCCGCGCTGGAGGCGGCGCGCATCCGGCTTCGCCCGATCCTGATGACCAGCCTCGCCTTCATCTTCGGCGTGCTGCCGCTCGCCATCTCGACCGGCGCCGGCGCCAAGAGCCGGGTCGCGATCGGCACTTCGGTGATCGGGGGCATGCTGACCGCGACGATCCTCGCGCTCTTCTATATCCCG
The DNA here is from genome assembly GCF_009753715.1 of Sphingomonas horti. GTDB lineage: Bacteria > Pseudomonadota > Alphaproteobacteria > Sphingomonadales > Sphingomonadaceae > Sphingomonas_B > Sphingomonas_B horti. The sequence continues at coordinate 56,202 of NZ_WQMS01000008.1, read as the reverse complement.
CTGTTCTTCGTGCTGGTCCGCCGCGGCACCCGCGACGCGCTCGGCTGGTGGCGCGAACGCCGGCATCCCGCTCCGGAGGCGGCGGAATGAAGCGCACGCTCACCCTGGCGCTCATGGCGAGCCTGTCGGCCTGCTCGATGGTGCCGCCTTACCAGCGCCCGGCGCCGCCGGTGCCGCAATCCTGGCCGGTCGGCGACGCCTATCTGCGCCAGTCCGAGGCGGGGCTGCCCGCCGTCACCTATCGCGACATTTTCCGCGATGCGCGGCTGCAGCGGATCATCGAAGACGCGCTCGCCAACAACCGCGACCTCCGCCTCGCCGCCGCCAACATCGCCGCCGCGCGTGAGCAATACCGCATCCAGCGCGCGAACATCCTGCCGGAGGTCGGCGCCAACGCCACCTATACCGAGGCCGATCGCGGCAGCGGCGCCGGCAGCGGGATCGGCAACGCCGCCTCCGGCCGCCGCACCACGTTCAGCGTCCAGGGCGGCATCACTGCGTTCGAGCTCGACCTGTTCGGCCGCATCCGCGGGCTCTCCGAAGCCGCGCAGAACCGCTATTTCGCGACCGAGGCGGGCGCACGCGCGACGCGGCTGACGCTGGTCGGCGACATCGCCAATGCCTGGTTCACCTATGCCGCCGACAAGGACCTGCTCGCGATCGGCGAGCGCACCGTCGCCTCGGCGCAGCGCTCGGTCGAACTGACCCGCGCCCGCCTGAACGGCGGCATCGCCCCGCGCACCGACCTGCGCCAGGCCGAGCAGACGCTGGAACAGGCGCGCGCCGATGTCGCGCAGGCGCGCACCGACCTCGCCCAGGACGTGAACCTGCTGCAGCTGCTGGTCGGCGCGCCGGTCGATCCCGCCCTGCTCCCCGCCTCGCTTGCCGAAGTCACCGGCAGCGTCGCCGAGCTTCCCGCCGGCCTAGATTCGACCGTGTTGCTTCGCCGCCCGGACGTGGTGCAGGCCGAATACCAGCTGCGCGCCGCCAATGCCGAGATCGGCGCCGCCCGCGCCGAGCTGTTCCCGCGCATCAGCCTCACCGCCGTGCTCGGCTTCGCCAGCACCGCGCTGTCGAGCCTGTTCTCGGGAGGCAATTTCAACTGGTCGGTCAGCCCGCAGGCGAGCTATTCGATCTTCCAGGGCGGCGCGGCCCGGGCCAATGTGCGCCTGACCCAGGCGCAACGCGACGCCGCGGTCGCGCAATATGAAAGCGCGATCCAGACCGCCTTCCGCGAAGTCGCCGACGCGCTCGCCCGCCGCGGCACGATCGACGAGCAGCTGCGCGCGCAGACCGCCTTCTTCGCCGCCGCAGAGGACAATTACCGCTTGAGCGAAGCCCGCTTCCGCGGCGGCATCGATCCGTTCCTCGACACGCTGATCGCCCAGCGCAGCTATTACAGCGCCGAACGCACCCTCGCCTCGACGCGCCTCGTCAAGCTCCAGAACCTGGTCCAGCTCTACCGCACATTGGGCGGCGACTCCCAGCTGGACGCCACCCCAAACGGCCCGCTGCCGCTTGGCCAGTAGAACGGAATCTTTGCGCGCATCTCACTCGTCATCCCGGGCTTGACCCGGGACCTACCTTTTTTCTGCGCCAGGCGTTCGCAGCAAAGGTTCGAACCCGAAATCTTCCGCCAGGTCGCGCCAACTTGGGTTCTCCGCCTCGATCAGCGCGTACTTCCAATCGCGTAACCACCGCTTGATGCGCTTTTCGCGAACGATGGCTTCTTCCATCGAATGGTGAACCTCGAACCACACGAGGCGCTTGCAGCCATGCTCGGCCGTAAAGCCGCGAAAGCTTCCGTTCCGATGCTGATAGATGCGACCCGGCAAATTTGAGGTGACGCCGGTATACAGCGTCCCGTGCAACGTGTTCGTCACGATGTAGACTGCCGGCGTTCGTTCCACATCCGCAAGGAAGAAGAAGGTAGGTCCCGGGTCAAGCCCGGGATGACGACTTGGGTGTCGCACACCACCGTCACCCGGCCTCGAGCCGGGACCTCCCCTCCTTCTACAGCAACCGCGGCTGCTCCGGCGGATAGGTGATCTCCACCCCCTCGACATGCGCGAACCGCGTCAGGCCGTGCATGCGCCAGCTGGTGGGGGACAGGATCTCGACCACCGGCACGCCGCGCACGTCCAGCGCGTCGGCGACCAGCGAGCGGTGGCAGCGCCACGGCACTGCCTCGGCGCACATGATCGCGGTGCGCTTCTCCCGCCCCATCCGGATCAGCGCGTCGACCGCGTCGCGGAACGCGTCGGTCTGCATGTAATCGGCATAGCCGCGGAAGCTCTTGTTCCGCCAACCCGCGTTGGGCGAATCCCGGTGCGGGTGCCTGAGCCCGCCCAGCGCCGGCATCGCGACATAGACGATGCCTTCCCCGGCAAGGCTGTCCGACAAGGCATCAGCGTTGAACTGCGGGTTGTGGCGCGATCGCGGCACGGTGCGGATGTCGGCCAGCCGCGCGATGCCATAGGTCTTCAGCAGCGCGGCGAAGTCGGCGATCGGCAAGGTCGAGTGGCCGACCGTGAAGATCGCGCCGTCCGGCCACTGCGCCTGTTCGGGAGGAGGATCGCCGCTGCTCACGTCACCCTAATAGCTCCGGCCGACCAGCACCCGCTCGACCGCCGGCCTGCCGATGAAGACGCAGGTGCCGGTCGCCGGCGCCGCATCCTGCGGCACGTTGCGGAGCGTCAGCTTCAGTGCCTTCAGCCGCTGGTCGACCGCTTCCAGCTCAGCGCCGGTCGGCCGCGACCATTCGACCTCGACCCAGCCGGGGAATTGCCCGCCGGTCTCGAAGAAGCGCTCCAGCTCCGCAAACTCGGTGACGCCGCGCCTGATGTTCGCGTCCAGCCGCGCCTTTGCCTCGGTGAACAGGCCGGACTGGATCTCGGCCAGCAGCGTGCCCACGGCTGCAACGAACTCCGCCCGCGGCTGGATCGTGGAGGCGAGCTTGCCATTGTCCTGGTACAGCCGGTCGCGGCGGATCACGCTGACATTGCCCCCGGCCATGTCGCGCGGGCCGACCTCGACGATGATCGGCGCGCCTTTCTTCACCCAGGCCCAGCGCTTGTTCGCCGCCTTGGCCGGCCGCGCGTCGAGCAGCGCCCGCACCGGTTCGCCCAGCGCGCTCTGGCCCTGCAGCTCGGCGGCCAGCGCGCGGCAATAGTCGAGCACCGCGGCGTCCTCGTCGGTGTCGCGCAACATCGGCACGATCACCACCTGCCAGGGCGCGACGCGCGGCGGCACGCGCAGCCCGTCATCGTCGCCGTGCGTCATGATCAGCCCGCCGATCATCCGGGTTGAGACGCCCCAGCTGGTCGTCTGCGCCAGCTCCAGCTCGCCTTCCTTGTTCTGGAAGCGGATATTCTGCGCTTCGGCAAAGGTCGTGCCCAGGAAATGCGAGGTGCCGGCCTGCAAGGCTTTGCCGTCCTGCATCATCGCCTCGATCGAGTAGGTGGCGACGGCGCCCGGGAAGCGTTCATTCTCCGGCTTCTCGCCCGCGATCACCGGCATCGCGACGCAGTCCTCGGCGAAGCGGCGATAGACTTCGAGCATGCGCAGCGTGTGCTCGCGCGCCTCCGCTTCGCTCGCGTGGGCAGTATGGCCTTCCTGCCACAGGAACTCGGCGGTGCGCAGGAACATGCGGGTGCGCATTTCCCAGCGCACCACGTTCGCCCATTGGTTGATCAGCACCGGCAGGTCGCGCCAGCTCTGCACCCAGCGGGAGAAAGCGGCGCCGATCACCGTCTCGGAGGTCGGGCGCACCACCAGCGGCTCTTCCAGCTTCGCCTCCGGGTCGACGACCAGCTTGCCGCCCTCGGACTTCAGCCGGTGATGGGTGACGACCGCCATCTCCTTGGCGAAGCCCTCCACATGCTCGGCTTCCTTCTCGAAGTACGAGAGGGGGATGAACAGCGGGAAATAGCAATTCTCGTGGCCCGTCGCCTTGATCGCGTCATCGAGCAGCCGCTGCATCCGCTCCCAGATGCCGTATCCCCACGGCCGGATCACCATGCACCCGCGCACGCCCGACTCCTCGGCCATGTCGGCTTCGGCGATGACGGCCTGGTACCAGGCGGCGAAGTCCTCGGTGCGCGTGACGGAAAGGGCGTGCTTGTTTGCGGTCATGCCCCCGCCCCTAGCGGCGGTCGAGATAGGCTTGCAACCGGGACTCGTCGACTTTGCCGGTCAGCCCCAGCTTGGTGCGCCGCCAGACTAGGTCCTCCACCGTCCGCGCCCATTCCCGCTCGATCAGCCAATCAACCTCGCAGGCGGACAAGCCGGCGCCGAATTCCTCGCCCAGCTCCGTGCGGTCGCCGATCATCGCTTCCAGCATTGATCCATAGGCGCGGGCCATGCGCAAGCTCCGCGCGTCGCCCAGAAACGGCCAGCGCGCGCGGACTCGGCCCAGGAAATCGTCGAACCGGTCGATCTCGCCGCCGGGAAAGATGCGCGCCGCCGTCACCGGCGTGGCTTCGAACCCCATCGCCCCGGCGAGCTTCCCGACCGCGACCTGCCCCAAGTGCCGCGCGGTCGTGATCTTGCCGCCGAAGACCGACAGCAAGGGCGGTCCCTCCGCGTCCAGTTCCAGCACGTAATCGCGCGTCACCTGCCGCGCCTCGCTGGCGCCGTCGTCGTAGAGCGACCGGATGCCGGCATAAGTGGCGATGATGTCGCCCCGCTCGGTCTGCGTCATGAAATAGCGGTTGACCGCCGCCAGCAGATAATCGGTCTCGGCCTCGCTGATCCGCGCCTCGCCGGGCCCTTCCACCGGCACGTCGGTCGTCCCGACCAAAGTATGCCCATGATAGGGAATCGCGAACACGATCCGCCGGTCCGGTTGCTGCAGGATATAGGCGTGCTCCCCTTCGAACAGTTTCGGCACGATCAGGTGGCTGCCCCGGATCAGCCGCGCGCCGGCCTTGCTGTGAACGCCCAGCCGCGCCGCGACATCGGACACCCATGGTCCGGCCGCGTTGACCAACGCGCGCGCCGTGACCTCTCCGTCGCTCAGCACTGCGCGCCACACATCGCCCTCGCGCCGGGCGGACAACAGCTCCGTCCGCGTCCGGATCGCCGCGCCATTGTCGGCGGCGTCGCGCGCGTTCAGCACCACCAGCCGCGCATCGTCGACCCAGGCGTCCGAATAGACGAAGCCGCTCGTCGCGGTCTTCAGCGGCGCCAGATACGGCCCGCCCTTGATCCCGCGCGACTTCGGCAGCGACATCCGCCCGCCCAGATGGTCGTACAGGAACAGCCCCGCCCAGATCATCCATTTGGGCCGCACCGCATGTTCGTGGGGCAGCACGAACTCCAGCGGATAGATCAGGTGCGGCGCCGCCTTCAGCAGCCGCTCGCGCTCGATCAGCGCCTCGCGAACCAGCTTGAACTCGTTATATTCGAGGTAGCGCAGCCCGCCATGGATCAGCTTGGTGGAAGCCGACGACGTCGCCGAGGCCAGGTCGTCCTTCTCGACCAGCAACACCTTCAGCCCGTTCAGCGCCGCCTCGCGCGCGATCGCCGCCCCGTTGATGCCGCCGCCGATGATCAGGAGGTCGTAGCTGGACACGTTTCGCCCCATAGCCGTTCGTTTCGAGCGAAGTCGAGAAACGCGTGTCTCGACTTCGCTCGACACGAACGGGAGAGAAGGCCAGAGCGCAACCATGCCCAAGCCGAAACGACCCGCAGGCCTTCCCACCCGCGAGCAGATCCTGGACTTCATCACCACGTCCGACACCCCCGCCGGCAAGCGCGAGATCGCGCGTGCCTTCGGCCTGCACGGCGCCGACAAGATCGCGCTGAAGGCGCTGTTGAAGGACATGGCCGACGAAGGGCTGATCGACAGCGCCCCCGGCCGCGCCTTCCACAAGATGGGCGGCATCCCCAAGGTCACCGTGCTGCGCGTCGTCGACGTCGACGAGGACGGCCAGGCCTGGGCCGTGCCGGAGCGCTGGGAAGCTGACACCGCCGCGCCGAAGCTCCGCATTCGCGAGCGCAAGAAACAATCGGCGCTCGGCCCCGGCGACCGCATCCTCGCCCGTACCGAGGAGGCCGGCAAAGGCTGGATCGCCCACCCGATGAAGAAGCTCGCCCGCGGCGAGGAGCTGATGCTGGGCGTGCTCCACCAGGAAGGGGAGCGCTGGTTCCTGCAGGGCGTGGAAAAGCGCGAGCGCCGCGACTTCCCGGTTTCGGACCGCGGCGAGGCCGAGGCCGGCGACCTGGTGCTCGCCGAAAAGACCGGCCGGCCGCCCCGCCTCTCCGCCCGCGTGGTCGAACGGCTCGGCGACCCGTTCGAGCCGCGCAGCTTCTCGCTGATCGCGATCCACCGCCACGGCATCCCGCACGTCTTCAAGGAAGAAGTGCTGGCCGAGGCCGAGCGCGTCGCGAAGCTGGAGCTGGGGCCGATCAATCCTCCCCAAGCTCCGCTTGGGGAGGGGGACCATGCGAAGCATGGTGGAGGGGCCGCAGCGAAGCGAGGACGGCAACCCTCCGCTCCGCTCCAGGCCCCTCCACCGCCTTCGGCGGTCCCCCTCCCCGAGCAAGCTCGGGCAGGAGTGAGGGAAGACCTCCGCCACCTCCCCATCGTCGCGATCGATCCGGTCGACGCGCGCGACCATGACGACGCGGTCTGGGCCGAGGCCACCAACGACGGCTGGAACGCGATCGTCGCGATTGCCGACGTCAGCTATTACGTCCGCCCCGGCTCGCAGCTCGACCGCGAGGCGCGACGCCGCGGCAACAGCGTCTATTTCCCCGACCGCGTCGTGCCGATGCTGCCGGAAACGCTGTCGGCCGACATCTGCTCGCTGAAGGAAGGCGTCGATCGCGCCGCCCTCGCCTGCCACATGCAGGTCGGCAAGGATGGCAAGCTGAAGAGCTGGCGCTTCAGCCGCGCGGTGGTCCGGATCGCGGCAAACATCGCCTATGAGGATGCGCAGGCAGCGATTGATTCCCTGTGCTCCGGCGAAGGCCGGAGCGCTGGTCAAGGCTCCGGCCTGCGCCGGAACACGGTGGACCATGATCTCGCAAAAACCGCCCTCCTTCCCCTCTGGGATTGCTGGCGCGCGCTGTACAAGGCCCGCGAACAGCGCGAGCCGCTGGAGCTCGACCTGCCCGAGCGCCGCGTGGTGCTCGACGAGACCGGCCGCATCCTCTCCGTCGCCCCGCGCGAGCGGCTCGATGCGCACAAGCTGATCGAGGATTACATGATCGCCGCCAACGTCGCCGCGTCCAAGGCGCTGGAGGCGAGGAAGGCTCCGGTCATGTACCGTGATCACGAGCCGCCCAGCCGCGAGAAGCTGGTTGCGCTGAAGGATTATCTGAAGACCTTCGACCTCGAATTCGCGCTCGGCCAGGTGATCAAGCCCGGCACCTTCAACCGGATCATCGAACGGATCGGCGACGCGGACTTCCGCCCGCAGGTAATGGAGCAGATCCTGCGCAGCCAGACCCAGGCCTATTATTCGCCCGACAATAAGGGCCATTTCGGCCTCTCGCTCGGCAGCTACGCGCATTTCACGAGCCCGATCCGCCGCTATGCCGACCTGATCGTTCACCGCTCGCTGGTCGGCGCCTATGGCCTCGGCCCCGATGTCGACAAGACCGCGCTGACCGCGGCCGAAAGCGAGGCGATGGAGCTGATCGGCGAATCGATCAGCCAGCTGGAGCGCCGCGCGATGGAGGCGGAGCGCGAGACGATCGACCGCTACGTCGCCGCCTATCTGTCCGAACGCGTGGGCGAGGTGCTGGAGACGCGGATCACCGGCGTCCAGCCGTTTGGCTTCTTCGCGACCGTCGAAGGGCTGGGCGGCGACGGGCTGGTGCCGGTCTCGACGCTCGGCACTGAATATTTCCGCTACAACGAGGCCAGCCAGACGCTGACCGGCGAGGACAGCGAGACAATGTTCGCGCCGGGCCAGCGGCTGAAGCTGCGCCTTGCCGAAGCCAATCCGGTCACCGGCGCGCTCCGCTTCGAGCTGCCCGAAGGCGGCAGCCCGCGTGCCGCACCCAACCGCCGCGACCGCGAACGCCCGGGCAAGCGTCGCGGGCGGCCGGCCAATATCCGGCACCAGGGCCGGCGGCGTTAGCGACCCCGACCTAGGGTCCGTTCTACCAAGCGCCTGGATGTGTCGACCAATGTGCTTGGCCCCGCCGGTCGAGCGATTAGGCTGAACCCATGCTCGCCCTTGCCCTGCTCCTCGCCGCCGCCGCGCCGGACTGGCAGCTGATCCCCGGCAGCTTCGAACGCGGCCGCGGGCCCGACGGCAACACGGTCCTGCTCGACGCGCCCGACGGGCTGGTCGTCGTCGATACCGGCCGCCACCAGGCGCATCAGGATGCGATCCTCGCCGCCGCCCGCGCGCGCGGCAAGCCGGTCGCGGCGATCGTCAACACCCACTGGCACCTCGATCACACCGGCGGCAATGCCGCGCTGCGCGCCGCCTTTCCCGGTATCCCGATCTACGCCAGCAACGCCGTCGACGGGGCGCTGACGGGCTTCTTCCCGCGCAGCCGGGCGGGCGCCGAGCAATTCATCGCGTCGGGCAAGGCCAAACCCGAGCAGGTCGCCGAGATCCGCCGCGACATGGCGGCGATGGACGATCTCGCCGATCTTCGCCCGAGCCGCGTCGTCGCGCGGACGGGCACGATGACGATCGCCGGCCGCCGGCTGGACGTGCATCTGGAGCGCTATGCCGCGACCGCCGGCGATGTCTGGCTGTACGACCCGCAGGCGCGGCTCGCGATCGCGGGCGATCTGGTCGTCGGCCTCGCCCCGTTCATGGACACGGCCTGCCCCGAAGGCTGGCGCACCGCGCTCGGCCACATCGCCGCCGCGCCGTTCAAGGCGCTGGTCCCCGGTCACGGCGCGGTCATGAGCCGCGCCGACTTCGACAGCTGGCGCAAAGCCTTCGATGCGCTGCTCGACTGCGCCGCGGGCAGCGTCGGGCGCCAGGCCTGCATCGAAGGCTGGATGAAGGATGCCGCCCCATTCATCCCGGCCGCGGACAAAGACCGCGTCCCCGGTATGATCGGCTATTATATCGACACGCGTCTCCGCGCCGCGCCGGACGAGAAAGCGCGCTACTGTCCCGGCGGTCCGGGCTGACGAGAAATTCCTGTCCTACACGCGGCCTGCTGGCCTAGCCTCGCGTCATGCCGAGTCGCTTTGCCCTCGCTGCCCAGCCTTTGATCGACCGGGTCGATCACCGGCGCCGCATAGATCGAGCGGATTTTTTCCGCATGCCGAACCTTCCTAACCTTCCGCGCTTGCCAGTTGCGTTTGAAAACGCAATCTGGTCGCGAACCGGAGTCGGGAGAGCGCAGCCATGATGAGCTATCTGAAGCATTATATCGACGGTCAGTGGGTCGACAGCGAGGGCGGCAAGCGCCACCTCGTCATCAACCCCGCCACTGAGGAGCCGTGCACCGAGATCACGCTCGGTTCGGCGGCCGACGCGGACAAGGCGGTCAAGGCGGCGCGGCGCGCGTTCGAGAGCTTCAGCCAGACCAGCGTCGAGGAACGCGCGGCGCTGCTGGAACGGATCATCGCCGAATACAAGAAGCGCATCCCGGATATCGCCCGCGCCATCTCGATCGAGATGGGCGCGCCGATGGGCCTGGCGATGGGCGCGCAGGCGCCGGCCGGCCTCGGCCATTTCGCCTACACGCTTCGTGCCCTGCGCGAGTTCAGGTTCGAGGAAGTGGTCGGCACCACCAAGGTGCTGCATGAGCCGATCGGCGTGGTCGCGATGATCACGCCGTGGAACTGGCCGGTCAACCAGATCGCCGCGAAGGTCGCGCCCGCGCTCGCCGCCGGCAACACGATGGTGCTGAAGCCGTCGGAGGAGACGCCGGCCTGCGCCGCGATCCTCGCCGAGGTGATGGACGCGGCGGGCGTGCCCGCGGGCGTGTTCAACCTGGTGCAGGGTGACGGCCCGACTGTCGGTGCGGCGCTGTCGTCGCACCCGGACGTGGATATGGTCAGCTTCACCGGCTCGACCCGGGCGGGCATCGCGATCGCCGCCGCCGCCGCGCCGACCGTCAAGCGCGTCCATCAGGAGTTGGGCGGCAAGGCGCCGAACCTGGTGCTCGAAGGGTCCGACCTGAACGCGGTGCTGCCGCCGACGGTGATGGGCGTGCTCGCCAACACCGGGCAGAGCTGCATCGCGCCGACCCGCGTGCTCGTCCACCAGAGCCAGGTCGATGACGCCACCGCCTTCATCAAGAACATGATGGAGGCGACGCCGGTCGGCGATCCGCTGACCGAAGGGGCGCATATCGGCCCGGTCGTCAACAAGGCGCAGTGGGAGAAGATCCAGGGCCTGATCCAGAGCGCGATCGACGAGGGCGCGACGCTCGTCACCGGCGGCACCGGCCTGCCGGAAGGCGTCAATCGCGGCTATTACATCCGCCCGACCCTGTTCCGCGACGTCACGCCCGAGATGCGGATCGCGAAGGAAGAGACGTTCGGGCCCGTCGCCACGATCATCAGCTACGGCAATGAGGACGAGGCCGTGCGCATCGCGAACGACACCGCCTATGGCCTGTCGGCGACCATCTCCGGCGATCCGGCGAAAGCAGGCAAGGTCGCGCGGCGGATGCGCGCGGGGCTGGTCACGATCAACAGCTGGTCGCCCGATCCCGGCGCGCCGTTCGGCGGCTACAAGCAGTCGGGCAACGGCCGCGAATACGGCAAATGGGGCCTTACCGACTTCATGGAAGTGAAGTCGGTCGTCGGCGAACCCGCCTGACGCGCCAGGGGTGTGGCCGATCGACCTGCTGATGCCGTCGCCCGGCGACGCCCATGCGGCGCTGGCGGCGGAACAGGTCGGTGCCTATGTCGAAGCCTTCGCGCGGGCCGGGCTGGCGCTCCGCCCGCGGGCCTGGACCGAGGCCGGCGATAGCCCCGCGCTGGCGCTGTTCGCCTGGGGCTACCACCTTGATGTCGAGCGCTGGCTGGCGCTTCTGGAGGGCTGGCCGCCCGGCCTGCCTCTGTTCAACCCGCCGCCGCTGATGCGCTGGAACACGCGCAAGACCTATCTGGCTGAGCTGGAAGCCGCCGGCGTGCCGACGGTGCCGACGCGGTTCGACGGCGATCCGGCCGCCATCGAAGCCGCGTTCGACCTGTTCGGCGTCGATGAGCTGGTCGCGAAGCCGCAGGTCTCGGCCAGCAGCGACGGCATCCTGCGGCTGAAGCGCGGCGACACGCTGCCGCCACTGGCCGAACCGATGATCCAGCCCTTCCTGCCGGCAGTGCAGACCGAGGGCGAATATGCGATCTTCCACATCGGGGGCGTCCTGAGCCACGCGATCCGCAAGACCGCCGCCGCGGGCGAGTTCCGCGTCCAGCCGCAGTTCGGCGGCACCAACCGGCGCTGGCGGCCCGATGCGGAAGCGCGCGCCGTCGTCGAAGCCGCGCTGGCGGCAACGCCGGCCGAGCCGCTCTATGCGCGCATCGACCTGCTGCGCCGCCTCGACGGCCGCCTCGCCGTCGCCGAGTTCGAGGCGATCGAGCCCGACCTCTATTACGCCTATGGGGAACGGGTGCTGCACCGGCTGGCCCAGGCGATGGCCACCAGCCTGTAGGTTTGGCGGCGCGGCAAGGGAGGGGAGCCGCGCCGCCCGTCAGCTCCCGGCCGCTGCAGGAGAGGACCTCCCGCGCAGAACCAGGCCGCCGACGATCTCGAAATGCTTAGGGCGAGATAGGGACCCGGCGGGCTGGTTCAATAGTCCTTGGACACCCGCACGTTGGCGCTCTGCCGGCCGATCGTGGAGATAGTGGAGAGCACCGACAGCCAGCGCGTGATCTGGAACTCGACGCGGGTCGCCGAATAGCCCTGGCCGTCGGTGATCAGCTCCACGAACGCGCGGCGGGTGATGTACTTGCCGGCCGCGATCGCGGTGCCCTGCCCGATCGTCGGGTCGGCGGCGATGATCCGCAGCCGGTCGAGCCCGACTGCCTTGCGCAGCGCGTTGATCGGGTCGAGCCCGCCGCCGCTCTGCAGCGCCGCGACTGCGGACGCGAGCTGCACCGCCTCGGGCGCGGACAGGTTGGTGATCGAGGTGCCGAACAGCAGCCGCGACAACAGCTCGTCCTCGGGCAGCGCCGGGTTGCTGGTGAAGGCGACATCCGGCTTCAGCCCGGTCCCGGTGACGCGGATCGTCGCGGACAGGCCCTGGATGTTCGCGTTGGCGGCGATGTCGAGCACCGGGTCGGGCGGGTTGGCGCCGTTGAAGCGGATCGTGCCGCGCTCCAGGTCGAAGCGTCGGCCGGCGAACTCATAGCCGCCGCGCAGCATCGTCGCGGTGCCGACCAGCACCGGCTCGCCGACCGTGCCGGTGATCGCAAGCCCGGCGCGCCATTCGCTGTCGAGGCCCAGGCCGGTCACCATCAGCCGGTTGCGCGCAGTCGCCTTCAGGTCGAGCCGCCATGGCGCCGGTGGAGCGGGCGGCTCCACCTCGTCGGCCGGCCGGTTCAGCTCGCTCAGCCTGGCGAGGCGCGACACTGTGGTCTCGGCGCGCGCGCGGCCCAGCCGGTAGCGGCTGCGGTCCAGCGTCACCTCGCCCGCGATCAGCCCGCCATAGCCGCTGGACGTGATCCTGAGCGGCCCGGTGACGGTGGCGCCGATATCGTCGCGGTTCAGCAGCACCGCCTCGTGCGCGTTGACGGTCAGGTCCATGCCGACGCCGCGCGCCGCGCCGAAGTCGAATGTGCCCGAGCCGGTGACGGAGCCGCCCTGCCCGGCCGTGGCCGTCATCCGGTCGATCGCCAGCCGCGATCCGCCGAACCGGCCGGTCGCATCGAGGTTGGTGAGCACGGTGCCGGAGGTCGCGCTTTCCAGCCGAGCGCCGGTCGCCTTGATCGACCCGCGGATCACCGGATCGGGCAGCCGGCCCCCGACGTCGGCAGCGATGGCGACGGGGCCGGAGAGGTCGAATTGTTGGATGCCGGTCAGGCGCCACAAGGTATCGGCCGGCCCGGCATAGCGAAGCTGTGCGAACAGCGGCGCATTGGACAGGCGCGTCGCGAGATCGCCCTCGGGCGGCAGCGGCGCCAGCCGCGCCTGCGCGCGTCCGATGATCTGGCCGCCGCTCGCCGCCACCGCCCGCGCTGCCGCCTGGTTGCCGCTCAGCACCGCCTTCAGGCCGAGGTCGATCGGCTTGGAGGTCAGCACCAGGCTCGACCGGGTTAGCTGCCGCACGGTCAGGTCGATCGAGCCGGACGGCAGCGTGCCTGCCCCTTCACGGTAGCGGATGCGCCCGGTGGCGGTGCCGCCCAGGCCGAGATTGGGCGCGACGATGTCGAAGACGGTCATCGGCACCGCCGCCAGCGACGCGTCCACTTCGGTAGCGGCATCGCCGAACAGGCCGGCAAGCTTCAGCTGGCCGCCGCCGTAGCTGAGCGCGGTCGGCGCCAGCCGCCAGCCGCCGGCTTCGGCAGTCAGCACCGCCGGGCTGTCGATGTGCACCGGCTTGCGGTCGATGGTGCCGCCGCCGGTCACGGTCAGCCGGTCCGGCGCCACCTGCATCGCGGTCTGCAGGTCGAACGCGCGTCCGCGCGACCCGGCGAACGCAGCCTTCACCTGCCCGCGCCCATCCCGCAGGTCGATGCTTGCCGCCAGGCGGGCGAGCGCCAGCGGGCCGCGCCGCAGCCCACGCGCGGTGATCGTCCCCCGCGTCACCAGCCCGCGCGGATCAAGCACGACTTCGCCGTCCAGGCCGCCGCGCACCACCCGGATATCGGGCTCGGTCGCGATCCGGGCGTTGGTCGCGTCGAAGCTCAGCGAAATGCGCTGCATGTCGCCGGGGCGATCGAAGCCCAGCATGCCGGTGAGGCCGGGGCCGGTGACGCGCAAGCGCCCGTCGAAGCCGCGGCCGTGCGACGTCAGCACGCCGGTCGCGGTCAGCCCTGCAACGCCAAGCGTGCCGACGTCGATCTGCGCGGCCTCGCCCTTCGGCAGCAGGATCGCGCCGGCGCTGGCCCACCGGCCGAGGACCGAGCCTCCCCCGGCGCGATAGGCGAATCCGCTCGGGTTGGGGTCGAGCAGCAGCCGCATGTCTGCGATGCCGAGCGCATCGAGGGGTCGCGGCAGCAGGATATCGAGCGTAGGCCGCTCGATCCGGCCGTCCAGCATCAGCCGGAGCGGGCCATAGGTCGCCTGCCGCCCGCCGCCCTCGAAATGGAAGCTGCCGTCGCGCCGCCGATAGCCGTTGCCGGCAAGCACCAGGCTCGGCGCGGTGATCCTGAGGTTGGTGAAGTGGACGATGCCGTCGCGGTCGCGAGCCAGCCCGGCTTCGAGATAAGGCAGCCCGCCCGCCAGGCCGGCGAGAAAGCCGTTGTCGAAGCGGCGCACCCAGGCCTGGGCGCGTCCGGTGACATGCGTGCCGAGCCGGTTGGCGCCGGGCACCACCGACAGCGTCGTCTTCACGTCGACGATGCCCAGCCCGGGAATGTAGTAGCGCCTGAGCTCGCCGGCGAGCCGCACGTCATAGTCGCCGGTGCGCAGGTCGACGAACAGCGACGCGGTGCTGGTCAGCTTGTCCGAGCGGACGCGGAGATTGTCGCCGGTGATCGCCTTGCCCGTCACCTTCAGCAGCCCGTCGACCTGAAGGTTGGCGAGAATGCCTCCCGCCACATCGCCGACACCGGTCACGCGCCGCGCGGTGAAGCGGATCGGCACCGTCACCGGCGACGGCGACAGCCGTCCGGCGCCGACGATCCGCGCCTGTTCGAACCCGGTGTTGTCGAAGAACACCACCGGGCTGGTGATCTCGTATCGGAACCTGGCGCGGCCATAGGGTCCGTCGAACAACGCGTGGAGCCGCACATCGCGCCCGCGCATGTTCCTGAACAGCGCCGGCGGTTGCAGCAGCGCGGCCCGTACCATCAGCGCGTCATATTGCCCGCGCCGGAGATCGAGGCCGCCATCCGCCTGCACGGCCAGCGCATCGGAGCGGAGCTTCAGCCGGCCGGTCAGCACGCCGCGTTCCAGCACCCCGCGCCCGTCGATCGCGATGCGCTTGCCGGACAGGCGCTGCACCCGGCCCTTGGTCACGCTCTCCAGCGAAAGCCCGCCGCTCAGCCGGTATTCGCCCTCGCGGACCTGCAAGGCCGTGTCGACGATCCGCGTGCCGCTGGCGTCGAGGCGGGCGGTGCCGTTCCAAACGCTCCAATTGCCCTTGCCGCCGATGACGAGCGCGAGCGGCCGCCCGGTGCCGATCAGCTTGCCGATCACGCCGCCCGCGGGCGCGGCGAGTTGCGCGCCAAGGTCGAACTTGCGCCGCTTCGGCTCGGCATCGAGCAGCAGCTTCAGCCGGTCGCCGGCACTGGTCCAGGCACCGCCGCGCACCATCGCGCGGCCGCTGCGCACGTCGACGGCGAAAGCCAGCGCGCCGACCCGCTCCGGCCCGGCGACGCCCTTGACGATCCGCAGCCGGTCGATCGCGAGGCGGCCCAGCCGGATGTCGAAGCTCGGCAGTGTGAACGGCTTGCCGGTCCGGCGGAACTGCGGGACCTTGTGCAGGGTCGCGGTCGCGGCGGTCAGCGCTTCGATGTCGAGCCGGTTGACCGTCCAGCGCCACGGCGTCCAGCGCAGCCGCACGTCGGGCGCCGACAGGAACAGGCCCTGCGGATCGTAGAAGCGCACGTCCTTCAGCCGCGCGCTGCCGTAGATCGATCCCTCGATCCGCCCGATGCGGATGCGCAGCCCCGATTTGATCTGCAGCCGCTCGATCCGGTCGATGATGAAGCGGTGGCCGGCGCTGGTGTCGAGACCCCAAAGCCCGGCGAGCACGGCCAGCAGCAGCGCGACCGGCAGCAAGGCAAGACGCCAGCGGCGGCGCCGCTTCGTCACCGGTGCGGGCGCCCCCTCGTCCATTCAGAACGCCTGGCCCAGCGAGACGAATACGGTGATGCGCGAATCGCCCTTTTGCGGGTTGATCGGCGTGCCGACATCGACCCGGATCGGGCCGAAGCTCGAATGATAGCGCACGCCCAGTCCGGCGCCATAGCGCAGGCCGCTGAAGTCCGGCAGCGCGGCGCGATAGATGTTGCCGCCGTCAAGGAAAGGCACGATTCCGAAATTGCCGAAACGGATGCGCGCCTCCGCCCCGAACTCGGCCAGGCTGCGCCCCCCGGTCGGATTGTTGTCTGCGTCGCGCGGGCCGATCGCCTGATAGCCATAGCCGCGCACCGATCCGCCGCCGCCGGCGAAGAAGCGCCGCGACGGCGCGATGCGGTCGGCCGACGCGCCGGCGATCGAGCCGAGACGGATGCGGCCGGCCAGCACCACGCGGTCGCTGACCCGCTGATACGCGCTGCCGTCGATCTGCATCCGGGCATAGCCGAAGACGGTGTTCTGCAGCGACACCTCGGGGCTGAAACGCCCCGACAGCCGGAAGCCGCGGGTCGGGTCGAGCAGGCTGTCGCTGCCGTCATAGGCGAGCGTGCCAGGCAAGGCCCCGATCAGGTAGGTTCGGCGGGCGGTGCTGGTCAGCGAGTTGATCGCGCCGCGCTCGTTCGAGGCGAGCAGCTGGACGCCGGCGCTCCAGGTCCACTTCTTCTGGAAGATGATGTTCGACTGCCGCTCGATCCCGGCGCCGAGCAGGAAGGTACGCGCTTCATAGCCGGGCTGGTCGAGATGGCTGAGCGCGACGTCGGCGGTCAGCACATGGTCGCGCTTGTGATAGTTGCTGCGGCGGAAGCTGGCGGCGGCGGACTGTTCGCGCGTGCCGGCGACGGCGCGGAGCGTCAGCGCGCCTTCGGGCGGGAACAGGTTGCGGTGTTGCCAGCTGATCGCCGCCCGCGCGCCTTCGCCGGTCCCGTAGCCGAGCTCGCCGGCGATCGTGCGCGGCGGCGCCGGCTCGACCCTGACTGCCACGTCAACCGTATCCGGCGTCGCCCCCGGCTGCGGCGTCACCGTCACGACCGACGCCAGGCCGGTCGCTATCAAGGCGCGGCGGAGGTCGTCCATGTCGCTGGCTTCGTAGGGCTGGCCCGGCTTGAACCGGGCGATCCGCTGGACGTGCTTCGCGCTGAACAGCGAACCCGGCGGCACGACGATCCTGCCATAGCGCTGCGCTCCGCCCGGTTCCACGTTCAGCACCAGGGTCGCGAGCTTGCTTTCATGATCGACGATCACCTCGGGGTCGGGAACCTTGGCGAACGGAAAGCCCCCTTGCCCGATCCGCTGCCGCAGCGCCGCGGTGCCGGCGTTGACCGCGGCCGCGTCGACCGGATCCTGTGGCTTGATCCCGAACGCCTGGCGCAAGGCCTCGGCCTGGTCGGGCGCGCCCTCCAGCCCGCGCACCTCGACCCTGGCGAAGCGGTAGAGCTCGCCCGGCTGGGCGGCGAGAGTGACGACCACGCGCCCCGCTTCCGGCGTCACGCGCGGCTCGACCTCGGCGTCATAATAGCCGCGCGCCTGCAGCAATTCGGCAAGCAGGTCGGCATCCTCGCGGGCGCGGCGGTCGATCTGGGCGACGTTGGCGTCCTGCTTCTCGCCGGCCTTCAGCGCCGACAGGGAGTCGAATTGGGCTGTGACCAGCTCCGTCTCCTCCGGATCGAGCCCTTCCAGCCGCACGTCATAGTCCAGGTCCGCGCCGGCCTCGGTCGTCGCCGCCTGCGCGGACGGCGGCGGCTCGCCCGGCTGCGGCGCCAGGTCAGGCCAGTCGACGCCGAGCCCCGGCAACGGGTCGAGCGGCGAGTTCGGGTCGAGCACGGGCTCGGCCTGCGCGAAAAGCGGAGAAACGGGACCGGTCGCCGCAGCCAGGAACGCGGCCACGGCCAACGCCGCGCCGGGGCGCCGCGACGAGCAGCACATCATGGCGCGTGGCTTATCGCGTCAGCGGCCGCGCCGCCAGCGTTAGTGCACGGTGCCGATCACTTCGTCGGCGGTGAGCAGCACGACCAGCCGCTCGACCTGCCGCCAGCGGCAGAAATGGACGACATTGCCCAGATCGCGGCTGCGGTCGGCGCGCGAGGCCGCCTCGATCGCCGCGTCCAGGCCGAAGCGCGCGATCAGGTCGGTCGCGTCGGCGAGCACCGCGCGGTCGGCAACATAAGGTGTCGGGGTCACGCGGCTCTTCTCCACGGGCGCTGCCTTAGACCGGAGAAGCTTGCGGTCCGGCGGACGAGAAGGGTCAACATCATCTTGACCATCTTCGCTGGCGCAGGCGCGGCGGCCGTGGCAAGGGCGCGGCGATGCCCCGCTCGCCCGCCCCCCGATCCGCCGGAATCCTGTTCGCGGTGCTGCCGCTCGTCGGGGCGATCGGGCTCGGCTTGATCGGCCAGCCGGTGATCGGACTGCTCGCGGGACTGGCGCTCGCGGCGGTGCTGGCGACCCTGTTCTGGCTGATCGACAGCCGGCGCTGAGTTACACCCGATATCCCCGTTATCCACAGGCGGCTGGGGGCAGATTCCGCTTGGTGCGACTCGGCGCTCATGAGACCATCTGTTTCGTGATCGGAACAAGATCGCACGAAGGAACCGCCCCCGGCGGAACCGGACGCGAAGGAGGGAAGATCATGGCCGGTACGGAAGTCTGAGAGCTTCGGCTTGATGCCAACCCACCGGCACAGGCGCCGGAAGCGATGTTGCCGGCGCGCCTGCCGAAGCCCGCAAGGGTCTGAAGCGAGCGCGACAGCGGCATCCCAAGAAGGGCCGCGGAACCGCCACGTTTCCTCCTCGGAGGAGCGCGGCAGCGAAGCGACGCCTGAGCTTGAGGGAAGATGTCCGCCCCTCGGGGCCGGAGACCAACTGTCAAGCTCGGCGCAGTGGGGGCTGGCGGAAACGCCGGCCCCCATTTCGTTTGAGAGCCGCCGCTTCGTCATCCCGGGCCTGACCCGGGACCCACCTACTTCGGGACGGAGATCCCGCCAGGAAGGCAGGTAAGCCCCGGCTCAAGGCCAGTGACGGGAAATACTATTCCGCCGCCAGCGCCTTCGGCCCGTCCAGCTTGCCCACCTCGTTCCCCCACGCGTCCCAGCCCGGCCGTTCGCTGCGCGCGAACAGCTCCAGCTTCGAGGCGTCTGGATACAGCCGGTCGATGGAGTCGCGCACCTCCTCCGGTTTCTGCGAATGGGCGCGCCTGGGTGCCAGGATCACGTTCGGCACCCCTTCGTCGCCAAGCGGCATCGGCCGGCCTTTCGCGATGCGGCTGGCGGCCAGGACATATTCGGCGGTCGGCTTGACGATCGAAGGCCGCACGCCCTGCGCGCCGATCGGCCCGCCGTCCTTGCGCGCTTTGACCCAGACGAAGGCGACGCCGCGGAAATGGAGCCTCCATTCCGCCAGACAGGCCATCGCGACATCCAGCCGCGGCGAGGTCGCCCAGAGGAACAGCACGCCGCGATCGGACAGCAGCTCCGGCACCGGCAGCCGCACGATCGCTTCGTCCGGCGCGGTCGCATAGAATTTGGCCGCCGCGCCCCATTTGTCCTGCTGGCCGTAATAGGCCCAGGGCGGGTCGGCGAGGATCACGTCGTAGCGCCGGTCCGGCAAGTCGCGCCAAAGGGTCATGCCCCCTGCTTAAAGGGGGCGCGGCACAAAGGGAATCCGGTTAGACCACGGGTCCGGCATTGATCGGATTGGGCAGCGTCGCCGGCGCCATCGCGTCGCGGCGGTCCGCGGGCACCGGCGCAGTCGGGTCCGGGCGGAAATCCGGGTTGGCGCGGTCGCCGGGGCCGTGGGGCTTGCCCAGCGCAAGGTCGGCCGCGCTGCTGCCGCCTTCCCGCGATCCACGGCTGCGGCGGGCGAGCGCGACGAGGCCGGCCGCAACCGCAACGCCGCCGGCGATCAGCGCCGCGATTGTGCCCGTGCTGGAGGAACCCTGTTTCGCCCGTTTGTTCTTCTTCGCCATGGTCTCGCTCCTGAACCGTTTCGCGGTCAACGGGCGGGCATGGCGCCTGTTCCGGCTATTGCTCGCCCCCCAGCATCCGGATGATGCCGGAGAAATCGAGCCCCGTATGGCCGCCGTTCGCGAACGCCTGATAGAGCGCCATCGCCTCCGCGCCCATCGGCACCGAGGCGTTGGCGTCGCTTGCCGCCTGCACGGCGAGCTTCAGGTCCTTCAGCATCAAGCCCGCGGCGAAGCCACCCTGATAGTCGCGGTCGGCGGGCGTTTCCGGCCCGACGCCCGGCAGCGGGCAATAGCTGGTCATCGACCAGCACTGGCCCGACGAGACCGAGCTGATGTCGAAGAAGGTCTGGGGATCGAGGCCCAGGGACTTGGCGAGCAGGAACGCCTCGCACGTCGCGACCATCGTCGCGCCCAGCAGCATGTTGTTGCAGATCTTGGCCGCCTGCCCTGCGCCACTCCCCCCGGCATGGATCACCGCTTTGCCCATCAGCTTCAGGATCGGCTCTGCGCGCGCGAAGGCGTCCGCCGGCCCGCCGACCATGAAGGTCAGCGTTCCCGCCGCCGCCGCCGCGATGCCGCCGGAAACGGGCGCATCGACTGCCGGCAGGCCCTTGGCCGAAGCGGCCTCGGCGACTTTCTTGGCGGTGCCGACGTCGATCGTCGAGCAGTCGAGCAGCAGCGTGCCGGGCCTGGCGGCGCCGAACAGCGACTCCTCATAGACCTGGGCGACATGTTTGCCCGCCGGGAGCATGGTAACGATCGCCTCGGCGCCTTCGGCCGCGGCGGCGGCGCTTTCGACGGGCAGGCAGCCGGCGGCCTTGGCCTTGTCCAGCGCATCCTGCGACAGGTCGAAGGCGCGCACGTCATGCCCGCCCTTGGCAAGGTTCGCGGCCATGCCGCCGCCCATATTGCCGAGCCCGATGAAACCGATCCGTGCCATATTAACTCCGTTTAAGCAGGGCAAAGAGGTGTCGACTCGCCAACCAGCACAGCAAAGAGGCTGCGATGAAAACCGCATAGAACCACCACGGCGCCAGCGGAATGCCTGCCTGGACATTTGCCGTGGTGATGACTGCGAGGCCTGTCGGGAAGAGGAAGGCATTAAAGCGCAGCCAACGAGCAAGTCGCTCGAAATGCCTGCGTCTCCACACCCTCACAGATCTATTTTCCCTTCCACGCCCCCGGCCGCTTCTCGACGAAGGCGGCCATGCCTTCGCTCTGGTCCTCGGTGCCGAACAGGCCGTGGAACAGGCGGCGTTCGAAGACGATGCCCTGGGCGAGCCCCGTTTCGAACGCGGCGTTGACCATTTCCTTGTTCGCGATCGCGGCGAGCGGGGGCATGTCGGCGATCGTCTTCGCGGTCTTCAGCGCTTCGTCGATCAGCTCGGCGGCGGGGGCCACCCGCGCGACGAGGCCGGAGCGTTCGGCTTCCTGTGCGTCCATCATCCGGCCGGTCAGACACATTTCCATCGCCTTGGCCTTGCCGATCGCGCGGGTCAGGCGCTGCGATCCGCCCATGCCGGGGGAGACGCCCAGCTTGATTTCCGGCTGGCCAAATTTGGCCGTGTCGGCGGCGATGATGAAGTCGGCCATCATCGCCACTTCGCAGCCGCCGCCCAGCGCATAGCCGGCGACCGCCGCGATCCAGGGCTTGCGCGTCGCCGTCACCTTCTCCCATCCGGCGAAGAAATTGGAACCATACATGTCGGCAAATCCCTGGCTCGACATCTCCTTGATGTCGGCGCCCGCCGCGAATGCCTTCTCGCTGCCGGTCAACACCAGGCAGCGCTGGTCGGGGTCCGCATCATAGGCGCCCATCACGTCGATCAGTTCGGCCAGCACCCGGCTGTTCAGCGCGTTCAGCGCCTGCGGGCGGTTCAGGCGGACGAGCGTGACCGCGTCGTGGCGCTCGATGAGGATGGTTTCGTAATTGGCCACCAATATCTCCGTTCGTCATGCCGGACTTGATCCGGCATCCCGCTTTCCTTCTGCTCTCAAGAAAAGAAGCGGGACCCCGGGTCAAGCCCGGGGTGACGGTTCAGTGCGCGTAGGTCACGCGGGCGTCCACGCCTCGTCATCCGACAGCGGTGCGAAGATCGTGTCGAGCATATGCTCAGTCACTTCCTCGGGCGTGGCCGGGTTCCATTTCGGCGCATTGTCCTTGTCGATGATCACCGCGCGCACGCCTTCCAGGAAATCGTGCCGCTGAACGACGTGCGCGCCGACCGCATATTCCTGCCGCATCTCGTCGGCAAAATTGTGCATCTGCGCGCCTTCCTTCAGCAGGCGGAGCGCGACCTTCATCGTCTGCGGCGACTTGGTCTTGAGTGTCGCCAGTTCCTTCTGCGCCCAGTCCGACCCATCAGCCTCAAGCGCGGCGTAGATGTCCTCCAACCGGTCGGACGCGAATAGCCGGTCGATCCGCTCCATATTGTCCGCGATGCGCGCGGGCGGCGGCTCTTCGGCGAAGGCGTCGAGGATCGCTTCGATCGCCGACGGATCGGCCGCGATCTTCGCCTTCACCTCGTCTAATGCCGCGGCGGGGATGTAGTGGGTGGCGAGGCCCAGATAGAGGCACTCGGCCCCGTCGATCCGCGCGCCGGTGAGCGCCAAGAACTGACCCGCCCGGCGCGGCAGGCGCGACAGATACCAGCCGCCGCCGACGTCCGGGAACAGGCCGATCCCGGTCTCGGGCATGGCGAAACGCGTATTCTCGGTGGCGATGCGGAACTTGCACGGCAGCGAAATGCCGACGCCGCCGCCCATCGTGATGCCGTCCATGAACGCGACCGTGGGCTTACTGTAGGTGAAGAGCCGGTGGTTCATCCGATATTCGGCGTGGAAGAACGCGCGCGCCTCCACACCGTCCTTCGCCCCGCTCTCAGCAAGCATGCGGATATCGCCGCCGGCGCAGAAACCGCGCCCTTCGGCATGGTCGAACAACACCGCGCGAACGCCGTCGTTAGTGCGCCATGTGGCGAGCCGGTCGAGGATCGCCTGGCACATCGCGGTCGTCAGCGCATGGATCGCCTTGGGCCGGTTCAGCCGAATCCGCCCGACATGGCCTTCGGCGAAGGCTAAAACTTCGTCACTCATTCTCTGTGGTCCTGCGAAGGCAGGAGCCCTGCGCGACGGACGCCGAGCGAGACGTCCGGGGTTCCTGCCTTGGCAGGAACACAGCGAGGGTGGCCATTCATTGCCGCGTCAGCTCCCGGCCGACGATCATGCGCATCACCTGGTTCGTCCCTTCCAGGATCGAATGGACGCGCAGGTCGCGCCAGAATCGTTCGACCGGATAGTCCATCAGATAGCCATAGCCGCCATGGAGTTGCAGCGCGCGATCGACGACCGATGACCCCGTGTCGGTCGCAAAGCGCTTGGCCATCGCCGCGAATTTGGTCTTGTCCGGCGCGTTCGCCGTCACCTTGGCCGCGGCGGTGTAGAGCAGCATCCGCGCCGCCTGCAGCTCGGTCTCCATATCGGCCAGCATGAACTGCGTGTTCTGGAAATCGGCGATCGCGGTGCCGAATTGCTTGCGTTCCTTGGTGTACTTCACCGCCTCGTCGAGACAGCGCTGCGCACCGCCGAGCGAGCAGGCGCCGATGTTCAGCCGGCCGCCGTCCAGCCCCATCATCGCGATCCGGAACCCCTCGCCTTCCGCGCCGACGCGGTTCTCGACCGGCACGCGGACGCCGTCGAAGTTCACCTGCGCGGTCGGCTGCGAATGCCAGCCGAGCTTGCGCTCATTGGCGCCGAAGGAAACGCCCGGCATGTCCTTTTCGATCACCAGGCAGGTAATGCCCTTCGGCCCTTCGACGCCGGTGCGGACCATCGTCACATAGACTTCGTTCTGGCCGCCGCCGGAGATGAACGCCTTGGAGCCGGTCACGACATAATGGTCGCCCTCCAGCACAGCCTTCGTCTTCAACGCCGCCGCGTCGGAGCCGGACGATGGCTCGGTCAGGCAGTAGCTGGCGATCCGGTCCATCGTCACCAGCGACGGCAGGTATTTCCGCTTCACCGCGTCCGAGCCGAACCGGTCGATCATCCAGCTTGCCATATTGTGGATCGAGATGAACGCGCTGGTGGAGGGACAGCCATAGGCCATCGCCTCCATGATCAGTGCCGCTTCCAATCGGCCGAGGCCGATCCCGCCCATCTCCTCCGACACATAGATCGACGCGAAGCCGAGCTCGGCGGCCGCCTCGATCGTGTCGCGGGGAAAGATGTGCTTCTCGTCCCACTCCGCCGCGAACGGCGTGATCGCGTCGGCGGTGAAC
Organism: Sphingomonas horti; assembly: GCF_009753715.1. Classification (GTDB taxonomy): domain Bacteria; phylum Pseudomonadota; class Alphaproteobacteria; order Sphingomonadales; family Sphingomonadaceae; genus Sphingomonas_B; species Sphingomonas_B horti. The sequence goes on along the minus strand of NZ_WQMS01000008.1, from coordinate 32,057 downwards.
TTCTGCGCCATTTCCTGGATTTGGCGCTGATCGTCGGTCAGGTCGAATTGAGTCATGGGAAGGCGCCTAGCAGAGGCGCGGGGGCACCCGCCAGAGCCTCACTTGCAGCGCGAATAGCGGAGCGGCTGCGCCAGCTCCTCGTCCTCGCGAACGAGTGTGTTGCTGCTGTTGGTCAGCGACAGCGTCTCGGTGCGCGTCCAGCTCTGGCCCTCGCCGGTGAAGGCGAATTCCGCCTTCAGCTTCTCCGGCCAATTGCCGACGATTTTCGCCAGCTTCGCCCGCGATTCGTAGAACTGAAGCGTGTCGCCGGTGATGGTCAGCAGCCCCTTGGCGTCGCCGCGGGTCGAGGTGCAATCGGCCGGCACGAGCCCCCAGCGGCCCTGCATGCTTTCGGGAATCGCGGCGGCGGGAGCTTCCGCTTCGTTCTCGGGCTCGACGACGGTCTCGTCGGGCGGCAGCGTCTCCACCTCTTTCACCGGCGCCTCCGCCTGGTTGGCGGCGACCGCGTCGTTCGCGGAATTGTCGGGCGCGTTGGCCTGGCAGGCGGCGAGCGCCAGCAGCGGAAGGATCAGCAGCCTGGTCATTCGCCCACCAACGCCTCCGCCTCGATTTCGACCCGCCATTCGGGGCGGAGCAGTGCCGAAACCACGACCATCGTCGCCGCCGGCCGGACATCGGCGAAGCGGCGGCCGTGCGCGCGGCCGATCGCCTCCCCGTCCGCCGGATCGGTGATGAACATCCGCGTGCGGACGATGTCGGTCCGCGTGCCCCCCAGCTGCCGGATCGCGCCGACGATGATGTCGAAGCACCGCTCCGCCTGCGCTTCGGCGTCGCCCGGCGTGGACGACCCGTCCGCCTCGACCGGCGCGGTGCCGGAGACCAGGATGCGGTCGCCGACCCGTATCGCACGCGAGAAACCGATCGTCTCCTCGTACGGCGAAGCGGAAGCGGTGCGCTGGCGCTCCACCGCGCCTAGCCCATGGTCGGGATGACGAACGCGTTCTCGCCCGTCACCGAGCCGTCCGGCCAGCGCTGCGTGACCGTCTTGGTCTTGGTCCAGAAGCGGACACCTTCCATGCCGTGCTGGTTGATGTCTCCGAAGGCCGATCGCTTCCAGCCGCCGAACGTATGATAGGCGACGGGCACCGGGATCGGCACGTTGATGCCGACCATGCCGACATTGACACGCGCCGCGAACTCGCGCGCGGCGTGGCCGTTGCGGGTAAATATGGCGACGCCGTTGCCGTACTGGTGTTCGCTCGGGAGACGCAGCGCCGTCTCGAAGTCCGGCGCGCGGACGATCTGGAGGACCGGGCCGAAGATTTCCTCCTTGTAGCTCTGCATCGTCGGTTTGACGTGATCGAACAGGCTCGGGCCGACGAAGAAGCCATTTTCGTGACCCTGGAGCGAGAAGCCGCGGCCGTCGACCACCAGCTCCGCGCCTTCGTCGACGCCGGTCTGGATCCAATTCTCGACCCGCTGCTTGTGCGCGGCGTTGACGACCGGGCCGTAATGCGCGTCCGGATCGGTGGAGACGCCGACGCGGAGCGCCGCCATCGCCGGGATCAGCGCCTCGCGCAGCTCGTTCGCAGTCTTCTCGCCGACGGGCACGACCACCGGCAGCGCCATGCAGCGCTCGCCCGCGGAACCGAAGGCCGCGCCGGACAGGTCCTTCACCACCTGGTCCAGATCCGCGTCGGGCATGACGATGCCGTGGTTCTTAGCGCCGCCCATCGCCTGGACGCGCTTCCCGTTCTCGACGCCGCGGCGATAGACGTAATGGGCGATGTCGGACGAGCCGACGAAGCTCACCGCCGAAATCGCGGGATGGTCGAGGATCGCGTCGACCATTTCCTTGTCGCCGTGGACGACCTGCAGGATGCCTTCGGGCGCCCCCGCCTCGACCATCAGCTCGGCAAGGCGGACCGGCACCGAAGGATCGCGCTCCGACGGCTTCAGGATGAAGGCGTTGCCGACCGCGATCGCGACGCCGAACATCCACATCGGGATCATCGCCGGGAAGTTGAACGGGGTGATGCCGGCGACCACGCCCAGCGGCTGGCGCATCGAATAGACGTCGATGCCGGGCCCGGCGCCATAGGTGTACTCGCCCTTCAGGGCATGCGGGATGCCGCAGGCGAACTCGATCACGTCGAGCCCGCGCTGCACATCGCCGCGCGCGTCCGCGATCACCTTGCCGTGTTCCGACGCGAGCAGGTGCGCGAGTTCTTCCAGATTGGCCTCGACCAATTCCTTGAACTTGAACATCACGCGCGCGCGCCGCTGCGGGTTGGTCGCGGCCCAGCCCGGCTGCGCCTGCTGCGAAGCGGCGACGGCGCGATCAAGCGCGGCCTTGTCGCCGAACGCGACCCGCGCCTGCACCTGGCCCGAATTGGGATTGAACACCTCGCCGAACCGGCTCGCCGAAATGCCAGGGCCGCCGACGATGTGATGATCGATATCACGCATGATCTGAGTCCTTTCGCATCGCCCCTAGCCCTTTCGCCACTTTCGGGACAAGGGACGCGGCGTGACATCCGCCCCTGCCGAACGTCGCCTGTTCGCGATTCTGCTGCGCCTGTTCGCGGCGGTGGCGCTGACCGCGATGTTCGCGATCGTGAAGCTGGCAGCCGCGCACGGCGTGACGCTGTTCGAAAGCCTGTTCTATCGCCAGGCGCTCGCGCTTCCGCTCGTGCTGGGCGTGATCGCGGCCGGACCCGGGCTTGGGTCGGTGAAGACGCGGCGGCCATGGGCGCATGTGTGGCGGACGGTGTTGGGGATGACCGGCATGGCGCTCAACTTCCTCACTTATCTGCTGCTGCCGCTGGCCGAGGCCACGGTGCTGCTGTTCACCGTGCCGATCTTCGCGACGATCCTGTCGGCCCTGGTGCTGAAGGAGCCGGTCGGCTGGCACCGCTGGAGCGCGGTGATGCTGGGATTCATCGGCGTGCTGATCGTGGTCCGGCCCGGCGGCGGCGGCCTCGTGCCACATGGGGTGGCGGTCGGCCTTCTCGCCGCGGTCGTGGTGTCAGGCGTCAGCATCACGCTGCGCCAGATCGGGCGGACGGAAAGCGCGAGCACGACCGTCTTCTGGTTCACGATGCTGTCGGCCGTGCCGTTCGGCCTGGCGATGCCGTTCCTCGGCAAGCCGCATGATGCCACTACCTTCGGCCTGCTGCTCGCGCTGGGCCTGTTTGGCGGGCTCGCCCAACTCGCGCTCACCGCCTCGCTGCGGCTTGCGCCCGTGTCGGTCGTGCTGCCGATGGACTATTCGAGCCTGGTCTGGTCGGCACTGATCGGCTGGCTGGTGTTTGCGACGGTGCCGAGCCCGCACCTCTGGCTTGGCGCGCCGCTGATCATCGCGAGCGGCCTCTACATCGTCTATCGCGAGCAGAAGCTGCACCGGGAGAAGACCACCGGCGCGGTCGCGACGGATTAGGGGGAGCGCCGACTCTAAGGCCGCAGCGGCCGGTCGGTCATGGCCAGCAGCAGCGACACGACGGCGCAGCCGAGGCCGACACCGACCGCCTCTTCGAGCAGGCCGAGCGAAAGGAACACCGCGGCGGCGAGCACCGGAAGCACCATTGCGAGCGCCAATTTCATGCGACAGCCCTATCAGCCCGGCGCAGTCGAAGATAGCCGCGCCGACCGGTCATACGCGCCGAAAGATCACCGACAGGTTATTGGCGGGCATCTCGGTCACTTGCTCGAAGCGAAACCCGGTGCGAGCGCCGAGCGCGACGACGTCTTCCAGGAGGCGAAGCCCCCATTCCGGATTGCGAGCCTTCAGCGATTCATCGAACGCTTCGTTGCTCGGTGCCGTCGGCACCCCTTCGCGAAGATAGGGGCCATAGAGATAGAGGGGCGCGCCCGGGCCGAGCAGGCGAGCGGCGCCGGCGAACAAGCCCAAGGTGGAGACCCAGGGGCTGATATGGACCATGTTGATGCAAAGCATCGCGTCGGCGCGGTCGAGAGGCCAGTCGGGTGCGCCGGCGTCCAGCGCAAGCGGCGGGCGGATGTTCGGGCTACCCTCGCTCCACGCGGCGATCGAGGCGAGCGCGTCCGGATCCGGATCGCTCGGCTGCCAGTCGAGCTGCGGGAACTTCCCGGCGAAAAAGCGGACATGCTCGCCCGTCCCGCTCGCGATTTCGAGGACGAGCCCGGACGCGGGGAGGACGTCGCACAGCACGGCGAGGATCGGCTCGCGATTGCGCTCGGTCGCGGGGGCGTGGCGGGCAATGCCAGATTGCACTCTAGACTCCGTTCGGCCTGAGCTTGTCGAAGGCCTCCCTTCTTCTTCTTGCGCCTCAGAAAAGGAAAGGGCGCTTCGACAGGCTGAGCCCGAACGGGTTTGAGACTCAGTCTACGCAGCCCTACTCCGCGACGTACCGCCACGGATCCCCGGGCGCGGGTCTCGCCCAGATCGTGAAGAACGGCACGACCCCCGGTCCGCCGGGTTGCGGCTGGTTGATGTGCAGCAGGCCATAGCTCAGCCCCATGTCGCCCGATGGAGAGACCAGCACTTCGTCGGCGCCCCAGGTGACGGCGCTCACCGGCCCGCGCGGGCCGACCAGTTCGCCGATCGCCTGCGCGCCGATCGCGACGCCCTCGGGGCTGCTCAAGTTGACCGAATCGGGCCGCCCCCATTTCTGGAAGGCGGCGCGCAGGCCGATCTTCTGCGCTTCGTCGGAAAACGCCCCCTCGGACGCCTTGAGGGTCGCGCCCGCATCGTCGCCGCGCCGCGCGCCCCAGCCGAGAATCGGACCCGCCGGCTTCAGCGCCACCGCATCGCGCATGCCGAGCCGCTTGTAGGCGGCGACCCGCCAGCCGTCCGGCCGCTTGACCCAGTATGCGAGATATTTGAGCGGCTGCGGCTTCCCGTCCTTCGGCCGGACGGTCATCGAGCCATAGGTGAAGCCATGGGTGCCGTCGGCCGAGATGCCGCCGCCGACCGGCGTCCACGCGACACCGGCGGTGAGATTCTCGGGCTTCGCCGCGAGCCTGGCGCGAATCGCGTCGGGCCCCCGAATCAGTTCCGCAGCGCCGCCCGACACCATCACGGCCCTGTCGTCCATCATCGCCGCGATCGCGGAGGCGAGGTCCTTGTCCTTCGCCCGATCGGACCAGCCGCGATCGGCCGCCAACAATGCCTGATAGGCGGCTTGGGCGTTTGCGGCGGGCGCAGGCCTTCCGGCGGCCGGCGCCAGCGGCGCGGCCAGGGCCAGCGCGCAGAACAACAGGTGACGCAATCGATCCTCCCTCGTCTCGCGCCGCTGGAGAGCGCAGGACGGGGCTTCGGGACAATGCGTCTTCTATCGGCCGCCGGTGCGGTTCGATGAACCGACCGGCGGCGTGCCCGGATCGACGAACTACTCCGCCGCCTGTGCGACCTCGGGGTCCTTCCAGACCAGCACCGGTTTGCGGGCTGCCAACGTCTCGTCGAGGCGCCGCCGCGGCGCGAAGTGCGGCGCGGCCTTCAACGAAGGATCGCCGTTCTTCGCTCGCGCGGCGACCGAACGCAGCGCGCCGATGAACTGGTCGAGGTTCGCCTTCGACTCCGTCTCGGTCGGCTCGACCAGCATTGCGCCGTGGACGACGAGCGGGAAGTACATCGTCATCGGGTGGAAGCCTTCGTCGATCAGACCCTTGGCGATGTCCAGTGTCGTGAAGCCCTCGGCCATGCCGTCGTCGGAGAACAGCGCCTCGTGCATGCAGGGGCCACTGTCGCCGAACGGTGCGTCGAGCAGGTCGTCGAGGCTGCGGAGGATGTAGTTGGCGTTCAGCACCGCGTCTTCGCTGACCTGCCGCAGGCCGTCGGCGCCGTGGCTCAGCATGTACGCGGCGGCGCGGGTGAACATGCCCATCTGGCCGTGGAACGCGACCATCCGGCCGAAGCTGTGCGCGTGGTGCTCCTCGGCGGTTTCCTCCTCGACCAGGTGATAATGATCGCCCTGTTTCTCGACGAACGGCAGCGGAGCGAACGGCGCGAGCGCGGCCGAGAAGACGACCGGACCGGAGCCGGGGCCGCCGCCGCCATGCGGGGTCGAGAAGGTCTTGTGCAGGTTGATGTGCATCGCGTCGACGCCCAGGTCGCCGGGGCGGACGCGGCCGACGATCGCGTTGAAGTTCGCGCCGTCGCAATAGACGAACGCGCCCGCCGCATGGACCGCGTCGGCGATGCGTTTCATGTCGCGCTCGAACAATCCGCAGGTGTTCGGATTGGTGATCATCACCGCCGCGACGTCGGGCCCGAGCCGCCGCTTCAGCGCCTCGAAATCGACGCGGCCCTCGGGCGTGGCCGGGATGTTCTCGACCGCATAGCCGGCGAAGGCGGCGGTCGCCGGGTTGGTGCCGTGCGCCGATTCGGGCACCAGCACCACCGAGCGCATGTCGCCGCGCGCCTCCAGCGCAGAGCGGATCGCGAGCAGCCCACACAGCTCGCCGTGCGCGCCCGCCTTCGGGCTCATCGCCACCGCGGGCATGCCGGTCAGCTTGCACAGCCAGTCGGCGACGAGGTAGATCAGCGCATAGGCGCCCTGCACCGTTTCCTGCGGCTGCAGCGGGTGCACGTCGGCAAAACCCGGCAGCCGCGCGACCTTCTCGTTCAGCCGCGGATTATGCTTCATCGTGCACGAGCCGAGCGGGAACAGGCCAAGGTCGATCGCGTAATTCTGGCGGGACAGCCGCGTGTAATGACGGGTCGCCTCCGGCTCCGACAGCCCGGGAAGACCGATCGGACGGGTGCGGAGGAGGCCTTCAAATCCTCCCCGAGCTTGCTCGGGGAGGGGGACCGCCGAAGGCGGTGGAGGGGCGGCGGGCGTTAGCCCGCCGGCTACGCCGGCGGCCCCTCCACCGCTCGCTTCGCGAGCGGTCCCCTTCCCCTCGAAATCGAGGGGAGGATATGGCAGATCCACACCCGTCGTGTGCTCGTTGCCGATCTCGAAGATCAGCGGCTCTTCCAGCATCAGCGCGCGGTTGCCGGTGAAGGTTTCGGTGTTGGCGGCGGTCTCGCCTTCGGGGCGGGAGACGCGGCCCTGGCGATTCATGCTCATGCGAGGTCCTCCTGGAGGGCGGCGGCCAAGGCCTCGACATCCTCCGGCGTGGTGGTTTCGGTGACGGCGACGACGAGGCCGTGCTCCAGCGCGTCGACGCCGGGGTAGAGACGGCCCAGCGACACGCCGGCGAGGATGCCGCGATCGGCGAGGCGGCGGACCAGCGGCCGCGCTTCCTTCGACAGCTTCAGCGTGAACTCGTTGAAGAAGGAGCCGTTGACCAACTCGACGCCCGGCACCCTGGCCAGCCGCTCGGCGGCAGCGACGGCGCCCGCGTGGTTCAGCTCGGCCAGCCCGCGCAGGCCCTTTTCGCCGAGCAGGGTCATGTGGATCGAGAAAGCGAGCGCGCACAGCCCGGAGTTGGTGCAGATGTTGGACGTCGCCTTTTCGCGGCGGATATGCTGCTCGCGGGTCGAGAGCGTCAGCACGAAGCCGCGCTTGCCCTCCGCATCGACAGTCTCGCCGCAGAGCCGGCCCGGCATCTGGCGGACGAATTTCTCCTTGCAGGCGAACAGGCCCACATACGGTCCGCCGAACTGGAGCCCGACGCCGATCGACTGGCCTTCGCCGACGACGATGTCCGCGCCCATCTCGCCGGGCGACTTGAGCAGCCCGAGCGCGACCGGCTCGGTGACAACTGCGACCAGCAGCGCGCCTTTCTCATGCGCCCGCGCGGCCAGCTCCGACAGGTCGGCGACACGGCCGAGAATGTCGGGATACTGGACGACCACGCACGAGGTATCGCCATCGATCTGGCCGATCAGCGTGTCGATGTCGGTCGCGGCTTCCAACTCGGGCAGCGCGGTGTGCAGCTCGTCGCCGGTGAAGCGCGCCATCGTCTTCGCGACAGAGACGTAGTGCGGGTGCAGCCCGGCGGAGATCAGCGCCTTGGCCCGGCGGGTGATCCGGCGCGCCATCGTGATCGCTTCCCAGCAGGCGGTCGAGCCGTCGTACATCGACGCGTTCGCGACGTCGCAGCCGAGCAGCCGCGCGACCTGAGTCTGGAACTCGAACAGCATCTGCAGCGTGCCCTGCGCGATTTCCGGCTGGTAAGGCGTGTAGGCGGTCAGGAACTCGCCGCGCTGGATGATGTGGTCGACGGTGGCCGGCACATGATGGCGATAGGCGCCGCAGCCGAGGAAGAAGGGCACTTCGCCCGCAACGGTATTCTGCCGGGCGAGCGCGGCAAGCTGGCGCTCGACCGACAGCTCGGACGCATGATTCGGCAGGCCGGCGATCGGACCGGACAGCCGCGCCTCGGCGGGCACGTCGACGAACAGATCGTCGACCGAACTGGCGCCGACAGCCTGCAGCATCGCACTGCGGTCGACGGGCGTGAGGGGGAGGTATCTCAAAGCACGAACTCCAAAGGCGCTATTTAGTTGTGCTCCGGCGAAGGCCGGAGCCCTGTGTCGCAGAGCTCCGGCCTTCGCCGGAGCACAGGGCTTGCCTGGGTCATCAGGGTCTCTTCATCGTGAAGCGGAGGCGGACATAATCAGCGATCCAGCGGCCGTCCGGTTGCTTGAGCGCAGGGGCGGCGCGGGATTCGGCGTCCGCGGTGACGGCGTCGATCTCCGAATCCGGCACGTGCGCGGAATCGAGGAAGCCGGCGCGAAAGGTCTTGTACCAGGCGGCGGCGCCGGCGGGCAGCGGCGTCGGGCGGTCGATCAGCCAGGCTTCGATATCGGCAAAGCCCGCTTCCGAATAGACACGCGTGAACTCCTCGGGCGAGGCGTACCATTGCGGGTCTTCGGCCGGGACTGGATAGCCGCGCGCAACCAGCACTTCGCGAAGTGCGCCGCGGAGCTGCGCGATATTTCCGGCTCCGCCCTGCTCGCCAACGAAGCGGCCGCCGGACTTCAGCGCGCGGAACACGCCACGCGCGACGGCGGGCGGGTCAAGCATCCAATGGAGCGCCGCGTTCGAGAAGATGGCGTCGAACTCGCCGTCGAAATCGAGCGCCTGTCCGTCCATCACGCGCGCATCGAGCCCCCGCGCCTTCGCCGCCGCGATCATCTCGGGCGAGGCATCGACGCCGACCACTTCCGCGCCGGCCGCGACCAGCGCCTCGGTCAGCACGCCGTCGCCGCAGCCGAGGTCGAGGATGCGCTCGCCGGCCCTGGGCGCAAGCAGCTCCACCACCGCGCGGCCGAGCTCCGGCACGAAGGCGGCGTTCTTCGCGTAATCGGTCGGAGACCAGCGGGAAGTGGGGTTGAGCATTGGCTTCCTCTGCTTCTCCCCTCCCCGCTTGCGGGAGGGGCCGGGGGAGGGCACGCGGGAAAGCCGGGACAGACCCTAACCCCTCCCGCAAGCGGGAGGGGAACGCGGCTCACAGCCCGGCGACGAATTCCTTGTACGCACCCTCGTCCATCAGCCCGTCGAGCTCGGACGGGTTCGACAGCGTCAGCTTGAAAAACCAGCCGTCCGCCTCCGGCGATGTGTTGACCAGGTCCGGCGTGTCGCTGAGCGCCGCATTGCCTTCGGTGACGGTGCCGGAAACCGGCGCGTAAACGTCCGAGGCGGCCTTGACCGATTCGACCACCGCCGCGTCGCCGCCCTGGCTGAGCTGGCGGCCGGCGTCGGGCACTTCGACGAACACCACGTCGCCGAGCTGGCCCTGCGCATAATCGGTGATGCCCACGGTCGCGGCGTCGCCGTCGACGTCGATCCATTCATGGTCCTTGGTGAAATAGCGGGTCATTTGGCGGCTCCCTTGCGGTGATAGCGGTGGGGGACGAACGGCATCGCCGTGACTTCGGCCTCGAAAATCTTCGCGCGCTGGTTCAGCCGGACGCGCGTGCCGGGCACGGCGGACCCAGCCGGCACATAGGCCATCGCGATCGGCCGCTCGAGGCTGGGCGAGAAGCCGCCCGAGGTGACCTTGCCGACCTCGTTCCCGTCCGCATCGACCACCGCGGCGCCTTCGCGGACCGGCTGGCGGCCTTCGACGATCAGGCCGACGCGCTTCAGCACCGGCCCCTGCTCGCGCTCCAGCAGGATGCGATCGGCGCCCGGGAAGCCACCTTCTTCGCGTCGCCGCTTGCTGAGCGCGAAGCCGAGATCGGCGGTGATCGGCGTCGTCTCCTCGTCCAGGTCGTGACCGTAGAGCGGCAGCCCCGCTTCCAGCCGCAGCGAATCGCGCGCGCCGAGGCCGATCGGCTTCACTTCGGGCTGATCGCACAAAAGGCTCGCGATCCGCTCGCCATGTTCCGCAGCGATCGAGATTTCGAACCCGTCCTCGCCGGTATAGCCGGAACGACTGACCCAGGCAGGAACGCCGTCGAGGTCGAAAGCGCCAGCCTCCATGAAATAAAGCCGCGCGACCTCCGGCTGGATGCGCGCCAGCACCTCACCCGCCTTCGGGCCCTGCAGCGCCAGCAGCGCGCTTTCCTCCAGGTGATTGAGCGTGATCTCATCGGGCAGATGCTCACGCATATGGCCGATATCATCATATTTGGTCGCGCCGTTCACGACCATGTAGAAGCCATCGGCCTGCCGCGTGAGCATCAGGTCGTCGAGGATGCCGCCCTGCTCGTTCAGCAGCAGCGAATAGCGCATCTTGTCGATGCCGAGCCCCTTCACGTCCGCCGGAAGCAACTCTTCGAGCTCAACGTCGACATCCGGCCCGCTGATCAGCAGCTGGCCCATATGGCTGACGTCGAACAGCCCGGCATTCTCGCGCGTCCACAGATGCTCGGCCATGATGCCTTCATACTGGATCGGCATCTGGTAGCCGGCGAACGGCACCATGCGGGCGCCGCGCGCGCGATGCCAGCCGTCCAGCGGCAGGGTCTGGGGGGGAAGATCGTTCGCTTCGCTCACATTCGCCTCCGTGACAGGCAGCCGCGTTCCGCTTCGGAAAACGCACCCGCTGCCCCCTCTGTCACGGAACCTGAGAGCTTTCCCCCAGACGGATCCGGGGTTACCCCTTCGGCGGCCCGTGCCGAGGCGCGGACACTTTCCAGAGTGTCGCTGGACAGGCGGTCGCGGTCCTTTGACCTGAGAGATTCCGGGGCGGTTGCTCCTTCGGCGGAAACAGGTCGCCCTGCCTCACTCTCCCGCGAACGCCCGACGGTTGCCCGCCGCGACGTCAGCGCCTCTGGCTGTGCTCCGCGCCGGAGTCAACGCCCACGCCATGCCGATAGACCAAAGTCCCGCCTTTCCATCCCGAATAGCCCAGCAGCAACACCGCGAGCGTCGACAGAATTAGCCCGGTCGGAATCAGAAATCCCGGTCCACCGTTCATCCGCCAGATGAAGTTGGCGATCTGGATCGTGAGGACGATCAGGTTGGCGACCAGGTGATGGTTGGCCGCCGGGAGCGCCCTGATCCGCGCGTCGCCCAAATAGTCGATCAGCCCGAACACCGCTGCCAGCAGCGCAAGCAAGATGCCCAGCGCCAGGGCCAGCATGCCGAGCGTCGCCCAGATGAGATCGTGCCTGTGCCAGAACATCAGGTCGGCTACCCAGACCAGGATGAACAGAACGATCGGGAACATCACCGTCATGGGATGCACCGGGTGACCGGCGATCCTGGCAGTGCTGCGGGGGTTGTCCATCGGCCGGCTCTCCTCCCCGCGCGCAACGCCGGAAGGAACGGCCCCGTTCCGGTCAGCGGGTCGCGTTGTACTGGAGCTGATCCGGGGTCAGCTGGAAGCCGATCAGCTGCTCGAAGCTGGCGCGGGCGACCGCGGCGCGGACGCCGGGCTCGGACATCGGGTCGATTGCCGCGTCCTGCTCGCCGGGCTTGCGCTTGCGGGTGATCTGCGTGCGGATGTCCTCCGGCAGCGTCGCCGCGGAACGGGCGATGACGCTCGATCCCTGGCCCGTCGTCTGCGCCCGGTCCTGGCCGGCGGCGAAGTTCAGCGCGACGCGGCTGATCCGCTTGGCGACGACGACATTGCCGCCGCGCACCACGGTGACGAAATAGGGCAGAACCACCTGGCGGGGCGCGGTGGCGTCGCGGCGGCGGGCGACCACGTCGAACGTCGTCGTCGCGATCACGTCCGGCCCGCTGGTCTCGTCGCAGGTTGTACGCAAGTTGGTGATGGTCGCGGTCACGTCGATCGCGCTGGCGTCGCGGCTCTGCGGCGGGTCGAACAAAGTGATGTCGCCGGTATAGGCCGGCACGCCGACCGCCGGGCAGGTCGAGCGCGCGACGCGGATGCCGCCCAGATAGTCCATCTCTCCCGCGCGGGAGCAGGCCCCGAGGGTCAGGGCGATAGCGGCAGCGGCCAGGACAGTGCGAAGCGACAAAGACGGATCCTCGGGAAGGGCTGAAAGGCAGCAAAAGCATAGGAAGGCGCTTCAAAGCAGGCAAGCAATCGCTTACGTGGGCCGCAGATGACGAACCTTCCTCCCTTGAAGCTGCTGATCGCTGCGCCGCGCGGCTTCTGCGCCGGCGTCGACCGCGCCATCCGGATCGTCGAGCTCGCGATCGAGCAGCTCGGCGCGCCGGTCTATGTGCGCCACGAGATCGTCCACAACCGCTTCGTCGTCGACCGGCTGAAGGCCAAGGGCGCGGTGTTCGTGGAGGAGCTGGACGAGGTGCCTGACGGCGCGCCGGTCGTGTTCTCCGCACATGGCGTGCCGAAGTCGGTGCCGGCGGCAGCGCAGGCGCGCGGGCTCGATTATCTCGATGCAACCTGCCCGCTCGTCTCGAAGGTGCACAGCCAGGCCGAGCGGCTGGTCGCCGCCGGCCGCCATATCCTGTTCGTCGGGCACAAGGGCCACCCGGAAGTGATCGGCACCTTCGGCCAGGTGCCAGAGGGCCGGATGACGCTGATCGAGACGGTCGACGACGTCGCCGGCCTGGCTCCCGAAGACCCGGACAATCTCGCTTTCCTGACCCAGACGACCTTGTCAGTCGACGACACCGCCGAGATCATCGCGGCGCTGACGCGGCGCTTCCCCGCGATCCAGGGGCCCCGGGGCGAGGACATCTGCTATGCCACCTCGAACCGGCAGGCGGCAGTCAAGGCGATCGCGCCCTTGTGCGACGCGATGCTCGTGATCGGCGCGCCGAACAGCTCCAATTCGCTGCGCCTGGTCGAGGCGGCCGGGCGCGCCGGCGCGCGGTCCATGCTGGTCCAGCGCGGCAGCGACGTCGATTTCGACTGGCTGGCGGGCGTGGCGACGCTGGGCTTGACTGCGGGAGCCTCCGCGCCCGAGCTGCTGGTGCGCGAAGTCGTCGACAAGCTGGCCGAGCGCTATGCGATCGACGAGGAGCAGATCGAAACGGCGCGCGAGCACATGGTGTTCAAGCTTCCCCGCGCGCTGCAGGCCGCCTGACCGCGGCCAGCACCTTCGCCAGCGCCTCGGCCAGCGATTCGCGGCAATAGGGTTTGTGCAGCAGCTCGAACTCCAGCGCGGCGCCCTTCAGCATCTCGTTGCTGTAGCCGCTCGCCAGCACCACCGGCAGGCCGGGGAAGCGGGTGCGGACCTGTCGAGCAAGCTCGACGCCGCTCAGTCCCGGCATCACGACGTCGGTGAAGATCAGGTCGAACGTGCCGGTCTCGAGCTCGGCCAGCGCTTCCTCTCCGCTGTGGGCCGCCACAACCGCGCAGCCAAGATCCTCCAGCAGGTCGCGCGCGAATGCGCTCACCTGCTCATTGTCCTCGACCAGCAGCACGCGCAGTCCCGGCGGCAGTGCCGGCGAATCCTTGGCTGCCACGGCGGAAGCAACCGACCCGTCGCTGCGCGGCAACAGCAGCCGCACCGTCGTGCCTTCGCCCAGCACCGACTCGATTTCCGCCCGTCCGCCGCTCTGGGCGGCAAAGCCGTGGATCTGCGACAGCCCCAGGCCCGTGCCCTTGCCGACCGGCTTGGTCGTGAAGAAGGGCTCGAACGCGCGCTCGATGACCTCGGCCGGCATGCCCTCGCCGGTATCCGTCAGGGCGATACACACCATGTCGCCGCCACCGTCGCTGCCGGAAACATTGGCGGTGGAGAGCGTCAGCCGGCCGCCCCTCGGCATGGCGTCGCGCGCATTGATCGCCGCGTTCAGCAGCGCATTCTCCAGATGCGTCGGGTCCGCCTCCACCCGCCACAAGCCGGGGGCCAGCTCCAGCTGCACGTCGATGGTGCTGCCCAGCGTCCGGCTCAACACCTCCGCGAACGCGTCGAGACGAACGTTGAGGTCGAGCACTTCGGGCTTCAGCGGCTGGCGCCGGCTGAACGCGAGCAGATGGCTGGTCAGCGTTGCGGCGCGGTCGGCGGTGTCGGTGATTGCGTCCAGATAGCGGCGGCGCCGTTCCTCGTTCAGATCGGCCCGGCGCAGCAGCTCCGCCGATCCGCGGATCACGGTGATCAGGTTGTTGAAATCATGCGCGATGCCGCCGGTAAGCTCGCCCAGCGCCTGCAGCTTCTGCGCCTGGGCCAGAGCCGCGCGCGCCTGCTCCAGCTCCTCTTCCGCGCGCTTCTGCTCGGTGACGTCCCGGGTGATCTTCGCAAAGCCGACATGCTCGCCCTTTGCGTCATAGATCGGATCAATCAGGATGCTTGCCCAGAAATGCTCGCCATTCTTGCGGACGCGCCAGGCCTGCCTCTCATATTTGCCCTTGGCGAGCGCGGTCGCCAGCGCCTTTTCCGGCTCGCCGTTCGCGCGATCTTCGTCGGTATAGAAGCGGGAGAAATGCTCCCCCAGAATCTCGTCCTCGGTATAGCCCTTGATGGCTTCCGCGCCCGGATTCCAGTTGGTGATCCGTCCGTCGCGATCCAGCATGTAGATGGCATAGTCGCGCACGCCCTGGATCAGCATGCGGAAGCGCTGCTCGCTTTCCCACAACGCCCGTTCGGCCTCGCGCTTGGCGGTGACGTCGCGGGTGATCTTGGCATAGCCGATCAGCTCGCCGTCCGGCCTGCGCACCGGATCGAGCACGACATGCGCCCAGAAGCGGCTGCCGTCCTTGCGTACGCGCCAGCCCTCGGATTCGAACCGGCCTTCGCGCGATGCGATCTCCAGCTGCCGCTGTGGCAGCCCCGCCTCCCGATCCTCGGGCGTAAAGAAGCGCGCGTAATTCTCGCCTATGACTTCGTCGGGCTCATACCCTTTGAAGCGGCGGGCGCCCGGATTCCAGGTCGTAATCCGGCCATCCGCGTCGAGCATGTAGATCGCGTAGTCGATGACCGAGTTGACGAGCAGCTGATAGCGGTCGTCAAACGCGTGATCCGGATGTTCGCCGTGATCGGCCATGGCTGTCCTTGGTCGGGCCGGGACAGGCCCGGCCTGGAATCTACCCGCCCGCAATCGCCTCTATTTCGTTCACGCGCCGAATCAAGCGTTTATCAGCCGGCCCGCTTGACCGCTCCCTTGTGTGCGCCGACGCCCGACCTGTGGCGGCGGAACGGCCGCTTCGGCCGGTCGCCGGCGGGGCGGGCCCGCTGCTCCTCGTGGCGGCGCTGCGCGGTCGGCTTGGCCTGGACCGGCTTCGGCAGCGACGCGCGCTGCGCCTCGAAATTCTCGGGCAGCGGCACCGGCTGAAGCTGGACGCGCGTCAACCGCTCGATCTGCTTCAGATAGGCACGCTCCTCACCATCGACGAAGCTGATCGCGATACCGTCCCGCCCGGCGCGCGCCGTGCGGCCGATGCGGTGGACGTACTGCTCGGCCACGTTCGGCAGCTCGAAGTTGAAGACGTGGCTGACGCCCGACACGTCGATGCCGCGCGCGGCGATATCGGTCGCGACCAGGATCTTGATCTCGCCCGAGCGGAACGCCTGCAGTGCCTGGGTCCGCTGCGGCTGCGACTTGTTGCCGTGGATCGCCGCGCAGCCGATGCCCGCCGCCTGGAGGTGCTTCACCACCTTGTCGGCGCCATGCTTGGTGCGCGTGAACACCAGCGCCCGGTCGATCGGCTCGGCCTTCAGCGTCAGCGTCAGCAGCGCCTGCTTCTCGGCCTGGTTGACGAAGGTGACGAACTGCTCGACACGCTCCGCGGTCGAGGCGACCGGCGTCACCGCGACCTTGACAGGATCGGTCAGGAAGCGGTCGCCCAGCTCCGCGATGGCTTTCGGCATCGTCGCCGAAAAGAACAGGGTCTGGCGCTGCTTCGGCAGCATCTGACTGATCCGCTTCAGCGAATGGATGAAGCCCAGGTCCAGCATCTGGTCGGCTTCGTCGAGCACGAACAGCTCGACGTCGCGCAGCGTCAGCGCGCGCTGGTCGATCAGGTCGAGCAGCCGGCCGGGGGTCGCGACGACGATATCGACGCCGGGGCGCATCTTGTTGATCTGGCGCCCGATCGGCACGCCGCCGAAGACAGTCTCGACGGACAGCCGCATGAAGCGCGCATAGTCGCGGAACGACTGCGCGATCTGCGCCGCCAGCTCGCGCGTCGGCGACAGCACCAGCATCCGGCAGCCGCCGATCGGCGTCGGCTTGGGATGGCGGGCGAAATAGTCGAGCGCCGGCAGCGCGAACGCGGCGGTCTTGCCGGTGCCGGTCTGGGCGATGCCGCACAGGTCGCGGCCTTCCAGCACGGGCGGGATCGCCTTGACCTGAATCGGCGTCGGCGTCGCATAGCCCTTGGCCGACAGAGCCTTCAGGATCGGCTCGGCCAGGCCGAGGTCGGTGAATTTGGTCATGTATAACTCGCAATATGCGAATCGGCGGCGCGCAGGATCAGCGGCCGCGGAAACGCGGGGTTGTGTTGACAACCCGCGTGAAAAGGGAAGCCTGTTGCAGGGAGGCGCTAAGCGGTGCGGCCGGGCTCGTTGTTCGAGCTGTTCACGCTGCCGGACCATCGGGGACGAGCCCCGTGCGCGAGCCGCCATATGGAGGCGCATTGCGGCAGAAGCAAGGCCGGGGCGCCTTATCTCGATCCGGCGCGTGCTCCGGCGAAAGCCGGAGCCCTGGACGCAACGCTCCGGCCGTCGCCGGAGCACATATGAGACTGCCGTAACTTTCGATGGTTTAGAGCCGATCGAGCGTCAGCAACGCCTTGTCGCCCTTCCAGAGCCTGTCGACCTGCGCGAGCGTGGAGGCGCTGGCAGCGGTGTCGCCAAGCGCGGCCTGGGACTGGGCGCGGCCCCAGAGCGCCCAGACATTGTCCGGCTGGCGAGCCAGCGCGCGCCCGAAAGCGGCATGGACCTCGCGGGCGTCGCCTGCCTTCAGCAGCGCAGCGCCGAGCGCGGACTCGATCGGCTGGTGCCAGATCGGCCCGTCGGCCTTGGCCTCGATCTCCGCCGCCCGCGCGAACCGCTGCGCGGCGCCGCGATAATTCTTCGCCGCATAATTGGTCCGCGCGACCGCTATGTGCTGGGCCATGCGCAGCTGCGGCGGCTCGTTCCCGTAGAATTTGTCGCGGTGTCCTTCCTTGCGCATCAGCATCAGCTCGTCGCGCGCCTGGTCCAGCTGGCCCCCGCGCGCCAGCGCTTCGATGCGAAGCGCCCGCCAGATCTGGTGGAGCAGCAGCTGGTCGGATGTGGGCTCCGGCAGCTTCAGCACCTCAGTGGCGGGCAGGAATTGCGCCCGGATCTGCAGCGCCAGCGACCGGTCCGCAAAATCGCCCGAATTCTCCAGTCGCGCAGCGGCGGCCAGCGCAGCCGGCGCGTTGCCGGTCTGCTCGGCCATGACGGCCGCGCGCCGCGCGTCGGTTACGGACTGCGCGACAGCCGCCGACGCGACCAATGCTACTGCAAGGATCAGCTTGCGCATCAGGAACCCCTCTCGGCCGGCGACCGTAAGAGCGGCGATGGGGCTTGTCGACAGGCGCGCCGTTCTGCAAACCGCCCGCATGATGATGATCCCCAAGGCCGTGCTGGCCGCCCTGCTCTTCACCGCATCCACTGCTTCCGTCGCCGCCTTGAGCCCGGCCGAGCAAAAGATCACTAAGACCGTCGATGCCGAATACGAGCGCTCGGTCGCGCTGCTGGAAAAGCTGGTCAACCAGAACTCCGGCTCGCTGAACATCGAGGGCGTGACCAGGGTCGGCGAGATGATGCGCGCGGAGCTGGAGCCATTGGGTTTCCAGGTCAGCTGGATTCCGATGACCGAGGTCAAGCGCGCCGGCCACATCGTCGCCGTTCACAAGGGCAACGGCAAGGGCAAGCGCATGCTGCTGATCGGCCACCTCGACACGGTGTTCGAAAAGGATTCACCGTTCCAGACATTCGTGCGCAAGGGCGACAAGGCGGAAGGCCCGGGCGCCGGCGACGACAAGGGCGGCATGGTCGTGATGGTCGCGGCACTCCGCGCAATGCAGGCCGCGGGCACGCTGAAGGACGCCGACATCGAGATCGTGCTGACCGGTGACGAGGAAGATGCAGGCGACCCGACCAGCATCTCCCGCCGCGACCTGATCGCCGCCGGCAAGCGCGCCGACGCCGCGCTCGATTTCGAAGGGCTGTCGGTGATCGACGGCCAGGACTGGGGCTCGATCGCGCGGCGGAGCTCCAGCAGCTGGACGCTGAAGGTGACCGCGAAAAGCAGCCATTCGAGCGGCATCTTCACGCCCGCGGCGGGCGAAGGCGCGATCTACGCGGCCAGCCGCATCATCGCCGCCTTCCGCGACGACCTGCGCGAGCCGAACCTCACCTACAATGTCGGCCTGATCGCCGGCGGCACGCAGGCGGCGCTCGACGCGGGCCAGATCCGCGCGACCGCGGCGGGCAAGACCAACATCATTCCCGCGATCGCGATCGCGCGCGGCGACATGCGCACGCTCAGCGACGAGCAGACCGAGCGCGTGCAGGCGAAGATGAAAGCAATCGTCGCGCGCTCCTATCCGGGGGCGCAGGCCGAGATCAGCTTCGACGAAGGCTATCCGGCGATGGCGCCAACCGAAGGCAATCGCGCGCTGCTGGACAGGCTGAACGCGGTCAATGCCGATCTCGGCCTGAAGGCGATGCCCGCGCTCGACCCGCTGAAGCGCGGCGCCGGCGACATCGCGTTCGTCGCCAAGGACGTGGACGGACTGGTCGGCCTCGGCACCGACAGCGATGGCGACCACGCGCCAGGCGAGACGGTGAATCTCGATTCGATCCATCGCCAGGCCAAGCGCGCCGCGATCCTGATGACGCGGCTTGCCAGGGAACCGCGCGGCAAATGATCGGCGTCGCGGTCGCGCTGGCGGCAGCGGCGCAGCCCGCGCCTCCGGCGCGCATGACCGCGGCCGAGGTGGCGCAGGTTCAGGCGGCGCTCGACATCGGCGCCACGATCTACCTGTACGATCAGGCAGCCTGGGTAGCGACGGACCAGCTGGTGGCGGACATTCCTAACCCCGAAGCCAAAGGCGTGCGCGGCTGGATCGTCGAAGGCAACCAGGACCGGCGGCGCGTCATCTTCTACGGCCTTGAGGGCGAGCGGCCGGTCGCCATCTACGAAGCCGATGTCGACGCGCAGCAAAAGGTCGTCAGCCACGGCCCGGCCGGCAAGCCGGACCTGACTGCGATCGAGGAAGCGATGGTGCGCGCGCGCCAGGTCGCGCTGCGAAGCCAGACCACCGGCTGCGTGGAGCGGCCCTTCAACCCGGTCGTGATCCCGCCCCGATCCGCCGCCGATCCGGTCCCCGTGTACCTGCTGACGCCGCAGGTCGAAACGGGCGTCTATCCCTTCGGCGGCCATTATCGCGTGACCGTCGCGGCCGACGGCAAGGTCCTCGAAAAACGCGAGTTCACCCGCACGTGCATCGCGCTCGACACGAGGGACGGACAGCACCCGGAGGGGCTTTTCATCACGCACCTGCTGGACCCGGTGCCGACGCCGATCCACGTCTGGCTGTCGCTCTGGTCGCGATTGCCGGTTTATGTGTCGACGCCCGGCCAGGAGGCCTGGGCCGTCGAGGGCGCTCGCATCCGCCTGCTCGCGCGTAACCTGAAGGAAAAGCCCGCGCCGGCCAGATGATGCGGCCGCGACGATGCCGTCGAACGCCGCATGGCCGACCGACGGCACGCACCGGCCCCTAAACCCGCGCTGAACGCCCGGTTCAGGGCCGACTCACGCACCCTCTCCTACACCCGCACGTTCGAGCTTTGGGGCGCGAGACGGGAGAGTCATATGCGCAAGCTGTTCATCGGGCTGCTGCTCGCCGCCACCGCGGCGTCGCCGGCCCTGGCAGGCAAGGGCGGCCATGGCGGCGGTCATGGCAATCCGCATGGCGGCGGCAAATATGCTGGCGCAAAGCCGCAAGGCAATCCGCATGGCGGCGGCGGGAATCCGCACCGGGCTGGCAACCAGCATAGGGGCGGCGGCAACCCGCACGCGATGCAGGCCCGCGGCGGCAGGCATGGCGACCAGGCGATGGCCTTCGCCCGCCCGGCCAGTCGCGCCGATAGCGGTGGGCCTGGGTTCAAGGCCGAGCGTCAGCGCCCGCGCCCGGCTCAGGTCCGCATCGCCCGGTTCGACGACAGCCAGGCCCGCAAGCAGTGGAAGCGCGCGGCAAAGGACGAGCGCAAGGTCGTCCGTCAGTTGGACCGCCGCGAGCGCTTCCGCCCGGCTGAGCGGATCGCCCGCGTCGAGCATCACGCTCCGCCGCGCACCATCCGCTACGCCCCGACGCCGGTCGTGCGTTACGTCGAGCGACCGGCCGTGCGTCACGTGCAGCCGCGCGTCGTCCGTTATGTCGAGCGGCCGCCGGTCCGTTACGTGAGCCGCAGCTATGCGCCGGTTTACCAGCAGCCGGTCTGGACGCCGACCTATTGGGGCGACGGCTATGACGACTATGCCCCGGTCCGGCGCTACGACCAGGCACGCTATTACGGCCCGACCCGCTATGACGCGCCGGCCAGCTACGCTTATGCGCCGACTGGCTATTGGCCGAGCGGCTACAGCCCGGTCGATCCCTATTACGGCAGCGACTATGCGGGGCTGTTCGGGCGCGGCGGCGATGGCCTGCTCGGCGCTTTGCTGCCCATGGTGCTGCAGAGCATGCTCGGCGGCGATCTCGGCGGTAGTCTCGGCGGGCTCACCGGCTATGGCGGTCTGAACGGCCTTTATTCGCCGGACGTGCTGCCGCTGCAGCAGGCGAGCTACGCACCCTACGCGGACGACTTTGGCGACACCGGCCTCACGTCGTTGCTGATGCCGTCCCTGCTGGGGAGCGGCTCACTGTTCTGACGAGCCTTGATCGGCTGAAGCAGGTCGAGGACGATATCACCAGTCGCGCGTCGACGAGGACGTCTTTCCCTGATCGGCGGCGGCGGGCGCGACGGCGCCCTTGATCGGCATGGGCGTTCGGCCCACATGACGCCCATGCTGATCGAGACCGAAACGACGCCCAATCCGTCGACGCTGAAATTCCTGCCCGGCCGTCCGGTGATGACCGGCGGCACGCGCGACTTCGCCAATCCCGAGGAGGCGGAGGCCTCGCCGCTTGCCGAGGCGCTGTTCGATCTGGGCGACGTTGAAGGCGTGTTCTTCGGCTCCGATTTCGTCTCCGTCACCGCCGCCCCGGGCGCCGAATGGCGGGACCTGAAGCCCGACGTGCTGAGCGTGCTGCTCGACCATTTTTCGGGCGACATGCCGCTGTTCCGTCCCGGCTCGGCCGCCGCCATCGCGATCGACGACGAGCCGCCGCTCGACGCGCCCGAGGACGCCGACATCGTCAGCCAGATCAAGGAGCTGATCGACACCCGCGTCCGCCCCGCTGTCGCCAATGATGGTGGCGACATCATCTATCGCGGGTTCCAGCAAGGCACGGTGTTCCTGAAGATGCAGGGTGCCTGCTCCGGCTGCCCCAGTTCGACCGCGACGCTGAAGCAGGGCATCGAGCAATTGCTCAAATACTACGTCCCCGAAGTCACCGAAGTGCGGGCTATCTGATGCCTTCACTCGACGACGGCGCGCTCGACCAGCTGTTCCGCACCGCGCGCACCTATAATGGCTATGTCGACAAGCCGGTTGAGGAGGACCAGCTCCGCGCGATCTGGGACCTGATGAAGATGGGCCCGACGTCGGCCAACATGCTGCCGGCGCGGATCGTCTGGTGCGTCAGCGGCGAAGCCAAGGCGCGGCTCGCGTCCTGCGCGTCGGCCAAGAACGGGCCCAAGATCGTCAAGGCGCCGGTCACCGCGATCATCGGCATGGACATCGATTTCCACGAGCAGCTGCCTGAATTCTTCCCGCACGACCAGACGGCGAAGAGCTGGTTTCCCGACCCGGAAGTGCGCAAGGTCCACGCGCTTAGGAACAGTTCGCTGCAGGGCGGCTATTTCATTATGGCGGCGCGGGCGCTCGGCCTCGATACGGGCCCCATGTCCGGCTTCGACAACGCTCGGGTCGACGAGCTCTTCTTCGCCGGCACGAGCGTCAAGTCCAACTTCATCTCGACGCTCGGCTATGGAGATCCGTCGACCATCTTCGCCCGCTCGCCGCGGCCCGCGTTCGAGCGCTTCAACCGCATCCTTTGAGACAGCTTGCGATCGAGACCGCGACCGAGGCCTGTTCGGTCGCGCTGTTCGAGGATGGGCGGCTGGTCAGCCATGTCCATGAGCTGGTCGGGCGCGGCCATGCCGAGCGGCTGGTCCCGATGATCGGCGAGCTGCCCGGCCGCGGCCGCGCCGATCGTATCCTGGTCGATTGCGGGCCCGGCAGCTTCACCGGGGTGCGCGTCGGGCTGGCCGCGGCGCGGGCGCTGGCGCTTGCCTGGGGCGCCGAGATCGCGGGCTATTCGTCGCTGGCGCTGATCGCCGCGACCGCCTTCATGGAACTTGACGGCCCCGAAACGCTTTCCGTTGCAATCGTCGGCGGACATGGCGAGTATTTCGTGCAGCGTTTCGACAGACAGGGAGTGCGCCCGATCGCCCCGCTTGCGTCCCTGAAGCCAGAGGAGGCCGCATTGCTGTGCGCGAGCGATCCGGTGGCCGGATCGGGCGCCGAAGCGATGCGGACCGCGGGCGCCCCGGGGCGGACGGTCGCGATCCACCCCGATGCGCGCAACACGGCGTTGCTGCCGCCGCGGCTCGCGATGCTGCCGCCCAGCCCGATCTACGGACGGGCACCCGACGCGCGACTGCCGGGATGATCATGGCGACCGACCTCGCCATCCGCGTCGAACCGGGCGGCATGGCCGATTTGCCAGACGTGATGATCGCGATGGGCGACGCCTTCGACCCCGAATATGGCGAGGCGTGGACGGAGGCGCAGTGCGCCGGCATCCTCGGTATGGCCGGAAGCTGGCTGCTGGTCGCGCGATCAGGCGAGGAGCCGGCCGGATTCGCGCTGCTCCGCACCGTCGCGGACGAGGCGGAACTGCTGCTGATCGCAGTGCGTAACCGCTATCGCCGGCAAGGCACCGCGCGCGCATTGCTCGCCCAGGCAGTCGAGGATGCGGCCGGCGAAGGCGTGGCGACGCTGCACCTGGAAGTGCGCGACGGCAATCCGGCGGTCGATCTCTATCGCGGGCTCGGCTTTGTGCAGATCGGCATGCGCCGTGCCTATTACCGGGGGCGAAGCGGCAAAGTCTTCGACGCGCTAACGCTCGAAAAGCGTCTTGGCGTTAACTAAAGTCGCATTGGCATTTTCGGCTTGAACTCTACTCTGGTTCAAGACATGGGCGATGCCGATCATCTTCCGATGCTCATTCCAAGACGAAAGATAAGAGTGCGATGACCGAACAATCCGAAATGAAAGAAACGCTGATCACGCTGACAGCGGACATTGTCGCAGCCCATGTCAGCAACAACAGCGTCGCGGTAAACGACCTGCCGACGCTGATTTCCAACGTGCACAACGCGTTGACCGCGCTGGGCGGGCCGCCGCCCCAGCCGGAAGTGAAGCAGGAACCCAAGGTCTCGATCCGCGCCTCGGTCAAGCCGGACTATATCGTCTGCCTAGAAGACGGCAAAAAGCTGAAGATGCTGAAGCGTCACTTGATGACGCACTACAACATGACGCCGGAGCAGTACCGCGCCAAGTGGAACCTGCCCGCCGACTATCCGATGGTGGCCCCGAATTACGCCGAGCAGCGCCGCACGCTGGCGAAGAAGATCGGCCTCGGCACCAAGCGTCGCCGGGCGCGGTAAGTGCCATTCAGCCCCTCCCCTAGGGGAGGGGCTTTCAATGCCTTCCCCCTTTCCTTCAAAGCCATTACATCGGCCGCATGCAGCGGAAGATCGACGTCGAGGCGCTTTGCCAGGAAAAGGGGTTGCGCATCACCGACCAGCGCAAGGTGATCGCGCGGGTCATTTCCGAATCCGAAGACCATCCGGACGTGGAAAAGGTGCATGCGCGCGCGGCGGCGATCGATCCGGGCATTTCGATCGCGACCGTCTATCGAACCGTCCGCCTGTTCGAGGAAGCGGGCATCCTTGAGCGCCACGATTTCGGCGACGGGCGCGCCCGCTATGAAGCGGCGCCCGAATCCCATCACGATCACCTGATCGACGTGGAAACCGGCCGGGTCATCGAGTTTGTCGATCCGGAACTTGAACTGCTGCAGCGGCAGATCGCAGAGAAGCTCGGCTTCCGTCTCGTCGATCACCGTATGGAGCTTTATGGCGTCGCGCTCGATCGCAAGAACTGACTTCCGGGCGCTTGTCGGCGACGGCGTGAACCTCCTTCGCGGCTGCGCTCGCCTGACGGCGCTGGCGCTGGTCTGCGCTTTCTGCGTCGCCGCCCATCTGGCGACGCGGGCGCTGCGCCTGCGGTCGCACTGGCCGCGGCGCTGCCTTGCCGTGGCGGCGCGCATCTGCGGTGCCGTGGTCGAGCTGCGCGGGCGGCCGCTTCG
The DNA here is from genome assembly GCF_009753715.1 of Sphingomonas horti. Taxonomy (GTDB): domain Bacteria; phylum Pseudomonadota; class Alphaproteobacteria; order Sphingomonadales; family Sphingomonadaceae; genus Sphingomonas_B; species Sphingomonas_B horti. The sequence goes on along the minus strand of NZ_WQMS01000008.1, from coordinate 7,340 downwards.
CGACGACGTGCTGTTCGTCTCCAACCATGTCAGCTGGCTGGACATTCCGATCATCGCGGGCGCGACCGGCACCGCCTTCGTCGCGAACTCGGGGGTGCGCGACTGGCCGTTGATCGGCTGGCTCGCGGGCCTCAACAACACCGTCTATGTCGACCGCACCGACCGCAAAGGCGTGCAGGCGCAGATCGACATCATCCGCCAGGCGCTGGCGCGGCACCAGCCGATCGCGATCTTCCCCGAAGGCACCACGTCCAACGGGCTCGAGCTGCTGCCGTTCAAGCCGTCGCTGCTGGAAGTGCTCGCCTCGACGCCGCGTGCGATCCGGGTGCAGCCGCTCAGGATCGACTATGGCGTCGCCCGCGATCTGGCCTGGGTCGGCGACGAGCCGGCGCCGCGCAATGCCTGGCGCGTGCTGACCCGTCCGGGCCGCTTCATCGTCCGCTTGGAATGCCTCGACCCGTTCGCTCCAGCCGAGATCGGTGACCGCAAGGCCGTCGCGGCCGAAGCGCGCCGCCGCATCCTCGCCGCTTCCGCGCGGGGAGCTTCGGGGGTATAGGCCCGCCGGTGAATCGCTTCCCCAAAACCTATCGCGTCAAATCCTTCGGCTGCCAGATGAACGTCTATGACGGCGAGCGCATGGCAGAATTGCTCGACGCCCAGGGCCTGACCGCCGCCGACGGCGAGGACGCCGACCTGGTCGTCCTCAACACCTGCCACATCCGGGAAAAGGCGGCGGAGAAGGTCTATTCCGATATCGGCCGCCTGCGCCGCGAGGACGGCAGCCGCCCACTGGTCGCGGTCGCCGGCTGCGTCGCCCAGGCCGAAGGGGCGGAGATTCATCGCCGCACCAAGGACGTCGACATCGTCGTCGGCCCGCAAGCCTATCACCGGTTGCCGGAGCTGGTCGCCGACGCCGCGCAGGGCAAGCGTGTGGCCGACACTGACATGCCAGCCGCCTCCAAGTTCGGCGCGTTGCCGAAGCGGGCGCGGCAGATGCGGCCGAGCGCGTTCCTGACCGTCCAGGAAGGCTGCGACAAATTCTGCACCTATTGCGTCGTGCCTTACACGCGTGGCGCCGAGATCTCGCGTCCCTGGGCAGCGATCATCGACGAGGCGCAAGCGCTGATCGATGCCGGCGCGCGCGAGATCACCTTGCTCGGCCAGAACGTCAACGCGTGGCGCGACGGCACGCGCGGGCTGCACGACCTGATCGAGGAGATGGCAAAGCTGCCGGCCCTGGCCCGCATCCGCTACACGACCAGCCATCCGAACGACATGCAGGACGGGCTGATCGCCGCGCATCGCGACATCGACAAGCTGATGCCGTTCCTGCACCTGCCGGTCCAGTCCGGCAGCGACCGCATCCTGAAGGCCATGAACCGCAGCCACACGGCCGACAGCTACCTGCGCATCCTCGACAAGGTCCGCGCAGCGCGGCCGGATATCGCGATTTCGGGCGACTATATCGTCGGCTTCCCCGGCGAGAGCGACGCCGATTTCGAGGCGACGCTCGATATCGTCCGGCGCATCGGCCATTCGATGGCGTTCAGCTTCAAATACTCGCCTCGCCCCGGCACACCGGCTGCGACGATGCCGGACCAGATCGCGCCGCAGGTGATGGACGAGCGTCTTCAGCGTCTCCAGGCGCTGATCGTCGAGCAGCAGCTTGCGTTCAATCAGCGAACGGTAGGCACGCGTACATCGGTCCTGCTCGAACGTCCCGGCCGCCACCCCGGCCAGCTGATCGGCAAATCGCCCTGGCTGCAGTCGATTGTTGTGGATGAAGGCGCGGTGGGCGATCTTTTGGACGTGGACATTGTCGCGGCGGGACCGAATAGTCTGACCGGCGTTCTGACTCGCAAGCAGGCCGCCTGACTAGGAGGTGCATGTCGCGTAAGCCCGTTCCCGCCCAGCCGGGCGACCGCAGCCGGCTCGAAGTCGTGTTCGACCGGCCCCAGCTCCTCGGCCAGCTGTTCGGCCATTACGACCAGAACCTGGTCGCGATCGAGAACAGGCTTGGCGTCTATATCGCGGCGCGCGGCAACAAGCTGCAGATCGAGGGCGAGGCGGAGCAGGCGGCGCGCGCTCGCGACGTGCTGACCGGCCTCTACAACCGCATCGTCCAAGGCCAGGAGATCGATTCCGGCACCGTCGATGCGGTGATCGCGATGTCGGCCGAACCCACGCTCGACGGTATTATCCGCACCGATGTCAGCCAGCCGCCGCCGGTGATGATCCGCACGCGCAAGAAGACGATCGTGCCGCGCTCGGCGACGCAGATCCGTTACATGGAGGCGCTGGCGCGCGATGAGATCATCTTCGCGCTTGGCCCGGCCGGTACCGGCAAGACCTATGTCGCGGTGGCGCAAGCGGTGCAGCAACTGATCGCCGGATCGGTCGACCGGCTGATCCTGTCGCGTCCCGCGGTCGAGGCCGGCGAGAAGCTCGGGTTCCTGCCTGGCGACATGCGCGAGAAGGTCGATCCCTATCTGCGCCCGCTCTACGACGCGCTGTACGACATGCTGCCGACCGAACAGGTGGAGCGTCGCATGGCGAACGGCGAGATCGAGATCGCGCCGATCGCCTTCATGCGCGGCCGCACGCTGGCCAATGCCTTCATCATCCTCGACGAGGCGCAGAACACCACGCCGATGCAGATGAAGATGTTCCTGACCCGCTTCGGCGAGAACAGCCGCATGGTCGTCTGCGGCGACCCGCGCCAGGTCGATTTGCCGGACATCGGCAAGTCCGGCCTCGCCGACGCGGTCGCCCGGCTGGAACGCGTCAAGGGCATCTCGATGATCCGCTTCGGCTCCGCCGACGTCGTCCGCCACCCGCTCGTCGGCAAGATCGTCGATGCGTATGAGGGCGAGAGCGCTTGATTGCCAGTTTCGGGATATCCATCTAGCAGTCGAGGATATCCGGAGAGAATCTATGGCCTCTCTTTACATCAAGGACCCGGAAGCCAATGCGATGGCCGACAAGGTTGCCGCTTTGCAGGGAAAGACGAAGACCCAAGCCGTGAAGGATGCACTGCGTGAGGTCATTGATCGCTTGGAACCACCGCGGCCGCGGCAATCCATGACGGAATGGATCCTGGAATATCGAAAGAAGCACCCGTTGCCGCCTCCGACCGGCCTGAAGGCCGACAAGGCTTTTTATGATTCGCTCAACGACGAGGATGAGGATTGAAGCTCTTCATCGATGCCTCGGCCTTGGTCGCGATACTCATGACTGAGCCGGGGTTCGAAGTCCTGAGCGACGCCGCGAGTGCAGCCGATCAGTTGTTCACATCGGGCCTTACGCGATGGGAGACGGTGCGGGCGATGACCCGAATCAACCAAATGTCCCCGTCCATTGCCACGCGGCAGCTCGAAGCATTGCTTTCCCGCTTTGATGTTGTGAACGTCGCTATCGGAGAGCGCGAAGCTGAACTCGCGATCGAGGCTCACCGGCAATACGGCAAGGGCAATCACGATGCGCGGCTGAACATGGGCGATTGCTTCGCCTATGCCTGCGCCAAGGCGAACGGCGCGAAGCTGCTTTACAAGGGCGGCGACTTCGCACTGACGGACCTTGCATGATCGACGTCGCCGTTCAGGTGGAGACCCCGTGGCGCGAAGGTGATTGGGAGGCACTGGCGACCCAAGCGGTCAAGGCTGCGCTCGCGGCGACGCCTCATGCGGAGCTTGCCACCACGCCTGAGCTCGTCGAGGTGTCGGTGCGGCTCACGTCGGACGAGGAAGTGCACGCTCTCAACCGCCAGTATCGCGGCAAGGACAAGCCGACCAACGTTCTGTCCTTCCCAATGGTCCAGCCGGACCTGCTGGAAACGGTGTCGCAGAACGGCGACGACGGCGAGCTGCTGCTGGGCGACATCGTGCTGGCGCACGGCGTCTGCGCGCGCGAGGCCGACGAGAAGGGTGTGGCGCTGGAGGCGCATGCCACCCATCTGATTGTCCACGGCCTGTTGCATTTGCTAGGCTATGATCATCAGGGGTCGGCCGAGGCCGAGCACATGGAGTCGCTGGAACGCGACGTCATGGCGCGGCTGGCGCTGCACGACCCGTACAACAGGGACGAACCGGAGTTCGATGCCAGAGGATTCGAGTAGCTCGGAAGGAAGCGGACGACTTTGGCGTGGGTTGCGCGACATGCTCTTCGGAGCCGAGAGCGAGCCCACGCTGCGCGACCAGATCGAGGAAGTGATCGAGGAGCATGAAGGCGAGCCGGCCGAGGCCGGCGACCTGACTCCGATCGAGCGGCAGATGGTGCGCAACCTGCTCCATTTCGGCGAGCGGACCGTCGGCGACGTCGCAGTGCCGCGCGCCGATATCATCGCGATCGCGGAATCGGCCAGCTTCGACGAGCTGCTCGCCCAGTTCGCCGAGGCCGGGCACAGCCGCCTGCCGGTCTATCGCGACAGCCTCGATGCGATCACCGGCATGATCCACATCAAGGACGCGTTCGAGATCCTGGCGAACGGCGCCGACAAGCCGGCCAGCATTGCCGGGCTGGTCCGCGAGCCGCGCTATGTGCCGACCTCGATGGGCGTGCTCGACCTGCTCGCGGAGATGCGCGCGACCCGCACGCATCTGGCGATCGTCGTCGACGAATATTCGGGCACCGAAGGGCTGGTCACGATCGAGGATCTGGTCGAGGAGATTGTCGGTGACATCGAGGATGAGCATGACGACGAGCCCGAGGCGACGCTGATCGACCTGGGCGGCGGCATGTGGGACGCGGACGCGCGCGCAGAGCTCGAGGACGTTGCCGCGACGCTCGACCCGCGGCTGGCGGAGATCGAGGAGGACGTCGACACGCTGGGCGGATTGACGTTCGTCCTGGCCGGCCGGATCCCCGAGCCGGGCGAGATCGTCACCCATCCGAGCGGCTGGAAAATCGAGGTGACGGAGACGGACCCGCGCCACGTGACTCGCGTGCGCCTGCACGCGCCGGAGCCGGTGCTGGAGCAGGAATAGCGCCGGAATCCGCCATTTCTGCGGACAAGTCTGGGGATAAGAATTGCGAGGCTTCGGTCCGTCGCAAATCCGACTCGGTTCGCCTGACGGCGATTGTGCCGCCTACGGAATTGATTCATGTCAGGAACGAGAATTGTCTCAAGCGGGGACGTTTCGAGGCGGAGCTTGCGGGCCAACCCCTCGAACCTTTGAGGTCGCTAGATAGGAAGCGCTTATCCTGCTTCCGCTGTGCCGCCGGTTCTTTCACCCCCTGGCCGGCGGCACTTTTTTTGCCGAAGCGGATAATTGCGCTTAGATGGCGGCGAACCCTTTCGCCCTGGAGTGCCGATGCTCGGCCGACTTGCCCGCCCGCTGCTTTTCCTGATCGTCGTCCTGCTGCTGATCCTGGGCGGAATCTGGCTGGTGACGCGCCAGGGCAATGCTTCCTTGCCGGTCACAGCGGTCGAGGGGCAGCGGCCGACAATCGCCGCGCCCGATATCGAGCAGATTCCGACGATCGCGATTGCGACGCCGGTCCCTTGGGGCAACGCCCGTCCCGCCCCGGCCAAAGGGCTGAAGGTCCAGGCCTTTGCCGACGGCCTCGATCATCCGCGCTGGCTCTATACGCTGCCCAATGGCGACGTGCTGGTGGCGGAGGCGAACTCGCCGCCGCGCAAGGCGAACAGCCTGACCGATCGCGTGATGGGTTGGCTGCTGGGCCGCGCCGGCGCCGGCGTCCCATCCGCGAACCGCATCACCCTGTTGCGCGACGCCAACGGCGATGGCGTGGCTGAGACCCGTTCGGTGCTGATCTCCGGCCTCAACTCGCCGACCGGCATGGCACTGGTCGGCGGCACGCTCTACGTCGCGAACACCAATGCCGTGCTCGCCTTCCCCTACAAGCCGGGCGACACCAGGATCACGGCCAGGCCGGAGAAGATCGTCAACCTGCCCGGCGGCGGCAATCACTGGGCGCGCAACCTGCTCGCCAGCCCGGACGGGCGGCTGCTCTATGTGACGGTCGGCTCCGCCAGCAACATCGGTGAGCGCGGCATGGACAAGGAAGAGCGCCGCGCCGCGATCTGGGAAGTCTATCCCGAGAACAAGACGTTCCGCATCTACGCCGCCGGCCTGCGCAATCCGAACGGCCTGGCGTGGGAGCCGCACCGGCACGAGCTGTGGACCGTCGTCAACGAGCGCGACATGCTCGGCGGTGACAGCCCGCCCGATTACCTGACCTTCGTCGATTTCGGCGGCTTCTATGGTTGGCCGTACAGCTATTGGGGCGGCTATGTGGACCGGCGCACCGAGTCTCGGCCGGACCTGCTCGAATATACCCGCCGGCCCGATTACGCGCTCGGCCCCCACACCGCGCCACTGGGCCTGGTGTTCGCCGAGGGCGCGAAGCTTGGGCGCCAATTCGCCAACGGAGCCTTCGTCGCGCTGCACGGATCGTGGAACCGCAAGCCCTTGAGCGGCTACAAGGTGATCTACGTGCCGTTCGGGGACGACGGCATGCCCGCCAAAGGGGTGAAGCCGATCGACGTGCTCGCCGGCTTCCTCGACGGCGACAAGCACACCCGCGGCCGCCCGGCCGGCCTGGCGCTCGACAAGACCGGGGCACTGCTGGTCGCGGACGACGTCGGCAACCGCATCTGGCGGGTCAGCGCGGCCGAGTAGCGCGCTGGCTTGCCGCCGCGCCATACGCCATGCACCATCGCGTCATGACAAAATATCTGATCTCCTTCCCGAGCGAAGCGATGGTGGTCGCACAGGAGGATCTGCCGACCGTTTCCGCCGACGCCCACAGGGTGATCGAGGAAGCGAAGGCCGCCGGCGTCTATGTGTTCGGCGGCGGGATCAACGAGCAGGTCGCCCCCGTGCTGGTCTCCGCGGATGGGTCGATCTCTGCCGGGACCCATCCGGGCAGCCGGATCAACGGCGGGTTCACCGTGCTGGAGCTGCCGACGCGCGAGGACGCAGTCGAATGGGCACGAAAGATCGCCGCTGCCTGCCGCTGCGCGCAGGAGCTGCGGGAGTTCGGGTACGACGCGGCGAGTTAGGAAGAGGCGACGGGGCGGCACCACGCTGTGGCGGATGCCCGATCCCACCGGCCGGCCTGGTTCCATAACCGAGGTCCCGCCATCCTAGCTTCTCTCCCTTTGCGGGAGAGAATAGCTTTGGTTGGCAGCTGGCTGCCTAGCGAAGCTTAGAGAGGGGTGCGGCGCTGCCCCCTTCTCCCCGCTCGGCTGCGCCGAGTCGCCCTCTCCCGCACGGGGAGAGGGGCTGAACGGCTGCTAGAGCGTTTTCGAGGTGATTTGAATCGCGGGGGATTCACACGGGCGTGTTTTTCTGATTCAGCATGACTGCTGGGCAGGA
>NZ_WQMS01000007.1:10000-230744 GCF_009753715.1 Sphingomonas horti | reverse complement strand
CCTCGACCGCTTCCCGCCAGCCGAATGCGCAAACTATCTCCGCAACTGTGGCTATGCCGCTACCTAAGCTGAAAACGCTCTAGCCCAGCCGCGCTTCCACGATCGTCTTGATGTCGGCCTGCGGGCGCGGGCCGACATGGCTGATCACTTCGGCCGCGCAGATCGCGCCGATGGTCAGGCTGTCCTTCAGCGAGCGGCCGCGCGCCTGGCCGGCGAGGAAGCCGGCCGCGAACAGATCGCCGGCGCCGGTCGTGTCGACCACGGCTTCCACCGGCTCGGCGCCGACTTCAGCCCGCTCGCCGCCCTTGACCGCGATCGCGCCATGCTCGCTGCGCGTGACCACCAGCAGCGGCACGCGGGCCGAGACTGAGGCGACGGCGGCTTCGAAATCGTCGCTTTCCTCCAGCGACAGCAGCTCATTCTCGTTCGCGAACAGGATATCGATCGCGCCGTCGGCAATCAGCTTCAGGAAATCGGTGCGGTGCCGCTCGATGCAGAACACGTCGGACAACGTGAAGGCGACGCGCCGCCCGGCCTGCTTCGCCGCCGCGATCGCGCGCCGCATCGCCGCTCGCGGCTCCTCGGGGTCCCACAGATATCCTTCCAGATACAGGATTGCCGCGTCCGCGATCAGGTCGAGGCTGAGGGCGTCCGCGGGCAGGAACTGCGAGGCGCCCAGGAAGGTGTTCATCGTACGCTGCCCATCGGGCGTGACGACGATCAGGCAGCGCGCCGTCGGCGGCTCGCCCGGGCGCGGCGCGGTGTCGAACCGGACGCCCTGCGACCGCATGTCGTGCGTGAAGACGGTGCCGAGCTGGTCGTCGGCGACCTGGCCGATGAAGCCGCAGTTCAGCCCCAGCGCGGCCAGGCCTGCAAGCGTGTTCGCGGCCGACCCGCCGCTGGTTTCGATACCCGGCCCCATCCGCTCGTACAGCGCTTCGGCTTCTTCGGTCGAGAACAGCAGCTGCATCGATCCCTTGCGCAGGGAGTTTTCGGCAATGAAGGAATCCTCGGCGCGGGCAATCACGTCGACGATGGCATTGCCGATCGCGACGACGTCGTAGGTGGCGGCGGTCACTCGGGTCTCCGGGACAAATGGTCGGGCGTGCGCATAGTGCAGATTGGCGGCGCGTCAAACCGCTTGACCCTTCAAGCCCTTGCGCAAGCGGCCGTGGCGTGGTGAGCGGGGGGCGATGCGTATCGGGATCGTCCTTGCAACGTCGGCGCTGCTGCTCGCGGGCTGCGTCGGCCCGCCGGCCGCGCGCGAGCTGCCGTCGACGCCGCCGGTCATCTCGACCGCCGGGCTGGAGCGCGTGCTGGGCCACGACGCCCATGGCCTCGTCGCCCTGTTCGGGGAGCCGGAGCTCGACGTTCGCGAGGGCGAGGGGCGCAAGCTGCAATTCGCCGGCCCGATCTGCGTGCTGGACGCCTATCTATACCCCAAAGGCCGGCACGAGCCGATCGTCACCTATGTCGACGCTCGCCAGCCCGACGGCCGCGACATCGATCGTGCCAGCTGCGTGGCGGCCCTGATCGCGAACAGGAAGCGCTAAGTCCTAGCCGGACGCGTGTCGCTTCAGCTCGTCGCCGACGATCCGCGCGACGTGGAGCACGTTGGTCGAGCCCGGCACCCCGAACGGCACGCCGGCCATCACGATCACCCGGTCGCCGGCCTTCGCCATGTTGTGGCGCAGCGCCATGCGCTTCGACTTGGCAATCATGTCCTCGAAGGAGACGACGTCCTTGGTGCGGACCGCGTGCACGCCCCAGAGGATGCCGAGCCGCCGCGCCGTCTCCAGCTTGGGGGTCAGCACCAGCAGCGGCACCGACGGCCGCTCGCGCGCCACCCGCCGTGCGGTCGAGCCCGATGAAGTGAAGCAGATGATCGCTGCGGCGGATACGGTTTTCGCGATCGCGCCGGCCGCCTCCGCCAGCGCATCGGCGGTCGTGGGGTCGGGCCGCGTCTCGGTGAAGTGGACGCGCGCGAAATAACCGGGGTCGCGCTCGACGGCATTGGCGATGGAGTCCATCATCGCGACCGATTCCTCGGGCCAGTCGCCCGCCGCGCTTTCCGCCGACAGCATCACGGCATCGGCGCCGTCATAGATGGCCGTAGCCACGTCCGACACTTCGGCGCGCGTCGGCGTCGGCGACTTGATCATCGATTCGAGCATCTGAGTCGCGACCACTACCGGCCGACCCATCCGCCGGGCGCATTCCACGATCCGCTTCTGCATCGGCGGCACGTCCTGCGGCGGCAGCTCCACGCCCAGGTCGCCGCGTGCGACCATGACCGCGTCGGCGAGCTCCAGGATCGGCTCCAGCCGCTCCAGCGCCGCCGGCTTCTCGATCTTGGCGAGCAGGGCCGCGCGGCCCTGGATCATCCGCCGCGCCTCCGCCACATCCTCGGGCCGCTGGACGAAGCTCAGCGCCACCCAGTCGATGTCGTGGTCCAGCGCGAAGGCGAGGTCGGACCGGTCCTTCTCTGTCAGCGCCGCCAGCGGCACCACCACATCCGGCACGTTCAGCCCCTTGTTGTTGCTGAGCGCGCCGCCGACCTCCACGATCGTCTCGATCCGGTCGTGCGAGGCGCTGGTAACGCGCAGCACCAGCTTGCCATCGTCGAGCAGCAGCCGCGATCCTTCCTCCAGCGCGATGAACAGCTCGCGATGCGGCAGGCAGACGCGGTTCGCATCGCCGGGCGCGGTGTCGCGGTCGAGCACGAAGGGCGCGCCGGTTTTCAGCATCGCCATGCCGTCGGCAAAGGTCCCGACCCGCAGCTTCGGCCCCTGCAGGTCGACCAGGATCGTCGTCGGGCGGCCGACCGTCTTTTCCAGCGCGCGGATGTTGGCAATTGTCTGCGCGTGATCGGCCTGCGCGCCGTGGCTCATATTGACCCGGAACGCGTCGGCTCCGGCGCGGAACAGCCGCTCGATCATCTCCGGGCTTCGGCTGGCCGGCCCCAGCGTCGCGAGGATGCGGACCTTGCGGGACCGGGGTTCGACGCTTGTCGCCATGTGTTTTCGCTTCCCGTTGGACAGCGGCGTCCTACCGGCTATCCGGTCAGGATCAACCCATAGGGAGGATCGGATGGCCGAATATAGCGACGCGGCGGCGGCCGCCGCCTTCCGCCGGCTGGTTCATCACATGCAGCAGCGCAGCGACGCGCAGAATGTCGACCTGATGGGCCTGGCCGGCTTCTGCCGCAATTGCCTGGGCGACTGGCTCGCCGAAGCAAGCGGTGGGGCACTGACGAAGGATCAAGGCCGCGAGGCGGTGTACGGCATGCCCTATTCCGACTGGAAAGCGGCGCACCAGCAGCCCGCGACGCCGGAGCAGCTGGCGCGGATGGAATCGAGCGTCGCGCGAAATCGGGAGCTGGGCCTTTAGAAGCGGTTGAGGCGGCCGCGCGCTTCGCCTAGAGCCGCGCCTTCACCTTAACCCCAAGGATTCGTAGATGAGTGACAACGTCGCCGCCGATCAATTGCGCCTGTTCATCGAGCGCATCGAGCGGCTGGAGGAAGAGAAGAAAGGCATCGCCGACGACGTGAAGGACGTCTATCTGGAGGCGAAGGCCAACGGCTACGACGTGAAAACGATGCGGGCGATCGTCCGGTTGCGGCGCATGGAGAAGAATGCGCGGCAGGAGGCCGAGGCCCTGCTTGACACCTACAAGGCCGCCCTGGGCCTCGACTGAGGGGGAGCGACATGAAGGTCTATGGCTCGGTCGCATCGCCGTTCGTCCAGCGCGTGCTGATGGCGGCGCGCATCAAGGGCCATGACTTGGCCGTCGAGCCGCCGCCGGGCGGATCAATGCAGTCGCCGGAATTCCGTGCGATCAGCCCGATGGGCCGTATCCCGGTGCTGGAGGACGACGGCTGGACGCTCGCTGAATCGTCGGCGATCGTCGGCTATCTGGACGAGGTGCTGGACGGGCCCTCGCTGTTGCCGGGCAATCCACGCGAGCGCGCCCACGCCCGGCTTGTCGAGACGCTCGCGAGCCACGAGCTCGCCGGCCTGCGCCCGATCATGGTGTGCAAGGTCTTCGGGATGCGCGACGAGCCGGTGCTGGTCGATGAGGCCCGGACGACGATCGTCGCCGGCCTCGAGGCGCTGGAAAAGGGGCGCAACCCCGGCCATGTCTGGGCTGCCGGCGACAGCCCGAGCGTTGCGGACTGCATCCTGGTCCCGCTCTTCTCGCTGATGGAGGTCATCGATCCCATCGCCGGGACCAGTGCGCTCGTTGCCGAGCAGCCGGGACTCGCCGCCTATCGCGACCGCGCCTTCGCCAGCGAGCTGGGCGGCCGCACGGTGCGCGAGATGAAACAGTCGTTCGCCGCAATCCTGGAACGTCGCCAGCAGGCGCAGCAATCAACCTAGAGGAACCGACAGGCCATGGCCGGCCATTCCAAATTCAAGAACATCATGCACCGCAAAGGTGCGCAGGATAAAAAGCGGTCCGCCGCCTTCTCGAAGCTCAGCCGCGAAATCACCGTAGCGGCGAAAATGGGCACGCCCGATCCTGACATGAACCCGCGCCTGCGCGCCGCCGTCAACGCGGCCAAGGCTGCGTCCATGCCCAAGGACAATATCCAGCGCTCGATCGACAAGGCGAGCCGGGGCGATGCCGAGAACTACGAGGAAGTCCGCTATGAGGCGTTCGGCCCCGGCGGCACCTCGCTGATCATCGAGGCGCTGACGGACAACCGCAACCGTACGGCCACCAACGTCCGCACCGCCGTCACCAAGAACGGCGGCAACATGGCGACGGTAGCGCACGGTTTCGACCGGCTGGGGCTGATCACCTATCCCGCCAAGGCGGGCGACGCCGAAAAAGTGTTCGAGGCGGCGCTGGAAGCGGGCGCGGAGGATGTGGAGTCCGACGAGGAGGAACACCGCATCTGGACCGCGATCGATTCGCTTCACGAAGTCGCGCGCGCGCTGGAACCGGCGCTGGGCGAGGCCGAAGGCGCGAAGCTCGCCTGGCGTCCGCACATGCAGGTCGGCGTGGCTGAGGACGATGCGCGCCTGTTGCTCAAGATGATCGATACCCTCGACGACGACGACGACGTGCAGCAGGTCTGGGGCAATTACGACGTGCCCGACGAGGTTGCGGAGAAGATCGCCTGATCCTCCCCTGCTCTGCAGGGGAGGGGGACCGCTCGGCGAAGCCGAGTGGTGGAGGGGCTGAGCGCCTAGCGCGAAGGCAGACCCTCCGCTTCGCTCCGGGCCCCTCCACCACGCTTCGCGTGGTCCCCCTCCCCTCGCAAAGCGAGGGGAGGATCTGATGATCATCCTCGGCCTCGACCCCGGGCTCGGCACGACTGGCTGGGGCGTGATCCGGGCGGGGGGCAACCGGCTGGCGCATGTGGCCAACGGCCGGATCGCGACCGACGCGAAGACGGAGCTCGGCGCACGCCTGGTGGCGTTGGATGACGCCCTGACGTCACTCTTGGCCCAATACCGCCCCGAGGCGGCGGCGGTCGAGGAAGTGTTCGTCAACAAGAACCCGCAATCGACGCTGAAGCTGGGTCAGGCGCGCGGCGTGGTGCTGCTCGGCGCGGCAAAAGCGGGGCTGATCGTCGGCGAGTACGCGCCGACTCTGGTCAAGAAGGCGGTGGTCGGCACCGGGACGGCCGAGAAGGCGCAGGTGCACGCGATGGTCGCGCGCCTGCTGCCGGGGGCGAAGATCGATGGCCCGGATGCGGCGGACGCGCTGGCGGTGGCGATCTGCCATGCGCATCATCTCGGCTCCGCTCGGCGTATCCCCTAACCCGTTCGCTTCGATCGAAGTCGAGAAGCGTATCTCGACTTCGCTCGATACGAACGGATATAGAACGAGCGATGATTGCGCGATTGAGCGGAGCATTGGCGGAAGCGGGGGCGGATCACGCGGTGATCGACGTCGCCGGCATCGGCTATCTGGTGCAGGCCTCCAGCCGCACGCTCTCTGCGATCGGTCCGATCGGCGGGCAGGTGATGCTGTTCACCGAAATGCAGGTCCGCGAGGATTCGATGACCCTGTTCGCCTTCGGCTCGGCGGCGGAGCGGGACTGGTTCCGGCTGTTGACCGGCGTGCAGGGCGTCGGCGGCCGCGTCGCGCTCGCGATCCTGTCGGCGCTGTCGGCCGACGAGCTGCAGCGCAGCGTCGCGAGCGGCGACAAGGCGATGGTCGCCCGCGCGCAGGGAGTCGGCCCCAAGCTTGCCGAACGTATTGTCCGCGAGCTGAAGGACAAGGTCGGCGGCATTGCGCTGGGCCCCGGCGCCCCCGCCGCGATGCCGGCCAGCGGCGCGGCCAACGACGCCGTCTCCGCTCTTACGAACCTCGGCTTCCGCCCGGCAGAAGCGAATGCGGCCGTCGCAGCGGCGAATGACGAGCTTGGGGACAGTGCGACGCTTGACGCGCTAGTGCGTCTCGCGCTGAAAAAGGCCGCGCGGTGAAACAGGATTTTCCCAACTTTCGTCGCGCGCAAAAGGAACGGGGGCCCTATTTCCGAGGACCCGCGCAGATCGTCCGTTTCAAGAGGCAAGTGGGTTTTGGTTTGCTTCTGGTCAGCGCCATTCTGATCGGCCTTTGTATTGGGTTTAGCATCTGACGTGAGCGACACCGATCGCCTTCTCGCCGCCGCGCGCAAGCCGGAAGATATCGACGCGGCACTTCGTCCGAAGCGGCTCGACGAATTTGTCGGGCAGAAGGCGGCGCGTGAGAATCTGCGGGTGTTCATCGAGGCGGCGAAAACCCGCGGCGACGCGCTCGACCATGTCCTGTTCTTCGGGCCGCCGGGGCTGGGCAAAACGACGCTGGCACAGATTGTCGCGCGGGAGATGGGCGTCGGCTTTCGAGCCACGTCCGGGCCGGTCATCGCCAAGTCGGGCGATCTTGCCGCTTTGCTCACCAATCTGGAGGACGGCGACGTCCTGTTCATCGACGAGATTCACCGCCTCGCCCCCGCGGTCGAGGAAGTGCTGTATCCGGCGATGGAGGACCGCGCACTCGACCTGATGATCGGCGAGGGGCCGTCGGCCCGCTCGGTCCGGATCGAGCTGCCGCGCTTCACTTTGGTCGGCGCAACGACACGGCAGGGGCTGCTGACCACCCCCTTGCGCGACCGGTTCGGCATTCCGATCCGCCTCAATTTCTACACGGTCGACGAGCTGGAGAAGGTGGTGCGCCGGGCGGCGAGCCTGCTCGACCTCGGCATTGCCGAAGACGGCGCGCATGAGATTGCCAAGCGCTCGCGTGGCACGCCGCGGATCGCCGGGCGGCTGCTGCGACGCGTGCGCGACTTTGCCAATGTCGCGGGCGAAGCGGTCGTTCACGCCGATGTCGCGGACAAGGCGCTCAACCGGCTGGAGGTCGATCATCTCGGCCTCGACGCGATGGATCGGCGTTACCTCCATATGATCGCCGACATCTACAAGGGCGGTCCGGTCGGCGTGGAGACGCTTGCCGCTGGCCTCAGCGAGCCGCGCGACACGATCGAGGAAGTGATCGAGCCTTATCTGATCCAGCTGGGCCTGATCGCCCGCACCGCGCGCGGCCGATGCCTGAACGGGCGCGGATGGAAGCATCTGGGCCTCAACCCGCCCTCAAATGGGCAGGACGGGTTGTTCGATTAGCCGGTCCAAACGAGTTGGAGCCCATGTCTCCATCCGTTAGGGCCGTTCATATGACGCTGGACCTGCCCCAGCGCGGCCGGCTGGTCGGCCGCGAGCATCGGTTCCCGGTGCGAGTGTTCTTCGAGGACACCGACCTGTCGGGCGTCGTCTATCACGCCAATTACCTGCGCTACATGGAGCGGGCGCGGTCGGACATGCTGAGCGTCGCCGGCATCGACCAGCGCGCCGCCTTTGATGCGGGCGAGGGCTATTATGTCGTGGCCGATCTTCGCATCCGCTATCGCCGGGCCGCCAGGCTCGACGACGCCCTGGTGGTGGTCACCACGATCAAGGCTTTCACCGCCGCCAGTGCAACCATTCATCAGCGAGTCATGTTGGAGCGGGAAGTTCTGACCGAGGCGGAGGTGCTCGCGGCGTTCGTGGCGCCGGGCAGCGGCAAGCCGCGCCGCCAGCCCCGCGCCTGGCTGACCATTTTCGAACGATTGTTGGAGGACGTTTAGACTTGGATCAGCTTTTCGTGAATGCGGACGCGACGACGCTGTCGCCGATCGGCCTGTTCCTCCAGGCCGACTGGGTGGTGAAGGCGGTGATGCTGGGCCTGCTGCTCGCCAGCATCTGGACCTGGGCGATCATCATCGGCTTCGGCTTCCGCCTGAAGCGCCAGGTCACGCAGTCCGAGGCGTTCGAGCGCGACTTCTGGACCGCGCAGGACATCGACCGCTTTCATGACAAGCGCGGCAACGAGGACGTGCCCGCCGCGCGCATCCTCGATGCCGGGCTGAAGGAATGGCGCCGCTCGACATCGGCCAAGAAAGTCGACGCCGAGGGCGTGCGCTCCCGCCTCGCGACACTGATGGCGAGCGCCAGCGCGGCCGAGATCGACGCGCTCTCCGGCCGGATCAACGTCTTGGCGACGATCGGCAGCGTCGCCCCCTTTGTCGGACTGTTCGGCACGGTTTGGGGCATCATGCGCAGCTTCACCTCGATCGCCGCGGAGCAGAATTCGTCGCTGGCGGTGGTCGCACCGGGCATCGCCGAGGCGTTGTTCGCGACGGCGATCGGCCTGTTCGCAGCAATCCCGGCGGTGATCGCGTACAACCGCTTCAGCCATGGCCTGAACAGGCTGGAGGCACGGCTGCTGCGCTTCGCCGATAAGTTCCACGCGACCTTGTCGCGCGAGCTGGATGCCGAGGCCTGATGGCAGTCAAGCTCCCTTCCGCCAGCCGCGGTCGCAGCCGCGCGCCGATGGCCGACATCAACGTGACGCCGCTGGTGGACGTCATGCTGGTGCTGCTGATCATCTTCATGGTCACGGCGCCGCTGTTGACCGCCGGTGTGCCGGTGAACCTGCCGCAGTCGAAAGCGGGCGCGCTGAAGCAGGACAAGGAGCCCGTCACCGTCTCGATCGAGCGGTCAGGTCAGATATTCATCGGCGAAGATGAAGTGAGCGAGGATGCGCTCGGCGATCGCTTCGCGACGCTCGCCGCTGGCGAGCCGCCGCAGGTCTATCTGCGCGCCGACCGCTCGCTCGATTACGGCGCGGTGATGCGCGTGCTGGGCGAGCTTAACCGGGCCGGCCTGAACAAGGTCGCGCTGGTGAGCGTTGGCGACAAGGACTGAGATGGACCGGGCGGAGAAATTCGGGCTGGGGGCTGCGACCGCAGGGCATGTCGTCCTGTTCGGGCTGCTCTCGGTCGGCTTTCTCGCCACGCCCAATCCGCTGCGAATCGAGCGGCCGCCGGTCGAAGTCACCTTTGCCGACGATGTCGGCCTGGAAGCGACGGCGGCGCGTAGTGCCGAGCAGCCGCCCGCGACCAGCGTCGCGCCCGAACTCGGTCGGCCGGAAGAGGCTGCGCCGGCCTACGCCCAGAATCAGCCGGAGCCCGCGCCGGCACCCGCCGAGCCGGCTCCCGCGCCCGTGCCCACCCCGACGCCGAAGCCGAACAAGCCGCCGGTGCGCGAACGGGCGGAGGCATCGAAGGCAGCGCCCGCCAAGCCCGCCCAATCCAAGGCGCGCGGCGCGCGGCTCGGCCCCGATTTCCTGAAGGGTATCACCGAAGCGGCGAGCGTCAGCCGCGCGGCGGAGGCGTCGGCCGCCAATGTCGGGCCGCGCGTGCAGGCGTCGCTCGCGTCTGAGTTGAAGCGCCAGCTGAAGCCCCACTGGCGCCCGCCCAGCGGCGCCGATGTCGAGAAACTGCGCGTCACGATCGTCGCCAATCTCGCGCTCGACGGCACCATTGTCGGCCAGCCGCGCGTGATCGGGCCGACCGGCGTCACGCCCAGCAACCGTGCCCAGGCGAACCTGTTCGTCGAACGCGCGCTCGCGGCGGTGAGGCTTGCCGCGCCCTATCATTTCCCGAAGGAATATTACGCGGTCTGGAAACGCATCGAACCGCAGCTTTACGAGGGTCTTTGATGAAGTATCTCGCGCTCCCCCTCACTGCCATCGCCTCTGCCGCCCTGGCGCAGGCGCCCGCCGTCGCGCCGCCGCTGGTGGGGCAACCTTCCGGCCTCAGTGTCGACGTGACTGCCGAAGCGGGCGACGATCTCCGCATCGCGGTGCCGAAGCTTGCGACCGATGATGTGCGCGAGACAGTCGCCGGAACCACCGACGCGCTCGGCCGCCAGATCGCCGACGTGATCGCGGCGGACCTGCGCGGCAGCGGGCTATTCCGGCCGCTCGGGCCATCGGGAATTCCGACGGTCAGCTTCGCCGAGGCGAACGCGCCCAATTTCGCCATCTGGCCGCAGACAGGGGCCGAAGCGCTGGTCAGCGGCTTCGTCCGCGCGGGCGGCGACGGCAACCTGACCGTCGGCTGCTATCTCTACGACGTGAACCTGAAGTCGGAGTTGAAGCGCACCGGCTTCGTCGTCGCTCCGCGCGATTGGCGGCGCGCGGCGCACAAATGTGCGGACATGATCTATTCGCGCCTGTCCGGCGAAAGCCCGTTCTTCGACAGCCGCATCGCCTATATCGCCGAGACCGGGCCCAAGGATCACCGCGTCAAGCGGCTCGCGATCATGGATTCGGACGGCGCCAACCACCGCTTCCTGACCAACGGCCAGAATCTGGTGCTGACGCCGCGCTTCTCGCCCGACTACAAGTCGATCGTCTATGTGAGTTACCAGCAGCGCCGGCCGCACGTGTTCGTGTACGATGTCGGCACCGGCCGGCAGCGGCTGGTGCTCTCGACGCCGAACCAGGTGATCGCGCCGCGCTTCTCACCGGACGGGCGCACGCTGCTCTTCTCGATGAGCCAGGGGGGGAACACCGACATCTACAAGATGCCGGCGGCGGGCGGCACGCCGGTGCGGCTGACCAACTCGCCTGGCATCGACGTCGGCGGCAGCTTCTCGCCCGATGGCAGCAGGATAGTGTTTGAGAGCGACCGCTCGGGCAAGCAGCAACTCTATGTGATGAACGCCGACGGCTCGAACCAGCAGCGGATCAGCTTTGGCGGCGGTTCCTACGCAACGCCCGAATGGAGCCCGCGCGGCGACCTGATCGCCTATACGCGCCTCGGCAGCTTCAGCATTGGCGTGATGTCGCCGTCGGGAGGCGGCGAGCGCATCCTGACCCATGGCTGGCAGGACGAAAGCCCGACCTGGTCGCCCAATGGCCGCGTGATCCAATTCTTCCGCTCCACGCCCGGCCGTTCCGGAACGTCCAGCGTCTGGCAGGTCGACCTGACCGGCCGCAACCTTCGCAAGATTCCAACGCCGGTCGATGGATCGGATCCGACCTGGGGACCGTTGCTCCCCTGAAACGACGATAAAGGAGAATGAGATGAAATTTGGCCATACGCTGATGGTTGCCACCGCAATGATCGCCGTCGCGGGCTGCTCCAAGAAGCCGCCGGCGGAACTGCCGCCCGCGCCGCAGGAGACGCCGACGCCGGAAGCGCCGCCGCCGGCCGAAATGGGTCCGGTCCCCGGCAGCCAGGCGCATTTCATCGCAAATGTCGCGTCCGACCGCGTCTTCTTCGACACCGACGAATATAATATCGATGCCGCGGACCAGGCGACGCTACAGAGCCAGGCCGCCTATTTGAAACAATATCCGAACGTCCGCGTCACGATCGAAGGCCATGCCGACGAGCGCGGCACGCGCGAATATAACCTCGCGCTGGGCGAACGCCGCGCCAATGCGGCGAAGAACTATCTCGCCTCGCTGGGCATCGATCCGAGCCGGATCAGCACGATCAGCTATGGCAAGGAACGCCCCGAAGCGCTCGGCTCCGACGAAGCCAGCTGGGCGAAGAACCGGCGCGCTGTCACCGTGACGGTGCAGTAGGGATCGGCAACGCGTCCGTACGGGGAGGTTCATTCCTCCCCGTACAGCGCCACCACCGGCTCATGGTCGCTAGAGACCTTGCCTCGGTACATGCCCTTCGAATTGAACGCCCAGCCGCCGCGGCCGTCGGGGCCGACGACAATCACACCGCCGGTGCCGCCGAGCGCGCCCATGTCGGCGATCGTCGCGCGGGCAGCGCTCAGCACGTCCTGTCCCGCCAGTCGCGCCCGCGCGCAGATTTCGTGCGCCACGACCGCGCGGATGAAGAATTCGCCCGACCCCGTGGCAGAGACGGCGCCGGCCCGGTCGTCGGCATAGGTGCCGGCGCCGATCAGCGGTGAATCGCCGATCCGGCCCCAGCGCTTGCCGGTGATGCCGCCGGTCGAGGTCGCCGCGGCGACGTGCCCCGCCTTGTCGCGGGCGACCGCGCCGACCGTGCCATACTTCATGTCTATATCGAAATGGTCGGCACCGCGTGCCTTCAGCTCCTCGAGCTGGCGCCGGCGCTCGGCGACTTCGAACCAGTCGGCCCCGGCCTGCTCGATCCCCTGTTCCCGTGAAAAACCGTCGGCGCCCTCGCGAGAGAGCAGCACGTGCGGGCTGTCCTCCATCACTCGCCGTGCCAGGCTGACCGGGTTGCGCGTCGCGGTCACGCCGGTGACGGCGCCGGCGTCGCGATTGCGGCCGTCCATTACCGCCGCATCCATCTCGATCCGGCCTTCATAGGTGAAGACCGACCCTCGGCCGGCGTTGAAATGCTCGTCATCCTCCAGCACGCGCACGGCGGCTTCCGCCGCGTCGAGCGCTTGCCCGCCGGCGCGCAGGATCGCGCCGCCCGCATCCAGCGCGCGCAAAAGAGCGTCGCGGATCGCGGCTTCCTGCTCCGGCGTCAGAATCCCCTGCTCGATGATCCCGGCGCCGCCATGGACGACCAGGGTCCAGTCCGCACTGCTCACCATGGGAGCTCCTGCCCGTCATGGTTCAGGAAGCTGCCGCTGCGGTCGCGGCTCAGGCCGGCGATCGTCTTTCGCATGCCGGAAACGCTGGTTTCCGGCTCGATCGTCGCGCCGGGCCCGCCCATGTCGGTCTGCACCCAACCGGGGTGCAGCATCGCGAGCGTGACGTCGTCGCCGCGCCAGTCGATCGAAAGCGACCGCCACGCCGCGTTCAACGCGGCCTTGGTCGAGCGGTAGGCGATCGCGCCGCCCGAATCATTGTCGGCGATGCTGCCCATCCGGCTGGTGATCGCGATCATCTTCCCGCCTGCCGCCATGTTCGCCTTCAGCCCCTTGGCGAGCAGCGTCGGGCCGATGCAGTTGGTCGCAAAGCCGTTCAGCCACCCTTGGGCATTCAACCCGCGCGGCAGCACGCCGGCATTGGCGATCAGCACGTCGATCGTGCGGCCGCAAAGGCGTCCCGCCAGTGCGCCGATGCTGGCCGGATCGGCGGCGTCGAGCGGCAGGATCTCAACGCCGAGCCGCTTCAACTCGTCGGCAGCATCGGGATTGCGCGCGGCGGCGATCACGGTCCAGCCGTCCGCCGCATATTGGCGGGCGAACTCCAGGCCGATGCCGCGGTTCGCGCCGGTGATCAGGACTGTGGGCATTGTTCCTCCTCAAGCTCGCGCGCGGCTTAGCTGTTCCGATTCAGGGCCGCCATCGCTATATGGACGCAAGCACCAACGCAGAGATCCCACATGTCGGTTCGTCCCTGGCGCGATATCGTGCGCCGAAAGTCACGTCAGATCATGGTCGGCAACGTGCCCGTCGGCGGCGATGCGCCGGTGACGGTGCAGACGATGACCAACACGCCGACCGCGGACGCGAAAGCGACGATCGACCAGATCCGCCGCTGCGAGGAGGCCGGCGCCGATATCATCCGCGTTTCCTGCCCCGACGTGGAAAGCACCGCGGCGTTCCGCCAGATCGCCCGCGCCGCGCGCGTACCGCTCGTCGCCGACATCCATTTCCACTACAAGCGCGCGCTGGAAGCTGCCGATGCCGGTGCGGCCTGCCTGCGTATCAACCCGGGCAATATCGGCTCGTCCGAGCGGGTGGCGGAGGTCGTGCGCGCGGCCAAGGCGAATGGCTGCGCGATCCGCATCGGCGTCAATGCCGGCAGCCTCGAAAAGGACCTGCTCGAAAAATATGGCGAGCCCTGCCCCGAGGCGCTGGTCGAGAGCGCGCTCGATCATATCAAGCTGCTGCAGGATCATAATTTCCACGATTATAAGGTCGCGGTGAAGGCGTCGGACGTGTTTCTGGCGGTGGCGGCGTACCAGCAGCTGGCGGATGCCGTCGATTGCCCGCTGCACCTGGGCATCACCGAGGCCGGCGGGCTGATCGGCGGCACGGTCAAGAGCGCGATCGGCATCGGCTCGCTGCTCTGGTACGGCATCGGCGACACCATTCGCGTCAGCCTCTCGGCCGAACCGGAGGAGGAAGTGCGCGTCGGCTTCGAGATTCTGAAGGCACTGGGCATCCGCAACCGCGGCGTGCGCATCGTTTCCTGTCCATCCTGCGCGCGCCAGGGCTTCGACGTGATCCGCACCGTCGAGAAGCTTGAGGAGCGGCTGCAGCATATCCGCACGCCGATGTCGCTGTCCGTGCTCGGCTGCGTCGTCAACGGCCCCGGCGAAGCGCGCGAGACCGATATCGGCCTGACCGGCGGCGGCGCCGGCAAGCACATGGTCTATCTGTCCGGCGTCACCGACCATCATGTGAATGACGCTGATATGATCGACCACATCGTGAAGCTGGTCGAAGCAAAGGCGGCGGAGATCGAAGCCGCCGAACAGGCACAGGCCGCCTAAACCAGCGCCTCGACGCTCTCCACGAACCGCATCACGGAAATGGGCTTCGACACATAGGCCTCCGCGCCTGCCGCGCGGATGCGTTCCTCGTCGCCCTTTGCCGCATAGGCAGTGACGGCCATGATCGGGATCGGCTTCAGCTGCTCGTCGGCCTTCAGCGTCTCGATCAGCTCGATGCCGCTGACGTTGGGCAGCTGGATGTCCATGATCACCAGGTCGGGTTCGAAGGCGCGCGCGCGTTCGACCGCCTCGCGCCCGTCGCGCACCGGCTCGGCGACATAGTCGTGCGCGCGCAGCAGGTCGCAGAAGAGCTTGAGGTTGAGTTCGTTGTCCTCGACAACGAGCACTTTCTTACTCACAAGCGACACATCCTCGCTGCCCCCAGGCTTATCCACAATAGAACATGCACGGTCCCGAAACAAATCACGACGCTCCCACCCTGGCGCTGCTTGCGCTCGCCTGGTCTCTGGAAGACTCGCGGCGCGCCGAGAGGTTGCTTGCGCTGACCGGGTTAACCACCAATGACCTCCGCGCGCGTGCGACGGACCCGGCCCTGCAGGCGGCCGTGCTCTCCTTTCTGGAAGCGCACGAACTCGACCTCGTCGCTTGCGCCGATCACCTTGGGGTCAAGCCAGAGCTTCTGATCAGGGCGCGCACGGAGCTGGACGCGTGACGCGCCCGCTCCTGATCACAGACTGCGACGAAGTTCTGCTGCACATGGTCAGCCATTTTCGCGACTGGCTGGGCGAGGCGCACGGCGTCGACTTCGACCTGTCCGAAGGCGATTATTCGCGCGCCGTCCGGCATCGGGAGACCGGCGAGCCGCTGCCGCGCGAGGAGACCTGGCCACTGCTGAACGGCTTTTTCGAAACCGAGATGTACCGCCAGACCTTGGTCCCGCACGCCCGCGAGGCGCTGACGGAACTGGCCGGGATCGCGGACGTGGTCGTGCTCACCAACCTGCTCGACACGCATCAGGAGCGACGGATCGCGCAGCTGGAGGCGGTCGGCATCCAGCACCGCGTGCTCTGCAACCAGGGCGGCAAGGGCACTCCGGTCGCGCAGCTGCTCGACGAATATGGCCCAAGCGCGGCGGTGTTCGTCGACGACTTGGCGCTGCATCACCTCTCGGTTGAAAAGGCGGCGCCGCAGGTCTTCCGGCTCCACATGGTCGCCGAGCCCGAATTGGCGGCGATGATGCCGCCCGCACCGTGCGCCCATGCCCGGATCGACGATTGGGCGGAGGCGACGGGCTGGATCCGCGATCGGCTGACCTCCGGGCTTGACGCGCGGACCATGCCGATGATTGGAGAAATCTCATGAGCATCGAACAACGCCTCGCCGAGCTCGGCATCGAGCTGCCCGCCCCCGCCGCTCCCGTCGCTGCCTATGTCCCGGCGGTCGAAGCCGGCGGGCTGCTCTTTATCTCGGGGCAGGTCAGCCAGAAGGACGGCCAGCGCATCACCGGCCGGCTAGGCGAGGACATGGACCTGGAGGCCGGACGCGATGCCGCGCGCAGCTGCGGCATCATGCTGCTCGCCCAGATGAAGGCAGCGTTGGGCTCGCTGGACCGGGTGGCCCGGATCGTGAAGCTGGGCGCGTTCGTGAACTCGACCGCTGACTTCACCGACCAGCCCAAGGTCGCCGACGGCTGCTCGACGCTGATGGCCGAGGTGTTCGGCAACGCCGGCAAGCACGCGCGGAGCGCGGTGGGCGTGCCGTCGCTCCCGCTCGGCGTCGCGGTCGAGGTGGATGCCGTGGTGGCAATCAAAGCCTAGCCGCATCCCGGGCCTCACCCGGGTCATGCCCGGGATGACGAGGTTACTTCTTCGCCTTCCACTTCTTCACGGCATCGAGCGTGCCGGCGACGTGGCCTTCCGGCTTCATCGCAGTGTAGGCGAAGACGATCTTGCCGTTGGGCGCGATCACATAGGAAGTGCGGTTGGATCGGCTCGCCATCACCGGCAGCGTCACGTCATAGGCCTTGATCACTTCCGGGCTGGCGGCGGCGACCGCGAATTTGTCGCGGCACTCCTCGGTCGAGAAGCGCTTCAGCGTGTCGATATCGTCGCCTGACATGCCGATCACCGTCGCACCGAGCTTGTTGAACTCGGGCGTCGCCTCGGCGAACTCGTGCGCCTCGATCGTGCAGCCGGTCGTGAAGGACTTCGGATAGAAATAAAGGACTACCGGTCCCTTTTTCAGCGCCTGTTTCAGCGAAAAGCTGAACGCCTTGCCGGCGAGGGCGCCCTGGGTCGCGAAATCGGGCGCGGTGGCGCCGGGTGCGAGGGCGGCAAAAGCGGGAGCGGGGGAAAGCAGCAGCGACAGGGCGAGGGCAGTGCGGATCATCGAAAGGCCTCCTGAGCTTCGGGGCGCCACTGTCTTAAGCGCCCCTTGCTCGGTGTGCCAGCGTCAGTTCGCGGCCCAGGCCGTGACGAAATAGCCGAGGATCATCACCGGTCCCAGCATCAGCGTCAGGACGAACAGCGCGATGCGGATCAGCAGCGGGTCGATACCGGTTGCATTGCCCACTCCCGCGCACACGCCCATCAGCTTGGCGTTGCCGCGATCGAGACGGAATGCAGACATTGGACTTATTCCTGGATGCGGGATGCGGTTACGCGAACGGCAGCGCGGCGGGGCCGACGGCGGCAACCACGAACATCGTGGCGACGGCAACAGCGGCGACGACCGAAGCAACGGTGTCGAACATCGAAGTGAAGCGGGTCATTTCTCATCTCCCTGACTGGCCGGCCGGACCATCCGTCGGCGTCATCAGGGGCAATGCATCGCTCGTGCCAACTCGCGCCCAAGGAGGGATGCGGGCCAAATGATTTGCCACATGTGGTAATCCGCGCCAAGAGGCGCGCATTTGCGCCAAGGTCAGGCGACGTTTGCTACCATCGCTAGCGGATAGAGTTCGGCTTCCTCCGCGTCCATGCGGGCGCGCAACACCGCGATCAGACTCTTGGCGGAGCGGCAATAGCCCGGCCAGTCGTCGGTGATCGCGCTGACTGTCCATTCCCGGACATGGGCCTGAAGGCGCGCGCCCAACCCGGTCATCTCGGCGGCCATCTTGCGGCCCGTCTCCATCGGCCGGCCGCCGGTGCGGGCCAGGGCAGGGTAAAGATGGGCGCCTTCATAGGCGAGATGCGCGCTGATCAGCCGCGCCAGCGTCCAGCGACACTTGGACAGCGCCATCGTGTCGGGCTGCGCACGGCTCAGCTCTTTCTCGTAATCGTCCGCCAGCGCCCGCAATTCCTCATGCTGGCGGCAGAGCGTCTCGACATGCTGTTTCATTGGAGCGACCTCTTTGCCGTCCTCGATGGCGGCAAAGAGTCAGCAAAGCCTTAAGATGCGGCCACGCGGTCGATCGCTTCCGCCATCCGCACGTCGCGCGCCGAAAGGCCGCCGGCATCGTGCGTGGTGAGCAGGATATCGACACGGTTCCACACGTTCGACCATTCGGGATGATGGTCCGCCTTCTCGGCGAGCAGCGCGACTCGCGTCATGAACGCGAACGCCTCCGGGAAGTCGGCGAACAGGAAGCTGCGGGTCAGCGCGTCGCGCGCCTCGTCATAGTCCCACTCGCCCAGCCGATCGAGCGCGGCCGCGCGCTCGCCCTCGTTCAACTGTTCGACCATTGTCCGCCTCCTCGACTTGGTCCTATGTCATCGCCATGGCCGACCAGGCAACCTATGCTCCGGACCTGGAGACGATCGAGCGGCTCGCACGCGCGGCGCTGGAGCGGCTGCCGAGCGAATTCCGCGCGCATCTGGGCGACGTGGTGTTGCGCATCGAGGATTTCGCCGACGACGCGACTCTCGACCAGATGGGCATCCAAGACCCGTTCGAGTTGACCGGCCTCTATTCCGGGCGCCCGGTCGGCGACAAATCCTCGACGGACAGCGGCGCCCTGCCCGACATGATCCATCTCTATCGCCGGCCGATCCTCGACGAATGGGCCGAGACCGGTGTGTCGCTGGAAGCGCTCGTCACCCATGTGCTGGTGCACGAGGTGGGGCATCATTTCGGGCTGTCCGACGACGACATGCACGCGCTCGAAGACCTCGCCGGGTGACGACGTTGCGATTCGACGACGTCGCCTGCGTGCGCGGCGGCCGGCTGCTGTTCGAGGGTGTCTCGCTTGCGCTTGGCGCCAGGGAAGCGGCGATCGTCACCGGCCCCAACGGCGCCGGCAAGTCGAGCCTGCTCCGCATCGCGGCAGGACTGCTGGAGGCCGCTGCCGGCCGGGTGACGCGCAATGGCGCGGCCGCGCTCGCCGACGAGAATGCGGCGCTGGACCGCGAGCTGCCGCTGGGGAGCGCGCTGCGCTTCTGGGCACGGCTGGACGGGCGAGAAGACGCGCTGCCCGAGGCGATGGCTGCCATGGGTCTAGTCCACCTGGCGCCGGTGCCGGTGCGGATGCTCTCGACCGGCCAGCGCAAGCGTGCTGCCCTTGCGCGCGTGATCGCTAGCGATGCCCCAGTCTGGCTGCTCGACGAGCCGACCAACGGCCTAGACAGCGAGGCGATCGGCCGGCTGGAACGGGCCTGCGCCACGCATCAGGCAGCCGGCGGGATCGTGCTGGCCGCGACCCACCAGGGCCTGCGTTTGAGCAAGGTTCAAATCCTTCCGCTTGCCCCGACCCGAGATGCCGGTGCTTAGCCTGATCCGCCGCGATGTTGCTCAGGCCTGGCGCGCGGGCGGGGCGATGCTGCCGGTCATGTTCTTCCTGCTGGTCGCGACTCTGTTCGCCTTCGCGGTGGGGCCCGACGCGCAATTGCTCGCCCGCACCGGCGGCGGCGTGCTGTGGATGGCAGCCCTGCTCGCGGCGCTGCTGCCGGTGGACCGGCTGATCGAGCCGGACCGGCTGAACGGCGTGCTCGACCAGCTCGCGGTGCGCGGGCATTCGGACGAGAGCGTCGCCGCTGCCAAGCTGGTCGCGCACTGGCTCAGCTTCGGGCCGACGCTGATGCTGTCGGCATTGCCTGCCGCCGCGCTGCTGCGGATCGATGCCGGCACGCTCGTCCGGATCGAAGCAGGGCTGGCGATCGGTTCCCCCGCGCTCGCGGCTTTGGGGGTGACGGTCAGCGCGCTGACGGCGGGCCTGCGTGGTGCCGGCGCGCTCGGCGGGCTGCTGATGCTCCCGATCGCGGTGCCGGTGTTGATCTTCGGCGCCGGAGCGCTGGGCGACGGCAGCGGCTCCGCGCTGAAGCTGCTCGGCGCCGTGTCGCTGCTACTGGTCGCCGGCGCCCCGTTCGCCGCGGGCGCGGCGCTCCGGGCGGCACGCACCTAGTCGTTGCGCCAGCGCGCCCAGATCGCGGTCGGCAGCAGCAGCCCCCGTGCTTCCTCGCGCACGGCGAGTTCGCCCATCTCGACGCGGCCGGGCAAGTCGGCAAAGGCCTGCGCGATCAACTCGCCGATGGCCAGCGCCGACATCCGCACCGCATAAACGGTCAGGAACAGGAAGCGGCCGTCGCGGTCGAGCAGCTTGCGGCAGTCGGCGACCAGCGGCGCGAGGCCTTCCTCGAGCTTCCACACCTCGCCTTCGGGCCCGCGGCCGTATTTGGGCGGATCGAGGATGATCCCGTCATAGCGTCGCCCGCGACGGACTTCGCGCGCAACGAACTTGGCGGCGTCGTCGACGATCCAGCGCACCGGCCGGTCGGCCATGCCCGACAGGGCAGCATTGGCGCGCGCGGCATCGACAGACTTCTTGGAGGCGTCGACATGCACCATCTCCGCGCCGGCGGCCGATAGGGCGAGCGTGCCGACGCCGGTATAGCCGAACAGATTCAGCGCCGATTTCGGCCGCATGCCGCGCATCCAGCTCCACACCGGCGCCATGTCCGGAAAGAAGCCGAGGTGACGGAAAGGCGTGCACGAGGCGGTGAAGCGGAGCTCTTCCCACCCGAGCGGCCAGCCCTCGCGCGGCACCTGCCCGCCGAAGCGCCAACGGCCGCCGCCTTCCTCGTCCGATCCGGGCATGAACTCCGCGTCCGCGCGCCAGTCGCCCGCGGCCGGCGCCCACATCGCCTGCGGCTCGGGGCGCACGAAGCGGAACCGGCCGTAGCGCTCCAGCTTGCGGCCGTGGCCCGAATCGAGCAGCCCGTAATCGGCCCAAGGCTCGGCGATCAATGTTTCGAGATTTCGCTCCATAAACTCCGTTCGGCCTGAGCCTGTCGAAGGCCTCCCTTCCTTCTTTCAACGGGCAAAGAAAAGGGAGGGTTTCGAGAAGCTCAGCCCGAACGGGCGGAGGTGGCCCGGGCGGAGATAAAGTCTTTGATGGCTTCCAGCTCCGCCGGCAGCACGTCGTACCGCTCCTCGCGCTCGAACAGCGCGCCGACGCGGGACGGCAGGCCGGGCCTGACGCCGGTCGCGCGTTCGACCGCGTCGCGGAATTTGCCCGGATGCGCGGTCGCCAGCGTCACCACCGGCACGTTGGCCGGCAGCTCGGTCGCCCGCGCGGCGGCGAGCCCGATCGATGTGTGCGGGTCCAGCACCTGGCCCGATCCCTCGCAGGCCCAGCGCATCGCCAGCGCCATCTCGTCCGCGTCGATGCGGACTCCGGTGAACAGCGCCGCCGCGCCGGCGCGCTGGCGCGCCGTCAGCCGCATCGCCCGCTCGTTCGCAAATGCCGCCATCTGCCCCGGCACCGCGTCCGCGTCGAGGTCGAACAGCAGACGCTCGAAATTGGAGCTGACCTGGATGTCCATCGATGGCGCGGCCGTGGGCGTGACTTCGCCCGCCGAATAGTCGCCGTCGCGCAGCGCGCGCGCGACGATATCATTGACATTGGTCGCGACGATTAGCCGTGCGATCGGCAGCCCCATCTTCGCCGCCGCGTAGCCCGCGAACACGTCGCCGAAATTGCCGGTCGGGACTGAGAAGGCGACCGGCCGCTGCGGCGCCCCCAGCCGCACCGCTGCGTAGAAATAATAGACGATCTGGGCCATCAGCCGCGCCCAGTTGATCGAGTTGACCGCGGACAGGCTGAACCGCCGGGCAAAGGCCGGCTCCGCGAACATCGCCTTCACCAGCGCCTGGGCGTCGTCGAACGTCCCTTCGACTGCGATATTGTGGACATTGGGTGCCTTGACGGTCGTCATCTGCCGCCGCTGGACGTCCGACACGCGGCCCTGCGGGTGGAGCATGAAAATGTCGACCTTGGCGCGCCCGGCGAGCGCGTCGATCGCCGCGGATCCGGTATCCCCGGACGTCGCGCCGATCACCGTCAGGTGGGTGTCGCGGTCGCTGAGGAAGCGCTCGAAGAACAGCCCCAGCAGCTGCAGCGCCACGTCCTTGAAGGCGAGGGTCGGCCCATGGAACAGCTCCAGCACCCAGTGCCGCTCGTCGAGCTGCGCCAGCGGCGTCACGGCCCGATGGGCGAAGCGGCCATAGGCCTGGGTACAGAGAGCGCGGAGCTCGTCGTCCGAAAGCGCGTCGCCGACGAACGGCCGCATCACGCGGACCGCTGTCTCGGCATAGGACAGGCCGGCGAGCGCCGCGATCGCGTCATGCGAGAAGTGCGGCCATTCCTCCGGCACGTAAAGGCCGCCGTCCGGCGCCAATCCGGCCAGCGTCACCTGTTCGAAGTCGAGCGTCGCGCCCGTTCCCCGCGTGCTCCGATAGCGCATCGCGGGCGGCCTTAGCGGCTGCGCTTGCGAAGGGCCAGCCAGTAGATCAGGGCCGCCGCGGCGGCAAAGAAGAACCACTGGATCGCGTAGAACAGGTGGTTGTTGGGCACGTCATCGATCGACGGCGGCTTGGCCGGAAGCAGCCCGGCCGCCGGCCGGTCTGCGACCAGCCTGATGACGTGCGTGCGGTCGGAACCGATCACGCCGGTGACGGGGCCGCCTGTCCAGGCCGGATTGCCGGGCTCGGCCGACCAGCCCACGACTGCCTGGAAGCCGGGCCCCTCCGCGCCGCTGCGGCAGGCGGCGATATGCACCCAGCCGGGCTCGCTCTTCAGATTGCGGCCGCTCTCGGCGCGCCAGCCGGTCACGGTCTCGCACATCGCCGAAGCGCGGCGGAACAGCGGCGGGTTCCTGGGATCCGGCGCGGCGGGAAAGGCGATCGGCGGCAAGCCCTGCGCCGCCGCGTAGCGCGCGAGCAGCGCTTGCTTCCAGTGCAGCCGCTCGATCTGCCAGACGCCAAGGGCGATCATCACCGCGACCGCGGCGGCGACGAGCAAGGTGGGGACGAGCGGGATTTTCCTCACGCGCGCCCCCTTGCGGCGATCGTCCTCAGCCGTGGACCGGCGCCCCCCAGCTTCCCCACACATAGATGGAGATGAACAGGAACAGCCACACCACGTCGACGAAGTGCCAGTACCAGGCGGCGGCCTCGAAGCCGAAATGCTGGCGCGGGGTGAAATCGCCGCGATAGGCGCGGATCAGGCACACGATCAGGAAGATCGTGCCGATGATCACGTGGAAGCCGTGAAAGCCGGTCGCCATGAAGAAGGCGGCGCCATAGTTCAGGCCTTTGAACGGGAACGGCGCGTGGACGTATTCGTATGCCTGGATCGATGTGAACACCAGGCCCAGGATCACGGTCAGCCACAGGCCCTTCTTCAGCCCGTCGCGATCGCCGTGGATCAGCGAATGGTGCGCCCAGGTGACGGTCGTGCCCGAGCAGAGCAGGATCATCGTGTTCAGCAGCGGCAAGGCGAAGGGGTCGATGACCTCCAGCCCCTTGGGGGGCCATTGCGCCACGCCCTCGGTAATCGTGGCGACGCCGTCCTGCACCACCATCGGCACCGGGAACAGCGAGAAATCGAACCAGGCCCAGAACCAGCCCACGAAGAACATCACTTCGGACGCGATGAACAGGATCATGCCGTAGCGCAGATGCAGCGACACCACCGGGGTGTGATCGCCGGCATGCGCTTCGCGGATCACGTTCGACCACCATTGGTACATGGTGAAGAGGACGCAGGCGACGCCCAGGAAGAACACCCAGCCGCCATAGGCATAGCTGTGCATCCACATGATGCCGCCGGCGGCCATGATCAGCGCCGAAAAGGCGCCGATGATCGGCATCGGATCGGGCGGAAGGATATGATAGTCGTGGTTCTTGGCGCCGGCCATGAATCTGTCCCTGATTGGTCCCTGTGGTGCGCTCTAGCCGCCCTTCGCCGGCGAATCCACCGGGTAGAAGGTGTAGCTGAGCGTGATCTGCTGAATGTCCTTGGCGTCCGCGTCCTCGCGCATGCCCGGCTCGACGAAGAAGATCACCGGCATCCGCACTTCCTCGCCCGGCTGCAGCGTCTGCTCGGTGAAGCAGAAGCACTGGATCTTCTTGAACCAGCTGCCTGCCTGGTCGGGCTGGACGTTGAAGGTCGCGCGGCCGGTGATCGGGCGGCTGCTCAGGTTCTTGGCGACGAAGAACGCCATGTTGCGCTCGCCGATATGGACCTGCTGCAGCGGCTTTTCGGGCCGGAACGACCAAGGCAGGTCGGGATGAACATTGGCGTCGAAGCGCACCATCACCGTTGCCGCGGAAGCCAGTTTGGGCACGTCCGCCTCGCTCACCCGGCTGGTGGTGCCGTTCAGCCCGGTCGCCTGGCAGAAGATGCGGTAGAGCGGCACCGACGCGAACCCGAGCGCCACCATGCCCAGCGCGATCAGCACCGCGATGGCCGCGGCGCGGCGGTTGCGGACGGCAAGCTCGGTCATGCTCCGTGCATCCCCTTGATCCTGGCGATGGTGATGAAGAAGAACAGGACGGCCAGCGCGGCCAGGATGAGCGCCATGATCCGCGCACGCGCGCGCTGGCGGGACCGGATCAGCTCCTGTTCCTCGGGGTCGATCATGCGATCAACAGGCGGTCGGCGACCAGCGCGCCGAACAAGATGAAAAGATAGAGGATCGAAAAGGCGAACAGCCGCTTTTCGGGGCGCATGTGCGCGGGCTCGGTCGCCCGGTTCCGCCACACGCGCGCGGCGAGCACGATGAAGGCGCCATTGAGCACGACCGCCGCCA
Source organism: Sphingomonas horti (assembly GCF_009753715.1). GTDB lineage: Bacteria > Pseudomonadota > Alphaproteobacteria > Sphingomonadales > Sphingomonadaceae > Sphingomonas_B > Sphingomonas_B horti. Next base: position 206,029 of record NZ_WQMS01000007.1, on the reverse strand, counting down.
GCCCGTAGATCGCTCCGGTCAGGCCGAGCGCCCAGGGCGCGACGGCCGCAGCCGCGAGCGCCAGGCTGTAGCCCATGATCTGCGCCCGGGTCGCCCGCAGCCCGGCGGTGACCGGCAGCATCGGGATGCCCGCGGCCGCATAGTCGGTGCGCACGAACATGGCGAGCGCCCAGAAATGCGGCGGCGTCCACAGGAAGATGATGGCGAACAGCAGCGCCGGCAGGGTGCTGACGTCGCCGCTCGCCGCCGCCCAGCCGAGCAGCGGCGGAAAGGCACCGGCCGCGCCGCCGATCACGATATTCTGCGGCGTGTTCGGCTTCAGCCAGATCGTATAGACGACGGCGTAGAAGAAGATCGAGAAGGCGAGGATCGCCGCGGCCAGCCAGTTGGTGGCAAGCCCCAGCATCAGAACCGAGAACACGGCGAGGCCGACGCCGAAATGCAGTGCCGCCTGCCGGTCGACGCGGCCCGACGGAAGCGGGCGCTTGGCGGTGCGCTTCATCTTCGCGTCGAGGTCCGCCTCGTACCATTGATTGAGCGCGCCCGATGCCCCCGCGCCCAGCGCGATGCACAGGATTGCGGTGAAGCCCAGCACGGGATCGATATGTGCTGGCGATGCAAGCAGGCCGCATAGCGCCGTGAAGACGACGAGCGACATCACTCGCGGCTTGGTCAGCGCGAACAGGTCCCGCCAATCGGCGGGCAGCGGAACGGAAGTCTCGGCCACGATCATGGAGTTGGGGGCCGTATAGGCCGGCTCGCGGCGAAGGGGAAGCTCTCCCGCGATTCAGTGGGTCGCGCGGGCCTGTGGATTCAACGGCCGGTAGGTGAAATCATAGTTGGGCTGCCAGCTCTTGCCCGCATCGCTGGTTTTCCAGCCCAGCTGGCGCACGGTTCCGTCGCTCTGCGGGGCGATCGACATGCGGCTGCCGAGCGCGCCGGCGCGCGCGGTGAGCATCAGCGCCGGGCCCTCGAAGCCGCCGTCATAGGCGAAGGCGGCGCCCGACGTATCGACATAGAGCTGCCGCCAGCGCTGGTCCCCGCTGTTGAAGGCGGTGAAGCTTTGGCCGTGATAGTCGATCGGCTTGGCGCCCGGCCCGACCGTCTGCCGGTAATCCTCCGTGATCGAGCAGCCGCCGGGCCCGCGCGCGATCCGGCTCCGCGCTACGTCGGCGCCGGAGGCCGTGTCGATGACGGCCCATTCGCCGACCCAGAAGTCGAGCGCCCGATGGTCGGCGTCATTACAGTCGATTCGTGGCGGGGGCGCGGCGGCTGCGGTCTGGGCGAGAAGCAGCAGGGGCAAGATCGACATGGCCTCAGGCTGGCGCCGCGCCGTCGAACGGCAAGCGGGCTTCTGCGACTGGCGGCCATGGGCCGGCGAATGGCTGCTTCGAACAAAAAAGCGCCCCGGCCGCGGCCGGGGCGCTCATTCTCTCGCTTCAGGATGTGATCAGTGGCGTGAGCCGCTGTCGATCACGGGCAGCGTCTCGAACTGGTGGAACGGCGGCGGGCTGCTGAGCGTCCATTCCAGCGTCGTCGCGCCTTCGCCCCACGGATTGGCTTCCGCCTTCCTGCCGGCGAACAGCGACCAGAACAGGTTCACGAAGAACACCGCCATGCTGAATGCCATGATCGCGTAGCCGATCGAGGCCAGGTGGTTGTAGTAGGTGTACGCGTCCGGATAGTCCGGATAGCGGCGCGGCATGCCCTGCATCCCCAGGAAATGCATCGGGAAGAACAGGATGTTCACGCCGACGAAGAAGATCCAGAAATGGAGCTGGCCGAGCAGCTCGTTGTAGGTGCGGCCGCTCATCTTCGGGAACCAGTAGTAGAAGCCGGCGAACAGGCTGAACACGGCGCCCAGCGACAGCACATAATGGAAGTGGGCGACGACGTAATAGGTGTCGTGCATATAGTCGTCGACGCCGCCGTTCGCGAGCAGCACGCCGGTGACGCCGCCGATCGTGAACATGAAGATGAAGCCCAGGGCCCACAGCATCGGCGTCTTGAAGGTAATCGAGCCGCCCCACATTGTCGCGATCCAGGAGAAGATCTTGATGCCGGTCGGCACCGCGATCACCATCGTCGCCGCGGTGAAGTACATCTTCACGTTGACGCTGAGGCCGGTCGTGAACATGTGGTGCGCCCACACGATGAAGCCGATCACGCCGATCGCGACCATCGCATAGGCCATGCCCAGGTAGCCGAACACCGGCTTGCGGCTGAACGTCGCGATCACCTGGCTGACGATGCCGAAACCCGGCAGGATCATGATGTACACTTCGGGGTGACCGAAGAACCAGAACAGGTGCTGGTAGAGCACCGGATCGCCGCCGCCCGACGCATCGTAGAAGGCGGTGCCGAAGTTGCGGTCCGTCAGCAGCATCGTGATCGCCGCGGCGAGCACCGGCAACGCGAGCAGCAGCAGGAAAGCGGTCACCAGCACTGACCAGACGAACAGCGGCATCTTGTGCAGCGTCATGCCCGGTGCGCGCATGTTGAAGATGGTGGTGATGAAGTTGATCGCGCCCAGGATCGAGCTCGCGCCGGCAAGATGCATCGACAGGATGGTCATGTCGACCGCCGGGCCCTGGCTGCCGGTCGTCGACAGCGTCGGGTACATCGTCCAGCCGGTGCCGGCGCCGTTGCCGGTGCCGCCCGGGACGAAGGACGAGCCGAGGAGCAGGATGAAGGCCGGGACCAGCAGCCAGAACGAGATGTTGTTCATCCGCGGGAAGGCCATGTCCGGCGCGCCGATCATGATCGGCACGAACCAGTTGCCGAACCCGCCGATCATCGCCGGCATCACCATGAAGAAGATCATGATCAGGCCGTGCGAGGTGATCAGCACGTTCCACAGGTGATAGGCCTGGTCCATGGTCGCGTTGGTCTCGCCCATGAACTGAGCCCAGCCCTGCAGATACTGGACGCCCGGCTCGGCGAGCTCGAGCCGCATCAGGCCGGAAATCGAGCCGCCGATGATCCCCGCGAAGATCGCGAAGATCAGGTAGAGCGTGCCGATGTCCTTGTGGTTCGTCGACATGAACCAGCGGGCGAAGAAGCCCGGCTTGTGATCCGCGTCGTGATGATGCGCATGCGCATCATGAAACTCGGACGGGGTGGCTGCGATATCGGTCATTATCAGTTGTTCCCGTTGGGCTGACCGCCCTGGCTGGTCACTGGAGGCGTGGCGGTGCCGGGCGTCGGCTGGTCGGTGCCGGTCGTCGCATCGACCGGCTTCTCCGGGGCCGGCGTGGCGAGCGGCTGCGACGGCGTCCCCGGCATCGTGCCGCCTTTGGACTTGATCCAGGCGACGAACTTCTCGGGCGAAACCGCTTCGACGGCGATCGGCATGAAGCCGTGGCGCGCGCCGCAGAGCTCAGAGCACTGGCCGTAATACACGCCTTCCTTTTCGACCGTGAAGCTGATCTCGTTGATCCGGCCGGGCACCGCGTCGATCTTCGCCCAGAAGGCGGGGACGGCGAAGCTGTGGATCACGTCATTGGACGTGGTCAGCAGCCGGATCTGGCGACCCACGGGGATTACCATGCGGTTGTCGACCGCCAGCAGCCGGGGCCCGTCGGCCGCCTGCCGCGTGCGCTTGCCCGGCTCCGGCTTGTCCTGCAGCATGTTCGAGATGACCTCGAACCCGCCATTGTCCGGATAGCTGTACACCCAGTACCACTGGTTCCCGGTCGCCTTGACCGTCAGCGCGTCCTTGCCGGCGGGCTTGAATTGGGCCGCGAGCAGGCTGATCGACGGGACCGCGATCGCGATCAGGATCAGCACCGGAACCAGCGTCCAGATCACCTCGATCACCGTGTTGTGAGAGGTGCGCGACGGCACCGGATTGGCGGCGCGGCGGAAGCGGACGATCACGTACATCAGCAACAGCATGACGAGCACGGAAATGCCGACCATCATCGGCACCAGCACGTAATCGTGCATCCACTCCGCCTTGCGGCCATTGGGCGTGTACTGGTCCTGAAGCACGATATGTTTGTTGGTCGGCATGCCGACGCCGAGGACCGGAGCGGTTTCCGGCAGGGCCGCGGCCTCGGCGGCGGGCGCGGCGGGTGCCTGCGTGGCGCTGTCCGCGGCCGGCGCCGCCGCCTGGGTGGTCGTGTCCTGCTTGGGCGCGTCCTGCGCGTGCGCGGCTGCCGGCGCGAGCGCCAGCCCCACAGCAAGCAAGAGGGTTTTCGCGAGCTTCATAGGCGTCCTGTTCTTTCCCCGGGTGCAGGCTGCGCGCGTTCCCGAACGGGCGCGCGAGTGCGAGTTTGGCGCGGCTTATAGGCCGGGATTGCCGGTCCCTCAAGCGGGTCGGGAGAGATTCGGGCGCGGCGAATGGAGAGGCGCAGCGGCGGCGCCGGCGGTTGCCATATCGCCGTCCGCCGCCTATCGCACGCGGCCATGACCGACGATGAGGTTCTGGCGGAGTTCCGGGCCGCGGAAGCCCTGCTGGAAGGCCATTTCATCCTCTCCTCCGGCCTCAGAAGCCCCCGTTACCTGCAATGCGCGCGCGTGCTGATGAATCCCGCGCGCGGGGCGCGGCTGGCCGAGGCCTTGGCCGCCAGGCTGCCTGTCGAGGTCCGGACGCGGATCGACGTCGTCGTCTCGCCGGCGATGGGCGGCGTGATCGCCGGCCAGGAAGTCGCGCGCGCGCTCGGCGTCGACGCGATGTTCCTGGAGCGGCCGACGGGCACCTTCGAGCTGCGGCGCGGCTTCCGGCTCTCGGCCGGCCAGAACGTGCTGATGATGGAGGATGTCGTCACCACCGGTCTTTCCTCGCGCGAGGCAATCGCCGCGATTCGTGCGGCCGGTGGCGAGGTGATCGCGGCGGCGGCGTTGGTCGATCGCTCCAACGGATCGGTCGATCTGGGCGTGCCATTCTACCCGCTGATCCGCATCGACGTGCCCAGCTATGAACCCAACGCCCTGCCGCCCGAGCTGGCGGCGATCCCTCCGATGAAGCCCGGGAGCCGCGCCGCCTGATGCTTCGCCTGGGCGTCAACATCGATCACGTGGCCACGATTCGCAACGCCCGCGGTGGCACGCATCCCGATCCGGTCGCGGCGGCGATGCTGGCGGCCAAGGCCGGCGCGGACGGGATCACGGCGCATCTGCGCGAGGATCGGCGGCACATCAACGACGCCGATATCGACCGCTTGATGGCGTCGATCGCGCTGCCGCTGAACCTGGAAATGGCGGCGACACCCGAAATGCTCGACATCGCGCTGCGCCACCGCCCGCACGCGGCCTGCATCGTGCCGGAAAAGCGCGAGGAGCGGACGACCGAGGGCGGGCTCGACGCCGACGGGCATCGCGAGACGCTCGGGCCGATGATCGCGCGGCTGACCGAGGCGGGCGTGCGCGTCAGCCTCTTCATCGAGCCCGACCCGCGCCAGGTCGATGCCGCGATCCGGCTGAAGGCGCCGGTGGTCGAGTTCCATACCGGCCGCTATGCCGACCGCGAGGGCTCCGCGCGCGCCGAGGAGTTGAAGCGTATCGCCGATTCCGCGGCGCTGGCGGCCAAGAACGGGATCGAGCCGCATGCTGGCCACGGCCTCACCTTCGACAATGTCGTGCCGGTAGCGGCGATCCCGCAGATCGCCGAACTCAACATCGGCCATTTTCTGATCGGCGAGGCGATCTTCATCGGGCTGGAGGAGTCGGTACGCCGGATGAAGGCGCTGATGGAAAGCGCGCGGTGATCGTCGGCCTCGGTTCCGACCTGTGTTCGATCGAGCGCATCCAGTCCTCGCTGGACCGGTTCGGCGAGCGGTTCGAGAAGCGCGTGTTCACCGCAGTCGAGCGCGCCAAGGCGGCACGCCGCCCGTTCACCCGCGCCGGCACCTACGCCAAGCGATTCGCTGCCAAGGAAGCCTTTTCCAAGGCGGTCGGCACCGGGTTCAAGCGCGGCGTGTTCATGAAGGACATCGGGGTCGTCAACGCGCCGTCGGGGGCGCCGACGCTGAGGCTGGAGGGCGGCGCGCAGGCGGCGCTCGACGCGCTTGTGCCGCCGGGGCACAAGGCCCAGATACATTTGACATTGACCGACGATCATCCCTGGGCACAGGCGTTCGTCATCATCGAGGCGGTGCCGCTGTGAGAGGGATCGAAGTGAACGAAAGCGACAAGGTCGAGAGCGCGGCGCCCGCGACTCCGCCGGCGGCGAAGAAGAAAGGCACCGACTGGGCCGCCGAGGCCAAGGGTATCTTCTGGCTGATCCTCGCCGTGCTCGGCTTCCACAGCTTCATCGCCAAGCCCTTCTACATCCCGTCCGAATCTATGATGCCGGGCCTGCTCGTCGGCGACCGGCTGGTCGTCACCAAATATCCCTATGGCTGGTCCTTCGTCTCGCCGACCTTCCACCTGCTGCCCTATATTCATGGCCGGCTGTTCGGCCGCCTGCCGGAGCGGGGTGATGTCGTGATCGTCTCGCCTCCGGGCGAGAAGCAGGATTATATCAAGCGCGTGATCGGCCTGCCCGGCGACCGGATCGAGATGCGCAACGGCACCGTTATCCTGAACGGCGTGCCGGTGAAGCGCTCGCAGCCGATGCCGCGGCTGATCCCGGTCGACGAGAACGCGCCGTGCAGCGATCTCCAATTTCCGGGCCGGCTGGTGACGGGCCCCGACGGCAAGCCCTATTGCGAGCTGCCGATCGTGCACGAGACGCTGCCGAACGGTCGCAGCTACGACACCATCGAGCTGGGCGCGAGCCGGGCCGACGACTTCCCGCCGCTGACGATCCCGGCCAACCAGGTGTTCCTGATGGGCGATAATCGCGACCGCTCGGCCGACAGCCGCGTGCCGCTGATCGAAGGCGGGCTGGGCGGGCCGGTGCCGTGGGAGAATATCGGCGGCCGGGCCGAGTTCATCACTTTCTCGCTGGACGGCAGCGCCGAGTGGTACAACCCGATCAGCTGGATCGAGGCGCTGCGTCCGGGCCGCGCCGGAACCTCGCTGCATCCGCAGGAAGCGGACGCCAAATGAGCGCGGAGCCGGCGACTGTCAGGGCCGCCGCTCCCAACGAGATGCGTGACCCGCTGGTCCGCGCGGAGCTGAAGCGGGCGAGCGTGTGGTTCGGGCTCGCGATCGGACTGGCGCTGCTCGTGCTGCTGATCCAGCCGCTGACGCTGATCTTCGCCGGCCTGGTCTTCGCGGCGATGCTCGATGGCGGGGCGCGGCTGCTCGGGCGGGTGCTGTCGATTCCGCGCGGCTTGCGGGTGACCATCGTGCTGCTGAGCGCGATCGCGTTCGTGGCCGGCGTCTTCTACATGACCGGCGTCCAGATTTCGGCGCAGTGGTCGCAGCTGCAGGTGACCTTGGAGGCGCAAGGCACGCGCTTCGTCCATTGGCTGTCGGGCATGGGCTTCATGCCGGCCCAGGCCGATCTGATGAGCTTCGGGCGGCAGCTGGTCGGCTCGGTCGGAAAGCTGACCGGCTATGTCGGCACGGTCTTCGGGGTGGTCTCGAGCGTGGTGCTGGTGGTCGCATTCGGCCTGTTCATCGCGCTGGAGCCGCGGCTGTATCAGCGTGGACTCGCCTGGCTGGTGCCGAGCCGCAACCGCGGGCAGGCGGAGATCACGCTCGACCGGATGGCGCACACGCTGCGGCGGCTGATGGCCGGCCGTCTCGCCGGCATGTTGTTCGAAGGCGTGCTGACCTGGATCGCGCTCAGCATCGGCAACGTGCCGATGGCGCTGCTGCTCGGCATCCTGACCGGCCTGCTCGCCTTCATTCCCAATATCGGCGCGTTCGTCAGCGGCGTGCTGATGGTTGCGGTCGGCTTCAGCGCGGGCGTCGACACCGGCCTCTGGGCGATCGGCACCTATTTCGCCGTCCAGACCTTCGACGGCTATGTGATGCTCCCCTATGTGGCGCGAAAGACGGTCGACATGCCGCCAGCGATCACGCTCGGCGCCCAGATCCTGCTCGGGACGCTGCTCGGCTTCATGGGACTGCTGCTCGCCGATTCGATCACCGCGATGATCAAGGTCGCGCTGGAGCGTGGCTCGGAGCGCGAGGAGGAGAAAGCGGCGGAAGCGGGGTAGGGACCGGAGCTGGGAAGCCCGTTCGGGCGGAGCTTGGCGAAGCCCTCCCTTTTCTTTCCCCGAGTCGCCGAAGAAGAAGGAAGGCTTTCGACAAGCGCAGGCCGAACGGTGTTTAGAGCATCGGCTGGAAGGTGTTACCGCCCGCCCGGCGCTCCCGGGGCGCCCTGGCCGCGCATCATCTGCTGCATCTGCATCTGCTGCAGCACGGCCATCGGGATGAATTCGAGCAGCTCGACGTCGAACGTCAGCACGGAATTGGGCGGGATCGTGCCGCCGGTGTCGCGGTCGCCATAGCCGAGCTCGGGCTTGATCCAGAGGCGGTATTTGCCGCCCTTCTGCATCAGCTTCAGGCCTTCCGAAAAGCCGGGGACGACCTGCGCGACCGGCAGCGGCGCGCGCTCATTCTCGTCGAACACGGTGCCGTCGCGCAAGCTGCCCTTGTACTTGATCAGCGCGACATCGGCGTCGGTCGGGTGCGCGCCTTCGCCGGCCTTCAGCACCTTGTACTGCAGCCCGGAGGCGGTGGTCTGCACGCCCGGCTGACGGGCGTTCCAGGCGAGGAATTGCTCGTTGGTGCCGGTCTGCGCGACCGCGGCCGAGGTGCCGAACCAGGCCAGCGCGATCGCCGCGGCGAGCACGACGGCAACGCCCGCCCATAATATGCCGAGCACGCGGCGCGAGGTCGGCGGAATCAGCACGGCGGTCACGGACATGGGCGGGTTCCCCTAGATTGAGGCCGCCCCTTTACGTCATTCCCGCGAAAGCGGGAATCCCGCTTCTTCAAGGCAGCAAGGCAGGTGGGTCCCGGGTCGAGCCCGGGATGACGGCCGGCTTACTTGACGCCGTCGCGCTCGGCGCGCTTGCGCTCGAGCTTGCGCGCGCGACGGATCGCGGCGGCGCGCTCGCGGGCGCGCTTCTCGGACGGCTTCTCGTAATGACGGCGCAGCTTCATCTCGCGATAGACGCCTTCGCGCTGCAGCTTCTTCTTGAGCGCGCGCAGCGCCTGGTCGACATTGTTGTCGCGGACGAGAATTTGCATAAGGCCGTCAGTCTCCGTGTCTTCAAGCAGCGCTTGTCGGGCGATGCATCAACCCGGAAACGCCGAACAATAGCTAATGGTTCGTCGCAGACAGGGCCTGCGCCGTTGCGCGCCCTCTACACTTCGTCTGCCGAGTCGACAAGCAAAAAGCCCCGCCGGTGGGGCGGGGCTGTTTGGCTGATGCCCGCTTTCGCGGGGGCGGCGCGCCCGTCAATATTTCTGCTGGCGCTCGTACAGCGATTTATAGTGCTGGATGCGGGTGACCCGCAGGCCCGGCATCCCCGAACGATCGACCGCGCGCTGCCAGGCGGCGAATTCCTCGACCGTCAGGTTGTAGCGCTCGCACACCTCGTCGACGGTCAGCAATCCGCCATTGACCGCGGCGACCACTTCCGCCTTGCGGCGCACCACCCAGCGGCTGGTGTTCGGCGGCGGCAGTGTGTCCAGCGTCAGCAGCTCGCCGAGCGGGCCGATCACCTGGGCGGGGCGGATTTTCTGGTTTTCGATCATTCTTTCCTCAAGCAACAACGGCTCCTCGGGAGAGCCTCGATACGCGACACCGGTGCTAGCGATTCCTGGTTCAGAAACCCTGAACCCGATCGGTAAACATCCGCCTCATGTTCCCTTCTCCGGCGTTAGCAGGGCCGCCACGCCGCTGTTGAAGCTGGCTCCGGAGACGCCGCCCTTGCGGCGTCGTTCCCCGAACAGCTCGACAAGAGATACGGCCGAAATCGGCCCGGCTTCAGCGCCGGCGATCACCTGGGCCGTCTGGCTGGCGGCCTGGCGAGCGACCGCAACCGCGACCAGGGTCGCGAAATTGGGGCGCACCGGCTGCGCGCTCGGCGTCCAGTCTGCCAGTTGACGGTCGTGGTACAAAGCCTTCCCCCGGAATGTCTTGCACCTCGTCTAGCGGCAGGTGTTGAACCGCCGGTAAAGGCGGGTGCGGTATTTTCGCCACAGGGAGGCAAAGGCTTGCCGCCCGTGACGCGGCGGCCCGCGGCCCCTATATGGCCGCGCAATGCACGCGGATTTCCAGCTCGGGGCCGACCTTTGGGGCAAGCGGATCGTCGTCGCCATGTCGGGCGGCGTCGACTCGTCCGTCGTGGCTGCATTGGCCGCCCGCTCGGGCGCGGAGACGATCGGAGTCACGCTGCAGCTTTACGATCACGGCGCCGCCGTCGGGCGGACGGGAAGCTGCTGCGCCGGGCAGGACATTCGCGACGCCCGCGCCGTCTGCGACAAGCTCGGCATCGCCCATTACGTTTTCGACCACGAAAGCCGGTTCCGCGACAGCGTCATCGCCCAGTTCGCCGACGAGTATCTGGCCGGCCGCACGCCGATCCCGTGCGTGCGCTGCAACATGGGCGTGAAGTTCACCGATCTGTTCGCGCTCGCGAGGGATTTGGGCGCCGATGCGCTGGCGACCGGCCATTATGTCCGTCGCATGGAAGGGCCGGAAGGGCCGGAGCTCCACCGCGCCGCCGATCCCGCGCGCGACCAGAGCTATTTCCTGTTCGCGACCACGCGCGATCAGCTCGACTTCCTGCGTTTCCCGCTGGGGGGCATGCCGAAGCCCGAGGTGCGGGCGATCGCGGCAGAGCTGGGATTGGGCGTCGCTGCCAAGCCGGACAGCCAGGACATCTGCTTCGTGCCCGATGGAGACTATGCCCGACTGGTGAAAAAGCTGCGGCCGGAAGCGGAGACGGAAGGCGAGATCGTCGACCTCACCGGCCGTGTGCTCGGGCGGCATAAGGGGCTGATCCACTTCACCGTCGGCCAGCGGAAAGGCCTGGAGCTGGGCGGCCAGCCCGAGCCGCTGTACGTGATCCGTCTGGACGCGGCCGCGCAGCGCGTGATCGTCGGCCCCAGACGCGCCCTCGCCGTCGGGGCGGCGCGCCTGAGCGAGATCAACTGGATCGGCGGCAGCTATGCAGGGCCGATCGCCGCCAAGGTACGCTCCCTCGCCAAGCCCATCCCCGCCGTGCTCGACGGCGACCGCTTGGCCTTCCCGCAGGGCGAATACGGCGTCAGCCCTGGCCAGGCGGCCGTGCTCTACGCGGGCGACCGCGTGCTCGGCGGCGGCTGGATCGAGGAAACGGAGGCGGCGGACGTCGCGGTGGCGGCCTGATCAGCAGAATTTTCGAGCGTCCGAATGCGACCCGTTGCGGACGTTCAGAGTCGAGCTAGTCTTCAGCGCATGACTCATCAGCTGGACGAGGGAGATGAATGGCAGACGCAGCTATACGAAGCTGCCTACCGCTTCAGCGTGTCGCTGCGCGAGTTGAACGACACGAACCCATGGCCCGAAAATCCCGTCCTTGGACAAGCAATCAACACCTTGGCGACGGAGCTATGGGATCGGCGCTTCGGCCTTACGGAAATCAGAACGGCATTGGCCGAAGCGGCCACGGATTTGCCCCGCTACGCTGCGGGCGAAGAGTATCGACCTTAAGTCCAGTTTCCAGCCCTTGCGGACATAGCCGTGCCGCGCCAACCTGCTCGTATGAATGATGTTGATGCCAATCTGCTGCGGAGCATCCCACTATCCGACATTCAGCAGGTCACCTTCTACAAACGTGACGAACTCACTACTGATCTGATCTGCTGCGACGTGGAAGCTAGCGGGCAGGTTTGGACCTTCAATGAGGAAATGATGGGCTGGGACGCCCTCCTTTCCCATCTGGAGCAACTCTCCGGCTTCCAGGCTGATTGGTTCTCCCGCGTCGGACAGCCGCCTTTCGAGGCTAGCGAAACCATCGCGTTCAGCCGCTTATAAATGTCCGCAACCCACCCGCACGTGACGATCGGCCTGGGGCCGCTGGGAATGCCGGCTTCTTACTCGCAAAGCGGACATCGTTAAGGCGCCGGCGCCGAGGTCAGATCGCGACCCATAGCGGCCCCTCTCCCATGGGGAGAGGGCGACTCGCGGCATCGCCGCGAGCGGGGTGAGGGGATCAGGACTTCGTGGAGAGGTCCAACCCCTCACCCGGTCAGCGCAAGCGCTGACTCGACCTCTCCCTAGGGGAGAGGTGATTGGTCCGCAAACCACCCTCAGCCGACATCCGGTCAGCGCCTGATCTGATACTCCCGCCCTTGAAGCGGCTCCGGTTGGCAGCCCAGCAGCGGATCGAAGCGCGCGGTGCGGCGGGCGAGCAGCGGGACGTTGGCGGTGACGCTCTTCTTCGCCGGGTCTTCGCTCAGGCGGATCATCTCCATGCCGGGTTCGAAATCCTTGTAGCATTGGGCAAGCGGCCGGTTGCCGATATAGCGGCACGCGCAGGCGACGCGGGCAGCATAGCCGGTGCCGAGCTCCAGCTGCGGACGCATCGCGCCGGCGTAGAGTGCGGCAGCGATGAACAGGGCGGCGAGGATGATGGTGGCCGACCACACCATTCGTCGTTTGCCGCTACGCATCGGTCACCCCCCGCTCCATTCGGGCTGAGCCTGTCGAAGCCCTCCCTTCCTTCCCGTTGGCTTTTAGTGAACAGAAAGGGAGGACTTCGACAAGCTCAACCCGAACGGTTTTTGGGGTTTCGGCTCCGCTGTGCTGCGATAGGCTGGCGGGTATGAAAATCTACCCGCTTCTTGCTTCCGCCCTGGCACTCGCCGTGCCGGGCTCGGCGGCCGCGCCGCCAGACCCGATCGCGCCGCTGTTCGCGCCCGACATGGGAGACACGCGCGCGGTGCTGCTGCTCGTGGACGGACGGCCCGTCGCGAAGCGTTATGCGGCCGGCTATTCCGACGCGAACCGGTTCATCAGCTGGTCGATGGCGAAGAGCGTCACGGCCCTGCTGGTCGGTGCGCTGGTCGCCGACGGCAAGCTGCAGCTCGACGCGCCTGCGCCGATCGCGGAATGGCGGAACGACGGGCGGGCGCGGATCACGCTCAGGCAGCTGCTGCGCATGTCCTCGGGCCTCAGGCACATCGAGGTCGGGCAGCCGATCGAGAACAGCGACACCAACCAGGTGCTGTTCGTGTCCGGCACGGGCGGCATGGCGGCCCGGGCGATCGCGCGGCCGCTGGCGTTCAAGCCCGGCACGCATTTCAATTATGATTCGCTGACCAGCATCATCCTGGCCGAGATCGTCACCCGCACCCTGACCGACAGCCGCGATCCGCGCATACGCGCGCGAGCCTATCGCGATTTTGCCGAGGAACGGCTGTTCCGGCCCGCGGGCGTCGCGTCAGCCTTTCTGGAGTTCGACGGATCGGGCACGCAGATCGGCGGCTCGATCATCCATATGAGCCTCGACGATTGGGGACGGCTGGGGCGGCTGCTGGTCGACGGCAAGGGCCCGAACGGCAAGCAGATCGTCGCGCCGGACTGGCTCGCCTTTCTGAAGACGCCCGCGCCGACCAACCCGCGCTATGGCGGCCATGTCTGGCTGTCGCCGAACGGCCTGGTCTCGATGCGCGGGCATCTGGGACAGTTCGTGTTCACCGGTGCCAAGGACGGCCATTCGGTCGTGCTCGTCCGCCTCGGCAACACACGCGAGGACCGGCTGGAGGCGATCACGCCCAGCTTCGAGCGGATCGCCCAGGCGGCATTGACGGCAGGCTAGCGCACGGTCAGCCGCCCTTCGCCGGCTCGGCAGGGCATTCGCCGATCCGCGTGCCGTTCGCCTGCATCGTCATCTTCATGCTCTGGCCCGCAGTCGGCATCTGCATGTCCATCGTCGCGAGCACGTTATAGGATTGCGGCGTGTAGGCGCCGTCCAGCGTCATCCCCATCTCGCCGCCCGACTGGCCGGGGCAGTGCATCGTCGCCTTGATCTTGCCGCCCTTCATGTCGAACTCGTCATACTTACAGCGGCTGTTCTCGCGGCCCGCGAAGACGTTCGGCTTCTGCAAGTCCTCCGGGGTCAGGCATTTCAGGTTGGTCGCGGTGCGGGCGAGCGCGCCCTTCATCTGCGCCGCGGCGGCTTCGGGAACGCCTTCGACCTCCAGCAGCTTCATCGTCGTCACGACTTTCCACTGGCCCGGCTCCGGCCGCATCTCGCCTGCGCCCGCTGCCTTTGCCTTGGCGGCGACTTCTTCCGCCGTCGCGTTCTTGAGCTTCAGCTCCGGCTCCTTGTTGCACGCGGCGAGCGCCAGCAGCGCGAGCGCGATCGTCATCCTCATCAGGCAATCCCCCTTGTCCCGCCTGTCGTTGCGATGGCGGCTCGCCGGGACCATATCGACAAGCCATGGCGATTCAAATCCGCACCACGCTCGCCGAGCCGGAGACGGGCGAAACCTTTGTTCCCCACAAGCCCAACCGTCCGGACAAGTCCGAAGGCGGAAAGCGGTTCAAATTGGTCTCCGACTACGAGCCTGCGGGCGATCAGCCCGGCGCGATCGCAGAACTGGTCGAGGCGGCGCAGCAGGGGGAACGCGACCAGGTGCTGCTGGGCGTCACCGGCTCCGGCAAGACCTTCACGATGGCGAAAGTGGTCGAGACGCTGCAGCGCCCCGCCCTTGTGCTGGCGCCGAACAAGATCCTCGCGGCGCAGCTGTACGGTGAGTTCAAGAGCTTCTTTCCCGACAACGCGGTCGAGTATTTCGTCAGCTACTACGACTATTATCAGCCCGAGGCCTACGTGCCCCGGTCCGACACCTACATCGAGAAGGAAAGCTCGGTGAACGAGGCGATCGACCGGATGCGCCATTCGGCCACCCGCGCGCTCCTCGAACGCGACGACGTGCTGATCGTCGCCTCGGTTTCGTGCCTCTACGGCATCGGCTCGGTCGAAACCTATTCGGCGATGATCTTCGACCTGAAGAAGGGGCAGGCGGTCGACCAGTCGGAGATCGTGCGCAAGCTCGTCGCGCTGCAATACAAGCGCAACGATGCTGCCTTCGCGCGCGGTAATTTCCGGGTGCGCGGCGACAATTTGGAGATTTTCCCGTCGCATTATGAGGACAGCGCCTGGCGGGTCAGCTTCTTCGGCGACGAGATCGAGGAGATCGTCGAGTTCGATCCGCTGACCGGCAAGAAGGCGGCGAGCCTCGACTATGTCCGCGTTTATGCGAACTCGCACTATGTGACGCCGGGCCCAACCTTGAAGCAGGCGACGGAGGCGATCCGCCACGAGCTCGCCGAGCGGCTGAAGGAATTGGTCGCGGAAGGCAGGCTGCTCGAGGCGCAGCGGCTGGAGCAGCGCACAAATTTCGACCTGGAGATGATCGCCGCGACCGGCTCCTGCGCCGGCATCGAGAATTACTCACGCTTCCTGACCGGCCGCCTTCCCGGCGAGCCGCCGCCCACGCTGTTCGAATATCTGCCCGAAAACGCATTGCTGTTCGTCGACGAGAGCCATGTCACGATCGGGCAGGTGAACGGAATGAGCCGCGGCGACCATCGGCGTAAGCTGACGCTGGCCGAATACGGCTTCCGCCTGCCGAGCGCGATCGACAACCGGCCGTTGCGCTTCAACGAATGGGACGTGATGCGGCCGCAGACCGTCTATGTCTCGGCGACGCCTGGCGGCTGGGAAATGGAACAGACCGGCGGCGTCTTCTCCGAACAGGTGATCCGTCCGACCGGCCTGATCGACCCGCCGGTCGAGGTGCGGCCGATCGAGGATCAGGTCGACGATCTCGTCAACGAATGCCGGATCACGGCGAAGAACGGCTACCGCACGCTCGTCACGACGCTCACCAAGCGGATGGCGGAGGATCTGACCGAGTATCTGCATGAGGCCGGGCTGAAGGTCCGCTACATGCATTCGGATACCGAGACGCTGGAGCGGATCGAGTTGATCCGCGACCTCAGGCTCGGCGTCTATGACGTGCTGGTCGGCATCAACCTGCTGCGCGAAGGCCTCGACATTCCCGAATGCGGGCTGGTCGCGATCCTGGACGCCGACAAGGAAGGCTTCCTGCGCTCCGAGACTTCGCTGATCCAGACGATCGGCCGCGCCGCGCGCAACGTGGAGGGGCGGGTCATCCTCTACGCCGACACCATCACCGGCTCGATGGAGCGGGCGATGCGCGAGACAGAGCGCCGGCGCGAGAAGCAGCGAGCCTATAACGAGGCGCATGGCATCACGCCGACCACGATCAAGCGCAATATCGGTGACATCATCCAGCACGTCGCGTCGAAGGACCAGGTCACGGTCGAGATCGACGAAGACCGGCCGCACATGGTCGGCCACAATCTGCGCACCTACATCGAGGACCTCGAAAAGAAGATGCGCGACGCCGCCGCCAACCTGGAGTTCGAGGAAGCCGCCCGCATCCGCGACGAAATCCGCACGCTGGAGCAGCAGGAACTCGGCCTGCCGGTCGAGGAGCACAAGGCCCCGCTGATGGGCCGCAGCAACGAAGGCAAGCCCGGCACCCGCAAGACGCGCTACGGCAAGACCCAGCGGAAGTTCGGAGGGCGGCGCTCCTGAGCAGCTATCTAGCGCAATGCTCAGAGCTTGCGCCGGCGTCGCCCGCGTGCTGATCTGCCGCCCAAGGAAAGATGCTCGATCTGAACGGCTTCCTCGCGCGCCACGAGCTGGACGAGTGGCGTGACGAGCAGGCTCTGATCGCCACGCGAAGTCCAGGCAAATAGAAGGCGTGCCCCAATCTTGCGACCAAATTTGTCGCTCGCCTCGTCTACCACGTCGCGATAAGACATCGCCCGGGAGGCAAACACATGAGACGGCGGGGCTTTTTGGCGTCCATCCGCTTGCGGACGCGTATTCGGCGAGGCCTGCGATGAGTAGCGCCTTCTTCGACTCGCCGATCCTCAACTCGCCTTACGAGGAGCCGACGCAGCATTGGGAGCTGGACGCAAGCGGGCAGCCAACCGCGGTCGTCAAGCCGAACCGTCGTCCCAGCGCGCTTGTGTCGCCCATTCCGAAGCCGAAGAAGATCAAGGGCAAGGCGGCGGCGCAACCGGACTTCCTCGCCGACGAGCTGGGTCAGGAATATAACCCGACCGAAGTCATCAACGGCATCCGCTCCGCGGTCGAGAGCTGGCGACACCTGCCTGAGAGCCAGTGGCAGGTGACGCCCTCCACCGCTCGGTTGTTGCGCCACTGGCGCAATCATCCCTTCGCGAACCAACGCCCGTTCTTCTGCCAGGTGGAGGCGGTCGAGACGGTCATCTGGCTGACCGAAGTCGCGCCCAAATCCTCGGCCCAAGGCCGGCGCTTCTGGACACACCTGGAAGCAGCCAACGCCGCCTCGAACCTGGAGCTGCTGCGCATGGCGCTGAAGCTCGCGACGGGCGCGGGCAAGACGACCGTCATGGCGATGCTGATCGCGTGGCAGACGGTTAATGCGGTCCGCCATCCGAACGCGAAGCGGTTCTCGCGCGGGTTCCTGATCGTGACCCCCGGCATTACGATCAGTGGGCAATGACCGGACAGCCAGGCTGTTCACGTGACGCCAACCCGGCCGGGTACAGACGCGGGAACCAGCGCTCGACCACGTCGATCGGAAAGCCGAGCCGGACGGCCGACTTGTGGCTGGCGTCGGTTGCGACGAGCAGGCCGTGCTTGAGGAGTGTGGACACCACTTCGCGACCTTTGCGCTCCTGATAACCGCTGAGCCGGCCCGCTTCGCCACGCGACAGCTCGCCTGCCAGCAGGGCTTCGCGCAGGATCGGATACGCGCCCTTGGGCAGGCGTCCGGCCCGCGCTTCGTCCTCGGTGTAGATCTCGATGCGGCGCAGGAGCTGCTGCGGCTCCAACACCGACGTCATGTAACGAACCTGGTCAAGGCAGGCCTCGAGGAAGAAGCCGCAGAATGCGACCAGCCCGGCCTGGGTCAGGTTACCGCGGCCGTCGCGGTCGCCCCGCCTCGGCCCATCGGCCGCTTGCAGCAGCGCCTTGTAGCGTTCGGCATTGCGCGCGAGGCCGCGCGAGACCGACCACAGGCTGGAGCCGATCCCGACACGCTTGAACAAGGCGTGGCTCATCAGCCGGGCGACGCGGCCATTGCCGTCGAGGAACGGATGAATCCACAGCAGCCGATGGTGAACCGCCCCCACCGATTGGACCTGCCGGACCTGGTTGAGCCGTTTCGGATCATAGGCTTGATCAAAGCGGGCCATGAAGCGCGGCAGCTCGTCCGCGTCGGGCGGGATGTGACGGCCGACAGCGACACCGCGCCTGCGGAGTTCGCCCGGCACGACCCGAAGCCGCTCCGCGGTGTCGGGGTTCTCGACCCATAGCAATTCTTCGGGAAGCCGCGCGCAGAAGCTGCGGTGCAGCCATTGCGCATAGGCGCCGCTCGCCGGCCAGTCAGGCGGGTCGCCCCCCTCGTCGATCCGGCGCTGCACCTCGATATGCGCGACGGCCTCGAGCTGTAGCGCGCGCTTCGTCGGCTCGGCCGAAAAATCCTGCGCCAGCGCCCGGTCGATATCGCGCGGATGCGTGTCATGGCCTTCGATCAGGTTCGAATAATAGCAGTTCATCGACCGCACGAGCGCGCCTATACCGCCTTGAACGGTCGGGTTGAGGCGACCCGCAAGCATGCTCGCTTCCCGGATCAGCTCGAACGTCAGATCATCCAGGCTGCGCTCCGCCTCCTCGGGCAGCATCGGCTCCATCGCGCTGACATCCATGCCGGTTCTTGTGCCGGTTTCCGTGCCGGTTGAAAAGGACGGATTTTCAGGCCCTATAGCACGTAGCGAGATTTGCGCATGCCGGTTAGTTCGGCCAGTTTTAGTAGCACAAACGAAGACTTTGCGGCCACGCAAAAGCCCCCACCGGTCTCCCGATGGGGGCCTATGAACAGAGAAACCTCTGTATCAGTGGACTTCTTTTCAGGAATCTCCCGTAAGGGATTCAGGCCCGAAGGCATCCTTCTCAGCGAAGTCAAACTGTTACCGTGGCTTCCCTACCGATTTGCCACAGCCACGCTCGCCGATTGACGTACGCCGGTCAAGGCGCTTTTTTGCACGCAAGGGGGAAACGATGAGCGGGCTCGTCTTTGGTATCGATCTTGGCATCGCGTCTTGCGGATGGGCGGTGCTGCGCCATCCCCTGCGCGAAGGTGACGCCGGAGAAGTCGTCGCGTTGGGCAGTTGGATGTTCGATGTTCCGGAGACGGACAAGGAACGCACGCCAACCAACCAGATTCGACGCGGCAACCGCCTGCTGCGTCGCGTCATCCGACGCCGCGCCAAGCGAATGGCCGACGTGCGCCGCCTATTCCACCAGCATGGATTGTTGGCTGGGCACGAGCCCGACGCACTGAAACGGGCCGGTCTCGATCCCTGGGATCTCCGCGCGCGCGGGCTCGACAAGCTTTTGGTCCCTGCGGAGTTCGCCGTCGCCCTCGGCCATATCGCAAAGCGCCGCGGCTTCAAATCCGGGGCTACGCCCAGCTCTACCGCGTCGACCGGCTGATGCTGCTCTACCCGCATCACCGTGCCCTTGCCGCCCCGGGCTCGCTCGGGCTGCATCGTATCGCCGTACCCAGCGGCGCGCGGCTGGAGGTGGCGACGGTGGACATCAGCGCTTCCCGCAGAGACTGCACAGCGGCGCTTGGCAATCTCCTCCGCCCGCTCTGTCCGGCGATGACCGCGAGCGCGGCGTGAGCAGCTGAAAGGAGACGGCATGCAGATCTGGCAAATGACCATCGCTAAGACCGATCTGATCGAAGCGATCGATGGCGCGCGCAAAATCTCCACCTGGCGAAAGCGACGCAGTGACCTGAAGGCATTTCCGCTGATCATCACGGCCGGTCCGGATGGCCTGGCGTTCCGTTCCGCCGATGCCGCCTACGACGTGTCGGCCAGAGGGAGCTGGCCATCCCCGATCCGCGTTCCCGGCGCCGTGCTGCACGCATTGGCGCCCCGGCTCGACGGCCCGGAAGTGACGATGGTGTACGCGGACGGCAAGCTCGTCCTCGGACGGACAGTGCTAGACGCGGTGGAGGTGTGAAGCCCGGCCCCAACTTGACTCGACACCGTGAAAGATATACATTGATCATGTATATCAGGAGCCGTTTCATGCAGGTCGCGCGATGGGGAAACAGCCTTGCGATCCGCCTTCCCGCCGCTGTCGTTGAGGCACTAGCGCTGAAGGAAGGCGACGACATACAGGTGCGCGTCGCCGGCGATGGTTCGTTCGTGGTTGATCGCGACCAGGTGCGGCTGCGCGCGCTGGAGACGATCCGGAAGCTGCGGCGGCCGCTCCCTCCCGGGTGGAGCTTCGATCGCGACGAGGCGAACGAGCGCCGCTGAATGGCGCGGGCGTTCCTCGATACCAACGTCCTCGTTTATGCGTTCGCCGACGATCCGCGCGCCACGGTTGCCGAACGGCTGCTGGCCGAGGGCAACGACGTCAGCGTGCAGGTCCTGAACGAGTTTGCCAATGTGGCGCGGCGCAAGCTCGGCTTCGACTGGCGGCAGGTCAGGGATGGGCTGGCCTCCATCCGCGCTCTGGCGCGCGCGATCCACCCGGTCGACCTGAAAACCCACACACATGCGCTGTGGCTGGCGGAGCGGTACGGCCTTTCCGTCTATGACGCCTTGATCGTCGCCGCGGCGCTGCAAGCGCGGTGCGACCTGCTCTATTCAGAAGATATGCAGAACGGGATGGAGATTGAGGGTGGGCTCTGCATCCGAAACCCCTTCACAAACCAGGCCTGATTGTCCGACTAAGCGGCAAGGGGGATTGCCGCATGACGCGAATGGCCAAGCTGGATCGGCTGCTGTCGCTGGTGCACGCGCTCAGCGAGAGCGCGGAGGGGCTGACGCTTGACGACATGGCTGAGGCAGTCGGCGTCAATCGCCGCACGGCCGAGCGGATGCGCGACGTGATCGCGCTGCATTTTGACCTCGATGAGCAGGCGGACGGGGCACGCAAGCGCTTCCGGATCCTGGGTTCCCTGCGCCGCGTTTATACCCGACCGACGCCCGAGGAGCTGGCCGCTCTGCAGGCCGAGGCGGATGCGCGGCTGATCGAGGACTCGCCTCGCGCGGCCTTGCTCGCCAGCCTGCTCGCCAAAGTGAAGGGCGCGCTGGATGACCGCGAGAAGCGGCGGCTCGACCCGGACCTGGAGTTGCTGGCACGCGCCAACCGCAAGATGGTGGCCGCCGGCCCTGCCGCGGAAGCCGATCCGGCGACGCTCACCACCATCCAGCACGCAATTCTGGCGGGCGCCTGCGTCGAGTTCGACTATGCGCGCGAGGACGGCGAGCCGCAGTGGCGGCGCGTTATCCCGTACGGCGTCGCCTTCGGCCCCCTGACCTATCTGGTCGGCAAGCTGCCGCCGCGCGACGGCAAGCCAGAGCTGGACCCAGTGCTGTTCCGCCTTGACCGGATGCTGGACGTGCGGCTGAGCGACACGCCCGGCTGCGCGCCCGATGACTTCGACCTGGACGCGTGGCTGTCGCAGAGTTTCGGCGTCTGGCGCGACGGCACCCACGAGGTCACGCTGCGCATCCTCCCCCACGCCACGCCGCGCGCCCGCGCCTGGCGCTTCCATCGGAGCCAGACGGTCGAGCCGCTCGAGGACGGCTCCCTGCGCATCCGCTTCGCCGCCGGCGGACTGCGCGAAATGGCCGAGCACCTCTTCACCTGGGCGGGCGATCTGGTGATCGAGGAACCCGGAGCGCTGAAGGCGGCGATGCGGGAACGGCTGGAACTGGCAAACGGGCTCGTCGCGGCGCGGCGCTAGGCTGAACCGACGGCAGCAGCGACTGGCGGTGCGATCAACGCATGGCCGTTATAATTCATCGCCGGCTGGCGGCGCCTCGCGCTTCGCCCCGTCGAGAAACGGCAGCATGTCCGCAGCGCCTGCCTTGCCCGCGCGCCGCTTCAGGAAATCGGATGCCGTTTCGACCACGCCGATCTTCTGGGCGATGGCAACCGCAATCCACTGATTTAGGGACACGCCGTCTTCCTTGGCCAGCCGCGCGGCCGCTTGCTTGACCGATGCCGGCAGCTTGAGCGGATAGGAGGCCTTGCTCATGACGGTAACTCCTTCAACAATTCACCCGGTTTCAGCACTCTCAGACCGAACCGCTCCGCGCCTCTGGCGAAATCGCGCACATTGTGCGTGATCAGAGCATCGGCCCGGCCATTGACCGCCGCTTCCAGGACCATCTCATCATTCGGGTCCGAGAGCTGCGGCCGCCATTGAAAACTCACCTCCACCGGCTCGCAGGCGCTCGCCAAGGCGGCCAGGAACCGATCTATTTCCGTCAGTCCCAGTGCATGGGCGAGCCGCTGTTCGGGCCGCTTCAGCACCGCCTCATATTCGAGGAACAATGCCGGGGTAACCAGCGGCGTCACGCGTCCAAGCGCCGCCTCACGCAGGACAGCGTTGCTGCCGCCGGTCGCGCTCCTGAGCGCCGTGACAATGATATCCGTATCAAGGACGATCTTCAGCATATCCCATAAGATATCACTTCCTAAGGGATATTCAATCTACACGTCGTCATGATGCACGACCATTCCTGTCGCAAGCGTCGATCATGGCGGGTGCATGCCAATATTCGTCCTGCTCGGCCTCTTCCTCCTCTACTGCATGGCTGTCGCTGGTCCGGCCGACATCGAGCAGGGACGGCGCTTCTGGAAGCGTTGGGAGAAGGTGCTGCTGATCCTCAGCGTCGCGCTCTGGGGCGCGATCATCTTCCTGTGAGTGCCAACCGATCTTGCGCCGGCGTTGCCCGCGTGCTGATATGCCGCCCAAGGGGGAAAGATGCTCAATCTGAACGGCTTCCTCGCGCGCCACGAGCTGGACGAGTGGCGTGACGAGCAGGTTCTGATCGCCGCGCGGGTACTTAACCAGGCCGCGGCCGACCTGATCGCCGGCCTTGCCGACACGCTGAAGGGTGCGTCCTGGAAGGACGGGCTGATCGGGCAAGGATCGTACATCCGACGCGTGGTTGAGCCGAAGGTCATCGAGGTCGCGGAGCCGATCGCGAACCAGCTGGTCGAGGAAGCGAACCGCGCACTTGCAGACATCGTCGATCATCAGGCGATCTGGAGTCGCGATCCAGGCGCGTCTGCGGGCGCGGCGGACGGCTTCGAAGGTTGGCAGGACGTGGCGAGCGGCGTGGCACCGATCGTCGGCGGGGCGGCGATTGCAGCCGCCATCCCATCTTTCGCGGTGACTACCACAGGCGGACTGCTCGGCACCGGCTTGTTCGCGACCACAGTGGTCCATTGGCCGGTGATCGTGGTCGGTGGAACCGCCGCCGCCGTCGCCGTCTCCACCGGCCTGATCAACTCGGCGCGGATCTGGGATAAGACCGAGGCGCGGCTGTGGCGCAAGGTCGCGGATCACGTTGGCGTGATGCTGATCCGCGGCACGCCCAAGCACCCGTCGATCCTCGACCAACTCGCCGCCCGCTACACCGAAGCCGCGGACAATGCGCGGAGGCTCTGGTGATCACGACCCTGTTTTTGCGCCAAATACCCGAGTTGCTGACCGCTGGCGTCGGTTCCGGCGAGTACAAAGTCTATGGCTCGATCATCCGCTCGGTCGCGAAGGGCGGATCGTTGGGCATCTCCAGGAGACTTCCGGGCTGGCCAACCTGGCCGGCAAAGTCCTGTCCGGCGGTGCCCCGGGCTTCGGCACCGCCGTCGACCTGGTCGGCCACACGGTCAGCTATGTGCAGAACGAGCAGATCAAGGCGGCGGTGAACGTCGTCCAGAACCTGCAGATCGCCAATCTGGCGGTCTACGCCGCCGGGATCGGCGTGTCGGTGGCCGGCTTCGCCGTGCTGGCGGCGAAGATCGGCAGGGTGGAGGCCAAGGTCGATGCGCTGGGCGATCGGCTCGACGCGATCGCGCGCGGCGTTGAATTCCTGAAGCGCGACCGCATCGCCGAGGATTTCACGCGACTGCGGACTACCGCGCAGATGCTGGACGAAGCCTGGCTGCTCACCGACCCGCTCCCGCAGTGGCGACATGTGGCAGAGGAGGCGATCTTCCTATCCAACCAGTTCGAGCGGCGCGCGCTCGAGCTGCTGGACGGCAATCCCGACCCGATCGCGGCCGAGCCGTTTCTGGAGGCCCTCGCCTTTGCTTCGTCGGCGCGGGTGCAGGCGCGGCTCGCCAGTGGCGAAGACGCGGTCGCGCGCAAGGCGGCCGAGGACGGCGCTCTGGCGTTGGTGCGTGCCGGGGACCGGCTGCGTCTCGGACAGGCAGCCGTGGCGGACGCTTTGCAGGCTGACGCGCCTGTCGGCACGCAGGACTGGTCCAATGCACTCGATGCACGGGCCAAGGCGCTTCGGGACAGCGTTGCCGGGACGCGAGCACGGGAAGCCGCCGCGGTTGGGTCCGCGCTCACGCTCGAAGAGCTAGGACGGCAGGGAATCAGCGGCCGCGCCTGGCTCGAAGAGGTGCGGGCCGAGACGGAGGCTCCGCTGCTCTTTTTGCCGACATCGGCGGTCGCGCCGGTTTGAAGGCAAGTCACGGGACGTTCGGTTGCACCTGGAGTTCTACTCGCCAGCAATGGATGCGACCGGACCTTCTCTGGAAACCGAACTGAACGCGCAGGGCTGCGCGGTTCTGCCGGAGCTTCTTTCGCGCGAAGCCTGTGCCGAAGCGCGGAAATGGTGGACCGAAGAGAGCCTGTTCCGCAGCCGCGTCGACATGGCGCGGCATGGCTTCGGGCAGGGGGAGTATCGCTACTTCGCCTATCCATTGCCCGATCGGGTCGCCAAGCTGCGTGAGCAGCTTTATCCCTCGCTGGCCGCGATCGCGAACCGCTGGGCGGAGCGGCTGGGGCAGGACCGGCGGTTTCCGGAGTCGCATGCCGCGTTTCTGACGGAATGCCATGCGGCGGGGCAGGGGCGGCCGACGCCGTTGATCCTGCGCTACCAGGCAGGCGACTGGAACGCGCTCCACCAGGATGTTTACGGCGACCATGTGTTTCCGCTGCAGGTCGCGGTGCTGTTGTCGGCCCCGGGACGAGATTTCGAGGGCGGGGAGTTCGTGCTGACCGAGCAGCGGCCGCGGATGCAGTCGCGTGCCGAGGTGGTGCCGCTCGCCCATGGCGACGCGGTCGTGTTTCCCGTCCGCGAACGGCCGGTCCGAGGAAGCCGCGGCGACTATCGCGTGCAGATGCGGCACGGCGTCAGCCGCGTCCGCAGCGGATTGCGCTTCACGCTGGGCATCATTTTCCACGACGCGACATGAGGTCGCTTCCATGCTATCGGCCGCGCACGGCTTCGCTATGAAGGCCGCACGGGTCGCCTGATCTCATTCCTTCAGCGGGAGCGAGTCGATGGCCACGATTGTCGCGCCTGTCCGCCCGGCCTGGACTGCCGATCGGATCTTCTTCGGATCGATCGCGGTGGCGCTTGGCCTCGCCACCTTCATCGGCTTCGCGCCCACTTATTACCTCCACGATTATTTCGCCCGTCCCGCCGTGCCGCCGATCCTGCACGTCCACGGCCTCGTCTTCACGGCCTGGGTGTTGACCTATATCGGCCAGACCGCGCTGATCGGCGCCGGCCAGATCAGGCTGCACCGCACGGTCGGCGGCTTCGCGGTCGTGTTGGCACTGGTCGTCTTCCTGCTGGGCGTGGTGGTCGCGATCGAGCGCGGCCGCAACGGCACGCCTCCGCCGGGTCGCGACCCGGCCGCGTTCCTGATCTTCCCGTTCGTCAGCATCGGCATGTTCGCCTGGTTGTTCAGTCTCGCGCTTTTGCGGCGGAACATGGCGCAGCATCACAAGAGACTGATGCTGCTCGCGACCCTGTCGCTGTGCGTGACGCCGATGGCCCGGCTTTCCAGGATGCTGCACTGGCCGGTGATCCCGCCGGTCGGCGGCATGCTGATCGCCAACCTGTTCCTGATCGCGCTGGTCGCGTTCGACCTGAGACGGCGGGGCAGGCTGCATCCGGCCACGATGCTGGGCGGCGGCCTGTTCCTGGCATCGGAGCCGCTGCGCGTGCTCGTCAGCCAGAGCGCCGCCTGGCAGCACTTCGCGCACATGCTCATCGGCTGAGCCGCTCGCACCGTCGTGCCGGCGGGTTGCAACGCGCGGCCGCTCCGGCCATGCGCTGATCCAGGCAACGGCAGGAGAGCGCATGCGGCGGGCGATCGGCTTTTCACTTCTGATGCTTTCCGCGTGCGTGGCGCCGAACCGTCCGGCGCCACCGCCCGAGCCGGTTCCGACGCCTCCGCGCACGCCCGCTCCGGCGCCGCCGCCCGTTCCGCAGGGCGATGCCTGGCGCGACGCGCCGCTGACGCCGGGTGACTGGAGCTATCGCCGGGCGGGCACCCACACCGAAGCGGCTTATGGCGAGGCCGGCATGAAGCCGGTGCTGGTCATGCGTTGCGACCATGCGGCGCAGCGCGTGCGCCTGATCTGGGCGACCGCCGCCGCCGGGCCGCTCACGATCCGCACCACCGATGCCGCCACGCCGCGCGCGGCGGGGCGCAGCGAGGCGGGGCTGGAGGTCGATTTCGCGACGCGCGACCCGCTGCTCGACCAGATGGCCTTCAGCCGCGGGCGCTTCATGCTGGTGGCGGGCGGGCAGTGGGCGATCGTGCCGGCCTGGCCCGAAGTCTCGCGCGTGATCGAGGATTGCCGTTGATGCTTCGGCGGCGAAGCAGCGCAACCCAACCAGACTCGCGCAATTAATTTTTCTTTTCAAGTCTTGATCGGCGATTCGCCGCGATTCACATTCCTCTCGTGCACCAGCCGGTGCACATTGGCTTCAACAGCGAAAGGAGGTGATCCGATGTCTCATGGTTCAGCAGAGAGGTCGGTCAAGTCCGTTCGGGAGCTGCGCGCCTGAAGGGCTGCAGCCTATAGGCTTCCGGGCGGCCTTCCGGCCGCTGACCATGTAAGGGGTTGCCGGGTCTTTCAGGCCCGGCAACCTTTTTCATTTGGGGTGCGTGCGCCGCCAGTTCCGTTCCTCGCGCTCCAGCAGCTCTTCGCGGACGTAGAGGTAGCTGAGCGCCAGATTGATCTCGATCAGGAACAGCACCAACCCGGCGACCAGCAGCACCATGCCGAGCACGAACGCGACCGCCACCGCCACGCGGAAGGCGAGGCCGGCGAGCTGGGTGATGAACAGCAAGGCGACCAGCGAGCAGACGACGATCGCGCTCGCGACGATCAGTGCGATCGCGGCATTGGCGAGGCGCATGCGCCGGTCGACGATCCGGAGCTCGCGCACATAGCGCTGATGCTCCTCGCCTTCGCTGTTCGCGTGCAATTGCTCCAGCACGCGCGAGCGGTCGACCACTCGCGACAGCCGGCCGGCGAGCACGTTCAGGATCGCCCCGATCCCCGCCAGCAGGAAGACCGGCGCGATCGCCAGCTGGATTGTCTGCGCGATCGTGGAGACGGCGGGCAGGTCGAACATGCGGACCGGATTGGCGCGAGGACGCCGATCCGGTCAAGCGTGCAGGGTCAGGCCGCCGGTTTCTTGAACCGCATTACAAAGCGGTCGGTCTTCCCACGCACGGCCGGATCGAACACGTTCTTGGTATGATCGTCCGTGCTGACGCGCAGCATGTCGCTCTGGCCGTCGAGCACGAAGCCGGCGCGCTGGAAATCGGCCTTGACCGTGTCCGGATCGATCCGGTGAAGCTTGTCGACGATCGCGCGCGTGTCGCCCGCGGGACCGACATGATCGACGACGGCGACTATGCCACCCGGCTTCATCGCCGCATAGAGCGCGGCGAGCACCTGGTTGGGATCGGTGCGGGGCACCTTGTACTTCTCGCTCTCCCAATAGAAATCGTGATAATTCAGGTGGATCATCGCGAAGTCATAGGTGTTGGGCGTCATCGCGGCGCGGAAGCCGGTGACCAGCTTCACATTGGGCTCGCGCGCGGTCATCGCGTCGATCTTGGCCTTGCCCATTTCATAGAAATTGGCCGGCTCGAACGCGACCACGCTGCCGTTCGGCCCGACGGCCTGCGCCATGATCTCGGCATAATAGCCGGTGCCGGTCAGCACATCGATCGTGGCCATGCCTTTTTTCAGGCCCATGAAGTCGAGCACTTCGGCGGGGTGCCGTCCGGCATCCATCGCGCGGGCGTCGGCGGGGCGGCCGCTGAAGTCGATGGCGGGCTGGTAGTCGGCGGGCTTGGCGCTCGCGGCCGAAGCGGCAGCAAGCGCGATCGAGGCGAGGAGAAGAGGCAGGCGCATGGGTTCGTCCCCCAAGATGTGGAGCGCGGACATTCTGCCTGTTTCGGATTCGGCTCAAGTCCGGTCTATCGACACGGATCGGCCGTTCGTCGATGCCTTTCAGAGCACCAGTTTCGCGCCGACCAAAGCCAGCGTGACCGCCAGCATCGGCGTCAGCACGCGGTCCGGCATGCGGCTCGCGATCAGGCTGCCGACAACGATGCCGGGGATGGAGCCGATCAGCAGCGACAATAGCAGCCCGACATCGACCGATCCCATCGCGAAATGGCCAAGCCCCGCGATCAGCGTCAGCGGCACCGCGTGCGCGATGTCCGATCCGATCAGCCGCGCGACCGGGGCACGGGGATAGAGCACCAGCAGCGCGGTCATGCCGAGCGCGCCGGCGCCGACCGACGTCAGCGTCACCAGCGAGCCGAGCAGGGCGCCGAGGCCGATCGTCAGCCACATGATGCGCCGGTCCTCCAGCCGCCCGAAGGCACCGCTCAGGCGCTCGACGATGCGCTTGCGATAGAGCGTCGCGATGCCGGTCAGGATCAGCGCGACGCCCAGAATGTCGGTGATAACGCGCCCGGTGTCCTCGGCGCGCATCCGGGCGATGCTCAAGGCGGCGAGCGTCAGCAGCGTCGCGGGCACGCTGCCGGTCGCCAGCCGCCGTACGACCCGCCAGTCGACCGTGCCGCGCAGGCCGTGCACGCCAGTGCCGGCCAGCTTGGTCGCAGAGGCATAGAGCAGGTCGGTGCCGACCGCGGTCGCCGGATGGAAAGCGAACACCAGCACCAGGATCGGCGTCATCAGCGACCCGCCGCCGACACCGGTCATGCCGACCAGCAGCCCGACCAGCACGCCCGCGACCGAATAGAGCGGCTCGATCATGGGCGCGCCGCCGCCCGTTGCTCAGGCGGTGGTCTGCGCGGGCGTGTTCACGCCCATGCTGGCAAGGTATCGCTTCACGTTGCGCGCCGCCTGGCGGATGCGTTGCTCATTCTCCACCATGGCGATGCGGACGAACCCTTCCCCTTCCTCGCCATAGCCGACGCCGGGCGCGACGGCGACACCGGCATGGGTCAGCAATTGCTTGGAGAACTCAAGGCTGCCCAGGTGCGCGAGCGCCGACGGCAGCGGCGCCCAGGCGAACATCGACGCGCGCGGCGGCGGAATGTCCCAGCCGGCGCGGCCGAAGCTTTCGACCAGCACGTCGCGCCGGCGCTTGTAGAGCTGGCGGTTGGACTCGACGATGTCCTGCGGCCCGTTGATCGCGGCGCAGGCGGCCGCCTGGATCGGCGTGAACGCGCCATAGTCGAGATAGGATTTCACGCGCGTCAGCGCCGCGATCAGCACCGGGTTGCCGACTGCGAAGCCCATCCGCCAGCCGGCCATCGAATAGGTCTTCGACATCGACGTGAACTCGACCGCCACGTCCTTGGCTCCGGGGGCCTGCAGGATCGAGGGCGTCGGGCAATCGTCGAAGTAGATCTCGGAATAGGCGAGGTCCGACAGGATCCAGAGCCCATGCTCCTTCGCGAAGGCAACGACACGCTCGTAGAAGGCGAGGTCGACCACTTCGGCGGTGGGGTTGGACGGATAGCCCATCACCAGCACCGAGGGCTTGGGCACGGTGAATTTTACCGCGCGCTCCAGGCTCTCGAAATAGCGCTCGTTGGGCGTGGTCGGGACGGACCGGATCGTCGCGCCGGCGATGATGAACCCGAACGTATGGATCGGATAGGACGGGTTCGGCGCCAGCACCACGTCGCCGGGCGCGGTGATCGCCTGGGCGAGGTTCGCCAGCCCTTCCTTGGAACCCAACGTCACCACGACCTCGCGCTCGGGATCGAGCTCGACGCCGAAGCGGCGGGCATAATAGCCGGCCTGGGCCTTGCGCAGGCCAGGAATTCCTTTCGAGGCGGAATAGCCGTGCGCATCGGGCTTCTTCGCGACCTCGCAGAGTTTCTCGATCACGTGCGGCGGCGGCGGCAGGTCCGGGTTGCCCATGCCCAGGTCGATAATGTCTTCGCCCGCCGCGCGTGCTGCCGCGCGCATCGCATTCACTTCGGCGATGACATAGGGCGGCAGCCGGCGGATGCGGTAGAAGTCGGTATCCATGCGCCTGCTTTATCCGTTGCAGCGCCGATCAGAAAGGCTCGATCCGAATGGCCCGTCCGCGGCGGCGTGCCAGCTCGGCGGTCCAGTCCGGGCGCGAGGCGATCAGGCGAGCAACGGCGGCCGGCGCGGTCACGCGGTCCGGGCCGGGAAGCGGCTCGCGTTCCAGCCGGCGCAGCAGGGCCAGCGCGGACGCCCGGACGGGATCCGATTGCAGCAATTCCATCAGCGACGGCCGCACCCGGCGGCGGACGATCTGGAGAAGGCCGAAGCCATTGACCGCCGTCCGCTCGAACGGCTGGGGCAACGCGGCATCGAGGGCCTCGGCTGCGGCCTGCCGCGCGCGTTTGTCGGGAAGGGTCGGCAGGTCGATACCGATCGAGCCGCCGATATCGCACCGCCGGATCGCCTGCGCTGCCGCCGCCGCGCCGCGCAGCGCCAGCTCGGGCGGCGCCACCTCCCCGTCGACGTCGATCACCGTCATCGCCGGCGTCAGCGCGATTCGCAGCAGCCCGCCCGGAAACGGCACGAGTCCTGTTTCAGCCTGCTCCAGCAGCTCCGACCAGCCGGCCTCCTCGAGCAGGTCGGGGCCTTGCGGCGGCACGGCCCGGATCGGGATGCCGCTCTCCTCAAGTACGTCCAGCAGCGTCGGCGCGGCCTGGGGCGGCGCATCCGTCGGGCGGGCGAGCGGAAGCTTGGGGTTGCGGCGCTCCGGGATCGCTTCGCGCACGATCTCGACCGTGAGCGGCGCGCCTTCGGTGAGCCCGGGCGGGATCGGCGCCAGCAGCGCAACCGTGCCGCTCGCCAGCTCGACTTCGCCGCGACCGGCAGGCCCGGCCTTGCGCTTCAGTCTTGCCGCGAGAACATCGCCGGCTCTGGGCCGGTGGTCGGCGCGGTCGATCCGCGCTTCGATGATCACGCCGCCCTCGACCAGCACGGCCCGGTCCTCGCCGATGCCGGCCTCGTAAAGCCATTCAGCCAAGCGAGTGTCCCGCCGCCACCAGCAGCGCGCGCGTCTCGAACAGGGGGAGACCGACGACACCGGAATGGCTGCCGGACAGGAAGCGCACGAATGCCTCGGCATGCCCCTGGATCGCATAGCCCCCGGCCTTGCCGTGCCATTCGCCGCTGGCGAGGTAGGCATCGATCTCGTCGCGGGTCAGCCGCTTGAATGTGACGATGCTGGTCGAAAGCCGGTGCCGCGCCTTGCCCTCGGCATCGACCAGCGTGACGGCGCTGTGCACGCGGTGACGGCGGCCGGACAGGAGCTCAAGGCAGCGGCGCGCGGTCGACTCGTCCTCGACCTTGGGCAGGATACGCCGGCCCGCGGCCACAACGGTATCCGCGGCCAGCACCAGCGCGCCCGGCTTCGCGACCGCCGCCGCTTTCTCCGCGGCCAGCCGCGCGGCATGATGCGCGGGCAGCTCGCCTTTCAGCACCGATTCGTCGATATCGGCCGGCATCACCGCGTCCGGCACCACGCCGATGCGCACCAGCAGGTCGAGCCGCCTGGGGCTTGCGGACGCCAGGATCAGCGGCACGCGCGCGCCGCCTGCGGTCAGGACGGCCCGGGGCCGCCGCGGCCGGGCATGAAGCGATAGGTGATGCGGCCCTTGGTCAGGTCGTAGGGCGTCAGTTCGACGAGCACTTCGTCGCCGACCAGCACGCGGATGCGGTTCTTGCGCATCTTGCCGGCGGTGTGGCCGAGAATCTCGTGGTCATTCTCCAGGCGCACGCGGAACATTGCGTTGGGGAGCAGTTCGACGACCTGCCCCCGCATTTCGAGAAGTTCTTCCTTGGCCAAGCAGCTGCCTTCGGTTCGGGGTGAAAAAATCGCGCCGCCATAACGAACGGCGGGCAAAAAGGGAAGCGACCGGTTGGAAGCGGCTAACGGGCTGGCAACCATTGGCGGCTAGCCTGGCGCGCTCAAGGGAGCCCATCGATGATCAAGGCCATACCCGTGCAGGACAGCAGGCGCGCGTTCAAGCGCCAGAATTTCATGATCCGCGCCACCATCGGTCCGGAGTCCGGCGCAAGCCATGCGGGCCGGCTGCGTGACCTTTCGGCCGAAGGCATGAAGATCGAGCTGGATGCGGTGCCGCAGCCGCCGATGCGGCGCGGCGATATCGTCTATGCGGAGCTGCGTGGCGTCGGGCGGGTGAAGGGTGAGGTCGTCTGGCGCCGAACCCATTGGTACGGCATCCACTTCGCGCGGCCGATCAGGCCGGAACAGGCGATCAAGCCGGTCGGAACGGGCGAGACGACGCCCGACTATGTGAAGCCGGTGCTGGTCCCCGGCCGGTCGCTCAAATACGTCGAAGGTCTCTGACGAAAAAGGCCCGCCCGGATCAGCTCCGGGCGGGCCATTTGCATTCAAGATGGCCGAAGATCAGCCGGCCATGTGTCCGGCTAGCGCCGCGAGCAGCAGCAACGCGACGATGTTTGTGATCTTGATCATCGGGTTCACGGCCGGGCCGGCGGTGTCCTTGTAGGGATCGCCGACCGTGTCGCCGGTCACCGCGGCCTTGTGGGCTTCGGAACCCTTGCCGCCGTAATTGCCGTCCTCGATATATTTTTTCGCATTGTCCCAGGCGCCGCCGCCCGAGGTCATCGAGATGGCGACGAACAGGCCCGACACGATCACGCCGAGCAGCAGGGCACCGAGCGCGGCAAAGCCGTTCTCGCGGCCGGCCACCCAGCTGATCACGAAATAGACGACGATCGGCGCCAGCACCGGCAACAGGCTGGGGACGATCATCTCCTTGATCGCCGCCTTGGTGACTAGGTCGACGGTGCGGGCGTAATTCGGCCGGCTGGTGCCTTCCATGATGCCCTTGTTGTCGCGGAACTGGCTGCGCACTTCCTCGACCACCGATCCGGCAGCCCTGCCGACCGCGGTCATGCCCATCGCGCCGAACAGATAGGGAAGCAGCGCCCCCAGCAGCAGGCCGACGATCACATACGGGTTGGACAGCGAGAAATCGACGGTCAGGCCGCCGAAGAACTCCTTCAGGTCGGTCGTATAGGCGCCGAACAGCACCAGCGCCGCAAGCCCCGCCGATCCGATCGCATAGCCTTTGGTGACAGCCTTGGTGGTGTTGCCGACCGCATCGAGCGCATCGGTGCGGTTGCGGACTTCGCCCTCAAGGCCGGCCATCTCGGCGATGCCGCCGGCATTGTCGGTGACCGGGCCATAGGCGTCGAGCGCGACGACCATGCCAGCCAGCGCCAGCATCGAGGTCGCCCCGAACGCGATCCCGATCACGCCCGCCAGCTGGTAGGCAAGGATGACGGCGATGACGATCACAAGAGTGGGGAGCGCCGTCGATTCAAGACTGATCGCGAGGCCCTGGATCACGTTGGTGCCGTGCCCTGTCTCCGATGCGCGCGCGATTGACTTCACCGGACGGTAGTTGGTGCCCGTATAATATTCGGTGATCCAGACCAGCAGCCCGGTGACGGCGAGGCCGATCATCATGCACCAGAACAAGTCCATGCCGGTAAAGCTTTGGCCCATCGCAGAATCGACCGGCAAGGCGCCCATCGGGTCGGTAGAAGCATCGAACATGCCCGCGGCGCCGATCGTCGCGTGCATGTCGCCGAGCGTCCACGCGGTCACGCCGTAGATCGCCGGTATCGACAGTATGACCGTGGCCCAGAAGCCCTTGTAGAGCGCGCCCATGATCGACTGTTTCGCCCCGAGCCGAACGAAATAGGTGCCGATGATGGAGGTGATGATGCAAACGCCGCCGACGATCAGCGGCAACGACATCAATTTGACCAGTTCTTCGGTCGACGCCTGGATGAGCAGCGCGACCGACACCATCGTCACGCCCAAGGTCACGACATAGGTTTCGAACAGGTCGGCGGCCATGCCCGCGCAGTCGCCGACATTGTCGCCCACATTGTCGGCGATCACGGCCGGGTTGCGGGGATCGTCTTCCGGGATTCCCGCCTCGACCTTGCCGACCAGGTCGGCGCCGACGTCGGCAGCCTTGGTGAAGATGCCGCCGCCCAAGCGCGCAAAGATCGAGATCAGCGACGCGCCGAACGCAAGCGCGGTCAAGGCCGTGATGATGGTACGGTCTTCACCCTTGGGGGTATAGTCGCCGGGTCCCGTCAGGTACCAGAACAGCACCGCCAACGAGAGCAGCCCCAGGCCGGCCACGAGCATGCCCGTGATCGCGCCGGAGCGGAAAGCGGTCGTCAAGCCACCCTGCAGACTGTGGCGTGCCGCCTCCGCAGTGCGCACATTCGCCCGTACCGAGATGTTCATGCCGATATAGCCGGCAACGCCCGACAGCACTGCGCCGATAACGAAGGAGACCGCGGGGATCAGCCCCAGGAATACCGCGACCAGCACGGCGACCACGACGCCGACGATCGCGATCGTCGTGTATTGGCGGCCGAGATAGGCTTGCGCCCCTTCCTGGATCGCGCCGGCGATTTCCTGCATGCGCGCGTTGCCGGCCGATTGCTTCAGCACCTGCGCGCTCGTGAAAAAGCCATAGACCACGGCCAGAAGGCCGCAGGCGATGGCGATCAGAACAACGTTCATCGAAACCCTTTCCCCATCTGTTTGCGGCTCTTGTCACCCCGGCCGCTCGTTCGCGGCGGAGGTATGAAGCGGGATTGGGGGGAGAGCAAGCGAAACAGCTAGCCGTGCAGCCAGCCCAGCGAGGGGGGCAGCGGGACGGCAATCCCCGCCTTTGTGAGGCTCAGTCCCAGCCCCTCCTCGAAATGACCGATCCGGGTGGAGGGCACCGGCAGCGTCGCATCCGTGGGTACCGCGAAAAGCAGCTCATAGTCGTCGCCCGCGACGACGGCATCGAGCGGATCGCCGGAAACCGGAACCGCGGCAAGGTCGATGCTGACCGCGAGCCCGCTCGCATCGGCCATGCGCTTCGCATCGATCAGCAACCCGTCGGAGACGTCCATCATCGCGTGGACGAGCGGCGCCAGCGCACGGCCCTCGGCCAGCCGCGGCTGCGGGCGGCGATAGGCGTCGATCTCGGGCCCGGCGTTCCCGTCCTTCAAAAGCTGCAGGCCGATGCCGGCACGACCGATGGTGCCGGTGACGTAGAGCGCATCGCCGGCGCGCGCGCCGTCACGCGATGGC
The DNA here is from genome assembly GCF_009753715.1 of Sphingomonas horti. GTDB lineage: Bacteria > Pseudomonadota > Alphaproteobacteria > Sphingomonadales > Sphingomonadaceae > Sphingomonas_B > Sphingomonas_B horti. The sequence continues at coordinate 170,661 of NZ_WQMS01000007.1, read as the reverse complement.
GCGCGGGCGGCGCGGCCGATCGCGGTCAGGCCAAAGCTGCGCGGGCCGTTCGCTCGCACCGTGTCGCCGCCGAGCAGCGGCATCGCATGGCGCGCCAGCACCTCCCTCAGGCCGGCGACGAAGCGCGCATTCCACGCCGCCGCGCCCAGCGTGTAGCCGAGCAGGCAGCCGACCGGTTCCGCGCCCTTCGCGGCAAGGTCCGACAGGTTCACGGCGGCCAGCTTCCAGGCCACGTCCTCGGGCGGATCGTCCGGCAGGAAATGCACGCCCTCGACAATCATGTCGTGAGTGAGCACGAGATCGCCCAGCACCGCCGCATCGTCTGCGAACCCGCGCGCCGCCGGGTCGGTCGCGAGGCACCGGATCGCGGCGAGGAACTCGGTCTCGTTCAATCGTCCTCGTCCTCATAGCCGGTGAGGTCGAGCGCGCGGGCCTTGATCTGGCGGGTCATGCACCAATGCACCAGCGCGTCCTCGCGGCCGTGCGTCACCCACACTTCCTTCGGCGCGATCTCCAGGATCGTCTCGGTCAGCTCGTCCCAGTCGGCATGGTCGGAGAGGATCAGCGGCAGCTCGACGTTGCGCTGCACCGCGCGCTGGCGGATGCGCATCCAGCCGGAGGCCATCGCGGTGATCGGGTCGGGCAGGCGCCGGCTCCAGCGGTCGTTGAGCGCGCCGGGCGGGGCAAGGACGATGCGGCCGGCGATCTCGGCCTTGGGCACGCCGGTCGCGAGGCGGAGCTCGCCAAGCGTCACGCCATGCTCGACATAGAGGTCGCAGAGGCGCTGCATCGCGCCGTGGAGATAGATCGGGTCGTCATGGCCGCGCTGCCTGAGCTCGGCGATCACCCGCTGCGCCTTGCCCAGCGGATAGGCGCCGACAAGCACGCAGCGATCGGGATTGGCGTGCAGCGCCGCCAGCAATTTGTCGATCTCGTCCCCCGTCTTCGGATGGCGGAACACCGGCAGGCCGAACGTCGCCTCGGTGATGAAGATGTCGCACGCCTGCGGCTCGAACGGCGGGCAGGTCGGGTCCGGCCGGCGCTTATAGTCGCCGGAGACGACGCCCCGCTCGCCCGCATGCTCCAGCACGATCTGCGCGGAGCCGAGCACATGGCCGGCGGGCACGAACGTCACCTGCACCTCGCCCATCCGCAACGTCTCGCCATAGGCGACGGGATGCGCCGCCTGCGCGCCGTAGCGCGCGTCCATGATCGCCAGCGTCTCCGGCGTCGCCCAGACGGCGCCGTGTCCGCCCCGCGCATGGTCGCTATGGCCGTGGGTGACGAGCGCGCGCGGCTTTGGCTGCGATGGGTCGATCCAGGCATCGGCGGCGGGCACATAGATGCCTTCGGGGTACGGCTCGATCCAGGCGCCGAGCGGCGTCATTCCGGGTCGAGCGGAACCGGATCGGGCGCCGCCGGCCCGCCCGCCAGCCACCCGCCGGCCAGCGCGGCCACGATCTTCACGGTAAAGGAGATCAGCGTCGGCTGCCAGTCGATCGCGACCAGGCCTGAGCGAAGCACGGCGATCGCCACTTCGACGGCGATATAGCCGAGGCCGACGGCCAGGCCGGCACGGAGGGCCAGCGGGCGGGCGAAGGGCCGCCCGGCCCACCACCCGCACGCAAGCAGGACGAGCCCGCCGATGATCAGATCGACTTGCGGCGTAAACGGCGCCGCGCGCATCTGGAACGTGGCAAGCTTCGCGGGATCGCTCGGAAAGCCGACGAGCGCGACGATGACGACAAGGCTCATGATCGAGACGCCCAACAGGGCCAGCAGAATGGCGACGAGGGCGCGTGGAAGAAGCTGGGTCATGGTGCGTGGCTAGCGCAACTGCTCCGGATCGCAAACCGTTCCGCTTCGTTGGCCAACGGCACGGTCGGAGGAGTGACATATGAACATCGCTTCGATGATCCTTCTGCTGCTCGGCATCATCGCGTTCGTGGCTGTCCTGCTCGACAACCCGCCGGAGAACCGGGTGCAGCGGTAAATCCTCGTCATCGCGGCCGTGAGCCGGGACCGATCTTGCCTTTTCAGTGCCCGACGCAAGAAGAAGGTGGGCCCCGGATCAAGTCCGGGGTGACGAGGTGCTGTTGAATCCCATTCCCGCCCAACTTGCCGACTGGTTCGCCGCGAAAGGCTGGCAGCCCCGCCGGCACCAGCTGGAGATGCTGGGCGCCGCCCGGCGCGGGGAGCATGCGCTGCTGGTCGCACCGACCGGGTCGGGAAAGACACTGGCCGGCTTCCTCCCCAGCCTTGTCGAACTGATCGAGAAGCCGACCGGCACGCTCCACACGCTGTACGTCTCGCCGCTGAAGGCGCTCGCGGTCGACGTGCAGCGCAACCTGCTCGGGCCGATCGCGGAAATGGGCCTCGATATCCGGGTCGAGACGCGCAGCGGCGACACGCCCTCGGACCGCAAGGCGCGGCAGCGGATGCGCCCGCCGCAGATGCTGCTGACCACGCCTGAGTCGCTCAGCCTGCTTTTGTCATACCCTGAGAGTTTCACGCTGTTCGCGGAGCTGAAGACGATCGTCGTCGATGAGGTGCACGCCTTCGCCACAGGCAAGCGCGGCGACCTGCTCGCGCTGTCGATGGCGCGGCTGCAACGGATCGCGCCGCAGCTCCGCCGCGTCTCTCTTTCGGCGACCATCGCCGATCCCGACGGCTATCGCGCCTGGCTAGCGCCCGATGGCGACATCGATACGGTCACGCTGGTGCGCGGCGATCCGGGCGCGGAGCCCCAAATCTCGATCCTGATCCCGGAGGGCGTCATCCCCTGGGCGGGCCATTCGGGGCGCTATGCGGCGCCGCAGGTGATGGCGGAGATCGAGACGCACCGCACGACGATTGTCTTCTGCAACACGCGCAGCCTGGCCGAACTGATCTTCCAGGATCTGTGGGCGGTCAATGAGCTGAAGCTACCGATCGGCATCCATCACGGCAGCCTCAGCCGGGAAGCGCGGCGCAAGGTGGAGCTGGCCATGGCGGAGGGACGGCTGCGCGCGCTGGTCGCGACCGCATCGCTCGATCTGGGCGTCGACTGGGGCGATGTCGATTGCGTGATCCAGATGGGCGCGCCGAAGGGCGCGTCGCGGCTGCTGCAACGGGTCGGTCGCGCCAATCACCGGCTCGACGAACCATCCGAGGCGATCCTCGTCCCCGGCAACCGTTTCGAATATCTGGAGGCCCGGGCCGCCCTCGACGCAGTGACCGACGGCGAGTTGGACGCCGACATGTTCCGGCGGGGCGGGCTCGACGTGCTCGCGCAGCACATCATGGCCTGCGCCTGCGCGGCACCGTTCGACGAAGCGGACATGCTCGACGAGGTGCGCGGCGCGCTCCCTTATTCGGCGCTGGCCGACGCGCTGTTCGCGCAGGTGCTGAGCTACATCGAATCGGGCGGCTATGCCTTGAAGGCCTATGACCGGTTCAAGCGGCTGACGCGCGATCCCGATGGCCGCTGGCGCGTCAGCCATCCGAATTTCGTCACCCAGCACCGCCTCAACGCCGGCATCATCGTCGAGGCGACGATGCTCAACGTCAGGTTCAGGAACGGCCGCTCGATCGGCCGGATCGAAGAAAGCTTCGCCGCCACCCTCAGCCCCCGTGACACTTTCTTCTTTGCCGGCTTGGTGCTGGAAGTGGAGCGGATCGACATCGAGGACGTGATCGTTCGCGCGACGTCGAAACCGGCGCGCATCCCGACCTATGGCGGTGCGCGGATGCCGATCTCGACCCATCTGGCCGACCGGGTGCGCGCGTTCCTCGCCTCGCCCGGGGAATGGCCGCGCTTTCCCGATGACGTGCGCGACTGGCTGGCCATGCAGGCGCGGCGATCGGCCTTGCCCGGCCCCGAGCAATTACTGGTCGAGACGTTCCCGCGCGAAGGCCGGCACTATATGGTCGTGTACAGCTTCGAAGGCTGGAACGCGCACCAGTCTCTGGGGATGCTGGTCACCCGGCGGATGGAGACGCTGGGGCTGAAACCCCTGGGGTTCGTCGCTAGCGACTATGCGATCGCGACCTACAGCCTGGAGCCGGTCGCGGACCCGCGGCCGCTGTTTTCGCCGGACATACTGGAGCACGAGTTCGTCGACTGGGTGCAGCAATCCAGCCTGCTGAAGCGCGCCTTTCGTGAAGTCGCCGTGATCGGCGGTCTGGTCGAGCGCCAGCATCCCGGCAAGCGCAAGACCGGCAAGCAGGTCAGCTTTTCGACCGACCTGATCTACGACGTGCTGCGCCGCTACGAGCCCGATCATCTGCTGCTCCGCGCCGCCTGGGACGATGCGCGGGCGAAGATGACCGATGTCGGGCGACTCGCGCATCTGCTCGACCGCGCGAACGACACGATGCTGCACGTCGACCTGCCGCGCGTCAGCCCGCTCGCGGTCCCGGTGCTGGTGCTGATCGGCCGCGAGCGGGTGGCGCAGGGCACGGTGGATGACTTGCTGTTGATCGAAGCGGAAGCGCTCGTCGCCGAAGCGATGGCGACCGACTGACCGATTACGTCCACAGGCCTGAAAGCGACGTTCGCCCGCGCGAGCGTTCCCGAACGTGCGTTCAGGGTGTAGGCTCGCTTCGGTGGTTGGGAGAATGACATGGTTGCGATGCTGCTCGTCCTCGCCACGGTTCCGGCAACCGACGCGCCGGCGCCGCCCGAAATCGCCTCTGTCGCGCTGGGGGCGGATCGCTCGGATCGGATGACCGTGCCGGTCCGGATCGGCGAATCGGAAGCAATGCCGTTCGTGATCGACACCGGCGCCGAGCGCACGGTGATTTCGCGGCAGCTTGCGACGCGGCTGAATCTCGAGGCCGGCCCAACGCTGAACCTGATCACCGTGACCGGTTCCGGCCTGGTCAAGACGGTCCTGGTCCCGTCGCTCGAGCTGTCGGGCACCAGAGTCAAGGACATCGAGGCGCCCGCCCTCGATCAGGCACATATCGGCGCGCAGGGCATGCTGGGCCTCGACAGCCTGCAAAGCCGGCGGGTCACGCTCGATTTCAAGAAGAACGAGATGAAGGTCACGGCCGCGCGCCACGTCGAGGACACCGATCCCGACACGATCGTCGTCACCGCGCGCAATCGCTACGGCCAGTTGATCCTCGTCAACTCGCGGCTGCTCGGCGAACGCGTGCAGGTGATCGTCGATACCGGCGCGGAAACCAGCATCGGCAATCTCGCGCTGCTCAGGAAGCTTGAGCGGCACAAGAAGCTGCCGTCGCTCGTCCCGGTCATGATCACCAGCGTGACCGGCGGGCAGATGCCGGCCCAATTCGCGCAGATCGACCGGATGCAGATCGGCGGCGTCGACATGAACAACATCCCGGTCGCGTTCGCCGATGCCGAGCCGTTCAAGCGGTTCGGCCTCGCCAACAAGCCCGCGCTGCTGCTGGGCATGGATGCGCTCAGGCTGTTCGACCGCGTGTCGGTGGACTTCGCCAACAAGCAGGTCCGCTTCATCCTGCCCGACCAGTCCGCCGTCGAACGGCGGATGCTGGTGGCGCTTCGCTGAGCTGATTTCGTCATCCCGGGCTTGACCCGGGACCCACCTTCCATTTTGAACCAAGTTAAAGAAGAATGTGGGCCCCGGCCTTTGCCGGGGTGAGGGGAGAGCGAGACTTGATCAAATCATTCCTGAGCGCCGCAAGCGCTGCGGTCTTGCTCGCCCAGCCCTTGGCCGCGCAGACCCTGAGGCCGGACCAGGCCAAGTTCCGGGAACTCTATCAGGAGCTGGTCGAGACCAACACCACCCTGTCCGCCGGCAGCTGCACCGCGGCCGCGGAGAAGATGGCGGCGCGGCTGAAGGCGGCCGGCTATTCCGACCAGGAACTGACCCTGTTCTCGGTGCCGGAGCATCCGAAGGAAGGCGGGCTCGTCGCGGTGCTGAAAGGCAGCGACGCGAAGGCGAAGCCGATGCTGCTGCTCGCCCATCTCGATGTGGTCGAGGCGAAGCCCGAGGATTGGAGCCGCGATCCATTCAAGCTGGTCGAGGAGAACGGCTTTTTCTACGCGCGCGGCTCGGCCGACGACAAGTCGATGGCGGCGATCTGGACCGATTCGCTGATCCGCTACAACCAGGAAGGCTTCCGGCCGAAGCGCACGATCAAGATGGCGCTGACCTGCGGCGAGGAGACCACCTACGCGTTCAACGGCGCCGACTGGCTGGCGAAGAACAGGCCGGAGCTGGTGGCAGCCGAGTTCGCGCTGAATGAAGGCGGCGGAGGCCGGCTTGATGCGCAGGGCAATCGCCAGGTGCTTGCGATCCAGGTCGGCGAAAAGGCCGCGCAGAATTACACGCTGGAGACGACCAACCCCGGCGGCCACAGCTCGCAGCCGGTTCCCGACAATGCGATCTACGAGCTTGCGGACGCGATCGAGGCGATCCGCGGCTACGAATTCCCGGTCCGGTTCAACGAGACGACGCGCGCTTTCTTCACCGGAACCTCGGCTGCGGTCGGCGGCGAAATGGGCGCGGCGATCAAAGCCCTGCTCGCCGATCCGGGGGATAAAGCTGCCGACGCGATCGTGTCGAGGGACAAGACCTTCCATTCGACGCTTCGTACCACCTGCGTGGCGACGCTGCTCAAGGCCGGCCATGCGGAGAACGCGTTGCCGCAGCGGGCAACCGCGAACGTCAATTGCCGCATCTTCCCCGGCGAGACCGTGCAAGGAACGCTGGCGCAGCTAAGGACGCTTGCCGGCCCGAAAGTGAAGGTCAGCGCCAACGCGCCGATCCGGCCGACCGCCATCTCGCCGGCGCTCGACCCGAAAATCCTGGGCCCGATCAAGACGGTCGCGGCAAAGCACTTCCCGGGCGTGCCGTTGCTGCCGATCATGTCCACTGGCGCGACCGACGGCATCTTCCTGGAGGCGATCGGCATCCCGGTCTATGGCGTGCCCGGCATCTTCTTCGAATCCGACCTGAACGGCGCGCATGGCTTGAACGAGCGGATGCGGGTGCGGTCGCTCTATGAGGGGCGCGACTATCTGTACGACCTGGTCAAGGTTTACGCGAACCAGGGCTGAGGCGGCTCGTCGGCATTGCGACTCGGCTGCCGGCCGCCTAAGCGGCCCGCATGGTTCCCTTTTCGTTCGCCGGGCATGAGCTGGCCGCGCTGCCGCAGGGTGCGCTGTACTGGCCGGCGCGCCGGGCGCTGATCGTCGCCGACCTGCATCTGGAAAAGGCGAGCTGGTTCGCGAAGGGCGGCCAGATGCTGCCGCCTTATGATTCTCAGGCGACGCTGGCCGATCTGGCGGCGCTCGTCCGCAGCACCGGCGCCGGCGAGCTCTGGTGCCTGGGCGACAGCTTCCATGACAGCGCGGGCTGCGAACGATTGCCTGACGAAGCGCGGCGACTGCTGATGGCGCTAACGGGGTCGCTGCGCTGGGTCTGGATCACCGGCAATCACGATTCCGCGCTGATCGATCACTGCGGCGGCACGATCATGCTCGAGGCAGAGGTGGACGGGCTGGTGCTGCGCCACGAAGCCGAAGCGGGCGAGACGCGGCCCGAACTCTCCGGCCATTTTCATCCCAAGCTGCGGATCACGCAGCGCGGGCGCAATGTCGCGCGGCGCTGTTTCGTGGTGACGGGGAGCAAGCTGATCCTGCCCGCCTTCGGCGCACTGACCGGCGGGCTCGACGCCCGTCATCCGGAGATCGCCCGCGCCGTTGGCCCGCGCGCCGAGGCGCTGGTGCCGCTGGCGGACCGGCTGTTGCGCTTTCCGCTGGTCGCCTGAGGCCTATTCGGCGGGCGCGAGCCGTGGCGTGTCGGACGCGTCCGCCGGTTCCGGCCGAGCCTGGACCGCGGCGCGCCTGGGCAGGCCGACCAGCCGCGCGTAAACGGCGATGGCGGTTCCCCAGACCATGAAGATCAGCGGGAGATTGTCTCCCTGGCTCAGCACCATGCGGACGATGAACAGCACCGCGATCGCGCACGCGATCGGCAGCGCGATGTCGGTCTCCTCGCTGTCCGACGACAGATAGGCCGTTCCCATCAGGTAGAAGGTGTACAGGAACATGCCGAAGAAGCAGATCAGGCCGATCACGCCGTAATCGATGCCGGTGGTGATGAAATAGCTGTCGACCGACAGCTTTCCGCCCGGCTGGTGATAGTCGAGGATGACGCCGCTCTGGCCGCTGCCATGGCCGATCGGGTTACTTATGAATTTAGGCCAGAACAGCTCGAATTGGTCCCGTCGGGCCATGTCGCTTAGTCCGGTCGAGCCGCCGGCGATCGTGCGGTTGCGGACGGCCGGCACGGTGAACATCGCCACCAGCAAGGCGCTTGCCCCAAGCGGGAAAGCGAGGCTGACCGCGGGTCCGACCAGGTCGCGCGCCTTGCCCGACCACCGCTTCCAGCCCCACAGCAGGACGAACACGGCGTGGCTGACCAGCCAGCCGATGATGCCGAGCCGGGACCGGGTCAGCGCGATCGCCCCCAGCAGGATCAGGTCGACGGCGATCCAGAGCGCGATCGAGGCGAGGCGGTTCGTCGCAAGCGCGCGCCCGAGCGCGAAGGGCGCGGCGACGGACAGGAACTCGGCCAGGCACAACGAGACGGTGAAGACCGAGGCGGCCCGGTATTTGCCGTCGCGCACATTGCCTGCCAAAATCCCCTGAAGCGTCTCCGCGTCCACGGACAGGAAGCTCGGGATGTGATTGGCCCAGGGCACCTCTCCGTTGCGGACCTCGATCGCTGCGATGAGGCAATTGCCGAGCGCGGCGAGCAGGATCAGAATCTCCCATCGCCGCAGGGATTTGGCACTATCGCACAGATAGGTCGCCGCCAGCAGCGGAATGCCGCACACGAAAAACAGGTTCAGCGAGATATTGATCGACGCGAACGGCGCGGTGCTGAACGGCACCGTGAGCCACTGCCCGGCGAAATACAGCCCTGCCATGATCCAGAACGGCCGGGTCACCGCCATCCGGTCGCGCAGCCGGTTGCGCACCGCGCTCGACATGGAAAGGCACAGGAGCAGGCATGCCGCCAGCTCCCAGGACCAGAGCCGCCGGAACGAAATTCGAGCGAAGTCCGGCACCTGCATCGCCACATAGTCCGGCCACAGCAGAACCGTGAGGCTGAAGCCGAAAAAGCCCAACGTCACCAGCGCCAACGGGCCCTCGCCGCTGTCCGGCATCGCCCACAGGATCAGGGCGATCAGCAGCAGGACCGGAAAGCTGATGTAGAGCAGCAGGATCGGAGGGAGCACAACCACGCTGAGGCCGTAGAACAGCCCGACGGCAACGACAAAGACGTAGAACATCGCCTTGGTAACGAACCGCCTCAGCGGCGACGGGTCCTGGCGATAGCTTGGCAGCGCGGCCGCAGGCGTAGCGATCCTCGTGGCCCAGGTAGCCAAATCCATTAACTCACACTCCCGATCCAAAGGGGCCGAGTGTGCAACTCGCCGCGCTCATGCCGTATTTATTGCACGTGGTTCGCCTGTGTCCACTCAGCGATGACCGCGTTGATGCGCTGTGCTGATAGGGGGCCGAGCGTGCGGTTGCCGTGGTTGCGAACCGATTGCGCAATCTTGAACTCGCTCGCTTCATTGTCCTCAAGAATGACTTCGCGACCAGCCGCAGTGATACGATTCCCACGCACATCCCGGCCGGATTGTCTGATCGCTCGATTTCCGACTATAGTTAAGCTGTCGACGGGCGCAGCCGTAATGCCATGCCATACGGCTCCGACAATTATATTTCTGCGAATTGCTATCCTTTTGTATCCACGTCCCGAGGATTGGAGACTATTTTGGTCAGCCAGGAAGATTCCTTGAGATTGGTCGGCAGCAATAATCAGATTGCCGGAAATGAGAACATCATGGGAGGCCAAGTCGGTTGGATTCGTTAAGCCTGCTGTGAAAAATTGGATCGCGTCCGGGTGGTCGCCTAAAAATGGCTGAAAATTATCGAATCGGTTGCTCTCAATTAGAATATTGCCTCCGCCCTTAAATTGAACGCCCTCCCGAACCCTCGTCATTCTGTTTGCAATAAATTGTACGCCATTAGAGAGAATGAAGCTGTTTGAGCCTGCCATGATTTCAAACGTAGAATGGCGAACCGATATGTTCAGCCCACCTCGTATCAGAAGCCCTCTCGTTCGAAGCTCTCCCCCCTCCCCCTCGTACCCGACAAAATAGCAGTTACTAAGTTCCAGATTTTGGGGTTGGAACGCGTCGACAAGAGCCTGATGAGCGGGGGCGCCAACAGGCGCTTTGAACCTAGACCCCTCAAATGTGACATTCGACCATTGGTCCAAGATGATCGGACCAAACACCCCGCCTCGAATGACAACGTGACCCGCCGGCCGAAACTTGTGCCTCACGAAAGCGACCGGCCTCTTATCAAGCTCGATTACTCCACCCGCATTTGCGGCGGCGAGCATTGAGAGCCATTCCGATTGCGAAACAGGCAGTGGTTTGGTGGCAGCGACAGACGAGCTAGAAAGGACCAGACCCAATAAGCATAGGGCTGCAGACAATCTGGTTGATATGGACACGGCTTGAGCTTCTAGCCCGACGGATTGATAACCGCGTTGGCCCAGCCTAACGCGACCATCCGTGTGCCGAAATCATCGAGGTGGCACCCTCGAACCCGGTGTTCAGGACCAACCAAGTCCATGTCTGGGCCTGCAAATGTGCCCGTCTCCAAGCGAGCGCTTTCTTGCGCGAATCTGATCCGATTGTTCTGAGCTCCGCTGCACTGTCCGGTGGTGGCAAAATAGACTTCCGCCCCCGTCGCTCTGAGCGCGAGCAAGAGCCTGACCGCATGCTGCTTGTACACGACGCCATCCTCGCCGCTATTAGCCTCTCGTTCGCCCTGTCCTATAAGGAAGTGGGTTACCTTTAGGCCAGCTCGCCGCAAACCTGATATCCGGCTTACGACTCGGTCCCAATATATGCCCCCCGGAGCCCAACTGACCAACGGAGTGCCGCCTATAGCTGCCGGGACTAACACGACTTGGTCAAATTTTCCGGATTTCACTATTGTTTTGGCGAACGTAGGCCAAACGGATCCTCGAAAGCCGGTAGCTCCTAGCAGCGGGTCGCGAGCCTCGTAGCACTTGCCATGGTAGAAGACCGAGATTCGCGGATCAACCGCAGCGGACCTGTGTTCGGCATAGTTCGCTGCGTTCGATTGACCGAGGAGGGCCACGACCATCGTCCGGGACGTCTGATTCGGGCACGGGACAACGCGAGCGGAATCTTGAAAATCATCGCGAGCCGCGGCTCGCTCGTCCTTCGCGATTTCTGCGAACTCGCCAATAGGAAGGCGGGCCATCGCCTTCTGCGCGATATGGTACCGATCTCCCGCGAAGGCCGCCGCCGTAGTGGCAAGTATGAACGTCAATGATTTCGAAAGGGTTGCGCGCCAGCCCGCGCCGCCCCCAACTTTGAATCTCATCTGTCCCCCCGTTACGGGGACTCCTTAGCTTGTGTTAATTCAAAATTGCAATCTGCGTTTAGATTTTACGAACCCCGCTGACATTTGGCGCAGGCTCTGCATAAGAAGGGAACTCTAGGGGGTGCGGGTGATCGATCGTGTTGTCTTTATCGTCCGGGAACGCGACGCCGCGTGCGCGGTGGCTGTGGTGAAGGCCGGCCATGGCAATGGCGCGGAAGGGCGGGCCCGGTGAACCGGCTCGAACGGGCGATCCGGCTGCGCCTGTCCCGGCTGCGCGGCACCGAGCCGCCGCTCAACTACACCGCCGAGGCCTATCCGGACTATGAGATCGGCCGCGGCACCTACGGCGTGCCCCGCATCTTCCGCTATCCGCACGATGCGCGGCTGAAGATCGGCGCGTTCACCTCGATCGCGTCCGACGTCGGCATCTTCCTGGGCGGCAACCATCACCCGGAATGGGTGTCGACCTATCCGTTCGGCGCGATGTGGCGCGAGCACGACCATCCCGAGCAGCCGGCCAGCCGCGGCGACGTGGTGATCGGCAACGACGTATGGATCGGCCGCGGCGCGATGATCATGTCGGGCGTGACGATCGGAGACGGCGCCGTGATCGGCGCCGGCTCCGTGATCGCGCGCGACGTGCCCGCCTATACGATCGCGGTCGGCAATCCGGCACGCAACGTCCGCCAGCGCTTCGCGCCGGAAATCGTCGGCAAGCTGCTTGCGATCCGCTGGTGGGACTGGCCGGACGAGCGCATCCGGCGCGCCGCGGGCCTGATGCAGAGCCCCGACATCGAGCGCTTCATCGCGGCGGTCGAAGCCGGCGAGATCTGATGCTGCTGACGGTTGCGATCCCGACCTTCCGGCGGCCGGAGATGCTGGCCGAATGCCTCGATTCGCTGCTGCCGCAGCTGGAGGACAGCGTCGAGCTGCTGGTGATCGACAACGATCCGGCAGCGAGCGCGCGGGCGTTGGTCGAGGGCTACGCCGACCCGCGCCTGCGTTATGCCCACGAATCACGGCCGGGCGTCGTTCAGGCGCGCAACCGCGCGGTGGCGGATTCGGCCGGACGCTATCTGGGCTTCATCGACGACGACGAAGTCGCGCGGCCGGGCTGGATCGCGGCGCTGGTGCGCCATGCCGGACTGGGGCTGCCGGCGAGCTTCGGCATGGTCGTGCCGCGCTATCTGGGGCCGGTGGCGCCGGGGCTGCGCGCGCTGCTCGACGACCTCTACACGCGGGACCTGGCGCGGCCCGCGGACGCCGACGTTTCGGACAAGTGGATTCATGTCGGCACCGGCAATTCGCTGTTCGACAAGCAGGCCTGCTTCACCGGTCCGGACCCCTTCTCGGCGCATCTGAACGGCACCGGCGGCGAGGATGTGTGGCTGGTCCGCTCGCTGGTCGAGCGCGGCATCCCCATTCACTGGAACCCGGCGGCCGTGGTCGAGGAGCAGATCCCGCCCGACCGTTCGACGCTCGACTATGTCCGCGAGCGCAAATTCCGCCATGGCCAGCAGCGGATCGTGATGATGCGCGGCGCCGGCGGCGCCAGGGGCTGGGCCAAGGCGGGGCTCTGGATGGGCGTCGGCGCCGCGCAGGTGGCGCTGCATGGCGGCAAGGCGCTGGCGCTGAGGGCGATCGGCAAGCCGGGCTGGCGCGGTGCTGCTGTGCGCGCGAGCGGCGGCTTGGGCAAATTGCTCTGGTGGAGGCTCTGGCAGCACCGGCCGTACGGCGGATGAGGCGGGCCGGATAGATTTCGGGCGAAGCCGGAAGCTCGGTCCGGCTTCGCCCGAAAGAAACGGTGCCCCTACTTCTCGACCGGGGCCGCGGGCTTCTTGGCCGGCCCGAAGCCGGCCTGATATTTCACTTCGCTCTCGGCCTTCTTCACCTTGGGCTCGAGATCCCGCTTCAGCAGGTCCTGGAACTTGCGCTGCTGAAGCATCGCCGTCGCCAGCTGATTGGCCTGGTCGCCGGTCAGCGGCTGGACCTCGGTGCCGGTGATCTTGTTGGCGACCATCACGCGGCCGGCCGGGATCAGGAAGATGTCGTCCTTCGGCATCTTCAGCACCTGCTCGACCAGCTGCGGGTTGGCGGTCGCAACGTCGAGCTTGCTGGGCGCGCGCTTATATTCCAGCCCGTCCTGCTTCAGCATGGCCTCGACCTGGTCCATCGTGGTCAGCGGCTGGTATTTGCGCAGCACGGCCGGGTCGCGCGGCGCCTGGAACTGGATCTGGTCGATCGTGAAGATCTTCCGCTCGGCGAACAGGTCCGGATTCTGCGCGATGAAGGTGTCGATCTCGGTCTGGGTCGGCTGCTTGATCGCGCCGCTCATCTGGCGCTGCAGCATCTGGACGAGGATATTCTCTTCCGCGCGGCGCTCCTGGAGCAGGAACATCGGGGTCTTGTCGAGACCGCGCTCGCGCGCGATGTCGGAGAGGATGCGGCGGTTGACGACCTGCTGCAGCGCCGCCTGCTCGAGCTGCTTCTTCTGCTCGGGCGAAATGTTCGGCGGAATCTGCGCGCCCTGAAGCTCCGCGTTCAGCTCGTGGATGGTGATGTCCTTGCCGTCGACGGTCGCGACGACCTGGCCCTTCTCCAGCTCCCCCTCGCCCTTTTTGCCGCATCCGGCAAGCAGCAGCGCGGTCCCCAGCAGCAACGCCGCCGAAACTTTCCTCGTCATAATTCACTCCCACGCGCCGCCCCCGGGCGGTCGTTCCGTTGCGGTGCGTTCTTAGCAGGCAATTGGGCGCGCGGAACCGAAAATGTCGCTAGGACGGGGCCGGTAACTAGTTTTCGGAGGCGGCGTGACGCGGAAACGACTGAAATTGTGCCTGGCGGCATCGGGGGGCGGTCATATCCGTCAGTTGTTGGACTTGCAGCCGCTCTGGGAATCCGAGGACTATTTCTTCGTTACCGAAGACACCGCGCTCGGCCGCAGCCTGGCCAGGGACCATCCCGTCCGGTTTGTTTCCCATTATGCGCTGGGGCAGGCGCGGCTGGGACGCACGGCCGCGATGCTGAAGGGCGCGGCCGCCAATCTCGTCCAGTCGTTGCGGATCGTGCGGCAGGAGCGGCCGGACGTCGTGATCACCACCGGGGCGGGCGCGGTCTATTGGACCGCGATGAGCGCGCGGGCGCTGGGCGCCAAGGTGGTGCTGATCGATTCCTTCGCCCGCTTCGATGCGCCGTCCAAATTCGCGCGCGGCCTGAAGCCGTTCGCGACCGAAACGATCGTGCAGTCGGCCGCGCTGAAGCAGCATTGGCCGGAAGCGAAGCTGTTCGATCCGCTCAAAATCATTGACGGCACGCCGCCGCCCAAGAAGCCGTTGTTCTTCGCGACGGTCGGCGCCACGCTGGGTTTTCCGCGGCTCGTCGACACCGTCCTCGAGCTGAAGGCAAGCGGCCGGCTTCCCGAGCGCGTGATCCTGCAGATCGGCGATGTCGGTCCGCCGCGCGACGTGCCCGAAGGCGTCGAGGTGCGACAGGCGATTCCGTTCGACGAGGTGCAGGCAATCCTGCGCGATGCCGCCTTCGTCGTCTGCCACGGCGGCACCGGATCGCTGATCACCGCGCTCCGCGCCGGCTGCCGCACGGTGGCGATGCCGCGACGGTTCTCGCTCGGCGAGCATTATGACGACCATCAGGAGGAGATCACCGCCGCATTCGCCGCGCGCGGACTGGTCGAGGTTGCGCTGGAGACCGACGACCTGGGCGCCTGCATCGAGCGCGCCCGCGCGCGCGCTCCGGTGATGGCGACCACCGACCCGCAGGCGCTGATCGACTATCTCAGGACGCGACTGAGCGACTGGTCGCGCTGATCGGGCTGGCGTCGAGCCGGTCGCGTGCCACCCGCATCCACAGATAGGTCGGCAGCGGTTCCTCGCGAAACCGGTAGCGTGCGGCTTCGCCGTCGGCGGCACGCTCCAGCACGCCGGCCAGGGTCAGCTCGTTCAGGTCCTTGATCATGCGGTCAGGCGGGCAATTCTCGCACAGCGAGATCGCATCCTCGGGCGTGAACCAGCCGTCCGGCGTGCTCGCCGCGCGTGCCGCCGCATAGACCATCGGCCCGTGCTGGAGATCCAGATAGGGCTCGACGGCCGCGATCAGGCGCGGATCGATCCGGCCCGCCGCTTCCTCGACGACCTTGTCGAGCGCGCCCCAGACGTCGCCCAACTCGATGCGCAGCCGCTCCGCGTCGAGCGCGATCATCGAGCTGTGATGGCTGACCAGCCGCACCAGATAGGGCGAGCCGTTGGAGAGCTGCTCGATCGCCTTTGCCGCATCTTCGTCGAACTCGACGCCGGCTGTCTTCTCGCCGATGCGGATCAGCGCACGCACTTCGTCGCTCGACAGGCGCGGCATCGGCAAGCCGATGATGTTGCGCCGGATCGAGGGAATATAGCCGATCAGCTGCTGCAGGTTGGACGCGACGCCGGCCAGCACCAACTGCACACGCGCGGCGCGGTCCGACAGGTTCTTGATCAGCTCGGCCACGCTCTGCCGGAACTGGTCGCTTTCGGCGCGGTCATATTCGTCGAGCACGATGATGACGCGGGTGCCCGTCACCTGCGCCAGCAGCTCGCCCAGCTGGCGCGCGTCGAAGCTGTCGGGCAGCCGGTCGGCGAGCGTGCCCTGGTGCTCGCCGACCGCGGTCGGATCGATGTCGCGCAGGTAGAGCTGCGGGATGTCGCGAAGCACCGCTCGGAAGATGTCCTCGAAATTGGAGAAGGCGCCGCAGGAGGCATAGACGACATTGTAGCGTGACTCGCGGGCGATGTCGGCGAGGATGTGGACCAGCGAGGTCTTGCCGATGCCGCGTTCGCCATAGATGACGACATGGCTGCGCTGTTCCTCGAGGATTTCGATCAGGCGCGCGAGCACGCCCAGGCGGCCGGCGAATTTGCTGCGCTCCGTCACCGGCTGCGCCGGCGTGAAGACGTCGCGCAGCGTCATGCGCGCCTTGGTCAGGCGCGATGCTTCGCCTCTGGCGGCGGTACGGTCGATCGCGGAGGAGCGGAACGCGGGAAAGTCAGAACGCGCGGCCGGTGCTTCCTCAGCCTCGCGCGTGGCGTCGAGCGCCGCCTGGCGCGCGCGCCGCCGCTCAAGCAGGTCTGCCCGGCTCGGACGGCTCTGCTCCGCCGCGGATGGCCTGCCGCGGAACCAGCCGAAAATCCTGTTCCAAAACGCCACTGTCCAACCTCACAACTTTTCCGAACGGCGCCGCGCCGCCCTCACCCGTGCTTCTGGAACGGCTTGATGACGTAGTAGGTGTAGGCCAGCACGGCCAGGATGCCCAACGCCGCAATGGCCTGATAGACCATGTCGCCTTCTTCGACCCCCTTGTTGCCGAACCAGTTCGAGACCGCGCACCCGATCGCCGGCGGCAGATAGCTCAGGATCGAATCCTGCGGCTCGCCTTCTCCGACCGAGCGTTGCAGGAAAACGACGATCAGCCCGGCAAAAATCGCGACCGTCACCCAATCATAAATCGTCTGCATGCCACCACCCGTGCGAACAAGCCGCTCCGCTAACATCGAACGGCGCCGATGACAAAGCGTCCGCTGTCCGTCTTTTCGGCGCAGACACCTGCGCCCGACAAGGTTTAGATGATATAAACGGCTTCGTACTTAGCAGAACAGTGTCGCTGAATCGCCACAGGCACCGATAATCCGCTCGTGCGTTCAGGGGGAAACATTGCGGCTGCGCCAGCCGGGGGATAGCCGAGAGCTCCAAACCGAGTCTCGAAGCGCAGAACGAGAGGGAAAAGGGTTTGAACAAGAACGGCTGGGCGACGCTGCTCCTGATCGGGTGCGCAGAAGCAGCAATCGCGCAAACCACGGCTCCCAGGCCGCCGGTCGTGGGCTCCGCGGGGCGACCTGCGACCCCGACGCGGCACATCACCATCCGCGCTGCCATGGACGCAAGCTATGACAGCAACGTGTTCGGCCTCAGCGATCCGCTGATCGAGCGCGGCGCCTTGGGCAACCGGTCAAAGGACGATTTCTCGCTCTCGCCGTCGCTCAGCACGGACCTGTTCCTGCCGTTCGGGCGCCAATCCGTCTATGCGCGCGGAACGGTCGCGTACGACCTCTACGCCAGCAACAGCCGGCTGAACCGCCTCAATATCAGCCTCGGCATGGGTGGCAATGTCCAGGTGACGAACAGCTGCACGGCCGGAACGGACCTCAACTACACGCGGTCGCGATCCAATGCCGGGGACGTTTTCGCGGTCTTGGACGGCGCGCTTGTCCGTCTTGGCAACACCGTGGAATTCAGGTCGGTTGGCGTGCGGGGGCAATGCGCCGGTGCGATCGGCATCTCGCCAAGCATTGGCTACACCCATTCCGAAACCCGCAACAGCTCTGCCTTCTACGCGTTCAACGATTCCAACCAGGACACGGTCGACGCCAGCATCGGCTACCAGCGCCCGTCGCTCGGCCGGGTGTCCATCTACGGCAATTACAGCAAGGGCGAATATCCGAACCGCAATGTGCTGGGCCTGCCTGCGACGATCCCGGGCATCCCTGCCGATGGCGTGACCAGCTATTCGGCAGGGGCTCGGTTCGAGCGCAGCATCGGTACGCGGCTCTCAGGCTCGGCCTCGTTCGGTTTCAGCTGGGTCGATCCCAAGAACATCTTCTCGCAGAAATTCCGCGGCACGACCTATTCTCTCCAGGTCAATATCATCCCGACAAATCGGATGAGCCTCGACCTGGTCGCTTCGCGTTCCGCTCAGCTTTCGAATACCGTCTTCGCATCCTATTCAGTGACGAATCTTTACGCGCTGAACGGCACCTACAAAGTCAACGACCGGCTGAGCGCGAATTTCGGCGTGTCGCAGCAGAAGCGCAATTATCGCCAAAGCGCCTCCACCGTGGACCAGGCTGCATTCCTGACCGAAGACAAGTTTACCCGCGCCTATGGCGGCTTCGCCTATAATCTTAATCGACGGATAAGGCTGAACGGGTTAGTCAGTCAGCAAAGGCGGCAGGCGGACAACCCGCTGTTCCGCTATAACAATACCACGGCGACGCTGGGCGTGAGCCTGTCGCTGGGCCGCTGAGCGGGATGAGGTGATATGAAGTTCGTGAAGACTTTGCTTGGCTCGATTCTTGTCCTTGCCGCTGCCGCGGCGGGTGCGCAGCCGCCGGCCGGCGCTCCGCCCGCTGCAACAGCGGCGCAGACGCAGGCGCAGCCGACCCGTCCGGCGGCCGGCCAGACCCAGGCTGAAAAGGATCTGGCCGCGGGCTATGTCCTGGGCCCCGACGACGTCGTCGAAGTCACCGTGCTCGGCCAGCCCGAGTTCGCGACCCGCGCCCGGATCAAGGCGAACGGAACGATCCAGTTGCCGTTCATCGGCGAGCAGAAGGTCGAGGGCGAGACCGCCCTCACCCTCGCCGCCAAGCTGTCCGAGTTGCTGCGCGCCGGCGGCTATTACGCGAAGCCGGTCGTCAACGTCGAGATATCGAGCTTCGCCAGCCGCTACGTGACCCTGCTCGGCGCGGTTGGCCAGACCGGCCTTCAGCCGGTCGATCGCGACTATCACCTTTCGGAAGTGATCGCCCGCGCCGGCGGCATCCGCGCCGATGGCGCCGACTATGTGACGCTGACCCGTGCCAATGGCGAGCAGCACGACTATGATTTCGAAAAGCTCGCCGCGGGCGGCCCCGAGGACGATCCGCTCGTCCACCCGGGCGACAAGATCTACGTGCCGGAGGCCGACCTTTATTATATCTACGGCGCGATCAACCAGCCGGGCCAGTTCCCGATCAAGGGCGAGATGACCGTGCGCAACGTGATCGCCCGCAGCGGCGGCGTGTCGCCATCGGGTTCGATCAAGCGCATCAAGCTGTATCGCAACGGGCAGGAACAGAAGGTCGATCTCGACATGAAGGTGCAGGCCGGCGACGTGTTCACGGTCGGCGAGCGGTTCTTCTAGGAAGGCGCGACATGAGTCTCGTTCAGTTTCTTCGCATTCTCGCGGCGCGCAAGGCGATCATCCTCGTCACCCTGCTTGCCTGCTTCTTCGCGGCGACGGTCACGGTTTTCCTGCTGCCGCCGCGCTATGAAGCTCACAACCGCGTTCGGGTGGACATCACCAAGCCCGATCCCCTGACCGGCCAGATGTCGCAGCAGATGATGAATGCCTATCTGGGCACTCAGATGAATCTGATCACCGACGTCCAGACCGCCGGTCTGGTCGTCGACGATCTGGGCTGGGCGGTCGATCCGGCCAACCAGGCCGCCTTCGAGGCGGCGGGCCGGCCCGGCGGCGATATCCGCGACTGGCTGGCCCAGCGCATCGTCGACAATACAAAGGCGCGGTTCGCCGATTCGCCGAACATCATGGAGATCAGCTATCGCGGCACCGATCCGGCGCAGGCGCAGGGCCTTGCCCAGGCGATCCGCGAAGCATTCCTGAAGCTCAATCGTGAACAGCGCATCACCACGGCGCAGCGCAGCTTCGCGATGTTTCAGGAGCAGGCGCAGCGCGCGCAGGCGACGCTTTCGACCGCCGAGGAGCAGCGCACCCAGTTCGCGAAGGAAAACGGCATCGTCTATCAGCCGGGCGCGGTCGACCTGGAAAGCGCAAAGCTGAGCGCATTGTCGAGCGCCTCCACCGTTCCGACCCCGGGGCAAGTGGTCGGGGCGCAGGGCAACTCGCCGGTGGCGATGCTGAAGCAGCAGATCGCGCAGGCCCAGGAGACGCTTGGCCCCAATCACCCGACGATGCAGGCGCTCAAGCGGCAGCTCGCGGCGATGGAGGCCCAGGGCGGCAGCCGCGGCAGCACCGTGATCGGCGGCACGTCCCGCGCCGAGATCGAAAGCGCGTACCAGGCGCAGAAGGCGCGCGTCATGGCGCAGGCCGACAAGATGGACCGGCTGAACCAGATGGAGGCAGACATCGCCGTCAAGCGCGACCAGTATCAGAAGCTGGCGGCCAAGGCGGCAGAGATGAAATCGATCGCGCAGGCGAGCGACACCAACATGGAGCCGCTGGGCAACACCAACCTGCCGGACGAGCCGGTCTGGCCGAACAAGCCGATGATCATCGCCGCCTCGATCGCGCTCGGGCTCGTGCTCGGCGTGCTGCTGGCGCTGCTGGTCGAGCTGTTCGCACGGCGGGTCAGGAGCGAGGACGATCTCGAGTTCGCGACCGGCGCGCCGGTGCTGGCCGTTGTCGGCCAGCCGCGACCCGAAACCGGCCTGACGTCGCGCATTTTGCGACTGATCGACCGCAGGGGCGCGCGCCCCGACGGTTCTTTGGCGGAGGCCTGAGAGCAATGAGCATGAAGTCGGCGCTCCAGGAAATGGAGCAGCAGGATGCCGGGCCAGCCCTGGCGCGCAACCGCCACGAACTGAGCACGATCGAGCCGACGCCGATCGAATCGGTGATGGTCAACGATCCCCATTCGATCGAGGCGGAGGCGATCCGCGCGCTCAGGACCCGACTGGCGGCGCAGCATCTGCGCGAAGGCCGCCGCTCGATTGCGGTCTGCGCGGCCGCCGCGGAATCGGGTTGCACCTATATCGCCCTTAACCTGGCGGTCGCGATGGCCCAGGCGGGAGTCAGGACCGCGCTGGTGGACGCCAATCTGCGCGACCCGATGATCGCCGATCTATGCGGGCTGCCGCTGTCGATGCCGGGCCTGTCGGAATATCTGGCCGGCGATTCGATCGCGATGGCGGACGTCGTCGATACCGAGCTGATGCCGAACCTGGCCGTGATCGGCGGCGGAGAGGCGCCGCCCAATCCTCAGGAGCTCCTCTCGGGCGCGCGGTTCCGCGGCCTGGTCGACCAGTTGCTGCGCGAATATGACCTGACGATCTTCGATACGGCGCCGGCCAAGATCTGTTCCGACGGCCTGCGCGTCGCGACGATGGCCGGCTTCAGCCTGATCGTGTCGCGCAAGCACCAGACCTATTTCGAGGACATGAAGACGCTTGCCAAGCAACTGCGCGCCGACCGCTCCGTGGTCGTCGGCTCGATCTTGAACAGCTTCTAGGATGAACATGGCCACTCGCCCGGTTCGGGCGCACCCGCCCGCGTCCCAGCTGCTCGCCCGGCACTGGCCGCTGCTGCTGGGCCTTGCGGTCCTGGCCTTTCCGACGCTGTACGCGGTCGCGACCGGATCCTGGACCGGAGAGGCCGGCGTGCACGGGCCGATCGTGCTGGCCACGGGCATCTGGCTGTTCGCGCGTCGGTGGAAGGAATTGCTGGGTATCCAGCATCCCGGCCGGACCGGCATCATGCTGGCGGTCCTGGTTCCGTCGCTGCTGCTTTACATCTTCGGGCGCGCCTTCGATTTCCTGGTTTTCCAGGCGCTCGCGTTCCTGGGCGTATGCATCGCGGTCTTCTACGCGTCGTTCGGCGCGGAGGCCCTGCGGCGCATGTGGTTCCCGATCCTCTATCTGGGCTTCGTCGTACCGCTGCCCAATTGGGTGATCACCACGCTGACTGCGCCGATGAAGGAATATGTCTCCTACACGGCGACCTGGCTGCTGTCGCACGCCGGCTATCCGATCGTGCGCGAAGGCGTGACTCTCTATGTCGCGCAATATCAGCTGCTGGTGGAGGACGCCTGCGCGGGCCTCAACTCACTGATCAGCCTGACCGCGATCAGCCTGTTCTACATCTACATCCTCCACAATGCCTCGTGGCGCTACGCGCTGTTCCTGATGCTGTGGATCGTGCCCGTCGCGCTGCTCGCCAACCTGGTCCGCGTGATCATCCTCGTGCTGATCACCTATCATTTCGGGAATGCGGCGGCGCAGGGCTTCCTTCATTCCACCGCGGGACTGGTGATGTTCGCAACGGCGCTGCTGGGCATCTTCCTGGTCGACGGGCTGATGAGCCCGATCCGCCGGATGCTGACAAGGACTGCGGCATGATCAATCGACGCGACCTGCTGATCGGCGGCGCATGCCTCGCCACCGCCGCCGCCGCCGAGGGGCTGCGGCCGCATCGGCGTGTGACGCTCCTCGGCGACCGGCAGCTCGAGACGCTGATCCCGAAATCCTTCGGCCGCTGGCAGGCGCGCGAGGCGGACGGAATCGTCACGCCGGAGAGCGAGGACAGCCTGGCCGCCCGCCTCTACAATCAGTCGGTGGGCCGCATTTATGCGGGGCCGGACAACGGCCTGGTGATGCTGTTGATCGCCTATGGGAACACCCAGAGCGACACGCTTCAGCTGCATCGGCCGGAAGTATGCTACCCCGCCTTCGGCTTCACGATCGCGGAAAACCGGCCGGCCGAGTTCGATCTCGGGCACGGAGCGGTCGTGCCCGGACGGAATCTGGTCGCAACTTCGCCGGGCCGCGAGGAACGGATCAGCTACTGGACGCGAATCGGTGAGTATCTGCCGACCAGCAACAGCGAGCAGCGCCAAATGAAATTCCGGATCGCCTTGTCCGGAGTCATTCCGGATGGAGTGCTCGTGCGAATCTCGAACATGCGCACCGAGGATGCGGAAGGCTTCGGCTTGAACGAGCGTTTCGCGGCGGACCTGCTCAAGGCGGTCACGCCGGCGGTGCGACCGGCGCTGATCACGAGCGATCTCGCGCGGCGGATGTCGGCCACGGCGGTCTGATGGACGTCGCGGCGAGAGACGATCGGCCGGGCACCGGATCCGGCGGTTCCGACAGGAACGCGCTGCTGCAGGAAACCACCGCCAGGGCCGACACGCCGGTCAGCGCACACGCCGCCGCCGCGCATGGGGGAGCCTCACGCTCGCCCGTCCTGCTTGACGTGGGCATCCTGCTGCTGCGCGGGCTGGAGATGATCAGCGTCGCCGTGACCGCCTGGATATCGGCCGCGGTGGCGCTCGACTACATGCCCGCCGGCCTTGCCCGCGCGTACAGCAATGCAGCTCTGATCGCCTGCCTGTTCTACGCCGCGCTGGCCGAGGTGACGGGGTGCTACGATATCGATACCCGCTTCTCGGTCCGCACCGGCTGGGCGCGTGTCATGACCGCCTGGCTGTCGACCGGCATGTTCCTGATGACGCTGGGCTTCCTGCTCAAGGTCTCGGGCGACTTCTCACGCGGCTGGGCGCTGGCCTGGTTCGCGATGGGCGGCTGCGTCCTGCTCGCCATTCGCGCCGGCGGCACGGCCTGGATGCGGCGACTGAAGAAGCGCGGCGTGTTCAATCACCGCGTCGCGATCTTCGGCGCCGGTTCACAGGGCGACCGCCTCGCCAAATATATTCTGGGCAACGAGAAGCTGACCATCGACCTGGTCGGCTTCTTCGACGATCGCCTGCCCGAGCGCCTGCCGGACCGCGAGGTGCTGCTGCCGCTCTACGGTAATCTCGGTGACCTGATCGGCCGGATTCGCG
Organism: Sphingomonas horti; assembly: GCF_009753715.1. Classification (GTDB taxonomy): domain Bacteria; phylum Pseudomonadota; class Alphaproteobacteria; order Sphingomonadales; family Sphingomonadaceae; genus Sphingomonas_B; species Sphingomonas_B horti. Next base: position 146,901 of record NZ_WQMS01000007.1, on the reverse strand, counting down.
AGGGGCTGGTCGATCAGGTGATCGTGGCGCTGCCCTGGTCGGCCGAGAAGCGGCTGCAGGAAGTAGTGGCCGAACTGGCGATCACGCCGGTACGTATTCGCCTCGCGCCCGATCTTGCCACGTTTGCGTTCTCGCAGCGGCCGGTGGTGCTGCTCGGCGATCTGCCCGTCATGACTCTGTTCGAGCGGCCGATCTCCGGCTTCGACCAGATCATCAAGCGGATCGAGGATATCGTCGTCGGGGCGCTGGCGACTATCTTGCTCTCGCCCCTGCTCCTCGTCGTCGCGATCGCGGTCAAGCTCGACAGCCCCGGCCCCGTCTTCTTCCGGCAGGAACGCGAGGGCTTCAACAACCAGCGGTTCCGGATCTGGAAGTTCCGTTCGATGCGCAGCGATCGCTGCGAGCCGGACGGCATCACCCAGGCCCGCAAGGACGACGACCGGATTACCCGCGTCGGCCGGATCCTGCGCCGCACCAGCATCGACGAGCTGCCGCAGCTGTTCAATGTTCTGGCGGGAGAGATGTCGCTGGTCGGGCCGCGCCCGCACGCACCCTCGACCAAGGCCGGCGATCGCCTGTTCTCCGACGTGGTCTCGCATTATGCCGCGCGCCACAAGGTCAAGCCCGGCATGACGGGTTGGGCCCAGGTTCATGGCTGGCGTGGCGAAACCGACACCGAAGAGAAGCTGCTCAAGCGGCTGGAGCACGACCTCTATTATATCGAGAATTGGTCGGTGCTGCTCGACGTCTACATCCTCTCGCGCACCGCGATCACGCTGGTTCTCCAGAAAACGGCCTATTGAGCTCGTCGCCTCGCCGGCGGCGGGACCCGCGAGATCACAACTCATCGCGCGAAGTAAGCGCCCTGTCGATACGCCTCTAACCCTGTGTCCCTCTTGTCTCTAATCGGGACGGCGAACGCTGTGCGGGGCAGCGTAGAACAAGATCGAAAGCACTGGTCAAATCTGTGGTGGACCTCGCGTCCGCCGCCGACTTCGCTTGGCCTTCGTCTGGGGAAATCTTTTTAGGGACTTCATCGAGCGGGTGTCGCTGGAGCCGTCTGGCACAGCGACGATGCTTTTCTTCCAATCATCAATGCGGGGTTGGACCGATCTGGACGCGGCTGGGGGCGGTCGCGGTGTGGTCCGGCCTTCCGGGGATCAACATGACCATCATCAATGTTTCGAATTCGGCCCAGTTCCAGGCGGCGCTCGGCCGCGCGGTCGGCGGCGACACGATCGTGCTTGCCGGCGGCAATTATGGCTCGGGCTGGATCAGCAACAAGGACTTCAGCGCGAACGTCACCATCAAGTCGGCCTCGCTCAACAATCGCGCCCATTTCGACAACCTGCAGGTCACCGGCTCCAGCAACCTGCGGTTCGAAGGGCTGGACATCGGCCACTCGGCGAGCAGCCGCGACTCCGCGTCGACGATCTATGCGCGCGTGGGCGCATCCGACAACATCAAGATGGTGGGCATCACCTTCCACGGGTCGGCGGACCACAACCCGCGCAACGACGGCATGGGCCTGGTCGTCAGCGGCGCCGACAATTTTCAGCTGATCGGCTCGTCCTTCCGGGACCTCAACCGCGGCGCCTCGATCGAGAAAGTGACGGACGTCACCGTCGCGTCGAACAGCTTCCAGGACATCCGCAGCGACGGTCTCAACTTCGGCGCGGTGACAGGCGCGGTCATCGACAAGAACAGCTTCACGAATTTCCACCCGCAGGCTGGCGACCACGCCGACGCCATTCAGTTCTGGCTGGTCAACCAGTCGCAGGGATCGTCCAACATCAAGATCACGAACAACGTGATCATGCAGGGCACCGGCGGCGGGATGCAGGGCATCTTCCTGTCGGACCAGAGGGCCTTCGAGTACAAGGACGTGCTGATCCAGAACAACCTGGTCTACGTCAACGACGCCTATCACGGCATCTTCGTGAACGGCGGCCGCAACGTGCAGGTGATCGGCAACACGCTGTTGTCGAAATCGACCGATCACAAGATGCTGTGGATCGACCTGAACAGCGGCACCAACTTCACCGTGAAGGACAATCTGGCCGACACGATCCTGGTGCAGCCGGAAGCAACCGGCGTGACGATGAGCCACAATGCGAGCCTGGCGCAGATGGCCGGGATCCGCGCGTTGATCCCGAACCTCAATGCGCCGAAATCGGCGCACGACCTGATCATCGCCGACTATGGCTACCATGTGCCGGGAACGGGCCAGCCCGGTCCGGCGCCGGTGGCGACCGTGCTGGGGCAGAGCATCGGCAGCATGGTCGATTCCGGCAGCGCAAACGCCACCAGCGCGCAGGTGACGAAGACTGCGATCGCGTCGCCGACCAGCGTGTTGCCGGCCATGGAGGAAGTGTTCCTTGTGGCCGCGCACCACGGCCTGGCGCCGGCGACCGCTACGGCCGCGCACTTCGCACCCAGCCTGCCGCTGTACCAGGTGCACATGGATCATTTCGTCGCATTGCCCTGACCGTCAGGTCGCCAGCCGTTTCAATGTCGCGAGCCGGTCCGCTTCGGCGGCCGGCTTGTCGGTCCGGATGCGGGCGATGCGCGGGAAGCGCATCGCCACGCCCGATTTGTGCCGCCCCGACGCGTGGATCGAATCGAACGCGACTTCGAACACCAGGCTTTTCTCGACCTCGCGGACCGGCCCGAAGCGCTGCACCGTGTGGTTGCGGACCCAGCGGTCGAGCCATTTCAGCTCCTCGTCGGTGATCCCGGAATAGGCCTTGCCGACCGGCAGCAATTCGCCGTCCTCGGTCCAGCAGCCGAAGGTGAAGTCGGAATAATAGGATGAGCGGCGGCCGTTGCCGCGCTGGGCGTACATGACGACGCAATCGGCCGTCAGCGGATCGCGTTTCCACTTGTACCAAAGGCCGACGCGCCGCCCCGCGACATAGGGACTGTCGCGGCGCTTCAGCATCACGCCTTCGATCGCGGCGTCACGGGCGCCGGCACGGATCGACTCGAGCGTGGTAAAGTCGACCGCCTCGATCAGGGCCGAAACATCGAACCGGCCGGGGTCGAGCGACCGCGCGAACACCTCGAGCCGCGGGCGCCGCGCGTCCCAGGGCAGCTCGCGCAGATCCTCCTTGCCGTCGAACAGTATGTCGTACAGCCGAACGAAGGCGGGGTAGTCCGCCAGCATCTTCGCGGTCACCGCCTTGCGATTGAGCCGCTGCTGCAGCGCGTTGAAGCTGGCCGCCGCCCCGCCATGCTCCTCCGCGCCCTGCGCCTCGCCCTTCACCATCAGCTCGCCGTCGAGCACGCCCGGCGTGCGGAACGCGTCGGCGATCTCGGGGAAGCCGCGGGTGATGTCGTCGCCGGCGCGGCTGTACAGTCGGGTCTCGCCGCCGGCATGGACGAGCTGGACGCGGATGCCGTCCCATTTCCATTCGGCCGCGAATTCGGCCATGTCGACGCGCAGGTCTTCGAGCGCATGGGCGAGCATGAACGGCCGGAACACGGGTAGCTCGGCCGCGACTGGCTGCCCGGCAGCGCCCTCGGCCCAGGCGAACAGCGTCGGGTAGGGCGGGCGGATGCCGTGCCAGACTTCCTCGACCGCGGCGAGATCGAGATCGAACGCCTGTGCCAGCGCGGTCTTGGCCAGTCGCGCGGTGACGCCGATCCTGAGCGCGCCGGTCGCCATCTTCAGCAGCGCGAAGCGTTCCTCCGGCTCCATCGCGTCGAGGTGCGCGGCGAGGACGGCCGGCGCCTCCGAACGGGACAGGGTACGGAAACGCTCGACCACCGCGCCAAGCGACAGGTCAGGCGGCGCCTCCGGCACATGGTCGGGGCGGGGCCAGATCAGCGACACGGTCTCTGCCGTGTCGCCGACATAGTCGCGGCTGAGGTGGAACAGCACCGGATCGACCCGTTGCTCGACCAAGGCGCGGATCAGCGCGGGCTTGACTGCCGGCAGGTCGAGATCGCCGGTCAGCGCGGCCAGCGCCCAGCCGCGATCCGGATCCCGCGTGGCGACCAGATAGTCGCCGATCAGCTTCAGCTTCGCGTTGCGCGAGCGGGTATAGACCAGCCGCTCCAGCAGGGCCGCGAAGGCGCGCATCAGCCCTCCAGCAACCGCAGCACCTGCGGCAGCAGCGCCGGGTCGCCGACCGCGACCACGCGCCCGTCGCTGCCCTTGCGTAAGGCGTGTCCGTCCCAATCCGTCATCCGCCCGCCCGCGCCTTCGACGACGGGCAGCAGCGCCGCCCAGTCGTGGAGCTTCAGGCCTTCCTCCACCACCAGATCGGCATGCCCTGAGGCGAGCAGGGCGTAATTGTAGCAATCTCCGCCTAGCAGCGTGTCGCCCGCCGCACCCCTCAAGACGTCGAAGCCGCCGCAGAACCAGGGAGCTGTGGTCGCGAACAGAGCGTTCGACAGGTCGGAGCAGGCGCGGGTGTGCGCCGGCTCGCCATTGAAGAGAGTCGGCCGGCCCGTGGCGCCGACCCAACGCTCGCCGGCGACCGGCTGATCGATGATCCCGAGCTGCGGCCGGCCGTCGACCATCAGCGCGATCAGCGTCCCGAAGATCGGCCGTCCGCCGATAAAGGCGCGCGTGCCGTCGATCGGATCGAGCACCCAGACCCGTTCGGCATCGGCGCGCGCGGCGCCATATTCCTCGCCGATGATGCCGTCGCCGGGCCGGTGCTGCTCGATCAGCGCCCGGATCGCCGCTTCCGCTTCGCGGTCCGCCTGGGTTACGGGCGAGGCATCCGCCTTGGTCTCGTGTGCGAAGCGAGCGCGGAAATAGGGACGGATCACGGCGCCGGCGGCGTCGGCCAGGGCGTGGGCAAGGGCGATGTCGTCGTCGAGAGTCATCGGATCCTGCCTAGGTCGGGAAGCATGGGACTGGAAACACGATTTCGTCAGCGAAGGTTCAACCGATCCGCGGCAAAGAGCGACGGCGATGAACAGGCGGACATTCCTCTCAGGCTGCGCGGCGGCGGCCTTGTTCGGCACGGCCGGCCGGGCGCTCGCCTTCAGCTCCGGTCGCGTGTCGGTGCAGGTGCGCGGCGAAGGCCCTGACGTGATCCTGATCCCGGGCCTGACCAACGGACGCGACGTGTGGGACGGCACGGTGCGCGCGGTGCCCGGCTATCGCTACCACCTGGTGCAGGTGGCCGGGTTCGCCGGAGAGCCGGCGCGGGGCAATGCCGATGGAGCGATCGTGTCCGGCGTGGCCGGCGAGATCGCCCGCTACATCGTCGAGGCGGGGCTGAGGCGTCCCGCGCTGATCGGCCATTCGATGGGCGGCATCGTCGCGATGATGGTGGCGGCGCGCTATCCGGCGCGGGTGGGCAAGGTCATGGCCGTGGACATTCTGCCGTCGCCGGCCAGCGGTTTCGGCTTTGCCGGCACGCAGGTCGCTCCGCTCGCCGACGCGCTGTTCAACGGGCTGATGGGCTCGCCGCAGGGGCGCAGCGTACTGGACGCGCTGATCGGCGGCTTCGGCGGGTCGGGCGTGGCGAGCAGCCGCAGCGATTCCGCCGTGGTCGCGCGCGCGACGCACGAACTGGCGCGGACGGACCTGACGCCCGAGCTGCCCAGGATCACCGCGCCGCTGACGGTGGTCTATGCAGTGCCGGACATCCCGGCGGACGCCGTCGCCGTCGATCGCCTGTACCGGATCGGCTACGCCCCGGCGCACGGCGCGAAGCTGCGGCGTGTGGCGGGCAGCGGCCACATGATCATGTACGACCGGCCCCAGCGATTCTACGCGGAGGTGCGCGATTTCCTCAAAGGTTAGGAAGGTTCCGCGCGGGGAAAAAATCCCCTCGATTAATGCAAGGACAATGATCGATTCCGTCGATGAGAAAGAGCCGTGCGCTAATCACGCATAAGGCATGTCACAGACCGGTCCGTGTAGGACAGGAATTTATTGCGGCGTGAGAATGGTATCCCGCGCCTCGGGCAGCAGGTCGGGATAATCGAGCGTGTAGTGGAGGCCGCGGCTTTCGTGCCGCGACAGGGCTGAGCGGACGATCAGGTCGGCGGTCTCGACAAGGTTGCGGAGCTCGACCAGGTCGGGGGTGACGCGGAAATTGCCGTAATAGTCGGCGACTTCCTGGCGCAGCAGCGCGATGCGGTGCTGGGCGCGTTCGAGACGCTTGGTCGTCCGCACGATGCCGACATAGTCCCACATGAAGCGCCGGATCTCGCGCCAATTATGCTGGACAATGACCTCTTCGTCCGAATCGGTGACGCGGCTTTCGTCCCAGGGGCGGATCGGCGGCGCCTCGGCGAACCCCTCCCAATTGGCGGCGATGTGCTTCGCGGCCGCCTCGCCGAACACGAAGCATTCGAGCAGGGAATTTGAGGCGAGGCGATTGGCCCCGTGCAGGCCGGACTGGGTGACTTCGCCGGCCGCATAGAGGCCGGGCAGGTCGGTGCAGCCGTGCAGGTCGATCATCACGCCGCCGCAGGTATAGTGCTGGGCGGGCACCACCGGGATCGGCTGTTTCGTGATGTCGATGCCGAGGTCGAGCAGCTTTGCGTGAATGGTCGGGAAGTGACCCTTCACGAAGTCGGCGGGCTGGTGGCTGATGTCGAGATGGACATAGTCCAGGCCGAGCCGCTTGATCTCATGATCGATCGCCCGAGCGACGATATCGCGCGGGGCGAGCTCCGCCCGCTCGTCGAAATCGGGCATGAAGCGGTGGCCGTCCCCCGCAACTCCGCCCGGCAGCTTCAGTATGCCGCCTTCGCCGCGCACCGCCTCGGTGATCAGGAAGTTCTTGACCTCGCGATTGTAGAGGCAGGTCGGGTGGAACTGCATGAACTCCATGTTGGAAATGCGGCAGCCGGCCCGCCATGCCATCGCGATGCCGTCGCCGGTCGCACCGGCCGGCGCGGTCGAATAGAGATAGGTGCGGCCCGCGCCGCCGGTCGCGAGGATGGTCGCGCGGCCGGCGAACAGCTCGACATGGCCGCTCTGCCGGTTGATCGCATAGACGCCCCAGACATGGCCGTCGCCCGAATATCTGACGCCATGGCGTCCGGTCGCCAGGTCGATCGCGACCCGGTCCGGCACGAGCGTGATGTTCGGATGCGCGTGCGCGGCACGCTCCAGCGCCTGCTGCACGGCCCAACCGGTCGCGTCGTCGACATGGACGATGCGGCGGTGGCTGTGGCCGCCTTCGCGGGTCAGGTGCCACGCGCCCGCATCCTCGTTGAACGGTACGCCCAGCTCGGCGAGCCGGGCAATCGCAGCGGGCGCGTTCTCGACGACGAACTCGACCGTCTCGCGGTCATTGAGGCCCCCGCCGGCGATCATCGTGTCTTCGATATGGTTCTCGAACGTGTCGCCTTCGTCGAGCACCGCGGCGATCCCGCCCTGCGCCCAGGCCGTGGAGCCTTCGGAAAGCCCGCCTTTGGCGAGGACGACGACCTTGAAGCGATCGGCGAGGTTCAGCGCCGCGGTCAGGCCCGCGGCGCCGGAGCCGAGGATGACGATGTCATAGGAATGTACGTCAGCCGTCACCGCGTCCTCTGATTTCGTCATTCCCGCGAAAGCGGGAACCCACCTTCTTGAACAGCAGGGTCGAAAAGGAAAGGTGGGTCCCCGCTTTCGCGGGGATGACGCGGTCGTTCAAGCGGCCCGCGTGAGCGACAGGAACACGTCCTCCAGGTCCGCTTCCTTGGTCGACACGTCGACGATGCCGAGGCCGGCGCCGCTGACGGCGGCCAGCACTTCGCCCGCGTTCACCTTGGCCTTGGAATAGGTGATCTCAAGCACCCGCTCGCCCTTCAGCACGATCTTCTCGAAGCAGGGGGCGGCCGGCGGCGCGTCGAGGTCGCGGTCGACCGTCACCTGGACCAGCTTCTCCTGCGCCTTGTTGACCAGGTCACGCGTCGGCTCGTTCGCGATCAGCCGCCCGTGATTGATGATCGCGATCCGGTCGCACAGCTCTTCCGCTTCTTCGAGATAATGGGTGGTCAGCACCACCGTCACGCCTTGAGCATTGAGCTCGCGGACATAGGCCCAGAGCTGCTGGCGAAGCTCGATATCGACGCCGGCGGTCGGCTCGTCGAGCACCAGCACGGGCGGCGAGTGGACCATCGCCTTGGCAACCAGCAGCCGCCGCTTCATGCCGCCCGAAAGCGTGCGCGAATAGGCGTTGGCCTTGTCCTCCAGATGCACCGCGCGCAGCAGCTCCATCGATTTCCGCTGCGCCTTGGGCACGCCGTACAAGCCGGCGAACAGCTCCAGCGTCTCATAGGGCGTGAAGAAGGGATCGAACAAGATCTCCTGCGGGACGATGCCGATCGAGGCCTTGGCGTTCCTCGGGCGTTCGTCGATGTCGAAGCCCCAGATCGACGCGGTGCCGCTGGTCTTCATGACCATGCCGGAGAGGATGTTGATCAAGGTCGACTTGCCGGCGCCGTTCGGGCCGAGCAGGCCGAATATCTGGCCGCGCGGCACGTCGAACGTCACGCCGTCCAATGCGCGCTTGCCGCCCTTGTAGGTCTTGGCGAGCGCCCGGATTGAAATCGCGGCTTCCGTCATGGACCCGCGTTAGCCGGAGAGGGCTGGAAAGGGCAACGCACCATTGCTATTCGCGCGGCCATGATCCCGCCGCCCGAGACCTTCCGCGTATCCTCCCGCCGTGTCGCCTGCGACGGCTCCGGGCACGGCATCGATCCTGCCCTCGGCCATCCGCGCATCTATATCGAGATCGACGAGCGCGGCTTCGGCGAATGCGGCTATTGCGACCGGCGCTTCGTGCTGTCGGGCGGGCCGGCGGACAGCGACCCTTCCGTCGCCGCATACTAGCTCTATATCGGAGGGGATGACTCTCCCCGCCGATCCGCGCGCCTGGCTGTACCGGGCGGACCTCGACCCCGATACCGCGCTCCGCTTGACCTCGGAGGTCCTGAAGGGCTGTGACGATGGCGAGCTCTATCTCCAATATTCGACGTCGGAGAGCTTCGGCTTCGACGACGGGCGGCTGAAGACCGCCGATTACAACACCAATGCCGGGTTCGGGCTGCGCGGCGTGTCGGGCGAGATGACCGGCTTTGCGCATGCGAACGAGCTCAGCGCGGCCGCGATCCGGCGCGCGGCGCAGACGATGACGCTGCTCGATCCGGCCAAGGGCCAGCCCGCGCCGCCACCCCAGCGCAGCAACCGCCATCTCTACACCGCCGACGATCCGCTGACCCTGGTGCCGTTCGCCGAGAAAGTGGCGCTCTGCCAGCGGATCGACGCCGCCGCCCGCGCCCGCGATTCGCGCGTAGCGCAGGTCTCGGTCGGGTTGTCGGGGTCGTGGAGCGTGGTCGAGATCGTCCGGCCGGACGGCTTCGTCGCGCAGGATGTGCGGCCGCTGGTGCGGCTCAACATCTCCATTGTCGTAGAGCAGAACGGGCGGCGCGAGACCGGCTCCTACGGAATGGGCGGGCGCTATCTTTACGGCCGGCTGTTCGAGGAATCGGCCTGGCAGCGCGGTATCGACATCGCGCTGGGCCAGGCACTGGTGAACCTCGATTCGGTCGCGGCGCCGGCGGGCGAGATGACGGTCGTGCTCGGCCCAGGCTGGCCCGGCGTGCTGCTGCACGAAGCGATCGGCCACGGCCTGGAAGGCGATTTCAACCGCAAGGGCACCTCGGCCTTCTCGGGGCGGATCGGCGAGCGCGTCGCCGCGCCGGGCGTGACGGTGGTCGACGACGGCGCGATCCAGGACCGGCGCGGGTCGCTCAGCATCGACGACGAAGGCACGCCGACGCGCGAGACGGTGCTGATCGAGGACGGCATCCTGAAGGGCTATATGCAGGACCGGCTGAACGCGCGGCTGATGGGCGTCGCGCCGACGGGCAACGGCCGCCGCCAATCCTATGCCCATGCGCCGATGCCGCGCATGACCAACACCTTCATGAAGGCGGGCAACGACGATCCCGACGAGATGATCGCGCGCGCCGGTAACGGCATCTACGCCAAGAGCTTCGGCGGCGGGCAGGTCGATATCGTGTCGGGCAAATTCGTGTTCAGCTGCACCGAGGCCTATCGGATCGAGAACGGCAGGCTGGGCACGCCGATCAAGGGCGCGACGCTGATCGGCGACGGCCCCAGCGTGCTGACCAAGGTTCGCGCGATCGGCAACGATTTCGCGCTGGACGAAGGCGTCGGCATGTGCGGCAAGGGCGGGCAGTCGGTCCCGGCGGGCGTCGGCCAGCCGAGCCTGCTGATCGAGGGGCTGACGGTCGGCGGGACGGCGACGGCGTAAGAGTCCCCCGAAGGGGAGGGGCTTATCTCCGCCTAGGACGCGCTGACGCGGCCGCTACGTTCCAGCTTGCCCCAGCCGACGCGCGGGCCGCGGATCGCGGCGGCGAGGGCTTTCAGCACGACATAATACATGATTTGGCGATAGCCGATCCGCTGCGGGATCAGCAGCCACATCAGCCGCCAGCGCTCGCGCGTCGACAGCGCGAACGCGATCGAGGCGGCGAGCAGATCGATCGCGGTAAACGCGATCCAGTAGGTCGCCATCATCACCAGGTCGGTGTGGGTCTGCGCCCAGCCATGTTCCTGCACGCGCATCGCCGTCCCGACGATGCTGAAGATCAGCGCCAGATCGATCACAGGCGAGATCGCCGCGAAGCCGACCTGAAACAGCATCGCCTGGGGCAGCCCGACCAGCGCCAGGCCGCGCGGGCGGCCGGTCCTGAGCACCGCGCCGTGCTTCCACAGGCATTGCAGCGTGCCGAACGCCCAGCGGAAACGCTGCTTGGCAAGGGCGCGGAAGGTCTCCGGCGCCTCGGTGAAGGCGACCGCGTCCTGGTCGTAGCGGACTTTCCAGCCCTGGCGCTGGATCGCGATCGTCAAGTCCTGGTCTTCGGCGAGCGTATCGGGCGGATAGCCGCCGGCCTGCTTGAGCGCCTCAGCGCGCCAGGCGCCGACGGCTCCGGGCACGACGGTCATCGCATCGAGCCGGGCCAGCGCGCGGCGCTCGAGATTCTGCGCGGTGATATATTCGAGCGCCTGCCAGCGCGTGACGAGGTTCACCCGGTTGCCGACCTTGGCATTGCCCGCGACCGCGCCGATCGTCGGGTCGGCGAACCAGCGGGCCAGCCGCGCAATCGTCTTTTTCGGGAATTGCGTGTCGGCATCCAGCGCGACGATGAACTCGCCCCGGGCGATCGCGAGGCCGCGGTTCAGCGCCCGCGCCTTGCCGCCATTTTCCAGCCGCAGCAGCTTGACGCGCGGCTCGCCCCCGAAGGCATGCTCGACGATGTCGCCGGTGGCATCCTTCGACCCGTCGTCGATGACGATCACCTCGAGCTGGACGGCGGTGCTGGCGAGCACGCGCCGCACCGAGGATTCGATCACCCGCGCTTCGTTGAAGGCCGGGATCAGCACGGAAACGAAGCGGTCCGGGCGGATGACCGGCGGCGTTTCCTTCTGCTCGCGCCGCGCCTGCCACAGCGCCAGGCCGGACAGGATCAGCGCGCGGGCAATGCCGAGCGTGATCGCGATCGCGAACAGCCATTTGAGCGCGGTCTGCAGCGCGCCCAGCGCAGTGAACAGCGCAAGGTCCGTGCGCGCCGCGCGCTGCTCCTCCGGCGTCAGCTCGGGCATCACCTGGGCGCGGCTGAGGCCGACCAGCTCCGAGACGGGAACGAAGCGGTAGCCGCGCGCGCGCAGCCGGTCGATGATGATGGGCAGCGCGGCGACCGTCTCGGCGCGGTTGCCGCCGGCGTCGTGGAGCAGCACGACATTGCCGCTCCGCTCCGGGTTGGAAGCGAGCACGCCGGCGATGGTGCGGTCGATGATCGCCTGCACGCCAGGGCGGGTCCAGTCGCCCGGATCGACGTGCAGGCCGACGGACAGATAGCCGAGCCGCTGCCCGACCTCGACCGGCACGATCTCGTCGGCCGTGGTCGGCTCCGCGTCGCCGAAGAAAGGCGCACGGAACAGCCGGATCGCGTGGCCGGTAAAGGCCTGGACGAGCCGCTGCACCGCGTTGAGCTCGATGCGCGTGACGGCATCGCTGGTCCGCCCGAGATTGGGATGGGTGTAGGTGTGGTTGCCGACTTCGTGGCCTTCCCGCACCTCCCGCTCCAGCAGGTCGCGCCAGGTGAGCGCGTTCTCGCCGACGATGAAGAAGGTGGCGGGGACGTGCTTCGCCTTCAGGATGTCGAGAATCTTGGGCGTCCAGTCCGGGTCGGGGCCGTCGTCGAACGTCAGCGCGACCAGGCCGGGGCGATAGCCGGCGCGCTGGATCGAAAAGGGCAGGGGCAGCTGGACGAACGTCTCACCGGTGACGAGGCCGCTCGGGTCCAGCGTCAGCCGGCGCAGGCCCTGCACCGGAGTGGACCCGACCCGCAGCACTTCGCCGGTTCCTTCAATGTCGACATCGGTGCCCGCCGGAATGCGCTCGATCGCGCGCACGTCGGTGGCCGCGCGGTGGCGGCGGCCGAAGATCTGCCAGACCGACGGATCCTCGGTGCCGAGCCGCCACAGCGCGATGCCGCTGACGCCTTGCGCGTGCGCCGCCATCATCTGGTTGTGGAACGAGGCGGCGTCGAGCATCCACAGCTCGTGGTCCTCGCCTTCGTCACGGTAGGAGAAGGTCAGGTTGCCGCTGGCCGCATCGAAACGGGGCACGGTGCCCGAATCGTGTGCGGTCAGCATGGCCTCTTCGATCGACGGCGTGTCGGCCGGGCGGTCCGGCGTCCAGTCATAGGCATAGGACCCGATCGCGACGACGACCCTGTCGAGCGGCAGGCCTTTCAGCGCGTGGGCGAGCGTCGCCGCGAACCAGGCCTGCGACGCGATCGGCCCCGGATCGCCGTCCGGATCATGCTCGTCATAGGCCATCAGGAACAGCCGATCGACCTGCCGCGCATAGACCGGCAGGCGCCAGTTCGGGTCTCCGACCGGCGCCGCCATCGCGATCAGCCAGCCATGCGGCCGGAAGCGGGCGCGCGCTTCCTGAAGGAAGGCGTGATAATCGCGCTGCGACGGCGGCGGCAGGTTCTCGATGTCGAAGAACGCGCCATCGGCCTTGTTCGCGATCAGAAAGGCCTCGAGCCGGTCGAGCAACTGCTTGCGCGCAGCCGGCGACCGCAGCATCGCCGTTGCGCCTGCGGCGTCCCACTCGCCGTTCAGGGCATTCTGCACCATCGGCAGGACCTTGGGCCGATGAATGGCGTGGTCGACGATCTGCCGGCCGGCCCGGTCGGGAAACACGGTCCAGCGATGATCCGGGCCGGTGACCGAAATCCAGCCCGGCACCAGCCAGTCGATCTCGTCGACATGGCGCTGAAGCGATGCCGCGCTGGAACTGTCCCAGGGCGCGTGGAAGGCGACGGTGAGCGTGGTCAGGCGCGCGGGGCGGCCGTTCAGCAGCCATTTGCCGCGCCGGACGATCGCGCGCCCGAACCGCTTCGCGCCGCGCTCGATCGCATTCGGGGGCGCCGCGCCGCCGGGCCGTTCGGCCTGGAACGGCAGCGCGGGTTCCGGCGTGGTCGAGACGATGGTCGCGGCGAACAGTCCGCCGGCGAGCAGCAGCAGCAGCGCGAATGCGATTACCGCGAGCGTGAACTGGCGCCGCCTGCGGCCGCTCGCATCGTAGAAGACCGGATTGGCGTCCATCGGACTCCTTGACGTCGAACCCCGGTTAGACCCGCAGGGCGCCGCGCTCAACGGATCCGCGCGTCCAGCCAGGCGGCGGCCTGATCGGGGCTGCGCTTGTCGCGATCGCGATCGACGCTGTAGTTGGCGGCGCGCATCGCCTCGACACCGATCCGCCCGACCAGTGGCTTCAGCGCGGCGGCGAAGCGGGCATCGTGCGCGCGATCCGGCGAAACCAGCAGCAGCGCATCATAGCTCGGGATCGCGTGGCGCGGATCGGCAAGCACGACCAGCCTTTGCGCCGCAATGCGGCCGTCCGACGAGAAAGCAGAGATCGCGTCGACCGCGCCGCTTTCGATCGCGCGGTACATGAAAGTGGGGCTGTAGGCGCGCGTCGCGGCGAAGCGGAGTGAATAGGCGTCGCGCACCGCTGCCCATTCCGGCCGCTCCAGGAATTCGAGGTCGCTGCCCAGCACCATGCGCGGCGCGACGCGGGCGAGATCGTCGAGCGTCGCGAGGCCGAGCCGGCGCGCGTCCGCGCCGCGCACGGCGATCGCATAGGCATTCTCGAAGCCCAGCGCACCGATCAGGCCGACCCCATGCTCACGGCCTGCCCATCGCCCGATCTGCGCGACCATGCGCTTCGGGTCCGGCACGTCGCGGCGCTTCATCTCGTTGGTCCACAAAGTGCCGGCATAGTCGACATAGACATCGATATCGCCCGCCACGAGCGCCCGGAAAATGACGGCAGAACCCAGCCCTTCCCGATAGCGGACGCGGTAGCCGGCCGACTCCAGATGCCGTCCGATCAGCCGGGCGAGAATATATTGCTCGGAGAAATTCTTGGCGCCGATGGTCACTACCGGCTGTTGCGGCAGCAGCTTTGGCGCGAGCGCGGCGGCGGTGCCACCGACCAGCAGCGCGAAACCGAGCCACACCCGGGTGCGCCGCCGGAACCTGATGCCGCGCTCGATCAGCCCGAGCAGCGCGTCGGCCACCAGCGCGAGAGCCGCGGCAGCGACGCAGCCGGTCGTGACCAGCGCCCAATCCTGCGTCTGAAGGCCCGCGAAGATCAGGTCGCCGAGGCTCGGATAACCGACCGTGGTCGACAATGTCGCAGCGCCGATCGTCCAAACCGCGGCAGTGCGGATGCCGGCCATCACCACCGGCGCGGCCAGCGGCGCCTCGACGATCCGGAGCTTCTGCCCCGACGTCATGCCGACGCCGTCAGCCGCCTCGCGCACGGCCGGATCGATGCCGGTCAGCCCGGCGACGCCGTTCCTGAGGATCGGCAGCAGCGCGTACAGGCCGAGCGCAAGCAGCGAGGGAAGGAAACCCAGCGCCGGCACGCCGCCGCCAACCAGGGACGATATTGCCAGCAGCACCGGATAGAACAGCGCGAGCAGCGCCAGCGCCGGGATCGTCTGCACCAGGCTCGCAAAGCCGAGCGCAACGCGCGCGACATGCCGGTTCCGCGCCGCCCAGATCGAGAGCGGCAGGCTGACCGCCAGCCCGAGCGCCAGCGCGGCGGCGGCGAGCAGCACATGGCTGGCGAGCAGCTCGGGCAAGCGGGACCAGCCGCTCAAGCGCCAAGTTCCTTCAGCCGCTCGGCCTGGGCGCGTGGGACGTCGACCAAAGCCGCCGCCTCGGGCCCGGCGCGGCCGGCGAGCAGGTCGGCGGGCGTGCCGTCGCCGACGATGCGGCCGGCCGCCATCACCAGCACCCGGTCGGCCAGCAGCAGCGCTTCCGCCATGTCGTGCGTGACCATGATCGTGGTCAGCCCCAGCCGCTGGTGCAGCGCGCGATAGGCGCAGCCGAGCGCGTCGCGCGTCACCGGGTCAAGCGCGCCGAACGGCTCGTCCATCAGCATCAGCTTCGAGCCGGGCGCCAGCGCGCGGGCGACGCCGACCCGTTGCTGCTGCCCGCCCGACAGCTGATCCGGCATGCGGCCGGCGCAGGCGATCGGCAGGCCGACCAGGTCGAGCAGCTCGGCGACGCGGCCATCGGCGGGCTTTCCCTCAAGGCGCAGCCCGATCGCGATGTTCTCCGCAACGGTCAGGTGCGGGAACAGGCCGATGTTCTGGAACACATAGCCGATCCGCCGCCTGAGCGCGTGCGGATCTTCATCCGCCACGTCGGCGCCGTCTAGCAGCACGCGGCCGCTGTCGGGCACGACCAGCCGGTTGACCATCTTCAGCAGCGTCGACTTGCCGGAGCCGGAGCTGCCGACCAGCGCGACGAAGCTGCGGGAGGCGACGGTGCAGGATACATTGTCGACGGCGGCAGTGGCGCCGAATGTCTTGCGGACATGCTGGAACTCGACCCCGCTCACCGGCCCACATTAACCCGTTCGGGCTGAGCTTGTCGAAGCCCAGCTTTTTCCTTTACCTCCGCCCAGAAAGCAGAAGGGAGGGCTTCGACAAGCTCAGCCCGGACGGAGGGTGGGATGAAGAAGGCCATTTTCATCACCGGCGCGGGCTCCGGCATCGGCCGCGCGACCGCCGAGTTGTTCGCGACGCGCGGCTGGTTCGTCGGGCTGGCGGACGTGAACCAGGCCGGCATCGAGGAAACGGCGCGGCTGATCGGCCCGGAGAATGCGAGCCTGCACCGGATGGACGTGCGCGACCGCGCGCAATGGCGCGCGGCGCTAGCCGATTTCGTGACGGCGAGCGGCGGCCGGCTCGACGTGCTGTTCAACAACGCCGGCGTCGGCCATGGCGGGCCGCTGGAGATGATGGACCCGGACAAGAGCGACCTGGTCGTCGACGTGAACCTGAAAGGCGTGATCCATGGGGCGGAAGCCGGCCTGCCGCACCTGGCCGCGACGCCGGGCGCGCGCATGCTCAACACCTGCTCCGCCGCCGGCCTGTACGCGGCCGCCAACATGTCGGTCTATGCCGCGACCAAATTCGGCGTGCGCGCGCTGACGGACTCGCTGGACGTCGAATGGGAGGAGCACGGCATCAAGGTCCGCTCGATCATGCCGAGCTTCATCGACACGCCCTTGCTCGACAATGTCGCCGCCGGTTCGAACCTGTCGGGCCGCGACCATGTGAAGGCGATGGGGCTGGAGATCACGCCGGTCGAGCAGGTCGCGGAAGCGGCGTGGCGCGCTGTCCATGGCACGAAGCGCCATGTGGTGGTGGGCAAGACGGCGAAGCGCCTCGCCTTCATGTTGCGCTGGGCGCCGGGCCTGGTCGCGCGGATGCGGCCGAAGCGGGGGGAGTAGCTAACTCACCGCTTCGGAAAGGCGGGTCCCGGCTCAAGGCCGGGATGACGAGTCGGCGAACAGCTCCCGCAGCTCCCGCTTCAATATCTTGCCGTTGGCGTTGCGCGGCAGCATCTCGGGCGCGAAGGCGATCCGCACCGGCACCTTGAACGGAGCCAGGCGGGCGCGCACCCAGTCCTGCAGCTCGGCCTCGCTTGCCCGGGTGCCCGGGGCGAGGTGAACGACCGCGGCGGGTTCCTCGCCCAGAATCTTGTGCGGCAGGCCGATCAGGGCGGCGTCGGTGACGGCCGGGTGCTCGTACAGCGCGTTCTCGACCTCGATCGAATAGATGTTCTCGCCGCCGCGAATGATGATGTCCTTGGCGCGGTCGACGATGAACAGGAACCCCTCCTCGTCCAGGCGCGCGAGGTCGCCGGTGCGGACCCAGCCGTCGACGAAGGTGGCCACCGTCGCCTCGGGCTTGTTCCAATAGCAGCGCACGTTCATCGGCCCGCGCGACCAGAGCTCGCCGACCGTGTCCGGCGGCAGCACCGTCACCCCGTCCTCGGCGCGGATTTCGAGATCGGCGACCGGAACCGGCGGGCCGGCGCTGTCGGGGCGGTTCAGATAATCCTCCGCTGAATGGCCGGTGACGGTCGCCATCGTCTCGGTCATGCCCCAGCCATTGCCGGGCAGCGCGCCAAATTCCTGCTTGATGCGCCGCACCAGCTCGGGCGCGGACGGCGCGCCGCCATAGGCGATCGCTTCCAGGCTGGAGAGATCGTACTTCGCGCGGTCCGGATGCTCGAGCAGCTGCCAGGCAATGGTCGGCACGCCGCCGGTCATGTTGACGCGCTCGCGCTCGATCAGCCGCAGCGCCTCGGCCGCGTCCCATTTGCGCATGAAGACGAGCGTGTTCCCGGCCGCCATCGCGCCCATCAGGGTCGCCGAGCAGGCGGTGACGTGGAACAGGGGAATGACGGTCAGGAACACCTTGGGCTGCGGCTCGGGCGGCGCTTCGCCGCGGCGCAGGCAGGCGCGGGCGGCATTGTAGCCGCTCGACAGGATGTTGGTGACGAGGTTGCGATGCGTGCCCAGCGCGCCCTTGGGGGCGCCGGTGGTGCCGCTGGTGTAGAAGATCGTCGCGTCGTCGTCGGGGCCAAGCGGCGCGCCGGGGAGCGGCTTGTCGGGCAGCGTCGCCCAGTCGTTCGGGCGGCCGATCAGCGCCTCCAGCGCTTCGGTGCCGTCCACGGAAGCCTCGGCACGCGTGACGATCACGTTCTCAAGGTCCGGCAGAGCCTCACGGGACGCCGCGATCCGTGCCCAGCGCTGCGCGTCGGCGACCAGCAGCTTCGCGCCTGAATCCTTCAGGCCGTATTCGAGCTCCGGTCCCGTCCACCACGCATTGAGCGGCACGGCGATCGCGCCGAGGCTCGTAATCGCGAAGAAGGCGACGACGAACTCGGGCAGGTTGCGCATCGCCATGGCGACCCGGTCGCCCTTGCCGGCGCCGCGCTCCGCGAGCGCGTGAGCGAGCGAAGCGATCGCGCGGTATTGCGCCTCGAAGCTGACCCGGTCGTCCTCCAGGATCGTGGCCGCGCGATCGGCGTGCATTCGGCTGATCTCGACCAGCGCGCGCAGGTCCGGCGGGGCGTTTTTCCATACCCGAGTCGGGATGCCGCGGATCAAAACCGTCTCAATCTCGAATCGCTGGCCGGGCGCACACAGCAGGGCCTCGGCCTGCTTCAGCGTCAGACGCGGCCATGCCGTAGCGTCGGGCGATCCCATCCCACTCTCCTTGCCGTCGGCGGCCCTGAAAAACCGCACTTTTCTGCGGGATATTGTTGATTTGGGGGGACCTCAAGGCGATAAACCCGGCCGCCAGAACAGGAGTGCCCATGCAGATCGCCGATCCCGCCACACTCGGCCTTGATGCCGGACGGCTGCAACGGATCGATCGCTTCCTGGACGAGCGCTACCTTCAGAGCGGCCGCTTCAAGGGCACGCAATTGCTGGTCAGCCGCGAAGGCCAGCCGGTGCACTTCTCAAGCGCCGGCACGATGCGCGAAGGCCGCGCGGTCGGGCCGGACACGCTGTTCCGCATCGCCTCCATGACCAAGCCGGTGACCAGCGTCGCCTTCATGCAATTGGTCGAGGAAGGAAAGGTCGCGCTGGACGATCCGGTCCACCGCATCATCCCGGAGTGGAAGGGGATCGGCGTCTATGACGGCGGCGGCGGCTCGGCGCCGTTCCTGACCAGGCCGACTTCGGCGCCGATGCGGATGGTCGACCTGCTGCGCCACACCGCAGGCCTGACCTACAGCTTCCAGAATCGCGGCAATATCGACGCTGCCTATCGCGCGACGAAGATCGAGGACTGGTATGGCGAGCACGATCTCGACAGCGTCGTGCGGACGCTTGCCGGCATCCCGCTCGAATTCTCGCCCGGCGAGGCGTGGAATTACTCGGTCGCGACCGACATCCTGGGTCTCATCATCGAGCGGATCGAGGGCAAAAGGCTCGACCAGGTGTTCCGCGAGCGCATCTTCGCTCCGTTGGGGATGGGGGACACCTTCTTCCAGGTGCCGGCGGACAAGATCGACCGTCTGGCCGACTGCTACACCATGCACCCGGACAAGGGCGTGGTGATGTACGACCGCGGCGACGAGAGCGCCTGGGGTCGCGCGCCGACCCAATTCTCGGGCGGCGGCGGGCTGGTGTCGAGCGCGGCCGACTATCACCGTTTCTGCACCATGCTGCTGAACAAGGGCGCGCTGGACGGGGTGCGCATTCTCGCGCCCAAGACGGTCGAGCTGATGACGATCAACCACCTGCCGGGCGGTGCCGACCTCGCCAGCATGTCGCGGTCGCTGTTCAGCGAGGCGACCAATGCCGGGGTCGGCTTCGGGCTGGGCTTCGCCGTCACGATCAACGTCGCGCCGACCCTGGTGCCGGGATCGGTCGGCGAATTCTACTGGGGCGGCATGTTCTCGACCGCCTTCCACATCGATCCCGTCGAGCGGCTGATCTTCATCTTCATGACCCAGCTGAGCCCGTCCAGCACCTGGCCGGTGCGGCGCGAGCTGAAGACGATGATCTATTCGGCCATCGCGAGGAGCGCGGCGTGAAGGTGCGTCCGCCTCTGCTGTGCTCCGGCCTGCGCCGGAGCACAGGGGGTTGCTTGTGAGATCAGCGCTCGAGACCGCGGCCGCCATTCGTGCCGGCGAAACGACTGCCGTTGCCGAGACAGAAGCGGCGATCGCGCGGATCGAGGCGGGCAACGCGGCGATCAACGCAGTCGTCGTCAAGGATTACGACCGAGCGCGCGAGCAGGCGCGGGCGATCGATGCCGGCGCCGTGGCGAAGGACGCGCCGCTGCTCGGCGTGCCGATGACGGTCAAGGAAAGCTATGGAGTCGCCGGATTGCCCGCGACCTGGGGCTATGCCGAGCATGCGGGCGCCATCTCCCATGCCGACGCCGTCGCAATCCAGCGGCTGAAGGCGGCGGGCGCGGTGATCCTGGGCAAGACCAACGTGCCGACCGGCCTGATCGACCTGCAGAGCAACAATCCGGTCTATGGCCGCACGCTCAATCCGCTGAACCATGAGCGCAGCCCCGGCGGCTCGTCGGGCGGCGCGGCGGCATCGCTCGCGGCCGGGTTCGTGCCGGCTGAGATCGGGTCGGACATCGGCGGCTCGATCCGCACCCCGGCCGCATTCTGCGGCGTCTGGGGCCACAAGCCGACCTATGGCGTGATCGCGGCCGACGGGCATAATTTCCCGGGCACCGATTCCGCACGCGTCGCGCTGGGCGTGATGGGGCCATTGGCGCGCGATGCCGATGATCTCGCGGCGCTGCTCGACGTGCTCACCGATTTCCCGCTGCCGCGCGCGCGGGTGGGCGATCCCGGCGCGCTCAGTATTCTTATCCGGCCCGAGCATCCGGTCGCGCGCGCAAGCGCGGAGGTGAAGCGAACCGTCGAGCTGGTCGGCCAGGCGTTCGAGCGCGCGGGCGCCGAGGTCGAGCGCACGCTCGATCCGTTCCCCGATCTCGCCGCGCAGCACGCCAATTACATCAGGATGCTGCTGACCGCGCTTTCGCGCGGCGCGCCCGCACCCAACGGGCAGGCGATGAGCCTGGCCGACTGGTTCGCGCTGCAGGACGAGCAGGCGCGCTGCATCCGCGCCTGGCAGCTCTTGTTCCGGGACTATGACGCTGTGATCGCGCCGGTATTCGGCGCCACCGCCTTTCCGCATGACGACACGCCCACGGACAAGCGCGTGCTGACGATCGACGGCGAGCCGACGCCGTTCGGTCCGCAATTCGCCTATGCTGGGCTCGCCACCTTCCCGAACCTGCCGTCGACCAGCGTGCCGGTCGCGACCGGCGCCGACGGCATGCCGATCGGGCTGCAGGTGATCGGCGACCTGTACCAGGACCAGAAGACGATCGCGATCGCGCGCATCGCGCATGCGCTGATGAGGAGCTGAAATGAGCGACCCGGAAGCTTTCCGCGCCGAAACGCGCGCCTGGCTGGAGGCGAACTGCCCGCCGGCGATGCGCCAGCCGGTGCGCGGCGAAGGCGATATCGTGTGGGGCGGCCGCAAGGCGCAGCTCTCGGCTGACCAGAAGGCCTGGCTCGACGCGATGGCGTCGCGCGGCTGGACGGTGCCGGACTGGCCCAAGGACTATGGCGGCGGCGGGCTTTCGCCTGAAGAAACCAAGATCCTGCGGCAGGAAATGGCCCGGCTCGGCTGCCGCAACCCACTGAACAGCTTCGGCATCTCGATGCTCGGGCCGGCGCTGCTGAAATACGGGACGGAGGCGCAGAAGAAGCGGTTCCTGCCGGAAATCGCCCGCGGCGAAATCCGCTGGTGCCAGGGCTATTCGGAGCCCAATGCCGGCTCGGATCTCGCCGGGTTGCAGACGTCCGCCGAGGACAAGGGCGATCATTTCCTCGTCAATGGCCAGAAGGTCTGGACCTCCTATGCCGACAAGGCGGACTGGATCTTCTGCCTGGTGCGGACCAGCAGGGAGTCGAAGCACAACGGCATCAGCTTCCTGCTGTTCGACATGGAAAGCCCCGGCGTCTCGACCAAGCCGATTCTGCTGATTTCCGGCTATTCGCCTTTCTGCGAAACCTTTTTCGACAATGTCGAGGTTCCGAAGGACCAATTGGTCGGCGAGCTGAACAAGGGCTGGGACGTGGCCAAATACCTGCTCGGCCACGAGCGCGAGATGATCTCCGGCATGGGGCTGGGCGGCGGCGGGCTGGGCTCGGGCGGCCCTGCGGCGCTGGCCGAGGATGCGAAGCGGACGATCGGCGTCGATGCGGAAGGCCGGCTCGCCGACCCGCTGCTCCGCGCGCAGATGGCGCTGTTCGAAGTGCGCGAGCGGGCGTTCCGCGCGATGTCCGAGAAATTCATGGACGAGCTGAAGAACGGCAGGGCGCACCCCGCCCAGCCGTCGATGATGAAATATTACGGCACCGAGCTGAACAAGGCGCGCTACGAGCTGGTGATGGCCGCCGGCGGTTCCGACGCGCTGGAATGGGAAAGCGCGGGCTCAGCCAATGGTGCCAAGGCGCGGGCGTGGCTGCGCACCAAGGCCAACTCGATCGAGGGCGGCACCAGCGAAATCCAGCTGAACATCATCGCCAAGCGGATACTTGAGCTGCCGGGGACTTGAATCAACCAGCCCCTCTCCCGCGTGCGGGAGAGGGACGGCCGCGAAGCGGCCAGGGTGAGGGGAGAGCAGCCCCTCACCCGGTCTCGCTTCGCTCGACCACCCTCTCCCGCAAGCGGGAGAGGGTTTAAGGAGAAACGATGCCTCTTTTCCTGACCGACGAACAATCCATGCTGCGCGACACCGCGCGCCAGTTCGTCGCCGTGACCGCGCCCATTTCGCACATGCGGTCCCTGCGCGACGCCCGGGATCCGGCCGGCTTCGACCGCGACCTGTGGAAGCAGTTCGCGGAGATGGGCTTCACCGCGATCCTGATCCCCGAAGGCGAGGGCGGGCTCGGCCTCGGCCATGTCGAGGCGGGCGTGGTGCTGGAGGAGATCGGGCGCAACCTGACCCCGTCGCCGTTCCTGTCGACTGCCGTGACGGCAGTGACGGCGCTGAAGCCCGGCAGCGCGGACCTGCGCCAGATATGGTTTTCGCGCATTGCCGCCGGCGAGGCAGTGGCGGCGCTCGCGGTGGACGAGGGCGCGAAGCACCGGCCGGCGCAGATCGCGCTGAAGGCCGAGCGTTCGGGCAACGGCTTCCGGCTGACGGGTGCCAAGAGCTTCGTGCCTCTCGGTCATGTCGCGGACCTGATCGTCGTCGCGGCGCGCACGGCCGGCAGCCCGGGCGATACGGACGGGATAACGCTGTTCGCGGTCGACAAGGGTGCCGCCGGCCTGACCGCGACC
The DNA here is from genome assembly GCF_009753715.1 of Sphingomonas horti. GTDB lineage: Bacteria > Pseudomonadota > Alphaproteobacteria > Sphingomonadales > Sphingomonadaceae > Sphingomonas_B > Sphingomonas_B horti. Next base: position 123,685 of record NZ_WQMS01000007.1, on the reverse strand, counting down.
CCCGAGCGGCTGGCCGATGCGAGCGTCGCGGCGCAGCTGCGCCTCGAAGGCGTCGAGCTGGATGCCGATGCGGTGATCGGGGAAGTCGACCAGGGCTGGCCCGGCCTTTCCCGCATCCTCTCCGCCGGCCGGGTGGGCGCATCGTCGGAAATGCTCGGCGTCGGCGGCGGGGCGATGGACATGACCATCGGCTATCTGAAGGAGCGCAGGCAGTTCGGCGTGCCGATCGGCAGCTTCCAGGCGCTGCAGCACCGGGCAGCCCATCTCTATTCCGAAATGGAAGTCGCGCGCGCGGCGGTGCTGAAGGCGCAGCAATTGCTTGACGCCGATGATCCGGGCGCGGACCGGGCCGCGCTGGTCGCCAAGGCGATGACCGGCCTTGCCGCGACGCTCGCGGTGCAGGAAGGGGTGCAGATGCACGGCGGCATCGGCATGACCGACGAATACGATATCGGCTTCTACATGAAGCGCGGCCGCCTGCTCGCCGAGCTGTTCGGCGACACGAATTGGGCGGCGGACCAGCTTGCGCGGATGAGCGGGTATTGAGCTCTGATGGGCTCACCCGCTCCGTTCGGCCTGAGCTTGTCGAAGGCCTTCCATTCTTTCTAACGGCTGCGGTCAGGAACAGGGGAGGGCTTGGACAAGCTCAGCCCGAACGGAGTTTCAGGTGCTAGAGAACCAACCGAGAGCCACCGATCCCGCCGGCATGATCGCGCAACTGGAGGCGCTGCTGACGGTCGAGGAACTGGACCGCGACCTGTATCGCGGCGCGCGCCAGCCCGAGGGTCGCGGCCGCGTGTTCGGCGGGCAAGTGATCGCGCAGGCGCTGATGGCGGCGGCGCGCTCCGCCGATCCGGACCGGCTGCCGCATTCGCTTCACGCCTATTTCATGCGCGCGGGCGACGAGCAGATCCCGATCATCTACCGCGTCAATCGCGACCATGATGGCGGCAGCTTCTCGACCCGGCGCGCCGTCGCCTTCCAGCGCGGCGAGCCGATCCTGAACATGGCTGCGTCGTTCCAGCGGCTGGAGCAGGGCCTGGCGCACCAGTTCCCGATGCCCGACGTGCCCGGGCCCGAGGACCTGCCGAGCGAGGCCGAGGAGCGGCTGAAGATCGCCGACCAGGTGCCCGAGGCGTTCCGCGAATTCTTCGTGCGGCCGCGCCCGTTCGAGATCCGCCACGCATCCCCCTGGTCGCCGCTGGAGGGGGAGCCGTACGAGCCGGTCCAGCATGTCTGGTTCAAGGCAGTGGCACCGGTTGCGGGTGGTCTCGCGATGCACCGCGCGATGCTCGCCTGGGCCAGCGACATGCACCTGCTGGGCACGACGATGCGCCCCCACGGGCTCAGCTGGACCCAGCCGGGCGTGCAGACCGCCAGCCTCGACCATGCGCTCTGGTTCCACGACGATGTCCGCGTCGACGAATGGCTGCTCTATTCGACCGACGCGCCCTGGAGCGGCCGCGGCCGCGGCTTCAATCGCGGCATGATCTTTACTCGCGACGGCCGGCTGGTGGCGAGCGTCGCGCAGGAAGGGCTGATGCGGAAGCGGTGAGCCGTCACACCGGGCTTGAGCCGGGGCCGACCTTTCGCTGGAAGGCAGGTTGGTCCCGGGTCAAGCCCGGGATGACGACCTCAACGCCACGCCCAATCCGCGTCGTCCGCGCCGAGCGGCGGCGGCGCGCGATCGGCGACCATCGGCTCCCCGTCGATCACGATCGGGCTGCGCACCTGCGGCAGCGTGCCGCCCGCGACATGCGGCGCGTCCAGCTCCACGCGCATGCCGCGCGCCTGCACGTGAGGATCGGCGAGCGCCTGGGCGATGTCGTTGATCGGCCCCCCCGGCACGCCCTCGCGCTCCAGCGCGGCGAGCAAGTCGGCGCGCGTCATCTTCGCCGTGCGTTCCGACAGGATCGGGATCAGCCGCGCGCGGTTCACGATCCGCGCGGCGTTGGTCTTGTAGTCGGAATCGTCCGCCAGCTCCGGCACGCCCAGGATTGCGGCAAAGCGCGCGAACTGGCCGTCATTGCCGACGGCGACGATCGCGCGCCCGTCGCTGGTCTCGAACGGCTGGTAGGGCACGACGTTCGGATGCGCATTGCCCATCAGGCCCGGCGCCGTGCCCGAGACGAGATAGTTCATCGCCTGGTTGGCGAGCACCGAGGTCTGCACGTCGAGCAGCGCCATGTCGATCCACGCGCCTTCGCTGGTTTCGTGCCGCCGGTTCACGGCCGCCAGGATCGCGCCCGCCGCATAGATGCCGGTGAACAGGTCGGCGACGGCGACGCCGGCCCGCGTCGGCTCGTCGATGCCGGTGATGCTCATCAGCCCGCCCATCGCCTGGATCAGATAGTCGTAGCCGGCGCGCAAGGCATAGGGCCCGGTCTGGCCGAAGCCGGTGATCGAGCAATAGATGATCCGCGGGTTGAGCGCCTTCAGGCTGTCATAATCGAGGCCGTAGCGCTTCAGCCCGCCGGTCTTGAAATTCTCGATCACGATGTCGGCATCGCGGGCGAGGGTGCGCACCCGCTCCATGTCCGCCGGATCGTCGAAATCGGCGGTGATCGAGCGCTTGCCGCGGTTGCAGCTGTGATAATAGGCAGCGCCGAGGCTCTGCCCGTCCGCGCCTTCGACGAACGGCGGACCCCAGCCGCGGGTGTCGTCGCCGTGCCCGCGCCGCTCCACCTTGATCACGTCCGCGCCCATGTCGGCCAGCATCTGCCCCGCCCAGGGCCCGGCCAGGATGCGCGCGAGTTCGAGCACGCGGAGGTTCGCGAGGGGTTTCATTGTTCCTGTGCCCCAGCGCAGGCCGGAGCCTTGGACGCACCGCTCCGGTCTGCGCCGGAGCACGAGTGGTTAAAAGAATGCATTCAGGCCCGTCTGCGCTCTTCCCAGGATCAGCGCGTGGACGTCGTGCGCGCCTTCATAGGTGTTGACCGTCTCCAGGTTCATCAGGTGACGCATCACATGATATTCCTCGGAAATGCCGTTGCCGCCGTGCATGTCGCGGGCGGTGCGGGCGATCTCCAGCGCCTTGCCGCAATTGTTGCGCTTCACCAGGCTGACCATTTCCGGCGCCATGCGCCCTTCGTCGAACAGCCGGCCGACGCGCAACGAGGCCTGCAGGCCGAGCGCGATCTCGGTCTGCATATCGGCGAGCTTCTTCTGGACCAGCTGGGTCGCGGCCAGCGGGCGGCCGAATTGCTTGCGATCAAGCGTATAGGCGCGGGCGCGGTGCCAGCAATCCTCGGCCGCGCCCATCGCGCCCCAGCTGATGCCGTAGCGGGCGCGATTGAGGCAGCCGAACGGACCTTTCAGCCCCTGTACTTCAGGCAGCAGCGCGTCCTCGCCGACCTCAACCCCGTCCATCATCACCATGCCCGTGACGGACGCGCGGAGCGAAAGCTTGCCTCCGATCTTGGGCGCGGAGAGGCCCTTAGCGCCCTTTTCGATCACGAAGCCGCGAATGCCGCCGCCATGCGCATCGGACTTGGCCCAGATCACGAATACGTCAGCGAACGGCGCGTTCGAGATCCAGGTCTTTGAGCCCGAGATGCGGTAGCCGCCGTCGATCTTCTCGGCGCGGGTGCGCATGCCGCCGGGGTCGGAGCCGGCGTCAGGCTCGGTCAGGCCGAAGCAGCCGACCCATTCGCCGGTCGCGAGCTTCGGCAGGTATTTCCGCCGCTGCTCCTCCGAGCCGTATGCATAGATCGGGTACATGACGAGCGACGACTGGACGCTCATCATCGATCGATAGCCCGAATCGACGCGCTCGACCTCGCGCGCGACCAGGCCATAGGCGACATAGGACGCGCCCGCGCAGCCATAATCCTCCGGCAGGGTGACGCCGAGCAGCCCCAGCGCGCCCATCTCGTCGAAGATCGCGCGATCGGTCTTTTCCTCGCGGAACGCCTCGATCACGCGGGGTAGCAGCCTGTCCTGCGCGTAATCGTGGGCGACGTCGCGGATCGCCCGCTCCTCGTCGGTCAGCTGGTCTTCCAGCAACAGCGGATCGTCCCAGCGCAGGGCGGCAATCGGTGGCGCGTTCATGATCTGACTCCTTGGGAGCCCCTCTACCCGTTCGTGTCGAGCGAAGTCGAGACACGCTTCTCGACTTCGCTCGAAGCAAACGGTTACCTTCTAGCCTGAAAGAATTCCCGCAGCAGCGCCCCGGCCTCGGCTTCGCCGATCCCCGCATAGACCTCCGGCCGATGGTGGCAGGTCGGTTGCGCGAATACGCGGGCGCCATGCTCGACCCCACCGCCTTTCGGGTCGGGCGCGCCGTAATAGACGCGGGCGATGCGGGCGAGCGCGATCGCGCCGGCGCACATCGCGCAGGGCTCCAGCGTCACCCAAAGCTCGCAATCCTGGAGGCGGTCGCCGCCGATCCGCTCGGCCGCCGCCCGAATCGCGAGCATTTCGGCATGGGCGGTGGGATCGCTGAGCCGGCGCGGCGAATTCGCGCCTTCGCCCAATATCGCTCCGTCGCGGACGATTACCGCGCCGACCGGAACTTCGCCCTCCGCCGCCGCGCGCTCGGCAAGCGCAAGCGCGTGGCGCATCGGGTCGGGAAGCGGGAAGGCCATGCGGCCGCGCTTAGGTCAGCGTGCCAGCACCGTCCACAGCGCGAATGCGACGCCGGGTGCCCAAGCGAGGCAGGTCAGGCCGGCCGCGATCCAGAAATCGCGGCCGAGTCCCCGGTCGAGGAACACGCCCAGGGGCGGCAGCAGCACCGCCGCCACCCCGGCGCCCAGTTTAGTGGTTGCTGGTCTCATTGGCCGTCTTCACGTCCACGGTCGGAACCTTGATCGTCTCGTTCTTGGTGCCGACATCGACGGCGCCGACATTGGCGTCGAACGCGGGAGCCTGGCCGCCCTTCACCTCGACCTTGGGGAGGCTGGCTTCCTTGGTCTGGTTGATGTTGAGGAACCCCGTCGCCACGCCGATGATCAGCAGCAGCACGATGATCGCGATGATGGCCAGCAGTGCACGCATTCCGTTTCTCCCTTGATCCTGTTCGCCAGGCTGAACGAACCGGACCCGTTACGGTTTCATCGGCGCGGCCTGACATTGACGCGGCGGCTGCCAGCCGCTATGCGCGCCACCTTTCCGGGCAACCCGATTTAGTTGAGAGACAAGCGATGTCGCGCATTTGCGAGCTGACCGGCAAGGGCCGGCAGGTGGGCCACAATGTTTCCCACGCCAACAACAAGACCAAGCGCACGTTCCTGCCGAACCTGCAGAACGTGACGTTGATCAGCGACTCGCTCGGCAAGAGCGTGAAGCTGCGCGTGTCGACGCACGGCCTGCGCTCGGTCGAGCATGTCGGCGGCCTCGACAATTGGCTGCTGAAGACCAGCGAAGACAAGCTCGGCCCAACCGCCCGCAAGCTGAAGCGCGAGATCGCGAAGAAGCAGGCCGCCTAAGCGGCAGTTCCCAAACAATTCAAAGGCCGGCCGGACGCGATTCGGCCGGTCTTTTGCTGTTCAGCGAATCGCCTGGATCACGCGCTCGGTCAGCGTCTCGCATTCGCTGCCGAGGAACGGGAAGGTGCCGACCAGCGCCGTCCTCAGCTCCGGCGCCAGCTCGTGCTGCAGCCGCCGGCGGGCGCGCAGGTGACGCGTCTTGACCGTGGCAGGTGCGATGCCGAGCGCGTCCGCGGCTTCGTCGACGCTCAAGCCCTCCACCTCGCGCAGCATGAACACCAGCCGGAACGGCGCCGGCAGCCGCGCGATCGCATCCTCCAGCATCCGCCTCACCTGCTGGCGCGCGACGGCGGCGTCGGGCGGCAGCGCGCTGGTCGATCCCTGCATCAGCTTCTCCCGATATTCGTCGAGCAGTACGACCGAGTCGCCGTCCAGCCGGGCCTGGCGCCGCTTTGCCGCGCGCACCCGCATCAGCGCCTCGTTGATGACGATCCGCGTCAGCCAAGTGGACAATGACGACCGGCCTTCGAACCCGCCGACCCCGGCCAGAGCGCGCAGATAGGCGCTCTGCACCGCGTCCTCGGCCTCCGCGCGGTTGCGAAGGATCGCCCAGGCGGCGCGAAACAGCCGCTGGTTGTTGCGCCGGGCGATCAGCCGCACGGCGACCGGATCGCGCGCGCCGAGCCGCTCCGCGAGCGCCGCATCGTCCAGTGTTTCGTAGTCGAGCTTCGCCTGCGCCGTCATCCATGCTTCCCCTTGCCGTGATTGGATGCCGCGGATGCGACGCGGTTCCCACGGCTGCCCCACACATGTTAAGCTGAGTCGAGTCCTTGCGGGAACCGAAAACCAGCCGCGGCATCAAAGACCGGCGGCGGACGGGCCGCTCCGCCCACAAGGGCTCGGGGAAAGCAGAGGAGCACGATCATGATCAAGGCATTCGCATGGGCCGGCGCGGCGGCGTTGCTGGCGGCCGGGGCCGTCACAAGCCAGGCGGCGGACATCAACGACGCGCAGATCGCCCATATCGCCTACACGGCCGGCAATATCGACATCGCCGCCGCCAAGCAGGCGCTGGCCAAGTCGAAGAACCCGAAGGTCCGCGAGTTCGCGCAGGAAATGGTGCGCGACCATGAGGCGGTGAACCAGAAGGCGCTGGCGCTGGTGAAGAAGCTCGGCGTGACTCCCGAGGACAATGCAACCAGCAAGTCGCTGTCCGACGCCGCCGCGGCCGAGCACAAGAAGCTCGCCGCCATGAGCGGCGCCGCGTTCGACAAGGCCTATGCCGCGAACGAGGTCGCCTACCACAAGACGGTCAACGGCGCGCTCGATTCGACGCTGATCCCCGGTGCGCATAACGCAGAGCTCAAGTCGCTGCTGCAGACCGGCCGCACCTTGTTCGGCGAGCACCAGATGCACGCCGAGCATCTCGCGAGCGCGCTGAAGTAAGGGGGCAGGGCAAGTGGCACGGTACCCGACCGCTTTCGCCGCAAGCGCCGCGCTGCTGCTGTCGCTTGCCCTCGCTTCTCCGGCGATCGCCGCGCCGAAGGTGCACGTCGTCGTCATGGACAAGCTGAAGTTCGGGCCGGTTCCGGCCGGGCTGCATGTCGGCGACACGATCCGCTGGGTGAACAAGGATCTGTTCCGCCACACCGCTACCGCCAGGGACGGCAGCTTCAATGTCGATCTCCAGCCCGGCGCCAGTGGCACGACCAAGCTCACCAAGGCGGGCATGATCGCCTTTTTCTGCCGCTATCATCCCGGCATGACCGGGAAATTGGCGGTCGCGAAATAGCGGCGCGCTTGCCGGCCTGAGCCCGCGCCCCTAGTCTCTGCCCGGTGGAGCGGGGATGAAGGCGATGCTGGCAATGATCGTATCGGCCGGCCTGCTCGCCGCCGCGACGCCGGGCGTCGTCGCGCAGGCCGGGCCGCACGTGCTCGTCCCCGGCCCGGTCGTCTCGCGCGACCTCCGTTATGGGCCCGCGCCGCGCCAGGTCGCGCAGCTGTTCGTGCGGAAAAAGGCCGGCACCGCGCCGCTGATCGTCTATCTGCATGGTGGCGGCTGGAGCGCAGGTACGCCCAGGGCCGGATCGGCCGGCGTGCAGCCCGATCATTTCACCGGCGCCGGCTATGCCTATGCGACGCTCGGCTATCGCTTCGTGCCGGAGGTGACGCTGGAAGCGCAGCTTGCCGACGTCGCGCGCGGTATTGCGCTGCTCCGGCACCAGAAGGGCGTCGATCCCGACCGGGTCGTGCTGCTGGGCCACAGTTCGGGCGGGCATCTGGCCGCGCTGCTCGGCGCCGACCCGGCATGGCTCGAGGCGGCCCGCGTGCCGTTCGATGCCGTGAAAGCCGTGATCCTGCTCGATCCGGCCGCGATCGACATACCCCCGATCATGGCGGCCGGCCGCGGCGCCGGGACGGTCAAGCAATTCTACCAGCCGGCGTTCGGCGACGATGCCGAGCGCCAGGCGGCCCTCTCCCCATTGCACCACGCCGCGCCGCCCAATGCGCCGGCCTGGCTGATGCTGCACGACGTCAACAATCCGCTCGCCGGCCTGCAGAGCCAGCAGCTTTCGGTCGCCCTGGTCGCGGCCGGCGCGCGCGAAGCCACGGTGCTGCCGGTCGGCAACACCACCCATGTCCGCCTGAACGACGAGATCGGCCGGCCGAACGACACCGCGACGGCCGAGATCGACGCGTTCCTGATGCGAGTATTTCCCGATACCCGGCGCACACGCATGCGCTGAGTGTCGCGACTACTTGTCAGCGGCTTCGGTCCGCCCTTACACCCGTCTGGGCACAGGGGGGATCATGATCGTTACGGAAGCTCAGCGCGATATTCGGCGCGCATATGTGGGCGGCGGGCCCGGCGTGCTCGTGTCCGGCACGATATGGCTGGCGGCGGCTTTTGCGCAGCAATGGCGCGGTACCGGCGTCGGCTTCGCCGTGCTTTTCCTGGGCGGGATGCTGATTTTCCCCGCGTCCACGTTCGCGTCGCGCATGATCTTCCGGCGCGAACGGGAGTCTGCGGCCAACCCGCTTGGGATGACCGCGCTGGAAAGCACGATCGCGATGATCGGCGGCCTGTTCGCCGCCTGGCTGCTGCTGCCGCTGAAGCCGGCGCTGGTCTTTCCGCTGGCCGCCATTGCGGTCGGGACGCACTATGCCGCGTTCAAGACCGTCTACGGGGATCGCCTTTACTGGATGCTCGCTGCGATCATTACGACGATCGGCGTGTTCGATATCCTGGTCGCGCCGGTTTTCGGAGGCGTCCCATTCGCCGTCGCGCTGGTCGAGTTCGCGTTCGGCTTCGGCCTCACGCTGCGCACGTCGCGCATAGAATAGCCGGATCACCTACCCGATCCGAGTGGCTTCCTTCCCTTCCAGCACATGCGTGCAGCCGGCGGGCGCGCAATCCCGGTCCAGCGCGGCCACCGTGATCCAGCCTTCGGCGCGCAGCCGGTTTGCCGCGGCGGGATCGTGGCCGAGCGGCAGGAACAGGCGGCGCGGCGGTTGCTCGTCCGCACGCGTGTCGAGCAGCGGGTCGGGGTAGATCGAGAAGCCGACTGCCGGCTCCTCGCGCCCTTCCTCGTGCAGGATCGCATAGCTGCCGCCGCGGCCGACTTCGCCGGTCAGGCCGTCGGCGAACAGGGAGAAGCCGAGCCAGCTTTGATACTCGAAGCCGTGGCGCTCGGCCGGGTCGAGCGTGACCCTCGCGATTCCCTCCAGCCGGGCAGCGATTGCCTCCAGTGCGGCGATACGGGATGCGAGCGCGCCGGTGGCGTCGAACGCGCGCAGCCGCGCGATCGCTTCGGCGAACGGGCCGGCCGCCTCGGCCAGCGGCAGGTACGCGGTCGCGCCGAATGCGGCGAGTCCGCCGGCATCCTTGGCGTCCAGCAACGCGCGAACCTGTGCCGCTTCCCTCGGCCCCAGCGGCAGCGGGCCGGCGGCGAGCGTGTCGACCAGGTTCGGCAGCGTCAGGTCGACAGTGATTCCGGTGGCGCCCGCCGCCGCGAGCGCCTCCACCGCCAGCGCCACGATCTCAGCGCAGGCGGGGGCCGTGTCGCGCCCGATCAGCTCGGCACCGATCTGCGTCATCTCGCGCTCGGGGCGGAGCTGGGTCGCACGCAGCTTGACGACCGGCCCGCCATAGCTGAGCCGGAGCGGCCGGGGGCGGTGGGCGAGCCGGGTCGCGGCGATCCGCCCGACCTGGGTGGTGATGTCGGGCCGCAGCGCCAGCGTGCGCTGCGACAGCGGATCGGCGACCCGCAGCAGGTCGCGCGCGGCGCCGGCCTTGAGCCGCCCGACCAGCGACTCCTCATATTCGGCGAGCGGCGGCGCCACCCGCTCATAGCCGTGCGCCCGGATCGCATCGAGCGCGGCGCGCAGGATTGCGGCGGCCGCATCCGCCTGCGGCGGCAAGCGGTCGCGCAGGCCTTCGGGCAAGAGGGAGCTGGTCATGACAGCCGCCCCTTACTCACTTGTTGATCCAGCGCAACGCGGCTGGCGGCGATGCCGGCGATCAAGGCAGGATGGACCATGACATCATCATCGTTGGGGCGGGGCCGGCGGGCCTGGCGCTGGCCCGCTCCCTGCGCGGCGCCGGATTCGATATCGCGCTGATCGAGCGCCAGCCGCGCGAGGCGCTCGCCGATCCCGCCTATGACGGGCGCGAGATCGCGCTGACGCACCGGTCGATCCGCATCCTGCAGATGCTCGGCGCCTGGGCGCGGATCCCGGACATGCATCCGCTTGCCTCGGCGCAAGTGCTGAACGGCGGGTCCCCGCTCGCGCTCGGCTTCGCGCCGCGCGAGCGCGACGACCGACCGCTCGGCATGCTGGTCTCGAACCACCTGATCCGGCGCGCGCTGTGGGACGCGGCGGCGGACCAGCCGGGGCTGAGCGTGCTCGCCGGCCGCCAGGTGCTGGGCGCAAGCGCGGGACCGCAGGGCTGCGCCGTCGCGCTCGACGGCGGCGATCGGCTGACGGGACGGCTGTTGGTCGCCGCCGATTCGCGCTTCTCGGCGACGCGCGACCAGCTCGGCATAGGCGCCGCGATGCACCGGCTGGGCAAGGCGATGCTGGTCTGCCGCGTCGCGCATGAGGCGCCGCACGGCGACACCGCGACCGAATGGTTCGAGCACGGCCACACGATCGCTTTGCTGCCGCTCGGGCCGGGCCAGTCCTCGGCGGTGCTGACGGTCGGACTGGACGATGCGGAGCGGCTGCGCCGGCTCGACGACAATGCGTTCGCGGCGGAGATCGCGGCGCGCTGCCGCCATCGTCTGGGGGCGATGCGGGTCGCGAGCAGCCGCCATGTCTATCCGCTGGTGACCAGCTTCTCGGACCGGCTCACGGTACCGGGCGCGGCCCTGATCGGCGACGCGGCGGTCGGCATGCACCCGGTGACCGCGCACGGCTTCAACCTCGGCCTGAGCGGACAGGCGCGGCTGGCGCGCGAGATCCTGCTTGCCCGCCGGCGCGGCGAAGACTGGGCCGGTCAGGCGGCGCTGGCCCGCTTCGAGACCGCCCATCGCCGCGCCTGCCGCCCGATCTTCGAGGCGACCAACGCGATCGTGCGGCTGTTCACCGACGAGCGGCCGCCGGCACGACTGGCGCGGCACGCGGTGCTGCGCGCCGGCCGCCGCGTGCCACTGGCACGCCGGGCGATCAGCGCGATGCTGATGCGCGCCTAAGCCGCGGCGCTCGCTTCAGCCGAAGCGCAGCGCCTTGACCTTCTTCACGCCAGGCAATTTGCGAAGCGTCTTCAGCAGCGGCTCCTCGACCGGCGTGTCGACCGACAGCAGCAGCACCGCTTCGCCGCCGGCCGCTCGGCGGCCGAGATGGAAGGTGCCGATGTTGACGCCGGCGTTGCCCAGCGCGGTGCCGATGCGGCCGATGAAGCCCGGCGCGTCCTCGTTCACGACATAGAGCATCGGGCCGGTCAGGTCGGCCTCCACCTTGATCCCGAACAGCTCGACCAGCCGCGGATTGGCCTCGCCGAACAAGGTGCCGGCGACCGAGCGCTCGCCTTCGGACGTGGCGACCGAGACGCGCACCAGCGTGTGGTAGTCGCCCTCGCGATCATGGCGGACCTCGCGCACGTCGAGCCCACGCTCCCGCGCCAGGAAAGGCGCGTTGACCATGTTCACCGTGTCCGAGAACACGCGCATCAGCCCGGCCAGCACCGCGCCGGTGATCGGCTTCTGGTTGAGCTCGGCGGCGGCGCCTTCCACCTCGATGTCGATCTGCCCGAGCCCGCCATGGGCGAGCTGGCCGACCAGGCTGCCGAGCTTTTCCGCCAGCGCCATGTACGGCCGCAGCCGCGGCGCGTCCTCGGCCGAGACCGAGGGCATGTTGAGCGCGTTGGTGACGGCGCCGGTCAGCAGGAAGTCCGACATCTGCTCCGCCACCTGGATCGCGACATTGACCTGCGCCTCGCTGGTCGAGGCGCCCAGATGCGGCGTGGAGACGAAGCCGGGCGTGCCGAACAGCGGCGAGGCGGTCGCCGGCTCCTCAACGAACACGTCCAGCGCGGCGCCGGCGACCTGGCCGGATTCGAGCGCATCCTTCAGCGCCGCTTCGTCGACAAGGCCGCCGCGCGCGCAGTTGATGATGCGCACGCCCTTCTTCGCCTTGGCGAGGTTGTCGCGGCTGAGGATGTTCCGCGTCTGGTCGGTCAGCGGCGTGTGCAGCGTGATGAAGTCGGCGCGCGCCAGCAGCTCGTCGAGCGTGACCTTCTCGACGCCCAGTTCGCGGGCCCGCTCTGCCGAGAGGAAGGGATCGTAGGCGGCGACCTTCATCTTCAGGCCCAGCGCGCGGTCGGCGACGATCGAGCCGATATTGCCGGCGCCGATCAGCCCCAGCGTCTTGCCGGTCAGCTCGACGCCCATGAACCGGTTCTTCTCCCATTTGCCGGCCTGGGTGGAACGGTCGGCCTCGGGAATGTCGCGGGCGAGCGCGAACATCAGCGCGATCGCGTGCTCGGCAGTGGTGATCGAGTTGCCGAACGGTGTGTTCATCACGACCACGCCCTTGGCCGAGGCGGCGGGGATGTCGACATTGTCGACGCCGATGCCGGCGCGCCCGACCACCTTCAGGTTCACGGCCGCGTTCAGCACGTCACGGCCGACCTTGGTCGCCGAACGGATCGCGAGGCCGTCATAGTCGCCGATGACCGCGACCAGCTCTTCCTTGGAGAGGCCGGGCTTCTCGTCGACTTCGATGCCGCGATCGCGGAAGATCGCCGCGGCGCGGGGATCCATTTTGTCGGAAATGAGGACTTTGGGCACGTAGGATTCCTGTCTGCATGTGCTCCGGCGAAGGCCGGAGCTTTGGGACGCAGAGCTCCGGCCTTCGCCGGAGCGCGCTCAGTTGCGGATGCTATGCCAACCCCAGTCGAGCCAGGGGCCGAGCTTCTCGATGTCCGCCGCGTCGACCGTGGCGCCGCACCAGATGCGCAGGCCTGCCGGCGCGTCGCGGTGGCCGGCGATGTCGTAGGCGGCGTCTTCCGCCTCCAGCTTCGCGGCGAGCTTCTTGACGAGCGCCAGCCGGCCTTCCTCGTCGAGCCCGGCAACGGCCGATTCGGCGAATTTCAGGCACACGCTGGTGGTGGACCGGATCGCAGGGTCCGCGACCAGATGGTCGAGCCAGGGCAGGTCCGCGACGACCCCGTCCAGCGCTTCGGCATTGGCCTGCGACCGCTCGATCAGCGCGTCTCGCCCGCCGATCTCCTTCGCCCATTCCAGCGCGAAGATGTAATCCTCGATCACCAGCATCGACGGGGTGTTGATCGTCTCCCCCTGGAAAATGCCTTCGATCAGCTTGCCGCCCTTCGTCATGCGGAAGATCTTGGGCAGCGGCCAGGCGGGGGTATAGCTTTCCAGCCGCTCGACCGCACGGGGCCCCAGGATCAGCACGCCGTGCGCCGCCTCGCCGCCCAGCACCTTCTGGAAGCTGAAGGTGGTTACGTCCAATTTGTCGAACGGCAGCGGCATCGCGAAAGCGGCGCTGGTCGAATCGGCGAAGGTCACGCCTTCGCGGCCGTCCGGAATCCAGTCGCCGTCCGGCACGCGTACGCCCGAGGTGGTGCCGTTCCAGGTGAAGATCACGTCGTTCGTGAAATCGACCGCGGACAGATCCGGCAGCGCGCCATAGGGCGCCTTCATCACCGTGGGATCGATCTTCAGCTGCTTGACTGCGTCGGTGACCCAACCTTCACCGAAGCTTTCCCAGGCGAGCAAAGTGACCGGCCGCGCGCCCAGCATCGACCACATCGCCATCTCGACCGCGCCGGTGTCGGACGCGGGGACGATGCCGATGCGGTGGGTGTCGGGCACCTGCAGCACGTCGCGGGTGAGGTCGATCGCGTGCTGAAGCCGGCTCTTGCCGAGCTTCGAGCGATGCGAGCGACCCAGCGAGCCGTGCGGCAGCCGCTCGAGCGCCCAGCCCGGGGGCTTGGCGCAGGGGCCGGATGAGAAATAGGGGCGCGCCGGCTTTTCGGCGGGGCGGTCCGGACGCACTTCGGGCGCCGGGTCGGCAACAAGTCCAGTCATGTAACTCTCCTCGCAGAGAGCACGCGCCGCGTTGGGACGGCGTGGCCCGCCGACGGGGATAATGGCCGGCGAGCGCGTGTCAATGGCCGCGAGGGAGGCCGGTCCTGGCGAATCCTGCTCCAGGTGGGTGCGATTCGAGTCCCCTTCCGCGTCGAAGCCGTGTATGATCCGCCGCAAACCAGAAAAATGGGAGTCGCGAACTCGAGCCAAGGGGGTTTCGATGAGATTTTCGCTTCTCTACGCCGCAGCGGCGCTCGCTGCCCTGGCGCCGGCCGGCATCGGCCACGCCGCCACGATCGTCCTGAACAACGGCTCGCCCTATACCTACAAGGTGCACGCCAATAGCGCCGGTTCGGGCACGTCGCTGACCCTGCACACCAAGCAGATCCAGAGCCTGGTCAAGGTCTCGTCGAGCGACATGATCGACGTCGGAAACGGCGACGGCGAAGCGCAGGTCACCGGCATCGGGCATTTCGACTTCTCGGATGTGACCATCGATCCGGCGCTCGGCTTCACGATCATGCAGTTCAAGATCGACGGCCCGAACGGCAACACGCCGGGGCATGATTTCGATCTTCTGGTCACGTTCGTCGGCGGCGCGACGCAGACCTTCTCCAACGTCCTGCTGCCCGCCAATGACAAGCTCGATATCGTCGCGGGCATGAACGAAGTGATCGACAAGATCACGTTCTCCGACATGCGCAGCGCGGCCGGTGCGGCGCAGCAGTTCCGCGCCCTGAAGCAGATTTCGTTCGAGGCGGCGGCCCCGGCCGTGCCGGAGCCGGCGACCTGGGCGATGATGATCGGCGGCCTGGGCCTGGTCGGCGCGGCAGCGCGCCGTCGGCGGGTCGCCTTCCGCACCGCCTGAGCGGCCGGAACCAAACGGATTCCAAACGGATTGGGGGCGGCCGACCAGCCGCCCCTTTTTGTTGCCGTCCCAAAGCGGGACAGTTCGCGCCGGCTTCGGGCTCGAAACGCGCGCGGAATTTGCTAAGCCCAATCCGTGTGAAGCTGCCTCGCAGCGAGTCGAGTTGGGGGTATTCATGGTTCGTCGTTTTGCATGTTCCGTCGCGGCCGCGGCATGCCTTGCCGGCGTCGGGGCGCCGGCCGTCGCCAAGCCGAGCCAGCCGGCACCGCCGGTCTGCAGCATGGCCGATATCGGCCTGGCCAGCGGCTCGTGCAGCGGCTTCTTCAAGGGCAATCTGCTGGCCGGCAATCCCGCCAACCTCACGGCCCAGTTCAATGCGCTCGGCGCGTTCAGCTTTGCGTGGGACAAGGATTGGCAGGCGGTCGGCGCCACCAAGGTTTCGCCGGGCGATATCAAGACGCTGACCTACATGCAGCCGCTCTATGGTGACACGATCATCGGCATCCATTTCGGCGCGGCGAAGGGCGCCGGCGCGAATGGGATCGGCGTGCCGGGCGGCGGCACCGCCTTTTACCGCTTCGACGCGGGCATGGCCGGTATCGAGAAGCTGGTGCTGAAATATCAGGGCCTGTCGTCGGCGGTCATCTACAAGACCGGCAGTTTCGTTCAGCCCCCGCCGCCGGTGCCGGAGCCCGCCACCTGGGCGATGATGATCGGCGGATTCGGATTGCTGGGCGTCGTTGCCCGCCACCGCCGCGCCGCGATTTCGTTCGCCTGATCTATTGACACCGAAGGGGGTGGGGAAAGGGCGGCGCCGGCCGCCCTTTCTTCGTCACGGCCGGGCGTTGCGGACCCGTTCGACTCACGCCGGGCACGGTTGGCCGCGCCGCCGATTCTCCGGCGCGCCCGATTGCGTCATGGTTCCCGGATGGGGCGGGCGCGGGCGATCGTGGCGATATGTCTGGGGCTGGCGGCCTGCACCGGCGGCGTCTCGGAGCGCCGCGCGCCTGCGCCGCAACCGCCCAACCGGCTGACCATCGACGCGCCGCAGACCCGCGTCTGCCTCGCCAATCTGGGCCAACTCGCCCGGTTCGAGCCGCTGCCCGATCGCGACTATGGCGAGGGCTGTTACACCTTTGCGAGCGTCAGGCTGACAGGCACGGGGATTCCGGTCAGCAATCTCGGGCCGATGACCTGCCCGCTTGCCGCGACGTTCGCCGGCTGGATCAGAAACGCCGTGATACCGGCCGCGCGGCTCTATCTTGGCGCGGATCTGGCGCGGGTCGACACGTTCGGCAGCTATTCGTGCCGCAACATCAACGGCCGGCAGAGCGGCAACCGCTCCGAGCACGCGACCGCCAACGCGGTCGACATCAGCGGCTTCGTGCTGGCCGATGGGCGGCGGATCACGATCAAGCAGGACTGGGATTCGCCCGATCCGGCAGTGAAAAGCTTCCTTGCCGCGATCCACACCTCCGCCTGCCGCAGGTTCAAGACAGTGCTCAGCCCCGACTATAACGCGCTCCACGCCGATCACTTCCATCTCGATATGGGCCGCGGCCCGTTCTGCCGGTGATTGCTCCTTAACCATGATCGGCCTAAGCCCGGCCGCTTATGACTGACACCAGAGTACCGGCCCGCGTCTTCCCCAATGCGCAAGACGAAGCGGAAGCCGCCAAGAACCTGATCCAGACGCCGCAGACCATGCACCCGGCCTACCGGCTGGCGTTCCAGGATAATGATTTCCTGCTGCGCGAGGATTTGCGGCCGGTCCGCTTCCAGCTGGAGCTGCTGAAGCCGGAGCTGCTGCTGGACGAGGCGCAGATCGCCTCCACCTTCGTTTTCTACGGATCGGCGCGCATCCCGGAGCCGGCCAAGGCCGAGGCGCTGCGCGAGGCCGCGACAGACGATTTCGGGCGGCTTGTCGCGGAGCGGCTGATCGCCAAGTCCAAATATTACGACGTCGCGCGCGAGCTGGCGCAGCTGGCCAGCAATTGCCCGCGCGACCTGGAGGGCAAGCGGCATTTCGTGGTCTGCTCGGGCGGCGGACCATCGATCATGGAAGCGGCGAATCGCGGCGCCGAGGATGTCGGCGCCGAATCGATCGGCCTCAACATCATGCTGCCGCACGAGCAGACGCCCAATGCCTATGTGACGCCGTCGCTCAGCATGCAGTTCCACTATTTCGCGCTAAGGAAGATGCACTTCCTGCTGCGCGCCCGCGCGGTCGCCGTGTTTCCGGGCGGCTTCGGCACGTTCGACGAGACGTTCGAGCTGCTGACGCTGATCCAGACCGGCAAGGTCTCGCCCATCCCGGTGCTGATGTATGGCCGCGAGTTCTGGGAGCGTGTCGTCAATTTCGAGGCGCTGGCAGAGGAGGGCGTGATCGCGCGCAAGGACCTCGACCTGTTCCGATTCGTCGAGACGGCGCAGGAAGGCTGGGATTATGTCCGCAAATGGTGGCGCGACCGTCCGCTCGCGGCCTGAAGGTCAGCGCTTAGGGGGCTGATCGTCGCGGGTGTCCGCGGCGCTGTTGTCCGGATTCTCCGGCGGCCGCTGGGCGGCGTGGTCGGGATCCATGATCGTTGCCGGATCGGGCGCGGGCGGGCGCGCCGATGGAATCGGCGTGGCGCTCGGCGCAGGGCTGGGCCGCACCGTAGGCGTGGGACTCGGCGTCGGACTGGGCGATGGGGCAGGCGTCTGACACGCCGCGCTGCCTGCCAGCGCCGCAGCCAGCACGGCCCCACCCCCGAACATCGGCATACGCATCGGATCGCTCCTTCAGGCGAAGGAAACGCCAGGCGCCGTGAATCTCTCCGTCAGCCGCACTGGGCGCGATGGAGGAGCTTCTGGTCGGCCAGCACCAGTGCCATCATCGCCTCCACTACCGGCGCGCCGCGAATGCCGACGCAGGGATCGTGGCGGCCCTTGGTCGCGATCTCGGTCGCTTCGCCATCGCGGGTGATCGTGTCCACCGGCGTCAGGATCGAGCTGGTCGGCTTAAACGCGACGCGTAGGCGCACCGGCTGGCCAGTCGCGATGCCGCCGGCGATCCCGCCCGCATGGTTGCTGTCGAACGCGGGCGCGCCGTCGCCGGGGCGCATCCGGTCGGCATTCTCCTCGCCGCTCAGGCGCGCGGCGGCGAAGCCGTCGCCGATCTCGACGCCCTTGACCGCGTTGATCGACATCGCCGCGGCGGCAAGCTCCGCATCGAGCTTGGCATAGAGCGGCGCGCCCCAGCCCGCTGCTACGCCGGTCGCTTCGCAAGCGACGATCGCGCCCAGCGACGAGCCTGCCTTGCGCGCGCCGTCGATCAGCGTCTCCCAGCGCGCCGCGGCGGCAGCATCGGGGCAGAAGAACGGGTTGCGGTCGATCTCTCCCGCATCGAAGCTCTGGACAGCGTCGCCGCCGATCTCGGCGACCCAGGCACGGATCGTCACTTCCGGGATCACCAGCCGCGCGACCGCGCCGGCCGCGACCCGCGCCGCCGTCTCGCGGGCCGAGGAGCGCCCGCCGCCGCGATAGTCGCGAAGGCGGTATTTCGCGTCATAGGCATAATCGGCATGACCGGGGCGGTAGGCCTGCGCCACCTCGGAATAGTCCTTCGATCGCTGATCGACATTGTCGATGACGAGGCTGATCGGCGTGCCGGTCGTCCGGCCCTCGAACACGCCGGAGAGGATGCGGACCTGGTCCGGCTCCTGTCGCTGCGTCGTGAAGCGCGACTGGCCCGGCCGGCGCTTGTCGAGCCAGGGCTGGATATCGGCTTCGGACAGCGCGAGCCCCGGCGGGCAGCCGTCGACGACCACGCCGATCGCCGGCCCGTGGCTTTCCCCCCAGGTGGTGAAGCGGAAGACGCGGCCGAAGCTGTTCCAGCTCATCCCTGCGCCAGCGCGATATCCGGTGCGTCTTTCTGCTTCATGCCGACGACGTGGTAGCCGGCATCGACATGGTGCGTCTCACCGGTGACGCCGGCGGCGAGATCGCTCAGCAGGTAGAGCGCCGACCCGCCGACATCCTCGATCGTCACGTTGCGGCGCAGCGGGGAATTCAGCTCGTTCCATTTCAGGATGTAGCGGAAATCGCCGATGCCGGACGCCGCCAGCGTCTTGATCGGACCCGCGGAAATCGCGTTCACGCGAATGCCGTCGGGGCCGAAATCGTTGGCGAGATACTTGACGCTGGTCTCCAGCGCCGCCTTGGCGATGCCCATCACGTTATAGTGCGGGACCACCTTCTCCGCGCCGTAATAGGACAAGGTCAGCAGCGCGCCGCCGCTCGGCATCAGCCTGGCCGCGCGCTGCGCGACCGCAGTGAAGCTGAAGACGCTGATGTTCATCGTCAGCAGGAAGTCGTCCAGCCCGATATCGGCGTAGCGGCCGCGCAGCGTTTCCTTGTTGGTGTAGCCGATCGCATGGACGACGAAGTCGATCGTCGGCCAGCGTGCCGCCAGCTCGTCGAAGGTCCGGTCGAGCGCCGCCATGTCGGACACGTCGCAGTCGAGCAGGAAATCGGACCCGAGCTCGGCAGCCAGTGGCCGGACGCGCTTTTCCAGCGCTTCGCCCTGATAGCTGAAGGCGAGCTCGGCGCCTGCCTCGCTGAGTTTCTGGGAGATGCCCCAGGCCAGGGACCGCTCGTTGGCGAGACCCATGATCAGCCCGCGCTTGCCCTTCATCAATCCGTTCACGTGACCCCTTCCTCCGGGCTTGGATCGCGCCCCTTTAGCGCGCTCTCGGGAACCACCGCTAGTGCCGCGTTCAGATGCGCGCCGAACACGAGGCCGAGGCCGATCGTGAAGAAATAGATGAGCGTGATCATGACCCCGGCCAGGCTGCCATAGGTCAGGTCGTAATTGCTGAACAGCGCCAGCACCCGGGGCAGCAGCGACGTGACCGCCAGCCACCAGCCCGCGACGAACAGCGGCCCCGGCCATTTGCGGCAATCGGTTCCGCGGTAGCGGCGCGGCGTCATCACCAGGAACAGCAGGTAAAGCGCGCCGAAGATGAACAGCCCCGGAATCAGCTTCGATGCGCTGATGATCAGCAGCAGCGTCTCGTCCGCGAAGGGGAACAGCCGGGTGATCGCCTGCTCGGCCACGGTCAGCACCGCCTGCAGCACGAACGAGACGAGGATCAGCACGACCGACGCGATGACGGTCGCGGTATAGCGCAGCCGCGCGCGCCAGAACGGGGCCTGGCTGCGCACGCCATAAGCGCGGTAGATGATGTCCTTGATCGTCGCGATGAACCCGCCGGCGCTCCACAGCCCGCCGAGCGCGCCGAGCCACAGCAAGGTGCCCGATCGGGCGACCAGCACGTCGTTGATCGGCTTGCGCAGCACTTCGGCAACGTTGCGCGGCACCTGGCCCAGAAACTCGCGCACCGCCTGCGCCGTCGCCTCGCCCTGCCCGAACGCGTGGGCGAGCGCGGCGACGACGATGAAAAAGGGAAAGATCGTCAGCAGCGTCAGATAGGCGATGTTGCCGGCATGGACGAAGCCGTCGTTCCAGACGCCCGACAGCGCGCGGCTGACGATCTTGCGGAAGCGGGATCCGGGCCCGAGCCGCTTCAGCGTTTCGTCGACCCGGGCATGGGCCTTCAGCAGCCGCCGCCGTCGCGCTTCCGGAGTTTGCGGGGCCGGCCCCTCCGCCTGGTATTCGGTTTCGGCGTCGATCACGCCGACCTAGACGCCCAGCCCCGCGCGCGGGTTGCGATTGCCGGCATCCCAGCCTTCGACGAACGCGCGCAGCGCGGCATCGTCGGCGGGAATGTCGATCATCAGCGTCACCAACTGGTCGCCGCGATCGCCGCCCTTGCGGTGGAATCCCTTGCCCTTCAGCCGCAGCGCCTTGCCGGAGCTGGAGCCGGCGGGCACGTTCAGCATCACCGGCCCGTCCACGGTCGGCACCTTCACCTTGCCGCCCTCCACCGCTTCCTTCAGCGTGACCGGCAGGTCGAGCAGCACATTGTCGCCCTCGCGCTTGAAGAAGCGATGCGGCTGGATGTCGATGGTGACAATCGCGTCGCCCGGGCCGCCGGGCCCCGGTTCGCCCTTGCCGGCGAGCCTCATCTGGGTGCCGGTCTCGATCCCGGCGCGCAGCTTCAGGTCGATCGTCTTGCCGTCGCTGAGCGTGATCCGCTGCGGCTTCAGGCCCGCCGCGTCTTCGAACGACACGCGCAGCCGGTAGGCCGCGTCCGCCCCGCGCGGCGGCGGCGCCGACCGGCGGCCGAACCCCGATGTGAAGCCACCGCCACCCGAGCGCCCGAACAACCCCTCGAAGATGTCGCCGAAATCGGATGCCTCAGTGCCGAAATCGAAGCCGGACGTGCCGCCCGCGCTCCGATAGCTGCCGCCCGCGCCGCGCCCGGCGCCGAAGCCGAACGGCGCGGTCGGGTTGCCGTCGGCATCGATCTCGCCGCGATCGAACTGGGCGCGCTTGTCCTTGTCGGTCAGCAGATCATAGGCGGCGGTCACCTGCGAGAAACGTTCGGCCGCCTTGGGATTGTCCTTGTTGCGATCGGGGTGCAGCTCCTTGGCGAGCTTGCGATACGCCTTCTTGATGTCGGCCTCGCTTGCGCCGCGAGCCACGCCCAGCACGGAATAGGGATCGGCGGCCATCGCTTGTCCTGTTTACCTTCCTCGGTCCTGCATAGTCGGATGTTGCATTTCTGCAACACGCGATTTGGGGAGGGCGGGGAGGTGGGGCAAGGCGTTTGTGCTTCGTGTTCGCGCTGTGCTGCTCTAGATTATCCGCGAAGAGGAGAGCCATGTGCCATCCATCGTCCGCCGCGCCGCCCTGCTTGGCTTCGTCGTGGCCCTGACCGGAAACACGGGACCCGCGCTGACCGGCCAATGGGGTGCACCCGGCGCCAACCTCATCGTCGGCGCGGATGGTGCGCGGATCGAGCAGGAATGCGCCGGCGGCAGCTTCGCCTCGGCAACGCCAGGCGCCGATGGCCGGTTCACCGCGAAGGGACGGTACGAGAGCTATGGGCCGGGTCCGCAGCGCGCCGATGAGACGGCGGCGGCCAACGCGACATTCGAAGGGCGGCTCCAGGGTGACACGCTGCGGCTGACGATCCGCCCCGCCAACGGGACGCCGCAACAACTGACGTTGCTGAGGGGCAAGCGCGCGAAGCTGATCCGCTGCTACTAAAAAAGGGGCGGAGCCAAGGCCCCGCCCCGAAGCGAGCTTCCTTCACCTGCGATCAGGCGAAGCTGACCTTCACCTTCTGCGAGCGCCGCATCGCGAAGCCGACCATGCCGAAGCCTGCGATCATCATCGCCCAGGTTGCCGGTTCGGGAACCGCAAGCACGTTGATCCCGGCGACCCATGTGCTCCAGCGCGAACCGCCCGTGCCACCGGGGTGTCCGTCCGCGGGCGTGTTGTATTCACGGGCGAACTCGCCGATCAGCCAGAAGCTGTTCGGGTCGTTGGGATCGACAGAGACCTGCGAATAGTCGCCCCAGCGCTGACGACCTGCCGCCGGCTGACCCTTGAGACTGCCATTATGGTAGTCGTTGGTCAGGCTTTCCTTCAGCAGATATTCGCCGCCTCTTTGGTACAGAGTGCCGTCGGCCGCCGTCCCGAAGATGCGGGCATAGAACCTGATCTTGCCCGTCGCCGGATCGAGACCGGAGCGATTATAGCCCACCACGACCTGCCCGGCGGCGTTCACCGCGATCGAGCCCTGATAGTAATCATAGCCGGCAGAACCGATGTCCATCTGGTCGAGGATCGCGTTCGTCGCTGAATCCAGCACCACCAGCCGCAGGCGCGCCTCATCCTGCCCGTCGAGGAGCGAGTCGACGGTGTGCAGCATGTAGATGCGTCCATTGGCCTCATAGACGCTGCTGCTGATCCGCTCGTCGAGCGCATCGATCACGCGCCGGTTCGCGGCGATGTCCGCCGGTTGCCGCGCAGGACCCTGGGTCTGGAACGGATCCTCGCCGATATAGGTGACCGGACCTTCGCTGGCGCCGGCCGCCGAGTTCGGATTGAGCCCGTTCACATTGTAGACGATCGAATCGTAGAAGAAGAGCGAGGCCGCCATCGCCTTGCCCGACGAGCCCGAATCGGTGCTGTTCACGCCCTGGATCGCAAAGCCGCGATCCTGCGTCTGGCCGCCGGCCGGGTTGTAGGGCGTTGTGAACTGCTTCATGCCCGCCGTGGTCGGCGCTCCGGCGTTGAACAGGCTGTTGAGCGGGATGACGTTCAGCGTCGTCCCGCGGAAGCTGTTCGATCCGCCCGACTGTATCGGCGCGAAGTTGTTCGTGCCGATATAGACCGCGTTCTTGTCCAGCGCGAGCGTCGGGTAATCGGCGGTCGCGCCGAAGCCGAAGCCGGCAAAGCCTTCGAACTTGGTCGATTTCCAGGTGCCGAGCGCATTGTCGCTGTCGGACACGGCGATCTGCAGGTCCTTGGTGTTGGCGCCGAACGCGACCATGATGTAGCGATGCGCATCCGCATTATACATGATGCGGGTGTCGCCGTTGGCGCCGGTCTGGCCGGCCGCTGCCCAGAAGGCGGTGTCGGACATGATCCCGAGCCGGTTGCCAGTCGCCTTGTCATAAACGCTGTACGAGCCGTTCGTGGTGACGACATATTGCGTGCCGCCGACCGTGCCCATCGTATCAGGCGGGATGAAGTTCCGGGCGAGCAGCGCGTTGTCGAACTGCGTGCTGCCTTCGAACCCGATGAACACCGGCGATCCCGGCCCGAAGCCGCCCAGCTGCGGCGACAGGCGCGTGCCCGCATCGGTGATGTCTCCTGGAATCTGGAGCGTCGGACCCTGGACGCCCTTGGTTTCCCACCAGGCATGCTTGATCTGCTGCGCCGATGCAGCGGTGCCGCAGAGCAAAGCGGCCAAGGCCACGCCGAACGTGGTCATACCCATTTTGGACATGATTTCCCCTTCCCATAAAGGGGAGTGAAATCTCGACGGCACGGGAGCCGCACCCCCTCACCCCCCTGAACGCGACTCGCGCGGAGCCGCAGCGTCAGTCGATACGCCAGCGAGATGGTTGTCAATGATGGTTAACCGTGGCGAGGCGAAATATTCGCCCCGTTTCGAAACACTTATTGATCGAGGTTATAGTCCGACCGATGCGCGCCTGCCTCAGGCGGCCGCGCGTTCGCCGGCGGTGCCGAACAGCCCGGTCAGCCAGTCGCGGAACAGCTGCACCGCTCTGAGTTCCAGCGCGCGCGGGCGGCAGGCGAACCAGTAGCTGTAGGGGCTGTCCACCTCCGCATCGAACAGCCGCACCAGCCGGTCGTCGCGCGCGTTCACGAAATGACTTTCGTGCATGAAGGCGACGCCGAGACCCTGCGCGGCGGCCTCGAGCATCAGCTGGCCCGAATCGAAATGATCGATCGCGAGCGGCTCGATGCCGTCGATGCCGAGCGCATGGCAGAAGGCGTCGAACGTATCCGGCATGTCGCGGTGCAGGAACACGGTGGTGCGGGCGAGATCGGCGGGGCGTGCGATCGCGCCCGGGCCTTTGCCGAGGCTTTTCGCGCCGATCGCAAGGATGCGGTTGCGGTCCAGCCGACAGGCATAGAGGGCGGGATCGATGTCGCGCGCCAGCACGATCGCGGCGTCCAGCCCGTCGCCCAGCCGCGCGAGCGCGTGGCCACCGGTGTCGATGTCCAGGTGCAGCTCTGGATGTAGCGCGCGCAACTCCGCGATGTGGGGGAAAATCTGCTGCGACGCGAAAAGCGGCAGCACCCCCAGGCGCAGGCGCAACACCGTGCCTTCGGTGATGAAGGCCTCGATCGCGTCGCTGAGGCCGTTCAGGTGCGGCGCGATCGCCTGCAGCAGCTTCTCGCCGTCGCCGTTCGGACGCATCGCGCCGGGCGCCCGATCGAACAGCGCGCGGCCCAGGAACCGTTCGAGCGCCTGGATGCGCCGGCTAAGTGCCGGCGACGACAGCGCCAGCTCCTCGGCGGCGGCCTTGAGCGAGCCAAGGCGGGCAGTCTGGACGAACGCCTCAACGGCGGTCAGGGGCGGCAAGCGGCGCAACGATCAGGCTCCTCAATTGTGCACTGCAACAGCCTCTGGCGGGCGTGTGTCCGGCACATCTCGTGAAGGCCCTTAGAGCAGACCGGTTGCGTTTCATGCAACAACCTTTTTGTTGTTCGCACTTGCAACATAACGTGTTGCGGCGCACATCAGCCGGGCCTTTCAGGCATCCTCTCCTATAAACTTTTTCGGGCCGGTCTTTTGGGATCGGCCCTTTTTTTGCGCCCGCCCTCGCAACGATCCGGCCCGCCACCTAGTTAACGCCTCAACCGGAGGTCAGGATGGCGGACAGCGAAGAACAGGGACGGCGCGTACAGGTCGCCAATGCACGGCCGGAGGACAGCGGCCGCGGGCTGGCGCGGATCCCGCGCGCGCTGATGACGGCGCTGGGCCTCCAGGAAGGCGATGTCGTCGAGATCGTCGGCAAGAGGGCGACGCCGGCGCGCGCCGTGCTGCCCTATCCGGAGGACGAGGGGCTGGAGATCATCCGGCTCGACGGCCTGCAGCGTGCCAATGCCGAGATCGGCTCGGGCGACTTCGTCGAGCTGCGCAAGGTCGAGTCGCGGCCCGCCACGCGCGTGGTGTTCGCGCCTGCGCAGCAGAATCTGCGCCTCCAGGGCAGCAGCCAGGCCTTGAAGCGAAGCTTCTACGGCCGGCCACTGACTGCGGGCGACGTCGTCGCGACCGCAGGGCAGCAGCGCGTGCAGGCGGGCGACATGCCGCCCCAGCTGCGCCAGATGCTCGCCGCGCCGGCCTATGCGCTGCAGGAGATCCGCCTCGTCGTGGTGTCGTCGAGCCCCAAGGGCGTCGTCCATATCGACGAGAACAGCGAGGTGGAGCTGCGCCCTGAATATGAGGAGCCGCAGAACCGCCGTGCCGACGTCACCTATGATGATATCGGCGGGCTTGCCGGCGCGATCGACCAGCTTCGCGAGATGGTCGAGCTGCCGCTTCGCTATCCCGAGCTGTTCCAGCGGCTTGGCGTCGATCCGCCGAAGGGCGTGCTGCTCCACGGCCCGCCCGGAACCGGCAAGACCCGGCTGGCGCGGGCGGTCGCGAACGAAAGCGAAGCCGAGTTTTTCCTGGTCAACGGCCCCGAAATCATGGGCTCCGCCTATGGCGAGAGCGAAAAGGCGCTGCGGGAAATCTTCGAGCAGGCGACGCAGAACGCGCCCTCGATCATCTTCATCGACGAGATCGATTCGATCGCGCCCAAGCGCGGGCAAGTGACCGGCGAGGCGGAGAAGCGGCTGGTCGCTCAGCTGTTGACCCTGATGGACGGGCTGGAGCCGCGCGCGAACCTTGTCGTGATCGCCGCCACCAACCGGCCCGAGGCGGTCGACGAAGCGCTCCGACGCCCTGGCCGCTTCGACCGGGAGATCGTGATCGGCGTTCCCGACGAGCGGGGACGGCGCGAGATTCTGGGCATCCATACCCGCGGCATGCCGCTGGACGGCGGCGTCGATCTCGACGAGCTCGCCCGCACCACCTACGGCTTTGTCGGCGCCGACCTGGCCGCGCTTGCCCGCGAGGCGGCGATCGAGGCTGTGCGCCGGATCATGCCCCGGCTGAACCTCGAGGAGCGGACGATCCCGCCCGAGGTGCTCGACACGCTGTCGGTGACGCGTGACGACTTCCTGGAAGCGCTGAAGCGCGTGCAGCCCTCCGCGATGCGCGAGGTGATGGTGCAGAAGCCCAACGTCCGCTGGGCCGACGTCGGCGGGCTCGACGAGGCCCGCGAGCGGCTGCGCGAAGGCGTCGAGTTGCCGCTGAAGAACCCGGACGCGTTCCGCCGGCTCGGCATCCGCCCGGCCAAGGGGTTCCTGCTCTACGGCCCGCCGGGCACCGGCAAGACGCTGCTGGCGAAAGCGGTCGCCCGCGAGGCGGAAGCGAACTTCATCGCCACCAAATCGTCGGACCTGCTGTCAAAATGGTATGGCGAGAGCGAGCAGCAGATCGCCCGCCTGTTCGCGCGCGCGCGGCAGGTGGCGCCGACCGTCATCTTCTTCGACGAGCTCGACAGTCTGGTGCCCGCGCGCGGCGGCGGCCTGGGCGAGCCGCAGGTGACGGAGCGGGTCGTCAACACGATTCTCGCCGAAATGGACGGGCTGGAGGAGCTGCAGTCGGTGGTCGTAATCGGCGCGACCAACCGTCCCAACCTGATCGATCCGGCGCTGCTACGGCCCGGGCGGTTCGACGAGCTCATCTACGTCTCGGTGCCGGACCAGGCCGGGCGGCGACGCATCCTGGAAGTGCACACCAAGAAGATGCCGCTGGCGAGCGACGTCGACCTGGGGTCGATCGCGGCGCGGACCGACCGCTTCACCGGCGCCGACCTGGAGGACCTGGTAAGGCGCGCCGGTCTCTCGGCGCTGCGGGAATCGCTCGGCAACGAGGCGGTGACGATGGCGCATTTCGAAACCGCGCTGGCCGATACGCGCGCGTCGGTCACGCCAGAGATGGAGCGCGACTACGAGCAGATCGCCGCGAACATCAAGCAGGACGCGATGGCGTTGCAGCCGATCGGCTTCATCTCGCCCGGCATGCTGCAGCCGCGCGGGCCGAAGGGCGGGGAGTAGCTCCCCGCCCGAACCGGCCTAGACGCGCCGGCCGGTGAAGAGCTGGATCAGGCCGACGATGATCGCGAGCACCAGCAGGATGTGAATCAGCCCGCCGGCGATGTGGAAGGCGAAGAAGCCGAGCAGCCACAGGACCAGCAGGATGACGGCGATCGTCCAAAGCATGTCTTTTCTCCCGTACAGCCGCATGGTTTCGCGGCCGGCGGAAGCAGAACGCTCACGAAACGATTGGCGTTCCGGCGCGGCCGAGCAGATCGAGCGTAAGAGCGTCGCGGGCGCCCAGGTAGAAGGCATCCAGCACGGCGGCGAAAGACGAGCGATCGTCGGCAATTGCCTCGAACAGCGTCATCGATGACTTGAGCTTCAGCGCGTCCACGCTGCCCATGATCGCCTCGGCGCTGCGGCTCCGGTGACGGAGGAGCGCGACGCAGCATTGCCGGAGCCGGGACCCGAGCAGCGGGTGCGCCAGGTATGCCTGCGCTTCATCGGCCGAACGGATGCCGAAGAACCGCGCCGTCTCGCTGCGCCCCAGTTCGGCGAGCTGCGGAAAGATAAACCACATCCAGTGGGTCCGCTTCTGTCCCGCCCCAAGCTCCGCCAGCGCATCGGCGAACGCCCATTCCTGCGCGTCGACGAAGCGCTGCAGATGGTGAGGGTCCGTCGAATCGGGCATCTGCGCGCCAGTGCAAACGCAAAAACGCGCGCCCGGCAAGCTCCGAGCGCGCGGCAGGAAGATCGGAAGGCCGCTGAGCGCGGTTACTTGATCTTGGCTTCCTTGAACTCGACATGCTTGCGCGCGACCGGGTCGTACTTGCGGAAGCTCAGCTTTTCGGTCTGCGTGCGCGGGTTCTTCTTGGTCACGTAGAAGAAGCCCGTGTCGGCGGAGCTGACGAGCTTGATCTTGACGGTGGTCGGCTTGGCCATGGCTGGGCTCTCTTCGATATCTGGAAACAATAAAAGCGGCGTCGCCGCCGCTCTGTCAGCCGCGCCCCATGCGCGCTCGCGCGTTTCGAGTCAAGATGGCTGCGCTTAACCGGGCCTTCACCAACGCCGGATAGCCTCGCCTCCCATAACAGTCTGGAGAGGCAGACATGCAGCAGGACGGGATGATCAAGGTCCGCGCGGAGCTGTGCGAGCAGATCGACGGGCTGAGGGCGGCGGTCGCCCATGGCTCGGTCGCCGGGCTCTGCGATAAAGCGTCAAGCGTGCGCCATCTGGCCCAGCAATATCAGCTGGCGCCGGTCGCCGATCTTGCCTGGAAGCTTGAGGGACGGTTGGCGCGCGGCGAGCGTGGGCCGAGCGTGATCAACGTCCTGTCGCTGATGCGCGAGGCGACCGAGAGCGGGCGCACCGACCCTGCCGCGGCAAGCGCCTGGGCGGCAGCGGCTTCGGTCCGGGTGATGTAGGCCGCCGATCAGACCGATCGGGATTCTTCAGGGACCCAGTCCCTTGCCGATCCGTTGTCCGGGTATCATTTCCCCCGCGCAACGAAGGAGACCGGCATGGCGAGCGCCCCCACCGATTTGAAGACCCCGACCGACCTTTCCAGCAACGAGACGAAGAGCGCCGCCGACGCGCTGAACGGCCTGCTCGCCGATGCGTTCGCTCTGTTCCTGAAGACCAAGAATTTCCACTGGCACGTCTCTGGCCCGCACTTCCGTGACTATCATCTGATGCTCGACGAGCAGGCGGCGGAGATCATCGGGATCACCGATGCGATCGCCGAGCGGGTCCGCAAGATCGGCAACACGACGCTGCGGTCGATCGGCGATATCGCGCGCCGGCAGACGCTGATCGACAACGACCGCGAGTATGTCGCCCCGGCCGCCATGCTGGCGGAGTTGCGCGACGACAATAGCAAGCTGGTCCAGCGCATCCGCGAGGCGCGCGAGGCGGCGGAAGCCGCCGGCGATACCGCGACCAGCTCGATGGCCGACGACTGGATCGACCAGGCGGAGAAGCGCGCATGGTTCCTGTTCGAAGCGAGCCGCAACGCCTGATCTAGCATCGTCCGCCGCACGTCGTTAGGAGCGGCCCGATGGCGTCGGGACTGTTCGCCCTGCTGGACGATGTGGCCGCGATCGCCAAGCTCGCTGCGGCGTCGATCGACGATGTCGGCGCCGCGGCTGGCAAGGCTGGCGCCAAGGCGGCCGGTGTCGTCGTCGACGACACGGCGGTCACGCCGCGTTACGTCAGCGGCGTCACGCCCGACCGCGAGCTGCCGATCATCGCCCGGATCGCGCGCGGCTCGCTGTTCAACAAGCTGGTGATCCTGCTTCCGGCGGCATTGCTGCTGACGGCGTTCCTGCCCTGGGCCATCACGCCGCTGCTGATGCTGGGCGGCGCCTATCTGAGTTTCGAGGGCGTCGAGAAGCTGATCGAGGCGGTCGGCGGGCACGAAGCGCCGGACGAGCCTGCCGAGACCGCGCAAGGATCGGCCGCGGTTGAAAAGGCGATGGTCAGCGGCGCGGTGCGCACCGATTTCATCCTATCGGCGGAGATCATGGCGATCGCGCTCGGCGAAGTGACCGGGCAACCGCTGCTGACCCAGTCCGGCGCCCTCGCCATCGTCGCGCTCGCGATCACCGTCGCCGTCTATGGCGTGGTCGGGCTGATCGTGAAGATGGACGATATCGGGCTGCACCTGGCCCAGCGGCAGGCAAGCGGGGTCCGTGCGATCGGGCGCGGGCTGGTCCACGCAATGCCGCGGGTGATGAGCGGACTGTCGGCGATCGGCGTCGCGGCGATGATCTGGGTCGGCGGCGGCATCCTCGTCCATGGGATCGAGGCGCTCGGCCTCGGCGCCATTCCGCACGCCCTGCACAGCATGGCTGAAAGCGCGGCGGAGGCAGTGCCGTTTGCGCACGGCCTGGTCGGCTGGACGGTGACCGCGCTCGGCTCCGGCCTTGGGGGACTTGTGGTGGGAGGCGTGATCGCGGGCGTGCTGCATCTGCTCCCGGCCAGGAGCGCTAGCGCCTGAGGCTGCGGAACGTGACGGACCAGCGCGTCTCCTGGATGGGGGCGATGCTGTGCTCCCATCCGTGCCGCGCTTCTTCGGACAGGTGGTAGGCGGCGCGCGGCGGCAGCGGCAGCGATCGGCGCTCGAAGCCGCCATCGCGGCGTCTGCGAAATCGCATCCCGGCCTCGGCCCCCAGCGACACGCCGACGACATGCTCGAAGACCGGACGATCCCGGTGCCAGCCGATGCCGGCACCGGGATCGTAGCGGATCAGCAGCACATGGGCGAGCTCCGCGGGTTCCAGCCCCGCGAACGCGGCGGCACGGGCCTGTAACGGCCGCAGCCATTCCGGGATCGGCTCGCTTTCGGCGAAGCGCGCCCGGTCGAAGTCGTAGGTCCAGCCATAGGAATGGGTGAGCCGTTTGCCGGTCCAGCCCTGGAAGCGGAAAGGGGCCAGCGGCGCGGCGTCGATCGCCGCGATCAGCGTCCCTTCTTCATCAGGTGAAATGAAGTCCCCGGCCGTCGCGAGGCCCGGCAGCACCGGTGCCCCGAACAGATCGGCAGGCACGGCCTACAGGCGGAACTCGACCCCGTCGCGGAGCCGCCGTTCCAGCGCCTTCTTCATCGGCTCGACATCGGCCGTGGCAACCGGAGCCGCCCGCGACAGCAGGACCGCGCAGGTGAGCGCCAGCGCGACGAACACGACGAGAACGAGCGAGATCCAGAGCATGTGCTTCTCCCGGCCGCACCATCGCATGATACGCGCGTTGGTTCCGCCGGCTGTGCTAAACGGCACAGGCAGAGCGACAAGGCTGATAGGTGGTTAACCGAAGCCCGCCGCAGGACAATCGCCAGGCGAGCCTAGGTTTTGGCCCTTCGCGCCCCCATCTATGCGCCTTCATGCCTTTTCCAGACCTTCCCCAGCAGCTCGCCGAAGCGCTCGCCGCGCGCGGCTATGAAAATCCCACCCCGGTCCAGACGGCCGTGCTCGAAGAGGGCGCGGGCGGACGAGACCTGATCGTCTCGGCCCAGACCGGCTCCGGCAAGACGGTCGCGTTCGGCCTCGCCATGGCGCCGGAGCTGCTGGACGCGGAAGGAGGCGCCGGCCGACCCGGCGCGCCGCTCGCTCTGATCATCGCGCCGACTCGCGAGCTGGCGCTGCAGGTCAGCCGCGAGCTGGTCTGGCTCTACGGCAAGACGGGCGCGCGCGTCGCCACCTGCGTCGGCGGCATGGATGCGTCGAAGGAGCGCCGCGCGCTATCATACGGGGCGCATATCGTTGTCGGCACGCCGGGCAGGCTGCGAGACCATCTCGAACGCGGCGCGCTGGAGCTCTCCACCTTGCGGGTAGCGGTGCTCGACGAGGCCGACGAGATGCTCGACATGGGCTTTCGCGAGGATCTCGAGCAGATCCTCGACGCGACCCCGGCCGAGCGCCGGACGCTCCTGTTCTCGGCGACGATGCCCCGGCCGATCGTCGCCCTCGCCAAACGCTACCAGCGCGATGCGCTGCGCATCTCGACGGTCGGCGAGGATCGCGGTCATGGCGACATCGAATACCAGGCGCTGGCGGTCGCGCCGCCGGACATCGAGCACGCCGTCGTGAACCTGCTGCGCCTGCATGAGGCTGAGACCGCGATGCTGTTCTGCGCGACCCGCGAGAATGTGCGGCACCTGCACGCGACATTGGTCGAGCGCGGCTTCGCGGCGGTGGCGCTGTCGGGCGAGCACAGCCAGAACGAGCGCAACGCCGCGCTCCAGGCGCTTCGCGACCGGCGGGCGCGGGTCTGCGTCGCGACCGACGTCGCCGCGCGCGGCATCGACCTGCCGACGCTGAGCCTCGTCATCCATGTCGAGCTGCCGCGCGACGCCGAGACGTTGCAGCATCGATCGGGCCGCACCGGGCGCGCCGGCAAGAAGGGCACCGCGGTGCTGGTGGTCCCGTTCCAGCGCCGCCGCCGGGTCGAGATGATGCTGCGCGGCGCCCGCATCCAGGCGCGCTGGATCGACCCGCCGACGCCGGAGGCGATCCGGCGCCAGGATCGCGAACGGCTGGTCGCTGCGCTGCTGGAGCCGGTCGAGATCGACGAGGAGGATCGCGCCATCGCCGCCCGTCTGATCGCAGAGCGCAGCCCGGAGGACATTGCCGCGGCGCTTGTCCGCGCGCATCGCGCTGCGCTGCCGGAGCCGGAGGAATTGCTGGGCACCGGCGCGCCGGCCGAACGTCGCGACGATCGCGGTCACCGCGCCGGATTTGATGATACGGTCTGGTTCCGGATCGATGTCGGCCGGCGCCAGAATGCCGACCCGCGCTGGATCCTGCCCCTGCTCTGCCGTCGAGGGCACATCACCAAGGCGGAGGTCGGTGCGATCCGCATCGGTCCGGCCGAGACCCAGTTCGACGTACCGCGCGCCGCCGCCGACCGCTTCGTCGCGTCCTGGAAGCGCACCGCCGGCAAGGGCGACGACGAAAGCAATATCGGGCTCGCGCTGGCCCAGGGGGCCCCGGCCAGGCATCAGCCGCCGCGTAAAACCTACAAGCCAAAACCCTTCGCGCATGGCAGGAAGCCGGCGCGGAGGGAAAAGGCATGAGCGAACGGTTCGAGCGGCACCGGCAGCCCTGGCGCCCGGACGAAATCCAGAAGCTTCACACGTTGGCGAAGAAGGGCATGGCGCTGAAGGCGATCGCCAAGGCACTGACCCGCAGCGAGGAATCGGTCAAGGACCGCGCCAAGCTCGACGGCCTGTCGATCGCGAAGCTGCGTTAGTCGAGCAGGCCGCGGACTTTCTCAAGCACGCTCCTGATACGACCCGCCGCTTCCTCGAATGTCGCGACTTCGGCGCGGCGGTTATTGCCGCGGGCCTCCTTCGCGGATTCGAGATAGCCTTCCAGGTCCGCCTCCAGCGCGTCGACGATGATCTCGGCTTCGTCCTCGGTCAGCTTCAGGTCGATCGATGTGGGCATGTGATCCTCTGCAAATCCGGTTTCAGCGGCTCATAACGCATGGGGTTGGGCCTGTGACCCCCTGATGCTAATGGCGCGCGTTCATGCTCAACCTGTCCGACATCACCGTTCGCCTGGGCGGGCGCACGATCCTCGACGGCGCCACCGCCGCGCTGCCGCCGAAAAGCCGCGTCGGGCTGATCGGCCGCAACGGCGCTGGCAAAACGACGCTGGTGCGCGTGATCGCCGGCATGCTGGAGCCGGACATGGGCGCGGCCGAAATGCCGCGGGGTGCCCGCCTCGGCTATATCGCGCAGGACGCGCCGGCCGGAAGCGCGACCCCGCTGGAGACGGTGCTCGCCGCCGATACCGAACGCGCGCGGCTGCTGGCGGAGGCCGAGACCAGCCACGATCCCGACCGGCTCGGCGAGGTCCATGAGCGGCTGAACGCGATCTCCGCCCATTCCGCGCCGGCTCGTGCCGCGCGAATCCTGGTCGGGCTCGGCTTCGACGAAGAGGCGCAGCAGCGTCCGCTCGACAGCTTTTCGGGCGGCTGGCGGATGCGCGTCGCGCTCGCCTCGCTGCTGTTCTCCGCGCCGGATCTGCTGCTGCTCGACGAGCCGTCGAACCACCTCGACCTCGAGGCCGTGCTGTGGCTCGAAGACTTTCTGAAATCCTATCCGGCGACGATCCTGATCGTCAGCCATGAGCGGGATTTCCTGAACAAGGTCGTCGACCACATCCTGCACCTCGATCGCGGCAAGCTGACGCTCTACCCGGGCGGTTACGACGCGTTCGAGCGGCAGCGGGCGGAACGCCAGGCGCAGCTCGCCTCCGCGCGCGCGAAGCAGCAGGCGGAACGCGAGAAATTGCAGGACTACATCGCCCGCAACTCCGCGCGCGCCTCGACCGCCAAGCAGGCCCAGTCGCGGGTGAAGGCGCTCGCCCGGATGCAGCCGATCGCAGAGCTGCTTGACGATGCCAGCCTCAGCTTCGACTTCCCGAGCCCGGCGGCGCTGCGGCCGCCGCTGATCACGCTCGACATGGCCGAGGTCGGCTATGGCGATACGGCCGTGCTGAAGCGGCTGAACCTGCGCATAGATCCGGACGACCGGGTCGCGCTGCTCGGCCGCAACGGCAACGGCAAGACCACGCTCGCGCGCCTGCTCGCCGCCCAGCTCGCGCCGATGGCGGGCGCGATGAACGCGTCGGGCAAGATGCGGGTCGGCTATTTCACCCAGTATCAGGTCGAGGAACTCGACTCCGCCGATACGCCGCTCGCGCATATGACGCGCGCGATGGGCGGAGCGACGCCGTCGGCCGTGCGCGCGCAGCTCGGACGGTTCGGCTTTTCAGGACCGAAGGCGACGACCGAAGTCGGCAAGCTGTCGGGCGGCGAGCGGGCGCGGCTGGCGCTGGCGCTGATCACCCGCGACGCGCCGCATCTGCTGATCCTCGACGAGCCGACCAACCATCTGGATGTCGACGCGCGCGAGGCGCTGATCCAGGCGCTGAACGGCTATTCGGGCGCGGTTCTGATCGTCAGCCACGACCGTCACATGCTGGAAATGACCGCCGATCGCCTCGTGCTGGTCGACCAGGGCATGGCGCGCGAATTCGACGGATCGCTCGACGACTATGTCGCGCTGATCCTGGCCGGCGATGCGGAGGAAAGCGGCAGGGCCGAAGCAAAGGCGAGCCGCAAGGACGCCCGCCGCGCCGCCGCCGAAGCGCGCGAGCAGACCAAGGCACTTCGGAGCCGGGTCAGGCAGGCCGAGGCCGAACTCGCCCGCCTCACCGCCGAGCGCAGCGCGATCGACCTCGCCATGTTCGATCCCAAGGCGGCCGACCCGAAGCTCGCAAACCGCTCGATGACCGAGTTGATGAAGCACCGCGCCGGGATCGAAGCGCAGATCGAGGCGGCGGAAGCCGCCTGGCTCGAAGCCAGCGGATCGCTGGAGGACTTGGCTGCCTAGATTGTCTGGTGCGGTCGAGAAACACAAAACACAGTATTCGCTAAGTACCAAGACGTACTAGTAACGCACTAAATTCCTGAAGCGTAAGAAGCATCGTCCAAGTGCGTTCCGCAGCGTACCGCTGCAACGCATGCGTGAGGGTGGACTACAATGATAAATCAATAGTTCGATTCCGTTTGCGTTCGCTAGACGCAAATTGGGCTTGGATTCCCAAACGGCTCATCTTAAAAACTAGTCGGCAAGAACAGTTGAGCTGGGCATGTACATCAATCAACTCTCCCATCTTCGCTGCCGATCGCTCGATGCTGGCAGGTATGCCGACGGCCAGGGTCTGTGGCTTGTCAAGCGCTCCAACGAGCGCGGAAAATGGGTGCTTCGGCTCTCAGTCTGGGGCACGCGCCGCGAAATGGGATTGGGCCGCTTCCCGGATGTCGGACTCGCCGAAGCGCGAGAGCGAGCGCAGGTTCAAAGGCGAGTGCTTCGCGACGGGAAGGATCCAATCGAAGAGCGGAGGGCGCAGCGGCGTGCCCGTCAGGTCGCTCGAGCGCCACTGACTGTGAAAGCGGCGGTTAGCGGCTGTTTTGAGGCCAGGAAGGCCCAGCTGAAGGGAGATGGCGACGCCGGGAGGTGGCTGTCGCCGCTCACAACGCACATCCTGCCGAAGATCGGCTCGTATCCAGTCGAAGAGATCGACCAACACGTGCTGCGGGAAGTCCTCGCGCCAATCTGGCACCAAAAGCCCGAGACGGCGCAAAAGGCTCTCAACCGCCTCTCGATAACGCTACAGCACGCGGCGGCGCTCGGCTTGAACGTAGACCTACAAGCAGCGATGAAGGCGCGGGCCCTCCTGGGCGCACAGCGGCACGTGACCAAGCATATCCCCTCGATGCCATATGCAGACGCGCCAAAGTTCTATCGATCGCTCGTGAAACAAGAAGGGGTCAGCGCTCGCGCGCTGCGTTTCCTCATCCTGACAGTGTGTCGGACCAGCGAGGTCCGCCTTGCGGTATTGAGGGAGATTGCAGGCGACGTGTGGACGCTTCCTGCGGAACGCACGAAGACTGGCCGATCTCGCCGCGTTCCGTTGGTGGCCGAAGCTAGGGCAGTACTCGCCAACTGCCCCACCCAGGGTCCTCTGTTTCCCGCATATAGGGGCAAGCCGCTCTCTGATATGGCCATGGCCAAGCTGATGACCGCGCGCGGGCTCGAAGCCAGGCCGCACGGATTTCGTGCAACTTTCCGGACCTGGGTCGAAGAGCAGACCGACGCTCCATTCGAGGTGAAGGAAGCCTGCTTGGGACATGCCGTCGATCTCGGCGTGGTCGGCGCCTACCAGCGGAGCGATCGCTTGGAGAAGAGGCGCACGCTTCTTCAGAGTTGGGAACGTCACTTGCTCACCGGATGAGCCTGCCCGCAATGCCTTGCGAGGATCGTCAGGCCTCACATTGAAATGCTGGCGCTCGGACGACCTCCTCCAGGTCGGCCGGTGAGCGCCTCCGGACGGACTTCGCACCGCACGGGAGCCGTTCAGTCGAAGCGGCTGCGGACGGCATTCCGTGGCCGCCCGCCAGTCCGCCGACTTTAGTATGCGATCTGGCCAATACCATGGTAGCAATAGCGCCCGCCGTCGCGGAAGCGCATGATAAGCTCCGGATTTGCGCAGCTTCCGTGGCTCCGATGGGAGTCGTTATATGAGCAGTAACAGCGCGGTGCGGCTGGGAAATTCGGAAATGGGCGAGGTCAGACATGCTTGCGCCTTTTTCAGCGGCTTCGAGGAAGCCTATCGCGTCCTGCTCCCATTTATCGAGGAAGGCTTCGACCGAGGCGACAGGGCCATTCACATCGTCTCGCCGGAAGACGAGGCGGAGCATCTTCAACGCCTCGCAGCGGTGGGTATCGATCCGGTCGCTTCCCGGGCGACCGGTCAGCTAGAGCTTCTTCACACAACGGATGTGTATCACCGTGGTGACTGCTTCGACAAAGATCGTATGCTGGAGACCTTCGAAGCCATCGCGTCCGCCAGCGCTGCGAGCGAATTTCCGATGAGTCGAATTGTCTGCAACATGGACTGGACCGGAGAAGATCGCCCCGAACACGAAGACTTGATCGAGTTCGAGGCAAGAGTGAACGACGTCTGGCGCCGTCATCCAGACGTGGTGATCTGTGCCTACGACCTCAGGACACTCACCGGAGACATGCTCATCGACATCATGCGCACTCACCCAATGGTGTTGATCGGCAATTCCCTGCAGCAAAACCCATTCTTCATCGAACCCGAGCAGTTCCTGCGCGAGCGAACTGATCGCTAGGGAGCGGGGCAGAGATGCTCGGAGAGATGGCGGGAACGCCTGACGAACGGGATGTTGGAGTCTCGCGCCTGCGGCGCACTCTGGGCGATCTCGTTGGGCTGACCGCTCTTTCCGCCGCTTGGAGTGCGGCAAGCGTCAATGAGACGGGCCGCATACTTTCTGAGGCCCTTCTGTCCACGCTCGGGCTCGACTTTGTGATAGTTCACTTCGAGGAGGTCGAGGACGAACGCCCGGAGCCGTTCGTGCTCGTTGGCGAAGGCCTTGCGGCCAGTCCCCGAAAGGTGCTCGACCAAGCGCGGGTCGCACTTGGCGCCACGTTCGACAGGCGTGCTTCGCTTCAAGCAGACTTTCTCGGAACCAACGTGTCTATCCTGGCGATGCCGCTCGGCCTTGAGAGCCGGCTGGGCACGATCGTGGTAGGAAGCACTCGCCCTCGATTTCCGGAACAAACAGAGCGCCTGCTGCTGAGCGTCGCTGCGAACCAGGCGCTTGTAAAGTTGCAGGACATATCGCTGCAATATGAGCAGCGCCGTCTTGCCCAGGAACTCGACCTCCGCGTGGCGCGCAGGACAGAGGAGTTAGCCGAGGCCAATGCCGCTCTGAGGATAGAAATCGGCCAACGACGGCAAGCCGAAGAGGCTCTGCGCGCAAGCGAACTCAGCGCGAATTCCTTGATCGAGAATATCCCAGGCCTGGTCGCTGTCCTTACGCCTGATGGACGGGTCGAGCGCGTCAACCGCCAAATCATGGACTATTGCGGGCAATCGCTAGAAGAGCTGCGTGACTGGGGCACGAACGGCACGGTGCATCCGGAGGATATGCCGCATGTCGCCCAGATATTCGGCGGGTCGATCGCGTCCGGTATCCCCTACGATATCGAACAGCGGCTGCGTCGCTTCGATGGCGAGTATCGCTGGTTCGCCAACCGCGGCCGCCCTTTGCGAGACGAGGCTGGCCGGATCGTCGCCTGGCACGTCTTGCTCAGCGACATTGATGATCGCAGGCGCGCCGAGCAGGCTTTGGCGACAAGTGAACGAAACCTGCGGGTCACGATCGACAGCATCCCGGCACTGGCCTGGTCGGCTCGTGCCGATGGAACTGCGGATTTCTTCAATCAGCACTACCTCAACTATGTCGGCCTGTCGGAAGAGGACGTCCGCGACTGGCAGTGGACGCGCGTCATCCACCCCGATGACCTCGACACCCTTGCGCGCGCTTGGGAGAGCTTCAGGGCAGTCGGCCGGGGCGGCGTGACTGAGGCCCGGGTGCGGCGGTACGATGGCGAGTATCGCTGGTTTTCATTTCGCACGAACCCTCTGCTTGAGGACGGGAAGGTCGTGAAGTGGTACGGCGTCAACACCGAGATCGAGGACAGGAAGCGGACTGAAGATGAGCTTGCCGCGCGCGAGCGCAAGCTTCGGGAAGCACACGATCATCTCAGCCAGGCGCAGCGCCTCAGCCATACTGGCAGCTTCACCACGCACGTGAACGCTGACAGGCACGTATGGTCGGACGAACTCTATCGGATTTTGGAACACAACCCGGAGGAGCCGCCTACTTTTCGTGTCTTCCGTGATCGAATCCATGGCGACGATCGGCCGCGGTTTGACGCGAGCTTCAGACAATCGCTCGATACACAGACCAACTTCGACGAGGTGTTCAGGATCATCACACCTAGAGGCAACACGAAGTTTCTGCACGCCGTTGCCCACTTCGCGCGCGAAGATGGCGATGGTCCGATTGTTATCGGCTCCATTCAGGACATTACGGAGACGAAGCATGTCGAAGAGGAGCTACGCCGTAGCGAATATCTCCTCGCGGCCTCAGAGCGGATCAGCCAAACCGGATCCTTCATTTGGGACCTCGTGAACGACACGGTCGTTTTTTCCGAGCAGATGCGGCGAGTCTGCGAGATTGATGGCAACTTGGAGGTAGTCCGGCCGGACCTTCGGTCGCTGTATCACCCGGACGACCTGCGGTTGGTCGATGATAAGATCGCCCGTGTCTCTCGAGGAGAGCAATGCCCGGAGAATGAAGAGCGATTGCTCATGGCCGACGGGCGTATCAAATACGTCAGCACCGCATTTCGTGTCGTACATCACGATGATGGTCGCCGAGAGTGCTTTGGCGTCGCGCAGGATGTCACTCGTCGCCGCATAGCCGAAGACGCACTCGACAAGGTTCGATCGGAACTCGCGCATGTCACAAGAGTGACCAGCCTTGGCGAATTGGCTGCATCGATCGCGCACGAGGTCAACCAGCCGCTCTCTGGCATAATCACCAACGCCAACACCTGCGTGCGGCTGCTGGCCATGGACCCCCCGGACGTTGAGGGAGCGATCAGGACGGCCCGACGAACGATCCGCGACGGCAACCGCGCTTCGGAAGTGCTCAGCCGGCTAAGAGGTCTGTTCCGGAAGCAGGATTACTTGCCAGAGTCGCTCAATCTGAACGACGCCGCGCAGGAAGTTATCAACATCTGCCGCCACGATCTTCAACGACGCGGCATAACGATGCAGTTCGAGCTCGATCCCGGGTTGCCGCCCATCAAGGGTGATCGCGTCCAGCTCCAGCAGGTCATCCTCAACCTTGTCCTGAACGCCGCGGATGCGCTGGAGGGGGTGGAGGACAGGCCCCGCCAGATCGCCATCCGGACTGAGTACTCGAACAAGTGCGCTGTGCAACTCGCCGTGGCCGATACCGGAATAGGCTTGCAGAGGGAGGATCTCGCTAGCATCTTCGATGCGTTCTACACGACCAAGCCGAATGGGATGGGCATCGGATTGTCCGTGAGCAGATCTATCGTGGAACGTCACGGAGGAACGCTCCAGGCAAGTTCGAATGCAGACGCCGGCAGCACCTTTGCCTTTTCCATTCCTTTTCCCTCCGCTGCCGCGGCCTAGGCCCACCCGTCCTAGCCAAGCGGGCGACCAGGCCTCACTCTCGGTGGAAAGCAAAGCTTGGGTGCGACGGCGTGCCGGGGACCCACTCCTGTCCGTGAGCAACCTAAGGGGAGAACTCTCCAGGTCTGACACGCGGGGCGGGCACCCGAGAGCTGCAGTATCAGGCGGAAAAGCTCCCGGATCGAACATCCAGAATGGACGCAGCGAAGGCCTGCGGAGCCTCCTGCGGCAGGTTATGTCCTATGCCGCCCCGGACCAGGCGATGCGCGTACAAGCCGGTGAACCTGGTTGCATAGCTCGACGGGTCCGGGTGCGGCGCTCCATTGGCATCGCCTTCCAGCGTGATCGTTGGGACCGAGATCGTGGGCGACGATGAAAGCCGCTGCTCGAGATCGTCATACTGACGTTCGCCGCCCGCCAAGCCTTGGCGCCACCTGTAGTTATGGATAACAATGTCGACGTGGTCCGGGTTGTCCAAAGCGGCTGCCGACCGCGCGAACGTCTCATCATCAAAGGCCCATCTAGGCGACGCCAGCTGCCAGATCAGGCGTGCAAAGTCGCGCCGATAGCGAGCATAGCCTTCGCGGCCTCGCTCCGTCGCAAAGTAGAACTGATACCACCATTGAAGCTCCGCAGCTGGCGGCAGAGGCATTTTCCCTGCAGCCTGGCTGCCGATCAGGTAGCCGCTCACAGATACCAAGCCGCGACACCGTCCAGGCCACAGCGCGGCGATAATGTCGGCGCTGCGCGCGCCCCAGTCGAACCCCGCGAGAATGGCCGACGGAATGGCGAGCGCGTCCATCATCGCAAGCGTGTCAGACGCAACCGCCGCAGGCTGGCCATTTCTCATCGTTGCGCTGGATAGGAAACGGGTTGGACCGAACCCGCGCAGGTAAGGGATGAGAACGCGACATCCGGCTGCCGCAAGCTCGGGAGCGACCTCGTCGAAGCTGTGAATGTCATACGGCCAGCCGTGAAGAAGGATGACCGGATCGCCGTCGGGCGGACCCGCCTCGGCGTAGGCGATGTCCAGCCCCCCAGCCTTGACGCTTTTCACCACAAAAGGCGGTGCCACCATGCTCTTCGCACCGTTCTCGATCGTCTTCGGGGACGAGGAGAATGCGGGGGAACTGGCCATGGCGGCACCAATCGCTACGGCACCTAACAAGTCGCGGCGGGTCGGATCGCCTTTCATCCCGTTTTCTCCCTAAAGCACCAGTCGGCTCTGCCCGGCGGCCGTTCTTGGCTGTCCATTCGAGACGCATTTGCCGAAAGATCGGACACGCAATGGCCCGCTACCATTATACGATGGTCTAGGTGCCGAGCAGCATGGGGCGGGCATTGCTCGGTCTCGCGATGAACCAATACCAAAGTAGCGATAGACCGGCACTCGCTTTAGACGCATCCTGTCCGGGCGTTCTGCAAGGCTGGAGGTGAAAAACTTCAAACCGCACTGACGCGATATGCGTCCGTCCACCGCATTTGGGCTGTCCATTCAGTCAGAGAGGTCGCGAGCCAAATGCCCGGTTCTCAAGCAGATGAGGACCATGAGGAACTGGAATGGACAATCGTAAGGTGATCGCGGTCATTGATGACGACGAGTCGGTGAGGGAGTCGCTTCCCGATCTCCTCCGCTCGTTCGGTTTCGACGCACGACCGTTTGCTTCCGCGGAGGCATTCCTGGAGTCCGTCGAGCTGGAGATCGCCGATTGTCTGGTGCTCGACGTGACGATGCCCGGGATGACGGGGCCTGGTCTGCAACAGGAGTTGGAGCGCCGCAGGCACGACATTCCCATTGTTTTCATCACCGCCCACTCGGACGAGAATGCGTGGCACTCGCTTCTCAGCAGCGGAGCTGCAGCATGCCTAATCAAGCCGTTCAGCGAAAGCGCCATCCTTGATGCTATCAGGGTCGCGCTGCGATCCGAATGAGGATTTGCCGATGTATGCACTTGCCGCCCATAGCAGGAGTATCGCTCACGCTTTCAGGACCGGTACGATGAGCACGCCCGATCCGAAGCCGACCGTCATCATTGTCGACGACGATGTGTCGATACGCGAGTCGCTGGAGCCGATGCTTGAACTTGCCGGCTGGACGATCCGGAGCTTCGATTCCGCGACTGCTTTTCTTGACTGGGTGGTGCCGGACGGCCCCAAATGTCTGCTGCTCGACGTGAGCCTGCCCGACCTTAGCGGTCTTGATCTGCAAGCCCTGATCGCGGATCGGCGGAGGGAGATGCCGATAATCTTCATGACCGGCTACGGCGACGTGCCGATGACGGTGCGCGCGATGAAGGCCGGCGCCGCCGAGTTCCTGACCAAACCGTTGGACGAGGAGGTGCTCCTGACGGCAATCGAGCGTGCTCTCGAGGCAAGCAGGATCGCGACCGACGAGCTGGCCCGCATCAAGGCACTCCAGGCTCGCTACGATACGTTGAGCCGGCGCGAAAAGGAGGTGCTGCACCTGATCGCGGCCGGCCTGCTCAACAAGCAGGTGGGCGGAGAACTCGGCATCAGCGAAATCACGGTCAAAGCCCATCGTGGGCGCGTCATGGAGAAGATGAAGGCAAGGTCCTTCGCGGATCTCGTCCGCATGACTGAGCAGCTCGGCGGGGCAACACACACGCCAAGCTAGCGAACGGCGGGCCAATTCTAAGGGTTGTCCTACACCAAGGTCCAATAGCGAGACGGACCTCGTTCGCAGAAGAAACGTGCACCGCCCGCCTTGAGGGGCAGAGGTCAGGAGGCACGAATGTTGGAGTCTCGCTCGGTCGCGAAAGCGACGGTTTCACTCGTTTCGCTGGCGCTGGTCGAAGAGCTGAACCATCGCGTCGTCAACGAATATGCCGAGGCGATCTCAAGCCTGTCATTGGCGGCGTCGAGCACCGGTGACCCCATTGCCAAGGCCGCCATCGACCGTGCCGCCAGCCGACTTCGCGATCACGCAGCCGCCCACCGCACGCTGATGCCGCCCGCGGTTCCGGACGATGCAGACCTCGGCGCGCATGTTTCCAGAATCTGCGAGGCTTTTACGCGGGCAACGCTGGCCCAGCGGCGCGTGCGTCTCGTCCTGACTACCGCTGAGGTAAGGCTTCCCGCCGACCAATGCTGGCGAATCGGGCTAATCTTGGTTGAGTTGATCCGAAACGCGGCGCGCCATGGCTTGGGAGGCAGCGAAGGGCAGATCTCGGTCTCGATTGAGGAACGAATCGGGATTCTGGTCTGCGAAGTGCGGGATAACGGAAGACCTTCGGTTCGCACGGTTCCTGGCAGGGGCCAAGGCCTGATCCGAGGCTTGGTCAATGAACTCGGCGGCCGCGTCGACTGGAGCTTCACGGTCGAGGGAGCGGTCGCGACCATGCGCATACCGGTCGAAGCTCCCACGATGCTCGGCGATTTCAGCGCGAAGTGGAGCGAAGTCGCATGAACAAGGCACCTGAGACAGCCCTGATCACGGGCGCTTCCGCCGGCATCGGCGCGATCTACGCCGATCGACTGGCACAGCGAGGCTGGAACCTAATCCTGGTTGCGCGGAACAGGGACCGCCTCAATCAAGTGGCAGCCAGCATCAGGCTGAAGAGCGGGGTCTCGGTTGAGACGATGTCCGTCGATCTGACGGGAAGGGCCGGTCAGCAGGAGATTGCCGACCGCCTGATCGCGGATCCCCGAATAGGAATGCTGGTCAACAACGCCGGCTTCGGGTCGACGGCGCCGATCGCGCAGGCAGATCCGGACGTGATGGCCGATATGATCGCGCTGAACGTGGGCGCGGTCGCCCGACTCGCCGGGGCG
Source organism: Sphingomonas horti (assembly GCF_009753715.1). GTDB lineage: Bacteria > Pseudomonadota > Alphaproteobacteria > Sphingomonadales > Sphingomonadaceae > Sphingomonas_B > Sphingomonas_B horti. The sequence continues at coordinate 79,352 of NZ_WQMS01000007.1, read as the reverse complement.
GCGGCATCGGTCTTTTTGTCACGCGGCCAGGGCGCAATCATCAACATCGCCTCGATCGTCGCAATTGCACCCGAAACGTTGAACGGCGTCTATGGCGGCACGAAGGCCTTTGTCCTCGCGCTAAGCCAGGCCCTGCGCCACGAACTCGCGCCAAAAGGCATACGGGTGCAGGTCGTCCTTCCCGGCGCCACCGCTACCGACTTCTGGCGCCTGTCCGGAACGCCCGTCGATGCCCTGCCAAAGGCGATCGTCATGTCGGCCGATGATGTCGTCGATTCCGCGCTGGCCGGCTTTGACCAGGGGGAGTTCGTGACCATCCCTTCACTGCCCGACGAGGGCGACTGGGAAGCATTCGAGTCCGCTCGGCAGGCCCTTGTTCCGAACCTGTCGCATGCCTCGCCTGCCGCACGCTACGCCCGCGTGTAATCGGGAGCGGCACTGAAGAGGCGCACGCGATGCCCGCACTGCGTCCCGTGCCGAGCCGGCCAGCGGATAGGACGAAAGTATAGGCGATACCATCGTGCAATTCTGCCCGGCCCGCCAGCCGCTCATCTTGCTCCCCAGATGATCATGGGAGCAAGCGATGTCCTTCCCGTCTTTCCCTGCCGACCCGCAGGTTCGTCTGCCCATTTCTCGGACCAAGCGCGCGACCGCCGCGGCGTTTTGCGCAGCAGCCGCGCTCGGCGGCTTCACCTCCGCTCCCGGCGGCGCTGAGGTGCCGGTTGGGGCGGCAGGCGTTCCGTACACGAATATGCCGGCACTCGCGCCGATCGGCGTCCGGCCCGATCGCTACCTCCCGATTATGGAGAGCGCGAAAGCGCCGCCGATCGATCCGGCGAAAGGCTATCGCCTGCAGCAACTGGGCCGGGGCCTCTTCTTGGTCACCGAGAACGCCTACCAATCGATGTTCCTGGTCTATGAAACGGGCGTCGTCGTCGTCGATGCACCGCCGACCTATGCCAAGCATCTCCGGGCAGCGATCGCGGAGGTCACGAGCCTTCCGGTCACCCACGTCGTCTACAGCCACTCGCACATCGATCACATCGGCGGTGTGAAAGAGCTTGGCGGGCAACCAATCCTGATCGCACAGGAGGAGACCGCGCGCCTGCTGACGCGAGCCAGGGATCCGAACCGGCCGGTCCCGTCGGTCACGTTCAAGGATCGATATAAGCTGCAGGTCGGCACTCAGCGCCTCGAACTCAGCTATCATGGCGTCGCCCACGAGCCGGGCAACATCTTCATCTACGCGCCGGAGCAGCGCGTTCTGATGGTGGTCGACGTCGTGTTTCCAGGCTGGATGCCCTGGCGTCGGTTGGCGCTGGCGCAGGACGTCCCCGGCTATTTCGATCAGGTTGCGGAAATCGACCGCGTGCCGTTCGAGACCCTGATCGGCGGCCACGTCAGTCGGGTGGGGACCCACGCCGACGTCCGCCTTCAACTCGAGTTTATGGCAGACCTCAAGTCCGCGGCTGCGACGGCATTGAAGACGACCGAAATCGGCCGTGAAATCGACCCGGCGGACAAGGCAAACCCCTGGGCGGTCTTCGACAACTATATCGATCGCGTGGTCGTCCAGTGCGTCAACACATTGACGCCGAAGTGGCAGTCCCGGCTCGCGGCCTACGACGTCTACATTTGGGACCAGTGTTACGCGATGGAGCAGAGCCTGCGCATCGACTGACGGGCGTTGCCCCACTCTCACTTCTCAACATCCAAAGGCACGAGCATGACTGAACGCAAAGTCGCCATCATTACCGGCGGATCACAAGGCATCGGCGCGGCACTCGTGCGCGCCTATCTGGATCTCGACTATCGCGTTGCCACGACTTCGCGATCAATCGCCTCCGCCGATACCACCGACCTGCTGTCGATCCCGGCGGATATCGGTGATCCGCGCACCGGCTCCGATGTGGTGGCGCGGGCGCTGGACCGGTTCGGGCGCGTCGATACGCTGATCAACAATGCGGGCATCTTCGTCGCCCGGCCATTCACGGCCTACACGCCGGAAGACTATGCCGATGTCGTCGCGACCAATCTCGGCGGCTTCTTCTTCATCACGCAAGCCGCGGTGGCGGCAATGGAGACGCAGGGAGGCGGCCACGTCGTCAGCATCACGACTGCGCTCGTCGAGCATCCTTTGTCGGCGGTACCTTCGGTGCTTGCCTCCCTGACAAAGGGCGGCGTGGCCGCCGCCACCCGGAGCCTCGCAGTCGAATATGCGACGCGCGGGATTCGGGTGAATGCGGTTGCTCCAGGCGTGATCAAGACGCCGATGCATCCGCCCGAGACACACCCGGGCCTCGCCGCCCTCCATCCGGTCGGTCGCATGGGCGAGATTCCGGAGATCGTCAGCGCCGTGCTCTTTCTCGAGAACGCCGGCTTCGTGACGGGCGAGACCATCCACGTCGATGGCGGACAATCCGCCGGTCATTGAGGGTTGCGGGATGCAGAACCAGATTTCGATCACGCGCCCTCAGGCCGGGTACTGGCGCGCGACCTTTTCCAACCCACCGATCAACCTCATCGATCCGGACACCATTGCAGAGCTTTCGGACCTGGTGGCGGAGCTCGAACGCGACCCGGATGTGAAGGTGATCGTGTTCCAAAGCAGCGACCCGGATTTCTTCCTGGCTCACTATGACGTCCTTGCTGACAAGGCGCGCACGGCCGCTATGGCACCTGGGCCGACGGGCATGCACCCCTGGCTCGATGTCCTCTCGCGGCTCAGCCGCGCACCGGTCGTGTCCATTGCTGCGATCCGCGGCCGCGCACGAGGCGCCGGCAGCGAGTTCGCGCTCGCCTGCGACATCCGCTTCGCGAGCGAGAAGGCGGTGCTTGGCCAGTTCGAAGTCGGGGTAGGGGCTGTTCCAGGCGCGAATCCTATGGCGCGCCTCGGCGGGCTGGTTGGTCGCGGCCGGGCGATCGAAATCGTCCTCGGTGCCGATGATTTTTCCGGCGCGCTGGCGGAGCGCTATGGCTACGTCAATCGCACCCTCCCTGATGGCGATCTCGATGTCTTCGTTGATGGTTTCGCGCGCCGCGTTGCCGGTTTTGAAAAGGAAGCACTGGCTGAAGCGAAGCGGTTCTTGGATCAGGTCTCGCTGCCTGACGACGCGCTGTTCCCCGCTGCACTCGAGACTTTTTTCCGGTCAGTCGCACGGCCGGCGACCCGGGCGCGGATGGCTGCGCTATTGGAAGCCGGACTGCAGACCCGGTCGGCCGTGGAGCTTGAGCTCGGACGTCATGTGGTGCTGACGCGGACTTAAGGCGGTCCGCCTGCCGACAGGATTTCCTGAGGCCGGCGGGCCTCCCCGGGGTGACCCGCAGAGGGACAGTCATCCGGCTTCAGCTTCCGCTTGCGACGTTGCCGTAGCGCGCGTTGGCCACCCGCCCAGCTGCCGGCGCAAGGATTCGCCGCGACTGTCATCGGCGCGATCGATCTCGGGAAGAGCATCAACACCATGGTCTATATGCACCATGGTCCTATGGGTAATGGCGTCACAATATCCGATCGTCCGGCTCTTCGTTGCCACTGAACTTGCAAAGAGGAGCCTGCCATGTCGATGAGTCTAGCCCTGCTCGAACGGCGTCATTTCGTCGGTTCTGCTTTCGCCGGATTTGCCGGCCTGTTGATGCCCCCTTTGGCGCAGGCATCTATGGCAAGTTCTGCCGGCTCTGCCGCTTCCACGGCGGCCGACGGCAGCGCCCTCGCCGAAGGGGTGACAGGGTCGGCCATCCGGCCGTTCAGGTTCCGGGCCCCCGACGACGCGCTGCAGGATCTGAAGCGCCGTATCGCCGCGACCAACTGGCCGGACCGGGAGCTCGTCGGGGACGCGTCTCAAGGGGTCAAGCTGGCGACTATGCGCAAGCTCGCCGACTATTGGCAGAACAGCCACGACTGGAGAAAGGTCGAGGCGCGGCTCAACGCCTACCCCCAGTTCATTTCCAATATCGATGGTGTGGACATCCACTTCATCCATGTGAAATCGAAGCATCCCAAGGCGCTGCCCGTCATCATCACACACGGCTGGCCTGGGTCGGTCATCGAGCAGATGAAGGTCATCGGTCCGCTCACCGATCCGACCGCGCACGGCGGAACAGCGGCGGATGCGTTCGACGTGGTGATCCCGTCGCTCCCGGGACACGGCTTTTCGGGCAAGCCGACCGAGCTCGGCTGGGATCCGATCCGCATCGCACGGGCCTGGATCACGCTGATGCAACGGCTTGGCTATACCCGCTACGTGGCGCAAGGCGGCGACTGGGGCAACGCCGTCACGGAACAGATGGCCCTGATTGCTCCGCCGGGGTTGATTGGCGTCCACACCAATATGCCGGCGACGGTTCCGGCCGATATCGCCGCCGCGCTGGCCGCCGGCGGCGCCGCGCCCGCCGGCCTGTCAGGGGATGAGAAATACGCTTACGACCAGCTCGACAGCTTCTACAAACATGGCCTCGGCTATGCCCAGGAAATGGCGAACCGGCCTCAGACGCTTTACGCGCTGGCCGACTCTCCGATCGGGCTTGCGGCCTGGATGCTCGACCATGATGCCCGCAGCCAGGACCTGATCACGCGGGTTTTCGACGGCCAGGCGGAAGGGCTGACCCGGGATGACGTGCTGGACAATGTCACGCTCTACTGGCTCACCAACACCGCGGTTTCGTCGGCGCGGCTCTACTGGGAAAGCAAGCTCGCCTTCTTCGCTCCTAAAGGAGTGAAGATCCCAATGGGCGTCAGCGCTTTCCCCGACGAGATCTACACGGCGCCGCGTAGCTGGGCGGAAAAGGCCTATCCCAAGCTTGTCCACTATGGTCGCTTGCCGAAGGGCGGACATTTTGCCGCATGGGAGCAGCCGCGCGCATTCACCGAGGAGCTGCGCGCGACCTTCCGCTCCTTGCGCTAAAGACGCAAAAGGGGAGGAGGCTGGGCCTCCTCCCGCGCCGATCGACTATCTGTTGGTTGTGCTCAGCCGGCGGTCAAGGAAGCGCAGCACCAGATTTGCGACCTCCTGCGCCTTCTCATCGAGCGCGAAATGACCGGCATCGAGCAGGTGAATCTCTGCTTGAGGCAAGTCGTGGGCATAGGCCAGCGCGCCCGGCACGATGAACGACGGATCATAGCGTCCCCAAAGCACAAGCGTCGGCGGCTGGCGCTCGCGCAGCCACGCCTGCCACACCGGGTAGGCGGCGACGTTGGTGCGGTAATCGTAGAGGAGCGCGCCCTGGATCGCGCGCGCGCCAGCACGCGACAGCATCGCATATTCATCGGTCCAGCTGTCCGGGTTGTAGCGCTCGGCATTCGGACTGTTACCGACGTGGCGCTGCCTCGCGCCTTCGAGAGACATGAACTTGTCGAGCTCCTCGGCATGTCCAGCGGGGTCCGCCCAGTAGCGAGTGATACCTGACCATTTCGCGCCGAGACCTTCCTCATAGGCGTTTGCGTTCTGGACGATAATGGCCTGAACGGCTCCCGGTTCGCGCATCATCATCCGGAAGCCCACCGGACCACCATAGTCTTGCATGAACAGTACATAGCGCTGGATGCCGAGCGTGCTGAGGAGCGCGCTCGTCGATTCCGCCAGGTGATCGAACGTGTAGGCATAGTCGTCCGGCGAGGGTGCATCGCTGTGCCCGAACCCGGGATAGTCGGGCGCGATCAGATGATAACGGCCGGACAGCAGCGGAATGACCGGCTCATACATCCGCGACGAAGACGGGTAGCCATGCAGCAGCACGATCGTCGGCGCATCTCTCGGGCCCGCTTCCCGATAGAAGAGATTAAGGCCACCGACGCGCACCCAATGATAGCTGGTGGGCGTCCTCGTCGCCGCTTCCGCTGCCTTGCCGGACCCACCCGCGACGGACAGAGCCGACACGAGCGCGAGCAAAGCCTTGCATTTCATCGCCACGTCCTTTCGAGCGGCACAGCGGTAAGTTTGTCACGCAATCTCGTGCACGAGATAGACGGGCCCTTCCGGCAGGCGATGTCCGATCCCGACGGCAATGATGCTGTTGAGCCATTGGTAGCGCGGATCGGAGGTCGAAAATCGCGCGACGATCCTGAAATAATATTCCGAAGGAGCGACCGCCTCCCCGCGTCCAAGCCTGGCCATAACCTCGGGAGCGCCGTGGCGCAGTCCGACATAGGTCATCCCGATCAGCGCATCGTCGTCCGTCTGCAGCACGATGCGGGCATCGAGCTCGATCGCGCCGTCGCTGCGCTCGATCTGCCAATCGGCACCTCCGGGCAGCACGACGCCGCGGAGCTTCTCGCCATCAAAGCGTCCGCCCGGGATTCCGCCGACCCGCCGTCCGGCACCGGCCGGGCCGCCGATTGTCTGGAGGGGGCCGACCAGCAGCCGCATCATAAACAGGGGGCGCGCGGCGAGAGGCGTCATATTCCCGCTGGATTCGCTGCTCATGAAAAAGCCTCCTCAAGCTCCTGGGCGAGGGTCGCGACGAGAGCGGCCGCGCCCATTCGCCTGGCAAGCGGTGCACCTTGGCCGGCCCATTGGGCGCCGAACCCGAACTCGCCATGGGCTGAAGCGGCGGAATGCAGGGCTTTCCCGATGTCGTATGCAATCGGATAATCCGGCACTGCAGACTCTGGAACGCCGCGTCCCAACGCGGTGAAGCGATTGGCGAGACAGCGAGCCGGCCGCCCCGAGATGACGCGGGTCATTACGGTGTGCCAGGCACCCACGCCGGCAAGAGCTTTCCGATAGCCCTCGTCCGCAAGGCTTTCGTTGCAGGCGACGAAGACGGTGCCCAGTTGAACCGCGGCCGCGCCGAGCTTGAGCATCGCCGCTATCCCCGCACCATCCATAATCCCGCCGGCGGCAATCACCGGCAGGCGGACTTCGCGCACGAGGAGCCGCGTCAGCGCAACCGTGCCGAGTTCATCGTCCAGAGCGTCCGGATCGAAGCTGCCGCGATGGCCGCCCGCTTCCCATCCCTGCGCGACGATCGCGTCCAGTCCCGCCGCTTCGATCTGGCGGGCCTCGTCAATATTGGTGGCAGTGGCCAGAGTCCTGATGCCGGCGCTGCGGAGCGCCTCGATCGCGGCTGGCGTAGGCAGCCCGAAATGAAAGCTGAGGATCGGTGGTCGCAGCTGCAGCAGCATCGCGAGCATTTCCTGATCGGCGGTGAAGCTGCGATAGATTTCCGAAAGAACCGGTGGGGGAGCGGCCCCGAACGCCGCAAAGCTTGGCTGCAGCCGCGCGATCCATGTCCGCTCGACCGCGGGGTCACTCTCGGCCGGCGCGTGGCAGAACAGGTTGACGTTGAACGGCGCATCCGTCCGGGCGCGCACCGCCGCGATCATTGCGCCGGCGCGCTCGGCGGCGACGGATCCGATGCCGATCGAGCCAAGCGCGCCGGCGTCGCTCACAGCGGCAGCCATTTCTGGCGAGGAGATCCCGGCCATGGGAGCCTGGATGATCGGCAGCCTCATGCCGAGACGCGAAAGCAGCGGTGATCGCGGCGGCATCGGATCGCGCTCGCGCGTGGATCGTCAGTCGGTGGTGGCCGCGCGAGCAGCGCCCAGCCGCTTGCGAAACTCGAGCACGGGCAGTCCGCCCCAGCCCCAATCCTCCGGGTCGACTTCCTGGATGACCACCCAGGTCCAGTCGTGGGGCTTTCCGAGCACGTCGAGGAGCACCTGGCTGATGCCCTGGAAGATCGCCGCCTTCTGAGCGGCCGTGACGTGATCGACACCCTCGTCGGTGCCTTCACGCGTGAGCTGGACGGTAACGAACGGCACGGCTGTTCTCCTGCTCCAGCCTCAATGACGGGCAGGCTGCGCCGGAGGAATTGGACCTTGGTATCTATACACCAAAGCGCAATTCGGCCGATCGTAAACCAATCCTACCTCGATCACCGGTGGGTGAGCGCGTCGCTCCTCCATCCCACGCGAGGAGATCGAGCATGAGCAATCCGGAGATCGTCGACTCCAGCTTTACCGCCGTCATCAATGCACCTCTCGCCGCCATTGATCTGCCGGCTTGGGCATTCACTTTGCCCGATAGGGAATATCAGGGATGCTCGCCGGCGCACGTGGCCGCTGGCTACACCACCGGCCCGGACGGCAAGCGGATGTCGATCAACGTCGAAGTGATCGGCGGCAGCCTGATGGTACAGCATTATGTCGAGCGGCTCGGCGAGAAAGACCATCTGATCCTGGAATCGGTGTCCGATGTCTTCACCCCCAACGGACGCACGACGATCAACGTGCTTTGGGAACTGACGGTCCGCGCGCTCGACGACGGCCGCTGCGAATTCACGAACCATGTTCGTTCGACAGCAACCGACGCGTTGCTCGACCTGCTGGACCGCCAGGGCATCCCGTTCGAGGTGTTTCGCACGCAGCGCCAGCCCATGTCGATCGCGCACAACCAGGGCGAAACGCCGCTTTTTGCGGCGAGCATCGAGCGCGCTGCACTCCGCGGCCAAGCGGACGAGCCCATCGCGGCGCGAGCCGTCGCATGACACCGCCGCGCTACGATAAGGAGTCGACGGCATTGGTGCTGGTCGACCCCTATAACGACTTCCTCTCCGAGGGCGGCAAGGTCTGGCCGCGCGTCAAGCCCGTTGCCGAGGCAGTGCGTCTGATCGACAATCTGCGAGCGCTCCATGCCGCCGCGCGTAAGGCCGGCATTCAGGTCGCGATCGCACCTCACCGGCGGTGGGAGCCCGGCGATTATGAGGACTGGCAGCACCCCAACCCGACCCAAATCGCGATCATGCGCCGCCATTCGTTTGCGCGGGGCGAATGGGGCGGAGACTGGCACCCGGACTTCGCTCCTAGGCCAGGGGATATCATCGCGACGGAGCACTGGGCGCAAAGCGGCTTTGCCAACACCGACCTTGACCAGCAGCTAAGGCAGCGTGGCATCACCCACCTGATCATTGTTGGCCTCCTCGCCAATACCTGCGTTGAATCGACCGCCCGCTACGCGATGGAGATCGGCTACCACGTGACCTTGGTCCGGGATGCGACCGCGGCCTATTCTGAAGAGCTGATGCGAGCCGCCCATGACCTGAACGGCCCAACCTACGCCCATGCGATCCTGACCACGGCCCAGCTTCTGGCTGCGTTGCCGGGACCGGTCATCGCGGAGTGAACGACGAGGGCCGCGGGCTCGGCTTGCTGTAGAGTCGAGCCCGCGTCGGTCTCCAATGGTTCAATCAGAGCTCGCCCGCGCCGCTGCGAGCGCCTTCGTCCACCACATCAGCTCATCCAGCATCGTGACAGCATTCTCGCCGATGTACGGAAGCGTCTCGATATCTCTGCCCTGAAGCAGGGCTTCATAGAAGTCCCCGCCCTGGATGTGGACGCCGGTCCGTGTCGGCGCCATCTGCAGCTCGACGCACATCAGGCGCAGTTGTTCGACCGCGCGAGCTCCGCCGACGCTCCCGTAGCCCAGGCATGCGGCAGGCTTCCGGTTCCACTCCGGATAAGCATAGTCGAGTGCGTTCTTGAGCACCGCCGGGATGCTGCGATTATATTCTGCGGTCACGAAAATATATCCGTCGAACTCCGCCACTTTCTTCTGCCAGCGCACCGCGACCTCGTTCTGCGTAGGAACCCACGCATTAGACGCCGCTTCGTCGAAGAAGGGCATCGGATAATCGCGCAGGTCGATCAGTTCGACATCCATGTCGCCCCGGGCCACGGCAAAATCATGGATCCACCTCGCTGGCTTGTCTGCGAACCGGGTTGCGCGGGTCGTGCTCATAATCACGGCGATGTTCGGTCTGGCCATGTCAGTGGCGCCTTTCTGCTTCCAGGAGGTTGCCCCCTGCGTTTTTGGATGCGTCTGCGACGCCAGGTCGCATTGCCGCCCGAATTGCTTTCGTGGGCGCGCCCGATCGATTGGACATAGGTGTCGGCGATACCTAGGTGTCGAGGCTCCGGCAGGGTGGAGGCCTGAGACCATCGTCCTATTGCGGCGGGCCTTGGCCGGGCCGAAGATTTCGGGGACGATCTGGCTGCGATCGCGCAGGGATCGGGAGGAAAGCCCGGTCTTCGGCCGCCAGCTGAACGCAAATGCCAGGAGGAGCATCCGATGGCCGACTACGCCAAAAGCGACAAAGCCCTTGCCGGACTGACGCCGGAGCAGTTCCGCGTCACGCAAGAGAGCGGAACCGAGCGCCCAGGCACCGGAGAATATCTGAACAACAAGGCGTCGGGCATCTACGTCGACGTCGTCTCCGGCGAGCCGCTGTTCGCGTCATCGGACAAATATGATTCAGGCTGCGGATGGCCGAGCTTTACCAAACCGATCGAGCCTCTCAACGTGCTCGAGTCCCTCGACACCAGCCACGGCATGACCCGCACGGAAGTGCGCTCGGCGCATGGCGACAGCCACCTCGGGCATGTCTTTACAGACGGTCCACCCGACCGAGGAGGCCTGCGTTATTGCATCAACTCCGCGTCATTGCGCTTCGTGCCGCGGGCCGAAATGGAAGCCCAGGGCTATGGCGCCTATCTTGACCAGGTAGAGGACCTGCTATGACGACTGAGCGGGCCATCCTCGCCGGCGGCTGCTTCTGGGGAATGCAGGACCTCATCCGAAAGCTCCCGGGCGTCGTCTCGACCAGGGTCGGCTATACCGGCGGCGATGTTCCCAACGCGACCTATCGCAATCACGGGACGCATGCCGAAGCGATTGCGATCGACTTCGATCCGGAGCGGACAAGCTACCGCCGCATCCTGGAGTTCTTCTTCCAGATTCACGACCCGACCACGCTCAACCGCCAGGGCAATGACGTGGGGAGCAGCTATCGCTCCGCGATCTATTACACGACCGAGGCCCAGAGGCGGGTAGCCGACGAGACAATCGCCGATGTGAATGCTTCCGGACTTTGGCCGGGAAAGGTTGTCACCGAGGTCGCTGAAGCCGGGCCGTTCTGGGAAGCTGAGCCCGAGCATCAGGATTATCTGGAACGATTGCCGAATGGCTACACCTGCCATTTTCCGCGGCCGGGCTGGGTGTTACCCAGTCGGTCGGCTGACGCCGCCTGAACGGTGCCGCTGAGCGGCGTTGCGGAGGTCCGAGTTTCGGGGCCGTAGACGCCGCTTGGCGGTCTATCGCCCCTCCTCCGCCGAATAGAACATCGGGTTCCTCAGCCACGCTTCCACTTCCGATTCATACCAGCCTGCGCACCGGTCCGAGATCTTGACCTGCCTCGGGAACGTACCCTGGTCGATCTTTCTGTACATGGTCGAGCGGCTCAACCCGGTCTTGGCCAGCACTGTACTAATCCTGAGAATGCGATCGTTCGCGATCGGTCGGGCCATCTTGGCTGTCCTCACTTGGAATGGAATGCCAACAGCATGACCAGCGGCTTGGCCGCGCGGGAGGGTCGGAATCGCCCATATGCGATTCCGACCCTCCCCCCTGACGACCCTGCGAACTGGGACCAGCGCGGCTGATCTCGTAACGCAAGCGGCCGCGCCAAAACCGGAAGTCATGGCGCGAATTGCGACTGTTGATCGTGACATGCTCGCTCGCACAACGGGTGGTCGAAATGCCGCCGAGTCGCGCGGCTCGGCTTGGCGGTCGCCGCGCCTGATTGGCGCGGCGGCGTTTGCCTCCGGCTTGGTCTGGCGGGGTGGGCGTCGCTGCCGGTGGGCCCGCCGCGGCGTGCCGCAAGCCGGCTGCGCCGGCTGCTCCATTTCATTGCGCCCCTACGGGTGCGGCCCGCCTCTGCCGGCGGGCCTCTGGGGCCGCTCCTGCCGCCCACCCCGCCATTCCGGCGCCGGGTGCGGTGGTTTTTGAGAAGGAGCAGGAGCAATGGAACTGCGTCATATCGAGTTGGGCCAGCTTTGCGTCTCGGCCGCCAACATGCGCGCCAAGGCAAAGCCCGACATTTCCAATATTCTTCCTTCTGTTCGCGCGCGGGGCGTGCTCGTGCCGTTGATCGTGCGCCCCAGAGCCTGTCCCGTCACTCGCCAGAGTGACGACGAGGGAGCGGTCACGGACGGGTCGGCAGACAGCTTCGAGATCGTGGCGGGCAAGCGGCGTTACTTCGCGGCGGTCACCGTGGCGGAGGAGGCGGGCGAAATCGAGCCGCTGCCGTGCGCAGTCATGGAAGCCGGAGACGACGCGGCGGCGCTTGAGGCTTCGCTGATCGAGAACGTCGCCCGGCTGGACCCGGACGAAGTCACCCGCTGGGAAAGCTTCACCCGGCTTGTCCGTGAAGGCCGCACTCCGGAGCAGATCGCGCTCACCTTCGGGCTGGCCGAGCTTCAGGTGAAGCGCACCCTCGCGCTCGGCAACCTCCTGCCGCGCATCCGCCAGCTCTATCGGCGCGAGGAGATCAATGCAGCGAGCATCCGGCACCTGACGCTGGCCAGCAAGGAGCGGCAGCGCGAATGGCTCGCCCTGTTTGAGGCCGATCCGCTGCGCTGTCCGATGGGCCACAGCCTCAAGGCATGGTTGTTCGGCGGCGAGAGCATCCCGACCAAGGCAGCGCTCTTCGACCTTACGAGCTATGACGGCGCGACCGTCTCTGACCTGTTTGGCGAGGACAACTACTTCGCCTGCGCCGACACCTTCTGGGCCGCCCAAAATGCGGCGATTGAGGCACGTGCAGCCGAGTATCGCGAGGCCGGCTGGAGCGAAGTCATCGTGCTTCCCGCCGGAACGCATTTCCATAGCTGGGAGCATGAGCGTTGCCCCAAACGCAAAGGCGGCAAGGTGTTCATCGCCGTGTCGTCGCGCGGCGATGTCGCGATCCACGAGGGCTACGTCAGTCTGAAGGAAGCGCGGCAGCGCGCGAAGCAGGCGAGCGGCGAAGCCCCGGCCAAACCGGTCCGCCCCGAGGTCAGCGCGCCCTTGCAGAACTATATCGACCTGCATCGGCATGCGGCGGTGCGCGCAAAACTTGCGTCCGCACCGTCTATCGCGCTGCGGCTCATGGTCGCGCATGCGATCGCGGGCTCGTGTCTCTGGACCGTTCGCGTGGAGCCGCAGCGGGGACACAGCGATGCAATCGCCGAGAGCGTCGAGACCTGTCCGTCCGAGGCGGCTTTCGACGAGAAGCGGCGCGGGGTGCTGGCGCTGCTCGGCTTCGATCCGGAAACGCCAAAGGTGACCGGCGGCTATGAGGGCCCGGCTGGCGTGGCGGGGCTGTTTGCGAAGCTGCTGGCGCTGCCGGACGAGGCGATGCTCGATATCCTCGCCATTGTCATGGGCGAGACGCTAGCGGCGGGATCGGCGCTGATCGAGCTTCTCGGGCGCGAGCTTGGCGTCAGCATGGCCGAGGTCTGGCAGTCCGACGACGCGCTGCTGGACTGGCTCCGGGATCGCGAAGTGCTGGACGCCGTGCTGGGCGAAGTCGCGGGCGAGACTGTCGCGAACGCCAACGCAAGCGCGACCGGCAAGGTCAAGCGCCGGATCATCCGCGACTGCCTGACCGGCGAAAATGGCCGCGCCAAGGTCGATGGCTGGGTGCCGAAATGGATGGCCTTCCCGCCTGCCGCCTACACCGGGCGCGGCGGCGGCGGCACCGTCGCCCGCGCGGCGCAGCTGGTAGAACTGACCGCACCCGAGCCGCAGGCCGAGACGAACCAACCTTCCGCCCCCGGTCTGGCGCACGCCGCCTGAACCCCATGCTGGCGGCGCACCAAGCGCCGCCAGCCTTTTTCCGATGGAGTGTCCCATGACGCCCCAAGCAGATGAGGCCGATGAGCTGCGGCGGCTGGAAAGGGCGGTCGCCAATCTTCCCGCCATGCAGCGCTACATCTTCCTGGCCAAATGCCGCGACGGCCGACCCTATGCCGAGATCGCAGCGCGCACGCGCCTAAGCCGGAAGGGCGTGCAGAAGCGGCTGGCGCGGGCGCTGTACAACATCCGCCGCCAGATGGACGGCGAACACCTGCGCTGGTGGCAGCGCTGGTTCTGACGCAGAAAATCCGGCCGGTGCACGGGGAGTCCGCGCACCGGCCGGACTGGCAAAATCCCGACCAGACTCTAGGATCAGTCCGGATGCGCACCGACCTTGATCATCTCCCCGAGCGCCAGCAGCACGAGCTGGAACGCGTGCGCGACATCCTGCTCGAAGAGTTCGACAAGGCAATCGCGCGCTGCACACAGCCGCACAAGCGGAACGGCAAGGTCTATAAGATCATCCTGTTCGGCTCCTACGCCCGGAGCGACTGGGTCGATGAGCCCGAGAACGGATATCAATCCGACTTCGACCTGCTGATCGTCGTCAGCCACGAAGACCTGACCGACATTGCCGACTATTGGTATATCGCCGAGGACCGGATCGCGCGAGACCCGGCCATCGGCCGCCCCGTCAACATAATCGTGCACTCGCTCGACGACGTGAACCGCGCGCTCACGCGCGGCGAGTATTTCTGGGTCGACATCGCCCGCGACGGCATCGCGCTCTACGAGCTGCCGTGTCACCCGCTCGCTACGCCAAAGCCGCTCACTGCGGCCGATGCCCGCCGGATGGCGACGGAATATTTCGAGCGCTGGCTGCCCAGCGCCGAAACCTTCTTCCAAAACGCAGCCGACAATGTCGAGAGAGGGCGACCCGTCGAGGCCGCATTCCTGCTCCACCAAGCAGCCGAGCGCCTTTACATCTGCTTCCTGCTGGTCCGGACCCTGTATTTCCCGCGTTCGCACAACATCAAGTTCCTGCGTTCGCTTGCCGAGGACAAGGAGCCGCGTCTGGTCGAGGCGTGGCCGCGTGCGACACGGCAGGATCGCGCGCGGTTCGAACGGCTGAAGCGCGCGTACGTCGAGGCGCGCTACTCAGCGAGCTACCAGATCACCGCCGACGATCTCGCCTGGATCGGCGAGCGCATCTCTGCGCTGCAGGACCTTGTCCGTGCCGCGTGCGAAGAGCGCCTCGCGACCCTTGAACGGAGCACCGCCGCCTGATCGCGGGGCGGCTCATGAAGCAGCCGGCTCGTTGGCATCTCTGATGCGCTGCGCAATCCGCGTCAGCCATTCCGCGACGCGCTCCGAATCTCCGTCCTGACTCGCCGCCACTTCGACCGCTGCCAGCATCAAGGCTTCCGGCACTAGGCCGCCGGCGATCGCGCCATCCAACACCGCATCGGCGACGAAGCCGATGACGCGTTCGGCAAAGGCTTCGATATCCTTGGTCGCATCGATAAGCGGGCCTTGGCAGGGCTCAGTCGTCACGTGCACGTCTCGTCGTCTGGTGGGGCATGAGCATGGGATCACCCTCTCCGCATCGGGTCCGATCCCGTCTGTTCACGCTTGACCTATGGCCGGACGGAGCCGCCCGCAACCGTCGCTGCCGCCATTCTTCCCCGCCGCTTCGCGGCTCCTCGCGGGACCATGTGTGGACACCCCTTCGTCAAGGCCTGACTGATAATGATGAACTCCGGTTGAGTGCTCTCATGTGTCCGGCCTTGACGAAGGGGTGTCCACACCATCAAGAATAGTGGCAGCTCAGGTCCTCCGCTCACGCTTCGGCCGCAAGCGATGCAAGCGCCGCCTTCTGCCCGGCCAACTCCGGTCCGCGTCGACGGGAACGGTTCCCGATCGCGAGAAGGAGTAAGATCAATGCCTGCCATCGGTTATGTCGCCAAGGACGAGAACGGCAGCTTCAAAGGCCAGCTCAAGACGCTCAGCATCCGCGCCGAAATCAGCATCGTCCCCAACGCCCGCAAGCGCAACGACGTGCAGCCCGACTACCGCGTCGTCTCCGGTGACGTCGAGATCGGCGCCGGCTGGATGCGCCGCTCGGAAGCCAGCGGTCGCGACTATGTATCGCTGAGCCTTGCCGCGCCGGAGTTCGGGCCGCGTCGGCTCTATGCGAACCTCGCCCAAGCCGCCGACGAGCGCGACGATCGCTTCGTCATCCTCTGGAATCCGGCGGATTGATGAAACCCGTCCCGCAGCTCGCCGGAGCTGCGGGACATCTCCAAATTTATCACGGGCCGGCAGGTTGCCTTATCGGCACGCCAAGGCAAACTTCGTCTCCAACCGACTGGGGAGGATGAATATGCCAGAGGGAGCCTGGGCAATTCTGGGAGCGCTTGTTGGGACTGGAGGTTCGATGGCAACGACTTGGCTATCGGCACATCTCGGCCGCAAGAGCCAACATCCCAAATTCGACAAAGCAATCGAGCGACTGTTGACTGAAATGCTCAACAAGGGGCCGAAATGGAGAAAGCTTGACACGCTCATCCATGTCACGGGGCTAAGCGCGGAGCACACCAAAGAGTATCTGATCGAGATTGGAGCAAGAGGTTCGGAAACCGGTGGTGATCGTTGGGGACTGATTTCGCGCAATCCATTGTCGGAAATCGCAACTGCCGACTAGCATTCCTCGATGTTGAACGCGCGCTTGCCCCGCCGACGCCAGAGCAGCAGTTGCTGCTCACGATCGGAACCACTGAGCTTCGCAGCCGCTTCGACGAGCAGCCCGAAGACCACGGCACGGTCATCATCTGTGGCTTCGATCAGCCCGGCCTTTGCCACCAAGCCGCCAAGCTCGATCAGCTGTCGCGTGCGTTCGCGCCGCTTCACTTGCCACTCTCGCGTGTCATGACGCGCTCTGGTGACGATCAGTCGATTGCGCTGCGCCGCTGCCCGATGCAGCCGGACTGCGTCCTGGAGCAGCGCTGTTCGAAGCGCGCGCCGGACGTTGAAAGAAGGCCGCGCCCGCCTTGCGCCAGCCCTCCCGGACAGAAGTGTCCTTTTCCTTGGCCGCCGCTACCAGCGCGCCGGCGAGCAGTTCGATCGCGAGCGCGTCCGCACCCGTTGCGATCACGAGTTCGCCCAGCTGCTGTACCTTGCGCTGCTTAAGCTGGGCCCCGCGTTCGTTCAGCGCCTTCAGCTCGGCGTCATAGTCGCGGGGCTTGCGCATCATCCTGTCCTCAGTTGCACGATGAGGACAGGCCAGTTATCGCTTGGCCCGATCAGTCGCAATGCGCTGGAATGACTTGGGATTTCGGCGTCCCGAGAAAGATGAAATCTTTTGAGGGCGCGCTTATACGTCGTGCCGACGTGCTTGCTAAAGTGTAGAAGGTGTGATCGCGATGGCGATCTACCACTTCTCCGCCAAGGTCATTTCCCGCGCCAACGGC
Organism: Sphingomonas horti; assembly: GCF_009753715.1. Taxonomy (GTDB): domain Bacteria; phylum Pseudomonadota; class Alphaproteobacteria; order Sphingomonadales; family Sphingomonadaceae; genus Sphingomonas_B; species Sphingomonas_B horti. Next base: position 62,272 of record NZ_WQMS01000007.1, on the reverse strand, counting down.
TCCAGCGCGCTGGCGGCCGCGGCTTACCGCTCCGCCTCGCGGCTTCACGATCAGCGGCTGGACCGGCATCACGACTTCTCGAACAAGGCCTGCGTCGTCCATTCCGAAGTGATGCTGCCGGACGGCGCGCCGGAGAAGTGGCGCGACCGCGAGCAGCTGTGGAATGCGGCCGAGGCGGCAGAGAAGCGCATCGACGCGCAACTCGCGCGCGAGATCGAGTTCGCGATCCCGCGCGAGATGACGAGAGAGCAAGGGATCGCGCTCGCCCGAGACTTCATCGAACGGGAGTTCGTCGGCCGCGGCATGATCGCCGACCTCAACGTTCATTGGGATGTCGGCGCAGACGGGCTCGCGAAGCCGCACGCACATGTGATGCTGACGACGCGCGAACTGGGCGAGGACTGCTTCGGCGCCAAGGTCCGCGACTGGAACCGCACCGAACTTCTCAACCACTGGCGCGAAGCCTGGGCCGACCACGTCAATGAGCGCCTCGCTGAACTCGATATCGACGCGCGCATCGATCACCGCTCATTGGAAGCGCAAGGCATCGACCTCGAACCGCAGAACAAGATCGGCCCAGCCGCTTCACGCATGGCGGAGCAGGGGCTCGCATCCGAGCGCCTCGTCGAACACCACGCCATCGCCCGCGCCAATGGCGAGAAGATCATCGCGCGTCCGCAAATCGCGCTCGACGCAATCACGCACCAACAGGCGACGTTCACGACCCGCGACCTGGCGATGTTCGTTCACCGACACAGCGATGGGAAACAGCAATTCGACGACGTCATGGCGGCAGTGCGCAGTTCGCCAGAGCTGGTGCGGCTCGGCCAGGACGGGAGAGGGCAGGAGCGCTTCACCAGCCGGGCGATGCTGCAAGCGGAGCAGAGCCTGGAGCGCGCGACGATCGCGATGGCCGAGCGCAACGGACATGCTCCCCACCGCGGCATGGTCGAACTAGCGCAGGCCATGGCCGAGAAGCGCGGCCTGGAGCTTGGCTGGGAGCAGCAGATAGCGCTTCATCATGTGACGCGGCCCGGCGATCTGAAGACGATCATCGGCTATGCCGGCACGGGTAAATCGGCGCTGCTGGGCATCGCGCGCGAAGCCTGGGAAGAGAGCGGCTACCGCGTCCACGGCCTCGCTCTGTCTGGCATTGCGGCCGAAAATCTGGAGCACGGCTCCGGCATTGCGTCCCGCACGATTGCGAGCCTCGAGCATCAATGGAGCCAGGGCCGTGAGCTGCTGACCAGCAACGACGTGCTGGTGATCGACGAAGCCGGCATGATCGGCACGCGGCAAATGGAGCGCATCGTCCGCGAAGCCGAAAGGCGCGGCGCCAAGCTTGTCCTGGTCGGCGATCCCGAACAGCTCCAGGCGATCGAAGCCGGCGCGGCGTTCCGCTCGATCGCCGAGCGGCATGGCGCAATCGAGATCACTGAAGTTCGACGTCAGCAAAAGGACTGGCAGCGTGACGCTACGCGCCAGCTCGCCACCGGACGGACGGAAGAGGCGATCGACGCTTATGCGGACCGCGGTCACGTGAAGGCGGCGCCTACTCGCGAAGCGGCGCGCGGCGAGCTCGTCGAGCGCTGGGACGCCGGGCGGGTCAAGCGGCCGAGCGCGTCGCGACTGATGCTTGCACATACGCGTGAGGAGGTGCGGCTGCTGAACCAGGCCGCCCGCGAGAAGGTGCGCGCGAGCGGCCAACTCAGCAACGATGTCGCAGTCGCGACTGAACGCGGTGAGCGCAAGTTCGCGGCCGGCGACCGGGTCATGTTCCTGCGCAACGAGCGGGAACTCGGCGTCAAGAACGGCACCTTGGGCCAAGTGCAGAGTGTCACGCGTGCCCGCATGGTCGTGATGCTGGACGGCGGGCGATCGGTTGCCTTCGACTTCAAAGACTATGCGCATATCGACCATGGCTACGCCGCCACGATCCACAAGGCGCAGGGCGTCACCGTCGACCGCGTGCATATGCTGGCGACGCCCGGGCTCGACCGGCACGCCGCTTACGTCGCGCTGACGCGGCATCGCGAGCATGTCGCGCTCTATTATGGCGAGGACGACTTCGCCGATCATGGGCGGCTGGTCGCGGCGCTCTCGCGCGAGCGGGCTAAGGACATGGCGTCCGACTACGCGCGCGCCTTTGCCGACCGGCGCGAGATTCGGGTCGCGCGCGACGTGGTCGAACAGGCCAAGCCGGCTCCCGTGCGCAGCATCTTCGCTGGACTGAAGCTGACGCCGAGCGTGGTGTCCCGGCTCGCACCCGAGCGCACGGCGCTCGAAAGCTCTGTCGAGCGATATGCACGCGCGCAGGCTGACATTCTTCGCATGCGAAAACTGGGGCTCCAGCCATTGCCCCACCAGCAGGCGGAGTTGGACCAGGCGGCCCACGCTCTCAACGCCGCGCAACCCGAGGCTTCGCGCGATTTGCGGCGTGCCTTCATCGCCAATCTTTCGCTTGTCGATGAGGCGGCGAAAGGTCGGACCGGGGCAGCGATTCGTGCGATGCGGATGGAAACCGAGCTTCGCCTGGACATCACTCGGCGCGCCGATGATTTCGTCCAGAAGTGGCGCCAGCTTGACCGCGTTCGCGCTCATTCAGAACATGATGGAGATTATGCGCGCGCGGAGCACGCACGCGAGCGCATGGTCAGCCTGATCGACGGCCTGCACCGCGATCCGCAGCTTGAGTCGCTGCTCCGGACTCGAAGGAAAGACTTCGGAATTTCAGGGTCGGGCGGAGCAAGTTTGTCCCACGAACTCCAGGACTGGCTCGGCCGCTCGCGTTCGCGCGGACTGGAGATCTAAGCGTCGGACATGCAGCACGAAGCTCCCCCTGACCCTGCCGCCGAAGCGTTCAAGATGATGGAAGCGCGCCTCGCCCTTCTCCAGCGGGCCATCGAGGGCTTGGCTGCAGAGCGCAATGCGCTACCCGATTATCGACCTGCCATCGAGAGCATGGCCGCCCAACAGCAGGGCTTGACACAGGCATTGAAGAAGATCGACGCGAGTCCGGGAATGCAGGTCACACATGAGATGTATTCCGCAGGAGTCGAGCGCGCGACGGAGCGCTTGAGGCGGTATGACCGCGCCACGATCGAAACCGCCGCTCGGGCGATGACCGACTCCGCTGCAGAGTTCACGAACCAAGTACGGAGCGCCCGGAATCGCGCCGCTCAGAACGATGCGCTGATCTGGGCCTGGGTACTTGGCATGGGCGCAGCAGGCGGCTTGCTTGCTCTCGCCCGAGCGATCACCGGATAGCATCTTATAATTGGCCGCTCAGTACCAAATCGGCCCTGCTCGGTTCGCGATACTCGTCCTCAATTCGAACGGGTCTTGGGTCCGAGGTCCGCTTTGGCGACTCAAACAGACCGATTATCAATCGCGCTTGGCCTGGGCGAGCACGCCTTTGGTCCTGAGCAGCCGAACTCACTCCATCGAGACGGCAAGGTAGAGATCAGGGCCCTCGGCTTCTCGCGAGACTTCCCCAAACGTGCGAAGTGATCGTCTCGCTATGACTTTAATCCGGTAGCCACCCAGCGCCTTTCCATTGAGCCGGTCCTCAAGCCGTTGGCCGTAGCGTGAGGTGATGTCCGGTTCCTCGACCAACCATCCATTCTGTCGCGCAGGAGATCACCAAGGACCTCACCCAAAACGTCGGCGATAATTCTGCGTGCCGTCCTGGTCTCAAACCACGGCCTCTCCCATTCAAATTGCGGCGCCGACATGCCCGAGGACGTGCAAGTATGGCGAAAAGGTCCTTTCCATCACCGGAACGGACAACCTCGCCAATGCGCTCGCTTTTCTTGAGGCACGCCATAGCTTGACTGAGTGATCTGTCCGATCTCGCCAGATTAGGACGAAAGCGCACGCGCCTCCGAGAGGTGAGAACCTCTGTCTCCCAGCGGGCATGGCTGTGTCGCCGCGGCGCCGCGAATGCAGACCCAGCAAAGATAATATCCCATGGGAGATTTATTCGTTGACAGATAATCTCCCATGGGCTTATTTCGCGTCGTGGAGGGCGGTTAACCGGCAAGTCAGCACGCCCGCCACGACAGAAACAAGGAGAACGATATGTACCCTAAGTCCGGCGAGCTGCCCATCCCCCTCCAGAGCGCCCGCGAGCTCGATACGCTCGACATCCTCGCGGATTCTGGCGACGTGAACGAAACGCCATTCAACGTCTTCATCGGCCACAATCTCGGTCATCGCGTCTTCACGATGTCCGTCCCCTTCCGCAAATTCTACGACATTTCCGATGTTGCGAACGATCGTGAGAGCGGCCCCGTCGCACAGCGCCCGCTCGACGAAGGGCACGCACGCAAGCTCGCGGTGTATATGGTGAAGGGCCTTGTGTCCGCGGCGAAGATGCGCCGCATCGCGCTGGGCAAGGACGTCCCCGACGCGTTCGACGGGGTGCTCCGCGCCCTGGGGGAACAGCCCTATTTCTCGTTGCAGCCGTTAGTCTGCAACATCCGTAACGTGCCGCCCGGCGGCACGGGCGCGGGCGGTATCCGCGGCGTTCGTCTTGAAACCAAGCAGGACGAAACCGCCGGCTTCAAGGTATTCCTCTCCGAGCGGCACATCCTGTGGGTGATCGACGGTCAGCACCGCCGCCACGCGGCGGAGTTGGCGATGAACTTTCTCGACACCGTCCGCCAGACCGGGCGCTACCCCGGCAAAGGTGCCGTGCTGTTCGCCGAGAAAGGCAAGCCGGTGGCTGATGCCGACATGCAGGTCTGGAACGAGGCTTATGAGGCGGCCCGCGCCTATGCGACTCTCACGGTGGAGGTCCATCTCGGCCTGGACATCGACCAGGAGCGTCAGCTGTTCCACGACCTCAATCGACTGGGCAAGAAGGTTGATGCCTCGCTCGCCTTCCAGTTCGACGGCTCGAACCCGATCACTCACTTCATCAAGCGGCGGCTCAGCGAAGACCTGGGGCTGCGGATCATCGACTCCGAGGTGAAGGACTGGTCGCAGGATACCGGCGCGCTCGTGCTCAAGGACGTGGTCGCGATCAATGCCACGGCCTTCCTCAACAAGGGCAATATCGCCGGCGCCACACCTGCGATCGTGGAGCCGCGCGAGAATGCGATCCTCGAGCTTTGGGGTCAAATCGCGCAGATCCCGGGCTTCGGCGACGACCGGGCGAAGGAGAAGACGGTCGCGGCTCAGCCGGTCGTCCTGAAGGCGCTCGCCAAGATCGCCTATGATCTCAACTGGAACAACCGCCGGCCCGACAACGCGGAGGAGCTCTATGCGCAGTTCCTCGCGGGCATTCCGGAGATCGAATTCAGTCACGAGAACCCGATGTGGCGCTATTACGAGATGTCGGAAGGCGAGCGGCTGGACGCGGGTCTCAACGGACTGTCTAGTTACCTGCCGGACGACGGCGGCACCGCCAATCGCGATATCGGCGCGATGCAGGGCGGCTTCTTCCGCTTCGGCGCGAAGCACAACGACATTTTCCCGATCCTCGCGGATATGATCCGCTGGAAAATGGGGCTGCCGAGCCGCCGCGAAGGCTGAGAACGTTGCACTCCCTGCAATTCGGGCGAGCGGACACCCAGTCCGCTCGCCCCTTTGGGGCCGCCACGGCAAGTCAGCCCGTGGGCTCGGCGCCCCACGCTCCGGCGATCTCTGCCGCATTCTGCCGCTCGACGATCCACCGGTGAACCTGCGCCAGCAGGATTTCCTCGGGAAGACGGGCGCGGCCGCGCATCGCACACTCCCAGATGATCAGCGGACGCCACCCTTGATCGATGACAGCGGCGAGAGCGTCACGATCACGCTCACGATTGCGGCTGATCTTGGCTGTCCAGAATTCCGTCCTGGTCGCTGGAACGCGGAACAGGGGGCAATCATGTCCGTGCCAGAAGCAGCCGTGGACGAAGATTACGGCGCGATAAACGGGGAACACGAGATCCGGCGTTCCGGGCAACTGCCGGTCGTGGAGCCGGTAGCGCAGGCCCAATGCATGAAGTCCGCGCCGGACGATCATCTCAGGCCGCGTATCGGCAGCGCGGATACGCGACATGCACAAACGGCGCTGCGCGGGCGTGAGCGGATCGGCACGGGATGCTTTGGCATCCCCGAGCATCATGCTTCGTCTCCGTCCTCGCCGGGCAGCAGGATTGTTTCCGGCTCGGACCAGGCGAACACGGCCTCCTCAACAAGGAAGTCCTGCGGAATGATCCCGGGCGGCAGCGCGGCTAAGGCGGCCAGTAGCTGCTGCGCCCAGCCCGCGATATTTTCCGAGCGGCGAAGAACGCCGCTGCCGTCGTTGAGCGCGCTCACGCGATAAAGATCGTAGTGCGCCACGGTGGCCGCGGCGGCTACCTCCGCGAGCGAGATGTGAAAGGGCCGCGGCACCTTCGCGGTCGTCGTCTTCACCTCGATATGAATATCGCGCCCCAGCAGGTCTTGGGCCGAAAAGTCGAACGGGCTGAGCGCGTTTTCCTCCGAGGCCCATCGCCAGCGGGCCAGACCACCTGCTTCCTGTTGCTGGGCCAGCCAGTGCGCCACGAGCGTCTCGCCTTCGGCGCCGGTTTCGCTGGCTCGTTCGCGCGCGGCCGCGACATCCTCGCGGCTGAGGTTACGCCGCGTCATCGTCCTTGCAGTCGCCGCGGGATCACCTGCGGCGGCGTCTTGAATATCGGCTAGTTCGGCGTCGGTCGTCACGAGCAGACGCGCAGGGTGATCGGGGTCGATGCCCTCCAGCGCCTCCAGAAGCGATTCAGCATCAATGACCCGCATGCTGTTGCCGGCGAGCGGCACGAGCCGGCTGTGAAGCAGGCTTTCGGCGGGGGCGCCGGCGGAGATCAGCACGAGGCTGACGGCGTGTGGCGCAGCTGCCCCGTCAAAGCGCAGCAGAGCGATATCATCGGGTGCGAGCGCATCAAACCGGCTTGGCTCTACATCCGGGTTGTGAACGAATTCGCCGTTGAGGCGCCAGTTTTTCGCCTCCTTGGTGATGCTCCGGGAGAGGCGCAAGCGGCCCGCCGCAGCGGGACCCCAGATGTTAAGCGTGACAGGCAGAAGCGCCTTGTGCCGGTTGTCGGCAAGCGCGGGATAGAACTGGTCAATCAGCACCGAACGATTGAGGTTCAGGGATTTCTGATTGCCGGCGTTGACGAGCCGGTACCGCGGCTCGAAGAAAGTCAGGTCGGATCGCTTCAACAATTTGACGGCCAGTTTCATTCAGTCGCTCCGACGAATGGTGGCGTCCTCTGTCATTGCGTCGAACGCCGCCTCGATCACCGTCATTGGCATACCGGGCTGCAAAGTCACAGCACCGAAGCGGAAGGTGCGGCGGTAGTCCGGGTGGAACAGGCGCGCCGGGAGGCGCGTGTCGCGCCACGGTCCCGCGACAAGCGGAGCGTCGGGCGTCACGAGATAGGCCGCATCGACCGTGCCCTTAATTCCCCCGGCGGCGCCATGCACGATCGCATCGCGGTACATGTGGGCGCTGCCAAGCGCGTCATTGAGCCCAGGTCCAATCCGATATTTTGCGTCGATGACGATCAGGCGTAGCGGCTGATCCGCGGCAGCGTCGCGGCGCTCGAAGACGATGTCTGGCTGCATGTCGCGACTGAAGCTGCCCACGCCTTCCTGCTCTCGCCAGAATTCGCGATAGCGGCGCTGGAAGCAGAGCGTCAGGCCGAGGCCGGGCAGCGGCACGGTGACGGCACCCGCGGCGAGCGTTAGCCCCGCAGCGTCAGCGAGGAACAGCGACCCAAGCTCAAGTGGTGGGCCAGTATTGCGCGCGGCAGCGACGCGCAGCAGCCGCAGAAAGCACCAGAGCTCGTAAAGATCGAAGGTGCGCGCCAGCGGCATGTCCAGAAAGTCGCCGAACAGGTTGGTGATGCCGAGCGACATGTCGCGCCAGAGCTGGTGGAAGCGCCGGTAACGCGGGTCGGCTCGCCAGATCGCTGAGGCGGTGACGCGTGGCGGAGCCGTGCCGACATCCGCAAACAACGGCAGTCGGAGCAGCTTGTCGAGCGTGTGCGCGAGACGGCGCAGGCGGCGGCTCCAGGTGGATGCGGTCTGCGCGACTTCGCCATCGCCCGGCGCTGAGGCGAGCAGCACCGCCGCACCCGTCAGCCAAGCCGACCACAGACGCAGGCTCGCCTTGATCTCGCGATGTTCAAGACGATCGAAGGTCGAGCGGCGGGTGCGCTTCAGGATTTGAGCGGGCAGGTGCCCTGCCAGTCCCGGCGGGAGCCGGGCCGAATGTTGCGCAACGAGGACGCGGCCCGAACGGAAAGACTTAAGGATTTCCGCGCCGGTCGCACCGGCGGCGCGGTGAAAGGGTAGCGCGACGTCTTCGCCGCGGAGGAGTTTGCGGGGCGACGCGGCAATCGCCTCGACCGTCCGCGCGATCTCGCCGATCCGGCTGCGCAGGAACTGCAGTCGGGCCAGCGGCGGCGGCTTGTGGCCGTTGCCGCGCGAAAGCCCCTTATGAAAGGATGAGAGCGAGAAAAGCGCGAAACTGTCTTCGAGAATCTCGCGCACCATGGTGTCGAAGGCGTCGCGCGTGAGTTTGCGTTCGGCCGGATCAAGAATCACGTCGAAAGTATGCGACCGACCCGCGAGGCGAAGCCGGCACTCCGCGGTGCCGGCGTGGAAGCCCGGACTCCACCGCCAGCGCGCAGATGACGCGTTGCGGGTTCGAAGCGCCTCCAGAGCAAGATCGTCGATAAAAAGGTCGGCATCCGGCGCGCCTTCGGCGCCGCTCAATTCAAAAAAATAATCATTCGCCTCAGCTATGGCGCCGGGCGGGATTGGCTGCGCGTCCGGCCAAACCCGCCATCCCGGACCCGGCGAGCCCGCCGGACGGACGCACAGCTCGGTCATCGGGCATTCTGGAAGGTGCCGAGCTCCTCGAGTTCAGCGATCAACCGGGCAATGACTTCGAGGGCGCGCGGATAGCCGTTCAGCGTCGCGGCGAGACCCGACAGCATCAGCCGCTGCGCCTCGCCGCCACGTAGCCGCACCAGCGCCTTCTGCACCAACAGGTCATCGATGACGGCACCCGATTCCGAACCGAGCCGCGAAACGGCAAAGGCGTGATACCGCACGAACTCCTCGGCCAGACGATAGCCGAACCCAAGTCCATGGGGTGCAAGCAGTGCGTTCAGAGGTTCGAGAACGGCAGCGCAGACCTGGACCGAGGGAGCAAGGCTCGCCTCGCGTCCGGTGAGGACCTCGAAGAAGCGGGTCAGATTGACGTGCGACATGTCGACCACGACCGAGCGGTCGAGCACCTTGTCGCTGAGCGTATTGGTGGTCTCGTCGATGTTGATCGTGCCGATCAGAAAGAGATTGGCCGGAAGGGCAAGCCGAGGCGGGATTTCGCCGCCCGTGCTGCCCTCGAGCGGCACGCTGTTTGAATGTAGCACGACGGGGTGCTGGCTTTCGATGCTGCTCAGGATGTCGGCCAGATAATATTCGACCCGGGCTAGATTCATCTCGTCGAGAACGACGAACACCGGCGCATCAGGATAGGCGGTGGCGACCAGCATCGCCTCAAGGAAGGGCGGGACGACATAGCGGTTTTGCAGCACGTCAAAATAGCCGGTGAGACCGGTAGGATCGGTCCATTCCGGGCGCACGGGGCAGATGAAAAGCAGTGGGTCGGGTGCGTCCAGAGAAGGAATGCCATGAACGGCGCGCGCATATTGCCGCGCAAGCAGTGTCTTTCCGGTTCCCGAAATACCGGGGAGGATGACGAAATGCTTATGCGCGAGATGGTTGAGGCCGACGTGGAACCGGTCAATCAGCGCGTCAGGATAGACACCGCCTAGGGCTGCGATCGCCGTGCGGATCTCGTCGATCGGGACGCTGTCCGGCATGCGACGCATAGCGGCGCTGACGGCGGAGGCGTCCTCCCAGACTCGGATTTCATGGACCTTCTCGCGCCCTGTGAACCGCGCAAGATAGCCGATGAACTCGCGCGCCAGCAGGCTGCGCTGGGCGGACGCGGCGGGCGGCCAGAGGGCGACATTGATACGGTCGACCGGAATGGGCGGGCCGAACGCCGCGCGATTGGTGGGCAGCGTGTCCCAGAAGCCCTGGTTGCGAAGATAGAAATGTCCGTCGTCCGCGAGCACCACCACCGTGTTGTTATTGCGAGCGGCATAGCCGAGCCCGTCTTCCTCCTCCGCCTCATCCTCGACGGTCGCCGCCACGGCCGCATCCGCGCCGCGCCGCTTCATGTCGGTGAGCCGAGAGATCATCGCCTGCGTACCGGACCGCACATAGGCGGTGAAATAGACCTCGTCTGCCGGCGGGAACACCATGGTGCAGGCGAAAGCGAACGCATCGACATCATCCACGACATTGTCGAGGTTGACGACACCGAGTTGCAGACCGCCCGGGATAACTTTGGCGCTGTTGGAGACACCGAACAGTTTGTGAAACTTGGTCTTCGGCGTAACCAGGGGATCGGCGCGCGATGCGCGCTCAAATTGCCGCCGCCGCTCCGAAAGGCTCATTCAGCTTGTCCTTCACTGCCGTCTGGAGGGTTGCGTACATCGCCTGCGCCACTGCCTGGGCCAGCAGCGGCGGCACGGCATTGCCGATCTGCCGGAATGCCGGATTCATCGTTCCGGAAAAAACGAAGCCGTCCGGAAAGGACTGAAGGCGCGCGGCCTCGCGGACCGAGATGGTGCGCGCCTGAGCGCTGTCGTAATGGATGTGGCTGTAGCTGTCCTTGCCGAGATGCGCCATGAGCGTGCGCGCAGGCAGATCAGGCTCCATCTTGCGCCATTTGTTCGGAAACTTGCCGACGTCGTACGGCGGCACGATGGACGACCGCAGTGTCTCCCATTCCTTGCTGCCGGTACGGATCGGCCGGCCGGTCGCGGCACGTTGCGCGGCGAGCGCCTCCTCGAACATGGCGACCGCATGGGCATGAGCCTCGGGATATTGATCGCCGGGATTCATGCGCGCGAACAGCTTCCAGTCGCGGGGCAGGTAGCGGATGACGTGATCGTTGACGCCCGCTTCGCTCTCGAAGCCCGGCCATGTCCGCATGAGCTTGCCATAACCGGCCGGCTTGCCGGGACGATACGCGCTGAAGCCGTCGAACCGGCGCGCGCCGCGCTTCAGCCTGCCTTCGAGATGCTCGGTGATGGCGGGAAGATCAGCGAGCGCCTCCGCTGCGCTCACCGCAGGTGGGAGTGAGCGATCCGCCTCGGGGGGGTCGATATAGCTGTGAGCCTCGTCAGCGAGGCTGGAGCGGTTGAGCAGCTTGAGCGCCACCTGACGGCTGCCCGCATACCCAGGCGGGAGCTGCATGAAGTGTGTGGGCGCTGGGAAGTGTACCGACGCACCGAGCTCCTCGCGATAGGCAAGGAGGATCATGCGCTCGCGCATCTGCGGCACGCCATAGAAGGACGCGTTGAGCAGGGTGTATCCGGCTACATAGCCCTTGTCGCGTAGCACCTCACAGGTTTCCTCCGCGATGTTCTGCCCGCCATGGTTGAGCGCGTCCGGCACATTTTCCATCAGCAGGGCCAACGGCCGGAATGCTTCGACATAACGCAGATATTCTAGGTAGAGCTGCGCGCGTGGATCGTGCTTGAACGCTTCGGGATGCTCGTCGATCTCGCGCAGCTTGGATCGGCCGACCCGTGCGAAGGCTTGGCATGGTGGTCCGCCCACGATCACATCGACGCACGTATTGACCGGTCCGAGGCCGAGCGCGTCGGCAAATCGCTCCGGACGCAGCTGAATAATGTCGCGCGGCTCGGAATGCAGCGGATCGCCGCGATGGAAATTCAGGCCATGAGAGCGCGCGGCATCGGCATCGATCTCGAGCGCGCCGGCGATATCGAACCCTGCCGCTTGAAACCCAAGGGACAGGCCGCCGCACCCTGCAAAAAGATCGAGGACGCGGGGCGCCCCGCCGGCGCGCAGCCGCGCGATCTTACTCAGCACGGCTTGCTGGTCGGCAGCATTCATTTTCTGGCACTTTCGTTGAAGAATTCGCGCTGCATTGCGAAGCCTTCGCGATCAAGATGGTCGCGGACCAGCCGCGCGATCAGCGTCGACTTCTTGTGACCGTGCAGCTCACAGAAGCGCTCGAACCGCTCCGCGTCGGGACGACTCAACAGAACCTGGACACGGACGGGGTGAGCCAACGGACATGCTCCTGAAGCATCCAATGATCGGCCGAATCCTCACGACTCACAAGTGCGTATTTGTGTGGAGGAGTGAGTCGCCCACAGCCTTTTGAGCAGGCGTCATCCACGACACCCTGTTTGGCGCGCACCGTCGCCAATCGACCCGGATGAGCGCATCAGCTGGAGATGCCAACGCTCGGTTCCATCACTTCGATCTCGTGCGGCTCGAACCAGCCATTGGCGATGACGTTGCGCCGAACAGCTTCGGGATCGGCGCTATAGGTTACGAGCGCGAGGCTCTCCTCGGCGCGGCTGCAGGTGACATAGAACAGGCGCTGGGTGGCCTCGTTAGCCTCGCCTTTGCTGCCGAGCAGCTTCTCGTAGCTAAACGTGAACCCGCCAGACTCCAAATCGTCCATGATCACCATTACGCGCGGAAACTCCAGCCCCTTTACGCCTTGGTGGGTGTCGAACGCCGCGCGCCCAGAGACATAGTCATCGTATCGGATCACTTGCGAGAACGGGGCCTCGAGGAACCGGTCGATCGCGGCCGTGCGCTCGTCGTCGGCCTCCTCGTCGTTACCGTGGGCGGCTTCAGGCGCGATCTTTCGAAGGGCGCTGGGTTGCAGGCTTTCCGGAATCGACAGGAGCCGACTGCCCATTATATTGCGAAGCACGTTAACGAGCGCTGGGTCCGCGCCGCTCTCGAACAGGCCCATCAACTCGCCCAAGGCGTTTCTCACCGCCGCCAGCGCCGCAGGCATGTCAGTGGCGTCCCCATCCTGGGTCAGCGCAAGCAGGGGCGAGCTGTCCCTCAGCAAGCGCCCCACTGCAAAGCGATCGTCCGCGCGCTGCGCCCTGACCAGCGGCGCGACCTCATGGGTGAAGAAGCGCACGACCGGCAAGCTGCCCTCGCGCAAACCTGTCTTGAAACCGTCCACGGCGTAAAGCGGTGCGTAGAGTTCCAAGAAGTCGAGTCGTCGGGCGGCCATCTTGTGCTCGAGGATCAGGCGCTTGGACCCGGATGCCTCGTGCCAGGCCGAATCCTTGGTCAGCTCGGCCATGCACGCCGCGACCGCCGCTTCGGCCCCCGCCTTGTCGGCGGTCGTCGCCGGCAGCACGAACAACCGCACCAGACCCTCGACCGCCCGCGTGCGAGGCGTCTGGACCTGCGCGTCAACCGGACCGCGGATCTTGTTGAGCAAGGCGATGACCCGCTTGGGACAGCGATGGTTCAGCTGCTTTTTGGGCTTGGCCCAGTCTTCGGGAAGGTCCTCCCCAAGACCCTTGCGTCCGTCGCTGTATATCCGCTGCATCATGTCGCCGAACAGGCCTAGGGCAAACGCGTCCCGGTGCGCGGCTTGGACGGCGAAGAGCGCGTCGAGCAGGGGACCGTTGGTGTCCTGGCTCTCGTCGATCAGTAGGATCGGATGTTCGCCGACCAGAATCTGACGCATGGCCGGCTTGGCCAGAAATTCCGTCGCGATCTTCAGCACTTCAGTGTGGCTGAGCGCGGCTTGCCCGCGATTTTCGCCGGTCGGGCTGTAGGTGAAACGACGCACCTCATCCAAACGCTCCAGCCGCCGCGTCTTGCTGGCGATCTTCACCTTTCTGGTTTCTGAGGCCTTGCCCGCCCGGCCCTTCGCCTCTGCCGTCCTGAGATCCGCGATCTCCAACGCGAGGTTGCCGCGAAGCCATTCCCGAATGTCGCGATCTAGCCCGCCGATCAGCTGCCAGGCAAAGCTGTGGATGGTGCTTACCTGGATGATTGGGTCAAATTCCAGGCGCCGCTCGATCTCGTCACGGGCCTTGTTGGTATAGGTGATCACCGCCACCCGGCGGCCTGACAAGCGAAGCTCCCGGCTAAAACGCGCCTGGACAGACTTCAGGGCTCGAACCAGAGAGCCGGTCTTGCCCGACCCCGCGCCGGCGAACAGAAAGAAGCTCTGCGGCGCGTCTAGGTCCAGGCACTTGGCAATAAGCTCGTCGGCGCCGCTATCCAGATCGATGTTGTCGGACGCAATCACCGCTTCAGTCACGCCGCAGCCGCCGCCGGCAGTTCCAGTTCGCGCTGCTTCAGTTCTCCCGACAGCCACATAAGCCCTTCATGAATGTAGGCCGGGACCACCAAGTCGTCGATCACGTCCGCCTCCGTCTGGGTGCCGTCGACGGTCTTCTTGTAGGTCGCGTAAAGAAGGTTCAGAGCGAACTCGGCCTTGCCCTTTACCAGGAACTTCTGGACGTCCGCGGCGAGCGCGGGCAGGTCTGCTGCCGCAGCGATGGCATCCCGGAACTTGGCGATGAGGCCGGTTCCCTCGAGGCGCTCGAAGATGCCGAGGTTCTCATAGACCAGGGCGTCCTCGAAAGTATTGGCGAGCGCCTCGGCCAGCGTCCCGCTCTTCAGACTGACTTGGCACGGCTGCTGGTAGGCGACCCGGACGGCGTAACCGGTGTCATCGGTATGGACTTTATCCTCGAACTTTGCGTCCAGCAGGACATCGAGCTTCTCTTCCTTCGGAACCCAGGTCTTCAAGGTTTCGTTCCGCGCCAAGAGGCCCACGCCGCGCTGCGGCGGCGCGGCAGCCTGACTTTTGGGGTCCTTGGCGTCGAGATCGGTAACGATCAGGGTCGGAAGTGCCAGGGCATGGAGGAGCGGCCGAAGCCGGTGGGCATGACTGCCACCCACCTCCAACCAGCTGACGTAGCAGCGCCGAAGATGGTCATAGGCCGCTCGGGTCTGAACGAAATGCGGAGCCAGGATACGTTCAGCCGGTCCTTCGAGCAGGATCGCGCCGTCGGCGAAGAAGAGGTCGCAGTGGGTAGCCTTCAGATAACGGGTCACGAACCGCGCGGTGGCGTCGCCGGCGCCGAATACGCTCGACAGGTTGATCACGCTGGCCAACGGCACCGCGCCGGTTGCGGCGTCGGCCGGCCGGCGGCGGAAGTACCGCAGGCACTCGAACTCACAAGCATGAGCAATGTGGCTGGAATGAGTGCTGACCACCAATTGGGTGCGATGCGTTCTGGCCTCGCCCAGCCGGTCGTGCCGACGCAGGACGTTGTAGGCCTCCTTGATAAAGACCTGCTGAA
Organism: Sphingomonas horti; assembly: GCF_009753715.1. Taxonomy (GTDB): domain Bacteria; phylum Pseudomonadota; class Alphaproteobacteria; order Sphingomonadales; family Sphingomonadaceae; genus Sphingomonas_B; species Sphingomonas_B horti. The sequence goes on along the minus strand of NZ_WQMS01000007.1, from coordinate 47,045 downwards.
CTTGGGCGTGAAGGTGCGCCTCCGGCTCTTCGACTAGAACCAAGTGGAGAGGCGCGATAAAGCTGTCCTCGTCGCGTACCGCGGCGCCGGCCTTGCCGACCCGCATCCAGCGATCGCGGAAACTCATTAGGCCAAAAACCATAGAGACGAGGTTCTGGTAGCCCAGTCCGTTGGACTCCTCTGGCAGGCGATGCGCCGACTTGGCGTCGGCGCCCGTCGTAGGCACCTCGTACTGTACCGCCGAGGCATGGTTAAGGCCCTCGATCGGGCGGATGACGCTGCTCAGCTTCAGCCGCGGGTCGGTGACGCCCGGATAGTTGAGCGCCTGCAGCTCGGCCAGGGCGGCCGTGAAGCAGTCTTCAAGCCGTTCCTCAAACGCCAGCCGTGCCTCCTCCAGAGATCGCAAAGCCTCGAAGTCTTTCGGCTCGGGCTTGTCGAAAGGGTCGAGGTGATTGGAATAATATGTGCGAAGCTGGCTAGACAGGCGTCGACCGCTCGGCTCGGGCCGGTCCTCGTCCTCCGTCCGCGCCTTTGTGAATCCCAAACCGCGCTGCGCGCCGATCTCGTCTACCCGTATCAGCTGGCGAAGGGGGTCGCTTTCCAGCGCTAAGTTCAAGGGATCGAGCGCTTGGGGATGGGCCTCGCCGTTGGTCGGCACCGTAAGCAGGTCGGGGTCGAGCAGGTACGCTTTGATGCCGAAGGCACCGCGCATCCGTCGCTGCAGGTATTCAGTGATGGTTTGGGGCCAGAGCGGCACCTCCACGGCTGGCCTTTTACCGCCCCCGCTCGGTGCCGGGGCAGCCAACACGCCTAACTCATCTCCCGCCGGCGCGGCCTGGGCAGCGCCCTGAGCGACGGTTAGCGGCGCCTCGGCGCCACTCCCAATAGGAGGGCTATCAGCGAGCTTTGCCTTGAGCAGCGTGTCGATCGCCTCCTTGCGGCACGCCAGATAGTCGCGGCGGAGTGTCTCCGGCTCCTTCGGCTCATAGCGCAGACGAACGCCCAGCAGGCCGCCGGCCCATTCGATGGTTGGAAGGAATTTCTTGACGTAGCGCAGCTCGGTGGCCTCGACATGGAGCCAGACATCGAGGCTGGGCATCAGATCGTCCCAAGCGATCTCCGGAAGCGGCTGGCCGTCCAAATAAGCCTCTTCCCAGGCCACGGCGCGGTCATCGAGCTTGCGCCAGTGCGGGAGAGTGAAGTCGTTCAGCGAAAAGTCGCCCGTGTCGACCAGGAATTTGCGCAAGGCGACCATGGCTGAGGTCTTGCCGCTGTTGTTGGCGCCGACGAAGACAGTCTTCTCCTCTGCCAAGTCGATCCGTACGGCGCGCAACTTGCGAAAATTGCTGATCTCGATGTGCTTGATGTGCATCGGTTTTCCCCCGAACCGAGCTTTAGGACGACGCAGGCGAGGGGACAACCAACTAAACCCGCTTTAATCGAGGCAATGGCGATGGGATCCTACACGCCAGCAACGTCACTGAGAAGCCTCGGCCGGCCGACTTAGTCGGGGGGATCGAATGGTGGGCTAGCAGGGCGCTGTTGATTTTTTGGTGTATTTTCAGCCGTTTAGCTGAAGAAATGGTGCGGTCGAGAAGACTCGAACTTCCACGTCCTTTCGGACACAACGACCTCAACGTTGCGCGTCTACCAGTTCCGCCACGACCGCACTCGAGACACTTCACCGGACGGGTCCGGCGCTGGCAAGGCGGTGCCCCTAGCAGAGGGTTCCGGCGCTCGCAACAACCCTTTAGGACGCCTCGCCGACGAAGCTCAGCTTCAGCTCGCGCGCGCCTTTCGGTACGTCGTACACCGCCGCGTCGAACTGGGCAGAGGCGCCCGGCCCCAGCGTGCGCGACGGCGGGGTGATGATCCAGTTGTACACGACGCGGCCCTGCGCGTCCTGCAGCTCGGCCTGAATGTCGGGCACGTGCTGGCGCTCGCGCGTCGGATTGACGATGCGGCCGGTGAGCGCGAACAGTTCATTGCCGCTGGCGAGCGCGCGCCGCTCGGGCTTGCGGGGCACTTCGAGCAGCAGCGCCGCCGCCGATCCGCGCTCGGCAAGGCCCAATTGGGTACGCACCCGGTCGAGGCCGATGAACTGCAGCGCGGCGACCGCGGCCAGCAGCAAGATGCCGATCGCGGCCGCGATGATCGTCCAGCGCAGTGCGGGATTGCGGCGCCTGGGCGTATCGTCCTCATAATCGCGATAGACCGCGTCGTCGGCGTAGCCGGGCACCGGAACGTCGGCATCGGGCGGGGGCGCCGAGACTTCCGGCTGCGGCGCGTCGGACAATTGGCCCGACGGCACTGCCTCCGGCTCGTGCCCCGGCGGCCATTGATGCCAGCTATGCCCGCATTTGGCGCATCGCACCGCGCGGCCGTTCACGCCCACGGCATCGTCGGGGACGGTATAGCGCGTGCGGCACGCTGGACATTCGAGGATCATCTGGCGCGGCCCCTTCCCTAACGTCTTCTAAACGTCTCGCGACTCGCCGCGCAAGCACGGTGCTTTACGCGGGCCGCGACGGCGTGCGATGGCGTCATGAAAGGGGTGGAAGCGAGGGCGGTGGCAAGCATCGTGAAGTTCGAGAATGTCGGTCTGCGCTACGGCATGGGCGCGGAAACCCTTTCGGACATCAGCTTCAGCCTGGCGCCCGGCGCCTTCTATTTCCTGACCGGCGCCTCGGGGGCCGGCAAGACGTCGCTGCTGAAATTGCTCTATCTCGCGCAGCGGCCGAGCCGCGGCCTGATCCGGCTGTTCGACGAGGACGTGGTGACGATGCCGCGCGAGCGGCTGCCGGCGCTCAGGCGGCGCATCGGCGTCGTCTTCCAGGACTTCAGGCTCGTGCCTCACCTGTCAGCGTTCGACAATGTCGCACTGCCGTTACGCGTCGCCGGCGTGGACGAAGGCGAGATCGCCGAGCGGGTGGGCGAGATGATCGCCTGGGTCGGCCTGGCGGGACGGGCGAGCGCAAGGCCGGCGACCTTGTCGGGCGGCGAGCAGCAGCGGGTCGCGATCGCGCGTGCGGTGATCGGCCAGCCGGAGATGCTGGTCGCGGACGAGCCGACCGGCAACGTCGACCCGGAGATGGCGACCCGGCTGCTCCACCTGTTCGATGCCCTGAACAAATTCGGCACGACGGTAGTTGTCGCGACCCACGATATGCACCTCGTCTCGCGCGTCCCCAATGCTTCGATCATGCGGCTCGAACGCGGCCGGCTCGATGACCCGACCGGAGCGCTGCGCTATCCGCCGCGCGTGCCCGCGTGACGCTGCCCTTTGCCTTCACTGCCGCCGACCGGCGGCTGCTGCCGGAAGGGCGGGCGGCAGGCCCGATGCCGTGGGTGATCGCGATCATGGTCTTCCTGACGGTGCTCGCCGCCGCGGCCGGCCTCGCGCTCGCCAGCTCCGCGCGCGCGCTCGGCGACCAGATCGCCGGCCGCGTCACGATCCAGATCGTCGAAGCCGACCGGGTGGCGCGCGATCAGCAAGCGGAAGCGGCGGCAAGGACGGCTCGCGCGCTGCCGGACGTTCGCGACGTGACGCGGGTCAGCGACGCGGAGATCGCCCAGCTGCTCGAGCCGTGGCTGGGCCCCGGCGGTCTCGAACTGCCCGCGCCCGCCCTGGTCGATGTCGACCTGGCCGTTCCGGCGGCCTTGCCGCGGCTCAAGACGGCGGTCGCCCGCGTCGCTCCCTCTGCCCGTGTCGACGCGCATGCGCAGGCGCTGGCGCCGCTCCGCGACCTGGTTGGTGCGTTGCGCTGGCTTGCCGGACTGCTGGTGCTGCTGATGGGCGTGGCGACCGCGGCCTGTGTCGTGCTCGCCGCGCGCGCGGCGCTCAACACCCACCGCGAGACGATCGACGTGCTCCATCTGCTCGGCGCGACCGATATCCAGATCGCGCGGCTGTTCCAGCGCCGGATCGCGCTCGACGCGCTGTTCGGCGGCGGCCTGGGCTTTGCGGCGGGCGCGCTGGTGCTGATCCTGCTGGCGGGGAGGATCGGTGCCGTCGGATCGGAGCTGGTCGGCTCGGTCCGGCTGGAGCCGGCCGGCTGGCTCGCCTTGGTCGCCGTGCCGATGGCGGGCGCGCTGCTGGCGACGGCGGCGGCACGGCTGACCGTCGAGCGAGCCTTGAGGCGCAGCCTGTGATCCGGCGCCTGCTCTCCGCGTTGATCCTCGCCTGGGTGATCGGCTTCGTCGTGTTCGTCGGGCTGCTGCCGCGGCCGGCCGGCGACCAGCGTACCGACGGGATCATCGTGCTGACCGGAGGTCCAAAACGCATTGAGCGCGGGCTGACGCTGATGCAGGCGGGGAAGGCCAAGCGCATGCTCGTCTCCGGCGTGAACATGGAGGTGGCGCGGCGCGATTTCCTGAAGATTTACCGTCCGCCTTTGCCGCTGTTCGATTGCTGCATCGACCTCGGCCACGAAGCGGTCGACACGCGCTCGAACGCCGCCGAATCGGCCGACTGGATCGAGACGCACCATTATCGCAGCATCCGGCTGGTCACGACCGACTGGCATATGCGCCGTGCGCGGTTCGAGCTGCGCCAGGCACTGCCGGAACAGGTGGCGATCGTCACTGACGCGGTGCACAGCGAGCCCGACCTGAAGGTGCTGCTGACCGAATATCACAAATATCTGCTGCGGCGCGCCGCCGCGCTGGCCGGCTATTGAGCGCGATGCGCGGGCTTCTGTTCAAGGTGCTGTTCTATCCCGGGAGCGCGGCTTTCGTGCTGCTGGCGCCGCTGTTCGCCCTGGCGGGGCGGGAGACGCTGACCCGCCACATCTATCGCTGGGTGAGGTTCCACGATTGGTGCGCGCGCGTGCTGCTGGGCGTCCGCTGGCGGATCGAAGGGGAAGTGCCGCGCGGCCCCGCGCTCATCGCGATGAAGCACGAGGCGATGTACGAGACGCTGGAGGCGCTGCTGTTCCTCGACCGGCCGGCGCCCGTCTTCAAGCGCGAGCTGATGGACATTCCGCTATGGGGGCGGGCCTGCCGCCGCTATGGCGGCATCGTCGTCGAACGCGAGGCCGGGGCCAAGTCGCTTCGCGCCATGCTTGCCGAAGCGAAGGAATTGATCGCCGAGGGGCGTCCGATCCTGATCTTTCCGGAAGGAACGCGGGTGCCGCACGGGCAAAGACCGCCGCTGAAATCGGGCATGTCGGGGCTTTATCGGATGTTGGGCCTGCCGCTGGTCCCGATCGCCTGCGACAGCGGACGGCTGCTGCCGAAGCATGGCCCGAAGCGGCCCGGGATCGTCACCTTCCGCATCGGCGAGATGATCCCGCCGGGCCTGCCGCGCGAGGAAGTCGAAGCGCGCGTCCACGCCGCGATCAACGCGCTGAACGACTGAGCAAAAAAAAGGCCGGCCCTTGCGAGCCGGCCCTTTGGTCGGGCGATCCGCTTAGCGGTCGCTGCGGTTCTGGCCGCCGCGCTGGCCGCTGCTGCCGCCGTGCTGGCGCTTGTCGCCGCCGCCCTGCTGTTGCTGCTGGCGGCTGCGATCGTTGCCGGAGCCGCTCTGCTGGCGGTTGCGGTCACGGTCGTTGTTCTTGTTCTGCATGGTCGGGCTCCTTACCCACTGCGCCTTGGGGACGCGGGGTAGGAACGCTTTGCCGACGGCGTCGGTTTCGAGGAAATCGGCCAGCGGAGGACTATCGCGGATGACCTACTGCCTGGGCATGTTGCTCGAATCCGGCCTGATCCTGATGGCCGACACGCGCACCAATGCCGGAGTCGACAATTTCTCGACCTTCCGGAAGCTGCACGTGCTCGCAGATGGCCCGGACCGGCAGATCTATGCGGCGACGGCCGGGAGCCTGTCGGTCAGCCAATCGGTGATCAGCCTGTTGCAGGAAGATCAGCTCGCGTCCGAAACCGGCGAGCATCGGCGGTGCCTGAGCGAAGCGCCGACGATGTTCCGGGTCGCCCAATTGGTAGGCGAAGCGGTGGAGCGGGTCGGCGCGACCGTCGGCGAGGCGCTGGAGCGCGCGCACGTCGATGCGAGCGTCGAGCTGCTGGTCGGCGGCCGGGTGGGCGAGGGGCCAATCAAGCTGTTCCTGGTGTACAGCATCGGCAATTTCATCGAATGCACGGCCGACGTGCCATTCCTGCAGATCGGCGAGACAAAATATGGCCGCCCGATCCTCGACCGCGCCCTGCGCCACGACACGCCGATCCCGGAAGCGGTGAAGATCGCCTGCCTGTCGTTCGACAGCACGATGAAGTCGAACCTGGGCGTCGCCATGCCGATCGACCTGCTGGTGATGCCGGCGGCTGTGGGCCACGCGGTGCTGAGCCGCCGGATCGAGCGCGACGACGGCTATTTCCAGGACCTGGCCGACCGCTGGGCCGACCTGATCTACGACGCCGCCTCAGGCCTGCCGGCCCCGCCCTGGATGGACTGACTATTCGTGCGAACGGCCGAAATCGGGGCGGGCTTCGTCCTGGCCCTGCTCGATGATCGAACGGCGGATCGCGCGGGTGCGGGTGAACAGGTCGAACAGCGTGTCGCCGTCGCCCCAGCGGATCGCGCGTTGCAGCGCGGTCAGGTCCTCGCTGAAGCGCTGCAGCATTTCCAGCACCGCGTCCCTGTTGGCCAGGAACACGTCGCGCCACATGGTCGGATCGGAGGCGGCGATGCGGGTGAAGTCGCGAAAGCCGCCGGCCGAATATTTGATCACTTCGGACCGGGTGACCTGCTCCAGGTCGGACGCCGTGCCGACGATCGTATAGGCGATCAGGTGCGGCAGATGGCTGGTGACGGCGAGCACCAGATCGTGATGCTCGGGCGTCATCGTCTCGACGTTCGCGCCCAGCGCCTGCCAGAAGGCCTCCACCCGCGCGACTGCGGCGGGATCAGTGCCTTCCACCGGCGTCAGGATGCACCAGCGGCCGTGGAACAGGCTCGCGAATCCGGCCTCCGGTCCGCTGTTCTCGGTGCCGGCGACGGGATGGGCGGGCACGATCTGCGCGGCCGGAAGCGCGCTGCGCAGCGCCTCCGCCACCCCGGCCTTGGAGGAGCCGACGTCGCTGACGATCGCGTCGGGCGGCAGGTCGGCGGCGATCTCGCTCGCGGCGGCGCCGATCGCGCCGACCGGCACGCAGAGCAGCACCAGGTCGGCGTCCGTGACGGCGGCTCCCGCGCTGTCGGCGATGTCGTCGCTCAGCTGCAGCCGATCGGCGACGCTCCGCACCTGCGGATCGGCGTCATATCCCGTCAGCCGCACGGTCGGCATGTGCTGCCGCACCGCGCGCGCAACCGACGAGCCGATCAGCCCCAGCCCGATGATCGAGACCCGCGCGAAAGGCAGCATCAGCCGGCCTGCCCGGCCAGGCGGCGCAGCGCCTCGGCGACGCCGCGCATATCGGCTTCGGTGCCGATCGTGATGCGGAGGCCATGGCCGAGCTGCTGGCCCGGCAGCCAGCGGGTGATGTAGCCGGCCTCCATCAGCCCCTTGTACGCGGCTTCCGCGGTCAGCCGGCCCTCGAACAGCACCAGCAGGAAATTGGCCCTGCTCGGGATCGCGCGGATGCCGGTGTTTCCCAGGCTGGCGATCTGCTCGGCCAGCCAGGTGCGCCACTTCGCGTTATGCGCGCGAGACCGATCGACGAAAGCGCTATCGCCCAGCGCGGCGACGGCGGCGCGCTGTCCGGCGATCGTGATGTTGAACGGCAGGCGGATGCGGTGCAGCGCCTCGACGATCGCGGCCGAAGCATAGCCCCAGCCGATCCGCTCGGCGGCAAGGCCGTGGATTTTGGAGAAGGTGCGCGTCACGAGCACGTTGGCTGCGGCCTTCGCCAGCTCCAGCCCGCCATCGTCCTCGCCGATATCCAGATACTCGGCATAGGCGTGGTCGAGCACCAGCAGCACAGTGCCGGGCAGGTTCGCGTGCAGCCGCGCGATCTCTGCGCGCGGCGTATAGGTGCCGGTCGGGTTGTTCGGGTTGGCGAGATAGACGATCCGGGTCCGCTCGGTGACGTGCCCAAGGATCGCGTCGACATCGGTCGCATAGTCCTTGTCCGGCGCGACCACCGGCACCGCGCCGACCCGTCGGGCGGCGATTTCATAGACCGAAAAGCCGTAGCGGACGAAGATCACTTCGTCGCCGGGGCCGGCGAACGCGCCGGCCGCGAGATGCAGGATCTCGTCCGATCCGTTGCCGTAGATCACGCGCGCCGGATCGAGGCCGTATTTCGCGGCGGTCGCCTCCCGCACCATCGTTCCGCTCGCGTCGGGATAGCGCTCCAGATTGTCCGCGGCCGAGGCGAAGGCCGCGCGCGCCGCTTCGCTGGTGCCGAGCGCATTCTCGTTCGAGGAAAGCTTCACCACCCGTCGGCCATCGTCGGTGGTCGCGCGGCCCGGCACATAGGGCGCGATCTCCATGATCCACGGCTTCGGCGCGGGCGCGAGCATGGCCGGGCGTCTAAAGGAGATTGCCGCCGACGCAAGCGGACCGATAAGGACACGCATGCGCCTCGCCGATCTTGAAACGCCTGCCCTGCTGCTCGATGCCGCGAAAATGCGCGCCAATATCGCGCGGATGAACGCGACGATGAGGCGGCATGGCGTCACATTGCGCCCGCATCTGAAGACCGCCAAGTCGGTCGAGGTCGCGTGCGCGATGGTCGAGGGCTGGCCCGGCGGCGTAACGGTATCGACGTTGAGGGAAGCGGATCAGTTCTTCGCCGCCGGCTTTCGCGACATCCTCTACGCGGTCGGCATCGCGCCGAACAAGCTGGCGCACGTCGCGGAGCTGACCCGGCGCGGCGCCACGCTCTCGCTGATCCTGGACAGCATCGCGGCGGCAGAAGCCGTGGCGGCGTTCGGGCGCGCGGAGGGGCTGAAGCTGCCTGTCCTGATCGAGATCGACAGCGATCGTCACCGCGCCGGGGTCGCGCCCGACGATGCGGCCTTGCTCGCCGCCATTGCGGGCCGGCTCGCGGACGGGGCCGAGCTCCGCGGCGTGATGACTCATGGCGGCGGGTCCTACGACGCGCCGGGCGAAGAGCGGATCGCAGCCCATGCCGAGCTGGAACGATCGGGCACGGTCCGCGCGGCCGAGGCGTTGCGCAGCGCCGGGTTCCCGTGCCCTGTCGTCAGCGTCGGTTCGACTCCGACCGCCACTTTCGCGCGCGACTTGTCCGGTGTCGCCGAAGTGCGGGTCGGGGTCTATGTCTTCCAGGATCTGGTGATGGCGGGGCTCGGCGTCTGCGCGGTCGACGACATTGCGATCTCGGTCGCGGCGACGGTGATCGGACATCAGGCCGAGCGCGGCTGGCTGATCACCGATGCGGGCTGGATGGCGCTTTCCCGCGATCGCGGGACGCAGGCGCAGCCGGTCGACCAGGGCTATGGACTGGTGAGCGGGACGGAGGACCTGATCGTCATTTCCGCCAACCAGGAGCATGGCATCGTGGCCGACCGGCACGGCCGGCCGCTCGACCTGGCGCGGTTCCCGATCGGCACGATGCTCCGCATCCTGCCCAACCACGCCTGCGCGACCGCGGCGCAGCACGACCGCTATCACGTGCTGGACGGCGACGACGCGATCGCCGCCCTGTGGCCGCGCTTCGGGGGCTGGGCGTGACGGTCGATGCCCGCTTCGGCCTCGACCGCCACGTCCGGCTGCCGGGCCCGTTGCCATTGGACGGCGGCGCATCGCTTCCCGAAATCGAGATCGCGTACGAGACTTATGGCGCGCCGGGCGCCGCCGCCTCGAACGCGGTCCTGGTCTGCCATGCCCTGACCGGCGACCAGCATCTCGCCTCGCCCCATCCCCGCACCGGCAAGCCTGGCTGGTGGCAGCGCGTGGTCGGTCCGGGCAAGCCGATCGACACCGACCGGAATCTGGTGATCTGCGCGAACGTGCTGGGATCCTGCATGGGGTCGAGCGGTCCGGCGAGCGTCGATCCCGCGAGCGGCAGACCCTACGCGATGCGCTTTCCGGTGATCACGATCCGCGACATGGTGCGCGCCCAGGCGGCCTTGCTCGATCATCTCGGCATCGCGCGGCTGAAGGCAGTGGTGGGCGGGTCGATGGGCGGCATGCAGGCGCTCGAATGGGCGGCCACCTATCCCGACCGGGTCGAGGCGGCGCTGGTCATCGCATCCTCGGCGCGCCATTCTGCCCAGAACATCGCCTTTCATGAGGTCGGGCGACAGGCGATCATGGCCGACCCGAACTGGCGGAACGGCGACTATTACGATGGCACGCCGCCCGCCGCGGGTCTCGCCGTGGCCCGGATGGCGGCGCACATCACCTATCTGTCGGAGGCCGGCCTCACCGAGAAATTCGGGCGCCGTCTTCAGGCGCGTGACGCGAAGAGCTTCGGCTTCGACGCCGATTTCCAGGTCGAAAGCTATCTGCGCCACCAGGGGCTGAGCTTCACTGATCGGTTCGACGCGAACTCCTACCTCTATATCACGCGGGCGATGGACTATCTCGACATCGCCGAGGAACATGGCGGATCGCTTGCCAATGCCTTCATGGGCATGGCTACGCGCTTCTGCCTGATCAGCTTCGACAGCGACTGGCTGTACCCAACCGCCGAAAGCCGCGCGATCGTCCAGGCGCTTAACGCCGCCGGCGCGCGGACCAGCTTCGTCGAGCTTTCCAGCCCGTTCGGCCATGACGCCTTCCTGCTGGAGAATACGGAGATGGACCGGGTGATTGCAGGGTTCCTGGCGTCCAGATGACGCTTCGCCCCGACCTTGCGATCATCGCCGCGAACGTCGCCCCGGGCACGCGGGTGCTTGATGTCGGCTGCGGCGACGGCGCGCTGATGGCGGCGCTGAGCGGCCTGCGACAGGTCGACGCGCGCGGGCTGGAACTCGATTCGGCCAATGTCGCCGCCGCGGTCGCGCGTGGACTCTCGGTGATCCAGGGCGATGCCGATACCGACCTGGCCGATTATCCGGCCGACGCGTTCGACTATGCGATCCTCAGCCAGACGCTGCAGACCACACGCCGGCCCGATCAGGTGCTCGACCAGCTGCTCAGGATCGGCTGCAAGGCGTTCGTGTCCTTCCCGAACTTCGCCCATTGGCGGGTGCGGCTGTCGCTGCTCTGGGGTGGACGTATGCCGGTCACGCGGCTGCTGCCGCTGGAGTGGTACGAGACGCCGAACATCCACCACACGACGATCGATGATTTCCGAGCCTTCGTTCGCGAGCGGGGGCTGACGGTCGAAGGGGCCTGGTTCCTGTCCGGCGACAGGCTGACCAGCGCCGCAGCCGCGAACTTCCGCGCCGAGCACGCGGTGTTCCTACTTCGGCGCTAGCCCGTTGGCGACGAAGTCGTTGGCGATGCGGGCGATCTCCGACAGGTCCTCCTTGTCGCTCCACACGCCGTAGCGCAGGCCCAGGAACACGTTCATCCCGCCGATCGCCCAGGCGTGGATTTCGCCGACGTCCGCACGGACCTCGCCGCGCGCGGCCGCGGCCTCCAGGCGCTTGCGGATCCGGCCGACCGTCGTCTCATAGTGGAAGCGGAAGCTGTCCTGGTCGACGAACTCGGCCTGGTCAATGATCCGGTAGATTTCCTTGTGCTGGCGCGCGAAGTGCAGGAACCAGTCGAGGCCGCGCCGCTCCGCGTCGATCTGGTCGGTCGCATCGGCGAGCGCGCGGCCGGCGCCCTCGCGCACCTTGTCGGAGAAGTCGCGGACCAGCGCCCGGAACACGTCCTCCTTGGAATCGAAATAGGTGTAGAAAGTGCCGAGCGCGACGCCGGCGCGCTGGGTGATCTGGATGATCCCGGTTTCGTGAAAGCCCCGGTCGCCGAATTCCACGGCCGCCGCGTCGAGGATCGCGCGCAGCGTCCGCCGGCCGCGTTCGGTGCGCGGCTGCTTCGCCCCAGGTGTTGCAGCGCTGCTACTGTCCCCCGTCTTTTGCATCCCCGCTCCGACCGAAGTTGAAACCCGGTTCAGGTTTCAGTATAGCCGCCCCGACGACGGGCACAAGCCGCAGGGAGGGCTGCCCCGTGGGGAGGGAAAGAATGATCAGGATTTCGACGCGCGCGCTGTTCAATCTGGGTGTTGCCGCTGCGGCACTGACGGCGGCTCCGGCACTTGCTCAGGACGCGCCGCCGCCCGCGCAGACGACAGCCGAGGATTCCGCGGCCGGCGACCTCGACATCGTCGTGACCGCGCGCCGGCGCGAGGAAAATCTGCTCGACGTGCCGGTCGCGATCACCGCCTTCACCGGCGACGGGCTGCAGCGCCAGGGCGCGATCGACATCACCGACATCGCCGACACGACGCCGAACATCACGGTCGAGACCAGTCGCGGCACCAACTCGACGCTGACCGCCTTCATTCGCGGCGTCGGCCAGCAGGACCCGGTCGCCGGCTTCGAGGCGGGCGTCGGCCTCTATCTCGACGATGTCTATCTGAACCGCCCGCAGGCGGCGGTGCTCGACATTTACGACCTGCAGCGCATCGAGGTGCTGCGCGGGCCGCAGGGGACGCTTTACGGCCGCAACACGATCGGCGGCGCGATCAAATACGTCACCAAGAACCTCAACCCGGACGATGCCGAGCTGAGCCTGCGCGGCAATCTCGGCGAATATGAGCAGGCCGATCTGGTCGCGACCGGCAGCGTCCCGCTGACTCAGGATTTCCGCATCGGCGGCTCGGTCGCCCGGCTGAGCCGCGGCGGCTTCGGCAAGAACCTGACCAACGGGCTGGAAAACTACAACAAGGACGTGTGGGCCGCCCGCTTCACCGCCGAGGCCGGCAGTCAGGACAGCCTCTTCTTCCGGCTGAGCGGCGACTATACTCACGACAAGTCCAACCCGCGCAACGGCCACCGGCTGATTCCCGGTCTGCAGAGCGGCGCGCCGGCGCTGGACGACGTCTATGACACCCGCGCCGGGCTCAACACGCCGCACCAGGACGTGAAGGCCTATGGCGTCGCCGGGCGGCTCGAATGGGCGGCGACCGACACGCTGACGTTCAAGAACATCCTTGCTTGGCGCAAGGACCGCAGCGCCACGCCGATCGACTTCGACGCGCTGCCCGCGGCGGATGTCGACGTGCCGGCGATCTACCAGAACCGCCAATGGTCGGAGGAATTCCAGGCGGTCTATGAAAGCGACAAGCTGCAGGGCGTCGCCGGCTTCTACTATCTGGATGCTCGCGCGCGGAACATCTTCGACGTGATCCTGGACACGACCGGGGTTCCGCTGGGCCTGCCCGGCTTCACTGCCTCGACCTTCGGCGACGTGCGCACCAAGACCTGGGCAGTGTTCGGCGATTTCACCTATAATATCACCGACCAGTTCGCGGTCTCGCTGGGCGGCCGCTACACCGAGGACAAGCGCCACGCGGTCGTGATCCGCAAGAACCTCGTCGGCGGCGCCTCGCCGGCACTCGGCGGCGCCGGCGTCCAGCTCGGCGCGCTCACGTCCAACTTCACTGGCGAGAAGACCTTCAAGGAGTTCACGCCGCGCGCCTCGATCAGCTTCAAGCCGACCGAGGATCACACGCTCTACGCCAGCTATTCGAAGGGCTTCAAAGGCGGCGGCTTCGACCCGCGCGGTCTCTCGACGGCCGCGCCCGACACCAACGGCGACGGCACGCGCAGCGCGTCCGAAATCTTCGATTATTTCCTATTCGATCCGGAGAAGGTCGACAGCTACGAGATCGGCTGGAAGGCGTCGGTGCTCGACAACCGGGTGCGCTTCGCTCTTGCCGGCTTCTATGCCGACTATAAGGACGTGCAGGTGCCGGGTTCGGTGGGCGCCGTGATCAACGGCGTGCCGACCTTTGTCGGCGTCACCACCAATGCCGGCAAGGCGACCTTCAAGGGCGTCGAGTTTGAGACGCAGGCGGTCCTCGCCCGCGACTTCGGCGTCGACGGCGACCGGCTGAATTTCTCCGGCACGCTCGGCTATATCGATGCGAAGTACGACCAGTTCGTCACCAACGTGCCGGGCCGGGGCCCGGTCGACGTCGCCGATTTCCGGCGCATCCAGAACACGCCGAAATGGACGCTGTCGGGCACGCTCGACTATGACGTGCCGATCGGCTCCGGCTCGATCGACGCGCTGACGACGGTCTCCTACCGCAGCAAGACCTTCCAGTTCGAATCTCCGAGTCCGTTTCTCGACCAGCCTGGCTATGCGATCTGGGATGCCTCGATCGTCTGGACCAGCGAGGACCAGCGCTATTCGATCGGGCTGCATGCGAAGAACATCCTCGACAAGCAGTATATCTCGTCGGGCTACCAGTTCCTGGCGGTCGATCCGGTCACGGCCGTCCCGCTCCGGACCGCGCAAGGACAGGTGATCCCGAGCCTCGGCAAGGAAGGCGTGGTGACCACCTTCTACGGCAATCCGCGCCAGGTCTTCGCCAGCTTCGGCGTGAAGTTCTGATTGGATTCCCCTCCCGCCTCTCCTGCGGGAGGGGCGGGTGGGCCCTTTCCTCTCCCCTTCTCCCGGGAAGGGCCCATCCACTACCGGCTCTTGTCGGTCTCGCCCTGCGCCTTTCGGGCCGCCCGCTGCCAGGGCCAGCAGCCCTCGATCTCGGTCTCCAGCGAGAAGCTGAGGAAGGTCCGGATCATCACGATGATCGCCAGCAACCCGACGCTTTCGAACGTCAGCGGCGCCGTGATCGTGCCGATGATGTCTGCGCCCACCAGCAGCTCCAGCCCGAGCAGGATGCCGCGGCCCAGGTTCGCGCGATATTGCTCGTAACTCAGCCGCCATTATGCGACGCGAGACCCGCCCGCACGAAGATCGCAGACGCGAGCACCACGCCGCCCAGGATGATGGCGACGCCAGCGATTTCCAGCAGCTTGGCCAACTGCTCGATAATGGCATGGGCATCCGACACGGCCGGACAACAGGCGTTCGCGCTTTGGGGTTCCGGAACCCGATCGGCGGCTGCCGGTTGGCGCGGGGATGGAGCTGTTCGGCGTCCACCTGATCGGCGCGGATGCCGCGACCGGGCACAAATTGCTGCTGACGCTCGCCTTCGTGCTGGGCATCTGGGCGATCGGCGCGCTGCTGCGCGCATTGCTCGGCTGGATCGGCCACTCGGTCGACAGCCCCCGCTTCCGCTTCTGGAGCCGTCAGGGCGTGGCCCTGCTGCTGGCGATTGCGCTGCTGCTCGGGCTGATCTCGATCTGGTTCGACAATCCGGCGCATCTGAGCACGGTGTTCGGGCTGGTAACCGCCGGCATCGCGTTCGCGCTGCAACGCGTGATCACCGCGGTCGCCGGCTATTTTGTGATCCTGCGCGGCAAGACCTTCAACGTCGGTGACCGGATCGTGATGGGCGGCGTGCGCGGCGACGTGATTGCGCTATCGTTCATGCAGACTAAGATCATGGAAATGGGTGAGCCGCCACCGGTTCAGGACGCGGCTCCCGCCGTCTGGGTACACAGCCGCCAGTTCACCGGCCGGATCGTGACCGTCACCAACGACAAGATCTTCGACGAGCCGGTGTATAACTACACCCATCATTTCCCCTATCTGTGGGACGAGATCCGGCTGCCCGTCCGCTATGCCGACGATCGCGCGGCGGCCGAGCGCATCCTGCTCGACGCCGCCAGGGCCCACGCATTGACGCCGGAGCGGATCGATCCGGACCGGCTCGACGAGCTCGAGCGGCGTTACAATCTGAAAGGCCTCGACATCGCCCCGCGCGTTTACTGGCGCATCACCGACAATTGGCTGGAGCTCGCGCTGCGCTTTCTGACGCCGGACCACGGTACCCGCGCGATCAAGGACGCGATGAGCCGCGACATACTGGTCGCGCTGGACGCCGCCGGGATCGGCATCGCGTCCGCAACCTACGAGATCACCGCCGTGCCGCCGCTCAAGCTCGAACCGGCGAGCCCGCCCCGTGGCTGATCCGGCGGAAAAGCTGTCGCCCAAGGAGCGCGAGCAGGTCGAGGAGAACAGCCCCGCGCCGGCCAAGGTCGTCCATGCCTCGATTTCGAAGCAGGGCGAGGAGGAACTGGAGCGGCCGGCCTCGTCGCTGTTCTGGTCGGCTGTCGCCGCGGGCATCGCGATCATGGCCTCGGTTTCGGTCAGTGGCGCGCTGCATCGCTACCTGCCGGACGCGCCGTGGCGCGACGCCGTGGTCGCCTTCGGCTATCCCGTCGGCTTCCTGATCGTCGTGCTCGGCCGCATGCAATTGTTCACTGAGCAGACGGTCGTGGCGATCCTGCCGTTCGCGCGCGAGACGAGCTGGCGCAACGCGGGTCGCGTCGCGCGGCTCTGGGCGATCGTGCTCGGTGGGAACCTAGCCGGCACGGCGGCCGTCACCGCGCTGGCGGCGCAGGGGCATGTGCAGTCCGCGCCGATGCTGGACGGGATGGTCGCCGTATCCGCCAAGCTGCTGGCGCGCGACAGTTTCGACACGATGATGCAGGCGATCCCGGCCGGGTTCATCATGGCGTCGGTCGCCTGGATCCGGTCGGCCCACAACGAGACCGGTTTCTGGGTCGTGCTGGTGCTGACGCTGGCGATCAGCCTGGGCGGCTTCGCGCACGTGATCGCCGGGGCGGCCGAGGCGTTCCTGCTGATGTGGACGGGACAGGCGGACGCGGGCTGGGTCATCACGGGCTTCCTGCTGCCGGCGCTCGCGGGCAATATCATCGGCAGCACCGGCCTGTTCGCAGTGCTTGCCCACGCCCAGGTCAGCCAGGAGATCTGAGCGCAAGAACTTGCCGATAGGCCTGGAGCACGCTCTCCGACGCTGCGTCCCAGCTATACGCCGCGCTCGCTTTGCGGGCGGCGGCGCCCATTGTTCGGCGCCGATCGGGGTCTGAAGCGAGCGCTGCAACCGCATCGGCATAGGCTTGCACGTCAAGGGGCGAACAGAGAAGGCCGGTGTGGCCGCCCTCGACCAACGCGCGGGCGCTGGGCGCATCGGCGCTGACCACCGGCAGACCTGACGCCATTGCCTCCAGCACCACGTTGCCGAACGTCTCCGTGAGGCTCGGCGTCAGCATCAGGTCGGCGCTCGCGACTGCGCGGGCGAGAGCTTGCTTCTCCAGATGTCCGGTCAGAACCGCGCCCGGCAATGCTGCGAACGCGCTCTCCGCAGGTCCGGCGCCGACGACCAGCGGCCGCACGCGGACGCCACGCTCCAGCAGGGCTCGGAGCGCCGCGACATAAATGTCGACGCCCTTTTCCAGCACGAGACGCCCGAAGAACAGCACGGCCACGTCATCGTCTGCGACGCCGTACTCACGCCGCCAATCCATGTCGCGCCGGGCCGGATCGAATAGCGCGCGGTCGACGCCCCGGCTCCAGACGCTGGCGCGATCGTCGCCGCGCAGCCGCTTCATGTCTTCGACCAGCGCCGGGGTCGGCGCAAGCACATGATCGGCGCGGCGGTAGAAGCGGCGCAGGTGCGCCTCGACCAGCGGCCGCGCCCAGCCAAGGGCGTAATAGGCGAGATAGGTCTCGAAAAGGGTATGCTGGCTCGCCACCACCGGGACGCGGAGGCGCTTCGCGAAGGTCTGGGCGCGCGTGTCGAGGATGTCGGGCGTCGACACATGCACGATGTCGGGCGCGAACCGCTCGATATCGGACCGGATATGGCGCGGCAGACCGAGCGCCAGCCGGAATTCGCCGCGCACCGGCAGCCGGATCGAAGGCACCGGGATCAGGGTTCCCGCCGGCTCGAACGCGGGCGTGTCGGTCACGGGCGAATAGGCGCGCACCTGGTGTCCATGCGCCTCAAGATGTGCGGCGAGCCGGTCCAGCGCCTGGTTCGCGCCTTCCTTCAGATAGTTGTAGTTGCCGGAAAACAGCGCGATCCGCATCAGAGCCGGCGAAAGTTCAGCACCGCGTTCAGCACGAACACGATCAGGCCGGCGAACACGGACACGATCACGCGCGCGACCAGATAGTCGATCGCGGTGAAGCGCAGGAAGGCTGCGTAAAGGACCATCGTCACTGCCAGCCCGACCAGCGCGTTGACGAGGAAATAGGCATAGCCGCTGGCGACGCCGCGATCGGTGCCGCGAAAGATCCAGCTGCGCCCCAGTGCATAATGCAGCGTATTCGCGGCGATGAAGCCGATCGCGGCGGCGGCGAGCTTGTCGATGCCCGCCCAGCGCACCAGCGCCCAGAGCAGCGCCAGGTCGAACGCGAAGGCAAGGCAGCTGACCGCGGTGTTGCGCATCAGCATCGCACCGGCCTTGCGCGAGAGCAGGCGCGCGGCGAGACCGGCCGGTGGCGCCGCTGCGTCCGGCACGGTCAGTGACTGACCGCCAGCGGCGCCGCGGTCGCCGGCCGCGGATCGTGCGCGTCCACCCAGTCGCTCCGGCGCCGGAGCCAGGGGTTGAGGAACAGAATCGGCAGCTTCAGCAGCAGCAGCTCCGAATGGATGAAGCCGTCGATTGCCTGCTCCCACCATCGCGGTTGCCGTTTGCCGTGGGTACGCAGCCACCCATCATAGGGCGCCCAGTGGCTCGGCTCGTCCTTCTCGATCACCTGGAAGATGCGAATCAGCGCCTTGTCGCGCCGCACGATCGGGTGGTTCAGCAGAATCTCGACCTGGCGGTAGCCGCGCTGCTCGGTCAGGGAGATGACCCGGCAGAGCCGTTCGAACAGCCGGTCGCTGTCGATCACCGCCTGCGTGTCGAGGCCGTCGATGGTCGATCGGAACATGATCTCGACGAAGCGGTCGATGTGGCCGATCGTGCGGTCGACCCCGAACGGCATCACGCCGCGCAGCTCGAACCAGCGGCGGAACATCGCGTAATGCTTGCGCTCGTCGGCGCGGTGCTTCTCGATCGCGGCGATCAGCGCGTGATCGTCGGGCGAGCGGACCCGCACCGCCTCCAGCACACGGTCGATCGCCGTATAGCCCCGATGCTCGTTGTAGATGTAGATCGACCCGAGCAGGTCGAGGTAGCGGCGGCGGAACCACGCGGACATCGATGCGCCTCATCGGCAGAGTGCGGCGGACTCAATCGTTTCGCAGCCGCTCCAGTTCCCTCGGCCGCGCTAGCAGGCGATCGTCTGTCCCATCGAGCGTGCCGCCGCGAACAGACGGTCGCGCGCGTCGCCGTCCAGCATCTCGCACAGCAATGCGTCGAAGACGGGCCGGCCGTGATGGTGCGCGGCCAGCACCATCCCGATCAGGGTCGCTTCGTCGTGCGTCAGCCGCGGACAGCAGGGCGGGGCGATCGCGACCGGTTCGGGCCAGCAGGCCCCGATGCCGGCCAGCAGCAGGTGCAGCGCCCGGGCTCCCGCCGGGCTGTCCAGATGGACGGCGGCGATGGCGAGCGGGCAGCAGCGGCCGTGGCGCTGCGCCGCCACCCAGGCGCGGCCCGCGCGTACGATCGCCGCCTGTTCCGGCGCAAGATCGGCAAGGAGGGGCGGGGCGGCGAACAGCTCTGCGAACATGCAACCCTTATGCATGCCCTCTTATTGCAATCAAGTCGCAATAGCAAAAAGATCAGAACAGTCCCGGCACTTCCCGTTGCGCCGCGCTCGGCCGGGCCGGGCGCAGCAGCTCGCGCCGGGCGGCGAGCCGCTGGCTCGTCTGACCGGTCGGGATCGGCGTGCAGACCTTGCCCGCGATGAAGTCGAGCGCCTGGCGCACCGAGGCTTCCTGCGGGTCGCCGAGCGGGTGACTGAGGTCGTCCCCGGCCTGGCAGGTGACCGGGATCGTGCCGGCAAGCCCGGTATAATAGTCGCCGCCGCCATTGGCGTTCTTCGTCGCGAAGGCGATCACGCGGAGCCGGTCGTCGCACTGGCTGCGGTCGATCGCGATCTGCCCGACCGGCTTGCCATAGGTGTTGGCGCCGACCAGCGCCATGTTCTGCTGAAAATAGGGCAGCTGCGAATTGATCGCGAGCTCGCTCGCGGATGCCGTGGCGCCGGTGCCGATGAACGCGATTCGCATCGCCGCGACCGACTGACCCTGCGCGCGGAAGAAGCGGGTTTCGTTCCTCGACGCCTTTTCCGGGCGGAAGACGGTGCGGTTCTGCACCTCCGTGGGAAAGCGCGCGCGGCCGAGCAGGTCGCCCAGCAACTGCGCGCTGTCGACCAGTCCGCCGCCATTGTAGCGCAGGTCGACGATCACGTCGGTGACGCCCGCCGCCTGGAATTGGCCGAACGCCGTCTTCAGCTGCGAATCGGCGGTGGTGATGAAGGTGCGCAGGTTCAGATAACCGATCCGGCGCCCGCCTTCGTCGATGATCTTGGCGCCATAGCGGCTCGAGACCGGCTGCAGCGAATAGTCGGCCTTGGTGATCGTGATCTCGCGCGTGCCCGCCGGGCCACTGAGGCGCAGCGTTCGCGTGACCCCGGCAGTGGCGGGACCGAGCGCGTCCGAGACGCCGCCGGTGCCGCTCGCCGCGATGATGTCGGACACCAGGCGCAGATTGCCCGTCTCGCCGATCGCGACGATCTCGTCGCCGCGGTCCATGCCGGCAGCGAAGGCCGGCGCGCCCTCGAAGCTCTCCGCGACAAACGCGCGCTGCTGCGCCGCGTCGGTTGAGAGCCGAAACCCGAACCCGGCGCTGGCGCCGGCATTGTAGAAGGCATCCTCCTCCTTGATCGAGGTCAGGTAGGTGAAGAAGCGGTCTCGCCCCTGGCCGCGCGCGGTCGCGGTCAGCGCGTCGATATAATCACCGACCGTCGCATAGGGGGTGGGATCGAGGCTAGCCGGCAGCGTCTCCGGGAACAGATACCATTCGTTGAGGACGCCGAACGCCCAGTTCTGGCGCGCCGACAGCGAGCATGCGCCGCTGGGCGAAGGGGCCGGCGAGGGGCCCCCGGCGATCGGCCCGCTCGCGGACCCGCCGCCACCACCGCCGCAACCGCTTAGGATTGCTGCCAAAGCAAGCAGCGCGCCGAAAGAACGCCAGCGCTTTACCACGCCAAAACTCCCCGCAAGTTCAGCGGGTTATACTGCGATTCGCGGCCGGGAACAAACGGAGTCTGGTCAGCCCCTCAGCGTTGCGCCCAGCTTGCCCGCTGCCGCTACGACCTTCGCCGAAAGCGCGGCCAGATCGTCGTCGGTCAGCGTCCGCTCGGCCGGTTGCAGCATCACTTCGACGGCCAGCGACTTGTGTCCGTCCGGCACGCCGGCGCCGGTGAAGACGTCGAACAGCCGCGCCGATGCGATCAGGCCCTTGTCGGCACCGCGGACCGCGCGGACCAGATCGGCCGCCGCCAGCGCGTCCGGCACCAGAAAAGCGAAATCGCGCGTGACCGGCTGCAGCGCCGGCGGCGTGTAGGCAGGGCGGATGCGCCCGCTCGCGCGCCTGGCCGGGATTGCGTCGAGGAAGATCTCGCCCGCCACCACCGCGCCCTCCAGGCCGAACGCCTTGACCAGCGACGGGTGAAGCGCGCCGAACTCGGCCAGCACCGCCTTGGGGCCGAGCCGGAGCGTGGCCGACTGGCCGGGATGATAGGCCGCCGAGGCATCGCCCATCACCTGCAGGTTCTCGACCGGGGCGCCCGCCGCCTCGAGCAGTGCCAGTGCTTGCGCCTTGCCGTCGAACGCGCCGAACGGCTGCGCCTTGCCGGCCTGCCAGTCGCGCGGAGTCTTGTCGCCAGCGAGCACGAAGCCGACCGTCGGTCGCTCGGCATCGCTGAGGTAGCGCCGGCCAAGCTCGAACAGCCGCACCGCCTTGGCGCCGCGATCCATGTTGCGCTGGGCCGAGCCGAGCAGGCCGGCGAGCAGCGACGGCCGCATCACCTTCATGTCCTCGCTGATCGGATTGGCGAGCGTCCAGGCGCCGCCGCCCAGCGCTTCCGCTTCCCTCTCGGAAATGAAGGTCCAGGTGATGGCCTCGTTCAGCCCGCGGGCGGCCGCCGTACGGCGCACGCGACGTTCGACCAGTTGCTCGGGCGTGGCGGTCGGGCGCGCAACGCCGTCCGCGCGCGGCAGCGGCGTCGACGGCACCTTGTCGATGCCGGCAATCCGCACGACTTCCTCGACCAGGTCGGCCGGTCCGTCCACGTCGCGCCGCCAGGTCGGCACGGTCACGGCCCATTCCGCGGAAACCTCGAAGCCCAGCCGCTCCAGGATCGCGCGCTGCTCGTCCGCGGGCACGTCGAGCCCGCCGAGCCGCAGGCACAGGGCGGGATCGTAGCTCACCACCTTGCGTTCAAGCGGCGGCTGGCCCGCGCGGGTCACCGCGCTTGGCGTGCCGCCGCAATGCTCGGTGACCAGCCAGGTCGCGATCGCGATTCCCTGATCGAGGAAAGCGGGATCGACGCCGCGCTCGAATCGCTGGCGCGCATCGCTGGTCAGGCCCAATTTCTGGCCGGTGCGCGCGATGTGTTCCGGGGTGAAATAGGCGCACTCGATCAGCACGTCGGTCGTCGTCTCCGACACGCCCGAATGCTCGCCGCCCATGATGCCGCCGATGTCGTGGACGGCGGCGTCGTCGGCGATCACCGTCATCGTCTCGTCGAGCGTGTAGGTCTTGCCGTTGAGGGCCAGCACCTGCTCGCCCGGCTCGGCCCGTCGGGCCACCAGGGGGCCGGACAGCTTTGCGCGATCATAGACGTGCAGCGGTCGCCCGAGATCGATCGACACGAAGTTGGTGATGTCGACCAGCACCGAAATCGGCTTCTGGCCGATCGCCTTCAGCTTCTTCTGCATCCAGGCCGGCGACGCGCCATTGGCGACGCCGGAGACGGCCTGGGCATAGAAGGCGGGGCAGCCTTCCGGATCGTCGGTGCGCACCGCCGGCGCGGGGTCGCTGCCCTCGACCGGGTCCAGCGAAGCCATGCGATAGACCTCGCCGAGCGGCTTCAGCGTGCCAAGGCCGGCCGCCGCCAGGTCGCGGGCGATGCCGCGCACGCCCATGCAGTCCTGCCGGTTGGGCGTGACCGAGACGTCGATCATCGGATCGTCCAGCCCCGCCCATTCCGCGAAGGCGGCGCCCACCGGCGCGTCGGCGGCAAGCTCGATGATCCCGTCATGCTCGTCGCCCAGCTCCAGCTCGCGCACCGAGCACATCATGCCGCGGCTCTCGACCCCGCGGATCGCCGCGACCTTCAGCGTGATGCCGCTGCCCGGCACATAGGCGCCGGGCGCGCCGAACACGCCGACCAGCCCCGCGCGCGCATTGGGCGCGCCGCAGACGACCTGCACCGGGCCCCCAGGGTAATCGGCGCCGGCATCGACCGAGAGCACCTGCAATTTGTCGGCCTGCGGATGGCGTTCGGCGGTGAGGACCTTCGCGATCCTGAACGGCGCCAGCGTTTCGGCCGGATTCTCGATGCCTTCGACCTCCAGCCCGATCCGCGTCAGCGTCTCGACGACCTGATCGAGTCCCGCCTTGGTCTCGAGATGCTCCTTCAGCCAGGAGAAAGTGAACTTCATGCGCCCACTCCTCCGCTCAAGGTGGGCACATCCAGCGCCGCGAACCCGTAGTGCCGCAGCCAGCGCAGATCGCCGTCGAAGAAAGCGCGCAGATCGTCCATTCCGTATTTGAGCATCGCGAGGCGGTCGACCCCGACGCCGAACGCGAAGCCGCTATATTCGTCGGGATCGAGACCGCAGGCCCGGATCACGCGCGGGTGGACCATGCCGGAGCCGAGCAGCTCCATCCAGCCCTCGCTGCCGCCCAGGATGCGCCGTCCGTTGGTCCAGGTGAAGCCGACGTCCACCTCGGCGGAAGGCTCGGTGAACGGGAAATAGCTGGGACGAAGGCGCAGCACGATGTCGTCCCGCTCGAAGAACGCCTTCAGGAACGTCTCCAGCGTCCATTTGAGATGGCCAAGATGGATGCCGCGGTCGATCACCAGCCCCTCGATCTGGTGGAACATCGGCGTGTGCGTCGCATCGCTGTCGGAGCGATAGACGCGGCCCGGCGCGATGATGCGGATCGGCGGCTGCTGGCTCTGCATGGTCCGGATCTGGACCGGCGAGGTGTGGGTGCGCAGCAGCTTGGAGCCTGCCGCGGACTCCGATCCGGGGTCCGGGAAATAGAAGGTGTCGTGCATCGCCCGCGCCGGATGCGTCTCCGGAATGTTGAGCGCGGTGAAATTGTGCCAGTCGTCCTCGATCTCGGGGCCGGTCGCGACGGCGAAGCCCATGTCAGCGAAGATTTCGGCGAGCTCGTCCATCACCTGGGAAACCGGATGCACCGATCCGCGCGGAGTGTCGGGGGCGGGAAGGCTGAGGTCGACGCGCTCGGCCGCGAGCCGCGCTTCCAGCGCCGCGCCTTCCAGGGCCGCCTTGCGCGCCGCGATCGCCGCCGAGACGGCCTCCCGCAGCCCGTTGATCCGAGGCCCTTCGCTCTGGCGCTGCTCCGGGGTCATGCCGCCCAAGGTCTTCAGCAGCGCCGTCACCTGACCCTGCTTGCCGAGCAGGCGCACGCGTTCCGCCTCCACGGTGTCCAGGCTTGCTGCCGCGCCGATCGCGCCCAGCGCCTCGGCTTGCAATTGTGCAATGTCGGTCATCGGCGGACCCCAAAGCAAATGGGAACCGGCGGCGCAAGCGGTGCGTCTCGCGGCTTGCTGTTTGCTGACGAACCGATTCGGGGCCGGTTCAGGGCGAATCGCACAAAACAGACCCGTCCAATAAGGAGGACAGTAATGCGTAAGTTGATTGTTTCTGCCCTGATGGCCGCGACGATCCTGCCGGCCGGCACGGCCCTCGCCCAGTCCCCGCGTGAGATCCGCAAGGATCAGCGCGACATCCGCCAGGAGCAGCGGGAGCTTCGCGACGCGCAGCGCTATGGCACGCGGGCGGACGTGCGCGAGCAGCGCCGCGATGTGCGCGAGGCCCGGCGCGAGCTGCGCGAGGACTGGCGCGACTATCGCCGCGACCACCGCGCCGTCTATACGCTGCCGCGCTATTACGCGCCGCGTGGCCATGTCTATCGCCCGGTCCGCGTCGGCGTGGCGATCGCGCCGGCCTTCTACAGCCAGCGTTACTGGATCGCCGATCCGTACCGCTATCGCCTGCCGCGCCCGGCCGCCAACCAGCGCTGGATCCGCTACGGCAACGACGTGCTGCTGATCAACGCGCGCAACGGCCGCGTGATTCAGGTGATCAACGGCTTCTTCTACTAAGCAGCCGTTCGCGGCCCGGAGCCCCTCGCTCCGGGCCGCATTTCCCTCTTTCCGTTTCCGCTTCCGCTGTTCTATAGGTGCAACACAGTCCTTCAGCGGAGACCTTGATGCGCCTTGCCCTTCTGATCGCTTCCGTCGCTCTCGCCCTGCCGGCGGTCGCGCCCGCTCAGCCGGCGGCATCCGCCGCCCAGCCCGTGGCCGACTACAACGCGCAGCTGCTGAAGCTCTTCCACGACAGCGACGAAGCCCAGCTGAAGCTCAATCCGCTGAGCGCAATCTTCCGCGGCGACATGCGCTATGCCGACCGGCTCGGCGATTACGGCAGCGACGCCTATTACAATGCCTCGCGCGCCGCCGCCGAAAGCGACCTGAAGAATCTGCACGCGATCCCGCGCGACAAGCTCACGCCGACCAACCAGATTGCCTATGACGTGTTCGAGTGGCAGACCAAGGACACGCTGAAGGGCCTGTCGCCGGACATGCTGGCGCTGACGGCGGTTCGCCCGATCGACCATTTCTTCGGCTTCCACGTCTTCTACCCGACCTTCGCGTCGGGCCAGGGCGCGGCGCCGTTCAAGACGGTTGCGGATTATGAGAACAACCTGAAGCGGCACCGCGACTATATCGCGCTGATCGACCGCGCGATCATGCGTTTCCGGGCGGGCATGAAATCAGGCGTTGTCCAGCCGAAGCTCGTGGTCAACAACGTGATCGAGCAGCTCGACACCCAGATCAAGCAGGGCGTCGAGGGATCGACCTTCTACGGGCCGGTGACGAAGTTTCCCGAAGGAATCTCGGCCGCCGACCAGGCGCGGCTGAAGACCGAATATGCGGCCATCATACGCGACGGCATCATCCCCGCCGACATCCGTCTGCGCGACTTCCTGAAGAACGAATATCTCCCGGTCGCGCGCGACGGCGAGGGGCTGAAATACATGCCCGGCGGCGACAAGCTCTACGCCTATCTGATCGAGACCAACACGACGCTGCCGCTGACGGCGGACTATGTGCACAATCTCGGCCTGTCCGAAGTGGCGCGCATCAAAGGCGAGATGGAGGCGATCAAGACCCAGGTCGGCTTCAAGGGGACGCTGAACGAGTTCTTCGAGTCGCTCCGGACCGATCCCAAATTCCAGCCGGCCAGCCGCGAGGCCTATACCCAGCTCTTCTACGACATCGGCAAGCGCGTCGACGCGCGCGTGCGCGAGCAATTCTCGACGATCCCGAAGACGCCGCTCGAAATCCGGCCCTATGAGGCCTATCGCGAAAAGACCCAGGCCGGCGGCTCCTACGAACCGGGATCGCCCGACGGCAAGCGCCCCGGCGTCTTCTATTTCAACGCCTATGACCTGCCATCGCGCCGGACATGGGGCGCGGAGACGCTGTTCCTGCACGAAGGCGTGCCGGGCCACCATTTCCAGATCGCGCTGGCGCAGGAGAATGCGGCGCTCCCCGCTTTCATGCGCTTCGGCGGCAACACCGCCTATGCCGAGGGCTGGGGGCTCTACGCCGAGACGCTGTGGAAGGAGCTCGGCATGGAAACCGATCCCTATCAGCGTTTCGGCGGGCTTAATGACGAGATGCTGCGCGCGATGCGGCTGGTCGTGGACACCGGCATCCACTCCAAGGGCTGGCACCGCGATCAGGCGATCGACTATATGCTCGCCAACTCCGGCATGAGCCGCACCGAGGCGACGGCCGAGGTCGAGCGCTACATTGCGATTCCCGGCCAGGCGCTCGCCTACAAGATCGGCGCGCTCACCATCCAGCGGCTGAAGGCGAAGGCGATGAAGGAGCTCGGGCCGAAGTTCGACCCGCGCGAATTCCACGCCCAGGTGCTGATGACCGGCGCGCTGCCGATGGAAGTGCTCGAAAAGAAGATCGACACCTGGATCGCCGCGAAGAAGGCGGCCTGATCGACTCCGCCGCCGACTCGCCGCCGTTCGCTCGAAACGAGCGGCGGTCGAGTCCCTAGGCCAGGGCCTCCGCGATCAGCTTGCGGGTATTGTCGATTCCGTAGAGCGCGATGAAGCTGCCCATGCGCGGGCCTTGGGCGGAGCCGAGCAGCGTTTCGTACAGCGCCTTGAACCAGTCGCGCAGTTGCTCGAACCCGCCCTCGTTGCCGATCGCATAGACGATGTTCTGGATCTCCTCCGCCTTCGCCTCGGCCGGCAGCGCCGCCAGCTCGCGGTCGAGCCGTTCCAGCGCCGCCACCTCGACGCCTTCCGGCTTGCGGCGCTTCAGCGTCGGCGCGACGAAATCGCGGTTATAGGCGAGCGCGCGGCCGATCAGCTTGCCGAGCTCCGGATAACGCTCCGGCGAGGCGTTCTCCACATAATTGCCGAGATAGCCCCAGACCTGCTCCTTGGTCGCATCCGCCCCCATCACGCCGACGAGGTTCAGCAGCAGCCCGAACGTCACCGGTAGCGGCTCCGATGGCACCTGGCCGTCATGGATATGATGGACCGGATTGCCCAACTGCTGCTCGACCGGCTGGGCCGGATAGTTGGCGCGGAACTGGAAATAATCGTCCACCGCGCGCGGGATCACGCCCATGTGCAGCTGCTTCGCCTTCTTCGGCTCGCGATAGGCGAAGAAGGCCAGGCTCTCCTCCGGCCCATAGGTCAGCCATTGTTCCAGGCTCAGGCCGTTGCCCTTCGACTTGGAGATCTTCTCGCCCTTCTCATCGAGGAACATTTCGTAGTTGAAGCCCTCGGGCGGGCGTCCGCCCAGCACGCGCGCGATCTTGCCGGACTGGATCGTCGAATCGATCAGGTCCTTGCCCGACATCTCGTAATCGACGTCCAGCGCGACCCAGCGCGCCGCCCAGTCGACCTTCCACTGCAGCTTGGCGCGGCCGCCGAACACTGACTGCTCGATCGTCTCGCCTTCGTCCTCGAAGCGGATCAGGCCCTGCGCCGGGTCGATCACTTCCACGGGCACCTGCAGCACCACGCCCGACTTGGGGCTGACCGGCAGCACCGGCGAATAGGTCGCCCGCCGCTCCGCGCGGAGCGTCGGCAGCATCACGTCCAGAATCGCCTGATACCGTTCCAGCACCGTCCGCAGGATCGGATCGAACCGGCCGGAGGCATAGTATTCGGTCGAGCTGGCGAATTCGTACTCGAAGCCGAACCGGTCGAGAAATTGGCGCAGCATCGCATTATTGTGATGCGCGAACGATTCGAACTTGCCGAACGGATCAGGGATGCGGGTCAGCGGCTTGCCAAGATACTCCCGCAGCATGTCCTGGTTCGGCACATTGTCGGGCACTTTCCTCAGGCCATCCATGTCGTCGGAAAAGGCGATCAGCCTGGTCGGCACGTCCGACAGCGCGTGAAAGGCGTTGCGCACCATCGTCGTGCGCAGCACTTCGTTGAACGTGCCGATGTGCGGCAGGCCCGAGGGGCCATAGCCGGTCTCGAACAGCACATAGCCTTTGGCGGGCGGGCCGTTCTCGACCCGTTTCAGCAGCTTGCGCGCTTCCTCGTAAGGCCAGGCCTTGGAAGTCATTGCGGCGGCGCGCACGTCACTCACTTGTGTTGCCCTTTC
This sequence comes from Sphingomonas horti, assembly GCF_009753715.1. Lineage (GTDB taxonomy): Bacteria > Pseudomonadota > Alphaproteobacteria > Sphingomonadales > Sphingomonadaceae > Sphingomonas_B > Sphingomonas_B horti. The sequence continues at coordinate 18,477 of NZ_WQMS01000007.1, read as the reverse complement.
GTTCCGGCAAGCGATATGGAGGGGAGATGGCGCTCCCTTTGCCCTATCCCGCGCTGCACGCAAGCCATGCCGGCATCTGGATCGCGACTCCGGACGGCGAGGCGCGGGCGGTCGGGCGCGGGGAGGCGATCGGGCGAGCGTCGGACACGCCGATGATCCTGCTGAACGCGCCGCTCGTCGCCGCCCGACTCGGCTATCCGGAGCTGTCGGGGCTGGACCTGCTGGAGCTGTTCGCGTTCGTGCATCCGGCGCGCTTTACGGTGCCGACGGCGAAGGGCCTAGCCCGCGCCATCGGCCTCGCGCCGCCCGCCGACGATGCGAGCGCCGCCACTTTCCTGCTTCGCGCCGCCGGGACGCTGCTTTCGCGGATGGAGGCGCCGGACTGGCACGAGCGCGAAGGGGCATGGACCTCGGCCCAATCGCTCGGCCGGCTGCGCTGGCCCTGGGCGGCGGCGGTGTCGCGCGCCGTCGCGCGGCCGGAGCGGCAGGAGCGCTGGCTGTTCGCGCGGCTGCCCGAATGGGAGGAAAAGCCGCCGCGCTCACCGCCGCGCACGATTCATGTCCCGCCCGCCGCCGCCGCCGACCGCCTCGACGAGCTGACCGGCCACGGCGCGGAGGCGCGGCCCGGCCAGCGCGCCTATGCCGAAGCTGCCGCCGCCGCCTTTGGACCGCGCGCATCCAATGATTCGCCCACTTTGCTGCTGGCGGAGGCGGGCACCGGGATCGGCAAGACCCTTGGCTATCTCGCCCCGGCCTCGCTCTGGGCGCAGGAAGCGGACGGCGCGGTCTGGGTCTCCACCTTCACCAAAGCGCTGCAACGTCAATTGGATCGCGAAGGCGAGAAGCTGTTCCCCGACCCGCGCACGCGCCGCGACAAGATGGTCGTGCGCAAGGGGCGGGAGAATTACCTGTGCCTGCTGAACCTGGAGGACGCGCTGCAGGGCGGCTTCGGCGGCCGCGCGGCGATCCTGGCGCAGCTCGTCGCGCGCTGGGCCGCTTATTCCAAGGACGGCGACATGGTCGGAGGCGACCTGCCGGGCTGGCTGCCGACCCTGTTCCGCCGCAACGGCTCGACCGCACTGACCGACCGGCGCGGCGAATGCGTCTTCGCCGGCTGCCCGCATTACCGCAAGTGTTTCATCGAGCGTGCGTCGCGGGCCAGCGCCGACGCGGAGATCGTCGTCGCCAACCACGCGCTGGTGATGGTCAACGCCGCGCGCGGGCGGGAAGCGGCGAATCGCCCGACCCGGCTGATCTTCGATGAAGGCCATCATCTGTTCGAAGCCGCCGATTCGATGTTCTCGACCGCGCTGACGGGGCAGGAAGCGATCGAGCTGCGCCGTTGGGTGACTGGCCCGGAAGGCAGCGCGCGCGGCCGCCGGCGCGGGCTCGCCGCGCGGCTGTCGGACGTCGCCAGCTATGACGAGGAAGGCGCCCGCGCCATTGCCGCTGCGTCCAACGCAGCGCAGGCTTTGCCGTCGGACCAGTGGCTCCAGCGTTTGGGCGAAGGCCAGCCCTTCGGCGCGATCGAGGCCTTGCTGGCCGCGGTGCGCGGCACCGTTTACGCGCGCGCCGCCAGCGAAGATGCCGGCTATGGGCTGGAGACCGAGCTGGTCGATCCCGACGGCGCCCTTGTCGAGGCGGCGGGCAACGCCGCGGCGGCGCTGGAGGCGCTGCACCGGCCTTTGGTCCAGCTCGGCCGGCGGCTGGAGGCGGTTCTGACCGACGCGCCCGATTGGCTCGACGGCCAGGCGCGGGCGCGGATCGAAGGCGCGGTCATGAGCCTCGGCTGGCGGATCGACACGCTCGCCGGCTGGATCGCGCTGCTCGGGCGTGTCGGCGGGCCGGCGGACCCGGATTTCGTCGACTGGCTCGCGGTCGATCGCGCCGAGGGGCGTGAGTACGACGTCGGCCTTCACCGCCACTGGCTCGACCCGACCCGCCCGCTTGCCGAGTTGGTGCTGAAACCCGCGCACGGGGTGATCGTCACATCGGCGACACTGTCGAACGGCGACTGGGCCGCCGCCGAGGCGCGGTCGGGTGCTCTCCACCTGCCGCGCCCGCCGCTCCGCTTCGAAGCGCCGAGCCCGTTCGACTATGCCGGGCAGGCCGAGGTGCTGATCGTCACCGATGTGAAGAAGGGCGACATTCCCCAGCTGAGCGGTGCCTATGCGAGCCTGATCGCGGCGGCGGGCGGCGGCGCGCTCGGCCTGTTCACCGCGATCCGTCGCCTCCGCGCGGTCCATGCCCGCATCGCCGACCGGCTCGCGCGAGACGGGCTGCCGCTCTTTGCCCAGCATGTCGATCCGATCGACACCGGCACGCTGGTGGATATCTTCCGCGACGATCCCCATGCCAGCCTGCTCGGCACAGACGCGCTGCGCGACGGCGTCGACGTGCCCGGCCATTCGCTGCGGCTGGTGGTGATGGAAGGGGTGCCCTGGTCAAAACCCACCGTGCTCCACGCCGCGCGCAAGCTGGCCCAGGGCGGCAGCGCCTATGAGGACCGTATGGTGCGCGCGCGACTCGCCCAGGCATTCGGGCGGCTGATCCGTCGCGCCGACGATCGCGGCGCGTTCGTGCTGGTGTCGAGCGCGATGCCGTCCCGCCTGCTCACAGCCTTTCCCGCGGGCACCCCGATCCGCCGCGTCACGCTCGCCGAAGCGGTCGAGCGCGTGCAGACGCGGCTTTCCTCCGCCCCGGTTTCCGGGCATTCGGGCCGGGAGGATGTGCTGACGGGGGGATCATGAGAACACTCACCCTGCTGCGCCACGCGAAATCGGGCTGGGACGATCCGGTGCAGCGCGATTTCGATCGGCCGCTGAACCAGAAGGGCAAGCGCGCGGCGCGGACGATGGGCGAGCATTGCCGGCGCGAGGGGCTGGCCTGGGATCATGTCGTTTCCTCGCCCGCCGTGCGCTGCGTGGAGACGCTGGACGCGTTCTGGGAAGGTTACGGCCGCACGCTGAAGCCGGTCTGGGATCGCCGCGTCTATCTGGCCTCCTGCGTGCATCTGCTCGACGTGCTGAACGAAGCCCCGGCCCAGGCCCGGCACCTGCTGCTGTGCGGCCACAATCCGGGCATGGAAGACCTGGCCCTGATGCTCACGCCCGATGACGGCGACGCGATCCGCGATTCGGTCGAGGACAAATTCCCGACCGGCAGCATTGCGGTGCTGGCGTTTGGGGGAGAGTGGGGGGACCTAGCGGCGCGGGGTGCGCGGCTGGAGACATTCGTGCGGCCGCGAGACCTTGATCCGGCGCTGGGGCCGGATCAGAGCTGAAGCACAACGACTGTAATGGGTGGTTACCGGACCAATCACCTCTCCCATAGGGAGAGGTCGAGTCAGCGCTTGCGCTGACCGGGTGAGGGGTCTGGGCCTCTCCACGAAGTCCTGGTCCCCTCACCCCGCTCGCGGCGGAGCCGCGAGTCGCCCTCTCCCATGGGAGAGGGGCCGCAATGGGTCGAAAGCAGATGTGACCGCTATGCGGCGTCTTCTTCCAGAGCCTCCGCCAGCATCGCGCGGATTCGCTTCAGTTCGGCCAATGAGGGAGTGGTGGCGTCCTGCTCCGGCGATGCTTCAGGAGTTCGCTCCTCCAGCAGCTTCTGGACGCCTTTGATCGTATAGCCTTCGCGGTTCAGCAGCCGATCGATCCGCTTTGCCAGCGCGACGTCGGCGGGGCGGTAATAGCGGCGGTTGCCGGCCCGCTGCAGCGGGCGGAGCTGGGGAAAGCGGGTTTCCCAATAGCGTAGGATGTGCTGCGGAAGGCCCAATTCCTCGGCGAGTTCGCCGATGGTGCGGAACGCGTCTTCCGATTTTGTCATTTGCTGAGCCGAGCGCTCACCCCTCGACGATGCGGTCGCGCAGCATCTGGCTGGCGCGGAAGGTCAGCACGCGGCGCGGCGCGATCGGCACTTCGACGCCCGTCTTCGGGTTGCGGCCGATGCGCTCGCCCTTGTCGCGCAGCACGAAGCTGCCGAAGCCGGAGATCTTCACATTCTCTCCGTGCGACAGCGCCTCGCACATATGGGCGAGGATGCGCTCGACGATGCCGGCGGATTCCGCCCGCGACAGGCCGACCTGCCGGTGCAGCGATTCGGCCAGGTCGGCCCTGGTCAACGTCCCGGCGCCGGTGCGGATCATCGGATCGGCCTCAGCCATAAGAGTCCCCCTCTAACCTTATCCACAGGAAACCCGATTCCGGGTCCGAAATCAATGCGCACACGTTAATTATCAGAAGCGCAGCACCGACGCACCCCAGGTAAATCCGCCGCCCATCGCTTCCAGCACCAGCACGTCGCCGGGCTTGACCCGCCCATCCTTGACAGCGGTATCGAGCGCGAGCGGCACGGACGCCGCCGACGTGTTCGCATGCTGGTCGACGGTGATCACGACCTTGCCGGGCTCCATGCCCAGCTTCTTCGCGGTCGCGTCGAGGATGCGGGCATTGGCCTGGTGCGGCACCACCCAGTCGACGTCGGACGCCTCGAGCCCCGCGGCGGCAAGCGCCTCGTTCATCACCGCGGCCAGGTTCACGACCGCGTGGCGGAACACTTCGCGGCCTTTCATCCTGAGCTTGCCGACCGTCCCCGTGGTGGACGGCCCGCCATCGACATACAGCAGGTCGTTGTGCCGCCCGTCGGCGTGCAGCCGGGTCGCGAGCACGCCGCGCTCGCCCTCCTCGGCGCCCAGCACGATCGCGCCGGCGCCGTCGCCGAACAGCACGCAGGTCGCCCGGTCCTCCCAGTCGAGGATGCGGCTGAACGTCTCCGATCCGATCACCAGCGCCGTCTCGGCAGAGCCCGCGCGAATCATGCTTTCGGCGACTGACAGCGCGTAGAGGAAGCCGGAGCAGACCGCCGCCACGTCGAACGCGACGCAATCCGGGATGTTGAGTGCGGCCTGCACGCTGGTCGCGCTGGACGGGAAGGTCTGGTCCGGCGTCGCCGTCGCGAGCACGATCAGGTCGACGTCGCGCGGCTCCAGCCCGGCCGCGTCGAGCGCCGCGCGCGCGGCGTCGGTCGCCAGCGTGACGGTCGTCTCGCCCTCGCCGGCGATGTGGCGGAAGCGGATGCCGGTGCGCTCGACGATCCATTCGTCGCTGGTGTCGACCTGGGCCGCCAGCTCCTGGTTGGAGACGCACCGCTTCGGCAGGGCCGAGCCGGTGCCGAGGATGGCCGCGCGCCGGGTCACTTGGCCGCCGCCGCTTCGGGGTGGCGCGCGTGCAGCCGCTCCAGGTCCTCGGCGATCCGCCGCGCGATCGAGGCGCGCGCGAGCTTCGCCGCCACGCCGATCGCGTTGGCGATGCCGCCCATGTCGGCGCCGCCATGGCTTTTCACGACAATGCCGTTCAGACCCAGGAAGACGGCGCCGTTATGGTTGTTCGGGTCGAGATGCGTCTTCAGCATGTGAAAGGCGGGGCGCGACAGCACGAAGCCCGCCTTGGACCTGAGCGAGCTGGTGAAGGCGCGGCGCAGCAGGTCGGTGATGAAGCGGGCAGTGCCCTCGACCGACTTCAGCGCGATGTTGCCGGTGAAGCCGTCGGAGACGATCACGTCGGCCTCGCCGCGGCCGAGCCGGTCGGCCTCAATATTCCCCTCGAACGACAGCGGCAGGTGCGACGCGTCGCGCAGCATCGCCGCCGCTTCCTTCACTTCGTCGGTGCCCTTCAGCTCTTCCTCGCCGATGTTGAGCAGCCGCACGCGCGGGCGCTCCAGCCCCATCACGATGCGGGCATAGGCGGCGCCCATCACCGCGAACTCGACCAGGTTGTTGGCGTCGCACTCGGTGTTGGCGCCGAGGTCCAGCATCACGAGGTCGTTGTCGCCGAGCGTCGGCAGCAGCGCCGCCAGCGCCGGCCGGTCGATGCCGGGCAGCGTGCGCAGCGCCAGCTTCGACATCGCCATCAGCGCGCCGGTGTTGCCGCCCGACAGCGCGGCGTCGGCGCGGCCCTGCTTCACCGCGTCGATGGCCAGGCCCATCGACGTGGTTTTGGCGCGGCGGAGGGCCTGGCTCGGCTTGTCGGTGCCGGCGATGACTTCGGGGGCGTGGAGGATCTCCGACGCCGCTTTCAGCGCCGGGTGGGGCGCCAGCGCGGCGGCGATCGCCGCCTCGTTGCCGACCATCAGGAATTTGAGGCGCGGGTCCAGCGACAGGGCGCGCGCGGCGCCTTCGGCCGTGACCGCCACGCCCGCGTCGCCGCCCATCGCATCGATGGCGATTCGCGGCGTGTCAGTCATGCTGCTGGTCGTCCCGCGCTTGCGCTGCGCGGTCAGGCGTCGACCGAGACGATCTCGCGGCCATTATAGTGGCCGCACGCGCTGCACAGATTGTGCGGCAGCTTCAGCTCGCCGCAATTCGGGCATTCCTGAAACGCCGTGACCTTCAGCGCGTCGTGGCTGCGGCGCATGTTGCGCTTCGAGGGCGACGTTTTTCTCTTCGGCACTGCCATGACGGCACCTGTTCCAATCTTTCACAAACTGACAAACCCGACAGGCGGCCGTCATTCAGGAATGCGGCATCAAGCCGCGGACCACACAACTGTCGCGAGCGAGCGGGCGCATATATCGGATTCGCCCGCCGTTGCAAGCACTCGTGGCCCGTGGCAGCCTCCGGTCAAAGGGGAGGCAGGACGATGATATTGCCGATTACGCTCACCATCGCGGGCGCCGCCGCGCTGATCAACGTCTGGCTCGGCTGGCGCGTCGGCCAGCGGCGGATCTCCGAAAAGGTCTCGATCGGCGACGGCGGCAACGAGCGGCTGACTGCGCGGATGCGCGCGCACGCCAATTTCGCCGAATACACGCCATTCGTGCTGATCCTGATCGGCCTGATCGAGTTCGCCGCGGGCACCACGATCTGGCTGTGGGCGGTGGGTGCGATCTATCTCCTCGCCCGAATCGCGCACGCTTTCGGCATGGACCGCACCGGCCGCAATCCGCTGCGGGGGCTCGGCATCCTGGTCACAATGCTGACTCTCGCCGGCCTCGGCCTCTACGCCGTCGCGATCCCGCAACTCGCCCCGCAGGCCCACGGCGGCGGCGCGCGCGTGATCGACGCGGGCTAGCCGTCCCACTCGATCGCGCGCGGACGGTGGTTGTCGTCCAGCGCGACGAAGGTGAACAGGCCTTCGGTGACCTTGACCTGCTCGGCGCCGCGGGCGCGGTCGGCGATCACTTCGATGCGGATCCCCATCGAGGTGCGGCCGCGGCGCTCGACCTGCGCATAGACCGAGATGATGTCCTGCAGCAGGATCGGCGCGATGAAGGTCATCGCCTCGATCGCGACGGTCGCGACCGGCCCGTCCGCGGCGCGCGAGGCGACCACGCCGCCGGCGATGTCCATCTGGGAAAGCACCCAGCCGCCGAAGATGTGCCCGTTCGAGTTGATGTCGCCGGGTCGCGGCGCCACCCGCAGGGTCGGTTCAGGCGAGTCGGTCTTCATCATCGTCTTTCGAATAATCCTGGATCTGGTCGTCATGGCCGGTGCCCGAGCTCAGGAAGACGAGCCCCATCAGCGCCGCCGCCAGCAGCACCGACAGAAACACGCCGCCGGCGGTGAAGACCAGGAACGGCCAGGGCAGCGGCCCGCGCGTCACCGACAGCACCGTCAACGCGGCCGCCGTCGTCACCAGCGCCGCCAGCGCCATCCACATCATCAACCGCCGGTATCGGCTCCAGGCGAATCGCGCATAATCGGGATCGGACAGGTCGGGCTTGCGTTCGGCCATCGATGCCCCCTTGCGGCGGCGCCCGCGGAACATCAAGGTCCTGACCAGACCGTTAGCTGAGGAGTCCGGCCATGACGATCGCGGCGATTCTGAAAGGACGGGAGGGCCAGGTCATCAGTATCGGCGGCACCGCCAAGGTGTCCGATGCGATCGCGCTGCTGGCGGGCAGGCGAATCGGGGCGCTGCCGGTGGTCGAGGGCAACCGGGTGCTCGGCATCTTTTCCGAACGCGACGTGATCTACTGCCTGGCGAGCGCCGGCGCGGCCGCGCTCGACCGGCCGGTCGCCGAGGTGATGACCAGGCCCGCCCATACGGTGGCGCCGAATCACACCGTGCTCGGCGCGCTGTCGCTGATGACTCAGCGCCGATTCCGCCATTTGCCGGTGGTGGACGGCGATTCGCTGGTCGGAATCGTGTCGATCGGCGACCTGGTGAAGCACCGGATCGACAAGATCGAGGCCGAGGCCGAGGCGATGCGCGAATATATCCAGACCGCCTGATCCGGGGCCGGGAATCGGCGCCCAACGCGCGCATACGCGCACGCGTCTATAGAAGCCGGGGTTGCAGGCCGCCGCGAAAGCCCCATATCGGGCTTCGGACGGCGCCGGGAACGCCGATCCGCAACCCCGTCACAAAAAATGCAAAATCGCTGTTGACGGGGGGAAAAGCCCCACATATATGCCCGCTCACCGCAGCGACGCGGGCCACACGGCCCCCACTGATGCGGTCGCAAGAAAGCAGGACGCC
>NZ_WQMS01000007.1:0-2500 GCF_009753715.1 Sphingomonas horti | reverse complement strand
CGGCGCGAACAGGTTCATGGCGCGAAACTCGACTTCGAATATCTGCTGCACCGACAGCAGGAAGCCGAACAGGCCGCCCTGCAACGCAGTCGAGCCGACGGTATAGCCGAGCGCCAGCCGGTCGGTCAGGACGAAGCGGAAGCCCTGCGCGATCCGGCCCGCGCTGAGCGGCAGCCGGTTGGCCGGGTCGAGCGTCTCCGGCAGCCGGATCGCGGCCCAGAGGAAGGTGAGCAGCCCGGCGGCCGTCAGCGCATAGAAGATCCAGCGCCAGGGCGCGAGCCACAGGATCAGCTGGCCCAGATTGGGGGCGGCGATCGGCACCACCATGAAGACGATTGTGATCAGGCTCATCACCCGGGCCATTGCGTCGCCGGCGAAGCGGTCGCGCACGATCGACGTCGACAGCACACGCGAGGACGCGGTCGCCACGCCCGCCGCCACCCGCGCCGCCAGCAGCAGCGGGAAGGTCGCCGCGACCGCCGCGGTCAGGTTGCAGACGATGCCCAGCGCCAGGCTGATCAGCAGCACCGGTCGCCTGCCGAACCGGTCCGAGAGCGGTCCGTGCACGATCTGCGCCGCGCCGAACCCGAACATGAAGGCGGAAATCACCCATTGCCGATCGTTCGGGTCCGCCACGTGCAGGCTCTCGCCGATCGCGGGGAGCGCGGGCAGCATCGTGTCGATCTGCAGCGCCGTCATCGCCATCAGTGCGGCGATCAGGGCGACGAACTCGCGGAATCCGAGTTCGGGTCGGGAAGGCGCCGGCGCATGCATCGCGGCCAGATGGCCGTTCGCGGCCCGAAGGGGAAGGGGCTCGGCGACTTTTCTCGTGCAGCCGCCACTCAGGAAAACTCCGCACTTGGGCGCGCGCGCGCGCTGCATTAGATAGCGCCGATGCTCGACACTGTTTCTCCCACGATTCCGCCGCTGTCCCTCGCACGCCAGGCGGACGACCCCGACGGCTTCGCCCAGGATTTCGGCGCGTCCTTCCACCGGTTCGGCTTCGGCGTCATCAAGGACCACGGCATCGGCCAGGCGCTGATCGATCGCGGCTGGGCGCTGACCAAGGCGTTCTTCGACCTGCCCACCGAGGTGAAGGCGAAGTACCACCTGCCCGGCAAGGCCGGCGCGCGCGGCTACACGCCGTTCGGGATCGAGACGGCCAAGGGTGCCACCGAGAACGACCTGAAGGAGTTCTGGCATGTCGGCCGCGAGCTGCCGGCGGGTCACCGCTTCGCCGACGTGATGCCGCCCAATGTCTGGCCCGACGAAGTGCCGGGGCTGAAGGAGACGTTCCTCGCGCTTTATGCCGAGTTCGATCGGGTCGGCGCCAAGCTGCTGTCGGCGATCGCGGTCTATCTGGGCCTTGCCCCCGACTGGTTCGTCGAGCCGGTGCGGGACGGCAACAGCGTGATGCGGCTGCTCCATTACCCGCCCGTCTCGCCGGAAGCGCCGGGCGTGCGCGCCGGCGCGCATGAGGACATCAACCTGATCACGCTGCTGCTGGGCGCCGAGGAGGCCGGGCTTCAGCTGCTCGACCGCGACGGCCGCTGGCTGGCGATCTCGCCGCCCGAAGGGGCGCTGGTCGTCAATGTCGGCGACATGCTGCAGCGGCTGACCAACCATGTGCTGCCCTCGACCACGCACCGCGTCGTCAATCCGGCGCCCGAGAGGCGTGGGACGGCGCGCTACTCGATGCCCTTCTTCCTGCACCCGGCGCCCGATTTCGTGATCGAGACGCTGCCGGGTTGCATCACGCCCGACAACCCGAACCGCTATCCGGAGCCGATCAGCAGCCAGGAGTATCTGAACCAGCGCCTGCGCACGCTGGGCCTGCTGAAGGACGACGGGGTGGCGGGCTGAAAGGTCAGGAAAGTTCGCGGTGCGGTAAAAATCCCGTCGATCACACCGGCAAGTTCGATCGATTTTCTCGATCAGCAGCGGGCGGGGGAAGGCGCGGCGACTCGGCACCCGCACCAGATATGGCAAGGGCTTGCGTGTAGGACAGCGAATTCGTTGACAGGCGCGCCTTCCCTTCCTAAGTCGCCCGCCTCTCGGTGCCCCGTCGTCTAAAGGTAAGACTACGGACTCTGACTCCGTCAATCGAGGTTCGAATCCTCGCGGGGCATCCAGCGATACGATAAATTGCCTTGCTCAGTCTGCTGTTCCGGCAGCCGGCTTGTGAGCCGTCCGGATCAGCCGAACTGAAAATCATAGGCGCTGAGGCTCGCCAAGTTGAAATGCTGCAAAGTGAGCGTCTGGCCGCTACCCAGCTGAATCACGGTGTCGGCACCAAGCTGTGATGCGTTCGCCTGCACGTCCGCGAAACTCGACAAGCCAAGGCCCGTCAGCTGAATGATATCCCCGGCTCCGCCGCCATTGAAATCGGTGATCAGGTCCTGTCCATCGCCTGATCCGAACACGAAGACATCGTTCCCTTCGCCGCCGGTCAGCTTGTCGCGGCCGAGTCCGCCCATGAGGGTGTCGGCGCCGCCGTTGC
>NZ_WQMS01000006.1 GCF_009753715.1 Sphingomonas horti | reverse complement strand
CGGCCGAGGTCGAGGCCGACCAGGCTCACATTCTTCGAGCCGGTGATGGTGAGCCCGTCGAAATGCGCGCCCGCGCCCGGATTCGCCGCCGTGATCGTGACGGTCGAATCGAAGCTGCGGTTGGCAATGCTCACCCGGCCATAGCTGCCGTCGGCAACGACGATCCGGTCGCCGCCCGCAGCACTCGCAAGCGCAGCACTCAGTTCCGCACTGCTCGCAACATTGAAAATGGTCATCGCTATCCCCGATCGAGACGCGGCCAGGGAAAGCCTGCGGGCGCGTCGTGGTCGGGGCCGGAATAGGCCTGCTAGTTTCAGCGATCGGTTAGAAGGTCTGGTTAATCGCGGCTCAGTTTAGATTCCCGAAATGCTGCGCTGGCGCTGCGGCTTTTACGGGGAGGGCCGCGCCGCCGCCTTGTCGCGGGCGGAGATTTCAGGAAGGATCGGCGCATGGACCTGACGACCCTGCTGCGGACCCAGCGCGCCGCTTTCGACGCCGAGCGCCCCGTGCCGCCGGCCATCCGCAAGGACCGGATCGGTCGCGCGATCCGGATGCTCGTCGACAACGCGGACGCATTCTGCGCCGCCCTGTCCGCCGATTTCGGCCATCGCAGCCGCGAGCAGTCGATGCTGACCGACGTGATCGGCAGCGTCCGCGCGCTGAAGCATGCCCGCAAGCATGTCGACCGCTGGGTGCGGCCTGAGCGGCGCCGGCTCGACTTCCCGCTCGGCCTGCTCGGCGCGCGCGCTGCGGTCGAATACCAGCCCAAGGGCGTGGTCGGCGTGATCGCGCCGTGGAATTTCCCGGTGCAGCTGACGATGGCGCCGCTCGCCGGCATCCTGGCTGCCGGCAACCGGGCAATGGTGAAATCGAGCGAGTTCACCCCGCGCACCGCCGCGCTATTCGAGCAGCTGGCGGGGCGATATTTCGATCCGGCGGAGCTCGCGTTCGTCAGCGGCGGCGCCGAGGCCGGCCGCGCCTTCTCCGCGCTGCCGTTCGACCATCTGATCTTCACCGGCGCGACCGGGATCGGCCGCCACATCCTGCACGCCGCCGCCGACAATCTGACGCCGGTGACGCTGGAGCTGGGCGGCAAGTCGCCAACCGTCATCGGCCGCTCCGCCGATATCGGTCAGGCCACCACGCGGATCGCGACCGGCAAGCTGATGAACGCGGGGCAGATCTGCCTTGCGCCGGACTATCTGCTGGTGCCGAACGACAAGGAGGACGCGGTGATCGCCGGGCTCACCTCCGCCGCCGCAGCGCTCTATCCGCGGCTGCTCGACAATCCCGACTATACGGCGCTCGTCAACGAGCGGCACCATGTCCGGCTGCAATCCTATCTCGACGATGCCCGCGCCAAGGGCGGCGACGTGATCGAAGTGAACCCCGCGCGCGAGGACTTCGCGGCGTCGAACGGCACCAAGATGCCCCTCTTCATCGTCCGCAATCCGACCGACGAGATGGCGGTGATGCAGGACGAGATTTTCGGGCCGGTGCTGCCGGTCAGGCGCTACGGCACGATCGACGAGGCGATCGATTTCGTGAACGGCCGCGACCGGCCGCTCGGCCTCTATTATTTCGGCAGCGACGCGGCCGAGGAGCGCCGCGTGCTCGACCGGACCATCTCCGGTGGCGTCACCATCAACGACGTGATCTTCCACATCTCCGCCGAGGAACTGCCGTTCGGCGGCGTCGGCCCGTCGGGCATGGGTGCCTATCATGGCTTCGACGGCTTCAGGACGTTCAGCCACGCGCGCGCCGTCTATCGGCAGCCGAGGATCGACATCGCCCGCCTGGCCGGCATCAAGCCGCCCTATGGCGCCACCACCGCAAAGACGATCGCACGGGAGCTGAAGATTTAGCTCGGTTGACCCGCCGCTCCCACGCCCTAGGAACAGCCGCGGCTAGCGGGAGATGCGCGTGACCGACGCTTACCAGACGATCATCATCTTCGGCGCCACTGGCGATCTGGCGCACCGCATGCTGTTTCCGTCGCTCTACAACCTCTATCTCGATCGCCTGCTGCCGGACGACGTGCAGATCGTCGCGTCCGGCCGCAGCGCGATGGACGACGATGGGTTCCGCGCCTCGATCGAGCTGCAGAAGACGCTGCCCGAGGACCGCTACGAGCCGGACGAGGCCGCCGCTTTCCTGTCGCGCATCCGCTATTGCCCGGTCAGCGGCGAGGACGCGCAATTCGCCGCGCTGCGCGAGATGGTCGGCGACCGGATCGATCGCGGCGTCGCCGTCTATCTGTCGACGCCCCCGTCGCTGTTCGCGCCGATGGTCGAGGGGCTCGGCAAGGCGGGGCTGGCGGGGCCGACCGTCCGCGTCGCGATGGAAAAGCCGATCGGCCACGACCTCGCCTCCTCCCGGGAAGTGAACGACGCGGTGAACGCGGTGTTCGACGAGGAGCGGGTGTTCCGCGTCGATCACTATCTGGGCAAGGAAACCGTGCAGAACCTGCTGGTCCTGCGCTTCGGCAACATGTTGTTCGAGCCGCTGTGGAGCGCGCGCGGGATCGAGCATGTCCAGATCACGGTCGCCGAGACGGTCGGGCTCGAAGGCCGCGTCTCCTATTATGACGGCGTCGGCGCGCTGAAGGACATGGTGCAGAACCACATGCTCCAGCTGCTGGCGTTGGTGGCGATGGAAGCGCCCGCCTCGATGACGCCGGCCGCCGTGCGCGACGAGAAAGTGAAAGTGATCCGTTCGCTCCGCCCGATGTCACCGGAAACGGTCGAAACGCTGAGCGTGCGCGGCCAATATGGCTCGGGCGCGGTCGGCGGCGAGCCGGTCAAGGCCTATGCGCACGAGCTCGGCCACAGCTCCGACACCGAGACGTTCGTGGCGCTGAAGGCGCATATCGACAATTGGCGATGGGCCGGCGTCCCCTTCTACCTGCGCACCGGCAAGCGCATGCCCGAGCGCAGCTCCGAAATCCTGATCCAGTTCCGCCCCGTGCCCCATTCGATCTTCGCGAAACGGGGCAAGGGGCTGCAGCCCAACACGATGCTGATCCGCATCCAGCCGCAGGAGAATATCCAGCTGCAGGTGATGGCGAAGCAGCCGGGCCTCGACCGTCACGGCCTGAACCTGCGCGAAGTCGCGCTCGACGTGTCGCTGTCGACCGAAGCCGCCGGCCAGCGGCGGCGGATCGCCTATGAGCGGCTGCTCCTTGATTTGATCGAAGGCGACCCGACCTTGTTCGTGCGCCGCGACGAAGTGGAAGCGGCCTGGACCTGGATCGATTCGATCAACCAGGCCTGGACCCAGGCGAGCCTGCCCGCCCGGCCCTATACCGCCGGCACCTGGGGTCCCTCCGCCGCAATCGCGCTGATCGAACGCGACGGAGCGAGCTGGCATGAGTGAGACAGGGTAAAGGGAGCAGCGGCTCCATGTGCTCCGGCGAAGGCCGGAGCCCTGATCAACGCTCCGGCCTTCGCCGGAGCATACGGAGTTTAAGGTGACAAATCTCCACCCCGCCATCGCCCGCGTCACCAATCGGATCATCGAGCGTTCCCGCCCGACCCGCGCCGCCTATCTCGACCTGATTGACCGCCAGCGCGAGGCGGGGACGAACCGCGGCATCCTCTCGTGCGGCAATCTCGCCCACGGCTTCGCGGCATCGGAGGAGGACAAGCCGGTCATCCGCTCCGGCCAGGCGATGAACATCGGCATCGTCACCGCCTACAACGACATGCTGTCCGCGCATCAGCCATACGGACGCTATCCGGAGCAGATCAAGATCTTCGCCCGCGAGCGCGGGGCGACCGCGCAGGTGGCGGGCGGCGTGCCGGCGATGTGCGACGGCGTGACCCAGGGCCAGGCGGGCATGGAGCTGTCGCTGTTCAGCCGCGACACGATCGCGCTCGCGACCGCCGTCGCCCTGTCCCACGCGATGTTCGAAGGCGCACTGCTGCTCGGCATCTGCGACAAGATCGTGCCCGGCCTGCTGATCGGCGCGCTTCGCTTCGGCCATTTGCCGACGATCCTCGTCCCCGGCGGCCCGATGCCGTCCGGCATCCCGAACAAGGAGAAGGCGCGCATCCGCCAGCTCTATGCGGAGGGCAAGGTCGGCCGGGACGACCTGCTGGAGGCAGAATCCGCCAGCTATCACGCGCCCGGCACCTGCACGTTCTACGGCACCGCCAATTCCAACCAGATGATGATGGAAGTGATGGGCCTGCACGTGCCCAATGCCGCCTTCGTCAATCCGGGCACGAAGCTGCGCCAGGAGCTGACCCGCGCCGCCGTGCACCGCGTGACCGAGATCGGCTGGGCGGGCAATGATTACCGCCCGATCGGCCGCGTGATCGACGAAAAGGCGATCGTGAACGCGTGCGTCGGGCTGATGGCGACTGGGGGTTCGACCAACCACGCCATTCACTTGCCGGCGATCGCGCGCGCGGCCGGCATCCTCATCGACTGGCAGGATTTCGAGGAAGTCTCCGAGGCGACTCCCCTGCTCGCCCGCGTCTATCCGAACGGGTCCGGCGACGTGAACGACTTCCGCGAGGCGGGCGGCATGCCGTTCGTGATCCGGGAGCTGCTCGATGCCGGCCTGCTGCACGGCGACATCCTGACGACCTCCCGGAACGGCATGGCGGACTACACGCGTGAGCCGATCCTCCGCGAGTGCTCCGGCGAAGGCCGGAGCCCTGAAATCGCAACGCTCCGGCCTTCGCCGGAGCACATCGAGTGGGTGGAGGCTCCTGCGGCGACCCGCGATCCCACCATGCTGCGCCCGGTCGCCGATCCGTTCCAGGCGACCGGCGGTCAGAAGCTGCTCGCCGGCAATCTCGGCCGCGCGATCATCAAGACCAGCGCCGTCGATCCCGACCGCTGGGTGATCGAGGCGCCCGCGCGTGTCTTCTCCGACCAGGACGACGTGCTGCGCGCGTTCAAGGCCGGCGAGCTCGACCGCGACGTTGTGGTCATCGTCCGCTTCCAGGGCCCGGCCGCGAACGGCATGCCGGAGTTGCACAAGCTGACTCCTGCACTGGGCGTGGTGCAGGACCGCGGCCACCGCGTCGCGCTGGTGACGGACGGACGCATGTCCGGCGCCAGCGGCAAGGTGCCGGCCGCGATCCACCTCTACCCGGAGGCGCTGCACGGCGGCCCGATCGCGCGCGTCGCGGACGGCGATCTGGTCCGGGTCGATGCGGTGGCCGGCACCATCGCGGTACTGACGCCCGGCGCGCTGGACCGCCCCGTCGTGCCTGCACCCCCGCCGGCGACCGGCCTGGGGCGCGAGCTGTTCAGCTTATTTCAAGGTTCCAGCGACGATGCGGAGCGCGGCGCTTCGCCGGTGCTGTCCGCGATGGACGCGCGCGGCTGATCGACGACCCGCCGCATCGTTCCGACCAACCGTCTTGATATATTGTATCACGACCGCTAGTCAGCCCGCGCTGTTTCCGGAGTTGCTCCTTGTCCCGTTTCGCCCTTCTTGCCGGCGCCGCGCTGGCCGCCCTGCTGACAACGCCTGCCGCCGCCGCTGACGAAGCCGCCCCGCCGGGCGACTATCACGAGCCGACGTCCAGCGACATCGTCGTCACCGCGGCGCCGTTCGAGCGGAACCGTGCGGACGTGCTGTCGGCGGTTTCGGTGCTGAGCGGGCAGGATCTGGCGCGCGAGGTCCGCTCGACGATCGGCGACACGCTGGCCCGGCAGCCGGGCGTCTCCTCCACCTCGTTCGGCCCCAACGCGTCGCGGCCGATCCTGCGCGGCTTCCAGGGCGACCGCGTCCATATCCTGACCGACGGAATCGGCAGCTTCGACGTGTCGAACACCAGCGTCGACCATGCCGTGACCATCAACCCGCTGCTCGCCGACCGGATCGAGGTGCTGCGCGGGCCGGCCGCGCTGCAATATGGATCGTCGGTGATCGGCGGCGTCGTCAACGTGCTCGACAAGCGCATTCCGCGCGAAGTGCCGGACGAGGCCGTCCATGTCGACGCGATCGGCACCTATGCGTCGGCCTCCGACCAATTGTTCGGCGCCAGCGCCGTCGACCTGCCGGTATCGGGCAAGGTCGTGCTGCACGTCGACGGCAGCTATCTCGACGGCGACGACCTGAAGATCGGCGGCTATGTGCTTTCGCCCGCCGCCCGCGCGCAGGCGCTCGCCAACCCAAATCCGGAGGTACGCGCGCTCGCCGATCTCAAGGGCCGGCTGCCGAACTCGGCCGCGCGGACCTGGGACATTGCCGGCGGCGCGTCGGTCATCACCGACACCGGCCAGCTCGGCTTCGCGCTCAGCCATTACGACAGCCTCTACGGCGTGCCCGCCCGCTATGATCTCACCACCGGCGAAGGCGAGATGCCCCGCCTCGACGTGCACCAGACCCGCCTCGACGCTCGCACCGAGCTCGATCTGGGCGGCGGCTTCTTCAAGCAGCTGCGCGGCCGCTTCGGCTTCGCCGACTACAAGCATACCGAGCTGGAGGAAGACGGCACCGCCGGCACCCGCTTCTTCAACAAGGGAGGCGAGGGACGGCTGGAGTTGGTGCAGAACCGGCGCGGCGTCTGGCAGGGCTCGATCGGCACCCAGATGCTGATCCGCGACTTCAACGTGATCGGCGAGGAAGCCTTCGTCCCGAAGAACGAGACGATCCAGTACAGCCTGTTCACATTGCAGACGCTCGATTGGGGCAAGCTGAAGGCGGAATTCGGGGGCCGCGTCGATCGCAGCCATATCTCGTCCGATCCGATCAACGTCGATCGGCGCTTCACGGCCTGGTCAGGCTCGGCCGGTGCCAGCTACGAATTCGTGCCGGGCTGGAAATTCGGCGTGAACCTCGCGCATACCGAGCGCGTGCCTTCCGCCGAGGAGTTGTTCTCCAACGGCCCGCACGCCGGCACCCAGGCGTTCGAGATCGGCAACCCGGACTTCAGGAAAGAGCGCAGCTTCGGCATCGAAGGGACGCTGCGCGGCGGCGGCCGCAACTACATCCTGGAGGTGTCGGCCTATTACAACAAGTTCGACGACTATATCTTCGACCGCCAGACCGGCGCGATCGAGGACGGGCTGCCCGTGTTCCAGTCGGCCCAGGCCGACGCGACCTATTACGGGTTCGAGGCGCAGGCGACGGTCACTCTCGCCCGCTTCGGCGACTGGAAGGTCGATGCCAACGGGCTTGCCGATTATGTCCATGCCACGGTGAAGGGCGTCGGCCCGGTGCCGCGCATCCCGCCGCTGCGCCTGCTGGGCGGGATCAGCGCGACCAGCGGGCTGCTGGACGGCCGCGTCGAGGTCGAGCACAGCTTCGACCAGGACCGGGTCGCCCCGTTCGAGACGGCGACTCCCGGCTACACGCTGGTCAATGCCAGCGTCGGCATCCGCCCGTTCGGCGAGGGCCGCGACAAGCCGGAAATCCTGCTGAGCGCGAACAACATCTTCGACGTCGACGCCCGCCGCCACGCGAGCTTCCTGAAGGACTTCGCGCCGCTCTCGGGCCGCGATCTGCGCGTGACGCTGAGAGCCTCGTTTTAATAGGGAGAGGGCGACTCGCGCAATCAGGCGCGAGCGGGGTGAGGGGGACCAAGCGCTTAAATATTGAGCTCCGTATCCCCTCACCCGGTCGGCTGCGCCGACTCGACCGCTCCCCTTGGGAGAGGTGGTTTCCAAAAGAAAACGGGCCGCCTCCTTGCGAAGGCGGCCCAGTCGGCCTCTCGGCCGTTTGGGAGGAAAGCGTGCCTACTCGACACGCGATCCTCTTAACCACGCAATGGTAAATGCCGGCTTAACGGGCGGCGTGTTCGGGCTCGCATTTGCCGAGGCGCCGGCCTTCCAGCGTCACCTGGAACGGCGACTGGTTGGCAAGGCCCTGCGACTCGATGCGCACCAGCTGCGGGGTCTCGACCCGAATCGTCGTGCGGCCATAGCCGGCGCCGGCGCAGGTATAGTGGACGGTCGCGGTCTGCGGCTCGTTCGCCAGCACGAAGCGTGAGCAGGCGGCCCCCGGGTGGCGGAGCTGGACCAGGTCATAGGCGTCGGCGACGCACAGCCGCCGGACCGGCGCCGAATTGTCGAGCGCGCGCAGCTGCCACTGGCCCGGCTCGATGCGGCCGAACGCCTGGATCGGCGCGTGCGCGGCACTTGCCAGCATCAGCACCGTCGCTCCCGCAACCATGATCGCCACCAATCGCATTCGGTCCCCTCTTTGGCCGCCGGCGGCCGATAGGGACAATTGGTTACGATCCCGTCCCGATCAAGCCGCGGATTGCAGCTCCTCGAGCCGGACGGGATGGCTGATCGAGCAGAAGGCGCAGTCGACTCGGATCAGCCCGTCGGCGTCCGCCATATTCTCCTGCTCCTCGGCCGGAAAGCGCGACAGCACGCCCAGGATATGCTCGCGGTTGCAGCGGCAGCCGCGCGTCAGCGCCGCGCCGCCCAGCACGCGCACTTCCTGCTCATCGTGGAACAGCCGCCAGACCAGCGTCTCCATCGGCAGGCCGGGATCGGTCAGCTCCTCGTCGCGGATCGTGCCGCCCAGCGTCTCGACATGCTGCCATTCGGGGTGATCGAGCCGCGCGTGCAGCCGGTCGCGTCCTTCCTCGCCCTCGGGCAGGTGCTGCAGCAGCATGCCGCCGGCGATCACGCGACCGTAGGCGTCGTGACGATGGGCCAGCCGGACAAGGCTCGGGATCTGCTCGCTTTGCGCGAAATAGCTCTCCGCTGCTTCGGCCAGCGACGCGCCCTCCAGCGGCACGATGCCCTGGTAGCGTTCGCCGGTCAGCGCCTGGTCGAAGGTGATCGCCAGATAGCCCTTGCCGAACAGCGCGAACAAAGTCGGGTCGGCCGGCGCCTGGGCGAGCCGGTCCGCGTCGAACTGGACATAGCCGCGCAGCTCGCTGTCCTTATAGTCGCAGACGAGCAGCGAGATCGGACCGCCCTCGGTCTGCGCCTGAAGCGTCATCTGGCCGGTCTCGTTCTTCAGCGTCGAGCCGAGCAGCGCGGTCAGCGCCAGCGCCTCCGCCAGCAGCCGCTCGATCACCGGCGGATAGGCATGCGCGGACAGGATCTGGTCGAGCACGGGCCCGAGCCGCACCAGCCGCCCGCGCGCATGTTGTTGAAGGATCGCGAACCCCAGAGTCCGATCAAGCTCTGTCCGGTCCAGCTCAGTCCGGTTTTCCATTCAGAAGTCCAAAGCACCAAAGCAAAATCGCTTTTTGTGCATGTAGGCGGTTTTCTGCCTCATCCCAGATGGCCGACTGACTGCCGTCCAGGATTTCGTCGGTCGCCTCCTCGCCGCGATGCGCCGGCAGGCAATGGAGGAAAGTCGCCGACGGCCTGGCATGCGCCATCAGCGCGGCGTTGACCTGGTACGGCGTCATGGCGGCGATCTTCTCCGCGCTGTCCGCCTGCCCCATCGACACCCAGGTGTCGGTGACGACCACATCCGCGTCCGCCGCTGCCCGCACCGGATCGCGCTCGATCGTCACCCGCGCATTGCTGCCAGCCAGCCGCGCATTGGCTTCGCGCACGAAGCTGTCGTCGGGGTCATAGCCTTCGGGGCAGCCGATCGCGACCGAGAAGCCGAACAGCCCCGCCGCCTCGATGATCGAGTGCACCACATTGTTGCCGTCGCCCAGCCACGCCCATTTGGAGCCCGGCAGCTGCACCCCCTTTTCCAGCGCGGTCAGCAGGTCGGCGACGATCTGGCACGGGTGCGAGCGGTCGGTGAGGCCGTTGATCACCGGCACCGAGGCATAGGCCGCCAGTTCCTCCAGCTTCGCCGGATCGTCGGTGCGGATCATGATCGCGTCGACATAGCGGCTGAGCACGCGCGCCGTGTCCGCGATGGTCTCGCCGCGGCCGAGCTGCATGCTCCCTGCGTCCATCACGATCGAGGTGCCGCCGAGCTGCCGGATCGCCATGTCGAACGACACGCGCGTGCGGGTCGAGCTCTTCTCGAAGATCATCGCCAGCACCCGCCCGTCGAGCGGGCGGTCGGCATCGGGCTTGCCCTTCGGCCAGCCGCCCCGCGCCTGCTTGCGCGCAAGCGCGTCCGCCAGCATCGCCGCAACGCCGTCCGCACCGGCCGAGGAGAGGTCGAGAAAGTGGCGAGTCACAAATCCTCCCTATCGCGCAGCGATGGGGAGGGGGACCGCCGAAGGCGGTGGAGGGGCCGGCGGCGCAGCCGACGGAACTCACCCTCCGCTTCGCTCCGGGCCCCTCCACCATGCTTCGCATGGTCCCCCTCCCCAAGCACAGCTTGGGGAGGATTCAAGCCCTCACGCCGCCTTCGCCGGCGCGTAATCCCGCGCACCCGCGCTCAGCCGCTCGATGCACTCGGCGATGTCTTTTTCGTCAATCGTCAGCGGCGGCAGGATGCGGACGACATTGTCGCCAGCCGCGACCGTCAGCAGGCCGTGATGATCGCGCAGGTGCGCGACGAAGGCGCGGCTGTCGGACTTCAGCTTGATGCCCAGCATCAGGCCCATGCCTCGCACGCTGTCGAACAGATCGTCGTAATTCGGGATCATCTGCTCCAGCGCCTGGCGCAGGCGGTCGCCCATCGCGCGGACATGCTCCAGGAAGCCGGGCTCCAGCACCACGTCCAGCACCGCCTGCCCCGCCGCCATCGCCAGCGGGTTGCCGCCATAGGTCGAGCCGTGAGTGCCGATCACCATACCCTTGGCGGCGTTCTCGGTCGCGAGGCACGCCCCCATCGGGAAACCGCCGCCGATGCCCTTGGCGACCGCCATGATGTCGGGCGTGATGCCGTACTGCTCATGCGCGAACAAAGTGCCGGTCCGGCCGACGCCGCACTGCACTTCGTCCAGCACCAGCATCAGGCCCTTTTCGTCGCAGATGCGGCGCAGCCCCTTCATGAAGGCCTGGCTGGCCGGCCGGATACCGCCCTCGCCCTGGATCGGCTCGACCAGGAAGCCCGCCGTCGTGTCGTCCACCGCCGCCTCGGCCGCTTCGAGATTGTCGAACTCGACGACCTTGAAGCCCGGCAGCAGCGGGTCGAAGCCGGAGCGGAGCTTCTCCTGGTCGGTCGCGCTGATCGTGCCGATCGTGCGGCCGTGGAACGCGTTCTTGAAGGTGATCAGCGTCGTCTTGTGCGTGTCGCCGTTCGCATAGTGGAAGCGGCGCGCGGTCTTGATCGCGCACTCGACGGCTTCGGCGCCGGAGTTGGTGAAGAACACCGTGTCGGCGAAGGTGTTGTCGACCAGGCGCTGCGCCAGCGCCTCGCCCTGCGGCGATCCGTAGAGGTTCGACACATGCATCAGCGTCGCCGCCTGGTCCTGGATCGCCTTGGTCAGATGCGGGTGGCCGTGGCCCAGCAGGTTGACCGCGATGCCGCTCGCGAAGTCCAGATATCGCTCGCCCTTCTCGCCGATCAGATACACGCCCTCGCCGCGCACCGGCCGCACGCCGCAGCGGGGATAGACGGGCATCAAAGGCGTGATCGGCATGGCGAAGGCTCCTGGGCAAGAAACGCAAAAAGGCGACCGCACGGTCGCCTGTGGGCCGTATAGGAGCCGGGGCCGGGAGAGACAACCCCGCAACCCGGATCCTCCCCTCGCATCGCGAGGGGAGGGGGACCGCTCGCCAAAGGCGAGCGGTGGAGGGGCCGACCGCGCAGCGGGCGGAAATACCTCCGCTTCGCTCCGGCCCCTTCCCCATCCCCTGCAAATGCAGGGGAGGATTTAGTTTACCGCCGCCAGCCGCGGCGATCGTCGTCGAAGCGCTGGCGCTGCAGCTGGTTCTGCAGCCGGTCGACGCGGCGCTCCAGGTCGCGATGCTCCCAGCCGGTCAGGCCGTTGCGGCTGTAACGCCAGGCGAGCCGCTGCACGCCATTGGCTTCGGCGCGCAGCCGGCTGGCTTCGTTGCGCGTCAGCGATCCGCGCTGGAAATTGCGGTCGATCCGATATTCGATCCGCTGCAGCCGCTGATGGATATTGCCGTCGCGACCCCAGCCCTGGGCAGAGGCGGGCGCCGCCGCGATCATGGCGGCCGATGCGATGGCAAGCGAAGCGATCAGTCTTTTCATGGCACTCACTCCTTCTTCGGACATGGCGCCGGATTAGGCGAGTCGCGCTGGAGCGAGCCTGAACGCTTCCGTTATGATCGGTTAAGCCAGCGCTTCGGCCAGAAAGGCGGACAGCGCCTGGTTCGCGCGCCGGTCGGCATCTTCATTGTAGAGCACCCGCCCCGACACCGCCGCTTCCGGATTGGTGAAGCCGTGCACCGTGTGGCCATAGGCGTGGAGCTGCCAGTCCGCGACGGCGTCGGTCAGCTCCCTGGCGAGCCCCAGCACCGAATCCGGCGTCGCCAGCGGATCGTCCCAGCCGTGCAGCACCAGCAGCTTCGCCGCGATCGGCGGCTGCGGCCCGAGCTCCGGCGGCGGAAAGATGCCGTGGATCGAAACCGCGCCCCGGATCGCGTCCGTGCCGGTGCGCGCGAGGTCCAGCGCGCAGAGCCCTCCGAAGCAATAGCCGATGATCGCGATCCGCTCGCGGTCCACGCCCTCCAGCCCTTGCGCGAAGGCAAGGTGCGCGAGCAGCCGCCGGCGCAGCAGCGCCCGGTCGGCGAGCAACGCGTTCATCAGCCCCATCGCCCGGTCGCCGAGGTCGCGCTGGTCCTTCCCGTAATGGTCGAGGACGATCGCGAGATAGCCGTCCGCGGCCAGCGCGTCGGCCTTGGCGTGCTCCAGCGGCGTCGGCCCGCGCACCGTCGGCGCGATCAGCACCGCCGGATGCGGCCCCGCCCCCGCCGGCCGCGCGACATAGGCCTCGCAGGCGATGTCGTGCGCCTGATAGTCGACGAAGCTCATGCCTTGATCTTCCAGCCCGAACGCAGCAGCGCGTAGCAGATCGCGCCCATCACGATATCGATCGCCAGCACCACGATCGCGCCGATCATCACCGGCGAGTCGGCGTCGCCCAGGAAGCCGTATCGGAACCCGGAGATGATGTAGAAGAACGGGTTGGCATGGCTGATCGCGCGGAACGCCGGCGCCAGCGCGTCGACCGAATAGAAGGTGCCGGACAGCAGCGACAGCGGCGCGACGACGAAGTTCGTCACCGATGCCGCATGGTCGAATTTCTCCGCCCAGATCGACGTCAGGATGCCCAGGAAGGCGAGGAACAGCGCGCCCAGCACGCCGAACCAGGCGACCGCCCAGAAATGGCGCGGCATCACGTGCACGCCGGGCCAGAGCTGCATCGCCAGCCACACGGTGGAGCCGACCAGGATCGCCCGCGTCACCGCCGCGCCGCTCAGCGCCGCCAGCAGCTCGCCATGGGAAAGCGGCGGCATCAGATAGTCGACGATCGTGCCCTGGATCTTGCCGACCAGCAGCGAGAAGCTTGCGTTGGCGAAGCTGTTCTGCAGCATGCCCATCACGATCAGGCCGGGGGCGATGAAATCGGCGAACGGGTGGCCGAGCACCGTCCGCCCCGCGCGCCCCAGCGCGACCGTGAAGATCGCCAGGAACAGCATGTTGGTGATCGCCGGCGCCCAGATCGTCTGGAGCTGCACCTTGAAGAAACGCCGCACCTCCTTCACATAAAGGGCGCGCAAGCCCGGCCAGTTCACGTTCGTGATGGACGCGATGCCGGGTGCGAGGCGGACTCCGGATTGGGACTGGTCGAGCATCGGCTGCCCGCCTATCGGCTGACGGCCTCACCCGCAAGGCGCAGGATTTTTGGGACGTAAGGACGACGATGGCCTGGACTGACGAACGCATCGACCAGCTGAAATCGATGTGGGAAAAGGGAATGACCGCCAGCCAGATCGCCGAAGAGCTGGGCGGCGTCAGCCGCAACGCGGTGATCGGCAAGGCGCACCGGCTGGGCCTGCAGTCGCGTCCGTCGCCGGTGCGCGAGGGCAAGGACGACGCCGTCGTTCCCGCCGCCGCGCCCGCGGAACCGCGCGCCGAGACGGCGCCGCGCCCCGCGCCCGCGCCCCGCGTCGCGCTCCCCGCGCCCGAGCGCCCCGCGCCGGCCGCAGCCGCGCCGGATGCGCCTCCGGCTCCGCCGCAGCCGCAGATCCGCTCGATCGGCCCCGGCGGCTTCCTCCGCCAGGCGCCGGGCGAGACCTCCGCGCCGATCCCGCCCGCGCCGCCGCGCCGCCTGGTGCCGGCCAAGCCGAGCCCGGAGATCGCCGGCAAGACCAGCCTGCTCGATCTGAACGAGCGCATCTGCAAATGGCCGCTCGGCCATCCGGGCGAACCGGACTTCCATTTCTGCGGGGCGCCGGTGAACCCGGGCTTCCCCTATTGCGTCGCCCATTGCGGCCAGGCCTATCAGGCGCAGCTGCCGCGGCGCGATCGCCGCCCGCCCCCGCCGCTCCCCTTCGGCGGCCCGCGGGTGCGCTGAGGCGCTTCGGCTCCCGCCTTGGTGCGGGAGCGCTTTGCGTTCAATTTCAAATCGTAACGAACGCAACGGGTCGTGACAAAAATCCTAAACAGGTTATAAACCCGAGTCGTCCAGGCGCCGCAGAGCGCCGGGCGGGGTCGCTTCAGCGACAACTGAGAGGGGGTATCATGTCCAAGACCATGTTGCTCGCGGCCGCTTCGGCCGCGCTGTTCGGCGCGTCTGCGGCCCAGGCCGCCACGATCACGGTCACGCCGACGCTGGCGCCCAACGCCTTCGGCTCGCCTTCCTATGCGGGCTGGGTGCAGAACATCAATTCGGCGCTTCATGACGGCCTGACCGCCAAGGGCGATCCCAACCAGCCGACCTATTTCAAGGCGCAGTCGACGGTAACCGCACGCGAAGGGATCGTGACCGGCTTTCCGTCCTGGAAAGGCGTCGCTGGCCCGGCCGCCGCGTTCGGCGCGCAATATGGCAGCGAGCTCGGCAACCGCATGCATTTCGGCGTCCGCATCGATGGCGACGGCAGCCAGTTCTCGATCAGCCAGCTGTCGCTGGTGATGAACTCCAGCGATCCCGCCAACGGCCTGCAATATTCGGTCGCCGCCGGCGCCTATCAGTACAATGCCGAATATTGGGGCGTGCTGAAGGGCGCGGACGACACGCTGTGGACGGCGGACGACGTCTTCATCACGGGCGGCGCCAACACCCAGCTGGTCGACGGGCTGGTCGGCCGCGGCACCGGCAACTCGTTCGCCGCCTATTGCACGGGCTGCACGGTCGCCCAGCAGCAGCAGGCGATCGACGACGCGGCCGGCTATTGGTCGGCGTTCGGCGGCGGCACCTTCACCGGCACCTATTCGCTGGGCAGTGCGACCGGTTCCGGCACTTTCACCATCACTGCGGTTCCGGAGCCCGCGACCTGGGCGCTGATGATCGGCGGCTTCATGGCGGTCGGCGCCGCGGCGCGCCGCCGGCGGCGGACCGCGCAGGTCACCTACGCCTGACCAGGCTCGGGGCGCCGGCGCGGCGGCGCCGGCGCTCCGGCCGCTGGTCGAATCCCGCCGGCCGCTGGTCGACGCGGCCTTGCGCGGCCGCGTTTCCAGGCATTGATCGATGGGGCATGCCGAAGCGCATCCTGACGTCGATCCACTTGCCGCATGCGCCGGAGCGCGTGTGGACGGTGCTCGCCGATTTCGCGCATTATCGCGACTGGAACCCGCTGAACCTGGAAGCGGACGGCCAGGCCTATGTCGGCGAGCGGGTGGCGATGCGCTTCGCCAATCCGGCGCGGCCCGGCACCACGATCCGCCAGACCGTCACCATCACCCGCGCCGAACGGGGACGCGCGCTCGGCTGGCGCGGCCATGTCCCGCTGCTTTTCACCGGCGATCACCTGTTCGAGCTCTGCCACGAAGCCGGCGGCACGCGCCTGTTCCACAGCGAGACGCTGTCCGGCCTGATCCCCTGGCGCTTCACCGACGAGCAGATCGAGCAAGCCTTCGTCCCCGCCTACGAAGCCTGCAATCGCTCCCTCGCCGACAGGCTGGAGGCGCTGGAAAACGTCGTGCCCCTCCGCCGCGTTTCCTGACATTCAAATCGCTGTCCTACATTCCCATGTTCCTGATATGTTCGCAGAAGAATGAACGATTCGTCCCGCCCTCGCTTGTCGGCATTGATTGATCCGGTCGATCATTCGGCCGCGATTGATCGACGGAATTTTTCCCGCGCGCCGAACCTTCCTAACCTTTCGCGCCCGGCGGCCTGTTCGGCGCATCCGGCGGACGCCTGCCTTATCCCCAACATGCGCGCGCCTGTCGGCCATTGCCGGGTTTCGCACTCGCCCCTCGTCCCTCTATAGCCTTGCTCCATGTCCGACCTGTTTGCTTCCAATGCCGCGATTTCCACCGACTATGACGCGTCCTCGATCGAGGTGCTGGAAGGGCTGGAGCCGGTCAGGCGGCGGCCCGGCATGTATGTGGGCGGCACCGACGAGCGGGCGCTGCATCACCTCGCCGCCGAAGTGCTCGACAATGCGATGGACGAGGCGGTCGCCGGCTTCGCGACGCGGATCGAGGTGACGCTGGAGCCCGGCAACCGGATCACCATCGCGGACAATGGCCGCGGCATGCCGGTCGATCCGCATCCCAAATATCCGGACAAGTCGGCGCTGGAAGTCATCATGTCGATGCTCCATTCGGGCGGCAAATTCGCGGGCAAGGCTTATGCGACGTCGGGCGGCCTGCACGGCGTCGGCGTCAGCGTCGTCAACGCGCTATCGGCCGAGACGACAGTCGAGGTCGCGCGCAACAAGTCGCTCTACCGCCAGCGCTTCGCCCGTGGCGTGACGCTCGGCCCGCTCGAGGAGCTCGGCGCGGTGCCGAACCGCCGCGGCACCACCGTCACTTTCGTGCCGGACCCGGAGATTTTCGGCGATGAGCTGCGGTTCCGCCCGGCACGCCTCTACCGCCTCGCCCGGTCCAAGGCCTATTTGTTCGCCGGGGTCGAAATCCGCT
This sequence comes from Sphingomonas horti, assembly GCF_009753715.1. Classification (GTDB taxonomy): domain Bacteria; phylum Pseudomonadota; class Alphaproteobacteria; order Sphingomonadales; family Sphingomonadaceae; genus Sphingomonas_B; species Sphingomonas_B horti. The sequence continues at coordinate 502,928 of NZ_WQMS01000006.1, read as the reverse complement.
GGAAATGCGCGCCGGAGCTGATCGTCGAGGCGGGCATCCCCGCCGAAGCCGTGTTCCAGTTCCCCGGCGGCCTCGCCGACCATCTGAAGGAGCAGATCGGCGAGCGCGAATGTGCGACCACCGAGTTCTTCACCGGCGCGCAGGAATTTCCCGACGGTCAGGGCCGCGTCGAATGGGCGGTCGCCTGGCCGCTATGGAGCGAGGGCAGCTACAGCTGGTATTGCAACACCATCCCGACGCCCGACGGCGGCACGCATGAACAGGGGCTCCGCGCTGCACTGACCAAGGGCATCCGCGCCTTCGGCGAGCTGACCGGGCAGAAGAAGGCGAAGGACATCTCGGCCGACGACATCGTCACCGGCGCCGAGCTGATGCTGTCCGTCTTCATCCGCGACCCGCAATTCCAGAGCCAGACCAAGGACCGGCTGACCAGCCCCGAAGCGGCCCGGCTCGTCGAGAACGCCATCCGCGACCATTTCGATCATTTCCTCGCCGACCGGATGGAGCGGGGCAAGGCGCTGCTCGGCTTCGTCATGGACCGGATGGACGAGCGGTTGCGCCGCAAGGCTGAGCGCGAGGTGCGGCGCAAGACCGCGACCGGCGCGCGCAAGCTCCGCCTGCCCGGCAAGCTCACCGACTGCGCGGCGAGCGATTCCGCCGGCACCGAGCTGTTCATCGTCGAGGGCGATTCGGCCGGCGGCTCGGCCAAGCAGGCGCGCGACCGCAAGACTCAGGCGATCCTGCCGATCCGCGGCAAGATCCTGAACGTCGCCTCCGCCACCGCCGACAAGATCCGCGCGAACAACGAGATCGCGGACCTGATCCAGGCCCTGGGCTGCGGCACGCGCGACAAATGCTCGCCCGATGCGCTCCGCTACGAACGCATCGTCATCATGACCGACGCGGACGTGGACGGCGCCCATATCGCGACTTTGCTGATGACCTTCTTCTTCCAGGAAATGCCCGACATCGTCCGCCGCGGCCACCTCTACCTCGCCCAGCCGCCGCTCTACCGCCTGACTGCGGGCGGCAAGAGCCTTTACGCCCGCGATGACGCCCACCGCGCCGAGCTGGAAGCGACCGAGTTCAAGGGCAAGAGGGTCGAGGTCGGCCGCTTCAAGGGCCTGGGCGAGATGAACCCGCAGCAGCTCCGCGAAACCACGATGGACCCGAAGACGCGCAGCCTGATCCGCATCACCCTGCCCCAGGATTATGAAGAGCGCGCCGGTGTCCGCGACCTGGTCGACCGGCTGATGGGCCGCAACCCGGAACACCGCTTCCAGTTCATCCAGGAAAATGCCTCCCGCCTCGACGAGGAAGCGATCGACGCGTGATCGTCAGCGCTGGCATGCCGCGCAGTAGAAGGTCGAGCGGCCGCCATCGACCCGGCGCCTGACCGGTGCGCCGCACAGGCATGGCTGTCCCTCGCGGCCATAGACGCGCCACTGCTTCGCGAAATAGCCGAGCTCCCCGCTCGGCCGGGCATAGTCGCGCAAGGTCGAGCCACCGGCCTCGATCGCCGCTTCCAGCACCGCGCGGATCGCCGGCACCAGCGCGTCCAGCCGCTTGCGCGCGATGCGGCCGCCGGCGCGGGTCGGCGCGATGCCGGCCATGTGCAGCGCCTCGCAGACATAGATGTTGCCCAGGCCCGCGACGATCCGCTGGTCGAGCAGCAGCGCCTTGATCGCCGCGCTTCGCCCTTCCAGCGCCGCGGCCAGATATCCGTGCGTGAAGTCCGGCCCGAGCGGCTCCGGTCCCATCGCGGCGAAGACGGGATAAGCTGGCAGGTCGGCCGTCGGGAACAGGTCGACCGAACCGAACCGGCGCGGATCGTTGAGCGCGAGCCGTCGTCCCGCCCCCGTCTCCAGCACCAGATGGTCGTGCGTCCCGATCGTCTCGGGGTCCAGCCGCCAGCGCCCGGACATGCCGAGATGGAAGATCATCGTGTCGCCGCGATCGGTGTCGACCAGCCCGTATTTGGCGCGCCGGCCGAGGCCCGTCACACGCGCGCCGGTCAGTCGCTGGCGCAGGTCGGGCGGGAACGCGAAGCGCAGGTCCGGGCGCCGCGCCTCCACGTGCCAGAGCGTCTGTCCTTCAAGGACGGGCCGCAGCCCGCGGACGGTGGTTTCGACTTCGGGGAGCTCGGGCACCGGATGCAGCTACGCGGCGTTTGCTAGGTCCACAACCCTTCGCTAGTGCACCGCCTCATGTCCGAAACAGTCTCCTTCGGTTACCAAGAGGTCGCCCCAGAGGAAAAGACCCGCCGCGTCGGCGCCGTCTTCTCGAACGTCGCGCGCCGCTACGACGTCATGAACGACGCCATGTCGGCCGGCATGCACCGGCTGTGGAAGGACCGCTTCGTCCGCCGCGTGAAACCGCGTGAGGGCGAGGAGATTCTCGACATGGCCGGCGGCACCGGCGACATCGCCTTCCGCCTGGCGCGGTGCGGCGCGCGCGTGACCGTCGCCGACATCAACCCCGAGATGCTCGAGGTCGGCATGGGCCGGGCCGAAGCGCGCGGCCTGGACACATTGGTATGGAGCGAGGCGAACGCCGACAGCCTGACCTTCCCCGATCGCTTCTTCGACGCCTACACCATCGCGTTCGGCATCCGGAACGTGACCGACATCCCGGCCGCGCTCGGCGAGGCGCACCGCGTGCTCCGCCGCGGCGGCCGCTTCTTCTGCCTCGAATTCTCGACGACCTTGTGGCCGGGCTTTGCCGAAGTCTACGACTTCTACTCGCACCGGATCGTGCCCAAGGTCGGCAAGCTGATCGCCGATGATGAGGACAGCTACCGCTACCTGATCGAATCGATCCGCCGCTTCCCCGACATGCCGGCGTTCGAGCGGATGATCGGCGAGGCCGGGTTCGTGCGGACGAAGGTCGAGCCGATGCTTGGCGGGCTGGTCGCGATCCATTCGGGCTGGAAGATCTAGTTGGCCTCCACCGCGACCCACCTGTTCCGGCTGCTGAAATGGGGCCGCACGCTCGCGCGTCATGGCGCTCTGCGCGGCGTCGAGCGCGATCCGTTGACGCCGCCCGCCGTGCGCCGGCTGGTCAGGCTTGCCCGTTTCGGCGCCCGCATTCCCCGCATTCCCGAATATGCGCATGCGTTCGAGGCGCTGGGGCCGGCCGCGATCAAGTTCGGCCAGGCGCTCGCCACGCGGCCCGACCTGGTCGGCCCGGAAGCGGCCGCCGACCTGCTGCGCCTGCAGGACAATCTGCCGCCCGCGCCGTTCGAGGAGGTCCGCAAGGCGATCGAGCAGGCGCTCGGCAAGCCGGTCGAGGAGCTGTTCCGGTCGATCGACCCGGAGCCGATCGGCGCCGCCTCGATCGCGCAGGTTCACCGCGCCGTCACCAGCGACGGCCGCGAAGTCGCCGTCAAGGTGCTCCGCCCCGGCGTCGAGGAGGAGTTCGCCAAGGCGCTCGACACCTATGAATGGGCGGCCGCGCAGGCGGAAGCGCTGGGTGCCGAGCTGCAGCGGCTTCGCCCGCGCCTCGTCATCGCCACCTTCAAGCAATGGACGATGCGGGAGCTCGACCTCCGGCGCGAGGCGGCCTCTGCCTCCGAGCTGGCCGAGGGCATGGAGGCGGAGCCTGGCTATTGCGTGCCGTCGATCGACTGGCAGCGCACCGCCCGGCGGGTGATGACGCTGGAGTGGATCGACGGCATCAAGGTCTCGCGCCGCGACGAGCTGATCGCCGCCGGCCACGATGTGAAGGCGCTGGCGGCACGCCTGGTCCGCGCCTTCCTGCGCCAGGCGATCTCCGAGGGCTTCTTCCACGCCGACATGCACCAGGGAAACCTGCTGGTGCGGCCGGACGGGACGATCGTCGCCATCGATTTCGGTATCATGGGCCGGATCGACCGCCGCGCACGCATGTGGCTGGCGGAAATCCTCTACGGCCTGATCACCGGCAATTACGAGCGCGTCGCCGAAATCCATTTCGAGGCGGGCTATGTGCCGGCGCACCACAACCTCGCCGAGTTCACGACTGCGCTGCGCGCCGTCGGTGAGCCGATCCGCGGCCTACCGGTCAAGGACATCTCGATCGGCAACATGCTGGACGGCCTGTTCGCGATCACCCGCGACTTCGACATGCCCACCCAGCCGCACCTGCTGCTGCTGCAGAAGACGATGGTGATGGTCGAAGGCGTCGCCCAGACGCTCGATCCCGACATCAACATGTGGGAGACGGCCGGTCCGTTCGTGAAGGAATGGATCAGGACCGAAATCGGGCCCGAGGCCTGGGCGGCCGACCGCCTCGTCGAGTTCGGCCGCACGCTGGCGCTGATCCCGGACCTGATCCGCCGCCTCGATCATCAGATGCCGAGGCCCGGCGCCGCCCCGCCCCCGCCGCCCTTGGTCGACGTCAACGTGCTCGGCCGCGGCCATGGCTGGCGCTATGCGGGCATCGGCCTCGCCGCCGCGGCCATTGGAATTCTTGCGGGCGCATGGCTATTTTAGTCCGATGACCAGGGAGGAAGTCCTTCGCCGGCTGAAGTCCTTCGAACGGCCTTTGCGGTTGGAAGGCATCCGTGCGCTTTATCTCTTCGGGTCGGTTGCACGTGGCGAAGCCGGCCCTGATTCCGATGTCGACCTCCTTTTCGACCTGGGGGATGCGCCCCACTTCAGCCTTCTCGACCAGGCCGACATTCAAGTTCGGCTTTCGGATGCCTTGGGTCTCAATGTCGATTTCGTTCCTCGGTCGGCGCTGCGCCCACGCGTGCGCGAACGTGTCGAACCCGAGATGGTACGAGTTTTCTAGTGAAATCGTCCGACGCGACCGATCTCGACCGGTGCGAATTGATCCTGGAGCTGATCGCGCATGTGGAGCGACGCCTCGGGTCAAAATCCGAAGCCGAATTTCTGAACGACAAAGACGAGATCGATCTTACGGCTTTTCGTCTTTCCGCCATTGGGGAAACGTCGAACAAGCTGTCAGCAGCTCTTCGGGAGCGCCATCCTGGCATCTACGCGATGCGCAATATCATCGCGCATGACTATTCCACTCTTGAGGCTGCGCTGGTGTGGAGGGCGGCGACTGAGCGCCTCAACCACCTCAAGTCGGTCTGTGCCACAGAAATCGGGCGACGTTCGCAGTGATGCAGGCGCGCATCCTTCTGATCGTCGGCGGCGGCATCGCGGCCTACAAGGCGTGCGAGCTGGTGCGGCTGATCCGCAAGGCGGGTATGAGCGTGCGTTGCGTGCTGACCGACGGCGGGGCGCAGTTTGTGACGCCGATGACGCTTGCCGCACTCTCCGAACAGGCGGTGCACACCAGCCTCTGGGACCTCAAGGATGAGGCCGAGATGGGGCACATCCAGCTCAGCCGCGAGGCGGACCTGGTGGTGGTGGCGCCCGCGACCGCCGACCTGCTCGCCCGGATGGCCGCCGGCATCGCCGACGATCTCGCCACCACGCTGCTGCTCGCGACCGACAAGCCCGTCCTCGCCGCGCCCGCGATGAACGTGCGCATGTGGCAGCACGCCGCCACCCGCCGCAACGTCGAGCGGCTGCGCGCCGATGGCGTGACCGTGCTGGAGCCGGACGAAGGGCCGATGGCCTGCGGCGAGTTCGGGCCCGGACGGTTGCCGGAGCCGGAAGCTATTCTCAGGAACATACAGGCATCGCTCGGGACGAGCGGAAGGTTGAGTGGGCGCCACGTCCTGGTCACCGCCGGTCCCACGCACGAGCCGATAGACCCGGTGCGCTACATCGCCAACCGGTCGTCGGGAAAGCAGGGCTTCGCGATCGCCGCCGCCCTCGCCTATCTCGGCGCACGCGTGACGCTGGTCAGCGGTCCGGTAACTCTGCCCACGCCCGCCGGCGTCACCCGGATTGATGTCGAGACCGCGCGCGATATGGCCGCCGCCATCGATACCGCGCTGCCCGCCGACGCCGCCATACTGGTCGCCGCCGTCGCCGACTGGCGGGTCGAGCCGAGCGGGTCCAAGATCAAGAAGCAGGGCACCCCTCCGTCCCTTTCCTTCGCCGAAAACCCCGACATCCTGGCCGGTCTGGCCGCCGATCCCCGCCGCCCGGCGCTGGTCGTGGGCTTTGCGGCCGAAACCGACGACGTGATCGCCAACGCGACAGCGAAGCGCGCGCGCAAGGGCGCCGACTGGATCGTCGCCAACGATGTGTCCGGCGACGTGATGGGCGGCGCGGACAATCGCGTGCACCTCGTCACCGAAGCCGGCGTGGAGGATTGGGAGCAGATGCCGAAGGACCAGGTCGCCGCCCGGCTCGCCGACAGGATCGCCGATGCCCTCGCCTGAGATCGCGATCCGCCTGAAGCGTCTGCCGCACGGGGAGGGCCTGCCGCTCCCCGCCTACGCCACCGAGCACGCCGCCGGCATGGACGTGGTCGCGGCCGAGGAGCTGACGCTCGCGCCCGGCGCCCGCCACGCGGTCGCGACCGGCTTCGCGATCGCCATTCCGGAAGGCTACGAAGTCCAGGTCCGCCCCCGCTCCGGGCTGGCGCTGAAGCACGGCATCACGTGCCTCAACACCCCCGGGACGATCGATGCGGACTATCGCGGCGAGGTGAAGGTGATCCTTGCAAATCTGGGCGCCGAGCCGTTCCCGATCCGCCGCGGCGACCGCATCGCCCAGCTCGTCCCCGCCCCGGTCCAGCGCGCCCGCTTCGCGGAGGTGGACGAGCTCGACGAGACCGGACGCGGCGCCGGGGGGTTCGGCTCGACCGGGGTGCGTGGTAAAGAGAGCCCATGAACAAGCCCACTCACCCCGAGCCGCCGTTCGCGCCTGCCTTCCCGCCCTACGAGCTGGACGGCTATGGCTGGGCGATGGCGCAGGCCCAGCTTCTTCGCGAGCGCCGCTTCGATGCCGCCGACTGGGACAAGATCATCGAGGAGATCGAGAGCGTGGGGCGAAGCGAGTATGATCAGGTCGAGTCTGCGCTTCGTGTCCTTCTCCTTCACTTGCTGAAATGGGAGTACCAGCCGGCCTTTCGTTCCCGGTCATGGTTCAACACCATTCGAGAGCACCACAGGCGGTATCGGCGTCGTCTCGATCGAAATCCGGGACTGAAGCAGCATCTGGAGGAAATCCGGGCAGAAGCGTATCGGCAGGCCCGGGTCGAGGCGGTGGCGGAGACAGGCTTCGCCGAAGACACGTTCCCGATCGACCCGCCTGGGTGGAACGTGATCGAGAATCCGCCGGTATCCTTCGACGATATTCCGATCCGTTGACCCTCACCGACGAACAGCTCGACCGCTACGCCCGCCACATCGTGCTGAAGGAGATCGGCGGCGCGGGGCAGGTGAAGCTCGCGCGGGCGCAGGTTGCCGTGATCGGCGCGGGCGGGATCGGCTGTCCTGCGATCCAGTATCTCGCCGCTGCCGGCATCGGCGGGCTCCGGGTGATCGACGATGACGCGGTCAGCCTTTCCAACCTCCAGCGCCAGACCCTGTTCGGGACCGGCGATATCGGCCGGCCCAAGGTCGAGGTCGCTGGCGAAGCGGTCGCCCGCCTCAACCCCGCCGTCGGCTTCGCGGGGGTGGCGGAGCGACTGACGGCGGCCAATGCCGGCGCGCTGATCGGCGATGTCGACCTGGTGCTCGACGGCTGCGACAATTTCGCGACCCGGCTGGCGGTGGCGGATCATTGCACGCGCGCGCGCCTTCCCCTCGTCTCCGGTGCGCTGGGCCAGTTCCAGGGGCAGATCGGCACGTTCCGCGGCTGGGAAGCGGACCAGCCCTGTTATCGCTGCTTCGTCGGCGATGCCTTCGACGCCGATGATTGCGACACCTGCGCCGAACAGGGCGTGCTGGGCGCGATGGCCGGCCTGGTCGGCAGCTGGGCGGCGATGGAGGCGGTGCGCGCGATCACCGGCTTCGGCCCGGACCCTGCGGGCAAGGTCCATGTCTTCGACGGCATCACTGCGACGCTCCGCACCATCCGCATCCCGAAAGAGCCGACGTGCAAGGCGTGCGGAAGCCGCTGACTGCGACGCCCTGTCATTCCGCCGCCACCAGCTCGTCCCGCAGCCCGATGCGCATCGCGGGCCGGCTCCGCAGCCAGGCGATCAGTCGCATCAGGCCGTCACAGGCGACGAACACGAGCAGCGTCGCGATCAGATAGCGGTAACGGAACACCGGCTGGACGAGAACATAGGGCAGCATCGCCAGCGGCAGCGCCACCGCGACATAGGCATGCGATCGTCGCCGCCAGGCCAGGGTCGCCAACGACAGCAGGGCCAGGGCTGAAATCGCCCAGGTCAGAGCCTGCCGCGGACCGACGGCCTTCGCGCCTTCCCCCCAGAAGGTCCAGTACCAGGCCGGCGGGAAGAAGATGTCGGATGCGCGGACCAGGCTAAGGCGCGCGAAATCGGCCGGATGCGTTCCGATCCAGCCGATCACCTGCTCCTTGAGCTGGTCGTAATAGGCGACCTCGCCGCCGGACCGGCGCAGTGCGGCCAGCCCGGCCGGCTTCATCGGATGAATGCGGTCCAGCATCTCCATAAAGGTGCGATGGCGATCGTCGGTCCGCGCCATATAGTCGTTGTTGGCGAGCGCGAGCTCCAGGCCCAGATTGTCGCGGAACGGGATCGGCCGGCCCAGCTCCTGCGCATTGCGCATGGCCCAGGGCCCCGCCGTCAGCGTCAGCGCGACGACAAACCCGAGCACCGGCGCCACCCAGCGGCGTGGCGGGACGCGCCGCACGAGCAGCAGCGCAAACGCGCCTCCCGCGCCCAATCCGGCCGCCTGGTTCACGAACAGGCAAAGCGCGACGATCGCACCGATCGCTGCGAGGCGCTTCCCGCTCGGAATCGCCTTGTCCGCTTCGATGATGAGACCCAGCGCGAACAGCAACAGGCACGCCGCCAGCATGCCTTCCCACACCCGCATCTCCACGATCTCGATCGAGATCTGCAATGGCACGAAGCAGGCGAGTGCCGCTGCTCCAAGGCACGCGACGGCGCCGGCTCCCGCTGCACGCATAAGCCGCGCGGCCAGCAGGACGCACGACATGCTGAGCAGCACTGCGACCAGCTGCAGCGCGACCTCGGCCAGCGGCGTCTCGATCCCGAACAGCCGATAGGCGATCGCGGTCGGCCAGACGGTCGCCGGCCCGACATGGGCAGTCGCGCCTGTCACGGCCAGGAAAGGATCGGCGAAGCGCCCCTCGCGCACCAGGGTAACCGCGACCTGCTGCGACTCGACGGGCATCGGATCGAACTCGCCGCGTCGCACGATCCAGACCAGTCGCGCCAGTGCTCCCAGGCCGACGATCGACCAAAGCAGATACCGATATCGCTTCTCGACCCAGTTCCCCATTGCCCCTTACCCCCCGGTAAGCTTGGGCCGAACGCCGACCCGTCGACAGCCGCGGCCTGGCGGTCAGCTCGGCCCCGCCGCCTGGACGCTGGTCGTCGAAATTGCCCCCGAAACCCCCGCGAACAGGAGATTCGGGCGGGTTTTTACACAAATGTTAGTAACTAACATAGGATAATTTGGACTCGTCGAACGCGAGTTCCAGCCGCTGGCGGAGCTTCTCTGGTTCCGGAAGGCGACCCGCTTTTCCGTCGCCGATCGGGTCCGCACGCTGCCCGCGGGCGCAAGCGCCTATTCCTCCAGTTGAATGTGACACAAACAGCTGCTGTCTTGGGACCCGTAGTGATCGATCGAGCCGAGCGGATCCGTCGACCGAATCTCCGATTCCGAGCAGGAGGAACCCGTGCGGCGTTGCGGGCTCAGCGTTCCAGCGTCGTGCGCAGCTGATCGGCGAGCGCTTCGAACGCACCGGATATCCGCAGCGTCTTCACGCGGGCGGTCTGTCCGCTGGCGAGGGTAATCGCGGACTTGGGAATGCCGAGCGTCTTGCTCAGACAGGCGGCCAGCTCGGCATTGGCGGCGCCCTCCACAGGCGGGGCGGCAAGGCGGATACTCAAGGCGGTGCGGCCATCGGGAAGCGGAACGATGCCGGCGATCGCTGTGCGCGATGCCTTGGGCGTGACCCGGACCGTCAGCGTCAGGCCGTCCGCGTTTTCGGACCAAGGCTCCGCCGGCACGTCACGCCCGCTTCTTGGCCGCCGCCTTCTTCGCCCCGCCCCGACCCTTCTTCTTCGCCGGCCCCGCCGCCGCGCGGGCGTCGAGCAATTGCGCCGCTTCCTCCAGCGTCAGCGCTTCGGGGGCGACCGTCTTGGGGATCGTCGCGTTGGTGGTGCCGTCGGTGACGTACGGGCCAAACCGGCCTTCCATCAGCTTGATCTCGGCTTCGGTGCGCGGGTGGGGCCCGAGCAGGCGCAGCGGCTCGCGCGAGGCGCCGCGCTGCGGGCGCCCGCCGCCCCTGGCCGCGTCCGCCAGCTTCGCGACTGCCGCGTTCATGCCGGTCTCGAACACTTCGGCAGTGGAGGCGAGCCGGGCATATTTGCCTTCATGCGCCAGATAGGGCCCGTACCGGCCGATCGAGGCAGTGATCGGCGCGCCCGTCTCCGGGTGCGGGCCGATGGTGCGCGGCAGGCTCAGCAGCCTGAGCGCCCAGTCGAGGTCGATCTCGCCGATGTCCTTCGGGATCGAGGCGCGCTTCGCGTCCTTGCCGTCGCCGAGCTGGACATAGGGGCCGAAGCGGCCGGTCTTGCGGAACACCTCGGCGCCGGTCGCCGGGTCCTGGCCAAGGGCCAGTTCGCCATTGTCGTTGGCGCCTTCCTCGCCGCCGCCCTGGGCGAAGCGGCGCGTGTATTTGCATTCCGGGTAATTGGAGCAGGCGACGAACGCGCCGAACCGGCCACCGCGAAGACCCAGCTGGCCGTGCCCGCAATTGGGGCAGAGCCGCGGGTCGGACCCGTCCGCTTTGGGCGGGAACAGGAACGGCGCAAGGAACTCGTCCAAAGCGGCGGTGATGTCGGACGGCTTCTGCTCCATCACCTGGGCGGTCTTCGGCTTGAAGTCGCGCCAGAACGCATCGAGCACCGCCTGCCACTGCGCGCGGCCGCCGGAGACGTCGTCCAGCTCCTCCTCCAGCCCCGCGGTGAAGTCGTAGCTGACATAACGCTCGAAGAACCGCTCCAGGAACGCGGTCAGCAGCCGGCCGCTTTCCTCGGGAATGAACCGGTTCTTCTCGACCCGCACATACTCCCGGTCCTTCAGCACCTGCAGGATCGACGCATAGGTGGACGGGCGGCCGATCCCCAATTCCTCCAGCCGCTTGACCAGGCTCGCCTCGGAGAAGCGCGGCGGCGGCTGCGTGAAATGCTGCTCGGCATGCACCGCCTTCTTCAGCGGCGCATCGCCCTGTGAGAGGCGCGGCAGGCGCCGGGATTCCTCATCATCCGCATCGTCCCGGCCTTCCTCATAGAGCGCGAGATAGCCGGGGAAGAGCACGACCTGCCCGGTCGCGCGCAGCGCCGTCTGGCCGGTGCCGTCCTCCAGCTCGACCGTGGTCCGCTCCAGCCGCGCCGAGGCCATCTGGCTGGCGAGCGCGCGTTTCCAGATCAGCTCGTAGAGCCGCCCATGGTCGCCCGAGCCTGCATGATCGCGGCCGAAATCGGTCGGGCGGATCGCCTCGTGCGCTTCCTGCGCGTTCTTGGCCTTGGTCTGGTACTGGCGCGGCTTGTCGGGCACATAGCTGCCGTCATAGCGGTTCGCGATCGCGGCGCGGGCGGCGGAAATGGCACTGCCGTCCATCTGCACGCCATCGGTCCGCATATAGGTGATCGCGCCGTCCTCGTAGAGATTCTGCGCGATCCGCATCGTGTGGCTGGCGGAAAAGCCCAGCTTGCGCGCCGCTTCCTGCTGCAGCGTGGAGGTGGTGAAGGGCGGCGGCGGATTGCGGGTCAGCGGCTTGGTCTCGACGCTGGCGACGGTGAAGCGCCCGGTCTCGACCGCGGCCTTCGCAGCCTCGGCGTCGCCCGCCTTGCCGATCGTCAGCCGGTCGATCTTGTCGCCTTTCCAGCGAACCAGCCGCGCCTGGAACTGGGTACCGTCCTGTTCCATATCGGCAAAGATGGACCAGTATTCCTGGGCCCGGAACGTCTCGATCTCGCGCTCGCGATCGACGATCAGGCGCAGCGCCACGGACTGGACGCGGCCGGCGGACTTGGCGCCGGGCAGCTTGCGCCACAGCACCGGCGACAGGGTGAAGCCGACCAGATAATCGAGCGCGCGCCTGGCCTTGTAGGCGTCGATCAGGTCCTCATCGAGTTGCCGGGGCTTCGCCATCGCCTCGGTGACGGCCCCCTTGGTGATCGCGTTGAAGGTGACGCGCTCGACCTCCTTGGGCAGCGCTTTCCGCTTCTTCAGCACTTCCTGCACATGCCAGCTGATCGCCTCCCCTTCGCGATCCGGGTCGGTGGCGAGGATCAGCCGGTCGGCCTTCTTCGCCTCGTCGGCGATCGCCTTCAGCTGCTTGGCTTTGTCGCCATAGGTCTCCCACTCCATCGCGAAGCCATTGTCCGGATCGACCGAGCCGTCCTTGGGCGGCAGGTCGCGGATATGGCCGTAGGACGCGAGGACGCGGTAGTCGCGACCAAGATATTTCTCGATGGTTTTCGCCTTGGCCGGCGATTCGACAATGACAAGCTGCATGTTGGACAGGGTTTCTCTTCGCTGGGCTTTACGTACGTACGCGCGAGGGTGGAGAGCCTCCCCACCCCGCGTCAAGCCTCTGCGAAGATCGCCGCCGACCGGCGAGCGCCAGCCGGTGGGCGCGTCAGACGATCGCGGCCCTCTGTCGGCGGCGAAGCCCGATCCCGGCCAGGCCGAAGCCGGCGATCATCGTCGCCCAGGTGGACGGTTCAGGCACCGCTCCGACCGACAGCACCAGATTATCGATCACGACGCCGATATTGTCGCTGCCGCCGTCCTGCAGCCCGAACACCGTGCTGCCGGCGTTGGTCGGGTCGAAGAAGAAGGTCAGGTCGGTGAACGCGAAATTGGGCTGGATGTTGGACACGGTCAGCGTCAGCGAGGTCAGGTTCGTGAAGTTCGCGATGCTGCTGCCCAGGGTGCTCGACATATAGCCGAACTGGCCGCTGACCGGCGCGGCGAAATTGAAGCTCATCGAGAAGGAATCAGGCGGCGGTGCGTTGCGCTGGTTGCCGCTGAACACCAGGCTCAAGGCGACGCGGTCGCCGGCGTTGAACGCATAGGAGTTGCTCGATACCAGCCCGGCATCGAAGGTGCTGCCGTCGAGATCGACGCAGGAGCCGGTGCCGCCCGGGCAGGTGATCCCGAAATCGCCGGACCTCACCAGGTCGACGGTGCCGTTGCTGACGGTCAGTCCGTTGAAGCCGTTATAGTTCAGCGCGGTATTGCCGCCGTTCTCAGCGTCGAAATTGTTGCTGTACACGATCGAGGCGCCGGCCGGCGCGGCAAGGGCGGCCACAAGGCCCGTCAGGACGAGTTTACGCATGGAAAACCCCCCTTCTGAACCGCCCGGAATAGGCGGTGCAAAAGGGTCTCACCGCGTGCGAGTCGGGTCAAGGCGAATGGCTAACGATCCGCCGGCCGGACCCGCAGGCGGCGGCCCGCCGGACGCGAGCGCGCGAAACAATGCTGTCCTACATGGCGACGCCTGTGCTAGGCGTTCCACCTTCGTTCCGGCACGCTGCTCTTTCTCATCCGCAAAATCGATCAATCCGGCTTCATTGATCGAGGGGATTTTTCCCGCGCGCCGAACCTTCCTAACCTTCCGGGCTAGACGCCCGAGTCGGTCAGGCTGCGGCGCTCCGGGCAGCGATCGCGCGATAGTGGTTGCGGATCGTCACCTTGTCGATCTTCTCGGTGCCCAGGCGCGGCAGCGGGTCGGGCACGATCCAGATCCGGTCCGGGATCTTGAACGCGGCGAGGCGCGCGGCGAGGAAGGCGCGCAGCCCCTCGACCGTCAGCGTCCGGCCGTCCGCCGCGTGCACGACCGCGGCCGGCACTTCGCCGAACTTCGGGTCGGCGATCCCGAACACCGCCGCTTCGGCCACGTCCGCGTTCTCGTAGAGCGCGGCCTCGACTTCCTGGCAGCTGATATTCTCGCCGCCGCGGATGATGATGTCCTTCTTCCTGTCGACGATGAACAGATAGCCGTCTTCGTCGAGATAGCCGATATCGCCCGAGCGGAAATAGCGGTCGGCGGTGAACGCCTCCGCGGTCGCTTCGGGGTTGTTGTAGTAATGCAGGAAGTTGCAGACCGATCGGATGCAGACTTCGCCCCGCTCTCCCTGCGGCACCGGATTGCCGGCGTCGTCGAGGATGGCGAGGTCGACCAGCGGGCGCGAGCCGCGGCCGGTCGAGTTGGGCTTGGCGAGGTAGTTCTCGCGGAAATTGCCGCAGCCGACGCCGTTCGTCTCGGTCAGGCCATAGCCGATCAGCGGCTTGGCTCCGCCCATCTCGTCCTCGATCCGCTTGACATGGTCGACCGGCCGCGGCGCGCCGCCGGCGGCGAAGTCGCGGACCGTCGACAGGTCGTATTTGTGCCGGTTCGGATGGGTCAGGATCTCGAAGCTCATCAGCGGCACGCCGACGAAATAGGTGACCTTCTCCTTCTCCATCAGCCGCATCGCCTCTTCGGCGTCCCATTTGCCCATGATCACCAGCTTGCGGCCGATGGCGAAGCTCTGCAGCATCACCGGCACTTCGGCGGTGACGTGGAACAGCGGCACGTTGAGCAGGGTCGCGGGCTGCAGCGCCGAGACCTCGCCCATCTGCGTCAGCAGCTGCAGCGACATCAGCGACTGGGCGATATAGTTGAACGTCCCCTGCACCACGGCGCGGTGGTTCGAGACCGCGCCCTTCGACTGGCCGGTCGAGCCGGAGGTGAACAGGATCGTCGCGATGTCGTCGCCGGTCAGCTCCGGCAGCGTCGCCTCGCCGGTGCCGCGCGCCAGCACCGGGGCCAGCGCCTCGGCCAGCGGCCGGCCGACGTCGAGCGTCACGACCGTGGCGCCGTGCTTCGCCTCGGCCAGCCGCTCCGCGCGAGTCCGATCGGCGAAGACCAGCCTTGTGTCGGTCGCATCGACCGCGTCGGCCAGCTCCGCGCCGGTCCACCAGCCGTTCAGCAGGCTGGCGACGCCGCCCGCCATCAATATGCCCATGTAGAGCACGATCCAGGACGGCGCGTTGCGCGCGGCGATGCCGACATGATCGCCCTTCTGCACGCCATAGCCCGTCACCAGCGCCTTCGCGACGGCCTGTGCCTGCGCATGGACCTGGGCAAAGGTCAGCCGCTCGTCGCCGCAGACCAGGAACTCGGCGGCGCCATGCTGCGCGCAGAACCAGGCGAAATATTGCGGCAGCGCCGGCGGGGCGACCGCGATCATCGGCAAGGTCACGCCGTCCTGCTCGATCGTCGTCGTCCGCAGCTGCCCGCCCGGTCCGGTCAGCTGGTCCATGATCGCATCGAGCCGCTTGTCGAGCTCTGACGGCATTCCTCTCACCTCTTGGCTTTATCGTTGCCGCCACTATGCAGGCCGAAATCGCTGGGGAAAAGCCTTGATCCTGCCCATTCTCGCCGAAGCCGCCGGCTATCTCCATTTCGACCGGCTCGGGCTCGATCCG
Organism: Sphingomonas horti; assembly: GCF_009753715.1. GTDB lineage: Bacteria > Pseudomonadota > Alphaproteobacteria > Sphingomonadales > Sphingomonadaceae > Sphingomonas_B > Sphingomonas_B horti. Next base: position 487,411 of record NZ_WQMS01000006.1, on the reverse strand, counting down.
GTCGCGCTCGATCTCGGCTTCTTCCAGATCAAATGGTACTCGCTCGCCTATATCGCCGGCATCTTCGCGGGCTGGTGGTATCTGACCAAGCTGCTCGCCCAGCCCGGCGCGCCGATGGCGAAGCGTCATGCCGAGGATCTGGTGTTCTACGTGACATTGGGCATCATCCTGGGCGGCCGGCTCGGCTATGTGCTGTTCTACAAGCCCGACATGCTGCTGCACCCGGTCGAGATTCTGAAGCTGTGGGAAGGCGGCATGTCCTTCCATGGCGGCCTGATCGGCGTGGTGCTGGGCCTGACCTATGTGGTCAGGAAGAACGGCCTGAACTGGCTGCGGGTCCACGACTATGTCGCCTGCTGCGTACCCTTCGGCCTGTTCTTCGGGCGGCTCGCGAACTTCGTGAACGGGGAGCTGTGGGGTCGGCCGACGACGGTGCCCTGGGCAATCGTGTTCCCGACCGGCGGCGACGTGCCGCGCCACCCCAGCCAGCTCTACGAAGCCGCCGGCGAGGGCTTGCTGCTGTTCGCGATCCTGTGGTTCCTGTTCTGGAAGACGGACGCGCGCTACCAGCCGGGCAAGCTCGTCGGCACCTTCGCGCTGGTCTATGGCGTGATCCGCTTCGGCGTGGAAAAGGTCCGTAACCCGGATGCCGGCCTCGAGCATCTGTCCTGGGGCCTGACCATGGGCCAGACGCTGAGCGTGCCGCTGATCCTGCTCGGCCTCTACCTGATCCTGACCGCCAAGGGCCGCCGCCGGCGGGTCGAGCCGGTCGCGGGCACGGAGAGCGTGGCATAATCCAGCCCGGTTCGGATAAGGGGCGGGCGTGACTCGATCCCCCCTCACCTGCACTGACGCGCTCGCCGCCGCGATCATCGCCGGCGGCCCGATCCCGGTCGCGCATTTCATGGCCGCCGCGAACCGGCACTATTACGCGACCCGCGATCCGCTGGGCGCGACGGGCGACTTCACGACGGCGCCCGAGATCAGCCAGATGTTCGGCGAGCTGGCCGGCCTGTGGCTCGCGGACCTGTGGAGTCGCGCCGGCAAACCCGGCGTGCATTATGTCGAGCTCGGTCCCGGCCGCGGCACGCTGGCAGCCGACGCGCTCCGGGCGATGAAAAGCGCCGGGCTGGAGCCGGCCGTGCATTTCGTCGAGACCAGCCCGACCTTGCGCGAACGGCAACGCGAGCGCGTTCCGGACCCGGTCTTCCATGACGGCATCGACACGCTGCCCGGCGACCAGCCGCTGCTGATCATTGCCAACGAGTTCTTCGACGCCCTTCCCGTCCGCCAGCTCGTGCGCACTGCCCAGGGCTGGCGGGAGCGTCATCTCGGCTGGTCGCAGCTCGTGTTCGTGCCGGTCGCGAGCGGGCCGCCGCTCGACGCAATCCTGCCCGACCATCTGCGTGAGGCTGCCGCCGGCAGCATCATCGAGACCTCGCCCGCGTCCGCCGCGATCGCGCGGCAGCTTGGGGCTCGCCTCGCGGCCCAGGGCGGCGCGGCGCTGATCGTCGATTATGGCTATGAGGGCCCCGCGATCGGCGACACGCTGCAGGCCGTACGCGGCCACGCCTGTGCCAACCCGTTCGAGGAGCCCGGCGAGCGGGACCTGACCGCCCATGTCGATTTTGCGACGCTGGCCGAGGCCGCGCGCGCGGAAGGGGCGCGGAGCTTCGGCCCCGTCGGGCAGGGCGCGCTGCTGGACGCGCTCGGCATCCGGGCCCGCGCCGAGCGGCTGTCCCGGTCCGCGCCCGGGCGCCGCGAGGAGATCGCCGCCGCCGTTGCGCGGCTGACCGCTCCCGACGCGATGGGCACGCTGTTCAAGGCGCTGGCGCTGACCGGCCGAGACTGGCCCGAGCCGGCGGGGTTCGCGGCATGATCCGCTATATGGACGCCACCCCCGCCGACGGACCGGCGCTCGACGCGATGGCGCGGGCGTGCTGGGAGGATACGTTCCGGCACAGCTGCTCGCCTGAGGATATGGCGCTGTATCTCGGCCAGGCCTATGGCCCGAACGGCGCGCTGCTGCGGCACCTGACCGACCCGGCGCACCGCTTCCGGCTGGCGAAGGACGGCGATTCCATCGCCGGCTATGCCAAGCTGTCGGAGCCATGGCTGCCGGAAGGCACCTTCGGCCCGCGTGCGCGGCAGCTCAGCCAGCTCTATGTCGCCAGGCCATGGCAGGGCGTCGGCATCGCCCAGGTGCTGATGGACTGGACGATCCGCACCGCCCGCGACCTCGACGCCGACGAACTGCTGCTGACGGTCTGGGAAGAGAACCACCGCGCATTCCGCTTCTACAAGCGCTACGGCTTCGAGCACATCGGCGACTATGCGTTCCAGACCGGCAACCAGACCGATCGCGACCTGATCATGCGGTTGCCGCTGTGAGCGTCGATGTCATCCGCTCCTCGCTGCTCGGCGAGGTGCCGCACGGCTTCCTCGGCCGGCGCGGCGGCGTGTCGACCGGCATCTGCGCAGGCCTGAACGTCGGCACCGGCTCCGGCGACGATCCCGCCGCGATCGAGGAGAATCGCCGCCGCGCGGTCGCCGCCGTGCTGCCCGAGGCGCGGCTGGTCACGGTCTATCAGGTCCATTCGGCGCACTGCGTGGTTGCGGAGCCGTGGGACCCAGCGGATCGGCCCCGGGCTGACGCGATCGTCACCGACCGGCCCGGTCTGGTGCTCGGCATCCTGACCGCCGACTGCGCGCCGGTGCTGCTGGCGGATGCCGAAGCCGGCGTGGTCGGTGCCGCGCATGCCGGCTGGAAAGGCGCGCTCGCCGACGTGACCGATTCGACGGTTGCGGCGATGGAGCGTCTCGGCGCCCGGCGCGAGCGGATCGCGGCGGCGATCGGCCCGTGCATCGCCCGCGCGTCCTACGAAGTCGACGACGCGTTCGCCCGCCGGTTCGAAGAGGCCGATCCGGAGAATGAGCGCTTCTTCACCGCCGGCCGGCCCGGGCATCACCGCTTCGACCTCGAAGCCTATGTCGCCGCCCGCCTCGCCGCCGCCGGCATCGCCCGCGTCGATGCACTCGGGCTCGATACCTATGCCGACGAAAGCCGCTTCTACAGCTTCCGCCGCGCCACGCACCGAGACGAGCCCGATTATGGCCGCCAGATTTCGCTGATCGGGGTGACGGCGGGCGCGTGATAAGGCTAGACGCCGTTCATCCCCGCGCTTGGAGCACAAGAATGACAAAGGAAACCGAAGCCCAGCTGACCGGCGCCACGCCGCGGCGCAAGCCGAAGCCCGACATCGATACGATCGGCGGCCGCCGGCTGAAGCCGGCGACGCTGATGATGGGCCATGGCTATGATCCGATGCTGTCGGAAGGGTCGCTGAAGCCGCCGATCTTCCTGACCTCGACTTTCGTCTTCGAGAATGCGGCCGCCGGCAAGCGCCATTTCGAAGGCGTGACCGGCAAGCGTCCGGGCGGCGCCGAGGGCCTGGTCTATTCGCGCTTCAACGGGCCAAACCAGGAAATCCTGGAAGACCGCCTCAGCGTCTGGGAAGATGCCGAGGAAGCGCTGACCTTCTCCTCCGGCATGTCCGCGATTGCGACCCTGCTGCTGGCGACAGTCAAGCCCGGCGATACGATCGTCCATTCGGGCCCGCTCTATGCCGCGACCGAGACGCTGATCGCGCGCATCCTCGGCCGCTTCGGCGTCAACTTCCTCGATTTCCCGGCCGGTGCGACGCGCGACGAAATCGACGCGGTGATGAAGAAGGCGGCCGAGGGCACGGTCTCGCTGATCTACCTCGAAAGCCCGGCGAACCCGACCAACGCGCTGGTCGACGTCGAAGCCGTCGCGGCCAGCCGCGACGCGATCTTCGGCAACGGCCCCGACGCCCCGCCGATCGCGATCGACAACACCTTCCTCGGCCCGCTCTGGCAGCAGCCGCTGAAGCACGGCGCCGACCTGGTCGTCTATTCGCTGACCAAATATGCGGGTGGCCATAGCGACCTGGTCGCCGGCGGCGTGGTCGGCCGCAAGGCGCTGATCGATCCGATCCGGCTGATGCGCAACACGATCGGCACGATCACCGACCCGAACACCGCCTGGATGCTACTCCGCAGCCTGGAGACGCTGGAGCTGCGGATGACCCGCGCCGGCGAAAACGCCGCCAAGGTGTGCGCCTTCCTGCGCGACCATCCCAAGGTCGAGCATGTCGGCTATCTCGGCTTCCTGGCGGGCGACCGCCAGGCCGACATCTACAGGCGCCACTGCACCGGCGCCGGATCGACCTTCTCGCTGTTCCTGAAGGGCGGCGAGGCGGAGGCGTTCCGCTTCCTCGACGCGCTGAAGATCGCGAAGCTGGCGGTCAGCCTGGGCGGCACGGAGACGCTCGCCTCGCACCCGGCCGGCATGACTCACCTGTCGGTCCCCGAGGAGCGCAAGAAGGCGCTGGGGATCACCGACAACCTCGTCCGCATCTCGATCGGCGTCGAGGATGCCGACGACCTGATCGCCGACTTCGAGCAGGCGCTGGCGGCCGTTTAGAAATCCTCCCCTGCACTTGCAGGCGAGGAGGACCGCACGAAGTGCGGTGGAGGGGCCGGAGCGAAGCGGAGGGGTCCATACTTCGCGCTTGGCGCTCAGCCCCTCCACCACTCGCCTGCGGCGAGCGGTCCCCCTCCCCTCGGCCCAGCCGAGGGGAGGACCTAAGGGAACGTCTTGCCCCTGGCGGGATTATCTCGCACTGGTAACGAGATGGATGCGCCTGCCGATTTCGTCGAGGAGAGTGACGCCGGCGGACGGGTCGTCCGGTTCTCCGGCGCGCTGACGCTCGCGCGGGTGCGGGATCTGCCCGACCGGCTCAGCTCGATCGAAGGTCCCGTCAGCAGCATCGACCTGAGCGGCACCGACCGCATCGACACGATCGGGGCGTGGATCGTCCGCCGCTTTGCGCGGGAGCATGACGCGCGAATCGAGGGCGCCAGCGAGGACGCAGAGCGGCTGCTGGCCGAAGTCGACCGTGCCGACCAGCCGGTCAGGATGCGGCCGGAGCCCCTGCCCTCCTTCGTCCGCGTGCTGGAAGAGATCGGCGCCGCCGTGTCGCAGGCCGGCCGCACCCTGCTCGGCCTGCTCGGCTTCTTCGGCGGCATGCTGGTGTCGATCTTTCAGGTGATGACGCATCCGCGCCGGTTCCGCTGGAACGCCGTCATCCAGCGGTTCGAGGTGGTCGGCGTCTCCGCGCTCGGCATCATCGGGCTGATGAGTTTCCTGATCGGCATTGTCATCGCCCAGCAGGGCGCGGTGCAGCTCCAGCAATTCGGGGCGGAGTTCCTGACCATCAACCTGATCGGCCGCATCACGCTGCGGGAGCTGGGCGTGCTGATGACCGCGATCATGATCGCCGGCCGCTCCGGCTCCGCCTTCGCGGCCCAGATCGGCACGATGAAGCTGACCGAGGAAATCGACGCCATGCGCACGATCGGCGTGTCGCCGATGGAGGCGCTGGTGCTGCCGCGCGTGCTCGCCGCAGTGGTGATGATGCCGCTGCTCGGCTTCTATTCGTCGGTGATCGCGATCGTCGGCGGCGCCATCTTCTGCTGGATCTCACTCGACATTCCGCCGGTCACGTTCGTCACGCGGCTGCGCGAGGTGGTGCCGATCACCGACCTCTGGGTCGGGCTGGTTAAGGCGCCGGTGTTCGGCGCGATCATCGCGCTGACCGGCTGCTTCCAGGGCATGCAGGTCGAAGGCGATGCCGAGCAGGTCGGCCTGCGCACCACCGCCGCTGTGGTGCAGGCGATCTTCCTGGTCATCGTGATCGACGCCTTCTTCGCCGTCTTCTTCGAACGGATCGGCTGGATATGAGCGACGATCCGGTCATCCGCGTCCGCCATCTGCGCAACAGCTTCGGCGAGCAGGTCGTCCATGACGACCTCAATCTGGATGTGTTCAAAGGCGAGATCCTGGGCGTGGTCGGCGGCTCCGGCACCGGCAAGTCCGTGCTGATGCGCTCGATCATCGGGCTGCAGACGCCGGACGCGGGCGAGATCGAGGTGTTCGGCGAGCCGATCCTCGGGGGCGACGAAGCCGATTCGATCGAGCTGCGCAAGCGCTGGGGCGTCCTGTTCCAGGGCGGCGCGCTGTTCTCGACCCTGACCGTGGCCGAGAACGTGCAGGTACCTCTCAAGGAATTCTACCCCGATCTCAGCCAGCAGCTGCTCGACGAGATTTCCGCCTATAAGGTCGTGATGACCGGCCTGTCGCCGGAGGCAGGGCCGAAATATCCGGCCGAGCTGTCGGGCGGCATGCGCAAGCGCGCCGGCATTGCCCGGGCGCTGGCGCTGGACCCCGAATTGCTGTTCCTCGACGAGCCGACCGCGGGTCTCGATCCGATCGGCGCCGCTCATTTCGACGAGCTGACCAAGAGCTTGCGCGATACGCTCGGCCTGACCGTGTTCCTGATCACCCACGACCTCGACACGCTGTATGCGATCTGCGACCGCGTCGCGGTGCTGGCCGACAAGAAAGTGATCGCGGTTGGAACGATCCCGGAACTATTGGCATTGGACCATCCGTGGATTCAGGAATATTTCAACGGGCCCCGCGGACGGATGGCCGCCGCCACCGAAGAACGACGGCAAGAAGCTGAGGTGACGCGCTGATGGAAACCCGTTCGAACCACGTCCTGGTCGGAGCGGTGGTGCTGATCCTGCTGCTGGCCGCGGCGGTGTTCACCGTCTGGCTCGCCCGCGTCTCCGACAGCGACCAGAAGATCTACGACATCTTCTTCAAGCAGTCGGTCGAGGGCTTGGCCAAGGGATCGAGCGTCAGCTATCGCGGCGTGCCCGTCGGCCAGGTCGACGACATCAAGATCTGGAAGGACGATCCCAATTTCGTCCGCGTCCGCATCTCGATCGGCGCCGACGTGCCGGTGCTGGTCGGCACCACCGCGACGATCCAGGGCAGCTTCACCGGCGTCTCCACATTGCTGTTGGAAGGCGCGCAGAAGGGCAATCCGCCGATCACGGAGATCGGACCCGCCGGCGCGCCGGTCATCCCTACAAAGGCGGGCGGCCTGGGCGCGCTCCTCAACAGCGCGCCGCAATTGCTCGAGCGGCTGTCGACGCTCACCGAGCGGCTGACCTTGCTGCTGTCCGACCAGAACCAGGCGTCGATCGCCAGCATCCTGAAGAATGTCGACCGGCTGAGCGGCAGCCTGGCCGATCGCGGGCCCGAGATTGCGGCGACGCTGGCCGAAACCCGGGTCGCGGTGAAGCAGGCGGGCGACGCCGCCGAGCAGATCGGCAAGCTGGCCGGCACCACCAACCAGCTGCTCGACGAGCAGGGGCGGCCGCTGCTTGTGGACCTGCGCGAGACAGTCGCCCGCGCCCGCAGCTCGATGGACAATCTCGACGCGGTGCTGAAGGACGCGCGGCCCGGGGTGCAGGCCTTCTCCAAGCAGACGTTGCCGGAAGTTGGCCTGCTGGTCCGCGATCTGCGCGACATGGCCGACGCGCTGAGCGGAGTCGCGGAGCGGCTCAATCGCGGCGGCGCCGGCTCGCTGGTCGGCAGCCGCAAGCTCCCGGACTATGAGCCGACAAAATGAGACAGCCCATGACTCGCCCGCTTCCCCTCGCCCTTCTCGCGGCCCTCGCCCTGTCCGGCTGCATCAGCTTCGGGGCGGAGCCGCCTGACCAGCTGCTGACCCTGATGCCCGCGCAAAAGGTCGCCGCGGGAACCACGCAGACGGTCACTGCCGGCGAAGCGATCACGGTCCTGTGGCCGGGCATGCCGGCCGATCTCAACACGACGCGCGTGCCGGTTCAGGCGACGCCGACGTCGGTCGCGTATGTCAAGAATGCGCAATGGTCCGACACGCCCAACAAGCTGTTCGCGCGGCTGCTCGCCGAGACGATCGAGGCGCGGACCGGCCATCCGGTGCTGTCTCCGCGCCAGTTCACGCTCGATCCCGGCACCCGCCTCAGTGGCCAGCTGGAGCGGTTCGGCATCGATGCCAGCCCGCAACAGGCGGTCGTGGTGTTCGACGCCGCCGTCGCCCGCGGGGCCGACATCCGCACCCGACGCTTCGAAGCCCGGGTGCCGGTGGCGGCGATCGAGGCGCAAGCGGTCGGCGCCGCGATCAACCAGGCCGCCAACCAGGTCGCCGCCGAAGTCGCCGACTGGCTGAAATAGAACCTCCCCGACTTTGCTCGGAGGGGGACCGCACGAAGTGCAATAAAGGGGCCCGCAACGAAGCGGAGGGCTCAGCAGTCCTCGCTCCGCACGGACCCTGCACCACCCGCTTTCAGCAAGCGGCCCCTCAGCGCTGCTGAGGGGAGGATCTAGATGAGCGACTTGCTCGCCTGCTCGAACACGTCCTTCGACAGGCCCGGCTTCGCGACGATGCGCTCCAGTTCCGCGCGCATCAGGGCGCCGCGGGTTTCGCCAAAGCGGCGCCAGCGGCCCAGCGGAGCGACGAATTTGGCCGCAGTCTGCGGGTTGATTGCGTCCAGCGCCACGATGTTGTCCGCCAGGAACCGATAGCCCCGCCCTTCCCCGCTGTGGAAACCGCGCTGGTTGGCAGAGAAGGCACCGACGAGCGATCGCGCGCGGTTGGGATTGGACAGCGTGAAATCCGGATGCTGCGATAGCTTCAGCACCTGCTCCAGCGCGTCGGCGCGGGTCGACAGCGCCTGGGTGGTGAACCATTTGTCGAGCACCAGCGCATCGTCCTTGTGCCGCGCATAGAAGGCGGCGAGCGCGTCCTCCCTCTGCGCCGCATCGCTGTTGGCGAGCACCGCCAGCGCGCCCTGGCGATCGGTCATGTTGGTCGCACCCTGGAACTGGTCCCAGGCCAAGGCTGGCGCATCCTCGGCGCCGCCGGCCATCAGGAAGCCGAGCGCGATCGACCGCAGCCGGCGCGCGCCCTTGGCGGCGGGAGTCAGCTCGAACCGGTTCGACGCGCTGCCGAGATAGGCCGCGCGCCACTGGCCTTCCAGCAAACGCCCGAGCTCGGCCCGGAGCGCCTCGCGCGCCTGATGGATCGCCTCAGGGTCCACGGTCGCCATCCGGTCGCCGATGAACGCTTCCGATGGCGGCAGCACCGCCTCCGCCACAAAGGCTTTGTCGAGTGCGGGATTCTCAAGCGTGAGCCGCACGGCGTCGACGACCGGCGCAAACTCGGCCGCACCGGCCTCGACCCGCGCGATCAGCGTATCGAGCATCAGCTGCTGCAGCGCCTCGTAGCGTGCGAACGGGTCATCGTCGTGCGCCGACAGCAGCGCCAGCGCGGCGGCATCGCGGTCGCTCTCGACGATGACCGGCGCGGAAAAGCCGCGATTGATCGACAGCACCGGCGCCTCGCCCACGCCTTCGAAGCGAATATCGGCTCTCTCCTTGTCGAGCACGACCAGCCGCTCCCCTGCCTCGGCCGCGCCGGTGCCGGCGCCGAACAGCGCCATGCGCAACGGGATCGGCATCGGCTGCTTGTCCGACTGGCCGGGCGTCGACGGCACCGTCTGCTCCAGCGAGACAATGGCGTCCTGCCCGTCCTGCCGCACCGTCGCCTTCACCTTGGGCGTGCCCGCCTGGCTGTACCAGAGACGGAATTGCGACAGGTCGATGCCTCCGCCGTCCTCCATCGCCTTGACGAAATCGTCGCAGGTCACCGCCTGGCCGTCGTGCCGCTCGAAATACAGGTCGGTGCCGCGCCGGAAGCGTTCCGGCCTCAGCATCGTCGCCATCATCCGGATCAGCTCGGCGCCCTTGTTATAGACGGTGGCGGTGTAGAAATTGCCGATCTCGATGTAGGAATCCGGCCGCACCGGATGGGCGAGCGGCCCCGCATCCTCCTGGAACTGCGCGGCGCGGAGCATCCGCACCTGATTGATCCGCTCCACCGCCGCCGAGCCGTGATCGGCCGAGAATTGCTGGTCGCGAAAGACGGTCAGCCCTTCCTTCAGGCTGAGTTGGAACCAGTCCCGGCAAGTGACCCGGTTGCCAGACCAGTTATGGAAATATTCGTGGGCCACCACGGCGGCGATCGCGTCGAAATCCGCGTCGGTCGCAGTTTCCGGGTCCGCGAGAATGTAGCGCGAATTGAAGATGTTGAGGCCCTTGTTCTCCATCGCGCCGAAATTGAAGTCGGACACCGCGACGATGTTGAACACGTCGAGATCATATTCACGGCCATAGACGCGCTCGTCCCACGCCATCGCGTCCTTCAGCGCCTGCATGGCATGCGCCGTCTTCGGCAGGTCGGCCTCGCGCACCCAGATGCCGAGCTCGACCTTGCGGCCGGACATGGTCGTGAAATGGTCGCGGTTCGCCTTCAGGTCGCCCGCGACCAGCGCGAACAGATAGCAGGGCTTGAAGAACGGATCGCGCCATTCGGCCCAATGCCGCCCGCCGGGCAGGTCGCCGCCGCCGACACGGTCGCCGTTCGCCAGCAGCACCGGGAAGCTCACCCTGTCGGCCGTCATCCTGACCGAATAGCGGCTGAGTACGTCCGGCCGGTCCGGGAACGGCGTGATCCGGCGAAAGCCTTCCGCCTCGCACTGGGTGCAGAGCAGCCCGCCCGATGCATAGAGACCCATTAGCTCGGTGTTCGCCTCCGGCGAAATTTCCGTGACGATCTCGATCGCGTGCGAGTCCCGGGGCAGGTCGAGGATCAGCCTGCCGCCCTCGTCCCGATATTCGGCGGATGCGCCATCGACGCGAATCGAGACGATCTGCTGCCCGCCATGATCGAGCTTGAGCGGCCCGGGCCCGGCGCGCTCCACCTGCATCCGGCTGCGGACGACGGTCCGCGCCGGATCGAGGTCGAACTCCAGCGCGATTTCCGGCACGCGCCAGGCCGGCGGCGTATAGTCCTCGCGGCGGATGACTTGCGGCGCGGCCGCGGCGGTTCCTTGCACGTCTGCCATGGCGGCAGACCTAGCGGGCCGGTCTTCCGATAGGAAGGAGAATGGTGCTGCCGGTGAGGATTGAACTCACGACCTCAGCCTTACCAAGGATGCGCTCTACCACTGAGCTACGGCAGCACGGGCCCGCGGGCGAGGCGCGCACTTGGGCGAGGGCGCGAAGCTTGTCAAGGCGTTGCGGCCGGGTCTAGCGCGTCGTCATGGCCAAGGACGAAGAACGCGAACGAAGGCTGGCGGCGGCGCTCAGGGAGAATCTGCGCAAGCGGAAGATGCGGGCGCGGGAGGAGCCGAACGAAGATCAGCCGAATCCTCCGCCGTCACCCCGGCCCTGAGCCGGGGCCTACCTTCTTCAGGAACGCAGGTAGGTCCCGGGTCAAGCCCGGGATGACGACTAAAGAGGCGCGCACTCCGCTTCCAGCCAGGCGCGTACTTCGCCCTCGAGCTGCGGCCCGATCACTTCGACCACCTTCGCGTGATACGCGTTCAGCCACGTCCGCTCCCTTTCGGTCAGCATCCCGACGTCGACCAGCCGGCGGTCGATTGGCGCGAAGGTGAGCGTGTCGAAGCCCAGCATCTCGCGCTCGGCGCCCGGCACATCCTTCGGCACCACCAGCACCAGATTCTCGATGCGGATGCCGTATGCGCCGGTTTTGTAATAGCCAGGCTCGTTCGACAGGATCATGCCGGCTGCGAGTGGCTCGTCGCCGCCGCCGAAGGTCGCGATACGCGCCGGGCCCTCGTGGACCGACAGATAGCTGCCGACGCCGTGACCGGTGCCATGGGCGTAATCCAACCCCGCTTCCCACAGCGGCCGCCGTGCGAACGCATCGATCTGCTGCCCGCGCGTGCCCTTCGGGAACAGCGCCGTCGCGATCGCGACATGGCCCTTCAGCACGCGGGTGAACCGGTCGCGCATCTCCGCCATCGGCTCGCCGATCGCTACCGTCCGCGTGATATCGGTGGTGCCGTCGCGATACTGGCCGCCCGAATCGATCAGGTACAGCGAGTTGCGCTCCAGCTTCCGGTTCGTTTCCGGCGAGGCGCGATAATGGACGATGGCTCCGTTTGGCCCCGCGCCCGAAATCGTGTCGAACGACAGATCCTGGAGCAGACCCGTCTCGCGGCGCAGGCTTTCCAGCTTGTCCGAGGCGGTCAGTTCGTCGAGCCCGCCTTTGGGCGCCTCGACCGACAGCCAGTGCAGGAACCGCACGATCGCTGCCCCATCGCGCGCCTGCGCGGCCTGATGGCCGGCAATCTCGGCAGCGTTCTTGATCGCCTTGGCGAGCACGGCGGGGTCGCGGAGTTGCAGCGTCTCCGCCCCGCCCTTTTCCAGCCGCTCGAAGATCGCCGCCACCGCCCGCTCGGGATCGACCGCGACGCGCTTGCCGGCAAAGCCCGCCAGCGCTTTCGGGAACTCCGCGCGGTCGTGCAGGCGCACCGCATTGCCGAGATGCTTGGCGACGTCCTCGCCGATCTTTTCCGGCTGTACGAACAGGTCCGCCGTGCCGTCCTTGTTCACCAGCGCATAGGCCAGCGCGACGGGCGTGCGCTCCACATCCTTGCCGCGCACATTGAACGTCCAGGCGATCGAATCGAGCGCGGACAGCACCACCGCGTCGGCCTTCTTTGCCGCCAGCCACTCGCCGATTTCCGCCCGTTTCTCGGCCGAATTCTTGCCGGTATATTCGTCGGGCTGCACGACCAGCCGCGCGCGCGACGGCTCGGGCCGGTCGGGCCACACCGCGTCGACCGGATTGGTGTCGACCGCGACCAGCTCGGCGCCCTTTTCCTTGAGCGCCTTGGTCGCCGCTTCCACCCAGGCGCGGGTGTGCAGCCAGGGATCATAACCGATCCGCGCGCCGTCCGCCGCATGCTCGCCGAGCCAGTCGGAGACGGAGGTCTCCGGCACCGACACATAGGCCCAATGCTTCGGATCGACCTGCTCGCGCACCTGCAGCGTGTAGCGCCCGTCGACGAAGATCGCCGCTTCTTCCGGCAGCACCACCGCTGTCCCGGCCGAGCCCTGGAAACCGGTCAACCAGGCCAGCCGCTGGGCATAGGCGCCGACATATTCCGACATGTGCTCGTCGGTCAGGGGCACGACGAACCCGTCCAGCCGGTCCCGCTTCAATTGCTCGCGGAGCGCGGCGAGGCGCGCTTCATAGGTGGACATCGGCGACTCCTGTCAGTGGATTTGGGAGTGCCATAAACAATCCTCCCCTCGCTTGCGAGGGGAGGGGGACCGCGCGAAGCGCGGTGGAGGGGCCCGGAGCGAAGCGGAGGGTAAGCGTCGTCGCTAGGCTCCGCCCCTCCACCACCGGGCTGCGCCCGGCGGTCCCCCTCCCCTGCAAACGCAGGGGAGGGTTTTAAACCAACCGGCTCTGCTTCACCGCCGCGGCCACGAAGCTGGCGAAGAGCGGATGCGGGTCGAACGGCTTCGATTTGAGCTCCGGGTGAAACTGCACGCCGACGAACCAGGGATGGTCGGGCCGCTCGACGATCTCCGGCAGCGCGCCGTCCGGGCTCATGCCGGTGAACAGCAGCCCGCCTGTCTCAAGCGCGTCGCGGTAATGGACATTCACTTCATAACGATGGCGATGGCGCTCGCTGATCTCGCGCGTGCCGTAGATCGATTCGACGACGCTGTTCCCTTTCAGCGCCGCCGGATAGGCGCCAAGCCGCATCGTCCCGCCCAGGTCGCCGTCCGCCGCCCGCTTCTGCAGGCCTTCCTTGGACATCCACTCGGTGATCAGGCCGACCACCGGCTCGTCGGTGGGTCCGAACTCGGTCGTCGAGGCGCCGGCAATCCCGGCGACGTTCCGCGCCCCTTCGATGCAGGCCATCTGCATGCCGAGACAGATGCCGAAGAAGGGGACGTTGCGCTCGCGCGCGAATCTCACGCTGGAAATCTTGCCCTCGGACCCGCGCTCACCAAACCCGCCAGGCACCAGGATGCCGTGCATCGGCTCCAGCTTCGCGGCCACTTCGTCCTCATGCTCGAACAGCTCCGCGTCGAGCCACTGGATGTTGACCTTCACCCGGTTGGCGATCCCGCCATGAACCAACGCCTCGTGCAGCGATTTGTAGGCGTCCGGCAGCCCGACATATTTGCCGACCACGCCGATCGTGACCTCACCTTCCGGATTCTCGAGCCGGTCCATGATCTCGGTCCAGCGCGAGAGATTGGGGCTAGCCGGCGGCGTCTCGATGCCGAACGCGCGCAGCACTTCGCGGTCGAGTCCCTCGGCATGGTATTGGAGCGGCACGCCGTAGATGCTCCTGGCGTCGAGCGCCGGGACCACCGCTTCCTTACGGACGTTGCAGAACAGAGCGATCTTCGCCCGCTCGCCGTCCGGCAGCGGCTTTTCGCAGCGGCAGACCAGCACATCGGGCTGGATGCCGAGCGCGGTCAGCTCGCGGACGCTGTGCTGGGTCGGCTTGGTCTTCAGCTCGCCGGCGGCGGCAATGTACGGCACCAGGGTCACGTGCACGAACACCGTGTGCTCGCGGCCAAGCTCGTTCCGAAGCTGACGCACGGCCTCGATAAACGGCAGCGATTCGATGTCGCCGACGGTGCCGCCGATCTCACACAGCACGAAATCGAGATCATCGGTGTCGGTCTGGGCAAACGCCTTGATCGCGTCGGTGACGTGCGGGATCACCTGCACGGTGGCGCCGAGATAGTCGCCGCGCCGCTCGCGCTGGATCACCGTCTGATAGATTCGGCCGGACGTCACGTTATCCGACTGACGCGACGGCACGCCGGTGAAGCGCTCATAATGGCCGAGGTCGAGGTCGGTCTCCGCCCCGTCGTCGGTCACATAGACCTCGCCGTGCTGATACGGGCTCATCGTGCCCGGATCGACGTTCAGATAGGGATCGAATTTCCGGATCCGGACGCGGTACCCGCGCGCCTGCAAGAGCGCCGCGAGCGACGCCGCCATAAGGCCCTTGCCAAGCGAGGAGACCACGCCGCCGGTGATAAAAATATACCGCGCCATGGGAGTCGAGCCCTAGCCGCGGGATCGGGTGCGGGGCAAGCGATATTCCCCTCCCACAAGCGGAAGGGGTTGAGAGCTACTTCGTCGCCGGCGTCGGCGCCGCGCCGTTCCCTGCCGCCTGGCCGGCCGCAGCCGCGAGCGGATCGTTCGGGCTCGTCGTCGGCGCGGCGACGGGAGCGGGCGCCGACTGGGCCGGAGCGACGGCCGAGGCGTCGATCTTGCCGGTACGCTGGTTCATCGCAGCGAGCGTTGCCAGCGCGATGCAGCACAGAACGAACGCCGTCGCGAGGATCGCCGTCGCGCGCGTCAAAAAGTCCGCGGCGCCGCGTGCCGACATCAGCCCCGACGGGCTGCCGCCGGTGAAGCCGCCCCCTTCCGACCGCTGGATCAGGATGACGGTGACGAGACCCGCCGCGATCAGCGCCTGGAGAACGAGGAGGAAGGTGAACATGGCTGTCTTTCTATTCCGGAAGGGCGACGCCCTTAGCGATGATTCTAACTTTCGTCACCCCGGACTTGATCCGGGGCTTACCTTCTTGCGACGCGGAAAAAAGAAGGCGGGTCCCGGATCAAGCCCGGGATGACGACCATGATCAGGCCCCAACCGCTTCCGCCGCCTTGGCCACACCCACAAGCGACGGGCGCAGCAGGCGGTCGCGAATCATGTAGCCGGCCTGCATCTCCTGGACGATCGTGCCCGGCTCGACATCGGCGGTCGGCAATTCGACCATCGCCTGATGGCGGTGCGGATCGAGCTTCTCGCCCAGCGCCGTGATCTTGACGATGCCGTTGCGCTCGAACACCGCCGTCAACTCGCGCGCCGTCGCCTCGATCCCCAGGATCAGGCCCTTGAAGCGCTCGTCCTCGTGCAGGTCGGCCGGGATCGCCTGCAGCGCGCGCTCCAGATTGTCGGCGACCGACAGCATGTCGCGGGCAAAGCCGGTCGCCGCATAGGCACGTGCGTCCTGCGCGTCCTTTTCCAGCCGCCGCCGGACATTCTGCGTCTCGGCCTGGGCGTAGAGCACGGCGGCCTTTGCCTCGGCCAGCTCCGCCTCCATCGCCTGCATCCGATCATGTTCCGCCACTTCGGGCGCATCCGCAGCCGTGTCTTCGCGAACCGTCTCGTTCTCGTCCATCATCCCATCAATCTCGAAAGGGTTTGTGCCGTGAAATCCACCATGGGGACCACTCGCGCATAGTTCAACCGGGTCGGACCGATCACCCCGACAACGCCCACCACCCGCCCATCGCTCCCCCGATAGGGCGAGGCGATCACGGACGAGCCGGACAGGGCAAACAGCTTGTTCTCCGATCCGATGAAAATCTTGGTCGCGGCACCTTCGGCCGCGCTGTCGAGCAGCCGCGCGATCTCCTGCCGGTCCTCCAGCTCTCCGAGCAGCTGCCGCACGCGCTCCAGGTCCTCGGCCGCGCCGCCGTCGAGCAGGTGCGACTGGCCGCGCACGATCAGCACCGGCCGGCGATCGCCGTCCTCGGACCAGACGGCGAGCCCATGCTCGATCAGCGTGCGGGAAGCTCGGTCGAGCGCCGCCCGGCCCCGGCGGATTTCGGCCGACAGGCGTGCCCGTGCTTCGCCCAGAGTCAGCCCGCTCAGCTCCGCGCTGACGAAATTCGCCGCCTCGACCAGTGCCGAAGGCGTGGTGCCGCGCGGCAATTCGATCACGCGATTCTCGACGCTGCCGTCCTGCCCGACCAGCACGGCCATCGCCTGATCACGCGACAGGGGCACGAAGCCGATCTGCCGCAGCCGCGGCTCGCGCTTCGGCACCATCACCACCCCGGCGCAGGCGGAGAGGTCCGACAGCGCGGTCGTCGCCGCGGACAGCGCGCTTTCGATCGGCCCGCCGCTCAACTGCCGCTCGATCAGCCGCCGCTCTTCCGGGGAGGGCTCGGCTGCCTGCATGATGGCATCGACGAACAGCCGCAGCCCCTGCTCGGTCGGCATCCGCCCCGCTGAAATATGAGGCGCGGAAAGGAGGCCGGCCTCCTCCAGATCCTGCATCACGTTGCGGATCGAGGCCGGCGACAGGTTGAACCCGCCCAGCTTCGATATGGTCCGCGATCCGACCGGGCTCCCCGAGCCGAGATACGATTCGACCACCACGCGAAACACTTCGCGCGCCCGGTCGGACAATTCTGCGATCGGCTGAGTAGCCATGGCGGAGAGATAGTTGCGTCCGCTGTTTTCGTCACCCCGGCCTTGAGCCGGGGCCTAGCTTCCTTCATGGCGGCGGCGAAGAAGGTAGGTCCCGGCCCAGAGCTTGCCGAAGGGCCGGGATGACGAAAGGATTTTGAATGCGACCCTCAGGCCGCGCGCCCGATCAGATGCGCGCCATCATCATCGAGCCCAATTACACCCGCCACGCCGAGGGCTCCGTGCTGATCGGCTTCGGCGACACCAAGGTGCTGGTCACGGCCAGTGTCGAGGAGCGCGTGCCGCCGTTCCTGCGCGGCAAGGGCGAAGGCTGGGTCACTGCCGAATACGGGATGCTGCCGCGGGCGACGCACACCCGCGGCAATCGCGAGGCGGCCAAAGGCAAGCAGTCCGGCCGCACGCAGGAAATCCAGCGGCTGATCGGCCGCTCGCTCCGTGCGGTCGTCGACCTGAAGGCGCTGGGCGAACGCCAGATCACGCTCGATTGCGACGTGCTGCAGGCAGATGGCGGCACCCGCACCGCCTCGATCTCCGGCGCCTGGGTCGCGCTGCGGCTCGCGATCGACACGCTGAACCTTCCCGTCGATCCGATCCAGCGCAAGGTCGCCGCGGTCAGCTGCGGCATCTATGAGGGAACTCCGGTGCTCGACCTCGATTATCCCGAGGACTCATCGGCCCATTGCGACGGGAATTTCGTGCTGACCGACGACAACAACATCATCGAGGCGCAGGTGACCGCCGAAGGCGCCTGCTATGACGAGGAGGGGCTGCTGCGGCTGCTCCGCCTCGCCCGGATCGGCTGCGCGGAGATATTCGCGGCGCAAGCCAGGGCCGTGGGCCGGTGAATTACCAGGACAGCCGCAAGCTCCAGCCCGGCAAGCTGGTCGTTGCCAGCCACAATCCCGGCAAGGTGAAGGAAGTCGCGGCCTTGCTCGGCCCGCACGGCATCGAGCCGGTGTCGGCCGGCAGCCTTGGCCTGCCCGAGCCCGACGAGACCGGCACCACCTTCGCCGCCAATGCCGAACTGAAGGCGCTGCTCGCGGCCGACCTGTCGGGCATGCCCGCGATCGCCGACGACAGCGGGCTGTGCGTCGAGGCGCTGGGGCTGGAGCCCGGCATCTTCTCCGCGCGCTGGGCGGGACCGGACAAGGATTTCGGTCTCGCGATGCGCCTGGTCGAGGAGCATCTGGAGCGCGCCGGCCCGGAAGCCGGGCGCAATGCGCACTTCATGTGCGCGCTCGCCGTCGCCTGGCCGGACGGCCATCTGGAAGCGTTCGAAGGCCGGGTCGACGGCACCCTGGTCTGGCCGCCCCGCGGCAACGGCGGCTTCGGTTACGATCCGATGTTCGTACCGAACGGCTACGATCAGACGTTCGGCGAAATGGACCCGGACGAGAAGCACAGGATCAGCCACCGGGCCATGGCGTTCGAGAAGCTGAAGGCGGCATTGTTATGAATCTAGCCCCTCCCCTTCAGGGAAGGGGTTGGGGTGGGGCCGTGACCCGCTCCGGTCCGCTTGACTGCCCCACCCCCAACCCCTCCCCTGAAGGGGAGGGGCTTAACCCCCTCGCCCTTTACATCCATTGGCCGTTCTGCGTCTCGAAATGCCCCTATTGTGACTTCAACTCGCACGTTCGGGAGCGGATCGACCAGGAGCAGTGGCGCACCGCCCTTCTCGCGGACCTGGGACATGAAGCGCGCCTCACGCCCGGCCGCCCCCTTACATCGATCTTCTTCGGTGGCGGCACACCATCGCTGATGCCGCCGGAGACGGTCGGCGCGCTGATCGAGGCGGCGGAGCGGCATTGGGGCTTCGCGCCGGGTATCGAGATCACGTTGGAGGCGAACCCTTCTTCGGTCGAGGCGGCGCGGTTCCGCGACCTCGCCCGCGCCGGCGTCAACCGCGTGTCGCTCGGCCTTCAGGCGCTCGACGATGCGGCGCTCGCCTTTCTCGGCCGCGCGCATAGCCTCAGCGAAGGTCTGCTCGCGCTCGACACTGCGCAATCGGCCTTCGAGCGCGTCAGCTTCGACCTGATTTACGCGCGCCCCCGCCAGTCGCTCGCCGACTGGGAAGCGGAGCTGTGCCGTGCCCTCACTTTCGGCACCGGGCACCTCTCCCTCTACCAGCTGACGATCGAGCCGGGCACGCGCTTCGCCGCGCTGGCCGCCAAAGGCGCGCTGCCGCTGGCCGATCCCGACCACTCCGCCGAGCTGTTCGAGCTTACGCGCGCGGTGACCGCCGAAGCTGGCCTGCCGGCCTACGAAGTGTCGAATCACGCCCGCGCCGGCGAGGAGAGCCGGCACAACCTCACTTATTGGCGCTATGGTGACTATGTCGGCATCGGCCCGGGAGCGCACGGCCGACGGCTCGCCACCGCCAGCTTCCGCCGCAAGAAGCCGGAAAATTTCCTCGCCGCCGTCGCCCGCAACGGCCACGGCATCGAGAGCGAGGACGCGCTATCGCCCGAAACGCGTGCCGCCGAAGCCCTGCTGATGGGCCTAAGGCTGGAAGAAGGCGTGGATCTGGCGCGGCTGGCCGCCGAGACGGGAGTCGAGACGCTGGTGGATGAAACGGCCGCCGATCGACTGTCCGGGCATCAGCTGGTGGAGCGGGATGGCACCCGTCTCCAAGTCACGCCATCGGGCATGCTCGTGCTCGACAGGATACTTGCCGAGATCGTGCCCTGACCGTCATCCGGGTTTGAGCCGAGCACACCTTCTCAACCGAGACAGCTGGGCCCCCGGTCAAGCCCAGGGTGACGGAGGATCACTCCCCGAATTTCGCCGGCGACGGGCTCACCACGGTCAACCCGCCGGCGCCCACCTGCTGCACTTCCAGCGCGCGCTCGACGATGCCGTCGGAGCGGAAGCGAAACGGGCCATCAATTCCGGTGAAACCGCCCTGGTCGAGCAGCCGCGCCATCGGGAAGTCGGCTCCGACGCGCCAGTCCTGCGCGATCCGCGAAACCAGCAGAACCGCATCATAGCCCATTGACGCTATCCGGTACGGTCCCGTGCCGTATTTCACGCGGTATTTAGCGGCGAGCTGGCGGTAGAGATTGTCCGACACGCTCGCAAACCAGGCGCCATGCAGCGTAATCATGCTGGCGATACCGGTCTCGGTGTTCCACAGTTCGGTGCCCAGCACCTTTGCGTTCGGTACCTCCTTGCGCAGCAGAGTGACCGCGCCGGATGCGTTGCGGGCATTGTCGGCGATCAGGACGGCGTCATAGGGGGCGCTGTCGATTTTCGCGATCGCGCTCGCCAAGCCGCCCTTGCTGCGATCGTACATCTGCATCGCGACGACCTGTCCGCCAGCGCTTTCGACCGAGCGCAGCAGCGCATTCGTCGCGCGCCGGCCATAGGTGCCCACGGGGGCGAGCGCCGCGAACTTCGTCATGCCTTTCGATCGCGCGAAGCGGACGACGCGGTCGATCGATTCCGCCGGCGTGTATCCCATGATGAAGGCGCCGTTGCCTGCCACGCTGGTATCGTTCGAAAAGCTGATCAGCGGCACATGCGCCTTCTGCGCGACCGGCAGGACCAGCCGCACATTTTCCGCCAGCAGCGGCCCCAGGATGATCTTGTTGCCTTCGTTGACGGCGCGGCTGGCCGCCGCCGCGGCGCCGGGGGCAGTATCGTAGAAGGTGACGCGAATCCGCTTGCCGCCGGTGTCGAGCACGGCAAGATTCGCGGCATTGGCGATCGACTGGCCGACGCCCGCATTGGGGCCGGACAGCGGCACCAGCAGAGCGATCCGGTGGCGATTCTGGTCTTCCGGCAGCTCCGGACCGACCGGGCGGGGCGTCTCGACGACAGGCGGCGGCGGGGGCGGCGGCGTGGTGCCCCGGCGCGGACCGGACACGCAGGCCGCAAGCGCCATCAGGCCGGCAAATGCGCCAAACCTCGTCGCTCGCCGGACCCAGTGTTGCGGCGCGGTCGCTGCCTCTGCCATGACGTCCCTTACATGCAAGAAAAGCTGAAACCCGGCCTCTATATTGTCGCCACCCCGATCGGCAACCTGTCCGATCTTTCCGCACGCGCGGCCGACGTGCTGGCGCGCGCCGACGTGCTGGCGGTGGAGGACAGCCGGGTGACGGCGAAGCTCCTCCACCATATCGGCGCGCGGCGGCCGATGATCTCTTATCATGACCATAACGCCGACCGGGTGCGGCCCGAGCTGATCGCGCGTATGGCCGGCGAATCGGTCGCGCTCGTTTCGGATGCAGGCACGCCGCTGATCTCGGACCCCGGCTACAAGCTGGTCCGCGATGCGCGCGCGGCGGGTGTGGTGGTGACGACGATCCCCGGCCCCTGCGCCGCGATCGCCGCACTGACGCTCGCCGGGCTTCCGACCGATCGGTTCCTGTTTGCCGGCTTCCTGCCTGCCAAGGCCAAGGCGCGCGCCGACGCCATCGCCGAACTTTCGGCAATTCGTGCAACCCTGATCTTCTACGAATCAGGCCCGCGCCTCGCCGCCGCACTCGCCGCACTGGCAGGCGCTCTCGGCCCGCGTGACGCTGCCGTCACGCGGGAGATCAGCAAGACCTTCGAAGAGACCATCACTGCGCCCCTTCCCGACCTGGCTGCCCGCTACGCCAATGCCCCGCCCAAAGGCGAAATCGTCATCGTCGTCGCTCCACCCGGCGCAGGAGCGCCCGCGAGCGAGGACGAGGTGGAAAAGGCCTTGCGTGAGGCCCTGGAGCGATTGCCGCCCGCCAAGGCCGCGGGCGAGGTCGCGAAGGCGTTTGGCGCCGATCGCAAGGCGCTCTACGCCCGGGCAATGATATTGAAATCGGATGCGTGACCGCCAACGTGCCGAACGTCGCGGCCGCGCGGGCGAGGCGGCCGCCGCGCTCTGGCTCAACCTTCAGGGTTGGAGCATCGTCGCCCGTCGCGTCCGCACGCCGGTGGGCGAAGTCGACCTGGTTGCGCGTCGTGGGCGGACCACCCTGTTCGTGGAAGTGAAGACCCGCGCCACCCGGCCCGAGCTCGATCTGGCGATCGATGAATTCCGGCTTTCCCGCGTCGCGTCGGCCGCATCGATGCTGGCGCCGCGCTACGGCCGGCCCGGCGATGACATTCGTGTCGACGTGATCCTGCTTGCGCCGTGGAGCTTGCCCCGCCACATCCGCAACGCTTGGGTCGGCTGACTCGCGGGAGAATGTGAATGAGCTTGCGTGTCGCCGTGCAGATGGACCCGCTGGAGGGTATCAACATCACCGGCGATTCCAGCTTTGCGCTGATGCTGAAGGCGCAGGAGCGGGGGCACGCGGTCTATCACTACACCGCCGACCGGCTGAACTACCGCGACGGCCGCGTCTGGACGGTCGCCCATCCGGTGCGGGTGCAACCGGTCGTCGGCAATCACTTCACCATCGACGCGCCGGTCACGATCGATCTCGGCCGCGACATCGACGTGGTGCTGATGCGGCAGGACCCGCCATTCGACCTCGGCTACATCACGGCCACCCACCTGCTCGAGCGGATCGCACATGAGACGTTGGTGGTGAACGACCCCGCCTCGGTCCGCAACGCGCCGGAAAAGGTGTTCGTTCTCGACTATGCGCGCTTCATGCCGCCGACTCTCGTCACGCGCGAGCTCGATGCGGCGCGGGCTTTCCTGGCCGAGCATGGCGAGATCGTCGTCAAGCCGCTGCACGGAAACGGCGGCAAGGCGATTTTCAAGGTCGGCCGCGACGGCGCCAACCTCTCGTCTTTGATCGAGGTGTTCAACACCGCCTATCGGGAGCCGCACATGGTGCAGGCGTTCCTGCCGGGCGTGGCGGACGGCGACAAGCGGATCATCCTCATCGACGGCGAGGTGACGGGCGCGGTCAACCGCATCCCGGGGGAAGGCGAGATCCGTTCCAATCTCGCGGTCGGAGGCAAAGCGGCGAAGGCCGATCTGACCGCCCGCGAGCGGGAGATCTGCGCCGCGCTCGGCCCGGAGCTGCAGCGCCGCGGCCTGGTGTTTGTCGGCATCGACGTGATCGGCGGCGAATGGCTGACCGAGATCAACGTGACGTCGCCCACCGGGATCGTCGCGATCGACAAATTCAACGGCACCGACACGCCCGCGCTGATCTGGGACGTGATCGAGCGCAAGGTCGCGGCGCGCGCCTGACCACCCGAAATGACCGACTTCATCGTCCATCTGATCGCCCGCGGCGGTTACGCCGGCATTTTCCTGCTGATGGTGCTGGAGAATGTGTTTCCGCCCATTCCCTCCGAAGTCATCATGGGTTTGGGCGGCATCGCCGTGGAGCAGGGCGAGATGGCGTTCGTGCCGCTCGTGCTCTGGGGCACGATCGGCACCACGATCGGCAACTATTTCTGGTACTGGATCGGCTGGCGCACCGGCTATCAGCGGTTCCGCCCGTTCGTGGAGCGCTACGGCCGTTGGCTGACGCTCGACTGGCACGAGGTGGAGAAGCTGCATCGCTTCTTTCTCAGCCACGGCCATTGGGTAATCCTTGCGGCGCGATTCATGCCGACAGGCCGCACGCTGATCTCGATTCCCGCCGGCATGGCGCGCATTCCTTTCTGGGAATTCACGCTCTGGACCTTCGCCGGCAGCGCGATCTGGAACTCGGTGCTGGCCGGAGCCGGGGTGTTCCTCAGCCATAATTTCCATCAGCTGCAGGATTATGTCGGTCCGGTCGCGCTCGCCGTCATGGCCGGCATGGTCGGCTGGTATCTGTGGCGCGTCTTCACCTGGAAACCGCGCGACTAGGCGCGGGGGTGAGCGTTCCTGTACACGTCCATCAGATGCGCGGCATCGACGGCGGTGTAGATCTGAGTCGAACTGAGGCTCGCATGGCCGAGCAGCTCCTGGAGCGAGCGAAGATCGACGCCGCGGCCGAGCAAATGGGTCGCGAAGCTGTGCCTGAGCGCATGCGGCGTCGTCTGCTCCGATAGCCCCAGCCGTCCCCTCGCCCGCCGCACCGCGCGCCTGATCTGCGACGGTTCCAACGGTCCGCCGCGCGCACCCCGGAACAGCGCCTGGTCCTTCGCAGGCGGATACGGACAGGCGGCGACATAGGCGTCGATCGCTTCGCGCACCTGCGGCAGCAGCGGCACCACCCGGGTCTTGTTGCGCTTGCCGGTGACGCTGAGCGTCGCACCCAGCGGCAGCGCGGCCCCCGTCAACCCCATCGCCTCGCCGATCCGCAAGCCGGCGCCGTAGAGCAGCAACAGGACCGCAAGATCGCGCGCGCCGGCCCATCCCTCCCGCTCCTCGGCCACGTCTTCGGCCAGCGCGACCGCCTCGGCCGGTGAGACCGGACGCGGCGCGCCTTTCTTCACCTTCGGCCCTTTCAGCCGCGGCGCCTCGACCCCGGCAAAAGCCAGGAACGTGCGCACCGCCGAGAGCTCCCGCGCCGCCGACGCATTGCCGATCCGGTCGCCGCGCCGGTCGGCAAGAAAGGCGCGCAGGTCGGCGACGCCGATGGTCTTCAGAAGCGCCGCATCGGCGGGGCGGCCGTGATGTTCCGAGAGGAACGCCAGCAACCGCTCAGCGGTTGCGACATAAGCGCGCACCGTATGCACCGATCGTCGCCGATCCCGGCGCAAATGGTCAGCGAAGGATTGGACGAGCAGCTGCATTAGATCATCCCCTCGCCTTGCGAGGGGAGGCGGATCGCACGAAGTCCGGTGGAGGGGCCGGCAGCGAAGCGGAGGGTCAGCGATCCTCGCTTCGCTGCGGGCCCTCCACCACGCACCTTCGGTGCGCGGTCCCCCTCCCCGAGCAAGCTCGGGGAGGATTTCACGAAATCTTCTGCCCGGTCTTCGCCCAGTCGGCGAGGAAGCCTTCGATGCCCTTGTCCGTCAGCGGATGCTTGACGAGCTGGCGGATCACAGCGGGCGGCATCGTCGCGACATCGGCGCCCAGCTTCGCCGATTCGAGCACGTGGACGGGATGGCGGATGCTGGCGACCAGGATCTCGGTCGCGAAATCATAGTTGTCGTAGATCAGGCGGATGTCGCTGATCAGTTGCATGCCGTCGAACCCGACATCGTCGTGCCGCCCCACGAACGGCGAGACGAAGGTCGCGCCCGCCTTCGCCGCCAGCAGCGCCTGGTTCGCCGAGAAGCAAAGCGTCACGTTCACCATCGTGCCGTCGGCGGTCAGCTTGCGGCAGGTCTTCAGCCCGTCCAGCGTCAGCGGCACCTTGACCGCGACATTGTCCGCGATCCTGCGGAGGATTTCGGCCTCTTTCATCATTGTCTCGTGGTCGAGCGCGACGACTTCGGCGGAAACGGGTCCCGGCACGATCGCGCAGATTTCCTTCACCACGTCGAGGAAATCGCGCCCCGCCTTATGGATCAGCGACGGGTTGGTTGTGACCCCGTCGAGTAGGCCGGTCACGGCCAGCTCGCGGATGTCGTTCGTATCGGCCGTATCGACGAAGAATTTCATATGACCCTCGATCCGTCGCCCCGGGCTTGACCCCGGGACCTACCTTCCTGTTGACAGCCTCCGTAAAGAAGGTGGACCCCGGATCAAGTCCGGGGTGACGTGGACTTGGGGAAATTCGGGTGAACGATCCGCGCATCGCGCAACTCTTGTCGGCGGCGGCGGCCGAGCAGCGGGCGCAGCGCCCGCAGGCGGCGGTCAGATATCTAGAGCAGGTGGTCGCGATCGCCCCCGATCATCCGCAGGCGCTCAACTCGCTGGGCACGCAGGCGCTGGCGCGGTCGGACTTTGCCGCGGCGCGCAATTACTTCGCCCGCGCCGCAGCTGCGGATCCCGGCGAGCCGGTGCTGTGGCTGAACCTCGCCCGCGCCTGCCGGGAGCTCGGCGATGATGACGGCGAACTCGCCGCGCTCGACCGCGTGCTGGCGATCGATGCGCGCGCGTTCGTCGCGTTGCTGCGCAAGGCGCATCTGTTCCAGCGGACGGGCCAGAACGCCCGGGCCGCGCTGCATTGGGGTCAGGCCGGCGCCGTCGCCCCGCCCGACGAGCAGCTGTCGCCCGAGATCCGGGCGATGCTGGACGAGGGCCGCGCCTTTGCGGTGGCTCATAACGCGCGATTCGGCGGCGTGATAGATGGGGCGATGGGCGACGCGTTGGCCGCAGCTTCGCCGCGCGACCGGCGGCGCGTCGGTGCGGCGATCGACGCGATGCTGGGGCGGCGCCAGGTCTATGCGAACGTCTGCGAGGGGATGACCTTCCCGTTCCTGCCGGCCGACGAGTTCTTCGACCGCGAGCATTTTCCCTGGATGAGCGAGCTGGAAGCCGCGGCCCCCGCCATCCGCGCGGAGCTGAAGGACCTGCTCGATAAGGGCGACGAGGGCTTTGCGCCCTACGTCCAGTATCCGTCCGGCTATCCGGAGAGCAAATGGAGCGAGCTCGACCATAGCGAGCGCTGGAGCGCCTATTTCCTCTGGCGGCACGGCAAGCGGATCGACGACCATTGCGCGCGCTGCCCGCAGACTGCAGCGGCCGTCGAGAAGCTGCCGCTGGCCGACCATGCGGGCCGCGCGCCGACCGTTTTCTTCTCGCTGCTCCACCCCAGAACGCGCATCCCGCCTCACACCGGCGTCACCAACGCCCGCACGATCGTCCATCTCGGCCTGATCGTGCCGGAGAAATGCGGCTTCCGCGTCGGCGGGGAAACCCGCGAATGGCAGGAGGGCCAGGCCTTCGCCTTCGACGACACGATCGAGCATGAGGCGTGGAACGACAGCGATGAGTTGCGCGCGGTACTGATCCTCGATGTCTGGAATCCCCACATCACCCAGACCGAGCGTGACCTGGTCAACCGCTTCTTCCAGGCCGCCGACGCGAGCGGCATGAACGTGATCATCGACGACTGAGCCCCGATATTCCCGTCCCTTGTCAGGATGGGGGAGCCCGTTATCGAGCAACGCCATGTCCCGCGCCCGCGTCCTGCTGCTGAACCCCGCGCTTGGCCCGCTCGACTACCGCGTTCCGCACGGCATGACGGTCGAGCCGGGATCGGTCGTAGTGGCGCCGCTGGGCCCTCGCCAGCTGACTGGAGTGGTGTGGGAGCCGGAGCGGATGCCGTCCGGCGCGGAAGTGGGCGACAATCGGCTGCGCAACCTGATCGCCGTCCACGACGCGCCGCCGCTCGCAGGCCCGTTACGCCGGCTGATCGAGTGGGCCTCCGATTATTATCTGAGCCCGCCCGGCGCGGTGCTGCGGATGGCGTTGCCCTCCTCTTCGGCGCTGGAGAGCGGGCGCACAGTGCTCGAATATCGCGCGACCGGCATCGCTCCCGACCGCCTGACGCCGCAACGCATCCAGGCGCTGGAGCGGATCGGCGACCGGCAGGGGCTGGTGCGGGAGCTGGCGCTGATCGCCGGCGTCTCGGACGCAGTGATCCGCGGCCTGTGCAAGGCGGGCGCGATCGAGCCGATCGAAGTCGCCCTCGACACGCCGTTCCCCGAACCCGATCCCGACCATGCGCCGCCTGAACTGACACCGCAGCAGGCTGAAGCTGCCACGCGGTTCGCCGCGGCGGTGCAGGCCCATAGCTTCGAACCCTTCGTACTTGACGGCGTCACCGGCTCCGGCAAGACCGAGGTCTATTTCGAAGCGGTGGCCGCTGCGATTCGGGAGGGACGTCAGACGCTCGTCCTCCTCCCTGAAATCGCGCTGACCGAGCCTTTCCTGCGCCGTTTCGACGCGCGCTTCGGCGTGTTGCCGGTCGCCTGGCATTCGGGGCTGCGCCAATCCCAGCGCCGCCGCGCGTGGCGCGCGATCGCGAAAGGTGAAGCGAAGGTTGTGGTCGGGGCGCGCTCGGCACTGTTCCTTCCCTATCGCAGCCTCGGCCTGATCATCGTCGACGAAGCGCATGAGGCGAGCTTCAAGCAGGAAGAAGGCGTCCAGTACCATGCCCGCGACACCGCGGTGATGCGCGCGCATTTCGAGGATATCCCGATCGTCCTCGCCTCGGCCACGCCGGCGATCGAGACGCGTCACCAAGTCGAGCTCGGTCGGTACAAGGACGTGAAGCTGCCAGCCCGGTTCGGCGGCGCACAGCTGCCCGACATCGCCGCGATCGACCTGCTGCAGGACCCGCCGCCCCGCGGCCACTGGCTGGCGCCGGCTTTGGTCAAGGCGATCGAGGAGACGATCGAACGCGGCGAGCAGAGCCTGCTGTTCCTCAATCGCCGCGGCTATGCCCCGCTGACGCTGTGCCGCCATTGCGGCCACCGCTTCAAATGCCCGAACTGCACCGCCTGGCTGGTCGAGCACCGCCTGATCCACCGGCTGCAATGCCATCATTGCGGGCTGATCGCGAAGCCGCCCGAGCTTTGCCCCGAATGCAAGGCAGAGGATTCGCTGGTCGCCTGCGGTCCCGGCGTCGAGCGGATCGCGGACGAGGTCGCGGCCCTGTTCCCCGATGCGCCGCGCGCGATCGTCACGTCGGACACGATCTGGTCCCCCGCCAAGGCCGCCGAGTTCGTCGCGCGGATGGAAGCGAACGAGATTTCGATCGTGATCGGCACGCAGCTTGTGACCAAGGGCTATCACTTCCCGAACCTGACATTGGTCGGCGTGGTCGATGCCGACTTGGGCCTTTCCGGCGGCGACCTGCGGGCGGCAGAGCGGACGTTCCAGCAGATCGCCCAGGTCGCCGGCCGCGCCGGACGCGGCGAGAAGCCGGGGCGGGTCTTCGTGCAGACGCACGACGTGAACGCGCCCGTGATCCAGGCGCTGGTCAGCGGCGACGCGGAAAGCTTCTACGCTGCCGAGACCGAGGCCCGGCGCGAGGCGGGCGCACCGCCGTTCGGGCGCATGGCCGCGATCGTCGTCAGCTCCGAAAACGCGCAGGCCGCGATCGAGACCGCGCGGCTGATCGGCAAGACCGCGCCGCAAGTGGAAGACATGCACGTCTTCGGCCCCGCCCCCGCCCCACTGGCGATGCTCCGCGGCCGCCACCGCCACCGCCTGCTGGTCCACGCGCGCCGCAGCCTCGATGTTCAGGACGTGATCCGCGACTGGCTGGGCGCGCTTGACTGGCCGGCAAGCGTGCGCGTGAGCGTGGACGTCGACCCCTATTCTTTCCTCTAGCGCCCTGCCCGCCGCCTCGCCTAATCATCGCGCACTACCGGGAGGGTCTCCAATGTTTCGCGCCTTGTTCACCGCCGCGGCTCTGATCGCTGCCAACCCTGTTTTCGCCGCCTTCCAGTCCGACCGGATCAGCGTCACCGCCGAAGGCTCCGGCCCGGACGTCGTGCTGATCCACGGCCTCGCATCGTCGACCCGGGTGTGGAACGGCACGGTCGAGCGCGTGCCGGGCTATCGCTACCATCTGGTCCAGATCGCTGGCATGGGCGCGACGCCGGCGGGAGGCAACGCGCAGGGTGCGGTCATCGCGCCCGTCGCCGAGGAAGTCGCGCGCTACATCTCGGAGGAAAAGCTCGAAAAGCCGGCGCTGATCGGCCATTCGATGGGCGGCACGATCGCGATGATGGTTGCCGCGCGCCATCCCAAGGAAGTCGGCAAGCTGATGGTCGTCGACATGCACCCGTTCGTTGGCCAGCTCTATGGCGGGCCGAGCGCCAACGCCGACAGCGTCCGCCCGATCGCCGATGCAATGCGCGCCCGCTCCGCCAAGGCGACACCGGAGGAGCGCGACCGTGAGCGCCGGACCATGGTCACGTCGATGATCAACACCGAAAGCGAGCGCGCCGGCCCGATCGAGGACAGCCTTGCGAGCGATCCGAACGCGGTCGCCAATGCCTTTGCCGAGCTGATCGTCACCGACCTCCGCCCGGAGCTGAAGGCGATCACCGTGCCGACCACCGTCCTCTACGTCACCCCGGCGGGGGCACCGTTCACCGACGAACAGATGGATGCCGGCTACAAGGCCGCCTATGCCGATCTCTCCGGCGTGACGCTGAAGCGCGTGCCCAATGCCGCCCACTTCATAATGCTCGACGCACCGAATGCATTCGCGGACGAAGTGAAGGCGTTCCTTGCTCAATAAATCGAACCTGTGGGGATGGATGCTGGCGCTGGTTTTCCAGTTCCTCCCCGCCCCCGCGCTCGCCCAGGACAATCTCGACGTCGCCGCTGCCGGGCGCAGCGTGGTGCGCGTGGTCGTCGTCGCGATGGAAGGCGGCGTGCCGCAGGGGATCGGAACAGGCAGCGGCGTCGCGGTCGCCCCGGACAAGATACTGACCAACGCGCACGTGGTTTCCGACGCCGCGGAGGGCGAGGCGATCATCGGTGTCGTACCTTCCGAAGGATCGAAGCGGTTCACCGGTCGGCTGATCGCCTATCAGCCGCAGCGCGATCTCGCCCTGATCGAGCTGACCGACGGCCATGTCGAGCCGGCGACGATCGCGACCGGGCCGGTCCCGGACGGCGCCGCGGTCGCCGCGGTCGGCTATCCCTTTTCGGTCGATCGGGCCCGCGAGCTGGGCGCCGAAGGCTTCGTCACGCCCCAGGCTCCGGTCAAGAGCTGGGGCCATGTTTCGGGCGGCCAGTCGTCGCAGCGCTTCGACACGGTGCTGCACGATGCGGCGATCGGGCGCGGCAATTCGGGCGGTCCGCTGGTCGATTCGTGCGGCCGCGTGGTCGGCATCAACAGCTTCGTCTCCAACTCCGAAGGCGTCGACGCGGTGTTCGGCTTCGCTGTTTCGGTGAAGGAGATCATCCCGTTCCTCCGCGCCGCCGGCGTCAAGCCGCACACCACCGGGCTGCCCTGCCGCACCAGCGCCGAGCAGGCGGCTATCGACGAGCGCCTCGCCCGCAGCGAGGACGAGCGCGCCCAGGCCGAGCGCAACCGCGCCGCCTATGCCGAAGAGCGGATGGATGCGCGGCGTGAGCAGGTCCGCGACCGCATCCTCGCCGAGCGCGACAATGGCCTCGCGGTGGCCGGCCTGTTGCTCGTTTTCGGCGTGGCATTCGTGAACGGCGCCCTTGTGCTGCTGTCGAAGGACGATCGCCGCGTGGCGCTCGGCGCCGGCGCGGCGGGCCTGGTGTTGATGGCCGGCGCGCCAATCGCCTGGGTCGCGCGCCCCGATCTCGACCAGGCCGACGCGCGGCTGGCGGCCGCGGCGCCGAAGGCGAGTCCCAAGACCGCCGCGACCGCTGTCGAGGGCGCCTATGCTTGCCGCCTCGATCTGGAGCGCAGCCGCATCACCATCTCAGAACCCAGGGACGTGACGCTCGATTGGGCTGC
Organism: Sphingomonas horti; assembly: GCF_009753715.1. GTDB lineage: Bacteria > Pseudomonadota > Alphaproteobacteria > Sphingomonadales > Sphingomonadaceae > Sphingomonas_B > Sphingomonas_B horti. Next base: position 456,188 of record NZ_WQMS01000006.1, on the reverse strand, counting down.
GCCGAGCTGCGAAGGCGGGGCACCGTTCGCGGCCGAGGACGATCGCTGGGTCCGTGCGGAGGTGTCGCCCACCGAAGGAATCGCGCTGGTCCGCCGCTTCGATCCGGCGGCGTCGCGTTACACGGTGGAACGCTACCTCCTGCCTGCGGACACCCTCGCCGCCGCCCGCGCTCTCCAGGCAAAGCACCCGGCAAAGAGCTGCTCCGCCGACGGCGCGCGGGCAGCGGGTGACATGACCCAGGCGCTCCGCGACCTGCTGCCGCCCGCTCCGAACGAGCGGCTGGTCTATAGCTGCGATCACGTGCCGCCGGCTCAAGGCTCATGAAGCTCGCGGGCTGCTGACTTACCGCGCGCCTTCCCGCCGCAGCAGCTTTTCCTTGCGCTCCAGCCCATAGGCATAGCCGCCGAGCGTCCCATCGGTGCGGATTACGCGATGGCAGGGGATCAACACTGCGACATTGTTGTCGCCGTTCGCGCTGCCGGCCGCGCGTACCGCGGCCGGTCGCCCGACGGCGGCAGCGATCTGCGCATAGGTGCGCGTCTCGCCGGCCGGGATTTTCTGAAGCTCGCGCCACACCGCCTGCTGAAACGCGGTGCCGTGGACGTCGAGCGGCAGGTCGTGCGGTTTCTCGGGAGCGTTCACGGCCGCGACCGTGCGCCGCACCAGCTCCGCCATGCCCGCGCCGCCATGCTCGATCGTCGCCTTGGGGAAGCGTCGCCGGAGCGCCGACTCGTCCTCGTCGAACGACAGGCGGCAAATACCCTTGGCGGTCGCGGCGACCAGCATCGTGCCGAGATCGGTTTCCGCCGTGGCCCAGCGGATCGTCTCGCCGCGGCCGCCGTCACGCCACGCAGACGGCGTCATGCCCAGCCTTTTGCCCGCATCCGCATAGAAGCGGCCCGGCCCCGAATAGCCGGCATCGTAGATGGCGTCGGTGATCCGGCCATTCTCCGTCAGCGCGGCCTCGGCCCGCTTCGCCCGCAGCCCGCGCGCATAGTCGGCCGGGGTGACGCCGGTCGCGCGCTTGAACAGCCGGTGGAAATGAAAGGGCGAATAGCCGACAGCGTGCGCCAGCGCGTCGAGCGAGGGCGGCGATTCGCTGGCACCGATCAGCGCGATCGCCCGCGAGACGGCGTCCGCATCGCGCGCGACCTCGTCGGGCTTGCACCGCAGGCACGGGCGCAACCCTGCCGCCTCGGCTTCCGCACCGCTGCCGAAGAAGCGGACATTCTCCCGCCGCGTGTGCCGTGCCGCGCAGCTGGGCCGGCAATAAATGCCGGTCGTCAGCACGCCGGTCACGAAGCGCCCGTCATAGGCCCGGTCGCGCCGCTGCACCGCCGCCCAGGCGGCCTCGTCGTCGAATTTGAAGGCAGTGGCCATGGCTCAGTCTCGCACGATCTTGGCCGCGAAGCATCCCGGTGCGGCATAATGGGCGTGGATTTGCGCAATGTGCGGGTTGCCGAATAGCCGCCGGATCGCGGCATCGGCGTCGGCGCCGGGGACAAGCACCGCGTCGACCAGCATGCCGTCGCCGTCGATCGCGCGCAGCGTCAGCGTACGCGTCGCGAACACCGGCGGCAGCGTGTCCCGGAACACCGCCGGCCGCTCCGCCGACTCGCGCACATAGATGGCGAAGCTCGAGCGGAACGGCCCCGCCACGTCGTGGGAGACGTGGTTCACCAGGATCAGCCGCTCGCCCGCCCCCGCATCCTCCAGCGTCGCCCGGCATGGAAAGGCAGGCCGGCCGTCCGCCGTGACCTGCCGCGCCTGCCGTTCCTCCAGCTCCGCGTCCGTCAGCGCGAACAGCGGCACATAGGGCGCAGGGTCCAGTCCTTCGATTCGGTACGCCATCTCGGTCTCCATCGTGGATATGGAGACGGTGTAGCGTCCGGGCGAATCGGACACGTCCCAAGGCTTGCTGTGAAAGCAGATCAACTCCTCCCCGGTCCGGGGAGGAGCTAAGTGCCTTGCATCGCCACCGCCCCTTTGCTAACCGCGCCGCGACCTCGCCGGGTGCGCTTGCGCGCCCCTTTTGGCGTAGGGCCATTTTCTCGTCTTGGAGGACATCGAGCGCGTGGAGAATTCCGGCGGCATTGGGGCTAGCCTTTCGGGGCGGTATGCGACCGCGCTGTTCGAGCTTGCGCGCGATTCCAAGAAGATAGAAGCGGTCGAAGCGAGCCTGGGCAAGCTGCGCGCCGCGCTGGACCAGTCCGATGATTTCCGGGCGCTGACGACCAGCCCGGTGCTGAGCCGCGCCGATGCCGCCAAAGGGGTCGAAGCTGCCGCCGGGTCGCTGGGCCTCGACGATATCACCACCAAATTCCTGGGCGTGCTCGCGACAAACCGCCGTCTCAACCAGCTGACGGGCGTGATCCGCAACTTCCGGACGCTGGCCGCCCGCCATCGCGGCGAGACGACGGCCGAGGTCACCTCCGCCCACCCGCTCGACGACGATCAGGTCGCGCAGCTGAAAAGCCAGCTGAAGCAGCGTCTTGGCCGCGACGTTTCCGTTGAACTGAATGTCGATCCCACCATCTTGGGCGGGCTCGTAGTCCGCATCGGATCGCAGATGATCGACAGCTCCATCCGCACCCGTCTGAACTCCCTCGCGCACGCGATGAAAGGCTAATCATGGATATCCGCGCCGCAGAAATCTCGAAGGTCATCAAGGACCAGATCGCCAACTTCGGCACCGAGGCCGAGGTTTCCGAAACCGGCCAGGTGCTGTCGGTCGGCGACGGCATCGCGCGCATCTACGGCCTCGACAACGTCCAGGCCGGCGAGATGGTCGAGTTCGCGAACGGCATCAAGGGCATGGCGCTGAACCTGGAGGCCGATAACGTCGGCGTCGTGATCTTTGGCTCGGACGCCGAGATCAAGGAAGGCGATACCGTCAAGCGCACCGGCACCATCGTCGACGTGCCGGTCGGCAAGGGCCTGCTCGGCCGCGTCGTCGACGGCCTCGGCAACCCGATCGACGGCAAAGGCCCAATCGAGGCGACCGAGCGCCGCCGCGTCGAGGTGAAGGCGCCCGGCATTATCCCGCGCAAGTCGGTCCACGAGCCGGTGCAGACCGGCCTCAAGGCATTGGACGCGCTTGTTCCCGTCGGCCGCGGCCAGCGCGAGCTGATCATCGGCGACCGCCAGACCGGCAAGACCGCCGTCGCGCTCGACACCTTCATCAACCAGAAGTCGGTCAACGCCGGCGACGACGAATCGAAGAAGCTCTACTGCATCTACGTCGCCGTCGGTCAGAAGCGCTCGACCGTCGCGCAGATCGTCCGCGCACTCGAAGAGAATGGCGCGATGGAATATTCGATCGTGGTCGCCGCGACCGCGTCGGAGCCCGCGCCGCTGCAGTTCCTCGCGCCCTATACCGGCTGCGCAATGGGCGAGTATTTCCGCGACAATGGCATGCACGCCGTGATCGTCTATGACGACCTTTCGAAGCAGGCGGTCGCCTATCGCCAGATGTCGCTGCTGCTCCGCCGTCCGCCGGGCCGCGAAGCCTATCCGGGCGACGTTTTCTACCTGCACAGCCGCCTGCTGGAGCGCGCCGCAAAGCTGAACGAGGCGAACGGCTCGGGCTCGCTGACCGCGCTGCCGATCATCGAGACGCAGGCGGGCGACGTTTCGGCCTATATCCCGACCAACGTGATCTCGATCACCGACGGCCAGATCTTCCTCGAAACCGACCTGTTCTTCGCGGGCATCCGCCCGGCCATCAACGTCGGCCTGTCGGTCAGCCGCGTGGGTTCCGCGGCGCAGACCAAGGCGATGAAAAAGGTGTCGGGCTCGATCAAACTGGAGCTGGCGCAGTATCGCGAAATGGCGGCCTTTGCGCAGTTCGGCTCGGACCTCGACGCCTCTACCCAGAAGCTGCTGAACCGTGGCGCCCGGTTGACCGAACTGCTGAAGCAGCCCCAGTTCAACCCCATGCCGTTCGAGGAGCAGACCGCGTCGATCTTCGCCGGTACCAATGGCTATCTGGACGCGATCCCGGTCGAGGCGGTGACCCGTTTCGAGCGCGAGATGCTGTCGGACCTGCGCCACAACCACCCGGGCGTGCTGGAAGCGATCCGCACCGAGCGCGACCTGTCGGACGACACCAAGGGCAAGCTGAAGGCCGCCCTAGACGCGTTCGCCAAGACCTTTGCCTGAACAATAACCGTCACCCGGCCTTGCGCCGGGGCCTATCTTCTTCACCAAGGCAGATGGGTTCCGGGTCCAGCCCGGGATGACGAAAAGAGGAAAAGAATGGCCAGCCTCAAGGCTCTGAAACTCCGCATCGGCTCGGTGAAGTCGACGCAGAAGATCACCAAGGCGATGAAGACCGTCGCCGCCGCGAAGCTGCGCCGTGCGCAGGACGCGGCGCTGGCGGGCCGTCCCTATGCCGAGCGGCTGGAGGCGGTGATGGCCTCGCTCGCGTCAAAGGTCGTGATCAGCGCCTCGTCGCCGAAGCTGCTGACCGGTACCGGCAAGGACGATCGGCACCTGCTCGTCGTCGTCACTTCGGAGCGGGGTCTTGCCGGCGGCTTCAACACCAACATCGTCCGGGCCGCGCGGCGCCGTGCGGACGAGCTGATCGCCGCGGGCAAGTCGGTCCGCTTCTACATCGTCGGTCGCAAGGCCCGCGCCGCGATCAACCGCTATTATCCGAAGCTGACGCTGCACGATCACGACATGAGCCAGGCCAAGACGGCGCGGTTCGAGGATGCACATGCGATCGCCCAGGACCTGATCGCGCGCTATGAGGACGACCGGTTCGACGTCGCCCACCTGTTCTTCTCCCGCTTCCAGTCGGCGCTGGTGCAGGAGCCGACCGAGAAGCAGCTGATCCCGGTGCCGCTCGCCAAAGGCGCGGCCCAGGCCGGCAGCGCGGCGGCCGTCGACTACGAACCCGACGAGGAAGCGATCCTCGCCGACCTGCTGCCGAAAAATGTCGCCATCCAGATATACGGCGCGCTGCTGGAGAACCAGGCCGGCTTCTACGGCTCGCAGATGACGGCGATGGATAACGCGACCCGCAACGCCGGCGACATGATCAACCGTCTGACAATCCAGTACAACCGCACTCGTCAGGCCGCGATCACCACCGAGCTCGTAGAGATTATTTCGGGCGCCGAGGCGCTGTAACGACAACGCACGCTGTGCTCCGGCGAAGGCCGGAGCCCTGTTCGTGCAACGCTTCGGCCTTCGCCGGAGCACGATGTAGAAGGCAAGGAAGACAAGATGCTTGAGCCCCAGACCCTCGACCGCAAGGCCACGACCAACAATGTCGGCCGCATTTCCCAGGTGATCGGCGCCGTCGTCGACGTCGCGTTCGACGACCATCTGCCCGCCATCCTGTCGGCGCTGGAGACGGACAACAACGGCAACCGCCTGGTGCTCGAAGTCGCGCAGCACCTGGGCGAAAACACCGTCCGCACCATCGCGATGGACTCGACCGAGGGCCTGACCCGCGGCCAGGCCGTCACGGACACCGGTGCGCAGATCCGGGTGCCGGTCGGCCCGAAGACGCTTGGCCGCATCATGAACGTGGTCGGCGAGCCGATCGACGAGCGTGGCCCGATCGGCGCCGACACCTCCGCCCCGATCCACGCCGAAGCCCCCGTGTTTGCCGACCAGTCGACCGAAAGCTCGATCCTGGTCACGGGCATCAAGGTCATCGACCTGCTCGCGCCTTACGCGAAGGGCGGCAAGATCGGCCTGTTCGGCGGCGCGGGCGTCGGCAAGACCGTGCTGATTCAGGAACTGATCAACAACATCGCGAAGGGCCATGGCGGCACCTCGGTTTTCGCCGGCGTCGGCGAGCGCACCCGCGAGGGTAACGACCTGTATCACGAATTCCTCGACGCGGGCGTCATCGCCAAGGACGCCGACGGCAATGCGATCTCGGAAGGCTCGAAGGTGGCGCTGGTCTATGGCCAGATGAACGAGCCGCCGGGCGCCCGCGCCCGCGTCGCGCTGTCGGGCCTGACGATCGCCGAATATTTCCGCGACGTCGAAGGCCAGGACGTGCTGTTCTTCGTCGACAACATCTTCCGCTTCACCCAGGCGGGTTCGGAAGTGTCGGCGCTGCTGGGCCGCATTCCCTCGGCCGTTGGCTATCAGCCGACGCTCGCGACCGACATGGGCGCGCTGCAGGAGCGGATCACGTCGACGAACAAGGGCTCGATCACCTCGGTGCAGGCGATCTACGTGCCCGCAGACGACTTGACCGACCCGGCGCCGGCCACCTCCTTCGCCCACTTGGACGCCACGACCGTGCTCAGCCGCGCGATCTCGGAGCTCGGCATTTATCCAGCCGTCGATCCGCTCGATTCGACGAGCCGCGTGCTGGAGCCGCGCACTGTCGGCCAGGAGCATTACGAGACCGCGCGCGCCGTCCAGTCGATCCTGCAGAAGTACAAGTCGCTGCAGGACATCATCGCGATCCTGGGCATGGACGAGCTTTCCGAAGAGGATAAGCTGACCGTCGCTCGCGCGCGCAAGATCCAGCGCTTCCTTTCGCAGCCGTTCCACGTCGCCGAGGTGTTCACCAACATCCCCGGCAAGTTCGTGGCGATCGAGGACACGATCAAGTCGTTCAAGGCCGTGGTCGACGGCGAGTACGACCACCTGCCCGAAGCCGCCTTCTACATGGTCGGCGGCATCGACGAGGCGGTCGAAAAGGCCAAGAAGCTGGCCGAGAACGCGTAAGCAAAGTTCCCCTCCCGCTTGCGGGAGGGGTTAGGGGAGGGCCTGTTCCGGCAGGCTCTCTCTTAGAAGGAAAGTCCCTCCCCCGACCCCTCCCGCAAGCGGGAGGGGAGAAGGTCTGAACAATGCCCCTGCACTTCGAACTCGTGACACCCGAAAAGCTCGTCCGTTCCGAGGGCGTGTACATGGTCACCGTCCCCGGCACCGAGGGCGATTTCGGCGTGCTAGAGGGCCACTCCCCGCTCGTCTCGACGCTGCGCGATGGGGACCTGCTGGTGTTCGTCACCCAAGCGGCCCAGCCCGCAACGATCCGCGTCCAAGGCGGTTTCGCCGAAGTCAACGAGCGCGGCCTGACCGTTCTGGCGGAACGCGCCGAATAGGCTCTCGTCCTCCGCACGAGCGGAGGCCTCCATTCTGTCGCATCCGCTTATCTGCGTCCCAGCGGCCGGGAGATCGCGCCTCCCGATTAGCACTCTGTCAAAGTTTGCGCCCTATTCACCCTAGCGCTCGCAATTGAGCCAAATGCTGGGGATGGAATGAGCGCATTCGGGAAACGTGGCGGCGTCGGCGGACAAAGGCCGTCCTTTGGCGTGGCGCGGCCGATGCAGGCGACCGCCCCGGCCCCCGCGCCTGCGCCCTCCGCGCCGCGCGAAACGCCGGGCGATCCGTTCCCGGTCGCCGATGCGGAGCCGATCGCGCCGCCGATGGACGCCCTGCAACGGCTCGCCGAGCGCCAGGCGGCGTCGGGAGAGGCCGGCCAGTCCAAGGTCGAAGGCTTCGAATCTTCGGTTCATCGCATCAAGGAGCAAGTGCTTCCCCGCCTGCTCGAGCGCGTCGACCCGGAAGCGGCGGCCTCGCTCAGCAAAAACGAGCTGGCCGAGGAATTCTCGCCGATCATCGGCGAGGTGCTGGCCGAGCTGAAGATCACGCTGAACCGGCGCGAGCAATTCGCGCTCGAAAAGGTGCTGATCGACGAGCTGTTGGGCCTCGGGCCGCTCGAGGAATTGCTTGCCGACCCCGACGTGTCCGACATCATGGTCAACGGCCCGCAGCAGACCTATATCGAGCGCAAGGGCAAGCTTGAGATCGCACCGATCCAGTTCCGCGACGAGGAGCATCTGTTCCAGATCGCGCAGCGGATCGTGAACCAGGTCGGCCGCCGCGTCGACCAGACCACCCCGCTTGCCGACGCGCGCCTGAAGGACGGCAGCCGCGTCAACGTGATCGTGCCGCCGCTCTCCCTGCGCGGCACAGCCATCTCGATCCGCAAATTCTCGGCCAAGCCTATCACGCTCGATATGATGGCGAAGTTCGGATCGATGTCGGAGAAGATGGCGACGGCGCTGAAGATCGCCGGCGCCAGCCGCTTCAACATCGTCATCTCGGGCGGCACCGGCTCGGGCAAGACGACGATGCTCAACGCCTTGTCGAAGATGATCGACCCCGGCGAGCGCGTGATCACGATCGAGGACGCGGCCGAGCTTCGCCTGCAGCAGCCGCACTGGCTGCCGCTGGAAACCCGTCCGGCGAACCTGGAAGGCCAGGGCGCGATCACGATCCGCGACCTCGTCATCAACGCGCTGCGCATGCGTCCCGACCGCATCATCCTGGGCGAAATCCGTGGCAGCGAGTGTTTCGACATGCTCGCGGCGATGAACACCGGCCATGACGGCTCGATGTGCACGCTTCACTCCAACTCCCCGCGCGAATGCCTCGCGCGTATGGAGAACATGGTGATGATGTCGGACATCAAGGTGCCGAAGGAAGCGATCAGCCGCCAGATCGCCGACTCGGTCGACATGATCGTGCAGGTGAAGCGCCTCCGCGACGGCTCCCGCCGTGTCACCAACGTCACCGAGGTGATCGGCATGGAAGGCCCGGTGATCGTGACGCAGGAGCTGTTCAAGTTCGAGTATCTGGACGAGACCGCAGACGGCAAGATCATCGGCGAATACCGCTCGTCCGGCCTGCGCCCCTACACGCTCGAAAAGGCAAAGCAGTTCGGTTTCGACCAACCGTTCCTCGAAGCCTGCCTGTGATTGATCGAAAGCTGCTGGCCGCGTAACGCTTGTCCCGATCCGGCAACGACCGGACAAGGAGGGACTATGCGCATTTTCTCGATTGCTGTCGCTTCGGCCGCCATGCTGATTGCCGCCCCGGCGTTTGCGCAGGCGCCCAGCGCCGCGTTGAAGGCGGCCGTCGCGGCGCCATCACGGACCGACGCGAATCGCGCGCGCGACCAGTACCGGCATCCGGCCGAGACGCTGGCCTTTTTCGGCGTGAAGCCGACCGACACGGTCGTCGAAATCTGGCCCGGCGGCGGCTGGTACACCGAGATCCTGGGGCCCTATCTCGCCGCCAATGGGCAGCTGATCCTCGCCAATGCCGGCGACAAGATGGGCAAGACGCTGACGGCGGAGCTCGCATCCGATCCGGCGATCTACGGCAAGGTCCAGCACGCCGCGTTCCCTAGCGTGCTCGGCGGCACCGGCGTCGCGCCCGGCACGGCCGATGTCGTGCTGACCTTCCGCAACGTCCACAACTGGCGGGGCGGCTACCAGACGGCCGACAAGCAGGACTATAGCCTCGCCGCGTTCAAGGAGATGTACGCGATGCTGAAGCCCGGCGGGACGCTGGGCGTCGTCGATCACCGCCTGCCCGAAAAGGCGGATGCCGAGCGCGAACGGACCAGCGGCTATATGAAGGTCTCGACGATCCGCCGCCTCGCCGAGGAGGCCGGGTTCAAGTTCGTCGGCGCGTCCGAAGTGAACGCGAACCCGAAGGACACGGCGGACTGGGCAAAGGGCGTGTGGACGCTGCCGCCGACCTATGCGAACGGCGAGACCGACCGCGCCAAATACCAAGCGATCGGCGAAAGCGACCGCATGACGCTGAAGTTCGTAAAGCCGAAGGCCTAAAGATCGGGCGCCGGGCGGAAGTCGATCTCCGTCTCGACGTCCGGCGCCTGCGGGCGGAAACGCCACAGCGCGAAGGCGATGATGCCGGCGGCGGCGGCAATGGCGAGGATCGGCATCAGCGGCACCGACGAGGCATCTTCGTCACTGACAGCCGTATCCCGCCAGGGCTTTGCCTCGGCCAGACCGGCGCGTCCGGTCTGTTCGGCGAAGGAGACGCCCGACCCTTCGCTGACCGTGACGGTGCGTCCGTCGTCCAGCGCCACGTCATGGCGGAAGTCCAGCGATTCGCGGTCGCCGCCGGTCTCCGCCTTCGCGCCGCGCAAACCCTCGGCGGCCGGCGGGTCGCGATTGGCCGGATCGGCCATGCCATAGACGCGGGCTTGGTCTTCGTCTGCCATGGCGGCTAAACGTTCCGGGGGCGCAAGAGGTTCAAGATGACGATTCCGTTCGATGCCTTCCTTGAGGTCGACATCCGCGTCGGCACGATCGTCTCGGCCGACCCGTTCCCCGAGGCGCGCAAGCCGGCCTACAAGCTGGTGATCGATTTCGGCCCCGAGATCGGCCGCAAGAAGTCGAGCGCGCAGATCACGAAGCATTATCCGGCGGAATCGCTGGTCGGCCGCCAGGTCGCCGCCGTCGTCAACTTCGCTCCGCGCCAGATCGGGCCGTTCATGTCGGAGGTGCTGACGCTCGGCTTTCCCGATGCGGACGGCGAAGTGGTGCTGGTTCAGCCCAGCCATGCCGTGCCCGACGGCGGGCGGTTGTTCTAGGGCGGCGGCGGGCTTAAGCCGTTCCGAAAGCGTGGGAGGGGCAGCGTGGCGACGATCGCGGAGGAACCGGTCAAGGAACTCAAGCCCAGCGAGGTGCGGCTGGTCATCACCGCTTCCTCGTTGGGCACGATCTTCGAATGGTATGACTTCTTCATCTACGGCACGCTGGCGTCGATCATCGGCCGCACCTTCTTCCCGGCGTCCAGCCCGGCCGTGGAGCTGCTCTATTCGCTCGCAGGCTTCGCCGTCGGCTTCGGCTTCCGCCCACTGGGCGCAGTGCTGTTCGGCTATTTCGGCGACAAGCTTGGCCGCAAATATACGTTCCTGATCACGATCACGGTGATGGGCCTGGCGACCGCCGCCGTCGGCTTCGTGCCGTCCGCGGCGCAGATCGGCCATGCCGCCCCGGTGATCCTGATCCTGCTGCGCATCTTCCAAGGCCTCGCGCTGGGCGGCGAATATGGCGGCGCCTCGATCTATGTCGCCGAGCATGCGCGAGCGGACAGGCGCGGCTATTACACCGGCTTCATCCAGGGGAGCGTCGCGGGCGGCTTCATCCTGTCACTTGCCGTGGTGCTGCTGACGCAGGCGGTGCTGGGCCAGGAGGCGTGGAAGGCCTGGGGCTGGCGGGTGCCGTTCGTCTTCTCGCTGCTGCTGCTGGCAGTCTCGCTCTGGATGCGGCTGAAGCTCAACGAGAGCCCGGTGTTCCGCGCGATCAAGCAGGCCGGCGAGCTCTCGCGCAACCCGCTGAAGGAGACCTTCACCCATCCGGGCAATTGGCGCCGGCTGCTGGTCGCGCTGTTCGGCATCGCCGCCGGGCTGACCGTCATCTGGTACACCGCGATGTTCCAGGTGCTCTATTTCCTCCAGAACGCGATGAAGCTGGATCCCACCACGGCGCAGGTGCTGGTCGGCATCGGCGCCGGATCTGGCCTCGGCTTCTTCGTGCTGTTCGGCTGGCTGTCAGACCGGGTCGGCCGCAAGCCGCCGATCGTGATCGGCTATGCGCTGACGCTGATCCTGCTGTTCCCGATCTTCGGCATCATGGGCAAGGCCGCGAACCCGCACCTCGCGACCGCCGCCGCGCGCGCGCCAGTCGTGGTCGGCGGGCAGAACTGCAGCTACAGCCCGTTCGCGAAGGTGCAGGCGACTGAGTGCGGCAAGGCGCTCGACATGCTGACCAAGCGCGGCGTGCCCTATACGGTCAACCGCGAGCTAACCGGCGTCATCATCGGCGACATCCGCGCCAGCGCGGGCCGCTACCCGACCGCGGCCGAGCTCGACGCCGCGTTGAAGACAGCGGGCTACGAGCTGGAGCAGACCATGCCCCAAGGCGGCAACATCGCGATCATCCTGCTGGGCGTGCTCGCGCTCAGCGCGCTTTCCGGCGCGACCTACGGCCCCGTCGCGGCGCTGCTGTCGGAGCTCTTCCCGGCGCGCATCCGCTACAGCTCCATGTCGATCCCCTATCATATCGGGACCGGCTATTTCGGCGGCTTCCTGCCCTTCGTCAGCCAGTACATCATCGCCAAGACGGGGAACCCCTATGCCGGCCTGTGGTACACCTGGGCGGTGGTCGCGATGGCGCTGGTGGTGACCGTCATCTGGCTGCGCAGTGACGACCTGCGCACCCTCGACGAGGCATGACACGCCCGCTACCGCGCGCCCGGTGACCATCTCCCCTCCCCATCGGCTGCGGCTGGACTGCGCCGCATTGGTCGCGAACTGGCGCTGGCTGCAGCGCCAAGGCGGCGGCGCCGCGTGCGGCGCGGCGGTCAAGGCCGACGGCTACGGGCTCGGCGCGCGCGAGGTCGTCGCCAGGCTGGCGGCGGCCGGGTGCCGGGACTTCTTCGTCTCGACATGGGCCGAGGCAGCGGCGCTGATGCCGCTGCCGGCGGGTGTGGCGCTGTCGGTGCTGCATGGCGTCCGGCCGGAGGACATGGCGGCCGCTACGGCCCTTCCCGCCCGTCCCGTGCTCAACACGCCCGAGCAGGTGCGGCGCTGGCGGGAGGCCGGCGGCGGGGCGTGCGACGTGATGATCGACACCGGCATCAACCGGCTCGGCATCGCGCCGGGGGACGCGGACCTGCTGGACGGGCTCGCGATCGAGACGCTGATGAGCCACCTCGCCTGCGCCGACGAGGACGTGCCGCAGAACGCCGATCAGCGCGATGCGCTGCTCGCGGTCGCCCAGCGCGTGCCGCACCGCCGCTTGAGCCTCGCCAACTCGGCGGGCGTGTGCCTGGGACCCGATTATGCCGTCGACCTGACCCGTCCGGGCCTCGCACTTTATGGCGGGCTGCCGCGCGGCGAGGCGGCGGGACACCTCCGCCAGGTCGTCTTTCCCGAAGCCCAGGTGCTGCAGCGCCGCCGCGTGCCCGCGGGTGCGAGCGTCGGCTACAACGCGACCTGGACGGCCACTCAGGAGACCGAGATCGCAGTCCTCAACATCGGCTATGCCGACGGCATCCTGCGCGGCTTTTCCGGCACCGGGCGCGCGCGGGTGGGGGACGCTACCCTTCCCTTTGTCGGCCGGGTATCGATGGATCTGGTCGCGATCGACGCCACCGCCGCGCCCGGGCTTGCAGAAGGCGACTGGGTGACGATCAACTACGACCTTCCAGCCGCCGCGGCCGCATCCGGCCTGTCGCAGTACGAGCTGCTGACCGGCCTGGGCGACCGGTTCGAGCGAGTGTGGTCCGACTAGCTCACCGCTCCACGCACATGGCGATGCCCATGCCGCCGCCGATGCAGAGCGTCGCCAGGCCCTTCTTCGCGTCGCGCTTCGCCATTTCGTAGATCAAAGTCGTCAGCACGCGCGCGCCCGAGGCGCCGATCGGGTGGCCGATCGCGATCGCGCCGCCGTTGACGTTCACCTTGTCCGGATCCCAGCCCATGTCCTTGCCGACCGCGAGCGCCTGGGCGGCGAAGGCTTCGTTCGCCTCGATCAGGTCGAGATCGCCGACCGACCAACCCGCCTTTTCCAGCGCGCGGCGGCTCGCCGGCACCGGGCCGATGCCCATGATCGAGGGATCGACGCCGCACGACGCCCAGCTGGCGATCCGCGCCAGCACCGGCGAGCCGCGCCGCTCCGCCTCTTCACGGGTCATCACGACAAGGGCGGCGGCCCCGTCGTTCAGGCCGGAGGCGTTGCCGGCAGTGACGGTGCCTTCCTTCTTGAACGCGGGCTTCAGCCCGGCAAGGCTGGCGACGACCACGCCTTCGCGGATGAACTCGTCGCGGTCGACGACGGTGTCCCCCTTGCGGGCCTTGATCGTGACCGGCGCGATCTCGTCCTGGAAGCGACCCGACGCCCGCGCCTTTTCCGCCTTGTTCTGCGAAGCGCAAGCGAAGGCGTCCTGCTCGTCGCGGGTGATCTGGTATTTCTCCGCCAGGTTCTCCGCGGTGATGCCCATGTGATAGCCGTTGAAGACGTCGGTCAGGCCGTCGACGATCATCGTATCGACAAGCTGCACCGCGCCCATCTTGGTGCCGCCGCGCAGCTGCTGCGCGTGCGGGCTGAGCGACATGCTTTCCTGGCCGCCCGCCACGACGATCCGCGCGTCGCCGGTCGCAACCATCTGCGCTGCCGTGGCCACGGCGCGAAGGCCGGACCCGCAGACCTGGTTCAGCCCCCAGGCCGGCACTTCCTTCGGCACGCCCGCCGCCATCGACGCCTGGCGCGCCGGATTCTGGCCCTGGGCGGCAGTCAGCACCTGGCCGAGGATGACTTCGGACACTTCGTCGGCGCCGACGCCGGCCTGGGCGAGCGCCGCCTCGATCGCGACGCGGCCGAGCTCGTGCGCCGGAGTCGCGGCAAAGGAACCAAGGAAGCTGCCGACCGGCGTGCGCTTCGCGGCGGTGATGACGATGTCCTGCATGGCTGTCTCCTGAGAGTCTGGACCGGCGACTATCAGTTTTGCTGCAACTGCGAAAGCATTGCGGCGAGCGGCTGCCAGAGCTGTTCGCGGGCGCGGGAGCCGACGATCATGCCGACATGGCCGAGGCCCAAGGTGCGGCCGTTCGCCAGCCGCGCCGACGAGGGCGCCGGCACGATCCGGTCGCTCAGCGACACGAACTCCAGCGTCGGGACGCGCAGGCGCGCGGGATCGACCGTCCCGCCACCGACGCGCCATGCGCCGCGCCCGGTGACGTCGGCGCCGATAAAGTCCTCGAACAGGTCGCGCCCGGCGGCGTAGGGCAGCGGCGCGCCGGCATTGGCCCAATCCTCCAGCGCGACGAACGCGCGGGCGGAATCGGAGGCGGGGTCGAGCCGGCCGAACGCTTCGTACTTGGCGACGGTGCGGGCAGGATCGAGCCGCCAGAAGCCGCTTTGCAGCACTTCCATCGGCACCAGCCCCATTGCCTCGGCGGCGGGCCGGGCGGCCTGCCACAAGGCAGCGATGTCGTCCCGCGCGGCAGGGCCGAAGCCGGCGAAATGCCAGGGCGCGGCGATCAGGGTCAGGCTGCGGATGCGGGCGTGCATCGCGGCAGCGAGCGCCATCGTCCCGCCGAGGCAATAGCCGACCAGATGGGCGGGCTCGCCGAGCTCGCCGAGGAGGGGGAGGAGGAGCTCGGCATGGGCGGCGATGTCTTGCTCCTCCCCAAGCTCTGCTGGGGGAGGGGGGCCATGTGAAGCATGGTGGAGGGGCCCGGAGCGAAACGGAGAGCCAGCTTCGTCGCTGCGCTCCGCCGCTCCACCACTCGCTTCGCGAGCGGTCCCCCTCCCCTGCAAATGCAGGGGAGGATTTAGCACTCCCCAATCCACCAGCAGGGGGCGGACGCCTTGGGTGCTCAGCCAGCGGAGCAGCGAGTTGTCCTCGGCCAGGTCGAGGATGAAGGGCGGGTTGATCAGCGAGGGCACGAACACCGCCGGCGGCCCCACCCCGCCATAGTCCCGCAGCACCGCGCGTCCGGCGCGGGCAACGATCGGCATGTCCGGCGGCCGCGGCGTTCGCGGGGCGGCCTGATAGGCGCGCAAGCCCGCCAGCACCGCCGCGCGGCGCGCCGGATCGCCTTCGGTCTGGCTGCGCATCAGGTCGAGGAACAAAGGCAGCGGCCGCGGCCCGTGTTGCGCTGCGGCATGGCCGGGTGCTAGCCTCTCTTTTTCTGTTGAAGGCTCGTCCATGGCCAAGAATCCCAATCGCGACGCGCCCGACGTCGTGATCATCAAGAAATACGCGAACCGGCGCCTCTACAACACCGAGACGTCGAGCTACATCACGCTCGACCATCTGGCGACCATGGTGCGCGAGGGCCGCGAGTTCCAGGTGCTCGACGCGCGGACCGAGGAAGACATCACCCGATCCGTGCTTGCCCAGATCATCATGGAGGAGGAATCGCGCGGCCAGACGATGCTGCCGGTCAACTTCCTGCGCCAGCTGATCTCCATGTATGGCGATTCGATGCAGGGCATGGTGCCGCAATATCTGGAAGCGTCGATGGACGCGTTCCGCCGCAACCAGGCCCAGTTCCACGAAGCGATGAAGGGCGCCTTTTCCGGCGGCCCGTTCGCCGAGATCGCGCGCCGCAACATGGAGATGTTCGAGGCCGCCACCACCGCCTTCACGCCCAAGGGCAAGCCGGATGCCGCGTCGAAGGACGACGAGATCGCGGCGCTGAAGGCGCAGCTGGCGGAGCTTCAGTCCAAGATCGAGAAGCTCGGCTAGGCGACCGGCCGCCGTGCGCGCAGCGCCTGGGCGAGCGTGCCTTCGTCGAGATAATCGAGCTCGCCGCCGACCGGAAGGCCATGGGCGAGCTGGGTGAGGCGAACCGGGAAGCGCTCGATCCGCTCGGCGATGTAATGGGCGGTGGTCTGCCCCTCGAGCGTCGCGTTCATCGCCAGCACGACCTCGTCGATCCCGCCGGCGGCGATCCGCGACACGAGGCTGTCGATCCGCAGGTCCTCCGGCCGCACGCCCTCCAGCGCAGAGAGACGGCCCCCGAGCACATGATAGCGGCCGGGGAACAGCCGCGAGCGATCGAGCGCCCAGAGGTCCGGCACGTCCTCCACCACGCACAGCGCGCGGGCGTCGCGGCGCGGATCGGCGCAGATGCCGCAGGGATCGGTGGTGTCGACATTGCCGCAGATGCCGCAGGTGGCGAGCCGCTCGTTGACCGCCTCCAGCGCGCGCAGCAGCGGCGCGAGCGCAGTCTCCCGCTTCTTCAGCAGATGCAGCACCGCCCGCCGGGCGGAGCGCGGCCCAAGCCCGGGCAAGCGCGCCAGCGCCTGGGTGAGAGTCTCGATTTCGGGAGAAGCCATGGAGCCGATATAGCAGCGCGTCCGCGATCCGGGAGAGGGCGCGAACCCCGCCCCCAATCATCGGAAGGTTAGGAAAGTTCGCCGCGTGGAAAAAATCCGCTCTATCACCGAACCGGCATTGATCGATTCCGTCGATAAATCGCTCAGGCCCATCCGTCAGCTCCTCTGATCCGCGATAGGGAGAACGTATCAGGAACACTGGACGTAGGACAGGAAAATGTGCGGCAGGCACGGTGGAGGGCTCGCGAGCGACAGTGTACCCGATGCCGGACGGCCCCTCCACCAACCCGCTTCCCCGGCTTGGTCCCCCTCCCCGTTCCGGGGAGGAGCTGTTAGAGGGCGCGCCATGCGCCTGATCTTCATGGGAACGCCCGAATTCGCGGTGCCCGCGCTCGACGCGCTCGTCGCAGCGGGGCACGAGGTTGCGGCGGTCTATTGCCAGCCGCCGCGGCCGGCCGGGCGCGGCAAGGCGCTCCAGCCCTCGCCGGTGCAACGGCGCGCCGAAGCGCTGGGGCTGGACGTGCGCACGCCCGTCACGCTCCGCGATGCCGGCGAGCAGGCGCGGTTCGCGGCGGTCGGCGCGGACGCGGCGGTGGTCGCGGCCTATGGCCTGATCCTGCCCGGGCCGATCCTGGCGGCGCCGCGGCTCGGCTGCTTCAACATCCACGCCTCGCTGCTGCCCCGCTGGCGCGGTGCGGCGCCGATCCAGCGCGCGATCCTGGCCGGAGACGCCGTCACCGGCGTCACCATCATGGATATGGAGGCCGGGCTCGACACCGGCCCGATGCGCGCCACCGTGGAGATCGGGATCGACCGCAAGACCGCGGGCGAGCTCACCGCCGAACTGGCCGACAAGGGTGCGGCGCTGATGGTGACGGTGCTCGGCGACCTGGCGGCCTATCCGCCTCAGCTGCAGCCGGAAGAGGGCGTCACCTATGCCTCCAAGGTCGACAAGGCCGAAGCGCGGCTGGACTTCGCCGCCGGCGCCGAGGCGGCCGAACGGCAGGTGCGCGCGTTCAATCCGGCGCCGGGCGCATTTTTCGAGCTTGGCGGCGAGCGGATTCGGGTGCTGAGCGCGGAGGTCGTTCATGACCTCGACGCAAACCCAGCTGCCGAGCCCGGCGGGAAGACGGGGGGTCCCGGTTTTGGCCGGGATGACGCCGGGTTGGTGCTGGACGATCGCCTTCTGATCGGCTGCGGCACCGATGCGCTTCGTCCGACGACGGTGCAGCGCGCCGGGCGCGGGGCGATGAGCGCCGACGCACTGTTGCGCGGCTTTCCGATCCCGCCGGGCACGCGCCTCTCGTGACCCGCTTTGCGCTGACGATCGAATATGACGGGCGGCCGTTCATGGGGTGGCAGCGCCAGGACCATGGCCCGAGCGTCCAGCAGGCGATCGAGACGGCCGTCGAGCGGATGACCGGCGAAACGGTGGCCGTCCATGCCGCCGGCCGCACCGATGCCGGCGTGCACGCGATGGCGATGCGCGCGCATCTGGAGTTGGAGCGCGACCTGACGCCGTTCCGGCTGATGGAAGGACTGAACGCGCTGCTTCGCCCGGACCCGGTCGCGATCCTGGCCTGCGGCATCGTGCCGGACGACTGGCACGCCCGCTTTTCGTGCATCGGCCGCGCCTATGAATACCGGATCGTCAACCGCCGGGCGCCGCTGACCTGGGAAGCCGGGCTCGCCTGGCGCGTACCGGCGCCGCTGGACGTCGCGGCCATGCACGAGGCGGCGCAGATCCTGGTCGGCCGGCACGATTTCACGACCTTCCGTTCGGTGCACTGCCAGTCGGAAAGCCCGGTCAAGACGCTCGACCGGCTGGACGTCGCCCGCGAGGGCGAGGGCGTGACGATCTTCGCGGAAGCGCGATCGTTCCTGCATCACCAGGTGCGGTCGATGGTCGGCTGCCTGGCGCTGGTTGGGCAGCGTAAATGGAGCGCCGGCGATCTTGCCGCAGCGCTGGCGGCCCGGGACCGCGCCGCGCTCGGCTTCAACGCGCCGCCGGACGGCCTCTATTTCGTCCGGGCGCGCTATCCCTGAACGGATCGCGGCGGCCTGCGTTCTCCTCGTTCAAAGGAGACGGCCATGAGCAACGAGAAGAATCCGATCGATTCGCCCGATGAAAAGTCAGTCGGCAGCCGCGAGCCCAAGGAGAAGCTGCCCAAGGAGCCGATCGAAGGCAGCGCGGGCGAAGAGGACGGCGTGATGGGCACCGCCGGCGTCGTCCAGAATCAGGACAATCCGACCAGCGTTCCGGCCGGCTAGCCGCACGGCACCCGCCCAGCGCACGCAGAAGGGCGCCGCCGGCCGCAAGCCGGCGGCGCCCCTGTCATTCCTCAGACGCCGATCAGGCGAAGGTGACGGACGTGCGCGTGCGGCGCCGCGCGGCCATGCCGGCCATCGCGAAACCGCCGATCATCATCGCCCAGGTCGCCGGCTCCGGCACCGCCACGGCGTTGCCGAGCACGAAACGGCCGGAACGCGGGCCATTCGAGAAAACGCCGTTCACGAGGACCGTTTCCGCGGGCGGATTGCCGATGCAGGTAAACGAACCGCCGACCGCGTCGAAGCAGAGCGCGTTGTTTCCGCCAAGGCCGAAATTATCCCACTGCATGTGACCGGCGACGCTGTAGTCGAACACGATGTCGGTCGCGGTCGCCTGGAACGACGTGCCGGACAGGAACGTGAAGTTCGAGTTGCTGTTGTCGAGCGTCACCGTTCCGCCCGGGTTGGAGAGCGTGAATGACCAGGCAGTGATGTTCGCCATCGACAGCACGCCGGTCGTGCCGTCGGTCGTCAGCGAAACACTGACGGTCGCCGTGTCGATCGCATGATTGCCCGTATAAACAGTGGCTTGCGCCGGAATCGTCGCAAATGCGCAGCACGCGCCAAGCAAGGCCGCTTTCAGCAAAGTCATAGAAACCCCCTTTTGCACCCCGGTTCGGATCAAGCACAGATCGAACCGCTTGCAGTCAACGCCTATTAACGGCGTGCGTCAAGTACGGACTTTTACTGTCCATTATTGAGACACAGCTTTATTATAACTTAAATCAAGCCGATCGAGCGAAGTGGTGCGGGAGCAGGGCCATCATCGAGTCCGAGCCACCCTCGATCTCCTTGCGCAGGCCATAGGCCCGGGGTGCGAGGCGATCGAACCAGAAGCGGGCCGTGACCAGCTTCGCCTCCAGGAAAGCCTTGTCCCCGTCGCCCGCGTCGAGCTGCGTCTGCGCGGCGACTGCCATGCGCAGCCACATCAGGCCGACGCCGACGATCCCCATCAGGTGCATATAGGGCACAGCGCCCGCGCCGGCATTGTTCGGGTTGGCGAAACCGTTCTGCATCAGCCACATCGTCGCGGCCTGAAGCTCCGCCAAGGTCCCGCCCAGCGCCTCGGCGAGCTTGGCCTGAGGGCCGTTCTTCGCCGCGGCCACTTCGTCCGCGGTCATCCCGAAGAACGCCTGGATCGCCTGGCCGCCCTTGGCCGGCAGCTTGCGGCCGACCAGATCCATCGCCTGCACGCCGTTCGTGCCTTCGTAGATCATCGCGATCCGGGCATCGCGGACATATTGTTCCATCCCCCATTCGGCGATGTAGCCGTGGCCGCCATAGACCTGCTGGGAATCGGTCGCGATCCTATAGCCCATGTCGGTGCCGAAGCCCTTGATCACGGGCGTCAGCAGCCCGACGAGCGCATCGGCCTTATCGCGCTCTTCCTCGCTCGGTGCCTTGTGCGACAGGTCGACCAGCAGCGCGGCCCACAGGCACAGCGCGCGCAGGCCTTCAGTCAGCGCCTTGCCTTCCATCAGCATGCGACGGACGTCCGGGTGGACGAACAGCGGGTCCGCCTTCTGCTCGGGCTCGGCGGGACCGGTCAGCGCGCGCCCCTGGCGGCGATCGTGCGCGTACGTCACCGCGTTCTGATAGGCGACTTCGCCGACGCCCAGGCCCTGCAGCCCGACGCCGAGGCGCGCCGCGTTCATCATGATGAACATCGCGGCCAGGCCCTTATTCTCCTCGCCCACGAGGAAGCCGGTCGCGCCGTCGTAATTCATCACGCAGGTCGAGTTGCCGTGAATGCCCATCTTGTGCTCGATCGAGCCGCACGAGACGGCGTTGCGCTCGCCGAGCGACCCGTCCGCGTTCACGAGCAGCTTGGGCACGATGAACAGGCTGATGCCTTTCACGCTGTCCGGCGCGTCCGGCGTCTTGGCGAGCACAAGATGGATGATGTTCTCGGTCAGGTCGTGCTCGCCGGCCGAGATGAAGATCTTGGTGCCGGTGATGCGATAGCTGCCATCCGCCTGCGGCTCGGCCCTGGTCTTGATCAGCCCGAGGTCGGTGCCGCATTGCGGCTCGGTCAGGTTCATCGTGCCGCCCCATTCGCCCGAGATCATCTTCGGGCAATAGAGCGCCTTCTGCTCGTCCGACCCCTTGGCGAGGATCGCCGCGGTCGCGCCGGCGGTCAGGCCGGGATACATCATGAAGGCCATGTTCGCGGAGATCGCGAATTCCTCGAACGCGGTCATCACCACGTGCGGCAGACCCTGGCCGCCGAGTTCCTCCGGACCGGACAGCGTCGGCCAGCCGGCATCGACGAACTGGCGGTACGCTTCCCTGAAGCCGGTCGGAGTCGTAACGGAGCCGTCCTGGTGGCGCGTGCAGCCCTCCCGGTCGCCGACCTGGTTCAATGGGAACAGCACTTCCGCGACGAACCGCCCGCCTTCGTTCAGCACCGCGTCGATCGTGTCGGCGGTCGCGTTCTCGAACCCCGGCAGGTTGGCGTAGCGGTCGAGCCCGAGCACCTGGTCCAGGATGAACCGCGTGTCGCGGACGGGTGGCGTATAGCTGGGCATTCGCGTCTCCAAAACCGCGCTCCGGCGAAGGCCGGAACCGTCGGCACGATGTTTCGCATGGCTCCGGCCTTCGCCGGAGCGCGATCCTCAATGGCTCGCCTGGGCCTCGACCTTTTCGACCATCTTCACGAAGCGGGTCAGCTCGTCGATCTGGGCGTCGATGTCGAGCCGCTGGCGCTTCAGCAGCTCGATCCGCGCATTGCACTTCTCGATCGTCACCTTGCGCTGCATGTGGCGGCCGTCGCCAAGGTCGTAGAGGTCGATCATCTCCCGGATTTCCGCGAGGCTGAAGCCGGTGCGCTTAGCCCGCAGGATCCAGGCGAGCCGCGCCCGGTCGCGCTTGGTATAGATGCGCGTCGTGCCGCGCCGGATCGGCTGGATCAGCCCTTCCTCTTCGTAAAAGCGCAGCGCCCGCGGCGTGACGTCGAATTCCTCGGACAGGTCGGTGATCGAATATTGATGCCGGTTCTGCGTATCCGGCGTGTCGACGATCGCGTGGTGCGGTGTGGCCATCACTCATGTAAAGCATCCCATTTACGTAAGCGTCAAGCTGTTAACCGCGTTCGCCGCCCCCGAAATAAACCACCTCTTTACGGCCCTTCTCTATCCCCTTGGCCACGGATGCACCGGCGCTTGGCGGAGCGCGCGACAGCAGGGACAAGGATTAATGAGTCACGCGATCGAAACGGCACGCAGCGAACAGGTCGCAGACCTGCTGGTTTCGCTGGTGCGCGCGGACGGGAGCGCTGGCCACGCCTATCCGCAAGCGACCGAGCTCACCGCCGGCCCCGAAGCGATGCGCAACTTGGCCGACGCGGCCCATTATCTGTGCGTGCTGCACGGCCGCTTCCCCGGCGTGATCGAGCATGCCGCCAGGAAGACGGGCCACCCGGCCGCGCGCGGCTGGCTGTCCACCGCCGCCGAAGCGTTCGCCGCCGAGCGCGCGCTGCTGACGCGGCTGGCGGTCGCCACCGGCCCGCTGCCCAGCACGCCGGGCCAGGCCGAATGCGAAGCCGCGGTGTTGCAGCAGCGCCACGCGCTCGAGATGCTGTCCCAGTCGGAGCGGGCCGGCTGCGCGCTGGGCGCCGCCTTCGCGCTCGCGCTCGACTGGCAGGCGGTCCGCGCCGTGCTGGAAGCCGCCGCGCGGCGCGCCTCTATCGCGCCGGGCGACTGTGGCCTTCCGGGCGAGGAAGAGACGCGCACCGTCGCGATGATCGTCGCCGAGACGACATCGTTCGAGCGGGCGATGAGCTTCGGCGCCCAGCAATTGCTCGCCCAACATCGCGGGCTGTGGGACCTGCTGGAGGCGCGGCAGCAGGCGCGCCAAGGTTTGACGCTCTCGTAAACGTCACCTATCCCCGGCCGGCCAGCAACGGAAAGGCCGGGAATGCGCTTCGAAGGCACGCGGGACTATGTCGCCACCGACGACCTGAAGGTGGCGGTGAACGCAGCGGTGACGCTGCGCCGGCCGCTGCTGGTGAAAGGCGAGCCGGGCACCGGCAAGACCGTCCTCGCGCAGGAAATCGCCAAAGCGATCGGTGCGCCGCTGATCGAATGGAACATCAAGTCCACCACCAAGGCGCATCAGGGGCTTTACGAATATGACGCGGTGGCGCGCCTGCGCGATGGCCAGCTCGGCGACCCGCGCGTCCATGAGATTTCCAATTATATCCGCAAGGGCAAGCTGTGGGAGGCGTTCACATCGCCCCAGCTGCCGGTGCTGCTGATCGACGAGATCGACAAGGCGGATATCGAGTTCCCGAACGACCTGCTGCACGAGCTCGACCGGATGGAGTTCCACGTTTACGAGACCAAGGAGACGGTCCGCGCGGTCGAGCGGCCGATCGTCGTCATCACGTCCAACAATGAAAAGGAGCTGCCCGACGCATTCCTGCGCCGCTGCTTCTTCCACTACATCAAATTCCCGGACCGGGAGACGATGCAGGCGATCGTCGACGTCCATTTTCCCGGCATCCAGAAGATCCTGGTCCAGCGCGCGATGGACATTTTCTACGAGGTCCGGGACGTGCCGGGGCTGAAGAAGAAGCCCTCGACCAGCGAGCTGCTCGACTGGCTGAAGCTGCTGCTGCACGAAGACATGCCGCTCGAGGTGCTGCAGAACCGCGACCCGACCAAGGCGATCCCGCCGCTGCACGGCGCGCTCCTGAAGAACGAACAGGACGTGATGCTGTTCGAACGCCTCGCCTTCATGGCGAAGCGGCAGGGCCGGCCGGGCTGACGCCCAGCCGCTTGCGGCCAGGGCGCTTCACTGCCAGTCTCGCCCGGCAGGAACAGGGGGAGACAGACATTGCGGCAGCTATTGACGTGGGCGTTCGCCGCCTTGCTGGCAGGACCTGCGCAGGCGAGCGACGCGCCTCCGATCGCCCTGCCCGCCGCCATGGAGGGCATGCGGACGGTCCAGCCGCTCGACGAGCCGTTCAACAAGGTGGTGAACTACGAGAGCGACGGGGAAGTCTTTTCGCTCTACCTGTTCCGTCCGACGCACCCGAATGCCGCGCTCTGGTTCGAGCGGGCTGAGGCGATCCTGACGACGCTCTGGAAGGAGCGTGGCCTGGGCGAAGGCGGCGAGACGCGGCGGCTGAGCGTGGTCGGCTCATCCGTTCCCAACGCGCTCGCCCGCAGCTTCTCGGTTTCGGGAGAATATAAGAGCACCGGCCTGGCGGTCGCCCAGATCGGCGATTGGCTGGTCAAGGTCCGCGCCTCGTCGCGAACGCTCGACCGGGACGCGCAATTGGCGCGGATCGAACAGGTGCTCGCGACCATCACGCCGCCCGCCGGCGCGAAGCCGCCCAACCCGCTGACGCTGCCGGAGCCCTGCCCCGCCGAGGAGGCCGGCACCAAATTCCAGATGCTGTTGAACAGCGAGGCCATCGCCAAGCCGAACCCCGAAACGATGCTGGCCGCGGGCGCGATCCTGCTGGCGGACGCGCAGCGAATGGCCGGCGGCGAAGGCAGCCTGGCCGCAGCGCCCGAAACCTACTGCCGCGCCGAGCTGCCCGGAGCGGGGCCGGCCGCGGCCCTGTATCACCGGAAGAACGACGCGGGCGGAGAATGGACCGCCCTGCTGGCGGATTCAGGCACGAGCGTGAGCGGCCTGAAGACCCTGATCTTCGACAAGAAGAAGACGAAGGAGGGCGGGATGATCACGGCCAACGGGCTGGACAAGACGCGCGCCATCCTGTTCGCGCGGGGCATTCCCTCGCCCGAGGCCAGCTTCGTGCCGGCGGCGCGCCTGATCATCGCCGGCAGCAAGGAGGCGTATGTGGCCGTCGCCTACGGAACCCAGAACATCGAAGTCTCGCTGCCCAAATAGGGCTGCCCGAAGGGCCGGGGCTTACCGGTTGACGTAGGCGATCTCGAAATTGCCCCAGCGCCTGCCGTTGATCCGCAGCGGCACGAAGACGTTCTTGACCATCATCGCCTCGCTGCCGCGATCGAGATGATAGACCGACATCATGAAGGGCGCCTCGCTCGCCACCGCGCGGGCGGTCTGATCGTCGAGCAGGATGCGGCGATTGCGGCAATTGCGGTCGTTCCAGTCCGGGTCGTCGGGCCGCGGCGGCTTGGAGCGGCTGCTCTGGTGCGTCGGTAGGTAGCCGTTGACGTCGGAGCAAATCGATCCTTCGATCGACGGATCGCTAGCGTTCACCCGGTCGATGATCGGCTGGAGGTGGCGATCGGCAAAAGCGTTGAAGCGGTTGTCGAACCGCTCGGGGTTCGAGCCGGGGATCAGCCGGTAATCGGTGTCGAACACGTCATCCATGCCGATTTCGCCGCGCGCGATGGCGCCCTCGATCAGCTGCTGGACCTCGTCGCGCGTCTGGATCGCGAGCTCGACATAACGCTGGTCCTGGTGCGCGAAGCCGCTGTGGACCAGCTGGTCGAACATCTTGTTCGACAGCAGCTCCATCTTGGCCATGGTCTGCTGCGCGTCGACCAGCTGCTTGGCATTGGCGCGGGCCTCGCGAGCGAAGCCGGTCAGCTCATCCTTCACGCGAATCGCATTGTCGTGGATCAGGCTGGTCGAGCGGGCGATGCCGTCCGACTGCTGCTCGACCATCTCGACGATCTGGGCGACTTCCGCGACGGTGTCATTGACCTTGCCGAAGCTCGACTGGGCGGCACGGCTCTTGGCGACGCCGGCGCCGATCTCGGCCACGAACGTCTCGGCCTCGTGGGCCAGCGAAGCGACGGTCGCGCTGATTTCCTCGGTCGCGCCGCGCGTGTCCTGCGCGAGCTTCTTCACCTCGGCGGCGACAACGGCGAAGGTGCGCCCAGCGGCGCCCGCGCGCTCGGCCTCGATCGCGGCGTTGAGCGCCAGCATGTTGGTGGTGCGCGCGATCGAGTCGATGCCGGCGGTCACCCGCTGCACCTGGGTCATCGCGGCCGCGAAATTGGTCACCTGCTCGCCCAGCCGCACGACCAGCTCGGTCAGAGCGGTGAAGTCGTGCAGCGACTGGGCGATGATCTTCGTGCCTTCGTCGAGCTTCGTACCCGCCTTTTCGGCAAGCAGCCGCGCCTCGTCGGTCGAATCCGCCGCACGCCGCTGGTCAGCTTCGAGCGCGGCCGTCACCTGCTCAAGATCGGCAAGCACCTGCATCTGCCGGCCAAGGCTGTCAGCCACCTGCGTCACGTATGTCGCGGCCCCGGTGCAGCCGACGGCGAGATCGCCGCACGACTTCGCGACCGCGTCGATCGCTCCCGGATTCGCTGCCTTGATTGCGCCCTCGATCATTCTACTGCTCTTGGTTCTGGCATGTTGGCCAGCGGCTTAGGCCCAAGGAGTTGAGGATCGCTTAACTGCGTTCGGTCGTTAGCGCCGCCTTAAGCAGCTTTCGGCATGGATTGGCGCCATGCGGAGCATCGACGCCCTCCCCCCCGCGCGCGTGCTGGCCTGGATCGTGATCCTGGCCCTGGCCGGGCTGATCGTCCGCATCGCGGCGGCAAGCGGCGCGCTGTGGCTGGACGAGGCCTGGTCCGCGGTGCTGGCGCACGACGTGCGGACGCCGCTGGGCGTGTTCGTGCAGATCAACCACGACAACAACCACCATCTGAACTCGCTGTGGCTGCAATGGGTGGGGCTGGGCGCGCCGCCGCTGGTGGCGCGCGCGCTGTCGATCGCCACCGGCACGCTCGCGATCGTCGTCGCCGGCCTGATCGGCGCGCGGCGGGGGCCGCTGGTGGGCATCGTCACCGCCCTGCTGTTCGCGCTATCTCCGGTGCTGGTGAGCCTCGGCTCCGAAGCGCGCGGCTATGCGCCGATGACGCTGCTGCTGCTGATCGCCGCCTGGTATATCGACCGCTACCTGTCCGGCGACGAGAGCGCGAACCGGCCCGTCACGCTCGCCATCTGCTTCTTCCTGGGCGCGCTGTCGCAGCTGACGATGGCGTTCGCCGCCTGCGCGCTGGCGGGCTGGCTGCTGCTGGTCTTGTGGCGTCGCAAGGGTTTGCGCACCGCCGCAGCGGAGACGGCGCGGCTGATCGGCCCGGCACTGCTCGCGCTGGCGCTGGCGCTCGCGATCGTGTTCGCGCCGGTGCTGATCGGCGGGACGGAGTTCCGCTTCGGATCGCGCCAGCCCTTCACCCTGCTGCTGTTCCTGCACGGCCTGATCGACCTGCTCGGCTATACCGTGGGCGCGACGGTGATTTCCTTCTGGCTGCCAGCCGGAGCCGCGATCCTGGTGGTGCTCGCCCGCTCACTGGGAACGCCGCGGCTGGCCTTTTACTGGCTGGCTGTGATCGCCTTCCCGCTGACCGTCGCGGCCCTGCACATGATGAACGTCGGCCACCCGCGCTATTACCTGCTGGTCGCAGTGGCGCTGCTGCTGCTGCTGGGCGAGGCGGTGGCGGCGATGGTCCGCGCCGGCGGATGGAAGGCCGTCGCAGGCGCCGGCGCGCTGCTGCTCTTTTCGGGCGCCAGCACGGCGGCGAACCTGGAGCTGGTCCGCTACAAACGCGGCGATCCGGGCGGCGCGATCCGCGCCCTCGCCGCGCGCGCTCCGGCGGGCGCCCGCGTGATGATCGACCGGGAAACCGGACTCGCGCTGATGCAGGTGGCCGCCGCCGAGGCCGGCTATCCGGTCGCGATCACCACGGCCTGCCCGGCCGCGCCGTTCGTTTTTGCCGACTGGTTCAACGGGGAGAAGGCCAGCCCGGCGACAATCGCGCGCTGCGGCAAATCCTACCGAGCGATCGCCGCCGCCGCCTCGCGCGGCCTCGCCGGACAGAATTGGACGCTCTACGAACGCGTGGAGTAGCCGACCGGGTGATTTGATTCCGCTGCGATCGGACTTAAGACGCTTTCGTGTTCTTCAACTTCATGGACGAGCTCCGGCACGCCGGCATTCCGGCTTCGCTGAAAGAGCATCTGGTGCTGCTGGAAGCGCTGGACCGCGACGTGATCCGGCGCAGCCCGGAGGAATTCTACTATCTCGCCCGCGCGACCTTCGTGCACGACGAAGGGCTGCTGGACCGGTTCGACCAGGTGTTCGCCAAGGTCTTCAAGGGGATCGAGACCAGCTACGGCACCGAGGCGGTGCCGATTCCCGAGGACTGGCTGCGCAAGATCGCCGAGCTGTACCTGACCGAAGAGCAGATGGCGGAGATCGAGAAGCTCGGCTCCTGGGAAGAGATCATGGAGACGCTCAAGAAGCGGCTCGAGGAGCAGAAGGAGCGGCACCAGGGCGGCAGCAAGTGGATCGGGACCGGCGGCACCTCGCCGTTCGGCGCCTATGGCTACAACCCGGAAGGGGTGCGGATCGGGCAGGCGGAAGGCCGCCACGGCCGCGCCGTCAAGGTATGGGACAAGCGCGAGTTCAAGAACCTCGATTCGACCAGGGAGCTCGGCACCCGCAACATCAAGATCGCGCTCCGCCGCCTGCGCCGTTTCGCCCGCGAAGGTGCGGCGGACGAGCTCGACATCGACGCGACGATCGACGGCACCGCGCGGCAGGGCTGGCTCGACATCCATATGCGGCCGGAGCGGCACAATGCGGTGAAGCTGCTGCTGTTCCTCGACGTCGGCGGGTCGATGGACCCGCACATCAAGCTCTGCGAGGAGCTGTTCTCCGCCGCCACCGCCGAGTTCAAGAACCTGGAGTTCTTTTATTTCCACAACTGCCTGTACGAAGGCGTGTGGAAGGACAATCGCCGCCGCTTTTCGGAGCGGACGCCGACCTGGGACGTGCTGCACAAATACGGCCACGATTATAAGGTGATCTTCGTCGGCGACGCGTCGATGAGCCCATATGAAATCACCCATCCCGGCGGCTCGGTCGAGCATTTCAACGAGGAAGCCGGGGCGGTCTGGATGCACCGCGTCACCAACACCTACCCGGCCGCCGCCTGGCTGAACCCGGTGCCGGAGAAGCATTGGGGCTATTCCCAGTCGATCGCGATCCTGCGCGAGTTGATGAACGGCCGCATGTTCCCGCTGACGCTGGAAGGCCTGGACGACGCGATGCGGGAGCTGAGCCGGAAGGTATGATATTCTTCGACAGCCCTATTTAGGCATCACATACTTTCCGAGCTTGATCATCTTTCTAAGTTCTAAGCCATAGATCGGCTTGAGACCAGCTGCTTCCGAAACTTTGTCCAGATCAGCGCGTGTAAGATCCAGCATCTCATCGGAGTATTTTATCCCGAAGAGATGTATTGCCGTGGTTTTCTCGCCGGCCGGAAAACTTCTGTGGAGCTCACGCAGCTTGCCGCCAAGAATGTTGATCTTGTTCGACAGGTTGCTCACGCCCGCGCGCCCTCCACCACCCCGACACTGTTGCGGCGCAGCGCCTTCAGCACCGTGTCGACGATCGCGTCGGCGTCGAGGCCGGCTTCCTTATACTGGAGTTCGGGCTTGTCGTGGTCCTGATAAATGTCCGGCAGGCGCATCGTGCGGAGCTTGAGGCCGGCGTCGATCAGGCCGGCGTCGCTGGCCATCGTCAGCACATGCGCGCCGAGGCCGCCGATCGCGGCTTCCTCGATCGTGACCGCGACTTCGTGCGTGGTCAGCAGCTTGCGGATCAGCTCCTCGTCGAGCGGCTTGGCAAAGCGCAGGTCGGCAACGGTCGTCGACAGCCCTTGCGCCTCCAGCCGGTCGGCGGCCTTCAGCGCTTCCTCCAGCCGCGTGCCCAGCGACAGGATCGCGACGGTCTTGCCGTGGCGGACGATGCGACCCTTGCCGATCTCCAGCCGCTCGGGGGTTTCGGGCAGCGCGACGCCGGTGCCGTTGCCGCGCGGATAGCGGACCGCGATCGGGCCTGAATCGTGCACCGCGCAGGTGTGGACCATGTGGACCAACTCAGCCTCGTCGGCGGCCGCCATCACGACCATGTTGGGCAAGGTCGCGAGATAGGTGACGTCGAAGCTGCCGGCATGGGTCGCCCCGTCCGCGCCGACCAGCCCCGCCCGGTCGATCGCGAAGCGGACCGGCAGGTTCTGCAGCGCCACGTCGTGCACGACCTGGTCATAGGCGCGCTGAAGGAAGGTCGAGTAGATCGCGCAGAAGGGCCGCATCCCCTGCGCGGCGAGGCCGGCGGCGAACGTCACCGCATGCTGCTCGGCAATGCCGACGTCGAAGAAGCGCTCCGGAAACTCGGTCGCGAATTTGTCGAGGCCGGTGCCCGACGGCATTGCCGCAGTGATCGCGCAGACCGCCGGGTCGCGCTTCCCCTCCGTGACCAGCGCACTGGCGAACACGTTGGTGTAGCTGGGCGGCCCGGCCGGCGCCTTCGCCTGCGCGCCGGTGATGACATCGAACTTCTGGACGCCGTGATATTTATCGGCGGACGCCTCGGCCGGGGCATAGCCCTTGCCCTTCTTGGTCACGACATGGACCAGGATCGGCCCGTCTTCGGCATCGCGGACGTTCTCGAGCACCGGGATCAGATGGTCGAGATTGTGGCCGTCGATCGGACCGACATAGTAGAAGCCCAATTCCTCGAACAGCGTGCCGCCGGTCGCCATGCCGCGCGCATATTCCTCCGCGCGCTGGGCGGCGTCGTGCATCCGCCGCGACAGCTTGCGCGTGACGCGCTTCGCGAGCGAGCGGAAGCCCATATATTCGTGGGACGAGATCAGCCGCGCGAGATAGGCGGAGAGCCCCCCGACCGGCGGCGCGATCGACATGTCGTTGTCGTTCAGGATCACGACCAGCCGGTTGCCGGCGTCGCGGGCGTTGTTCATCGCCTCGTACGCCATGCCGGCGGACATCGCGCCGTCGCCGATCACCGCGATCGCCTTGCCCGGCCGGCCGGTGATCTTGTTGGCGATCGCGAAGCCTAAAGCCGCCGAGATCGAGGTTGATGAATGCGCGGCGCCGAACGGGTCATATTCGCTCTCGCTGCGCTTGGTGAAGCCGGACAGGCCGCCGCCCTGGCGCAGCGTGCGGATGCGGTCGCGGCGGCCGGTCAGGATCTTGTGCGGATAGGCCTGGTGGCCGACGTCCCAGATCAGCCGGTCGTCCGGCGTATCGAAGACATAGTGGAGCGCCACCGTCAGCTCGACGACGCCGAGGCCGGCGCCGAGATGGCCGCCGGTCACCGAGACGGCCGAAATGGTCTCCGCGCGCAGCTCGTCGGCGAGCTGGCGCAATTGCTGCGGCTCCAGCTCTCGCAGGTCTGACGGAAGGCGAACCGAGTCGAGCAGCGGCGTTTCGGGCAGGTCGGACATTCGGCTTTCCTTACCCGCTGTCGCCGCGGGTTCAAAGGCTTGTCAGCTTTCGGCGCAGTCCGAGCAGCGGCCATGAACTTCGATCACCGGCCGCTCCGGGGCGAAGCCGGTGCGGGCCGCCGCGCCACGCAGGTTCGACGCGACCGAATCGTCGTCGATGTGCGTGGTCTGCCCGCAGCTGTCGCAGACCAGGAAAATGCAGTCGTGCAGACAGTCGGGATGCTCGTTCGCGACATAAGCGTTCGCGCTCTCGACGCGCCGCACCAGGTTGGCGCCGACGAACAGGTCGAGGATGCGATAGACGCTGTTGGCCGCCACGCGCCGGCCCTGCCGCCTCGAGACCTCCTCCGCGATGTCATAAGCGGAGGCGGGCCTGTCGAACGCGGACAGCGCCTCGAACACGCTTTGCCGCATGCCGGTCCATTGCTGGCCGGCCCGCTCCAGCGCGTGCCGGGCGGCGACGACCAGGTCATGACCCTCATGATGCGCGTGATGATGGACGCCCATGCCGTAGAGTTAGGCGCGCACGCCCCCAAGGGCAAGTCGAGCGGGCCGGCGCCTTTGTCGCGGATTGCCGCAGGCTGGTCGCGCCGGGGTTCTGTGGCCATGGGCGATGGTTAACGGCGCCCCCGCCTTCAGAAGAGGGCCCATCCGTCCACTGAACAATGGGGTGTTACATGAAACTCGCTGCTCTTCTGGTCGCATCTGCTCTCGGCATCACGGCTAATCAGGCCGATGCCGCCGTCGTCACCAAGCATTTCGTGGTCAGCGCGACCGGCTTCGAGGCCGGGGCGCCGGTTCCGACCGCCTCCGGCGTGTTCAGCTTCACCTACGACAATGCCGCGTTCATCACGCCGATCACCTCGGCGGGGCTGGCGATCCGCAACTTCAACCTGCCCTATACCGGCGTCGCGAAGTTCACCTTCAACAAGGGCAATGACTTCCTGATGGTGAGCGACAACATCTCCGGCCTGGTCAGTTTCACCATCTCGCCGGTCGTGCCGGGCTTCGGCTTCGTGCTCCGCAATCCGGGCGGCACGCCGTTCATCCAGACCTTCCTCTATTCGGGGAGCGGCAAGATCTGGCACGCCTCGCGCATCGGCGTGCGCGAGCTCGCGGCGGTGCCGGAGCCGGCCAGCTGGCTGATGCTGATCGCGGGCTTCGCCGCGACGGGCGCCGCGCTGCGCGCCTCGCGCCGCCGCGGCAAGGTCGCGTTTGCCTGAACCGTCCTTCCGGCGCGCCGGCTAGTTGGCGGCGCGCCGGTTGAGGTCGTGGCCGAGCGCGAGGATGCCGACGCCCAGCATCGTGTAGACGGTTTCCGCCGGACCGTGCTGCATAGACAGCGCGCCGGCCATCACGCCGAGCCCCAGGCCGCCGACCGCCGCGGGCAGCGAATAGCCGTGCTCGACGGCGCCACGCACCAGCGCGAACGTGCCGACCGCGATCGCGAGCGCCAGCCCGACTTCGTGCACGGCCGGATGCACCAGCATCCCGCCGGCCGATGCCAGCAGCGACAGCAGGAACACGCTGGCCACGCAATGGACGAGGCAAAGCCCCGACAGGCCAATGGCCAGCCGGTCGAACGTTCCCGTTCCTGGCAAGCGTTCGAGCAAATGCGACTCCTCTCGTCCGCCGCTATATGGCACGAAGCGGTGACGGTTACAATATATCATCGGACGACGAAGGGCTTGTTTCGCTCCCGCACCCGTCGCAAAGCCACCGGGTGACTGCACGTTCCCCCCGCCCTCTCGCGCTTTCCTGGTGGCTGCTGAGCGTAGCCGCGCTTGTGTTCCTGATGGTGGTCGTGGGCGGGATCACCCGCCTGACCGAGTCGGGCCTTTCGATCACCGAATGGAAGCCCGTGGCCGGCACGCTGCCGCCGCTCACCCATACCGACTGGGAGCGGGCCTTCGCCCTCTACAAGGACACGGAACAATATAGGGCGCTGAACCAGGGAATGACGCTGGGCGATTTCCAGTTCATCTTTTTCTGGGAGTTCGTCCACCGGCTGCTCGGGCGGCTAATCGGCGTCGCCTTCGCGCTGCCGCTGATCTGGTTCGCGGTGAAGCGGCAAATCCCTGAAGGCTATGGCTGGCGGCTGGTCGCGCTGCTTGCGCTGGGAGGACTGCAAGGTGCGATCGGCTGGTGGATGGTGGAATCGGGCCTCGCCGGGCGGACCGAGGTCAGCCACTACCGGCTTGCCGTGCACCTGATGACGGCGCTGTTCATCTTCGCCGGCCTGATCTGGACGGCGCTGGACCTGCGCACCCTGGCTCGCGACCCGCGGTCGCGGCCTGCCCGGCTTGGCCCTCTCGCGGCCGGGATGCTGGTCGTATTGGCGATCCAGATCCTCCTCGGCGCCTGGACCGCCGGGCTGCGCGCGGGCCTTGCCGCCAGCGACTGGCCACTGATGAACGGCCGCTTTTTCCCCGAAGTCTCGCCCGACTGGCCGTGGAACATGGCGAACGACCCGTTCCTGGTGCAGTGGGAGCATCGCTGGTGGGCCTGGGTGGCGGTCGCGGCGCTGGTCGTGCTGGCGCGGATGGCGCGCAAAATCGACCGGCGCGCGAGCATCGCGCTCCATACCGCCTTCGGCACGCAGATCATTCTGGGCATCGCGACGATCATGACCGGCGTCGACCTGACGCTCGCCGTTCTCCACCAGGCGGTCGCCGCGCTCGTGGTCGGGAGCGCGATCTGGTGCGCGCACGCGCCCGGGCGGCGGCGATGATCGCGACGGTTTATGCCGTGTTCGCCGATGCCGCCGAAGCCGAGCGGATCGCCGAAACGGTGGTGACCGAACAGCTCGCCGCCTGCGCGAACCTCCTCGCGCGCTGCCGGTCTATCTATTGCTGGCAAGGCGCGGTCGAGCGGGCCGAGGAAGTGCCCGCGCTGTTCAAGACGGCGCAGCCCGATGCGTTGATCGCGCGGATCGCAGCGCTGCACAGCTATGACGTGCCGGCCGCGGTCGCATGGCGGATCGAAGAGGCGTACGCACCCTATGCCGCCTGGGTGCAGGAGAACAGCTGAGCGGAACGCGGCGCCCGCCCCGGGAGTTTTGACAAATGGCAGCCAGAGGGAGGGAAGCATGAGCGAATCGATCAAGCCCGCGCTTCCATTGTCCAAGCGCGCGGACACCGCGTCCGGCCGCGTCGTCATCACGCCGGGCGAGCAACACCCGTACAAGGTCGTCTTCAAGATGGGCGAACGCACGCTTTCGGAGCACCCGGTGCCGACGGTACGCGAAGGCGAAGTGATGATCCGTCACCAGCTCGCCCATATCCAATTCGCCGCGCAAGAGGAGCGGCCCGACCCGAAGGCGCCGAAGCGCAAGCGCATCTCGCCCGTCGTATGACCGGCGACACGTTGAGACAATATTAACCATTGGCGGACACAGTTTGGTGACAGCTTGAGTTGATAAGCTGTTCCTGGAGCAGCGATCTCACCCCCCGCT
The DNA here is from genome assembly GCF_009753715.1 of Sphingomonas horti. Lineage (GTDB taxonomy): Bacteria > Pseudomonadota > Alphaproteobacteria > Sphingomonadales > Sphingomonadaceae > Sphingomonas_B > Sphingomonas_B horti. Next base: position 421,538 of record NZ_WQMS01000006.1, on the reverse strand, counting down.
GCGACATGACTCCCTGAATAGGGCCCCGCTTTCCAACCCCTGGAGCGGGGCCTCTTTTTATGCGCGATCGGCGGCGGCGAAAGCAGCCGCCGCACCGAGCAGACCGGGTTGCGGATGGGTGATGAGCCGGACCGTCAGCCCCGCCATTCTCGTTTCGAGCCGGCCCTTGGCACGGAAGCGCCGACCGAAGGCGGAGTCGGCCACGTGATCGGCGAGCCGCAGGCCCAGCCCGCCGCCGATCACCACGGCGTCGGCGCCCTGCGCCAGCGCGATATCACCGGCGACCGCGCCGAGGATCGCGCAGAATCGATCGAGCGATTCGCTGGCCTGTGCGTCCTCGCCGGACAGTGCCCGCTGCCACAAAGCACGGTCGTCCCCGGGCGGCTCGGCGCCGGTCAGCACGGCGTGTATCTCGCCAAGACCCGCGCCGCTCACGACCCGCTCGACGGAAACGCGTCCATGCCGCGCCCGCAGCCTGGCGAGCAACTCGTCTTCCATCGCGTCGGCGGGCGCGAAGCCGATATGGCCGCCTTCAGCCGCAATCACCCGGCCGTGCGCGAGCAGCGCGACGCCGAGCCCGGTGCCCGGGCCGACGATGCTGACCACGCCCGATCGCGGCAAGGGACGGTCGGGCCCGCAGACGTGGCGGAGTTGCGCGTCCGCGCAGACCGCGACGGCATGCGCCACGGCAGCGAAGTCGTTGACCAGAGCGACGCGCCCGATGCCAAGCTCGGCAGCCAGAGCGGCCGGACGAAGCAGCCAGCTGTTATTGGTGAGCTTGATCTCCGCGCCGTCCACGGGCGCGGCGATCGCAATGCCCGCGGCGTCCGGAAGCGGGCGGCCAAGCTGCTTCCCGAACGCCTGCCATGCTTTGGCGAGGCCGGCATAATCGCCGGTCCTGAGCACCGTTTCCGCCCCGAGCGACACGCCGCCCCCGCCCAGCCCGGCAAGGGCGAAGCGGACGTGCGTGCCGCCGATATCGACCGCGACGATCTCCATTATTTGGCGGTCAGCGACCAGACGCCGTCCCAATCTTCGGGCGGGGGCATTTTCGCGAACTGCTCGCAGCGGCTTATATAGATGGCCGAGGGACCGTCGCCGGGAACGGCCCTGCACGCCTCGCCGAACGCGCGCTTCGCCTCTGCCCAGCAGCGGCCGCGATAGGCGTCCAGGCCGCGGCCGTAATAGCCGAGCATATCGTCGAGCGCGCCGTTCAGCCGCTCCCGGCAATGCTCCAGCGATTCGTGGACCGCGACCGGGAAGTCCTTGCCCTTGACTCGGATCAGGTCGATCTCACGCGTCAGCACCGGCCGCGTCAGCCGCTCGCGCGTGAATTCGGACAGCAGGATGCGGGTGCCGTAGAATTTGTTCGCGCCTTCGAGGCGCGAGGCCAGGTTCACGCTGTCGCCGATGACGGTGTACTCCATCCGTTTCGACGAGCCGATATTGCCGACGATCACGTCGCCGGTGCTGACGCCAAGCCCGACGTCGAGCGGCGGCTTGCCGCGCCTGGCCCGGCGCGCATTGAGCTCGCCCAGGCACAGCAGCATGTTGTTGGCGGCGGCGAGCGCATTATCGGCGTCGCTGGGGCCGACGAAGGGCGCGCCGAACAGGGCCATCATCGCGTCGCCGATATATTTGTCGAGGATGCCGCCATTCTCCAGGATCACATCGACCATCTCGGTGAAATACTCGTTGAGCATCGTCACCGTCTCGCGGGCGCCGATCGTCTCCGCGATGGTGGTGAAGCCGCGCACGTCCGAGAACAGGATCGACACCATCTGGTCGCGCCCGCCCAGCACGTCCTCGCCGGCCTGGAGCAGCTGGTCGGCGACTTCCTTCGACATGTAGCGCGCCATGGTCGAGCGGACGCGCTTTTCGGCGGTGATATCCTCGATCACCAGCATCGAGCCGATCCGCTGCTCGCCGGCGTCGATCAGCGGCGCGGCGGAGAGATTGACGGAGGCGGGCACGTCGGTCGCGCGCACGATCTCCGCGTCGACTGCCAGCTGACTCTCGCCTGCGATCGCGGATCGCTCCAGCATCTCGATCACCCACCGGTTCTCGCCCGCGAAGACGTCCGCGGCGGACCGGCCGGCGAGGCTTTCGCGCACGCCGAGGATTTCCAGGGCGGCCGTGTTGGCAGTGACGATGCGGCCTTCGGCATCCAGCGTCACGAAGCCGTTCGAGGTGCTTTCGAGAATGCTCTCATTGTAGTTCTTCATGCTCAGCACGTCGTCGAACAGCTTGGCGTTCTCCAGGCTGACGGCGATCTGGGCGGAGAAGGCGCGCAGGCGGGCCTCGTCCTTTTCGGAAAAGGCGCCCGCCCCCTTCTTGTTCAGCACCTGGGTGACGCCGATACGCCCGCCATGCTTGTTGACGATCGGCTGGCAGAGGATGCTGCGCGTGCGAAAGCCGGTCTGGAGATCGACGCTCTGGTCGAAGCGGTCGTCGCTATAAGGATCGGTGATGTTCTCCGCCTTGCCGGTGGTGAAGACCGCGCCGGCAATGCCGCGATTGGCGGGCAGACGGATTTCGGTGATCGCATCGCCTTCAGCGAACACGGAATAGAGCTCGCCCGTTTTCGGATCGTGCAGGAACAGGGTCGAGCGCTCGGCATTCAGCAGCTCGGTCGTCGCCGTCATGATCCGGGCGATCAGCACGTCGAGCTGGAGCTCGCCGGCAAGGTCGTGGCTGATCTCCAGTATCTGCTGCTCCTCGCGCAGCGAGTCGAGCATGTGCTGGAAGCCGTGGAAGATGTCGGCATATTCGTCGGTCGAGAAGACCTCGAGCCGGACCTCGTTCAGCCGGCCGCTTTCGACCAGCCGCATGTCGTCGATCAGCCGCATCGCCGAACGCGACACGTCGCGGGCCGTCAGCAGCGCCATCATCACCGAGCCGAGGCCGCAGGCGAGCACGACGCCGACGATCCATGCATAGAAGGGCCCCATCATCTCGGCAGTGGTCGCGACGCCCACCTGGGCGAACATGCGCTGGACCTTGAACACCATCGAGGCGGCGAAGAAGATCAGCGGCAAGGTGGTGACGAAAATGGCGAGGTAGAGCAATTTGCTCTTCAGCCGGACCGAGATCAGCCCCTGCCGATATTCCGGCGGCAGCGTGCCGCCGAGCGCGCCGCCGAACCGAACGATCACCGGCTCCATCGCCCGGCTGACCGCGAAATATTCGAAGATCGCATGGGTCGGCGAGGCGAAGAACAGGGTGGTCGCGCCGAACGCGAGTATCTGCCAGTCGGCGAAACCTGCGCCGACCAGCCAATTGGCCGATCCCGTCACGACGAACACGAGCACGGTGACCAGAGGTCCGTGCAGGAAGGTCACTCGTAGGAACGAGAAATAGGGCAGGTTCAACGCGCGGACCAGACCGTTCGCCAGCAGCGGCTCGGTCGCGGCGCCCGCCTGCTGCGCGCGCATCGCGTCGACGATCGGGCCGGCATGCCGGCGCAGCAGCCACACGTCCGGCAGGTTGTAGAGCGCGACCGCGATCGGCAGCATCGAGAGCAGGATCGCCCATTGGTAGCCGGTGACTTCCAGCCCCAGGAACACCAGGCTCATCGAGATGACGACGGCGGCCGCGCAGCCGCCCTGGTAGATCCAGATCAGCCGCCACAGCAGGGCTCGGCCATCATCGCCTTCGCCGTGCCGGGTGCGCCTGAACAGGCGTGGGCTGAGCGCATTCATCCGTCAGGCGGCCTTTGCGCGGTTCCCGCAGATTTCGGCCTCGACAGCCGCCGCCACGTCCTTCAGCAGCGCGACTTCCCGATCCGACAGGTTGCGCGGCCGGACGTCCAGGATGCAGAGCGTGCCGATCCTCTTGCCCTCGGGCGAATGGATCAGCGCGCCGGCATAGAAGCGGATGCGCGGCCCCTCCGAGACCATCGGATTGTCACGAAAGCGATCGTCCTGCAGCGCATCGGGCACGATCAGCGTGTCCCCGGCCGCGATCGCGTGCGCGCAGAAGCTCGTTTCCCTCGCGCTTTCGCAGACATCGGTGCCGAAGCACGACTTGAACCATTGCCGGTCCTCGTCGATCAGGCTGACCAGCGAGATCGGCACCTTGAACAGCGCCGAAGCGATGCGGGTATGGCGGTCGAACCGCTCCTCCGGCGGCGTGTCGAGCAGGCCGAGGCGATGGAGGGCGGCGATCCGCTCCGCCTCGTCATCCGGCATCGCCGGGCGGGCCCAATGGCATTCGGCGCGCATCAGCCAGGTGCGGATGCGGGTGCGCGCATATTCGACCGACCAGGGCTCCTCCAGCCGGTCGGCATAGCCGCGGTCCGCCGCGCCCGATCCCCCGAGCAGCACGAAATGCGACTCCCCAGGATTGTCCGGCGACTCCAGGCGGCTCGGCACGAAGGGCTGCATCTCCGATCCGTCCTCGACCAGCACAAGTGACGGCCGGCGCCCGCTCAGCGAGGCGGCGGCCTGCTCCAGGCTTTCGGCGCGCACCAGCCGCACCGGTTCCGCCGCGACCGCGCGGCCGATCCGCTCGGCGACCTCGTCGCTGGGCGCGATCAGCAGCACCAGCGCCTGGTCCTGCGACGTATCGGTGCGGATCGCGCTTTCCAGATTGGGCAGCGGCGCGGGCGCTGCGAGCCCGTCCTCCCGCCCGATCCCGATCTCGAGCCCCTCGAACGCGGCGATCACCTGCGGCTTGCCGGTGCCGATCTCCGCGCGGACGCGGGCGATGATCGCGTCGACCTCGTCGTCGGTGCGGCTCGGATCATAATGGGTGAGCGCGAGCTGGTCGGCGCCGGCCGCGCGTCCGATCGCGACCGCATATTCGACCGTGCTGTGGCCCCAGCCCTGCTTCGCCTGATATTCGTCCGCCAGATATTGCGCGTCGTGGATGATCAGATCGGCGCCGGCCATGAACTCGGCATGGGCCAGGTCCTCGCCGTGGATCATGCCTTCGCCCAGCGCCAGCTCGCGCGAGTGCGGCTCATGATCGCAGGCATAGGCGACACTGGCGCCGTCCCCGTCGATGCGGAAGGCGAGCGTCAGCGCAGGGTGGTTGAGGTAGCGGGTGCGGATCGTCAGGTCGTCGATCGTGAAGCAGCCCTCGCCCAGATTATGATAACGGACATTGGCGCCGAACGCGTCGGGCGTGACCGGGAAATAGGTATATTCCATCTGCCCCGCGAGCGTGTCCTTCAGCGACTCGCCGAAACCCTGGGGCGCGTAAATGTCCCAGCTGTGGCCGGCCGCGAACAGCGGCGCGAAGAACGGGATGCCCTGGATGTGATCCCAATGGGTGTGGCTGATCAGCACGTGCCCGCGCGACGGCACGCCTTCGCGCATGATCGCCTGGCCGAGCGCATGCGCGCCGGTGCCGCAGTCGATCACCACCCGCGTCCCCGCCGCCGAGCGCAGCTCCACGCACGACGTGTTGCCGCCGAAGCGGACGGTGGTCGGTCCCGGCTTCGCCAGCGAACCGCGCGTTCCCCAGAATCGTATCCTCAACGCGACGCCCCCTGCAGTGCGGCGGCAATTGTGCGGCCTTTGGGGGAGACTGTCTAGCGACTTGGTGCGGGGCGGCGGCGGCTGATTTGGATGGTCGCGGACCAATCACCTCTCCCATAGGGAGAGGGCCCGCTATGGGTCGGAAGTCGACAAGCGATCAGCGACGTGGTCGCGCCGATGCAAGCGCAACCCACGCATGCTGGTCGCCCGCCATCTTCGTGATCCGCACAGTCGGATTCTCGCCGAACACGATCGCCACTCCGCCCGTGCGCTCCAGCATCGGCTTGTCGAGCTTCAGCCAGCGCGGGCGGCAGGTTCTCGGCAACCGTCTGTCGCTGATGACGATGTCGGCTTCGGCGCAGGCCTGGTTCATGGCCCGGATCGGCGTCAGGTAGGCGCTGCGGGTGGCAAGGAGGTGCCAGTCGCGGCCGTCGGCGCGGATCGTGGCGCGGCAGGTGTCGGCGGTGCAGGTGGCGCCGGGCAGGTCGTCGAGGTCGGCGAGCTCGTCGTCGATGCCGGCGGCTTCGGACAGCATGTCGCGGACGAAATCCTTCGCCTTGGGGCGGAGCAGGGCGTAGCTCCCGCCAGCGCCCCGAAGGGCAAGGTGACGGCCGTCAGCGGTGACGAGCAGGTCCGGCGCGGGGACGGCGAGCGCCCAGGCGGCGCCGGCCGCGAACGGCAACGCCCCTAGCCAGCGCAGGCGGGTGCGCCACAGGGATATCCAGAGGCCGCCCGCCACGATCAGCGCGAAGGCGCCGCGCGGAACGCCGGGCAGCAGCGCGACGGCCCCGGGCGCGTTGCCGGCGGCGTGCGCGATCCAGAGCAGCAGTGCGATCGCCTTGCCGGTTGCCCACCAGAAAGGCGCGCCAAGGCCGACAAGATCGAACAGCAAAGCCAGCACCTCCAGCGGCATCACGACGAACGTGGTGACCGGGATCGCGACAATATTGGCGAGGGCGCCGTACAGTCCCTCGCGATGGAAATGGAACAGCGCGATCGGCGCCAGCGCGATCTCGACCGCGATGCCGCTCAGCAGCAAAGCGGCGGCGTTGCGGCCGAGGCGGAACAGCGGCCCTTCCTCGCGCGCGGCGGTGAAGGCGCGCATCCGCGGATGCTCGTGCAGCGCGATGATCGCGACCACGGCGGCGAAGCTCAGCTGGAAGCTGGGGCCGATCAGCGCCTCCGGCCAGACCAGCAGCACGACCAGGGCACCCGCCGCGACCAGCCGCAGGGTCAGTGCCTCACGCCCGATCACGAGGCCGGCCAGCACCAGCAGCGCCGCCACGCAGGCGCGGACCGTCGGCACCTCCGCGCCGCTGATGAAGGTATAGGCAATGCCGGTCACCGCTCCCACGCCGGCCGCGATCAGCATCAGCGGCCAGCGCAGCGCGAGCGCCGGGCTCAGCGCCAACAGCCTGAGCGTCAGCAGCATCGCCGCACCGACGGCGGCAGTGATATGCAGCCCGCTGACCGACAGCAGGTGCGCGAGGCCGGAGCGGCGCATCGCGTCGGCGTCGGCTTCGCTGACACTGCCCTGGTCGCCCGTCACAAGCGCGACTGCGATCCCTGCGCCCTGCCCCGGCAGCGCGTCGCGGATGTGCTTGCCGATCCGCTCCCGCAGCGAGCCGCCATCGGGGACCGCGGACAGCCGCTCGACCGGAGTGAACGCCTTGCCGGTCGCGCCCAATTGCTGGAACCAGGCGGTGATCGCGAAGTCGTAGCCGCCCGGCAGCGAGGCGGAAGGCGGCGGCATCAGCCTGGCGCGCAGCTGCAGCCGGTCGCCCCGCGCGAGCCCCGGCGGCGCATCGGCATTGGCGATGTTCACGCGGAGGCGCGGGGGCAGCGTCGGGGCCGCGATCGGGCGGAGGACAACGCGCACGCTGTCCTTCGCCGCCAATTGCTGCACGCGCTCGACGTCCGCATCGAACGCGGCCACGACGGGCCGGGTCAGCACCGGCACCGCGACCCATTCCGCCTTTGCCCAGGCAAGCGCGCAGCCGCCCGCGATCGCGAGGCCGCCGGCCAGCAGCGCGAATCCCGTGCGCCGCGCAAGCCCGACCGCCACTCCGGCGAGCGCGAGCCCGAGCGCCGCCGCGATCAGCGCCGTCCAGCTCGCCCGGTCCGGCAGCATGAACCAGCCGGCGATGCCGAGGCCCAGCATGACCGGCAGCCATAAAGGCAGCTGGTCGCGCTCCCCCTCCAGCCAGGCCTCAATCCGCGCCAGCGCTCCGTCCAGCCGCCACCCTCTTCCGCCGGGGGCAAAGGGCATGCTAGGGGCGCCGGCACCTGAGTTCATGGTCCACCGCAGCGTAGGGAGCATAAGCGCTTGAGCGCAAGCAGCGTCGTCACCCGTTTTGCCCCCTCGCCGACCGGTTTCCTGCATATCGGCGGGGCGCGCACCGCTTTGTTCAACCTGCTGTTCGCGCGTCATCACGGCGGCAAGTTCCTGCTGCGCATCGAGGACACCGACAAGGCGCGCTCCACCCAGGAAGCGATCGACGCGATCCTGGACGGCATGACCTGGCTCGATCTGCACTGGGACGGCGAGACGGTGTTCCAGTCGCAGCGCGCCGCGCGGCATGTCGAGGTCGCCGAAGCGATGCTGGCGGGCGGCCACGCCTATCGCTGCTACGCGACCTCCGAGGAGCTGGCCGAACTGCGCGAGCAGCAGCGCGCGGCGAAGCTGCCGCTCCGCTATGACGGGCGCTGGCGCGACCGCACCGACTGGCCGGAGGACGCGCCCTATGCCGTGCGCCTGAAGGCGCCGCGCGACGGCGAGACGGCGATCGACGATCTCGTCCAGGGCCGCGTGACTGTCCAGAACAGCGAGCTGGACGATATGATCCTGCTCCGCTCCGACGGCACGCCGACCTATATGCTCGCGGTCGTCGTCGACGATCACGACATGGACGTGACCCATGTGATCCGCGGCGACGATCATCTGAACAACGCCTTCCGCCAGCTTGGCATCATCAAGGCGATGGGCTGGCCGGAGCCGGCCTATGCCCATATCCCGCTGATCCACGGCGCGGACGGCGCGAAGCTGTCGAAACGGCACGGCGCGCTGGGCGTCGACGCCTATCGCGATGAGCTCGGCATGCTGCCGGAAGCGGTGAACAATTACCTGCTCCGGCTGGGCTGGGGGCATGGGGATGCCGAGATCATCTCGCGTGACCAGGCGATCGAATGGTTCGACATCGGAGGCGTTGGGCGTTCGCCGTCGCGCTTCGACCTGAAGAAGCTGGAGAACCTGAACGGCCATTATCTGCGCGAGGCCGACGACGCGCGGCTGGCCGGCCTTGCGGACCCGCGCGTGGCAAAGCTGATCGGCCGCGCGCTCTCGCCGGACGAGCAGGCGCTGCTGGTGCGCGCTATGCCGGAGCTGAAGCCGCGCGCGAAGACGCTGGACGAGATCGCGGACGGAGCAACTTTCCTGTTCGCCGCGCGTCCCCTCACTATCGACGACAAGGCCGCAGCGCTGCTACAAGGCGAAGCGCCAACGCTCCTGGGGAAAGCCCACGACGCGCTCGCGGCCGTTTCCGACTGGGCGGCCGGGCCGATCGAAGAAGCGGTGCGGCAGGTTGCGGAGGAGGCCGGGATTGGTCTCGGAAAGGTCGCGCAACCATTGCGCGCCGCGCTTACGGGCCGGACCACCTCTCCGGGCATATTCGACGTGCTGGTGTTGCTGGGCCGCGCGGAATCGCTGGCCCGGCTGGCGGACGTTGCGCAAGGAAACAGGGGCAGCGCCGAGGCGCAGATGATCAAGGAGTAACGATATGGGTGACATGGCAAAGCTGGCGCTCGGAGGCAAAGAGACGGAATTCCCGGTCCTGCACGGATCGGTCGGCCCCGAGGTCATCGACATCCGCAAGTTGTATGCGCAGACCAGCGCCTTCACCTACGATCCCGGCTTCACGTCCACGGCCAGCTGCCAGTCCAAGATCACCTATATCGATGGCGACCAGGGCGTGCTGCTGCACCGCGGCTACCCGATCAGCCAGCTCGCCGAGCAGTCGAGCTTCATGGAAGTCTGCTACCTGCTGTTGAACGGCGAGCTGCCGAAGCAGGACGAGCTGGCGACGTTCAGCCGCACGATCAGCCGCCACACGATGCTGCACGAGCAGCTGATGACGTTCCTGCGCGGCTTCCGGCGCGATGCGCACCCGATGGCGATCATGTGCGGCATCGTCGGCGCGCTTTCCGCCTTCTACCACGACTCGACCGACATCACCGACCCGCAGCAGCGGATGATCGCCAGCCACCGGCTGATCGCGAAGATGCCGACGATCGCGGCGATGGCGTTCAAATATTCGGTCGGCCAGCCCTTCCTCTATCCCGACAACTCGCTGAGCTATTCGGCCAATTTCCTGCGCATGACCTTTGGCGTGCCGGCCGAGCCGTACGAAGTCGACCCCGCGGTCGAGAAGGCGATGGACCGCATCTTCATCCTCCATGCCGACCACGAGCAGAACGCGTCGACCTCGACGGTGCGTCTGGCCGGGTCGTCGGGCGCCAATCCGTTCGCGTGCATCGCCGCCGGCATCGCCTGCCTGTGGGGCCCGGCGCATGGCGGCGCCAACGAGGCCGCGCTCAACATGCTGCGCGAGATCGGCACCCCGGACCGCATCCCCCACTATATCGAGCGCGCGAAGGACAAGGACGACCCGTTCCGGCTGATGGGCTTCGGCCACCGCGTCTACAAGAACTACGACCCGCGCGCCACGGTGATGCAGAAGACCGTGCGCGAGGTGTTCAACGCGCTGAAGGTTACCGACCCGGTGTTCGAGGTCGCGCTGCAGCTCGAGGAAATGGCACTCAACGACGACTATTTCATCGAGAAGAAGCTGTTCCCGAACGTCGATTTCTATTCGGGCGTGATCCTGTCGGCGATCGGCTTCCCGACCTCGATGTTCACCGCTTTGTTCGCGCTTGCCCGCACGGTCGGCTGGATCGCCCAGTGGAACGAGATGATCACCGATCCCGACCAGAAGATCGGCCGCCCGCGCCAGCTCTACACCGGGCCGACGCAGCGCGATTATGTTCCAATCGACCGGCGCTAGGATCGGGCTGCTCGCCGCGGTTGCGCTGGCCGGCTGCTCGGCCAGCCATCCGGGCGAAGAGCTGGCGCGGCCGCAGCCGGTCTTCGGCGTCGCCGCCTTCTTCGCCGGACGCACGCACGGCGACGCGACGCTGAAGATCATCTTCAAGCACCCGGAGCCGGTCCGCGTCGAAGGTTTTGGCCGGAGCGGGCCCGACGGCACGCTGGTGCTGGACCAGGAAGTGCGGCGCGGGACCCGCGCGCCGGAGAAGCGCCAGTGGCGGTTCCGGCCGCTCGGCGGCAACCGCTTTGCGGGCACGCTGACCGACGCCACCGGGCCGGTCGCCGGCGAGGTGCAAGGCAACATGCTTCACCTGCGCTATCCGATGAAGGACGGGGTGACCGCCGAGCAGTGGATCTACCTGCAGCCGGGTGGACGCACGGCGCTCAACCGGATGCGCCTTACCAAGCTGGGGATCACGGTCGGCCGCCTCGACGAGACGATCCGGAAGCTCGATTAGGCGAGCGGCAGGCTCAGGATGAAGCGCGCGCCCTGGCCCGGCGCGCTGTCGACGGCGATGTCGCCGCCCATCGCTCGCGCGAGCCTGCGCGCGATGTAGAGGCCGAGGCCGCTGCCGGCACCGTCGGAAGGGGCGATCCGCGTGAATTTGTCGAACACGCGCTGATGATCCGCGGGCGCGATGCCAGGGCCCTGGTCCGCCACGACGAGCACCGCGCGCCGGTCCTGCGCCTCGGCACGGAGCCAGATCGAGGCGCCATCGGGCGAATGCCGGACGGCGTTGCCGATCAGGTTGACGAGGATCTGGATCACGCGGCCCTCGTCGCCCATCGCGAGCAGGGTCTCGTCGGCGGCGGGCGCGTCGATGCGGATGCCGCGTTCGGATGCGCGCACCTTCAGCAGGCCGGCAGCGCGGCGGGCAATTTCGGTCAGGTCGATGCGTTCGCTCCGCGGCCGGAAGTCGTCGCGCTCGATCGCCTGGAGGTCGACCAGGTCGCCGATCACGCCCAGAAGGTGCCGGCCGGCGCTGGCGATGTCGTTCGCATATTCGGCATAGTCGCGGCGGATCGGGCCGTCTTTCTGCGCGCCGATATTCTCCGCCTGCTCGATGATCTGCGACAGCGGCCCGCGCAGCGCCTTTTCGAGGCGGGCGCCGAACGCGTCCACCGCCGGCTCCTGCGGTTCCGCCACCGCCGGCTCGCCATCGAGCCGGAAAGCGTTGCCGCGATAGCCGGCGAAGCGCCCGCCCCCGTCCATCAGCGGCAGGCCGGTCAGCCGGACCCGCTCGCCCGACACGCGGACCACCGCTTCCTGGCCTTCGAACCGCGCGCGGGTCGCCAGCGCTTCCAGGATCGCCAGGCCCTCGCCGGTATCGACGAACTGGAAGATGCGCCCGAACGGCTGACCCACCATCGACTCCGCAGCGTCGGCGCCGATCGAGGTGATCTTCAGCGAAGCGTCGGTTTCCCACAGCCAGTCGCCGCGCGAACGCATGAAGTCATAGACGCGCTCGCCGCCCTCATCGCCGCCGCGCGACGGACGCCGTGCCCACCCGCCGACGGACAGCGCGACGCCATCATTGTCGGGCTTCGCCTCGACCCAGAGATCGAGATCGTCGCTGCCTTCCGCCGCGATCACGCAGCGCGAGACGAGGATGCCGAGCCGCTGCGCGAGCCGCGCCATCGTCGCGATCTGCGGAACGGCGATCGGCTGCCCCAGCCCGGAACCGGCGGATTCCTGGAGGCGCTGGAGCGGCAGCTCCGCTTCCACCAGCCGGCCGTCGCGGTCGACGCGGCCATAGGCAAGGCTGCCGCTCATTTCTGCCGCCGCTCCCGCCCGATATCGGCGATCGCGTGGCGGAACGCCTTTTCGAGCCGCCACGGCCGGATCGCGTCCTGGGCGGCGGCGAGTTCGAGATCGAGATAGTCGTTCACCCGCTCCTCGAGCTTGGCTTCGGAGAGACGGTTTATCGCCGCCATCTGCAGCAGGACAGGGGCAGCGACCTGGGTCGAGGCCTCGACGGCGCGCAGCAGCACCGCGAGCGCGCCGATGCCGGGATCGGCCGCGAGCATGAAGGCAGGCGCAAAGTCGATCCGGGCACGCACCGCGAGCATCGCGACGAACAGGCTGAAGCGGCCGGCGCGGAACAGCTCGAACAGCAGCGATTCGTCGCCGTGCAGCGCCATCGCGGCGCGCATCGCCGCTGCCTCCAGCGTCTGCCCTTCGTCATGGGCGGCGAGGCGCGATGCGACCACCGCCGCGATCGCCTCGTCACGCGTGCCGGCGTCCAGCGTGGTCGAACGCCCCAGATAGTCCCGCAGCGCCGCCGCCGCCCACCAGATCAGACGGTGGAGCAGCTCGGCGGACAGGTCGGCGACCGTGACGTTCGGCTCGCCATAGCTGCCGGTGCGGCGGTTCTCGGCGAGCTGCAATGTCGCCTCGACGTCCGGCGCGATCGCCAGCTGCACGGCCGGGGTCGGTTCGGGGCTGATCTGCGCGACGCGCCGAATCGCCTGCGCGATACGATGCTCTTCCGCCCGGGCGAGCAGCAGCGCGACCAGCTCCCGGTCGCGGAGCACGCCGGCGCGATCGAAGATCGGGCGGATGATCGGGATGCGCGCGACGCCGAGCACCGGGGGAGCGGCCTCGCCCAGTCGTGCGATCAGGCCCGCGCGGAGGTCGCGATCCAGCTCGGTGACCAGCGCATCGAGCATGTTGGCCATTGCGGCGCGCTGGCTGTCGGTCGGACGGACGAAATCGGGCAGGAACAGATCGTTGAGCGCGGCCGTCAGCCGCGCGTCGGCATGGCGCGCGACCTGGGCCGCCTCGGCCAGCAGCCGATCGGGTCCCGTGGGCGCAGCATCACCGCCATCGCGCGCAGTCAGAGCCATTCCCAACGACTTAGCCCCGAGCGGTAAAAGACGCATTAAGGCAAGGGTTGGCGCGGCCCCGCAGGCCTCATAGAGGTTTGCCGGATGAAGCGGTGGCTCCTCCCCCTGCTGTTGCTGGCGTCGTGCAGCCAGGCCGACGACCAGGGGCCGATCCGCGTCAGCGCGATCGGCGGACCGCCGACGATGGTCGATCCCAGCCGCAAGCCGCCCGACCTGACGCAGCGGGTGCTGCTGGGGGCGGTCGCGGAAACGCTGGTCGCCTATGACGAGGATGCGCAGGTCGGGCCGGCGCTTGCCGAGCGCTGGATCGTGACCAGCGACGGGCTGAGCGCGATCTTCCGGCTGCGCCAGGCGACCTGGCCCAACGGCAAGAACGTCACGTCCGAGGAAGTGGCGCGCCGCGCGCGCGGCATCATCACCGCCAACAGCCGCAACCCGCTGCGCGACGCGTTCGATTCGATCGAGGAGATCAACCCGACGACGCCGGAGGTGATCGAGTTCCGGCTGACGGTGCCGCGCCCGCCGCTGTTCGAGCTGCTCGCCCAGCCCGAAGCGAGCATCCTGTCGCGGGCAATGGGGACGACCGGCCCTTACCAGATGGGCAAGCGCGAAGGCGGCACGGTCGCGCTGACGCAGCGGGTCAAGCCGCCGGAAGGATCGAAGGACCCGGTGCTGCCCGACGTCCGCCTGACCGGCGAGCGCGCGGCGCTGGCGGTCGCGCGGTTCGTGCAGGGCGGCACCGACCTGGTGCTGGGCGGCACCTATCGCGACTGGCCGCTTGTCCAGGCCGCGCAGCCGGCCAAGCGGGCGATCCGCATCGATCCGGCGGAGGGGCTTTTCGGCCTGTCGGTGGTCAAGGCGGGCGGTTGGCTGGCCGACGCCGAGATGCGGCAGGTCCTTGGCATGGCGATCGACCGCGACGCGCTGCTCGACGCGTTCAAGGCGCCGGGCTGGCTCGGCGCCCTGACGATCCTGCCGCAGCGCTACCGCTCGGCCGCCGATCCGTCCTATCCACCCTGGGCCGCCTTCGACATCACCGGCCGCATCGCCGAGGCGCGGCGCCGCGTGCAGGCGTGGCGCGCGACGCACCCGCAGCCGGTACGCGTGCGGCTCTACCTGCCCGCCTCGCCCGGCAACACCTTGCTCTACGGGCGGCTGGCCGCGGACTGGCGGCGCGTCGGCATCGAAACGGTGCGCGTCGACAAGCCGTCCGAATCGGACCTGGCGGTCATCGACGAAGTCGCGCCCGCGGGCAGCGCGCTCTGGTATCTCGACACGGTCGCCTGCCCGTCCGCCGACGCATGCTCCGACGAAGCGATCGACGCGCTCGAAGGCGCGCGCAACGCCCAGTCGCTGCTCGACCGCAGCGTCCAGCTGGCGACGGCCGACCGGGTGATCGCCAATTCCGGCCTGTACATTCCGCTGACCCGGCCGCTGCGCTGGTCCCTGGCGTCGCCGCGGCTCGGCCTGTTCAAGGAGAATGCGCGGGCCTGGCATCCGCTTACGCACCTGGTCGCCGCGAAGCGCTAGCGCAACCGGTCCGCGCTCCCCACGTTGGGATGCGTGAAGGAGTCGCCGATGGCCAGCCGCTACCGCCGCATGGAAGAGATTGCCCGCAGCCTGCCGGAGTTGAAGAACCCGCACGGCGTCCGCCGGCGCGTCGAGGCGATGGAGGCGCTGCTGGAGCGGCTGGTGACCATTCCCGGCACGAAGCGCCAGCTGGGCCTGGACGTGATCCTGGACGTGGTGCCGGGGGTCGGCAGCATCGCCGCAGGCGCGCTGGGGGCCTGGATGATCTGGGAAGCGCGCAACCTGGGCATGTCCAAATGGCAGATGGCGCGGATGGCCGGCAATGTCGGCGTCGACACGCTGCTGGGCGCGATCCCGTGGGTCGGCGCGATCCCCGACTTCTTCTTCCGATCCAACACCCGCAACCTGCGGATCATCAAGCGGCATCTCGACCGGCATCATCCGGCGACCGTCACGCTCGACGGGGTCAGCCGCAGCGGGCGCTGACCACCTTCCCGGCGGCGTCGAGGGCGATCGTCAGGCGGTCGGCCCGGAAGTCCATCGTCACCGCCTCGCCAGGCCGGACGACCCGCACCACCGTGGACCCGGTCGCCTGGCGGGCCTGTTCAGCGCCGTCGGCGGGGAATGGTTTGCCGACCCATGGCTGCACGTCCTCGGCATCGCAGCCCTCCATGGCGGGCGGGCGCGACAATGCCGGCCGCGCCGTATGCGTCTTCTCGGCGAAGCTGGGGCCCAGCGCGAGCGCGGAAGCAAGCAGGGACATCATCATAAGCTGCTGAAATCCAAGCCGATATCGGCGGCCGGTGCAGACTGGGTGATCCGCCCGACCGAGATATAGTCGACCCCCGTCTCGGCAATGGCGCGGATCGTTTCCAGCCGCACGCCGCCCGACGCTTCGGTGGGCACGCGGCGGCCGACCAGAGTCACCGCGCCCCGCAGCGTCGGCGGGTCCATATTGTCGAGCAGCAGGCGCGTGGCGCCCGCGGCCAGCGCAGGCTCGATCTGGTCGACGCGGTCGACCTCGACGATGATCTCGGCGATCCGCGCCTCCTTCGCCCGGCGCACCGCCTCCGCGACGCCACCGGCGACCGCGACATGGTTGTCCTTGATCATCGCCGCGTCCCACAGGCCCATGCGGTGATTGGTGGCGCCGCCCATGCGCGTCGCATATTTCTCCAGCAGGCGCAGGCCCGGGATGGTCTTGCGCGTATCGAGCAGGGTCGCGCCGGTGCCGGCGATCGCATCCACATAGCGCCGGGTTAGCGTGGCGATCCCCGACAGATGCTGAACGGTGTTGAGCGCCGGGCGCTCCGCCGTCAGCATCGCCCGGGCAGCCCCGCGCAGCCGCATCAGGTCGGCGCCGGGACGCACCTGCTGCCCATCCTCGACCAGCATCTCGATCTCGACGCCGGGATCGAGCGCGCGAAAGAAGGCGGCGGCGAGCGGAAGCCCGGCGACAGTGATCGCGTCGCGGCTGTCCATCACGCCTTCGAACCGGGCGTCGGCGGGGATCACCGCTTCGGACGTGACGTCGCCGCCCTGCCCCAGATCCTCAGCGAACGCGGCCTGGACGAACGCGTGCAGGTCGAAGCCGGAGAGCGCGAAGGTCATGGGGTGAGCCTTGCGAAAGGCGGAAGGTTAGGAAGGTTCGGCGTGCGGAAAAAATCCCCTCGATCAATGGGAGCGGACTGATCGACCGGATCGATCAACCGGCCATGGCAGGCGAGAGGCGATTCGGGGGTCATGGTTCGGAACGTACCAGGAACACCGGCGTGTAGGACCGACATTCTTCAACGCCCGGGCAGCACGCGGTTCAGGAACTCGATCAGCAGCGCCGCGCGCTTGGCATCCTCCGCATGATCGGCGCCGACCGAATGGCCGCCTTCCATATACTCATGGTAATAGACAGGGTTGCCATATTCCTTCAGCCGCGCCGCCATCTTGCGGGCGTGGCCGGGGTGCACCCGGTCGTCCTTGGTCGAGTTGTAGAAGAAGACGGGCGGATATTTCACGCCCGGGCGAATGTTCTGATAGGGCGAATATTTCGACAGATACGCCCATTCGTCGGGCTTGTCGGGGTCGCCATATTCGTCGATCCACGAGGCGCCGGCGAGCAGGTGCGAATAGCGCTTCATGTCGCCGAGCGGCGAGCCGGAAATGACCGCGCCGTAGAGATCGGGACGCTGGTTGACGGCCGCGCCGACCGTGACGCCGCCGTTCGACCGGCCGGAGATCGCGATCTTGCCTTTCGCGCTGACGCCGGTCCTGACCAGGTCCTCCGCCACCGCCTGCAGATCGTCGAACACGCGCTGGTGGTGCTCCTTCACCGCCGCCTCGTGCCAGCGTGGGCCGTACTCGCCGCCGCCGCGCAGGTTGGCGAGCACATAGGCATTGCCTTCCTCGACCCAGAACAGGGCGAGCGGGCCGGCGCGATAGGGCTGGCCGGTCAGATAGGTCGGCGTCTGCGCGGCCTTGAAGCCGCCATAGGAGTGGATCAGCGCCGGGACCGGACCGGTCACGCCTTTCTTGCGGACCAGGAAATAGGGAATGCGGGTGCCGTCGGCGGAGGTCGCGAAGCGCTGCTCGACGCTGAACTTGCTCGCATCGAAGCGGGCGGGAAGGCTCTGGACGAGCTCCGGCGGGGACGAAGGCGTGACCGCATAGAGCGAGGGCGGGGTCAGCATCCCCTCGACCGTCACGAAGGCGAGGTCGGACTTGCCCGACGTCTCGACCAGATGGACGCTGTTGTTGCGCGCGAGGGGGATGCGCGCGCTGGTCCAGCCGCCGCCGGCGCCGCGGCGGAGCGCGAACAGCTGGCCCGACACGTCGTCCAGCGCCTTGACCCACAACACATTGTCCGACGCGGCGACTTCCTCGATCGCCTGCCGCTCGGTGGGCGCCATCACCAGCTCCGGCGCGGGCGCCTTGCCTGCCGCCATGTCGGCCAACGGCCAGGCGACCAGCGCGCCGGCGGGGAAGGTCCGGCCGGCCGCCGCCAGCGGGCTGTTCAGCAGCGCGACCATGCGGCCGCCGATCACGCCCTGGTAATCGGCGTCGTCGGGGACCGGCAGCTTCACCAGCCGGCCGGCAGCCAGCAGGTACATGTCGCGTGTCCAGAAGCTCTTGCCGCGCACGACGAACGACCAGCGCGTGTCGCCATCCATCACCGAGAAGGGCGAGACCGACACATCGGCCTTCTCGCCCGTCATCAGCGTCACGGCGTCCGCCAGCGGCGTCCCGCGCTTCCAGAGCTTCACGACGCGCGGATAGCCGGAGGTGGTGAGCGAGTCCGGGCCATAGTCCGTCGCCACCAGCAAGGTGTCGGCATCCGCCCAGGCGACGTTGCTCTTGGCCTGCGGCAGGGTGAAGCCCGAATCGATGAACCGGGCCGTGACCGGATCGAACTCCCGCACCACATCGGCGTCGGTGCCGCCGGGACTCAGCGAGACGAGGCAGCGCCTATAGTCCGGCGCCCGGCAGTCGGCGCCGTGCCAGACCCAGCTCTTGCCTTCCTGCCTGCCCAGCGCGTCGACGTCGATCAGCGTGCGCCATTCCGGCTTGCCGGCGCGATAGGCGGCGAGCGGCGACACGCGCCACAGGCCGCGCGGGTTCTTCGCGTCACGCCACAGATTGGTGACCTGGTCGCCCTGCACATCCTCGGGCAGCGCGATCTGCTGCTCGTCGTCCAGGATCGCCAGCGCCCGCGCCCGATACTGCTCGTAGCCCGGCATGGCGGTCAGCACCGCCTCGGTCTGCCCGTTCCATTCCTTGACCTGGGCGAGCGCCTTGGGCCCCTCGATCTCCTCGAGCCAGAGATAGGGATCGTCGGCGGAAGCTGCCGGTGCGGCGGCCAACAGAAGCGAGGCAAGGGGCAGCAGCGCGCGATACAAAGGCGGGACCTCCTGGCTGGAAACGCGCGGACGTTAGAGACAGTCAGCAGGCCTGTCACCCGCTCCGGCTCTGCTATTTGCGCGCGGCGCAGCGCGAGGTGACGGTGGCGATTTCGGTCGGCGCTTTTTCACGCACCAGAGTCTCGGCGTCAGGGCAGCTGCCGGCGGCGATCAGGCCGTCGGCCTGTTCGAGCACCTTCAGCAGCTTCGCGTCCTGCGCCGTTCGTGCGGCGATCAAGGTTCGGTCGAAATCGGCTTGGGCCTGAAGTTCGGCGAGCCTTTGCTGGGGCGTGGGCAAGGCCTTAAACGGCTGGGCAGGTGTCAGCGGTCCCTGCGGCACAGGCTGGTTCGGGCAGCTGAGGCTCGTGCCGTTCCAGGCGCAGAGCGGCGTCTGGGCGGCGGTCGGGCTCGCCATCGCAAGGCAGATGACAAGCGGAATCTTCATTCGGCTATTCAACCTTCGTTTCTTGGGCTTCCAGCCTCAAGTGCCCGGTCTTGGGATCTAAGAAGGTGATTCGCCAGCGCCTTCCTCGCGCCTTGGCGTCCCAAGGTGAGGCATTTCCGTAACCCTCCCCTGGCACGCCATCTAGCGCAACTACATCAATCCATCCGTCGAACTCGCGCAGCGCTCGGTCCGCATGAGCTATGCGGCGCTTGTTGCCCGGCTTGTGTCCCCATCCTTCGATAGGGTCGGCGTGCACACGCGTGTCCATTACAAGCGCTCTAAAATCAGTCTCTTTCTTCCAGAGGCTTAAGCACACGCCATGATCGGCCTCGGCAGACCAATCGGTCCGGACGGCCTCCAATTCATAGCCGAGCGCTTTGAACGCTTCTGCAAATCTCAAGGCTCAATCCCCCGTCGCCCGAACCGGCCCCAGATCGCCCATGCCGACGGTGCCGCTCGCCATCGCGAGCATGCGGTCGAGGCTGGTCTTGGCCTTCAGGCGGAGGTCCTCGTCAAGCTCGATGCGGGGCTCCAGGTCGCGCAGCGCGACGTAGAGCTTCTCCATCGTGTTCAGCGCCATGTACGGGCAGATGTTGCAGTTGCAGTTGCCGTCGGCGCCGGGCGCGCCGATGAACTGCTTGTCGGGCACCGCCTTCTGCATCTGGTGGATGATGTGCGGCTCGGTCGCGACGATCACAGTCCTGGCCGGCGACTTCTTCGCATGCTCGAGGATCGCGCTGGTCGAGCCGACGAAATCGGCATGGTCGAGCAGGTGCGGCGGGCATTCCGGGTGGGCGAGGATCGGCGCGTCGGGATGCTCGGCCCGAAGCTTCAGCAGCTCGGTCTCCGAAAAGGCCTCATGGACGATGCAGACGCCCGGCCACAGCAGCATGTCGCGCCCGGTCTTGCGCGCGAGATAGCCGCCAAGATTGCGATCGGGGCCGAAGATGATCTTCTGGTCCTTCGGGATCTGCATCAGGATCTTTTCGGCCGAGGACGAAGTGACGATCACGTCGCTGAGCGCCTTCACCGCCGCCGAGCAGTTGATGTAGGTCAGCGCGATATGGTCCGGATGCTCGGCCCGGAACGCGGCGAAGCGCTCGGGCGGGCAGCTGTCTTCCAGGCTGCAGCCGGCGTCCATGTCGGGCAGCACGACGATCTTGTCCGGCGAGAGGATCTTCGCGGTCTCGGCCATGAAGCGGACGCCGCAAAAGGCGATCACGTCAGCGTCCGTTTCCTGCGCCTTGCGGCTGAGCTCAAGGCTGTCGCCGACGAAATCGGCGAGGTCCTGCAGCTCCGGCTTCTGGTAATAATGGGCGAGGATGACCGCGTTGCGCTCCTTGCGCAGCCGGTCGATCTCGGCCCGCAGGTCCAGGCCGGTCAGGGTTCCGCCGATTCCGTTTCTCGCATCCATCGAGCCACCAAACTCCGTTCGGGATGAGCCTGTCGAAGCCCACTCTTTCTCTCCGGGAGCCCGTAAGAAGAAGGGAAGCCTTCGACAAGGTCAGGCCCAACGAAGATGGGGTGTGGGCCGCGGACAATCCAGTCCGCTCAGCGCGTGCCGGCCACCTCGTTCAGCGGCGTCGAGCGGTCCATCTGCCGGTCGGAGCGGCCTTCGTCCGGGAAGCGGACGATCACGTGCGCGTCGAGGCCGGCGGCGCGCAGGGGGAGCGCGAAATTGCGCTCGACGGCGCGGCGGGTGGCCTCGCGCGCGATCCGCATCGGCGTCGGCGCCCGGGCCTGGCGAAGCAGCTCCGCCTGGGCGGCCTTGCGGTTGGCGTCGTCCAGCCGCTGCTCGGCATTGGTGAGGCGCATCAACAGGCCGCCGCCGTCATATTCGCGGATCGCGTTCAGATCGACCTGCGGCCCGGCGATCTCGATCGGCGGCAGCGTGACCGTCAATTCCTTCGTGCCTGCGTCCCAGCTGACGCTCTGCGGCCCGAGCTTGGCCATGTCGACTTCGTATCGGACGGTGCCGGGCATGATCAGCGTCTTCTTCGCAGTGAGGCCCAGACGGCTCTGCTCCGACGTCACCACCGCGACATAGCTGGCGATGAACGAGGTCAGCCGGTTCTGCTCGCGCATGCCGCTGAGGGTCGAGGAGACGATCGTCTCCGGGTCGGGCGCGAAGCGGGACGAGAGATAGATTTTCAGCACGACGAAGCCGGCGAACAGCAGCGCCAGCGCGACCAGGCCGCCGATCAGCGCACTGCGGAGCTCGCGCGTCACGCAGCGAGGCTCCAGGCCTCGCCGTCCTCTCGGGCGATGCCGCGGTCGCGCAGGTCGATCAGGTGCGCCAGCACCGAGCGGCCGGCGGCGCCGTGCAACCGCGGGTCGAGCCCGACATACATGCGCTCGACCATCGCCGGGATCGCGTCGACGCCTTCGCGGAGCAGGCGGAGGATCTGGCCCTCGCGCTGCTTGCGGTGGCCGGCGAGGCCGCGCACGAAGCGCCGCGGATCGCCGACCGGATCGCCGTGCGCGGGGTAATAGATGCGGTCGTCGCGGGCGAGGAGCTTGTCGAGGCTGGCCATATAGGCGGCCATATCGCCGTCCGGAGGCGAGACGACCGTGGTCGACCAGCCCATCACATGGTCGCCGCTGAACAGCGCGCCGGTCTCGTTCAGCGCGAAGCAGAGATGGTTGGACGTGTGGCCCGGGGTCGCGACGGCTTCCAGCGTCCAGCCGGGACCCTCTACTTGCTCGCCGTCCTGCATCACGCGGTCGGGCGCGTAGCTGTCGTCGAACGAGGCGTCGGCGCGGGGGCCCAGGTCTTCCAGCACCAGCGGCGCGCAGCCCATGACCGGCGCGCCGGTCGCTGCCTTCACGGCCGGCGCGGCGGGGCTGTGATCGCGGTGCGTGTGGGTGCAGAGGATCGCTATGACCGTCTCCCCCGCGACCGCGTCCAGCAGAGCGCGGACATGGGCGGGATCGTCCGGGCCGGGATCGATGATCGCGACCTCGCCCCTGCCGATGATATAGGTTTCGGTGCCGGTGTAGGTGAACGGGCCCGGATTGCCCGCGAGCACGCGGCGCACAAGGGGCTCGAGTTCGACGACCTGTCCGACCGGCGGGTTCTCCATCCTGAAGCGATGGGGGCGCCCGCCGGCTTTGACAAGGGCTGGGCCTATTTCTCCGACTTCAGCCGGACGATCTCGCGGTCGATGCTCGCCAGTGCGTTCTCGCGCGTGCGGCGCGCCCATTCGTCGTTGAGCGACGCGGCGAGCGAGGCGCGGGTCTGCTCGAGAGAGGCGATGATCTGCTTACGCAGCTTCGCGCGATCGACCGGCGAGAAGGCGCCGCACAGGACCTGCGCGTGGCCGTCGTCGCTGACCTTGGCCATGAACGGCGTGCCCTTGGGGCAATTCTTCGTGACGGTGACAGGGTGGGCGCGCACCGCTTCGCGCGCAGAGGCGCGGGCTTCGGCAGCGGCTTCGCGCGCGTCAGCGAGAGCGTCGGCCTGCGCTTCGCGCGCGGCGGCCCAGGCTTCGCGCTGCGCTTCACGCGCCGATTCCTGGATCTCGCGGATGTCGTCGGCATCCAGCATCTGATCCTGGCCGTCGCTCGACCAGCTGATCGACACCAGCGAAGCGGGAACCGCGGGCACGGCCGGCAGAGCCGGGAGCGCGGGCGGGACCGGCGGCGCGTCAGGCGCGGCGGGAGCTTGCGGAGGCACCGCCGCATGCGGCGCCGGCGGTGCGGCCGGAGGCACCGGCGGCAGCGGCGCCGCGACCGGCAGGATCGTGCGCACCTGCTGCTCGACCCGCTTGGTCGTCTCGGCGGCGATGCCGTTCGACGCGGTCAGCAGCAGCCCGCCGCCGACCAGGCCGGTCGCGATCATGCTGCCGAGCCGGGCGCGGCTGGCATTCCACCGATAGATTTTCATCATCGTCAGTCTCCTCTTGAGGTCATCCCCGGCCCCAAGAGCGCATGCGGCCACCGGCAGGCGGTCGCAGGCGGATTTCAGCAGCGCCGAACCATAAGCATGGCGCTCGAACGGCGTCGCTTGCGCGAGCACCAGCGCGTCGCAGGCAAGCTCCTGATCGACGCGGAAGGCGCGGTGCGCGAAGTGCGCGATCGGGTTCCACCAGTGCAGCGCGAGCACGACCAAAGCCGCGAAATTGGCGGACATGTCGCAGCGGCGATGGTGCTGCACTTCGTGCTCGATCGCGAGGCGCAGCTCATCGCGCTCGTAGCGGCGGCGATAATCCTCGGGCAGCACGACCGTCTTCAGGAAGATGCCGGCCGCGAAGGGCCCGCGCGCGGCGGGGCTGGCGCAGACCTCGATCCGGCCGCGATCGAAGCGCGGCAGCTGGGTCGCATCAGCGAGCGCGGCGCGCACGAAGCGGCGGTACGTCCAGATGTGCCAGAACAGGAAGACGAGCGCGCCCGCGGCCCAGGCGCAGCCGAACAGCAGCAGCCAGTTGACAGATGGCGCGTCGACCGCGGCGGTCCCCGCATCCGTGTGCAGCGCCGCCGCCGCGGCGAGCAGCGCCTCGACATTGGCGGGGAGGACGTGGATCGGCACCGGCGCGACCGTCTCCGGCAGCGGCGGCAGCAGCATGCGCAGCGCCGGCAGCAGCCACAGGCCGTAGGCGATGTGGGGCCCGAAATGCCGCGCGACCGGACGGCGCACGGCGAGCACGACCAGCATCAGCAAAGTGCTGGCGACGAACGTCTCGATGGCCCAGCTGATCATGGCTTCAGCTCCTTCAGGAGAGCTTCCAGTTCGGCGATGTCCTCAGGCGAAAGCGAGCGGCGCTCGGCCAGGTGCGCGATCAGCGGCGTGACGCGGCCCCCGAACAGCCGGTTCACCAGCTTTTCCGATTCGCGGCCGACATAGGCCTCGCGCTCGATCGCGGGGCGATAGAGGAAGCGGCGGCCATCGGCCTCGTGGCTGATGGCGCCCTTGGCGAGCAACCGGGACAGCAGGGTTTTGACGGTGTGCACGCTCCAGCCCCGTTCCGGGCTTGCGCGCTCGGCGACTTCGGCGGCGGTCAGCGGCTGCTCCTCCCAGAGCACCTCCATCACCGCATGCTCGGCCTCACTGATCCGTTCAGCCATTCCCCAGGCCCTTTGTCGTTATTACGACTACAGGTGTCATCGTTTAGCTGAACGGCGCGTGAATTGAAAGTGGCGGCGGGGACGATTACGCAGGCGTGATGAAGGCCTTCGCCCTGCTTTCTCTGTTCCTTGCGGCGGCGCCCGCGGTGGCGTTCGATCCGGCGCCGTGGCTCGGCGACCTTGCCCAGGCGCGACAGGCGATCGACCGGAAATATGCCAATCTCGAATGGCTGAGGCACGACCGCGGCGTCGACCTCGACGCGGCTTTCGCGCGGACGAAGGAGCGGCTGGAGGGAGCGCAGAGCGAGGCCGAGGCCCGCCGCGCGCTCGAGCGGCTGTTCGAGCGCTTCCACGACGGCCATGTCGCGATCCGCTGGCCGACGCCTGCGCCGGCCGCATCGGGGATGCCGCCAAAGCCGGCGCCGCTCTGCGTGCGCATGGGCTATAATGCCGCCTATCTGCGCGACGGCACCGCCCGGCATCTGGCCGGCTACCGCGCCGTTTCGGGGGACATTTTTCCCGCCGGCACGATCGACAATGGCGGAACCCGGATCGGCGTGATCCGGGTCGGCATCTTCATGCCGCAAGGCTATCCGGCGCTCTGCGAACAGGCGGCACGCGATCTGTCGCTCTCCGAAGGGGCGGAATGCGACGACAGCTGTTCCGACCGGCTCATCACGC
Source organism: Sphingomonas horti (assembly GCF_009753715.1). Classification (GTDB taxonomy): domain Bacteria; phylum Pseudomonadota; class Alphaproteobacteria; order Sphingomonadales; family Sphingomonadaceae; genus Sphingomonas_B; species Sphingomonas_B horti. Next base: position 396,497 of record NZ_WQMS01000006.1, on the reverse strand, counting down.
GCGCTTATGAGCTGATGACGGCCGCGTTCGAGCAGCGGCTGCGCGACCTGAAACGGGCCGGCGCGCAAGTGTTGCTGGTCGATATCAGCGGCAACAGCGGCGGGTCGGAATGGGCCGAGGCCGCTGCCCGAGCCCTCAGCCGCAAGAGGCTGCAATCGGCGCCGCTCGGCTTCGTGCGCGGCGAGCATTGGGCGAAGCAATGGCGCGAGGTCGCCGCAGCCTTGAACGACGCGCGCAAGACCGCGGCGCCTGCCGACCGCGCTGCCCTTGCCGGCTGGATCGCCGAGGCCAACGCCGCCGCCGCCGAGGCGGGGCGCGACTGCGCCGACGGCTCATGCCCGCGATTGGGACGCGCGGGCTATGCCACCGGATTGGTCGGGAGCGCGCCTTCGGCGCAGTTCGACGGCAAGCCATGGGCCGTCCATGTCTTCACGCCGGCGCAATATGGGTATCATGACGGCGTCTGGGACGGGCCGGTGATCGTGGTTGTGGATCAGGAAACCTGGTCCGCGGCCGAGGAATTCGCGGCGATGCTGCAGGACAATGATGCCGCCGTCGTGATGGGCGCGCGCACGGGCGGCGCCGGCTGCGGCCATACCGATGGCGGCACGCCGACGACGCTCGCCAACAGCAAGGGCGTGCTGGAAGTCCCTGATTGCGCGCGTTTTCGCCGCGACGGATCGAACGAAGTCAACGGCATCGTGCCGGACGTGGTCGTCGCGCTACGGTTCGACGACGGGCCGGGGTTCAAGGCGCGGCTGATCGAAGCGAAGCTGCCGGAGGCAATCGCGAGAGCAGAGGCCCTCGCGAGATAGGTCAGCCGACCTTGGCGACGCCCTTGTCGGCCATCAGCTCGGCGAGCTCGCCATTCTCGTACATCTCCATCATGATGTCGGAGCCGCCGACGAATTCGCCCTTCACATAGAGCTGCGGGATGGTCGGCCAGTCGCTGAAGCTCTTGATGCCCTGGCGGATGCCCTGGTCCTGGAGCACGTCGACGCTTTCATAATCGACGCCCAGCCGGTCGAGGATCGCGACCGCGCGGCTGGAAAAGCCGCATTGCGGGAAAAGCGGCGTCCCCTTCATGAACAGCAGCACATCGTTTCCGGAGACCAGCTCCTGGATGCGGGCGTGGGATTCGTCGGTCATCGTCACTCAATCTCCTGCGGGGACGTCGGTTGTCAGCTGCAGGGCGTGCAGCTCGCCCCCCATGCGGCCGCCCAAGGCGGCATAGACGCGGCGGGTGCGCTCGACGCGCGAGACGCCGCGAAAGCTCTCCGACACCACGCGCGCGGCATAATGGTCGCCGTCGCCCGCGAGGTCGGTGATCTGGACCTGCGCATCCGGGATCGCGGACTGGATCATCGCCTCGATCTCATGGGCTGGCATCGGCATGTCAGGGCTGCGACTCGATCAGCTGCCGCCGCGCCTCGACCGTCCTGTCGGCGAGCGCCTTGCGGACGGTCGCCTCGTCGACCTCCACGCCGGCTGCCGTCAGGTCGCCGACCAGCTTGCGGACGACGTCCTCGTCGCCTGCTTCCTCGAAATCGGCCTGGACGACGGCCTTTGCATAGGCATCGGTCTCGGCCGCGGTCAGGCCCATCTGCGCCGCAGCCCATTCGCCGAGCAGCCGGTTGCGCCGCGCGGTGATCCGAAACTGCATCTCTTCATCACGGGCGAACTTCGTTTCGAATGCGCGCTCGCGATCGTCGAACGTGGTCATGCAATCCCCTCTAGCTTCATCCCTGAGATAACCCTGAAATCCGCCCCTGCAAGGGGAGCGCTACGCACCGACTTCCACCACCAGCTTGGCGACCGCGCCGCGATTGGCGAGCTTGGCGATCGCCTCGCCGCCGCGTTCGAGCGGATAGACCTCCGACACGCGCGGCGCGATCCTGCCTTCCTGCCAGAGCCGGAACAAGGTCGCGACGTGTTCCTGGTGCCGCTTCGGCTCGCGCATCGTGAAGGCGCCCCAGAAGACGCCGCACACGTCGCAGCTTTTCAGCAGCGTCAGGTTGAGCGGCAGGCGCGGGATGCCGGCGGGAAATCCGACGACCAGGTAACGCCCTTCCCAGGCGATCGAGCGGAGCGCCGGCTCGGCATAGTCGCCGCCGACCGGATCGTAGATCACGTGCGCGCCTTCGGGCCCGACCTTCGCCTTGAAGGCGTCGGCGAGCGCTTTCGACTGCTCCCTGTCGAACGGTGCGCGATCGTAGATCAGAACGTCGTCGGCGCCGCATGCCTTTGCGACATAAGCCTTTTCGGCCGACGAGACGGCGGCGATCACGCGCGCGCCGAACGCCTTGCCGAGCTCGACCGCGGAAAGCCCGACGCCGCCGGCCGCCCCCAGCACCAGCAACGTCTGGCCGGACTGGAGATGGCCCCGGTCCAGCAGACCGTGGATCGTCGTCGCATAGGTCATCAGCAACGCGGAGGCTTCCTTGAGCGGCAGCCCGTCCGGCACCTTGAAGGCCCGGTTGGCGGCGACCGCCACCTTCTCGGCGAGGCCGCCCGACGAGGCGGTCAGCGCCAGCAGCCGGTCGCCGACCTGCCAGCCCTCGACGCCCTCCCCGACCGCCTCGACCACGCCCGAGACTTCGCTGCCTGGCGCGAACGGGCGCGGCGGCTTGAACTGATATTTGTCCTCGATCACCAGCACGTCGGGATAATTGATCGCGCAATAATGGATGCGGACCAGCAGATCGCCCTTGCCGGCGACCGGCTCGGGCACGTCGGCCAGCTCCAACGTATCGGGTCCGCCGGGCGCGCGCGACAAAAGGGCCTTCATGGCGTTTCCTTCCGTTTCAGATCGCCACCCGCTTTCGCCGGGGTGACGGACCTTGTCCAGAGCGTTACGGTCCCCGACCGGGAGGGGCGGATCATGACGATGTTGGCGCGGGCGGCCGCGGCGCTGGTGGGTTTGTTCGGGCTGGCGTTCGGCGCCTGGTTCTTTGCGGCAACGCCGGATGCGGCGGCCTATTTCTTCGTGCAGCCGATCGGGGCCGCGGGCGAGGCGACGCTGCGAGCGGACATGGCGAGCTTCTTCCTGGTCGGCGCGGCCTGGGCGTTCTTCGCCGCCCGCACCGGGCGCGGCGCCGCGCTGCTTGTGCCGGGCGCGCTGTATGCGGTCGCGATTTCGGGACGCGCGGTGAACCTGATCGTGAACGGACCCTATGAAGGCGCGGCAGCGCCGATGATCGTGGAAGCGGTGCTGATCGCGCTGTGCGCGTTCGGCTATCGGGTGCTCAGATCGCCGGCTTGAGCCACGGCGCCTGCCGCGCCTCGAAAGCCGCGATCTTCGGCTCCATCGCGAGCGTCAGGCCGACTTCGTCGAGACCCTCAAGCAGGCAGTGCTTGCGGAACGGGTCGATCGCGAACGCGAAGCGGTCCTGGAACGGCGTGATGACGGTCTGGTGCTCAAGGTCGATCGCGATCGGGTCGGTCCGCGCGACCTCCATCAGCCGGTCGACCGCGGGGCGCGGCAGCTCGACCGTGAGGATGCCGTTCTTGAACGCGTTGCCGGAAAAAATATCGGAAAAGCCGGGCGCGATCACCGCGCGGATGCCGAGGTCGGCGAGCGCCCAGGCGGCGTGCTCTCGGCTGGAGCCGCAGCCGAAATTCTCGCCGGCGATCAGGATCGGCGCGTCGGCATAGACGGGATCGTCGAAGACGTTGCCGGGCTCCGCCCGCACCGTCTCGAACGCGCCGCGGCCGAGGCCGTGCCGGCTGATCGTCTTCAACCAGCGCGCCGGGATGATCACGTCGGTGTCGACATTGGCGCGCCCGAACGGGATCGCCTTCCCCTCGATCCGCGCGACCGGCGTCACGGCGCGACCATGGCCACCGGCTCAGGCTTGGCGCTGACCGCGAAGGCCGCGACGCCGCTCAACAAGGTTCCTGCGACCAAAAGGAAAATGGCCTTCTTCATTGTCTCGTTCCCCGGTTCGACCCACTTAACGCATCAACTCGCGCACATCGGTCAGGTGCCCCGTCACCGCTGCCGCCGCCGCCATCGCCGGCGACACCAGGTGCGTCCGCGCGCCCGGCCCCTGCCGCCCGACGAAATTGCGGTTGGACGTCGAGGCGCAGCGCTCGCCCGGCGGCACCTTGTCCGGGTTCATCCCCAGGCAGGCGGAGCAACCGGGCTCGCGCCATTCAAACCCGGCTTCGATGAAGATTCGGTCAAGGCCCTCGGCTTCCGCCTGGCGCTTGACCAGGCCGGAACCGGGCACGACCAGCGCCTGCCGCACATTGTCGGCGCGGCGGCGGCCGTTCAGCACCGCCGCTGCGGCGCGCAGATCCTCGATCCGGCTGTTGGTGCAGCTGCCGATGAAGATGTTCTCGACCGTTACGTCCTGCATCCGCTGGCCGGGCACCAGGCCCATATAGGCGAGCGACTTCTGCGCCGCTTCGCGCCGGGCGGGCTCGGCGAAGCTCTCCGGGTCCGGCACCGCGCCGGAGACGGGGACGACATCCTCCGGGCTGGTGCCCCAGGTGACGCTGGGCGCGACGGCGGCAGCGTCGATCTCGACCACCCGGTCGAAAGCGGCGCCGGGATCGCTGGGCAACGTGCGCCACCAGGCGAGCGCCTGATCCCATGCCTCGTCCTTCGGCGCCATCGGCCGCCCTTTAAGATAGGCGAACGTCTTGTCGTCGGGGGCGATCAGACCGGCGCGCGCGCCCGCCTCGATCGACATGTTGGCGACGGTCAGCCGGCCCTCGATCGACATGGCGCGGATCGCGGAGCCCGAATATTCGATGACATGGCCGGTGCCGCCGGCCGCGCCGATCCGGCCGATGACGTGCAGGATCAGGTCCTTGGGGCTGACGCCGAAACCGAGCGCGCCTTCGACCCGGATGTTCATCGACTTCGCTTGCTTCAGCAGCAGAGTCTGCGTCGCGAGCACATGCTCGACCTCGCTGGTGCCGATGCCGAAGGCCAGTGCGCCGAGCGCGCCGTGCGCGGCGGTGTGGCTGTCGCCGCAGACCAATGTGCAGCCGGGAAGCGTGAAGCCCTGCTCCGGCCCCACGACATGGACGATGCCCTGCTCCGCATCGGTCGGCCCGATATAGCGGATGCCGAAGGCCGGCGCATTGGCCTCCAGCGCGGCGAGCTGCGCGGCGCTTTCGGGATCGGCGATCGGCAGGCGCCGACCCGCCCCGTCCACGCGCGGCGTGGTCGGCAGGTTATGGTCGGGGACGGCGAGGGTCAGGTCGGGCCGCCGGACCGTCCGCCCGCTCAGCCGAAGCGCCTCGAACGCCTGCGGGCTCGTCACTTCATGGACGAGGTGACGATCGATATAGATCAGGCAGGTGCCGTCGTCGCGGCGCTCGACGACGTGCGCGTCCCAGATCTTTTCGTAGAGATTGCGCGGACGAGAGGCCATGCCAGGCCGCCTAGCAGAGGATCGGGTGAAGTCGAGCCGCCGGCGCAATTACTGCGCAGCGATGTCCTGGGCGCCGGCCGGTGCGCCGCCCGGGCCGTCGATCTTCAGCCAGTCGTTGCGCGGCTGGTCGTAGAGCATCTCGAGCACTTCGAGCTGGACGCCCGAAGGACGCGTGCTCTGCGAGTTCCACAGCACCGCGACGCCCGACCGGGTCGCCGGATCGAACAGGATCGTCGAGCGATAACCCATCACCGCGCCCTGGTGCCCGATCAGCGAATGGCCGGCATAAGTGTAGTCGCGCCAGCCGAGCGCGTAACGCGACGGGCCCATCACCCGCGCGAAGGTCGTGTTGCGGCGCTCCGTATTGACCCGCGCCTGGTGGATCGTGTCGAGCACCCGCTGCGGCACCACCTGCGGGGCGAGGCCCATCTGCGCGCGCATCCAAAGCGCCATGTCCATGATCGAGGAATTGACGCCGCCGGCGGCCGGGACGCGGTAGTAATTGTCGTTCACCTCGACGGTGCGCCGGCCGATATGCGGGCGCGCCCAGCTGCGCGCGGACATCAGCCCGGCACGCGTGAGGCTGGCATTCTGCATGCCGAGCGGCGCGAAGATGCGGCGGCGCACTTCCTCCGTATAGGGAATGCCGGTCACGCGCTGGACGATCTCGCTGGCCGTGTCGAAAGCGATGTTCTGGTAGCTGTGGCAGCTATCCGGCGGGCAGATCGCGTTCACCTCGGCGAGCGACGCGCGCAACACCTTCGGGTCGGCCCCGGCCTCGAGCTTGTTGTCGTTCGAATTGTGCGGCAGGCCGACGCGGTGCGACAGGATGTCGGCCACGGTCGCCAACTGCTCGCCGCCCGCGGGCAGCCGCAGCGAGGTGTCGAACTTCGCAACCGGCTCGTCGAGCGACAATTTGCCCTGGTCGGCCAGCAGCCCGACCATCGTCGCGGCCACGCCCTTCGACAGCGAGGCCCAGCGGAATACCGTGTTCGGCGTGACCGGCTCGGTGCCGGCCGCCGTCGTCGTGCCATAGCCCTGGACGAACGTGATCTCGCCATTCTCGATCACCGCGACGGCCATGCCGACCATGTCGGGCTTCGCGGCGGCGATGCGCAGCCGCTGGTCGAGACGCTCGTAATCGATCTTGTTGGGCGCGCGGACGGCGGACGAGACCAGCGCGGAGCTGGCGCCGGCATAGGCCGGCTGCGGGGTCTGCGCCGGAGCGCGCGCGGCGACGAGGCTGGGCGCGATCGCGATCAGCGACACCAGGCCGGCAATCCCCCCGCCGATCGCGGCCGCCCTGGGCCTTTTCCTGATGCTGCTGCCGATCTTCGTTACCACTGCCGCGCGACCCTCTGTTCCTTGCCCCTTTATGGGACACGGAATCAGAGAATCACCTTAACGACAAGCTTTTACCGTCGCTTTTCACGATGAACCGACGGAAATGGCCGCCGAGTGACGGAACTCAGGCGAACGGCCGCGAAATCCAGCCGGCAAAGGCGAGCCACCACGGCGTCTGCCAGATCGCCAGCCGGAACAGCCAGGAGCCGACCAGCACGCCCGCTCCGGCAGCCGTGACCCAGTGGACGCGGCCGCGGCTGTGCAGGTCCCACAGCGCGAGCGGGACCAGGAACAGCAATTGGCCGCCGATGATGATCAGCGGGAACGGCATCGCCTCCGGCCAGGGCAGCCGGCCGATCGAAGGCGGCAGCAGGCCGATCATCGACACCAGCATGAAGCGCTTGTGCACCTGCGGCTTGCGGCGGTTGGTGAGGCCGAGACCGATCAGCGACACGAATACCGGCACGTCGAGCAGCGGCACCGCCAGCCAGGAGAGCGGCGACACGCCTGGCGGGGCAGTATCGCGCGCGACGGCGAAGAGCGCCGCCGCCGTTCCCACCCCGGCCATCAGCACGACCATCGCGAAGCCGGCCAGGCCGAGCCGGCGGTGAAGGTCGGCGCGGCCGGCCGAGACCAGCGCCACCTGGGTCATGAACAGCAGCACCCAGGCGCTGAAGATCAGGCCGTGCGTCGCCACCAGCCAGGTCATCGGCGGATAGGGATGATAGGCGGGCACCGCTCCGCGCAGGTAGAAGCTGGGCGCGAAGCCGGCGAAGACCGTCGCCAGGATCGCCGCCGCCATCCAGAAATAGAATTGCCGTTCTGCCGCCCAACGCGGCGCGATCGCACGGGTCGCCATGCCAGCCCCTCCCAACACGTGAGCAGGACGCCCCCATGCACCGATGCGAGGCAAGCTCACGCCCGTTGAGACGAGGCTAACCGTTCATGCGATGTAGTGGGCGCTCGTCTTCGCCTTCACGTCCGCGGCCGTGACGCCGGGGGCGAGTTCCAGCAGCTTGAACGGCGTATCATGATCGGGACGCTGGAACACGGCGAGATCGGTGATGATCATGTCGACTACGTTCTTGCCGGTCAGCGGCAGCGTGCATTCGGGAATGAACTTCGGATCGCCGTTCTTCGACGTGTGCTCCATCACCACGATGATCTTCTTGACGCCGGCGACCAGGTCCATCGCGCCGCCCATCCCCTTGATCATCTTGCCCGGGATCATCCAGTTGGCGATGTCGCCGTCTTCGGAAATCTCCATCGCGCCCAGCACCGCCAGGTCGATATGGCCGCCACGGATCATGCCGAAGCTCTGCTCCGAGCCGAAATAGCAGGTCTGCGGCAGCTCGCTGACGGTCTGCTTGCCGGCATTGATCAGGTCGGGGTCGACCTCGTCGTCATAGGGGAACGGCCCGATGCCGAGCATTCCGTTCTCGCTCTGGAGCGTGACGGTGATCCCTTCCGGAATGTTGTTGGCGACCAAAGTCGGGATGCCGATCCCCAGGTTCACATAGAAGCCGTCCTGCAGCTCCCGCGCCGCGCGCGCGGCCATTTCGTTGCGATCCCAAGGCATCAGGCGGCTTCCCTCTGGCGAGTCGTGCGGAATTCGATCTTCTTGTCGTAGGGCGCGCCGAGGATCAGGCGCTTGATGAAGATGCTGGGGACATGGATGCAGTCGGGGTCGAGGCTGCCGACCGGCACGATTTCCTCGACCTCGGCAACGCAGACCTTGCCGGCGGTCGCCATCGGCTGGTTGAAGTTGCGCGCTGTCTTGCGGAAGACGAGGTTGCCCATCTCGTCCGCCTTCCAGCCCTTGATGATCGACAGGTCGGCGCGGATGCCGCGCTCGAGGATATAGGTCTCCCCGTCGAACTCCTTGTGCTCCTTGCCCTCGGCGACGAGGGTGCCGACGCCGGTCTTTGTATAGAAGCCCGGAATGCCCGCACCGCCCGCGCGGCAGCGTTCGGCGAGCGTGCCCTGGGGACAGAACTCAACCTCCAGCTCTCCCGCCAGATACTGGCGCTCAAACTCCTTGTTCTCGCCGACATAGGACGAGATCATCTTCCTGACCTGGCGGGTGCGCAGCAGCTTGCCGAGCCCTTCATTGTCGATGCCGGCATTGTTGGAGACGCAGGTCAGGTCCTTCACGCCCGAGGCCTGGATCGCGTCGATCAGCCGCTCGGGCAGGCCGCACAGCCCGAAGCCGCCGGAACAGATCGTCATGCCATCGAACAACAGGCCGTCGAGCGCCGCTGTGGCGTCGGGGTAGATTTTCTTCATCAGCGCGTCTCCTCGCGGCTCGGCCTTAGCGAGAGGGCGCGGACGCGGTCAACGGCGGCGCAAACGCGTCCGGAACGACGGCGGAGCCGGGCCGTTCGTGCTGCGACATGACGCGCGACGCCGATTCCGCCCTGCTCGACCTGCTGCGGTCGCTCGATGCGCTCGGCTATGATTTCGTCACGCCGACGCCGGCGAGCCATGCCCGCGTCGTGAGCCAACCCGGGAAGGCACTTGCGCGCGATCTTCGCGACATGCTCGGCTGGAGCCTGCCGTTCGCGCCGGGAACGATCGCCCCGAAGGTCGCCGACCTGCTGCGCCTGGCGGGCATGATCGAGGAAGCGGGGAACGGATTGCTGAGGAGCAAGCTGCGGGTGTCGCGGCTGCACGGCAAGCTGTTCCTGCACTCCGCCTATCCGACCGACGCGCGGGACGCCGTGTTCTTCGGCCCCGACAGCTATCGCTTTGCCGACCTGATCGTGCGCGAGCTGACGGCGTCGCCGCTGAAGCCCGGCGCGCATGTCGCCGATATCGGCGCCGGCGCGGGGGTCGGCGGGATCGTCGCGGCGCTGGCGAGCGATCGCGTCCAAGTGACGCTGACGGACGTCAATCCCGAGGCGCTGCGGCTGGCGCGGATCAATGCGGCAGCCGCCGGCGTCGCCGTCGAGACGGTCGCGACCGACAGCCTCGATCCGGTCGAGGGCCCGATCGATCTGGCCGTCATCAACCCGCCCTACATCATCGATGCGGACAGGCGCGCCTATCGCGACGGCGGCGGCATGCACGGCGGCGAAATGGCGCTCGCGATGACGCGCATGGCCGCCGCCCGCCTGGCGCCCGGCGGGCGGCTGATCCTCTACACCGGCGCCGCGATCGTGAACGGCCGGAACGCCTTGTGCGAAGCGATCGGCCGCCTGGCGGAGGAGGGTCGCCTCGCGTTCAGCTGCCGGGAGCTCGACCCCGACGTGTTCGGGGAGGAACTCGCCCGGCCCGGCTATCGCGATGTCGAACGGATCGCGCTGGTGGCCGCCACGCTCGCGCACGACGGCTGACCAGCCTGCCCGGTCAGCGCAGGTTCAGCGCCGGTGCGCTAGACGAAAGCATGCAGAAACTCCTGATCGCCGCCGCGCTGCTTGCCCTTGGCGCCCCTGCGCTCGCGGCCGTCCGTCCGGCCGAGCCGCAGGCCAGCATTCCGTTCGTCAATCACGGCGGCGTCCGCAATTTCGAAGCAGTCGACAGCGACACGCTCTATATCGAGGACCAGCACCGCCATTGGTACCGCGCCGAACTGATGGGCTATTGCCCGGAGCTCGGCTTTGCCCAGGCGATCGGCTTCGAGACGCGCGGGCCTGACACGCTCGACCGGTTCGGCACGCTGATCGTGCGCGGCCAGCGCTGCCCGCTGAAGAGCCTGGTCGAAAGCGGGCCGCCGCCGAAAAAGGCGAAAAAGCCATCCTGACGGTTGGTGGAGCGCAGGCAGGCGGCTAAGCGCCCCGGCGTGCACGGCTGGATCATCCTCGACAAACCCCTCGGCCTCGGCTCGCCCCAGGCAGTGAGCGCGGTCAAGCGCGCGCTGCGAACGGGCGGCTATCCGAAGCTGAAGGTCGGTCATGGCGGCACGCTGGACCCGCTGGCGAGCGGTGTGCTCCCCGTCGCGATCGGCGAGGCGACCAAGCTCGCCGGGCGGCTGCTCGACAGCGACAAGGTCTATGAATTCACGATCCGGTTCGGCGAAGAGACGGATACGCTGGATGCCGAAGGCAAGGTCGTCCGAACCTCCGATGTGCGGCCGACGTCAGCCGAAGTGCACGCCGCCCTCCCCCGCTTCACCGGTCCGATCGAACAAATCCCGCCCCGCTTTTCCGCGCTCAAAGTGGATGGCGAACGCGCCTATGATCTTGCGCGGACCGGCGCCGAGGTCGAACTCAGCGCGCGCCGGGTGACGGTGCATGATCTTCGCGTCTTCGCGTCTTCGCATGAACCAATTGAACTTGCGCGAAACCGCGACGACGCGAAGGCAGGGCTGGAAAGCATCGCCTTGAGCGCCCACGTGTCTAAGGGCACCTATATCCGCTCGCTGGCGCGAGATATTGCGCGGGCGCTTGGAACCGTAGGGCACGTCACCTATCTTCGCCGCATCAAGGCCGGGCCATTCACGCTGGATCACGCGATTTCGCTGGACAAGCTGGACGATCTCGCTAAGGGCCACGCGCTTGAACAGGTTTGCCTGCCGTTGAGGGCGGGGCTGGACGACATCCCGGCTCTTTCCCTCACCCCCGATCAGGCAGGGCTGCTCCGCAGGGGTCAGCAGTTGGTCGGGATCGCCGCACCCGATGGCCAATGCTTCGCGATGCTGGGGGACGTCCCGGTCGCGCTGGCGGAAGTCCAGGCCGGAACGCTCCGGGTCGTGCGCGGCTTCAACCTCTAGACGAAAGGACGACGATGTCGATTACCGCAGAGCGCAAGCAGGCGCTGATCAACGACAATGCCCGGGGCTCGGGCGACACCGGTTCCCCCGAAGTGCAGGTCGCGATCCTGACCGAGCGCATCGCCAACCTGACCGAGCACTTCAAGACCCACGCGAAGGACAATCACTCGCGCCGCGGCCTGCTGATGCTCGTCAACAAGCGCCGTTCGCTGCTGGATTACCTCCGCAAGACGGACGCGGAACGCTATACCGCACTGATCGCGAAGCTCGGGCTTCGTAAGTAAACGAGACGGCCGCCGGTACGGGCGGCCGTTTCTCTATCCGCAGGGCGCAATAAGGCGTCCCTCGGCTGAGCCAATCCAGGCTCATCACAGGCCCCGCGGGAAGGTCCCGCGGATGAAGGAAACCAAATGTTCGACGCAAAGAAAGTATCGATCGAGTGGGGCGGAAAAACCCTGTCACTCGAAACGGGCAAGGTTGCCCGTCAGGCCGACGGCGCGGTGATCGCGACCCTCGGCGAAACCGTTGTCCTCTGCGCGGTCACGGCCGCCAAGTCGGTCAAGGAAGGGCAGGACTTCTTCCCGCTGACCGTCCACTACCAGGAAAAATTCTCGGCCGCCGGGCGCATCCCGGGCGGCTTCTTCAAGCGCGAGCGCGGTGCCACCGAGCGCGAGACGCTCGTCAGCCGCCTCATCGACCGGCCGATCCGGCCGCTGTTCCCGGAAGGCTTCTACAACGAGATCAACTGCATCGCGCAGGTGCTCTCCTATGACGGTGAGAACGAGCCCGACATTTTGGCGATGATCGCCGCCTCGGCCGCGCTGACCCTGTCGGGCGTGCCGTTCATGGGCCCGATCGGCGCCGCGCGCGTCGGCTACAAGGACGGCGAATATCAGCTGAACCCGACCGACGCCGAGATCGCGGAAGGCGAGCTCGACCTGGTCGTCGCCGCCACCCACGATGCGGTGATGATGGTCGAATCCGAAGCCAAGGAGCTTTCGGAAGACGTGATGCTGGGCGCGGTGATGTTCGCGCACAAGGCTTCGCAGCAGGTGATCGACGCGATCATCGACCTGGCCGAGCAGGCGGCGAAGGACCCGTGGGAGCTCGCCGAAGCCGACGACAAGGCGGCGATGAAGGCCGAGCTGAAGAAGCTGATCGGCGACGACATCGCCAAGGCCTATGCGACGCTGTCGAAGGGCAGCCGCCGCGAGCAGCTCGACGCCGCCCGCGACAAGGCGAAGGCGGCGATGGCCGACAAGACGCCCCAGGAGCAGATGGTCGCGATCAAGCTGGTCAAGAAGCTGGAGGCGGAAATCGTCCGCACCGCGATCCTGAAGGACGGCCGCCGCATCGACGGCCGCTCGACCACCCAGGTCCGCCCGATCGAGGCCGAGGCGCACTTCCTGCCCCGCGCCCACGGCTCGGCGCTGTTCACCCGCGGCGAGACCCAGACCATCGCCACCTGCACGCTGGGCACCAAGGACGCCGAGCAGATGATCGATGGGCTGAACGGGCTCAGCTACCAGCATTTCATGCTGCACTATAACTTCCCGCCCTATTCGGTCGGCGAAGTGGGCCGCTTCGGCGCGCCGAGCCGGCGGGACATCGGCCACGGCAAACTCGCCTGGCGGGCGCTGCACGCGGTGCTGCCGACCAAGGAGGAGTTCCCCTACACGATCCGCATCACCAGCGACATCACCGAGTCCAACGGCTCGTCGTCGATGGCGACCGTGTGCGGCGGTTCGCTCGCGCTGATGGATGCGGGCGTGCCGATCAAGCGCCCGGTCAGCGGCATCGCGATGGGCCTGATCCTGGAAGGCAAGGACTTCGCCGTCCTGTCCGACATCCTGGGTGACGAGGACCATCTGGGCGACATGGACTTCAAGGTCGCCGGCACCAGCGAGGGCATCACGTCCCTGCAGATGGACATCAAGATCGCCGGCATCACCGAGGAGATCATGCGCACCGCCCTCGCCCAGGCGAAGGAAGGCCGCGCCCACATCCTCGGCGAGATGAACAAGGCGCTGGGCGAGACCCGGTCCGAGCTGTCGGCGCATGCGCCCAGGATCGAGACGATCACGATCGACAAGTCGAAGATCCGCGACGTGATCGGCACCGGCGGCAAGGTGATCCGCGAGATCGTCGCCACCACCGGCGCCAAGGTCGACATTGACGACGAAGGCGTGATCAAGATCAGCTCGTCCGACCTGTCGCAGATCGACGCCGCCAAGAAGTGGATTCTCGGCATCGTCGAAGAACCGGAAGTCGGCAAGATCTACACCGGCAAGGTGGTCAACATCGTCGATTTCGGCGCGTTCGTGAACTTCATGGGCGGCCGCGACGGGCTGGTGCACGTGTCCGAGATCAAGAACGAGCGCGTCCAGAACGTGTCCGACGTCCTGTCCGAGGGCCAGGAAGTGAAGGTCAAGGTGCTGGAGATCGACGGCCGCGGCAAGGTCCGCCTGTCGATGCGCGTCGTCGACCAGGAAACCGGCGCCGAACTGGAAGACACGCGGCCGACGCGCGAGGGCGGCGATCGCGAACGTGGCCCGCGCGGCGATCGTGGCGATCGTGGCCCGCGCCGTGACGGCGACCGCGGCCGCGGCCCCCGCCGCGACGGCGACCGCGATCGCGGCCCGCGCGGCGATCGTGGCGACCGGGGCGATCGCCCCCGCCGCGACCGCGGCGAAGGCGGGCGCGACGAAGGCCCCGAGCCCGAGTTCGCGCCGGCCTTCCTGAAGGGCGGCGACGAGTAAGCTCGAACCCGGAAACGAAAGATGGGCGTCGCGGGAAACTGCGGGGCCCATTTTCGTTCAGCCGTCATGGCAACCGAGCGCAAGGGCAAGGAAACAACCAGGCCCGGCAAGAAAACCGGCGGACGGAATTCCGACGGCGACAACGCCAAGGAAGCGAGCGACGCACGCGCGAAAACCGTCCGCGGCATTATGAAGCGCAACCGCGACAGCGGCGAGGGATGAAGGGCATAACAAGGCGCCGACGAGGGTGAGTCCCGGATAGCCTATGGTCGCGCGGAATTTTTCGCCACGCATGTCACATTGCGCGAGGCTGGCTCGTCATAACATGGAACCCCCAATGAGGAGACGTTCCGATGACTGCCAAGCTCGATCCCTTCGCCGCCGCGCCGCAGCTGATGAAAAGCTGGATGGGCCTGTCGATGGCCGCCGAGACCAGCCTGGAGGCCAGCCTGATCGAGTTGGTCAAGATCAGGTCGTCCCAGATCAACGGCTGCGCCAATTGCATCAACATGCACACGATCGACGCGCGGGCGAAGGGCGAGACGGAACAGCGCATCTATCTGCTGTCCGCCTGGCGGGAGGCGCCCTGCTATACCGACCGCGAGCGCGCGGCTTTGGCCTGGACCGAAGCGCTGACGACGCTGTCGCAGGGGCGTAGCCACGAAGCGGCCTATGACGCGCTGAAGGCCTGGTTCACCGAGGAGGAGCAGGTGAAGCTGACGCTGATGATCAACGTGATCAACGGCTGGAACCGGATCGCGGTGGGCTTCGGGCTCTGGTACGATCCCGCGGCCAGCACCGGCAAGGCAGCCGCATGAGCGACGCGGCGGCAAGCTTCGATCCGCTGCGGCCGCGGCTGACCCGCGTCGCCTACCGGATGCTGGGGTCCGTCGCCGACGCCGAGGACGTGGTGCAGGAGGCGTTCATCCGCTGGATGAGCGCCGATCGCGCCGGCGTGCGTGAGCCGGAAGCGTATCTGCGCCGCACCGTCACGCGGCTGTGCCTGGACCAGCTGAAATCGGCACAGCACCGGCGCGAGACCTATATCGGCCCGTGGCTGCCCGAGCCGGTGGTCGAGGAGGAAGCAGACGAGGACGTGACGCTGCCGCTGATGCTGGCGCTGGAACGGCTGTCGCCGCTGGAGCGCGCGGCGTTCCTGCTGCACGACGTGTTCGGCGTCGGCTTTGACGAGATCGCCGGCACGATCGGCCGCGACGCCGCCGCCTGCCGGCAGCTCGCGGCGCGGGCGCGCGCCCATGTGCGCGAGGCGCGGCCGCGCTTCCAGGTCGAGAAACGGCGCGGGCTGGAGATCGCCCATGCCTTTTTCACGGCATCGAGGAGCGGCGACATGAGCGCGCTGGGGGCGCTGCTCGCCGCCGATGTCAGCGTCCATTCGGACGGCGGCGGCAAGCGGCCGGCGGCGCCGCAGGTCATCCTCGGTTTCGACCATGTGATGAAGCTGCACAAGGCGCTCGGCGTGCTCTGCCGCAAATATCCGTCGACGCTGCTGCGCACCGCGATGGTCAACGGCCTGCCCGGCTTCGTCACGCGCGAGGCCGATGGCGAGCTGCAAACGACCGCGCTGCAGATCGAGGACGGCAAAGTGACGGCGATCTATGTAATGCGCAACCCGGACAAGCTGCGGCACCTTCACTAGGCGCGGGTGTTCAGCGCCACCGCCGCCCGGATCAGCGCCTTGAACGCGTCCTCGTCGATTGCATCGCCGTCGCGAAAGTCGATCGCGCGGCGGGTGTTACCTTCCAGGCTGGCGTTGAACAGCCCTTTCGGATCGTCGAGGCTGGCGCCCTTGGCGAACGTGGTCTTGACGACGCTCTTGTAGGTCTCGCCGGTGCAGACGATGCCGCCATGATACCAGGTCGGCACGCCGCGCCACTTCCATTCCTCGACGATGTCGGGATCGGCGGCCTTGATCAGCGCGCGGATGCGCCCGAGCATCTCGCCGCGCCAGTCGCCCAGCTCCGCGATGCGGGCGTCAATCAGTTCGGGCGGGGATTTGGCGTTGGCAGATTCCACCTTCGTCACAGATATTCTCCAGATATGCGCCGGGGTTAGGGCGTCCAGCCGGGCAACTCCGATGCCTGTTTGATCCAGTCCGCGAGCTGCGCCTCGTTGATGTCCTCGTCCTCGTGGATGTGGACGTAGCGCACCTTGTCGTCCTTCGACGCGACTGGCGGGACGGGACGCAGCGACGCGCCGCGAAAGAAACTCAGCTTCACGTAGCGGGTGAAGCAATGGACGGCGAGAAACCATCCCTGCCCCTCCATTCCGTAGAAGGGCGAATTCCATCGGACAGCCTTGCGCACGCCGGGAACGACGCGCTCGACCAGCACGTCCAGCCGCCGTCCGACCTCCCGCTTCCAGCCGGGCATCGCCGCGATATAGGCCTGAACCGGCGCGTCGCCGTCACCCTTAGGAATCTGGGGATTGCCGCCGGCGAGGAGCTTCGGCTTCCCGGTCATTCGCACCCCCATTCGTCGCCCTGCCAAAGCCACAGTTATGCGATTGTGGGTCTGCTCGCAACGAAATGGCCGGCGCCCCTGTTGGAGCGCCGGCCGTGCGACCCGAAAGACTTCGGGATTTCGTCTCTTCTGGCGAGTGACCCGCTATCAACGCGGCCGAGGCGTCTGTGTTCCCGTCGAGCGGCCGGCGACGATCGCGTTCTTCTGCTGCTGGGTAAGCGCGCCGGCGTCCAGGTCCGACTCGCGGATCGCCTCGGCGCGGTCCTCCCCGGCGCTGCGGACGATGTTGGCCTGCTGCTGAGTGGCGTTGGCGCGCAGCGCATTGGTCATGGTCTCGCTGGCCTGCTCCATCGCGGCGGCGCGGTTTTCGGCATCGTCCTCCACGCGCTGCGCGATCCGGTCCTTGCCGCTGCCGCCACACGCCGCCAGCAACAGCAGCACCGCCCCTCCTACCGCCATTTTTCGCATGCGAGCCTCCATCCGATCCGGCCGGACGTGTCAGCGCGCAAGCCGCTGGGTTCGTTCCGAATGTGGGGTGAAGTGGGGCGCTTCCGCTGCCGGCGCTTCGCGCTTTTGCAGGGAAGGTCCAGGGGGTTCTGTTGCCCGGCCCCCCTGGCGGCCGCTGGAATCCGCTTCTGTTGCCCGGTGCGGCCCGGACCGCGCTTTTGTCGGAACTAACCTAGACCGTGAGGTCTTGGGTTAGGCCGCAATCGCGAGCGCCTCGTTGTCGTTGGCACTTGTGTGATGGGCCGTCACGGTGGTCCCATTCCGAGCGAAAGCTGCGCCTTTCAACACACGTCGATCCTGGTTCGGCCCCGTCAGGAGCCCGCCTAAACGGGCTTCTGGTGGAGCCGCCGGGTACTGCCCCCGGGTCCGCTGTGCATACTCACACGCCGCGATTTATCGCCATAGCCGGACGAGCCGGCACGACCGATATAGGCGTTCAGGCGCGCGTCTTCAACGAGTCCCTGATCTCACGCAGCAAGACGACCTCTTCAGGGGTGGCGGCGGGCTCCGCGTCCTTGCGGAGTTGCACGCGCGTGGCGGCGCGGACCAGCTGGTAGATGATGAATGCCAGGATCAGGAAATTGATGACCGTGGTCACGAACTTGCCCCAGCCCAAAACCACCGCCCCGGCCTTCTTCAGCGCCTCATAGTCGGTCGGCGATCCGGCATAGCCCGCGGGCACGCTGCCGAGCAGCAGGAACTTGTTGGAGAAATCGATCCCGCCGGTGATCGCGCTGATCAGCGGCATGATGATGTCCTCCGTGAGCGACGTCGTGATGGTGGCGAACGCGGCGCCGATGATCACGGCGACTGCCAGGTCCAGCACATTGCCCCTGGCGATGAACTCCCGAAATCCCTTGAACACGGCTTTCCCTCCCCATTTGCGCGGAACGCGCGATGAGGCTCCATCGTTACGGCCGTGAAAGCAAGGCCGATTGCGCGATGGCGGACGCTGCTGTATTCCCCGCGCAATACACCTGGAGGACATCCATGAATTCTCGCCTGTTCGCTGCCTTTGCCGCGCCCGTGGTCGCGGTGTCGGTCTCCGCCTGCGGCATCAACTCGGTGCCGGCGTCGGAGGAAGTCGCGAAGGCCAAATGGGCCGACGTGCAGGCCGCCTATCAGCGCCGCGCGAACCTGATCCCGAACCTGGTCGCGACCGCCAAGGGCGCGGCGGCGTCGGAGGGCAAGATCCTGTCCGACGTGACCGAGGCGCGGGCGAACGCGACCCGCATCAACGTCTCCCCCGAGCAGTTGAGCGACCCCGCGGCGATGGCCCGCTTCAACGAGGCGCAGGCGCGGCTGTCGGCCAGCATCATCCCGCTGCAGCGGCTGCAGGAGCAATATCCGCAGCTGCAGAGCCAGGCCAATTTCCAGACGCTGATGAGCCAGCTGGAAGGCACCGAGAACCGGATCAACATCGCGATCCGCGACTATAACGAGGCGGTGCGCGACTATAACACGCGCATCCGCACCTTCCCTGACATGATCGGGGCGAAGCTGGTCCACGGCGCCAAGCCGCTGGTGCCGTACCAGGCGACCACGCCAAACGCGGACACCGCGCCGACGGTCGATTTCGGGAAGTAAGACCACACCATGTTTCCAGCACCGGCTGGGCTGAGCCTGTCGAAGCCCTTTCCCTCTTTCTTCCAGCTCTCGAAGCAGAAGGGAGGCCTTCGACAGGCTCAGGCCAGCCGGCATTGGGGCGTGGCGCTGTGGCTATGGGCTTTGTGCGTCGTCCTGGTCCTGTTCGCCGCACCCGCGCTTGCCCAGACCTTTCCGCCGCTCACGGGTCGCGTTGTCGACGACGCCAACCTGCTGAGCCCGGCGGAGGAAGCAGCGCTGTCCGCCAAGCTGGAAGCGCTGGAGAAATCGACCGGGCGGCAGCTGGTCGTGGCGACGCTGCCCGGCCTGCAAGGCTATGAGATCGAGGATTACGGCTATCAGCTCGGCCGTGCCTGGAAGATCGGGCAGAAAGGCGAGAATAATGGCATTATCCTGATCGTCGCGCCCAACGAGCGGAAGGTCAGGATCGAGGTCGGCTATGGGCTGGAGCCCTATGTAACCGATGCGCTGTCCTCGATGATCATCCAGGATCAGATCCTGCCGCGCTTCAAGGCCGGCGATTTCCCCGGCGGCATCGAGGCGGGCGTCGACGCGCTGCTCGCCCAGCTGCAATTGCCCGAGGACCAGGCCCAGGCGCGCCAGCAGCAGGTGCTGGAGCAGGGGCAGAAGGAGCAGCGCTCCCACAGCAGCAGCGGCGGAGGCTTCCCGGTCGGGCTGATCTTCTGGATCATCGTCGCCGTGTTCGTGTTCGCGTCGATGCGGCGCGGCCGCGGGCGGCGCGCCGGCCCCTGGGGCGCGCGGCGCTATCGCCGGGGCAGCAACTGGCCGGTCTGGCTCTGGGTCGCGAGCGAGATCGCCGAAAGCGCGGCGCGCAGCGGCCGCGGTGGCGGTGGCTGGGGTGGCGGTGGTGGCTGGGGCGGCGGTGGCGGCGGCTTCTCCGGCGGCGGCGGGTCGTTCGGGGGCGGCGGCGCCTCGGGGAGCTGGTGATGCTGACGGCTGAGGATCATGCGCTGGTCGCGGACGCCATCCGGGGCGCGGAAGCGCGCACCGACGGCGAAATCTCGGCGGTCATCGCGCCGGAATCGGACAGCTATGCGGACGTGACGCTGCACTGGGCGCTGCTGCTGGCGCTGCTGCCGCTCGCCTGGTTCGCGACTTTCCCGGGGACGCTGCGCTGGGTGATGACGCTGATCGAACCCTGGGCGGCGGAGCCGTCGCTGCGGCTGATGGTGACCTATCTGCTGCTGAAGACGGCGGGCGCCTTTATCGTCGGCTGGCTTATCTTCCGCATCCCCCGCGTCAAGCTGGCGCTGACGCCCGACGCAACCAAGGCCCGGCGGGTGCGGCGGCGGGCGATCATGCTGTTCCAGGTCGGCACCGAACGGCGGACCGCGACGCGCACCGGCGTGCTCGTCTATCTGAGCCTGGCCGAGCGGCGGGCCGAGATCGTCGCAGACCAGAGCATCCAGTCGAAGATCGGCGGCGAGGAATGGGGCGAGGCGATGGTCGCGCTGCTGGACGGCGTGCGCGCCGGGCAGCCCGGCCAGGGCATCGCCGCCGCCGTTGCCAAGATCGGCGACGTGCTGGCGGGGCACTTCCCCCACACCGGCACCGACCCGAACGAGCTGCCCGACCGCTTGATCCAGCTATGACAGGCGAACCGGTCGAGACCGTCTGGGCGGGCAAGTATATCGAGGCGAAGCGCAAGGGCCGCTGGGAGTTCGTGGGCCGCGCCAACAACATCCACGCGGCGGTGATCATCGCCATCCACGAAGGCCATGTCCTGCTGGTCGAGCAGAACCGCGTGCCGCTGGGCGGCCCCTGTATCGAGCTTCCGGCCGGCCTGGTCGGCGACATCGACAAAGGGGAGACGGTCGAAGCCTCCGCCGCCCGCGAGCTGGAGGAAGAGACCGGCTACCGCGCGGACAGGATCGAGGTGATCGGCCGCTTCGCGTCGTCACCCGGCATGGTTTCGGAAACCTTCACGCTGGTGAAGGCGCACGGGCTGACCGAGGTCGGCGAAGGCGGCGGCGAGGCGCATGAGGGAATCACCGTGCACCGCGTGCCGGTCGGGGACGTGCCCGCCTTCGTCGCGCGCAAGCGAGCCGAAGGGCGCTTCGTCGATGTGAAGATGCTGTTGCTGCTGGCGAGCTCAATCCTCGCCTGACGACGTCAGCGGCGGAGAGGATCAGGAATCAGCGGAAATTATCGGCGTAGGCCTGGAGCTTCAGCTTGGGCTGCGGCGCGGGGACCACGTGGTATGACACGCCGCGCCTGTCGGCATAGGCCTGGGCGGCGGCGAGCGTCGGGAACACCACCTTGACCTGCGCCTGGGTGTCGGCCTGGCCGTTCCAGCCGGTCAGCGGGTCGACGGGCACTTTCTCGCGCGACAGGAATTCGAGCACCCATTCGTCGGTGCGGGCGCGCCCGGACTGAGTGGCGTTCTTGGGGCGCTGGAAGATGCGGGCCTGGGGCATGTCTATTCCTCGTCATGCCGGACCTATCCGGCATCCATCCTTCGCTTCTCAAGGATAAGGCGGCCCTCGGGTCAAGCCTGGGGTGACGAAGATCGCCTTGCATCCGCGGCTTTTGTCCTGAGCGTCGGGGCGGCGCTGGCCGGATCGTCGGGCCAGGGATGCTTGGGATAGCGGCCGCGCATTTCCCTGGCGACGTCGGCCCAGCTGCCGCGCCAGAAGCCGGGCAGGTCGCGCGTGGTCTGGATCGGGCGGCCGGCGGGCGAGGTGAGGCTCAGCACCAGCGGCAGGCGGTCGCGGCCGACTGCCGGATGCTCCGCCAGGCCGAACAACGCCTGGACGCGCAGCTCGACAGTCGGGCCGGCCTCCGCGCCATAGTCGATCGCGTGGGTGCTTCCGGCGGGCGAGGTGAAATGCGACGGCGCCAGCTGGTCGATCCTGCGCTTGGCGTCCCAGCCGATCAGCGTTTCGAGCGCCTGGACGAGCTCGCCGGGGGCGATCGCGTCGAGCCGGCGCTTGCCGGCGAGCAGCGGCGGCAGCCACTCGTCAAGGCTGGCAAGCAGCGCCTCGTCGCTCAGATCGACGCCGGCGAAGGCAGCGCGCTTGCGGAAGACCTGGGTGGATGCTGGCCAGGGCAGCAAGGCGACGCCATGACTGCGCACCCCCTCCAGCAGCGCCGTCGCGATCTCCGCCGGGTCGGCGTCGGCGTCGGGGCCGGACGACAGGCGGATAGCTCCGAGGCGCCGCTCGCGCGTTGCGGCGACGGCCCCGGTGGCGCGGTCGAAACGGACCTGACGGACCGTCTCGATCGGGCCGGGGAACAGGGATTCGATCTCGGCCGGATCGAGCGGAGCCGCCGACAGGATGCGAGCGCCGGATGCGGCGCCCTGCACTTCCGCCACCGCCAGCCACTCCGCGCCCGCGAGCGGCGAGACCGGGTCGAGCCGGAAACCGCGGCCGCCAACGCTGATCCAGTCGGCGCCGTCGCCGGAGCGGCGGCGGGAGACGCGATCGGGGAAAGCGAGCGCGACGGCGGCGCCAATCCCCCTCCCTGCAAGGGAGGGGTTAGGGGTGGGCGGCGAGCGGTAGCGAGCGCTTGCTGGCCTTGTGGCTTGCTCGCCTTCGGCGACACCCGCCCCCTGCCCCTCCTTTGCAGAGAGGGGCGAGACCAGCCGACCCCACCTTTTCGCCAGCGCCCTGCCCGCGTCGGCGCGCTTGCCGTGATCGCCGCGCCAGCGCTGGAGGCGGAGTTCCAGGTCCGCGCCACTGCCGCCGAGGCCGCGTTCGGAGAGGAGCACAGCGACTTCGGTGGCGAGCGGCAGCACGCCCAACCGATCCGCCTCGACCAGCATGTGCGCGATGCGGGGCGGCATCGGCAGCTCGGCGATGCGACGACCGTGCGGCGTGGGCCGGCCTTCCCCATCCAGCGCGCAGAGCGCGGTGAGACGCGCGCGCGCCTCGGCTATGGCCGCATCCGGCGGCGGGTCGAGCCAGCGCAGGTCACGCGGATCGGCGACGCCCCAGATCGCCGACGCCAGCAGCAGCGGCGACAGGTCGGCCTCCAGGATCTCGGGCGGGTCGAAGCGCGGCAGGCCGGCAGTCGCGGCCTCCTCCCAGAGACGATAGGCGATCCCGGCGCCCTGCCGCGCGGCGCGGCCGGCGCGCTGGGTGACAGCGGCCTGGCTGGCCCGCTCGGTCATAAGACGCGTCATCCCCGCCGCGCGATCGTAGCGCGGGCGCCGGGCGAGACCGGAATCGACGACAATCCGCACGCCGTCGAGCGTCAGGCTCGTCTCCGCGATCGACGTGGCGAGCACCAGTTTGCGCTGGCACGGGCCCGCCGGTGCGATCGCGACCCGCTGGGCGGCAGGATCGATCTGGCCGTGAAGCTTGTGCACGACGATGCTGTCCGCGAGCGGACCCAATCGCTCGGCAGTGCGCTCGATCTCCGCAACGCCGGGCAGGAAAGCAAGGATGCCGCCGTCCTCGTTCCTGATCGCGCCGCGGATCGCGGAGGCCATCGCATCCTCGATCCGCAGCTCGGGCGACCGGCCGAGATAGCGGAGATCGAGCGGGTACGAGCGGCCCGCGCTCTCGACTACCGGCGCGCCGTCCATCAGCTCAGCGTAGCGGGTGCCGTCCAGCGTCGCCGACATCGCGACCAGCCGCAGGTCGGGGCGCAGCGCCGCCTGGGCGTCCAGCGCAAGAGCCAAGCCGAAGTCGCTGTCCAGGCTGCGCTCGTGCACTTCGTCGAACAGCACGGCCGAGACCCCGGCGAGCTCCGGGTCGGCCTGGATGCGATTGACGAAAATGCCTTCGGTCAGGACGGTAACCCGCGTCGCGGCCGAGCGCTTCGCGTCCATACGCGTCGCATAGCCGAAGGTGCGGCCGACCGGTTCGCCGGCCAACTCCGCCATCCGCTCGGCGGCGGCGCGCGCGGCGATCCGGCGGGGGGACAGCAGCAGCACCTCGCCGGCGCACCAGGGCTGATCGAGCAGCGCGGGCGCGATCGCGGTGGTCTTGCCGGCTCCCGGCGGCGCGACCACGACGGCGCTGCTGCCGGCGCGCAGGGCGGCGAGCAGGTCGGGAAGGACGGCGTGGATCGGCAGATTGGTAACGTTCACGATCGTCACCCCGGCTCCTTCGACAGGTTCAGGACTGGCTTGAGCCGGGGCCTACCTTCTTGTTGCGATCGGTCAAAGGAAAGGTAGGTCCCGGGTCAAGCCCGGGATGACGGAAATGCGAAAAGGGCGGAGCCTTGCGGCCCCGCCCTCTTGTGTCGATCAGGCGAAGGTCAGAACGCGCGATACTGCTCGTTGCCGACAAAGCCCATCTTGGTCACGCCCGAGCGCTTGATGACTGCAAGCACGTTGTCCACCACCGCATAGCGCGCCTGGGGATCGGGCTGCACGTGCAGTTCCGGCTCCGGGCTCATCGCGCGGGTACGCTCTAGGTAGAGACGCAGCGTCACCATGTCGATCGGCGAGCCGTTCCAAGTCACGGTGCCGGCCGGATCGACCGAGACCGTGTTCTTGATCGGATCGATCGGCGGCGGGTTGTTCACATCGCTGTTGACCGGCAGATCGATCTTCACCGCGTGGGTCTGGATCGGAATCGTGATGATGAACATGATGAGAAGCACGAGCAAGACGTCGATCAGCGGCGTCATGTTCATTTCGATAAATGGCATTCCGTCGTCTTGGCCACCACTCATTGCCATGATGACTACTCCTTACATGCGCTCGACGACGCCGCCCGGAGGCGGTTCGGAAATGAACCCGACGCGGCTGAAGCCGGCCAGCTGCATCGTGTAGATCGCACCGCCGATGCAGCGGTACGGCGTGTTGATGTCGCCGCGGATGTGCGCCTCCGGAAGCTCCAGGCCCGGCGCATTCACGCCACCCTGACGGTCGATCTCGCGGCGCAGCTTGGCGACCGCGCGATTGAGCAACTCGGTGGCATTGACCCTGGTCATGCCCCAATACACGCCGCACGAGCCATCCTGTTCGGCGCGCACGGTCAGCGACACGTTTTCGGGCTTGGTGGTGGTCGGGTCGAAGCGAACGTTCGGAAGCTTCACCTGCACGGTCTGGACCACCACCGGAACCGCGATCAGGAAGATGATGAGCAACACCAGCATGACGTCCACGAGTGGCGTCGTATTGATGTCGGACATGGGGATCTCTTCGTCACCCCCGACTGCAACTGCCATTGGATCCTATCCTGTCTTGCCGCCGAAAGTCTCCGGCGGTGGGTGGCGGACGCTATGAAGGGAAGCGCCCGCCAGTCCAAACTTACGCCTTGTTCGGCACGCCGCCGGTCTGGCCAGCAGTCGTCGAACCGGTGACCGGCTTGGCGGTGGTGGTCGCCGGCTTGGTCGACGCACCCGCCGGCGCAGTCGCCGGACGCACGGCCGAAGGCTTCACGTTGCCGCCGGACATGACGTAGCCCAGCACGTCGTTCGAGAAGGCCGCGAGGTCTTCTGCGATGCCCTTGTTGCGGCGCTGCAGCCAGTTGTAGGCAAGCACCGCGGGGACCGCGACGACGAGGCCGAGCGCGGTCATGATCAGCGCCTCACCGACCGGACCGGCGACGGCGTCGATCGATGCCTGGCCGGCCAGGCCGATCTTGATCAGTGCGCGGTAGATGCCGATGACGGTACCGAACAGGCCGATGAACGGCGCGGTCGCGCCGACGGTGGCGAGGAACGCCAGGCCCGAGCCCAGCTTCGAGTTGATCAGGCCCTGGCTGCGGTTGATCGAGCCGTGGATCCAGTCATGCGCCTCGACCGGGTCGGTCAGCTTGGCGTGCTGCTCCTGCGCGACCAGCGCGTCGTCGACGATCTGGCGATAGGCCGAATTCTTCTCGAGCTTGTTCGCACCTTCGCGCAGGCTGGTCATGTTCCAGAAGCCGGAGCGCATCTTGCGGCCCTGGTTGATGATCTTCTGCTGCTCGAACAGCTTGGTGAACAGGATGTAGAAGGAGAAGATCGACATGCCGACCAGGATGATGAACACCGACCAGGCGATGAGACCACCCTGCTGCAGAGCGGGCAGAAGGCCGTATGGGTTCTCGCCCTTGGCGGCGGTGGCGGTGGCCGATGCGGCCTCCTGCAGGAAAGCGATTTGAGTGATCATGCGTTAAATCCTCTAGAATAGTTCAGACATCCGACGCTGCGCGTGCGCAGCACCGCCATCACTTTGGAATCTGCCAGCGAACGGTGCGCTGCTGGTTCGTCACCTTGATCGGGTTGCCGTTCTGATCGAGCGCGGGGCTGTAGCGGCCCTTGCGCAGGATCACGCGGCACGACGCTTCGTCGAGATCGGCATTGCCGCTCGAGGAGACGACGTGGCAATTTTCGGCACGACCTTCGGTGTTGATGTCCCAGGCAATGCGCACCGAGCCTTCGGCGCCCTCGCGCAGGGCACGCGGCGGATAGTCGTCCGTCGTGAACCAGCGATTGGGGTCGCCCTTGGCGTTGGCGGCCTTGGAGACGGTCGGAACCGGCGGCGGCGGCGGCGGCGGCGGCGCGGGCGGCGACGGCACGAACACCGGCGGCGGGTTCGGGCGCGCGATGATCACCGGCGCCTGCACGGTGGGCGCCTGCACGATCGGCGGCGGGACCACGACGGGCGGCGGCTCAACCTTCTGTTCCGGCGGCGGCGGAGGCGGCGGCTCCTCGGGGGGCGGCGGCTCCTCCTGCACGTCGAACGTCTTGAGGTCTGTCGCGACCTTCTTGATGACGTTGAACGCAAGGCCGGTCACGAACGCGTAGCCCAGGAGCGCGTGGATCAGGATCACGATGACGATCGACGCGACCTTGCTGCCGTTCAAGCCTTGTTTGTCAGCGTAGGCCATTCAGAATTGAATCTCCCTCTCTCGGCACGGCCGGAGCGAAGGGAGCGCCGACCCGGATGCCGCAGTGCAATCCATCCGCCCCTGTTATTATGCAATCAGGCAGAAGCCCGGCTGTTTATCGCTCACGCTTTCATGACGCAAACGCTTTGTCGCCGCTGCGGAACCTACGGTCCCACAGCGGGATTATTGGAGTAGCGGCACCGGTCCGAAAGGCTGTAACGCGCGAGAAATGAACCGTATCCCTCTCCTGATTGCCGCTACGGCATGCATGCTGCTGACAGCGGTGGACAGCCGCGCCCAGACAGCTCCTTCCCCCGCCCGCTACAGCTATGCCGACCTCGCCGATCGCGCGCTGATCGCTCCGATTGCCGTGATCGCCACGATTTCGGATACGATTCGCCTGAAGCCCGAACGGGCGCCCGGCGTCGCTCCGGGGCACGCGCGGCTGTATGTCGAGGCGACCGCGGACGCACTGATTCGCGGGGCCGGCGGGCTGCCGCCGAGCGTCAGCTATCTGGTCGATGTGCCGCTGAACGCGAAAGGCAAGGCGCCGAAGCTGAAGGACACGCAAGTGCTGCTGCTCGCCCGGCCGGTCGCCGGCAAGCCCGGCGAGCTGCAGCTGGTCGCGCCCGACGCGCAGCTGCCGCTGACGCCCGACATCGAGCAGCGCGTCCGCGCGATCCTGACCGAAGCGCTCCGCGCCGACGCACCCCCGCCGATCACCGGCATAACCAGCGCCTTCCATGTCGACGGCACCATCCCCGGCGAAGGCGAGACCCAGATCTTCCTGTCGACGCGCGAGCACCGGCCGATTTCGATCAGCGTGCTGAGCCGGCCCGGGCAGGAAAAGCAATGGTCGGTCGCGCTGGGCGAGATCGTCGACCAAGCCGCCGAGGCGCCGCCTCGGGACAGCCTGCTCTGGTATCGCCTCGCCTGCGGCCTGCCTCGGGAGCTCCCGGCCGAAGCCGTAGCCGACCTGGACGCCGGATCGGCGCAGGATGCACGGAACGACTATCGCTTCGTGCTGGAGGCGCTGGGCCCTTGCACGCGCACGAGCCCGCTCAAGCGATAACGCTACCGCCCGCGCGTGTCGCTTTCATCCAATCGGGCGCGAGCGGATACAGCTAAACATTCCCCACCGGACGAAGATTCGGCCCGTTTCCGCATGTCTCGGCGCGCACATGATTCCGCCAAAGGGGGTGTGGAATGGGACGTGCACAGCCGAAGGGGCAGAACGCCTCGACGATCCAGCTTCGAAGCGACGATTACGCTTTCCTCTGCAATCTGGTCGATAGCGGCGGCATCCGCAGCATCAGCGGCTATGGCAACAACCAAACGGCCGGGCGCGCCTGGTGGGGCAGCGCCGACCAGCCCTTCGTCCGCCTGACGCCGCACGATTTCGAGGACGGGACCGTCAACGGCATCCGCGTGACGTCAGCCGACGGGCATTCCGCGCTGCCGAATCCGCGGCTGGTCAGCGACGTGATCGGCCAGCAGCCGCTCGACGCCGACGGCAACACGATCAGCGTGGCGAATCCGTTCGGGCAAAACCTGTTCCTGATGTCGTTCGGCCAATTCTTTGACCATGGCCTCGACTTCTATGCGCGCGGCGGCGGCGCCGACCTGGTGCCGATCGCCGACATGACCGACCAGATCGCGGCGGCGCAGGCGCGGCTGGACGCGATCCGCGCGGCGCAGGGCCTGCCGCCGGTCCAGATCGACCCGACCGACAATCTGCTCGAGGAGTTGCAGGACGCGCCGCCGGGGTTCGACTTCCTGATCGGCAGCCGCGCCGGGCGCTACGACCTGAACCCCGACGGCAGCGTCGCCCGCAACCCGGACGGCAGCCCGAAGCTCGACAATGCCGCCGGCACCGCGGCGGTGAACCGCACTGCTCCGTTCGTCGAGCAGAGCCAGACCTATGGCTCGTCCGACGCCGTCACCTACCTGCTGCGCGAAAGCGCGCGCGACGCGCACGGCAATCTGATCTCCGACGGCCAGGGCGGCTGGGTGAAGACCTACCGGCTGCTGGACGGCGCCAGCGAGGTCGGCCCGGACGGCATCGCCCGCGGCAACCTCGCCACCTACAAGGACGTGCTGGTCAACAACGGCGTCTCGCTCAGCGCGATCGATGGTCTGCTAGCCCAGGTGCAGCAGGGCACGCTCAGCAATGGCGACGCCTGGGCCCAGCTCAAAGGCATGGCCGGGTTCGTCGACTTCAACGATGTCGGGCCGGACCACTCGATCCTGCTGGGCGACAAGAATGACGGGCTGGCGTCGCCGCTCGGGCCGGACGGCCAGCCGAACGCCACCTTCACCCTGGGGGACCTGCTCTCCTATTATATCGCGGGCGACCACCGGGCGAACGAGAATGTCGCGCTGACCGCGGTGCACGCGGTCTGGCACCGCGAGGCCAATTTCCAGGCCGAGCTGATCCACGCCGCGCATCCCGAATGGACCGACGATCAGGTGTTCGAGGCGGCGAAGGTGATCCAGAATGCCGAGTACCAGCGCGTCGTGTTCACCGAGTTCGCGGAGGCCATGTCGGGGCCGATCCCCGGCCCGTCGCACGGATTTTCCGGCTACAACCCGAACGTTAATCCGGCGATCTCCGACGAGTTCGCGGGCGCGATGTACCGGGTCGGCCATTCGATGATCAACGAGACGATCCCGTTCAAGGACGAAGACGGGCATGTGCGGGAGGTGCCACTGTTCGACGCCTTCCTGAATCCGGCGATGTACGCGGGGGACGATGCGAGAAGCGGCGGCGTCGGCGGCGCCGCCGCGATCATCGGCGGCGAGATCGGCGCTGCGCACCAGCGCATCGACAGCGAAGTGGTCGAGGTCATCCGCTCCAAGCTGCTGGGCATCCCGCTGGATCTCTATTCGGCCAATATCGAGCGGGGGCGCGAGCTCGGCATCTCGACGCTGAACGACTTCCGGCGCGCCATGTCCGAAGACGGCAGCCTGCTCGCCCAGGCGGGACAGAATTCGAATTATGTCTCGGTCGGAGCCAACCAGGTGCCGGTGCTCACGCCCTATGAAAGCTGGGCCGATTTCGGCGCGCACCTGCGCGGCACGCCCGAGGAGCAGGCATCGCTGCTGGCGCTGTTCAAGGCGACCTATGGCGAGGACGACATTCATGTGAACGACGTCGACCTGTTCGTCGGCGGGCTGGCGGAAGCCCCGGTCGGCGCGAGCCAGATGGGATCGACTTTCACCTGGATTTTCCAGGAACAGCTCGACCGGCTGCAGGAAGGCGACCGCTTCTACTACTTCAACCAGCTGAAGGACGATCCGCTGCTGCTGGCGGACATCAACTCCCAGCATTTCTCCGACATCGTCGCCCGCAACACCGGGCTCGACCACCTCCATTATTCGATCTTCAAGGTGGCGGAGGAAGTCGACCTGGACGCGCGCGAGCGCAACCGTGACATGAGCGCCACGGTGGTGACGCCGGACCACGTCTATTCGATCGTCGGCAACGAGCTGGGCAACACGATCACCGGGACCGCGGGCGACGACACGATCTGGGGCGGCGGCGGCAACGACCGGCTCTATGGCGGCCCCGGCCTCGACGCGCTCCACGGCGAAGGCGGCGACGACTGGATCGAGGCGGGCGGCGGCAACCGCGGCGTGTTCGCCTATGGCGAGAGCGGCAACGACGTGCTGATCGGCAATGACGGCGACGACAATTTGCTGGGCGGCGACGGCAACGACCTGCTGCGCGGCCAGGACGGCAAGGACTTCCTGTCCGGCGGCGACGGCAACGACCTGATCGTCGCGGGGCCGGGCGCGGACATGATCGATGGCGGCAACGGCGTCGACACGCTGGACGTGAAAGACTCCGATGCCGGCGTGACCATCGACCTGCGCACTGCCTTGACGCCGATCCCGGGGCTCGGCGGCTATGTGCAGGGCACCGTGATCGACAATGTCGAGAACGTCGTCGGCACGCGCTTCGACGACAGCCTGACCGGCGACGGCGGCTCCAACCTGTTCGACAGCGACCTGGGCAACGACCTGCTGGACGGCGGCGGCGGCGCCGATATCCTGATCGGCGGCCTTGGCGACGACACCTATGTGATCGACCAGCCGGGCGATCGCATCGTCGAGCTCGGCTTCGGCAACGACACGGTCCGCGTCGGCTTCGGCAGTTCCTACACGGTCGGCGGCGCGATCGAGAACGCGACCTACGTGGGCGACTATTCCGGCATCGGCATGTTCACGCTGCGCGGCACGGCCGGCGCGAACCGGCTGGAAGGCGGCAATGGCAGCGACCTGATCGACGGGCGCGGCGGCCGCGACGTGCTGATCGGCGACGCCGGCGATGACCGGCTGATCGGCGGCAGCGGCAACGACCGCTTCGTCTTCGCCGCGGGCTTCGGCCAGGATCGAATCGAGCATTTCGATGCCAAGCGGGGCGGCGGCCAGGACCTGATCGACCTGACCGCATTCGGGATCGCGCCGGGCGACTTCGCGCAGCGGGTGTCGATCACCGATATGGGGCGCGACACGCTGGTCACGATCGACGGCAACCTGGACCAGACGATCCTGCTTGCCGGCCTTGCCCGCGCCAGCCTGATCACCCAGTCGGATTTCGTGATCTAGAAGGAACTGATCTCGACGCCCACGCCGGCGCAGTCGGGATAGATGTCGGGCTTGCGGGTGGAGACGGTGAGGCCCGTCACGCCCTGGCGCGCGGCGACCAGGTCGTAGATTTCGCGCGCCAGCGTCTCCTGGAGGTTGAAGCGGCGGCCTTGAGTCATGCGCAGGATCTCTGTGCGCAGGAAATCGTAATTCCAGGCCGCCGCCGCCGTGTCCTCGCTGGCGAATGCCTCGGCCGAGACATGGACGTCGACGCTGACCAGCAGCCGCTGCGGCGTGCCGACCTCGAAATCATGAAAGCCGATATCGACGGGCAGGTCGAAGTCCTCGAGGAAGATGCGAAAGGTCTTCGGGGCAAGCTCGCGAGGCACGAGGCCATCCATGCGCGGCGGGGTGGTCATCGCCCCTCCCCCACGTGCCGATCGAGATAGTTCTCGATCGTGCGCCAGAGATGGACGCTGACGTCCGGGCCGGCGACGCGGTGGCCGAAGCCAGGATAGACCATCGTCTCGAACGGGATCGCCGCCGCCTGCAGCTTCGCCATCAAAGCGGTCGAGTTGTCGAACACGACATTGTCGTCGGACATGCCGTGGATCAGCAGCAGCGGGTCCTTGATCGTCGTCGCGTCCGGCAGCGCATCGGACTTCTCATAGACCTCCGGTACCTTGCGCGGATCGCCGAGATAACGCTCCGTATAATGAGTGTCGTAAAGCTCCCACCGCGTGACCGGGGCGCCGGCGACGCCCGCGACGAAGGTGCCGGGCGCGGCCTCCAGCAGCTTCAGTGTCATGTAGCCGCCATAGGACCAGCCGAAGACGGCGATTCGCTTCGGATCGACGAAGAGCTGCGTCTTCAGCCAGTCGACCGCCTTCAGTTGGTCAGCGACCTCGACGGTGCCCATCGCGTGATAGATCGGGTCCTCGAACGCCTTGCCGCGATCGGCGGTGCCGCGATTGTCGACCGAGAAAATGACCCAGCCTTTCGACACCAGATATTGCTGCACCGGCAGGTCGCGCATCCACTCATTGCGCGCCTGCCCGCCGGTGCCGGGGCCGCCATAGACCCAGAGCAGCACCGGGCGCGGACCGGTGAAGCCGGTCGGCACGTAGACCTTGTAATAGAGGTCGGTGACGCCGTCGGCGGCCTTGATCGTGCCGAACTTCGGCGCGACGTGCGACGCCAGAAACGGCGCATAGGGGTGATCGCCGGCGAGCCTGTTCTGCTCGACCCAGCGGCGGCCCTGCCCGTCGGCCTCGGCGAGGTAGGTCTGCGGCGGCTGGCCTGTGCTGGAGCGCGTGACGATCGCGTGCGTGCCGCTCTTGTCCATCTCCACCGCGTTGCTGAAGCCGGAATCGGTGAGCTGTTTCGGGGTGCCGGGCGCCTTGATCGGCACCGCATAGAGCTGCCACTCGATCGGCGTCTCGCGATTGGCGACGATGTAGGCGAGCCCTTTCGCCTCATCGACGCCCTCGACCGAACGAACTTCCCATGGACCGCTGGTCAGCTGCATCCAGGCGCCGTCCTTCCAGCGATAGAGATGGCTGAAGCCGTCGCGCTCCGAGGCCCAGAGCAGGCTGCCGTCCGAAAGCGGCTTCAGATTGTCGTGAAGGTTGATCCAGGTCTTCGCGGTCTCGGTGAACAGCACGCTCGACTTGCCGGTCGCCGGATCGACGCGCAGCATGTCGAGCTTCTTCTGGTCGCGGCTTTCGCGCTGAACGAGCAGCGTCTTGCCGTCCTTGGTCCAGTCGACGCGGGCGAGATAGATGTCGGGGTCGGTGCCGAGATCGACCTTGACGCTTTTGCCGGTGGCGACGTCGAACACGTGAAGCTCGACCACCGCATTGTCGGTGCCGGCCTTCGGATAGCGCTGCTGGTAGACGCGGGTGCCCTCGGCGCCGATCGCGGCGCGCGTGACGATCGCGACCGGCGCTTCGTCCGAGCGTTCGACGGCGATCAGCCGGTCGTCCGGTGACCACCAATGGCCGCGGTTGCGGTGCATTTCCTCCTGCGCGACGAACTCGGCGGTGCCCCAGCTGACGGTGCCGCCGCCGCCTTTGGTCAGCTGGCGTTCCTTGCCCGTCGCGAGGTCGAGGATCATCAGATTCTGGTCGCGGACGAACGATACGAGATGCCCCTTCGGGCTGACGGTGCCGTCGAGCTCGCTGGTCTTGGTGTCAGTCAGCCGGCGGACCTTGCCGTCCAGCGAGGCGAGGAAGAGATCGCCGTCCAAGGGCACCAGCAGCGTCTGCGAATCGGCGCTCCAGTCATAGGCGACGATGCCTTTCTGGTCGGCGATGCGGGCGCGCTCGCGCTGCATCCGCTCGGCCTCCGACAGCGTCGCCCCGGTACCGAAAGCCTTGGAATCGACCAGCATCCGCTCGGCGCCGGTTTTGGTGTCGAGCGCCCAGAGGTCGAACCGCTCCTTTTCGTCCGCGCGGTTGCGCAGCGAGGTGAGCCAGCGCCCGTCCGGCGACAGCTTGAGCAGCCGCGGCGTCGGCCCGGCGAGCGGCGGATTGCCGAAGATGCGTTCGAGCGTGAGGTGTTGCTGGGCCATGGCGGGGGCAGCGAGCGAAACGAGCGCAAGCGCGGCGACAAGCGGCCGGATCATGCGCAAGACGGACAATCCGGACGAAGCTGACGACATTCACATGGATTCACGAACATTTCCCATTTCCCCGCAGCCGGTCCGCCGGCCCGGCGCGGTTTGGCACAAGCCGGGGTGTTGAGGACAGGGTTTTTGTGAGTTGGATCGACAGCGAGCCGCTGACTCTCAATCCGTCACCCCGGGCTTGACCTGGGGGCCCGCTCCTTCTGCCTGGGAGGCGAGCGGAGCGGTGGTGGCAATCCGACCGGCGCGGGGCGGTTCAACCGGATGCTCTGACAGAGGGGGGAGAAACAGAAGAAGCGGGACCCCGGCTCAAGGCCGGGGTGACGGAAAAGGCTGAGCGAGGCGAACGTCCGCAGCCGGTGGAAAGCGGTCGCTACCGGGCTAACCGTATATCCCGCTCTAGTTCCGCAAGACAGGGCTCTCCATTGCCGGTCGCAAACGCAGCTGGCGATCCGGCATCATGATCTGCCTGTATCCAGAGTAGCTGCTCGACAATAATGGCCGCTTGCGTTGCTCCCTCGTCGGCTGGTGAGGGTGGATTAGGCACATTCGTTCGGGCATCGGTGGCTAAGCCGATACTATACTCTCCTTTCAGCCCCGGCCCTTCGACTTTAGCGGAGAGTGCGGACGCAACGCTGGTGTTTCCCGCCTCGTGACCCACCTCAAATTCCCGCAACCAAAAGGTCAAAGTGGCGCTACCTCTCTTGTTGAAGTGCTTGCCCAGTCGGCAAGCCGCTGATCGAAGCGCAAAACGCCTGTACATGTTGATCTCAACCGCCGTTGCGTCAGCGGATGCGGGGGAAAGGAATCTCACATTTCTGATGAGAAGTGTTCGGACTTGGTCAGGGGAAAGGGGGTTCTGGTAGGGCTTAGCTGGATAGCAGCTCGAGAGTAGCGTACCTGCAACTATGGCAACGAGAACAACTCTGCCTTTGAGATTC
Source organism: Sphingomonas horti (assembly GCF_009753715.1). GTDB lineage: Bacteria > Pseudomonadota > Alphaproteobacteria > Sphingomonadales > Sphingomonadaceae > Sphingomonas_B > Sphingomonas_B horti. The sequence continues at coordinate 361,754 of NZ_WQMS01000006.1, read as the reverse complement.
ATAGCACTAAGCCTTTGGCCGATCGTGGTCTTCGTCGAGGGAGGAGAGAATGTCTGCAATGGTTCGACTGCGGACAGTACCCTCTCCCATAGGGAGAGGGTGACTCGCGGCGGAGCCGCGAGCGGGGTGAGGGGATCGGCGGCCTGAAATCATGCTCCCGATCCCCTCACCCGGCCAGGCTCACGCCCGACTCGACCTCTCCCTATGGGAGAGGTGAGACAATGGCGGAATCGGCCTTTCTACGCTGGGGAGAGGGTTCAGACTAGAACCTGTACCCTGCCCTCACGCCGATCGTCCTTGGCGTCTGGACGACGGCGTAGGATCGGCTGAAGCCGGCGAAGCCGCCGGCGGCGGGGTAGCAGCTGCCGCAATTGACGAAGCGGCTGATCTGCGCGCGCTCGTCGAACGCGTTCTGGATGAACAGCTCGGTCGTGAAGCGCTGCCATTTGGCGCCGATCGCGAAGTCCGCCGTCGTCCAGGCCGGCAGGCGGCCGAGCTGGAGCGCCGGGTTGAAGACGAAGCCGTTCGGGCCCCCCGCATTCTGCCGGATGTCGGACGAGGCCGAACTGGCATGCGTGACGGTCGCCTGGAGATAGGGCTTCAGCTCCGGCCCGGCCTCGAACTCGTAGCGGCCGGTGGCGGTGAACTTGAACCGGGGCGTGATCGGCAGCCGTGTGCCCTTCGGCGACGCGATCATCGCCACCCCGCCCTGCAAGCAGGTAAAGGTCGGATCGTCGAACTGGCAGAGATTCCGCCTGATCTTGCCATCGGTATAGGCCGCGCTGCCCGACAGGGTCAGGCCGGTGACCGGGTTCCAGGCGAAGTCGGTCTCGACGCCCTTGATCCGGGCATTGGGGCCATTGTGGATCTCTGTGAAGCTGTTCTCGCCCAGGAAACTGAACTGGAACTTCTTCCAGTCCTGCCAGAAGAAGGCGCCGTTCCAGCGGAACACGTTGTTCCACGTCGTCTTGAAGCCGACTTCATAGTTGACCAGGAAGTCCGGCGCATAGGGCGGGATCGTGCCGCGGCGGTTGATGCCGCCGGGGCGGAAGCCCTTGGACCAGGTCGCATAGAGCAATTTGCCCTCGGCCGGCTTCCAGGTCACGTTGGCGCGGTAGAGCACGCCCGTATCCTTGGTCCGCTTCGGCACCAATTTGCCGCCCTTGAAATCGGCGAGGTCGGTGCACGGGCTGCCCCTGACGGTCGGCGGCAGCAGCGTGACGGTATCGGTGCTGCCGTTGATCACCTCGCGCAGTGTGCGGCCGTCGGCGGTGTAGCAGCCGGCGACGCCGGTCCGGGAACTCGCGGCGGCGTTGAACGGCGTCGCGGTGAAGGGCCGGCCGTCTGCCGGATCGGCGTTCGGATTACGGCCGAAGCCGAAGAAGCCGATCAGCGTGTTGTCGAATTTATAGCCGCGCAGGCCGCCGGTCAGCGTCACCGTCGGCGTCACGTCCCAGCTCGCCTCCCCGAAGATCGCATAGTCGCGGTCGACGCGCTTCTGCTGCGTCAGCCACAGGGTGCCGGGGAAGCCGTTGACCGAGACATCGGCGCCGAGATTGTCGATCTTGTAATCCTGATGGATCAGGTTCGACTGGCGCTGGTAGAAGACGCCGCCGACGATCCGGAACGGCTCCTCCGCCGGCGAGGCGATGCGCAATTCCTGGCTGATGCGCTTGAAATGGTCGCTGCCGTCGATGTGCTGCAGCGGCAGGATCGTGTTGCCGGCATTGTCCTGGTAGTAGAAGACCTGGGCCAGGCCATGCAGATAGCCGGTGATCGCGCCGTCGTCGTCGTAGAGCGCGTAATTGGCGTAGAGCTGGTCATAGGCTTCGGCATAATCGACATAGTCGGTCTTGCTGTTGCGCTTGCGGTCGAGATAGGCGCCCGCATAGGTCAGGTCCCACGAGCCAATCTTGCCTTGCACGGTCAGCGCGGCCTGCACCCAGCGGTCGTGGTTGATCTCGGGGAAGAAGCGCTGGACCTTCAGGTCGCCGAGGCTGGTATCGTAGCCGAACGAGCCATGCGCCTTCTGGTCCTGGCCGAACACCGAGGCGGTCGCGGTCCAGTCGTCCGACAGGTCGATGCCCAGCGCGAGGCGGCCGCCATAGGTGTCGACGTCGTTATAATTCTTCTCGACTAGGCCGGGATTGCTGATCGACAGGCCATTGGGATCAACCACCGGCGCGTCCGGATCGCCGCCCGCGATGAAGGTGCGCGTGCCGGCGATGTTGTCGATATAGCCGGCATCATGCTGGTAGAAGCCGACCGCGCGGATCGCGACGCTTTCGCTCAGCGGCACATTGACGAAGCCCTCGATCTTGCCGCCCTGGCCGCCCTTGCGGACGGTGTTGCCCTCCACGTCGAAGCCGCCTTCGAAGCCGGCGGTCGAGGGCTTGTTGGTGATGATGCGAACCGTGCCCGCTTCCGACGAAGCGCCGTAGAGTGTGCCCTGCGGGCCCGACAGCGCCTCGATGCGGGCGATGTCGTAGATATGGACGTCCAGCGTGCCGCCGATCGTCGTGATCGGCTGCTCGTCGAGATAGAATCCGACCGAAGGCAGCGAGCCCGAATGGTTGCCGTCGCCGCCGCTCGCGACGCCGCGGATATAGACGGTGGTGGCGCCCGGCACGATCGTCTGGAACGCGACGCTGGGCAGCAGCTTGGTATAGTCGTTGAAGTCCGAGATGTTCAGCTGCTCGAGCTTCTGCGTGCCCATCGCCTGCACGCTGATCGGCACGTTCTGCAGGCTTTCCTCGCGCTTCTGCGCGGTGACGATGATGTCGCCGATCGCGGCATTGCCGCCGGTTGCCGCCTGCTGCGGCGCCTGCGCGGTCTGGTCCTGCCCGATCGCCGGCGCCGCCAGCATCGAACTGCCGAGCAACGCCGCCATCGCCGGCGCGAGAGTCTTCCGCCCCACAATGCACCTCCCAACCAAGTCCCCGCAAAGAAGCTTCACCCGTTTGGCGACATGGTAAAGAGGGGCGCCGCAGCCGCTGCGCTTTCCTGAACGGCTGTTGCGATTGTGCAACGGTTGGGCGCGCCTGTGGGTGTCGTCATCCCCGGTCTTGAGCCGGGATCCCGCTTCTCGTTCTGCGCAAAGGCAGCGGTACCCCGGCTCAAGGCCGGGGCGACGGAAACGAACAGGCCGCCGGTATCTCCGGATAGGCATCGAGCACCTCGCCGAGCGCCGTCCTCAGTGGCTCCAGCCACGGGTCGAACGGCTTCCACGGCTCCAGGCCGTCGCGGTTGATCGGGCGGCGGACTTGTTCGGAGCTGGCGGTGCGGACGGCGCGATCGGTTTCCCAGAAGCGGAGGCAAGGCTCCTCGAACGGCAGGCCGAGGGCCGCGAGCAGGGCGCGGATCTCCCTTTCGGTGTCGTCGACCAGCCCTTCGTAGATGACGCGGTGGACGGCGCCCGGCAGCACCCGGTCGAAATGCGCCATCAGGCGGACATAGGCGGCGTAGTACAGCCCGACGTCTTCGAGCCCGTAAGTGAAGCTCTGGCCGCGCGCGAAATGCTGCTTGAAGTTGGAGAAGCAGCTGGCGAGCGGGTGGCGGCGTGCGTCGACGATCTTCGCGTTCGGCAGGATCAGCCGGATCAGCCCGACATGCGCCCAATTGTTCGGCAATTTGTCGATGAAGAAGGGCCGGTCCGTCTTGCGCTGGATGCGGGTGCGGTCGAGATACTCCTCGCCGAGCGCGCGGACCTGATCGGGGGTGAGCTCCCCAATCGGTGTGCCGCCCGCGCCGATGCGGGCGGCAAGCGCTGGAATGTCGGGCAGCTCCATCGTGCCTTCGACCTGCGAATGGCTGGCAAGGATCTGCTCGATCAACGTCGAGCCGGCGCGCGGCATGCCGAGCACGAAGATCGGGTCGGGCGCCGGGCAGCCCCAGCCGGCGCGAACGGCGAAGAAATCGGAGGTGTAGATCGCCATCGCGCGGGCGACCTGCTCGTCGGTCTCGGCCGGGTCGTAGGGAAGCTGGACGCGACGGATCGCGTTGCCCTGCACATAGTGGCGGAACGACGGCGAAGCGTCACCGCGATCCTCCAGCGCCTTGCCCAGCGCGAAATGGAGGTGGAGGCGGTCGTCCTCGCTCAGAACGGGACCGGCGAGCGCCTCCTGCATCGCCGCCACGTCCTCTTCGGAGAAGCGCACGGTCTTCAGGTTGGCGAGGCTCCACCAGACCTCCCCCAGCCCGGGACGGAGTGCGATGGCGCGGCGATAGGCGGCGATCGCGTCCGGCTGGCGGCCGACGGTCTTCAGCACATGGCCGTAGCTCATCCAGATCTTGGGCTGGTCGGGAGCCTTGGCGAGCACGCTTTCGTAGAGCGCGATCGCCTCCTCGAACTCGCCGATCCGGCCGAGCGCGGCCGCCTTCAGATTCTCGTGCGTCGGATTGTCAGGCTCGTCGGCGAGCAGCCGATCGAGCTCCGCCAGCGCCTCGGCCGATCGGTTCTGGCGATGGAGGACCGTCGCGAGGTTCGACCGCGCCGGACGGAAGCCGGGCGCCAGCTCCAGCGCGCGCCGCAGCAGCGCCTCCGCGTCGCGGTAGCGCCCCAGCCGCCCTGCCAGCTCCGCCATCATCCGGATCGCCGCGACGTCAAAGGGATCGTCCCGCAGATGCGCCCGCAACAGCCGCTCGGCGGTGCGCAGGTCGCTCGCGACCAGCGCCGCGCCGGCCTCGATCAGCACCGGATTGGCGACCGAGGTGTCGATCGCGGCGAGCTCCAGCCGCTCGGCCTCCGCATCGCGGCCGGCGGCCCTCGCCGCCGTGGCGGCGTGACGGAGGGCGCGAGGGTCGGGAGCCGGCGTTCGAAGCATCTACGCGGGAGGGTGTGCCGGGTTGGGCCAGCCCTTGCAATGCTGACGTTCGGCGGCGTGGCGCGGCCATTGGCCGCAGGCCCGGGCGGTTCGGCGCCCCGGGCGGCGGTTGATCGACTCTTGATTCAACGCGCTTTTCCGGTCGGCCAAGGGCCTCCGGATGATCGACCGCCGCCTGCCGCGCGCGCTGCGCGCCTGCCTCTACGAGAATGCCGATCCCGCGACCGACGCGGAGGCCGAGCTGAATGCCGCCGTTGCCGATCTGCACGCGCTGATCGCGGCGGAGGCGGAGAGCGATTCACGCCGCTCGGCGCCTGAGCCCCGGCTGCTGAAGATCATCGGATAGATCGCCGCTGGACAAGCGGGGCCAAAACCGGGTCCATGCGCGGCGATGCCCCTCGCCTCGTTCGCGCTCGTCATCCTGGCGGCGATCTGTCATGCGACCTGGAACCTGGTGGCCAAACGCGCGGCCGACGCGGGCGTGGCGTTCGTGTTCGCGTACAACCTGGTCGCGTGCGTCGCCTATGCCCCCTGGGCGCTGTGGCTGATCGCGACCGGCGCACTGACGCCGAGCGGGCCGGTGTTCGGCTGCCTGATCGCAAGCGCGCTGATCCACCTGGCCTATAGCCTGGCGCTGCAGCGCGGATATCAGCTGGCCGACCTATCGGTCGTGTATCCGGTCGCGCGCGGCACCGGCCCGATGCTGTCGGCGATCGGGGCGTTCCTGCTGCTGGGCGAGCAGGTCACCTGGCTCCGGGTCGCCGGTCTGGTCGGGGTGGTCGTCGGGATCGCGCCGATCGCGACTGACGGCCATGTGGGCGCCTTCTCCCGTCCGGCGGCGCGCGACGGCGTGCGCTGGGGCGGCGCGACGGGCGCGCTGATCGCCGGCTACACACTGACCGACGCCTATGCGGTGAAGGCGCTGCTGATCCCGCCGGTCGTGCTCGACTGGACGTCCAACACGCTGCGCTTCGTCCTGCTGCTGCCGGCGGTGATGCGCGACCGGGCCGGCGCCATGCGGCGGATGCGAGGCTATTGGGCGCTCGCGATCGGCGTCGGGCTGCTGTCCCCGCTCGGCTATATCCTGGTGCTGGGGGCGCTGAGCCTGGGCGCGCCGGTCAGCATCGTCGCGCCGGCGCGCGAGATGTCGATGATGATTGGCGCGCTGTTCGGCTTACTGATCCTGGGCGAGCATGTCGGCGCGCCGCGTCTCGCCGGCTGCGCGGTGCTGCTGGGCGGCGTGCTGCTGCTGGGGAGCAGCTAGAGCCCGAGAAAAGACGGCCGAACGCCGGGTCGCGCTCGGTTCGGGCCGGATACCGTAAGATTTTGAGACACCGACAGCACATCTTCCCCTTTCGCGGCAGCCGCCATGCTTGTTATCGGACAAGGAAGACTAAAAGGGGAATCAAATGCTTCGTTCGATCATGGCCGCCGCGCTGGGCGCCGCAATCGCATCGTCAACCGCGCTAGCCGCCGAAGTCGTGGCGCCCAATGCCTACGCAACCACGGACGCGCCGACCCTGACGGTCGCGATCATCAACAATGGCGCGGCCACGACCTTCCAATTCGCCTATGCGGCATCCCAGTTTGCTGGCGTTGCAGCCGGATCCAAGATCACCAGCATCGGGTTTCGCGCCGAGCCCGGCTTCGCAGCCGCGCAGGATTTCGAGTTCTCCCGTTTCGACGTCCAGTTGGCGACGCTCGCCACCCCGCTGAATGCGATGTCAGGCGTGTTTGCCGACAATGTCGGCGCGGACGCCGTGCAGGTCCGGTCGGGCGCTCTTTCGATCCCCGCGGCCTCGATCACGGCCTCGGGTCCCACTCCCTACCCGTTCTTCACCATCGGCTTCAGCCAGGCCTTCACCTATCATGGCGGGGACCTGGTGGTGACGTTGCGGCGATCGGCACCCGACACGCTGAATTTCTTTGGTGTCGATGCAGTGGCGGTCGGAAATGGCATTACCGGATCGGTCGGCGGCGGTTCGGGTCCGGACGCGACGCAAGGCGAAGCCGGCTTTTACAATGTGCCGGTCGTGCAATTCGGCATCGCCGCGGCGGCCGTGCCGGAACCGGGCACATGGGCTTTGATGATCATCGGCTTCGGCTCGGCCGGCCTCGCGGCGCGTCGGAAGGGCGTGGCCGTCGCGGCGCGCGCCTGACGCTCATTCAATCGCGTCGTCACGCGAGTTCTCCTGCCCGATGCAGCCGGGCGTGATGGAACGCATTTGAGCCATCCGGCAACGGGCGTGTCCGCTAAGGCTTGAGGCCGTAGCGGGCGTAATCCTCATCGATGCGGGGATAGAGCCGGCGGGCGAGCGCCAGGTCCTTCTTCGAATCGTCGAGGCGATTGAGCCTGGCCAGCACGATGCCGCGCATGAACAGGCTCGCCGCCTGGCCCGGCGCCTCGGCGAGCGCGGCGTCCAGATCGCGCAGCGCGTCGTCGTAGCGGGCGAGTCGGAACCAGACCAGCGCGCGGCTGTCGAGCGCGGCCGCCGAGACCTCGCTCAGCTCGACCGCAGTCGTGCAGTCCTTGATTGCGGTGTCCAGCATGATCGACCGGGTGCCTTTCACCCAGCAGCGCGCGTTCAGCAGCGACGGGCTGCCCGGCTTTTCGGCGATCGCGGTGTCGAGGATTTCGACCGCCTGCTTTGGGTCGCCATATTTGCCGAGCACATCGGCCCTGGCGCGCCGGTACAGCGCGCGGGCCTCGCCGCCGACCGCTTCCCGCTCGTTGAGCAGCGCCAGCGCGCCGGCGAGATCGCCCGCCTCCGCCTTCAGCCCGGCCAGCCCAACATTGGCATCGACCGAGGAGGGATCGAGCTTGCGCGCGGCTTCCGCATCGGCCAGCGCCGCGTCCATCGCCTTGCCGCTTTCGTGCAGCCAGGCGCGGGCGAGGTAGACATCGACGGTCGGCGCGAGCGCCAGCGCCTTGCTATAGTCGGCGATCGCGCCGGCGCGGTTGCCGATGCCGCGCCGGAAATTGGCGCGGCTGGTATAGCCGGTGACTTCATCCGGATCGGCGGCGATTGCCTTGGCGAACACTTCCTCCAGCGCCTTGACCTGGGTGGCGCCCGCCGGGTCGGCGCCGGCGATCTCCCAGCGACGCCGCGTGTCGGCCGGCGCGACCAGCTTCGGGCTGCGCGCCTGGATACCAGCGAGCGCGTCACGTTCCTTCGCGACTTCGGCGGCTGCGATTTCCTTGCCGGTCTGGTCGATCCGCTCCTCGATCGTCAGCACGCCGCCCGCAAGGTCGACAGTGCGCTGGAAATCATAGCCGGCGGCATGGCCGGAGAGGGAACGATCGCCCTCCAGCGTCATGTCGCGCCCGGCTTCGGGCAAGCGCACGCGCATGCGCCAACGCATCGCGATCGGCCCGTCGACGGCAACCGGGATCACCGCCCAGGCGGGGCGGCCGCGATCCGGCGCGAAGTCGATCGTGTCGAGCAACTTGGTCACCCCGCGGCGCATGCGGCGGTCGGTCATCCGCCACGGCGTCGTCGCCGCCGCGCGCGCGGAGATGGTCGTCGTCCCGGAGGCGTCGTCATATCTGAAGGCGACGTCCGACAGCTGCGCCTCGCCGATGAACGGTCCCAGCGCCGCGCGGGCGCCGTCGAGCCGCTGCTTCGCGGTCAGCTGGTTGGCGAGTGCGAGCTTGCCGGCGATGTCGCCGCGGAAGCTGGCCGAAATAGCCATGACATCGGGCAGGTCGACGCTAGCGGTCTCGTCGGCGTCGATGCTGACGTCGATCAGCGGCCGCGCATCATTGTGCAGCACGACCGGCATCAGCTCGGCGCCGGCGGCCCGCAGCGGAAGCACGGTACGGAGCGCCGGCGTGTCCCAGATGTCCGGCAGCCGCGATCCGGTGCGGGTACCGTCCAGCCACATCGTGCGGCCGTCGATCACCGCCCGGACGAGCACATGATCGAAGGCCGCCGCGCTGGGCAACCGGTCTGCGACCCGGTCGCCGAGCTGCGAGCTGGCGAGCACGGCTTCGGCCTCGATCCCCATCGCGCGGAGCATCGCCAGCAGCAGCAGCGACTTGGCCTTGCAGTCACCGTAGCGCAGCTCCCAGGTGCGTGCGGGCGCCTGCGGCGTGTAGTTGCCGCCGTTCATCAGCACCGCGAGATAGCGGACCTGGTCCTGCACCAGCCGCAGCGCACGCCCGGCACGGCCGACCGCCGTCGAGTCCGCCTTCATGATCGCCGCAACCTCGCCGGCGAGCGGGCTGCCGGGAACGATCAGCCCGTCGGTCGCGTAAAGCGGCGCCATCACGCGCGACACCTGCTGCCAGCTGTCGAACGTGGAAAGCTCGAACAGCGGCAGCGGCCGGAAGCGGACCGGCGCGTCAGGCGGCATCTCGGCCAGCTTGGCAGCGGGAAGCGCGATCTCGACGGCATTGGCGCCGGCCTTGGGCGGCTTGACCGCAATCGTGTCGGCAAGCGTTTTCCACCGCGGCTGCGCCGCGTCGGCCCAGGACAGGCGCATGCGGCCGGCGGCGAGCCGGACCGGCTCGACCGGGACTGGCACGACATTCTGCACATGACCGCCGAGCGCCGGGTCGCGCGTGGAGGTTGAGTAGGACAGGCGCAGCACGTCGCCGATCCGCAGCCCCTCCACCGGCATGGTCGCGGTCAGCAGGCCGGTCAGTTCGCGCTGCTCCATCGTCTCCTCGCGGCGGAGCACGGTGAACTTCTGCCCCTTTGCGAGCAGGTCGATCCGCTCACCGGCGCGCTGGATCGACAGCTCGTGGATGGTGACGTCGCCCTTGTCGGGCAGCCACATCAGCGACAGCGTCGCCAGTTGCGACAGCAGCTCCGGCGTGGCTGCGCGCGAGGCGGTGTCGAGATAGGTGTAGAGCGTGTCGCCCTCGATCCGCTGCTGGCTGTCGTAGAGCAGCAGCACCGGCGCGTCGGCTGCCTGCATCGCCGGATCGGGCAAGGTCGAGCGCAAGGCCCAGGCCGGTGCAGGGCCATAGAGCACCGCCTCGCCTGCGTGCGCCGCAGCTGGCATCACGATCGCCGCGACGGCGGCCAAATACGCAAATCTGATCACAAGTCCCCCTTGTTCAGGAGGATTGGTAGTCCAATCGCGGCGCATAAAAAAGGGCCGGCGACGCCCGTCGCCGGCCCGCTGCTGAAGTCCTGGAGCGGACGCTTAGCCGACCGCTTCGACGCTCTTTTCCGGGCGCGCGTCGCGGCGTTCGGCGATGCGGGCCGACTTGCCGGTGCGGCCGCGGAGGTAATAGAGCTTGGCGCGGCGGACGACGCCCTTGCGGACGACATCGATCGATTCGATGTTCGGCGAATAGAGCGGGAAGACGCGCTCGACGCCCTCGCCGAAGCTGATCTTGCGGACAGTGAAGCTGGAGCCCATGCCCTTATTGGCGCGGGCGATGCAGACGCCTTCATAGGCCTGGACGCGGGTGCGGTCGCCTTCGACCACCTTCACGCCCACGCGTAGCGTATCGCCGGGGCGGAATTCGGGAATCTTCTTCGATTCGTTGAACTTGGCGATCTGCTCGGCCTCGAGCTGCTGGATCAGGTTCATTTCGTGTCGTCCCTACTCTTCTGCCGCGCGCCAGAGGGCGGATCGACCCGAGCGCTCCTGTAGCGCTCCCAAAGGTCCGGCCGCCTTAGCCGTGTCTCCGTCTCCGCCTGATGCTTCCGCCAGGCGGCGATCTTCGCATGATCCCCCGATCGCAGCACTTCGGGGATCGTGCGCCCTTCCCAGTCGACTGGTCGGGTATAATGCGGATATTCGAGCAGCCCGCTTTCGAAGCTCTCCTCGATCCCGCTGGAAGCGGCGCCCATTACGCCGGGGAGCAGCCGAATGCAAGCATCGAGCAGCACCAGCGCGCCGACTTCGCCGCCGGAAAGGATATAGTCGCCGATCGAGACGGGCTCGACGTCCCGTCCCTCGAAGATGCGCTCGTCGAACCCCTCGAACCGGCCGCAGAGAATGGTGACGCCGGGGCCGGCGGCAAGCGCGCGCACGCGCGCCTGGGTGAGCGGCTTCCCGCGCGGGCTCATCGCCAGCACCGGCGCGTGCGGCTGGCGCGCGCGGGCATGATCGACCGCAGCGGCGAGCACGTCGGGCCGGAGCACCATTCCCGCCCCGCCGCCGGCCGGCGTGTCGTCGACGGTCCGGTGCCTGTCGATCGCGAAATCGCGGATCTGGACGGTGGAAAGAGACCAGACGCCCTCCGCCAGCGCCCGCCCCGCCAGGCTGGCGCCAAGCGGGCCGGGGAACATGTCCGGATAAAGCGTGAGGACAGTGGCGGCGAAGGTCATGAGCGCTGGGCTGGAGCAGTTCGGCCGGCCATACAAGGGGCTAGCTTTGGAACGCTTTCTCCTGCTCTTCCATTTCCGTGATGATATCATCCTTCAGGTAGCGCAGCGCGTCCCAAGGATAGTCGCAGCCTTTGCTCCCGAGCCAAGGAATTCGCGCCAGCAACTCGTGAGCGCTTGGCTCGACGCAGAGTTCGCGGACACCGTTCCCAACTCGTCGCGCGGCTACATGAACGACGTAGCCCTCGCTCCCGGGTAGGCGTAGAGATCGCCATCGCTCCAGCGGCAAGAGCTCATGTTCTTACTCCTTCGAACTCCTTGTCCTATCCGGGCGTTGAAACGCGAGAGCAACCTGAACCAATCTGGAGAAATATGCTCGATTGCCTGATCGTCGGCGGGGGGCCTGCCGGGCTCACCGCAGCCATTTATCTCGCGCGGTTCCATCTTTCGATCCGGGTCGTCGACGCGGGAGATGGGCGGGCGGCGTCGATTCCGTGCACGCGCAACCATGCCGGCTTTCCGGACGGGATCGCCGGCGCGGAGCTGCTGGCGCGGATGACGGCGCAGGCGCAGAAATACGGGGCGGCCATCGATACGGGCCGGGTGACGCGCGTCGCTGCGATCGGCGGCGGGTTCGAAGTCGAATGGGGATGCGGGCCGGTCGCGGCGCGGACCGTGCTGCTCGCGACCGGCGTCACTAACCGGCGGCCGCCGATGGACGAAGCGCTGCACGACGAAGCGCTGGCGCGCGGGCTGATCCGCTATTGCCCGATCTGCGACGGCTATGAAGTGACCGACAAGCGCGTCGGCGTGATCGGCGACGACAGCCACGGCGTCGCCGAGGCGGTGTTCCTGCGCGGCTATACCGGGGACGTGACTTTGGTCGCGCCCGATACGAAGCAGCGCAAGCTTGACGCGCAGGATTGGGACCGGCTGGAGGAATGCGGCATCGCCGCGGCGGACGGGCCGGTGACCGACGTACGGCTGGAAGACGACGCGATCGTGCTGGTCACCGTGACGGCGGAGCACCGTTTCGACAGCGTCTATCCCGCGCTTGGATCGGACATCCATTCCGCGCTCGCACGGATGCTGGGAATCGATCTGGCGCCGGACGGCTGCATCAAGGTGGACGCGCACCAGCGTGCCTCCGTCGCAGGCGTGTATGCGGCGGGCGACGTGGTCAAGGGGCTGGACCAGATCAGCCATGCGATGGGCGAAGGCGGGGTCGCCGCGACGACGATCCGCAACGATCTGGCGAAGCTCGCGCCGCTGCTGCGCTGATCTGCGCGACCAAAATGGCGGCGGGCGCGACCAAGCCGCCGGCTTGTGCCGCGGCGCACTGAATCCCGGCCGCTCATCCCCTAATCAGGGGCCGACACCATGTGCCCGGGTCGCAAACGGACACTCCCATTTCGGAGACGAGGATGTTTGCACCCGGATTCCCCGGGCACGGCCGGCGCGCCCTGCTCGCGACCGCCACTGCCCTGGCCGGCATCATGCTGGCCGCCAACGCGACCCCACCGCTCGCCGGTCCTGCCGTCGCGCAGCCCCCGGCCCCGCTCGGCCGCTGGTCGGCGGAAGATGGCCGCGCGCTGATCGACGAGATCGCGGCCTCGGCGGGCGAAGGCCTCGACCCGGCCGACTACCAGGCCGGCGCGCTGGCGGCCGAGCTGGAGCGGAGCGGGGGCGGCGGCGGCGCGGATTTCGACCGGATGGCGGATGCCGCGGCGCTGAAGCTGGCGCACGACTATCTGCTCGGCGCCGTCGAGGACAAGGCGGCCTATGACTGGCATATCGCGCGCGGCGACGATGATCCGACGCGCCTCGCGGCCGGGCTGCGGCAGGCGGTCGCGGCCGGGACGGTGCGGCGCTGGCTGCGCTCGCTTTTGCCGGGCGACGCGCGCTATGCGGCGTTGCGCACAGCCTATGCCGAAACGCCGGAGGGCAATTTCATCCTGCGCGGACGGCTGCGCGCCAACCTGGAACGCTGGCGCTGGATGCCGCGCGAGCTGGGGCCCGACCACATCTATGTGAACGTGCCGAGCTATACGCTGCAGCTGGTCGAGCGAGGCCGCACGGTCGCCGAGCATGTCGTGGTCGTCGGCGCGAAGGCGACGCCGACGCCGGCAATCGGCTATGCCGCGCAATCGGTCGTGCTCAATCCCTGGTGGACGCCGCCCAAGAGCATCAAGGTGTCGGGCAAGGGCTTCGTGCGCGACGGCGCCACCTGGCGCCAGCCGCCGGGCCCGCGCAACGCGCTCGGCCGGGTCAAGATCGACCTGCCGAACCCGCACGCGATCTACCTGCACGACACGCCGGTCAAGGTCTATTTCGAGAAACCGTCGCGCGCCTACAGCCATGGCTGCATCCGGGTGCAGGACGCGGAGCGGCTCGCGGCGGAGCTGGTGAAGCTGGACGGCGGCAGCGACGCGGCGGTGACGCAGGGGCTGAAGACCTACCGGACGCAGACGCTGAAGCTGCGCGAGGCGCGACCGGTGTGGCTGGTCTATTTCACCGTGGACGTCCGGGCGGACGGGCAGCTGCAGGTGCTGGATGATCCGTACAATCGCGACACCAGGCTGATCGCGCAGCTGGAGAAGCCAGTGCGGCTGGCGATGCGCTAATGCGTGCCGTTGAGCGCGGCCATTTCCTGCGTTTTCGCGAGCACGCGGCGAGCGGTTTCGATCGGGGCGGCGAACGATGTGCCGGTGCCGAACACCTGCTCACCGGCGGCAGAGATGGTCGGCACGTCGACCCCCCTGCGCCAGACATAGAGATAATCGTCCGCGTCCGGCCGGTTGCTGCCGGTCCAGGGATTGCCGGCCGCGTCGGTCGCGCCGACCAGCACCGCACGTGGGAAGCCGGCGCGGGCCATGGCGGTGTTGTCCGGGTGGTTGCGGCCGTCATTGCCGGCCGCCATCACGACAATAATGCCCTGGGCCGCGGCGCGGCGCACGGCATTGGTGATCGCCGGATCGTCGGCCAGCGCCAGCGACAGGTTGATCGCGTCGACCCCGAGACTTGCCGCCTTGTCGATCGCCGCCGCGATCGGGGCGGCGGAGGGCTGGCACGGCGGCGAACGGTCGGCCGGACAGCCGGCCGCGTCGTCGATCCGGAGTGAGACGATGTCGACTTCGCCGTGCGCTTCTCGGTTGAGGATGGTCGCCACCATCGTGCCATGGTCGTAGCGCGGCTGATAGGCGGGGCGGTTGCCGGCCATGTCGTATTCGCCGATCAGCACCGAGGCGAGCTGAGGAGTGCGCGACACGCCGCTATCGACGATCGCGACAAGTGGACGGGCAGAGGCTGAAACCGAGGCCAGCAGGCCCAGCAGGAACAGCGGCAGACGCACTCTATCGGCCCCCCGACCGAAGTTACACGCGAATCCCCCGCGGATTCGCGCCAGCAATATGGGTTGCGCTGCTACTTGGCGGAAGTGAAAATCCCGCTAATCGCGACGAACGGAGCACCGCAGGAGCACGGCGAATGGACGATATCGAAACGATCATGCGGACCGCGCCGGTGATCCCGGTGCTAGTGCTCGACGATCCGGAGCAGGCAGTCGAGATCGGCACCGCGCTGGTGCGGGGCGGGCTCAGCGTGCTGGAGGTGACGCTCCGCACCCGCCGCGCGCTGGACGTGCTGGCGGCTATGACAGCGATCGACGGCGCGATCGTCGGCGCGGGCACGGTGCTCGACGACGCACAGCTCGACCATGCGCTGGACGCAGGCGCGCGGTTCATCGTCAGCCCGGGCCTGACCGAGCGGCTGGCGCGGGCGGCGGCGGCGCGGCGCGCCTGCTTTCTGCCCGGCGTCGCCAATGCATCGGACATCATGCGCGGGCTCGAGCTGGGGCTGAACCGGTTCAAATTTTTCCCCGCCGAAGCGAGCGGCGGGCTGAAGGCGCTGAAGGCACTGGCGGGACCGTTCGGCGACGTGCGCTTCTGCCCGACCGGCGGCATCACCCTGCAGAGCGCGCCGGACTGGCTGGCGGAGGACACGGTGCTGTGCGTCGGCGGCAGCTGGCTGGTGAAACCCGGCACGAGCGCGGCGGACGTTGAGGCGGCGGCGCGAGCGGCGGCTGGACTCCGGACCAATCCCCGCTCCGTTCGGCCTGAACTTGTCGAAGGCCTCCCTTCGTCTTGATCCTGAGTGCCAGAAAAAAGGAGGGCTTCGACAAGCTCAGCCCGAACAAAGTTTAGAGCATGCCATTCAAGAGCAGCCACACCGGCCACGCGGCCATCGCCATCAGCGCGCCCAAGGGCAGGCGGGTGGTCGCGCTGACTGCGTCGCCGCGCAGCCGCGCGACCAGTACGGCACCCAGCCCGACGAGGCCGGCAAGCACCAGCACCGACGGCAGCGCCGCCCAGCCGAGCCAGGCGCCGATCGCGCCGAGCAGCTTCGGGTCCCCTCCCCCCAGCCCCTCGCGGCCGCGCAAGGCTTTATAGAGCAGGCCTGTCAGCCACAGGCCGGCAAAGCCGAGTGCGAGGCCGATCAGGCGGTCGTTGGGATAGGGCGGCAGGCCCGCTGCGCCGAACGCGATGCCGGTGAGAGCAAGCAAGCCGGTTACGCGATCGGGCAGCCAGAAATGCTCGACATCGAGCACGCCGAGCAACAGCAGCATCCAGCCGAACAGCGCCCCCGCGAGACCGGCGGGACCGGGTGCGACTGCGAGCGCGACGCCGCCAATCAGCGCGGCGGCGACCTCGATCAGCAAATGCCGGCGATCGATCGCCCCACCACAACTGCCGCAGCGGCCGCGGCGGATCAGGAAGCCGGCGATCGGGATCAGATCCATGGGCTTGAGCTTACGGTCACAATGGTCGCAGGCGGAGCGGCCGCGCGTGACCTCGCGTCCCGCCGGCCAGCGGATCGCGGCCGTGGCCAGGAAGCTGCCGACGATCGCGCCTAGAATGAAGCCCAGCCCGGCCCATATAGCAACCATGGGCGACCCGTAAGCGCTCGCCCCGAGCGAAGTCGAGGGGCGTGTCGCACGCTCGGAGCAGCGCCCCTCGACTTCGCTCGGGACGAGCGACTAGGGAGTTCGCGATTCACGTCACTCGCGCAGAGGTTCTCAATGACCGCCGATCCGATCGTCATCCTGTCCTATGCCCGCACGCCGATGGGCTCGTTCCAAGGGAGCCTCGCCGGCGCCTCGGCGACCGATCTGGGCGCGACGGTGGTGAAGGCGGCGGTCGAGCGCGCCGGCGTTGAGGGCGACGATATCGAGCGCATCTATATGGGTTGCGTGCTGCCCGCCGGGCTGGGCCAGGCGCCGGCGCGGCAGGCGGCACTGAAGGCCGGGCTGCCCCGCTCGGTCGAGGCGACCACGGTCAACAAGATGTGCGGCTCCGGCATGCAGGCCGCGATCATGGGCGCCGAAGCGCTCGCGGCCGGCTCCATCGACGTGCTGGTCGCCGGCGGCATGGAGAGCATGACCAACGCGCCCTATTTGCTGCAAAAGCATCGCGGCGGCGCGCGGATCGGCCATGACCGCGTGTTTGACCATATGTTCCTTGACGGGCTGGAGGACGCCTATGAGCCGGGCCGCGCGATGGGCAGCTTCGCCGAGGAAAGCGCCGGCGAGTACCAGTTCACGCGCGCCGCGCAGGACGATTATGCGGTCGCCTCGCTGACGCGCGCCCAAGCGGCGCAGGCGAGCGGCGCCTTCGACCGCGAGATCGTGGCGGTCGAAGTCAAGGGCCGCAAGGGTGTCGAGATCGTCGACAAGGACGAGCAGCCGTTGAAGGGCGACGCGTCCAAGATCGCGTCGCTGAAGCCGGCTTTCGCCAAGGACGGCACGATAACCGCCGCCAACGCCTCGTCGATCTCCGACGGCGCGGCGGCTCTCGTGATGACGCGCGAGAGCGTCGCTGCGGCGAATGGGCTGAAGCCAGTCGCGCGGCTGGTCGCAACCGCCGCTCACGCCCACGAGCCGGCGAAGTTCACGACTGCGCCGGTCAACGCAGTGCAGAAGGTGCTCGCCAAGGCCGGCTGGTCGGCGGACGAGGTCGATCTGTTCGAGGTCAACGAGGCGTTCGCCTGTGTGGCGATGATTGCGATGCAGGACCTGGGCATCGATCACGAGCGGGTGAACGTGAACGGCGGCGCGACCGCGCTCGGACACCCGATCGGCGCGTCGGGCGCGCGGATCATGGCGACGCTGATCGCGGCGCTCCAGAACCGCGGGCTGAAGCGCGGCGTCGCTTCGCTCTGCATCGGCGGCGGCGAAGCGACCGCGGTCGCGATCGAGCTGATCGACTGAATGGCCGGCGCGGAGACGTTGAGCGGGGCGCTGCCGCCCGAGGTGGAAGCGCTGGCGATCCGGCTGCTGACGCTCGCCTGCGACCGGGAGCTGGTGCTTGCGACCGCGGAAAGCTGCACCGGCGGGCTGATCGCGTCGCTGCTGACCGATGTCGACGGCATGGGCCATGCATTCGAGCGCGGCTTCGTCGTCTATACCGACGAGGCCAAGGCCGGGATGCTGGGCATCCCGCGCGCGCTGATCGACACGCAGGGCGCCGTCAGCAAGCATGTCGCGCTGGCGATGGCCGAAGGCGCGCTGGCGCACAGCCGCGCGGACGTAGCGGTGTCGGTCACCGGCTTTGCCGGCCCGGGCGGTCCGGACGACGAGCCCGGCCTGGTCCATTTCGGCTGCGCCCGCCGCGGCCGCCCCGCCTTTCACCGCGAAGAGCATTTCGGCGACATCGGCCGTGGCAAGGTGCGCGAGCAGGCGACCCGCGTCGCGCTTGAGATGATGCTGGAAGCGCTGGGCTAGAATCGCTTGGAGACCTGATCGGAGTATGTCGCTCGTCCCGAGCAAGTTGGTGTGGTTGCGAATCCCTCCAGCCCTCTAATCCTCCACCGTCTCCCCCGGCGCCGCGCCCCAGAGGTGCGCGGCTTCGATCCAGCCGCGGCGGCCGTTCACGTCGAAATCGCACCAGCCGTTCCGGCACTTGCGGAGGCGGCCGACGACGCCCGGTTCGGCGCGCCAGACGATCGGGGCGCCGGCGTCGGGCTTGGCGCGCATCGGCTGGACGCCCCCCGTCACCATGCCGGTGCGCTCGTCCGACAGCATGTTGGCCTGCATCCAGCCCTGGGCGCCGTCCGGGTCCTGAATCTTGCGCCAGGACGGGTAAGTCGCGATCACCTTCACCGGCAGGCCGCGGCGCTGGTAAAGCCAGATCGCCGGAAAATTGCGCCCCGGGCCGGTGCGGATGCGCGCCTTGCCGGGCACGATCGAGGCCCAATAAGGCGGCGCCTTGTCCTGCGCGACGGCGACGGTCGAGACCAGGGCGAGAAGGAGGACGGCTTTGCGCATGGCGCTTCTGTTGCCCCAGCCCGAGTCCGGCATCAAGCGCGCTTGACGGCACTCCGCCCGGCTGACTAGCTCGATGCATGCCGCAGATCGCGCATCCCCGGGTGGTCGTCACCCGCAAGCTTCCCGATACGGTGGAAGCGCGCATGCGCGAGCTGTTCGCGGCGCAGCTGAACGAGGCCGACCGGCGGATGAGCCGCGACGACCTTGCTACGGCGATGGCCGATGCAGACGTGCTGGTACCGACGCTGACCGACCGGATCGACGCCGAATTGATCGCGGGCGCCGGCCCGCAACTGAAGCTGATCGCCAATTTCGGCAACGGCGTCGACCATATCGACCTGGCGGCGGCCAGAGCGCGCGGCATCATCGTCACCAACACGCCGGGCGTGCTGACCGACGATGCCGCCGACATGGCAATGGCGCTGATCCTGGCAGTGCCGCGCCGGCTTTCCGAAGGCGAGCGGCTGGTCAG
Source organism: Sphingomonas horti (assembly GCF_009753715.1). GTDB lineage: Bacteria > Pseudomonadota > Alphaproteobacteria > Sphingomonadales > Sphingomonadaceae > Sphingomonas_B > Sphingomonas_B horti. The sequence continues at coordinate 342,851 of NZ_WQMS01000006.1, read as the reverse complement.
ATCGGGCGACTGGCACGGCTGGGGCCCGACCGCGATGCTGGGCCGCCGCGTTTCCGGCAAGGCGCTCGGCATTCTCGGCATGGGCCGGATCGGCCAGGCGATTGCGATGCGCGCGCGCGGGTTCGGCATGAAGGTCCATTACCAAAACCGCAAGCGGCTGCCGGAAGTGGTCGAGCGCGCGGTCGACGCGACCTGGCACGAACGGCTGGACGACATGCTCACCGAGATCGACGTGCTTTCGGTCAATTGCTCGCACAATCCCTCGACCCATCGGCTGATCGACGCCGGGCGGCTGGAGCTACTGGGGCGCGACGGCTATCTGGTCAACATCTCGCGCGGGCAGATCGTCGACGAACCGGCGCTGATCGCCGCGCTGGAGAAAGGCACGATCGGCGGCGCCGGCCTCGATGTGTTCGCGCATGAGCCGGCGGTCGACCCGCGGCTGCTCGCCCGCCCTAACGTCGTGCTGCTGCCGCACATGGCCTCCGCCACGATCGAGGCGCGGCACGCGACCGGCGAGAAAGTGATCGCGAACATCCGCATGTGGGCCGACGGGCACCGGCCCCCGGACCAGGTGCTGGAGGGGTGGGCGTGATTTTCAGGTCCTCCCCTGCTCTTGCGGGGGAGGGGGACCGTCCCCGCGCCAGCGGGGATGGTGGAGGGGCGCCCGCGCAAGCGGACGATCAGCAGTCCTCCCCCGGCCCCTCCACTGCGCTGCGCGCGGTCCCCCTCCCCGAGCAAGCTCGGGGAGGAATGTAGGTGGACGCCGCCCTCCTTCACTCCGCCCTCACGCGGATGCTGGGCCCGGGCGGCACGATCGAGAACCTCACGCGCCTGACCGGCGGCGCGAATATGGAGAGCTGGTCCTTCGACCGGAGCGACTGCGGCTATGTGCTGCGACGGAGCCCGAGCGGCGCGCTGATGGCGGGGCGGGGCTATGGCCATGATGTCGAGGCGGCGTTGATCCGGCTGGCCCGCGCACATGGCGTGCGGGCGCCGGAGGTGGTGGGCGAACTGGTCGCGGCGGACCGGCTCGGCAGCGGCTATCTGATGCGGCGAGTCGAGGGGACAGCGGACCCGCGCGCGATCGTCGCCGACCCGCCGCCCGTGCTGCTCGACGATTTCGCGTGGGAGCTGGCGCGGATTCACGCGATCCCTCTGGCAGAGGTGCCAAAGGGCGTCCCGGCCAGCGATGCCGGTGCGATGGTCGAGGCATTGGCGACGCGGTTCGAAAGCTATGGCGGCGACCGGCCGGTGATGGCGCTGGCGCTCCGCTGGCTGCGCGACCATTTGCCCGGGCCCGCTGGCCCGGTGCTGCTGCACGGCGACTTCCGGGTCGGCAACCTACTTGTCGATGCGAGCGGCCTGGCCGCCGTGCTCGACTGGGAGCTGGCGCATATCGGCGACCGGCATCAGGACCTGGCGTTCGGCTGCATCAACAGCTGGCGCTTCGGGCAGATCGGCCGGCCGGCGTTCGGCGTGGGGCAGCTGCAGGACTTGTTCGCGGCCTATCAGCGGGAGAGCGGGGTCGCGGTCGACCCGGCACGGTTCCGCTTCTGGCTGGTCTATTCGACCCTCTGGTGGGGACTGTGCTGCCTGGAAATGGCCGACATCTGGCGCTCCGGCCGCGACCGCAGCCTGGAGCGCGTGGTGATCGGCCGGCGGGCATCCGAGACCGAGATCGACCTGCTGATGATACTGGAGGAGGATGCGCCGGAAGCGGAACGCCGGCCGATCGCCCTCCCCTCGTCCGCGCCGGCGCGCCGCCAGGGCGAGCCGTCGCGCGCCCAGCTGCTGGAGGCGCTCGGCGCATGGATCGAGCGGGACGTGAAGCCGCGGCTCAGCGGCCGCGACCGATTCCAGGCCAATGTCGCGCTGAACGCGCTCGGCATGCTCCAGCGGGAACAGGGTCTGGCTGCCGATCGCGAGCTGAGCGACGACATCCTTACCGGCCGCGCGACCCTCACCACGCCCGGCTTGCTCGCGCGCCTGAAGCGCGACACGCTCACCAAGCTGGAGGCCGACCAACCCAAATACAGCGCGCTCGCCAAGGCGCGCCAACTCTGGAGCTGAGCGATGGGCCTGCAGCCGATCCCTTATGACTGCGACGGACAACACCTGACCGGCTGGCTCGCCGACGGATCGGGCGGCGAAGCGGCGGGCGGCGTGCTGGTCGTGCATCAGGGGATGGGAATCACCGATCACACCAAGGAAGCGGCTGCCAGGGTGGCGGAGCATGGCTATACCGCCTTCGCGCTCGACATGTACGGCAGCACCGCGACTTCGGTGGAGCAGGCGACCGCGCTGATGGGCGCGCTGATGGGTGACGCCGCGCTGCTCCGCCGTCGGGCGCGGGCGGGGCTGGCGCAGCTCGCGACCCTGTCCAGCGGTCCCCATGCGGTGCTGGGCTTCTGCTTCGGCGGGATCGTGGCGCTGGAGATGCTGCGCGACCAGGCGCCCATCGCCTGCGCGATCGCCTGCCACCCGAGCTTCCGGAAGCCGGAGGGCTCGACTGGGCTGCCGCACGGCAAGGTGCTGATGATGATCGGCGACCAGGATCCGCTGATCCCGGCCGAGGATCGCGACGCGTTCCGGGCGGAGATGGACGCCGGCGGGGCCGACTGGCAGCTCCACATTTTCGGCGGTGCTGGCCACAGCTTCACTGACCAGGCGGTCGAAGCGCTGAACTATCCGGGCTTCCGCTACGACGCGAAGGCGGATGCGCGTGCCTGGGCGATGGTGTTCGCGATGCTGAAGGAGAGCCTCGGCTGATGCTGTTCGAAATCCCGCATGAGATCACCGACTATCTCGCTGAGCTCGACGCCTTCATCGGGGCGGAGATCAGGCCGCTGGAGGCGGCGGACGACAATGCCCGCTTCTTCGACCATCGACGCGAGCATGCGCGGACGGACTGGGATCGGGGCGGGCTGCCGCGCGCGGAGTGGGAGGCGCTGCTCGCCGAGATGCGGCGGCGGGCCGATGCGGCGGGGCATTACCGCTTCGCCATTCCCGCCGAATATGGCGGCCGCGACGGGTCGAACCTGGCGATGGCGGTGATCCGGCATCACCTCGCCGCGAAGGGGCTGGGGCTGCACAACGACCTGCAGAACGAAAGCTCGATCGTCGGCAATCTGGTGCAGGTGCTGATGCTGCGGGACTTCGGGACGGAGGCGCAGAAGCGCGACTTCATCCCGCCGATGCTGGCGGGCGACATCCGCTGGGCGTTCGGACTGACCGAGGAAGCGCATGGCTCCGACGCCACGCATATGGAGACGCGCGCGGTGCCGGAAGTGCGGAAGGGCGTCCCCGGCTGGCGGATCGACGGCGAGAAGATGTGGATCACCGGCAGCCATGTCGCGACCCACGTGATGACCTTCGCGCGCACCTCCGGCGAGGACGGCCGCGCGAGAGGCATCACCTGTTTCATCGTGCCCACCGACGCGCCGGGACTCCGGATCGGCGAGTATCTGTGGACCTTCAACATGCCGACCGACCACCCGCGGCTCCGCTATGACGGCGTGTGGGTGCCGGAAACGGCGATCCTCGGCCTGCTCGACGAAGGCCTCGCCGTCGCGCAGCATTTCGTACACGAAAACCGCATCCGCCAGGCGGCAAGCTCGGTCGGCGCGGCGCAATATTGCATCGACGAGGCGGTGGAATACGCGAAGGCGCGCAAGCCGTTCGGCAAGCCGCTCGCCGTCAACCAGGCGATACAATTCCCGCTGGTCGAGCTCGCGACCGAGGCGGAAATGCTGCGGCTGCTGATCTGGAAGACGGCGGCGGAGATGGACACGATGTCAAAGCCCGAGGTCGCACTGCGCCTCTCCGACAAGGTCAGCATGTGCAACTACCGCGCCAACCGGCTGGTCTGCCAGGCGGCCGATTTCGCTATGCAGGTGCATGGCGGCATCGGCTATTCGCGGCACAAGCCGTTCGAGCACATCTACCGCCACCACCGCCGCTATCGCATCACCGAAGGCTCCGAGGAGATCCAGATGCGCAAGGTGGCAGGGCATCTGTTCGGGTTCATGGGCGGGTGAGCACCGCAGCTCGTCACGGGTTCTGGATATGAAAGCGGCGCGTGCCGCCGGCGCGGACGATCGCCGCCTGCACATCGGAGCGAGCGCGCAACGCCTTCACCACGGTTTCGTACGGATCGTCCGGCAGCGCGACCGGCGGCGTGTCATAGTCGCTGAGGGTCAGCAGCTCCGATGCGCGCTGGTCCAAGTCCTCGAGCCGCTTGATCAGCGCCGCGGCTGCGCCGTCCAGGTCTCCGACGCAACCCAGCACGGACCCGAGCGAACCCGGCGCGTCGAGCTGGTGGGTGCGGATATACTCCACATCCTTCAGCGCCGCCTCGCGCTGGCCGGTGAAGGCATAAGCACAGGCCCGGGCCGAGCGCAGCGCGATCTGCCCATAGGGGCTGACGTCATGCTTTGCCGTGTCGAACGCCGCGAGCGTCACCAGCGCATCCTTGCTGCGTCCGGCGCGGACCTGCCGGTGGGCGAGATTTATCGCCTGGCTGACATTTGCGCCGCCATTCTCGTCCAGCGCGCCGCCCTTTCGCATCGCGTCCATTGACTCGTCGAAGCGGCCGAGGATCGCGTAGACGCGCGACAATTCGTCCCACCACCAGGGCAGCTGAACTTCGGCATCGACAAAGGCATCCGGGTCGCCGACGCGGCCGGCGACCGACTGAAGCACCTCCAGCGCCTCTCGCGGTCGACCGAGCAGCTTCAGGTTGTCGGCCACTTCGATCACCGCTTCGAGCCGCTCCGGATGCTCTTCCATCTTCTGCCGGCGGTCGGCGAGGCGGCGCTCGACCAGCGCGCGTATGTCCGGATCGGCCGGGTAAAAGGCACGAAGGCGCGGATCGAGGCTCGCCCGCGCGACGGTCCAGGGGCTGGTCAGCCGGGCGACCATCGCCCGCGCCTCGTCCTTCCGACCGCCTTCAGCGAGATAGACTGCGTAGTCGCGGCGGTAGCTGTCGGTCGAAACCAGGAATTCGGTCGGCAAATAATCGTCGCTGGCGAGCACGTGGACCAGGCGGATCGTCAGGTCCTTGCGTTCGGCGCGGCGCAGCTCGGTCCGGATATAGTCGAGCGCCCGCTGGTTCACGGCATTCAGCGCCGCCGGCCGCCGGGCGTGCATCTCCTCGATCGTCTCGACGACTGCATCCCACCGCTTGCCGAGCGCGTCGAAATCGAGCCGCGCGAACCACAGATCATCGGACGCCGCCGCGATCGCCGTCGCGCGGCGGATATCGGCATAGGCTCGCTCATGGTCGCCGGTCTGGAAGGCGCACCGGGCGGTGACCTGGTAGGCAAGCAGCGCATCGTTCTCGTCAAGCCCGGCGGTGTTGGGGCTGTCGGCGATGGGCCGCGCAAGCCCCAGCGCACGCGGACAGTCCTTCGCGTCCATCGCCTCGGCCGCCTGGATCAGCTGCGCGTTCGCCACTTCGACCCCGCCGCCGGCGGGCCCGCCCGGACTGGCAAGCGCCGGGGCGGCGAAGCCGCAGGCCGCAACGAACAACCCGAAATGACGCATCCGCTCCCCCATGTGCAGGGCAGAGCTAGCGCGCTGAAATGGCAGTGACAATCCGGCTCAATCGCCGGTCAGAATCCGGTCGACCAGCTGCTTCACGGTCGGCACGAAGCCGTTGGAGTAGAACGGGTCGCGCTTGAAATTGCTGGCGTTGTGGCCGGCGAACATCAGGTTCTGCTCGACCGGGCCGCCGTGGGCGATGTCCTGAAGCGTCTTCTGAATGCAGAAGCTGCGCGGGTCCGCGAGGCGGCCGGTCGAGTTTGTCTCGTTGTCCGCCCAGGACGAGAAGCCGCATTGGCTGAGGCAGCCCATGCAATCGGCCTGGTCCTTGCGGATCACCGCCTTTTCCTCCGGCGTCACGAACACGAGCGTGTTGTCCGGCGTCTTCAACGCGTCGGTGAAGCCGAGGCCGTACCATTCGCGCGCGCGCATCAGGTCGCCGCGCGTGACCCAGAAATTGCGGCCCTTTACGCCGACATCGAGCTGGTGGGTGTGATCGCCCGCCATCTCGCCCGAGAACGGCACCTGCCGTTCCGACCGGGCGACGAGGTTGCGCAGGAACGGGTTCAGCACCGCCGAGGAATAGAAGCCGGTCGGCGAGAAGCGGTGCAGCAGCACGTCGCCTTCGTCGAGCGTCAACAGCGCCTGCTTCCAGCCCGCCGGGATCGGGCTTTCCTTGGTCAGCAGCGGCCGGGTGCCGAACTGGAACGCGATCTGCCCGAGCTCGGGATTGTCGATCCAGTGGTTCCAGTCGCGCAGATACCAGACACCGCCCGCCATCACGATCGGCACATGGTCCGGGATGCCGCCTTCGCGCATCGTCTCGCGCAGCGCCTTGACGCGCGGATAGGGATCCTCGGGCTTCAGCGGATCTTCGGCATTCGACAGGCCGTTATGGCCGCCCGCCAGCCACGGGTCCTCGTACACGACCGCCGCCAGCCAGTCCGCCGCCTTTGAATAGGCGCGCTTCCACAATGCACGGAACGCACGCGCGGAGCTGATGATCGGCAGGTAGTTGACGCCGTAGGACGCGGCGATCTCGCTCAGCTTATAGGGCATGCCCGCGCCGCAGGTGACGCCGGCGACCAGGCCGCGCGTCCGCTCCAGCACGCCGTGCAGCACGCGCTGCGCGCCGCCCATTTCCCACAGCACGTTGATGTTGATGGCACCCTTGCCGCCCGCCAGATCGAACGCGCGGCGGACCTGCTCGACCGCGCCGTCGATCGCGTACTGGATCAGCTCCTCATGCCGCTCCCGGCGGGTGCGGCTCTGATAGACCTGGGGCACGATCCTGCCGGTCGGATCATAGCTGTCGGCATTGACCGCCGACACCGTGCCGATACCGCCGGCCGCCGCCCAGGCGCCGGAGCTGGCATGGTTGGTCGCGGACACGCCCTTGCCGCCTTCGACCAACGGCCAGACCTCGCGGCCGGCATAGATGATCGGCTTCAGGCCCTTGAAACTCATCGTCGCTGCATTCATCGGGCGGCCTATAGCAGCGGTTTTTCCTTCCGCGCAAAGAAACTTGGTGCGTGCGAAGGAACGCGCGCGAGCCGCTCGCGCTCCCGCCGATTTTGTCTCTAAACGAGACGGTCGGCGGGAACCCGGAACTTTGCCGCAAGTTAAACCGCCAGGCCAAGACGAATTGGGCCCACCGGGTTCCCGCACCCCCTTACCCGGCGGGCTCCTTTTGTGCGCCAGCCTCCAGCACCGCCGCGAGCAGCCGGTCGATCGCCTCGGCGGCCGCGGCTTCCTCCAGCGTCGGCGCATGGCCCACCCGCGGGACCGTCACTGCCTCGGCACGAGGCAGCGCCGCCAGCATCCGCCGGACTGTCCCGGTCGAAAGCACGTCGGACAGTTCGCCGCGCAGAATCAGCGCCGGCACGTCCTTCAGCGGCGTCAGCAGGGGCCACAGGTCAGGCGCGGGCTCGTCGATGGCGTTGCGCATCGGCTCGGAAATGCGCGGATCATAGTCGATGACGATGCGGCCGTTGCCCGACAGGCGGTACAGGCGCTTGGCCATGCGCAGCCAGTCCTCGATACCATAGTTCGGATAGACGTGGCGCTGATTGGCGGCGAGACTGCGCGCGGCGTGCAGCCAGGTGGGCCAATTGCCGCTGCGCCCGACATAGGAGCGGATGCGGGCAATTCCGGCGGGCTCGACCTCCGGCCCGACATCGTTGAACACGACGCCCTTGACGCGCTGCGCGTCGGTCGCGGCCAGCAGCATCGTCACCAGCCCGCCCAGCGACGTGCCGATCGGGATAATGGCGTCGAGCGCGAGTTCATCGAGCAGCGCCTTCACGTCCTGTGCGTACGTAAGCGGCGCATAGCTGGCCGGCTCTTTGCTGTAGGCGCTTTCGCCGCGGCCGCGAAAATCGATCGCGATCACGCGCCAGGCCGGGGCGAGCCGCTCGGCCAGGGCGGCGAAGTCGCGGACGTTGCGGGTCAGGCCCGGCAGGCACAGGATGACCGGCCGGCCGTCGCCGCCGCCCGCATAGTCGCGGTAGTGGAGCCTCAGGCCGTCGTTCGTCCAATATTCGTCCGCGAAATCGGCCACGCTTGTCCCCTGGATGCCGCGGCCACATATCGCGGCATGGCCTCTCCCCCGCAACCCATCCTCGACATCGCCGAGTTCATCGCCGATCCCGTCGCGGCGGCGGATTTCCCGCAGACGATCCTGCGCTTCCGCAACGACCGCGCGGCGGCGGACGTAGGGCTGGACGGCATCAGCGACGACGAATGGGTGCGGCACTTCGGCCGGTTCGAGCCGCTGCCCGGCAACCTGCCCCGGCCGCTGGCGCTGCGCTATCACGGCCACCAATTCCGCGTTTACAATCCAGAGATCGGGGACGGCCGCGGTTTCCTGTTCGCGCAGCTGAAGGACAAGAGCGGGCGCTGGCTGGACCTCGGCACCAAAGGTTCGGGCCAGACGCCCTATAGCCGCTTCGGCGACGGCCGACTGACGCTGAAGGGCGGCGTGCGCGAAATCCTCGCCACCGAGATGCTGCAGGCGCTGGGCGTAAGCACCTCGCGCAGCTTCTCCCTGATCGAGACGGGGGAGCAGCTGCACCGGGGCGACGAGCCCTCCCCCACCCGTGCAGCCGTGCTGGTGCGGCTGAGCCACGGCCATATTCGCATCGGCAGTTTCCAGCGGCTCGCCTTCCTGAAGAGCGACGACGAGCTGAGGCGGCTGACCGATTATAGCTTGCGCACCTATTTCGGCTCGGCAAGCGCGGACCCGATAGAGTTGCTGCGCCATGTCGTCGAAGGCACGGCGCGGCTGGCGGCAAGCTACATGGCCGCCGGGTTTGTGCACGGCGTGCTCAATTCCGACAACATCAACATCACTGCCGAGAGCTTCGACTATGGGCCTTGGCGGTTCGCGCCGACCTTCGATCCCGGCTTCACGGCGGCCTATTTCGACCATGCCGGGCTGTATTCGTACGGCCGGCAGGCAGAGGCGATCCAGTGGGACGTGGTGCAGCTGGCCGGCAGCCTGCGCACCATTGCCGAGGTCGACGCGATGATCGCGGAGCTGGACCGGTTTCCGGCGCTGTATCGCGCGGCGCTGATCGAGCGCTTCCTGTGGCGGCTCGGCGTCGGCTCGCGCGGACTGGAGGAGGATGTCGCGCTGGTGCAGGCGATCGAGGAGGGGCTGGTTGGCAGTCGCGTCGGCATCGACCGCTTCTTCTTCGACTGGGCCAGCGGCGACCTGCGCCACGGGTCCGACGTCTATGCGGACGAGGCCTTCGCGCCGTTCCGGGAGCGCGTCGCGGCCTATGCGCCGGCGCGGAGCATGGACCACCCCTTCTGGTCAGGCGAGCCCTGCTCGATGCACATCGAGGAAGTGGAAGCGATCTGGGCGCGCATCGCCGAGGACGACGACTGGTCTGCGCTGCATGCGAAGGTTGCGCAGGTCCGCGCGATGGGCGAAGCGCTAGGAGTATGACCACTCTCATCTCCTACGAACCCGCGACCGGCGCGGAGCTTTGGCGCACGGCGATCGGCGATGCGGATGCGGAAGTCGCGGCCGCCCGCGCGTCATGGGCCGACTGGGCGCGGCGACCGCTCGACGAGCGGATCGCGGTGCTGCGCCGCTTCGCGGAACTAGCGAAGGAGCGCAAGGAGCTGTTCGCCGACCTGATCGCGCGCGAAACGGGAAAGCCGCTCTGGGAAGCGCGCACCGAAGTCGACGCGGTCGTCAACAAGGTCGAGATCTCGATTCGCGCCCACCAGGAGCGGACCGACACGCGCGACCTCGGCGCGGGCGCGCACCTGCGCCACAAGCCGCACGGCGTGCTGGCGGTGCTGGGGCCCTACAACTTTCCCGCGCACCTGCCGAACGGCCATATGGTCCCGGCGCTGCTCGCCGGGAACGCCGTCGTGTTCAAGCCGTCCGAGAAGACTCCGACGAGCGGCGAGATGCTGATCCGCCTCTATCACGAGGCCGGCGTGCCCGATGGCGTCGCGCGGCTGCTGATCGGCGGCCCCGCCGAAGGCCGCGCGCTGTCGGCCCATCCGGACATCGATGGCCTGCTGTTCACCGGCTCCGCGCGCACCGGCCTCGCGCTCAACCGCCAGTTCGCCGACACGCCGGAGAAGATCCTGGCGCTGGAGATGGGCGGCAACAATCCGATCATCGTCTGGGATGCAGGCGACGTAGCCGCCGCGGCGGCGCTGATCGTCCAGTCCGCCTATATGACCGCGGGCCAGCGTTGCACCGCCGCGCGACGGCTGATCGTGCGCGACGGCGCCGAAGGGCCGCTGCTGCGCGAGCTGGAGGGGCTGGTCGACAGGCTGATCGTAGGCGGCCCGCACGACGAGCCGGCGCCGTTCATGGGGCCGGTGATCGACAATGACGCGGCCGATGCGCTGGTAGAGGCCTTCCTGTCGCTGGTCGAACGCGGCGGGCGCGTGGTCCGCCCGCTCGACCGACGCGACGCCGACCGCCCGTTCCTCAGCCCCGCGCTGATCGACGTGACGGACGTGCCGGACCGCCCCGACGCGGAGCTGTTCGGCCCGGTGCTACAACTGGTCCGCGTGGCCGACTTCGATGCCGCGATCGCGGAGGCGAACGACACCCGCTATGGCCTGTCGGCATCGCTGATCGGCGGCGACCGGGCGCTGTTCGACCGCTTCTGGGCCGGCGCGCGCGCGGGCATCGTCAACTGGAACAGGCCGACCAACGGCGCCTCGTCCGCCGCGCCGTTCGGGGGCGTGGGACTGAGCGGCAACCATCGGCCGAGCGCCTATTACGCGGCCGACTATGTCGCCTATCCGGTCGTCTCGACCGAGACGGACAAAGCGGAAGCGACTATTGGCGTGGGTTTGCGTACCTAACTCCGTTCGCTTCGAGCGAAGTCGAGAAGCGTTCGTCGCGGGAGCACCCGTTTCTCGACTTCGCTCGAAACGAACGGATGTTGCTGACGCGCCCGCCCTCGCAGCAGAAAGCCACGCTAAACCACCTCCAAGCATCCTTGCTTTGTGACATGCGCGCGACCGGTCCATTTGCCAGCGCATGGAAAACGGCCAAGTCTATCTGGTGGGCGCGGGTCCGGGCGATCCGGAGTTGCTGACGCTGAAAGCCGCGCGGCTCCTCGTCGAAGCGGACCTGATCATCCATGACGGATTGGTCGATCCGCGTATCCTGGAGCTGAGCGCGGCGCCGAAGATATCCGTCGCGAAGCAGCGCAGCCGCCACACGCTGGCGCAGCACGCCATCAACCTGCTGCTGGTCGAGGAAGCGCTTGCCGGCCGCAAGGTGGTGCGGCTGAAGGGCGGCGATCCGTTCATCTTCGGCCGAGGCGGCGAGGAAGCCGAAGCCTGCCGCGCGGCGGGCGTTCCGGTGGCGGTCGTGCCGGGCGTCAGCGCGGCGCTCGGCTGCGCAGCGGAGGCGATGCTGCCGCTGACCCACCGCGACGCGGCGAGCGCAGTCAGCTTCGTCGCTGGCCAGTGCAAGGGATTGTCCGACCAGGATTGGTCCGGCCTGGCCGGCAAAGGCCGCACCTTGGTCATCTATATGGGCGTCGCGACCGGGGCCGAGATTGCCGAGAAATTGATCGCCGACGGCGTCTCGCCGGCCATGCCGGTCGCGGTGCTGGAAAACGGCACCCGCCCCGGCGCGCGGACGCTCCGCTCGCTGCTCGCGGACCTGGGCGGGACGCTGGAACGCGAAGGCGTGAAGAGCCCGGCGATCATCGTCGTCGGCGAGGTGGTGGAGCGAAGCGATTGCCGCGATGTTCTCAATCCTCCCCTCGCAACGCGAGGGGAGGCGGACCATGCGAAGCATGGTGGAGGGGCCCCGGCGTCGAGCCGACAGGAGGGTATATCGGTCCGCTTCGCGGCCGGCCGCTCCACCGCGTTCGGCGGTCCCCCTCCCCCAGCAAGTTGGGGGAGGACCAGATGAAGATTCTGACCGGAAACGACCTCCCCTCGGGCGCGGTGATCTGGTGGGCGGGCGATGGCTGGTCGCGTCACGTTGAAGATGCGGTCGATGTGGGCGAGGCAGGCGAAGCGACCCTAACCCGCGAGGAAGGCGCGCGCCGCGTCAACAGCGCCTATATGATCGAGGCGGTCGCCACGCCCGAAGGCCCCCGTCCCGCCCACATCAAGGACCGCATCCGCGCTCTCGGACCCACCGTTCGCCCCGACCTGACTCTGAAGCCCGCCGACCCGGATGCGGGGAGCTGGGTGATCTGACATGTACAAATACGACCTCTATGACCAGGCGATCATCGATGCCCGCGTCGACGAGTTTCGCGATCAGGTGCGGCGGCGGATCGCCGGCGAGATCACCGAGGACCAGTTCAAACCGCTGCGGCTGAAGAACGGACTCTACCTGCAGCTGCACGCCTATATGCTGCGGGTCGCGATTCCGTACGGCACGCTCAGCAGCCGGCAGCTGCGGATGCTGGCGCGCATCGCGCGTACCTACGACCGCGGCTACGGCCATTTCACGACACGGCAGAATATCCAGTATCACTGGATCAAGCTGGAGCAGGCGCCCGACATCCTGGCTGAGCTGGCGACCGTCGAGATGCACGCGATCCAGACGTCGGGGGAGAGCATCCGCAACATCTCCGCCGATCACTATGCCGGCGCGGCCGCCGACGAGATCGAGGACCCGCGCCCCTGGGCCGAGCTGCTGCGCCAGGCGACCACTTTTCATCCCGAGTTCAGCTACCTGCCGCGCAAGTTCAAGATCGCGGTGACGGCGTCCCCGGTCGACCGCGCCGCCCTGCGCTGGCACGATTTCGCGCTCCGGATCGTGCGGGACGAGGCGCGCGATACGGGCTTCGAAGTGTTCGCGGGCGGCGGCATGGGGCGCACGCCGTTCCTCGCCTACCCGATCCGCGCCTTCCTGCCGGCCGAGCAGATTTTCTCCTACCTGCAGGCCGTGCTGCGCGTATGGAACCGCCACGCGCGGCGCGACAACATCCACAAGCAGCGGATGAAGATCCTGGTCCACGAATTGGGCGAGGCCGAGTTCACGCGTCAGGTCGAGGAGGAATTCGGCCATGTCCTGAAGCTCGGCACCGATTTCCCGCGCGTGGAATATGAGCGGATCTCCGCCCACTTCGCGCCGCCGCCGTTCGAGACCGGGCTGAGTGAGGATATCGACCGGTCGGACCCGGAATTCGCACTCTGGGTCGACCGCCAGACCGTGCCGCACAAGGCGCCTGGCTATGCGATCGTCAATGTGAGTCTCAAGAAAGTGGGCGGCATCGGCGGCGACGTGTCGGCCGAGCAGATGGATGCGGTTGCCGACGTGGCCGAAGCCTTCAGTTTCGACGAGCTGCGCGTCAGCCATGCGCAGAACCTGGTGCTGCCGCACGTGCGCAAGCAGGACCTGTACATGGTCTGGCAGGCGCTGGACGCGGCCGGGCTGGCCGATATCAATCTCGACCTGGTTACCGACATCATCGCCTGCCCGGGGCTCGACTATTGCAGCCTGGCGAACGCCCGCTCGATCCCGGTCGCGCAGAAGATCGCCACGCGCTTCGCCGATCTCGACCGACAGCTCGACGTGGGGGAGCTGAAGATCAAGGTCTCGGGCTGCATCAACGCCTGCGGCCACCATCATGCCGGGCATATCGGCATCCTGGGAGTCGACCGGAAAGGCACCGAAAATTACCAGCTGCTGCTCGGCGGATCGGGCGCGGAGGACGCAAGCCCGGCCAAGATCACCGGCCCCGGCTTCGACGAGGACGGCATCGTGGATGCGGTCGAGCGCGCGGTGGAGCGGTATCGGGCGCTCCGCGACCCTGGCGAGCGGTTCCTGGACACCTACCGGCGGGTCGGGTTCGAGCCGTTCAAGGAGGCGATTTATGGGTAGTGTCAAATTCCCCTCCCGCTTGCGGGAGGGGTCAGGGGAGGGAAATGCCTTCCCTTCGGGGCGGCAGCCGTTTCAGGTCCTCCCCCAGCCCCTCCCGCAAGCGGGAGGGGAGAAATGACCCTGCGCTTCCGCGACGACGATCCGCACGAGGAGCCGGCGGTCACGCTCGATTGCTTCCTGACGCAGGAGGACGCGCATGCGGTCCGGGTAGAGGCGGGCGAGGACGTGCGCCAGCTGATCCCGCATTTCGACCGGCTGAAGCTGGTCGAGATCGCCTTCCCGCGCTTTCGCGACGGCCGCGGCTATTCGGCCGCGTGCATCCTGCGCGAGAGCGGCTACACCGGAGAGCTCCGCGCGGAGGGCGACGTGCTGGTCGATCAGATCCTGTTCTTGCGGCGCTGCGGCTTCGACAGTTTCGCGCCTGTCCAGCCGCTGGACGCGCGCCTGGTCGAGCACGCGTTGAAGCGCTTCCCCTTCGTCTATCAGGCCGCCGCCGATGCGGCGGTTCCGGTCTGGAAGCTGCGCCATGGCTGAGGCCGCGCGCCGGCTCGACCTGATCGACACCGCGCCCGCCTTCGTCCAGGCCGATGCGGACCGGCTGAACGCGCGGTTCGAAGGCGTCGACACGGCGGCGATGCTGGGCGCGCTGCTGACGACCGAGCTGAAGGGCCGGGTCGCGATCGTGTCGTCGTTCGGGACGGAATCGGCGGTGCTGCTGCACATGGTAGCGACGATCGACCGGGAGATTCCGCTGATCTTCGTCAATACGCAGAAGATGTTCGGCGAGACGCTCGCTTATCGCGACGCGCTGGCGGAGCACCTCGGCTATACCGACCTGCGCGTGTTCCGGCCCGATCCGTACGACCTCGCCGCGCGCGATCGGACCGGGCTCCGCTGGTCCTACGATCCGGACGGCTGCTGCGAGATCAGGAAAGTGGTGCCGCTCAGGCGTGCGCTGGCGCCGTTCGATGCTTGGATATCGGGCCGCAAGGGTTTCCAGGGCGAGAGGCGGGCGGCGCTGCCGCGATTCGAGATCGACGAAGGGCGGCTGAAGCTGAACCCGCTCGCCGCCTGGTCGAAGGCTGAGCTCGACGGCTATTTCGAAGAGCACAGGCTGCCGCGCCATCCGCTGGAAGCGCAAGGCTATCTGTCGATCGGCTGCTCCCCATGCACCAGCAAGGTGCATCCCGGCGAAGACCCCCGCGCCGGCCGCTGGCGCGGCTGGGACAAGACCGAGTGCGGGATTCACGGCGCGACGGGCGACGAGCCGGTGTTCTAACGCCAGCGTCACCCCCGCCTTGAGCCGGGGCCCACCTTCCCTCGCCGAACGACGAAAAGAAGGTGGGTCCCGGGTCAGGCCGGGATGACGGGACCGAGATCAGGCGAACACGACCTTCGACTTGCGGCGGCGCGCCGCGGCGCCGACGAACGCGAAACCGCCGATCATCATCGCCCAGGTCGCCGGCTCCGGCACGCCCGCGGCCACTTCGAAGTTGAAGCTGCCCGAGCCCGCCGCGCCGAAATCATAGGCGATATTGTCCACGCCGCCCGCATAGAAGCCGTTCCAGCCCGAGCCCATGCCCGTGCTCAGTCCGTAAACCAGCCAGCCGGGATTCGACGTCTGCCACGCCGACAGCGACAGGTAACAATCCGGGCAAGCCGGCGTTGCACCCGGTTTGGCCAGATTGTTGTTGTTCGACCAGAAGGTCGATGCGGTCGTGATCGAAGATGTCTGCCAGGTGTCGGTCGGGATCACCGGGACGCCGTTATAGATGGGCTCGTAGATCAGATAAGCGGACTGCGAACCATTCGTCACCGCGAGGCGGAGCGAGGTTACCTGGCCCGCACTGTTGGTGGATGAGCTGGAACGGTACCAGTCGTACGAGAGGCCCTGCACCGAGGAAAGCGAGACCGGGTTCGCGAAGTAGAACTCCAGATCGGCCTTGGAGTTGCCATCCACGCCTGAGAAGAAGGCCGAGCCATTGCCGCTGCGGGCGAAATCCTTGGTGATGCCGACAGTCGCGTTACCGCCGACATTCTCCTGCAGCCATTTGTTGGCGACCGGCGCTGCGCCGGCGCGATTGGCGCCGCCGCCCGGACCGGTAACGATCGTGACCGTGCCTTGGGACGAGGTCGACGTCGTCGCGACGCCCGCGCCGAAGTTGCCGCTCACATTCGGCAGATCGAGATTATAGACAGTGGTCGCGTCTGCCGAAGACGCAATCAGAGCCGTGGCCGCAATCGCGGCGAGGGAAACAGCAATTTTCATCGGAAACACCCCTAAAAAGTTGCGAAAACAGTCTTTTGTTATGCGCCCGCGTCAAAAGCTTAACACCGATTATCCATAACGCAACACGGCCTTACCCGCGCAGCACCGGGCTGAAGGTCAGCTCGAAGCTGCTCCAGCCATAGGCGTAGAGCTCGGGCGGCAGGTGAAGGGGCGAGCAGCGGACGACCGACTCGATCGCCGCCGCCGCCATATCGTCGGCAAACATCGCGTTCTCCGGCGTGACGCCGCCTTGCGAGACCACGCTCGGCAGGCCGATGATGCTGCCGTCCGGCGCGTAGCGGACGGCCAGCTTGGTGCTGATCCGGCGGCCGGTGCCGAACACTTTCGGGGCGCGGTAGCAGCGCTTCACCTGCGCGGCCGCATCGGCGGTCGCCTTGGCGACCAGCTCCGCCGACGGACGCCGGGGCAGGAACTCGATCGTCCGGGCCGGTGGCATCGCCGCGCACCCGGCAAGCGCCAGGGCGGCGCCTATCGCAAGGGCGATGGCCCGCGCCACCGCGGCCCGCCTCAGCCGCGCGGCTTGGGCGGTCGCCGCGGGCCTTGCGGCCGGCCGCCGGGCGTAGAGGGAAGCTTCGGACCGCCCGGACGCGGGCCCGAGGGCGGACGGCGCTCGCCGCGGCCGACCACCGGCGCGGGCGGCGGGCCGCGCCGCTCCGGCATGCCGCCCCGCGGCATCACCGAATAGCCTTCCTTCAGCAACCGGGTGAACGCGGAGCGGACGTTGGTGGCGATCGCGGTCCGCACATCCTCCGGCAGATCGGCCAGCGTGACGTTCGCGTGAATCGCGCCGACGTCCCGCAGCAGCGTGTTGGGCAGGCCCCTGGACGCCGTCTTCAACGCCTGGATCGAATCGATCACGGCGGAAAAGATGATGTCCTGCATCACGTCGGTCGCGCTTTTCGTCATGCCGCCTATCTAACGCGCGGTGCGGACAATGGTAGCGTCTTCAGCTTGCGGTGTAGCCGTACCAGGCAATCAGCAGCACCAGCCGCGGCGCGAAGCTCGATCCGCTGACGGCTGCGAGCCCGGCCGCCGCCGCGGCCGCGAGCCCGCCCAGCGCCGCCGCCGTCCCCAGAATCGCCGGGTCCAGCTGCACCATCGCATGCGGCAAGGCGATCAGCGCGGCCCAGGCCGATCCGGCGAGCACGAAGGCGCAGCGCCGCTGCCACGGCCCAGTCGGCAGCGCCCGGGTCAGCGCGGCCAGCCCGGCGCTCTCGCTGCGTCCGGCGTGCGCGGTCAGCGCGAAGACCAGCAACAACAGGAGCAGCGGCATCGCATCGGTGAAAACGCCCGCCAAGCCGATCATGACCGCGAGCAGCTTGAACAAGCGGCCGGCGCCGATCAGCCGGAATTCGGCCGCGAACAGGGTCAGCGCGGGCAGCGTGGAGCGAGGGGCAGCGGGCGTGCGCGGATCGGCGGCGGGCGCCCGGCGCGCTTCGAGCAGCTTGCCGGCCCGGCCGGCCAGGCTGGGGCGGTTGCGCGCGCGGTGGGGGCGGTAGATCAGCCCGGCCACGACCACGACCGCCAAGGCGATGCCGATCCAGGCCAGCCGCGACGGCAGATATCCGGGCGACAGCAGGCCCGCCATCGCGTCGATCGCGATACGGCCGGGCTTCACCTCGGCGCCGCCGATCGCGAAATTCGGCTCGGTCAGCCCCGATCCGTAGATCAGCGGCCGCACGAATCCGCCGAAATCGAGCATGTTGGCGGCAAAGCCGCTCTTGCTGATCGCCGTGCCCGACGGGGCCGCGAGCGAGGCGATCCACAACACGAGATAGGCAAGGTCGCCCAGCGCCCCGCGCAGCAGCGGCACCGCGTCGAACAAAGTGCGGATCGCGGCCAGTCCGATGACTGCCGGGCCGGCGATCACCCACAGCGCGAAACTGAGCGCCAGCGGGTCGAACGCTCGCCACGGCAGGATCAGCGTCGCGAGGAAGATACCGGCCGCGTTCAGCGCCGCCAGCGCGCCGAACAGCACCGCGACGTCGGCGGCGAACCGGCCGAAGGAGACAGCGACGCGCGAGGCCGGCGTCACTTCGGCGATCTGCCAGGGCTGGCGGCGATTGGTGTTGGCGCGAAGATAGATATAGGCGGCCGGCAGCAGCAGCGTCGAAACGACGATGCCAAGGCACACGCCGATCACCGGCGAGGTCATCACCGGCAGCTGGTCCGCGATCGAGATGACGATCGTCGTCCCGTCGCCGCGCGGCACGAACAGCCGCGCCCCGATCGGCGCGATCAGCAGCATCAGCCACAAGCCCCAGCTGCGCGAATAGCGGGTGAGCGCGGTGCCGAGTGTCGAGCGCGCAGCGAGGGCGGCGCTCATGCCGGCAGCACCCGGCGGTCGTCGACCCGCAGCACCGCCCGGACCTTGCCGGCGAGCGCGTCGCCGGCATGGGTGGTCATCACGACGACCGCGGCCTTCGCGCGCTCGAGGATCAGCGCATCGACTCGCGCGGCGGTCTCGCGGTCGAGCTCGGCAGTCGGCTCGTCGAGGATCAGCAGCCTGGGGCTGCCGAGCAAAGCCTGGGCGAAGATCAGCCGCCGGCGCATGCCGCCGGAAAAGGTCGCGATCCGGTTGCTCACATCGGCGTGAAGGCCGATCGCATCGGTGATCTGGAGGAATTGCCGGTCGGCGGCGTCCAGCTCCAGGCCTTTCAGCGCGGCGATGTGCATCGCGAACTCGCGCGCGGTCAGATCCTCCGGCAGGTCGACCGCCTGCGGCGCATAGCCGAGCGTCCGTCGCAGCGCGGCGCGCGCCCGCGGCAGCGGCGTGCCGTCCCAGCCGATCGTGCCGCAGCTCGGCCGCTCGGCCGTTGCGAGCAGCCGCAGCAGGGTCGACTTGCCGGCCCCGCTGGGGCCGACCAGCAGCGTCAGGCCGGTCCCGAAATCATGCTCGACGCGGTCGAGGATCAGCCTGCGGCCATAGCGCTTGCTGACGCGATCGAGGCTCAGCATCCTTGCGACCGCGCTCAGGCGAGCGGGAAGGACGGAACCGCCGGACCGACGGTGAGAACGACGCTGATCGTCGCGAACAGCAGCGAGGCGGCGAACGCGGCGAGGCGGGCGGAGATGTCATATGAGCGGGCCATGTTGGTATCCTTTGCCAATCGCGGCGGCCGATCCGCCGGTTGCCCGATGCTTCGCAACAGCCGTGCCAAACCGATAAGTTATTGATTATGCTTGATGTCGGAATTGGCACTTGGCAGAGCCGCCGCATCGGTTGGCGATTTCCGCTATCGATTGGCGCGACATCCGCTAAGGCCGCCTCATGACCGACTATGATGCGATCGTGCTGGGCGGCGGCGCGACCGGGCTGATGTGCGCGGCCGTTGCCGGGCAGCGCGGCCGGCGCGTGCTGGTCGTCGAGCATGCCGACCGGGTGGGCAAGAAAATCCTGATTTCCGGTGGCGGGCGGTGCAATTTCACCAACCTGGGGGTCGCGCCCGACCGTTATCTGTCGGCCAACCCGCATTTCGCCAAGTCGGCCCTGGGCCGCTACTCTGCGCGGGATTTCCTGGCGCTCGTCGAGCGCTACGGCATCGCCTGGCACGAAAAGACGCTGGGGCAGCTGTTCTGCGACGGCTCGTCCCGCCAGATCGTCGACCTGCTGCTCGCCGAATGCGCGCGAGGCCGCGTCGATATCGCCGTCGGTCACGCCGCGCGCGATATCGACCATGCCGATGGCCGCTTCCGCCTGAGCTTCGGCAACTGCGAGGCCGGCGCCCCGGCGCTGGTGATCGCGACCGGCGGTCCGTCGATCCCGAAAATGGGCGCGACCGGCTTTGCGTATGACCTCGCGCGCCGTTTCGGGCTGAAGATCGTCGAACCGCGCCCGGCACTGGTGCCGCTGACGCTCGGCGGAGACGAGACACTGTTCCGCAGCCTGTCGGGCGTGTCCGCAGACGTGCTTGCGCGCGCCGGAAAGGCCTCATTCCGGGAGGCGGCCCTGTTCACGCATCGCGGCCTGTCGGGCCCGGCGATCCTGCAAGTCTCGTCCTATTGGCGCCGGGGCGATCCGGTCGCGATCGACTTCCTGCCCGATCGCGCGCCGGGCTGGCTGCGCGCCGCCAAGCGCGAGCAGCCGCGCGCGACGCTGCGCAGCCAGCTTGCCGCCGCGCTGCCGGACCGGCTGGCCGACGTGCTCGCGGAGCGGATCGGCCTGGTCCGCGAACTTGCCAATTGCCCCGACGCACAGCTTGATGCCGCGGAACGCCGGCTGGCCGGCTGGACCTTCCATCCGAACGGCACCGAAGGCTTTGCCAAGGCCGAAGTCACCGCCGGCGGCATCAGCACCGCCGAGCTGTCGTCGCGCACCATGGAGGCGCGCCGCGTACCCGGCCTCTTTGCTATCGGCGAAGCGGTCGACGTGACCGGCTGGCTTGGCGGCTATAATTTCCAATGGGCCTGGGCCAGCGGCTGGGCCGCTGGGATGGCGCTTTAGGCCCCCGCCAGCCCCACGATCGCGACCGCGCTGACATTCTGGATCGGCGATCCGCCCAGATTGTGGCTGAGCGCCAGCGTCGGCGGCTGCTGGCGCTGCCGCTCGCCCGCGCGGCCGAGGAGCTGGAGGTAATTCTCGTAGATCATGCGCAGCCCCGAAGCGCCGATCGGGTGGCCGAAGCATTTGAGGCCGCCGTCGATCTGGCAGGGGATCGTGCCGTCCGCATCGAAAAAGCCATCGAGCACGTCCCTCCAGCCCTCGCCTTCCTTCGAGATGTGCAGGTCCTCCATCGTCACCAGCTCGGTGATCGAGAAACAGTCATGCACTTCCATCAGGTCGATCTGCTCACGCGGGCGGGTGACGCCGGCTTCCTCATAGGCCCGGGCGGCGGCGATGCGGGTCGTGTGGAAATAGCTGCCGTCCCAGCCGCCCGCCTGCTGCAGCTCCCAGCCGTTCGAGGTCGACACCTGCAGCGCCTTGACCGTGACGAGGTCGACCTTGCCCAGGCTCCGCGCGATCTCGGGCGTGGTGACGATCGCGCAGGCGGCGCCATCGGAGACGCCGCAGCAGTCGTACAGGCCCAACGGCTCGGCAATCATCGGCGCGTTCAGCACCGTGTCCATGTCCACCGCCTTGCGCAGGTGCGCCTTGGGATTCTTCGCGCCGTTCGCGTGGGACTTGACCGACACATGCGCCATCGCGCGCTTCAGGTCGGGCTTCCCGACGCCGTGTCTGGCGCGATAGGCGCCGGCCAGCTGCGCGAAATTGCCCGGCGCCGATCCGGTGACGCCGACCATGTCGAAAGTGGTGCCGCGCGTCCGCACCGGCAGGCCGCCATAGCCGGTGTCCTTCAGCTTCTCGACGCCCATCGCCAGCGCGATGTCCGCCGCCCCGGAGGCGACCGCATAGACCGCGCCGCGAAAGCTCTCGGTCCCGCTCGCGCAGTAGTTCTCGACCTTGGTGACGCCGATGTTCGGCAGCCGAAGCGCCATCGACAGCGGGATGCCCGACGGGCCGATGTTCACCGCATCGAACGCGACGCCCAGCCAGGCGGCGTCGATCGCGCTCGGCTCGATGCCGGCATCGGCGATCGCCTCGTCGAATGCCTCGACCATCAGCGTGTCGGCATCGTCGGACCAGCGCTCGCCGAACCGCGCGCAGCCCATCCCCAGGATCGCCACCTTGTCCTTGATGCCGCGCGCCATCATGCCTCTCCCGGGAAACTGGCCAGCCTGTCATCAAACTGTATAGCGCACGCGGCAGGCAGAACAGTGTCGAAGGGAACGGGATTGTTCGATCAGCGCGCCGAAGTCGCGATCGTCGGCGGGGGGTTCAGCGGCACGCTGCTTGCGATCAACCTGCTGCGTCATGACGGCCCGCGCGTCACCCTGATCGAGCGGCGCGAGGATCAGCTCGCTCGCGGCGTCGCCTATGGCTCGGCCCGGCCGGACCATCTGCTGAACGTTCGTGCCGCCGGCATGAGCGCCTTCCCCGACGATCCGCGGCATTTCGAGCGCTGGCTGGGACGCCGTTCGTCCGGCGCCAGCCCGTTCGTGCGGCGCCGTCTCTACGGGCTTTATCTCCGCGAGCTGCTCGCCGAAACGGCGGCGGGCGCGGCGCACCGGCTGCGCGTCGTGCGAGCCGACGTGGCCGACCTGGTCGAAGCGGAGGGGCGGCTGCGGCTGGATATCGCCGGCGCCCCGCCGATCGAGGCGGATGCCGTCGTGCTCGCCACCGGCAGCCTGCCGCCGGCGGTGCCGGACAGGCTCGGCCTCGATGCGTTGGATGGCGACGCCTTCATCGCCGACCCGTGGCGGCCGGCGGGCAAGCCGGTGCCGACCAATGGCCGCACGTTGCTGATCGGCACCGGCCTGACCGCGATCGACGTGCTGCTCGACCTCGACCGTCAGGGAATGGAGGGGCAGGTCGTCGCGATATCCCGGCGCGGGCTGTTGCCCCGCGCGCACGACCTCCACCAGCCCGCCGCGGCAGGCGCCGCCCTGCCGTCCGCGACGCAGCTGTCGCGCCTGACCGGACGGGTGCGGCGACGCGCCCGCGACATTGGGTGGCGCGGCGCGATCGACGAGCTCCGGCCAGTCACCCACCAGCTTTGGTGGCGCGCCGATGACGCCACGCGCCGCCGCTTCCTGCGCCACCTGCGGCCCTATTGGGACGTGCACCGGCACCGCCTCGCCCCGGAGGCGATGCACCGCGTGCGGGTACTCGAACGCGAAGGTCGGTTCCAGGCGCTGGCAGGCCGCCTGCTCGCCATCGAGCGGTCACCCGATGGCCTTGTTGTGCGCTGGCGTCCGCGCGGCACGGACGAACCGCGCGCGATGACGGCCGGTCGCATCGTCAATTGCAGCGGCGTCCATGGCGACCTGCTCCGCTCGGGCGAGGCGCTGCTGGAGGCGCTCGCGCGGCGCGGCGCCATCCGGCCGGACCCGCTCCGGCTCGGAATCGAAACCGATGCGGCCTGCCGCACCGTGGGCGCCGGCGGCAGGGTCAATCGCCGCCTCTATTGCATCGGGCCGATGACGCGCGGCGCCTTCTGGGAAATGACGGCAGTGCCCGACCTGCGACGGCAGGCCTGGATGGTGGCGCGGCGGCTCGCCAACGCGCACTGGGTGGGCGGCGAGGGACTATAGGCATGAGTGCGCGGACACCGGTGCTGATCGGCGGCGGGCAGGTCACCTATCGCGGCCCGCCGCTCGACTCGCCCGAGCTCTCGCCGGCCGGCTTCGCTGCGGAAGCGGCGCGCCGCGCGCTGGCCGATGCCGGCGTGCGGCCGGAGCAGGTCGACCGCATCGCTGCCGTGCGCATGACCGCCGACAACGCCGCGCCCGGCCCTAGCGCATTCCCGCGCGCCGTCGCCCGCCGGATCGGCGCCCGCCCGCGCGAGGCGATCTACGGCCATCTCGGCGGCCAGTCGCCGCAGGCGTTCGTCAACGAATGCGCGGAGGCGCTCCATGCGGGCGCATGCGACATGGCGCTGATCGTCGCGGCCGAAGCGACCGGGCTGGAGCGAGCAGCCCGCCGCGCCGGCATCGCGCTCGACTGGCCGGAGCCGGCGGACGGCGACTGCGACGATCGCGGCCCCGGCGACCTCCGCGTCCATCCGGTCGAGGCGCGGCACGGCCTCTACGTGCCGGTGATCGTCTATTCGCTGATCGAGCATGCATTGCGGGCGCGGCTGGGCCGCTCGCCCGAGGCGCATCTGCGGGCGATGGCGGCGCTGTTCGCCGGCTTCTCGCGCGTTGCCGCCACCAATCCGCACGCCCAGTTCCCCGTCGCACGAAGCGCCGGTTTCCTGGCGACCGAAAGCGCGGAGAATTACCGCGTCAGCGACCCCTATCTGAAATGGCTGGTCGCGCAGGATGCGGTGAATCAGGGCGCGGCGGTGCTGATGACGACCAGCGCCAGGGCCGACGCGCTCGGCATCCCGCAGGACAAGCGCGTTTACCTGCACGGCTATGCCGCGATGGCCGACGTGCCGCTGATCGAGCGGCCGGACATGGGCGCCTCGCGTCCGCTGGCGATCGCCGCGCGCGCCGCGCTCGACATGGCCGGCTGGACCATCGGGCAGGTCGGCCTGGTCGACATCTACAGCTGCTTTCCCTGCGCGGTCTCCGCCGCGTGCGACGCGCTCGGGCTCGCTGCGGAAGACGGGGCCCGGCTGACGGTGACCGGCGGCCTTCCCTATTTCGGCGGCGCGGGCAACGGCTACAGCCTGTTCGCGATCGCCGAGATGATCGCGCGGCTCCGCGCCCGCCCCGGCGCCAAGGGCATGGTCACCGCGAACGGCGGCTTCCTGTCGAAGCAGGCGGTCGGCCTGTACGCGGCCGCCCCGCCCCCGGACTGGCGCCCGGCGCCGACCATCGCCGAGCGGCTCGAACGCGTGCCGGTCGATGCGGCGCCCGGCGGGACCGGCACGATCGAGACCTTCACGATCGCCCATGGCAAGGCGACGCCCCCGCGCGCGATCGTGATCGGCCGCACCGCGTCCGGCGCCCGCTTCGCCGCGAGCGGCGAGGCGGCGGGCTTGCTCGGCTGCGATCCGATCGGCCGCAAGATGCGCATCGAGACGGGCGAAAAGATCAGCGGCTTTACCGTGATCTGATCCGCTCCGAACAAACGCGGCGCCGTTTTCCCGATCCGGGCCAATTTCAGGACATTCCAGGCTTGGAACGAGGTCCCGTCCATGCCAAGGGCATTCGTGATGTTGACGACTCCGCTACCGCTTCATGGCCGACGATAGCGCGATCAACCGATTCATGCGCTCGGCCTTCGGATCAATCTGGTCTCTGGAGCTGCTGCTCTTGCTGCGCAGCAAGCCGGAGCATTGCTGGACGCGCCAGGAACTGAACGAATCCTTGCGGGCGAGCGAACAGGTGCTGACGAAGAGCACGGCGGATCTGGTCGCGGCCGGCCTCGTTTCGGTCGACGCGGAAGGTTGCGCCCAATATGCTCCGTCGTCGCCTGCGCTGCAGGAGACAGTCGACGCTGTGGCGGCATTCTACGCATCGCGCCCGGCGGCGGTGCGGCGGCTGATCGTCGGCGGCACTGCCGACTCGGTCGTCAATTTCGCCGATGCGTTCCGCTTTCGAAGGGACCAGGGGGAATGAACTTCGAAACATGGTTTCCGGGGGCAGTGTACCTGCTCTGTTTCATCACCAGCGCGATCTGCGCCTGGCTGCTGATGCGCAGCTATCTGAAGGTTCGCGGCAACATGCTGTTCTGGAGCGCGCTGTGCTTCGGCCTGCTCGCGCTCAACAACCTGATCGTGATCTTCGACCTGATGATCGTGCCGGTCGATCTCGGCCTGTATCGCCTGGCGGCGTCGCTGCTGGCGATCGCAGTGCTGCTGTTCGGCTTCATCTGGCGGGGAGACGAAGCGTGAATCCAGTGCTGAACGGTTTTATGAGCGGCATGATCACCTGCGGCTTCCTGATCGCGAGCCTGTTCTTCGCCCGTTTCTGGAGCCGAACGCGCGACGGTCTGTTCCTCGCTTTCGCTGCCGCTTTCGGGCTGCTGGGCTTCGGCCAGGCGCTGCTCACCCTGTCCGGCGTGCCGGTCGAGGAGCGCAGCCCGCTCTACCTGATCCGCCTCGCCGCCTTCCTGCTGATCATCGTCGCGATCATCCGCAAGAACGCGAAGGCCTAGCAGAGCCCCGCGCAGCGGCCGATCGCAGCACGCAGTTGGTCGATCGTGAACGGCTTCACCAGCACCTCGACATCGTCCGGGCGGCTGCCGATCGAGTCCGGGTCGGCATAGCCGGTGATCAGCAGCGCGGGCAGCGCCGGCGCGTGCTCGCGCGCCTTTCTCAGCAGCTCGGAGCCGGAGATGGTCGGCATCGCATAGTCGGTGATCAGCAGGTCCCAGTCGCGGTCGCCGCCCTTCAGCCGCTTCACCACGCTGTTGCCGTCGCGGACCGAGCTCACCTTGTGCCCCAGCTCGCTCAGCATCGCCGACGTCATCGCGCGTACGCCTTCATGGTCGTCGACCAGCAGGATGCGCAGGGGCCGCATCGGCTCCCCTGGCGCGCCGTCCCGGGCGACGGCCGCGAGCAGCCCTTCCTGGTCCGGTGCGCGGGGCAGCCAGATGGTCACGGTCGTGCCCTGCCCAACCTCGCTTTCGATCTGGACGCCGCCGCCCGACTGGCGCGCGAAGCCATAGACCATCGACAGGCCAAGGCCGGTCCCCTTGCCGATCGGCTTGGTCGTGAAGAACGGCTCCATCACCTGCTCGATCATCGCCGGCGCGATGCCCTCACCGGTGTCGGAGACGGACAGCGTCACGTACTCGCCCTGCGGCAGCGACAGCGCAGTCGCGTCCGCCGGCCCGCGATTGGCGGCAGTGATGGTGATCGTCCCGCCTTCCGCCATCGCGTCGCGGGCGTTGATGATCAGGTTCATCAGCGCCAGCTCCAGCTGAGTCTCGTCGACAAAGGCGCGCCAGCTCTGGTCCATCCCGTCCCAGCGTGTCTCGACCAGCCCGCCCAGCGTGTGCGCGAGCAGCTCGTTCAGCCGGATCGACAGCTCCTTCAGCGCGACCGGCGCGGGCTGCAGCTTCTGCCGGCGCGCGAAAGCCAGCAGGCGGCGAACCAGCTCGGTGCCCTGCTCGGCCGCGTGGCGCGTCATGCCGAGCACTTTCTTCTGCTCGTCGGCAAGCTGCAGCCGCCGCTCGATCAGGCCGATGCCGCCCAGCACGGCCGCCAGCAGGTTGTTGAAGTCGTGCGCGACGCCGCCGACCAGCTTGCCGATCGCGTCCATCTTGTGCGCCTGGAGCAATTGAGTCTCCAGCGCCTTGCGCTCGGTCACGTCCAGCAGCGTGCCGGCGAACTCGCCCGGCCCGCCGTCCTCGCCGGGCAGCAGCACCGCCTGGTCCAGGAAATGGCGATAGCCGTCGTCGCCGGCCCGCCAGCGATATTCGATCGACAGCCTGCCCGTGGTCTTGCGCTCCTCAAGGCAGGCGAGCACCCGCTCCCGGTCCTCGGGATGCAGCCGATCTTGCCAGATGTGCGGATCGGCCGCGATCTGCTCGATCGTGAAGCCGGTGATCGCCTTCAGGTCCCCGCTGATGAAGGCGGGCCAGCGCGGCGTCCGGTCGAACGGCTCCAGGTACAGCACGATCGGCAGCGAGTTGATGATCGCCGCCTGCCTTTGCTCGGCGATGCGCAGCTCCTGCTCCGCGCGCATCAGCTCGCCGGTGGTCTTCAGATTGGCCTCGAGCAATTCTTCCTGCTCGCGCGCCTTGTGCTGGATCTCGCGGCGCATGCGATAGAGGTCGACGAACACCGCAACCTTGGAGCGGAGCACCACCGGCTCGACCGGCTTGAACACATAGTCGACCGCGCCCATCGAATAGCCGCGGATCAGGTGCTCCGTCTCCTTGTTGACCGCCGACAGGAACACGATCGGCGTCCGCTTCGACTGCTCGCGGCCGCGCACGATCTGGGCGACCTCATAGCCGTCCATGCCGGGCATATAGACGTCGAGCAGGATCACCGCGAACTCGTGCTTCAGCACATGGCGCAGCGCTTCCTCGCCGGACCGAGCCTCGACGATGTCGGCGACGTCCTCCAGCACGGTCCGGATCGCGAGCAGGTTGCGCTCGTCGTCGTCGACGACCAGCACGCGCGCCCGGTCCGGGTCCGATCGTATTGCCCGCATACGCGGCTTGGGGGCCGGGGTCATTTCCATCAGGCGTGCCCGCATGGTCCGCACGATCACTCCGCCGCCGATTGCGTGATCGGCTCGGCGACCAGCCCGGTCCGCGACCGCGAGCGATCGATCCACACGCGCAGCAGCGCCAGCAGCAGGTCGATGTCCACGGGCTTGGCGATATAGTCCGAAGCGCCCGCGTCCAGGCATTTCTGCCGGTCGCCCTTCATCGCCTTCGCGGTGACCGCGACCAGCGGCACGTCGGCCAGCATCGGCCGCTGGCGAATCTGCTGCATCGTCTCATAGCCGTCCATCTCCGGCATCATGATGTCGATCAGCGCGATCGAGATGCCCGGCGTCTCCTCCAGGATGCGGATGCCGTCGCGGCCCCGCTCGGCGTGCATCACTTCCGCGCCGAAGCTTTCCAGCACGCTGGTCAGCGAGAAGATATTGCGGATGTCGTCGTCGACGATCAGGATCTTGGCGCCGGCGAGCTCCGGTACTTCGCGCGCCGGCGCGGTGCCTTCATTGTCGTTGCCGGCTCGCTTGCCGCGGCGCAGCGCCGGAGCGACCGCGCCCGGCAGCGCTTCCAGGCTGTGCACGATCGGCACGTCGCGGACCTCGTTCAGCCGCGCCAGCAAGCTGCCGACCGCCTCGCTCTCCTCGCCCTTGCTGGCGACCAGCAGCGGCGTGCCGAGCGTTGCGAGCGCCGAAAGCTCACGCGCCGCGGCGGCCGTTTCGCCCCCCGCCAGCACGATCAGGTCGAATTGGTCGATTCCGAATTTCTCCTGCGCGCGGGCGAGCGTCGCAGCAGTATCGACCTCGATCAGCGGGTCGGCGACGAGCTGGCCGATCGCCTTGCGGTCATTGGCCTGGCCACCGATCACCAGCACGCGCCGCTCGGCGCGGTGGATATGGGCGTGGATCGAGCGGAACACCTCCGCCAGCTCGGCCCGCTCGGCCGGCTTCTCGGTGATGCTGAACGCGCCCAGCCGCGACACCGCCTGAACGTCCGCGGCGCCGGAGATCACGTGGATCGGCAGATGCCGCGTCTGCGGGTCGTGCTTCAGCAGGTCGAGCAGCACGAAGCCGTCGATGTCGCTCAAGCCCAGGTCCAGCGTGATCGCGTCGGGCTGGAGCTTGCGCGCCAGCGCCAGCGTGCCGGAGCCTGCGGTCGAGACCACGCCTTTCAGCCCCGCGTCACGCGCGATGTCGAGCAGGATCGACGCGAAGGTCACGTCGTCCTCGACGATCAGCACGAACGGGTCGTGGCCCAGATTCTCGCGGTCGTCGACCACGTCGGTGCTGGCCGGCAGCGCCATCGGTACGGCCGCGCCGCTGTTCTCGTACCGCGCCGGCGTGCCCATCGTGCTGCTCGCGACCGCGCCGGTCTCGAGCGGGATGAACAGGGTGAAGGTCGATCCTTCGCCCGGCTTCGAGCGGACCTGCAGCTCGCCGCCCAGCATCCGGGCGATCTCGCGGCTGATCGACAGACCCAGGCCTGTGCCGCCATATTTGCGGCTGGTGGTGCCGTCGGCCTGCTGGAACGCCTCGAAGATCAGCTTCTGCTTGTCCTCGGGGATGCCGATGCCGGTGTCGGTCACCGCAATCGCGATCGCGCCGTCGGCCGCGCGCAGCACCGGATGGTTGGTGCTCCAGCCGCTCTCCACCGCCTTGACCGACAGGGTAACGCCGCCTTGCGCGGTAAATTTGAACGCGTTGGACAGCAGGTTGAGCACGACCTGCTGCAGCCGCTTTTCGTCGGTGCGGATTGCGGACGGCAAAGCCTGGTCGAACACCACGTCGAAGCGCAGCCCCTTGTCGGTCGCGAGCTGGCGGAAGGTCCGCTCCATATGCTGCTTCAACGTCAGCATCGGCATGTCGCCGATCTCGATTGAGACGGTGCCCGATTCGATCTTCGACAGGTCGAGAATGTCGTTGATCAGGCTCAGCAGGTCGGAGCCTGCGGCGTTGATCGTGCGCGCGAACTCCGTCTGCTTCTCGTTGAGATTGCCTTGCGGATTGTCGGCCAGCAGCTTCGAGAGGATCAGCAGCGAGTTGAGCGGCGTGCGCAGCTCGTGGCTCATGTTCGCCAGGAACTCGGACTTGTACTTGGACGTGAGCGCGAGCTGCTCGGCCTTCTCCTCGACCGCGCGGCGCGCCATCTCGATCTCGATATTCTTCGCCTCGACCTGCTTCTTCTCGTTCTCCAGCAGCTGCGCCTTTTCCTGCAGCTCCTCGTTGGTCGCGTGCAGCTCTTCCTGCTTGGTGGTCAGCTCGGTCTGGCGCGCCTGCAGCTCCTGCGTCAGCAACTGCGACTGCTTCAGCAGGCCTTCGGTGCGCATCGTCGCTGCGATCGTGTTCAGCACGATGCCGACCGATTCCATCAGCTGGTCGAGGAAGCTCTGGTGGGTCTCGTTGAACTCGCTGAACGAGGCGAGCTCAATCACCGCCTTCACGTCATCCTCGAACAGCGCCGGCAGCACCGCGACGTTGGCGGGCTTGGCGTGGCCGAGGCCGGAGCCGATGCGGATGAACTCGGGCGGCACCTCCTTCAGCACGATCGGGCGCTTGTCGGCGGCGGCCTGGCCGATCAGCCCTTCGCGGAGGCCGAATTTCTCACGCAGCTCGCGCTTGTTCTCGGCGCCGTAGCTGGCGGCGAGCTCCAGATAGGTCTCCGCCTCGTCGCGCTGGGTGACGTAGAATACGCCATATTGCGCGTTCACCAGCGGCGCCAGCTCCGACATGATCAGGTTCGAAACCGTGGTCAGGTCGCGCTCGCCCTGCAGCATCCGGCTGAACCGCGCCAGGTTGGTCTTCAGCCAGTCCTGCTCGGCATTCTTCAGCGTCTGATCCTTCAGGTTGCGGATCATCTCGTTGATGTTGTCTTTCAGCGAGGCCATCTCGCCCGATGCCTCGACGGCGATCGACCGGGTCAGGTCGCCCTTGGTCACGGCGGTCGCCACGTCGGCGATCGATCGCACCTGGTTGGTCAGGTTTGCGGCCAGCTGGTTCACGTTGTCGGTCAGGTCGCGCCACAGACCGGCGGCGCCCGGCACGCGCGCCTGTCCGCCCAGCCGCCCTTCGATGCCGACCTCGCGGGCCATGTTGGTCACTTGGTCGCCGAAGGTCGACAAAGTCTCGATCATGAAGTTGATCGTCTCGGCGAGCGCGGCGATCTCGCCCTTCGCGTCCAGCGTCAGCTTGCGCTTCAGGTTCCCCTGCGCCACCGCGGTGACGACATCGGCGATGCCGCGCACCTGGTTGGTCAGGTTGTTCGCCATCAGGTTGACGTTGTCGGTCAGGTCCTTCCAGGTGCCGCCGACGCCGGGCACGTTGGCCTGGCCGCCCAATTTGCCGTCGGTGCCGACCTCGCGCGCCACGCGCGTCACTTCGCTGGCGAACCCGTTCAGCTGGTCCACCATCACGTTGATCGTGTCCTTGAGCGCGAGGATCTCGCCCTTCACGTCGACGGTGATCTTCTTGGAAAGATCGCCGCGCGCCACGGCCGTGGTCACGTCGGCAATGTTGCGGACCTGGCCGGTCAGGTTCTCGGCCATCAGGTTGACGTTGTCGGTCAGGTCCTTCCAGGTGCCGGCGACGCCCGGCACCTGCGCCTGCCCGCCCAATTTGCCCTCGGTGCCGACCTCGCGCGCCACGCGCGTCACTTCCGACGCGAACGAGTTCAGCTGGTCCACCATCGTGTTGATGGTGTTCTTCAGC
Organism: Sphingomonas horti; assembly: GCF_009753715.1. GTDB lineage: Bacteria > Pseudomonadota > Alphaproteobacteria > Sphingomonadales > Sphingomonadaceae > Sphingomonas_B > Sphingomonas_B horti. The sequence goes on along the minus strand of NZ_WQMS01000006.1, from coordinate 311,349 downwards.
TCCAAGATCTCGCCCTTCACGTCGACGGTGATCTTCTTGGACAGATCGCCCAGCGCCACCGCGGTCGTCACCTCGGCGATGTTGCGGACCTGGCCGGTCAGGTTCGCCGCCATCGCGTTGACGTTGTCGGTCAGGTCCTTCCACGTGCCGCCGACGCCGGGCACCTGCGCCTGCCCGCCCAGCCGGCCTTCGGTGCCGACCTCGCGCGCCACGCGGGTCACTTCGGACGCGAAGGAGTTCAGCTGGTCCACCATCACGTTGATGGTGTCCTTCAGCTCCAGGATCTCGCCCTTCACGTCGACGGTGATCTTCTTCGACAAGTCGCCGCGCGCAACCGCGGTCGTCACGTCGGCGATGTTGCGGACCTGTGCGGTCAGGTTGCCGGCCATCAGGTTCACGCTGTCGGTCAGGTCGGCCCAGGTGCCGGCGACGCCTTCCACCCGCGCCTGACCGCCAAGCTTGCCTTCCGAACCCACTTCGCGCGCCACGCGCGTCACTTCGGATGCGAAGCCGTTCAGCTGGTCCACCATCACGTTGATGGTGTCCTTGAGCGCGAGGATTTCGCCGCGCACCTCGACCGTGATCTTCTTCGACAGGTCGCCGCGCGCCACCGCCGTCGTCACCTCGGCGATGTTGCGGACCTGACCGGTCAGATTGTCGGCCATCAGGTTGACGTTGTCGGTCAGGTCCTTCCAGGTGCCGGCGACGCCCGGCACGTTCGCCTGACCGCCGAGCTTCCCTTCCGTGCCGACCTCGCGCGCCACGCGCGTCACTTCGCTGGCGAAGCCGTTCAACTGGTCCACCATCACGTTGATGGTGTTCTTCAGCTCAAGGATCTCGCCCTTCACGTCGACCGTGATCTTCTTGGACAGATCGCCCAGCGCCACCGCGGTGGTGACCTCGGCGATGTTGCGGACCTGGCCGGTCAGGTTCGCCGCCATCGCGTTGACGTTGTCGGTCAGGTCCTTCCACGTGCCGCCGACGCCGGGCACCTGCGCCTGCCCGCCCAGCCGGCCTTCGGTGCCGACCTCGCGCGCCACGCGGGTCACTTCGGACGCGAAGGAGTTCAGCTGGTCCACCATCACGTTGATGGTGTCCTTCAGCTCCAGGATCTCGCCCTTCACGTCGACGGTGATCTTCTTCGACAAGTCGCCGCGCGCAACCGCGGTCGTCACGTCGGCGATGTTGCGGACCTGTGCGGTCAGGTTGCCGGCCATCAGGTTCACGCTGTCGGTCAGGTCGGCCCAGGTGCCGGCGACGCCTTCCACCCGCGCCTGACCGCCAAGCTTGCCTTCCGAACCCACTTCGCGCGCCACGCGCGTCACTTCGGATGCGAAGCCGTTCAGCTGGTCCACCATCACGTTGATGGTGTCCTTGAGCGCGAGGATTTCGCCGCGCACCTCGACCGTGATCTTCTTCGACAGGTCGCCGCGCGCCACCGCCGTCGTCACCTCGGCGATGTTGCGGACCTGACCGGTCAGATTGTCGGCCATCAGGTTGACGTTGTCGGTCAGGTCCTTCCAGGTGCCGGCGACGCCCGGCACGTTCGCCTGACCGCCGAGCTTCCCTTCCGTGCCGACCTCGCGCGCCACGCGCGTCACTTCGCTGGCGAAGCCGTTCAACTGGTCCACCATCACGTTGATGGTGTTCTTCAGCTCAAGGATCTCGCCCTTCACGTCGACCGTGATCTTCTTGGACAGATCGCCCAGCGCCACCGCGGTGGTGACCTCGGCGATGTTGCGGACCTGGCCGGTCAGGTTGTCGGCCATCAGGTTCACGTTGTCGGTCAGGTCCTTCCAGGTGCCGCCGACGCCGGGCACCTGCGCCTGCCCGCCCAATTTGCCTTCGGTGCCGACCTCGCGCGCCACGCGCGTCACTTCGGATGCGAAGCCGTTCAGCTGGTCCACCATCGTGTTGATGGTGTTCTTCAGCTCGAGGATTTCGCCCTTCACGTCGACGGTGATCTTCTTGGACAAGTCGCCCGAGGCGACGGCGGTCGTCACTTCGGCGATGTTGCGGACCTGGCCGGTCAGGTTGTCGGCCATCAGGTTCACGTTGTCGGTCAGATCGGCCCAGGTCCCGGCGACACCTTCCACCCGCGCCTGGCCGCCCAATTTGCCTTCGGTACCCACTTCGCGCGCAACGCGCGTCACTTCGGAGGCGAACGAGTTCAGCTGGTCCACCATCGTGTTGATGGTGTTCTTCAGCTCCAGGATCTCGCCCTTCACGTCGACGGTGATCTTCTTCGACAGGTCGCCCGAGGCGACGGCGGTCGTCACTTCGGCGATGTTGCGGACCTGCGCGGTCAGGTTCGTCGCCATCGCGTTGACGTTGTCGGTCAGGTCCTTCCAGGTGCCGGCGACGCCCTTCACGTTCGCCTGGCCGCCCAGCTTGCCCTCGGTACCGACCTCGCGCGCCACGCGCGTCACTTCCGCCGTGAACGAGGCGAGCTGCTCGACCATCGTGTTCACGACCTTGCCGATGCGGAGGAATTCGCCGCGGAGCGGCCGCCCGTCGATCTCGACCGCCATTGCCTGCGAAAGGTCGCCTTTGGCCACCGCGCCGATGACGCGGCTGACTTCGGCGGTCGGCTGGACCATGTCGTCGATCAGCTCGTTGACCGCGCGCAGCTTGGTTTCCCAGCCGCCGGTCGCACCGCGCACCCGCGCGCGCTGCGTGATCTTGCCTTCCTTGCCGACCACGGCGGAGAGCCGCTCGAACTCGGCCGTGATATCCTGGTTCATCCCGACCACTTCGTTGAACAAAGTCGCGATCTCGCTGTCGAAATCGGGATCGTCCTCGGGCAGGCGGACGGTAAAATCGCCCCGCCTCAAGCTGCGGAGCGCACTGACGAGCTGACGCCGTTCGGCGAACTCGCGCGGGTTATGTACGTTCAAGGACGGCTCCTGGCTCTTCCCCCCGCCCTTATGATTCGAACTGTTCGGCCCCCCGGCCGGACCTCTTGATAGCAAAGCCTTTTGTTCGATGCGCGTGAAAATTTCCTGAACGCTGTCCCAAAAGCGATCGGCCGGGCACATCATCGGTTCGTCGCATTTTCCGGAACCGTATACGAACTTCGCCGTTGCTCCGCCCCAGGGGTAATCCAGGTTAGGCTGATGCATGACGACGACGTTTCCGTCGGCGAGGTGAAGCGCAGGCAGCAATTGCTGCGGGATCACATCGCCGAGAACGACCGGCTGATCGGGGAGGCAGCGCAGCGAGTCGCCACGTCCCGGGCAATCACGGGCGCGGCCGAGGCTGCGCCCGACGACGACGCCCAGGCGACCTCTCCGGATTCCGCGGCCGCCTAAAGCCGCTCGATCTTCTGCGCCGCCTCGTCGATGATCGAGACTGCCTTGTGCAGCAGGTCCGGCGCCATGTCGTCGCGCGACAGGCGGTGCTGGATCGCGCTGAACAGGTTGGCGGTGGCGCGGCGGATCGGCGCGCGATCGACCCGCGACCGCTCCTCGCCCAGCGCCTCCAGCCGCTCGAACAGCGCCGCCACTTCGTCCGCGCGCTCGGCCAGGTGTTCTCGGCCCGCCTCGGTCGCCGCATATTCCTTGCGCGACCCTTCGGACACCGCCTCGATCAGCCCCATGTCGTCAAGCATGGTGAGCGTCGGGTAGATCACGCCCGCGCTCGGCGCATAGGCGCCGCCGGTGCGCTCCTCGATGTCGCGGATCAGATCATAGCCATGGCGCGGCTGGTCGGCGATCAGCTTCAGCAACACCAGCCGCAGCTCCTCCCCGTCGAACATCCGCCGCCGACGGCCGCCGCCGTGACGGCCGCCCACTTCCCAGCGAAACTCGAACGGCCCGCGCCGCCAGCTGCCGGGCCGCGGCCCGCAGCCGCGCTCGAACGTAAAGAACATATCGACTCGCTCCAGATCAGTTCTGTAGCATCAAGATATATCTTATAAGGGCGGGCCGCAACTTCTCGTCACTTCGGCGAGGGCGGGAATCCCGCTTCTTCCATTCCTCAGCGATACAAGGGCAGCGGAACCCCCGCTTTCGCGGGGGTGACGAAGGGGTTACGGACTGGCTGGTGCCCGACCTCTTCGCTCCCGATCCGGCCGAATCGGCGCCCCTCGCCGACCGGCTCCGCCCGCGCCGGCTCGAGGACGTCGTCGGGCAGGAACATCTCACAGGTCCCGACGGCGCGATTGGCCGCATGGTCGCGGCGGGGCGGCTGTCATCGATGATTCTCTGGGGCCCACCGGGCACCGGAAAGACCACGATCGCGCGCCTGCTCGCCGACGCGGTCGGCCTGCGGTTCGAGGCGATCTCCGCCGTCTTCTCGGGCGTCGCCGATCTGCGCAAGGTGTTCGCGACCGCGCGCGATCATGCCGCCGCCGGCCAGCGCACTTTGCTGTTCGTGGACGAGATCCACCGCTTCAACCGCGCCCAGCAGGACGGCTTCCTGCCTTATGTCGAGGACGGCACCGTCACGCTGGTCGGCGCGACCACCGAAAACCCCAGCTTCGAACTGAACGCGGCGCTCCTCAGCCGCGCGCAGGTGCTGATTCTCCACCGCCTCGACGCCAAGGCGCTGTGCACCTTGCTCGACCGCGCCGAGGAAGCCGAAGGCCGCCCGCTGCCGCTGACGCCCAACGCGCGCGACGCGCTGGTGGCGAGCGCCGACGGCGACGGGCGCTTCCTGCTCAACCAGGCGGAGACCCTGTTCTCGGTCGAGCTCGACGGCCCGCTCGATCCCGCCGGCCTGTCGGCGCTGCTCCATCGCCGCGTCGCCGTCTACGACAAGGACCGCGAAGGTCATTACAACCTGATCTCGGCGCTCCACAAAAGCATCCGCGGATCGGACCCGCAGGCGGCGCTCTACTACCTCGCGCGGATGTTGGTGGCGGGGGAGGAGCCGCTCTACCTGCTCCGCCGGCTCGTCCGCACCGCGGTGGAGGATATCGGCCTCGCCGACCCGCAGGCGCTGGTCCAGTGCCTCGCCGCCAAGGACACCTACGATTTCCTCGGCAGCCCGGAAGGCGAGCTCGCGATCGTGCAGGCGTGCCTGTATCTCGCGATCGCGCCCAAATCGAATGCGGCCTACAAGGCGCAGAAGGCGGCGTGGCGGAGCGCGAAGGACACCGGATCGCTGATGCCGCCGATGAACATCGTCAACGCCCCGACCCGGCTGATGAAGCAGCTCGGCTATGGCAAGGGCTATGCCTACGACCACGATACCGACGAGGGGTTTTCGGGCGGCAATTACTGGCCCGAGGCGATGAAGCCCCAGACCTATTACGAACCGACCGACCGCGGCTTCGAAAAGCGCATCGCGGAGCGGCTGGCCTATTGGGAGGAATTGCGGCGTGGGAAAAAGGGCTGAAGCGTGCTCCGGCGAAAGCCGGAGCCTTGGACGCTGGGCTCCGGCCTTCGCTGGAGCACTGCTGAGCCTCGCCACCCCCGCCCACGCCGCCGAACCGACGACCTATCAGCGCGCGCTCGCAGCGGGCTACAAGGCGGCGTTCCTCTGCTCCGGCATCTTCAACGCCGGCCGCACCCAGGCGCAGGTCGAAGCGCTGGAGCTGACAGGGATCTATGCAGAATATGCTGCGATCGTGCCGACGCTCAGTGCGGGCATTGATTACCGGACGCGCCAGGTGACCGTTGCCTTCGACCCGGCGCTGCCCCCGCGCCGATCCGAATGGCGGCACGGGCGCGGATGTGAGACGCAGCCGATCGGCCAGCTCGAAATGTCGGAAGCCGCGGAGTATCCGGCCGTCAACGTTGCGGGTCCCGACTCCCGACGCTGGCCGGCGGGCGACGGGGGCATAAATCCCTCGACCGGACCAGCAGCATCAGTCGCCGCAGGAGCGTTCGGCCCCGCGTACGGAGAAGAAGCGCGCACCGTCGGCGTCGTCGTTGTTCAGGACGGGCAGATCATCGCCGAACGCTATGCGACCGGCTTCAGCCCCTATACCTCCAACCGAACCTGGTCCGTCGCCAAGAGCATTTCCGGCACGCTGCTGGGCGTTGCCAGCCGCAAGAACCTGCTTCAGGTCCACAGCCCGGCGCCTGTTCGTGAATGGCGCGTTCACCCGTACGACGATCCTCGCCGTTCGATCACGCTCGACAATCTCCTCCGCATGGCGAGCGGATTGCACAGTGACACCGCAGGCAACCGGACCGACGCACTATACATGGGCGCGACGACGGTCACTCAGGAAACAACGCATTGGCCGCTGGAGGCGAAGCCCGGCACCCGCTTCCGCTATGCGAACAACGACATCCTGCTAGCGATCCGCTCGCTTCGCGCCGCGCTGAACGACGATGCGCGTTACCTGGCGTTTCCGCGCACCGAGCTGTTTGACAAGATCGGCATGACGCACACCGTCGCCGAGACCGACTGGCAGGGCAATTTCATCCTGTCGTCACAGGTCTGGTCGACTGCCCGCGATCTGGCGCGGCTGGGGCTGCTGTGGCTGAACGACGGCGTCTGGCAGGGCGAGCGCATCCTGCCCGAAGGCTGGGTCAAATATATGACCACGCCGTCCGGCCCGCAGCCGGAGGAAGGGCCCGGCTATGGCGCGACGATGTGGCTGTTCGGGCCAAAGCAGGGCCTGCCCGAGGGCAGCTACGCCGCCCAGGGCAATCGCGGCCAGTACATCATGGTGATCCCGTCCGAGCGGCTCGTCATCGTCCGGCGCGGCGAGGACCCGGTCGGGGCGCGCTTCGACATTGCCAAATTCTCCGCCGACGTGGCGGCGGCGCTCAGGTGAGGAGCTGGGACGAGGTCGTGGCGTTCGTGCTGGCGCTGCCGGATACGGAGCTGTCGACCAGCTATGGCCGTCCGGCGGTCAAGGTGAACGGCAAGGCGTTCGTCTATCCCGGCCGCGAGGCGGGCAGCTTCGCGATTTCATCGCCGCTCCCCGAAAAGGAGCTGCTGATGGAAACCGACCCGGACACGTTCTGGGAAACCGCCCATTATCGTGGCTGGCCCGCCATCCTGGTCCGCTTCGACAGCGCCGATCGCGAGCGCATCGAAACCGTCATCATTCGCGCCTGGTGGGACCGGCTGAAAAAGCCGCAGCGGGAGGCGTTCGGGGAGCGGCCGTGAAGCCGGTGCCGTATGAAGTTTGATCGCTTCGCCGCGATCGACTGGTCCGGCGCCGCGGGCGCGCGGCAGAAGGGAATCGCGCTCGCGACCTGCGTAGCGGGGGAGGACGCACCCGAGCTTGTCCGCCCCGGCCATATCTGGTCGCGCCGGGAGGTGCTGGACTGGATGCTGGCGCTGGAGGGCGACTGGCTTATTGGCCTCGACCTGTCGCCGTCGCTCGCCTTTGCGGACAAGGGCGCCTTCTTCCCCGGCTGGGCGCGCAGCCCGGCCGATGTGCGCGGGCTCTGGGCGCTGGTCGAGGATATCGCAAGCGACGAGCCGCACCTCGGCGCCAACCGCTTTGTCGATCATCCGGAAGCCAGCCGGCACTTCCGCCGCCATGGCGGCCGCTGCGGCGACCTGTTTCCGCCCGGTGCCGGCCGCTTCCGCGTCGTCGAGGATGCCAGCCGCGAGCAGGGGCTGTGCAACCCGTACAGCAACTTCAATCTGGTCGGCGCGGCGCAGGTGGGAAAATCCAGCCTGACCGGCATGCGGCTGTTCCACCGAATCGGCGGCAAGCTGCCGATCTGGCCCTATGATCCGGTGCCGGAGCGCGGGCCGGTCGTGATCGAAATCTACACCAGCATCGCCGCCACCGCAGCCGGCCTGCCGCGCGGCCGCACCAAGATCCGCGATCCGCAAACGCTCGATCGCGCCCTAGCCGCGCTCGGCAGCCGCGCACATGCGCCGCTCGGGCGCTACGACGACCACGCGACCGACGCGCTCCTTGCCGCCGCCTGGCTGCGCGCGGTCGCGCACGATCGCGCGCTCTGGTCGCCGGCCAAGCTCACGCCCGAGCTCGCCCGCACGGAAGGCTGGACGTTTGGCGTGCGCTAAATCCGCCCCTCGTTGCGCATGCGGATCAGCTCGTCCGGGCTGTAGCGGCCGCCTTGGGCGTTGGCGCGGCGGATCGAGGCGAGCGACACGCCATTGTCGCGCAGGCGGATCATCTCGTCGACGCTGAGGTCGCCATAGCCGACCTCACGCAGCTCGCCGACGAAACCGGCGCTCAGCCCGTGGTCGCGCATCCGCACGACGTCGTCCGCCGAAAAGCGCCGGCCGCTGGCCGCCAGTTCGCGCACGAAGGCAGCGCTGACGCCGTGATCCCGCATGTCGATCAGCTCGCGCACGCCGGCATCCGGGAAGCCGTTGCGCCGCACCTCGGCGACATAGTCGGGCATCACGCCGTGATCGCGCAGGTCGATCAACTCCTGAGGGCTGAGCTTGCCGAGCCTGTTCGCCATCACCGCGCGGATATAGTCGGTGGTGACGCCGTGATCGCGCATGTCGGCGAGCGCGCCGAGCGTCGGTAGTTTGTAGCCAAGCGCGCTCACCTCGCGCAGCATCTCCAGCCCGACACCATGCTCGCGCAGGCGGATCACATCGCCCACGCTGGCGCCCCGATAGCCCTGGCGCGCAATTTCCGCGAACATCGGCAGGCCGACGTCCATCATCGTCAGCGAGAGTAATTGCCGGTCGTCGGCATGACCGAAGCCCTGCCGCTCCAGAGCGCCGACGAACTCCGGATTGCCGGCAAAACTGCACGCGCCCTCGCCTTCTCCCGACCCGGCGGTACCGCTGCAGTCCAGCGTGCCGGCGTCCTCCTTCACGGCAAAGCGCACCGGTCCGCGCCGTCCGCGCAGCTGCTCGGCGGTCAGCCCGGCGAGGCTGTCGAGGGCGACCGGATGGCTGTGGATGTTCTGGCTGCGACCCTCGCGGACCATCAGCGTGAACTGCACCTTGCCGTCGTCGCGCCGCTCGCCATGGTCGATCGACCATTCGATCCGGCCCGGCATCTGCGCGCAGGCGAAGGACGGCAGCGCCGCAAGGGCTGCGGCAAGGCTCAGGACAAGGCGGTGGTTCATGCAGGCTCTCCCCATTACAGGAGCGCCGATGCAATAAGCGTGCAGGAGCTAAACCACTGATCTTGCAGCACTGACGAAACAACGTCCCGTGCGCGGCCGGACGGTTGTGACCGAAATCGGACAGGAGGCTGGACGCCGCTTGCGCGATGACGCATGGGCGAATTTCGATGCCGGGTTAGCTCAGCTGGTAGAGCAACCGCCTTGTAAGCGGTAGGTCGTCCGTTCGAGTCGGACACTCGGCACCACTTGCTTCACGCGGCTGCCGCGCCTAGATCGGCGCGATGTTCGGCCGCTCCGGGAAGGGGCGGCCCTATTTGTTTCTGGAGGTTCCCTTGGCTCAGCCGCTTATGCCGCACGCGACCGCTTCGTGGCTGGTCGACAACACGTCGCTTTCGTTCCAGCAGATCGCCGATTTCTGCGGCCTGCACGTGCTGGAGGTCCAGGCGATCGCCGACGATGCCGCCGCGACCAAGCTGACCGGCCGCGATCCCGTCCGCGCGCACGACCTGTCGATGGACGAGATCGAAAAGGGGCAGAAGGACCCGAATTATCGCCTCCAGATCAGCAAGGGCCCTGAGCAGGTCCGCCGCACCAAGGGGCCGCGCTACACGCCGGTCTCCAAGCGCCAGGACAAGCCGGACGGCATTGCCTGGATCATCCGCAACCATCCCGAAGTCTCCGACGGCGCGATCGGCAAGCTGATCGGCACGACCCGGACCACGATCGCCGCGATCCGCGACCGCAGCCACTGGAACATCGCCAACATCACGCCGAAGGACCCGGTGACCCTGGGCCTGTGCTCGCAGCGCGAGCTCGACGCGGCGGTGGCGAAGGCGGCCAAGGCGGCCGGGATCGAGGCGCCGACCGACACGCGCTTCGAAGGCGACCGCGAGGCACTTATCGAGGAACTGCGCGCCGAACGCGAGCGCGCGGTGCGCGAGGCCGATGCGGCCGCCGCCGGCGAGCTGCAGGCGCCCGACCACCCGGCCTTTGCCGACCCGTTCAAGCACGGGTGAGCCGCACGCCGGACGCAACGCTGGCGGATCACCACGCCAGCCCGACTAGCCACAAGGGCCTGCACTACCCGTTCGGCGAGCGGGCGCCGGAACCTGGCGAGCTGATCGAGGTGGCGCCGGGCGTGCACTGGGCGCGGCTGCCGGTGCCGGGGGCGCTCAGGCACATCAACGTCTGGACCGTCGAGGAAGACGGCGGGGTCGCGATCGTCGACACCGGCCTGCCGCGCGATGCGTGCAAGGACGCCTGGCGTGCGATCTTCGCCGGCCCGCTGGCCGGGCGCACGGTCACGCGCGTGATCGTCACGCACATGCACCCCGACCATCTCGGCCTCGCGGGCTGGCTGACGCGCAAGTTCGGCGTGCGGCTGTGGATGACGCGCGGCGAATATCTGACCGCGCGGCTGCTCGTCGCCGACGCTCGGCCGGAGCCGCCTGAGGACGTGGTCGCGATGTGGCGCGGCGCCGGCTGGTCGGGCGAGCAGATCGCCGCCGCCACGGCGCGCGGCTGGAGCATGTTCGCCCGCGCGGTCCACAAACTGCCTGACGGCTATGTACGGGTGCAGGCGGGCGACCGATTGGGCGCGTTCGACACGATCGTCGGCAGCGGCCATTCGCCCGAGCATCTCTGCCTGGTCGATCCGGCGCGCCGCGTGATGATCGCGGGCGACCAGGTACTGCCGCGGATCAGCTCCAACGTCTCGCTGACCACGCTGGAACCGGACGGCGATCCGCTCGGCGAATGGCTGGACAGCCTCGCCCGCTTTCGCGCCGAGCTGCCGGGCGACCTGCTGGTGCTGCCCGCCCACGGCTCACCCTTCACCGGCCTCCATGCGCGGCTGGATGCGCTGGTTGAGGGCCACGAGAAGCAGCTCGCCCGGCTCGAGGACCGGCTGGCCGAGGCGCCGCGCCGCGCGGTCGACTGTTTCGGCGTGATGTTCGCGCGCACGATCGACGACAAATTGCTCGGCATGGCGACCGGCGAGACGCTCGCGCATTTGCGCTGGCTGGAACGCCGCGGCCGGGCCGGCCGCGAGGAGCGCGACGGCGTCTGGCGGTGGCGCCGCTGAGCGTCCCGACGTAACGGGTCAATAGTCCTTCCGGTACCTGAGCTCCACGCTGGTTCCCGAGAAGGAGCTGGTCTGCGACAGGATGCTGAGCGCCTTCGACAGCGCAATGTTGATCTGGGTGGCGGTGAAGCCGCGCGCGTCGGTGATGATCTCCACATAGATGCGGTTGGAGATGTAGGTACCGGCGGCGACCGCAGTGCCGCGGCCGGTGGTCTCGTCGGCACCCAGGATGCGCAGCCGGTCGATGCCCGCGACGGAACGCAGCTTGCCGAGCGGGTTGAGGCCGCCGCCCGAGCCGCGCAAGCTGTTCAGCGCCGCGGCAAGCTGCACTGCCTGGATCGCCGAGATGCTGGAGATCGATTCACCGAACAATGCGCGCGACAAAAGCTCGTCCTGCGGCAGCTGCGGCGTCGAGCTGAAGCTGATCTGCGGGTTCTGCGCGCGGCCGCCGATCACGATCGTGATCTCGGTGCCCGACACGTCGCCGGTGGCGCGGATATCGAGCGCCGGATTGGTGCCGCCCTCGAAATTGATGTGGCTGCTGTTGTCGAGGTCGAAACGGCGGCCGGCGAAGCTGTAGGTGCCGCGCACCACGTCCAGCCGTCCGACCAGGCGTGGCGCCGCGCTGGTGCCGGCCACGCGCAGGTCCGCCGCCCATTCGGATTCGAGGCCCATGCCGGAGACGAAGATCTGGTTGTCGGCCCGCAACCTAAGGTCGAGCTTGAACAGGCCCGGCAACGGCGGCGGCTCGTCGGGCTCGGTAGAAGGCGGCGGCGCGCCCTTGCGGCGGACCCCTTCCAGCACCGCGACCTCGGCCGCGCCCTGGCGGACGATCTGGTAGCGGACCTCGGGCAGCCGAAGGTCGCCGGCGATCGTCGCGCCGGCCGCCTTGCTGTTGGTCAGCCGGAGGGTGCCGGTTGCGGTGGCGCCCAGCGCGTCGGAGCGGGCGAGCCGTGCATGGTCCAGCGTTGCGCTGACGTCGATCGGATAGCCCGCGGCCGAGGACAGGCCGACCGAGCCGCGCGCAGAGATTGTCCCCTCGCCGGCTTGGCCTGTGAACTCGCTGATCTCCAGCCGGTCGTTGGTGAAGCGGCCGGAAAGGCGGATGTTGCGGATGCGGGTGCCATAGGTCTCGTTGGTGTAGCCGAGCGCGTTGGCGCGGATCACGCCGGTCAGCTGCGGCTGGTCGAGCCGGCCCGAGAAGTCGGCGGCGACGCCGATCGGGCCGCTCAGCTGCTGGTCGGCGATGCCGGTCAGCGACCAGAGCACGCTTGCCGGGCCGTTGTAGCGGATGCCGCCGGACAGCGGGGCCGCGAACAGTCGGCTGGTCCAGCTCGCTCCCGCGGCGACGGGCTGGAGCCGCGCCTGCAGCCGCCCGATCGCCTGGCCGCCGCGACGGATCACCGCGCTCAGAGCGCCGCCCTCGGGCCTGAGCGTGCCGAGCAGCGCGATGTCGACCGGCTCCGACACCGCCGCTGCGCCCGAGCGCGTGAAATTGTCGACCGCGAGACGCAGGTCGGCGCGCGGGAAGGCGCTCCCCGTTTGCGCGAAGTCGAGGCTGCCGGTGGCCTTGCCGCCGACCCCGGCGCCCGCCGCAAAGGCGTTCAGCACCGACAGGTCGAGACCGTCGAACCGGGCACGCAGCTCCACGCCCGGGCCGTAGCGGCCGGTCAGCCGCACCTCGCCCTGCGGCAGCACGATGGTCGCCGGCTCCAGCGCATAACCGCCACCCTCGGCCCGGATCACCGCCGGCCGGGCAAGGTGGAAGGCGATGCTGTTGACGGTGCCTCGCGCCGCGACGCGGTACAGGCCCGGCGACAGGTCGGCTCTGGCCGCGACCTCGAAGCTCGCGCCGCTGCGGCCCTTCGCGGCCAGCTCGGCAGTGCCGCGCCCACCCTGGTAGTTGATACGGGCGCGCGCGGTCTGCACGACCATCTGGCCCTGGCGGACTCCGGCTGCCTGAATGTCCGCGACGACCAGCGGCGCCGATGCGTAAAGCACCAGTCGCGCCTCGACGGTGGCGCGGCCGATCCGGATCGGCGGCTCGGCCGGGATCGTCGCCTCGACCGCGCGGGCGGAGACCTGCGCCGTTTGCACGCTGCCCTGCGCGCCCAGGCGCACGGTGCCGGTAAAGCCGGAGCCGGCAAGGCTCAGCTGGCCCGCGAACGGCCCGGCGCGGGTCTGCGTCACCCGTCCCTTGAAGTCGATGCCGGCAAAATGCGCGCGGCGGATATCGACCGCCAGCGGTCCGCCGCCGCCCGTAGCGACGAACAGGTCGGCCGAGAACGGACCATAGGGCGAGCCGCCCGTCGCGGTGATCGCATAGCCGTTGCCGGTCGAGCGGATCTGCGCGTCGACATCGGTCAGCGGCACGCCGATGTTCGGTCGCGACGCGCGGATGCGGATCTGCGGGCGCGCGGTGGTGCCGGTGACGAACACGGTCAGCGGGCCATATTGGTCCGACACGCCCGTCGCCCGGAAATCGATGCGGCCGTCCGGGCGATAGGTGCCGCCGCCGTCGCTGATCTTCAGCTTCGGCGCGGCGAGCCGCAGCCGCGTGATCCGCACCACGCCGCCATCGCCATAGGCCAGCCGACCGGTGACGATCGTGTGCCCGCCGAGCAGGTTGCGGACGCTGCCATTGTCGATCCGCACCGTCTCCGCGGCGAACCGCCCCGTCAGCGCGAAACCCTTGGGCGTCGTCACCAGGTTCACGTCGGTCGTGAGCCCGATGATGCCGACGCCCTGCACCAGGTAGTTATTGACGCGGCCTTTCAGCCCGGCGCGGTAGGTGCCGCTCGACAAGTCGGCGACGACCACTGCGGTAGCGTCTATCTGCGGCGACCGGATGCGAAGGTTGTCGGACAGGATCGTGTCGCCGCTGATCGCGAGTTGGCCGTTAATCGTCACGTTTGTGAGCAGCCCGCCGACACTGGCGCTGAGCCCGGTCACCCGCGCCGCCCGCGCTGAAACCGGGATCAGGATGCGATCGCTGTTCACGCGCGCCCGTCCTTGCGCGAACAGCCGCTCGACGACGGTGTTGTTGAAGCCGATCGCGGCCGCGCTCAGCCGGTAGTCGACGGCAGGCCGCGCAAACGGCCCGTCAAGGATCATCTGCAGCCGGACGTCACGGCCGCTGAGGTTCGGGGCGATCGAGGCCGGGCGGATCAGCCGCGCGTCGACGCGGAACGCGCCGAACCGGCTGTGTGCCAGGTCCACTTCGCCGGCCGCGTCGACCGCCAGCGCGTCGGAGCGGAGCGCCAGCTTCGTGTTGGCGATGCGCTTGTCCAGCGCGGCGGTCAGGTCGACCTCCAGCGCCGGCGCCGTGATGCGCGCGGCGGCGGGCACGACCAGGCCGGGATGGGCCGGCCCCTTGAGCGCGAAGGTGCCGTTGCGCGCGGTCAGCGCCAGGTCGGCGAGCGACTGGCCGCCAAGCGTTGCCGTCAGCCGCCCCCTCCATGCCTGCCAGCTGCCCGTACCGCCGATCTGCGCCTGTAGCGGTACCGTGAGCCCGGCCGTGCGGGCGATTACGCCGCCGGCCGGGGCATCCAGCCGCGCCTCGATCGCCAGCCGGTTGTCGTCGGGGACGGCGTCCAACACCAGCTTCAGCCGGTCGCCACCGCCCAGCACCGCCGCGTCGGCGCGGACCTGCGCGCGGCGGTCTGCGATCTTCACGCTGCCTTGGACCGTGACGATGCGGCGCTCACCCGAGACCGGCGGCTGCAGCACCAGCCGGTCGACCTTCAGCCGGCCGATATCGATGTCGATGTCCGGCAGGATCGGCGCGTTCGGCTGGCTCGGCACCGGCTTCAGCGCCGGCATCCGCCAAAGGGTGATCAGCGGCGCGGCCGCCGATCGGATATCGATATGGTTGCCGAGATAGGCGAAGGGCCGCCAGTCGATCGCGATGCGTGGCGCCGTCGCGAACACGCCTTTGGTGTCGCTGACCCGCACGTCGCGCAGCACCATCTTGCCGTAGATCGAACCCTCGATCCGGCCGACCTGAAAACGTAGCCCCGATGCGGTTGTGAAACCCGCGGCCCGGTCGGCGATGAAGCGGCGGCCCGGATCGGTGTTCAACCCGACCAGCACGACCGCGAGCACCAGCAGAAGCCCGGCGACGATGCCGCCCGCCCAGATCGCGATCCGCCGCGCGGTCATCAGAAGGCCTGCCCGATCGAGACATAGGCAGTGAAGCGCGCCTCGCCTTTGCGGCGGTCGAGCGGCGTCGCGATGTCGACGCGGATCGGCCCGAAATTGGTGTAGAGCCGCCCGCCGATGCCGACTCCAAAGCGCATGTCGCTGAACTTGGGCGTACTGCTCTGATAGACCTGCCCGGCGTCGATGAACGGCACGATGCCGTAATTGCCGAAGCGATAGCGCGCCTCCACCGCGAACTCGTTCAGGCTGCGCCCGCCCAGCGGATCGTTGTTCGCGTCGCGCGGACCGAGCTCCTGATAGCCGAAGCCGCGCACCGAGCCACCACCGCCGGCATAGAGCCGCCGCGACGGCGCGATCCGGTCGCGGGCTGCGCCGACGATCGAGCCCAGCCGCACCCGCGCGGCGATCGTCAGGCTGTCGCTGGCCGGATAATAGACGCTGCCGTCCACTTGAGCGCGGACATATTGGTCGAACGCGCCCTTCGCGCGCTGCGACACTTCGGGACTGACCCGCGCCGCAAGGCGGAAGCCCTTGGTCGGGTCGAGCAGGTTGTTCGACCGGTCATAGCCGATCTGGGCCGGCAGCGCGGCGATGAAATAGGTGCCGTCGTCGCGCCGGCGGGTGGGGTCGGCCCGCTTCTCGTCGGTCGTGACCAGCTCGAACCCGTAGCTCCAGGTCCAGACCTTCTGCCAGATCGGCGTCGACTGGCGCGCGATGCTGCCGATCAGGGACGCGGTATAGGCCTCGAACGCCTTGTAATCCTGGTGCGAGGCGCTGAGCGCCAGGTTCACCGTGCGGTCGCGTTTGCCCGCGTTCGAGCGCCGGAACGTCACCGACGCGCCCTGCTCCTGCGTGCCCGCGACGCCGGCGACGATCAGCGCGCCTTCCGGCGGGAACAGATTGCGGTGGGTCCAGCTACCTCTGAGCGTGAAGCCCTGCCCGGTCGCATAGCCGGCCTGCGCGGCGAGCGTGCGCGGCGGCCCCGCCTGCTGGATCACGCGCAGGTCCACCAGCTCGGTGCCGTCCGGCCCCGGCTCGCCGGTTGCGATCGGCTCGACCGCGACGCTGGAGAACAGCCCGGTCGCGACCATCGCCTCGCGCAGATCGTCGACCTTGCGGCTGTCGTACAGTTCGCCGCGCCGGAACCGCGACAACACGGCCACATGCCCAGCGTCGAAGGCGAGATCGCCTTCTGTTCGGAACCCGCCGAAACTGCTGCGCGCGCCGGGATCGACCGGCAGCGTATAGTCTCCCAGATGCGTCGCCGGATCGAGCAGCACGTCGCGCTCGCCCAGATCGACGAACGGATAGCCCTGCTGCGGCAGGCGCAGCCGCACGTTCGCCTCGGCTGCCTCGACATCTGCGGCGATGATCGGATCGCCGGACTTCAGCTTCAGCGCCTCGCGCGCAATGCCGGGCGGCACCGTCGCCGGGCCGGTGATCGCGATCGCGCCGAACGCGTAGCGCGGCCCCGGCACGGCGCTGATGGTCGCGGTGACGCTGTTCGGCTGGTCCGGCACCGGTGCGACAGACGACGTGACGACCGCGTCGTAATAGCCCTCGGAATGGAGGATCGTCGCCGCAAGCCGCTCGTCCTCGCGCGCGCGCGCCGTCACCACTGCGCCGTTCGCGGCCTGGCCGTCGCCCTTGTCCAGCGCCGACAGGGAGCGGAACCGTCCTTCGAGACCGACTTGGTCGAGGCCTTCCACGACGACGCGGTATCGCACCGTGGCGGCATTCTCGACCGCTTCCGCCTTGGCCGGCTCGGTCGGCGTCGTCACGTCGAAGGTGGCGAGCGGGGGCAGCGGCTCACTGAGCGCCGGGTCGGGGGGCGGTGGCGCAGGGGTGTCGAACGACTGGAGTGGCGCCAGCGGAGCCTTCAAATCGTCGCCCACCTTGGGCAGCGCCGCCTCGAACTCGGCATCGGGCACGATCGCGGCATCGGGCGGCGGCGCTTGCTGCAGCTGCGGCTGCGCGCGCGCCGCTCCTCCCGGCGCCCACGCCATCACCGCCGCGACAATCCAGATCGCCTTCAACCGAAACCCCTTTTCGCGGGGCAACGCGAGCGGCGAGGGACAGTTCCGGACCCGGCATGATTACTGCCCGGCGATTAAGCGGATTTTTAAGCGATTCGGCCTAGCGACTCCGCTGTGACTGCCGCCTTTGCCCACCCCTTCCCGCAGGAAGACGATTTCGACGACCGCCGCGTCGGGCCTCGCCACATTTCCGTGCTGCGGGTCGGCCGCACCGTCTGGGACGGCATCGACCAGCTCTGCGTCGTCCGCAACCTGTCCGCGGGCGGGCTGATGTTCGAATGCCTGCATCCGCCGGCGGTCGGCCAGCAGGTTAACGTCGAACTTCGTTCCGACAAGCAGATGACCGGCGTCGTGCGCTGGGCCAAGGGCATTGGCGCCGGCATCGAATTCGACGCGCCGGTGAACGTCGAGCAGATGCTCCGCGAGGAGCGCGGCACGCTGCTGCGCGTCCGGCCGCGAGCGCCGCGCTTCGTGCGTCGCGGCACCGTCAGGCTGATTGGCCGCGACGGCGATGCGGTGGCCGGCGACATCATCGACATCGCGATCGGCGGCCTCAGCTGCCGTCCCGAGCAGCCGCTCAAGCGTGGTGAGCCGATCGTCGCCTCGATCGATGGGATCGGCGCCACCAACGCAGAGCTTCGCTGGTCCCGCGGCGACGTCTCCGGCATCCGATTCGACAAGCCGCTGCCTTGGCGCGCCTTCCAGCTCTGGCTCGACCAGGCGCCGCGCGCCTAACAGCGCCGCAGCGTTCGCCGCATCGTCCGGACCGGCACCGCGTCCCAGCTATATTTGTACGGCTCTTCGCCGCGCAGGAAATGGAACTCCCGCGCGCCTTCCGCGATCGCGGTCTCGATCAGGCAGGCGAAGGCGAGCGTACCAAAGCTCTGCCTCGGAACCGACAGGTCGATCCCGCCGATATAGGAATGGAAGCGCTCCGCATCGCGAAAGCCGAGCAGCGCCGCAACGATGCGCCCCGCGTGACGTATGACCGCCATGCGCAGCAGGCCCGCTTCCGCAAGTGCGGGCGCCGCCGCGTGGTGAAACGCCCGGACGCGCGGATCCGCCAGCATCCCCCGTTCGCCCGCCGCATTCCATTGCGCCGTATGCAGCGCAATCATGGCCTCGACCGCGTCCGGCACCTCCGCTGCCGTCGCGAGCGACACGGAGAGGTCCGAAAGATCGTCGGCACGGTGGCGGTCATGCGCCAGCTTCCGCCGCTGCGTTTTCGAGAGCAGCTCGCGTAGCGATTTGCCCATCGGCAGCGCGAGCACCGGACAGATTTCGTGCGGTTCGTCCGTGGCAATCCAGCCGGGCGGCGGCGGGCGCAGCAGCGGCGAATCGGGACGCAGGTCCGGCAGCACGAGCTCGTCCCACGCGATCGGTGCGTCGGCAGCGGCGTCCAGCAGGGCCGGCACCGCGTCCGGATCACCGATCATGTCGCAATAGTCGCTGTGCCCGGCGCCGGCGGGCACCAGCTTGCGCGTGCCCCGATCGTCCCACAGGAAAAGCGGCAGGAGCGCGCGACCGGGCACTTCGATGACGTGAACCTGCTGCCCGCCCAGATGCGTGGCCCAGGCATTGAGCCAGGCCGGCGACTGGAACGGCGTCGCGCGAGGATCGCTCCGCCACAGCGCCCACGCATCGTCCCCCAGCGTCATCGCCGCACCAGCTGGAAACCGGCCGCATCCCAGATCGCGAACGGTCGCTCGGCCGAGCGGAGCAGGTCGAACCCGTGCGCATTCGCCAGCAGCGCCGCCTCCGCCGTGTCCGCCGCCAGGTCGCCGCGATAGGACCAGTTGAACACGATCAGCGAGCCGCCGGGGCGGAGCGCCCGCGCCGCTTCGGCGACATGCGCGTCCAACAGTCCGGCGGCGACCAGATAGGGAAAGCTGTCGGCGGCCAGCATCAGGTCGACGCTCGCATCGGCGACGCCATCGAGCCCGCGTCCCCTGCCGATCAGGTAACGCACGTCGCCGCCGCGCCTTCGCGCCTCGGCAATC
This sequence comes from Sphingomonas horti, assembly GCF_009753715.1. GTDB lineage: Bacteria > Pseudomonadota > Alphaproteobacteria > Sphingomonadales > Sphingomonadaceae > Sphingomonas_B > Sphingomonas_B horti. The sequence goes on along the minus strand of NZ_WQMS01000006.1, from coordinate 292,094 downwards.
ATCGCCGGCGAGACGTCGAGGCCGACCACTCTGGCGCCGCGCGCCGTCATCGCCCGCGCGACGCGCCCGATGCCGCAGCCGAAATCGAGCACGTCCTGCCCGTCGAGCGGATGCCAGCGCTGGACCATGGCGACCAGCTCGGCCGTGGCCTCCTCGAGCAGTGCCGGATCACCGAGCGAATAGAGCGCGACGCCTGCCTCCGGCGCCTCGACTGCCAGCCGATCGAACAGCGCGCGTGCGGCTTCGGCGCTGCCGGGCGGGTCGAGGCCGCCGGCGATCAGCGCGCGCGCCTTCGCAATGCGCGCCGGATGGGCTCGGGCGAGCGCGGCGACCGGGCCGGTCTCGGGCAGCTCGGCGCCTTCCAGCAGCATCCGCACCAGCGCGATCTGCGGCGACGTCATGCCGCCAGCCGTTCGTAGAGGCGCAGATACTCGGCGGTCATCCGCGCTGCCGAAAAGCGCGCCTCCGCCGCGGCACGACAGGCGGCGGGGTCGATCGTATCGACCCGCGCGATCGCATCGCCCATCGAGTCCGCGTCGTCGACGATGAAGCCGGTGACGCCGTCCTCGACCACCTCCGGCAACGCCCCGGAGCGATAGGCGATCACCGGCGTACCGCTGGCCAGCGCTTCCATCGCGACGAGAGAGCTGGTTTCCGGGGCCGTCGAAGGGACCAGCAGGCAGCGCGCGCCGGCGATCAGCTGCGCCTTGGCGTGGCCGGCGACTGCCCCGATCCAACGATGCCAGTCGTCAAGCGCGGGCGCGACCTGCGCCGCGAAATAGCGGCGATGCTCCGGATAGGGATAAAGCCGCCCAGCCATCAGCAGCCGCACGCCGGCCCTCCTGGTCGCGGCAATCGCGTCGTGAAACCCCTTGATCGGCGCGACGCGGCCGAGCGCGAGCGCATAATCGGACTTGCTGCGCGCCGGTCGGTAGCGGTCGAGATCGACCCCGTTCTCGATCGGCGGCAGCAGCGTCAGCCCTGCCGGCGCACGCGCCGCCTCGTCCCGCGATACCGGCAGCAGGCGCGCACCCGAGCGGAGCGCGGCCTCCGCATACCAGGCGATCGGCAGGTGCAAGGTGGCGAGCTGAGGCAGCGCGGCCGCGGCGAAATAGACGCCGAAATCCAGCCCGTGATAGTGGATCACGTCGATCGGCGCGCCCCTCAGTTCGTCGGCGATGCGGTCGCGCACCGCGCCGTGCACCCGGGTTCTTGCCGCAGCATCGATCTCTCCATCGACCGCCGGGATCGTGCGCAGCTCGCCCGCGACATGGGATCCTTGAGGGGCGACTACGATCGATCGGTGACCCGCCGCGACCAGCGCACGATCGACATGCGCCAGAATCTGCTCCGCCCCGCCCGCCGGGTCCGCGGTGACCGGAGCGAACGGGTAGCCGATACTCAACACGGTCAGCATCGCGCCGCCAGCTCCCGCCATCCGCGGGACGTGATCGCCCAACCGAAACTGTCATAGAGCGCCGCGCCTGGCGGCGGCAACGCGGCAAAGTCATAGCGCGGCGCCCGGCGCCATCGCTCCTCCGCCGGTCGCCAGCAGCCGGTCACCGCGCGCTGGCTCGCGTGCGCGTCGATCGCCAGGCCGACCAGCGCCTGCTCGTCGCGATCGAGCGCGCGAACTAGCTCCGGCGCATCCGCGTCCGGCCAAAAGATGCCCCATGCCCGTTCGCCGCCGGCAAGGTGGTAACAGGCGAACTCGACGATCTCGCCGCCGAACGCCCGGCACACCGCAAAGGCGGCGGAGTCATGGTCCGGATGCCCGCCCTCATATGGATGGGTGAGCACCGCGCGCATGCCGGCAAGGTCGGCGCGCAGCCGCGCGATCAGCTCGGGCAGGCCGTACGCGAGGCTCTGGTCGGCGAAATCATAGGCGATGCGGCGCGGCGTCGCCGCCAATGTCCCGAGTGCCGCGTCCAGCTCGCCGGCGCGCCGGGCGGCATAGTCGCCGCGGCTCCGGAAGCCGAGCCGCGTCGCGTCGCGCATGTCGGTGGGCGCACCGTCGGTCAGGTGGATCAGAGTGGCGCGCGCCAGCCGCTTCAGCGCGGTTCCAAGCCACAGACTCTCGTCGTCGGGGTGCGCGACCACGATCGCGACCGGTTCCTCGATCCGCTCGCCCGATGCCAGCCGCGCGGCAAGGTCATGCGGCACGAACGGCCGGAGCGCCGGTCCGGGCGAGCAATTGGATCGCACTGCGATAGCCGCCCAGCGTTCCGACATCGACATAGCTTTCGCCCGCCTTCACGGCCGTGGCCCGGTTGCCGCGCGCCAGCCACGCGTTGACGAGCGTGCCCATATATTCGTCGCCCCGCCCCGGCTCGCACCACAGGCGATAGAGATCGTGAAAGACCTGCCCGGGCATCTTGAACGCGCCCCATACCCAATTGGAACGGGCGCCTTGCTGTTTGACCTGGATTTCCTCGACCGCGCCGTCATCGTCCATCACGACCGCGTCGAACAGCTCAGGGCGCTCGACCGGGAAGCAGAGAAAGGAGAGGCCTTCGTCCGGCAGCCTGGCCAGCCCGTCCTCCGGGAACCAGATCGTATCGGGCAGACCGATCAGCACCGGCTCGTCCGGCGCGGCGATCGGGCAGGCGCGGAACAGCGCATCGCATAGCCCGGCCGCCTGCGGCTGGACGACAAACGCGGTGTCCACGTGGCCGATGCCGCCGCCATAATAGCTGACGATGTCCGACTTGCTGGGCGAGATGACGAAGCAGATCTTGGTCGCTCCGCCCTTCACCATCCGCTCGATCAGATATTCGCTGACCGCCCTGGGCCGCTCCACGCCGTTCGAGTCGATCCGGCTGCCGACCGGCAGCAGTTCCTTGGAAAAGGCGAGCGGCTGGATTCGCGTTCCATTGCCGGCGGCGGGAATGATTCCCCACATCAGGCATATTCCCGCGCGGTTTCGAGCAGGGCGACCAGCTCCCGCGCACGTTCCGCGGAGCTGTGCTCGGCAAGCGTTCGCTCCCGCGCCCGCGCGGCGATGCGGCGCAGTTCCGCATCGTCGCGATCGAGCGCGGCGAGCACGTGTTCCGGCTGCGACACCAATAGGATGTCCTCGTCCGGCGTGAAGAAGGCTTCGAGCCCCGGCCAGCGGTCCGACAGGATCGGCACTCCGCACGCCGCCGCCTCGAAGAGCCGGCCGGAGGGACACCATCCCATTGCGGCCATGTCGCGGCGGGTGACGTTCAGCGTCGCGCGGCTGGAGCAGAAGAAGGCCGGATGGTCGGGCGGCGCGACGTGGCGCATGAACCAGATATTGTCCGTCCAGGGAAAGTCCTGCGGATAGCCGGAGCCGCCGAGCACGAAGCGCATGTCGGGCCGCCGCCGCGCCGGCCCGAGAAACAGCCGCTCGACCAGCGCCTGCCGGTCCTCAGCGAACGTGCCGAGATAACTGAGATCGCCGCCGAACATGGCTTGCCGCTCGACCGGCCGGTGCACGTCCGGGTCGACATGGCCGTACAGCGGCACCGCCCGGCGCGCACCCAGCTCCCGCTCCAGCGCGTCCAGCGCGGACCCGCCGGTATAGCTCAGCACCAGGTCGAACCCGCCCAGTCCCTCGGGCGGCAGATAGTCTACCTCCTCGTCCGCCGCGAGCCGCCCGAGCGTCACCGGCGTGTCGAGGTCGTAGAAGACGCGGAGGCCCCTGCCCCGCTCCGCCGCCAGCCGGCTCGCCGCGACCGCGTCCGGACAATAGGACGTGACGAACAGCGCATCGGCGTCGAGAAAGTCCGCAGCTCGGGCGGCGATGTCCTGCCAGTCCCTATAGATGACCAGGGTCGCGCCCGGGAGCTCGGTCAGGTCGCGATGGCCCGCATACCAGGGGACGTCGCGTTCGTAGAACAGCACCTCGTGCCCGTCCGCGGCCAGCGCCCGGATCAGGCCGCGCCACAGCGTCGCGTGGCCGTTTCCCCAGGACGAGCTGACGGTCAGGCCGAAAATCGCGAGCTTCATCGGGTGGCGTCCCTTTCGCCTCCCAACGAGGGATCAAAGCGTGGAGTTCCGCTCCCGCATCAGAAGCTTGCGGGCGATCGCCGCAATCGCCAGCGCGACCAGGATGCCAATCGTGTCCGCGATCCAGTCCTTCACGTCCTTGTCGCGCCCGAAATAGGGCTGAATGAACTCGATCAGCGCGCCGAAGCCGGACAGCGCGAACGCCTCGACGAACACGTTGCGGTACGGATAGGCCGCCGCGGCCAGCAAAGTGAGCGCACCGAAGGTGAAGGCATGCTGCTTCTTGTCCGAAATCGGCATGACAACATCGACGTGCCGCAGGCACAAATACAGGGTCATGACAACGGCGAGCCAGAACGCGACTTGGAGAATACGCTGCACAAGAATCCCGGGTGAGAGGGGGAGCGGCCAGCCCTTAGCAGCCCATTTCGGTTTGCGGGAGCATGAATGGGATCGGCGCCAGCATGTTGACCCGGGCGGCGCCGGCGCAAATATCGCGTCGATGCGGCCCCTCGATACCAACCTGTTGCTGCGCGCCTACGCAGCCGGGATATTCCCGATGGCGGACAGCCGGCGCGCCCGCGACGTGTATTGGGTCGAGCCGGCGATGCGCGGCATCCTGCCGCTCGATCGCTTCCACCTGTCGCGCTCGCTGGCGAAGGTGGTCCGCTCCGACCGCTTCGCCGTCACCGCGGACCAGGTCTTCGCCCGGGTGATCGCGGCCTGCGCAGAGGCGCGCCAGGGCGCGCAGGGCACCTGGATCAACGCGCAGATCGAGCAGGCCTGCAACGAGCTGCACCTGCGCGGCCACGCCCATTCGGTCGAAAGCTGGCAGGACGGCGCGCTGGTGGGCGGCCTCTACGGCGTCAGCCTGGGCGGGGCTTTTTTCGGCGAAAGCATGTTCTCGCGCGCCCGTGACGCGTCGAAAGTCGCATTGGCGCACCTGGTCGCGCGGCTGAAGATCGGCGGCTACCGGCTGCTCGACTGTCAGTTCCTGACCGACCATCTCGCGTCGCTGGGCGCGATCGAGGTGTCGCGGGACACCTATGTAGGATTGCTGGGGGAAGCGCTGGGGCTCGGCGCAGGCGCGGGCTCGGGCGTCGCTTCCGACTGGGGCGCGCTCGATCGCCTGGCCGGCGCGCTGCCAGAGGGCGCCGACCCGGACGACACGCGCACCGTGTCCGGCCCGATTTCCGGCCAGGTCATCGTGCAGCTCTTGGGCCAGACATCGTAGATCGGGTGCTCGACGACGTTCAGCGACGGCGATTCCTTGTAGAGCCAGCCCGAAAAGACGCGCCGCCATTTCTTGTCGAACCCCTGGACGTCGACCTGGACAAATGCGCCGGTCAGCTTCTGCTCCTCCCACGGCGCGGTGGTCTCGCAGGCGCGCAGGCGCACGATCACGTCGTCGACGCGGACCGCCTGGCCGGGCTTCAACGTCAAATCGCGCGACACGCCGTTGCGCTTGTTGAGCAGGCCGAGCACGGCGACGCGCTGGTTCATCGGCGTCGCCTTGACCGGCAGCGGGGCCGAGCTCGGCGTCGGCGCCGGCGCGGATTTGTCCGATGCGGCGGGCGTGGCCGCAGCCTTGGCCGCGTCGGTGGAGGCGGGCGCAGTCGTTTCGTCCTGCAACGCGATCGCGGCGCCGCCGATCGCCATCAGCAGCGCAGCCCCGCCGGCGATCGCCCACCGGTTCATGCCTGGTCGGGGCTCCACGCCTCATAATCGCCGGTCGAGGCGGGGCGCAGTCCGCCTGCCTCAAGCGCGCCCGGCGGACGATAGGCCTGGTGGGTGCCGGTCAGATTGGGAATCGGCGGCTTCTGCCACGGCCGCGCCGGCGGCAGCGCCTTGTCAGGCACGTCGGCAGCCTGGCCGTGCAGCCAGCTATGCCATTCGGGCGGCACGCGGCTGGCGTCGTTCGAGCCCTTGTAGATCACCCAGCGCCGGCGCACGCCGTAGGAATCGGGCTTCTTCGCCTCGAAATAGACGTTCCCCCAGTCGTCCTCGCCCACCTTGCCGCCCTTCAGGCGTGTGTAGAGCGCGGTGCCCCAGGTGGCGCCGTTCCACCATGTGAATGCCGAAGACAATAGTCCCATGGCCGGAGCGTTTAGCGGCCACCGCGGACGGAAGGAAGGCCCTAGCTTCGCGGCGTGACCATTACCGCCAACGGCCCCTTGCGTCCCTCGGCGATGCGGGCGGTCAGCGGCAGGTCGGGCTGGATCTCGAGGATGCCGGCGCGCCGGAACGTTTCCATGTGCACGAATACGTCGGCGCTGTCCGCATCGCGGATCAGGAAGCCATAGCCCTTCAGCCGGTTGAACCACTTGACCCGGACCGGCTCCGGCGCGCCGGCGCTCTCGGCGAGTTCCAGCGGGTCGACCCGGTCGCGCGGTGCCGTCAGCAGGTCGAGGTCGGGTCCGGTCGCGGTGGTGAGGTCGAAGCTCAGCAGCCGCCGCGCCTGCAGGCCGCGTTCGCGGCGGACCGCCAGGCATTCGACTCGGGCGCCTTCGGGAAGGCTGCGGCGGCCATGGTCGCGCAGCACCGAAAAGTGAATCAGCACGTCGCCGGCATCGCCGTCGGCGACCACGAAGCCGAAGCCGCGGGTCGCGTCGAACCACTTTACGGTTCCACAATGTCGCTCAAGTTCATGAACTTGGCCAGACAGCGCATCGCCTGCCCAACCACGCTCGGCGGGCGCATCGAGAACCGATGCTGCAATCGTCTCCATCGTCACGCGACTTAACCCCCAAAGTGCGTGGACTCAGCATAGCGGAAACTGACGCAGAATCGAAACAAAGATTCATCATGTGTTAACCTTGGTCCAATTCCGGGACATAGCCGGGTTCGCATGCCAGAATGCGGCGTGCGATCGCGAGTTCGTGGCCAGCGCGCAACATCGCCCCCAATGCTTTTTCCCGCGCCGTGCGGTCGGGCATTTCCGATGCGAACGGCCCGAACTTCCGCCGCCGCGCGAAGACCAGAGCGGCCTGCCAGGCCTGCGCGCGCGCCGCCGCTTCGGCCTCGGCGTAATCCTCCTCCGCGATACCCGCCGCCTTCAGCGATTGCGCGACCCTGCGCAGACCATAGCCCCGCCGCGTCAGCCCGGTCGCGCGGGCCGCGGCGAAACCGGCATCATCGACATAGCCGAGGCCTGCGAGCTTCGCGACCAGCTCCTCGACCGGCGCGGCATCGTCCCCGCCCCAGCCGCGCTCCTTCAGCTTGCGTTTCAAATACGCCGCGAGCTTGGCGCGCGTGGTCGCGTAGCGCTCGACATAGCGCAGCGCCGCCCGCTCCAGACCCGCGCGATCGAGCGGAGGCGCGCGTCTTGCGTCCGGATCGGTCCGTCGGCTACGCCACGATTGTGCCACACTCACGTCCGATTTTGACCGCGCCAGCGAATAAAGAGCAACGATCGCAGAGCCTCATGCGCGTTGTGTCGAACGGCAAGGGGGGCTGAGGCAAGAGAAAAGGGCTACTCGCGATGATGCAAGCGCCCGTTGCACGTAAATCAGGGTCGTACGCGAACGAAATGACGCACCAGAACGCCACGCCGACGGACGACGCGCTGCCGCGCCGTCTGTCCGACTTCGCGACGCTGACCGAAGCGCTCGACTATGCCGCCAAGGGTGCGCGCGGATTCAATTTCTGCGATCCCCGCGGCGCGCTCGCCCGCGCTTATCCCTTTGCCGAGTTGCGCCACGACGCGCTGGCCCATGCCTATCGGCTGATCGGTCGCGGCATTGCGCCCGGCGACCGGATCGCGCTGATCGCGGAGACGGGGCCGGAATTCGCCTCCTTGTTCTTCGGTGCGGTCTATGCCGGCGCCTGGCCGGTGCCGCTGCCGCTGCCGACCTCGTTCGGCGGCGCTTCCGCCTATGTCGACCAGCTGAAGGTCCAGCTGCAGAGCTGCGACCCGGTGATGCTGATCTTCCCCGAGGAACTGGCGAGCATGGCCGAGGAGGCCGCGCGCCAGGCCGGAATCTCGGCGATCTCGTGGGAGTCGTTCGCGCAGGCGGCGGCGCCGCGGGCCGTGCTGCCGACGGCCAAGCCCGACGATATCGCCTATCTGCAATATTCGAGCGGCTCGACCCGCTTCCCGCATGGTGTCGCCGTCACCCACCACGCGCTCTTGAACAACCTGTCCGCCCATTCGCACGGGATGCAGCTTGAGGACAGCGACCGCTGCATTTCCTGGCTGCCCTGGTACCATGACATGGGGCTGGTGGGCTGCATGCTGTCGCCGGTCGCGAACCAGGTCTCGGTCGACTATCTGAAGACCGAGGATTTCGCCCGCCGTCCGCTTGCTTGGCTGGACCTGATCAGCCGCAACCCGGGGACTTCGATCAGCTATTCTCCGACCTTCGGCTACGACATCTGCGCCAGGCGCATGTCGAGCCAGACCCGCGCGTCCGACCGGTTCGACCTGTCGCGCTGGCGGATCGCCGGCAACGGCGCCGACATGATCCGCCCGGACGTGATGCAGTCGTTCGTCGACGCCTTCGCCGACGCCGGCTTCCAGGCCAGCGCCTTCCTGCCGAGCTACGGCCTCGCCGAAGCGACGCTGGCGGTGACGATCATGCCGCCGGGCGAGGGAATCGAGGTCGAATTGGTCGAGGAGACCGAGCTGGCCGGCGGCATCGCCGCCAATGACGGGCCGCAGCGGTTCCGCGCCGTCGTCAATTGCGGCAGGCCCGCCAAGGACATGACCGTCGAGATCCGCGACGAGAACGACACGGCCCTGCCGGAGCGCGCGATCGGCAAAATCTGGTGCAAGGGGCCGTCGGTGATGGCCGGCTATTTCCGCGATCCCGAGGCGACCGCGGCGTGCCTGGTCGATGGCTGGCTGGACACCGGCGACATGGGCTATCTGTCCGGCGGCTATCTCTACGTGGTCGGCCGCGCCAAGGACATGATCATCATCAACGGCAAGAACCACTGGCCGCAGGACATCGAATGGGCGGTGGAGCAATTGCCGGGGTTCAAGGCGGGCGACATCGCAGCCTTCGCGATCACGACGCCCGGCGGCGAGGAGACGCCCGCCGTGCTGGTCCAGTGCCGCACCTCCGATCCCGAGGAACGCGCCCGGCTGCGCGACGCGATCCGCGAGAAGGTGCGCAGCATCACGGGCATGAATTGCGTGGTGGAACTGGTGCCGCCGCGCACGCTGCCGCGCACCAGTTCAGGCAAGCTGAGCCGGGCCAAGGCGCGCAACCTGTACCTATCGGGCGAAATCCAGCCGCTCGCGGCCTGAGCGCCCAACCTGAACGGCGCGCTTACGGCTTGCTAACGAACAGGAGTTTAATTCCGGGCGCGTGAAGCGACTCCGGCCCCAACCCTCAGACGCGATCCCGCATAGTTTCGTGCGGACGCTGGCGACGACCATCCTGCTCGCCTCGGCGCTGCCGCTGGGGCTGCTGTCGCTGGTCGCGTTGCGCGGCCTGTCGCTCGGCTGGCCGCTGCTGATGCTGCTGGTGGCGACGATCGCCTTCGACGCGATCCTGGTCGCGCGCTGCCTCGCCAACGTCCGAGCGCTTTCGACCGGCACGCACCCATCGCGCGTGCTTGCCGACGCGATGAACGGGCCGCGCGTCAAGCTGCTCGAACACGACTATAGCGATGCGGACTGGTCGTGGCAGATCGACACCGCCAAGAACCTGACCGGCGTGTCGCCGCGCCTGGCGCTGGCGCTGGGCGCCGACGCCGGCGCACTGGAAGGCCGTTCCTTCCTCCAGATCCTTGCCGGCGAGACGTGGGAGACCGGAAATTTCCCGGCGGCGCTGCGCACGCTGGCCGACAAGATCAAGTATCGCGAATCCTTCAAGGAGCTGATCCTGCCCGTCAGCATCGGCGGCGAGACTTTGTGGTGGGAGCTGGGCGGCGCCCCGATCCAGGACGAGCGCGGCGGCTTTGCCGGCTTCCGCGGCACCGGCACCGACGTGACCGCGGAGCGCCACTCGGCCGACAAGATCAACCGGATGGCGCGCTACGACACGCTGACGGGTCTGCCCAACCGCCTGCACGTCTCCGAAGTCGTCGGCGACGCGCTTGCCCATGCCGAGCAGTGGCGCAGCCGCTGCGGGCTGATGATCGTCGGCCTCGATCGCTTCAAGAACGTCAACGACACGCTCGGCCACGCCGTCGGCGATATTCTGCTCGGCCGCGCCGCCGAGCGGCTGCAGGCGCTGCTCGGGCCTAACGACCTGTGCGGGCGGCTCGGCGGCGACGAGTTCGGCATCGTCTTCAACGACGGATCGGACCAGGCGCGGCTGGAGAAGCTGGCCCAGCGCATCGTCGAAGAGCTGTCGCTGCCCTACGATATCGACCAGCACACGTTGTTCGTCGGCGCGAGCGCAGGGGTCGCGATCGGCCCGCGCGATGGCGGGACGTCGGAGGTGCTGCTCCGCTCCGCCAACCTGGCGCTGTTCCGCGCGAAGGACCTGGGCGGAGCCACCGTTCAGGCCTATGAGCCGCAGCTCCACGTCGATGCCGAGGAGCGCCGGGTGATGGAGATCGCCCTGCGCCGCGCGCTCTCAAACGGCGAGCTTCACCTCAATTACCAGCCGGTCGTGACCGGCGAGACCGGCGCGATCGAAGGATTCGAGGCGCTGCTGCGCTGGACCAATCCGCAGCTGGGCAACGTCTCGCCGGCCAAATTCGTGCCGCTGGCCGAGCAGGCGCGGCTGATCGGCCCGATCGGCGAATGGGTGCTGCGCACGGCCTGCCAGGAAGCGACCCATTGGCCGTCGACCGTACGGGTCGCCGTCAATGTCTCGTTCGAGCAGCTGCACAACCGCAATTTCGCAAAGACCGTGGCCGCCGTGCTGCAGGAAACCGGACTCGCGCCCAGCCGTCTGGAGCTGGAGGTCACCGAATCGGTGTTCATGAACGAGGCGCCGCACGCGGTCGCCGTGCTGCGTGAGCTGATGGCGCTCGGCATCAAGTTGTCGCTCGACGATTTCGGCACCGGCTATTCGTCGCTCGGCTATCTGAGCCGTACCAAATTCTCGACCATCAAGATCGATCGCAGCTTCGTCCAGGGGGCGGCGAGCAACACGCCCGAGAATGTCGCGATCATCCGCGCCGTGGTGGCGCTTGCCGACAGTCTCGGCATGTCGACCACGGCCGAGGGCGTCGAGACGGAGGACGAGCTGGCGATGATCCGCAAGCTCGGCTGCCGCAAGGTTCAGGGTTATCTGTTCGGCCGGCCGATGAGCGCGGCGGATGCCCGCGCGCTGTTCACCGGCGGCGCCAGGAGCGCGGCCGCGGCCTGATCAACCCTGTGCGGGAAGCGGGATGGCAGGAGTGGAGGGACTCGAACCCCCGGCCCTCGGTTTTGGAGACCGATGCTCTACCAACTGAGCTACACTCCTAGGCCCGGCCCGAGCTTCGAGCCCGGGCCGGCGGGCGATGTAGCCGCGCCCTTGCGGATGCGCAAGCGCCCGGCTTGCTTCGCCGCGCGGCCCACTTTATAGCGCGGCTCAATCTCACTACATCGGTGAAGCATCCCTCGGGCGCCGGCCCGGACGGGGGCGTTCACCCCGAAGACGGGACGAGACACAGTGGCGATGAAGATCGGCGACATTCCCCAGTTCGTGCAGCAGGTCCGCGCAGAGACCGCGAAGGTCGTCTGGCCGAGCAGCCGCGAGACGATGATGACCTCGCTGATGGTGATCATCATGACCGCGATGCTCGGCATCTTCTTCTTCGGCATCGATTCCCTGTTCAGCGCGATCGTCCATTCGCTGCTGACCTTCGCCGGCTAACCTTTCAGGAAGCGCACCCCATGTCCCGCTGGTACATCATCCACGCCTATTCCGGTTTCGAGAACAAGGTCCGCGACGCGATCATGGCCGAGGCGACCCGCATGGGACTCGAGCGGCTGGTCGAGCATGTCGAGGTGCCGACCGAGACCGTCACCGAAGTCCGCCGCGGCAAGAAGGTGCAGTCGGAACGGAAATTCTTCCCCGGCTACGTCCTCGCCAAGCTCGAGATGAACGACGACGTTTATCACCTCGTCAAGAACACGCCGAAGGTCACCGGCTTCCTTGGCACCAACAACAAGCCGCAGCCGATCAGCGAGGCCGAGGCCGCGCGCATCCTGAGCACCAAGGAAGAGGCCGCGTCCGCCGCGCCCAAGGCCAAGGTCAAGGTCGATTACGAGATCGGCGACCAGGTGAAGGTGCTGGACGGACCGTTCGCCAGCTTCAATGGGGTCGTCGAGGAGCTCGATTTCGACCGCAGCCGCGTCAAGGTCAGCGTGTCGATCTTCGGCCGCGCGACGCCGGTCGAGCTGGAGTTCGAGCAGGTCGAACGCGCGAAGTGACGGCCTGAGGGCCGGCGGCCGCCGCCCTCGCCCTTTTTCCACCCTTGAAGCCGTCCGCGCCGCCACGTAAATGGCGGGCGCGGGCCGGGCCCCTCTGGCGACCATGACGGTCGTGATGTCGGACCGCATCTCTCAGAGGAGCGCCTAAACCGATGGACGGATTGATTGCCCTGTTCAGCGACCCCAGCGTATGGGCCGCGCTGACCGCGCTCGTGGTCATGGAAGTCGTGCTCGGCATCGACAACCTGATCTTCATCTCCATCCTGACCAACAAGCTGCCGGAGCACCAGCGCAGAAAGGCGCGGCGGCTGGGCATCGGCCTGGCGCTGTTCATGCGCCTGGCGCTGCTGTCCGCGATCAGCTGGCTGGTCGGCCTGACCGCGCCGGTCTTCGACCTGGGCCTGCAGGGCTCCCCCAGCGCCTATGGCGAGCCGAGCTTCGAGACCCAATTCTCGTGGCGGGACCTGATCCTGATCGTCGGCGGCCTGTTCCTGGTGTGGAAGGCGACCAAGGAAATCCACCATAATGCCGATCCGCGGCCGAACGACGACGTGTTCGACGTCGCCCGCGCCGGCCTCTCGTTCGGTGCCGCGATCGTGCAGATCCTGGTGCTGGACCTCGTCTTTTCCGTCGATTCGATCCTGACCGCGGTCGGCATGACCGAGCATCTTCCGGTCATGGTGGTCGCGGTGGTGTGCGCGGTGCTGGTGATGCTGTTCGCGGCCGAGCCGATGGCGAACTTCATCAACCGCAACCCGACGGTGGTGATGCTGGCGCTCGGGTTCCTGCTGATGATCGGCGCCGTGCTGATCGCAGACGGCTTCGGCGTGCATGTGCCGAAGGGCTATATCTACACGGCCATGGCCTTCTCCGCCGCGGTCGAGGCGCTGAACATCTGGTCCCGCAACAAGCGGGCGGCGCTGGCGGCGGCCGCCGAACCTCCTACGCACTTTCCCCAGGGTTGAATCTTCGGGGCCCGGTCATAAATTGAGACTGCGGACCGGGCCCCTCTGGCGGCCGTTCGATGAACGGCCGTGATGTCGGACCGCATCGGGAATAGCTCCCGATGCAGGTTGCGATGTTTCGCCCCTCCTGCCTCGCGGCGCTCCCGATCGATCCTTATCGATTGGAAAGAGGCTATGAACGCTTTCATTTACCGACTGACCCTCACCCACAGGAAGCTGGACGACGAGATCCGGCGAGAGCTCAAGCGGCGCTTCCCCGACAGCATTCGGCTTTTGCGGCTGAAGAAGCTGCGGCTGGCGATCAAGGACCGGCTCGCCGGCCGCCGCCTGAGCGGCGGGAGGGCCTGAGCGATGCGCACCCCCCAGCAGATGGCGTCGATGACCTGCCCGGTCGACGGGACGGTGCTTGTCATGTCTGACCGGCAAGGGATCGAGATCGACTATTGCCCGGCCTGCCGCGGCGTTTGGCTCGATCGCGGCGAGATCGACAAGATCATCGAGCGGAGCGCGCCGGCGCAGACCCCGGCCTCGGTGGTCACCGGAATCCCGCGCCACGAGCGCGGCGACTACCGCGACAAGCATCATTACAAGCGCAAGTCGTTCCTGGCCGAGCTGTTCGACTGAGGATCGGCGCGGCGGAGCAGTCCGGTCCCGGCTATCGGATTGCTTCGCCGGCGGCGGCATAGTGCAGGCGCGGCACGCCCAGCAGCACGATCGCCGTGGCCGCGCCGATCAGCGTGCCGGCAACGATGAAGGCGGCGCCATCGAACGAGTGGCGCGCGCCCCAGGCCAGGCTTTGCGACGCGATCAGCGGCCCCAGCACCGCCGCGACCGAATTCATGCTGCCGATGCCGCCCTGCAGTGCCCCTTGCCGGCTTGCATCGACCATCCGCGACAGGATGCCGTTCAGCGCCGGCCATGCCAGCGCGCCGAGGCAGCCGATCAGGAAAAAGGCATAGACCTGCCAGCCCTGGGTGACGAACGCATAGATGACCAGCGTCGCAGCCCCACAGGCCAGACCGATGATCGCGGCCCCGCGCTCCCCCGTCCGCCTGATGACGCGATCGGTCAGGAACAATTGCACCAGCAGCTGGAGGAAACCGACCCAGGCCAGGCTCCAGCCGATCTGCGCGTCGGTCCAGTCGAAGCGCAATTTGGCCCAGAACGCCCAAGTGGTCGGATAGACTACCCCGCCCAGCTGCCACAGGAACCAGGCGACCAGCAGCGGCGTCGCGTTGCCGGCTGCGAACAGCGGCTTGAACGCGCCGATCACATGCGCGTCGCGCAGCGCGAACGGCCGGCGGTTCTCGGCGGCAAGCGTCTCCGGCAGCAGGAAGTACATCGCGACGGCGTTGGCGACGGCCAGCGCGCATGCGAGCCAGAACGGCGCGCGCGGCCCGAAGGTCGCGACGAGTCCACCCAGCGCCGGTCCGACGATGAAGCCGATGCCGAACGCCGCGCCCAGATAGCCGAAATTGGTGGCGCGCCGCTCGGGCGGGGTCACGTCCGCGATCACCGCGCCGACCGGGCCGAAGGTGGCGCCGGTGATGCCGGCAATCGCGCGCCCCAGGAACAGCCAGGCGATCGTCGGCGCGACCGCCATCAGCGCATAATCGACCGCGAACGCCGTCATCGCCGCGATCAGCACGGGTCGCCGGCCGTAGCGGTCTCCAAGGTTGCCGAGCACCGGCCCGGCCAGGAACTGCGTGACCGCGAACACGGCCAGCATCCACCCGGCGATCCGCGTCGCCGCGGCCAGGTCGACGCGGCCCAGATCCGTGATCAGCGTCGGCAGCACCGGCATCACGATGCCGAACCCGATCACGTCGATAGTGACCGCCGCGAGCGCGATCGGCACCGCGCGGTGTTCGAAGCGGGGAAAAAGGGCCATGGGGCGCGGTTGATACGGGCGAAGAACAATCGTTCGCAACCCTAGGCTGTTAGGCCACAGCCGGGCGACTGCGGATCAGCGATCGATCGCGCTGCGAAGGAAGCTGTTCCCTTCCGCCCGATTTTCGGCTAAGGGCCCGCGCTTCCAAGCGACAGCTCTGGAACATTGCGGGAGGGCGTGCTTGCGCGTCCGTCTGTACCGCTCGACTTGAAAGAGAGTGACATGGCAAAGAAGATTACCGGCTATATCAAGCTGCAGGTGCCCGCCGGCGCCGCCAATCCGTCGCCGCCGATCGGCCCGGCGCTGGGTCAGCGCGGCGTCAACATCATGGAGTTCTGCAAGGCGTTCAACGCCGCCACGAACGACCTGGAAAAGGGCGCGCCGATCCCGACGGTCATCACCGTCTATGCCGATCGCAGCTTCTCGTTCGAGACCAAGACGCCGCCGGCCACCTTCCTTCTGAAGAAGGCGGCGAACCTGAAGTCGGGCTCCAAAGAGCCGGGCAAGACCTCGGCGGGCCGCATCAAGCGCTCGCAGCTGGCCGAGATCGCGCAGGTCAAGATGAAGGACCTGAACGCGAACAATATCGAGGCTGCAACGAAGATCATCGAAGGCTCCGCCCGCGCCATGGGCCTCGAAGTGGTGGAGGGTTAAGACCATGGCGAAGCTGACCAAGAAGCAGAAGAGCTGGGCCGTCGACGCCGAGAAGCTCTACGGCGTCGACGAGGCGATCGCCCTCGCCAAGCAATATGCGACCGCCAAGTTCGACGAGACGATCGAAGTCGCGCTGAACCTGGGCGTCGATCCGCGCCATGCCGACCAGATGGTCCGCGGCGTGGTCACTCTGCCCAAGGGCACCGGCAAGACCGTCCGCGTGGCCGTCTTCGCCAAGGGTGCGA
Organism: Sphingomonas horti; assembly: GCF_009753715.1. Classification (GTDB taxonomy): domain Bacteria; phylum Pseudomonadota; class Alphaproteobacteria; order Sphingomonadales; family Sphingomonadaceae; genus Sphingomonas_B; species Sphingomonas_B horti. Next base: position 276,044 of record NZ_WQMS01000006.1, on the reverse strand, counting down.
AGGCCGACGAGGCGCGCGAGGCCGGGGCCGACATCGTCGGCGCGGAGGACCTGCTGGAAACCGTGCAGGGCGGCAATATCGATTTCGATCGCTGCATCGCCACGCCCGACATGATGGGTCTGGTCGGCCGCCTCGGTAAGGTGCTGGGCCCGAAGGGCCTGATGCCGAACCCGAAGCTCGGCACGGTCACGATGAACGTCGGCCAGGCGGTCAAGGACGCCAAGGGCGGCCAGGTCGAATACCGCGTCGAAAAGGCCGGTATCATCCATTCCGGCATCGGCAAGGCGTCTTTCCCGGCCGAGGACCTGCGCGCGAACTTCGACGCGCTTGTCGACGCGGTGGTCAAGGCCAAACCGTCGGGTGCCAAAGGCAAGTACGTCAAGAAGGTCGCGCTCAGCTCCTCGATGGGCCCGGGCATCAAGGTGGACGTGGCGGAAGTCGCGACTGTCTGAGGCGGCCGCCGGAGACGAACGGACAAAGGCCGGGGTTTGCGCTCCGGCCTTTTCCCTTTAGCGGCCGAAGCGTTTCGTCGACCGCGGCGATGGTTTCGTCGCGGGAATTTGAGCGCTGCGCGACACGCTGCTAGCAAGCGAGTCAGCAAGGGAGGCTAATCTATGTTGCTTGGAATTGTGACTGGACTTCTTCTCGCGACCGCGCCGGACGCTGCCGCGACGCCGACGACTCCGTCGGCCGCGCCGCAACAGCCGGAAGAGAAGAAGATCTGCCGCCGCGAGGTCGAGACGGGCTCGCTGATCAAGGGCAAGAAAGTCTGCATGACCGCCAAGCAGTGGCAGAGGATTTCGGACGCCAATCGTGACGAGATCGAGCGCACGAGCTCGATGGGCAGCCAGTCCGGCAAGTGAGCCGGCCTACTCCTCGCTCAACTGCGCCATCCGCCGCGCGATAAAGTCGCGCGGGCTTTCCTTTCCGGGCGCTGGAAGAGGCGCCGAATGTTCGCGCTTGATCGATTCGATCTGGGCGTGGAGCGCGCGGGCGCGCGCCTTGCTTGCCGCTGCGGGGCTGGATTGCGCCATGTCGAGACCTTCATTCTCTTCAGTCGACCCGTCGTCTGAACCCGGCATGGCGCGCTCCAGTTCCGTCAGGCCGCTGCGATCAGCTCGTTGATCTGACTGTGCAGCGATTGCGCGCGTGCGGCGAGAGTCGACCTGGCGCTCGGCGCCGCCATGCCCCCGAACTCGGACGTCGCGCGCCCGGCGCTGACCGCCATTGCCGTATCCTCTGACGTGATCCGGTCGATCTGGCTGCGAATGCTCCGGCCGCCCGTCAGCTTGCCGAGGCTGCGGAATTGCGGCTGGCTGCCCCCGAACCAGGTCTGCTGCCACCAGATGTCGGTTTCCAGATCATGCCATGAGATATAGCCGCCCGGCAGGATCGAGCGCGGCGTCTTGATCGCGCCGGTGTAGGAATAACGAACGCCCGGGGCGGCCACAGGATCGAAGAAGTTGGGCGTGTAGAAATCCGACACCAGCACGCCGTTGACCGAATAAGCGTAATTGGAGGCTTCGGACGGATCGCAGACCTCGACCAGATAGGTGACGCGCCCCTGATCGGCTTTGATCGAGTCGCCGGCAATGACGCGATTGCCGAACGGATCGACCAGCATTTCGCACATCTCGTGGCTGGAGGTCAGCGACCATACGTCGCGGTCTGGATCGGCCGAGATCAGCGCGAAGGGCTGGCCACTCTGGTCCAGATGGATGCCGGCGGCGCTGTAGCCGATATCGTCGCGAATGATCATCGGCCAGTAATCGACCGGCACGTCTTCAAGATGCTCGAAGGCGTCGACGGTGGCGCCGATCTGCCAGATGCCGGAAAGGTCGCGCGAGGCCTGCTTCTGCAGCGCCGCCGCGACCATCATCACTTCTCCCGTGCCGACCTGCCGGGATTCGGACACCAATGCCACATGCTTGACGAGGGGTTCCATCGCATCTCTCCTTCCCTTGGCCTGGAGGACTGCGACTCGGTTCTATGTGCCCTGGAGGACCGCGACTCGTTATAGCATGTCCGGGGCGCCCTTACGCCCCCGTGCCGCCTTCATCGCTGAGCACGATCATGACTTCGTTGCGCCGCATCGGACCGGGAAGGAATGGTGCGTTGTAATAGGCGTGCACCGCCTTGCCTTCGCTCGGCAGGCCGCGCAGCTGCAGCCAGGAACGCAGCGCCCCTTCCTTCGCCGAAAGCGTTGCATCGTCCGCCCGGCCGGAGAAGCGGATCACGGCGATGCGCTGCGCCGGCTCCGCGATCAGTTCGACACCGGATGGCGGCTTGGGCAGCTCCGCGCGCGCCTTGCCGGTCGGCATCACGAAACGGGTGCGCCAGCTGCCGTCGCCATCCGTGTCCGAAAGCACCGGCGCGGTCATCGGCAGCTTGGCGCCCTCGCGGGACCGGGCGAACAGATAGTCGGCGAGCGTGCGGAAACCCTCGTTCAGGGCAGCCTGGCGCTCGCCGCGGTGCTCGGTCCCAGCCGTCACGATCGCGGGATATTTGCGGACCTCGATCGTATTGTCAGATTCGATGGTCTGGTAGCGCGGCTCCTCCGCCCGGGACGCGCGCCAGACGAAGAAGGCGCCGGCCACCACCGCCGCGGTGCCGAGCGCCGCGAACAGGCCGGTGCGCGGCGGGACGTCGGCGACCGCGCGCTTGACGGTCTCGACCGCCTTTTCCACGGCCGGCGGCACGGCCGCCGCCGCCTTGGCCGGCGCTGACGGCCTGGCTCCTTCGGCCGGCTTCGGCGCGGCTGGCTTGCGCGCCGCCGCCTTGGGCTTGCCCGCGCTCTTCTTCTCGACCGCGGGCGGTCGCGACTGACGCTTCGGAGCGGGCTTGGCCGCGCCTTCGGCCTTGGCGGCGCTCGCGGCCTTCGCCTTGGGCGCGCGCGCCGGCTTCGCCTTGGCGGGCGTCTCGGACTTGGCGGACGCCGGCTTGACGGCGCGGGTGCGTTTCGGCTTTTCCGGAGCGGGCGTGTCGGCCATATCTCTTCCCTTGTTCTGGTCGTTACGCTGTTAGCGCCGAACGAGCATGGAAGGCCAGCCGTTCCCTTGACCCTCTCGCGAAAATCGCTATACGCGCCCGCTTCGACATGGGGCCTGCCCCAGGTCGTTGCCGTCCGAGACAGCTGGTGTCCTGAGCGAAGGCGAAGGGCTTAATCTCCAGCCGAGACGGGGAAGAGATTTCGGGTCTGCCGCTCCGCCTTTGGCCGAGCCGCAAAAGCCGCGCAACCATTCCCCTCGGACAAGTGAGCCGGCGCACGGAACGTTTCCGCGCGCCACAAAGGAGAATGGCATGGATCGAGCTCAAAAGTCAGAGCTGGTCGAAGAGCTGAGCAACACCTTTGCCGCAACCGGCGTGGTGGTCGTGACCCTGAACAAGGGCATGACCGTCAAGCAGTCGACGGACCTGCGGAACAAGATGCGCGAAGCCGGCGCCAGCTACCAGGTAGCGAAGAACCGCCTGGCGAAGATCGCGATCCAGGGAACGCCCTATGCCAGCATCGGCACGATGCTGGCCGGGCCGACCGGCCTCGCCTATTCCAACGACCCGGTCGCGGCCGCCAAGGTGGCCGTGGACTTCGCCAAGACGACCGACAAGTTCGAGATCGTCGGCGGGGCGATGGGCGAGACTGCCCTGGATCCGGCGGGTGTCACCGCGCTCGCTTCGCTGCCGTCGCTTGACGAACTGCGCGCCAAAATCGTGGGCCTTGTTCAGGCGCCCGCGACGAAGCTGGCGCAGATCGCCCAGGCGCCCGCCGCGCAGCTTGCCCGCGTGTTCGGCGCCTACGCCGCCAAAGAAGACGCTTAAGTGCACGGTGTGCTCCGGCGAAGGCCGGAGTGGTGAACAAAGCTCCGGCCTTCGCCGGAGCACACAGATGATGGAGTTATAAAATGGCAGACCTTCAGTCCCTCGTTGACCAGCTTTCGTCGCTGACCGTTCTGGAAGCGGCCGACCTGTCCAAGATGCTCGAAGAGAAGTGGGGCGTCTCGGCCGCCGCTGCGGTGGCGGTTGCGGCTCCGGCCGCCGGTGGCGCTGCCGGTGGCGCCGCTGCCGCCGAAGAGAAGACCGAGTTCGACGTGATCCTGACGGGCGATGGCGGCAAGAAGATCAACGTGATCAAGGAAGTCCGTGCGATCACCAACCTCGGCCTGACCGAGGCGAAGGCCCTGGTCGAGGGCGCGCCGAAGGCCGTCAAGGAAGGCGTGAACAAGGACGAGGCCGAGAAGATCAAGAAGCAGCTCGAGGAAGCCGGCGCTACGGTGGAACTCAAGTAAGCTTCACGAAGCTTCAAAGGAGAAGGGGCGGTCCGGCGACGGGCCGCCCCTTTTCACGTCAAGCGTAAGCGACGCGCACTGGCCGCCGCCGCAGCGCCGTGCCGGCGAGGCCGAAGCCGGCGATCATCAGCGCCCAGCTTGCCGGTTCGGGAACGCCGTTGAAGGCGCTCTGCGCGAGCGTCCAGCGGCCGATCGCGTCGCCGGCGGCAAGCCCGGCCTCATTATCGAAGCGCCAGTGGATGCCGCCCCATAGCCGGCTGTCGGCGGCGTCCTGCGCCGCCTGCGCGATGCCGCTGAAGCACCGCATGTCCGGACCGATCGTGTTGCAGAAGGCCTGGTCCGCGACCAGATCGAGCAGCACCGCCGCGGCCGCTCCGGACTGGATCGAGTGCGCCGAAGCATAGCTGGGGTGGTTCGGCGTCCCGAACAGGGGAGTCCAGCCCGCATCGGCCTCGGTATCGGCATTGCCGTCGGTGTCGCCCTCTCGAATGGCGGTGATCGGCCGCCAGAAATTATACTCGTACTTCGTGTCCCAGACCGAGATGAACGAGTCCGCGATGGCGGTCGACAGCTTGGCCATCACCCGGGCGTTCTGAAGTGTCGACAAGTGATCGTCGGCGATCACGTCGACCCCGATCCGGATCCACGTCATGCCGTTCGACGTGTCCCAGAACAGCGCGCTCGCGGTCTGGTCGGCCGTGCGCGTCATGCTGTTGAGTGCCCCAATCTCCTTCACCTCGTTATAAGCCGCAGCATATTCCGCGCTCGACAGCGCCGGTGGCGGGCCGGCCCGGAACTGATCGTTGGCGGCCATCAGGAACGGATTCACATCAGCCCATTGCGGCGCCGCAGCCGGCGCATTGTTCGGCGGCGTCGGGCGCCACTGGCCGGGCAGCATGCCGGGCGTATAGGGCACCACCGCCGTCGAGCCGTCATTCTGCCGATTGGCGAGCATGGCGGCCGCATAGGCGGCGCCGGTCGCTTTGCCATTCTCCTTGGCGGTGCCTGCGCCGACCAGGCCGAGGCTCGACGCCAGTGCCATGTCGTAAGTCCCCGCATGCGTCGGGTCGACCGCGACCAGCACATCGTGTGCCGCCACCGAGGCGGCTGCGCGAACATTGCCGCCCGGTGCGGCCACGCCCTGGTTGTAGTAGTTGCCGGCGCCATTGTAGGTCCGGTTCACCGCATCGTACATCGCGGTATTGACCATCGCGACCGCCCGCGACTGGGTCAGCGGGTTGCCGCCGAAGGTCTTCACGGCAAGGTCGTTCCAGAACAGCACGGGGTCGTCATTGACGGTGATCGCGGCGCCGCTCGGGCCGGCCCAAGCCAGCGCCGTCGCCAGTGCCAACACAGTCTTTACGCTCTTCTTCATTGTTCAACTCCCCTGATCACGGGCTGCGATGAGCCGCGATTCGGGAAGATGCCGAGCGAGAGTCGGACCGCCGTCAGATCAGCGTTAGACAGGCGTTAAATCGAACGACTGCGCGCATTTATGTCGTTTTTGTCCTAAACCGGAACGGGCCCGACTGCGCGTCTTTCGCGCTGGATATGGTCCTTCAGACGCTGCCGGAGCCGTTCGAACCGCGGATCGCCGCGAAGGCCGGCGAAAGACGGAATTTCCGCCATGTCCGGCAGCGGCGTCAGCGGCGCATATTGCCAGCCCCGGTCGATCGCGGCTTTCAGCGCCGCAAGCGCTTCCTCTTTCCGCCCCTGCGCCGCCCACACGCCGGACGCCCCTGCATACAGCCAGTTCGGGACCGCGCCATGGCTGAAGCTCTGCCGGATGGCGGAATCAGCCCGGACCAGCAGTTCGTCAGCTTCCCGCTCTCTCCCCACCGCGCGAAGGGCGAGCGCAACCTGGAGCCCGTTGGTGATAAGATCGACATTGGACGGATTGCCAGCTGTAAGCTCCGCCAGAAGGCCGACGCGCCGGTCATAGGCGGCGACGATTTCAGCGGCTCGCCCGGCCTTCAGCGTTTCGCGCAAACCAGTCAGCGCCAGGCTCGCGGCAGGATCGTCCACGGTCGCCGCGATCAGCAGCGGCTCCAACTCACCGGGTGCCGGCCCCGCCCCGCTGACGATGCGCCACAATGGAGGGGGCAGGCGCAGCAGCAACCGCGCCGGCTGCTCGTAACCAAGCACCAGCAGTGCCATTCCGAGCTTGGAGTCCGCGGCATCCGCCTCCGTGAGCCGCTGACGCGCCGCCACCGTATCGCGCACGACGCTGGCATAATCCCCCCGCGCCATGTCGACGGAGTAGCCGCACAGGAACGCCAGCCGCGGATCACGCTCGCGCAGCCGGGCGACATAGGCCTCGGCTTCATCGGGATAGCCGAGTTCCCAGGCCGCCACCGCGGCAGTGCCCGAGGCACGATGCCAGAGCGGATCGATCGCCGCTGCCCGGCGGAGCGCCTGCAGCCGTCCGACATAATCTCCTTCGACCCCAAGCACGTTGCTCAACCAGAATTGGATTTGCGGATCGTTCGAATTGAGCCGGGCCGCCTTCTTGACGGCGGCACGCGCTTCATCCGACTGAAAGCCCAACACCATGCCGAGGACGCCATTCGCCGTCGCCGAGTTCGGATCGAGCTGGATCGCGCGCCGGGCAAGGCGCTCGGCCTCGGCAAGGCCATCGGGAGTCCGGTTGTTCATCGCGATGATGGCCGCAAGGTCGGCCATGACAGCCACATCGTTCGGCGCAAGCGCGAGGGCACGCCGCAGAAGCTGCGTCGCCATCGGGAATTGCTCGCCGTTGCGCTGGTAGATGATCTGATGCGCCACATTGTAAAGCTCGCGCACGTCGCGATCGGGAACTGGAGCAACCGGTGCGTCGGCGCGCAACCACATCGCGCCGCCGACCGTGCCGGTTGCAAGCAACACCGCAGCCGCGACAGCGACGGCTCGCCACTTGCGCGGCTCATTTGTCGCGGTGAATGCGGGTGGCGATAGCGGCGAGTCCGATGATGGCGATGCCGGCCTGGTGTCGTCCGGATTGAATTCCAGCAGCCGCGAATGAAACGCGCGCGCACTGCGCGCCTGGCCCGTGGCGAGCGCTGCGGCCGAAGCGTCCCCGATCAACGTGACCAGCAGGTCCCGTTGTCGCGTCCGTTCGACGTGCAGCCATTCGTCGAAACCCGCATCGATTCCGTCGAGATTGGCGAACAGCAACTCGTCGCGGTCGGGAAGCGCGGCGAGCAATGCCTGAAAGTCGCCCGCCTCAAGCAGCGCACGCATTCCCTCGATATCGGTCAAGACCCTGTCCGGCACGAGCGCCACGCTCTCGCGTTCGACCAGCAACACGCCGCCGCCATTGGCCAAGTCGCGCAGCTCGAACAGCGTCTGCCTGAGGCTGCCCCGCGCCTGCTCCTCCGCGCGGTCGCCCCAAAACAGACCGGTCAGCTTCTCGCGGCTGACGGCCTTGCCGGGATGAAGCACCAGATAGGCGAGCAGCGCCCGCGCCTTGCGGCCGCGGGGCTTGAGGTCGGCGCCGGTCGCGCCATCCTCGATCGCGAAATCACCCCAGCAGCGGACCAGGATCCGGGGCGCGACTTCACCTACCCAGAGACGAGACGCCATCGGCCCCCTCCTCCGGCCGACCATACAGGATCGTCATGCGATCCGCGACTCTTGCGGTGCTTTCCTTTTCGCACCGGCTGCCCGATCAGGGGCCATGGCCGTCTATACTCATGTTCCCGCCGACGAACTCGAGGCGCTGATAGCCCGCTACGGCATCGGCGCGCTGATTTCGGCCAAGGGCATCGCCGAGGGCGTCGAGAACAGCAATTACCTGGTCGACACTACCGGCGGGCGCTTCATCCTGACCCTGTACGAAAAGCGCGTGGACGAGGCGGACCTGCCCTTTTTCATCGCGCTGCTGGATCATCTGGCGGCAAGCGGCAACCCGGTGCCGCGCGTGCTCGCGGACCGGGACGGAATCCAGATCCAGCGCGTCGCTGGACGGCCGGCCTGCCTGATCGAGTTCATGCCCGGCCTGTCCGTCGCCCACCCCAACGCGGCGCAGGCACGCGCAGCCGGCACGGCGCTCGGGCGCATGCACCTGGCGTTGCGGGAGTTCGATCAGGAGCGGCCGAACAGCCTCGGCCCGTCCGGCTGGCACGCCCTCGCGGAGAAATGCGGCGATCAGCTCGACCGGATCGCGCCGTGGCTGGGATCGCGTGTGGCGCACGAGCTTGCCTGGCTGGACGCGCACTGGCCGGCCGCCCTGCCCCGCTGCGTCATCCATGCCGATCTGTTCCCCGACAATGTCCTGATGCTGGGGGACCGCGTCACCGGGCTGATCGATTTTTACTTCTCCTGCACCGAAGTGCGCGCCTGGGACCTGGCGGTGATGCACGCCGCCTGGTGCTTCACGCCGGACGGCAGCCGCTTCGACCCGGCGCTCGGCGACGCGCTGGTCGCCAGCTATGAGGCCGCGCATCCGCTGCTGCCGGAAGAGCGTACCGCCTTCGCCACGCTTGCCCGGGGTGCCTGCCTGCGCTTCCTGCTGACGCGAGCCTGGGACTGGCTCAATACGCCGGCCGATGCGCTGGTCACGCCCAAGGACCCCCTCGCCTTTCTGCGCCGGCTCGACCACTACGCCGCCGCATGAATGAGCTTCCCGAAGTCGAGATCGCCACCGATGGCGCGTGCAAGGGCAATCCGGGCCCGGGCGGCTGGGGCGCCGTGCTGCGCTTCGGCGAGACGGAGAAGGAGCTGAGCGGCGGCGAGACGCTGACGACGAACAACCGGATGGAGCTGACCGCCGCGATCGAGGCGCTGAACGCGCTGAAGCGTCCGTGCCGCGTCAAGCTGGCGACGGACAGCCGCTACGTGATGGACGGCCTCACCAAATGGCTGAAGGGCTGGCAGCGCAACGGCTGGAAGACGGCCGACAAGAAGCCGGTCAAGAATGCCGACCTGTGGCAGGCGCTGGTCGCCGCCGCGCAGCCGCACCGGATCGAATGGACATGGGTGAAGGGCCATGCCGGCCACCCCGACAACGAGCGCGCGGACCGGCTCGCCAGTGACGCCGCGCAAGCCCAGCGCGGCTGACGCCCGATCGTCGCCAAACATCCGCAATTTCTCATTAGGCCGCATTTCTGTTCCGGGCTGGCACAGAATGTGGCACCTTATGTCGGCTCGCGGACAGACGCACCCGTCAGACGGCGATAGTCGTATCGCAAGTCGGTTGCGCCCGCTGTGGGCCAGTCGCGCCGGGGGGCGTATGAGTAACGATAATGACAATGGCCGCCGTGCTGGCGCCACTCTGAGCGTGGCGCTTCAGTTTGCGGGCAATCGGCTGCTCGCGTCGCTGAACCCGACCGATAGGGCGATCCTGGAATCATCGATGTCCAGCGTGCTGCTGACGCGCGGCGACGTGCTGTTCGAGCCGGGAGAAGACGTCAACTACAGCTATTTTCCAGGTCCGGGCGTGGTGGCGTCGCTGGTCGTGACGATGGCGGACGGCCGCGCGGTCGAGGCAGTGACGATCGGCCGCGAAGGCGCGATCGGCGGCATCGTCAGCGCCGGCAACAAGCCGGCCTTCGCACGCGCGGTTGTGCAGATCGGCGGCACCGCGCTGAAGATGGACACCTCGGCACTTGAAAGCGCGAAGGAACGGTCGGGCGCGATCCGCGACCTCTTCAGCCGCTATGCCGATACGCTGCTGGCGCAGACCATGCAGTCGGTCGCGTGCAATGCGCTCCACGCGATCGACGCGCGGCTGTGCCGCTGGCTGCTGACCACGCACGACCGCGTCGATTCGGACGAGATCGCGCTGACGCAGGAATATCTCGCCGAGATGCTGGGCGTGCAGCGCACGACCGTCAGCGGCGTCGCGCGGGTGCTGCAGGAACGCGGGCTGATCAGCTACAGCCGCGGCAGGATGGTGATCCTGGACCGCGCCGCGATCGAGCATTGCGCGTGCGAATGCTATCAGAGCGTGCAGAACCATTTCCGCGCCGTCCTTCCCGACGCGCGGCCGCAAAAGGTGGTGGACACGAAGACCGCGGTCTAGGGTGTGTGCTCAGTGGCGGTGTTCGCGGCGCAATTGGTAGCGGCCGTCGCGAAAGTCCTCGAACAGGCCGGAAATGGCCGGGTGATCCACCGGCGCGGCGTCGGTATCGGCCAGCAGGTTCTGCTGGCTCACATAGGCGATGTAGCTGCTGTCCGAATTCTCGGCGAGCAAATGGTAGAAGGGTTGGTCCTTCGAAGGGCGGACCGATTCCGGGATCGCCTGATACCATTCTTCCGAATTGGCGAAGACCGGATCGATGTCGAACACGACGCCGCGGAAATCGAACAGCCGGTGGCGTACGATCTGCCCGACGGAAAAGCGCGCATGCACGATCGGTGGCGCGGTGACGTGGGGGTCGGCCAGGGGATAATGCTTGTCCATGGTCCAAGCCTATTTAGGGAGGCGAAGTGCCTGCGCCAAGCAGACGCTTGTGCCCCGCTTCCCGTTCCGCTAGGGGCACCGCTTCGCTCGACCGGCGCCCGATCGCGGGCCCCAATCATCTCGCGGAGAGGTGGCTGAGTGGTCGAAAGCACCGCACTCGAAATGCGGCGTGCCGGCAACGGTACCGTGGGTTCGAATCCCACCCTCTCCGCCACAATTGTTCCTGCCCCGTTCAGTCGCTGCGGACCGCCGCAAGCGGCACAAGCTGATCCCGAGAGGATAATCAGCCGCCGGCTATCGCTCCAGCCGTGATCGCGAGAGCGACGGCCGTGGCGGCGGCCAGCAGCGGCATCGCCGCGCTCCAGCGGTGTCGGCCGCCATTGACGAGCACGACTATGGCCTTGAACAGCGTATTGATCAGAACCGGTCCGGCGAGCACCAGGCCCGCCACGTGCGGCGATAAAGTGCCGGGCGGCAAACCTCCCAGCGTAACGGTCGCCGCGTCCACGTCGAAACTGCCGCTGATGACGATCACCGCGCCCACACCCATCCCGCCGAAACGTTGCTCCGCCCATCGGGTGGCAACCGCGGTGGCGGCGACAAGCGCGGCAAAGAACAGGGCCGGCAGCAGCTCGATCGGGTTGCGTCCGTCAGCCTCGCTTGCCGCTTCCTCCCGGTCCGCCGACGCTTTGCGGATCAGCCAGCCCGCATACGCCGCGGCAACAATGCCGGCGGGCCCGATCGTCGCCGCAAAGCCGGGCAGCGCGGCAGGCGCGAGGATCGCCGCCAGCACCAGAACACGCGCGAACATCACCGTGGAGGCAATCGCGATGCCGACGGTGATCACGCGATGGGCGGGATTCTGCCCGCGGAGCTTGATCGATAGCGACGCGATCACCGCGGTCGAGGAATAGAGGCCGCCCAAAGCTGCCGTCGCGAAGGTCCCGCCGCCCTGGCCGAAGCGCTTGTTGGCGACATAGCCGGCAAAGGAAAAGCCGGCGACGAGCACCACCACGCTCCACAGATAGCGAAGGTTCCAGGCATCGTAGGGCCCGAACGCGCGATCGGGCAGCAGCGGCCAGACGGCGGCGACGATCAGCGCGAAGCGGACCGTCGCCTGCACGTCGGCCTCGCTCAGCCCCGATATCCAGCCGTGAAGCTGCTCGCGCGAGGCAAGCAGCACCGTCGCGATACAGGCTGAGGCAACCGCCTCGACCGCGAATCCGCAGGCGGCGAGTATGCCGAGCGCAAGCGTCAGCAGCGCCGCGATCGCGCTGGTGGCGCTGCGCTGATCGTGTTCGCGGGATGTGCGCCAATAGCCGATGCCGATCGCCACCGCCGCGACCGCCACGATCACGTTGCCGGCGACGGTTTGGCGCGCGTCCAGCAGCAGCCCGCCAGCGGCGCCGGTGAGGGCGACCAGTCCGAACGTGCGTATGCCGGCGACGCGGGTACCGGGCTGCTCGCCGCGCGACTGCCAGGCCCGCTCGACGCCGATCAGCAATCCGATCACCATCGAAGCGAGGAGCTTGCCGGCGACGGTTTCGAGAAAGGTCACACGCTACCGATCACAGAGCTCAGTGTCCGAGCACGAGGGGGAGCGAGCAGGCGCTCAGCATCGCGCGCGTGACGCCGCCGAACAGGGCTTCGCGGACGGGACCATGGCTGTAGGCTCCCATCACCAGGTAAGCGGCCCCGAACCGCTCCGCCTCCATCCGGATCGCAACCGCGATGCTGTCGGCCGGCGGCGCGATTTCGACATCGATGTTGACGCCGTGGCGCGACAGGTAGGTCGCAGCGTCTTCCGCGGGAATGTCGCGTTCGCCGATCTCGCCGACCTGGTATAATTTGACCTCGCTCGCGAGCGACAGCAGCGGCGTTGCGCGCTGGACGGTCGCCATTGCGCGCTCGGAGCCGTCCCAGGCAACCAGCGCCTTGCCCGCTGCGTCGAACCCGCGGCAGGAGTCAGGGACGGCGACGACGAGCGCGCGGCTGCGCTTCAGCACCTCGGTCGTGACGTAGCGCATGTCGGGGGCCGGGAAAGCGTCCAGGCAGCTGTTGAGCACCACCAGGTCCGCAGTGCGGGCGGCATCGGCCACGCACTCCGGCAGGGAGCCGATCGAGTCCGTCCAGCTCCAGCTGACGCCTTCGGCAACGAGGCGCGGCTGCGTCCGCGCCTTGTTCTCGCCTTCACGGCTCCTTGCTTCTTCCAGCAGCATGGCCGTGCCGGCGCCGCCATAGCTGTCGATGATCGCCGGCATCTGGACAGCGTCGACACAGGCGAGATGCCCCGAAACGGCGCGCGTGAGGTCGAGGGCGGCCTGCAACCGTGCCTCTTGACCAGCATCGTCGTGCACCAGCAGCAGGATATTCTTCACGGCCGATCTCCTTTCCTCTTTCTCAATGGGCGATCAGCAGCGGGCACCCGGTCTTCACCAGCATCCGCCGCGTCACGCCCCCGAACAGGTCCTGGATCCGTTTCGAACGGCCATAGGCGCCCATCACGCAGAAGCCGACGCGCAGATCGTCGCACGCCGCCCGGATCGGCACGTCGGGCGGGAAGATCCCGTCGCTCTTCTTGTGCGTCACCTCGGCCCTGATGCCATTGCGCGACAGGTAGCGGGCGGCATGTTCGGCCGACGGTCCCTTGTCGTCCTCGTCCACGGTAAAGACCGTGACCGACTTCGCCAACGCCAGCAGCGGCATCGCGGCGCGCATCGCCGCCATGCCGGGGGCCGAGCCATCCCACGCGACAAGCGCCGGGCGATCCAGGGCCAGCCGCTCGATATCTTCCGGCACGACCATAACCAGCGCGCGGGTCTCCATGGCCGCTCGCGAGGCGACGGCCATCATGTCCGGCTGCTCGGCCGATGCGAGCCTTTTGCTGACGACGATCAGGTCCGTCATGGCCGCGTTCGCGACCAGCATGTCGGCGAAGTCGCCGGTCGCTTCCAGCACTTCCCAGCTGACCCCTTCGGCCGCCAGTCGCCTTCTCAGCTCGGACGCATTCCGGGCCTCTCGTTCCTGCGCGTCGGCGAACGCAATCATGTCGCCGGCAGTCGTCACGAACTCCTGCCCAAAGAAGGGAAAGTGCGTGACATTGAGGCACGTCAGGGTCCCGTTGATCGCGCGCGTGACGTCCAGCGCACATTGCAGCCGTGCCTCCTGGCCGGCATCGTCATGGGCGAGCAGCAGCACGTTTTTCATCGCACCAACCTCCGTTTCGCAGCCATAATGGCTACGTCCCAGGCCGGCAGCAATTGGGGTGTTTCCCCATCCGCAACTCTACGGAGGTCGTGCCGGAACCAGCGCCGCGGCCGTGCTTGAGAATGAATGCTGCCTGCGCGGGCGATCCTGTTTATCGGCTTTCTACCGACTGCGCCCGATCGCATGACCGAATGGAACGTCGCGCGCCTTTTCTGGTTCGTCTCTATCGACGCACCACGACAAGGGAGGCAGGCATGCCCGGCACTTCGACCGCGACGGAGCAGGGCACGACCCTGACGACATGGAAGGACTTCACGTTTTGCGTACGGTCCGCCGAACCCGCGGACAAGCAGCGTCTTGCCGAATTCTTCACCCACGTCTCCCCCGACGATCGCAGGTTCCGGTTCCTGACGCCCGTGCACACGATCGGCGATGCGCAGCTCGAGAATCTCGTCGCCGTCGACCATGACCGGAGCGAGAACTTCCTCGCCTTCGATGGCGACCGGCTGATCGGTACCGCCATGCTCGCCGCCGATCCGGAGTTGACCAGGGCCGAAGTCGCGATCTCGCTCCGCGCCGACTACAAGGCGCGCGGGATCGGCTGGGCCCTGCTAGACCACCTGGCGCGCCATGCGAAGGAACGCGGCATCAAGCGGATCGAGTCGGTCGAAAGCCGCGAGAATCGCAGCGCTCTCGCTGTCGAGACGGATATGGGCTTCAAGACCGAACCATATCGGGGCGATCCCACTCTCGTTCTCGTCAGCAAGGATCTTGCCGGCGCTGACAGGGCGCCGACTTTCGCGACCTTCAGCTCGACCGGCTGGGATCGGTCAGCGGGTCCGCCACTTCGGGGTCGAGGGTGCCGCGGTTGATCGCAGGCGGGCGCGTCTGGCGCTCGATGCGGCGATGGACGACGGGGTCGCCGTCCCTCTGATGCAGCGCGAGCAGCTCGCGGCTGTTTTCCATGTCGGCATGGGTGCGGCGCTGGTTGTGCCGCACATAATCGAGCCAGGTCGCGACGTGATAGCGCTCGATCCACAGATCGGGCTCCATGAGGTCGCGTAGCAGCGTCCAATGCCGGGCGCCGTCGCGGCGGCGAATGCGCTTGCGCTCATCCATCGCGGCCAGGAAGCGGGGCAGGTCGGCCGGTTCGATCCGGTATTCGATCGTGACGACGATCGGCCCGCTGCGCGGCAGGATCGGCACGTTCGTCACCGGCACCTGCCAGTCGCGCAGGTCGAGGTCGAGATCGCTGATGTCGGGAAGCACGAACAGGAAGCCCAGCACCAGGCTGACCAGCTGCAGCGCCGCCGCGGCGAGCAGCGCGGTCGCGACGCCATCGATATCCGCGATGATGCCGAACAGCCAGCTGCCCGCCGCCATCCCCCCGAACGCAGCCATCTGGTACAGCGCCAGTGCGCGGGCGACGACCCAGCGCGGCGTCGACAGCTGCACCGATACGTTGAAGGTCGACAAGGCGAGCACCCAGCCTGCGCCGGCCAGCAGCAGCCCGGCGATGGTGAGCGGCATGGCCCGGCTGACCGCCGCGATCGCGGCGCCCGCCGCCAGCGCCAGCACGGCGGCGCGCACCACGCCTTCCGGCCTGAGGCGCGTGCGCAGCCGGGTCGTCCCCAGTGCACCGCCGATCGCGCCCAGCCCGAACCCGCCGAGCAGCAGGCCATAGGTCAGCGGCCCGCCGCCGATCAGGTCCCGCGCGACCAACGGCATCAGCGCCGGCACCGCACTTGCGGCCAGGCCGAAGACCAGCGAGCGCATCAGCACCAGGCGCAGGCCTGGCGACATGACGACGTAGCGGACGCCGGCAGCCATCGCGGTGCCGACCGGTTCGGGCGGGAGCCGTCCTTCGGCAGGCTGGGGCCGCCAGCGCGCCAGCACCACGATCAGCCCGATATAGCTGACCGCGTTGGCCAGGAACGCCGCGGCGGCGCCGGCCGCGGCGACGATCGCGCCGCCGATCGCGGGGCCGACGCTGCGCGCGATGTTGAAGCCCATGCTGTTCATCGCGACGGCGCCCGGCAGCGCCGCGCGCGGCACCATGTCACCAACCGAGGCCTGCCACGCCGGTCCGTTCAGCGCGGTGCCGCAACCGATCAGGAACGTGAAGCCAAGCAGCAGCCAGGGCGTGAGCCAACCCGCCCAGGCGAACCCCGACAGTATTGCCGAGACCAGCAGCATGAAGACCTGGGCCGACAGCATCACCTTGCGCCGGTCCAGATTGTCGGCGATCGCGCCGGCGAACAGCGACAGCAGCATAATCGGCAGCGTCGTCGATGCCTGGACCAGCGCAATCAGCTGCGGCGACGCGCCAAGCGCGATCATCAGCCACGACGCGCCGACCGACTGGATCAGCCCGCCGAAGTTGGAAACGATGCTCGAAACCCAGACCGCCCGAAAGATCGGAACGGATAGCGGCGACATCGTCGCTCGAGGCCCGGAAGATGCCTGGTCGGCCATCCGCAATGCCTTGGCCGTTCGCGCGGCGAAAGCCAATCGGCTTCGCGGCCGGGCATGGGATCAGCCGGCGAGCTTCGCCGTCAGCCGCTCCTTGAGCTGGCGCTGGATCACCGATCCGGCCAGATGCGCGTCGACCGAATCGCGCTGTTCCTTTTTCAGCTGCGTCCGGATGTCGGCGACCGTCCGGCACGAGCCGGTCTCCGCCAGGATGAATGCTCTCTCGATGGTGGTTTGCCCGTCCAATGCAACGCTCCTTTCATGAGCGTAACGCATGAGGAACGATTTCTGTCCGCCGGCGCGGCAATTTAAGTGCTTAGCCGTCGACCTTGACCGGCTGTGCCAAAGTCGAGCCGCCGGTACGTTCGGCCCGCAGCCGGTCGGTCAGCTCGATCCGGGCGGCCATTTCGTTCCAGGCGGCGGCCGAACGCAGGCAGCGTTCGCGCACATTCTCCAGCGTCGCGGCTTCCGCCGCCGCTTCCGCGGCCAGCGCTTGCGCACGATATTGGGCGGCCTGGCTCGTCATTCCCTCACCTCCGGTTCGCAATGCCAAAGGCGGGCGCGGCACCGGCCGGCCCGCCTTCCTGAAATCAAGCGCTCTGCAGATTGACGGCGCTGGTCTTGCCGCGCCGATCGGTCTCCAGCTCATAGGAAACGCGCTGGTCGCGATCGAGCGTGCGCATGCCGGCGCGCTCGACGGCCGAAATGTGCACGAACGCGTCGGCGCCGCCGTCCTCGGGCTGGATGAAGCCATAGCCCTTGTCGGCGTTGAAGAATTTGACGGTGCCGGTGATCATATTGTCTTCCTTAGTCCAGGACGCGCCGACTGCCGGCGTGCCCGTGCATCAGCGGCAGGGAGAGAAGGAAGAAGGAGCCGCAAAGCGCCAAAGACCGTCAGTTTGCGACTGGAGCGCAGCAGATATGCGCCCTGGTCCCCCAAATGCAAGGCCGGCGGGTGAATGTCGGGTTGACGACAGACTCGCCGGGTGGCCGCGGCTATACCGCCATTCACAAGAATATCCGGGGGTTGCGCAGATGGCAGGATACAGGCTCTTTTGCCTCGACGATGGCGGGCACATCATCGATCGGCGCGATTTCGATGCCGACGACGACGAGGCGGCGATCGCCTTCGCTCGCGCATCCTTTTCGCACAGCCATTGCGAGCTGTGGGAGTTGGGGCGCAAGGTCGCGCTGATCCCGCCGCTCAGGAACGCGAGTTGATCCCCCGCTGACGCACTTGCCGCTTTTCAGATGCGCGGCGCTGGCGCACTCAGCTTGTCGGCAAGGACAAGCGGGAGAGTGCGGATGCGAGACGGTGTGATCAAAGTGGCGCCGGGCCGCTATCGCGAGACGTTCGGTCGCTATTACGAGGACTTCACGGTCGGCGACGTGTACGAGCACCGGCCGGGCCGCACCATCACCGATGCCGACAATGTGTGGTTCACGCTGCTGACGATGAACACGCACCCGACCCATTTCGACTATGAATATGCGAAGAAGACCGAGTTCGGGCGGCCGCTGGTCTGCTCGCCGTTCACGGTCGCGCTGATGGTCGGCATGTCGGTGTCGGACGTCAGCCAGAAGGCGGTCGCGAACCTGGGCTGGACCGACATCCGCCTGACCCACCCGCTATTCCCCGGCGACACGCTCTATGCCGAGAGCGAGGTGCTGGAGAAGCGGGAGAGCAAGTCCCGGCCCGAGCAAGGCGTGGTGACGGTCCGCACCACCGGCAGGAACCAGCATGGCGAGGTGGTCTGCACCTTCGGCCGCACGGTCCTGGTCTGGAAGCGCGGCTTCGGCCCGGCCGACGATTGATGGCGGAGCGTTGCGGCTGATGGAAGGCAAGCTCTCCGGCATGCGGGTGGTCGACCTGACCCTTTTCCTGCCCGGCCCGATGATGACCCTGATGATGGCGGACCAGGGAGCGGAGGTGCTGAAGATCGAGCCGCCGGGCGGCGATCCGGCGCGGGCGATGGGACCGTTCGAGGCAGGCGAGTCGGTCTGGTTCCGCAACCTCAATCGCGGCAAGCAGTGCGTGGCACTCGATCTGAAGACGGACGCGGGCAAGGCGCGGCTGTGGGACGAGATCGAGCGCGCGGACGTGTTCGTAGAGAGCTTTCGCCCGGGCGCGATCGAGCGGCTGGGCTTCGGCTATGACGCGGTCGCGGCACGCAACCGGCGGATCGTCTATTGTTCGATCTCGGCGTTCGGGAAGCACGGCCCGCTTGCCGGCGATCCGGCGCATGACCTGGCGGTGCAGGCGCGGGCCGGCTTCCTGTCGGTCAACAACGCGCCGGGCGGGGAGCCGGTGGTGCCGGGCGTCGCCGCGGCCGATCTTGCCGCCGGGCTGACGGCATTGTCGGGCGTGCTGATGGCCCTGATCGGGCGCGAGCGGACCGGGCGCGGCGACTATCTCGACATCGCGATGCTCGACAGCCTGCTGCCCTGGTGCGCGCATACCG
Organism: Sphingomonas horti; assembly: GCF_009753715.1. Classification (GTDB taxonomy): domain Bacteria; phylum Pseudomonadota; class Alphaproteobacteria; order Sphingomonadales; family Sphingomonadaceae; genus Sphingomonas_B; species Sphingomonas_B horti. Next base: position 257,220 of record NZ_WQMS01000006.1, on the reverse strand, counting down.
CCGGCAGCGCGATCATGGGCGACGACAGCCCGCGCTCGGAGGATCAGCGATCGCTCGGCGGGGCCGCATTCTACAATATCTATCGCGCCGCCGATGGCCGCCATGTCGTGCTCGGCGGGCGCGAGGAGAAGTTCGTCGCGAACCTGCTGACCGCGCTGGGCCGGCCGGACCTGATCCCGCTCGGCGCCATGGCCGCGGGCGAGGCGCAGGCGCCGCTCACCGCCTTCCTGCGCGAGACCTTCGCGTCCCGGACGCGCGACGAATGGACGCGTTGGTTCGCGGACCAGGACGTCGCCTTCGCGCCGGTGCTCGATTTCCGCGAGGCGCTCGACCAGCCGCACGTCGCGGAGCGCGGCCTGTGGGTGGAGCGGGACGGCGCCCACCATATCGCGCCGCCGATCCACTTTTCCGGCGAAGGCTAAGGCAGCAGCACGGTCGAGCCGCTGGTCCGCCGTGCCTCGATATCGCAATGCGCCTGCGCGGCCTGTTCGAGCGGATAGCGCTGGCCGATGGTGATCGAGACCTTTCCCGCGCGGATCATCGCCCAGAGCCGGGCGACGCCGGCGCGGCGGTCATCGGGCTTCGCATAATAGTCGAACAGGGTCGGCCGGCTGACGAACAGCGACCCGCTTTGCGCCAGTACGCCCAGATTGACGCCGGTCACGGGGCCGCCGGCATTGCCGTAGCTGACGATCAATCCCCGCCGCGCGGTCGCGCCGAGCGAGGCTTCCCACGTCGCCATGCCGACGCCGTCGAACGTGACGCGCGCACCCTCGCCGCCGGTCAGCGCGCGGACGCCGGCAGCGGTGTCCTCGCGCGTGTAGAGGATGATCTCGTCGGCGCCGGCCTGGCGCGCAGCGGCGGCCTTCTCCTCCGTCGAGACGGTGCCGATCACGCGGGCGCCCACCGCCTTCAGCCACTGGACCAGGATCAGCCCGACGCCGCCGGCCGCGGCGTGGACCAGCACCGGCCAGCCCGCCTCCACCTTCGCGCAACGCTCGACCAGGAACTCGGCGGTGCAGCCCTTCAGCAGCGCGGCGGCGGCGATCTCGTCGGGAATGTCGTCGGGGATCGGCAGCAGGCTGGCGGCAGGCAGGTTGCGCTCGGTCGCATAGGCGCCGCGCAGCGGGCCATAGGTGCCGACCCGGTCGCCCGGCTTCCATTCGGTCACGCCCTCTCCCACCGCCTCGACCACGCCGGCAGCCTCCAGGCCCAGCGGGGCGGGCAGCTCGACCGGATAGACGCCGCCGCGATGATAGGTGTCGATATAGTTCAGGCCGACGGCGGTGTTGCGCATCCGCACTTCGCCGGGGCCGGGCGGCGGCAGCTCGACGTCCGTCCATTCGATCACGTCCGGACCACCGGTCCGCTCGATGCGCGCTGTCCGTGCCATGGTCACCTCATCCGATCGGCATGCCCGGCGGTACTTTGGGAAGGCGGCGCTTGTCCGCAAGGGCCGCAGTCAGCGCGTCGCGGTCAAGCAGCAGCCGGCCGAGGCCGCGGCTCCAGTCCGCCTGCACGCCGCTGCCGCTCGTCTTCGCCAGGCCCGTGCCGAGCCGGTTGAGCCGCTCCGACAGCGCCAGCGCCACCGTGGGCGACAGCGCACCGTCGCGCTGCGTGCGGGCGAGCCAGAGGACGGCGGTGGTCGCGATCCGGCGCTGCACGGCCGCGCCGGGCTCGTCGCGGGGGAAAGTGAAGGCGCGGTCGATCAGCCGGTCGACCACTTCGTGCGCGGACGGCACCGCCGGATCGGCCTGGTTCTGGATCTCCAGCCGGTTCAGCCGAGTCGGCGCGAGCAGGTCGGTCAGCGTCACCGCCGCCGCCGTCTCGGTCGCGGCGAGCGGATCGAACACCGGCCCGCCGGCCGTCGGCATCAGCTCGATATCGGTCTGGCGGTCGTTCTCGCCCGACCAGCCGGCCGAGAGGTTCGGCAAAAGCGAGGCCGGGACCGCCAGCGCGGCGGGCGAGAGCGTGTCCAGCAGCGCGTCGAGGGCGCGGCGCTGGTCGTCCGCGGACACCGGCTTCGCCTCGGCGTGCCCGTCGCCGGTGACGGCATAGCTGAAGTCGACGCCGCCGAGCAGCTTCGCCGCCGCTTCGACCTGATAGCGGTGGAGCAGCCAGATCGGCACGAACGCGCGGCGCAGCTGCGATTGCGGATCGCCGGGTTTCAGCGCCGCCGGCCCGAACCGGGCGACCGCCGCCTGGCGCACGTCCATCACGCGGCGGAGCTCCGCGACCGGATCGCTGCCGTCGTCCCACAGGCTGCCGAGCGGGTGCGCGGCATCGGCGGCGCGCGCGTCCTGGTCGGGCACGAAGCGCAGGCCCTCGGCCAGCCCCGCCGCCATCACCGGCTGCGCATCCGCATCGGTGCGCGCGCCGTAGAGCCACTGGACCGCGAATGTGTCCCAGCGGCCGACCCCCGCGCCATAGGCGTCGGAAAGGTCGATCCTGCCGTCGGTCAGCTTCACGCGGGGGGCAGGATAGTCCATCACCGAGTAGCGGCCGGCGATCGAGGCGGCGAAATTGTGCGCGAAGCCGAGCGCATGGCCGACTTCGTGCGCGCCGAGCTGGCGGATGCGCGCGAGCGCGGCGGCGATCGGGTCGTTGGGGTCGCCGGTCCCAGTCAGCCCGGCGCCGACCAGGGCCTGGAAGATCATCATGTCCTGCCGCACGCGCAGGGAGCCGAGCAGCACATTGCCCTTGATGATCTCGCCGGTGCGGGGATCGGTGATCGCCTGGCCGTAGGACCAGCCGCGGCTGGCGCGATTGACCCAGTTGACGACATTGTAGCGGATGTCGAGCGGATCGGCGCCGGCGGGCAGCACCGCCACCCTGAACGCATCGACGAAGCCGGCCGCGTCGAACGCCTCCCGCCACCACGACACGCCCTCCACCAGAGCGGTGCGGATCGGCTCCGGCGCGGCGCTGTCGACGTAGAAGACGATCGGCTGCCTGACCGGCGAGCGCGCGGCGTTCGGATCGGTCTTTTCCAGCCGGAAGCGGTTCGCCAGCTCGTACACGACCGGGCTGCCCAGCGGCGCGTTGAAGTCGACCACCTGCGTCCCGAAGCTGCCCGCGCGCGGGTCGAAGCGGCGCGGCACATAGCCCGGCTCCGGCAGCGCGACCAGCGAGTGGCGGACCGTGAAGCTGACATTGCCCGTCGCCGGCGCGATATTGTCGACCTCGGGCCCGGGCTTGGCGGTGGTGAAGGTCAGCCGCGCGGCCAATTCCACATTCCTGGGGAAGTCGCGCGCGGCATTGGGATCGGCGACGCTCAGTTCCGGCACCAGCTTGTAGTCGGCGCCGTCCTGCTCCTTCAGCGCGCGGGCGATGCCCAGGTCGTCGCGCGCGAGGAACGAGCTCAGGTCGACCAGGAAGCTGCCGTCCGGCTGCTCGGCGGCGACGTCGCCCATCCAGATCGTCGAGGTCGCGAACGAGCGCCGCACGCCGTCCTGCTCATGGGCGTCCGCCCCGGCCGCGCGGAACCGCGGATTCTCGATCTCCGCCAGCACCTTCTTGCCGACGCGGCGGAACACCAGCAGCCGCGACCCCGAGTTCAGCGCGTAATCGAGCCCCAAAGCCGGCGAGCCGAGGCCGGTCTGCAGCGCCGCGGTGTAGATGTAGCGCCCGGAAACGCCGTCGCTGTCGGGCGCCGGCAGGGTCGCGATGATCCGCCCGGCCTTGCGATCGACGTGCAGCGGGATGAGGCCGGACTGCGCCGCCGTCCCCTCCAGCACCTTGGCCGGCGGATCGATCGCCAGCGCGGGCGTGGCGAACATGGTGGCGGCAAGCAACAGCGCGGCGATACGGCCCGTCATGACATCCCCTTTTCGGTTTGCCCGGGACCATAGGGGCAGCGCGGGCCGGGGCGCAATTGGGCGGAAGGTTAGGAAGGTTCGGCGTGCGGAAAAAATCCGCTCGATCAATGCGCGGGCTGTGAGTGACCGGGTCGATCAAACCGTTCCGGCAGGGATGGAGGTCGACTCGCATGGCCGAGAACATACTGCGAACAGCGCGATGTAGGACAGCGGTTTCTCTCTGGCCGCGGTCCCGCCGGCAATCGACCCATCACGGCCCCTCTCCCTAGGGAGTGGGCGACTCGCGGCTCCGCCGCGAGCGGGGTGAGGGGGCCAGGACGTCGTGGAGAGGTCCAACCCCTCACCCGGTCAGCGCAGGCGCTGACTCGACCTCTCCCTAAGGGAGAGATGATTGGTCCGGCGTGTCACGTTGCGATTGTCCCCAGATTTTTGCCGCCTTGCCCTTGCCCTGAATCGGATCGGTGGCCGAAACGCGGGGGATGAGTGTCGGCGTCGATCTGGGAGTGAACGAGCGGGGGCAGTCGGTCGAGCTGGATCTGGGCGAGCTGCTGTCCACGCGGCTGCTGGTCCAGGGCAATTCGGGGTCGGGCAAGTCGCATCTGCTGCGGCGGCTGCTGGAAGGCAGTGCCGGCACTGTTCAGCAGGTGGTGATCGATCCCGAGGGCGATTTCGTGACCCTGTCCGACGCGTTCGGGCACACCGTAATCGACGCGGCGTCCTATTCGCTGGGCGAAGTCGCGACGATCGGCGCGCGCATTCGCGAGCACCGCGCGTCGGCCGTGCTGAGCCTCGAGGGCCTTGAGATCGACGACCAGATGCGGTGCGCGGCGGTGTTCCTGAACGCGCTGTTCGATGCCCCGCGCGAGCATTGGTTTCCGGCGCTCGTGGTCGTCGACGAGGCGCAATTGTTCGCGCCCGCCGCCGCCGGCGAAGTGGCGGACGACGCGCGGAAGGCCTCGCTGTCGGCGATGACCAACCTGATGTGCCGGGGGCGCAAGCGCGGCCTGGCCGGCGTGATCGCGACGCAGCGGCTGGCGAAGCTCGCCAAGAACGTCGCGGCCGAGGCGTCCAACTTCCTGATGGGCCGGACCTTCCTGGACATCGACATGCTGCGCGCGGCCGACCTGCTCGGCATGGAACGCCGCCAGGCCGAAGCGATCCGCGATCTGGAGCGCGGGCAATTCCTGGGCCTCGGCCCGGCGATCGCGCGGCGGCCCGTGCTGGTGCGGGTGGGCGCGGTGAAGACGGGGACAAACAACGCGGCGCCGGTGCTGCTGCCGCTGCCGGGTGCGGATGCGGGCGCCGATCTGCTGCTGAACCTGGAGCCGGCGCCGCGCGAGATTGTCGCGCCGCCCGCTCCGCCGCCGCGCCCGGCCGAGCTGATCCGCGCGATCGAGACGCCGCCGCCGGTGCCGGACCTGCCGTCGCTGGACGAGGGAGAGCGCGCGGCGCGAATCGGGGCGATCCTGTCCGGGCTGGCCGGGGGCTTCAGCGGGCAGCCGGCGCCCGCGCTGTACCAGGAATTCACGGTCGGCTGCCGGATGGCCGGAATCGCGCCGGTGCCCCCGCTGGCCGATTTCCGGCGCCTGTTCGCGCTCGCGCTGGCCGGCATCGACGGGGAAGACGGCTGGGCGGAGCCGCTGGCCCTCGCCGCCGCGCTGCCCGAGGAAATGCTGGCGCCGTTCATGGCACTCGCACGGGCCGCACGGGACAGCGCACCCTGCCCCGAAGAGGCGGAGCTGGCGCGGCTGTACGGCACCGCGTCGATCGGCCGCGTCAAGCGGATGCTCGGCCATATGGAGGAGCGCGGCGTGATCGTGATCCGCACCGACCTGGCCGGCGGCCGCTCGATCGCGCTGCCGCATCTCGGCTGGACCAGCGCCGCGACCGAGGCGGGGCGGGCGGCTTAAAGCGAAATGCCGGCTTGGCTGAGCCTGTCGAAGCCCTTCACTTCTTTCCTCTGCTGAACGAAGAAGAAGAAGAAGAAGAAGAAGAAGAAGAAGAGGCCTTCGACAAGCTCAGGCAAGCCGGGCGTGCGGGGGCCGAACGCAGGAACCCTTCGCATGACCGAAACCACCGTCGCCGCCCTCCAGATCGGCTCTCATCCCGACGGCAAGGCCGCGACGCTGGACGCGATCCTGTCGTTCGAGCAGCGGATCGCCGACAGCGGGGCGGCGCTGGTCGTGATGCCGGAAGCGCTGCTCGGCGGCTATCCCAAGGGTTCCGATTTCGGCACGCGGCTCGGCTATCGCATGCCGGAAGGACGGGAGGCGTTTGCCGCCTATCACGCCAATGCGGTCGACCTCGACGGGCCGGAGGTGGCGGCCCTGGCAGGGCTCAGCAGCCGCACGGGTGCCACCATCGTCATCGGGGTGATCGAGCGGGCGGGCGCGACGCTCTATTGCACCGCGTTGTTCCTCGATCCCGAGCGCGGCCTGGTCGCCAAGCACCGCAAGCTGATGCCGACCGGCACCGAACGGCTGATCTGGGGCCAGGGCGACGGATCGACCATGCCGGTGGTGGAGAGCCGCGCCGGCCGGATCGGCGCGGCGATCTGCTGGGAAAACCACATGCCGCTGTTCCGCACCGCCCTGTACGCGAAAGGCGTCGAGATATGGTGCGCGCCGACGGTCGACGAGCGCGACGTGTGGCGCGCGTCGATGCGGCACATCGCGCACGAAGGCCGCTGCTTCGTGGTCAGCGCATGCCAGGTCCAGCCCTCCCCCGCCGCGCTCGGCCGCGATGCGGAGGGCTGGCCCGCCGACCGCCCGCTGATCCGCGGCGGCAGCATGATCGTGGGTCCCCTGGGCGACGTGCTCGCCGGACCGCTGGAGAACGAGGCCGGCCTGGTCGCGGCGGAGATCGACACCGGCGAGATCATCCGCGCCCGCTATGATTTCGACCCCGTCGGCCATTATGCGCGGCCCGACATCTTCCGGCTGCAGGTCGACGAGACGCCGCGGCCCGGCGTCGCGTTCGCGCCCTTCAAGCGGGATTGCGAATAGCGTTGCGCCCGAACGGCTTCACGCGCGTTGTCGAAACGGGTGGTGAAAACCGGAGGCGATGTTGTTCGGGTCGATCGCATGGCAATCCGTGGCCGAAGTGCTGGAAGCGACCGCGTCCGACGCGCCGGCGCCGGGATCGGGGGCCGCGGCCGCGCTCGCGCTGGGCCTGGGCGTGGCCTGCGCCAGCAAGGCGGCGCGGATCACGCTGAAGCATCACCCCGAGCGGCAGGCGCTTGCCGCCGCCGACGCCCGGCTCGGCGAGATCCGGGCGGATGCGCTGCGCGACGGCGACGGCGACGCGGCCTGCTTCGCGGCCCTGGTGGCGCATGAGCCCGGCGTCGCGGAGCGGCTGGTCGAGATCGGCGAGCACCTGCTCGCACGCACGCTTCACGCGCGGGCCCTGGTGGCGGAGATGGAAGCGAGCGTCGCCCCGATCATGCGCAACGATTTGCTGGCGGCGCGGCTGCTGATCGACAGTGCCGAAGCGATCGTCCGTGCCAATCTCGCCGGGACGGCCGGCGCTCAATCGTCGAGCGACAATTGCTCGGACGCGGTGATGTAGTCGTCGGCGGCGCGCTTCAGGACCGGATTCTTCGGGAACGCCTCGGCTGGCAGCGGCGCGAAGCCCAGCGCCTCCATCAGCACCCAGAGCGCGAATTTGCGCCCGGGCTCCTGCTCCTTGGCAAAATCGACGGTGAGCCGCTCGCGCCCCTCAGCGAGGACAGCGGACGGCATCGCCTCCAGGTCGCCGGGGCCGAAATAATGCTCGAGCAGCGCGTCCAGGTCCATCGCCCACGCGCCACTCCAATCGCCGCCTCTCGTCAAGCGCCGATTCGATCGCTACATGGCGCCGACCCGCGCTGCTGCGGCGAGTGCCCCGCTTCATTTGCCAAGGTTTTCATGGACAACCGACCGACCACGCGCCCGGATCGGCGCACTTTCGCGATCATTTCCCACCCGGACGCAGGCAAGACGACGCTGACCGAAAAGCTGCTGCTGTTCGGCGGCGCGATCCATGCGGCGGGCGAAGTGAAGGCGCGCGGGGCAGCGCGGCGGGCCCGGTCCGACTGGATGAAGATCGAGCAGCAGCGCGGCATCTCGGTCACCTCATCGGTGATGACGTTCGAGCGCCACGGCCTGACGTTCAACCTGCTCGACACGCCGGGCCACGAGGACTTCAGCGAGGACACCTACCGCACGCTGACCGCGGTCGATTCCGCGGTGATGGTGATCGACGCCGCGCGCGGCATCGAGGCGCAGACGCGCAAGCTGTTCGAGGTGTGCCGCCTCCGCTCGGTCCCGATTATCACCTTCGTCAACAAGGTCGACCGCGAAGGCCGCCACCCGTTCGACCTGCTGGACGAAATCGCGTCGGACCTGGCGCTGGATGTGAGCCCGATGAACTGGCCGGTCGGCATGGGCGGCACGTTCGAAGGGCTCTACAACCTCGCGACCAAGCAGCTGACGAAGCCGGACGGCACGACCGCGCCCGCCGACCTGTCACACCATGAGCCGGTCGGCGAGGAGCTGGCGCTGATCGACGCCGGCTATGCCGCGTTCGACGAAGTCGCCTACCGTCACGGCGACCTGACGCCGGTGTTCTTCGGATCGGCGCTGAAAGACTTCGGCGTGACCGAGCTGATCGATGCGCTTGCCCGCTTCGCCCCCTCGCCGCGCCCGCAGCCGGCCGATCCGGCGCCGGTCTCGCCGGACGATGCGGCCGTGACCGGCTTCATCTTCAAGGTGCAGGCGAACATGAACCCGATGCACCGCGACCGCGTCGCGTTCATGCGGCTGTGCTCGGGCAAGTTCCGGCGCGGCATGAAGCTGAACCAGGTCGGCACCGGCAAGGCGATCGCGGTGCACAGCCCGATCCTGTTCTTCGCCAGAGAGCGCGAGACGGCGGAGGAGGCCTGGCCCGGCGACATCATCGGCATCCCGAACCACGGCACGCTCCGCGTCGGCGACACGCTGACCGACGGGCCGCCGAAGACGATCACCGGCCTGCCGAACTTCGCACCGGAAATCCTGCGCCGCATCGCGCTGAGGGACCCGACCAAGACCAAGCAGCTGAGGAAAGCGCTCGACGATCTTGCCGAGGAAGGGATCATCCAGGTCTTCTATCCCGAGATCGGCAGCCAGTGGGTCGTGGGCGTGGTCGGCCAGCTTCAGCTCGAAGTGCTGATCTCCCGGCTGGAGGCCGAGTACAAGGTCGACGCGAAGCTGGAGCCCTCGCCCTGGGACACCGCGCGCTGGCTCGCCGGGAACGCAAAGGACATCGACGCCTTCGCGACCATCCATCGCGGCGCGCTCGCCCGCGACCGCGACGGCGCGCTGGTCTTCATGGCCAAGGACGCGTGGGAGCTGAATTATGTGAAGGAGCGCAACCCGGCGCTCCGCTTCTCGGCGACAAAAGAGCGCGCCTGACGCGCCTCTTTATGCCGCGCCCGCCGCCTGTTACGGATCGGCAATGGGGCGGATCGGCATTCTGACGGACGACAAGCACCCGCTGCGCGCGGCGATCGTGCTGGCGGTGGGGTTCAACCTGTTCACGCTCGTCGTGTTCACCGTCTCCGGCTGGGCGCGCGGGCCGGAAAGCCTGCACGAATCGCTCGTGCTGGGCCTGCCTATGATGCTGGTCGACGGATTTGTCGGGTTCCAGCTCTATTTCGTGCTGCGCCGCACGGAGCGGCTGCAGCCGGTGCCGCGCTGGGGCCTGGTCACCATCGCCGTGGTCGCGGTCGCGCTGGTCCAGGCGCTGTGGGACACGCAGCTGCGCATCTGGGCGGACACGCTGACGATGGACCTGCGCCAATCCTATATCCGCGCGGCGACGCTCAACACCTATAACAGCGGCATGCTGGCCGGCCTGTTCGCCTTCCAGACCGCGTACATGGCCCTGCAGCGCAACCAGTCGCTGCTGGACGAAGCGCGGCAGCGCGAGCGCGAGGCGCAGATGCTGGCGCTGCGCTTCCAGCTGAATCCGCATTTCCTGTTCAACACGCTGAACGCGATCTCCAGCCTGGTCGTGCTGCGCCGCACGGACGAAGCGGAGTCGATGATCGACCGCCTCTCCTCCTTCCTGCGCGGCAGCCTCGCCGCCGATCCCGACCGGATGGTTTCCGTCGAGGACGAATTCGAGATGCTCGACAATTATCTCGACATCGAGAGCGTCCGCTTCGGCGAACGGCTGGTGACGGCGATCCACCTGCCGCATGAGCTGGCCCGCGCCCAGGTGCCGCCTTTCCTGCTGCAGCCGCTGGTCGAGAATGCGGTGAAATACGCGGTGGCGCCGTCGCGCAGCCAAGTGCGGGTCGAGATCGCCGCACGCGAGCGCGACGGGCTGCTGGAGCTCGAGGTCAGCGACAGCGGCTCCGACGCGGAAGGCGTCGGCTCCGGCACCGGCGTCGGCCTCGCCAATGTCCGCGAGCGGCTGCGGCTGAGCTTCGGCAGCGAAGGCCGGATCCAGGTGCACAAGGACATGGACGGCTTCCGCGTGACGCTGACGATGCCGCTGAACCTGCCGCCGGTGCCGGCCGAGCGCCCGCTGACCATCGCCGCGTAAAAAAAGCCCGGCCGGTTTTGAAGCCGGCCGGGCCTAGGGTCAGCATTCTTTCGAATGCCTCGGGTCGCATGGTTTTGATGCGCGAGCGCGCTGCGGAACGAAATAATGTGTCGACCAAAATGCAGTCGCGCGCGACGGGATTGCATGGCGGGAATTCGCCGCTAGTCATCGGGGCCGATGAAACTCCTGACCACCGCGGCGCTGGCCGCTCTCGCCGCGGCGCTCGCCGCTCCCGCCTCCGCCGAAGTCCAGCAGTACAGCGTGATCTTCGGCGGCAAGAATGTCGGCCATCTGAACGCGGACGTGCAGGGCCAGCGGACGACGATCGACTACGATTTCAAGAATAACGGCCGCGGGCCGACGATGAAGGAGACGATCACCCTGGACGCGGGCGGTCTGCCGACCGCGTGGGACATCAGCGGCGCGACGACCTTCGGCTCCAAGGTCGAGGAGCATTTCGCGAAGAAGGGCACGACCGCGACCTGGGCCGATTCGACCGGCAAGGGCAGCGCCGCCGCGAAAGCGCCCGCCGTCTATGTCGCGCAGAGCGGCAGCCCCTGGTCGACCGGCCTCTACGCCCGGGCCATTCTGAAGGCAGGCGGGACCACCCTGCCCGCGCTGCCGGGCGGCACGCTGAAGCTGACCAAGGGCGAGACGCTGTCGGTCGACGGCAAGGGCGGCCCGCTGCAGGTCACCCGCTACGACCTGTCCGGGATCGAGACCACGCCCGACACGATCCTGATGGACGCGAACGGCGAGATGTTCGCCTCCGTCTCGCCGCGCTTCGTGATCGTGCGCGCAGGCTATGAGGGCGAGGCGGAGCGGCTGAAGACGCTGGCCGCCCAATGGTCGACTGACCGCTTCGTCCACATCCAGAAGAAGGTCGCCCACCGCTATGACGTGCCGGTACGCATCCGCAACGTGCGCGTGTTCGACCCGAAGACCCAGGCGCTGACCGGGCCGGTGTCGGTGATCGTCTCCGGCAACAGGATCGCCGCGGTCGAGCCGCTCGACGAGCCGGCGACCAAGGGCGAAGTGACGATCGATGGCGCCGGCGGCACGCTGGTCGCCGGCATGTACGAGATGCACGCCCACACCGGCCAGGAAGGCGCGCTGCTGAACCTGATCGCCGGCGTCACCACAATGCGCGACATGGGCAACGACAATGCGGTGCTCGCGCAGCTGATCGCCCGGATCGACGACGGCACGATCGCGGGCCCGCGCATCGTCCGCGCCGGCTTTGTCGAGGGCAAGAGCCCCTACAGCGCGAACAACGGCATCCTGGTCAACAGCGAGCAGGAAGCGGTGGACGCGGTGCGCTGGTACGCGGCCCGCGATTTCTGGTCGATCAAGTCCTACAACAGCATGAACCCGGCCTGGATCCCGGCGATGGTGAAGGAAGCGCACCGGCTGGGGCTGAAGGTCCAGGGCCATGTCCCCGCCTTCGCCACCGCCGACCAGATGGTCGAGGACGGCTTCGACGAGCTGACCCATATCAACCAGTTCATGCTGCAATGGGTGATCAAGCCGACCGAGGATACGCGCACGCTGTTCCGGCTGAAGGCGCTGAAGCGCCTGCCCGCGCTGGACCTGAACAGCGAGCGCGTGCAGCATTCGATCAACCTGGTCGCCGAAAAGCGCATCCCGATGGACGTGACCTTGGGCATCCACGAGAATCTGCTGCTGAACCGCGACGGCCAGGTGCCGAAGGGCGCCGTCGATTATATCACGCACCTGCCGATCGGCACCCAGCGCGGGCTGAAGCAGGCGTGGATCGACACCTCCGCCCCCGGCGACGACGCGGCCTATCGCGGCGCCTACGACAAGATCGTCCAGACGATCCGGATGCTGAACGACAAGGGCGTGATGATCGTCCCCGGCACCGACACCGGCGGCAGCTTCACCTATCACCGCGAGCTGGAGCTGTATCAGACGGTCGGCATGACCGCGCCGCAGATCCTGAAGCGGGCGACCTGGGACATGGCGCACTATCTGGGCCAGGATCAGCAACTGGGCTCGATCGAGAAGGGCAAGCTCGCCGACTTCTTCCTGGTGCCCGGCGATCCGACCAAGGACCTGAAGGCCATCAAGTCGATCGCGATGGTCGTGAAGGACGGCGTCTTCTACTATCCGGCGGAAGTCTATCCCGAGTTCGGCATCGAGCCGTTCGCGGCGGCGCCGAAGGTGAGCGAGCCGGGCCAAAGTGCCCGATAACGGCGCCGTCTAAGAAGCTCCGTTCGGGCTGTGCTTGTCGAAGCCTTCCCTTCTTCCGTACTCCCAGTGCGAGAAAGAAGAGAGAGGGCTTCGACAGGCTCAGCCCGAACGGGTTTTTTTACGGCCTCTCTCACTCCTCGATCGTGATCGCGTCGCGGAACGGGACAGTCATCAGGACGGTCCCGTTCCCGTCGGTGATCTGGATTCCTTCATTGAGCGGCAGCCGGCCCGCCCAGATCGCCTCACGCATGATCGAGCGGGCGGCCGCGATCGCTTCCGCCTTCGCTTCCTCCAGGCCAGGGAATTCCTGCCCTTCCTCATCCCTGACGAACTGTCCGTCGACGATGTGGAAATAAAAGCGGTTCAAGCCGCGCCTCCCCTTTGGTTTGTCTAATGAACCGACATGGATTGCGCTGCGTTCCCGAGCCGCTGCGCGATCAGGCGATTATACTCACGCTCCGGCAGTCCATATCCGTCGCCCGCGATCCGTTCGAGCATGGCCCTGTCGAGAATCCCGATCGTTCCCCGCGCGGTTCGGATCACGCCCCGCTCGCCCAGATTGCCGAGCGCGAAGGTGACGGTGGTGCGCGAGGAGCCGAGCATGATCGCCAGGTAATCGTGCGTGAGCGGCACGTCGTCGCCCGGCAGCCGGTCGTGGCTCATCAGCAGCCAGCGCGCGAGGCGTTCCTCGATCGGGCGCATTGCGTTGTACAGACAGGTCTCCCCGGACTGCAGCAGGAAGAATTGCACGTAACGGAGCATGGTCGTCAGGAGGGGCGGACTGGTGTCGAGCAGCGCCTCGAATTCCGCCGCCGGGACGGCCCATGCCGACCCGCCGATCTGCATGTCCAGCCGGTGAGGCGAGCGATGCGATCGCAGGATCAGGGGAATGCCCGCAAATCCGTCGACGCCGTAAAGCCCGATCTCGACCGCCTGTCCGCTTTCCGCCTCGGCAATGACCGAGCCCATCCCGCCTTCGAAGAAATAGCCGAAGCGGAGCGGCTGGTCCGGCTCAAACACGGTCATGCCCTTGGGCGTCTCGACCGCACGCAGGTGCGGACCGATCAACGCGTAGCTTTCAGGGGGAAGCGCGCGAAGCAACCAGTTCTGCACATCCGTCTGCGTGGGCCCGGCCATTCTTCATGAACCATCGGACGCCGCATTTGTGCCGGGCATGCAATTCGGGTCTTTGACAAGGGCGGCACCGGCCCCGATAGCGCCCCTTGGAACGGCCGTGGAGCGACAGGAATGAGCATCTGGCACCGCACCGAAATCGACCTGCAGGCGCTCACCCGCCTCGGCGACAACGGGCTGCCGGGCCATATCGGCATCGAGTTCGTCGAGATCGGCGACGACTGGCTGAAGGCGCGGATGCCGGTCGACCGCCGCACGCACCAGCCGTTCGGGCGCCTGCACGGCGGCGCATCGGTGGCGCTCGCCGAAACCGTCGCCTCGGTCGCCGGCTCGCTGACCGTCGATCCGGCGGCCAGCGTGGTCGTCGGCATGGAAATCAACGCCAACCATACCCGCCCGGCCAAGGACGGCTGGGTCTATGGCACCGCCAGGGCCGAGGCAGTCGGCCGCACCACCCAGGTCTGGACCATCCGCATCACCGACGAGCAGGACCGGCTGGTCTGCCTGTCCCGCATCACGCTGGCCGTGATTCCGGTCCAGCGCGCCTGAGGGCGGCTATCGCGCCGGGTGCGCGGCGAGCCAGGCGCGGGTCTGGCTCTGCAGCCGCGGCTCGCGGGCGAAGCGGGTGCGCAGCAGCGCGATTGTCTGGTCGATCGGCTTGCGGTCGCTGGCGGCGACGTGGGCGTCGGCATAGGCGTCGAGCTTGTCGATCGTCGACGGCTGCCGGCTCTCCGTGCCCAGCCGCGCGATGAAGCGCGACCAGCCCGACGTGTCTGTCAGCGCGCGTACGCGATCCAGATGGGCGAGCACGAAATCGAGCGCGAGCTCCGAATGCTCGACCGCGACCGCGCCGATGATCGCGCTGCTGATCGTCGGCCCGGGCTCGTCGGTGATCGAGAGGTCGAGCGCGCGCTGGGCCAGCGCCGCGTCCCGGGTGCGGCCCAGCAGGCCGTAATAGGTGCTGCGCTCGACGGCGCCCCCCGCCGACCGGGCAAGCGCGTGGAGCTTGTCCCAGGTCGCGGCGTCGGCATTCTGCGCCACGACGCGTAGCCATGCAGATTTGAGGCTGCCGGGGATGGCGTCCGGATTCTGGAACTGGCGGCGCGCTTCGGCGACCACCGTTGGATCGCCGGTCCGGCCGAGCACGCGGATCAGCTCGGGCCGGAGCGTCGCGTCCAGCGCCGGCTCGCCCTTGCGCGGCGCCGTGCCGAGCCTCTGCAGCACGGGGCCGAACCGCGCCGACATGTCCGACGCGATCCGCGCCTGCGACGCGGCGTCGCCGTCGAACAGTTCGTACAGCGCCTCCCATTCTTCCAGCGCCAGCGTCGTCACCTTGGCCTGCGCACCGGCCGGCACCGCCGCGAGCAGGTCGAGCCCCACGGCCATCGGTTGATAATCGGCACGCGCGAGCGCCAGATTGTCCGCCAGCAGCCCATATTGGTCGACCGGCCCCAGCTTTGCGTAGGCCTTGGTCAGCGCCGCGATCTGGTCCGGCTGGTAGAGCGTGCGGTAATAGCCGGTCTGGCCGGCGTTGATCAGCAGCGGCGCGCAGCCGGCGACCGTCGTGGTCCCGCTGCCGTTCGCGATGATCGAGGTCGCCGCCGCGCCGCCCAGCGTCTGCGCGCGCACCGGCACGTGCCAGCCGAGCGGCTTCGAATCGGGCTTGTCCGCGCTGAACTGCGCCTGGGTGAGCGCAACCTGTGTCGAGGCGCCGGCGCAGGTCGCGGCACCGACGCGGATCAGCGGCACGCCCGGCTGCAGCGTGAAATCGTGCGCGATCTGGGTGATGCCTTTCGCGCCTGCCGCCTCGACCGCGTGCCAGAGGTCGTCGGTGCGCGTGTTCCGGTATTTGTGCGCGGCGATATAGGCCTGGATGCCCTTCTGCCAGACATCGGCGCCGGCAAAGCCCTCCAGCATTGTCAGCACCGACTCGCCTTTGGAATAGGTGATCGTGTCGAACGCCTGGTTGGCCTGCTCGACCGTCCGCACCGTCTGCACGATCGGATGCGTGGTCGCATAGGCATCGATGCCGAGCGCGCCTTCGCGCGATTCAACCTGGTCGACGTCGGCGCCCCAATCGGGGTGGAAATGCTGGGTGGTCTTGCTCGCCATCCAGCTGGCGAAGCCCTCGTTCAGCCACAGATCGTCCCACCAGGCCATGGTGACCAGGTCGCCGAACCACTGGTGCGCCATTTCATGCGCCTGCACGCCGAAGATCGCCTGGCGCTCGGCATCGGTGGTGATCGCGGGATCGTCGAGCAGCACGCGCTCGAACGTGAAGATCGCGCCCCAATTCTCCATCGCGCTGAAGAATTGCGACTGGCCGGGCCCGGCGACATTCTCCAGCTTCGGCAGCGGATAGGGCGTGCCGAAATACTGGTTGTAATAGGTGAGCACCTGCGCTTCGGCATCGAGCGCGGTCCGCGCCTTGGCCTCGTTGCCGCGGCCCATCGTGATCGCGACTTCGGTGTTGCCGACCATCGTCTTGATGCGACCGAAATCGCCGACGCCCAGGAAGAGCAAATAGCTGGACATCAGCGGCGTCTGCTGGAAGGTCACGCGCTTCAGCCCATTGCCCAGCGCTTCGGTCTTGGCGGCGGGCATGTTGCCGATAACCATCAGCTCGGCGGGCGCAACCACCGACAGGTCCCAGCGCGCCTTATAGTCCGGCTCGTCCCAGCTGGGCACGAACGCCCGCGCATCGGCCGCTTCGAACTGGGTGAAGAGCGATCGGCGGGGCGATCCGTCCGGCGCCTTGGAATCGAGCGCGAAGAAGCCGTTCGCCTGCTGGTGGATGACTCCCTTATAGGCGATGTCGAGCCGGTAGCGGCCGGGCGAGAGCGGCGTGCCGAACGCCAGCGTCGCGGTCTCCGCCTCGGCATCGACCGTCGCGGTCCCCGAGCGCGGCGCGCCGTTCGCCGGCCGGATCGAGACGCTGCCCAGCGTCATGTCCTTCACGTTCAGCACCAGCCTGTCGGTCGGCTGGACCACGTCAAGGTCGATCGACACCTTGCCCGAAAAGCGCAGATTGGGCGCGTCGGACGTGATCTCGATCGCGTAATGCCGGGGCACCGCGGTGCGCGGCAGCTGGGTGAATGCGGAATCGATCGTGTCCTGCGCCGGCTGGCCGGCGGTTTGTGGCGCCTGCGCCATCGATGGCACCGCCACCAGCATCGTCGCCGACAAAAGTGCAGCCGTGACCGTTCGCCCCTGCATCGTACTTACCCTCTGTCGTGGAAGCACGAGCGTGGCAGATCGGCCCTTCAGCGAAAAGGCCGATTCGAATTCAACCCATGATAATTTCAGCCCAGCGACTGCGTCCGCGTTGTCATGCCCGTTCCCGCCCGACGGCAACGCGCGGCCGCGCCGGCCGCCGCGACCCCGACGATCAGAAGCGCCCATTCCGGGGGCTCCGGCACCGACGGCGCGACGGCATCGAACAGGCCGCCGACCAGGTGATAATCGGCCGCGAACGCCGGATCGATCGTGAACATCGGATCGAAATCGACTTCCGAGCTGCTCAACACGCAGCTCCCCATGGCGTCCCTGCTGCACTGGCCGCTCAAATTGACTTGAGAGGATGCCAGCATGGACAGGATCACGTTGCTGCCGGACCTTACCGTCAGCACGCGAGAGAAGCTGATGATCTTGCCCGCTTCCCCGTCGGCTGAGGTCGCAAGCACGCTATCGATCCAAGGCGCATCCGCGCCCAGCAAAAAAAGGCGCGCTTCCGACCGGCCATTGCCAGCCGCGGCCGCGTAGCCCTTGAACGTCACTGTTACCGGCACGGAAACGCCGATTTCCGGACCTTCCACGCCCCAATTATAGGAGATGAGGCTTTGCGCCATCAGCTCCTCCGTCTTTGCGAACCCGCCGGTAAAGACACGTCCATAATCTGTGTCGAGCGAGCCTGCCGAGATGCCGACCAAGGACCCGGCCGGATCAACTTCCTCAAATCGCGCGGAAAACGGGTCGGGCTGCGAACTGACCGTTCGTTCGTAGATAAGACTGACGGGATCATAGGCGGTCACGCGCACCTGCCCCTGGTGACTGGCGCCGGACGGGACGGCGGCCGCGGGCGAGCTCAGGCAAGCAACCGACAGGATCAGCGCTGAACAGCAAGCGGGTTTGAACGACAGCATGGCGTTTTCTCCGTTCGGCTATGAGCGCGACCCGACGGATACTGGCCCGGGCGTCTTGAATGACGTGCTGGCGATGGCGCCGTTCATATCACCGATCGCTGTCTCCCGGCAATCTGCGCCGTGCGCCCGTTGCTCTCGCGTCCGTCTCGTGCTGGAGAGGGGATCGAGGCCCGTTCAGCGGCCGATCAGACTCGAAGTGCAAAGGCCAAACTCATGAAAACGCTTACGATCCTGGCGGCATCGCTGCTCGCCGCCACCGCGCCGGCCGCGCTTGCGGCGCCCTCCGTTCCGGCCGCGCAAGCCGCCAATCCGCTGCTCGCCCCCTGGGCCGGGCCCTATGGCGGGGTGCCGGCGTTCGACAAGGTGCAGGTCTCGCTGTTCAAGCCGGCGCTGGAGGCGGCGATGGCCGAGAATCTGCGCGAGATCGACGCGATCGCCAACAATCCGGCGCCGCCGACCTTCGACAACACCTTCGTGCCGCTGGAGCAGGCTGGCCGGCCGCTCGGCCGCGTCTATGCCTATTTCGGCATCTGGTCGTCCAATCTGTCCTCGCCCGAATTCCAGAAGGTCGAGCAGGAAATGTCGCCGAAGCTGTCGGCGTTCCAGGACAAGATCATCCAGAACGACAAGCTGTTCCAGCGCATCGACGCCATCTACAACTCGCCCGACAAGGCCAAGCTGACGCCGGAGCAGCAGCGGCTGGTCTGGGTCTATTGGAACAATTTCACCCAGCAGGGCGCGAAGCTGAACGCCGCCGACAAGGCGAAGCTGAGCCAGGTGAACCAGCAGCTCGCCGGGCTCTACACGACGTTCGCGCAGAATGAGCTCTATGACGAAGAGCATGACGCGCTGGTGCTCGACAACCAGGCGCAGCTGGGCGGGCTCAGCAAGGCGCAGATCGCCTCGGCCGCGCAAGAGGCGGAGCGGCGCGGCATGAAGGGCAAATGGGTGATCGCCAACACCCGCTCCGCGATGGAGCCGTTCCTCGTCAACGCGACCGACCGTTCGCTGCGCCAGAAGGCATTCGATATCTGGACCAGCCGCGGCGACCATCCGGGCGCGCACGACAATAATCCGATCGTGACCCAGATCCTGGCGCTGCGAGCGCAGAAGGCGGAGCTGCTCGGCTATCCGACCTATGCGCACTGGCACCTCGCCGACACGATGGCGAAGACGCCGGACAAGGCGCTCGACCTGCTGATGGCGGCGTGGAAGCCGGCGGTCGCTCAGGTCCGCGCCGACGTCGCCGAGATGCAGGCGATCGCCGACAAGGAAGGCGGCAATTTCAAGATCGCGCCGTGGGACTATCGCTTCTATGCGGAGAAGCTCCGCAAGGCGAAATACGACCTCGATATGAGCGAGGTGAAGCCGTACCTGCAGCTCGACCATGTCCGCGAGGCAATGTTCTGGGCGGCGGGCCAGCTCTATGGCTTCACCTTCACCAAGGTCGAGGGGCTGCCGGTCTTCAACCCCGACGTGACCGTCTATGAGGTGAAGGGCCGCGACGGCCGGCATGTCGGCCTGTGGTATTTCGATCCCTATGCGCGGCCGGGCAAGAACTCCGGCGCGTGGATGAACGAATACCGCACCCAGTCGAACTTCGACGGGGTGATCCCGACGATCGTGTCCAACAACGCGAACTTCGTGAAGGCGGCGCCCGGCGAGCCGGTGACGATCTCGTTCGACGATGCGGAGACGATGTTCCACGAATTCGGCCATGCGCTGCACGGGCTGAACTCGGCGGTGCACTACCCGACGCTCGCCGGCACTAACGTCGCGCGCGACTTCGTCGAGTTCCCGTCCCAGATCAACGAGCATTTCCTGACCACGCCCGAGGTCATGAAGTTCCTGGTGAACGCGAAGGGCGAGCCGATGCCGCAGGCGCTGGTCGACAAGATCAAGGCCGCGCAACATTTCAACCAGGCCTTTTCCGTGGTCGAGGCGCAGGCGAGCGCGATCGTCGACATGAAGATGCACCTGGCCGGCGCGACTCCGGTCGAGCCGCATGCGTTCGAAAAGGCGACGCTCGCCGAGCTCGGCATGCCGAGCGAGATCGTCATGCGCCATCGCATCCCGCAATTCGGCCACGTCTTCGCCGGCGAAGGCTATGCGGCCGGCTATTACGGCTATCTGTGGGCGGAAGTGCTGGACCAGGACGCGTACCAGGCGTTCGTCGAGGCGGGCAGCCCGTTCGACCCGGCGACCGCCAAGCGCTTCCACGACGCCATCCTGTCGGTCGGCAACACGGTCGATCCGGCCGTTGCCTACCGCAATTTCCGCGGCCGCGACCCGAACGTGAATGCCTGGCTGAAGGACAAGGGTTTCCCGGTTCCGGCGGCCACCAACTAAAAAGGGGGCGGAGTCTTTCGGCTCCGCCCGCTCAAGTCCAGGGTAAGAAAGACGGGGCGCGTCCGGGAGGGCGCGCCTCGGCTTTATCGGCGTCAGAACCGCAAGCGGGCACCGACGCGATAGGTGCGGCCCAGGGCGTCATAGGTCGACGGATAGACGTTGCCGCTGTTGAACGACGACGATCCGACGTCCTGCCCGGTGAAGGGCGGCTTCTTGTCGAACAGGTTCGCGACCGTTAGCGTCAGCGTCAGGTTGTCGCCAACCCCGATCCTGGTCGCCAGGTCGAAGTAATCGGCCGACGGCAGGAAGTTGAAGTCGTGCGTGCCGAACGATCCCGGAGCCGGCGCTCCCGGCAGGTTCGACTGCGAGCCCGGCACCGGACCCGAGTAGGAGTCGCCGTTGCCGTTCGCGCGGTCATCCGGCTCGTGCTGAATCGCGCTGATGTGCCGCCACAGCAGCGACAGATCGACATTGCCGAAGGTCAGCGTCGTGCGCTGCGTCCAGCTGAACTCCGGCTGGATGGAGCCCACATCCGCTGCCGTGCCCGCCGGCGAACCGCAGTTGCCGCTGAAATAGCCCACGCATTCGCGGTTGATCGAGATCGGCAGATTGTTGGGGTTCGGATAAGCCGTTGCCTGGAACAGCTGGTGGTGAGACCAGTTGCCGGCAAAGCTGAGCGCCAGCTTCGCAAAGCCGAGATCGGTGTTGTAGTTCATCGTGAAGTCGATACCGTCGCTCTTGACCTTGCCGAGGTTGGACAAGGGCAGGAAGAGGCCGGGCGTGTCGGTCGGGTCGCCGGCCAGGCCGCCGGTCAGCGCGTTGCGGCGGATGACCGTGCAGGCCAGGCTGGTCTCCGCCCCCGCCGCCGGGTTGAAGTTGCCGTTGGCATCCGGTGCGCCGAAGCAGGCCTGGATGGCATCGCCCGGCGTCGGCGCGGTGATCGCCCGGTTGATCTTGATGTGGTAGTAGTCGATCGAGGCGCTGAAGCCCGGCAGGAAGTCAGGCTGGAGCACGACGCCGAAGGTGTAGCTGTTCGACTTTTCGGGCCGCAGCGCCAGCGAGCCGCTGGCCGATGCGTTGCCCTGGCCTGCGGTCGGCTGCGGGATCGAGCCCAGCGTGAAGGCCGGGGCACCCTGCGCCCGGCAGACCGCAGCGAGCGTGCCGGTCGGCGCCGGTCGGATGATGGCCCCTTCATCGTCGATCGACGCGCAGGGATCGTTCGCGATCGTCGTCAGGCCGGTAACCAACGGGGCGAACAACTCGTTGATGTTCGGGGCGCGGACGGCGCGCGCGAAGTTGCCGCGGAACTTGACCGCATCGATCGGTTCCCAGCTGGCGCCGACCTTCCAGGTGGTCGTGTTGAATTTCGGCCGGCTCGGCGCGTCGACGGAATAGTGCGAATAGCGGATGCCGCCTTCCAAAGTCAGGCTCTGGAAGAAGGGCTTATCCTGCACGATCGGCGCGATAAGCTCGCCAAAGGCTTCGTAAACGTCGAACGCGCCGTCCACCAGCGCGGTCGGTCCGCCCGACCCGCCGAGGTCGCCGGAGCCCGACAGCGTGTCGCCCCGCTGGAGCGCGGTATATTTGCGATATTCGGCGCCGACCGCGAAGCTGACCGCGTCGGACGCCCAGGGCAGCGTGGCCCCGAAATCGCCGGAGACCGTCGCCCGCGCCTGGGCAAGGCTGGTGCGATTGAGCGTCGTGCTTTCCGCCGACAGGAAATTCGCCATCTCCGGCGTGATCGTGCCGAATACGTTGACGGGCACGCAGCCGTTGCTCGTATCCTGGCAGATCGGGTTGCCGTTGCCATCGACGGTGGTCAGCAGGCCCTGCCGGAAGCGCGAATTGAGCGTGTAGTTCTGGATGAACTGCGTATTCTCCGATTCGCCGTACGATCCGAACACGTCCCAATTGATGCTGTCGGTGATCGACCCACGGAAGCCGAGCCGGTAGTCGAAGATATTGGTCCGGAACTGGCTGATGCGCGGACCGACTTCGATGGCGCGACGCGAGATCTGAGTGGAGAATTCGCGATAGGCCGGATCGTTCGGATCGGTGGCAGCCGCCGCGGCCGCGCACTCGGCCGGCGTCAGCGTCTGCACTCCGTCCGCAATCGGATCGAAGTCGTTATTGGCGCAGAAGGTCGCCCGCGCTCCCGCCGGAAGGAAGGGATTGCTGACCGGAATCTGCACCGCAATGCCGAACGCACCCGACGGCGCGATGATCGTCTGAACCGAGTTCTTCGAGAACAGGCCGCGCGTGTAGACCTCGACCCCGTCCGTGATCTGGTAATTGGCCTGGCCGAAGATGTTGAAGCGCTGGAATGGCGTCTGGAAGATGTTGAACGGATTGAAGTTGAACGCCGTGAACGGCGACTGCAGCTGGCCGGTCGTCGGATTGACGTTCTGGAGCGGCAGGCCCGGCACCGAGAAGCGGGTCGGGAAGGTTGTGCCCGAACCGGCAACATTGCCGGTGAATGCGCTGATGTTGAAGCGGCTGAAATCGCGCGCGCCCTGATAGACCGGGTCCGCTTCCTGATAGCCGATCGAAAAGACCGCATTGCCGCGGTTGTCGTCGAAGCTCGCGCCGATGGTCGCGTCGACGCGGAAGATGTTGCCGTCTCCGCGCTCGGTGATCTGCTCCGAGGCAGACAGTTCCAGCCCGGTGAAGTCCTTCTTGGTGATGAAGTTCACCACGCCCGACACCGCGTCCGCACCATAGGTGGTCGACGCACCGCCGGTCAGCACTTCGGTCCGCTCAATGAGGGCGAGCGGGATGTTGTTCAGGTCGACGCGCCCGATCTGGTTCGACGGCGTGATGCGCACGCCGTCGAGCAGCACCAGGTTGCGGTTGGAGCCGAGGCCGCGCAGGTTGACGAACGAGGCGCCGCCATTGCCGTTGTTCACCGCCGAACCGGTCGACGGCACGACACCCGGAACTTCGCGGAGCAGCTGCTCGGCGACGTTGGTCTGGCGCAGCTCGACTTCTTCCGAGGTGGTCACGTTGACAGGCGTCGAGCGCTCAAGGTTCGGATTGGTGATCAGCGACCCGGTGACGACGATCGTCCCTTCGTCCGCCGGCGCCGCTTCGGCCGTCTGCTGCGCCGTCGCATCCTGGGCGAAGGCGGGGCCGGCGCACAGCGCCACGGTCGCCGCGCCCAGCGACAACAGGGTCCGGAGCCGCGAATTGGTAGTAGGCATGCAAATTCCCCTTATTGTTACTGCGCTTTGGCAGTCAGGATCGGGGGTAGCGGCGGGCCTTGGCGAGGAAAGAACCAGACTTGGCGCGCCGATGGGTCCAGTTTGGATGCCGCCGAAGGAGGCGCGCGAAGCGACCAAACAAAGCCTTATTTGTCAGTCGCTTAATATACGCGCTTGGTGGTGCGGCACGGGCCGGGGCAGCCCTTCTCGGCCGCTGAAAATCATCGAAATGTGCTTTTGGAACCGGCGTGTTGCACGACTGCAACACCCCTTTGGACCAGGCCCACTCAGGCGGCGGCGGGGCAGCCCTGGTCAGCGCGGCGGACGCCGAAGCCCGCGTTGATCGCGAGCGCGCGGCGGCGCTCGGAATAGCTCGCGGCGACCATCGGATAGTCATCCTCCAGGTCGAAGCAGCGGCGGTAATCGGCCGGCGTCATGCCGTAGCGGGCGATATGCCGGGTCAGCGAGCGATAGGGCCGCCCGTCGATCATCGAGATGATGTGATCGTCGGACGCGAGCGATTCCTCGACCGAGACGGCCGGCGGGAAACCGCCGTGCAGCCCGCGCCGCGCCTGCTGCCGCGCGATAGACTGCAGCGCGCCGGGCGTCAGATAGGCGGCGATGTAGATCAGCGACATCAGCTCGCCGAGCTCGCCATCGTTCGGCGCCTCATCCGCCTCGCCTTGCGCGAGCACGGTGAGGCAGGCGGCGACCATCACCAGCGCACAGGTCTCGCTGCCCCGGCCGCAGCCATGCTGGCGCAGCCGCGCCTGCACCAGCGTCGTGAGCTTGCCCCGCACGCGCGCATTCGCCTTGGCATTGTTGAGGGCGCCGACCATGCCGGGGACCGTCCAGAACCTGCCGAAAGCCGCTATGAACGCGGCGCTGTCGCCCTTCAGCGCCGCGTCGAAGGCCGCCTCGAACATCGGCAGCGCCAATGCCCAGAGCGTTTCCACCGGGTCGGCATAGAGGCGGTAAAAGGTCGATCGCGCGATGTCGCAGCCGTCGGCGATGTCGGCGACCGAAATGTGGTGGAACGCACGCTCGGCCAGCAGCTCGCGGAACTGGGCCTCGATCCGGCCGGCAGTGGTCAGAGTGCGGCCCTTGCGGCCGCGCACGCGAAAGACCTGTTCGGAAGCGTACATCAGGCGTGCCCTCTGGAAAGTTCGGACAGGATGACGGCGGCAAGGCGCGCGCCCTGGGCGCGGATCGCTTCCGGCGTCGCGCCCAGGCCGAGAAGCAGCCGGGAGCCGGTCGCAGCCGTGCCGCCGAGCCTTTCGGCGGCGAGGCGGGAGGCCACCGCAGGGGCGCGCCCCTCGCCAAGCTCCAGCGCGAGGTGGAGGCCGGCGCGGTTGACCCGGTCCGGGTCGGCAATCCCCGCCAGGCAATCGAGCAGCGCCACCCGCCGCTCGGCATAGGCCTGGCGGCGGCGGCGGAGGTGGCGCGCGAAATGTCCCTCGGCGATGAAGGCCTCCAGCGCGAGCTGCGACGCGAGGCTCGCCCGGCCGCCGACGATCGCATGTGCGTCCCGGAGCGGATCGACCAGCGCCGGCGGGGCGACCAGGAACGCAACGCACAGGCCGGGAAAGAGAAGGCGGTTGAAGCTGCCGACCAGCACCACATGCTCGCCCGCCTCGGCTGCGAGCGGCGGTGGCGGCGCCTCGTCGAACCAGAGTTCGGAGTCGCGGTCGTCCTCGACGATCCACGATCCGCCCTGGCGGGCCCAGCCGGGCAGCCAGTGCCGCGCCGCGCCGTCAAAGCCGGTGCAGGCCAGCCGGGCCGCCGCTTCCGCCGGGTCGCAGCCCGTGGCCTGAAGCCGTGCGCCCCGCGCTTCGAGAAGATGCCTTACCGACGGCCGACATGCCTCCTCGACCAGGGCGGCATCGCCGGCACGCAGCAGCGTCGCGGCGATCAGGTCGATCGCCGCCGTCGCGGTCGGCACGATCAGGATCTGGTCCGGGTGGCAGCGCAGGCCGCGCGGCGCGCAGACCAGCCGCGCGATCGTCTCCCGCAGAACCGCGTCGCCGGCCGGATCGGCAGCGATCAGGTGCTCGGGCTCGATCTGCGCCCAGGCCCGCGCCTGCAATTGCTTCCAGATCTGAGCCGGGAACAGATCGGCGGCTGGCCGCTCCGGCGCGAACGGCGGCAGCTCCGCCGCGTCGCGCGCCCGCGGCTGCGGCAGCGCCACGGGCGCCGCCGCCGGCCGGATCGAAACATAGACGCCGGACCGGCTGCGCGATTCCGCCCAGCCGTCGGCGATCAGCTGCTCGACCGCGAGGATCGCCGTGTTGCGCGAGACCTTGAGGTCGGCGGCGAGAGTCCGCGACGAGGGCAACCGCGTGCCCGGCGGCCATACGCCATCGAGGATGAAGGTGCGCAGGCGCTTGTAGAGGCCCTGGTAGAGCCCGCCCTGCGGTTCCGGCATGAGGTCGACGGGCAGGAAGGCAGGCGCGCGGGAACGGCCAAGCCCTTCCATGTCCCGCATCGCCAGAACGCTACCCACGACCGCATACCCTTTCACGCTGCCGTTCCGCGTGAGAGAATGATGCGACAGATGCGGCGATTGTAGCGTGGCTTCGATCAACGGCGATTCGGCACGGACGAAAGCAGGCGCGATTCTGCGAATGGCGAATGGCGGCGGACGAACGCCTCTCGACTTACCCGCATACGGGTGCCGATAAACGGCCGATGCACCGGCCGGTCCTCGCGAGCACCCTCGCCACGTGGCGATCCAAGGCCCGAATCATGCGCGCGGGCCTGAAGATGAGCATCCTGTACTGGCTGGTGCTGCTGGCCGCGCTGACCACGCTGGGTTTGATGGGCGGCCAGGAGACCTGGGCGACATTCGCGATCCGCTGCCTGATGACCGCCTTTTCGGTGGCGATGAGCTGGGTCATCATCCTGCTGATCACCCACTACCGAAACCCGAGCTTCGCCTTCAAGGCGATCCTGGTCTGCGCGATCGTGGTGGTGGTGGCGACGGCGCATGCGCTGGTCGCCTACCGCGCCTATCAATTCGCCGACCGGAACACCTCGCCGATGATGCTGGGCGAGATGCTCTGGAGCATCCTGTTCTGGAACGACGCCTATCTCGGCTGGTCGGCGCTTTTCCTGGCGCAGCAATACAGCGCCGAGGTCACCGACCGCGAGCGCCAGCTCTCCGAGCTGCGGGAGCAGGCCTATGGCGCGCAGATGCGGGCGCTGCGCTACCAGATCAATCCGCACTTCCTGTTCAACACGCTGAACGCGCTCGCGACGCTGATCGAGGAGCAGGACGTCAAGCCGGCCGAGCGCATGGTGCTGTCGCTGTCCGCCTTCCTGCGCTCGACGCTGGCGCTCGACCCGATGCAAGACATCACGCTGGCCGAGGAGCTGGACATCCAGGCCCGTTATCTGGAGATCGAACGCGCACGCTTCTCCGACCGGCTGCGGGTCGAGATGGACGTGCCGGGCGAGCTCAACCGGGCGCGGATGCCGAGCCTGATCCTGCAGCCGCTGGTCGAAAACGCGGTCAAGCACGGCATCGGCACCGTCGACGGCACCGTCTGCATCCGCATCTGCGCGGAAGCCGATCGCAACGTGCTCAGCATCCATATCGACAATGACGCCAGCGAGCATGCACGCCCGGCGACGAGCACCGGCCTGGGCCTCAAGAATGTCGCGGAGCGGCTTGCGACGCGGTTCGGGGAGGCGGGACGGCTGACTGGCGGCTACCTGCCCGACGGGCGCTTCCGCGCCACCGTCTCGCTGCCGCTGAGGTTCAGGCCGGGATGATCCGAGCGCTGATCCTGGATGACGAGCCGCTCGCCCGACGGCGCATCCGGCGCGCGCTGGCGCCGCTCGACCGGATCGAGGTGGTTGGCGAAGCCGGTAACATTCGCGACGGCCGCGCCTTGATCGCGGCTCTGAAGCCGAACCTGTTGCTGCTCGACGTCCAGATGCCGAACGGCAGCGGCTTCGACCTGCTCGCGGAGCTGGAAGGATCGGCGCCGGCAATCGTCTTCGTCACCGCCTTCGACGAATATGCGATCGCAGCGTTCGACGCCCATGCGGTCGACTATGTGCTGAAGCCGGTCGCTTTCGATCGCCTCGCGCTGGCGGTGGATCGCGCGCGCGGCGTGATCGCGCGGCAGCAGCAGGAACAGCAACTGGCGGAGCTACGCACGGTGGTCGGGGCCCTGCGCGGCGAGCTCAAGGAGCGCGCCGACACCGATGCCTGCTTCTGGGTCACGTCGCGCGGCGAAACGTTCCGCGTTCCGGCGATCGACATCGTCTGGATCCAGGCGGAGCGCGACTATGCGCGGCTGCACACGGCCCAGCGCTCGTTCCTCTATCACGAGAGCCTGGCGTCGATGGCCGAGCGGCTCGACCCGGCGAGCTTCATCCGGGTGCACCGCAGCGCGATCATCCACCGGCGCCGGCTGCGCAGCTTCCGCCGCGGCCAATTCGCTTCGCTGACGGCGGTGCTGGACGACGGCACCGAAGTGCGGGTCGGGCGCACCTATGAGCGGCTGATCCGCAGCGCGCTGAAGGAGAATTGATCAGGCGGCGATCCCGGCCGCCGCAGATTCGTCCGCGTGCTGCAGCCGCTGCGCCCGCTCCTCGAGCTCGCGCGCCAGGTCCTCGAGCGCGCGGATATCGTCGCGGTTCGACAGCCCGCCGGCGAGCATCCGGCACTTCTGGGCCTGCGCGTGCAATTTGTCGGGCTCGATCATGACCGCAACGAAAAGCCGATCCCGGCGCGCGCCGCTACTGGCCGCGCGACGAAGTGGCGGAATGCTTCGACGAGTCAGTGCGCCGCCGCCGGCTGGCCCAGTACCGAACCGGCGCGGAAGGCGAGCCGCAGCGCCTCAGGAAGGGTACGGACGCCGAGTCGATCGAACATGGCGGCGCGGTGCATCTCGACGGTGCGGACGCTCAAGTCGAGGGCGATCGCTACTTCCTTGTTCGACCTGCCCTCGGACAGCAGCACCAGCACGTCGCGCTCGCGCGGGGTCAGGCCCTCGATCAGCTGCTCCGCCTCACGGCGCTCGCGCTCCTCCGCGACGTCGCGCGACAGCATCGCGAAGGCGCGCTCCAGCGCTTCGACCAGGACTGGCTCCTCGAACGGCTTTTCGAGGAAATCGACGGCGCCGAGCTTCATCGCGCGGACCGCGGTGCCGATATCGCCGTGCCCGGTCATCAGGATCACCGGCAGCCGCCGCATCCGGCCTTCGAGCCGCTCGATCACCTTCAGCCCGTCGATCTCGCCCATGCGAAGGTCGAGCAGCACGCATCCCGGCGACAACTCGGACGCGTCGGAGAGGAAATCCGCGCCGTTCAGATAGGGCCGGGGCAGGAAGTCCGCGGCCTTCAGGAAGAAGCCGAGCGAGCGCCGCACCTCGCTTTCGTCGTCGACGACATAGACGATCCGCTGCGGCGCGCTTTCATGCCCTGACGTGCTGGCCGGCCCCTGTTTCAACATCATGACGGTTCACCGCCTAATGAGTGGAGCCGCTGGCTCCGATCCGGTTCAACCAGCCATCGCGGGCGCGGTTCCTTAGCTGCAGCTCCGGTGAGCAAATCGACGCGCGGCGCGTTGTGCCGTAGCTCTACGGGGCCGGTATTTGCGAAACGCTTATCCGCCGCCCCGTAGCGCGCAGCCTCCGGTTTCAACGAAGGATCGCGCGTGTATTCGCTTGTCTATGTCTCCAAATGCCTGCTGACGCCCGACTATGCCGGAGCCGGCATCGAAGCGATTATCGAGGTCGCGACCGCGCGCAATGCGGCGACCGGCGTCACCGGCGCGCTGCTCTACACCGGCGCCAGGTTCGCGCAGCTGCTGGAAGGCGAGAAGGACGCGGTGCTGGCCATCATGGCGAGCATCGCGCGCGATCCGCGCCATGGCGACATCGTCATCCTCGACCAGCGGGCCGCATCGGCGCGCCGGTTCTCGCACTGGTCGCTCGTCTATGGCCATTCCACCTTTGCCGCCGGCATTGTCGAGCGGGCGCTGGCAGCGCATGGCCATGCGGACGAATATCCGCTTCGCAACCTTATCCGGCTGCTTCAGGAGCTCGCGCCGTCGGCAGGGTGAAGCGCATCGTCGCGCCCGGCCCCGCGTCCGTGTCGGTCCAGATCGAGCCGCCATGCGCCTCGACGATCATGCGGCAGATCGGCAGGCCGACCCCCATTCCGTTCGGACGCGTGGTGTAGAGCGTCTCGAAGAGCCGCGGCACCGCCTCCGGTGGAATCCCGGGACCGGTGTCGCTGACCGACACTTCGCAATAGCCGGGCGCGCCGGGCGAGGCACCGACCGTGATGATGCGCCGGGGCAAATCCTCCATCGCCGCGACCGCATTGCGGATCAGGTTGATCAGCACCTGGCGAATCTGGATGCGGTCCGCAAAGACGAAACACTCTCCCTCCGCCTGGACACGACAAGTCACACCGGCGGCCGCCGGATCGTTCATGGCGAACCCGCACGCCTCGTCGATCAGCGCGTGCAGGTTCTCGCGCCTTGTTTCGATCGTCCCGCGCGTCACGAATTCGCGGACGCGGCGGACGATCTCCGACGCGCGCACCGTGTTCTGGTCCGCCTCCTCAAGGCCGCGCGCCAGGTCCGGCTTGCCGGCGCCGTCGATCCGGTCCAGCAGCCGTTTGCACCCGCGGACATATTGCGCGATCGCAGTCAACGGCTGGTTGATGTCATGCGCGATCGCCGACGCCATCACGCCCATCGCGCTGAGCCGCGACACCCGGGCGAGATCGGCCTGGGCGCGGCGATAGGCTTCCTCCGCGTCATGGCGCTCCTGCACGTCCTCGAGCGTGCCGTACCACACGACCTTGCCCGCGGCCTGATCCTCGCGCTTCGAGGCGCGGGCGTGGCACCAGCGATACCCGCCTTCGGCATCGCGCATCCGCCACTCGCGCTCGAAGCGGCGGCCGCTCCACACCGCCTGCATCCAGGCTTCGTGCAGGCGCTCGACCTCTTGCGGATGCACGAAATCGAGCCAGCCGTTGCCCAGAGCCTCGCGCGGCGCGGCGCCCGTCCAGTCGCGGAAACGCTCTCCGACCGCCAGGAGCTGCCCGCGTCCGTCTGCCGTCCAGGGGATGAGGCTGCTCAGCTCGACGACGTGGCGGTAAAGCTCCTCGCTCTCGCGCAGCTGCGCCTGCGCCTGTTCCAGCTCGGCGGTCCGCTCCGCGATTTCAGCGGCAACATGCGTGTCGTCGGCAGGATCGGCGATCATGCTCCACCTCCGATTCGTGAACGAAACGGAACGCGACATGATCCATCTCTTTCCAAGCCGGGCCGATTGTGCTGATCGGGGGCGCATGAAAGCGACCATCCTGCACAACCCGCGCTGCGGCACCTCGCGCAACACGCTGGCGATGCTCGAGGCCGAACCGGGCATCGCGCTGACCGTGATCGACTATCTGAAGGCGCCGCCCAGCCGCGACGAGCTCGCCCGCCTCTACGCCCGCGCCGGCATCAGCCCGCGCCAGGGCCTGCGCACGAAGGAAGAAGCGGCAGCGGCACTCGCCGGCGCGAGCGACGACGCTGTCCTGGACGCGATGGTGGCGAATCCGATCCTGATCGAACGCCCGCTGGCGGAGACCGAAAAAGGCGCCCGCCTCTGCCGCCCCGCCGAGAAGGTGCGGGAAATCCTCTAGGCCTGACCGGTCGCGTCCTGCTTTCGGGACGCTTTTTCGCCCAGATCGTGCGGGCCGCCGGCGGGCATGCCGCTGACCGGCTCGGCGACGTTCGGATCGGTGCTCTGCCCGGCCGCGCCGACCGCGTTCAGGGCCTCGTTCTCATCGTCTTCGTGGCGTTCGCGATCCATCTCGCTTCTCCTCGGCGGTATTCACGCGCCGGAGGGGGCGGCGGTTCCCGTTCAGCGCACCCGACGCTTCCAGCGGGTCCAGAGGAACCAGCCGACCGCGACCAGCCCGACAGCGACGATCACGGCATCGGCCCGGTGGAACCAGTCCTTCAGCCGCGGGTCGCTGTCCCACGCCTCGCCCAGCTTCATCCCGATCCATGCCAGGCCGAAGCAGAACGGCCAGGAGCCGACGAAAGTGTAGAGGTGGAAGCGCCCCAGCGGCATCGCGGCGACGCCGGCGGGCAGCGCGATGAACGAGCGCACCACCGGCAGCATCCGCGCGATCAGCACCGCGATGCTGCCGAAGCGCGCGAAGAACCGCTCCGACAACTCCAGGTCGTGCGCGTCGAGCAGCACATATTTGCCCCAGCGCAGGATCGCGGCGCGGCCGCCCCGCTTGCCGAGCTCATAGGCCGGGATCGAGCCGACATTGCAGCCGATCGCGCCCGCGGTCGCGACCAGGTAAAGGTTCAGCTCGCCGGTCGAGACCAGATAGCCGCCGAACGGCATGATGATCTCCGACGGGAGCGGGATGCAGGCGCTCTCGATCGCCATCAGGATGACGATGCCGAGATAGCCGCCGGCGGAAATGACTGCGATGATGAACGCCGCCATCGCGGCGATGATGGTGTGAATGACTGTCATGGGCTCCGCTCGCGGCCGCCCCTAGCCGGTCGCAAAGGTCTTGTCGAAGGGTCAAAAAAAGGGCGGATCGTTTCGGGCTTGAAGCAGCTCTGGATCGGGCGCAGAGCGCGCCGTCTTTTGAATCCGAGTCGCAGATCGATGGCCGACGCCGCTGTTTCGGAGCTTTCTGACGCAATTCATTCCCGCCAAAGCACCGCGTGGCTCGCCCTCGGCGCGCTGGGCGTCGTGTTCGGCGACATCGGCACCAGCCCGCTCTATGCGCTGCACGAGACGTTCGCCGGCCACCACCAGATGGCGGTCGAACCGATGCGGGTGATGGGTGTGATCAGCGTCATCTTCTGGACGATGCTGCTGATCGTCACCTTCAAATATGTGACCATCATGATGCGCGCGGACAACAAGGGCGAAGGCGGTAGCCTGTCGCTGCTCGCGCTGATCTCGCGCCATTCCGGGCCGGGCCGCTGGACCGCGGGCCTGACGATCCTGGGCGTATTCGCGACCGCGCTGTTCTTCGGCGATGCGATGATCACGCCGGCGGTGTCCGTCCTGTCGGCGGTCGAAGGCCTGGAGGTGCTCAATCCCGACTTCGCGCGTTTCGTACTTCCGGTCGCGGTCGCGATCCTGGTCGGACTGTTCTCGATCCAGAGCCATGGCACCGAGCGGGTCGGCGCGATCTTCGGCCCGGTCATGCTCGTCTATTTCGTGACGCTCGCGCTGCTCGGCATCGGCGCGATCCTGCGCGAGCCGCGAATCCTGGCGTCGCTGTCGCCGACCTATGGCGCCCGCTTCATCGCGGCCGATCCGGCGACGGCGTTCCTCGCCCTCGGCTCGATCGTGCTGGCGGTGACGGGTGCCGAGACGCTGTATGCCGATATGAGCCACTTCGGCCGGGGGCCGATCCGGCTCGCCTGGCTGCTGGTCGCCTTTCCCACGCTGATGCTCAACTATCTGGGCCAGGGCGCGCTGCTGCTCGGCAGCCCGCAATCGATCGAAAACCCCTTCTACCTGCTTGCCCCGGATGCCTGGCGGCCAGCGATGATCGTGCTTGCGACACTGGCCACGATCATCGCCAGCCAGGCGGTGATCACCGGCGCCTTCTCGGTGATGCGCCAGGCGGTCCAGCTCGGCTTGTTCCCGCGGCTGAACGTGCTGCACACGAGCGAACGGGCGGAGGGGCAGATCTACCTGCCGCTGGTCAACT
This sequence comes from Sphingomonas horti, assembly GCF_009753715.1. GTDB lineage: Bacteria > Pseudomonadota > Alphaproteobacteria > Sphingomonadales > Sphingomonadaceae > Sphingomonas_B > Sphingomonas_B horti. The sequence goes on along the minus strand of NZ_WQMS01000006.1, from coordinate 224,085 downwards.
GGTCGCTGCTGGTCACGGTCGTGCTGCTGGTGCTGGCGTTCAAGACGTCGACCAATCTTGCCTCCGCTTACGGTATCGCAGTGACGGGCACGATGTTGATCACCACCGTCATGCTGGCAGTGGTGCTGACCCGCCTCTGGCATTGGCCGAAGCCGCTCGCGTTCGCGCTGATCGCGGTGCTGGCGACGGTGGACGGCGTCTATTTCGCCTCCAACCTGACCAAATTCGCGGACGGCGGCTGGTTCCCGCTGCTGGTCGCCGCGATCGCCTTCACGATGCTGACCACCTGGGCGAAAGGCCGCGCGCTGGTGCGCCGCCGCCTGGCCGAAGGAAACATGCCGGTTGACGTGTTCGTCCAGTCGGTCGCCCAGGACATTCACCGGGTGCGCGGCACCGCCATTTACCTCACCGCGCAGCCCGAGGGCATCCCGCCTTCGCTGCTGCACAATCTGAAGCACAACCAGGTGCTGCACGAGCAGGTTATCCTGCTGACGGTCTCATTTCTGAACGTGCCCAGGGTCAAGAGCGAGAACCGCGTCTCGGTCGAAGATCTCGGCGGCGGACTGCGGCGCGTCCTGCTCCGCTACGGGTTCAGCGAGGACCCGGACATTCCTGTCGCCCTCGCCTCCGCGAAGGCGAGGCTGGGCCCGCTGCCGCCGATGAGCACCAGCTATTTCATCTCGCGCCAGACCGTGATCGCCGGCGGCCGCCCGGGCATGGCGCTGTGGCGGGAGAAATTGTTCGGCTGGATGGTCCGCAATTCCGCGACCGCGATGGAGTTCTTCAGGCTGCCTGCGAACCGAGTGGTGGAGCTCGGCTCGCAGGTGCAGATCTGACTTACTGCGCCTCCGGCTTCAACCAGCGGTCCAGCCAGGCGAACACCTCGGTGTACCACTGGATCGAGTTGCGCGGCTTCAGCACCCAGTGATTCTCGTCCGGGAAGATCAGCAGCCGCGACGGGATGTCGCGGCGCTGCAGCGCGGTGAACGCGGCCAGCCCCTGGGTGTAGGGAATGCGGAAATCCTTCTCGCCGTGGATCACCAGCATCGGCGTCTTCCACTTGTCGACGAAGTTCACCGGGTTCCACTTCTCATATTCCTGCGGCGCTTCGTAATAGGGCTTGCCGCCATGCTCCCATTCGTCGAACCAGAGCTCCTCGGTCTCATAGGCCATGGCGCGGGCATCGAAGACGCCGTCGTGCATCACGATGCACTTGAACGCGTCGGGCCAATTGCCCTCGATCCAGTTCATCATGTAGCCGCCATAGCTGCCGCCCAGCGCGCAGGCGTTGGCGGTGTCGATCTGCGGATCCTCCTTCGCCGCGGCGGCCATGCCGAGTTTCAGGTCCTGAAGCGGCTTCCCGCCCCAATCCCTGTTGATGCTGTCGGTGAAGGCCTGGCCGTAGCCGGTCGAGCCGTGGAAATCGATCGTCACAGCGGCATAACCCGGCGCGACAAACAGCTTCGGGTTCCAGCGGTAGGACCAGCTGTTGCCGAATGATCCCTGTGGCCCGCCATGGACCAGCAGCTCGACCGGCAGCTTGCCGGTTGCGCCTTCGGTCTTGACGATCTGGCCCCAGACGGTGTCGCCGTTCGCGCCGGCGAAGCTGAAGCGCTTCACGCTGACCGGGTCGATATCCTTCAACTTGTCGGCGTTGACCGCCGTCAGCTTGACCGACTTGCCGCCTTTCCAGCGGTAGAGATCGTCGGGCGCCTGGATGCTGTTGAGCGTGTAGACGATCGAGCCGTCGGCGAGCGGCCGGACGTTGCCGACCGTGCCGCCCTCGGTCAGCCGCGTGACCTTGCCGCTGGCGACATCGACGCGGAACAGCGGATCGTCCAGCACTTCGCCGGCCGTAACCAGCAGGCTCTTGCCGTCGGATGCCCAGGCGATCGAGCTGACCGAGCGGTCCCAGGCCGGCGCGACCTCGCGCGTCTCGCCGGTCGCGACGTTGCGCAGCATGATCGCGAGCCGGTCCGCCTCGTATCCGGGCCGCTTCATCGCCGCATAGGCAAGCCATTTGCCGTCGGGCGAGACGGCCGGCAGCGTATCGGTCGCGTCGCTGGCGTCGGTCAGGTTGACAGGCTCGCCGTTCGGCCCGGCCGCGAAGATGTCGAGATTGGTCGAAAGCGGCTCGATCCGCCCGGCCTCGCGCAGCGCGAAATAGAGCGTCTTGCCGTCCGGGCTCCAGGCCAGCTCCTCGCTGCCGCCGAACGGCTTGGACGGCGCGTCGCCGACCAGCTTCGTCGCGACCGGCACGCCGGCGCCGGTCGGCTTACCGTCGACGAGCGGCAGGATGAAAATGCGCGAGCGGGTGTTCGGCTCGGCCCAGCTGTCCCAGTGACGCACGAACAATTGGTCGTAGGTCCGCCCGCTGCCGCCGGCCGCGGGCTCGGTCTTGTCGGCGGCGCAGTTATAATCGGCGCAATCGAGCTTGCGATCGCCCCAGATCGCGATGCGGTCGCCGCTCGGCGCCAGCAGGAAGCCGCCGATATCGGTCGCAAGATCGGTCAGCCGCTCGGGCGTGCCGCCGGACGCGGCCACCCGCCAAAGCTGGTCGGATCCGCCGGCATTGCCGAGATAGTAGATCCACTTGCCATCGGCCGAGAAGACGGGGTCGTGCTCGCTCTTGTCGGCGGCGGTGAAGGCGATCCGCACCGGCTCCGCGTTCTTCGCCTTCAGGTCCAGCAGCCACAGGTGATTGCGGCCCTTGTTCGCGGCCAGGTCGGTCTCGCGCAGTTGATAGACCAGCCAGCGGCCGTCGGGCGACACTGCCGGCGCGCCGATCCGGCGCATCGTGGCGAGGTCGGTCGCCGTCATCGGGCGGGCTGAAGCGAGGGTGGGGAACAGGGCGGCGGAGCCCAGGGCGAGCGCGATCAGCGTCTTGGTCATGGACGCACTGCCTAGCATCCCGGCGCGCTCATTCAAATGGCTCCGGGAATCTCTCGCATTCCTTGTGCGCCACGAGGTGCAACCGTTTGGGAATCGCGGCGTTAACCAGCCCAGGTCGCTTGGCGAGGGGCTCGAAGAGCCTCCGGGCGGCCACAAGGAAAGGGGTATATGATGGCTTCACGCGTCCTGGCCTCCATTGCAATCGCAGCCGCGTGCGCATTTGCCGCTCCGGCAGCGGCAGCGATTACGATCTTCAACTCGGCCGGGAACGTCCAGCCTTCGGAAAACGTGCTGATCGTCGACGGCCTGACCGGCCAGACGGTGTTCGGCAATACTAACAACACCAATACGAGCGTCAGCTTCCTGGCGTCGGGCGCCGGCGAGACCCTGGCCGGCTTCGCCAACGGTCAGGCGCGCGTGGAAGCGGTCGGCAGCCCGCTCGACTCGCTGCGCTTTTTTCTGACCAACGGCGAACGGTTCGGCGAGGTCGAGTTCGACCTGCACAAAGCCGCGGGCGACACCGGCACCGTGGCCGTCACCTTCTTCGGCAGCTTCGGCACCGAGACGCGCACCTTCGACCTGGGCAACGGCAATAACTGGTTCGCGGCCCGCACCGACGGCGGCGACCTGATTACCGCTGTGGCGTTCGATACCAGCGGCTCGGGCGTCGACGATATCCGCCAAGTCCGACTTGGCGCGATCGAAGCCGCTGCGCCGCCCCCCGCGGTTCCGGAACCGGCGAGCTAGGCGATGATGCTCGGCGGCTTCGGCCTGCTCGGAGCCGTCGCGCGCCGGAAATCGCGGATGCCGGCGGCGGCCTGACCTTCCCTGCCGCAAGCCGGCCTTAACTCGCCAGCCGAACCCTAACAAATGTGGTGAAGCTGCTGATTGCGAATGTGAAATGTTCCGTTAACCCTGTTCTCGGGCGCAGGGGTCGCGCCCGCTGACAGGGGGTTTCTGATGACATCATACCGTCCGTTTGCTTATGCCGCCGCCGCTGCTCTGGCGCTCGGCACCGCCACCGGCGCCCAGGCGCTCAAGATCAACCTGATCAACACTGGCGGTGTCGAGGAAGGCACCGCTGCGTTCATCGGCTTTTCCGCGGCCGCCCGCTATTGGGAATCGGTGCTGAAGGACGATGTGACGCTGAACTTCCGCGTCGGCTTCAGCAGCCAGGGGTTCGATCCGAACACTCTCGGTTCCACGTCCAGCTCGTCCGGCAGCAAGGCCCAGGGCGTCTGGCGCACCGCCATCATCGGCGACGCGACCACGACGCTGGACGGCATCGCGGTCAACCACCTTCCCACTTTCTCCAACGCCAATGTGAGCCTGAACACGGCGCTGCAGAAGGCGCTGGGCATCTATACGGGCACCGAGGCTGCGATCGACGCGACGATCCGGTTCAACAGCGCCCGTCCGTTCGATTTCGACACGCGCGACGGCTTCCAGAGCGTTGCGTCGGACTTCATCGGCGTGGCCGTCCACGAAATGGGCCACGCGCTCGGCTTCACCAGCGCGGTGAGCCAGACCACGACCAACGCGTCGCGCCCGTCCAACACCGACATGTTCCGCTACAAGAACGGCGCCTGGAACATCACCTGGGGCGAGGATCCCTATTTCTCGATCGACGGCGGCGCGACCGAAGTGTTCGGCCGCTCCGACTTCTCGCCGGGCAGCGACGGGTTCCAGACCTCGCACTGGCAGGAAGGGCTGCGCCAGCATGACGGCGTGCACTGCACCAAGCTGCTGGAGCCGCAGATCGGCATCCTCGATCCCACCGGCGGGCTGTGCCAGGAAGGCATCGTGACGGCGCAGGACCTGGCCCTGTTCGACGCGATTGGCTGGGACCTTAACCTCGATATCCTGTCGAACCCGGGCTACCACAAGTCGACCAGCCGGATCCTGTGGGACTATCTGGCGGTTCCGGAACCGTCGAGCTGGGCGATGATGATCGCCGGCTTCGGCCTGATCGGCGGAGCGCTGCGCCGGCGGGCACGGACCGCGGTCCGCTTCGCCTGACCATCACCGGGTCCCGCATGGCAGGACCCGCAAGGAAAGAGCGCCGCGGCATCAGCCGGCGGCGCTCTTCTTGTCTTGAGTCGGGCTCAGGCGAAAACGACGCTGGTGCGGCCCCGGCGGCGCGCGGCGGCGCCCAGCAGGCCGAAGCCGCCGATCATCATCGCCCAGGTCGCCGGCTCCGGCACGGCATTGCCGGTGGCGCTGGCGATCACCTGCAGGCCCGACTGGGCAACCCAGGGATAGACATAGTCGCCGGTCGCCTCGACCGCCTCACCCGGCACGCCGGTCGGCGCGTAGCAGTTGGACACGCCCTGCAAGCAGTAGAAGGTCGCACCCGAGCCGACCCCCGGCGCCTGGAACAGCGCCAGGCCGTTCGCGCCGAAGTCGAACTGCAGGTCCGTCGCGGTGGCGCTGAGGCCGCCGGTGATCAGCATGCCGCTGTTGGCCGATGTCAGGGTGAAGCTGCCGTCCGTGTTGAACAGGTCGATCGTGTAGTCGACGATGTTCCCGGCCCCGATCGCGCCGATCGAGCCGTCGGTCGTGATCGAGATGTTGACCGATCCGGTGCCGATCGAACGGGAGCCGACATAGGTGACAGCTTCGGCCGCGGTGGCCGCCGTGAGCATGGAGGCCGCAAGCAGCCAAGTGGTAACGCGCATCTGGAAAACCCCCTTCGTACTTTAGAACCCGCCGGGTTGCGTTCTGCGCATCCCCGATCGTTGCGGACCCAGGTCCATTGCCGCGAAATCGCCAAGGCGGTCAACGGCTCGCTGACCGGCCCGCTGTCCCAATTTGGCAAAGAAAGCCGGCAGCCGCCGAGGACAGATCAGGCGCGGTGGGCGGCGATCCAGTCCTCGACCACCGGAGCGATCCGGTCGCGCCATTTGCTGCCGTTGAAGATGCCGTAATGGCCGACGCCTTTCGCGAGCAGGTATTTCTTGTCGGCCTTGGGCAGGCTGGTGGCGAGCGTCAGCGCCGCCTTGGTCTGGCCGATGCCGGAAATGTCGTCGCGCTCGCCCTCGATCGCGAGCAGGCCGATATCGGTGATCGCACCCGGATCGACCCGGGTGCCCCGGTGCACCCATTCGCCTTTCGGCAGCGCGTGGCGCTGGAATACCAATTCGACCGTTTCCAGGTAGAACTCGGCTGTCATGTCGCAGACCGAGCGATATTCGTCGTAGAATTCCTTGGTGCGGTCCGCGCTCTCGCCGTCGCCCTGGACGAGGTGCTTGAACATCTCCCAATGGCTCATCAGGTGATCGCCCAGGTTCATCGACATGAAGCCGGCGAGCTGCAGGAAGCCCGGATAGACTTTCCGCCCGGCGCCCGGATAGCTGAACGGCACGGTGGCGATCACATTCTGCTGGAACCAGGCAAGCGGCCGCTGCGTGGCGAGCGTGTTGACAGCGGTCGGCGCCTCGCGCGTGTCGACCGGGCCGCCCATCATCGTCAGCGTGCGCGGCCGGCAGGGATGCCCGTTCGCGGCCATCAGCGCCGCCGCAGCATAGCAGGGTACCGAAGGCTGGCAGACCGCCAGCACGTGCGTGCCCGGCCCCATCGCCTCCAGGAACCCGATCAGATAATCGACATAATCCTCAAGGTCGAAGCTCCCTTCCTCCAGCGGCACCAATTTGGCGTCGCGCCAATCGGTGACGTGAACGTCGTGGCGCGGCAGCATCCGCTCGACCGTGCCGCGCAGCAGCGTCGCGTAATGGCCAGACATCGGCGCCACGATCAGCAGCTTCGGCCCGCCCTCGACGCCTTCGCGCCGGAAGCGCTTCAACTGGCCGAACGGCTTTCTGAGGACGATCTCTTCCTCGACCACGACCTTGCGGCCGTCCACTGTCGTGCTGGCGATCCCGAACTCGGGCTTGCCTCGCGGCGCGGCGGCGTGGGCAAAGACTTCGAGCGCCGACGCGACCAGCGGGCCGCCGCCGAAATAGGCCATCGGATTGGCGGGATTGGACAGGAACTCGGCGCCTGCATTGGCAAACGCGCTGGCCCCCGCGAGCAGCGAGCGCTGCCATTCATAAGCGTCGTAAAGCATCAGCGTCCTTCTAGCGCCCACCCCTGAACGCTTCGTCACCGGTTTAGGCTCAATCCGCCGCGCCGCGCAACGCCGGCTTCCGGGCTATCCCCAGGTTGAGGCGCACGGGACGCCCTGCTACTCGCAAGCGCATGGCGAACGAAACGGACGCGGAGCCGAAGACCCGCAAGCTCTCCAGCCTCGCGATGGTCTGGCGGTTCGCCGCGCGCTACCCCGGCCATATCGCCTGCGCCGCGGTCGCGCTGGTCATCGCATCGGGCGCAACAGTCGCGATCCCCTATGGCTTCAAGCGCGTGATCGACCGCGGCTTCTCGCACGGCGGCGATCCATCTGCGGTGACCACGGCCTTCTACTATCTGTTGATGATCGTCGGCGTGCTGGCGATCGCGACGGCCTTCCGCTTCTACTTCGTCTCGTGGCTCGGCGAGCGCGTGGTCGGCGACATCCGTAAGGCCGTGCATGCCAACCTGGTGACGCTGGCGCCGCGCTTTTTCGAGGAAAACCGCCCGTCCGAGATCGCGTCACGGATGACGTCCGACACTTCAGTGATCGAGCAGATCGTCGGCTCGACCGTCTCCGTGGCGCTGCGGAACCTGTTCACCGGCATCGGCGGGGTCGTCTATCTGTTCGTGCTGTCGCCCAAGCTGGCGGGATCGCTGATGATCGGCATTCCGCTGGTGGTGGCGCCGATCGTGCTGCTGGGCCGGCGCGTCCGCAATTTCTCCCGCACCAGCCAGGACCGGATCGCCGATGTCGGCGCGATCGTGGCCGAGACGCTGGGGGCGATGAAGATCGTCCAGGCGTTCGGGCAGGAGCAGCGCGAGCGTGGCCGCTTCGCGACCGCGGTGGAGGCCGCATTCGGCGTCGCCAAGCGCCGCATCTTCATCCGCGCGATCATGACGGCGGTCGTCATCGCGCTGATCTTCGGCTCCGTCACCCTGGTGCTGAAGGAAGGCGTGACCGACGTCGCCGCCGGACGGCTGAGCGGCGGCTCGATCGCTGCGTTCGTGCTGACCGGCGGCCTAGTCGCCGGCGCGTTCGGCGCGCTGACCGAAGTCTATGGCGACCTGCTGCGCGGCGCGGGCGCGGCCGGCCGCCTGTCGGAGCTGCTCGCCGAGCGACCCGAGATCAAGGCGCCGGCGCATCCCGTGGCCCTACCCGCGCCGGCCGAGGGGCGGCTGAGCTTCGACCACGTAACGTTCCGCTATCCGACGCGCCCAGACACGAGCGCGCTGCACGACTTCTCGCTCGAGGTCGCGCCGGGCGAGACCGTCGCGGTGGTCGGTCCCTCGGGCGCGGGCAAGTCGACCCTTATCCAGCTGGCCCAGCGCTTCTACGATCCGCAGCTGGGCTCCGTCCGCCTCGACGGAGTCGATTTGCGCGACGCCGATCCGGCCGAGGTGCGCGCGCGCCTCGCGATGGTGCCCCAGGAAACCGTGATCTTCGCCGCCTCCGCGCGCGACAATCTGCGCTATGGCCGCTGGGACGCCACCGATGCCGAGCTGTGGGCGGCGGCGGAGGCGGCGAACGCGGCCGGCTTCCTGAAAGCGCTGCCCGCCGGCCTCGACACCTATATGGGCGAAGGCGGCGCACGGCTTTCGGGCGGCCAGCGCCAGCGGCTCGCGATCGCCCGCGCGATCCTGCGCGACTCCCCCATCCTGCTGCTCGACGAGGCGACCAGCGCGCTCGATGCCGAATCCGAACGGCTGGTGCAGGATGCGCTGGAACGGCTGATGGCGGATCGGACCACGATCGTTATCGCCCATCGGCTGGCGACAGTGCGCGCCGCCGACCGCATCGTCGTCATGGACGAAGGGCGGATCGTCGAGGCCGGCACGCACGAGACGCTGAACGCGGCGGGCGGCCTTTATGCGCGCCTCGCCCGGCTGCAGTTCGAAGGCCTTGCCGCATAGATTCTTCCCCTCTCCTGAAACCGCTCCGAAGCTTGATCGTTACACCCCTCGCGCGCGTCACCGCGCTTTGGGCACGGGGCTTTGAAGCGGGCGGCCGGGCCGCGCCGCAACGAGGAGACGGTTATGAAAAGCATCTTGTTGGCTTCGGCACTGATGATCAGCGGCGTCGCCTTCGCGCAGGCCGATCCGCGCGACGCCGGCCAGCCGATCGGTTCGAACGCGACGCTGCAGCCGGGCACGACCATGGGCGAGCGCGACACGATGGGGCCACCGCCGGCGACCAACCCGCCCGCGACGACCACGACGATGCCCGATTCGACAATGAGCAGCACGATGTCGACGGGTACGACCACGTCCACCATGGGGACGTCCGGCTCCGGCACGGTTATGGTCCAGCAGGGCGGCAACATGACCGCACCGCCGGCATCGACCGGTCCCTATCCGCGCTGCTCCCGCACGATCACCGATCACTGCAAGCAGGACGAGAGCCGCGCCCGCGACGTGAAGCACAGCCGCCGCTAAGGCTTGCGGGTCAACCGCCAAGTCGAGCAAAGAGCCTCCCGAACCAGTTTCGGGAGGCTCTTTTCGCATGATCATCAGTTTCAAGGACCGCGTCGCGATCGTCACCGGCGCCGGCGGCGGCCTGGGCCGCGCCTATGCGCTGGAGCTTGCCCGGCGCGGCGCGAAGGTCGTCGTCAACGATCTCGGCGGCGCGCGCGACGGCACCGGCCATTCGGATGCGGCGCTGAAGGTGGTCGAGGAGATCGCGGCCGCGGGCGGCGAGGCGATGTCGAACGGCGGCAGCGTCACCGAATATGAGCAGATGGTGGAGATGGTCGCCAGGGCCAAGGAGCGCTGGGGCGGCGTCCATATCCTGATCAACAATGCCGGCGTGCTGCGCGACAAGAGCTTCGCCAAGATGGAGCCGGCCGATTTCCGGTTTGTCGTCGACGTGCACCTGAACGGCTCCGCCAACTGCACCAAGGCGGCGTGGGAGACGATGCGCGAGCAGGCCTATGGCCGCATCCTGATGACGGCCAGCTCGACCGGCCTTTACGGCAATTTCGGCCAGGCCAATTACGGCGCTGCCAAGCTGGGGCTGGCCGGCCTGACCAAGACGCTCAACCTGGAAGGCGCCAAGTACAACATCCGCGTCAACACGATCGCGCCGGTCGCCGGGACGCGGATGACCGAGGACCTGTTTCCGCCCGAAGCGTTCAAGGCCTTCGCGCCGGAGAATGTGGTTCCCGCCGCGCTGTTCCTGGTCAGCGAGGACGCGCCGTCGAACATGATTGTCGGCGCGGGGGCCGGCGCTTTCCACGCCGCCTATGTGACCATGACGAAGGGCGTGCTGCTGCCGGAAGCCGAACGTACGCCCGAAGGCATTGCGGCGCATTGGGACGAGATCACCGACCGCAGCGTCGAGACGGTCCCGCAATCGGGCGGCGAGCAGTCGATGGCGATCCTCAAGCTGCTGCAGGGCGGATAACTACTGTATTGCTACAGCAATACAGTTCTGCTATTCTCCCGTCCGGGAGGACTGCCGATGTACAGCGATACGGATATCGAGCGCGCCGTCGCCGCAGGGGCGATTTCGGCCGATGCGGCGGGGGCGCTCAGGCGCTACCTGGCCGATCATGGCACCACGCCGGTGGTGGACGAAGAGCAATTCCGGCTGCTCAGCGGCTTCAACGACATTTTCGTCGCGATCGCGAGCGTGCTGCTTCTGGTCGCATTGGCGTGGATCGGCGATTCGATCGGGCCGAAGCTGGGTCGCGACGGACCGTCGCTGATGGCCGGCCTGTTCGTGGCGGCGGCCGCCTGGGGTCTCGCCGAGTTCTTCACTCGCCAGCGGAGGATGGCGCTGCCCAGTATCATCCTGCTGCTCGCTTTTGCTGGCGGCGCGTTCGTGACCGCGCTGGTCGCGATCGCGCTACCGATCGGCGACGCGGCGTTCCAGGGCGAAAACGACCGCACCGCGGCGCTCGTCGCGGCGGCTGCCGCTGCGGTCGCGGCGGGTGCGACCTGGCTGCACTGGCGCCGTTTCCGCGTGCCGATCACGATCGCGGCAGGCGCCGCGGCCATCGCCGGGCTCGTCCTGGCGCTGATCGCGTTCGCGATCGGCGACACGCCGGCTCTCAGGGCAGCGATGCTGACCGGCGCGTTCGTGCTCGGCGTTGGCGTGTTCGCCTTCGCGATGTGGTGGGACGCGTCCGACCGCGAGCGCAAGACGCGCCGCGCCGATGTCGGCTTCTGGCTGCACCTGCTGGCCGCGCCGCTGATCGTCCATCCGGTGTTCCAGGCGCTGGGCGTGCTGGACAACCGCGTGTCAATGGGCAGCGCGGTAATCGTGGTGCTGCTTTACGTGCTGCTCGCCGCCGTCGCGCTGGTGATCGACCGCCGCGCCTTGATGGTCTCGGCACTCGCCTATGTGCTCTACGCGCTGAGCGCGCTGTTCCGGGAACTGGGCGCAGTCGGCCTCAACCTCGCGCTTACCGCGCTGGTGATCGGATCGGCGCTGCTGCTGCTCTCCGCCTATTGGCACATGGTGCGGGCGGCGATCGTCGAGCGGCTGCCGGAGGGATTCCGCGCCAAGCTGCCGCCGGCGCATGAGGTGGCGGTGGGACAGCCGGTTTCGGCCTGAGCCCCGTCATTGCGGGCGTACGAAGCAATCCAGTGTCAACCGCAATGGATTGCTTCGCCCCCGGACCAAATCCGGGGTCTTCGCAATGACAAAGGGCTAATTCTGCACCAGCTTCAGCAGTTTTCGCTCGACCGGCGCGAGCACCGGCCCCAGCTCATGGCCGCGCTTCAGCACCGTGCCGCTTTCGCCGATCAGCGCCCATTGGCCTTGGCGATGGCGCAGCGCCGGGCGTTTTTCGATCCGGAACTCGGGCCGTTCGGCGGTGCGACGGAAGCCGCTGAACACGGCAGCGTCGCGCCCCAGGTCGATCGCGTAATCCCGCCACAGGCCGGCGGCGACCATCCGCCCGTAGAGATCGAGGATGCGCATCAGCTCGGGCCGGTCGAAGCCGACCTGCCCGCACCAGCGCTGCGCTACCGGAAAAGGGTGGACGTTGCTCATCCGAAGAGGTCTTGCCGCTCCGTCTGCTTGCGCTCCGCCAGCAGCGCGTCGATCCGGGCCTGGAGCCGGTCGATTTCCGCCTTCATCCCTTCCAGCCGCTGACCGGCGGGATCGCACAGATCGGAACAGACGGTCCCGTACGGGATGAAGTCCTTCTGATACTGCTCCGCATCCATCAGGGTGGGCTTGGCCGGAATCCCGACCATCACCGCCCCCTCCGGCACGTCCTTGGTCACGACGGCATTTGCGCCAACCCGCGCGCCCTTGCCGACGGTGATCGGCCCGAGCACCTGCGCGCCCGATCCGACGATCACCCCGTCCTCCAGCGTCGGATGGCGCTTGCCGGCGACACCGTCGGCCGGGTTGGTGCCGCCCAGCGTCACGCACTGGTAGATGGTGACGTTGTCGCCGATCTCGGCCGTCTCGCCGATCACGCTGAAGCCGTGATCAATGAACAGGTTGCGCCCGATCTTCGCGCCCGGATGGATGTCGATCGCGGTCAGTACGCGCGACAGGTGATTGACGAAGCGGGCGAGGAAGAACAGCTCCCCTTCGAACAGCCAGTGGGCAACGCGGTGCATCGCGACCGCGAGCACGCCCGGATAGAGAAGAATCTCCCAGCGGCTGCGAGGCGCAGGGTCGCGGGCACGAATGGAATCCAGATAAGCGACAAGCCTGCTCGCCATGCCTCTCCCTCCCTTGGGCGCACATATTTAGGGAAACCCAGGTGCGATTGCCAGTTTATGAACGTCCGGCTTGTCGGGGCACAAGCGCTTCTGTCTTGCCCGACGGGACCGGCGAGCGCAGAGGCGGCGATCGAACGGTGCGGGAGTGAAACGGATTGAGCCCTTCGGACCTGATCTCGCTGCTCCCGTTCGTCGGGATCGGGTTCGCCGCGCAGCTGGTGGACGGCGCGCTGGGCATGGCGTTCGGCGTCATCAACTCGACGCTCCTGATGAGCGCCATGGGCGTGTCCCCAGCCGCGGCATCGGCGAGCGTCCATGCCGTCGAAACCTTCACCACGGCCGCGTCGGGCATCAGCCACACGCTGCACCGCAACGTGGATTGGAAGCTGTTCCTGCGGCTGATGATCCCCGGCGTGATCGGCGGCGCGATCGGCGCCTATCTGCTCAGCAACATCGACGCGAGCGTCGCGCGGCCATTCGTGATGGCCTATCTGGGCGCGATCGGCCTCTACCTGCTCTATCGGGCCTGGCACGGCGAGCATGAGCATCGTCCGCCCCGCTATGTCGAGCCGCTGGGCGCCGTCGGCGGGTTCCTTGACGCGGCCGGCGGCGGCGGATGGGGACCGGTGGTCACGTCCAACCTGCTTGTCCAGGGCGCCAGCCCGCGCAAGACGGTCGGCACCGTCAACACAGCCGAGTTCTTCCTGACCGCGACGATCTCCGCCACCTTCCTGTGGACGCTCGGCTGGGAGGCGTTCACGTTCCAGACGATCGGCATCCTGGTCGGCGGCCTGGCGGCGGCGCCGTTCGGGGCGGTGCTGGTCAAGCGGCTGTCCGCGCGCAGGCTGATGGGCTTTGTCGGCGGGCTGCTGGTGATCACCTGCGGCTTCTCGATCTACAGCGCGCTAGCCTAAAGCGCGCCGCATGATGTCCGCGTAGATCGCCGTCAGGCCCTCCAGGTCGGCAAGGGCGACCGCTTCGTCCAGCTTGTGCATCGTCGCGTTCGGGAGGCCGAACTCCACGACCGGGCACAGCTTCGACAGGAAGCGCGCGTCGGACGTGCCGCCGCTGGTCGACAGCTCGGGCTCGATGCCGGTGTGGTCGCGGATCGCGGCGGCGACCAGGCCGGAAAAGGCGCCCGGCTCGGTCAGGAACGCCTCGCCGGAAACGCGCGGCGTCACAATCGCGTCCGGCGCCTCCGCCAGCACCAGGTCGCGCACGCGCGCGGCGAGGTCGTCGCCTCGGTGCAGATCGTTGAAGCGGATGCTGAGCCGGGCCCTGGCGCGCGCCGGGATCACGTTGCTGGCCGGGTTGCCGACCTCCAGGTCGGTGATCTCGATGTTCGACGGCTGGAACCAGTCGGTGCCGTCGTCGAGGTGGACCGCGTCGATGCGGGCAAGGGCGCGGACCAGCTTCGGGATCGGATTGTCGGCGAGCGCGGGATAGGCGACATGGCCTTGCGTGCCGGGCACCTTGATCCAGATATTGACCGAGCCGCGCCGGCCGATCTTGATGGTGTCGCCCAGCCGGTGGACCGACGTCGGCTCGCCCACGAGACAGAGGTCGGGTTTCAGCCCGCGCATTGCTATGCGTTCGATCAGCGCGCGGGTGCCGAAGATCGCCGGCCCCTCCTCGTCGCCGGTCAGGACCAGGCTGATCGTGCCGGTGTGCTGTTCCACCCGATCGAGCGCGGCGATGAACGCAGCGATCGCTCCCTTCATGTCGACGGCGCCGCGGCCGTAGAGCAGATCGCCTTTCACTTCCGCCGCGAACGGGTCGGCGGACCAGCCGTCGCCCGGCGGCACAACGTCGAGATGGCCGGCGAAGGCGAAGTGCGGCCCGCCCTCCCCCCGCCAGGCGAGCAGGTTCTCGACCGGCCCGTCCGGCGCCTCGCCGGCAGTGAAGCGGTCAACGGTGAAGCCGCGCGCGGTCAGCATCGCCTCGACCGCCTCGAACACGGCCCCGCGCGCCGGCGTCACGCTGGGCCAGGCGATCAGCTGCTTGGCAAGCTCCAGCGCGTGCGACATCATTCCTCCCATGCCCAAGCTCCACCTCGACCAAATCCCGCAGACCAATGCAACCGGCTACCCGCCCGAATATGCCGGCGTGGTACAGGGGCGCTGGTATCGCAAGCTGATGGGCCCGACCGGGCTCACCGATTTCGGCGCCAGCCATGTGGTGCTGAAACCCGGCGCTTGGTCATCGCAGCGCCACTGGCACGAGGGCGAGGACGAGCTTGTCGTGATGCTGGACGGCGAAGCGACCCTGGTCGACGACAGCGGCCGCACGCCGATGCGCGCGGGCGACATCGCCGTCTTCGTCAAGAACGACGGCAATGGCCATGTGCTGATCAACGAAAGCGAGCGAGATTGCACGCTGCTGGCGATCGGCAAGCTCGCGCTGTCCGACTGCCATTATCCCGATATCGACATGCACCTGTTCGCCGGCGCGGGCCGCCAGAAGCGCAAGGACGGCAGCGACTTCTGATCAGGCGACCGGCTGCTCGTATTTCTCGATCGTCCAGCTCTCGTCCTGCGCGTCCTCGATCCACTGGCGGATGTGCGGGTGCGTGAACAGTGCCTCGACATAGGTCGCGGCAAAGCCCGGCAACGGCACCGAGTAGGTGACGAAGCGCGTCGCGACCGGCGCGAACATGATGTCGGCGGCGGTATAGTCGCCGAACAGATATTTGCCGGTGCCGCCATAGCGCGCGCGGGCCTGCGCCCAGAGGCCGAGGATGCGCCCGATCTCCTGCACGGTCTCGCTCTGGAACTGGCGCGTCGGGAATTGCTTGCGGACGTTCATCGTCAGGTCGCGGCGCAGGTTCGGATAGCTGGAGTGCATTTCCGCCGCCATCGAGCGCGCCATCGCCCGCGCGCCTTCATCTGCCGGCCAGAAAATGTCGCGGCCGACCTTGTCCGCCAGCCAGTCGACGATCGCCAGCGAGTCCCAGACGACCACCTCGTCTTCCCACAGGATCGGCACCTTGCCGTGGCTCGGCGCGAATTCGTCGCCCTCGCGCCTGCGATTCCAGTCCTCGTCGAACAGCGGCACGGTCGCTTCCTCGAACGGAAGGCCGGATTGCCTGACCGCGAGCCAGCCGCGCATCGACCAGCTGGAATAGGCCTTGTTGCCGATAAAGAGCTTCAACATGCGGCCGCCCGTAGCCTTTCGCTTCCCCTCGGCTCAAGCCCGTCATTGCGAGGAGCGCAGCGACGAACCAATCCAGTCCGAGGCCGGGGCCCACTAGATTGCTTCGCTCCGCTCGCAATGACGGCTATGAGGTGACCGCTTCCAGCACGGCGGCGCGCAGCTCCGGAATGCCCATGCCCTTTTCGCTGGACGTGGCGATCACGTCCGGATGGGCGGCGGGGTGCTTGCGGGCCTCGTCCGCCGTTTTCTGGCGCACCGCGGCGAGCTCGGTCGCCTTCACCTTGTCGGCCTTGGTGAGGACGAGGCGGTACGAGACGGCCGCCTTATCGAGCATTTCCATCAGCTCGCGATCGACGTCCTTCAGCCCGTGGCGGCTGTCGACCAGCACCAGCACGCGCTTCAGCATGGCGCGCCCGCGCAGAAAATCGTTCACCAGATACTTCCACCGGCGCATCAGGTCCTTGGGCGCCTTGGCGAAGCCGTAGCCGGGCATGTCGACCAGCCGCAGCTGCAGCGGCTCGCCGACATCGAAGAAATTGAGCTCCTGCGTCCGCCCCGGCGTGTTCGAGGTGCGCGCGAGCCCGTTGCGGCCGGTCAGCGCGTTCAACAGCGACGATTTGCCGACGTTCGAGCGGCCGGCGAACGCGACCTCGGGCACGTCCGGATCGGGCAGGAATTTCAGCTCCGGCGCCGACTTGAGGAACGCGATCGGCCCCGCGAACAGCTTCCGGGCCTGCTCGACCAATTCGTCGTTCATGTGGTCGCGGTATTCGGATTGTTCTTCAGCGCCGGATAACGGCTGTACAGCCACTTCTGCTGCGCGATCGCGAGCAGGTTCGAGACCGTCCAGTAGAGCTGCAGGCCGGCCGCGAACGGCGCCATGATGAACATGAACACCCAGGGCATGATCGAGAAGACCTGCTGCTGCACCGGATCCATCTGGGCCGGGTTGAGCTTGAACTGGATGTACATGGTGATGCCGAGCAGGATCGGCAGCACGCCCAGCGCCAGCATGTGCGGCGGCGTGAAGTCCAGATAACCGAACAGGTTGACCGGCGTCAGCGGATCGGGCGCGGACAGGTCCTTGATCCACAGCACGAACGGCTGGTGCCGCATCTCGATCGTCAGCATCAGCACCTTATAGAGCGCGTAGAAGACCGGGATCTGCAGCACGATGGGCAGGCAGCCGGCGAGCGGATTGACCTTCTCGCGCTTGTACAGCTCCAGCATTTCCTGCTGCAGCTTCGGCTTGTCGTCCTTGTGACGCTCCTGCAGCGCCTTCACCTTGGGCTGTAGCGCGCGCATCGCGGCCATCGACGCGAACTGGCGCTGCGCGATCGGGAACATCAGCCCGCGCACGATCAGCGTCAGCAGGATGATCGCGACACCGAAATTGCCGACCGCCTTGAACAGATTGTCGAGCAGCCAGAAGATCGGCCGCTCGAAGAAGCTGAACCAGCCCCAGTCGATCGCCTTGTCAAAGCCGGTGATGTTCAGGTCGTTCTCGTAATGCTGGAGGACAGATACTTCCTTCGCGCCCGAGAACAGATAGGTGGAGGTGCTGACCGCCTTGCCGGGCGCAACGACCGTCTGGCCTGCGGGCGTCATCGCCGCGAGATAGAGCTTGTCCCCGATCGCGCGGAAGGATGCATCCATCCGCGTATTCGGCGCGGGCGCGATCGCGGTCAGCCAGTATTTGTCGGTGAAGCCCAGCCAGCCGCCGGTCGAGGTGAAGCTCTCGCCCTGCGCGCCGGCGCTGTCCAGGTCCTTGAAGTCGATCTTGTAGTTGGCGGTGCCGTCGAACACGCCGATCGGGCCGGTGTGCTGGGTCCAGCTGCTCGGGTCCGCCGATACGCCAGTGCGCTTCACCAGCGCGAACGGACGCACCGCGACCGGGCCGGCGCCGCCGTTGGCGACGCTCTGTTCGGCCGTGATCATGTAGTTTTCGTCGATCGCGAGCTTGATGCGGAAGGTCTGGCCGGTGCCGTTGCTCCAGCTGAGCGTGACCGGCTTGCCTGGTGCGAGCAGCTGCCCGTCCGCCTGCCAGACGGTATCGTTGCCCGGCAGCGCCATGCCTTGCCCCGACCAGCCGAATTGCGCGTAGATCGCGCCCGGCGCACCCTCGGGCGACAGCAGCCGCACCGGCGGCGAGTTCTTGGCGATCGTCTCGCGGTGGCGCTTCAGGACCAGGTCGTCGACGCGCGCGCCAACAAGGCTGATCGAGCCCGCAACTGAGGGCGTGTCGACGCGCACGCGCGGCGTTTCCCGCAGCACGACGTCCCGGCTGCGGACCGCCTTCGGCGTCGCCACGGTCGGCGCGACCGTCGGGCTGGGAACCGGCACCTGCTTGCCATTGATGACCTTGGTCGCGGGCGGGTTCGCGGTGGGGAAGATGCGATTCGACAGCGCGCTCCAGCCGAACAGAACGATGGCCGAAAGCACGATCGCTAGGATCATGTTGCGCTGATTTTCCAAGAAACTCGCTCCTAAGGTACCGGGTCGTAGCCGTGGCCGCCGAACGGGTGGCAGCGGCACAGGCGCTTCAGCGCCAGCCACCCGCCTCGCGCGGCGCCATAGCGCTCCACCGCCTCGATTGCATAGGCCGAACATGACGGCGTGAAGCGACACGAGGGGGGCAGGATGGCGGACGGATAACGCTGCCAGAAACGGGCGGCCGAGATGAGGACGGACTTCATCGTGCCGCCTCCGTTCGGGACAGGCGGGCGAGCGCATTCCCCAGCTCCGCCCGCAACAGGGAGAAATCGCGCTCCACGCCGCCGGCACGGCCGATCAGCACGTGGTCGGCGCCCGGCACACCCCGCTCCGGCAGCAGCTCGGCGGCAAGCGCGCGAAAGCGGCGCTTCATCCGGTTACGGACGACCGCGCCGCCGATCTTCTTGGTGACGGTGATGCCGTAGCGCATGGCCGGGTCGTCGTCGCCGCGCGGGCGGACGAGAAGAACGAAGCCGGGCATCGGCGCCCTGCGGCCGGCGTTCGCCGCGAGGAAATCCGCGCGGCGAGTAAGCTTGCTCAGGCCGACAGCGTCTTGCGGCCGCGGCTGCGGCGCGCCGCGATCACCTTGCGGCCGCCCACCGTCGACATCCGCGCGCGGAACCCGTGACGCCGCTTGCGCACCAGGTTGCTCGGCTGAAACGTGCGCTTCATCGCTCATTCCTCAAAATCTGAACAAAAAGGGCCGCCAAACAAGGGCGGCCGCACCGTTGCCGGGCGGTTATGCGCAATGCTGGCGAAAGTCAATCCGATCTCTCCCGCTTAGCGCGCCCGCGGGGGGCGGGCGCGCGGCGCAATACCTTGTCCGCGAGCCGCCCGTGACTGGGGTAACGGCGCGTGTACCGGACATAGGCGCGCTTCACCCAGTTCGAATTCTTCAGCAGCAGCGCCGCGCCGCCGGCGAACACGAAGATGCCGCCGGGGCCCGGCAGCGCGCCGACGATGGGCGTCAGCACGATCAGCAGCCAGCCAAGGCCCAGATAGACGATGCGGAGGACAGAATCGGGCGGGGCTTTCACGGCGGAGCACATGGGACGCCCGGCTCGCCCACGCAAGCGCCACGGCTCGACATGGCGTCATGACTGTGACTATGTGACTGAACAGGGGGAGGAATCATGGTCGCCATCGTCTCGACGGCAGCCTATCTGGGGCTGGAAGCGCGCGCCGTCGAAGTTCAGGTTCAGCTGACGCCGGGCTTGCCGAAATTCGTCGTGGTCGGCTTGCCCGACAAGATGGTCGCCGAAAGCCGCGAGCGGGTGCGCAGCGCGATCGCGGCGCTGGGCCTGTCGCTGCCGCCCAAGCATATCACCGTGAACCTGTCCCCCGCCGACCTGCCGAAAGAGGGATCGCATTACGACCTGCCGATCGCGCTGGGCCTGCTCGCGGCGATGGGCGTCGTCGATGCCGAAACGCTCAGCCAATATCTGATCGTCGGCGAGCTGGGGCTGGACGGGCGCGTCGCCCCGTCGCCGGGCGTGCTGCTGGCGGCGCTGCACGCGTCGGAGCGGCAGCTGGGGCTGATCTGCCCGGCGGCACAAGGCGGCGAAGCGGCCTGGGCGGGATCGGTCGAGGTCATCCCGGCGCCCGACCTGCTGGCGCTGCTGAATCACCTGCGCGGGACGGCGCTGTTGCCCGCGCCGGCGCCCGGACTGGCGGACGAGCCCGGCAGCGGACCGTGCCTCTCGCAGGTGAAGGGGCAGGAAACCGCCAAGCGCGCGCTGGAGATCGCGGCCGCCGGCGGGCATAATCTGTTGATGGTTGGCCCGCCGGGCGCGGGCAAGTCGCTGATGGCGGCGTGCCTGCCGGGCATCCTGCCCGAGCTGACCGCCGGCGAAGCGCTGGAAGTGTCGATGGTCGCGAGCGTTGCGGGCGCGCTGGAGGGAGGGCGAATCTCGCGCAACCGGCCCTTTCGCAGCCCCCATCATTCGGCATCGATGGCGGCGCTGGTGGGCGGCGGCATCCGCGCCAAGCCGGGCGAAGTCAGCCTCGCCCATCTGGGCGTGCTGTTCCTGGACGAGTTGCCCGAATTCCAGCGCACCGTGCTCGATTCGCTGCGCCAGCCGCTCGAGGCCGGCAATGTCAGCGTCGCCCGCGCCAATGCGCACGTGACTTTCCCGGCGCGCGTGCAATTGGTCGCGGCGATGAACCCGTGCCGCTGCGGCCATCTCGGCGATCCTGCCCTCGCCTGCGCCCGCGCGCCGCGCTGCGCGGCCGACTACCAGGCCAAGGTGAGCGGCCCGCTGCTCGACCGCATCGACCTGCACGTCGAGGTCGCCGCCGTCAGCGCCGCCGACCTGGTGCTGCCGCCGCCGAGCGAAGGCTCCGCGGAAGTGGCGGAGCGGGTGCGTGCGGCACGCGAGGTGCAGACGCGGCGCTATAACGGCGGCGGCATCAGGACCAACGCGGAGGCCGACGGGGCGACGCTGGAGGCGGTCGCCGCGCCCGATGAACCCGGCCGCAAGCTGCTTGCGCAGGCGGCGGAGGCGATGCGGCTGTCGGCACGCGGCTATACCCGCATCCAGCGCGTGGCACGCACGATCGCGGACCTTGCGGGCGCCGAGACGGTCGGCCGCATCCATGTGGCGGAAGCGCTCAGCTATCGACGGCAGGCGCCGCGGAACTGAGATTCGTCATCCCTGGCCCGTGCCCGGGCCCCGCCTGTCTTCGCGAAGAAGGTAGGCCCCGGCTCATGCCCTGGGTGACGACGTGCTCAGTTCAGTGCGCTATGCACCGTCGCGACCGCAGTCATGACCGCGCCGATGCGCGCGCCGGCCTGGATGGTCTCTGCGTTCACGCCGTGCTGCTTCAGCACTTTCTCATGGCTGTCGATGCACATGCCGCAGCCGTTCTGGGCAGAGACGGCGAGGCTGAACAGCTCGAAGTCGGCCTTGTCGATCCCCGGGTTGCCGATCACGTTCATGCGCAGCTTGGCTGGCATGGTCCGGTATTCCGGGTTCGAGGCGAGGTGGGTGAAGCGATAATAAACGTTGTTCATCGCCATGATCGCCGCCGCGGCGCGCGCCGCGTTCGCAGCCTCCGCGCTCAGCTTTCCCTCGACCTCGGCTTCCGCCGCCGCCACCAGCGGGCGATAGCCGGTGCCGTGCGCGGTCGCGAGCAGCAGCCCGTATTTGCGCTGGTCGCCCAGCAATTGGTCGTTGAGGATCGAACTGACGTTCAGCCGCAGATCCTTGGCGAAATCGGGAAGCGTGTCCGCGAATTCCTTGAGGGACATCACATTGTCTCCAGCCACAGATAATCCTCACCCCGGGCTTGACCCGGGGCCTACCTGTTTCGGCAAAGAAAGTGGGCCCGGCTCGAGGCCGGGATGACGAGAGGGGGCGCGGGACCGGTCGGCCCCGCGCCCGGCAGCTTACGCCGCGACCGGCTGAAGGGTTTCTTCGCCCTTGTTCCAGTTGCACGGGCAGAGCTCGTCGGTCTGCAGCGCGTCGAGCACGCGCAGCGTCTCCTGCGGGTTGCGGCCGACGTTCAGGCCGTTGACCGTCACGTGCTGGATGACGTTGTCCGGATCGACGACGAAGGTCGCGCGGAACGCGACATGCTCATCCTTGTCGAGGATGCCGAGCGCCGAAGCGAGCTTCGCACCATTGTCGGCGATCCACGGGAAATCGGCCTCGGCGAGCTCCGCGTCGGAGCGGCGCCACGCGAAGTGGACGTGCGCGGTGTCGGTCGAGGCGCCGATCAGCTCGGCATCGCGATCGGCGAATTCTCCCTTCAGCTGGCCATAGCCGACAATCTCCGTCGGGCAGACGAAAGTGAAATCCTTGGGCCAATAGAACAGGACCTTCCACTTCCCGTTCGTCTGACCGAGATCGATGGTCTCGCCGGCGGGAAGCGCGGACGTGCCCTGCTGGACCGGGAGAGTGAGTTCGGGGAGCTTGTCGCCAACGGTAAGCATGGTTCTCTTCGTCTCCTGTTATGAAACTGGCGGCGGGCGCGACCCATCGCCCCGCTCGACGCCGGCCGATATAGGGAGTGGAAGATATCGATCCAATAGATTATTCCTTCCGTATTGATCGACTGGAGCGATGTTATGAGCAGCACCTACCTGCCGACGCTCAAGCAGCTGCAATATCTCGTCGCGCTCCACGACTATGGCCATTTCGGGCGCGCCGCCGACGCCTGCTTCGTCACGCAATCGACGCTGTCGGCGGGCCTGCGCGAGCTGGAATCGCTGATCGGCATCACCCTGGTGGAGCGGACGCGGCGGGTGGTCCGCTTCACACCGACCGGCGAGAAGATCGCGGAGAAGGCACGGCGCGTGCTGCGCGAGGCGGACGAGCTGGCGGACCTGGCCCGCACCGCCGGCCAGCCGCTGTCCGGCGAGCTGCGGATGAGCGTGATCCCGACGATCGCGCCGTTCCTGCTGCCGCGCATCCTGCCCCGCATCCGCAAGGAGCGGCCGGAGCTGAAGCTCTATCTTCGCGAGGAGCCGAGCGCGGCCGCCTGCGAGTCGCTGAGCCGCGGCGGCGCGGACTGCGTGCTGCTCGCCCTGCCCTATGCGTGCGGCGATGTGGATCGCGAGATCCTGTTCGAGGACCAGTTGATGGTCGCCTTTCCCGAAAGCGAGGGCGCGCCGCCCGATCATGTGTCGGCCGACCTGATCGACCCGGAGCGGCTGCTGCTGCTGGAGGACGGGCATTGCCTGCGCGACCATGCGCTCGCCGCCTGCAACCGGCCGGAGCTCCGCGCCCATGCGACGATGCTCGGCACGTCGCTGCACACGCTGGTGCAGATGGTCGACAACGGCCTTGGCGTGACGATGCTGCCCGAAATGGCGCTGGACGCCGGCATCCTCGACCACACGCACATCGTCGCCCGGCCGCTGGAAGGCGAGCACACGGCCCGCGAGATCGCGCTGGTCTGGCGTCGCAACAGCCCGCGGGAAAAGGACTTCCGGCTGCTCGCGGATTTGCTGAGGAAGGCGGCGCCCTGAACTCGTTATCCCAGGTTTGAGCCGGGGCCTACCTTCTTAGCCGCGGGGTAAGAAGGTAGGCCCCGGCTCAAGACTGGGGTGATGGTTGGCTCCAGCGTGCGGCTGCGGCATCGTCGCTCGCGCGCGCCTCCACCCAGCGGCCGTCGCCGCCTCTCGTCTCCCGCTTCCAGAACGGGGCGTCGGTCTTCAGCCGGTCGATCAGATAGGCGCAGGCGTCGAGCGCGTCGCGGCGATGCGGCGCACAGGTGGCGACGAGCACGATCCGCTCGCCCAGGCGCAGTTCCCCGACGCGGTGGATGACGGTCGCGCCGATCAGCGACCAGCGCGCCACCGCTTCCTCGGCCAGCCGGCGCAGCGCCACCTCGGTCATGCCCGGATAATGTTCGAGCGTCAGCGCCTCGATGCCGCCGTCGCTCCGCACGAGCCCGACAAAGCTCGCCACCGCGCCGCCGCCCAGCGCTTCCAGCGGCGCCAGCGCGTCCTCCACCGAGAACGGCGCCTGCTGGACCGCAACGGTGATCATCCGCCCGTCACCGGCGGGAAAAAGGCGATTTCGCGAGCGCCTTCGATCGACGCGTCGAGATCGGCGAATTGCTGATCGACGGCGGCGCGAATGCGCGTCAGGTCCGCCAGCGCCGCGCGGTGGCCCTCGCTGCGCCCCGCGAGCCACGCCGCCAGCGCGCCCACCGTGGTCACGTCGGCCGGCGGATCGGCGCTTTCCTCGGCCGTGCCGATCATGTCCCGCACCCAGGCGAAATAGAGGATGGTCGGCACCGTCAGTCCATGTGCTTCAGGCCGACGCGCAGATAATCCCAGCCGGTGATGACCGTCAGCGCCGCCGCCGCCCAGAGCGAGATCTGGCCGACAAGCAGGACCCAGGGTTCGCCCGGCAAGGCGCCGGCCAGGATCAGCGCGCCCAGCGACACCATCTGAAAGGTCGTCTTCCACTTGGCGAGCTTGCTGACCGGCACCGAGACGCTGAGCTGCGCGAGGAATTCCCGAAGACCCGACACAGCGATCTCGCGCAGCAGGATGATCAGCGCCGGGATCACATCCCAGCCGCGGATGATCGGATGATGGCCGCCGCCTTCGGTCGAGATCAGCATCACGATCACGGCCGCGACCATGATCTTGTCGGCGATCGGATCGAGGAAGATGCCGAGCTTCGACACCGTTCCCTGCGCGCGGGCAAGATAGCCGTCCAGGTAATCGGTGACGCCGACGATGCAGTAGAGCACGAAGCCGAAACCGTAGCCGACCCGCCAGCCGGGATACCAGAGCAGGAACACCAGAATCGGCACCGCGAAGATGCGCGACAGGGTCAGCAGGTTCGGCAGCGTCAGCATGTGCTTTCGTGCTTAGCGGGCAAAGCGGCCGAGGGTCCAGCGTGAACCTCCCCTTCCCGTCACGCCCCATTCCCGGTAGAGCCGGATCAGTTTCAACGTCACGGCCCACCGCACCTCATGCAGACTTCGATGCGGCTTCTCGGCCGGCGGCGGTTCCTGCCGATCTTTGCGACCCAGTTCCTCGGCGCGTTCAACGACAATCTGTTCAAGACCTCGATGGTGCTGTTCGCGACCTATCAGGTCTATTCGGACCCGAAGGTCGAAACCCAGTTCAACGCGCTGGCGACCGGACTGTTCATCCTGCCCTTCTTCCTGCTCTCCGCCCTGTCCGGCCAGCTAGCCGACACGCGCGACAAGGCGCGGATCGTGCGCATCGTCAAATCGGCCGAGATCGCGATCATGCTGGCCGGGGGGCTGGGGCTGCTGCTCCCGTCCATCCCGCTGATGCTGGCGGCAGTGCTGGCGATGGGCGTGCATTCGACATTTTTCGGTCCGATCAAATACGCGATCCTGCCCCAGCATCTCGAGCCCGACGAAGTGCTGGGCGGCACCGGTCTGGTAGAGGCCGGCACCTATATCGCGATTCTGGCCGGCACGATCCTCGCCGGCTTCACCACGCCGCAGGAGACGACCGCGATCGTGCTCGGCGTCGCGGTGCTAGGCTGGTTCGCCGGTCGCCAGGTGCCGCCGGCGCCGCCGCTGCACGAGGAACATACGTTCGACTGGCACATCGTCCGCGCCTCGGTGCGGCTGGTCAATGCGACGATGCACATTCCGCGACTGTTCCTCGCGATCTGCGCGATCAGCTTCTTCTGGACGATCGGCGCGGTGCTGATCATCGAATTCCCGCCGCTGGTGAAGAACGTGCTGACCTCCGACCAGGAAGTGGCCAGCCTGTTCCTGGCCGTCTTCTCGGTCGGCGTCGCGATCGGGTCGGTGGCGATCAACCGGCTGCTGAAAGGCCAGGTCTCGGCCCGCTACGCGCCGGGCAGCGTGATCGCGATGGCCGGCTTCATCCTGCTGCTCTACATGGTCGCACGCAGCTGGATCGGCGACCATCCCGGCCAGCTCTACAATATCGCCGAGTTCGTCCGGCACCCCTCCGCACTGGTGCTGCTGGTCGCCCTGCTGGGCGTGGCAGTGACCGGCGGCATGTTCGTGGTGCCGCTCTATGCGTTCCTGACGACGACCGTCGGCAAGGACCAGACCGCGCGCACCGTCGCGGCCAACAATATCGTCAACTCAGGCGCGATGGTCGCCGGCTCGCTGCTGGCGTTCACGCTCAGTGCCCTCGGGGTTTCCGCGGTCGACCAGTTGCTGATGGTCACCGCCATGTGCTTCGTCGCAGCCTGGCTCGCCTGGAAACTCCACCTCGCCTGCGATTGAGGCGTCGGAAGACCGACAAGAGGCGTACCCTGTCTATTTCGAACCCTCGACGGTCGAGGGCCGCTTTCGACCCATAGCGGACACTAGCCCCTCTCCCCTTGCGGGAGAGGGCGACTCGCGCTTCAGCGCGAGCGGGGTGAGGGGGAAACTCGGACTTCGGTGTTTCCCCCCTCACCCTCCCGCGCTCGCTACGCGGGCGCGGGCCCCTCCCTCTCCCGCAAGCGGAGAGGGGCTAACGTCCGCAACCCACCCTTCTTAGGCGCTTCGCCTCGGGCGGTAGCTCAGCCGAACAGGCCGTAGATCGCGATGAAGAAAGCGGTGAAGCTCATCGCGAACAGCCGGAGGTCGTTCCGGTCGTCGGCGACGGCTTCGATCGCCTGCAGGGTGGGGCGGGGAAGCCTTTGGCGAAACGGATGTCGCGCGGCTTCATTGCTGAGGACGAGTCTGCGTTTCATAGATGCAGGTTAACGTTTCGGTAACGATTCTGTCTCGCACGCTAATTGGTTAACATGGCAGCCACCCTGTCCCGGATAAGGACATCTCTGGACAGACTTGGCCCCGATCCCCCAGAACGCATTCATGCGGGCCAACATCAAGGACGTCTCCCAGGCCGCCGGGGTCTCGATCAAGACCGTGTCGCGGGTGATCAACAACGAACGCTATGTCCGCCCCGCGACCCGCGCGCGGGTCGAGGAAGCGATGGCGGCGCTGGGCTTCCATCCCAGCCAGGCCGCCCGGGCGCTCGCCGGTGGCCGGTCGTTCCAGATCGCGCTCGTCTGCTCGAACCCCGGCCCCTATTACCTGCACGGTCTGATCGCCGGGCTGCGCGGGCGCTGCGCGGCGGAGGGCGTGCGGCTGATCGTCCACGCTTATGAAGTGGAGGCGGACGAGCTCGGCGCCGACGTGCTGACTTTCTTCCGCCAGATGGGGTTCGACGGCGCGATCCTGACGCCGCCGATCGTCGACAACGCGCCGGTGCTGGACGAGCTGGACCGCGCCGGCACCCCCTATGTCCGCATCTCGCCAGGCGTGCAGCGCGATCGCAGCGCCTCGGTCGCGATCGACAACGAAGGCGCGGCGCGGGCGATGACGCGGCGGCTGATCGCGCTCGGCCATCGCCGGATCGGCTTCGTCGTCGGGCACCGCAGCTATGCGGTCAGCAATCAGCGGCTGGCGGGCTATCTCGACGCCCTGCGCGAGGCCGGCATTCCGCTCGACCTCAACCTGGTCGAGCAGGGCTGGTTCGACTTCGGCTCCGGCCGGGCGGCGGCGGAGGCGCTGCTGGGCCTGCCGGAGCCGCCGACCGCAATCTTCGCCAGCAGCGACGACATGGCCGCCGGCGTGCTGAGCGTCGCGCACCAGCGCCGCATCCGCGTGCCCGAGCAGCTGTCGATCGCCGGCTTCGACGACACCGATCTGGCGAAGCTGGTCTGGCCTCCGCTGACGACGATGCGCCAGCCGATCCGCGCGATGGCGGAGCGGGCGGCGGAGCTGCTGTTCTCCGGAACTGTCGAGCAGGTGGTACTGCCCTCGGAGCTGATCGAGCGCGCGTCGACGGCGCCGCGCTGGGGCTAGTGCGCGCCCTGCGGCGGGCCCTTTGACCCCACGCCCTCCAGCGGCAGGCGGGGCATCAGCAGCTGGATCGCTCCGTAGGCGAGCAGGTAGGAAAAGCCCGCGAACAGGAACAGTGGCAGGTAGCCGAGCTTTGCCGCCAGCACGAGTCCGGCGACCTTGGCGATCACCATGCCGCCGATATTGCCGGCAAAGGCACCGAAGCTAGTCACCCGGCCAACCTTTTCCGGCGGCGAGACGTCGGCGATCAGCGTGAACAGGCTCGACGAAAAGGCCTGGTGCGCGGCCATGACCAGGCCGAGCAGCGCCACCGCCAGCCAGTAATCGTGCGCCAGGTCCGCGAACGGCAGCGGCGTCGCGAACAAGGCCGCGACCAGCAGCGCGCCTTTGCGCACGCGCGCAAGGTCATGGCCGGCGGCGATCATTCGCGTCGTGATCGTGCCGGCGAGCACCGCGCCCACGGCGGCGCAGCTATAGGCGATGGCCAGCGGCGGGCCCAGCGCGACGCCGGACAGGCCGAAGCTGCGGTGGAAAAAGTCCGGCATCCAGAACAGCATCAGCCACCAGGTCGCATCGGACAGGAATTTGGCGATCGCGATCGCCCAGCTGCGGCGCTCAGTCAGGATGCTGGGCCCGCGTTTCGTCGCCGGCACGTCGCCCGGCGCATCATGGTCGCCGCCGAAGCGGACGCCGCGCACCGCGACCAGCCACAGCACGGACCAGACGAGCCCGAGCACGCCGCCCAGCAGGAACGCGCCGTGCCAGCCCCAGGCGAGCGCCACGAACGGGATCAGCAGCGGCGTCACGATCGCGCCCAGGCTGCCGATCGCGTTCAGCAGGCCATAGCCGTTGGAGCGCTGCGCGGGCGGGAAGATCGCGGCAATCGTCTTGATCGCAGCCGGCGTGCCCATCGCCTCCGTCGCGCCCAAGGCCACGCGGCACAGCACGAACTGGCCGAAGGTCCGCGCGATGGCGTGCGCCATCGCCGCCAGGCTCCACAGCGCGACGCCGACCGGGTTCGCCCATTTGACGCCGAGCCGGTCGACGATCCAGCCGGTGAACAGAAAGGCGACTGCTGCCGCGCCCTGGAACCAGGCGGCGAGCGTGCCATAATCGTTGTCGCTCCAGCCGAGTTCGTGCGCCATCTCCGGCTTCAGCACCGAGATGATCTGGCGATCGACCAGGTTCAGGATCGTGGCGCTGAGCGCCAGCACGAACAGAAGATTGCGGCGGCCGCGCGAGAAGGTCACGAGGGCATCAGCCAATCGTTACCCGCTCGCCATGGCGCAGGATTGGGATCGCGTTGCGCCGCAGATGCCTGGTGCCCGGGTCGAGCATCGCTTCGGGCGTGTATTGCGCGAGATAGACGCGGCGCGGCCGGTCGGAACGGTTGGCGCCGGTCGCGTGCAGCGTGAGGCTGGAAAATGCGACCACGTCGCCGGCCTTCGCCTCGACCAGCACCCCTTCCGAATCCGCAGGCGCGCCGACCAGGTCGTTGCTGCCCGGCTGGCGGTCGTGCGGCCGGATGCCGTTCCGGTGGCTGCCGGGGATCAGCCGCACCGTGCCGTTCTCCTCGGTCGCATCGTCGAGCGGGCACCAGCAGGTGAGATAGGGCGCGTGATCGGCAGGGCCGCCATTGCCGACGACATAGCCCGAATCCTGGTGCCAGGAAAACGGCAGGCCACCCTCCGGGCCCTTCACGACATATTGGTCGAAGAAGAAATAGGCGTCATCACCCAAGGTCGCGCGGCAAATCTCCGCCATCACCGGGCTGAACAGCACGCGGCGCAGCTCAGGCGCGACGCGCTGGCATTCGTTCGCGAAATAGCGCTTGCCGCGGTGGCTGATGCCGAGCGTGTCGACGCCGGCCGCGTCCATCCGCGCATCCTCGCGGGCGACGAACGCGTCGCACTCGCGCCGCAGCAGGTTGAGCGCGTCCCCTGCCAGCGCACCGGGGAAGACGGCATAGCCTTGCTCGGTGAACTGGCGGGACTGCTGCTCGAAGCCCATCACCGATCTCAATAATTTAAGCGCAAATTCACGCCGAAATAGCGGTCGACGTCGCGCGGCAGCAGATAACGGTAGCTGCCGCCCGGACCCCCCGGCGTGATCAGCGTCGCATAGCTCTGGTCGGTGAGATTCCGGCCGATGAAGTTCACCCGCCACACCCCGTTCGGGTCGACCAGGGCGATGTTCGCGTCGATGATCGTGTAGCCGTCGATCGTGATCGCGCGCCGCGTCACCGGGTTCGGCTCCAGCGACGAGACCTGGTCGCTGGTGATCGACAGCTGGCTGCCCAGCTCGATATCGGCGAAGCCGCCGGTCTCGATCTTCCAGGTCGCGCCCAGATTGCCCTTCCATTTCGGCGCCAGCGGCAGCCGCTCGCCTTGCCGTGTGCTGGCGCCCGCCGGCGCACCCGGCGGCAGGTTGAAGCGGTCGATATGGGCGTCGGTGAAGGCCAGGCCGCCGGTCAGCGTGAAGTTGCGGGCCGGATGCAGAACCGTGTCGACCTCGACGCCGCGCGTCGAAACGTCGCCAGCATTGGTCAGCTGCGTGATCACCGACCCATTCAGGTTCACGAAGCTGTTCGCCTGGAAATTGTGATACTTGGCGTAGAACAGCGCGGTGTTCAGCGTGAACACGCCGTCCGCGGTCCGGTATTTGGAGCCGACCTCATAGGCGTCGGCCGTCTCCGCAGCGATCGGCGCGAGCTGGTTGTCGTTCTGGTTGAAGAAGACGTTGAAGGCTGGCCCCTTATAGCCCTGGCTGTAGGTGCCGTAGAGCATCCAGTCCGGGTTCACGTCGAATTGCGCGCCCGCGCGCCACGAGAAATCGTCGTTGCTGGTGTGCAGCTGGTAGTTGGCGCCGGCATTGGCGAGGCCGGGCCCGCCGCCGTTCGACGCTGGCGTGCGGCGGTTGAACGCGTCGACGCTGTCATGCGTGAAGCGGCCGCCGCCGATCAGCCGGAACCAGTCGGTGACATTGTAGGTGAGATTCCCGAACAGCGCATAATTCTCGATCGTCGAGCCGAAGGTCCCGACCGCGCTCGGGAAGCGCAAGGTCGACGAGCCCGCCGCGCAAGGCGCCAGTCCCGGCGCGACGGGCGCCAGCGTCGTCGCCGAGCAGACGATGTCGTCGCGCTGGAAAGTCCGCTGCTGCTTCGCGTTGTAGTAGAAGGCGCCGATGACGTATTCGAACGGCTGGTTGCCGGGCGAGGCAAGCCGCACTTCCTGCGTGAACGTCTTGGACGGCTGCGGCCCGAAATCGTCGAGCTGGTTGCCGCCGGCGATATTGTACACCGTGTCGATGAAGTCGCCGTCGCGGATGCCGAAATTGCGGTATTTCCGATAGGCGGTGATCGAGGTCAGCGTGCCGAGCGCACCGACGTCGAGATCACCTTCCAGCGACACGCCCCAGCTGGTCTCGCTGGTCCTCGTCAGCGTGTTCTGCCGGATCTGCCGCGTCTCGTCGCCGCGCAGCTTCACGCCGTTGAGTGCGGCGGCGAGCGCGCCGGCCGGCGTCGTGCCGATCACCTCGGCACAGCAATCGCTGTTCTGGTGGCGATAATCGCCGATCAGCGTGAAGGTCAGGCTGGGCGTCGCCTCGGCCACCGCCATGCCGCGCACGCCCCAGCGCTCATAGCCGTTGACGGTGCGACCCAGCGTGATGTTGCGCACCATGCCGTCGTACCAGCCGTAATTGCCAGTGAAGCGGGTCTTGATGCTGTCGCTGACCGGCAGGTCGATCGCGCCGCGCAATTTGTATTCGTCGTCGGTGGTCGCCTGCCCCTCGACAAAGCCACCGAGCTCGTTGCCCGGCCGTCGCGTCGTGATGCTGATCACGCCGGCCGACGCGTTCTTGCCGAACAACGTGCCCTGCGGTCCGCGCAGCACCTCGACGCGCTCGATGTCGTAAAGGTCGCCGAACGCCTCGCCCGATCGGGCATAGGTCACGCCGTCGACGACAAAGCCGACGCTCGGCTCGGCCGCGATCGAGAAATTGATCGTGCCGACGCCGCGCAGGAACACCGACGAATCGATCGTCGTCGCGCTGTCCTTGAAGTTCAGGCTGGGCACCAGCTGCTGCAGCGAGGTGATGTTGATGACGCCGCGATTCTCGATCTGCTCGCCGGTGACGACGCTGATCGCGGCGGGCACGCTCTGCAGATTCTCTTCGCGCTTCTGGGCGGTGACGACAATGTCGCCATAGCCGGCCTCGTCGGCGGCGGTCGCCGGTGCGGCGTTCTGCGCCAGCGCCGGCGCGGATCCGATCGCCAACGCGACAAGGCTGGTGCTCAAGCAAATCCGGCGCATTCAGACCTCCCCCGCAATGTTTTTCAGATAGCGTTGTCATAAATCAATAGTCGGAAAAAAATCGGAGCGAAAGTGCGCGATTTGCCGGCGACACATTTTGAGTCGGCGATTGTTGCGCAGGCGCATCACTCGCCCGCACGCAAGGGATCAGCGCACGGATTCAGGCGGGTCCCGGCTGGCCGGGGATCAGCGCTGACGGCTGTACGGCACGAAGTCGCCGAGCACGACGAAGCCCCGTTGGAACCGGGCGCTGCGGTCGATCAGGTGGACTGCGTCGATCCGGCAAAGCTGCGACCCAATGGTGCGGGTCGACAGGATATCGTCGTCGTCCAGCCAGCGGGCGCCGCTCTGCGGGCGGTTTACGTACAGCTTGCTGCCGACGCGATAGACGATCGCGGTGCCGTCGATGATCGTGCTCGACTGCACGTCGCGCAGGTTGATGCAGGAAACCGGCTTGCCCGGCACGCGGTCCCCGATCAGCTTGTCGAGCCGCGCCTCCGGCGACGGCCGTTGCCCGGCGAGCGCGGGCGTGACGGTAACGGCGGCCAGCGCCGCACCCAGGATGAGTCGCGAGAATCGAGCCATAATGACGCCTGATAAAGGCAGGAACCTGAACGCGCGCTGAGCGGTTCAGCGTCGCACTTCCTCCAGCGTCACCACGCGCTTCTCGCGCGCGCTGAGCTCGGCGGCGGCGCCGATCTCGACCGCGCGCAGGCCGTCCTCGGCCGTGACGATCACCGGCCCCTCCCCGCGTACCGCCGCGCTGAAGGCCTGGTGCTGGTAATAGGTCGAGCCGTGATGCTGGCCGACCGCGAGCGCCGTCTCGTCGACCGGCACATGCTCGCGCGTCACCTGCTTGGGGTTCATGAACCCGACGCGCGGCGAAAGGATGAGCGAGCCTTCCGGGATCAGCACGTCCAGCCGCGCCTTGTCGCCCACGGCGGTGATCTCTTCCTGGTTCTCGGCACCGTCCGCGAACATCGACAGGTCGAGCATCGCCCGCGCGCCATTCTCGAAATCGACCACCGTGTAGCTGTTGTCGATGATGTCCGGCTTCTCGCCGTGATAGCGCTCGTCCTGGTGGTTCACGTCCATCGCGCCGGAGCAATAGACTCGCACCGCCTCAGACCGGACGATCAGCCGCATCAGGTCGAAGAAATGGCAGCATTTCTCGACCATCGTGCCGCCAGTGTTGCGCGAGAAGCGGTTCCAGTCGCCGACCTTGGGCAGGAAGGGGAAACGATGCTCGCGGATCGAGAGCATCTGCAGCCGCCCGACGCGCCCGCCATGCACCTGCTCGATGAACTTCGCGGCCGGCGGCATGAAACGATACTCCATCGCCGTCCAGAAGACCTGGGGTCGCGCCGCCGCGCGATCGGCGATCCAGCGCGCATCGGCGACGGTCGTTGCCAGCGGCTTTTCGCACAGGATGTGGACGGCCGAGTCCATCAGCGGCTCCAGCACCGCGCGGTGCGTGTGATTCGGGCTGGCGATGATCACCGCGTCGACTTCACCCGAGCGGACCATCGCCTCCCCGCTCTCGAACGCCTTCGGATCGCTCCAGCCTTTCGACGCCGTGCGTGCCCAGTCGAGCGAGGTCGGCACCGGGTCGTAGATCGCAGTCAGCTCCGCGCCGGGCGTGACGCGCAGATTCTGGATGTGCTCGACGCCCATCATGCCCGTGCCGATCAATCCGTAGCGAACCCTGCTTCCCATCCGGCTTTCCTTCGTGCCATATGACAGCGATGACATATCTGCCCTTCTCACCCGATCCTCGGCCGCTCGGCAAGAGCGGGATCATGGTTTCGCCGATCGCGTGGGGCATGTGGCGCTTTTCCGGCGACGATACGACGGCCGCCAGGCGCAGAGTGGAAGCGGCGCTGGAGGCCGGCGTGACGCTGTTCGACACCGCCGACATCTACGGCCCCGACAATGGCGAGCCGTTCGGCGCCGCCGAGTCGCTGCTGGGCCGCATCTTCGCCGAATCTCAGGGCCTGCGCCAGCGAATGGTGGTGGCGACCAAGGGCGGGATCGTGATCGGCACGCCGTATGATTCGAGCGCGGCCTATCTGGAGCAGGCGATCGACGCATCGCTGAAGCGACTCGGCCTCGACCGGGTCGAGCTGTGGCAGATCCACCGGCCGGACATCCTTACCCACCCGCAGGAAGTCGCGCGGGCGCTCGAAAACGCGCAGGCGGCGGGGAAGATCGGCGCGATCGGCGTGTCGAACTTCACCGTCGCCCAGACCGCCGCGCTCCAGCATTTCCTGACCGTGCCGATCGCCACCACCCAGCCGGAATTCTCCGCGCTTGCGCTCGATCCGATCCGGTCCGGCCTGCTCGACCAGGCGATGACCATGGGCCTGGCCGTGCTCGCCTGGTCGCCGCTCGCGCGCGGCACCCTGATGGAGCCGCGCGACGCCCGCACGTTGGAAGTCGCGGCACTGCTCGACCGCAAGGCCGAGGAGGCCGGCGTCGACCGCAGCGCGGCGACGCTCAGCTGGATCATGACGCACCCGGCGCGGCCAATCCCGATTGTCGGCAGCCAGCGGCCGGAGCGGATCGCGCTGATTCCGCAGGCGCTGAAACCGCGCTGGACGCGCGCCGAATGGTACGCGGTGCTGCAAGCTTCGATGGGGGAAAGACTGCCGTGACGGGTCAATGCGAGATCAGCTGGTTCTCCGCGCTGTGCGATGACGATTATGAATTCCTGGGCGTGCCGGACCCGAAGCTACGATCGAGCTGGGAACATTGCCGCGACATCGTGCTGACCGCCGAGACCGGCGGCTTCGACAATATCCTGCTCCCGTCCGGCTACGCGCTGGGCATCGACACCACGGCCTTCGCCGCCGCGATCGCGACGCTTGTTCGCCGCATCCGGTTGCTGATGGCGGTGCGCATCGGCGAGAGCTGGCCGCCGCAGCTGGCGCGGCAGATCGCGACGATCGACCGGATTCTCGGCGGGCGGCTCACGGTCAACATCATCTCGTCGGAAATGCCGGGCGAATCGCTCCCTTCGGCGCCGCGCTATGCCCGCACCGTCGAGGCGATGAAGATCCTGAAGACGATGCTGAACGGCGAGCCGCTCGACCATGACGGCGAGTTCTGGAAGCTGAAGCTCGATCCGCCGCGGATCGGCACCGTTTCCGGCAAATGCCCGCCGCTCTATTTCGGCGGCCTCTCGCCGGACGCGCGCGACGCCGCCGCTCAGGGCTGCGACGTCTATCTGATGTGGCCCGATCGCGAGGAAGCGGTGCGCGACATCATCGCCGACATGAAGACCCGCGCCGCAAGCTACGGACGCACGCTGCGCTTCGGCTACCGCGCCCATGTGATCGTCCGCGAGAGCGAGGACGAAGCGCGCGCCTATGCGCGCCGGCTGCTCTCGAAGCTCGACGCGGAGACCGGCGCGGCGATCCGCCGGAAATCGCTCGATTCGACCTCGGTCGGCGTGACCGCCCAGGCCGCATTGCGTGAGGCCGCGGACGACGAAGGATTTGTCGAGGATGGCCTGTGGACCGGCATCGGCCGCGCCCGTTCCGGCTGCGGCGCGGCGATCGTCGGCGATCCCGACCAGGTGCTGGCGAAGCTCCGTCGCTACCAGGAAATGGGGATCGAGGCGTTCATCCTGTCCGGCTACCCGCACCAGGCGGAAGCGGACCTGTTCGCCCGCCACGTGCTGCCCCGCATCGAGCACGGGCCGCTGACTTAAAACGCCTCCCCGGTCCGGGGAGGAGCTTTAGGCTTGCCCACACATAAAGATATCTTTATGTCCTGATTTGTGGATCGGCTGCTCGACATCTTCCGCGCGCTAGGCGACCCGACGCGGCTGCGCATCTTCGCGCTGCTGCGGCGGATGGAGCTGTCGGTGGGCGAACTTGCGCAGGTGCTGGGGCAGAGCCAGCCGCGCGTGTCGCGGCACGTCCGCATCCTCGCCGATGCCGGCTTGACCACGCGCCGCCGCGAAGGCAGCTGGGTGTTCCTGGCCCTTGCCGAGGACCCGCGCAACGAGCCTTTGCTGGCCGCAATCGAGCACGCCGCCGGCGACTGGGTGGACGAGGATGCCGCCCGCCTCGCGGCCGTGCGCACCGAGCGCGCCGAGGCGGCCGAACGCTATTTCGCCGAGCGGGCCGGCGAGTGGGACGCGATCCGTTCGCTTTACGTACCCGAACAGCAGGTCGAGGCGGCGATGGCCGAGATGCTCGGCGAGCGGCCGGTCGGCCGGCTGGTCGATCTCGGCACCGGCACTGGCCGGATGATCGAGCTGTTCGGCGCCTCCTCGACGCGCGCGCTGGGCGTCGACCGGTCGCCGGAAATGCTGCGCCTCGCCCGCGCCAAGCTGGCCGAGGCGGTGCCCGCCGCCGAGCTGCGCCAGGGCGATTTGACCGCCCTGCCGCTGGCCGATGGGCTGGCCGATACCGTGATCCTGCACCAGGTGCTGCACTTCGTGCCGCAGCCCGGCACCGCGCTCGGCGAAGCAGCGCGGCTGGTCGCCGATGGCGGGCGGATGCTGATCGTCGACTTCGCGCCGCACGAGCGCGAGGAGCTGCGCACCCGCGACGCGCATCAGCGGCTCGGCTTTTCCGACGGACAGATCGAGGGCTGGCTGAACGCGGCCGGACTCGAACTCAGCGCGATCCGCGAACTCGAAGGGGGCGAACTGACCGTGAAGCTCTGGCTCGCCGAACGGCCGAGCGCAGTCCGGGAGAAAGCCGCATGACGCTCTCGCTTTCGCAGATGGAGGAAGCGCGGCGCGCGCTCGACGCCCCGCTGTTCGCCGGCCTGCCGGGCGATATCGGCGTGTCGTTCGAATTCTTCCCGCCCAAGACCGAAAAAATGGAAGCCCAGCTCTGGGAGTCGGTCCAGACGCTGGCGCCGCTCGGGCCGCGCTTCGTCTCCGTCACCTATGGCGCGGGCGGGTCGACCCGCGAGCGCACGCACGCGACCGTCGCCCGCATCCAGCGCGAGACCAGCCTTGCCGCCGCCGCGCACCTGACTTGCGTCGAGGCCAGCCGGGCCGAAATCGATGCTGTTGCCGAGGAATATTGGGCGGCCGGCGTGCGCCACATCGTCGCGCTCCGCGGCGATCCGCCGGTGGCGGGCGAACCGTTTCGCGCACACCCGGGCGGCTATGCCAATGCGGCCGAACTGGTCGCCGGCCTGCGCAGCCTGCACCCGTTCGAAATCTCGGTCGCCGCCTATCCCGAATGCCACCCGGATTCGGGCACACAGGTCGCGGATCTCGATAATCTGAAGCGCAAGCTCGATTCCGGCGCGACACGGGCGATCACCCAATTCTTCTTCTCGCCGGACTGTTTCTTCCGCTTCCGCGACGCGGCAGCGGCGGCGGGGATCGAGTCGGAGATCGTGCCGGGCATCCTGCCTGTCTCGAACGTCGCGCAGACCCGCAAGTTCGCGGGGCTGTGCGGCGCGGAAATCCCGGGCTGGATGGATCGGCTGTTCGAGGGGCTGGACGACCGCCCGGCCGCGCGCCAGCTGGTCGCCGCGACGCTAGCCGCCGAGCTCTGCCGCAAGCTCTATGCCGGCGGCGTTCGCCATTTCCATTTCTACACCTTGAACCGCGCCGAGCTCGCCTACGCGATCTGCCATCTGCTCGGGCTACGGCCGGTCGCGACGGCACAGGAGAAGGCCGCATGATCACATCCGAAGCCGCCCGGCGCCTGCGCGCCGAAGCCGCGAAGCGCATCCTGCTGACCGACGGCGCGTTCGGGACGATGATCCAGTCATACCGGCTGACCGAGGCGGACTATCGCGGATCGCTCGATCTCGGCCACGACCAGAAGGGCAATAACGACCTGCTGGCGCTCACCCAGCCGCAGGTGGTCGCGAAGATCACCGAGGCGTATCTGGATGCCGGGTCGGACATCGTCTCGACCAATACGTTCAACGCCAATGCGGTGAGTCAGGCCGATTACGGCGCCGAGCATCTGGTCCGCGACATCAACCTCGCTTCGGCGCGGATCGCGCGCGAGGCCGCCAGCGCCGCCGAAGCCGCCGACGGGCGCCCGCGCTTCGTCGCCGGCGCGATCGGCCCGACCAACAAGACGCTGTCATTGTCGCCGGACGTCAACGATCCCGGCTATCGCGCGATCTCGTTCGACGAGCTGAAGGCCGTCTATCGCGAGCAGGCCGACGCGCTGCTGGACGGCGGCGTCGACTTCATCCTGATCGAAACCATCTTCGACACGCTGAACGCCAAGGCCGGCATCATGGCTGCGATCGAGGCGGGCGAGGCGCGCGGGCGCGAAGTGCCCCTGATGATCAGCTTCACGATCA
Organism: Sphingomonas horti; assembly: GCF_009753715.1. Lineage (GTDB taxonomy): Bacteria > Pseudomonadota > Alphaproteobacteria > Sphingomonadales > Sphingomonadaceae > Sphingomonas_B > Sphingomonas_B horti. Next base: position 185,911 of record NZ_WQMS01000006.1, on the reverse strand, counting down.
CCGACATGTCGGGCCGTAACCTGTCCGGCCATTCGATCGAGAGCTTCTGGGCCTCGGTGCGCCACGCGCGGCCGCTGACGATCGGCCTCAATTGCTCATTCGGCGCGCCGCAGCTTCGGCCGAGCGTCGCTTCGCTGTCGCCGATCGCCGACACGCTGCTGATGGTCTATCCCAATGCCGGCCTGCCCAACGACCTCGGCGCCTATGACGAATCGCCGGACACGACCGCCGGCTTCATGCGCGGCTGGGCGGACGAAGGGCTGATCAACATCGTCGGCGGCTGCTGCGGCACCACCCCCGATCACATCCGCGCGATGGCGGACGCGGTCGCGGGCAAGGTGCCGCGCGCGATCCCGTCAGCCCGGCGCCAGACCTTCCTGGCCGGCCTTGACCCGATGCGCATCGCCGCCTGACCCGATTATGGCTACCGCATACAAGGAAGAGCCCGAAGCGGCTCCGCAATCCGCCACGTTCGTCAATATCGGCGAGCGCACCAACGTCACCGGATCGGCGGCGTTCAAGAAGCTGATCATGGCCGGCGACTATGCGAAGGCGGTCGAGGTCGCGCGCCAGCAGGTCGAGAACGGCGCGCAGATCATCGACGTCAACATGGACGAAGGCCTGCTCGACGCCGAGGCGGCGATGACGACCTTCCTGAAGCTGATCGCCGCCGAGCCCGACATCGCACGCGTGCCGGTGATGGTCGACTCGTCCAAATGGTCGGTGATCGAGGCGGGGCTGAAATGCGTGTCCGGCAAGCCGATCGTCAACTCGATCAGCATGAAGGAAGGCGAAGCGGCGTTCCTCGACCAGGCGCGCAAGGTGATGGCCTATGGCGCCGCCGTCGTCGTCATGGCGTTCGACGAGACCGGGCAGGCGGACACAAAGCAGCGCAAGGTCGAGATCTGCGAGCGCGCCTACAAGCTGCTGACCGGCATCGGCTTTCCGGCCGAGGACATCATCTTCGATCCGAACATCTTCGCGATCGCGACCGGGATCGACGAACATCGCCGCTACGCGATCGACTTCATCGAGGCGACGCGCGAGATCAAGGCGCGCTGCCCGCACGTCCATATATCAGGCGGGCTGTCGAACCTCAGCTTCAGCTTCCGCGGCAACGAGCCGGTGCGCCGCGCGATGCACTCGGTGTTCCTGTACCACGCCATTCCGGCGGGCATGGACATGGGCATCGTCAATGCCGGACAGCTCGACATCTATGACGAGATCGACCCGGAGCTGCGCGAGGCCTGCGAGGATGTGATCCTCGACCGGCGCGACGACGCCACCGACCGGCTGATCGCGCTGGCCGAGCGCTATCGCGGCCCCGACGCGGTCGCCGAGAAACAGGCCCAGGAATGGCGCGGCTGGCCGGTCGCGAAGCGGCTCGAGCACGCGCTGGTCAAGGGCATCGACGCCCATGTGATCGAGGATACCGAGGAAGCACGCCTTCAGTTCCCCCGTCCGATCGAAGTGATCGAAGGCCCGCTGATGGACGGGATGAACGTCGTCGGCGACCTGTTCGGATCGGGCAAGATGTTCCTGCCGCAGGTCGTGAAGTCCGCCCGCGTGATGAAGAAGGCGGTCGCGCACCTCCTGCCCTTCATCGAGGCGGAGAAGGACCCGAACGCCCGCGGCAAGGGCCGGATCGTGATGGCGACCGTGAAGGGCGACGTCCACGATATCGGCAAGAACATCGTGGGCGTCGTGCTGCAGTGCAACGGCTTCGAGGTGATCGACCTGGGCGTGATGGTGCCCTGGACCAGGATCCTGGAGACCGCGAACGAGAACGACGCGGACATGATCGGCCTTTCCGGCCTGATCACGCCATCGCTGGACGAGATGGTCACCGTCGCCGAGGAAATGAAGCGCGCCGGCATGACGATGCCGCTGCTGATCGGCGGCGCGACCACGTCCAAGGTGCACACCGCGCTGCGCATCGATCCGGCCTATGACGGGCCGGTGATCCATGTGCTCGACGCCAGCCGCGCGGTCGGCGTCGCCTCGACTCTGGTCAGCGACACGCTGGCCGAGGAATTCGTCGACAAGACCGGCGCCGACTATGCCGCCGTCCGGGCCGCGCGCGAGAACAAGGGTCAGAACGAGCTGCTGCCGATCGCCGACGCGCGGGCGAATGGCTTCAAGGCAGATTTCGCGCTGAAACCCCCTGCTCCGGTCCAGCCGGGCCTGCACAGCTTCGACGACTGGCCGCTGGAGGACCTGCGCGATCATTTCGACTGGACGCCCTTCTTCCGCGCCTGGGAGCTGGCGGGCACTTATCCGTCGATCCTCGACGATGCCGTGGTGGGGGAAAGCGCGCGCAACCTGTTCGCCGACGCCAACGCGATGCTGGACCGCATCATCGCCGAGAAATGGCTGACCGCGCGCGGCACCGCCGGCCTGTGGCCCTGCCGGCGCGAGGTCGACGATATCCTGGTCCGCCCCTGCGACGGCGCGGAGGTCCGCTTGCCGATGCTGCGCCAGCAGACGATCAAGTCGCGCGGCCGGCCGAACATGTGCCTGGCGGACTTCATCGACCCGGCCGGAGACTGGATCGGCGGCTTTGCCGTCGCGATCCACGGCGCGGAGCCGCATCTGGCCCGCTTCAAGGAAACGCATGACGATTATTCCGATATCCTGCTGAAGGCGCTGTCGGACCGCTTCGCCGAGGCGTTCGCCGAGCGGCTGCACAAGCATGTCCGCACCGATTTATGGGGCTATGCGGCGGGCGAGCAGCTGACCAACGAGGCGCTGATCCGCGAGCAATATCGCGGCATCCGCCCGGCGCCAGGCTATCCCGCCTCGCCGGATCACAGCCTGAAGCCGATCCTGTTCGACATGCTCGGCAGCCCCTCCGGCATCACGCTGACCGAAAGCTTCGCGATGCTGCCCACCGCGGCCGTATCCGGCTTCTATTTCGGCCATCCCGAAAGCGAGTATTTCGGCGTCGCCCGGATCGACCGCGACCAGCTGGAGGAATATGCCGGCCGCCGCGGCGTCGATCTAGCCCAGGCCGAACGCTGGCTGCGCCCGAATCTCACCTGATCGGGAACCCCGCCGCCGTTCCACGCGTTCTATGATTTCCGACCGGCCTGAAAAACCGGGAGGATGAGTTCTTCGCTCTCGATCCGAGGGCGGAGATCTCAAACGGAGCCCCGCCGCCGACAAGCGACGGGGCTCTTTGCTTGTCCGGCCCGTTCCTCTACGGCCCCATTCCGGAGAGCAATCAGTGGCGTTCGACCCGGCCGACCATCCGCACCGCAGGCGCAATCCGCTGAACGGCGGCGAAGTGCTGGTGTCGCCGCACCGGATGAAGCGGCCCTGGCTCGGCCAGACCGACCAAGCCTGCGAGGCGCGCGGCGCCGCGCACGATCCGTGCTGCTATCTCTGCCCCGGCAACGCGCGCGTCACCGGCGAGCACAACCCGGATTACCAGGGCGTCCACATCTTCCCGAACGACTTCGCGGCGCTGCTGCCCGACACGCCGGCACCGGAATCGCACGACGCGCTGTTCGCGGCCGAGCCGGCGCGGGGAACGGCGCGGGTGATCTGCTTCTCGCCCGATCACGGGGCCAGCCTGCCCCTGCTGTCGGTGGAGCAGATCCGAGCAGTTGTTGATGCCTGGGTGGCGCAGGCGGAGGAACTGGGCCGCAGCCACGCCTGGGTGCAGTTATTCGAGAACAAGGGCGCCATGATGGGCTGCTCCAACCCGCATCCGCATGGGCAGGTCTGGGCGACAAGCTGGTTGCCCGAGGAGCCGGGGCGCGAGGACGAGCGCCAGCGCGCCTGGATCGCGGAACATGGGCAACCGATGCTGGTGGAGGTGGCGGAGCGCGAGGCGGACGGCCCGCGCGTCGTGGTGCAGACCGAGCGCTGGCTTGCGATCGTGCCGTTCTGGGCGAGCTGGCCGTTCGAGACGCTGCTGCTGCCGCGCTTCCCGGTCGCACGGCTCGAGGAGCTTGCGCCCGCGGACCGCGACGGCCTGGCGCGCGTGCTGAAGGAGCTCACGACCCGCTACGACAATCTGTTCCGCTGCTCTTTCCCCTATTCGATGGGCTGGCACGGCGCGCCCTATGACGGGCGGGACACCAGCGGCTGGCAGCTCCACGCCCATTTCTACCCGCCGCTGCTGCGGTCCGCGACGGTGCGCAAGTTCATGGTCGGCTTCGAGTTGCTCGCCGAAGCGCAGCGCGACCTGACGCCCGAACAGGCCGCCGCGCGTTTGCGCGACGTGAGCACGACGCACTATCTGGACGACACGAATGGCTGAGCAGGCGACAATCGAACGGGTGAAGCGCGTGTTCGCCCAGCGTTTCGGCGGCGCGCCCGACCTGATCGCGCAGGCGCCCGGCCGCGTGAACCTGATCGGCGAGCATACCGACTATAATGACGGCTTCGTGCTGCCGCTGGCGATCGACCGGGGCACCGTCGTCGCGGCGCGCCGGGCGGGATCGGAAATCGTGGTCTATGCCGCCGATTTCGCCGCCGAGGACCGCTTCACTTTCGCCGAGCGAGTCGACGATGCCGGGCCCGGCGACTGGCGCAACTATGTCCGCGGCATGATCGCGATGCTGGTGGAACTCGAAATGGCGCCGCAAGGCATGGAGCTCGCGATCGCCGGCGACGTGCCGCAGGGCGCGGGCCTCTCCTCCTCCGCCTCGCTGGAAGTCGCGGTCGGCTTGGCCGTCGCCAGCCTCGCGGGCGCCGAGATCGACCCGACCCTGCTCGCCCAACTCGCCCAGCGAGCCGAGAATGAGTTCGCCGGCTGCGCGTGCGGGATCATGGACCAGCTCGTCTCCGCCCGCGCCGAGCCCGAGCAGGCGCTGCTGATCGACTGCCGCTCGCTCGAATGCCGCCCGATGCCGCTGCCGGAGCATGCGGCCGTGCTGATTGTCCATTCAGGCGTCGAGCGTGGCCTGGTCGACAGCGCCTACAATGAGCGCCGCCGGCAATGCGAGGAGGCGGCCGGCCACTTCGGCGTGCTCGCGTTGCGCGATGCCGAGGAAGCACAGCTTGCCAGCGCCGAGGATCTGGGCGAACTCGCCCGGATGCGCGCTCGCCATGTGGTGACGGAAAACGCCCGCACCCTCGACGCCGCCGAAGCGCTCGCGGCCGGCGACATGGCGCGGCTGGGGCGCCTGATGGCCGACTCCCACGCCTCGATGCGCGACGATTTCGAGATCACCGTCCCCGCGATCGACGAGCTTGTCGCGATCCTCCAGCGCGAGATCGGTACTGAGGGCGGCGCCCGCATGACCGGCGGCGGCTTCGGCGGCTGCGTCATCGCCCTGCTTCCGGCCGAACGGGTGGCGGCCGTGACCGCAGCCATCCGCCGCGACTATCGCCCGCCCAACGGCAAGCCGGTCATGATCCACGCCTGCCGGCCAGCCGCGGGGGCGGGATTGCTCTGACCAGCTCGCTTCACAGCGAGACAAAGGTAACAAAGGTGCCAGCACGTCACTGTCCCTTTTGTCACCCTCCGCCGATCGGCTCGCCCCGGCTTGCACAAGTTCTGAACGATTCAAATAAGCCGGTGCGTGCGGCCGAGTCGGGCGTATCAGATGACCAGGCGTGTAGGACAGCGGGACGTCTGCTTTCGACTGGTTCCCGCCATTGTCCGTTCGAGGGCTCGTATCGAGGGATGTGGCCCCCTCGATACGCCGTCTCGATACGCTCGCGTCGCGAGCTACTCGACGGCTACTCGGGACGAACGGAGATGAGGGAGCGACGACATCCGCTTTCCACCTGTCGGACATTCGGCAGGATCATCGCGGCTATGTCCGGAAACGACCGGTAGCGGACCTGAGCTTCTGTCCACTTGCGGGAGAGAATAGCTTTGGTTGGCAGCTTGCTGCCTAGCAAAGCTTAGAGAGGGGTGCGGCGCTTTGCGCCGCGCGAGCCTGCGGCTCGCCCCCCTCTCCCCGCTCGCCCCGGATCAAGTCCGGGGCGAGTCGCCCTCTCCCGCAAGGGGAGAGGGGAAACAGCCGCTTGCCACCCTTCCCGGGCATCGGTGCTTTCGCTCGCCCGGAATTTGCCAAGCCTGGCCCAACAGCGCATCTTTCCGCCGCCATAAACGGGGAGGGTTATGATGGCGACCACTTACGACAATCGCGTGCCTGCGTGGTTCTGGATCGTGGCGGGGCTGGGCCTCGTCTGGAATGCGATCGGGGCGGCGTTTTATCTGGGGTCCGTCGGCGTGCTCGGCGGGCCGTTCGCGCCGCCGCCGGGGATGCCGGCGATGCCGGTCTGGGCGACGGCCGGCTATGCGATCGGCGTGTGGGGCAGCGTGGCGGCGATGATAGGCCTGCTGATGCGTGCGCGCTGGGCGCGCCTGCTGCTGTGGGTCGCGCTGGCGGCGCTGATCGTCGACTGGGCGTGGGTGTTCTTCATGAGCGGCGCGGGCATCCAGCCGCTCGGTATCTGCGTGCTGCTGATCGCGCTGCTGCTGGCCCTGATGGGTGAGCTGGCGATGAAGCGGGGGTGGCTGAGATAGCAAGAATCCGTTCGCGTCGAGCGAAGTCGAGAAGCGTGTCTCGACTTTGCTCGACACGAACGGCTCCTCTTTGACCTACATCTCGCCGCGCGCGCGCCTGAGTGCGTACCACTTCGCGACGTTGGCATTATGCTCGGCCAGCGTGTCGGCGAAGACGTGGCCACCCTGGCCGTTGGCGACGAAATAGAGCGCATTGGTCGGTGCCGGATCGAGCACCGCCGCGATCGACGCGCGGCCGGGATTGGCGATCGGGCCTTCGGGCAGGCCGGGACGGGCGTAGGTGTTATAGCCATTGTCCGCGCGCAGCTCCGATTGGAGGATGCGGCGGCCGAGCGGCTTGCCCTTGGTGACCGGGTAGATGACGGTCGGATCGGCCTGAAGCGGCATGCCGATGCGCAGCCGGTTCGAATAAACGCCGGCGATCATCCGCCGCTCGGCGGGCACGCCGGTTTCCTTCTCGACGATCGAGGCGAGCGTGACAGCCTCCTCGGGCGTGCGCGCGACGGTCGATGGCTTGCGCGCGGCCCAGAGCCTGGCGAGCGTTTTGTCCATCGCCGCCGTCATTCGCTTCAGCACGGCGGCACGCGGTTCGCCGCGCGTGTAGCTGTAGCTGTCGGGCAGCACCGAGCCTTCCGCCGGCATCGGAATCGGGCCCGTCAGCAGCGGATTGGCGATCAGCTTCTCGTAAACGAGGATCGACGGCATGCCCTCGGGCACGGCGACGAAGCGCTGCATCGTCTTGCCTGATTGCAGCAGGTCCAGGATCGCACGCGCGCTGGCGCCCTTCGGCACTTCGTATTCGCCGGCGCGGATCACGCCCTGCCCGCCGAACACGCGCGCGAGAAGCAGGAAGCGTTGCGACGACCCGATCGCCCCCGCCTTTTCCAGCTCCCGCGCAGCAGTGCGCAGCGTGCCGCCTTCCGGCACGACCACGCTCAAAGCCTTGGGCGCCGGGCCGGGGCCATTCCACGCGTAAAATGCCGCGCCGCCCGCGATGACGAGCAACGCGAGCGCGAAGACAACCAGGCGGCGCATGGAGGTTGGACTAGACCGCCTTCAGCACCAGGCTGGCATTGGTGCCGCCGAAGCCGAAGCTGTTGTTGAGCACCGCCTTGACCTTGCGCTCCTTGGCCGTGTGCGGGACCAGATCGACGCCCTCGACGCCTTCGCTCGGATTGTCGAGGTTCAGCGTCGGCGGCACGATCTGGTCGCGCATCGCAAGGATGCAGAAGATCGTCTCGACCGCGCCGGCGCCGCCCAGCAAATGGCCGATCGCCGACTTAGTCGACGACATCGACAGATTAGCGATGTTGTTGCCGAACAGCCGCCGCACCGCGCCCAGCTCCAGCTCGTCGCCCAGCGGCGTCGAGGTGCCGTGCGCGTTGATATAATCGATGTCGCTGAGATCGAGGCCGGAGCGCTCCATCGCGACCTTCATCGCGCGGAATGCCCCCGCGCCTTCCGGATGCGGCGCGGTCACATGATAGGCGTCGCCCGACATGCCATAGCCGATCAGCTCGCCGTAGATTTTCGCGCCGCGCTTCTTCGCACGCTCATATTCCTCGAGCACGACGACGCCGGCGCCTTCGCCCATCACGAAGCCGTCGCGGTCTTTGTCGTACGGGCGCGAGGCGCGCTGCGGCTCGTCGTTGAAGTTGGTCGACAGCGCGCGCGCTTGGGCGAAGCCGGCGATGCCGATCGGGCAGATCGCGCCTTCCGCGCCACCCGCCACCATCACGTCCGCGTCGCCGAGCTGGATCATCCGGCCCGCGTCGCCGATCGAATGGGCGCCGGTCGAGCAGGCGGTCACGACCGCGTGATTCGGCCCCATCAGGCCGTATTTGATCGAGACCTGGCCGGAGATCAGGTTGATCAGCCTGCCATGGACGAAGTGCGGGGAGACGCGGCGCGGACCCTTGTGCTCCAGCACCAGCGATTCGCTTTCGATGCCGGGGAGGCCGCCGATGCCGGCGCCGATCGAGCAGCCGGCGCGGAACCGCTCTTCCTCGCTCATGTCGGTCAGGCCGGCGTCTTCCAGCGCCTGGCCGGCGGCGTCGATGCCGTAGATGATGAACGGGTCGACCTGGCGCTGGACCTTGTGGTCGACGCGCTTGTTGGGGTCGAAGCCATATTCGTGGCCGGCCGGCTTCACCTCGCAGGCGATGCGGCATTGAAAGTCGGTCGCGTCGAAGCGGGTGATCGTGCCCGCGCCCGACTTCGACGCCTTGATGTTGGACCAGCTGGTCTCGACGTCCCCGCCCAGCGGGGTGACAAGGCCGATTCCGGTGACGACGACACGGCGCATGCGCAAACTCCAGTGCGTAAAGCGAAACGGCCCCCCTGCCCGCATGTGGGCCGGAGAGCCGTTCGATCAAGCTGGGCGAGTGAACCCGCCCGCGGGCTCAGCCCTTGTTGCTGTCGATATAGTTGATCGCGTCCTTGACGGTCGTGATCTTTTCCGCGGCATCATCGGGAATCTCCACCCCGAATTCCTCCTCGAAAGCCATCACGAGCTCGACGATGTCGAGGCTGTCGGCGCCGAGATCATCGATGAAGCTGGCGTCCTCGGTGACCTTGTCCGCTTCGACGCCGAGGTGCTCGACGACGATCTTCTTCACCCGGTCGGCAGTCTCGCTCATGGAGTATCCTTTGTGTTGATCTTTGATCCGCACCTAATCCGCCACCTGAACGCTGGCAAGCCCCGCGCCGCTCCAACAGGGTGGCTTGTCGCCGCGCCGTCTCTTAAGGCGCGCTGAATGGATTCGACCGACTTGAAGGCGCAGCTGCGCACCGAGCTCAGGGCGCGGCGCGACGCGATGGTCGCCACGCTCGACTCGGCGGCGCGGCTGTTCGCCTTCCACGCCGCCCCGACTCCGCTGAAGGAGCTGATCGCGGGCGCGAACCGCATCGCGGCTTATCACCCGCAGGGAAGCGAGGCCGACCCGGCAGCCCTGCTCGATTACGCGGCGAAGGCGGGCAAGACCATTGCCCTGCCCTATGTCGAACGGCGCTCCGTTCCGATGCGCTTTCTTGCCTGGCGCCCGGGCGATCCGCTGGTCGCGGGCCAATGGGGGCTGGAGCAGCCCGATCCGGCGACGGCGCCCGAAGTCGCGCCGGACCTGTTCCTGGCGCCACTGCTGGGATTCGACCGCCGGCTGCACCGGCTCGGGCAAGGCGCGGGCTTCTACGACCGCGCCTTCGCTCGCTACCCGGACGCGATGCGGGTCGGCATCGCCTGGCACGTGCAGGAAGTCGATGTGGTCCCGGACGATCCCTGGGACGTGCCTCTTCACGCCGTGCTGACCGAGCGGGAGTGGATCCGGTGATCGACCCGCCCGCCCGGAGCGTGATCGGCATTTTCGCGGTGCTGGCGCTGATCGCCGGCTGGGCGATTCTCGTCGCGAGCTTCAGCGCCGAAATCGCGCGGCTCTGGGGTCCGCTGCAGCTGCTGATCTACCTCGCCGCGGGCGTCGCGTGGATCTTCCCCGCAATGCCGATCATGCGCTGGGTCGCGACCGGGCGCTGGCGGCGCTGATTCATGGAAAATGGCGCGAGTGACGGGGCTCGAACCCGCGACCTCCGGCGTGACAGGCCGGCGCTCTAACCAACTGAGCTACACCCGCGCTTCGGTTGAGGCGGGCCGGTTAGGGGAGCCGCCCCACGCTGTCAACGCTCAATCGTCGGTCAGTCGTCGGGATCGCCGGGATCGGGCGTGCCGGCGACCAGCGTCCCTTCCTCGAACAGGAAACCGGCGATGTCCGGCTTGCCCGCGGCGCCCGCGATCGTCTGGATGATGATCAGCAGCGGCACCGCCAGCAGCGCGCCCGGCGTGCCCCACACCCAGCCCCAGAAGCTCAGCGACAGCAGGATCAGAAGCGGGTTGATCGTCAGCCGCTTGCCGAGGACCGCGGGCGTCACCGCGTTCGCCTCGACCATGTGCAGGCCGATCTGGATCGCGGCCGGGGTCAGCGCCAGCCACACGTCCGAAAAGGTCATCAGCCCGCCGAGCGCGAGCAGGATCGCGGCGAGGATCGGGCCGATATAGGGGATGTAATTGAGCAAAGCGACGATGCCGCCCCACATCAGCGGCGACGGCATGCCGATCAGCCAAAGGGCGGCCGAGACCAGCAGGCCCAGGGTCACGTTGATCAGCGTGATCGTGCCCAGATAGGCCGAGGTCGAATCGACCACGTCCTGGATCACCCGCGCCGTCGCCAGCGCCCCACCGAAACTGCCGCGCGAAGTGATCGTCCGCTCGCGAAGGCGCGTCCAGCCGCACAGGAAGAAATAGACGACGAGGATGCCGAAAAAGAGCTGGATCGCCGCGTGCGGCGCGGACGAGACATAGTCCATGATCGAGCTCGGCGCCTGCACCGCCGACGCCTGGGCGGCGGCGACCGGCCCCTTCGCCAGCATCTGCACCGTGTCGTCGACGAATTTCTGCAGGTTGGAATAGAAGTCGATCACGGGCGCCAGATTCGCCTGGATCTGCGGGATGCGCTGCGGCAGCGCCTGGAACCATTCGGTCGCCGGCACCACGATCGAGGCGAGCGCGGCGTTCGCGATCACCAGGAAAAAGAACAGGCACAGAAACGCGGCGATTCCCGACGGCACCCGCCGCCGCTCCAGCCATTCGAGCAGCGGCACCAGCGCGATCGCGATCACCATCGCGGCGGTGACCGGCAGCAGGAACTCCGATGCCGCCCGCAGCGCGAACGGCAGGCCCAGCAGCAGGCCGATGCCGGCCATCAGCGTCAGCCCGGCGAGCAGCCGTACTCGCTGCCGCTCAAGGCTCGGCTCCGCCACGCGCCGGATGCGATCCAGCGGGGCCGGCCGCGGCCGCGGTTCCACCCGCTCGGATTGTTCGACGCGCATGCCGGCGTTATGCGCAGAAAATCCTCGCCTGCGCTAGCAGGGGACGGGGGCCAAGCGAAGCCTGGTGGAGGGGCCGGAGCGAAGCGGAGGTTTGGGTTCGTCGCTTTCGCGACGCCCCTCCACCGCGCGCGATGCGCGACCTATCCCCGGCGAGCTGGGGGAGGATTTGAATTGGCCGGAACCATTCTGGTGATCGACGAAGGCACGACGTCCACGCGGGCGATGCTGTTCGCGCTGGACGGGCATTGCCTGGGCTCGGCGCAGCGGGAGCTGACCCAGCACTACCCGGCACCTGGCCTTGTCGAGCACGATGCGGCAGAGATCTGGCAGCGGACGCTCGAATGCGCGCGCGAGATGGTCGAACGCGCCGGCGGCGCGGAGCGGGTCGCCGCGATCGGCATCACCAACCAGCGCGAGACGATCGTCTTCTGGGACAAGACCACGGGCGAACCGCTCGCGCCCGCGATCGTCTGGCAGGACCGGCGCACGGCCGAGCTGTGCGCCGCCCTCAAGGAACAGGGCCACGAGGCGGCCGTGCAGGCCAAGACCGGCCTGTTGCTCGATCCTTATTTCTCGGCCTCGAAGATCGGCTGGGCGCTCGCGAACTGGCCGCAGCTGCGGGAGGCAGGCCACCGGCTTGCGGTCGGCACCGTCGAATCGTGGCTGGTGTGGAAGCTGACCGGCGGACGGCACGTCACCGATGCGACCAATGCTTCGCGCACTGCGCTGATGGCGATCGGCAGCGGCGGCTGGGACGATGGCTTGCTCGCGCTGTTCGGCGTACCGCGCGCGATCCTGCCCGAGATCGTCGACTGCGCCGGGCGCTTCGGCGAGACGCGGCTGTTCGGCGCCCCGATACCGATCTGCGGGCTGGTCGGCGACCAGCAGGCGGCGACCATCGGCCAGGCGTGCCTTGAACCCGGCGACACCAAGGCGACGTATGGCACCGGCGCCTTCGTGCTGACCGCGACCGGTACCGCCCTGCCGAGCTCGCGCCACCGGCTGCTGGCGACGGTGGCCTGGCAACTCGATGGCCAGCGGCACTATGCGCTGGAAGGCAGCGTGTTCGTCGCCGGCAGCCTGATCAAATGGCTGCGCGACGATCTCGGGCTGCTCGCGAGCGCAGCGGAGAGCGAAGCCATCGCACGCTCGGTCACCGACAATGGCGGCGTTTTTCTGGTGCCTGCCCTGTCCGGCCTCGGCGCGCCCTGGTGGCGGCCGGACGCGCGCGCAGCGATCTCAGGCCTCAGCTTTTCCGCCAAGCGGGCGCATGTGATCCGCGCCGCGCTCGAAGCGCAGGCGCACCAGACCCACGACCTGAAGACCGCGTTCGCCGGCGACGGCTGCGACTGGACCCGGCTGCGCATCGATGGCGGCATGGCGGCGAACGACTGGCTGGCGCAGGACCTTGCCGACATGCTCGGCATCGAGGTCGAGCGGCCCGCCTTCGTCGAAACGACCGCGATCGGTGCCGCGATGCTGGCGGGCGTCGGCGCGGGGCTGTTCGCGACGCTCGCCGAGGCGGCGGCGCTACGGGGCGAGACCCAGGTGTTCAGGCCCGCCATGGACAGCCAAAAGCGGCAGGTGCGGCTGGACGGCTGGGCGACGGCGGTGAAGGCAGTGCTGGACAGCTGAGTCTGCGATCTGCCCCGCACCGTTCGGCCTGAGCTTATCGAAGGCTTTCTTCTTGGGCGAAGAAAGGGAGGGCTTCGACAGGCTCAGCCCGAACGGGCTCTTAAGGCCCCCTGGTCCTATTCCTCCTCGTCCTCGTCCTCGTCGAGCAGATCGGGATCGTCGGCGTCGAAGGCGAGGTGCTCCTCCAGCGATTCGCTGATCAGGTCGAGCTGCTCGAAGCTCGCCGTCAGCTCCAGCGTGTCCCCGTCCTCATCCTCGATATGAATGACATAGTCGTCGCCGCCCCGCTCGATCGTAAACCGCGAAAGTGCCTTGGCCATGCCCAACTCCTCCTGGTGCGGCCCTCACAACGCACGATCCGGATTCGGGGTGCATGGATTTTCGCGGGCACCCCGGGGCCGCGGCAAACCGCCCTTCCCGCCCGCGCGTGCGCTTGCTAGAGCGCGCTCAACATACGGCCGCTCGCGTGGCTTGAGCGCCGCCCATCAACCAGAAGGGGAACCCCCATGACCGCCGTCGGCCAGGACACGCTCAGCACTCGCTCCACGCTTCAGGCGGGCGGGAAGACCTACGCCTATTATTCGATCGATAAGGCCGCGGCGAAGATCGGCGACGTGTCGGCCCTGCCTTTTTCGATGAAGGTGCTGCTGGAGAACCTGCTGCGCTTCGAGGACGGCGAGACCGTCACCGTTGACGACATCCGCGCGCTGGCGGACTGGCAGAAGGAACAGCGGATCAACCGCGAGATCCAGTATCGCCCCGCGCGCGTGCTGATGCAGGATTTCACCGGCGTGCCCTGCGTGGTCGACCTGGCGGCGATGCGCGACGCGATGAACCGGCTGGGCGGCGACGCGCAGAAGATCAACCCGCTGGTCCCGGTCGACCTGGTCATCGACCATTCGGTGATGGTCGACGAGTTCGGCAACCCCAAGGCGTTCGAGGCCAACGTCGACCTCGAATATCAGCGGAACATGGAGCGCTACGAATTCCTGAAATGGGGATCGAAGGCGCTCAATAATTTCCGCGTGGTCCCGCCGGGCACCGGCATCTGCCATCAGGTGAACCTCGAATATCTCGCTCGCGGCGTCTGGTCCTCGGCCGAGACGGAAGCGGCCGGCCGCTCGGGCGAGCGCCGCCAGGACGACGAATTCGTCGCCTTCGACCGCCGCACCGACAGCGAGCGCCGCGCCGGGCTGGAAGTCGCCTATCCCGACACCCTGGTCGGCACCGACAGCCACACGACCATGGTCAACGGCCTTGGCGTGCTTGGCTGGGGCGTCGGCGGCATCGAGGCGGAAGCGGCGATGCTGGGCCAGCCGGTCTCGATGCTGATCCCCGAAGTGGTCGGGTTCAAGCTGACCGGCGAGCTCGCCGAGGGCATCACCGCCACCGACCTGGTGCTGACCGTCACCCAGATGCTGCGCCAGAAAGGCGTGGTCGGCCGCTTCGTCGAATTCTACGGCCCCGGCCTGAATGCGCTGTCGCTCGCCGACCGCGCGACGATCGCCAACATGGCGCCCGAATATGGCGCGACATGCGGCTTCTTCCCGATCGACCAGCAGACGCTCGACTATATGCGCCTGACCGGCCGGCCCGAGGAGACGATCGCGCTGACCGAGGCCTATTGCAAGGCGCAGGGCATGTGGCGGACGGCAGACACGCCTGATCCCGTGTTTACCGACACGCTGTCGCTGGACATGTCCACGGTGCAGCCGTCGCTCGCCGGGCCGAAGCGGCCGCAGGACCGGGTGCCGCTCAGCCAGGTCGACGAAGTGTTCAACGAGTCGCTGGCCGGCGCATTCGCCGACGTGAAGAGCCATCCGCGCCATGCGGTGGAGGGCGAGGAGCATGGAATCGCCAATGGCGACGTCGTGATCGCCGCGATCACCAGCTGCACCAACACCTCGAACCCGTCCGTGCTGGTCGCCGCCGGGCTGGTCGCGCGCAAGGCCCGCGAAAAGGGACTGACGCGCAAGCCCTGGGTCAAGACCAGCCTGGCGCCGGGCAGCCAGGTGGTCACCGACTATCTCGAGAAGTCCGGGCTGCAGGCGGACCTGGACGCGATCGGCTTCAACCTGGTCGGCTATGGCTGCACGACCTGCATCGGCAATTCCGGCCCGCTGCCGGCGCCGATCAGCAAGGCGATCAACGACAACGACCTGGTCGCCGCGTCCGTCCTGTCCGGCAACCGAAATTTCGAAGGCCGCGTGTCGCCGGACGTGCGGGCCAATTTCCTCGCCTCGCCGCCGCTCGTCGTCGCCTATGCGCTGAAGGGCACCGTCACCGAGGATATGATCAACACCCCGATCGGCAAGGACAAGGCTGGTGAGGACGTGTTCCTGAAGGACATCTGGCCGACCAACGCCGAGGTCCGCGCGCTGATGGAAGCGAACGTGACGCGCGAGATGTTCCAGTCGCGCTATGCCGACGTGTTCCAGGGCGACGCCAAATGGCGCTCGATCAGTGTCGAGGGCTCCGACACCTATCAGTGGCGCGCGGGCTCGACCTATGTCGCCAACCCGCCCTATTTCGAGGACATGGAGATGACGCCGGCGCCGGTCGCCGACATCATCGACGCCAAGCCGCTCGCCATCCTCGGCGATTCGATCACGACCGACCACATCTCGCCGGCCGGCTCGATCAAGGCGGATTCGCCTGCCGGCAAATATCTGATGGAGCATCAGGTCAGCCGCGCCGACTTCAACAGCTACGGCTCGCGGCGCGGCAACCATGAGGTGATGATGCGCGGCACTTTCGCGAACATCCGCATCAAGAACGAGATGGTGCCCGGCGTCGAAGGCGGCATGACGCATTATAATGGCGAGGTGATGCCGATCTACGACGCGGCAATGCGCCACAAGGCGGACGGCACGCCGCTGGTCGTCATTGCCGGCAAGGAATATGGCACCGGCTCGTCGCGCGACTGGGCCGCGAAGGGCACGACCCTGCTGGGCGTGCGCGCCGTGATCGCGGAGAGCTTCGAGCGCATCCATCGCTCCAACCTCGTCGGCATGGGCGTGCTGCCGCTGCAGTTCGCCGAAGGCGTCGATCGCACCACGCTGAAGCTGGAAGGCGACGAGACCTTCACGATCCACAGTGTCGCCGGCCTGCGTCCGCGCCAGGACGTGGAAGTCACGCTCACCCGCAAGGACGGCAGCACCGAGACGTTCAGCACCCGCTGCCGGATCGATACCGTCAACGAGCTGGACTACTTCCTGAACGGCGGCATCCTGCAGTACGTGCTGCGGAAACTGGCGGCCGCTTGAGCGGACTCACCGCATCGTGCGCCTGCGGGGCGGTGACGGTCTCCGTCCCCAGGCGTCCCGATTACATCACCGACTGCAATTGCAGCCTGTGCACCAAGCTCGGGACGACCTGGGTCTATTACGCTCCGGAAGACGTGATCGTCGACGAAAATGGGCTGGACAGTTTCGTGCGGTCGGACCTGGCCGAGGCTTACCTTCGCACCTTCCGGTGCGCGACCTGCGGCTGCGTCACGCATTGGCGGCTGATCCGGCCCTACGAGCCGCCGCGGGCGGGCGTGAACGCGCAGCTCTTCGAGCCGGGCGCGCTGGACGGCATCGAAATCCGCCAGGTGGACGGCCGCAGCTGGTAGGATGAGCCCGCTCGACCTGTCGATCGAAGTCATCGGCTGGACCGGTGCGGCGCTGATCCTGCTTGCCTACCTGCTGCTGAGCGCCGGGCGGCTGCCGGCCCGATCCATCGCCTATCAGGGTGCGAACCTGCTGGGCGCCATTGCCTTTGCGATCAACAGCGGCTGGCACGGCGCGGTGCCGTCGTCGGCGCTGAACGTGGTCTGGGCCGGCATCGCCCTGTTCGCGCTGGTCAGGATGGCGCGCGCCTAGCTTTCGTCGTCGTCCTCGTTGCGCGCGGGTTCGGACGTTCCGCCGCTGTAATAGCGCGCCAGCTCCGCATCGGTGGGCGGCCCAAGCACCGCGTTCAGCTCGGCTGTGATTGCGTCGATGTCGCGCCGCAGCACTTCGTAGCGCTCGATCGCGTCACGGCCGACTTTCTGGTCTGTCGAGTTGGTCTCGCTGTACAGATACGTGACGTGCGTCTGCAGCCCCGGCTGGCTGTAGCGGATCGGCGGCGTGATCAGCTTCTCGGCTAGCGCTTCGACTGTCTTCGCCTTAGCCGGATCCTTCTGCGCCGCCTTGACCCGCGCGACGGCGAAATTGGTATCATGCACCAGCTTCAGCACGCGCAGATTATGCTCCAGCTGCGCTGAGAGGTCGGCATCGGTAACACCCGAAGCCGTGACGCGCGGGTCCTCCATGATGCGCAGCGGCTGGCGCTGGCTGAACGCGCCGGCGCTGAGCACCACCGTATAGTCACCCGGCGCCGCGACCGGCCCGGCCGGGTAGCGCGGCGGCGCGGCGGGCTTGGGCGGCGCCGTCTCGCCGGGCGTCGGGCTCGCGGACGGCCTGGTCTCGCCCGGCGGCGATGGCGCGACCGGCGCGCCCGAATAGCGCAGGTCCCACACGAACCGGTGCATGCCGGGCCGCGCGTCGAGCGCCTTCGGGTAGCTGATATGGAATTTGCCGAGCTCGTCGGTATCGCCGCCCCGCGACGTGTCCTTCGCGGCCGTGCCGCTCGTGAAGCTCCGGATCGCGCGGCCCTGCCCGTCGAGAATGGTCAGCGTAAGGGGTGACCCGCTCATGTCCTCGGCGAGATAATAGTCGATCGTGGCGCCGTTCAGCGGGAATTCGGGGCCGGCCCAGGGCGGCGGGCCGTCGTCGCCGCTGGCCGGGATGCGGACCGCGACCGCGGGCTTGTAGAGCCGGCTGGCCTTCGCTGCTTCGTCGGCCGGCGGCAGCTGCCGCAGCGCGCCGAGATCGTCGAGAATCCAGAAGCCGCGCCCCTGCGTCGAAAGCACCAGGTCGCCATGGGCAAGGCGGATGTCGGTGACCGGCGTGGCGGGCAGGTTCAGCTGGAATTTCTGCCAATGCCCGCCACGGTCGAACGAGACATGGAGTCCGAACTCCGTGCCGGCATAGAGCAGCCCCGGTCGCATCGGGTCCTCGCGCACGACGCGGGTCGGCTCGTCCGCCGCGATGCCGTTGCGGCCATCGGTCAGCCGCGTCCAGTTCTTCCCGTAATCGTCGGTGCGGTAGATGTAGGGCGCGAAATCGCCGAGCAGATAGCGGTAGATCGCGACATAGGCGGTGCCGGCATCGCGCACGCCCGGCTCGATATTCTGCACGCGGCCGCCCGGCGGCAGGCCCCTGGGCGTGATGTTGCGCCAGGTCTTGCCGTCATCCTGAGTGACCCAGACCAGCCCGTCATTGGACCCCGCCCAGATCACGCCGGGCTTCACCGCGGATTCACGGATCGCGTAGAGCGTCGAATAGACCTCCTCGCCGGTCGCGTCGCGCGTGATCGGCTCGCCCGAGGCATATTGCGTGCCCTCGGGCTTCGCGGTCAGGTCCGGGCTGATCCGCTCCCAGCTGACGCCGCCGTCGCGCGAGCGATGGACATATTGGGAACCGTAATAGACGGTGTCGGGGTCGATCGGCGAAATCTCCATCGGCGCCACCCGCTGGAACCGGTAGATCAGGTTCGGCGGCTCATTACCATACAGCGACTGGCTGCCGACCCAGTAACGCTGCTCATTGCCGTTGGTGCGAAGGTCGAGGCGGGAGAACTGCCCCTTGCAGCCGCCCCAGACGGTCTGCGGGTCCTTCAGCTTCGGGATGATCGGCCCGGTCTCGCAACCCGGCCCCTCGCGGAAATACTGGCCGTCGCCCAGCGGCAGCGACGGCACGATCACGGTCGTATTGTCCTGCTGCGCGCCGTAGAGGCGATACGGGAATTGGTCATCGACCGCGACCTGGTAGATTTCGGCGGTCGGCTGGTTGGCCTGGCTGCTCCACGTCGCGCCGCCGTCCAGCGTCACGTTCGCGCCGCCGTCGTTCGACTGGATCATGATCTTCGGATCGCGCGGATTGATCCACAGATCGTGATTGTCGCCGTGCGGCGTGCGTTCGGTCGTGAAGCTCTTGCCGCCGTCGGTCGATTTGAACCAGTCCTCGTCGCCCACATAGACGGTATCCGGGTTGACCGGATCGACGCCCAGCGTCGTGTAATAGAATGGGCGGGTGATCAGCTTGCCGTCGCCGTTCACCAGCCGCCAGGTCGCGCCGGCATCGTCGGACCGGTAGAGGCCGGCCCCCGGCTTCGCCTCGATCAGCGCATAGACGCGGTCCGGCGCCGCGTCGGACACCCCGACATTGGCGCGGCCGAACAGGCCGGTCGGCAGGCCGCCGCCCAGCTTGCTCCAGTGATCGCCGCCGTCGTTCGACTTGTAGATGCCGCCGTCTTCGCTGCCCGAGATGATCGTCCAGGGCTTCCGCTGCCCGCGCCACATCGTCGCGTAGAGCACATTCGGATTGCCCGGCTGCATCTCGATGTCGGCGGCGCCCAGCCGCTCGTTCAGATACAGGACCTTGGTCCAGCTCTTGCCGCCGTCGCGCGTGCGATAGACGCCGCGCTCCCTGGAATCCGCGAACGGGTTGCCGGTCGCGGCGACGAACACCTCGTCCGGGTTGGCCGGGTTGATGCGGACGGCCGCGATCTGCCCGACGTCGCGCAAGCCGGCGAAGCTCCAGGTCTTGCCCGCGTCGGTCGACTTGTAGATGCCGCGGCCGATCGAGACGTTGCTGCGGATCTTTGACGATCCCGTGCCCGCATAGACGATGTTCGGATCGGAATCGGCGACGGCGACCGCGCCCATCGATCCGACCGGAATCTGCCCGTCGCTGACGTTGCGCCAGCTCGCGCCGGCATCGACGGTCTTCCAGACGCCGCCGCCCACGGTGCCCATGTAGAAGGTACGCGGCTGCGACGGCACGCCGGTCACCGCCGTCACCCGCCCACCGCGCCACGGGCCCACTTCGCGGAAATAAAGACCCGCCCATTGCGACGGATCATAGGCCGGAGCCGTCTTCGCTGCGATTGGCGCCGCCAGCATCGTGGCGGCCAGAATAAGGGCGAAGCGGCGCGTGGCGTTCATGCGATCTCCCGGGTCGTCCGATTGGAATCGGATCGTCTGCGTCAGCGAAACAGCAGATCGCCTGCCGGAATGACAGGAAAAAATCAGCCGCCCCGTTGCCTTGGCCGGTCGCGGACCGGCGCGGCGCCGACCGTGAGGGCCGCGGACGGCGTGCTCCTTCAGCCGCCGCCTTGCCGAAACCGCCCGTTTCCCCTCTTATGCCGAGCCGGGGGAGCGGCCATGAAGCGCTGGGCGAAATGGACTCTGGGCATCGCCGGTTTGCTGGCCGTGCTGGCGGCGGTGGATGTAGCCGCCTTCTCGCCGCTCCGCGCGCGGCTCGAAAGCGTGCCCGAACCGGCTGCCGCGCGCGACGTGGTGATCCGGCGCGACCGCTGGGGCGTGCCGCACGTGAAGGGCCGCACCGACGCCGACGCCGCCTTCGGCCTCGCCTGGGCGCAATCGGAGGATGACTTCGCCACGCTGGAGCAGGTGCTGGCAGGCACGCGCGGCCGGCTGGGCGAGCTGACCGGCGCCAAGGGGGCGGCGCAGGACTATGCTTATCACCTGCTCCGCATCCGCGCCGATGTCGATCGCGGCTATGACGCGAAGCTGTCGCCCCAGGTCCGGAGGGTGGTCGAGGCCTATGCCGACGGCATCAATCTCTATGCCGCGCGCCATCCGGAGGAACGGCATCTTCCGGGCCTGTTCCCGGTCACCGGCCGGGACATCGTTTCCGGTTTCGCGCTGACCTCTCCCTTGTTCTTCGGGCTCGATCACACGCTGGGAGCGCTGGCCGGCGACAAGCCGCTGCCGGATGACTCCAACCTGGGCACCGAAAAGGGATCGAACGCCTTCGCGGTCGCGCCGAGCCGGTCGACCGACGGCGCGACTCGGCTGATCCTGAACTCGCACCAGCCCTGGACCGGGCCGGTCGCCTGGTACGAAGCGCATGTGACCAGCGGCGAGGGCCTCGACATGGCCGGCGGCCTGTTCCCGATTGCGCCGTTCCCGCTGACCGGCCACAACCGCGATCTCGGCTGGGCGAACACCGTCAATCGACCGGACCTGGTCGACGTCTATCGCCTGACGCTGGCCGATGGCGGCAAAGCCTATCGC
The DNA here is from genome assembly GCF_009753715.1 of Sphingomonas horti. GTDB lineage: Bacteria > Pseudomonadota > Alphaproteobacteria > Sphingomonadales > Sphingomonadaceae > Sphingomonas_B > Sphingomonas_B horti. The sequence continues at coordinate 164,783 of NZ_WQMS01000006.1, read as the reverse complement.
TTCGACGGCGGCACTCGCCCGCTCGGCCGACAGCGCGTGTGGCTGTGGGTGCGTTTCGGCCCGTTCGTGCTGCCGGTCCCGAAGACGGTCTATCGCGCGATCCAGGGGCCGGTGATCGTCAACAAGGCCGGCGCCTTCGCGATCCGCTACGGCAGCATCGGCGAGATCCGGCAGGTCGAGCAATATTACCGGCTGGCGAAGGCGCGCGACTATGGCGAGTGGATCGCCGCGATGCGCATGGCGGCCATCCCCGCCACCAACTTCGTCTATGCCGACAGGACCGGGCGGATCGCCTTCTTCTACAATGCCCGTTTCCCTGAGCGCGCTCCGGGCTTCAACTGGCGCGGCATCCTGCCCGGCGACACCAGCCGCGACCTGTGGCGCCGCCAGCTCCCCTTCGACTCCGCACCGCAATTGGTGGCGCCGCCGAGCGGGTTCCTCGTCAATGCCAACAATGCGCCCTGGCTGGCGACGCAGGAGGGATCGAACCTGAAGCGCACCGCCTATTCACCGCTGCTCGGCGTCGAGGAGAATGTGACCAACCGCGCACTTCGCGCCGTTACGCTGCTTTCGGCCATGCCGAAGCTCGGTGCCGCCGATCTGTGGCGGGTGAAGATGGACACCGGCTTCGATCCGCGCTCGGCCGAGCGGCAGTATCTCGAGCAGGTCCTGCGGCTCGATCTGCACGGCAGCCCCGATCTTGCACGGGCGCAGACGCTGCTCCGCGGCTGGGACGGCACGCTCGACGGCAAGGGCGCCGCCGATGCGCTGGCGTTCATCGTGATCAAATTCGGGCTGCGCGCGATCTACCACAACGAGCCGCCGCCGCCGCCTCGCGAGGCGCTTGCCGACGCGGTGAAGCGGCTCACCGGCTCGTTCGGACGGCTCGATCCGCCGCTGGGCGACCTCGTTCGCCTGCGCCGGAGCAGCCGCGACTTGCCGCTGACCGGCGGACCCGGCGCGCTGCGGGCGATCTATACCCACTATGATCAGGACGGGCGGCTGGTCGGCGACCTGGGCGACAGCTTCATCATGCTCGTCACCTGGGACGCGAGCGGGAAGGTCCGCGCGCAGAGCATCCACCAATTCGGTGCCGCGACCTCTCGCCCCGATTCCCCACACTTTGCCGACCAGGCGCCGCTGTTCGCGCGCGGGCTGCTCAAGCCCGCCTGGTTCCGGGAGGATGAACTCGCCCCGAATATCGTCTGCGCCTACCGCCCCGCCCAGCCTCGCCGCTGCTGAGCCCGGTTCGGAAATCTACGCCAGCCGGCGTCCGGCCCAGACGACGCGTCCGATCACGTCCAGCCGCGACAGCTCAAGCGTCGGCCAGCTGGTATAGGCGGGATTGTCGCTCTTCACCGAAACCCGCCCGCGCGCGCGGTCGACGATCAGGCGCTTGACGTTCAGCGCTCCGTCCAGCCGCAGCACGTATATGCCGTCGCGCAATCCCGGCGCCGCGTCGCCGCGGTCGACCAAGATGTCGTCGCCGTCGTCCAGCGTCGGGGACATGGAATCGCCGACCACCTGGATCACCGACAGCTGCGCGGGATCGAGCCTCAGCCCTCGCAGCCAGCTCGGATCGAAGCGCATCCGCGACCGCGTCCGCTCGTCGTCGGCGAAGGCCCCGGGGCCGGCCGATGCCCGGACGTCGAGTACCGGGACCGAGATCAGCGTCTCTCCTTCCTCGTCGCGTCCGCCGAGCAGCGCCTCGCTGACGCCGAAATATCGGGCGAGCGTGCGACGGTCCTCTTCGTCCAGCTTCTTGGGCACGCCGCGCTTGATGAATTGCTGCACATAGGCGGAATTGCGGCCGAGCAACCGGGACAGCGAGGCATAATCCTCCCGCCTCTCCCGGATCAGCGCCTCAAGCGCGCCACGAGCGTCCGCATCCATCATTTCCTTCTACCATAGGAATTATCCTAGACAAATAGGAAAATGCCTATGAAATAGGAAAACTCCTATCGAACGCGAGTCGCGGAGGGGAGTGGATGATCTTGAGGCAAATCGAACTGTATCTGCGGCGCAGCGGCATGTCGGCGACGACCTTCGGCCGGCAGGTGGCGCGGGACCCGCGGCTGGTGCATGACCTGCGCCGCGGCCGCGAGCTCGGGCAGCGGCTGCGCCAGCGCGTCCGGGCTTTTATCGAGGACGGCCGATGAGGCGCGCCGATCCGTACCGCGCGCTGATCCGCGCGCTGCTCGCGCGCTATCCGGGGCTGATGGTGCTTGCGGGGAGGAGCGAGTCATGGGCCAGCGCCACCTTTACCGGCGAGCGGCACACGCTCACTTGCGCGGCCGGTCCCGACCTGGATGGCATTGAAGAGGAAGAGTTCGCTCTGCCCGGCCATGTCGTCGTCGACATTGCCGCGCGACGCACGGGCGCCCGGGTGATCGTCGACGCGCTGACGATCGAGGACGCGTAAGCTTTCGGAACGGCGCCGAGCGCTCGCGCATTTGATGCGCGTGGCGGACCTCAGCACCTCGCACCTCAGTTTTGTCGATGACGAGATGCCGGGGATCACCCGCCGCCGGATCGGCCGCGCGTTCGGCTATTTTTCGCCGGAGGGACAGCGGATCACCGATCGCGACGAGATCGACCGGCTGAACGGCATCGGCCTTCCCCCCGCCTACACCGACGCCTGGTTCTGCCCCGACCCGCACGGGCATATCCAGGCGATCGGCTGGGACGAGCGCGGGCGCAAGCAGTACCGATACCACCCCGACTTCCGTGCCGCGCAGGATGCCGCCAAATATGACCGCTGCGCCGCGTTCGGCGAAAAGCTGCCGCGCCTGCGCGCCCGCGTCGAGAAGGACCTGAAGCGCCCCGGGCTCGGCAAGGAGAAGGCGTGCGCGGCGGTGGTGCGGCTGCTCGACCTGTCAAAGGTCCGGATCGGCAATGAAGCCTATGCGCAGGACAATCGCAGCTTCGGGGCGACGACGCTGCGCAAGCGTCACGTCGACGTGAAGGGGCGGACGCTGAAGCTCGAATTCCGAGCCAAGTCCGGCAAGATTTGCCGGATCCGGCTGAGCGACGCCTCGCTGCTGCGCTTCGTCAAGCGGATGCAGGACCTGCGCGGCCAGCACCTGTTCCGATGGATCGACGATGAGGGCACTCCGAATCCGGTCACGTCGACCGACGTCAACGCCTATATCCGGGAGGCGATGGACGCGGATTTCACCGCCAAGCATTTCCGCACCTGGGGCGCGTCCGTGGTCGCCTTTCGCGAGCTGTTCGATGCCAGGGGCGACATCAGCCTGAAGGCGATGCTCGCGGCGGTGTCCGACGAGCTCGGCAACACGCCGGCCATCGCCCGCAAATCCTATGTCCATCCGGCCCTGATCGACCTCGCCAAGTCCGGCGCCCATTGGGATCCGGAGATGAAGCTGCCGCGCTCGACCCGCTATCTGCATCGTTACGAGCGCGGCCTGATTGCATTTCTGAACCAGCTCGACGACGCTGCGGCCGACCGGCGCGCGGCCGCCTGACCAGGGAGGGAGACTATCGCTACCGAACGTCCCGCCGGCATGTTCGACTCCGCCAGCCGGCAACTGACCCAGTTTTATTCCGACACCTCGCTGTGGCTGCACCAGCATTTCCTGCAGATCCTGATCGGCGCAGGTGCCGGCGCGCTGATCGTGATCGTGCTGCACATGCTGCGCGGACTCGGCGTGAAACTCTGCCGCCGCGATCGCTCGGGGACCGGATGGGCGACGATCTTCGGCCGCGCCATCGACCGGACCGGCAGCATCTTCATCCTCGCGCTCGCGGCCAAGCTGGTCGACGGCTATGCCGACCCGCCGGCGCTGTTCAGGCAGACGATCGACTTCATCTTTGTGATCGCGAGCGTGATCCAGGTCGCGGTCTGGGTGCGCGAGATCATCCTCGGCTTCATCGAGCACCGCACCGTCGCCGGCGAGCATGACGCGCTGGGCAGCGCGATCGGCATCATCCGCCTGCTGGTCAGCGTCGCCCTGTTCGCGATCGCGGCCGTCGTCATCCTCGACAATCTGGGCGTCAACGTCACCGGACTGGTCGCCGGCCTCGGCATCGGCGGCATCGCGATCGGCCTTGCGGCGCAGGGCATCTTCGCGGACCTGTTCGCGGCGCTGTCGATCCTGTTCGACCGCCCGTTCCGCCGCGGCGATTCGATCGCCTATGACACGACCAGCGCGACGGTGGAGGCGATCGGCCTCAAGTCGACGCGCCTGCGCGCGACCAGCGGCGAGCAGCGGATCATTTCCAACAAGAACCTGCTCGACAAGGAAATCCGCAACAATACGCGGCTGGATCATCGCCGCGGGAAGTTCGCTCTCGGCGTCGTCTGCCAGCTCGCACCGGACCGCGCCGCCGCCCTGCCGGGCCTGCTGCGCGAGATCGTCGAGGCGGAAGGCCAGCAGTTCGTACGGGCGGGGTTCGTCAATTTCGGGCCCAGCACGCTCGATTTCGAAGTCGAGTTCGACGTGCTGAGCGCCGACTATGAAGCGTTCTACGGCGCCCGCCATGCGATCGGCATGGCGATCCTGAGGCGCTTCAACGAAGAGAAGATCGGCCTCGCCTATCCGAGCCAGACGACGTTCACTGCCGCGCCCGACGGGCGGCTGATCATGCCTTACCCCGAAGTGCAGAAAGTGGCCGGGGTCGGCGCCGCAGGCGCCGTCCCCCCCGCGCCGCCCCGGGCCTAAGGGGATTCAGGACCGGGGACCGCCTCCTTGCGGGTCGGGGAGAGTGGGAGGCGGATGCCGGCCGGGGAGGTCCGGCACGGCGCGAGGAAGCTCTCAGGCGGCGAGCGGTTGCGGGGCGCCCGCTGCCAGCATCTGCGTCCAGTTGGCGACGGTCACGCAGTCGAGATATTCGCGCTGCATCTGTGGCGTCAGCACCTCGATCATCTGGCAGCCGTCGATCCAGACCTCGATGACGCCGAATTTGCCGCCGCGACGGCAATGTTTCGCACTCCAGCCTTCGCGGGCCGCGATCGCCAGCACGCGATCGAGCGGCAGGTCGGTCGACATCGCGAAATGGACGCCGTTGTGCCGCCGCGGCTCACCCATCACGCCGACCGCGTCGTCGCCGGTTTCCGTCAGCGTGGTACCGCGCGGATAGACCTCGATCATCGTGCCGTTGTCGGCGCCGTGGAACGCCATCCACGAGCCGATGCCGACCGGCGGAAAGGGCAGCGCGGTGCCGCCCCAGATTTCGGCGAGCACTTCGGCCACGCGCTTCGGATCATCGGCTTCGAACGACAGGTGGAACAGCATGAACGTCTCCGTGACTTCAGCCCTGCATAAACGGGCTGCCGGAGGCGCGCTGTGACAGAAGCCACATCGGGGGGAACGAGGCGTTCGACGAAGCAGCCGCCTCGAGAGGCGGGGCGACCAAGGCCGCCGATGCCGCGACGAAATCAGTTGGGAAGCGAGGTCGTGTCGACCTTGTCGACCCATTGCGGGTAGAAGGCGGGCGACCGGCTCGACCAGCCCGGCGCGGTCGCCGCGGCTTCGCTGATCGACTGGAGCAGCTTGCGCCGCTTCTCAGGATGCAGGTGCGGCAGAGCGGCCGCCGCGCAGAAAGAGCTCGGCAGCCACGGGCGCACGCCCGGGCCGATCAGCCGCTCGTAGAGAAAGCGATAGGCCGAAAAGCTGCCCAGGCGATCCTGCCCCAGGTCGAACGCGCTGAGCGTCACCAGCGGCGTCATGAACGGCTCGACCGCGTCGAGGCCGCTGTCGTCCGGCACCAGCGCGCGGATTTCATCGAGCCGCTCGTACATCTTGGTCTGCGCCTTGATGCTCGCGGCCTCGACCATGTCGCGCGACCAGATCTTGATCGCGTCCTCGCGATCCAGGCCGATATCGAGGGAGCGGCGGATATAGCGCTGCGTCCCCGCGGGGAAGCTCGCAAATTCCTTCATCTCCACCAGGGCCATCGCGCCAGCGGCGGGTCCGACCTTGCTCGCCATCACTTCGTACTCCGACCTTTTGCCGTTAACCTTATGCGCCCACGGTGCTTTCCGGCCCGTTAACCGCACGCGGTCCCCGCGAAGATCGAATCAGAAAGGGTGTTGCAAAGCAACATAGGTTGCGACGAACGCCGCCGCCGTCGCATCAAAGCCGTGGATAACCCGCCTTCACTGGCTGTTGGCGCGCTCGGCTTCGGCCTCGGCCTCCTCGTCATAGCCGGAGGAAGGCGCCGGGTCCTGGCTGCCGGGCGCGGCAGCCGCGGGCGGGTCGGACGCGTCCATCGATTCGTCCGACCCCGCATCGACCTTCGCGTCGGCATCGAACGGGTCCCGCTTCAGCCGCTTCTCGATCGAGGGATCGCGGCCGGCATCCTGGCGCGGGTCGCGCGGCGTGTCTTGAGTTCCGGTGTCGGCCATGGGATCACTCCAGGTCATGTCTTCTGACGCTCCCGTAACGAACGAGCCCGACGTCGGTTTCCTGCTGCCGTTCGATGAACCCGCCCTGCGGTTCGACCGGGGGCGCGCCGCCCAGTCGCCTTCCAGCCTGTGGAGCGTTAGGACGGGCACAATGATGGAAGACACCGGCGATCGCCGGCGCAGCCGCGTCGCGCTCGAGGTCGCCACATATTCGATCCTCGGCTTCTGGCTGTTCTACGTGGTGATCGCGTCGACGCAGTCGCTGATCGTCGGCTGGGACAATCAGTTCGAGCTGGTCCAGCGCCGCATCGGCGTGACCATCGCCGGCATCGCGCTGACCTTCCTGCTCTACGGCATCCTGCGCAAGGTGGACGAGCGCTCGTTCGGCGAACGCATCGCGGTGGCGTTCATCGCGGCGATCCCGTGCGCGATCGGCATCGGCCTTGCCAACTACTTCTTCTTCAACGCCTACAAGCCGGAAGTGATCTATCGCGATCCGGAGATGCTGCGGGAGATGATCCGGCATCCGTACCTGGCGAAGAACGTCGCCGAGATCGCGGTCTCCCGCTATTTCTTCCTGACCGCCTGGGCGGCGCTGTATCTCGCGATTTCATACGCCAGCGAGACGCGCGAGGCGGAGCGGCGCGTCGCCGCCTATCAGCAGACCGCGAAGGAAGCGGAGATCCGGGCACTCCGCTACCAGGTCAATCCGCATTTCCTGTTCAACACGCTGAACTCGCTCTCGTCGCTGGTGATGACCGGCCGCAACGACGAGGCGGAAGCGATGATCATGAACCTGTCGACCTTCTACCGGACCAGCCTGTCCGGCGATCCGATGGACGACGTCCCCTTGTCCGAGGAAGTGCGGCTGCAGCGTCTCTATCTGGCGATCGAGGCGGTGCGCTTCCCGGACCGGCTGGAGACCGACATCGATATTCCCGAAGACCTGATGCGGCTGTGCGTGCCCGGCCTGATTCTCCAGCCGCTGGTCGAAAACGCGATCAAATACGGCGTGTCGAAGGCGAACCGGCCGGTGAAAATTTCGATTTCCGCCCGCAGCGAACGCGGCAAATTGGTGCTGACCGTCTCCGATGACGGCAAGGGCCCGGGGGACGCGGCCGAACATGGCACCGGGGTCGGGCTTGCGAATGTCCGCGATCGGCTCCAAGCACGCTTCGGGAGCAAGGCGGGGCTGGTGACTCACGCGCCGCAAGGCGGGGGCTTCGTCGTGACCCTGGCGATGCCTGAGGTGAGGGATGGTTGTTGAGTCGATTGGTAAGCCTGTTCGTACCCTGATTGTCGACGACGAGCCACTTGCGGTCGAGCGGCTGCAGGTGCTGTGCGCGCGGGAACCGCTGGTGGAGCTGGTCGGCACCGCGTCGGATGGTCATTCCGCCCTGCGGCTGACCGAGGCGCTGGAGCCGGAAGCGCTGCTGCTCGACATTTCGATGCCGGAGCTGGACGGCATGGGCGTCGCGCGCGCGCTGGGCCAGGCAAAGCACCGACCGGCGGTCGTGTTCGTGACCGCGTTCGACAGCTTTGCCGTCGAAGCCTTCAACGTCGCCGCGGTCGACTATCTGCTGAAGCCGGTCTCGCCGGACCGGCTGGCACGCGCGCTGCAACGCGTCGTCGAACGGCGCGGCAGCGTCGAGACAGGCGCGCCGGCAAATAATTACGTGACGGAGTTCTGGGTCCCCCACCGATCCGAGCTGATCCGCATTGCGGCCGAGGACATCGAGCGGATCGACGCCGAGCGCGACTATATGCGGCTTCACATCGGCCAGCGCAGCTATCTGCTGCACCAGACCATCAGCGCGCTGGAAGCGCGGCTGGATCCCGAGCGGTTCATCCGCCTCCATCGGTCGACGATCGTCCGCCGCGACCGGATCAAGGGCCTGAAGCATGACGGCGGTGGGGTTTGGTCGGCCGATCTCGGCAATGGCGAGGAAGTGCGGATCGGCCGCACCTATCTCGATCACGCCAAGGCAATGGCGGGGCGGTAATCAAATCTTCCCCTGCTTTTGCAGGGGAGGGAGGCCGCTCGCCGAAGGCGAGTGGTGGAGGGGCCGTCGCGAAGGGAGGGCCCTTACTTCGCGCTGCGCGCTCAGCCCCTCCACCACGCTGCTCCGCGGCGCGCCCCCCCGGCACCGCCGAGGAGAGGAATGAAAAAAACCCCGGCCCTTGCGGGCCGGGGCTCCGTTGCGGCCCGGGGAAATGGGGAAGCACCCGGGCCTGGGGAAACGACCGCTCAGTTGGCGGCGACGCGAATCTCGCCCTGCGCGCTGGCGAACACCTCGACCAGGCCGCGGCTGGCATTGGCGATCGCCCGCTCCTCGCAGGCCGCGATGGCGTGGCGCGACGCGTAGGAGAGCGCGTCGGCCGGCCCGCAGACGGTGCCGGCGGCGAAGGCGATCCGCTTGTTGAGCGTGGTGCGGCCGGCATCCGACTTCAGGTCGAGGTCGCTGTAGCGGACCAGCACGGAGCGCGGCGCGTTGAGTTCGGCCTGGGCGGGGCTGACCGCGAACGTGACCAGACCGGCGGTAACGGAGGCCAACAGGGCCTTGGCAAGTTGACGGGTAAACATGGCGTGTCCTTCCTTCGAGTGCGTCCGGGCGGCTCCGAAGGGGGCGGAGCCATTTGGCGGCGGGCCGGTTGGGGCCGGGGAGCTCGACCGCCCCGCCGCGCACTCTTGGGTTACGCCCGGGCCTCTGCCCATGCAGCCTTGCTTCGACCGGCAAGGGCATGGGTTCGGCGAAGGTCGGTGCGAACCGACGAATGGAGAATGACGCTCGACGAGCGTCAGGCCGTCGGCCTCAGCGTCTCGCGACCGAACGCCGGGCGAGATAGAGAATCGCGCTGATCCCGATCGCCGCAAACAAGCCGATGATTTCGTTCGGCTGGCCGAGCGCGATCAGCGCCACCATGCTGAGCACCCCGACGGTCGCGGCCACCTTCAGGCCGGGCACGCGGAAAGCGGTGCCCAGCAGCTGCACATTGTCGCGCCGCAGCTTCACCGCGGCGAGGCACGCGCCGATATAGATCGGCGCCGTGGCAAGGGCGGAGAGCAGGACCAGCCAGTCGAACTCGCCGATCAGGGCCAGTGCGGTACCGATAACGGAATGGACCAGGATCGCCACTGTCGGCACCTGGGTGCGCTGGCTGATGCGGCCCAGCGGGGCCGGCAGAAAGCCGTCGCGCGCAAAGGCGAACAGGATGCGCGGTGCGCCGAGCACGTCGCTGCCCAGCCAGGCACCGCGCGAGATCGCGGCTCCCAGCGCGATGACCAGCACCAGCCCGGGATGGACCACGCCCAGCGCCTCGGCGAGCGGCTCCTTCGACGTAGCGAGCTGCGGCCCGAGCAGTCCCTGCGCGACCACCTGGATCGCGATGTACAGCAACAGCACGCCGCCCATCGCCAGCATCAGCGCCCGGGGCACGGTGCGCTCCGGCCGCGAGACTTCGCCGCTCGCGCTCAACATCGTTTCCATGCCGGAAAAGGTGAAGATCGACAGGATGATCGCCGCCCCGAAAGAGCCCGGATCGATGCTGCCGGTGGGCTTCAGATTGGCGGGATCGACCCAGAAGGCGCCGACAACGACGAACAGCAGCAGCGGCACCAGCTTCACGACGGTGGCGATGCCGGCGAAACGGGCGCCTTCCCGCGCGCCGCGCAGGTTGATCCCGGTGACCAGCGCCATCACGGCGACGATCAGCACCACGCGCTGCACGGCCGGGGATCCGACCGGGTAGAGCGCGACGATCGCATCCGCGAAGGCCGCCGCGATCCCGCCCGCGGCCAGCACGCAGCTCAGCCACAGCATCATGCCGGCGATGAAGCCGAGCGCTGGACCGAAGGCCGCTTCGACATAGGCATAGGTGCCCCCGCTCGAGGGGACGCGGCTCCCGGCTTCCGCGCAGCAGAGCACGATCGCACCCATCGCCACTCCGCAGGCGAGCAGGGCAAAGGGCGCCCAGGCCCCGACCGATCCTGCCAGCGCCGCCGGCGCCGCGAAGATGCCGCCGCCGACCACGACGTTGATGATGGTCGCGGCAAAACTCCAGACGCCGATTTCCCGGACGAGCCCTGCGTCGCGGTGAGCCGCTTCTTCCTTGATCAACGTCGCCAAGCTGGACCCCCTCTTATCAAAGGCCAGCTTTCAGGCTTTTGCGCGCAATGGCAAGCGCGCATGAAGAAGGGGCGCGACCTTGCCCGGCCGCGCCCCTGGTCCGCCGAATCAATGATGCTCGGTGACGGTGGTGGTCGTCTTGACCTTCGGCGTCGTCTTCACCGTGCGCGTCGTGATCGTGCGGCGCTTGTGCACGGGCGCCTTGCGGACGGTGCCCGATCCAGAGGTGACGGTCGCCCCGCTCGTCTCCGTCGAGGTGGTCACCGTCGTCTGCGCCGGCGGCGTGGCGGCTGCGGTAGCTGCGGCCGCGCGCGCGGCGGCGGCATCGGCCGCGGCCCTTTGCGCCGCATCCTGCGCCGCGTCGGCGCGGGCGTTCGCCGCGGCCGCCTGGTCCTGGGCCGCGCCGATCGCGGCCTGGGCCTGCATCTGCTGCGCGGCGCTGGCAGCGCTTTCCGCCTGCTGCGTCTTGGCCAGCGCGCGGTCAGCCAGTTCCGACGCCTTCAGGGCCGCGTTGATCGCCTGGCGCTCATGGCCCCGTCCCAGTTGCTCCCGCGCGTCGCGCAGCGACGCCTGCGCCTCGGTGGAAAGCGATGCGTCCACGCCGGCGCCGCCGGTCTGCAGCATGGCGCTTATCTTGGCATCGGCCTCGGCGATCGTCTGACGCGCCCGATCCTTCTCGCCGGCCAGCGCCGGCGTCGCCGCCGCAATCAGCAACCCCGAGAGCGCGATGCTTCGCGCCAGATTCTGAATGCGTGTCATTACTCTACTCCCGACTTGTTGAAGCCGGGCCGCAAAACGACCGGGCGCAAGCGGCGGTTCCTGATTTCGATCAGGCTTGCGGGCGGCCGCCGTCGCTATCCGCCGGCGCCTGCGCGCGATCCCGGAGCGTGTAGTCCCGGGAAACGTCCGCGATTCGAATGCGGTAGTCGCGAAACACGCCGCTGCGTCCGCGGGCCTGGCCGGCGCGGTGCTCGGGCCGGTTGCGCCAGGCGGCGACTGCCCCTTCGTCCTCCCAGAACGACAGCGACAACAGCTTTTCCGGGTCGGAGAGGCTGCGGAACCGTTCGACCGAAATGAAGCCCGGTACGCCGTCCAGCAGCGGGCGGAGCCGCGCGGCCAGGTCGAGATATTCAGAGCCGTGCGCCGGGGCGGTCCATCCCTCGGACATCACCGCGATCATGCGCGGGGCCCCGCAATCGGCCGCAGGAACAGCCGGTCCTCGCGCCGGATGAACTGCTCCGCCTTCGCGAAGGCGAAATTGTCGCGCGCCGCGGCATGTTCCCGCAACCGCGCGCGATAGGCTTCGTACGCGGCGAGGCTCTCGATCGTGTAAACCCCATAGCCGACGGTCGCCGACCCTTCGTGCGGCGCGAAATAGCCGATCAGATCGGCGCCGCACGCCGGAATCGCCTCGCCCCAGACGGCGGCGTCGCGCTCAAATTCCTCGACCTTGAACGGGTCCAACTCGTAGCGGATGAAGCAGGTGATCATGGGCCGTCCTCCTCGCGCCGCTGGTAGGCGGCGGGCCGCCTCGATGTTTCGCTCTCGTCCGAAGCATCGGGGCCGCCGCCATGCTAGGGTGGCGCGATGACCACGATCATCCGGCTGGCAGAAACCGCATCGCTGATCGGTGACCCCACCCGCGCGGCAATGCTGTACGCGCTGATGGACGGCCGCGCCTTTACTGCCGGCGAGCTGGCGGAGGCCGCCGGCGTCACGCCGCAGACGGCGAGCGGCCATCTTGCCCAACTAGTCGCCGCCGGGATGCTCGCGGTCGAGGCGCAGGGGCGGCACCGCTATTTCCGCATCGCGTCCGCGGAGATCGGCGCCATCCTCGAAGGGCTGCAACTCGTTACCGCCGATCGGATCGGCCGCCTGCCGCGCCCCGGGCCGCGCGACGCGGCCTTGCGCAAGGCCCGCATCTGCTACGACCATCTGGCCGGCGAGCTCGGCGTCGCGCTGTTCGCCGCGCTCGCCGGAGCGGGCCATCTGCGTCTTTCCGCCGACGGCGCCGCGCTCAGCGACAGCGGCACCGCCCTGCTCGGATCGCTGGACATCGAGGTCCCCGCACGCCGGCGCCCGACCTGCCGGCCCTGCCTGGACTGGAGCGAGCGCCGCCATCACCTGGCGGGGCAGGCCGGGGCCGCGATCTGCACGGCCGCGCTCGCCCGCGGCTGGGTGCGTCGCCGGCACGGTTCGCGCGCGCTGGACGTGACGCCCACCGGCACCCGCGCCTTCGCCGCCGGCTTCGGCGTGCGCCTGCCATAGCTTGTCGAAGCCCGACCTTCCCCTCTACGACGCTACAAATGACCAAGACTGCGGATTTCCTGATCATCGGCGGCGGCGTCGCCGGGCTGTCCGTCGGCGCCCGGCTCGCGCAGCACGGCAAGGTCGTGCTGATCGAGGCGGAGGATGCCGTCGGCTATCACAGCTCCGGGCGCAGCGTGACCTTTTCGCACTTCGGCATCGGCGGCGCGACGGTCCGCGCGCTCACCGCCTATAGCCGCGCATTCTTCCAGTCCCCTCCAGACGGCTTCGACGCGCTCGCCGCGGTCCGGCCGGCGCTGTTCATCGCCAACCAGGCGATGCTGCCCGCGCTCGACGAGCTGGAGCGGATTACCCGCGCCCATGCCGACGCGGTCGAGCGGCTCGATGCGCAAGCGGCCGCGCATTATTGCCCGGCACTGCGCTGGGCGCCCGACGCCGTGGTCGCCGCCTTCGTGCATCGCGAGGGGCTGAAGCTCGATCCGCACGCGCTCCTGCAGGGATTCGCGCGGACGATCCGTGCCGCGGGCGGCGAGGTCGTCACCGGCGCCCGCGCCGTGGCGATCGGCCCACGCTGGCGGGTGCAGGCCGAGAGCGGCGAGACCTACGAAGCGCCGGTGCTGGTCAATGCCGCCGGAGCCTGGGCCGACCGCGTCGCCGAAATGGCCGGCGTCCGCCCGCTCGGCCTGACGCCGCTCCGCCGGACGATCATCGTCTTCGACCCGCCGGCGGAAATGGACGTGCGGGATTGGCCGTTCGTGAAGACCGCCGTCGACTATATGTACATGATGCCCGATTCCGGTCGCCTCCTCGCCTCGCCGGTCGACGAGAATCCGGACGATCCGGGCGATGCCCAGCCCGACGAGCTCGACATGGCCGTCGCCGCGCACCGGGTGAGCGAGTTCACGACGCTGGAAGTCCGCCGCATCACCCACCGCTGGGCCGGCCTGCGCACTTTCGCCGCCGACCGCGTGCCGGTCGCCGGCTATGCGCCCGATGCGGACGGCTTCTTCTGGCTGGCGGGCCAGGGCGGATACGGGCTGCAGACGGCGCCGGCAATGGCGGAGATTGCCGAGGCGCTGGCGCTCGGCGCGGCATGGCCGGACGCGCTCGCCGCCGCGGGCCTGGTGCCGGAGCAGATCAGGCCCGAACGGCTGCCGGCCTTCTCGACATAATAGTCCCGCTCCCCTATCGCCGCGCCAGGTTCAGGGAGAGACGATTTCAATGACGGCTAGCCACAATCTCGATCGCGTGCTGGTGCTGGAGATGGTCCGCGTGACCGAGGCGGCGGCAATCGCCGCGTCGAAGCTGATCGGCCGGGGCAACGAAAAGGAAGCGGACGCCGCTGCCGTCGAGGCGATGCGCGCCGCGCTCAATACGCTCGACATCGAAGGCACCGTCGTGATCGGCGAGGGCGAGCGCGACGAAGCGCCGATGCTCTATATCGGCGAGAAGGTCGGCTCCGGCACTGGCCCGGCGATCGACATCGCGCTCGATCCGCTGGAAGGCACCACGATCACCGCCAAGGCCGGCCCGAACGCGCTTGCGGTGCTGGCGATCGCGGAGAAGGGCTGCCTGCTGAACGCGCCCGACGTGTACATGGAAAAAATCGCGGTCGGCCCCGGCTATCCCGACGGCGTGATCGACCTTGACAAGAGCCCGGCCGACAATGTCCGCGCGATCGCCGCCGCCAAGGGCGTCAAGCCGAACGAGGTCATCGCGTGCGTGCTCGACCGGCCGCGCCACGAGAAGCTGATCGCTGAGCTGCGCGCGGTCGGCTGCGGCATCATGCTGATCCCGGACGGCGACGTGGCGGGCGTGATCGCGACCACCAATCCCGACACGACGATCGACGTCTATATGGGATCGGGCGGCGCGCCGGAGGGTGTGCTGGCGGCGGCGGCGCTGCGCTGCGTCGGTGGCCAGTTCAAAGGGCGGCTCCTGTTCCGCAACGACGACGAACGCGCCCGCGCGCGGAAATGGGGCATCGAGGACCTGAACAAGGTCTATGATCTGACAGAGCTCGCCCAGGGCGACTGCATCTTCGCGGCGACCGGCGTCACCGACGGTTCGCTGCTCGAAGGCGTCAAGCGCCGCAAGGGCGGCATGATGACCACCGAAAGCGTCGTCATGCGCGCCAGCACCGGTACCGTCCGCTGGGTCAAGGCGGAGCATCACAAGGCATTCTAAATCCTCCCCGAGCTGGCTCGGGGAGGGGGAACGCTCGCCGGAGGCGAGTGGTGGAGGGGCCGGCGGCGGAGCCGACGGAAGCCACCCTCCGCTTCGCTCCGGGCCCCTCCACCGCGCTTCGCGCGGTCCCCCTCCCCTCGCAAGCGAGGGAGGATTTAGGACTTCGTGCGTTCCCGCTTCCATGCGCGCCCTTGCCCCGATGGAAGCGAAGCTGGTCGAAGCCCTGCCGGCCGGCCCCGGATGGCAGTTCGAGCCGAAATGGGACGGGTTCCGCTGCATCGCTGTGCGCGATGGCGGCGACGTCCAGCTGATCTCCAAGTCCGGCAAGCCGCTCGGCCGCTACTTCCCCGAAGTCGTGGCGATGCTGACCGCGCTGAAGGCCGATCGCTTCATCCTCGACGGCGAGCTGATCATTCCGGTCGGCGACTGCCTCTCGTTCGAGGCGCTGCAACTGCGGCTGCATCCGGCCGAGAGCCGCGTGCGCAAGCTCGCCGCCGAGACTCCGGCACAGTATATGCTGTTCGACCTGCTGGCGCTGGACGGCGACATGCTGGCGGCGGAGCCTCTGTCCGCCCGGCGCAAGAAGCTGGAGCGATTCCACTCGAAGCACGGTTCGGCGTCGCTGCTGCTGTCGCCGGCGACGACCGATCGCGCGCAGGCCGAGGCGTGGCTCGCCAGCACCGGCGGCGCGCTGGACGGTGTGGTCGCCAAGCGACTGGATGAGCCGTACCAGCCGGGCGAACGGGCGATGCTGAAAGTGAAGCAGATCCGCTCCGCCGACTGCGTGGTCGGCGGCTTCCGCTATGCGTCCGGCAAGAACGAGGTCGGCTCGCTGCTGCTCGGCCTGTTCGACGAGCAGGACAGGCTCGACCATGTCGGCTTCTGCCTGCCGCCGGGCGACAAGGCGGCGCTGACGAAACAGCTGGAAGACATGGTGGGACCGCCCGGCTTCACCGGCGACGCGCCCGGCGGCCCGAGCCGCTGGTCGACCGAACGCTCCGGCGAATGGCAGCCGCTGCGCTGGGAGCTGATCGCGGAGGTCAAGTACGACCAGGTGACCGGCCAGCGCTTCCGCCACGCCACCCGCTTCCTGCGCTGGCGTCCGGACAAGGCGCCGAAGCAATGCCGGATGGACCAGCTCGCGCGGGAGCTGCGCCCGGCGGAGCTCGCTTCCGTTGTCTCCGCTTGAACCCGCTGGCGCAGCGACTATGATGAAATCATATAGGAGGTCCCATGCCAGTCGCTGCGGAAAAACCCGTCACCGTTACGCTTGGCAGGTTGGGCGGTCTCGCGCGGCGGCTCGTTGAAGAAGGCCGCTACGCCTCGGTCAGCGAAGTCATGCGCGCGGGCCTCCGCGCCCTGGAACGCGAGGAAGCCGCGCTCGACGAGCTGATCAAGGCGAAAGTGGCGGAAGCGCTTGCCGACCCGCGGCCTCCGATCCCGATGGAAGAAGCGTTCCAGCGCGCCTATGCGAGATTGGCGGAACGGGATGGCCTGGATTGAAGGTCAGTTTCTCGGAGGATGCCAGCGACGATTTGAGCGAACTCGGCATCTGGATCGCAGAACGAGCCGGCCGTGCAACGGCTGAAGTCTATCTCGCTCGACTGCGCGCTTCATGCCTCAAGCTGTCGGATTTTCCGCGTCATGGGACCCCAAGAAACGACATCGAATGGGGCTTACGGACGATCACGTTCGAGCGTCGGATCCTCATCGTCTATCGCGTCGAAAAGGAACGAGTCCTGATCCTGCGCCTGATCCGCACAGCGCGCGATATTGCCGCCCAGTTCGCGAACGACCAGGGTTAGCCCAGCGCCTTCTTCAGCAGTTCATTGACGACCTGCGGGTTGGCCTTGCCGCCCATTGCCTTCATCGTCTGGCCGACGAAGAAGCCGAACAGGGCCTGCTTGCCGGCCTTGTACTGCTCGACCTTGTCGGCATTGGCTGCGAGGACCTTGGCGATTTCCGCCTCGATCGCGCCGGTGTCGCTGGTCTGCTTGAGGCCGCGCGCCTCGACGATGGCGGCCGGATCCTCGCGCGTTTCCAGCATGATCTCGAACACCTGCTTGGCAAGCGTGCCCGACAGCGTGCCGTCCGCGACCAGCGCCAGCAGCTCGGCGCCCTGTTCCGGGCCGACCGGGCTTTCGTCGACCGACAGGCCGAGGCGATTGAGCGCGCCGAACAAGTCGGAGATGACCCAATTAGACGCGGCCTTGGCCGTCACTCTGTCGCCGCCGGCGGCCAGCAGCGCCTCGAACCAGCGCGCGGTCTCCACCTCGGCGGTCAGGACAGCGGCATTGTAGGCGCTGATGCCGAGTTCGCTTTCATAGCGCCGTCGCTTGGCGTCCGGCAGCTCGGGGAGACTCGCGCGGCACTCGGCGATGAATTCCTCGTCCAGCTCCAGCGGCAGCAGGTCGGGATCGGGGAAATAGCGATAATCGTGCGCGTCTTCCTTCGAGCGCATCGACCGCGTCTCGCCTTTGTCCGGATCGAACAGCCGCGTTTCCTGCACGATGCGGCCGCCGCTTTCCAGCACGTCGACCTGACGGTTCGCCTCATGCTCGATCGCCGCCATCACGAAGCGGACCGAGTTGACGTTCTTGGTCTCGGTGCGGGTGCCGAATTCCTCGCCCGGCTTCCTCACCGACACGTTCACGTCGGCGCGCATCGAGCCTTCTTCCATATTGCCGTCGCAGCTGCCGACATAGCGCAGGATCGAGCGGAGCTTGCGCAGGTAAGCCCCGGCTTCGGCCGGCGAGCGCATATCGGGCCGCGACACGATCTCCATCAGCGCGACGCCCGATCGGTTGAGGTCGACATACGAACGGGTCGGATGCTGGTCATGCATCAGCTTGCCGGCGTCCTGCTCGACATGGATTCGCTCTATGCCGATGGTTTTTTCCTCGCCCTCGGCCGGCTCGATCGTGACCGCGCCTTCGCCGACGAGCGGATGGTAGAGCTGCGAAATCTGGTATCCCTGCGGCAGGTCGGCGTAGAAGTAATTCTTGCGGTCGAACCGCGACCAGCGGTTGATCCGCGCATCGAGCGCCATGCCGGTGCGCACCGCCTGGCGGATGCACTCGCGGTTCGGCACCGGCAGCATTCCCGGCATCGCGGCGTCGATCAGCGACACCTGCGCATTGGGCTCGGCCCCGAACGCGGTCGCCGCGCCGGAAAAGAGCTTGGCCTTGGACGCGGTGATCTGGGCATGGACCTCAAGGCCGATCACGACTTCCCATTCGCCGGTCGCGCCCTGGATGCGGTAGCTGCTGGTTGCTGCGGTTGCCATGCGCGCCTCCTTCGCCACGGACGGCAAGCATTGCAACCCCGTTCCGCTCGTTCCGAGCGAAGCCGAGGAGCGGCGGCAAAGCGTCGGAGAAGCGCCCCTCGACTACGCTCGGGACGAGCGAGTATGGGAGCGTATGAACATGGTCGAACGGCTGGCGGCAAACGAGGCGCAGACGCGCGCGCGGGTGGCGGTGCTGCTGCCCTGCTATAACGAAGCCAAGGCGATCGCCCAGACGGTCAACGGATTCCGGCGCGCGCTGCCGAACGCGACGATCTATGTCTACGACAATAATTCGAAGGACGACACGGTCCGCGTCGCGGGCGAGGCGGGGGCCGTCGTCCGCACGGAACGGACCCAAGGCAAGGGCAATGTCGTCCGCCGCATGTTCGCAGACGTGGAAGCCGACATCTATGTGCTGGCCGACGGCGACGCGACCTATGACGCGACCGCAGCCCCGGCGATGATCGAGCGGCTGGTGGCCGAGCAGCTCGACATGGTCGTCGGCACCCGCGAGAGCGACGCGCAAGAAGCCTATCGGCGCGGGCACCGCTTCGGCAACCGGATGCTGACCGGCTGCGTCACCTGGATTTTCGGCCAGACCTTCAGCGATATCCTGTCCGGCTACCGGGTGTTCTCGAACCGCTTCGTGAAGTCCTTCCCGGCGCTGTCCGAAGGCTTCGAGATCGAGACCGAGATCAGCGTTCACGCGCTGGAGCTGAAGATGCCGGTCGCCGAAGTGCCGACCAGCTATGCCGCGCGGCCGGAGGGATCGGAATCGAAGCTTTCCACCTATCGCGACGGCTGGCGCATCCTGCGGCTGATCCTGAACCTTTATCGGATCGAGAAGCCGATTGCCTTTTTCGGCCTGGTCTCGGTGCTGTTCATGGCGCTCGCGCTGGGCCTGTCGCTGGACCTGTTCGCGACGTATCTGAAGACCGGCCTGGTCCCGCGCCTGCCGACCGCGGTGCTGTCGACCGGCCTGGTGCTGCTCGGCATCGTCAGCCTGTCGTGCGGGCTGATCCTGGACACGGTGACGCGCGGCCGCCGCGAAGTGAAGCGGCTGGCCTATCTGGGACTGCGGCCGCCGGGCGCCTGAGATCGTCGTCAGGCGCGGACGTAGAGCAGATTCTCGCCCTTGATGTAGAGCTCCATCGCCTGGGTGCTGAGCGCCTTCTGGAAATTGGCCGAGGTCATCTTGCCGGGCAGCATCCAGTCGTGCGGCTCGATCACGATCGCATACGGCTTGGCGACCCAGTCGCAATTGGCCTCGAACAGGTCCGATTCGAAGCCTTCGATATCGATCTTGACGAGCAGCGGATCGTCCCCGCCCGAGGCGGCGAACGCATCCTCGATGGTGACGATCGGCAGGCCCTGATCCGCGCGCTCGGTCTGCACGGCCCAGCCCACATCGGTGCCGCTGAGGCTGACGAAGCCGGGGCTGGAGCCGATCGCGGCGGGCATGATCACATGGTTGGGCCGGTGGCCGACATTCTTCCGCAGCACTTCCAGATTGGCCGGGTCCGGCTCCACCGAGACGATCCGGGCGGCAGGGAATTGCTGCTCGAAATAGAGCGCGGACGCGCCGATGTTCGCGCCGGCATCGACGATGATCGGCTTGCGTCCGGCGGCGAGGATTTCCTCGTAGCGCGCCTGGATCCGCGCCCGCATGCCCGCGGGATTGACCAGATCATATTCATGCTTGCCGAATACCTGGCGGAGCACCGCGACGTCGCTGTTGCCGCCGCGCACATGAACCGGCCCGATGCCGGGCACGTGGACCGCCGCGGTTGTGCCGGGCCGCAGCCTCGCCAGGTTGGACTTGACGACGAAGCCGGGGCCGAAGGCCGCCAGGTCGCCCGCAATATGGGCCACTCGCCTGGTGAAGCTTGCGAACATTTCTTCCCCCTCAGGCGCTATTTTCGGGCCAGCGCGAAAGCCGCGGCCGACGGCCTCTCGTCCTCGTCTTCGCCCGACACGGCTTCGCCGGGCCTCGCGCGACGATACGCCTCGAGCGCGAGCTCCGCCACCGCCGCGCCCCAGTGCGACCAATTCGCCACGTCGCGAGACCAGGAATAGGACGAGGCGCGCAGCGCGGCCAGCCGATCGCCACGGGCGACGATGTCCGCGATGTCGCGCGCGACGGTCGCCGGGTCGGTGCCCATCGGGAACACCAGCCCGCTGCGGCCATGCGGCACCGCCGAGGCGACGCCGCCCACGTCGAAGGTGATCGCCGGCAGCGCGAAGGCGGCTGCTTCGCTGAACACGACCGGCGTCGCGTCGGCGATCGTCGGCAGGATGAACATGTGGGCGTGGCGATAGATGTCCGCCATCCGCTCGGCCTCTGCGGGTACGTCCTTGTTCAGCGATCCGTGCCAGGTGACGAACGGCAACGCGGCGACCCGGTCGGGCACGCGGCCGACCAGGTTAAGGCGGGTCGCGCAGCCCATCTCGTTCAGCAGGCGGACGACATCGACCGCGAAGTCGCCCCCCTTCCGCTGCCAATCCAGCCCGACATAGAGCAGCTGCAGCTCCCGCGCCGGGTCGCCGATGACCGGCGGCTCGGCCGGCGGCAGCAGGTCCGCGCGCAAATTGGGGCCGTAGGGAAGGATGGCGATCTTCGCCGGATCGATGCCGTAATCGTCCACCGCCGAATCGCGCGCCCAGTTGGACGAGACGACGATCGCCGAGGCGCGATCGAGCGACCGCGCCTCGGCGGTGTTGCCGTTCTCGACATTCCAGCGCGGCAGGCCCCGCCATTTCGGATAAAGCCGCGTCAGCGACTGGAAGGTGCCGTCGGTGCAATAGACGATCGGCACGTCCGTCTTCAGCCGCGAGAGCACCGAGGAGGCGGCGACGCAGACGATCACGTCGGGCCTGGCGGCACGAACGGCCCTGCCGACCAGGCGGGCCGCGACCGCCGAAAACAGCGGGTGGAAATAATAATTGGCGTGACGCCCGGTGAGCCGGCGGCGCAGCCCGCTCAGCTTCGCGCTGACCTTGAGCAGCAGGTCGACATGGATCGGCACCAGCGCCTCGAACTGCGGCTGGAGCGCGCGATAGGCGGACAGCAATGTGCCGGAAAAGCCCGCCGTGCTGCTCGGGTCGGACGCGGAAACAAGGGCCACCCTGAGCTTCTGCACGGTCACGCCACACTCCAATCGGTCGTCGTCAGACGCGCTACCACCAGCGCTCCGGACGCCTCATAAACCCGGCGCGCTGTTCGAGCGCGAGGCCCGCGTTCAGCACGCCCTGCTCGTCGAACGCCTTGCCGATGACCTGCAGGCCGAGCGGAAGCCCCTGCCCGTCGAGACCGGCCGGCACCGACATCGCCGGCAGCCCAGCCAGTGAAGACGGCACCGTGAACACATCGTTTAGGTACATCGCAATGGGATCGGCCGATTTTTCGCCGAGCGCAAAGGCGGCGGACGGCGCGGTCGGCGTCAGCAGCAGGTCGCACTGTTCCCAGGCATTGTCGAAATCGCGCGCGATCAGTGCCCGCACCTTCTGCGCCTGGTTGTAATAGGCGTCGTAAAAGCCGGCCGACAGCACATAGGTGCCGATCAGGATGCGGCGCTTCACTTCCTTGCCGAAGCCGGCGGCGCGTGTGGCCGCGTACATGTCCTGCAGGCCGGCGCCTTCGGGCAGCTCGCGCAGGCCATAGCGCACGCCGTCATAGCGGGCGAGGTTCGACGACGCCTCGGCCGGCGCGATGATGTAGTAGGCGGGCAGCGCGTATTTGGTGTGCGGCAGCGACACCTCGACCACCTCCGCACCGGCATCCTTCACCCACTCGATGCCCTGCCGCCACAGCGCATCGATCTCGGCGGGCATGTTGTCGACCCGGTATTCCTTCGGGATGCCGATGCGCTTGCCCTTCAGGTCGGCGGACAGGCCCGCTTCCCAGGCGGGCACGGGCATGTCGAGGGAGGTCGCGTCCTTCGGGTCGAAGCCGCTCATCGCCTCCAGCATGATCGCGCAGTCCTTGACCGTGCGCGCCATCGGCCCGGCCTGGTCGAGCGACGAAGCGAAGGCGACCACACCCCAGCGCGAGCAGCGGCCATAGGTCGGCTTGATGCCGCAGATGCCCGTAAAGGCAGCCGGCTGGCGGATCGAGCCGCCGGTATCGGTGCCGGTCGCCGCCGGCGCGATCCGTGCCGCCACAGCCGCCGAGCTGCCGCCCGACGATCCCCCCGGCGCAAGCGGCGCATTGCCGCCGTCGCTCCGCCGCCAAGGCGAGATCACGTTGCCGAACGCGCTGGTCTCGTTGGACGAACCCATCGCGAACTGGTCCATGTTGAGCTTGCCGAGCATGCCGGCGCCCGCGTCCCACAGCTTTGCCGTGATCGTCGATTCATAGACCGGCTTGAACCCGCCGAGGATGTGGCTGGCGGCGGTGGTCTGCACGCCCTTCGTGCAGAACAGGTCCTTTATGGCGAGCGGCACGCCGGCAAGCGGCTTCGCCGCCTCGCCCGCCGCGCGGGCCTTGTCGGCGGCGTCGGCGGCGGCGAGCGCGTGCTCCGGCGTCTCGACGATGAACGCGTTCAGGCCCTTGGCGGACGCGACCGCGCCGTTGAACGCCTCGGCCGCTTCGCGCGCGGAGAAGTCGCCGGCACGGAAGCCGTCGCGCAGCTCCGCGACGGTGAGGTCGGTGAGCGCCGTCATTATTCGATCACTTTCGGCACGGCGAAGAAGCCATGCTCGGCCTGAGGCGCGTTGGCCAGCACCTGGTCGCGGATATCGCCTTCGGTGACGAGATCGTCGCGCAGGCGCAGCTGGCTCGGAATCACCGCCGTCATCGGCTCGACCGACGAGGTGTCGACTTCCTGCAATTGCTCGATCCAGCCAAGAATGTTGTTGAGCTCGGGCACGAGCGCCTCGGCCTCGCCATCGCTGATCGCGATACGCGCGAGGCCGGCGACTTTGCGGACGGTTGCGGTGTCGACGGACATGGCGGCGCGGCTAGCATCGCGAAGGCGGGGCGGCAAGGCAGGCTTGCGAGCGCGGACGAATCGACTACCTGCCCGCCAGTGGACCGCAAATTCCTCTATGTGATCGCCGCGCTGATCGTGCTCGTGCTGGGGGCGGGGATCGCATACCAGCTGTTCGGGACCGACCTGTTTCGCCGTGTCTTCGTGCCGAGCGTCGCTTTCACGGCAGAACCGCCACAGGCGCGGGGCGCCTATGCGGACCCCGCCATGTGGTATTCGCGCCCGGGCAAGGGTCACAGCGATCCGGCGCTGTGGGCGCCGGCCGGCTACCAGCCGAACCCGAATCCGCCCGCCGCCCTGTTCTTCGTGCACCCGACCAGCTTTCTCGACCGCGACGCCTGGAACATGGCGCTCGATAATGTCGAGGCGAACCAGCGCGCGCGACTGTTCATCCGCGGCCAGGCGAGCGCGTGGAACGACGTCGCGGCGGTCTGGGCACCCAAATACCGGCAGGCGACGTTCGGCGCGTTCCTGACCAACAAGGCGGATGCGCAGAAGGCGCTGGACCTCGCCTATCGCGACGTGCTGGCGGCATTCGATACGTTCCTGGCGATGGTGCCGAAGGACCGGCCGATTTTCCTGGCCGGGCACAGCCAGGGCGCGCTGCACCTGGAGCGGCTGCTTCGCGAGCGGGTCGCCGGCACGCCGCTCGCGAAGCGGATCGTCGCGGCCTATGTCGTCGGCTGGCCGATCTCGCTGACGACCGATCTGCCCGCATTGGGCCTGCCCGCCTGCACGCGCGCCGACCAGGCCGGCTGCGTCCTGTCCTGGATGAGCTTTGCCGAGCCGGCCGATCCCGACCTGATCACCGACACTTATGACGCGAGCACCGGCTTTGATGGCCAGCCGCGCAAGGGTACGCCCTTCCTCTGCGTGAACCCGATCACCGGCACCCAAGACGGCGCTGCGCCGGCTTCGGCTAATCTCGGGACGCTTTATCCCTCGGAGGATCTGTCGGCGGCCGAGATCAAGGCGGGACAGGTGCCGGCGCGCTGCGCCGGACGCGGCATCCTTCTGATCGGCGAGGGGCCGAAGCTTGCGCCCTATGTGCTGCCGGGCAACAACTACCACGTGTTCGACATCAGCCTGTTCTGGGCAAACGTCCGCGCCGATGCGGCGCGGAGATTGGCGAGCTATGAGAAACAATAGCAGTGTTCCGGCGGAGGCCGGAGCGTTGTGGGCAAGGCTCCGGCCTTCGCCGGAGCACAAGACGGCATGATCACAGCCTCAAAGCAGGATTTACTCGCCGCGCTGCCCGATGGCGGGCGGCTGCTGGGGCTGGACGTCGGGACCAAGACGATCGGCACCGCCCTGTGCGACGCCGGCTGGTCGATCGCCAGCCCCGCCGAGCTGATCCGGCGCACGAAATTCGCTGCGGACAAGGCGGCGCTGGAAGGACTCATCGCGGCGCAGGCGGTGCGCGGGCTGGTGATCGGACTGCCGCTGAATCTCGACGGCTCCGATTCGCCGCGCACCCAGTCGGTCCGTGCCTTTGCCCGCAACTTGGAAGGCATCGGGCTGCCGATCCTCCTGTGGGACGAGCGCTGGTCCACCCAGGCGGTCACGCGCACGCTGCTCGACGCCGATACGAGCCGCGCGCGGCGGGCGGAACTCGTCGATAAGATGGCGGCCGCTTACATCCTCCAGGGCGCGATCGACGCGATGATGATGGGCTGACCCGATCAGTGCTGCAGCACGGCCATCCCGCGCTGCACCGCCGGGCGTTCGCCGACGCGGTCGAGCCAGCTCTGCACCGCGGGCGCATGCTCTAGCGCGCTCGCCAGCGGCACCTGCAGCATCGTCGTAGCCGTGACCATCCAAGGGTAGCAGGCGATGTCGGCGATCGAATAGTCGCCAGCCAGATAGTCGGCCTCCGAAAGCCGGCCGTTCATCACCCGGATCAGCCGCCCGCATTCGTCCTTGAAGCGCTCAATCGCGTGCGGGACCTGTTCGGGCGCGCGATTCGCGAAATAGCCGAGCTGGCCGAGCATCGGCCCCAGCCCGCCGACCTGCCAATACAGCCATTCCAGCGCCTTGAACCGCGCGTGCCCGGACGGCGCGAGCAGGCGTCCGCTCCGTTCCGCCAAGTAGGTCAGGATCGCGCCGCTTTCGAAAATCGAAAGCGGCCCGCCGTCCGCTTCGTCATCGACGATCGCCGGGATCTTGTTGTTCGGACTGACCTTCAGGAAACCGGGCGCGAATTGCTCGTCCTTGCCGATATCGACACCCTTCGCCTGATAGTCCCACCCTAGCTCTTCCAGCATGATCGCCGGCTTGCGACCGTTTGGCGTCTTCCAGGTGTAGAGCGTGATCATCGCGTGCTCCCGACTATCTGAACCGATCCGGCAGATAGGGAGCGGGATCGATCTCCGCCACCGGGCGGCCGAGCAGCAGCCGGGCGGCCATGCGCGAGGCGGCAGGCGCGGTCTGGATGCCGAAGCCGCCCTGGCCCGCGCACCAGAACAGGCCGGGCGCCGCCGGATCGAAGCCATAGACGGGCAGCCGGTCCGGCGTGAAGGAGCGCAGGCCCGCCCAGCGCCGCTCGACGTGCCGGATCCGCCAGTGCGTCGCCTGCTCGAATCGGTCGATCGCGATCGCGACGTCGATTTCCTCGGGCTGGGCGTCGCCGGGTTCTGCCGGAGTCTCGTCGTGCGGGCTGATCCACAGCCGACCGCCGGCCTCCGGCTTGAAATAGAAGCTCCCGTCGGCCGCCAATACGACCGGAAGGTCCGTTGGCGCGGGCGGCTCCGCCTCCACCTGCACGACGGTGCGGCGATAGGGCTGAATGCCGATCGGCGGCGCGCCGGCAAGCACGGCGACCGGATCGGCCCAAGCCCCGGCGGCGTCGACGAGGACCGCCGCCTCGATCGATTCGCTGCCGGCCTGGAGTCGCCAGCGATCGCCGGCTCGCTCGGCGCTGGTGAGCGGCGCCGAGCAGCGCAGCACCGCCCCGCCTTGCCGCGCCGTCTTCAGGAACAGCTGGTGCGCGCCCGCGACATCGATGTCGGTGCAACTCGGCATCCAGAGCGCCGCGACCCATTCGGCGGAAAGATCGGGCAGCCAATGGCGCACGCGCTCCGCGGGCCAGCGCTCCAGCGCGACGCGACCTTCGAATTCATCGGCAAGACGGTCGAGCTGCTCTACCTCGTGCGCGCGCGCGATATGAAGCTCGCCGCGCGGCTTCAGCAGGTCATGCGCGCGCAGCCACGGCCCGGAAGCTGAGGTCAGCGGCTGGACGAAAGGGCCGCCATAGGTCTCCGACCAGAAGGCAGCCGAACGGCCGGTTGCGTGGTAGCCGGGCTGGTCCTCCGCCTCGAGCAGCAGCACCGACGCGTGCGGCGCAAGCTCGGCGGCTAGGCCGGCGCCGGCGATCCCGGCGCCGACGATCGCGACATCGAAGCGGCTCATCGCGCCTGCGCGCGCGCGTCGAGAAAGCTATCGATCTCGGCCAGCGCGGCATCACGAACCAAATCGGCCTCGCGCAGGATCTCGTGCGCCGATTCGGGGCCCCAGATGCGCAGCCTCGCGTCCGGCAGGCGCGCCGCCGCGCGCCGTATCGCCGCCGGATCGACGAGCCGGTCATGGCCGGCCGCCAGCAGCAGGAGCGGCGTCGTGACCGATTCGAGACGGCCCTGGCCCTGCAGGGCAAGCGTCGAACGATAGGCCTCCGCGACCCAGGCCCAGCTGGGCGGGCCGACCTCGATTTCCGGCTTTTCCCGCTTCCACCACAGCTCGTCCTCGTAGCGGGCGACATCGTGCGTCAGCAGCGACTGGCGCTTCTTCATCGGCACGCCCGGCCGCTCGTTGCTCTTCCACGCCTGCCGCTCGGGCCGGCCGATCTTCGTCATCAGCCACGCGATCCTGGCACCGAGGCGTGGGCCGAACGGCGCGCTCCTGAGGCCCAGCATCGGCGCGACCAGCACCGCGGCATCGGGGGCGATCCGCCGCTCCGACAATGCGCGGAGCGTCAGGTGCCCACCCATCGAATGAGCAACGACCACATGCGGCCCCGCCGTCCGCGCCGACCACTCCGCGAAGAATGCGGCCAAGTCCTCGATCCACGGCGCAAAGTCGCTTGCATGGCCGACGAGCGTATCGTCCGACAGCCGGCCGGAGCCGCCCTGCCCGCGCCAGTCGAAGCTTACGATTCGCCAGCCGGCGCGGTGCCAGTGGTCGAACGCCTCATAATATTTCTCGAACACGTCGCCGCGGCCGCCGAGGAACAGCAGCGAGCCGCGCTCGCCGCCCGGCCAGGTGAAGGTGCGGAGCGGCCACTCGTCCGCGGCGCGCCAGCTTCCGATATCCGCGCCGGCGGGAACGACGCGCCTGTTGATGGTCATCGAATCTGGTTACGGGTTTGCAAGGCTTGGCGTCTAGATGGCGCAGGCATGGCTGCCCATGCTCTGCTCGCGATTCTCGCCCTGTTGCTGCTGATTGCGGCGGTAACGGACCTGAAAGCACGAATTATCGCGAATCGCCTGAATCTGGCTATCGCGCTGCTTGCCCCTGCCTATTGGTGGGCGAGCGGCCTTTCGCCCTGGCCCGACATGGCCTTGCAGGCGGCACTGGGCGTGGCCGTGTTCGCGGTTTTCGCCGGCCTGTTCGCGATGGGATGGATGGGCGGCGGGGACGTCAAATTACTCGGTGCGCTGGCGCTCTGGCTGCCGCTGGTGCCGTTGATGCGGATGCTGTTCGCGATGTCGCTGCTGGGCGGCGTCCTGACGCTGATCGTCGTCGCGGTGCACCGGCTGCGCAGGGTCAAGACAAGTCCGGAAGTGCCCTACGGCGTCGCCATCGCGTCTGCGGGATTGTGGGTCATCGGCGAACTGTATCTTAACCAGTTTGCTTGATGACGATCGGCAAGGGTCATCGACCCGGTCCAGGAGTCGTCGGTCGTGGATGTAAGAAAAATCGCTTTGCTTGTCGGGGCTTTGCTGGTGGCGGCCGTCACCGCGGTGATGGCCCGCAGCCTGTTCAGCAGCGCTGAGACGCCGGCCCAGGCGGCCGCCGTCAGCGCGCCGCAGCCCGATGGCCCGCAGGTGCTGGTCGCCACGCGGGCGCTGCCGGTCGGCACCATCCTTCAGGCGGACAGCTTCCGCTACCAG
Organism: Sphingomonas horti; assembly: GCF_009753715.1. Lineage (GTDB taxonomy): Bacteria > Pseudomonadota > Alphaproteobacteria > Sphingomonadales > Sphingomonadaceae > Sphingomonas_B > Sphingomonas_B horti. The sequence goes on along the minus strand of NZ_WQMS01000006.1, from coordinate 136,455 downwards.
CCCTGGCCCAAGGAGCTGGTCCAGGAAGCCTATTACATCAAGGGCGACACCCAGCCGCCGCAGCCGGGCACGGTCGTGCGCTACGCGATCACCGCGGGCCAGCCGATCACCCAGGGCGCACTGGTCAAGCCCGGCGACAGCGGCTTCCTTGCCGCCGCGCTGGGACCCGGCATGCGCGCCGTCACCGTGCCGGTGTCGGCGCAGAGCGGTGTTGCCGGCTTCATCTTCCCGGGCGACCGGGTCGACCTGGTGCTGACGCAGGACGTGGTCGGCGGCGGCGATGGCCCGCCCCTGAAGGCGTCCGAGACGTTCGTGCGCAACATCCGCGTGCTCGCGACCGACCAGCGCACCGACAATGAGACCAAGGACGGCAAGACCGAGGTCAAGACCTTCTCGACCGTGACGCTGGAGGCGACGCCCCGGATCGCCGAGAAGATCGCGGTCGCCCAGGCCTTGGGCCAGCTGTCGCTGTCGCTGCGCTCGATCGCCGACAACAATGCCGAGCTGGAGCGCGCGATCGCCGCCGGCGAAGTCAGCGTCGACGACAGCAAGGATCCGAAGGCCGAGCGTCAGATGCTGCTCCAGGTCGCATCGCGCCCCGTCGACACCGACACGACCTTCGTGACCGGCGGCGACGTGTCCCGCTTCGCGCGCCGCACGGTGCCGAGAGCGACGGCCGCGCCGGCAGCCCCGATGGGAGCCGGCTCATCCGGCGCGCCCGTGACGGTCCCCACCGGGCCCGTCGTCAAGATCGCCCGCGGCAACGCGGAGACCGAAGTCCCGGTCAAGGGTAAATAAGATGCGCAAATCCACTGTTCTGATGCGGACGGCCGCCGCGGCGCTCGCCACGGTCCTCGCCGCAGCCATTCCGGCGGCGAGCCAGGCACAGCCCGTGCGGGTCGGCAATCTGCCGGCCGGTACCCAGCGCCCGACCAGCGAAGTGCTGCTGTCGATCGGCCAGGGCCAACTGGTGACGCTGCCGACCGGCATCGCCAACGTCTGGACCTCCAACCCGAACGTCGCCGACGTCTATGTCAGCAACGCGCGGCAGATCCATCTGTTCGGCAAGGACGCCGGCGAGGCGACCGTGTTCGCGACCACCGCGAACGGGCAGGTCGTCTATGCGACCAACGTGCGGGTGAACCAGAACATCACGTCGCTCGACAAGATGTTGAAGCTGGCCTTCCCCGACGCCGACATCGCCGTCAACACGGCGGGTCAGCTGGCCGTGCTGACCGGCACGATCGGCTCACCCGAGGACAGCGCCGCCGCGGAGCGGCTGGTGCTGACCGCGCTCAACCCCGGCGTGAACGTGTCGGAGCCGAACGCGCCGCTGAAGATGGGCGTAATCAACCGGCTGAAAACGGCGACGCCGCTGCAGGTCAATCTGCAGGTGCGGATTGCAGAGGTCAGCCGCGACCTGGTCAAGGAAATCGGCAGCAACCTGCTGACGCGCGACCAGACCGGCGGCTTCCTGTTCGGCGTGGCGCAGGGCCGCAACTTCGGCTCGATCGGCGATGTCGACATCTCGAAATTCCCGACCGTTCCGGCATCGACCTTCTTCCCGGGCGCGACCGGCACGATCCCGATCAACCCGGCGACGGGCCTGCCCGTCAATCCTGCCAATCCGGGCACGGCCTTCAACTACGACAAGCTCGGCCCCGGCGCCGGCAAGACCGCGATCGCGATGGCCGGGCGGCTGTTCGGGATCGATGTCGCCTCTGCGCTCGACCTTGCCGAAACCGAAGGGCTGGTGACGACGCTCGCCAATCCGAACCTGACTGCCCTTTCGGGCGAGACGGCAAGCTTCCTTGCCGGCGGTGAAATCCCGATCCCGCTGGCGCAGGGCCTCGGCCAGATCGGCGTCGAGTACAAGCAGTACGGCGTCAGCCTGGCGTTCACGCCGACGGTGCTGGGCGATGGCCGCATATCGATGCGCGTGCGCCCGGAAGTCTCGGAGCTGAGCTCGACCGGATCGGTGACGCTGAACGGCTTCCAGATCCCGGCGCTGACCACCCGGCGCGCCGAAACGACGGTGGAGCTCGGCTCAGGCCAGAGCTTCATGATCGGCGGCCTGCTGCAGAACAAGCATTTCGACCAGATCGACAAGGCGCCGGGCGTCGGCGACATCCCGATCCTGGGTTCGCTGTTCCGCTCGACCCGGTTCCGCCACAGCGAGACCGAGCTGGTGATCATCATCACGCCCTATCTGGTGAAGCCGACCAATGGGCCGATCCCGCTGCCGACCGACGGCTACAAGTCGGCGACCGACGCCGCGCGCGTGCTGATGGGCAAGACCTTCACCGGCGACAGCGGCGCCCAGCGCCCGGTGCCGACGATGGCGGCGCCGCAGGTGCAGCCCGCCGGCCAGCCGGTGTCGCAGACGACGCCGCTGCTGCAGGCGCCGACCAAATCTGCCGAGCGCAAGCCGGACGCGGCGCCCGCCCCCGGCTTCTCCCTCAAGTGATGCGCCCGGCCAAGGAGATGACGATGGTTCGCAAATCCCTTCCCCTGATCGGCCTCGCGCTGGCGCTGTCGGCCTGCGGGACCGTCAACCGCGGCGTCGAATCGGTGCACCAGCCGGTCGTGCAGCGGACCGATTACGTGATCGACCTGGCCTCGGCGGGCGACCGGCTCGCGCAGGGCGAGCGCGAACGGCTTGAAGGCTGGTTCCGCTCGATCGACCTTGCCTATGGCGACCGCGTTTCGGTCGACGATCCGAGCGGCGCGATCGGCGTGCGCAGCGATGTCGACTCCCTGCTCGGCCGCCGCGGCATGTCGAGCCTTGCCAATGCACCGGTCACGCCGGGCGCGATCGCGGCGGGCACCGTTCGCGTCGTGGTCAGCCGCGCGAGCGCAAGCGTGCCGGGCTGCCCGGACTGGAGCCGCTCCTCGTCGCCCGAATTCGTCGGCTCGACGATGTCGAACTACGGCTGCGCCAGCAACGCGGCGCTGGCGGCGATGGTCGCCGATCCGATGGACCTGATCCAGGGCCGCGAGGCCGGCGCCGCGGGCGATACGGCCACCGCCAGCAAGGCGATCCGCGCCTATCGCGACACCGCGCCGACCGGGACCAAGGGCCTGAAGAACGAGAGCACGAAGGGCGGAAACTGATCATGAACGCACCCTGGAGCCCCACCCGTTCCGCAGCGCTGCGGGATCCGTTCGTCGCCTATGTCAGCGACGACAGCGCCGCCGACGCGATCCGCCCGATCGCCGTCGAGATGGGCTGGTCGCCGGAAAAGGTCGTGCGCGGCGGCCTGCGCGCGGCGATCCAGAACCTGGCGGTCGCCGCCAGCCCGAACGTGCTGCTGGTCGATCTGTCCGACGCATCCGACCCGCTGAACGACATCAATGCGCTTGCCGAGGTCTGCGAACCGGGCACGGTCGTGATCGCAACCGGTGTCACCAACGATGTCCGGCTGTACCGCGACCTGATCGCCAGCGGCATCCAGGACTATCTGCTGAAGCCGCTGCATCCGGACCAGCTGCGCGACGCTTTCGCCGGTGCGCAGGCGGTCTTCAACGCGCCCAAGAGCTTCGAGCCGCAGCAGGATCGGCCGCACCTGATGATGGCGGTGATGGGGTCGCGCGGCGGCGCGGGCGCGTCGACCGTCGCCGCTTCGCTCGCCTGGTTGTTCGGCGAGAAGGACAAACGCTCGGCGGCGCTTCTCGATCTCGACGTGCATTTCGGCACCGATGCGCTGGCGCTCGATCTCGAGCCCGGCCGCGGTCTGACCGACGCAATCGAGAATCCAAGCCGCATCGACGGGCTGTTCCTCGAACGCGCGCTGGTGCGGGTGAATGAGAAGCTGGCCGTGCTGTCGGCCGAAGCGCCGATCAACCAGCCGCTGCTGACCGACGGCTCCGCCTTCTACCAGCTTCAGGAGGAGATCCGCGCCGGCTTCGAATGCACCGTGATCGACCTGCCGCGCCACATGCTGGTGCAGCACCCGATGCTGGTCCAGGACCTGAACTCCGTGGTGCTGGTCACCGAGATCACCCTGGCGGCGGCGCGCGACTGCATCCGCTTCCTGGCCTGGTTCAAGAGCCATGCGCCGCAGGCGAGCGTGATCCTGGTCGCGAACAAGGTCGCCGCCTCAGGCGTGCCCGAACTCAGCCGGAAGGATTTCGAGGCGTCGATCGAGCGCAAGCTCGACTTCGTGATCCCCTATGACCAGAAGCTGGCGGCGCAGGCGGCCAAGCTCGGCAAGCCGCTTGCCGAGGTCGGCAAGGGCGCGAAGCTCGGCCAGGCGCTGCACGGCCTTGCCGGCCGGCTGATCTCGGCCTCCGCCGACGACGCCGAAAAGACGGCCGGCGAAGCCGGCAAGTCGCTGCTCGGCAAGCTCGGCGAGTTCAAGCTGAAGCTCGGCAAGCCGGCGAAGGCCTAAGGAGCGGCGGTAGCGATGGCGCAGCTCTTCTTTCCGCTGCTCGGCGGGGTGCTGACCCTGGCGATGCTGCTGCTCGCCTTTTCCGGCCCGTCCGGCGCGAAGGCGCAGAAGCGGCGGCTGGAAGGACTGCGCGAGCGCCATGGCGGCCCGAAGGCGCTCAGCGCCGAAGACAAGCTTCGCCGCATCACGACGGCGCAGGACACCAGGATGGACAGCATGGCCGGCCGGCTGCTGCCCAATCCGGCGCTGCTGAAGAAGCGGCTGGCGATGACCGGCAAGGACTGGTCGGTCGGCCAATATGTGCTGGTGAACCTCGGCGTCGCCTTCGCGGTCGGCACGCTGCTGCTGAGCAAAGGCGCGCCGGCGCTGCTGGGCGTGTTCGGCGGCCTTATGGTCGGGCTCGGCCTGCCGCACATGATCGTCGGCATGAAGATCAAGAAGCGCATCCAGAACTTCAACGTCCGCTTTCCAGATGCGATCGACCTGCTGGTGCGCGGCCTGCGCGCGGGCCTGCCGATCTCCGAGACGCTGGGCGTGGTCGCGTCAGAGATTCCGGGCCCGGTCGGCGAGGAATTCCGGATCATCACCGACAAGATGAAGATCGGGCGGACAATGGAGGTCGCGCTCCAGGAAACAGCCGACCGCCTCGGCATTCCCGAATTCCAGTTCTTCTGCATCACGCTCGCGATCCAGAAGGAGACCGGGGGCAACCTGGCCGAGACGCTCGGCAACCTCGCCGATGTGCTCAGGAAGCGCGCGCAGATGAAGCTGAAGATCAAGGCGATGTCGTCGGAGTCCAAGGCGTCCGCCTATATCGTCGGCTCGCTGCCGTTCATCGTGTTCGGGCTGATCTGGTTCATCAACAACAAGTACATGGCCAATTTCTTCCAGGACGAACGCCTGATGATCGCCGGCCTGGGCGGGCTCATCTGGATGAGCATCGGCGCGTTCATCATGGCCAAGATGGTCAATTTCGAGATTTGAGCCATGGAATCGACCGGACCCACTCTTCTCGGCGTTGACGTCCTCTGGGTGGCGACCCTGCTCTCGGCGGTCGCGACCTTCATGGTGCTGGTCGCGCTGTATGCGATCATGACCGTGCGCGACCCGATGGCGCGCCGCGTCAAGGCGCTGAACGACCGGCGCGAGCAGCTGAAGGCGGGCATCACCGCCTCGACCAAGCGCCGCGCCAAGCTCAACGCGCGCAACGAGACGACGGACCGGATGCGCTCGTTCCTGGGCTCGCTGAAGGTGCTTCAGGACGAGCAGCTGAAGGCCGCGCAGATCAAGCTGATGCAGGCCGGCATCCGCTCCAAGGACGCCGCGGTGGCGGTGATCTTCGGCCGCATGATGCTGCCGATCGTGTTCGGCCTGGGCGCGGTCCTGCTGATCTACGGCATCGACTTCTGGCCCGACTGGAGCCCGTTCAAGCGCTTCGGCGTGACCGCGGCCGCGCTGATCGGCAGCTACAAGGCGCCTGACATCTACCTCAAGAACAAGATCACGAAGCGCAGCCACGCGATCCGCAAGGGCCTGCCCGACGCGCTCGACCTGCTGGTGATCTGCGCCGAGGCCGGATTGACCGTCGACGCCGCCTTCGGTCGCGTCGCGAAGGAGCTGGGCAAGGGTTATCCCGAGCTTGGCGACGAGTTCATGCTGACGTCGATCGAGCTGGGCTTCCTGACCGAGCGTCGCCAGGCGTTCGAGAACCTCGCCACCCGAGTCGACCTGGACGCGGTGCGGGGCGTGGTCACGACCATGATCCAGACCGAGAAATACGGCACGCCGCTCGCCTCGGCCTTGCGGGTGCTGTCGGCCGAGTTCCGCAACGAGCGGATGATGCGCGCCGAAGAGAAGGCGGCGCGGCTGCCGGCGATCATGACGGTGCCGCTGATCTGCTTCATCCTGCCGGTGCTGTTCATCGTCATCCTGGGCCCCGCGGCCTGCTCGATCGCCGACAACTTCAAGTAAGGAACGGCAGCAGGACTTCGGTCGTTTCTCCCTCGCAACGTAAGGGAGAGACGCCGTGAGCTTCACGCCCGAATTCTGGCTGATCCTGGGCCTGACCTTGGTGCTCGGCTGGGTGCTGGGGCTGATGTCCCGCTCCGGCGGCGGGCGATGGAAGCGCGAGCTGGCCGCCGAGCGAGAAGCCCACGCGACCTATCGCCGGGACGCCGAGGCCCGGATCGGCGAGCTGGAGCGCGAGAACGCCCGCTACCGCGCCGACCTACCGCCGCGCGACCGCCCGGCTTCCGCGATCGACAATCTGGACCTTCGCCGGCCCTGACTATCCCCGCAACGCCGCCTGCGCCGCCGCCAGCCGCGCGATCGGCACGCGATAGGGCGAGGCGCTGACGTAATCGAGGCGTACGCTCTCGCAAAACGCGATCGAGGCCGGATCGCCGCCATGCTCGCCGCAGATGCCGAGCTTCAGGTCCGGCCTGGTCGCCCGGCCCCGCTCGGCGGCGATGCGGATCAGCTCGCCCACGCCTTCGACGTCGAGGCTGACGAACGGGTCGCGCAGGAAAATGCCCTTGTCGACATAGGAAGTGAGGAAGCGGCCCGCGTCGTCGCGCGACACGCCCAAGGTGGTCTGCGTCAGGTCGTTGGTGCCGAAGCTGAAAAAGGCGCCGACCTCGGCGACCTCGCCAGCCTTCAACGCCGCGCGAGGCAGCTCGATCATCGTGCCGACGAGGTAGTCGAGCCGCCGGCCTTTTTCGGCGAACACAGCCTCGGCGGTACGGTCGATCAGCTCCTTCATCAGCTCCAGCTCGCGGCGGGTCGCGACGAGCGGTACCATCACCTCGGGGATCGGCGCCTCGCCGGTCTTCTCCGCCACCTCGACCGCGGCCTCGAAGATCGCGCGGGCCTGCATCTCGTAGATCTCCGGATAGGTGACGCCGAGGCGGCAGCCGCGATGGCCCAGCATCGGGTTGAACTCGTGCAGCTCCGCCGCGCGCCGCTTCAGCGCCTCGACGCCCAGACCGGTCGCCCGCGCCACTTCCTCGAACTCGGCTTCCTCGTGCGGCAGGAATTCGTGCAGCGGCGGATCGAGCAGGCGGATGGTGACCGGCAGGCCGGCCATGATCTCGAAAATCTCGGCGAAGTCGCCGCGCTGCTCCGGCAGCAGCTTCGCCAGCGCGGCGCGCCGGCCCTTCTCGTCGGTTGCCAGGATCATCTGGCGGACCGCGGTGATGCGCGCCGCATCGAAGAACATGTGCTCGGTGCGGCACAGGCCGATGCCTTCCGCGCCGAAACCGCGCGCGGTGCGGCAATCGGCCGGCGTCTCGGCATTGGTGCGCACGCGCAGCCGCCGGACCTTGTCCGCCCATTCCATCAGCGTGCCGAAATCGCCGGCAAGCTCCGGCTGCACGGTCGCGACTTCGCCGGCCATCACTTCGCCGGTCGCGCCGTCGATGGTGATGGTCTCACCTTCCCTGATCGTGCGATCGCCGACGCGGAACAGCTTCGCCTTCGCATCGATCGCGAGCGTGCCGGCGCCCGACACGCAGGGCCGGCCCATGCCGCGAGCGACCACCGCCGCGTGCGACGTCATGCCGCCGCGTGCGGTCAGAATGCCCTTCGCCGCATGCATGCCGTGAATGTCCTCGGGGCTGGTTTCGACCCGGACCAGGATGACGGCGTCGCCCAGCTCCGCCCGCTTCTCGGCGGTGTCGGCGTCGAACACGACCGCGCCCGAGGCCGCGCCCGGCGAGGCCGGCAGGCCCTTGGTCAGCACGTCGCGCGGCGCGTCCGGATCGAGCGTCGGGTGCAGCAGTTGGTCGAGCGCCGCGGGGTCGACGCGGCCGACGGCCTGCTCCTCGGTGATCAGGCCTTCATGCGCCATGTCGACGGCCATCTTCAGCGCCGCCTTGGCCGTGCGCTTGCCGTTGCGGGTCTGCAGCATCCAGAGCTTGCCGCGCTCGACGGTGAACTCGATATCCTGCATGTCGCGGTAATGCGTCTCAAGCAGCTCGAAGACGCGGGCGAGCTCGGCGAAGGTTTCCGGCATCGCCTCTTCCATCGACGCCGGCTTGGCGCCCGCCGCTTCGCGCGCCGCGCGGGTCAGATATTGCGGGGTGCGGATGCCGGCGACGACGTCCTCGCCCTGGGCGTTGATCAGGAACTCGCCATAATATGCGCGCTCGCCGGTCGAGGGGTTGCGGGTGAAGGCGACGCCGGTCGCCGACGTCTCGCCCATGTTGCCGAACACCATCGCCTGGACGTTGACCGCGGTGCCCCAGCCGCCCGGAATGTCGTTCAGCCGGCGATAGACCTTGGCGCGCTCCGACTGCCACGAGCCGAACACCGCGCCGATTGCGCCCCAGAGCTGGTCGTGCACGTCCTGCGGGAAGGGCTTGCCCCATTGTTCCTGGACGAGGCGCTTGTACTCGCCAACGAGCTTTTGCCAGTCGGCCGCGTTCATGTCCGTGTCGAGGAAATGGCCCTGATCTTCCTTGGCGATCTCCAGCGCTTCCTCGAAACTGCCGTGATCAAGGCCCAGCACCACATCCGAATACATCTGGATGAAGCGGCGATAGCTGTCCCAGGCGAAGCGCGCGTCGCCCGAGGTGGCGGCGAGGCCCTCGACCGTCTCGTCATTGAGGCCGAGGTTCAGCACCGTGTCCATCATGCCCGGCATCGACACCCGCGCGCCGGAGCGGACCGAGACGAGCAGCGGGTCGGCGGGGTTGCCGAAGGTCTTGCCGGTGATGCCCTCGATATGGGCGAGTCCGTTCGCGACTTCGGCCCTCAGGCTGTCCGGGAAATGCTCGCCTTCCTGGTAATAGCGGGTGCACATCTCGGTGCTGATCGTAAAGCCCGGCGGCACCGGCAGGCCGATCGACGCCATCTCGGCCAGGTTCGCGCCTTTGCCGCCGAGCAGGTTCCGGTCACCCGCCCCGCCGTCCGACACTCCGCCGCCGAAGCGATATACGTACTGCGTCATTCCCATTCCCTGTTCAGCGGCCCGAATGTTCACGAAAGGTCGCACTCATACGCGCGCGAGGGCAGTCACCCTTCTATCCGCGAGAAATCGGCGACCTGGTGGACGGCATCGCGCATGCGTGCGAGCAGGTTCAGCCGCGCAGCCCGTTTGGCCGGGTCCGGGTCGTTGACCGTCACGTGCTCAAAGAACGCATCCACCGGTCCGCGCAGGGTCGCCAATGCCGCCATCGCCGCCTCGAAATCCTCCGCCTCCACAGCCGCCCGCGCGCGCGGCTCGGCCGAATCGAGCGCCGCGATCAGCGACTGTTCCTCAGGTGCGGGCGTGTAGGACAGCGTTTTCTCATGGCCCATGATCGCATCGCGCAGATCCTCGGCCATCACGAACGGGTCTTCCTCGCCGGTCTGGGGGATGCCTTGGATATCTCCCGCGTGCTCCTGCGAAAGCAGGAGCCCAAGGTCACCCTGTACCGCGCCCTGCTGGGCTCCTGCTTTCGCAGGAGCACTGGTGGTGGCGGTCCACCCTTCCTTCTTCAAAATATTCGCCGCGCGCTTATAGCCGGCGAGCAGGTCGGCGCCCTCGGCCGTCTCGACGAACGCCTGAAGCGCGCGGACACGGGCGAGCAGGCGGACAAGATCGTCCTCCCCACCCAATGCGAACACCGCGTCGATCAGGTCATGGCGGACGCCGGCTTCGCGCTGCTGGACTTTGAGGCGGTCGGCGAAGAAGTCGAGGAGAAGCCATGCAGAGCTGTCGTATGGCACGCCTGACTTAGGGTGCGGCCTTGTCGTACGACCTAGGGTTATGACGATGGTGTCCGGATCGACTCCTGCCTGTTCCTTCAATCTAGCTGTCCGCCTGCGCTCCGCCTCCTCGAAGGAGGATTGCACTAGATCGAGTTGCCGTTCGATGACAGGCAGGAGCTCAAGGCGAGCCCAGTTATCGGTGATCAGACGGATCAGGGAGAGGGCAGCTCTACGAAGAGCATACGGATCTCGCGAGCCGGTGGGGGTCTCTTCTAAGAAGAAATACGCTGCTAGAGTATCCAGCTTGTCCGCCAGGCTGACAGCGACCGTCACCGGGGCGGTGGGCACGTCGTCGCCCTGGCCGACGGGCTTGTAGTGGTCGCGGATCGCGTCGGCGACGGCGTCGGGATGGCCCTGGGCGCGCGCGTAGTAGCCGCCCATCACGCCCTGCAGCTCGGGAAACTCGCCGACCATGCCGGTGACGAGGTCGGCCTTGCAGAGGCGGGCGGCATCATAGGCCAACTGCGCCAAGTCCTCCCCTCGCTTGTCGAGGGGAGGGGGACCGCCGGGCGCCAGCCCGGCGGTGGAGGGGCCGGCCGCGGAGCGGGCGGAAACACCCTCCGCTTCGCTCCGGGCCCCTCCACCATGCTTCGCATGGTCCCCCTCCCCTGCATTCGCAGGGGAGGATTTGATTATGCCTTCCTCGCACAGCCAGCGCGCGAGCTTGGCGACGCGCGCGACCTTGTCGGCCATCGTCCCGAGCTTTTCGTGGAAGACGATCTGGTCGAGCTTTTTCGCCTGCTCCTCCAGCGGGACCTTCAGGTCCTGTTCCCAGAAGAATTTCGCGTCGGACAGGCGGGCGGCGAGAACTTTCTGGTTGCCTGCGACGATTGTCGCCCCGCCGTCGCGCGGCTCGACGTTCGCGGTGCAGATGAAGGCGGGGGCGAGGTTCAAGTCCTCCCCAAGCTCTGCTTGGGGAGGGGGACCGCCGAACGCGGTGGAGGGGCCGGAGCGAAGCGGAGGACTGAGCTCGTCCCCCGGCTCAAGGCCGGGGTCCGCCCCTCCACCACTCGCCTGCGGCGAGCGGTCCCCCTCCCCTGCAAATGCAGGGGAGGATTGGAGGAGGGCGAAATATTTCTGGTTGGTCGCCATGGTGAGCTGGATCACCTCGGGTGGGACCTCCAGGAAGGCGGGGTCGAAGCTGCCGAGCAGCGGCACCGGCCATTCGGTCAGGCCGGCATTTTCGCGCAGCAGCGCTTCGTCGCGGACGAGGGTGAGGCCGGCCTGGGCGGCCACTGTCGTCGCGCCGGTGGCGATGATGGCCTCGCGTTCCTCATGGTCGACGAGGACGTGGCAGGCGCGCAGCTTCGCCGCGTAATCGTCGGCACTGCCGATGGTGATGCGGCCGGGGTGGTGGAAGCGGTGGCCGACGGTTTCGGCTCCGGACGCGATGCCGTCGATCTCGAAAGGCACGATCTCGCCGCCCAAGAGCGCGACGATACCGTGCAGCGGGCGGACCCAGCGGAGACTCTCGGTCGATTGCGAGGCGGCGCCCCAGCGCATCGACTTGGGCCAGGGGAAGGCGCGGACGATCGCCGGGATGGCCTCGGCCAGCACCGAGGCGGTGGCGCGGCCGGGCTTGTCGATGACCGCGTAATACACGCCATCACGTTCGGTGAGCTGGTCCTGGGTCAGGCCGGTCTTGCGCAGAAAGCCTTCGAGCGCCTGGGGGGGAGCAGACGTGCGCGGGCCTTTCAGCTCGTCGCGGACGGCATCGGTCTGGTCGGGCAGGCCGCGGGCGATCAGCGCGAGGCGGCGGGGCGTCGAGAAGGTCTCGATGCGTTCGGCCTTCAGGCCGGCTTTGGCGATCTCGGCCTCGAACAGGCGGGCTAGGTCGTTCCGCGCCCGTGGCTGCATGCGGGCGGGGATTTCTTCGCTGAGGAGCTCCAGGAGAAAATCAGGCACTACGATCCTCCCCGTTCACGGGGAGGGGGACCACCGCGAAGCGGTGGTGGAGGGGGGCTGGACGCGAGCACGACCAAGCTATCAGCCACTGCATCAGGGTCATGCAGAACGTCACTGGCGAGTACGCGAACTACGCTAAACCCTTGCCTCTCCAGCTTCTCGGTTCGGTATACATCATGTTCTGGCCGATCGCCCAGGTCGTGACCGATGCCGTCCACCTCGATGATCAGCTTGGTGGCGGCGCAGTAGAAGTCGGCGCGGTAAGGGCCGATCGGGTGTTGCTTGCGGAAGGCGATGCCTTGCGGCGAGCCCTTCAGGCGCTGCCAGAGGAGCACTTCGGGCAGGCTCATTTCCCGCCGTGCTTTTCGCGCTTCGTATACTTCGGGACGTCGGAGCGAGTGGGACGCGCCCCCTCCACCACGGCGCTCCGCGCCGCGGTCCCCCTCCCCGTCCCGGGGAGGATCGATAGGCCCGCTCACGCCGCCCATCCGTTCTTTTCCATCCAGCTGGCGCAGGCGCCTTTCGCCAGGTCGCGGACGCGGCCCATATAGGCCTGGCGTTCGGCCACCGAGATGACGCCGCGGGCTTGCAGCAGGTTGAAAATGTGGCTGGCCTTGATCGCCTGTTCATAGGCGGGGATCGGGAGCTTCCGATCGAGGCAGGACTCGCATTCCGCGGCGGCCTTGCGGAAGCCGTCGAACAGCGCTTCGGTGTTCGCGACCTCGAAATTCCAGGTCGACATCTCGATCTCGTTTTCGAGGAACACGTCGCCGTAGGTGACGCCGCGGCCGTTGAATTCGAGATCGTACACACGGTCGACATTCTGGATGTACATGGCCAGCCGCTCGAGCCCATAGGTGAGCTCACCCGCGACCGGCTTGCAGTCGAAGCCGCCCATCTGCTGGAAATAGGTGAACTGGGTGACTTCCATGCCGTCGCACCAGACTTCCCAGCCCAGCCCCCAGGCACCGAGCGTGGGGCTCTCCCAATCGTCCTCGACGAAGCGGATGTCGTGCTTGAGGAGATCGAGGCCGATCGCCTTCAGGCTGCCCAGATACAGGTCTTGCAGGTTCGGCGGGCTGGGCTTCAGAATCACCTGATACTGGTAGTAATGCTGCAGCCGATTCGGGTTCTCGCCATAGCGGCCATCCGTGGGGCGGCGGCAGGGCTGGACGAAGGCGGCGTTCCACGAGTCCGGGCCGAGCGCGCGCAGCGTCGTCGCGGTGTGGAAAGTGCCGGCGCCCATTTCCATGTCGTAGGGCTGGAGGATCAGGCAGCCCTGCTCGCTCCAATAGCGGTGGAGGGTGAGGATCAGGTCCTGGAAGCTGGGAGCGCGGGTCTCGGGCACGGTCCTTCGCACGTGCACAAAGGCGGGCGGAGGGTCAAGCATCCCCGCCCCGCCGCGCCCGATCAGAACGAGCTGTCGGCCCTGATTTGGTCGCGCTGGCGCTTCAGCTCCTTCGCGCGGCGCTTTTCCTCCTTGGCGCGGCGCTCGTCTTCCTTGCGGAGCTCGCGGCCGCGCTCCTCGTCGGCTTCGGACTGGCTGGTGGTGAGCTTGTCGGCGGTCCAGCCGACCGCCTTGACCGGCATCGTCACGACGTCAGCGGCGGTGCGGACGAGGCAGCCGCCCAGCGCCAGCGGCAGCAGAAGAACCAGAACACGCATGCGCGACCCCGAAACAGCTTGATCGCCAAGCCTAGGCGCGTGAAGCTTCACCCACAATGAACGGGGGAGAGCGGGGATGGACGTCACCCTGATCACGGGCGCTTCGTCAGGGCTGGGCGAGGGCTTTGCCAGGGCGCTGGCGGCGCGGAAGCACAACCTGCTGCTGGTCGCCAGGCGGCAGGAGCGGCTCGCCGAACTGGCGGTCGAGCTGGAGCGCGGCAACGACGTATCCGTAAAGACGATCGCGCTGGACCTGGCGGCGCCGGACGCGGGCGCGCGGCTGATGACCGAAGTCGCGGAACGGGGCCTGCGCGTCGAGACGCTGATCAACAATGCCGGCTTCGGCGCGCGGGGCGCGTTCGCGGACATCGGCCTGGCCGAGCAGCAGCGGATGATCGCGCTCAACTGCGCCGCGCTTGTCGATCTCTGCCACCGCGTGCTGCCGGACATGATCGCGCGGAAAAGCGGCGGCATCCTCAACGTCGCCTCCACCGCCGCCTTCCAGCCGGGGCCGTGGATGGCGGTCTATTACGCGACCAAGGCGTTCGTGCTGAGCTTTTCCGAAGCGCTGCACGAGGAAGTGCGCGGACACGGCATCCGGGTCGCGGCGCTGTGCCCCGGGCCGACGCGAACCGAATTCGCGGACGTGGCCGGCATGGCCGACAGCGAGCTGTTCAAGCGCTTTGCCAGCCCGTCGAGCGCGGTGGTGCGCGACGGGCTCGCGGCGCTCGAGCATAACCAGGCGGTCAAGATCTCCGGCGCGCTGAATGCGATCATGGCCGAATCGATCCGCTTCACGCCGCGCGCGCTGGCGCGAAGGATCGCCGGCGGGATGCAGAAGGCGCGATCGGCCTAGCCGCGACTCACTGCCCCTGCGGAATCTCGCCCGCTTCGCGCGCGCGGCGCTCCTCGCGCGCCTGGCGGAGCATCTGCTGATAGCAGCCGGTCCAGCCGGCGGCGCCGGAAGGCGAGCAGCTGTTGATGCCCGAGGCGCCGACATATTCCATGCTGCGCGCGCGCACGGCCCAGCTCTGGTTCTCCGGGCTCGGCTTCACCCGGCGGAGCTCCTGCGGGATGCGGTAGCGCTCGCCTTCCGAGCGGCGGACGCAGATGGTGTCGCGCGGGCAGGCGTCGTTGCCGAAGATGATCAGCACCTGCTCGTTCGTGTTGCGCTGGGCCTCGGCCGGCCCGGCCGGCAGCAGCAGTGGAGCGCCGAGCGCGACGGCCAACAGGGTCTTCTTCAACATCGCGGGCACTCCCTAGATACGCTTTGACAGAGCGATCGCGGCGCGGCAGCCGAGCCGGATCGCGTGGAACATCAGCGGATAGGCCGGCGCGCGCTCGGCCCCGGCGGCGAGCGCGTGGTCGCGGTGGGCGACCTCGTCCGCCTGGAATTCGCGGATACGGTCGGACAGTTCGGGATCGCTGTCGCCCAGCTCCTCGAGCTGCTTGCCGTAATGGCGGTCGATCTCGGTCTCGATCGCGGCGGTGCACGCCATCGCCGCTTCCGGCCCGATCGCGGCGGTGACGGCGCCAAGCGCGAAGCCGGCGGCGTTCCACAAGGGCTGCAGCGCGGTCGGGCGGACGCCGCGCTCCACGATCATCGCATCGAAGCGGGCGCGGTGCGCTTCCTCCTGCGCCGCCATGCCGGCGACGATCCGGGCCGCGGGCGTGCGGTCGCCCATCACCGCGAGCTGGCCGGCATAGATGCGGGTCGCGCCATATTCGCCGGCCTGGTCGACACGCAGCATCGACGCGGCATCGGGTCTCCTGTCGCCGGGTCTAGGGTGTGGACTCACCCTGATCATCGCGCTCTCCTCTTTCCCGCCAACAACGCCCAGATGGCGATCGCGGCGCCAAAGGAGAAGATGGCGTTGAAGCCGGCGAGCGACACGCCGCCCAATGTCCATTGCGGCTGGTCGCAGCGGATCAGCGGCGCGTTCATGATCGCCTTCAGCAAATCCTCGGAACTGGCGGCCGATGGCCCGCGCGAGCAGGTCGTGACGCCTTCCCACCAGCCATATTCGACGCCGGCATGGAACACGCCGATCGCGCCCGAGATCGCGATGGCGAGGGCGGCGAGGAGGACAAGCGCGCGGGACCAGCGCGGCTGGCCGGACAGGCCATAAGCGAGCAGCGCGAGCGCGATCGCCGCCTCATGCGGCCAGCGCTGCCAATAGCACATCTCGCACGGGTAGAGCCCGCCGACATATTGCGACGCGAGCGCGCCGCCGAGCAGGACGGCGGGCGCCAGCAGGGCAAGCAGGCGGGCTTTGGCGAGTTGTGACAAGTTCCCTCCCAGAACACCGTTCGGGCTGCGCCTGCCGGGCGCCCGCGAAAGGACTACTTTCGCGGGGACCCTGGCCGAAGCCTCCCTCACTTCTTCGCCGATTCAGTAAGAAGAAGGGAGGCCTTCGACAAGCTCAGGCCGAACGGAGTTTAGGGCACGCGTGCGTGAACCGGAGCTTACTTGCCGCGCGACGCGGTCTGGACGGCGGGCAGCTTGGCCAGCCGCTCCAGCGTCTTCACGGCGTAATCGAGCTGGAAGTCCTTGACCCCCTGCTTCTCCAACTGCTCCGAGGTGAGGCGGAAGCGCGGGTCTTCCTTCACATCGTCCTCGAGGATCGAATTATCGACCTTCGCCTGGTTGATCAGGTGACGGCGCAGGTCCGCCTCGCGGAAGCGCGGCCGGTCCTTATAGTCCGGATCGCTGAGTTGCGGCACCAGCACGTCAGGCTCAATGCCGCCTTCCTGCACCGAACGGCCCGAAGGCGTGTAGTAGCGCGCCGTCGTCAGGCGCAGCGCCGTGGTCTGCGACAGCGGCAGCAGGGTCTGCACCGATCCCTTGCCGAAGCTGCGCTCGCCCATCACGATCGCGCGGTGATGGTCCTGCAGGGCGCCGGCGACGATTTCGGAGGCCGAGGCGGACCCCGCGTCGACCAGCACGATCACCGGCGCGCCGTGCGTGTCGTCCCCGGGCTTCGCATAATAGCGCTCGATATCGTTCTTCTCGCGGCCGCGCTGCGAGACGATCTCGCCATGATCGAGGAACGCGTCCGACACCTCGATCGCCTGGTCGAGCAGGCCGCCGGGGTTGGAGCGCAGGTCGACGACATAGCCGGCCGGCTTGTGGCCGAGCGACTTCTCGATGCCCACGATCGCGGCGCGCACGCCGGCGCCGGTGTTCTTCGAGAAGGCGTTGATGTTGATCACGCCGACATCGCCGCGAACTTCCCACTTGACCGGCTTCAGCTCGATCACTTCGCGGGTCAGGCTCAGGTCGAACGGCTTGTCGCGGCCGGGGCGCACGATCGTGACCTTCAGCGCCGTGCCGGGCTTGCCGCGCATCTGCTCGACCGCCTCGTCGAGCGTGCCGCCATAAAGCAGCTCGCCGTTCAGGTGCGTGATATAGTCGCCGGCCTTGATCCCCGCGCGCGCAGCCGGCGTGTCCTCGCTCGCCGCGATCACCTTGACCACGCCGTCTTCCATCGAGACGGTGAGCCCGAGGCCGCCATAATTGCCGTCGGTCTGCGCCTTCATCGACTGGAAGTCGGTCGCGTCGAGGAACGAGCTGTGCGGGTCGAGGCTCGCCAGCATGCCGTTGATCGCGCCCTTGATCAGCGTCTTGTCATCGACCTTGTCGACATATTCGGCGCGCACGCGCTCGAACACGTTCATGAACTGGTCGAGTTCCTTGTAGGTGTCGTTGTCGACGGCGGCGAGGCCGGACGTGGCGAGCGGCACCAGCGCGAGCGCGCTGACAAGGGCGGTGGCGCGGAACAGGGGACGGAACATCAAGCACTTCCTGCCGGAGTTAGCGAATCGAGAATATAGGCTTTTCGACGGGCGTAAAAGGTCAGCCGATCAGGGTCGTCGGATTAACCGGTTTTCCGTCCCGGCGAAGCTCGACGGTGACGCCGTCGCGACCGGCGCGGCCCAGGGGACTGCCGGCGGCCACGGTGTCGCCGATGCGGGCGATGTTGGAGGCAAGGCCGGTGACGATGCTCATATAGCCCTCGCCGTGATCGACGATCGCGATTCCGCCATAGCCCCTGTAGAGTCCCGCGAAGGTGACGCGGCCGGCGGCAGGGGCGACGACGATGGCGCCGGGCCGGGCATCGATCGACACGCCGCTGGCGCGCATGCCCGACGGCAAAGCCTCGCCGAAACCGCGCACGACCGGCCCCAGCACCGGCAGCCGGTACAGCAGGCGCTGCGGCGGCGGCGCGGATCGGGCTTCGACCGGTAGCGCTTCGCTCAGCCGCGCCGGACGGGGGAGCGGCCCCGGCAGGCTTGCCAGCCGCTCGCGCAGCGTGCCTTCGGTCCCCAGCCGGCGGACCAGATCCTCCAGGTCGCGCGCCTGTTCGCCGAGCGTGGCCGCCCGCTCCGCCTCAAGCCGGGCGCTGCCGGCGAGCGCGGCGGAGCGGCGGCGCTGCTCGACCTCCAGCCGGGCGAGTTGCTGCTGCTCGATCCGTCCGCGCCGCTGGCCGTGGCGCAGCGAGGCGACCGCAAGCCCTGCCCGCCGGCGCAGCGCCGCCGAGCGCGCGACTTCGGCGCGAAGGTCGGCCGTCTGCTCCGCGATCCGGGGCGTCACCGTCGACAGCACCGCGCGAACATGGACGAGATCATTGAGGCTGCCGGGCTGGAGCAGGGTCGCGGCGACCGGGCGGCGCGCCATCGTCTCCAGCGCGCCGACCAGCCGGGCGATCGGCTGCTCGCGTGCGGCGAGGCGCTGTTCCTGCCGGCGCTGCTGAGTACGGATGATCGCCAGCCGCGCCTCGGCGGCGCCAATGTCAGCTTCGGCCGCCTGGATGCGCGCCGCCACCGCGGCGGCCGCGGCGCGCGCGCGTTCCGCCTGATCCAGCGCAGCCCTTGCCTGAGCGTCGAGCGCAGCCGCGCGCGCCCGCGCGCCGTTCGCCTGCGCCTGGGCCGTGGCGAGCCGGGCGCGCGGGTCGTCCTGTGCGGCGAGCGCGGTCGCGGCGGCCAGCGCGCCGAGCATGATCCAGCCAGCCTTCATCATCCCTCCCGGTGGTAGGGATGATTGGCAAGGATCGAAGTCGCGCGAAAGAGCTGTTCCATCAGCATCGCGCGGGCGAGCAGATGCGGCCAGGTCGCGCGGCCGAAGGCGAGCAGCAGATCGGCGGAGTCGCGCTCGACGGCGTCGTGCCCGTCGGCGGCGCCGAGCAGGAAGCGGCATTCGCGCTTGCCACCGTCGCGCCATCTCTCGAGCTGCTTCGCCAGTTCGGCGGAGGTGAGCTGCTCGCCGCGCTCATCCAGCGCGACGGTGACGCCGTTGGGGTCACGCGGCGGTACGCGGCCGCCCTGGTCCGGCAATTCGGTGAGCTTCAGCGGCCAGCCGATTCGCTTCTCATAGCGCGCGACCAGCTCGGCCTCGGGTCCGCGCCCGATCCGGCCGCGCGCAACGATGTGCAGCAGCAACTAGAGCGCGATCAACGAGATTGAACCGCATCCGTCATTGCGAGCGCAGCGACGAATTTACTCAAGACGATCATGCTCTACGCGTGCGCCGGATTGGGCGGCGGCGGGGCCTCGCCGAACGCCCACATCCGCTCCAGATTGTAGAAGCTGCGCACTTCGGGGCGGAACAGGTGGACGATGACGTCGCCGGCATCGATCAGCACCCAATCCGCGGCGGGCAGGCCCTCTACGCGGGCCTGCCGCCCCAGCTCGCCCTTCATCCGTTCGACCAGCTTCTGCGCCATCGAGGCGACCTGGCGGGTCGAGCGGCCGGATGCGATCACCATGTGATCGGCAATGCTGCTCTTGCCCTCCAACGGGATCGAGACGGTCTCGATCGCCTGGTCGTCCTCCAGCGAGGACAGGACGAGGTTGTGCAGCGCCGAAACCTGGTCGGCTTCGGGCGTGGTGCGTGCAAGTGACTGTGCGGCCAAGTGGGTTCCTCAGCTAGAGTGCGTTCGTCGTGGAGATTCAACGCGCGAGAGCGCGCGGCGGTGCCAATCGGGATCGGCCTGGCGGATGCGGGTCGCCGAACGTTGGTCGGGGACAAAGCGCAACAGCACGAGCGCCGGCGGTCTCCAATTCGTCCAGTTCCTCAACTCGGCCGCGGGCCGGACGAAGCGCCGCAACCAGCCCATCGCGGGTGCCGCGCGGGCAGCCCGGTTATACCCCGGCCGCGCCACCACCGCAATCGGCACCAGCCGCGCGATCGCTCGCCACGCGCGCCAGTGATGAAATTGCAACAGGTTGTCCGCGCCCATCAGCCAGATGAATTTGTGGTCCGGGTAGCGGCTTTTCAAGGCGGCGAGGGTATCGATCGTATAGCGCGTGCCCAGTTCCGCCTCGGTCGCGGTCGGGCGGATGCGCGTGCCGCGCGCCTGGACCCGCGCCGAGGCGAGCCGGGCCGCAAGCGGCGCCATCGTCGCCGCGTCCTTCAGCGGATTGCCAGGCGAGACCAGCCACCACAGCTCGTCCAGCTCCAGCGCCCGGATCGCGAACAGCGAAATCGCCCGGTGCCCGCCATGCGCCGGATTGAAGCTGCCGCCGAGGAGGCCGATGCGGTTCAATTGTGTCGGCGCCAATTCTGGTGCTGGTGGCGGATGCGTGTCACGAACAACAAGTCAGGTTTGGTCCTGTAGAAGAGCAGGAACGGCGTACGCCCTATCCGCCATTTCCGGACACTAGACTTTTCGACAATACTCCCCGCCGATGGCCTATCCAGGAGAAACTCGAACGTGTTCTCCAGCGCGCGGGTCAGATCTCGGTAAAGGTCAGGATCGCGGGGTACCCAATAGCGCTCGATAGCTTCCAAATCACGAAGTGCTGCAGCCGAGAGTTCGGCCCTCATGAGGCGCTAGATCGCCTTGCAATCTCCACTTCCGCGCGGGCGCGCGATTCTGCGAGCCATTTAAGCACTTCCTCGTGGCTGTGCACGCGGCCTTCCTCGAAGTCGCGTTCCGCTTCAGCCATTGCTTCTTCGAACGCCTGCTGCTCTTCGATGGCCTCGTTCACTGCGTGGTCGACGAAAGCCTCCAGGCTCTCTCCGCGTGCCCGCGCGACTTCTGCGGCACGCGCAGCCGTTTCGGGATTTAAGCTCACGGCAGGAAGGGCGTTCATTGGCTCAACCTATGCGCCAAACGGATCGCTTTCAACCGCGCACCTGGCCCGTGCCTCGCCCCACCCATTTGTAGGTGGTGAGGCCTTCCAGCGCGACAGGACCTCTGGCGTGGAGGCGGCCGGTGGCGATGCCGATCTCCGCGCCCAGGCCGAACTCGCCGCCATCGGCGAACTGGGTCGAGGCGTTGTGGAGCACGATCGCGCTGTCGACCTCGGCCAGGAAACGCGTGGCCGCCCCACGGTCGCCGGTCACGATCGCATCGGTGTGGCCTGAGCCGTGCGTGGCGATATGCGTCAATGCGGCTTCGAGGCCGTCGACGATCGCGACGGCGGCGACCGCGTCCAGATATTCGGTGTCCCAATCCTCGGGCCCAGCGGGACGGATACGAGGGTCGAGTGCCTGGGCACGGCCGTCGCCGCGCAGCTCACAGCCGCGCTCCAACAGAGCTTCGACGAGCGGGATCGTGGCCGGATAGTCGGCGTCGATCAGCAGCGTCTCCATCGCGCCACAGACGCCGGTCCGCCTCAGCTTCGCATCGAGCACCACCGCTTCCGCCATCGCCGGAGCGGCGGCGTGGTGGACATAGACATGGTTGTTGCCTTCGAGATGGGCGAGCACCGGCACCCGCGCTTCGGCCTGCACGGCCGCGACCAGCGACTTGCCGCCGCGCGGCACGACCAGGTCGATCGCGCCCGCCGCACGAAGCATTGCCGAGACCAGCGCCCGGTCGGGATCGTCGACCAGCTGGATCGCGGTTTGGGGCAGCCCCGCGGCGGCAAGGCCGGTCGCGAGTGCCCAGTGCAGCGCGCGATTGCTCGCCCGCGCCTCGGAGCCGCCGCGCAGGATCACTGCGTTGCCGGAGCGCAGGCACAGCGCACCCGCGTCCGCAGTGACGTTGGGGCGGCTTTCATAGACGATCCCGACGACCCCGATCGGCACGCGCACGCGCTGGAGCCGCAGGCCGTTCGGGCGCGTGCGGGAGTCGATCACCTCACCGACGGGGCTCGGCAGTGCGGCGATCGCCTCCAGCGCACCGGCAATGGCTTCGACCCGGGGGGCATCGAGCCGCAGCCGGTCGCGCAGCGCGGCGCCGAGCCCATCCGCCGCTGCGAGGTCGCGCGCATTCGCATCGAGAATCGCGGCGGCTCTGTCGCGGATGGCAGCGGCTGCGGCGCGCAGGGCGTCGGCGGTGCGCGCGGGGCCGGCGCGTGCGACCTCCGTCGCGGCGGCACGTGCGTCCTTCGCCATCGCGGCGATCCGGGCTTCGGACGACATCATCGCAGCCGCCTAGCATGGGCCGATCCAACTCTGCTACGGTTGCGCAATGACGGGGATCGAAGCGACAGGGGACCTGGTCACCGGTGCGCTGGTGGCGGGCGCGATCGAACGGGCGGGCGGCGAGCGCAGCGCGGAAGGCGCTCACGACGCGCTCTGCCTCAATTGCGGCACGGCACTGCTCGGCGACTATTGCCACCGGTGCGGCCAGCCCGAGCATATCCATCGCTCACTGTCCGCGATCTGGCACGACCTGGCGCACGGGGTGCTGCATTTCGAAGGCAAGATCTGGAACACGCTGCCGCTGCTCGCCTGGCGGCCGGGCGAGCTGACGCGGCGCTTCATCCACGGCGAACGGGCGCGCTTCATTTCGCCGATGGCGCTGTTTCTGTTTTCGGTGTTCCTGATGTTCGCGCTGTTCAGCGCGATCGGCGCGCACATGGAAGTGCCCGACAACAAGCCGCCGACCGAAGCCGCCCAGGTCGCGGCACGGGCCAAGATCCCGCAGGCCGAGGCCGAGCTCGAACAGCTGAAGCAGCTGCGGTCCGCGGCCGCCACGCCCGTCGAACGGGAAGCCCTGTCGGCGCGCGTCGAGAAGGCACGCGAGGACCTGGTCGGCCTCAACGAGATCACCGAATGGAAGCCGGGCCGGACGATGAACTTCACGACCGGCTGGCCGCATCTCGATGCCGCGCTGGTGAAGGCCAACGAGAACCCGAACCTGCTGCTCTACAAGCTGCAGTCGAGCGCCTATAAATTCTCCTGGGCGCTGATCCCGATCTCGACGCCGTTCGTGTGGCTGCTGTTCGCCTGGAGGCGACAGTTCAAGGTCTATGACCACGCGGTGTTCGTGACCTATTCGCTGTCCTTCATGTCGCTGATGGTGATCGCGCTGACGCTGCTGGGCAAGATCGGCATCGCCGACGGCCTCATTGTGCTGGCGGTGATGCTGATCCCGCCGGTCCATATGTACCGGCAGCTGCGCGGCGCCTACGGCATCGGACGCGTGAGCGCGCTGCTGCGGCTGACGGCACTGCTGATCTTCGCTTTCTGGGCGTTGAGCGCCTATCTGTTCCTGCTGATCACGATGGGCGTGCTCGGCTGACGTCGCCGCGATCCGCCTTATTGTGAGCGGCAGCCCTTGATGTCGCGCGGCTCGGGCCTGGGCCCGCGGGCTTCGAACGCGGCGAAATAGCCGCCGGCGTTCGGCATCCGCTCGATCCGCACCAACTGGTAGCCGACCGCGCCGAACTCGCACCGCAGCAGCGCGGGCGGGGTGCCGTGCGCTTCGGTCGGGCGGTCCGCGTCGACCACGATCACCTGCCCCCCCGGCTTCAGCGACGGGCGCAGGTTCCAGAGGAACTCATAGGGTTCCTCGATCTCGTGGTACATGTGGACCATGAACACCCGGTCGAAGCTGTTCGACGGCAGCTTCGGATCGGCCGCGTCGCCGAGCCGCACCGACACATTGTCGAGCCGCTCGCGATTAACGCGCTCGGCGAGCGCATTGCGGACCTCGGGCACGATATCCTCGGCCAGCACCCGGCCCTTCATGCCCACGCGTGCGGCGAGACGGATGGTGTAATAGCCCTCGCCGGCGCCGATATCGGCGACCGTCATGCCGGGCGCGACGCCGGCGCGGTTCATCACCTCGGCGGCTTCCTTCAGCCGGTCGCGGCTTTCCTCGTCCGACCAGCGGCTGGAGACGATCTTCGCGACCGGGCGGTGCGCCTGCGGGAAATCGGACGCATGGTCGTCCGCCGCCAGAGCATTGTGCTCGGCCGGCGCCTCGCAGGCGCTCAGCAGCATCAGCGCGGCAAGGGCGGCCGCGGCGCGCATCATTCCACGTCCTCGACCTCGACCTTCTCACCGGTCACGCGCTGGCTGAGCGCGGCCGCCATGAACGGGTCGAGATCGCCGTCGAGCACGTCGCCGGGCGCGGTCGAGGTGACGCCGGTGCGCAGGTCCTTCACCAGCTGGTACGGCTGCAGCACGTAGGAGCGGATCTGGTGGCCCCAGCCGATATCGGTCTTGGTCGCGTTGGCGGCATTGGCCTCGGCCTCCCGCTTCTGGAGCTCCAGCTCGAACAGCTTGGCGCGCAGTTGGCTGAACGCCTCGGCGCGGTTCTTGTGCTGCGAACGCTGGCTCTGCGACTGGACGACGATGCCGGTCGGCAAATGGGTGATCCGCACCGCCGAATCGGTGGTGTTGATGTGCTGGCCGCCGGCGCCCGACGAGCGGAAGGTATCGATCCGCAGGTCGGCGTCATTGATGTCGACCTCGATATTGTCGTCGACCACCGGATAGACCCAGACGCTCGCGAAGCTGGTGTGACGGCGCGCGTTGGAATCATAGGGGCTGATGCGGACCAGCCGGTGGACGCCGCTTTCCGTCTTCGCATAGCCATAGGCGTTCTCGCCCTTCAGCAGCAAAGTCGCGGACTTGATGCCGGCCTGCTCGCCGGCATGATAGTCGATCAGCTCGACCTTCATGCCGTGCCGCTCCGCCCAGCGCGTGTACATGCGCTGCAGCATGCCGGCCCAATCCTGGCTCTCGGTCCCGCCGGCGCCGGCATTGACCTCGACATAGGTGTCGTTGGCGTCGGCCTCCCCGGCAAGCAGCGCGGCGACCTTGTCGCGCTCCGCCCGCTCGGCGAGCGCGGCAAGGCTCGCCACCCCTTCGTCGGCCAGCGCCTCGTCGGCCTCGGCCTCGGCCAGCTCGATCAGCTCGACCGTGTCGTCGCGCTCGCGCTCGATGGCGCGCGTGGCGGTGATCGCCTCGTCGAGCCGCCGGCGCTCGCGCATCACCGCCTGCGCCTGCTTCGGGTCGTTCCAGAGCGACTGGTCCTCGACTTTCGCATTGAGTTCGTCGAGGCGGCGCAGCGCCCGGTCCCAGTCGAGGAATCGCCTGAGCAGCGCGAGCGCGTCGTTGATCTGGTCGACATGGGCTTGCGCTTCGGCGCGCATCATTAACTCCGTGGTCTGTTCCCCGGCGAAGGCCGGGGCCCAGGCATTATCGTTGAACTGGATCCCGGCCTTCGCCGGGACACGCTCTGCAGCCTGAACGGCTGCAGAGCTAGTAAATCCCGCCCTCGCGCTCAAGGAACTCGCTGTCGCGCGGGCCCTGGCGGACGGGAACGTCGGGCGGAAGCATTTTCTCCTTGGGCCGCGCGGCGATCTCTTCGCGGCGGATCGTGCGGCGCGGCTCGCTTTCCGGCTTGAACGCTTCCCAGATGACCGCGGGCTTGGCCTCGGTCAGCGACGGGAAGGTGCCGAACACCTTGCGACCCGAACGGCGATCGATTCGCACCATGCGGATGCCAGGCGCGGCGCGGAACGAGACGATCGGCATGTCCTTCAGCGCCTCGCGCGCGAACTGCTTGAAGATCGGCGCGGCAAGCGTGCCGCCCTGGGCATAGCCGCCCATCGGCCGCGGCTGGTCATAGCCGAGATAGGTGCCGGCGATCAGGTCCGGCGAGCCGCCGATGAACCACACGTTGGTCGGGCCGCTGGTGGTGCCGGTCTTGCCGAGCAGCGGGCGGTTGAGCTCGCGCAGCGTCTGGGCGGTGCCGCGCTGGACCACGCCTTCGAGGATATGGACGATCTGATAGGCCGTCATCGGGTCCATCAGCTGGCGGCCCCGCACCGGTGGGCGGGGCATCGGCTTGCCGTCCCAATCCTTCGCGTTGCAGGTCCGCATCAACGCGCAGCGCGTGTCGGTGCGGTAGATGACCTTGCCGTTGCGGTCCTGCACATAGTCGATCAGCGTCGGCTTCAGCTCGCGGCCGAGCGCCACCAGCTGCGAGAAGGCGTTGGTCATCTTCATCGGCGTGGTCTCGCCGGCACCGAGCGCGATCGACAGGAACGGCTTGTAGTTGCCGATTCCCATCCGCGCGATCGTGCGCACGACATTGTCCATTCCGGTCTGCGACGCTGTGCGTACTGTCATCAGGTTGCGCGACTGCTCGATCGCCCAGCGCAAGGTCTGCGGCCCGGCATAGCCGCCCGAGAAATTACGGAAGCATTTCTGGCCGAGCAGCGCCGACTGATAGACGCAGAACGGCCCGTCGACGATCAGCGTCGCGGGCGTCATCCCCTGGTCGAGCGCGGCCGCATAGACGAACGGCTTGATCGTCGAGCCAGGCTGGCGCAGCGCCTGGGTCGCGTTGTTGAAGCTGTGGATGCGGCTGTCCCACCCACCCTGCATCGCCATGATGCGGCCGTTATGCGGGTTCTGGACGACCATCGCGCCGGAGATCGCCGGGATCGACCGCAACGCCCAGACGCCGCCTTCCTGCTCGACCGCGATCACGTCGCCGGGCTTCAGCGCGTCGAACGTCGTGCCGCCCTTGCCAGCGACCGGCATCGTCGCGGCGGATGCCGGCATCGTCCCGGTCTCGCCGCTCTGGAAGCCGAGCCTGACCTCGCCGCCCGACTTCTCCAGCACGATCGCGATCCGCCAGTCGGCATAGCCGGCGCCAAGGTTGGCGGCGGCGAGGCGCTGCGCCCAATTGCCGTCGGTCGGGAGCTTCTTGATCGGACCATGCCAGCCCTTGCCGCGATCGTAACGGGCCAGCCCATCGCGTAGCGCCGTCTCGGCGAGCTGCTGCAGGCGAGGATCGAGCGAGGTGCGCACCCACAGGCCGCCGGCATAAAGGCTGTTCGGCCCATCCTCGGCGGTGTCGCCAAAGCGCTGGATCAACTCGCGCCGCACTTCCTCGAGGAAATAGCCGGCATTGGATTCGAAGCGCGTCCCCTGCCGCGGCACGGTGCCGAGCGGCGAGGCGACGGCCGCGTCATGCTCCGCCTTGCTGATGAATCCGTTGCGCAGCATCTCGCCGAGCACCCAATTGCGCCGATCGAGCGCGCGCTCGGTGTGGCGTTCCGGATCGTAATTGGAGGGGCCTTTCGGCAGGATCGCGAGATAGGCCATCTGCGGCAGCGTCAGCTGCGCCACGTCCTTGTCGAAATAGGCGCGCGCCGCCGCCTGCACGCCATAGGCGTTCCGGCCGAGGAAGATCTGGTTGAGGTAGAGCTCCAGGATCTGCGGCTTGGTCAGCGCATCCTCGATCCGGTAGGCGAGCAGCGCCTCGCGGATCTTGCGCCGGTAGCTGAGCTCGTTGCCGAGCAGCAGGTTCTTGGCGACCTGCTGAGTGATCGTCGACGCGCCGACCGGGCGGCCGCTGTGCGTCAGGTTGGTGATGATCGCCGAGACGATGCCCGGATAGTCGACGCCGCCATGGCTGAAGAAGGTCCGGTCCTCGGCCGAGATATAGGCCTGGACCAGCCTCTGCGGGAATTCCGGATAGGAGAGCTGGACCCGCCGCTCACGCGCATAGGAGTGGATCGGCGCGCCGTCGATCGCGCGCACGTTGGTCGGCAGCGGCGGCTGGTAGGTGCGCAGCTTGTCGACCGAGGGCAGATCGCGCGCGAACAGCACCCAGATCAGCGCATAGCCGAGCAACAGCAGCCCGGCAGCATAGGCCAGCCAGCGGAACCACCGCCGCGTCGACAGCTCGCCGAGCTTTTGCCGATAATCGCCCGCCCGCTTCAGGGTAAAGCGCGAGCCCGCCGCATCAGACTGTTCCATCCGCTCCCGGCTCTAGCAAGTTTCGGCCGCATTGGAACGGGGTATCACCGGCTGGCGAGGCGCTTGGCGAAATGCATTTCGATCGCGCGTGCCACGGCCGCGCCGACCCGGGCGCGGCTGTCGTCGGACGCGAGCAGGCTGCGGTCCGCCTCGTTGGTGATGTAGCCGGTCTCCAGCAGCACCGACGGCACGTCCGGCGCCTTCAGCACCACCAGAGCCGCTTCGCGGTGATAGTCGCGGCGGAACCGCAGCACCGGCCGCGCCTCGCGATAGAGGAGGTTGGTGAAGCTGGCCGCGTCCTCCAGCGATTCGCGCTGGGCGAGATCGATCAGGATCGAGGTCACCGCTTCGCTGCGCCCGCTCAGATTGACGCCGCGGACGATGTCGGCCTTGTTCTCGCGATTGGCGAGCGCGGCGGCCTCGGCGTCGGACGCGACCGCGGAGAGGGTATAGAGCGTCGCGCCATGCGCGGCTTGATCGTCGCCGGCGGAATCGGCGTGGATCGACAGGAACAGCGAGGCCCCCAGCTCCCGCGCCATTTCATAACGCTCGCGAAGGGCGAGGAAGCGATCGTCGGTGCGGGTCAGCGCCACGCGGACCCGCCCGTGCCTTGCAAGCGCGTCATGGACCGAGCGTGCGACCGCGAGCGTCAGGTCCTTTTCCTGCTCGCCCGTCGCCGCCTTCGCGCCCAGATCATAGCCGCCATGGCCGGCATCGATCACCACCAGCGGCGCGCCGGCGGGGCCGGTGACCCCGGGCATCGGCGGCGGCGGCGGCGGCGGATCGAGCGCGATGGTGAGCGTGTTGCCCTCGCTCGCGGCGAACCCCGGCGTCATCACGGCAAGCCCGGCCAATCCGAGCAGCAATGCCGCCCCGGCCAGGCTTCGTGCGAGCAGCTTCGCGCTCAGGTCCAATCCGCGTGCCCCAAAGGTTTCGGCCGCGTTTACCGTCTTTTGGTTAACAAAGCGACTAGTCGCGCAGCGTGGCCCAGGTCGGCGCGTGGTCGCTCGCTTTTTCGCGGCCGCGATAGCTCTTGTCGACGCCGGCGTCGGCCAGCCGGTCGGCCGCCTGCGGGCTCAGCAGCAGATGGTCGATGCGGAAACCTGCGTCGCGCTGCCAGCAGCCGGCCTGATAGTCCCAGAAGGTCCAGAGCGGCGTGACCGGGTGGCGCGTCTTCAGGGCGTCGGTCCAGCCCTGGTAAAGCAGCCGGCGGAAGGCCTGGCGGCTCTCCGGCTGCATCAGCGCATCATGCGCCATCGCCGAGACCGAGAAAGTGTCGGCATCGGTCGGGATCACATTATAGTCGCCCGCCAGCACCACCGGCCGTTCCTCTGCAAGCAGGTCCGCCGCATGGGCGCAGAGCCGCTCCATCCAGAGCAATTTGTAATCGAACTTCGGGCCCGGCACGGGATTGCCGTTGGGCAGGTAGATCGAGGCGACCACAACGCCATCAACCTCGGCCTCGAGATAGCGGCTGTGGGTGTCGTCGGGGTCGCCGGGCAGGCCGCGCATCCGCTCGACCGGGTCGGCGCCTTTCGCGAGCACCGCGACACCGTTGAACCCCTTCTGCCCGTGCCAGACCGCGCCATAGCCGGCCGCGCGCACGTCCGCCTCGGGAAAGGTTTCGTCGGAGGATTTCAGCTCCTGGAGGCAGACCACGTCCGGCTTCTGCTCCTCCAGATACTCGATCAGGCGAGGCAGCCGGGCCTTGATGCCGTTCACATTGTAGGTGGTGATGCGCATGCCCCCCACCTAGCGGCGCGCGGTCAGACCGAAAAGCTCGATCCGCAGCCGCAGCCGGACGCGGCGTTCGGGTTCTCGACCTTGAACGCGGCGCCGCCGAGATTCTCGACATAATCGACGGCCGCGCCGCGGACGAGATCGAGGCTGACGCTGTCGACAACCAGCGTCACGCCGTCACGCTCGACGGTCAGATCGCCGCTCTCGACGCCGTCGGCCAGGCCGAATCGATACTGGAAGCCGGAGCAGCCGCCGCCTTCGACCGACAGGCGCAGGATCGCCGGCTTGCCCTGGCGCTGGGCGATCGCCGCGACGCGCTCGGCGGCGGAAGGGGTCAGCTGAATGGGATCGCTCACGCCCTCGATGTAGGAACGAAAAAAGCCGCCGGCAACAGCGCCGGCGGCTTCCCTCTCCCGTGTCACGGAAAACTCAGTTGGTGCCGAGCGCCTCGCCGTCCGGGCCGCCCTGGGCAAGCGGAGCGGTCATCGCGTTGACGCGCTGCTTCATCGCGACCGCCAGCTCCGCGGAATCGAGATACGGCACCGGGTTCACCGCGCGGCCGTCCATGCGGACCTCGTAATGGAGGTGGCTGCCGGTCGAGCGGCCGGTCGAGCCCATCAGCGCGATCACTTCGCCGCGCTTCACCCGCTGGCCGGGCTGCACCATGATCTTCGACAGGTGGCCGTAGCGGGTCTCAAGACCGCGGCCATGCTCCAGCTCGACCAGGTTGCCATAGCCGCCGGTCCAGCCGGCGCGCTCGACGATGCCGTCGGCGGTGGCGTAGATCGGGGTGCCGGTCGGGCCGGGAATGTCGACGCCGGCATGCATCGCCGCGGTGCCGCGGAACGGGTCCGAACGCACGCCGTAGAAGCTGCTGAAGTTGAGGTTCGCGACCGGCTTGAGCGACGGCACCGACATGCTGCCCTGATCCGCCGGCACGTTCTGCCCGACCTGGTCCATGCTCTTCCACGACTGGAACAGCGCCTTGTACTGGGCATCGCCGCTATCGGCCGACGCGGCCACCGACGTGGAAGCGACGGCGATGGCGAACGCCGACCGCACGATCACCTTCATATTGAAAACACGGCGGAACTTGTTTGCGCGCACCGCGTTGGCTTCGGTTGAGAACAAGACTCGTCCTTCCGGCGACCTCTCGACCCGCGCGACCACCGTCGCGCCGGACCTTGTGATTCCTTGCCGTGCGGAGCCCCCCGCTCGGCTTGCCGGACTTGTCTGCAATCAGCTGGTTAATGACAACCTACCATATAGAACGCACGGGTCAGACCGGCCCGCTCGCGCGCCGAGTCGTTGAACGGAGGCTTCAGCGAGCCCCGAAAATGCCGCGCGACCAGCGACTGCCAGGTCGGAATCGGGTCCAGGCCCGCCGATTCACAACCATGACGGAACCAGCGCGTGCCGGCACGGACATGGCGCTCCTCGTCGGTCAGGATGCGGCCGAGAATGCGCGCGGTCGCAAGGTCGCCGGCGCCTTCGAAGCGCGCGATCGTTGCCGGGGTGATGTCCAGCCCCCGCGCCTCCAGCACCATCGGCACCACCGCCAGCCGGGCGAGCGGGTCCTGCGCGGTTTCCTCCGCAGCCTGCCATAGCCCGTCATGAGCCGGCAGCGCGCCGTAATGGCTGCCGAGCGCGCGCAGGCGCCGGTCGAGCAGCGCGAAGTGCATCGCTTCGTCGGCGCCGACGCGCATCCAGTCGTCGGCGAAACCGCGCGGGAAGCGGGCGCCGAACCGCCCGGCCATGTCGAATGCAAGGTCGATCGCGACGAACTCGATATGCGCGAGCGCGTGGATCATCGCGATTCGCGACGCGTCGGAGCCCGCCCGACCCCGCTTCGGCATCCGGTTGGGCGGCAGCAGCTCCGGCGCAGCGGGACGCGCCGGCCGGTCGGGCATGGCGGCGGAGAAGGCATGCGCCAGCCGGCCCAATCGCCAGTCGCGCGCTGCCGCGCGGGCGGCGCGGACCTTGGCGTAAGGCTCGGCGGTCGTGAGGACCGTCAGCGCTGCGTTTGAGATATCAGGCACTATGAAACACCGTTCGGGCTGAGCTTGTCGAAGCCCTCCCTTGTCTTTCTGAACCGCCGTATGAAGAAAGGAAGGCCGTCGACAAGCTCAGGCCGAACGGTGTTTAGCGCGTCAAGCCGTTTACGCGAGTTCCCGCGCCGCCTTCAGCACCTCTTCCGCATGGCCCGGCACTTTCACCTTGCGCCATTCGCGGGCGATCCTGCCGTCCTTGTCGATCAGGAAGGTCGAGCGCTCGATCCCCATATATTTGCGGCCATACATGCTCTTTTCGACCCAGGCGCCGAACGCCTCCAGCAGCGCGCCGTCGGCATCGGTGCCGAGCGGGACCTTCAGCCCGTATTTGTCGGTGAAGGCCCGGTGTTTCTTCGCCGTGTCCTTCGACACGCCCAGCAGCGCGACGCCGGCCGTCGCGAACTGGTCGGACAGGGCCGTGAAATCCTGCGCTTCCCTGGTGCAGCCGGACGTATCGTCCTTCGGATAGAAATAGAGCACCAGCGGCCTGCCGCGCCATGCGGCAAGCGTCGTCTGGCTGCCGTCCGGCCCTTCGAACGCCGTGTCCGGCGCCTGCTCTCCGACCATCGTCATTCCTCCTCGCTTCGCGCAACGATCCGCGCCCAGGCTTCGCGCACGCTCTGCCGCGCGGCGGCATAGCCTTCAAGCAGCGCGTCCCAATCGCCAAAGCCGCAGGCGCGGGCGACCAGCGCGCGCGCCGGCCCGTCCGGCTCCTGCGCATCGGGCGCGACCAGACGGAGCGTGACGAGCATCCGCGCCAGTACTTCGTAAGCTGCGATGAAGGTGGGCGGCAGCAGGTCTTTGGCGATCAACGCCGCGATCGCGGGCCCGAGGCGCGGATCGAATCCGGCGCGATGCTCCAGCTGGCCCGCGTGCACGCAGAACTCCAGGTCGACCAGACCGCCTTCGACCAGCTTCGCATCGAGCGCGCCCGCGGGCGGCTTGTGCCGCGCCATGTCGGTGCGCATCGACACCACGTCTTTCAGCAGCTTGGCCGTGTCGCGTGGGCGGCTCAGCACCTCGTCGATCACCGCCTGCACGCGGGCGCGCGCGGCATCCGAACCGAACACCGGCCGGGCGCGGGTCAGCGCCATATGCTCCCAGGTCCAGGCGCTCTCGCGCTGGTAATCGGCGAAGGAGTCGATCGTGACCGCGAGCAGCCCCTTCGATCCCGACGGCCGCAGCCGCGTGTCCACTTCGTACAACGCGCCGGCAGCGGTCGGCACCGTCAGCGCGGCGGTGACCCGCTGGGCGAGGCGGTTGTAGTAGCGCGTCGCCTCCAGCGGCTTGGGCCCATCGGAGACCGCGTCGATCGTGCCGGTGAACAGATAGATCAGGTCGAGGTCCGACGCGTGCGTCAGCGCGGCGCCGCCGAGCCGGCCGAGGGCGAGGATCACCAGCTCGCTGCCCGGAACGCGGCCGTGCTGGCGGGCATGATCCTCGACCGTCGCCGTGGCGAGCGTTCCGAGCGCAGCCTCCGCCACCCGCGCATAGCCGGCGGCGACTTCGAGCGGGTCGCTGGCCCCTTCGATCAGCTGGACGCCGAGTGCGAAGCGTCGCTCGCCGACCGATCGCCGGACATGATCGAGCAGCCGCTCATAATCTCCGCCCTCGGCCGCCGCGAAGGTGCGGGCGAGATCGGGCACGGCCGGCGCAGGCTCGAAGGCGGTTGCGTCGATCAATCCATCGAGCAGCTCCGGCCGCCGCCCGAGCGTCGCAGCCAGCGTCGGCGCGTGGCTCAGCAGGTCGGCGAGCAGTCGCAGCAGCGGCGGCCGTGCCGAAAGCAGGCGGAAGAAGTTGATCGCGCTGGGCAGCCGGCCGACAATGTCGTCCATCCGGTGCAGCGCGGCGTGCGGATCCGGGGCGCGGCCGAGCGCCTCGACCAACCCCGGCAGCACCTCTTCCAGCGCCTCGCGCGCCGCCGGGCTCTGCACCGCGCGCACGCCCCCGCCGCGCCAGCGCTCGATCACCGCGCGCGCCGCGTCGGGCGGATTGAAACCGGCCTTGGCCAGCGCGGGCGCAAGGGTGGCGCCGACCGGCAGCCCCTCGGCCGCGCCGTCCTCCAGCGCGTCGTAGATGCGGCCGACCCCCTCCACCTGCGGGCGGAGCAGGTCGAGCAACGCCGCGCCGTCGCCCAGCCCGTGGAGGCGCGCGACATTGTCAAGCGCCGATTGCTCGCGCGGCAGTTCGTGCGTCTGGCGGTCGTCGACCATCTGCAGCCGGTGCTCGATGGTGCGGAACAGGCGATAGGCATCGGCCAACTGCATCGCCTCGCCGCTGCCGATGATACCGGCCATGGCGAGCGACCGGAGCGCCGGGATCGTCGTGGGCGAGCGCAGCCTCCGCTCCCGCCCGCCATGGATCAGCTGGTGGATCTGCGCGAAGAACTCGACTTCGCGGATGCCGCCGCGCCCGCGCTTCAGGTCATAGCCGGGGCCGAACGCTTCGCGGCCGTGCTGCGCGCGGATGCGGTGCGACATCGCCCGCATTTCCTTGACCGCGCCGAAATCGAGCGAGCGCCGCCACACGAACGGGCGGATCGCGTCGAGAAAACGCTGTCCCAGCGCAATGTCGCCGGCCGCCGCCCGCGCCCGGACGAACGCAGCCCGCTCCCACGCGACCGCGCTCGATTCGTAATAGGAGATCAGCGCGTCGATCGGCAGCGCGATCGGCGTCACTTCGGGGGACGGACGCAGCCTCAGGTCGACGCGGAACGCATAGCCGTCGGCATCGCGCGCCTGCAGCAGCTCGATCACGCGTCGCCCGATCCGCACCGCTGCCTCGGCCGACTCCTCGCGCGACCGGTGCGGCAGGGTTGCGGGATCATAGAGGAAGATCGGGTCGATGTCGGACGAGTAATTGAGCTCGCGCCCGCCATGCTTGCCCAGCGCGATGACCGCAAAGCCACGAGGCGGCTCGCCCGGCATGCGCTCGTCGATCGCGGCGGCGATCGCGGCGTCGAGGCTGCGGTCGGCGAGATCGCTCAGCCCTTCGACCACCGCTTCGAGCGGCAGCACCCCGGCCAGATCGCCGATTCCCAGCACCAGCGCGGTCCGCGCACGTTCCAGCCGCAGCCGCCGCGCGACTGGTTCCGCGTCGTTGCCGGCTCCGCGTGCCTTGAGCGCCCCGGCCAGATCTCCGGCGGCGAGAAGCTCCGCCAGATCGGCATGCCGCTCCGCCTGCGCGCGCAGGAAGGGGGCATGGCGGACGGCCCGTTCGAGCGCTTCTGAGAGCGGAGCGGAAGCTGTTACATCCATGCCACAGTCTTTGACCGGGCTTTGTTCCGCCCGCAACACCGAGGCAACTTCACCCAGATTAGCGCGTTGGACCCTGTATGTTCAACGGAGGGCCTAAAGAGCGCATGATGACGGGAGACAGGTTCATCGCCGTTTCCCGGCCGTCGCCGGCCGAAGGCGTCGGCCGCGCGCTGCAGGTGGCATTCCGCGACGGCTTCGAGCTGCCGGCAGACATGCGCGCCTGCCTGGACCGGCTCGACCGCATCACGATCTAGCGGTTTTCCCTAGCGGCTTTCTTCTTCGCCGTCGTCGTGCTGGCCGGCCACGATCTCCACGTCGCGGCTCAGGTCGTCGACCTGGTCCATGATCGTCTCGAGCGCGCCGCCATGGCCATGCCCCGGGCTTTCGCGGCGGGAGGGCAGTGCACCGTCGGTCAGCAGCGCCTCCAGCGCGACCCGGCCGCGGGCGACGCGGCTCTTGATCGTGCCGACGGCGACGCCGCAAATCTCGGCCGCTTCCTCATAGGCGAAGCCGCCGGCGCCGACCAGGATCAGCGCCTCGCGCTGCGGCTGCGGCAGGTGCATCAGCGCACGCTGCATGTCCGCCAGTTCGACGTGCCGGTCCTGGCTGGCGGGCGCCGCGAGCAGCCGGTCGGCGGCGAGATCGTCCCACTCTCCCTTGAAGCGCGCGCGGCGCATCTGGGAGAGATAGAGGTTCCTCAGGATGATAAAGGTCCAGGCACGCATATTGGTGCCGGCCTGGAAACGTTTGCGCGCCGCCCACGCCTTCAGCAGCGTCTCCTGCACCAGATCGTCCGCGGTGTCGCGGTTGCCGGACAGAGACCGACCGAACGCGCGCAGATGCGGGATCACCAGCGCGAGCTGCTCGCGGAATTCCTCGTCCGACAGCGCCGCGTGGGGAGCGGCGGGCGGCTCATGATCGTGTTCGACGCGACGGGCGTGGGCTTCGGCCATTCCAAACCTTGGATACGAGGTGATCGTGGGCGCGCGCGAAAGCCGCGCGTCACACGAAATAGATGACGATGAAGGCGAGAATCACAAGCGCGAGGCTGATGGCGAGAATGTAGCGGACCACGCCCGGCTTCGAAGCCGCGCGAGCCTCGGTCGACGTCCGATGGACTTCTTCTTCCGCCATTTTCATTTCGCCCCTGCCACGGATGGACCCCACGATAACGCGGCCATCCGTGGCAAGTTCCGGGGCTTAGGCAGGAACGGTCGCCCGGTCGAAGAAAAGCGCCTGGGCGATCGCCGCCTTAACGGTCGAGCGCTGGAACGGCTTGGTGATCAGGAAGGTCGGCTCCGGCCGCTCGCCGGTCAGCAGCCGCTCCGGGAAGGCGGTGATGAAGATGACCGGCACCGTGAATTCGGACAGGATGTCCTTGACCGCGTCAATGCCGGAGCTGTCGTCGGCCAGCTGGATGTCGGCGAGCACCAGTCCCGGGCGCCGTGACCTGGCCTGTGAGACCGCCTCGTCGCGCGTGACGGCGACGCCGGTGACCTCATGCCCCAGGTCGCGCACGATCGTTTCCAGGTCCATCGCGATGATCGGCTCATCCTCGATGATCAGCACCTCGGCGCGGGTCTGCTCCTCGATCTCGGAAAGCGCTTCGGCGACCAGGCGGTCGACCTCGTCCGCGTCGGCATCGATCAGATAGCCGGCATCCTCGGGCGTGAAGCCCTCCATCGCGGTCAGCAGCAGCGCCTGGCGCGGCAGCGGCGTGATCCGGGCGAGCCGCGCGCGCGCGATCGACTCGTTATCGCCGCCTTCTGTGCCGGCTTCGGGCTCGTCGTCATTGGCGACGTTGACCGATCCCCAGATCGCCTGGAACGTCTTGTAGAGCCCCAGCCGCGGGTCGACGTCGCGCGGGAACTCCTCGGGCGCCTGCACGATCGCCTCCAGCGCCGCCTTCACATAGGAATCGCCGTGCTGCTGGCTGCCGGTCAGGGCGCGCGCGTAACGGCGAAGAAAGGGCAGGTGCGGGGCCAGTTGTTGACCAAGCGACATGTGGGCAAGTCTCCAAGCTCTGTGGCCCGTCTCATGGATCGGGCTTCGCAGGCTTGGCAAGCCCCCTCCCCCCAAGCGCCCGACGGGAAAAATATTCTGGCGCGGTGGTGGAACAAACGAAACGATATTTAGTTTCACGTGCGGCATCAGGCGGCTATCAGCGCCTGCGTCGCTCTTGTGGGTGCATCAAATCCTATGCATTTCGGCCGCGAGCCGGTTGTTGGGGGGTAGTGTTGGTTCCGAACGCCAAGCGCAAAGTTGAACGGAAGGCTCCGAGGCAAAAGGGCGCCGCTCCGGACACCAGCGTCGGTCACGCGCTCCGATCGGTCTATGAAAAGGCCGTCGAGGAGGATATTCCCCAGGAGATGCTGGACCTGCTCGGCAAGCTCAAATAGCATCTGCGGATGGCCAGCGCTGCCCCCGCGCGCGCGGCGACTGCAGCGGTTTTCGACCGGTTCTCCCGTCTCTCCGCCGGTTTCCGCCTGATCATATTGCTGAGCGTCGCCTTGCTGCCGCTCGGGCTGCTGGCCGTGCTCGCTTCGCTACAGATTTCGCGCAGTGCCGACCTTGAACGGCGAGCGACCGTCCGCATCGCTTCGTCCGAAGGCGCGCGCCGGCTGGCGTCGGAGCTGTCGATCGACACGGCCGCGCTCCGCTCCGCCGCCAACCTGCTGGAGCGCGGCGGCAACGAGGCGTCGACCTGCTCGCGCACACTGAGCGTGCTCGCGACCTCGTTCAACGAGCCGACGCGCTTCGCCATCGTCAGCCGCACCGGGCGCGTCGTCTGCGGCGCCCCCGCAATCGCCGCGCGCCGCGCGCCGCCGGACCAAGGCGGAGACGTCATCGCCAACCTGTCCGGCGACGGGCTGACGCTGACGCTGCCCGGCGACACGCGCAGCTTCATCGCCGTCGTTTTCTATCCGGCCGAGCAGCTCGCCGGCATCCTGCAGCCGGCGACGTTCGTCGCCCCCTACAGCCTCTCGATCCGCAAAGGCGAGCAGACGCTGGCGCTGATCCACGACTATCGCCCCGGCATGCTGCAGCGGCACGAGACGGTGACGACGCCGGTGCCGGGCATGCCGCTGTCGCTGATGTTCGACGTGCGCAGCGTGCCCTTCTCCCCGGCCGAGCTGCTGACCATGTCGCTTCCGATCATCATGTGGCTGGTCGCGCTGGCGATCGCCTGGCTGGTGGTGAACCGCCTGGTGCTGGGGCCGCTGGGGCAGCTGCGCGCCAACATTGCCACCTATCAGCCGGGCGAGATCGCCAATCCGCTCCGCCGGATGACGATCCCGGCCCGCGAGATCGAGGAGCTTGGCGAGACCTTCCAGACGATCAGCCGCACCGTGGCCGCTCACGAGGACGAGCTCGCCAGGGGCCTGTCCCGCCAGACGCGGCTGACGCGCGAGGTGCATCACCGGGTCAAGAACAACCTCCAGGTCGTCTCCAGCCTGATCAACCTGCACGCGCGCGCGGCGAAGACCGCGGAGGCCGGCGCGGCCTATGCCACGATCGGGCGCCGCGTCGATGCGCTCGCGGTCGTCCACCGCAACCATTATGCGGAGCTGGAAGAGAATCGCGGCGTCAACCTGCGAGCGCTGATCGGGGAGCTGAGCGCCAACCTCAGGGCAACGGCGCCCGGCGAGGCGAACCGGCTCGCGATCCTGATCGACGTGCCACCCGTTTATGTCGGGCAGGATACCGCGATCCCGGTCGCTTTCCTGACGACGGAGCTGATCGAGCTGGCGATGACCGTCGACCCGGCGGCCTCGATCCGTGTCTCGGTGCTGCGCCAGGCCGAGGCCGACCGCGCCTGCCTGGTGGTCGGATCGCCGGCGCTCCAGGATTCGGACGAGCTGCAGCGCCTGCTGGCCGGCCGCTACGGACGCGTGCTGGAAGGCCTGGCGCGCCAGTTGCGCAACCCGCTCGAACGGGATCCGGAAGGATCGTTCAAGGTCTGCTTCCCGCTTGTCCCGGATCCCACGCCCGGCGCGGAGTAGATTTCGCGAAAATAATTTTGCGGGGCCGGGAACCGGGTGTCGCGAGGCACGTTCTGCACTTCGGATAGCGACCTTTTGCCCCCCCGCTCTCGCTGTCCAAGACAATGGGCCCGGACACGTCAGCCTCCCCCCGGTGACGTCTCCGGGCCCAAATTTTTCCTTCCCTGCCGACAGTTCGCCGCCTCTTTCGGATGCGGAACAGCATCGCGGCTCGCGCATTTCAACCGCACGCGCGCTGGGTCGCGCGCGCAGGAGACAGACAATGCTTCGCAAATCGATCGCGCTGGCACTGGTCGCCGGATCGTTGCTGATCGCAGGCTGCAACACCGTCAGCGGGGCCGGCAAGGATCTTCAGTCCGCCAGCAAGGAGACCAAGGACGCAATGAACGGCAAGTAAGCCGTCCCGCCTTCAGGCCTCCTCGGCAGCCGTCGCGGAGGCCTGCTTCTTTCGCCGCTTCTCGGTGAACCAGATCGCGATCAGCGCGAATTCGTAGAGCAGCACCAGCGGCGTCGCCAGCAGCAGCTGCGACACGATATCCGGCGGCGTCAGCACCGCGGCAACCACGAACACGATCACGATCGCATAGCGACGGCCCCGCACCAGCTGGTCGCGGGTGACGATGCCGGCGCGCTCCAGCAGCATCAGCAGCACCGGCGTCAGGAACGCGACGCCGAACCCGAACATGAACTTGGTGACGAAGTTCAGGTAATTGCCGATGCCGGGCAGCGCCTCCTGCTGCACCCCGCCGACGTTCCCCTGGAAGCCCAGCAGAAAGTGCAGCGCGATAGGCATGGCGAGATAATAAGCGAGCGCCGCGCCCATCGCGAACAGCACCGGCGTCATGATCAGGAAGGGCAGCAGCGCCTGCTTCTCGTTCCGGTAGAGGCCTGGCGCGACGAATTTCCAGATCTGGCTGGCGATGACCGGAAAGGCGACCATGATCGCCGCGAAGAACGCGACCTTCACATTGACGAAGAAGGCCTCGAAAATGTCGGTGTAGATCAGCTTGCCCTGCCCCGCCTTCAGCAGCGGCTGCACCAGGAAGGCGAAGATCGGCTTCGCGAAATACAGGCAGACGCCGAACGCGCCCGCGAGCGCCGCCAGCGACCAGAGCAGCCGTCGCCTCAGCTCGATCAGATGGTCGAGCAGCGGCGCGCGCGTTTCGTCGATGTCTTTCACCGCGCGCCGTCTCCGTCGGCGGCCGGGGCGGGGGGGTCCGCGGGCGCGGGCGGCGCAGGCTCGGGTAGCGGCAGCATCTGCGGCGCGTCCTCGGTCATCGGATGCTCGCGCATGATGCGCTCATTCTCCTCCGCCCACTTCTTTTCCATTTCGGCGAGCTCGGATTCGCGGATCATCGTGTCGATCCCGGCGCGGAAATGGCGGGCGACGCCGCGTGCGCGCCCGACCCAATAGCCGAGCACGCGCATCGCCTTGGGCAAGTCCTTGGGACCGATCACCACCAGCGCGACCACGGCGCAGAGCAGCAATTCGGTCGGAGCAACATCGAACATCGGTCGCGCGTCTAGGCGAAATGGCGGGGCGCCGGAAGACCCGCCGGATTCTTGAACTCGCTCGATGCGATCATAGATTCCGTTACGTCAGGCTGCCGGTAGCGGGGCCTGGCGCTTTGCGGGCGCCGCCGTTCGGGGCGCCAAAGGCAGTCAACTTGCTCATACGGAGACTTTGATATGCGTAATTTCGACCTGACCCCCTATCGCCGCTCGATGGTCGGCTTCGACCGGCTGTTCGACCTGCTGGAAAGCAGCGCGCGCAGCGCCGCGAGCAGCGACAATTATCCGCCCTTCGACCTCGAACGGGTGGCGGAAGACCGTTATCGCATCACGCTGGCCGTCGCCGGTTTCAAGAAGAACGAGATCGACATCACCGCGCAGCAGAACCTGCTGGTCGTCGCCGGGAAGAAGGATGCAACCGGCCAGGACCGTTCCGGCGTCCTGCACGCCGGGATCGCCAGCCGCAGCTTCGAGCGGCGCTTCGAACTCGCCGACTTCGTGCGGGTCGACAGCGCCGACCTGGCCGATGGCCTGCTGAGGATCGAGCTGGTGCGCGAAGTGCCCGAGGCGATGAAGCCGCAGAAGATCGCGATCGGCAGCAAGGAGCAGCCGGACGCGGTCAATGACTCCAAGACCATCGAGCACGCTGCGGCGTAAATAAGGCGGGGCGGCCGACCCCCTGGCGCGGCCGCCCCTGTTCGCGGAAGACATGACGACGGAATCGCCGGGCCGGGACCTACATGCCCGGAGCCGGCGCAACGGCCTTAAGCTACTCGGCCGCCATCGCGATCTCTTCCAGAACCTCCATGTCGAGGACGCGGACGCGTCCCTGCTCCAGCGCGACGATGCCGGCATCGGACCAGGCACCAAGCTGGCGGTTGATATTTTCGCGGCTGATGCCGGCAAAGGCGCCGAGCTCGCTCTGACTGAGCTTCAGGGCGACGCCCTCGGCGCCGTTCTGCATCAGCCGCTGGAGCGACCGCGCCAGCCGAGGGCCGGAGGCATAGGCGCGGTCGCTCTCGATCGTGTTGTTCGCGTTGCGCAGCCGCCGCGCCATCTCGCGCAGCAGCCGCCACGCGACGCTCGGGTGCCGCTCCAGCACCTCGCGGAACGCGTGCGCGCTCAATTTCATATATTGGCCCTCGCCCAGCGCGGTGGCGCTCGCGGTCCGCTCGCCGCCGTCGAGCAGGGCGATCTCGCCCAGCACGCTGCCGGGCTCCAGATAGTCGAGAATGATCTCGCGGCCGTTGGACGCGACCATGCTGACGCGGATCGTCCCGTCCAGCAGGATGATCAGATAGTCGCCGGCATCGCCCTGGTGCAGCAGCACGTCGCCCTTCTTCATCGGGCAAAGCGCCGCGCGCTCCAGCAGATCCTGCAGCTCCGCGGCTCCCCAGGAGGAGAGCAGCGCGCTGCCGGACATCATCCGTGACAGATCCTCGGCGTTCATCCCCATCTCCGGCCAAGCCATGCTACCACGCTTACGCAACAATACTGAGCACCTTGTGGCCCGATTCGGCAGGCCCGGGTGTGACAGGTGTCACAGGCCGCCGCCACGAACCAAATCTTCACGACCGAGTAAGCGATTTGCGCGACAAGATTCCCCTATGTTCGGCTATTCGCGACTGTTCCGAAGCCGCTGGAAGGCGCTGATCTGGGCCGCGGGCGTGCTGTGGTTCGCGGCGCAGGTCTGGGCGCCCGACGACTCCGCCGCCTCGCCTCCACCCGACGCCGATGCGCAAAATGTGCTGGAATAGCTTTCGCCCGGCGGCCGAAGGCCTTATCTGATAGCGCATGCCATACCTGCTCGAACGCTCATCCGCCCGTGAGCGGCTGCGCATCGTTTGCGCGTTAGGCTTCTGGGCCGCGACCTACCTGCTGTTCCTCACCTGGAACCAGCTGCAGGACGAGTTTCCGTCGTCGATCTGGCAGGCGCGCCGCCTGCTCTCGACGATGCTCGGCGGCTTGCTGTTCTTCGGCTTCACGCACCTGGCGGATCGGGTCGCCGCGCGCGGGTTCCGGCACCGCGCCCTCGTCCTGTGTGGTGCGGCGATCGGATGCTGCGTCGCGATGATCGTCGGACGAGCGCTGATCGATTTCGTGCTCGCGTCGAGCTTCGGCGAACCGGTCGCGGCGCTTCAGAGGCACGTCCGCTTCACGATGATCTGGGGCGGCTATTTCGCCGGCGGCGCGCTCGCGTTTCTGAGCTTCGCGCCAGGCCTGGCTATGTCGTCCGCGGCAAAGGAGGTCACGACCCGGGAGGCGCTGCCGGAGAGTGCCAACGACAGCGCCTGGCCCGATGCGCTCTGGGTCAGCCGCGGGCGCGAGACGGTGCGGGTGCCGGTCGAGACGATCGAGTGGATCGAGGCCGAAGGCGATTATGTCCGGCTGCACGCAAGCGCGGGCGGCGGGCTGCTCCGCGCGACGTTGTCGAGCCTGGAAACCAAGCTGGACCCGGCGGTGTTCGCCCGGGTCCACCGGTCCGCGATCTGCCGCCGCAGCGCGATCGTCGCGATGATGCGCAAGCCGAGCGGGGCGATGGCGGTGCGGCTGGAGGCGGGGGCCGAAGTGCCGGTCGGCCGCAGCTACCGGGACTCGATCGACGCGCTGCTGGCGCCCGCGCGGGAATCGCAAAGCCGCGCATCGGCGTGACGTTCGGCGCGCCAGGCCTGCCGTTCGCCGTGCCAATGTGACGTTGACCGCAGCGGCGAGCGCTCCATCGACCTTCGATTTCTAAGCTTCGCCGGTTGCGGCAC
The DNA here is from genome assembly GCF_009753715.1 of Sphingomonas horti. Lineage (GTDB taxonomy): Bacteria > Pseudomonadota > Alphaproteobacteria > Sphingomonadales > Sphingomonadaceae > Sphingomonas_B > Sphingomonas_B horti. The sequence continues at coordinate 93,463 of NZ_WQMS01000006.1, read as the reverse complement.
AGGGCTCGCGTCCTGTCCGGCGTCGCTCCCCCAACCACCCCCACGGCGCCGGGCAGGGCTACTGCCCCGATCTCAGTGAGCGGCGAAGAGGCCCGATCGGCGCACGCCCGGGCGGTTGCGCGTGAAAGCCAGCGTCGGATCGATCGGCCCGTCGAACGAGATGCCGATCGCGATCCCGTCTCCCCAGCGGACATGGCCGGCGATGGCGCCGATGCCGGGCAGCTCGATCTCGACTTCGTCATTGGGCCGCGGCGGATAGGCGCATTCGCCTTTCAGGCCGCGCGCGGAGATATTGCGGATCGTCAGCGGCATCCGGTTGCGGCAGCCCGCCCTGCCGATCACCCCGCGCAAGTAAACGGCATAGCGCCGTTCGCGCGTGATGATCTCCCCCGTTTCGGTCGCGATCGTTTCGAATTGCGGACTATTCTCCATCCGAAACGAGTAACGCGGCCATAGTGAAGGCTTGGTAAACGCGGCGTTCACCGCAATGGAAACCGTTTCGCCTGCGGCTCGTTGGCTTTCCCGACGGGGACAACAGGAGAAATGGGATGCGCATGACAATCCTGGCCGCCGCAGCGGCCGCAACCCTGCTCGGCGGCTGTGCCACGACAGGCTATGGCGACCGCGGCTACTATGCCGACCGCTATTATCGCGACAATCCACGCTATACCGAGCGGGTGCTGACCGACAATGACCGGATCTATGTCGGGCGCGACGGACGCTATTACTGCAAGCGCGACGACGGCACGACCGGCCTGATCGTGGGTGGCATCGCCGGCGGCGTGCTCGGCAACATCATCGCGCCGGGCGGCTCCAAGACTCTCGGCACGATCCTCGGCGCCGGCGCCGGCGCGCTGGCCGGGCGCGAGATCGACCGCGGCAACGTTCGCTGCCGCTGAGCAGCTTTCTTCCATCGGGCGCAGGTTCTCGCTACCTGCGCCCGATGATGGAAATTCCTTCGCCGCCGGTCGCGGCGCGCCGCCCCCACAGCACCAGCCACCACGGGATCACGATCGAGGATCCCTATGCCTGGCTGCGCGACGCCGGCTACCCGGACGTCACCGACGCCAATGTCCTTGCCTATCTGAACGCCGAGAATGCCTATTTCGAGGCGGCGATGGCGCCGCACCAGCCGCTGGTCGATGCGCTGTTCCAGGAAATGCGCGGCCGCATCAAGGAAGCCGACGAATCGGTGCCGCAGAAGGACGGCGACTGGCTCTACTGGCGCTCGTTCGACGAGGGCGCGCAGTACCGCAAATGGTGGCGATCGCCGGTCGCGGGCGGGGAGAAGTCGCTGATCCTGGACGAGCCGGCGCTGGCGGAAGGCAAGGAATATTTCCGCCTAGGGGGCATGGACGTGAGCCCCGACGGGCGGCTGCTCGCCTATGCGATCGACGACAATGGCTCGGAGCGGTTCACGATCCGGATCAAGGATCTCGAGAGCGGCGAGCATCTGCCCGAGACGATCGAAGGGACGCTCGGCGCCTTTCTGTTCGCGGGCGACGGCGTGTCGCTGCTCTATGGCCTCGTCAACGAGCATTGGCGGATCGACGTCGCCAAGCTTCACCGGCTCGGCACGCCGGTTGCCGAGGATGTCGAGCTCTACCGCGAGGCGGACGAGGGATTCCAGGTCGGGCTGGGCCTCACCCAGTCGCGCCGCTGGATCGCGATCGGCACCGGCGACCATGTCACCAGCGAGGTGCGGCTGCTGCCTTTCGACGACCCCACCGCCGCGCCGATCCTCGTCGCAGAGCGCAAGCCGGGGCGCGAATATGACGTCGAGGAGCATGACGGCACGCTGTTCATCCGCACCAACGACACGCACACCAATTTCCGCCTGGTGACGGCGCCGGTCGAGCGCCCATCGGAGTGGACCGAGTTGATCGCGCCGTCCGCCGACTTCTACCTGACCGACGTCAGCACCTTCGCCGGCTTCTTCGTCGTCGAGGGGCGCGAGCACGGCCTCGATCGCATCTACCTGCACGACTATGCGGGCGGGCCGGGGAAGCAGATCGACTTTCCCGAAGCCAGCTACTCCGCCGGGCTCGACGACAATCCCGAATATGAGGTGACGACGCTCCGCCTCTCCTATGAATCGATGGTCACGCCCGGCACTGTGCTCGACTACGACGTGGCGTCGGGGGCGCGGACGATCCTGAAGGTGCAGGAAATCCCGTCCGGCTACGACCCCTCACAATATGCGACCGAGCGGCTGGAGATCGCGGTCCGCGACGGCACGAAGGTTCCGGTCTCGATCGTCTATCGGCGCGAGTTCGCGCGGCCGGGACCGCTCTATCTCTACGGCTACGGCGCCTATGGTCTGGCGATCGAGCCGGGCTTCTCCACTTCGCGGCTGTCGCTGCTCGACCGCGGCATGGCGTTCGCGATCGCCCATATCCGCGGCGGCGACGATCTCGGCCAGCAATGGTATCTGGACGGCAAGCTCGAAAAGCGCACCAACACCTTCAACGACTTCGTCGACGTCGCGCGCGGACTGGTTGACCTCGGCTGGACCGAAGCCGGCCGCATCGCCATCGCAGGCGGCTCGGCGGGCGGCGAGCTGATGGGTGCCGCGATCAACGACGCGCCGGAGCTGTGGGGAGCGGTGGCCGCACATGTGCCGTTCGTCGACGTGCTGAACACGATGCTCGACCCGACGCTGCCGCTCACGCCCGGCGAATGGCCCGAATGGGGCAATCCGATCGAGGACAAGGCCGCGTTCGAGCTGATCCACAGCTACAGCCCCTACGAGAATGTCCGCGCCCAGGCCTATCCGCCGCTGCTGGTGACGGCGGGGCTGAACGACCCTCGCGTCACCTATTGGGAGCCGGCGAAATGGGTCGCCAGGCTCCGCGCGACCAAGACCGACGCGAACCTGCTGCTGCTGAAGACCAATATGGGCGCCGGCCATGGCGGCAAGTCCGGCCGGTTCGAGAGCCTCCGCGAGACCGCGGAGGAATTCGCCTTCATCCTGTGGCAGGTGGGGCTGGCAGGATGACTCCGTTCGAGCTGTCGATCACGCCGGCTGCGGACGACATCGACGAGCTCGGCCACGTCAACAATGCGGTGTGGGTGCGCTGGATCCAGGACGTCGCCACCGCGCACTGGCTGGCTGCCGCCGACCCGGCGCATGTCGCAGCCTATATCTGGGTCGTGGTGCGGCACGAGATCGACTATCTGGGCAATGTCGGCGCGGGCGAGACCGTCACCGCCCGCACCTGGGTCGCCGACCCGCCGCGCGGCGCGCGCTTCGACCGCCATGTCGAGTTTGTCGGCAGCGATGGCAAGGCGAAGGTTCGCGCGAAGACAAGCTGGGCCATGATCGACCGTGCGGCGGGCCGCGTGCAGCGCGTACCGGCAGAGGTCGCTGCACGCTTCGTCCGGAACATTTCTCCCAGATAACAACGCCATTCCAAGCCCGTTCAGCGCACGATTCGTAAAGGCTCGCGGCGTTAAAGGGATAGGCGATGGTTCTGATGATCAAGCGTACGCGTCATGGCGCCCGGTGGGACGAGGAGTCCGACGAGGAGCTGCGCCGCCGCTTTGCGGCCGGCGAGCTGCTGCCCGAGGTCGCGCGTGCGATGAACCGGTCGCAGGAAGCGGTGCGCACGCGTGCCAACGTGCTGCATGTCCCGGTCCGTTCCAGCACCCGCCGCCGCTCGAACGGCGGCGCCGGGCCTCAGCCTTAGGCCGCAGCCGCGTACATCAGCGGGCCGTCCGCCAGCATCACCTTGTTCCGGCCTTCGTTCTTCGCGCGGTAGAGCGCGCAGTCGGCGTCGGCCAGGATCGTCTCCACTTCGTCGCTGAAGCCGGCGGCGACGCCGATGCTGACGGTCACGCTGGGCAGCGCCGGTTCGGTGTCGAACGTCACGCCCATGCTGACGCGGATCCGCTCGGCGATGGTGCCGGCGCGCATCAGGTCGTGATTGCGCAGCGCGACGACGAATTCCTCGCCACCATGGCGCGCGACGATGGCGCCCGCGCCTGCCACGCGCGCCACATGCGCCGCGACATGGCGAAGGATCGCATCACCGGTCGCGTGCCCGTGCTGGTCGTTGACGCGCTTGAAATGGTCGATGTCGATGACGAGCAGCGCGATCGGCATCGGCTCGCCATGACCGGCCGCCGCACGGGCGAGCGCCTCGCCGAAGCCGCGGCGGTTGGCGAGGCCGGTGAGCGCGTCGGTCTGCGCCTGGCGCTCCAGCATTACGTGACGCTCGTGCGCACGCTCGTGCTCGATACGTAGGTTGCGGATGCGGCTGGCGACCGGCAGCGACAGGATCAGGCATTCGATCGTTGCCGCGAACATCATCAGCCCGTCCAGCAGCGCGCCGTCGCCGATCAGGCCGAAGGTGCGCGCCGGATACATCAGCGACACCGTCATCGGCGCGGCCCAGGCCAGCGCGATCGCGCTCGCCATCGGCACGCGCACCGCGCATGCCCGCAATACGATGCCGGCGGTCAGCAGGATCGCATGCAGCGCGATCACGTTCGCGCCCATGTAGAGCGCATAGCTCCAGCTTTCCGGAACGATGACGCCAACCACCGCGGCAGCGATCGACGCGAAGGCGCCGCCGGCGGCCCAGCGCCGCAGCCAGACGGGGGTGCTGTTGCCGAGGAATTCGATGACGAAGCCGATACCGGTCGCCGTCGCCGCCGTCATGGAGAAGCCGAGCAGCGCAGAGTTCTGAGCCGCGGTCAGGCTCGGCCACAGGATATGGATGATGCCCGAATAGCTGAGCCCGTAGATCAGCAGCAGCCCGACATGGGCGCAATAGTAGAGCTGGAAGCGGCGGCGCATCGCCACGAACAGGCTCAGGTGGAACAGGATCGTGAGCGCAAGCATGCCGACGCCGATGCCGTACAGCGAGGCCTGGTCGCGCTCGATCGGCACGAAATAGCGCGCCCGCGCGATCTTCGGCGCGCGTACATAGGTGTGGCTGCGGGCATCGGCCAGCCGCACCACGATCCGGCTGATCGGGCGCTCCGGCGACACCAGCATCGACAGGTAATTGCCTGCCGCCCATTCGCGATCGGGCGCGTTCGGGTCGTATCTGTAGTGCTGCGCCGGCCCTTTCGAACCGATCAGCCAGACGTCGACGGCGCTCGACACATGGTTGTCGAGCACCAGCCGCCAGGTCTTGGCGACGGTCAGGTCGGTGGGCATCCGCGGGTAATCGACCCAGATCGTGCCGATATGGTCCTTGGGCGCGCGCCCCTCGCAGCGATCCAGCCGGGGCAGCGCCGCCGGCAATTGCACGCTGGCGTCCGCGGCGATGCGGCAGCCTTCCTCAAGGCGGAGCGGTTCGGCGGCGCGCGACGGCGCGGCCAGAAACAGGAGCAGCAGCAACGCCGTGCATGCGGCGGCCCAGACCGTTCCGCGCCCGTTTCGAAGTGCCCCCGTAATCACACCCACGGCCTAGTCCCGGAATGGCTACGGGAAAGTTAATCCTCGCAGCAAATGCATGGACGTAGCGCGTTAATGGCCCTCAAAGGACATCAGCGACGCCGCTTCGACGCCGGCCTGCTTCAGCAGCGCCGCGCCGCCGAGCTCGGGAAGGTCGATGACGAACAGGGCCGCGGGAACCTCGGCGCCGGCCTGGCGGAGCAGCGAGACGGTCGCGAGCGCGGTGCCGCCGGTGGCGATCAGGTCGTCGACCAGCAGCACGCGGTGGCCCGGCAGGCACGCGCCTTCATGGATTTCGAGGCGGTCGGTGCCGTATTCGAGCGCATAATCGACGCCGATGCGCGGCCCCGGCAGCTTGCCGGGCTTGCGCACGGGCAGCAGCCCGGCACCCAGCGCGCGCGCGACCGGCGCCGAGAAGATGAAGCCGCGCGCCTCGATTCCCGCGATCAGGTCGGCACCATGAGGCCGGGCCATCTCCACCAGCGCATCGACGGCGGCGGCAAAACCGCGGCCATCGATCAGCAGCGTCGTGATGTCGCGGAACTGGATGCCCGGCTTCGGAAAGTCCGGGATGGTCCGGATCAGGGATTTGAGGTCCACACGCCAGCTCCTCGTCATCCCGGCGAAGGCCGGGACCCACCTTCTATGGCCCGCTCGCCTGAAAGGCAGGTGGGTCCCGGGTCAAGCCCGGGATGACGGTACGATCAAGCGTTCGCCAGCTCGCGCTTCTTGCTGGCCCAGATGTTCTGGTACGCCATGTAGGTCAGCACCGAGAAGACGAGCAGGAAGACGAACGCGGCCACGCCGATCGCGTGGCGCCGCTCCAGCTTCGGCTCGGCGGTCCAGGCTAGGAACGCCGACACGTCGGTCGACATCTGGTCGACGGTCGCCTTGGTGCCGTCGGCATAGGTGACCTGCCCGTCGCTGACCAGCGGCGGCGGCATCGCGAGGTTCAGGTTCGGGAAGTAGGGGTTGTAGTGCAGCCCCTCCGGCGTCTTGGTGGCCGGGAACTTCTTCAGGAGCTCCGCCGGCTGGTCGCGATAGCCGGTCAGCAGCGAATGGATATAGGCTGGGCCGTTCTCGCGCGCCTTCGCCATCAGCGACAGGTCGGGCGGCACGGCGTTGTTGTTGGCCGCGCGGGCGGCGACCTCGTTCGCGAACGGGGCCGGGAAGCGGTCGGCCGGCAGCGACTTGCGAGTCGAGGGTTCGCCCGTATCCGGGTTCACCGACGGCTGCTGGATCACCCACTGGTCGGCGATCGCCTTCACTTCGGCCTCGCTGTAGCCGAGGTCACGCAAGTCGCGGAACGCGACGTACTTCAGCGAGTGGCAGGCGGAGCAGACTTCCTTGAACACCTGGAAGCCGCGCTGCAGCTGGGCGCGATCGTACTTGCCGAACGGGCCGTTGCTTTCCAGCGCCAGCGGCTTCGGATGGAGGTGGAACTCCTTCTCGGCCGTCTCCGCGGGCGGGTTGGTGATGTGATTGTAGGCGCCCGTGAAGAAGGCGATCGCAAGGACGAGGCAGAAGCCGAGCCCGACGAAAAATCCGATAATCCGAACCATGGATTAGACCTCTTATTCCGCGGGCTGCGGCTGGGTGCCGGGCAACACGCCGCCTGCCCCGAGCGGCGCCGATTCCTTTTCCTCGCCGTGCAGCACGGATTCGGAAATCGAGTTCGGCAGCGGCTTCGGACGTTCGATCGCGGAGACGATCGGCAGGATGATCAGGAAGTGCGCGAAATAGTACATCGTCGCGATCTGCGAGATCATCAGGTACGGCTCTTCCGCGTGGCTGCCGCCGCAATAGCCGAGCACCAGCACGTCGAGCACCAGCACCCAGAAGAACGGCTTGTACAGCGGGCGGTAGTTGGTCGAGCGCACCGGCGAGCGGTCGATCCAGGTCAGGAAGAACAGCAGCAGGATCGCGCTGAACATCGCCAGCACGCCCCAGAGCTTGGCCGGCAGGATGAAGTCCACCGTGAACGCGCGCAGCATCGCGTAGAAGGGCCAGAAATACCATTCCGGCACGATCAGCGCGGGCGTCGAGAGCGGGTTCGCCTCGATATAATTGTCCGGGTGGCCCAGATAATTCGGCGCGAAGAACACCATCACGACGTAGAGCAGCAGGAAGATGCCGACCCCGAAGCCGTCCTTGGCGGTGAAATAGGGGTGGAACGGCACCGTATCCTGCGGGCTCTTCACCTCGACGCCGGTCGGGTTCGACGAGCCCGGGATGTGCAGCGCCCAGATCTTCAGGATCACCACGCCCGCGATCACGAACGGCAGCAGATAGTGGAGCGAGAAGAAGCGGTTCAGCGCCGCATTGTCCGGCGCATAGCCGCCGAGCAGCCACACCTGGATCGATTCGCCGACCACCGGGATCGCGCCGAACAGGCTGGTGATCACCTTGGCGCCCCAGAAGCTCATCTGCCCCCAGGGAAGCACATAGCCCATGAAGGCGGTGGCCATCATCAGCAGGAAGATGACGATGCCGAGCAGCCACACCATCTCGCGCGGCGCCTTGTACGATCCGTAATAGAGGCCGCGGAAGATGTGGATATAGACGACGATGAAGAAGAAGCTGGCGCCGTTGGCGTGCATGTAGCGCAGCATCCAGCCCCAGTTCACGTCGCGCATGATGTGCTCGATCGAGCCGAACGCGACCGCCTGGTTGGCGGCATAGTGCATCGCCAGGATCACGCCGGTCAGGATCTGCAGCACCAGCGCAAGGCCGGCGAGCACGCCGAAATTCCAGAAGTAATTCAGGTTGCGCGGCACCGGATAGCCGCCGCCGATCGCATTATAGACGAGCCGCGGCAGCGGCAGCCGCTCGTCCATGTAGCGCATGAACGGGTGCTTGGGTTCGTAATGCTGGGCCCAGGGAAAGCTCATGCCTTCGCTCCGACTTCGATCTTGGTATCCGACCGGAAGACATAGTCCGGCACTTCGAGATTCTTGGGCGCCGGCCCCTGCCGGATGCGCGCCGCCGTGTCATAGGCCGAGCCGTGGCACGGGCAGAAATAGCCGCCGAACGGCCCCTTGTTCTCGCCTTCGCCCGCGCCCAGCGGAACGCAGCCGAGATGGGTGCACACACCCATCGTGATCAGCCACTGCTGCTTGCCTGGCTTGGTACGGTCAGCGAGCGACTGCGGATCGCGCAGGCTGGAGGTCGGCACCGCGTTCGCCTCGGCGATTTCCTTGGGCGTCAGCTGACGCACGAACAGCGGCTGCTTGCGGAAGATCGTCTTGACGGCCTGGCCGGGCTGGATCGCCGACAGGTCGACCTCGGTGGTCGCCCCGGCAAGCACGTCGGCCGACGGCGCCATCTGGCTGATCACCGGGACCACGACGGCGGCCGCGCCGACCCCCGCGAAACTCACGGCCGCGATGTTGATGAAGTCGCGGCGGCGGTGGCCCTGTTCCTCGGCCAGCGCTTCCTCGCGTTGCTGATGCTCGACTGTGGCCATCATCTGCCTTGTCTGAAATCCCCGATAAGACCGACGCGAGCGCTACGATCCGGGCGTTCCCCCACCCTTTGGCCGGCAATGCTCGCGCAACCGCGACGGACATGTCCGGCACGGCTGGCGCGCTGATAGCGCCGATTGCGGCAGTTGCAAATAATCTGTTTGGGCGCTTGAGGTTCGCGCGATGCGTCTTGCCCTCTATCAGCCCGATATTCCCGGCAATGTCGGCGCGATCCTGCGCAGCTGCGCCTGCTTCGACGTTCCGGTGGATCTGATCGAGCCGCTGGGCTTTCCGTGGGACGACAAGCGGGTGCGGCGCGCCGGCATGGATTATTTCGACCATGTCTCGATCACGCGCCACGCCGACTGGGAGGCGTTCCGCGCCGCGACGCCGGGACGGGTGGTGCTCCTCACCTCTCGAGGAAGCGTGCCGCTGACAGAGGCCGCGTTCGAACCCGGCGACGTGATCCTGATGGGCAGCGAGAGCGCCGGCGCCCCGCCGCACGTGCACGAAGCCGCCGGGCTGCGCGTCCGCATCCCGATGGCGCCGCATCTCAGATCGCTGAACGTCTCTGTCGCGGCGGCGGTGACGTTGTTCGAGGCGCTAAGGCAGACGGGCGGCCTTCCAGGATCGTCACACCGGGCTTGACCCGGGGCCCACCTTCCTTTCACGGCGACCACGAAGAAGGTGGGTCCCTGGTCGAGCCCGGGATGACGAGGAACAGCTTTGCAACTGGATCAACAGCAAACCGCCGCCCGCGCCTGGTTCGAGGCCTTGCGCGACCGAATCTGCGCCGCGTTCGAGGCGATCGAGCGCGACGCAGGATCGGCCGCGCGTTTTGGATACACGCCCTGGGACCGCATGGACCCGGATGGCACGCCGGGCGGCGGCGGCGTGCGCGGCGTGATGAAGGGCAAGGTGTTCGAAAAGGTCGGCGTCAACGTCTCGACCGTCGGCGGCCGTTTCGAGGGCGAGTTCGCCAAATCGATCCACGGCGCCGGCGACGATCCGCGCTTCTTCGCGACCGGCATCAGCCTGGTCGCGCACATGGCGAACCCGCACGTGCCGGCCGTACACATGAACACCCGCTTCCTGCGCACGACGAAGCAATGGTTCGGGGGCGGCGCCGACCTCAATCCACCGCTGCCGCGCGACGAGGACACGGCGGACTTCCACGCCCGGCTGAAGGCCGCCTGCGATGCGCACGCGCCCGACTATTACCCGCGCTTCAAGCAATGGGCGGACGACTATTTCTTCATCCCCCATCGCGGCGTCCACCGCGGCGTCGGCGGCATTTTCTACGATCACCTGGAAGGCGATTTCGACGCGAACTTCGCCTTCACCCGCGACGTGGGCGAGGCGTTCCTGGACATCTATCCGCGAATCGTCCGCCGCCGAATGCACGAGCCCTGGACCGAGGAGGACCGCCGCGCCCAGCTCGCCTGGCGCGGCCGTTATGCCGAGTTCAACCTGGTCTATGACCGCGGCACTTTGTTCGGGCTCAAGACCGGCGGGAACATCGACGCCATCCTGATGAGCCTGCCCCCCGTCGCGATCTGGGAGTAAGGCCGCTTTTGCGCTAATATGCCCTTTGGGAACGGGACATGCGGGCATCGCGGGGCGCCTACATTTTCGGACGATTCACGCTGGAGCCGAGGCGCCAGCTGCTCGACTCGGGTCGGCCCGTCCAGATCGGCGGCAAGGCGCTCGACATCCTGTCCGTTCTCGCAGAAGCCAAAGGCGATCTCGTCACCAAGGACGAGCTGATGGCCGCGGTGTGGCCCGGCATCGTGGTCGAGGAAAACGCCATCCAGGTCCATATCTCCGCCGCGCGCAAGGCGCTGGCGGAACATGCCGACCGGCTCGTGACGGTGCGCGGCAAGGGCTATCGTTTTGAGGCGCGCGCGGCAGCGACGGCGGCTGCCGGCCACTCTGGGCAAGCCATCGCGCGGGAACGCGGGCCGATGCTGGCGGTCTTCCTGCTGCTCCTCGCTATTGTTGGCCTCGGGTTGCTGGCAGGCACATCCGGTCGCGATCGGAAGGCGATCGCGGTGCTGCCGTTCGGTGAAGCCGGGAACGAAGCGAAGGGGCTGGGCGCCGGCTTGAGCGATGCCCTGGCGACCAGGCTCGCGGCAGACTCTCGCCTCAGGATCAGCGGACGAGCGTCCACTTCTTCGGTGCAGGCTCGCATGCACGATCCGCAAGCGATCGGCCGGACCCTGGGCGTTGCGCATCTGGTGCTAGGCAATGTCGCTGCTTCGGGAGAGCACACCCGGATCGACGTGCAGTTGGTCGATGCCCGCACCGGTCTGACGGTCTGGTCGCAGCGCTTCGATGCCGCGAGGCAGAACATTCCGGCCGTGCAGCAGGACATTGCCACATCGGTCGAAAGCGCATTGGGGCTCATCCTAGGGAGCGCGTCGGCCAAGCCACGCCATGCACCTTGGAATAATGGCATTGCCTACACGCTGTACCTTCAGGCGAAAGGGCTCAATCACCGGCGAACGGCCAGCGACTATTTCGCGGCCGAGATGCTGCTCCGCCAGGCGCTCAGGGTCGACCCGGATTTTGCACCTGCATGGGCCGAGCTGGCGATCACGCGGCGGGCGATCGGGTTCCGCGACGGATCGGAATCGCGCGTACGCGAGGAAGCGGAGCAGGATGCCCGCCGCGCCCTCCTGATCGCGCCCGATCTGGCTGAGGCGCACGCGGCGCTTGTGTTTGCGACTGATTCCTCGGTGCCCGACGCGGCGGCGCACCTTCGAACGGCAATTCGGCTCGATCCGCACAACGCCGAAACCTGGCTGTGGCTCGGCAATGTCGCGCTCAATCGCGAGGGACGCTTCGCAGACGCGCTGACCGCCTGGCGGCACGCTGCGGCGCTCGATCCATTCTGGTCGCCGGCCGTATCAAACGCAACCGACCTCGCCGCCAGCCTGGGACGTTGGTCGGAAGCCGAGTCCTACGTCGCGCGAGTGAGGCGAAGCGGAATCGACCCGGTGCTGCAGGCACGCGCCGAAGGGCGGATCCTGATGCAACGCGGCGCGTTCGCAGCCGCAGCCAGGCTGGCATTGTCGGTGCGCGCCGTCGCGCCGGCCAGGCAGACCGAACGCATCAACTGGATGCTGGCTCAAGCGCTCTATGCGCTTGGCTACCGAGAGCAAGCGGCGCGTCTTTGGAGTCCGGCCTACCCGCCGCTGCTTCTGGGTGTCGGCGCGATCGACCTGCCGGCGGAGCTGATCGGAGCGCGCGCCGATCCGCATGCCTTCTGGGTGGATTCCGGCAAGGCTCCCGCACTGCTACGGCTGGCCTTGCGCCATAATCGATGTGATGAGGTCGCCGGCCTGTACGAGGCGGCCTTCCCGAATGCCGACATGTTCTGGCGCGCGGCCCAAGGTTGGAGCCAGCGGATCAATCTGGGCACGCTGGTCATGATGTGCCTGGACCGCGCGGGCCGGCCACGCGAGGCGGCGGCGATGCGCGCCTTCATCGAGGCAGCGGTCGAACGGACCTTCAGCCAGGCCCCGGCGCCGACTCACGCTCTGGTCCGCTCGGCGTTCTTTTTCGCGGCGGACGGCGACACCCGCCGCGCGCTTGCCTTGCTGAAACAAGGCGTCGACCGCGGATGGGCACCGCAGGAGCCGGGAGACGCCGCCGACCTGGCCGACGAACCCGCCCTCGCAACCTTGCACGGGCAGCCCTCCTTCGATGCCCTACGCGCGCGCGTCCGGGCTCACGTCGCTGCGGAACGCGCGCGCCTGGGCCGGCTCCCCACGATCTGACGCACGGCTTCAGAAAAACTTCAGCGTTTCGCCAAGGACTCCGCGTCGGCTTCACGCCGATCATCTTCGCCCGGGTCCGGCCAACTCCGGACGGCAGAGGGGTGAAAAGAATGTTCCAGCACCTGCATCGCGCTTCGGCGCTGACCTTCGCGCTGACGCTTGCCGCACCAGCGGGCGCCGCCGTCAAATATAACGTGACTGAACTCAAGCCGCTGCCCGGCTTCGCGCGCGGCGCGGTGGGCGACGAAAGCTATGGCATCAACGATTCGGGCCAGAGCGTCGGGCGCATGCGCAACGCGGATTCGCTGAATGGCGCGCGGGCGGTGGTCTGGGACCGCAACGGCAACGTGACCCAGCTCGCCACGCCGGGCGGCGCCTGGATGAGCAAGGCGGACGGCATCAACAACAGCGGCGTGATTTCGGGCGATATTGGCGTCGGCGAAGCGGGCAATTTCGATACGCGCCGGGCGGTCCGCTGGACCAGTCCCGGCAACTACCAATTCCTGCTGCCGGATGTCGGCCGCTTCTCGACCGGCGACGTGATCAACGACAATGGCTGGATCGGCGGCATCGAGTATCTGGGCGCGTATGACGATATGTCCTGGCGCGCTTATGTCTGGTCGCCGGACGGAACCATCCGCTGGGTCGACCCCAATTTGTCGAACGGACGCATCGAATGGTTCGGCGCCAACAGCTCGAACGTCTTTTCGGGCACGCAGGCGGTGATCGGGGACGATGAAGGCACCAGCTTCGCCGCGGTGGTGTGGAGCGAAGGGACGGGCCCCGTCGCGCTTCCGACACGGGCGGGCATGATCGCGACCAGTGGCGGCGACATCAACGATGGCGGGATCGTCATCGGCGCCGATTGGGACGGCAATATCACCGACACGGGCCTGTGGTGGGATGCCGCCCATAATCTCCACACGCTGGGCTTCGTCCCGGGTACGACCGGCTCCGGCCCGAACGCGATCAACAATGTCAATCAGGTCGTGGGATGGTCCGCGGACGAAAATGTCTGCGATCCCTTCGGCGACTTCAGCTGCCGGCGCGCCGCGATCTGGGACCTGAGTGGCGGTGCCACGGACCTGAACGACCTGATCGACCCTGGCCTTGGCTACACCCTGTTGTTCGCGAACGGCATCAACGATCTCGGCGAAATCTATGGCGAGGCGGCCGACGCGACCGGGCGCCGTTTCATGTTCCTGGCGCGGCCGGTGCCGGAGCCCGCGACTTGGGCCATGATGGTGCTGGGCTTTGCATGTCTCGGCACGGCGACGCGCCACCGCCGGCGCGCGGCGGCCGCCTGAGCGACCAAACGAAAACGGGCGGCGAGTCGCCTCGCCGCCCGTCGTTCGTTGGCAGTAAGCTTTGGGCTTACTGGACCATGCTGCCGGCGACGTTGTTGAACGTCTTGCCGACCTTTGAACCCAGGTTCGACATGGCGGTGATGGCGGCAACGGCGATCAGCGCGGCGATCAGGCCGTACTCGATCGCGGTCGCGCCCTTGTTGTTGCGAATGATCTTGCGGACGAACTGCATTGGGAATCTCCTTACGAAACGCTCTAACTCAACCTGCTCCGGCCGGTGTTCAGCCGTCTCCCGCGTACGCCCGCGACGGTTGAAGGAGTCTTAAACGCGGTCAGCGATTATACTTAACGGTGCGCTCAGCATGGTGGCACGCTATCAACCCGCCGTGTCCCTCGCCCCGATTCCGCCCGATCAGGTCGCGACGATCGTCACGTCGCTGGAAATGCGCGCGCGCCCGACGCGGCGGCCGATGCCGATGTCGGATCTGCGCCTGATCCGATGGCGCCGCCCCGACCTGGACAAATACCGCGCGCTGTTCCGCCGCGTCGGTGCGCCCTGGCTATGGTTCTCGCGCCTGGTGATGCCCGACGCCGAGGTACGGCGAATCATCGGGGACGATCGCGTCCATGTCTTCGCCGTCGAGGACAGGGCCGGGATCGAGGTCGGCATGCTCGAGCTCGATTTCCGCGAAGCGGGACAGTGCGAGCTCGCCTATTTCGCGCTGGTGCCGGAGCTGGCGGGCCGCGGCCATGGCCGCTGGCTGATGACGCAGGCACTGGCGCTGGCCTGGGCACCGGGCGTGGAGCGGGTCTGGGTGCACACCTGCACGCTCGACCATCCGTCGGCGCTCAATTTCTATCGCGCGCAGGGATTCATGCCGTTCGCGCGCGCGGTCGAGACTTTCCCCGACCCGCGCCTGACCGGCCATCTACCGCGCGACGCCGCGCCGCACATTCCCCTGTTCGCCTAGCTGTCGCCACGCGGCGACGCCGACCAGCACCAGCAGCAGCGACACGCCGGCCCCGCACACCGCGTCCACGAACGCGGTCAGGAACCGGTCGAGGCCGGTGCCGCCAGCAAGCGCGCCGAGCACGCCGACCACCGATCCGATCGCGGCCGTCAGGATCACGCCCGCGACATAGATGATCGCGGCCATCAGGAAGATGCGCCAGCCATTGCCGCGGCTCGCCTCGAACCCGGCCCGCAGTCCCGCGACGGGATCGCGGGCGCGGCGCGCGACGAACCCGGCTTCCGCGAGGAAGGTCCGGCCGAAGATATAGAAGGCCGGCACGACCAGCAGGAAGCTGCCGCCCAGCAGCATCAGGCCGATCAGTACGTCCATGATCACGAACATCGCCAGCAGCTTCGCGCCGGCCGCCAGCGCCTCCCCGACCGTGGGCCGGCCCGGATCGAGCAGCAGGATCAGCATCGCCAGCCGGCCCAGCGCCGCCAGCACCGCGACCAGCGCGATCCAGACGAAGTTCGCCTCGGTCCAGGCGGCGATCTCCGCCATCCAGGTCTCGCCCCGCCCGCTCGGCACGAACGGGCGCAGCGCGTTCAGCAGCAACGCGGGCAGCATGATGAAGAAGCCGGTCAGCGTCAGCAGGATTTCGCGCTGCCCTTTCAGCAATGCCATCGCATCGCTCCAGGCGCGGCCGGCGTCGAACGGAGAGACTTTGTCCTGCATCGCGCGCGCTTATAGCGGCAGATCGGCTTGAAGCGAGGGGCGTCAGCCCCGATAGCGCGGCAATGATGATCGACGATGTCGAATGGCGCGTGTCGCCGGGCCTCACCGGCTATGAGGCGGCGGTCGCCGACATGGAGGCGCGGGCCGACGCGATCCGGGCTGGAACGGCGCACGAGCGGATCTGGCTGCTCCAGCACGCCCCGCTCTACACCGCCGGCACCAGCGCCGACTCGTCCGAGCTGATCGACCCGCGCTTTCCGGTCCACAAGACCGGGCGCGGCGGCCGCTATACCTATCACGGCCCCGGCCAGCGCGTGGGCTATGTCCAGCTGGACCTGGACGCGCGCGGCCGCGACGTCCGCTGCTACGTCCATGCGCTGGAACAATGGGTGATCGGCGCCCTCGCGGCGCTCGGAGTCGCGGCGCGCGCAGTGGAAGGGCGCGTCGGTATCTGGGTTGACACGCCCGGCGGGGAAGCGAAGATCGGCGCGATCGGCGTGCGCGTGCGGCGCTGGGTCACGTTGCACGGCTTTTCGGTGAACGTCGATCCGGACCTGGATCACTTCGCCGGCATAGTGCCTTGTGGTTTGAGCGAATTCCCGGTCGCAAGCCTGGCCTCGATCGGGAACAATGCGTCGCTTGACGCGCTGGACAGCGCGCTCCGGGCGACGTTCCCCGGGTTCCTCGCCGCGCTCGCCAAGGCGTGCGGAAAGAAGAACTCTTGAGGGGTGAAGCTTTTGTGTCTAAGAACGGGGCTGATTTGGCTAACGGAGGGCCACCGAGCCGGCCAAATCGCTAATATAAGGGAGTTTCGAATGCGTGACCTTCTCACGAAAGTTCTGACCGGCTCGATGATCGCCGGAGCTGCGCTGATGGTTTCGGCTTGCGGCAGCAAGGAAGAAGCCAACAACATGGAAACGGCGAACGTCACCGAGATGAATGCCACCGACATGAACACGACGACGGACAACATGACTGCCGTCGACGCCGCCAACGGCACCGGCAATATGGCCGGCGACATGAACGCCATGAATGCCACCGGCAACATGGCGGGCAACAACATGTCCGACAACATGGCGGGCAACAACATGTCGAACGGCAACTAAGTTCGGCAAAGTCTGATCGGAAGGGGCCGCCCGGGCGACCGGGCGGCCCCTTCTTCTTTGGCGATAGGACGGGCCATCAGCGCGGCGACTTGCGGTGAGCTGACGGTTTGTCTCGCGCGAAAATGACGCTAGGCTGCAGCCGCTCCCGGAGTTTCGTTTCGATGGCTTTACGACTTGCTGGTTTCGCTGCCGCTGCTTTCCTCGCCATTTCCCCCGCCGCCGCACCCGCCGCCTTTTTCTGGAAGGCGCCCGATCTGCATGGCGAGCCGGTGACCGGGGCTGAGCCGGGCATCCTGACCGGCACGCTGCCGGGCGCGACGCCAGCCGAGCTGCGCGCGGCGCTGGTCTGGAACCTGCGCTCCGGCCTCAACGTCGCGGCGCTGCAATGCCAGTTCGAGCCGACCCTGCTCACGCGCAATCAGTATAACGCGATGCTCGACAATCATCGGGCGGAGCTGGCCAACGCCTATCAGGTGCTCAGCGACTATTTCAAACGCACCGACAGGAAGAACGGCCAGACCAAGCTGGACCAGTACGGCACGCGCACCTACTCCAGCTTCTCGACCGTCCTGGCTCAATACACCTTCTGCGAGACGGCGAGCGAGATCGGCGCCGAGGCGATCTTCGCGCCGCGGGGCCAGCTCTACAAAGTCGCCGAGAACCGCATGCGCGAGCTGCGCAAGAGCCTCGTGCTTGCCGGCGAGCAGCAATTCCGCTTCTGGATCCCGCCCCAGGCGGCGGTGATGCTGCCGCCGCTCGACGATCGCTGCTGGAAGAACGGCAAATTGCGCAGCCGCAGGAACTGCGACTGGATCGCGGTCAGCTGACCAGCGCCAGCTTCGGCAACTCGGCCGCCTTCAGGGAAACGCCCAGCACGCCGGGCAGCCGCTCGATCCGCGCCGCCAGCTCCGCATCGAGATGGAAGTCGCGGCCCAGCCGCAGGTCCACTTCGCCCGCTTGTGTCTTCGCGACCAGCCTGAGCTCGCCGCGGCCGCCCCGCGACGGTTCCGCCAGCGCCCGCAGTCCGGCGATGGCGCCCGGGCCATCCAGCTCCACCTGCAGTACCAGGCGCGTGTTGGCGGTCAGCGTCTCGAACGGGCGGATGGCGCGGATGGTGACGCGCGGCGTCTCCTCGCCCGCGCGCTTGTCCAGCTCGACCGACAGCAGCCCGCACCCGCCGGTGCGCGCCGCTTCCTCCAGGTCCTTCGCCGCGGCTTCGTCGAAGCAGCTGGCGACGAACTGGCCCGACGCGTCGGAACAGGTGGCGAGCAGATAGCGCCGGCCCTTGGCCGAGGTGCGCCAGCGCACGTCCTCGACCAGCCCCGCCATCGTGCCGGGCACGCGCTCCTCGCCGATGTTCGCGCCGCACATCGCGCCATAGCTCTTCGCGCCATGCGCATCCGCCAGATGCCGGTAGCGGTCGATCGGATGCGCGGAGAAATAGAAGCCGAAGGCCTCCTTCTCCTGCGTCATGCGCTCGGCAAGCGACCAGTGCGCATTCTGCGGCAGCTTGATCGCGGCGACGCTCGCCTCGTCCATGCCGAACAGTCCGCCCTGCCCGCTGCTCCGCTGGTTCTCGGCCTGTGCGGCGATCGCCAGCATCGTCTCCGCGACTGCGAACACGCCGGCGCGCATCGGCTCGATCGCATCGAACGCGCCGGCGCCCGCCAGGCTCTCCATCTGCCGCCGGTTGAGCAGCTTGGGATCGACGCGGTTGGCGAAATCGTCGAGCGACTTGAACGCCCCGCCGGTCCGCCGCTCCTCGACCAGCAGCTCCATCGCCCGCTCGCCGACATTCTTCAGCGCACCGAGGGCATAGCGCACGGCCAGCCCCTCGCCCGCCGTCTCCACCGCAAACTCCGCCTCCGATGCGTTCACGTCGGGCGGCAGCATGGCGACGTCCAGCCTGCGCATGTCGTCGACGAACACGCCCAATTTGTCGGTCTGCGCCATGTCGTAGCACATCGACGCGGCGTAGAATTCGTGCGGGTGGTGCGCCTTCAGCCAGGCGGTCTGATAGGCAAGCAGCGCATAGGCCGCGGCGTGGCTCTTGTTGAAGCCGTAGCCCGCGAATTTGTCGATCAAGTCGAACAGCTCGTTCGCCTTGTCGGCCGGGATGTTGTTCACCTTGGCGCAGCCCTCGACGAAGATCGCGCGCTGCGCGTCCATCTCCGCCTTGATCTTCTTGCCCATGGCGCGCCGCAGCAGGTCGGCGCCGCCGAGCGAGTAGCCGGCGAGCACCTGCGCCGCCTGCATCACCTGTTCCTGATAGACGAAGATGCCGTAGGTCTCGGCCAGGATCGTCTCGAGCAGCGGGTGCGGATATTCGACCCGCGCGCGGCCGTTCTTGCGGTCGCCGAACAGCGGGATATTGTCCATCGGGCCGGGGCGGTAGAGCGAGACGAGCGCGATGATGTCGCCGAAATTGGTCGGCTTCACCGCCGCCAGCGTGCGCCGCATCCCTTCCGATTCCAGCTGGAACACGCCGACCGTGTCGCCGCGCTGGAGCAGCTGATAGACTGCTTCGTCGTCCCACGACAGCGCGTCGAGATCGATGGAGACGCCCCGCTTCGCGAGCATCTGCACGGCCTTTTTCAGCACCGACAGCGTCTTCAGGCCCAGGAAGTCGAACTTCACCAGCCCGGCGCCTTCGACATATTTCATGTCGAACTGGGTGACTGGCATGTCGGAGCGCGGATCGCGGTACAGCGGGATCAGCTCGGCGAGCGGCCGGTCGCCGATCACCACGCCCGCCGCGTGGGTGGAGCTGTGGCGCGGAAAGCCTTCCAGCTTCATCGCCAGGTCGAACAGCCGCTTCACTTCGCGGTCGTTCTTGTATTCCGCGGCAAGCTCGGAGACGCCGTTCAGCGCGCGCTCCAGCGTCCAGGGGTCGGTCGGGTGGTTCGGCACCAGCTTCGCCAGCCGGTCGACCTGGCCGTAGCTCATCTGCAGCACGCGGCCGGTATCCTTCAGCACCGCGCGCGCCTTCAGCCGCCCGAAGGTGATGATCTGGGCAACAGTGTCGCGGCCGTAACGCTGCTGGACGTAGCGGATCACCTTGTCGCGATGCGTTTCGCAGAAATCGATGTCGAAGTCGGGCATCGACACGCGTTCCGGGTTCAGGAAGCGCTCGAACAGCAGACCCAGCTTGATCGGGTCCAGATCGGTGATCGTCAGTGCCCAGGCGACGACTGATCCGGCGCCCGATCCACGCCCCGGCCCCACCGGAATGTCGTTCGCCTTCGCCCATTTGATGAAGTCGGCGACGATCAGGAAATAGCCCGGGAACCCCATCTGGATGATGACGTCGAGCTCGAACTCGAGGCGGGCGAAATAGTCGGGGTATTTGGCCTTCAGCCTTTCCGGATCGGTCTCTCCAAAACCGGGGGCGGACAACTCTTCGATTTTCCGCAGCCTCTCGACCAGCCCCGCCCGCGCATCCTCGCGCAGCTTGGCCGCTTCGCCTTCGCGGTCGCCGGCGAGGCTGGGCAGGATCGGCTTGCGCTTCGGCGCCGCCACCGCGCAGCGCTGCGCGACCACCAGCGTGTTCGCGATCGCCTCCGGCAGATCCTCGAACAGCTTCTGCATTTCGCCGAGCGGCTTCAGCCAGGCATCGGCGGAGCTTTTCCGGCGATCGTCGCTGTCCAGATAGGCGGAGTCGGCGATGCACAGCATCGCGTCGTGCGCGGCGTGGAAATGCTCGTCGCCGAAGCAGCATGGGTTGGTCGCGACCAGCGGCAGGTCGTGCGCATAGGCGAGGTCGATCAGGTGCTTCTCGGCGCGGGCCTCGACCTCGTTCATCCGCCGCGACAGCTCGATGTAGAGCCGGTTGGGGAACAGCCGTTCCAGCCGGTCGACATAGTCGATCGCCTCCGCCGCCTGTTCCTCGGCGAACAGCCGGGCAAGCGCCCCTTCGGCGCCCGCGGTCAGGCAGATCAGCCCGTCGGTCTTCCCCGAGAGCGATTCGAAGGAAACGTGCGGGTCCTGCTCGATCGGGCGGTCCAGGTGCGCGGCCGAGACCAGCTCGCACAGATTGCGATACCCGGCCTCGTCCTGCGCATAGAGGGCGAGCCAGTCGAGCGCCGGCGGCGCGTCCCCGCGCGGCGGGCGCGCCACGCCCAGCATCGCGCCGATGATCGGCTGCACGCCTTCCTTCATCGCGGCCTCGGAAAAGGCCATCGCCGCATAGAGCCCGTTGCGATCAGTTAGCGCCGCCGCAGGAAAGCCGTGGCGCTTGGCGAGCTTGACGATGTCCTTCGGATCGAGCGCGCCTTCGAGCATCGTGTAGGCGGAAAAGATGCGGAGAGGCACGAACGGCGCGTGAGGCATGACCCCTGTATGGGGAGGCGAAGCGATTCAGGGAAGGAAAAGCCTAGGGTTATCCCCGCTTTCCCTGCAAACCTAGGCCGCCCGTCGATCCTAGGCCGCTTCCGCCGTCCGGCGCGCGCGGTGGCGGGCGAGCGCATCCTCCAGCTTCGGCAGCAGCTGCCCGTAGCGGGAACCGAGCGGCACATAGGCCGGTCGCCGCGCACGCCAGCCGAGATCCGCTGGCCGGGCCGGCCGCACCAGCCGCGCGTCGAGGTCGAGCGCATCGGCGACGCGCCGGCCGAAGTCGAACCAGCTGACCGGTTCCTGGTTGGTCAGGTGCCAGATGCCTTTCTCCTCGTCGATCAGCAGATCGAGGCTGGCATGGACGAGATCGGGAACGAAGGTCGGCGTTACGATGAAGCCTTCGGCCGCGTCGACCGGCCGCCCCTGGCGCAGCTCGCGCTCGACCCAGACCGCGAAATTATAAGCATCGAACGGCGAGAAGAAGGCCGCGGTGCGCACCACCAGCGCCTCCGGCAGAGCAGCGAGCACCCGCTCCTCGCCGGCCGCCTTGCTCGCGCCATAGACGTTCAGCGGCTTCGGCGCGTCGTCTTCCAGATAGGCGTCGTTCTTGGCGCCATCGAACACCAGGTCCGACGAGAAGACGGCGTAGCGAAGGCCGCGTTCCGCACAGGCCGCCGCCATCAGCGCAGCGCCGTCGGCATTGGCGCGGAAGCAGGCCTCGCGCGCGTCCTCGGCATCGTCGACGCGGACCCAGCCGGCAGCGTTGATGACCGCCCAGGGCTGGTGCTCGTCCAGCGCCGCCGCGATCGAGCGCGGATCGTCGATCGCGCAGGCGGCGCGGTCGGTCAGCACATGATCGAGCCCGCGCAGCCGGCACGCGCGCGCGATCGCCCGCCCCAGCGTGCCGCTCGCGCCGGTGACGAGGATCGGCGGTCCGCCGCGATCATCCATCTCGGGCTGCCTTTCGGTCCAGACATAGGGCGCGTGCTCCAGCCGCACGTCGCGCCGCCACCAGCCGCGGCGGCCGAGCGTTGGGTGCCGCTCGGTCCAGGCCCGGGCCTCTGCGTCGCCGCCGAGTGCCTTCAGCACGCGCGCGAGCGCGGTCGGCCGCGGGGTGCCCGACCGCACGTCGAACACGCCGCCTTCATAATGGTTGGCCGGAACCGTCAGCAGGCTGCACCAGTCGTAATTGCCCAAGAGCGCCCAGGCGGTCAGCGCGCGAATGTCCACGCCCTCCCCGGCCAGCCGCTCGCAGGTCGCCCAGCTCTCGACCAGCCAGCGCATCTGCTCCTCGCGCGTGCAGCCGAGATGGCTTTCGGTGACGGCGAGCGGACGCTCGTAGCGCTCCCACGCCTGGCGCAGCACCGATTCGAGTCCCGGCGGCGGCGGGTCCATCACCCGCGCGGCGGTGAAGTCGTGGAACCCGACCGCCGGCTTCACCAGGTCGGGATAGCGTTCCAGCCGATGGTCGAGAAAGCGGTCGCTGGTGATATAGTGGTTCACGCCGATCACGTCGGGCGGGCAGGGATCGGCGACGATCGCGCGCACCCGCGGCGCCAGGCCCGCCGTCTCGATCGCCGGCCAGAAGTAATGCGCTTCATCGACGCGGCCTGTGAGCAGGTCAAAGCCGAGCCAGCGGCGATGATTGTAGTGCTCGGCCACGCCGGCGAGCTCCGGCGTCGCATAGGTGTCGCCCAGATCATCGGTCTGCACCAGCCGCGCCGCAGGGTTCACCCGCCGGATCGCCCGCATCGCCGCGATCGTCGCCTCGACTTGCGTGACCAGGGCGGTCAGGAATAGCGCCTCGTCCTGCCCGTGCGGATACCAATGGCCGTAGAGGCCTGCGAACCGCGCGGTCGTCAGCGGCTCGTTGACCGGCGTCCAGTCCTCGACCCACGGGTAGCGTTCGGCCACCGCGGCCGCATAGTCGGCGAACAGGCGCGGCATGTCGGGATCGACCAGGCTCGTGTAATGCGGGCCGCTGCCGTGGTGCAGCAGCCCGACGATCGGGCTGATGCCGAGCCGCCGGAGCTCGGCCAGCCGCGCGTCGCTCCAGCTGAAATCATAGTCCCCCGGCCGTTCGGGTCCGGCCCGCTCCCACAGCACCGGGTAGCGCAGGCGCCGGATGCCCAGTTGGGCGAAGAGCTGCAGATCCTCGATGCGGTCGTCGTGTCCGGTCAGCCGGCTCTGGTCGCAAAAGCGGTCCTCGACCCGATTGACCGTGCATTCATGGCCGCCCCAGAGCTCCATCGGTTACCTCGTTTTCCGTTGATCCCGCCCACACAACGCGGAACCTTCGGATTCGACGCAACAGAAATTATGGTGGGCCGTTCAAAGTAAACGTTGAATGTCGCGTTCGATGTCCTGAGGCTTGGTCGTCGGCCCGTAACGATGGGCGACGTTGCCGCCGCGATCGACAAGGAACTTTGTGAAGTTCCACTTGATCGACGTCAGGCCCATTACCCCGGGCGCTTCCTTCTTCAAATGCTCGTAGAGCGGATCAGCCTCGGGTCCATTCACGTCGATCTTCGCGAAGATCGGAAAGGTCACGTCGTAGTTCAACGAGCAGAAGGACGCGATCTCTTCCGCATTTCCGGGTTCCTGCTGGCCGAATTGGTTGCAGGGAAAGCCGAGCACCGCGAAACCCTGGTCCTTGTATTTGCGGTGGAGCGCCTCCAGCCCCGCATATTGGGGCGTGAAGCCGCATTTGCTGGCGACGTTCACGATCAGCAGGACCTTGCCCTGGTAGGCGCCGAGCGACTCGGTGCCGCCATCCGGCGCCGTGACGTCGAAATCGGTTACCGTCGCCATTGCGTCGCCTCCTATTCCAGCCGGCCTTCGTGGAGCCGCAACACCCGGTCCATCCGCAGCGCCAGCCGCTCGTTATGGGTCGCGACCAATGCCGCCGACCCTTCGCCCCGGACCAGCCGCAGGAACTCATCGAACACCACGTCCGCGGTCGCCTCGTCGAGATTGCCGGTGGGCTCGTCGGCCAGCACCAGCGCCGGCCGGTTGGCGAGCGCGCGGGCGACGGCGACGCGCTGCTGCTCGCCGCCAGAGAGCTGGCTCGGGCGATGCGTCAGCCGGTGGCCCAAGCCCAGCGCGCCGAGCAGCGCTTCCGCCCGGGTCCGCGCATCGCCCGGCTCGGCGCCGCGGATCAGCTGCGGCAGCACCACATTCTCGGCGGCGCTGAAGTCGGGCAGCAGGTGGTGGAATTGATAGACGAAGCCGATCCGGTCGCGGCGCACCGTGGTGCGCGCGTCGTTGTCGAGCCGGGAGACTTCCTCGCCGCCGATCCGGATCGAGCCGCCGAACCCGCCCTCCAGCAGGCCGACCGCCTGCAGCAAGGTCGACTTGCCGGAGCCGCTCGGCCCCAGCAGCGCGACGATCTCGCCCGGCGCCACGCCCAGGTCGACGCCGCGCAGCACCTCGATCGTCGCGTCCCCTTGCGTGAAGGATCGCGTCAGGCCTTGGGTGGCCAGCACCGGCTCATTCATAGCGCAGCACCTGCACCGGGTCGGTGCTCGCCGCCTTGAACGCGGGATACAGCGTCGCGAGGAAGCTCAGGAACAACGCCATCAGCACGATCGCGGTCACCTCGACCGGGTCGGTCTTGGCCGGCAGCTCGGTCAGGAAGCGGATCGACGGGTCCCACAGATTCTGCCCCGTCACCAACTGCACGAAATTGACCACCGCCTGGCGGTAGAACAGGAACACCGCACCCAGGATCAACCCGGCGACGATGCCGAGCGCGCCGATCGTAACGCCGATCGTCACGAACACCTTGATCAGGCCGGCGCGGGTCGCGCCCATCGTCCGCAGGATCGCGATGTCGCGTGTCTTCGCGCGCACCAGCATGATCAGCGACGACAGGATGTTGAACACGGCGACCAGCACGATGATCGACAGCACCACGAACATCGCCACCCGTTCCACCTGCAGCGCCTCGAACAGCGACGCATTCATCTGCCGCCAGTCTGTGATCATGCCCTGGCTGCCCACCTTGTTGACCAGCGGGTGAAGGATTTCGGCCACATGGTCGGGATCGGTCGTCTGCACCGTCACCATGCCGACCGCGTCGCCCAGCATCAGCAGCGTCTGCGCATCCTCGATCGGCATGATCACGAACGCCTTGTCATAGTCATAGACGCCGACCTCGAAGATCGCCGCGACCCGGTAGGCCACGATTCGCGGCACCGTGCCGAACGGCGTGGTCTGGCCGTCGGGGCTGATCAGGCTGATCGAATCGCCGACCCGCGCGCCCAGCATGTCGGCCAGCCTGGCACCGACCGCGACATTGCCGCTGCCCGGCGTCAGCGCCTTCAGGTCGCCGTCGATCACCTTGCCGTCCAGCACCGGATTGTTGCGGATGTCCTGGACCCGCATGCCGCGCGCGAGCACGCCTTCGACGCGGCCCTGGTAGGTCACCATCAGCGGCTGCTCGATCAGCGGGGTTGCCGAGACCACGCCGGGCGTCTTGCGCGCTTCCTCCAGCACGTCGCGCCAGCCGGGCAACCGGCCGCCATAGCCCTGGATCACGGCATGGCCGTTCAGCCCCACCACCTTGTCGAACAGCTCGGCGCGAAAGCCGTTCATCACGCTCATCACGATCACCAGCGCGGCGACGCCCAGCATCACCGCAACCAGGCTGATCGAGGCGACCAGCGCGATGAACGCCTCGCCCTTGCCCGGCAGCAGATAGCGTCTGGCGATCATCCGCTCATAGCGCGACAGGATCATTTTTCGTGGAACCAATTCGGAAACGGGACTTGCGTCTAGGCTGCCGCCGAGAGCGCCGCAAGCAGGCGTGTTGCGCCGAAGCCACAGGTTCGCGCAATTTACATGAACCTGAGATAAACGGGCATGACTCTTTCGGAAAGCTGACATAGCCTTCCCTCATTCGAAGCGCAGGCTGTTGAAAATGGCCGTGGTTCGGGGAGAGCAGTCGCTCCGCAGGGCCTCTTGAAGGGGAGCAGGCCCAGGCGTTGAGAGACGGCTTTCAAGGGGGCTGACGGCAACGTCACGCGGGTGCCCGGGTCGGAAACGGTCCGGGCATTCGCTTGTCTGGGCCGCCCCGCTGCCTTCCCGCGAAAGCGGGAAACCAGCTTCTTCTTTCTCTTCCTTCGTGCCCTTTGTGATCTTCGTGCGAAGATAATCTGGCTCGCACCAGAGCACGAAGCTCACGAAGAAGAACATCCGATCCTTCCGCATCGAACCATCAGGGAGGAGAGCCTTGCCTTCCGCGGCCTTCCGCCATAAGTCCGCGCCTTCCGCCGGAGCAGCGCTCCAGCGAAGCCAAGGTCGGGGCGTAGCGCAGCCTGGTAGCGCATCACACTGGGGGTGTGGGGGTCGCTGGTTCGAATCCAGTCGCCCCGACCATTTCGGTCCTCCCCTCGCAACGCGAGGGGAGGGGGACCGCTCGGCGGAGCCGAGTGGTGGAGGGGCCGCGCCGCAGGCGCGGTCAACGCCTCCCTACTTCCCAAGCTCTGACGGCGCTCGCGCCGCCCCTCCACCACGCTTCGCGTGGTCCCCCTCCCCTGCGCAGCAGGGGAGGAGTTTTTCGCTGTCCTACACGTAACCTATTTGGTTATGTTCCCGAGTCGCAAGGACACAGGAGCAGCAGCCAATGGACATCGACTCCCTCATCGACGCGCTGATCGAGCGCGAAGGCGGCTATGCCGATCACCCCGCCGATCGCGGCGGGCCGACGCGATTCGGGATCACCGAGACGGTCGCGCGCGCGAACGGCTATGACGGCGCCATGCGGCACCTGCCGCGCGACACCGCCGCGGCCATTTATCGCCGCCTCTACTGGACACGGCCGCGCTTCGACGCCGTCGGCGAACGCGCGCCCTCCATCGCCGCCGAATTGTTCGACACCGGCGCGAACATGGGCCCAAAGGTCGCAGCCGCTTTCCTCCAGCGCGCGCTGAACGCGCTCAATCGCGGCGCCCGCGACTATGCCGACATCGCGGTCGACGGCCGGATCGGCCCCGCCACGCTGGCCGCGCTCGACGGCTTCCTTCGTCGCCGCGGACGCACGGGCGAAACGGTGCTGCTGAAGGCGATCGAGGCGCTGCAGGGGGAGCGCTATCTGCGCCTCGCCGAAAGCCGCCCGGCCAACGAGGCATTCCTCTACGGCTGGCTTGCGAACCGGGTCGGTTAGATTTTTTGCGCTACGTGCCGTCAATTTTGTTACCTTTGGAGATACCCATGCCTCTCATCGAATCGCTGGTCGGCCCGATCGCCGGCCTGATCGACAAGATCATCCCCGATCCCAAAGCACGCGACGCCGCCAAGCTGGAGCTGCTGAAGCTACAGGGCACGCAGGACCTGCAGACGCTGCAGACCCAGCTGTCCGCGATCGTCGCCGAAGCTCAGTCGGCCGATCCCTGGACCAGCCGCGCGCGCCCGAGCTTCCTCTATGTGATGTACGCGCTGCTGCTGTGGTCCATCCCGATGGGGCTGATCGCCGCCGCCGCGCCCGAGGCGGCCGGCCACATCGCCGCCGGCATGACTGCCTATCTGAACGGCATCCCCGAGCCGCTCTACATGCTCTTCGGCACCGGCTATCTCGGCTACACCGCGGCCCGGCAATGGGGAAAGACGAAGGGCGTGGATCGTTGATCGTCATCCCGGGCTTGACCCGGGCCCCACCTTCCTTCTCGCGCTCGGGAGGAGAAGATGGGCCCCGGCTCAGCGCCGGGGTGACGGCGCGGGGCTAAACTCTTTCGCGCTTCCCCCAAAGCCGCTAACCGCCGCACATGCTCGAACCCTCCGCGCGAACCGGCGCCATCCCGCCGTCCCTCTTCGCCTTCTCGATCTTCTACGGCGGCATGGTCTGCATCGCGGGCGTGCTCGGCAACAAGCAGGTCGCATTGGGGCCGCTGGCGGTGGAGGCGGGCATCTTCGCCTTCCTGCTGCTGGTCGTCACGTCCAGCGCGGTCGCGGAGCTGCACGGACGCACCCGCGCCAACCGGCTGGTGCAGATCGGCTTCATTCCGCTGATCGTCTCGCTGCTGCTGTCGATGATCGTGTACGCGCTGCCGCCCGCCCCCGACATGGACCCGGCGCGGCGCGACGCGTTCCAGCTGATGATGGGCGGAACCTGGCGGATCTGGGTCGGCGGCATCGTCGCCTATGGCGTGTCGCAGACGCTGAACGTCACGCTCTTTTCGTGGCTGAAGGGGCGCGAGGGCGCGCACCTCCTCTGGCTCCGCGCCGGTATCGCCTCGATCCTCAGCCAGATCGTCGACACCTTGCTGTTCGTCACGATCGCGTTCCTCGGCGTGTTCCCGATCGGCGAGCTGCTGCTCGGCCAGATGCTGGCGAAGGTTGTGCTCTCGGCGGTGCTGGTGCCGGCGCTGATCTACCTGTTCGTGGGCCTTGGCCGGCGGCTCGACCGTTAGGGCCGGATGCGAGTTCGACCGATGTACGATCCTACCAACCTGATCGCCCGTGCCGACATATTGATCGAGGCGCTGCCCTATATGCAGCGCTATGCCGGCCAGACCTTCGTCGTGAAATATGGCGGGCATGCGATGAGCGACCCGGCCGCGGCGGCCAGCTTTGCCGAGGACGTGGTGCTGCTGAAGGCGGTCGGCATCAATCCGGTCGTCGTCCACGGCGGCGGCCCGCAGATCGGATCGATGCTCAGCAAGCTGGGCGTGAAGTCGGAGTTCGTGTCCGGCCTGCGCGTCACCGACGAACAGACTGCCGATGTGGCCGAAATGGTCCTGTCGGGCGCGATCAACAAGGAAATCGTGGCCCATATCGGCCAGGCGGGCGGCAAGGCGGTCGGCATCTCGGGCAAGGACGGCCGGCTGGTCCAGGCCCGCAAGCTCGAGCACCGGGTTTACGACGCGGAGCGCGACGAGGAAACCGAGGTCGACCTGGGCTTCGTCGGCGAGCCGGTGGCGGTCGACCGCACGCTGATCGATCATCTGGAGATCGCCGGCATGATCCCGGTGATCGCCCCGATCGGCATCGGCGCCGACGGGGAGACCTACAATATCAACGCCGACACTATGGCCGGCGCGATCGCCGCCGCGCTGGGCGCCGCGCGCCTGTTCCTGCTGACCGACGTGGCGGGCGTGCTGGACAAGCAGGGCGACCTGCTGACCGACCTCACGCCGGCCGACATCACCCGGCTGCGCGCCGACGGCACGATCAGCGGCGGCATGATCCCGAAGCTCGAAACCTGCCTCAACGCAGTCGAGAATGGCGTCGACGCGGCGGTGATTCTCGACGGGCGGGTGCAGCATGCCGTGCTGCTGGAAATCTTCACGCGCGCCGGCGTCGGCACTCTCGTCAGAGTCTGATGCTGGCAACACACCCCGGCTTCGGCTATCCCGGCGGCAAATCACTTCGAGGACCCCATGTGCGCGATCGCTCAGATCATCCAAATTCTCCTGACCGCGATCTGGTGGATCATCATCATCCAGGCGATCATGTCCTGGCTGATCGCCTTCAACGTCATCAACACCTACAATGACTTCGTCCGCTCGGTCTGGGTCGCGCTCGACCGGATGACGGCGCCGCTCTACCGGCCGATCCGCCGGATCATGCCCGACCTGGGCGCGCTCGACCTGTCGCCGCTGGTCGTTCTGCTGGCCCTGACCATCATCGATCGCGTCTTCATGCCGCGGCTGCTGGTCAGCGCATGCCTGGTGTGAGCACGGCCGCGATCATCGACGGCGCCGGCTTCGCCGCCGGATTGCGCGCCCGCGTGGCGGAGGGCGTCGCGGCCTTTCGCGAACGCACCGGCCGCGCGCCCGGGCTCGCCGTGGTGCTGGTCGGCGAGGACCCAGCCAGCCAGGTCTATGTCCGCAACAAGGGGCGCGCGACCGCGGAGGCCGGCATGGTCTCGATCGAGCACAAATTGCCGGCCGAGACGTCGCAGGCCGACCTGCTGGCGTTGGTGCGTGAGCTCAATGCCGATCCTTCGGTCGACGGCATTCTCGTGCAGCTGCCGCTGCCGGCCCAGATCAACGAGAATGCGGTGATCGCGACAATCGACCCGGACAAGGACGTCGACGGCTTCAACCCGGTCAATGTGGGGCGGCTGGCGAGCGGGCTGCACGGCTTCGTTCCCTGCACGCCGCTCGGCTGCATCATGCTGCTGAAGGACCGGCTGGGCGACCTGTCAGGCCTCGACGCGGTGGTGGTCGGCCGTTCGAACATCGTCGGCAAGCCGATGGCGCAGCTGCTGCTCAAGGAGAATTGCACCGTCACTATCGCCCATAGCCGCACCCGCGACCTGCCCGCGATCGTCGGCCGCGCCGACATCGTCGTCGCCGCGGTCGGCCGCCCGCGCATGATCCGCGGCGACTGGTTGAAGCCGGGCGCGACCGTGATCGACGTCGGCATCAACCGCGTGCCCGCCGACGAGCCGGGCAAGACCCGCCTGGTCGGCGACGTCGCCTTCGATGAAGCGCTCCCCGTCGCCGCCGCGATTACGCCGGTGCCCAAGGGCGTCGGCCCGATGACGATCGCGGTGCTGCTCAGGAACACCCTGGTCTCCGCCTGCCGGCGGGAGCGGGTGCCGGTGCCCGAAGGGCTATGATCGATCTCTTCATCGCCGCGTTCGCGACCTTGTTCGTGGTGATCGACCCGCCCGGCTGCGCGCCGATCTTCGCCAGCCTGACCGCGGGCGCGACGCCGCAGCATCGCCGCGCGATGGCGATCCGCTCCAGCGTCGTCGCCGGCCTGATCCTGCTCGCCTTCGCGATCTTCGGCGAAGCGTTCCTGCACGCCCTGGGCATCAGCCTCGACGCGTTCCGCATCGCCGGCGGCATCATGCTGTTCCTGATCGCGCTGGAGATGGTGTTCGAGAAGCGGCAGGAGCGGCGCGAGCACCGGGCCGAGGACGTGAAGGCCAGGCCCTCGCACGAGGACATCTCGATTTTTCCGATGGGCATCCCGATGATCGCCGGGCCCGGCTCGATTGCCTCGGCGATGCTGCTGATGTCGCGCGGCCATGGCATCGCCGAAGACCTGGTGGTGCTCGCCGCGCTGGCGCTGGTGCTGCTGCTGACCCTGCTGGCGCTGCTGCTCGCCGGGCCGCTGATGCGGCTGCTCGGCTACCGGCTGGAGGCGATGATCACGCGCGTGCTGGGCGTGATCCTGGCGGCGCTCGCCGTGCAGTTCGTCATCGACGGCATTCGCGCCAGCCTCACTTGATGCGCCACAACCAATAGGGCGAGCCCTTGGGCAGCGGCACCGGCTCCAGCCATGGGAAGCGCTTGCCGCGCTCCAGCTGGGCATAGAATCCCTTGGGGCTGCGCGAGCGGTAGAGCGTGGATTCGGACATATAGGGGCAGACCAGCAGCAAGGTCGCTCCGTGCCGCTTGGCGATCGCCCGCGCCTGCTCCGGTGGCCCGTCGAACGCGTGGTGGATGTCCAGGATCGCCTGCTGGTTGCGGTGATACGGGCCGGCGATCGCCTTGTGGTGGGTGACGGTGATCAGCCGCGGCCCGAGGTCGACGAACGTCATCACCGTCGCCGGCGGCAGCAGCGCGATCGGGTGCAGCGAAGGCAGGGTCGGGCAGGTGCGGTTCGCGCGCTCCACCTTGTCCCAGAACGCCTTGTCCTTCTTCTGCTCCTTGGGCAGCAGCGGGAACACGCCATAGCTGGCGATGCCGGATACGAGCAGGAACGCGCCGACGATGCCGAATACCCGCACCGGCATCCGCTTCGACGCCGCGAACCAGGCGATCAGGTGCCAGCCGAGGAACGCAGCGCCGGTGACGCCGATCAGCTGTGCCGCCGGGCCCGCGCGCACCTGCCAGAACAGCATGCCGACCGAGAACAGCGACAGCACGACGATCGAGGACCAGCAATAGACCGCCTCGTCGCGGCGCGCGCGCCAGATCGCCCAGCCGGCGCCGATCAGGCCGATCGTCGGCACTGTCAGCGCGGCGATGATCGTCTCCGCATTCTGCATGTAGATCGGGCGCGCCTCGCGCACGTTCGACAGCCACAGCTTGTAGAGCTCCGGCGAGACGCCCTCCAGCCGGCCGCGGCAATGCGGCCAGGTGAACCAGTAGAAGCCCGTGGCGACCGCGCCCGCGCCCAGCGCCCAGAGCAGCCGCGCCGGCCACCGCGCGGGGTCGATCTGGCTCAGCAGCATCAGCCCGGCGCAGCCCACCAGGATCGTCGACAGCCACACCGGGGACAACGCGTCGCAGACCGGCGCACGGTTCGCATAGGAAGCGAAGACCGCGAACGCGAGCGCGGAGGCTGCCGCGAACGAGACGGCATAGGAGACCAGGCGCGGCTTCGCTTCCTGGCGCCAGATCCAGCGCAGCGCGATCGAGCTGCCGGCGACGGCGATGTACGGCAACAGCTCGAGCCCGATCGCCAGCGACAGCGCGCTGGCAATGCCGACCGTGATGCCGCCACGCACGCGCTCGGGATCGGCCAGACCCGCGATCGTCAGCATCAGGAAAGCAAGCTGCCAGCCGTGATGGTCGATCCGGAGCGGCCGGAACATGTCGAGCGCGACCTGGCAGCACAGCACCATGCCGCACGCGACCAGATAGGCGCGCGGATGGATCAGCCGCCGCGCGGTGAGCGCCGCCGCCACCAGGGCCAGCAGCAGCGGAATCAGGGGCGCGATCGCGACCGCGGCCTGCTCGGCGATCCTGCCGCCGAAGAATGGCCGCACCAGCAGGATGATGCCGGCGATCGGCAGGTCGACCAGTCGCGACCAGTGGATGTCGAAGCCCTGGGGCGGGTTCAGCTTGTACTGGCGAAGATCGTACCAGCCCTGCCCGTTCAGCCAGGCGCGAACCTGGCTGATCCGCATATTGTCGTCGGTGTCGCCGAGCGAGAACCAGTGGATGCCGCCCCAGCGCTGCCACAGCAGCCACACGCAGGCCGCGAGCCAGATGGCGACCGTGACCGATCGCCAGTGCCGCGCGAGCAAGTCTCCCGCCGCGTTCGCCCGCTCCGCCCCGCCCGCGCCTGTTTCCATTTGCCCCCGTTGGCATTAGGACCGCTCGCGAACAAGGTGTGAGAGCGAGAAGCGCGTGGAACGAGCGGTCTTCGACCGGATGGCTGAACTCGACGAGCGCCATTGGTGGTACCGCGCCCGGCGCGACATTCTGGCCGATGTGATCCGCCGCGAAATCCCGTTGCCGGCGCCGGCTCGCATCCTGGAAGTGGGTTGCGGCACCGGCCACAATCTCGCGATGCTCGGCCGGTTCGGCCAAGTGGACGGCGTCGAGCTGGACGCCCCGGCCCGCGCATTGGCTGAGCGGCGATCCGGCCGGCCGATCCTCGATTCCCGGTTGCCCGAGCTGGCCGGCATTGAAGACGGGGCCTACGACCTCGTCGCCGCGCTGGACGTCGTCGAGCATGTCGACGAGGACCGGGCGTCGCTGAAGGGAATGGCGGACAAGCTGAAGCCTGACGGGCGCATCCTCGTCACCGTGCCGATGCATCCCTGGATGTGGACTGCCCATGACGTGGTCCATCACCATAAGCGGCGCTATACCGCGCGCGGCCTGCGCCAGGCGATCGAAGGTGCCGGCCTGCGCGTCGATCTGCTCAGCCCGTTCAACAGCCTGCTCTTTCCTCTCGCGGCGGCTGCGCGGCTGGTCGGCAAAGCCACCGGCAAGCAGAGCAGCGACGACGCATTGCCGCCGGCGCCGGTCAACAAGCTGTTCGAAACGATTTTCGGCCTAGAGCGCCACCTGGTCGGCCGCCTGCCGCTGCCGACCGGGGTATCGCTGCTCGCCATCGCCAGGCGCTAAGGTTCTTCATGCTTTCACGGCTTCCCGTCGAGGACCATCATCGCCGCCTGCTCGGCCAGCTGGTCCGGTTCGCGATCAGCGGCATTGTGCTGACGATCGGCTGCGCGGGCGGCTATCTGGCGCTCGCGACCTGGGGACAGATTCAGCCCAACCTGGCGATGACGATCAGCTTCATCGTGATCAGCGGCATCGGCTATCTCCTGCACAGCCACTGGAGCTTCAAGGACCATGGCTCGCGCGACGGGCAGGTGACGCGCACGCTCAGGTTCCTGACCGTGAACACGATCGGCTTCCTCGCGAACCAGGCCTTCGTCTGGCTGCTGGTCGAATATCTGGGCGGGCCCGAATGGTGGCCGGTGATCCCGATCGTGTTCGTGACCCCGCTTCTGACCTTCTCGCTCAACCGCCAATGGGTCTTCTCGTGACCGCGCCGGAGCTGACCATCCTCGTTCCCGTCAAGGACGAGCAGGATGGGATCGAGCCATTCCTGAAGCGGGTCGTGCCGATCCTCGAGACCGAATATTTCGGCGCGGCCGCGGGCACAGGCTGGGAAATCCTGTTCGTCGACGACGGCAGCACCGACCATACATGGGCGGCCATCCAGGCGATGCGCGCATCGGAGTCCCGCATCCAGGCGCTCTCGCTCTCCCGCAATTTCGGCAAGGAGGCCGCGCTGTCGGCCGGGCTCGATTATGCCCGCGGGCGCGCGATCATCCCGATCGACGTGGACCTGCAGGACTCGCCCGAAGCGATTCCCGAGATGCTGGCGCGGTGGCGGGAGGGCTATCAGGTCGTCTACGGCATCCGCCGCAGCCGGGCGACGGACACCTTCTCGAAGCGCGCGACCGCGCATCTTTACTATCTCACGCACAATTTCATGTCGGAGGACAAGATCCCGCCGCACGCCGGCGACTTCCGTCTGCTCGACCGCGTCGTGGTCGACGTGATCCGGCGGATGCCGGAGCGCAACCGCTTCATGAAGGGCCTGTTTTCCTGGGCCGGCTTCCGCCAGACCGCCGTCGAGTATGACCGCAGCCCGCGCGACGTGGGCGAGACGAAGTTCCGCTTCTGGAAGCTGTGGACGCTGGCACTCGACGGTATCGCGTCGTCCTCGACCGTGCCGCTTCGGGTCTGGAGCTATGTCGGCGGGGCGATCGCCGCCCTTTCGATGATCTACGCCGCGATCATCGTCGCCCGCACCCTGATCTTCGGCATCGAGGTGCCGGGCTATGCATCGCTGCTGGTGTTCGTGCTGTTGCTGGGCGGCGTGCAGTTGCTGTCGCTGGGCGTGCTCGGCGAATATGTCGGGCGCATTTTCACCGAGGTGAAGGGACGGCCGCTCTATGTCGTTCGCGACCGGCTCGGCGCCTTCGAGGATCAGCCGCCGACGCGGTAGAGCACGGAGTTGCCGTTGGTCCATATCGGATGCAGGTCCGGCGGCGCAACAAAACCGGCGGGCTGGTCGATGATCCAGACATGGTCGAAGGCGGCGCGGTTGAACTCTCTCATCGCCCGGTTGAGATCGGAGCCTTCGTTGCAGCCCTTCGGATAGACCAACTGCGACGGATCGCTGCCGTATCGGCCCACGCCGGGCTTGATCACCTTCAGCGCCTGCGCGCCTTCCATCACCCATTGGTCGTTCGAAAAGGCGTCCCGTCGCACGATCGCCATCGCGGGCAGATGATCGAGCCGCGCAGTCGACCACACATTGCCGCAGGGCCGGATCACCATCGACAGCACCGACGCGCCGCGCGGCAGATGATCGAGCGCGCGAAGCTCGTCGCCATAGCTGCGGTCATAGGCCAGGAAACTCGTCGTGGTCGCCGCCAGCCTTACGACGAAGAAGGTCAGGCCGGCGGCCGCGATCCACCGCGCCTCGCTGCGGATCGCGAGCAGCGCCAGCGCGCAGGTGAAGGGCAGCAGCCGCATGTCGGCATAGGCAGAGCCCATCGCCACCCGCGGCATCACGATGAAGGCACCGAGGCAAAGCAGCGCCGGAACCGCAAGCAGCGCATCCATCTTCCGGCGGATCGCGGCGATGGCGATGACCAGCAGGATCAGGTGAGCGGAGAAGACATCGAACGTCCGCCAGCGGTCGCGCAGCAGCGATTCGATCCAGAACCACTTCGCTTCCCAGTGGAACCAATCGAAGCTGATCGCCTGCGGCGCATCGCTGCGGAGCAGCACCGTCGGCAATGCAGGCAAGGCGAGCGCCAGGCAGGCGAGCGCAGCGCGAAATGCGGCGCCCAGGATCGGCTCGCCGCCGCGGTGCCTGCGCACCAACTCGGTCCCGAACGCCGCCAGGCCCAGCAAACCCCAGCCGACCATGTGGGTCAGCCACAACAGGCATGACAGCGGCACGAACATCGCGGCGCGCAAGCGCGTACGCCCTTGCCGCCCGAGCCGCATCCAGAGCGCGAGCAGCGGAAAGGCGAGCGCGGCCGACAGCGCGAAATTGATGAAGCCGAACTGGAACGGGTAGCCGTAGGCGAGCGGCAGCGCGAACAGGGCGGTCGGCGGCACGCGGCCATGGCCTTCCCGCGCAACCCACAACATGCCGGCAACCATCAGCGGCGGGATCGCCAGCACGATCAGCTTGGTGCCGAGTTCCACGCCGAACAGCTTCGCCATCGGCACGATCAGCAGGTCGACGCCCAGATTGCCCAGCAGCGTCCAATGAAAGCTGTAGGCGGCGGCGAGCGAAGGCACGTCGTCGATCGCCGTCTGCACCCGGAACCGGCCCATATGGCCGAGCAGGTCGACAAGCGGCGGGATCGGCGGCCAGACCAGCGGGATCGCCGCCGCCATCGCCAGCAGCGCGACCGTCCACCGTCTGTCGAGAAAATCCCCCCGCCCGGGCATAGCTTCCCTTAGGGCCGCGCGCCGGGAGCGGCAATGCCGCGGACGCGCCAGACGAGCAGGTCGCTGCCGATCAGCGAGACCGGCTCCAGCCATTCGGGCACGGCGCCGTTCAGCAGATGCGCGGCAAGGCCGCCTTGCCGCAGCAGCGCCGGCGGCAAGCCGCCGGTGGGCGTCGGGCACAAGGCCACATAGTCGATCGTCCAGAGGCTTGCCTGATAGCGCGCCTCGTCCGGCGTCGAGAGGAAGAATTCGGCCAGGGCGCGATTGCCGTCGACGTCGCGGTGGTAGGGCCCGCCCAGACTACGGTGCCCGGTGCCGCCGAGGAGATAGGCGCTCAGCTCCATCGGCGCGGCGAAGGTGCCGACGTCGAGGCGTTCGAGTCCCGCCAGCGTCTCCCGGCTGGTGCAACCCGCTGCAGCGGGATCGGGACGAGCATCCAAGACAGTCCCGAGCGTCTGCCACACCAGCCCGGCCGAGAGCAGCCACACGGCCGTGAGCAGTGCGAGACCATGCCGGCCTGCCCGGTCCACCCATTGCCCCAGCACCGGCGCGGCCAATGCGGCGGCGAACCAGGCGCCGCGCAGCTGCACCAGCATGGTTGCGACCGCGACGGCAATCATCGCCGCAAGCAGCAACCAGTTGGTACGGCGATCGCGGTCGCGCGCCACGAACAGGATCGCCGCTGCCAGGGCAATCAGGGGAAGCCCCAGGAAAGCGACCGCGCGGCCGATCGGCTGGCGCAGCAATCCGCCATATTCGCCGGCATGGTCCGGCCATATCCGCGCGATCAGCGGATCGGTGGCGCTATAAGGATGGCCGATGCAGGCCGGCGCGACGAGCCATAGCGCGGCCGCGGCCAGCACCGCCACCGCCGCTGCCGCACCGAGGCGCCAGCGCCGTTCCTGCGGATGCTTCCCGGAAGCCGCGAGCAGCAGCCATCCAGCGCCCGCGATCAGCATCGCGGCGAACAACGGCCGGGTGAAGCCGTCGCAGCGATCGGCGGGCCAGACATCCGGGCGCAGCAACGCGAGACCCGTAATTGCCGCCGTGACCAGGCCAAGGCCGAAGCCACCGACCGGCCGCCGTTCGCCTGCCCACATGGCAGCGAGCCACAGCATCGCCGCGACGATGACGGGCGCCGTCTCGACTCCGATCAGCAGGCTGGCCCCCGCGACGGCCCCGGCAAGAAACGTACGCCGGTCGAGCAGCGCGAGCGCCATCGCCTCGACCAGCACCAGCTGGAGGCCGTGATGATCGATGCGGCCGGGCATGAACAGCGCGACTGCCGGGAAGGCGAGTGCGGCGAGCGCGATGGCCGGCAGCGCGGCGCCCTCGGCGCCATGGCGCTTCGCAAGCGCCCCCGAAAGGAGCAGGTGGAAGAAGAAGAGAAGCTCCGGCCAGAAGATCACTGCCGCGATCTCCGCGCGCGCCGAACCCATCAGCGGCGACAGCAGGCGGATCACCAGCGCCGGCACCAGGTCCGGAAGCCGCGACCAATGCATCGCGGTGCCGCCCGGCGGTCCCAGCCGTGCCTGGGTGAGGTCGCCGAACGCCTGCCCGTCGATCCAGTCGCGGATTTGCGCGAGCCGCATCATGTCGTCGGGTTCGGGCAGCCGCAGCGCCGCCAGGTCGGCGCGCCCGAGCGCTGCCCACCACGCCGTCATCAGCACGGTCAGGACGAGAGCAAGCGAGAGGGTCGGCGCCGGCCGGGCGGGGGTCATTCGGTCGCGCTTTAGCAGCCCCTCACCCGCTCCGGGAGAGGGGCTGATTTACCGATCCCGCCGACCCAGCAGGCGCAGCCGCAGCGCGTTCAGCTTGATGAAGCCTTCGGCGTCGCGCTGGTCATAGGCACCCATATCGTCCTCGAAGGTGACGATGTCGGTCGAATAGAGATTAAACTTTACGTCCGCCTTGCGGCCGACCACCCAGGCCGAACCCTTGTAGAGCTTCAGCCGGACGGTGCCGGTCACGTTCTTCTGGCTGTGGTCGATGGCCGCCTGCAGCATCTCGCGCTCTGGCGAGAACCAGAAGCCGTTATACACCAGCGCCGCATAATGCGGCATCATCTCGTCCTTCAGCCGGGTCGCGCCGCGATCGAGCGTCAACTGCTCGATGCCGCGATGGGCCAGGTGTATGATGGTACCGCCCGGCGTTTCGTACATGCCGCGCGACTTCATGCCGACGAAGCGATTCTCGACCAGATCGAGGCGGCCGATGCCGTGCTTGCGGCCATAGTCGTTCAGCTTCTCCAGCAGTGCCGCCGGCCCGAGCGCCTCGCCGTTCACCGCGACCGGATCGCCATGTTCGAAATCGATCGTGATGTATTCGGGCGTGTCGGGCGCATCCTCCGGGTTGACGGTGCGCGAATAAACGTAATCGGGCACTTCCTCCCACGGGTCCTCAAGCACTTTGCCTTCGGACGAGGTGTGGAGCAGGTTCGCGTCCGTCGAGAACGGCGCCTCGCCGCGCTTGTCCCGCGGAATCGGGATCTGGTGCGCTTCCGCGAACTCGATCAGCCGGGTGCGGCTGGTCAGGTCCCATTCGCGCCACGGCGCGATCACCTTGATGTCGGGCGCGAGCGCGTAATAGCCGAGCTCGAAACGCACCTGGTCGTTGCCCTTGCCGGTGGCGCCGTGCGATACGGTATCGGCGCCGACGGCCCTCGCAATCTCGATCTGGCGCTTCGCGATCAGCGGCCGCGCGATCGACGTGCCGAGCAGATACTGGCCCTCATAGACCGCGTTCGCGCGCATCATCGGGAAGACATAGTCGCGGACAAATTCGTCGCGCAGATCGTCGATGAAGATATGCTCGGGCTTCACGCCCATCAGCAGCGCCTTCTGCCGCGCCGGTTCCAGCTCCTCGCCCTGGCCGAGGTCCGCGGTGAAGGTCACCACCTCGCAGTCATAGGTCTGCTGCAGCCATTTCAGGATCACGCTCGTGTCGAGCCCGCCCGAAAACGCGAGCACGACCCGGTTTACGCCATTCGCCATCGACCGAACCTCCGTTTCGCGGGCGGACTATGCGCAATGGCCGGGGGGTGCAAGGCAGGGTGCGATCAGCCGAAGCGGCGGCGCTCCGCGATCTGCGCCTCTCCGTCACCGGCTTCCTGGCGGCGGAGCGCCGCTTCCGCCTCGACCATATAGTCGCGCGTGATCGGCAGCGTGCGGCGATTGCGGATATACTGGATCTGGTAATTGCACATGCCGCCGCCCTCGAACGAGGTCAGCGCGCCGGCCAGATAGAATTGCCACATGCGGAAGAACCGAGCGTCGTAGAGCGCCTCGATCTCTGCGCGATGCGCGACCGTTCGGTCGTACCAATGCTGGAGCGTAAAGGCATAATGAAGCCGCAGCGCCTCCACGTCGGACGCGATCATCCGCGCGCTCTCGCTCGCCGGCACGATCTCGCTCAGCGCCGGGATATAGCCGCCCGGAAAGATGTATTTGGCGGTCCAGGCATCGGTCGTGCTGGGGCCGCCCATGCGGCCGATGGTGTGCAGCAGCATCACGCCGTCTTCCGACAGCAGATTGCGGCACTGGCGGAAGAAAGTCCGGTAATGCGGCGGGCCGACATGCTCGAACATGCCGACCGACACGATCCGGTCGAACTCGCCGGTCACCGCGCGATAGTCGAGCAGCTCGAATTTGACGCGATCGGCGACGCCGGCCTCCTCGGCGCGGCGACGGGCGACCGCCAATTGCTCTTCGCTGAGAGTAATGCCGAGGACATCGACATTGGCGACGCGGTTCAGATAGAGCGCCATGCCGCCCCAGCCGCAGCCGATATCGAGCACCTTCAGGCCGGGCCGCAGCGCCAGCTTGGCCGCGATATGCGCCTTCTTGTCCGCCTGGGCCTGCTCGAGGCTGTTCGCCGGGTCGGTGAAATAGGCGCAGCTATACTGCCGGTCGGCGTCGAGGAAGAGATCGTAGAGCCGGTCCGACAGGTCGTAATGATGGGCGACATTGCGCTTGGAACGCCGCGACCAGTTCAGCCTGTCGAGCCGGCCCAGGATATCGAGCACTGCGCGGCGGATCGGATTGGGCGCCTGCAGCTTGCCGCCCTTTTCGAACGGGTTCCCGTTGCGGACCAGGCGGATCAGGTCGAGGATATCGCCATTCTCGACGATCAGCCGGCCGTCCATATAGGCTTCGCCCGCACCGATCCGCGGCCAGCGCGCGATTCGCCGCGGCGTCTCCTTGTCGACAAAGCGGACGGTGACCGGTTTCAAGTCGGGGCCGGGCCGGCCGAATGTCTGCTCGCGTCCGTCGGCATGGATGATCGTGAGTTCGCCGCGCTTGATCACACGTCTCATCAATGCGTCGAACAGAGCCATTTGATTGCGGAACGCATGCGAATCGATTTGGTCGCATCCGCCGTGCTAAATTCCCGCATACCATTCGTAATCGGCGACATCTTCCCAGAAGCCGCCCTTGCCGCGGCCCGCGCGGCGCAGATCGTCGACGGCCTCCAGCCGCATCACGTATTTGGCGTGCTTATAGCCGAGCTGCCGTTCCACCCTCAGCCGAACGGGAGCGCCGTGCCCGACCGACAGCAGGCGATCGTTCATGCCCCAGGCCAGGATCGTCTGCGGGTGGAAAGCGTCGACCAGATCGAGCGATTCGTAATAGGGCGCGCCGCCGATCCGGTCGGCGCAGTGGAAGACGATGTAGCGCGCGCTCGGGCGCAGGCCGGCCAGGTCGAGCAGCAGCTTCAGCGGCACGCCGTGCCATTTGCCGATCGCGCTCCAGCCCTCGACGCAATCATGGCGCGTGATCTGGACCCGCGTCGGCATGGATCGCAGCTCGGCCAGCGGCAGCGCGAGCGGCCGTGCGACCAGCCCGTCCACCTGCAGGCGCCAATTGGTGAAACCGGTGTCGACGTGCGCCTGATAGTCAGGCGTTCCTGGATTGTTGGTGCCGTTGGTGCGGAAGACCGGGCTCATCTGGTCGGACCGGTATTCGCGCGCGAGCGCCATCCGATCGGTCAGCGCCCGCTGCAGGAACCGGTGCGCCTGCTCGGCCGAGAACAGGATTTTGCGGAATGGCGGGCTCTCGCCTAGCCTGTCGCAGCCGCCGAGCAGCCCGCCCGCGGCCAGGCCGCCGATCAGCTTGCGCCGGGTGACGATCATCGCCGGCTCCATCCGGTGATCATGCCGCGCAGCCCGTCGAGCGGCCGGTCGAGCAGCACCAGCACCAGGTGCACGAGGATGAACAGCAGGATCAGCGCGGCGGCAATGAAATGGATCGACCGCGCCGACTGGCGCCCGCCGAACAGGTCCAGCATCCACGGCCAGGCGGCATCCATGCCGGGCGACAGCGTCAGGCCGGTGAAGATCATCAGCGGGATCAGGATGAAGACGACGGTGATGTAGCTCAGCTTCTGCAGCGTGTTGAATGCGCCCGGATTGTCGGGATCGTGGAAGCGGAGCCGCAAATGAGCGACCGCGTCGCGCCACAGGCTTGCCGGCGCGATCTCCCCCCGCCGCAGCGCGAAATCCTTTTGGATATGGCGGTTGAACAGGCTGGCGACCTGAAAGAGCAGCAGGCCGAAAGCGAGCACCAGCGCGAAGGTGAAATGCCAGCGCCGGGCCAGAGCCAGGTTGTAGCCGGAAGGGATCGTCGCCCAGCCGGGGAAAGCGTTGGTGCGGACCGATCCGTCGCTCGCCCGCCAACGCCCCAGCACGCCATCGGTGTCGAAGCGGCGGTCGCCCAGATGCAAATAGCCGCCACGGGCATCGGCGCCGATCTCGAGCCAGGCACGGTCGAAATTCGCGCCATATTGGCCCCAATAGAGGCGCGGGTGTGCGTTGAAGATCATCGCGCCGCTCATCAGCAGCACGACGATCGCGACGGCGTTCACCCAATGCCAGATGCGCGTGCCGAGCCGGTGACGGTAGATGCGCTCAGTCGGCTTGGCCATTGGCCCTCCCGGTCCGCCTTATGCCCGAGAGATACGGGCGCGAGAAGCGGCCGGCTTCAGCCTATTTCGCGAGTGCCGTGATCATGCGAACCCAATGATCGACATCGTCGTCGAGCGCCTTGACCGGCAGCCGCTCGTCGCGGCCGTGCGCGCGCTCGTCATCGGGCGAGATGATCCAGCCGCCGTCGACCCCGTAGGTCGGGATGCCGACCGCCCGGAACTCCTTGCCGTCGGTCGCGCCGGTCGACATTTGCGGGATGATCTGCGCGTCCGGGAACATCGCGTGCACCGACGCGGTGTAGGCGCCGACCACGTCGGGCCGCAGCGGAGAGACCGGGGTCGGCACGTTCGGATCGTCGGCGACCGTCACTTCGACGCCGGGCCCGACCATCCGCTTCAGCTCCGCTTCGATTACCCTGGGTTCGACGCCGGGCAGGATGCGGCAGTTGACGCGCGCCGTGGCGATCTGCGGCAGTGCGTTGTCGGCATGCCCGCCCGACAGCATCGTCGCGACGCAGCGCGTGCGGGTGGTGCCGACTTCCAGCTCGCTGGCCTCGATCGCGTCGGCGGCGGCGCCGTCGGCCGGATTCGCGAGCCAGGCCCGCATCGCGTCACCCAGCGCGCCCTTCTCCTGCTTGGCCCGCTCGGTGAAATAGGCGCGCGTGGTCTCGTTCAGCTGCGGCTCGAAGCGATAGGCCTCCAGCTTCTTCAGCGCCGTCGCGAGCTCGTAGATCGCATTGTCCGGCCGCGGCCGCGAGCTGTGCCCGCCGCGGTTGCGGACGGTGAAGTCATAGCTCTGATAGGTCTTCTCGGCCGTCTGGAGACCGAAGCCGAGCGAACGCCCGTCCTTCGTGAACGCGCCGCCGCCACCATCGGAATTGAGGGCGAATTCGGCATCGGTCCAGCCCTGCTTGCGCCAGTCGTTGGCGCCCAGCTTTGCGCCGTTCATCTGCGTCTCTTCATCGCCGGTGAAGAAGACGATCAGGTCGCGCTTCGGCTTGAACCCTTCCGCCTTGAGCTTCAGCAGCGCGGCGGTGACGGCAACATTGCCCGACTTAATGTCGGTGCTGCCGCGCCCGTAATAATAGCCGTCCTTCTCGACCATCTTGAACGGGTCCATCGTCCAGTCGGATGCCTTCGCCTCGACCACGTCCATGTGCGACAGCAGCAGGATCGGCTTGGCCTTGGCCCTGCCGGCGGCCGGCCAGCGCACGATCAGCGCGGCGGTGTGGTCGTCCTTCAGTCCTTCATAAGGCACGATGCGGATGTCGGTAAAACCGGCGGCCTTGTACTGGTCGGCGAGGTATTGCGCATAGGCGGGCACCTGCCCGCGCCCCGCGACGGTCGGATAGGCGATTGCCTTGTCCAGCATCTCTCGCGCCTTGGCGTGCCACTGATTGTTCGCCGGCGTTGCCAGCGCAGGCGCGGCGAGCAGCAGGGCAGTCAGTCCGATCAGGCGCATTTCGTTTCCCCTCGCGATTCTTCCATGATTAGCGCTCGCCATGGCCTTCGGCGAGATAGGCGTCGGAGCGCATCTCCATCAGGCGGCTGACCGTGCGCTCGAACTCGAAGCGGCCGTCGCCCCTTTCGTAGAGCCCGGCGGGTTCGGCATCGGCTGCGGCGAGCAGTTTCACCTTCTGCTCGTAGAGCGCGTCGATCAGCGTCACGAACCGCGCGGCCTCGTTGCGGTTCTCGGGACCGAGCTTCGGGATGCCGACCAGGATCACGGTGTGGAAGCGCCGCGCAATCGCGAGATAATCGGGCGCGCCGCGCGCTTCCCCGCACAGCCGCTTGAACGAGAAGACGGCGACGCCCTTCAAGCTTTTGGGCACGTGCAGCGTGCGGCCGCCGGGGACGGGAATGTCCTCCGTCGGCACGTGCGCGCGATCCTCGACCGGAAAGTCGGTGAGGCGGAAGAAGGCGTCGGAGAGCGCCTTGGTCGCCTCGGGCCCGTTCGGCACGTGCCAGGTCTTCAGGCCCGACATGCGCTGCAGGCGATAGTCGGTCGGACCGTTCAGCGCGACCACGTCCAGCTTCTGCTCGACCAGATCGATGAAGGGCAGGAAATGCTCGCGGTTCAACCCGTTCTTGTAGAGATCGCGCGGGGCCCGGTTGGAAGTGACGACGACCGTGGTGCCGGCGTTGATCAGCGACGTGAACAGCCGCGACAGGATCATCGCATCGGGCGAGTTGTTGACGACCATCTCGTCGAACGCGATCAGCCGCGCCTCGCCCTTCAGGTCGGCGGCGACGGCGGCAATCGGATCGCCTTCCTCCTTCGCGCGCTCGATGCGGAGCCGGTCGTGCACTTCCAGCATGAACTCATGGAAATGGACGCGGC
Source organism: Sphingomonas horti (assembly GCF_009753715.1). Classification (GTDB taxonomy): domain Bacteria; phylum Pseudomonadota; class Alphaproteobacteria; order Sphingomonadales; family Sphingomonadaceae; genus Sphingomonas_B; species Sphingomonas_B horti. The sequence continues at coordinate 48,494 of NZ_WQMS01000006.1, read as the reverse complement.
GCTTCTTCTCGATCCGGACCTCGTGGAAGAACAGGTCCATCAGCATCGATTTGCCGCGCCCGACGCCGCCCCACATGTACACGCCGCGCGGCTGCGGCCGCGGCCGGGAGGCCAACCGCCAGAGGATGCTGCCGCGGTCCGCCACGGCCTCCAGCTCGTTCGCGAGCCGGTCGAGGAGCTGCGCCGCGCTGGCCTGAGCGGGATCACGCCGCAACTGGCCGTCACGGACCAGCGCGTCGTAGCGCTCGTAAACGCTGCTCATGTGCCGCTCGGCTTGCGGATCGTGCCGGAATAGGAAGCGACGACGGTGTCGCCCTGCTCCACCAGGCCGCGGATAAACACCAGCCGCCGGGTCGTGCGCAGCACTTCGCTGACGAAATCGAGCGATCGGCCGATACCGGCAGCGCCGATGAATTGAGTCGACAGGTCGAGCGTCACTGCAGTCCCGGCCTCGATGATCCCTTTGCTGCGCGACGTCGCAAACAGGGCGACGTCGATGAATCCCAGGAGCGCGCCGCCATGCACATTGTCGGCAAGGTTCGAGTGGCTGCGGTCCGGAAAGGCGCGCATCCGCACCCGCCCGTCATCCTCGACCCGCACGATCATCTTGCCGAGCGCGGAATTGAACCGGGTCGGGTCGCGGAACCCCCAGCGCATCCATCCGGGATTGTCGGGATCGGGCTCGTGGAGGAAGCCGGTGGGGAGATCGGTCATGCCGGATCGCCCTCCCTGCAAGGGAGGGGAGGAAAATGCATCAAATGATCCGTTCGACTTCCATCTTCTTGATCTCCGCGATTGCCTTGGCCGGGCTGAGGCCTTTCGGGCAGACGTTCGCGCAGTTCATGATCGTGTGGCAGCGATAGAGGCGGAACGGGTCTTCCAGTTCGTCCAGCCGCTCGCCGGTCATTTCGTCGCGGCTGTCGGCGAGCCAGCGATAGGCCTGGAGCAGGATCGCGGGGCCCAGGAACTTGTCCGAATTCCACCAATAGCTGGGGCAGGATGTCGAGCAGCAGGCGCACAGGATGCACTCGTAGAGGCCGTCCAGCTTGGCGCGATCTTCGGGGGTCTGCAGCCGCTCCTTGCCCGATGGCGGCGGCGTCACCGTCTTCAGCCAGGGCTGGATCGACGCATATTGCGCGTAGAAGCGGCTGAAATCGGGCACCAGGTCCTTGATCACGTCCATGTGCGGCAGCGGCGTGATCTGCACTTCCTTGCGGCAATCCTCGATCGCGTGGGTGCAGGCGAGCGTGTTGCGGCCGTCGATGTTCATTGAGCAGGACCCGCAGATGCCTTCGCGGCAGGAGCGGCGGAAGGTCAGGCTCGAATCCTGCTCGCTCTTGATCTTGATCAGCGCGTCCAGGACCATCGGCCCGCAGCTGTCCAGATCGACCTCGAAAATGTCGTAGCGCGGGTTCTCGCCGGAATCCGGATCGTAGCGGTAGATCTTGAACTTGCGCACGCGCATCGCGCCGGGCGCGGCGGGAAAGGCCTTGCCCTTCTTGACGACACTGTTCTTGGGCAGCGCGAATTCGGCCATCTTCTTCCCCGCCTTGGATTTGCAAGCCTGATACGGCGCAGGCGCGCCCGACTCAACCGTTCAGAAGGCCGTGGCGATCCAGACTTTCGGCGAGGATCGTCTCGATCAGCTGCGGCTGGGTCCAGCCGTAGCGTCTCGCGGAGCGGCCGAACACCTTTTCGGACCACAGGTTGCAGTTGAGGTTGACCTCCAGGAACCGCACCTCGCCCTTTTCCAGGTCGACCCGGAACTCGTAGCGGCCATAGTCGAACGGGAAGAACTCGCCGAGCATCTTGCGCGTCAGGCCGTCGATGATCGGCTGGATCTTCGCATCCTCGAAGTCGACGAGCTGATATTTCTGCGCGCGATCGACCAGGTCGCGCTTCTCGTAATAGGTGCGCAGGTGGCTGGGATCGGCCTGCTGGAACAGCATCATCGGCATCACCAGCGGCTGGCCGCCGACGGTGATCACGGGAACCTCCACGTCGGAGCCGATCAGGAACGGCTCCATGATCGCATCATGGCCCATATCGTGGATCTCGGCGATCGCGCGCTTCACGCTCATCCAGTCATGCGCATCCATCACCCCCCATGACGCGGACGAGGCATTGGGCTTGATCACCATCCGCTCGGCCATCGGCGCCCCGTCCTCCGTTACCGGCGCGCCGCGGCGGAAGATCTTCCACGGCGCGGTCGGGATGCCGCGGGACACCGCGCAGAGCTTGGTCAGGTGCTTGTCGTCGGATAGGCCGCGCAGGATCGGCGACGCCCCCAGATAGGGCAGACGCAGCCGCGTGCAGAGCAGCGGCAGCATCATCTCCGAATTGAGGAAACCGCCGCGATTGAGCAGCGGGAACACGAAATCGACGCCGGGATCGCCGAACAGCGCGTCATATTTGTCGGCAAGCGTCAGGTTCAGCCCGAGGCTCTGCAGAATCTCGCGCACCTCGACGTGATAGAGAGCGTGGTTGCCGTCTTCGGGATGCAGGCCGCCGCCCCATTTGGCGTGCTTGGCGATGAACATGATCTTGAGGCGGTCTTTCGCCTCCTGCGGAATGGTCAGCGGCTGAACGGTCATGCGCGCCCCATAGGCCTGCCGAACGGTCTCGCCAAGCATGGGACGGCTTGCGCATGCGAAAGGCGGGGCTAAACCCGCCCGCCATGCGCTTCGAAGACCTGTCGCCCGCCGAGAGCCGCGCCGCCGAACTGATGACAACCGGCGGCGACGCCCGGATAGTCCTCACGCCCGAGCGGCACCAGAACCGCTATTATTCGGCCCCCTGGCCGCAGGAGGTGCTCGCCTACGCATCCTCGACTGCGAACGATATTTCGCCGGACGCCTTCGCGCGCGTGAGCGAACTCGGTGCGCAGGATTATGCGTCGGGGCTGGAGGCGCTGCGCGGCCGCATCCGCGCGGCCTATGGCGTGCCGGACGATGTCGCGATCGTGTTCGCGCCTTCGGGCACCGACCTCGAATATGTCGCGCTCGCCTGCGTCCACGACCGCGCCGCGGGGCTGCACAATGTGCTGCTCGGCGCCGACGAGGTGGGCAGCGGCTGCATCCATTCCGCGCACGGCCGCTACTTCGCGAACGAGACTGCGCTCGGGGCGAGCGTGAAGCCCGGCGACCTGGTTCCGGGCCTGGGCGAGCGCGTGAGCATTGAGGACGTGCCCGTCCGCGACGCGCTGGGCCATGCCTTCACCAGCGCCTGTATCCGCGACCGCATCGAGCAGGGCATCGAGCATGCCGGCGACGCCCGCACGCTCGTCCATGTCGTGCATGGCTCCAAGACCGGGCTGATCCTGCCGCTGATCGAGGACATCGACGATCTGGTGGCGCGGCATGGCGATCGCATCACGCTGGTCGTCGACGCCTGCCAGGCGCGGATCACCAGCGCCGCGATCGCGGATTATCTGAAGCGCGATGCGATCGTGTTCGTGACCGGTTCAAAATTCATGGGCGGCCCGCCGTTCAGCGGCTTCGCGCTGGTGCCGCCGGCACTGGCCGCGCGCGCGCCGAAGCTGCCCGAACGGCTGGACAATGTGTTCCGCCGGGCGGAATGGCCCGCCGGCTGGCCGGGCGCCGACGCACTGGAGGACAGCGCCAATCCGGGCCTTCTGCTCCGGCTGGAAGCATCGGTGTTCGAGCTGGAGCGCTTCCAGCAGCTTTCTCTGAAGCGGGTCACGCGCGTGATCCTCGCCTTCCACGCCGCCGTTCGCGCCGCTATGGTCGATCGCCTGGGCGGCCGGCGGATGGCGCCCTACCCGCCCGGCCATCGCGCCGAAGGCGACGCGCATCCGATCGAGATGCGGACGCTCTCCACAATCGACCTCTCGCGGCGGCCCGGCCATCCCGATTTCGACGAGGCCACGCGCATCCACAAGGCGCTGGTCGAGCTCGGCATCCGGCTTGGCCAGCCGGTCAAATGCGTGAAGCTGGAAGACGGCCGCTGGGGCGCGACGCTGCGGCTGGGGCTCTCGATGCCGCAGGTCGTCGCGCTCAACCGGCTGGACGACGCCGCGCTTGAGGCGAAGCTGGCGGCGGACATGAACCGGGTCGCGAGCGGGATCGAAGATCTCTCCGGCTAGTCCGCGCCGCCCGTTTCGAGCGAAGTGGAGAAACGACAACTCCGAACCCGCCGCTTCTCCACTTCCACGAAGCGAACGGTACGGTGAATGGAACCGGGACGAGGCAGCCACGCTGCGGGCGGTCTGCCACAGCCCCGCGGCTGACCCGCTTGACCCGCGCACGGCGATTCAATAGGGCGCGCGGACCACGCCTTATGGCCCCTTCGTCTAGCGGTTAGGACGCGGCCCTTTCACGGCTGAAACACGGGTTCGATTCCCGTAGGGGTCACCAGTCTCGCCCATGCTGCTGAAAAGCCTGGTTTTACACCGGGTTCGCCTAAGGCTGGTACAGCGAGGCGGGATTGGCTTCGATGGCAACGCCCCTGGTGGCGTTTCCAGACCGGGGCGTAGTACATCTGGCGGCAGATTCCCCCGAACATCCCGGAAGAGGCGCGACGTAAGTGCGAGGTGGCGACGTCGGCGATGCTTCAGGCGCCGATCACACTTGCGCCGCCGGATCGGGGCGAGGACTCGCGCAACTGGATCCGCAATTTCTGCCCGGCGATGTGTTCCTGCGAGCGGTGAGCACACGCTCGGTCAACGAGGCGCTCGCCACGGCCGAGCACTTGATCAACGAAGCGCTCGAGGAACCTGATCCCCAGCATCCGGAGTTCAGCGCGTTCCCGCTTACCCACGCCAACCATGTCGCCATCCTCGGCGTTCTGAGCACATTGCCGGCGCCGCCCAAGACGGCGCCTGAGTTATACGCCGCCCTCAAACGGGCTGGCGCTGATTTTGAGCCCACATGGGCGCCGGATTGGGCACTGTCCATTCGGCGTATATCCGCGGTCGTTAGGAACGACCACCTTGCCGCAAACAATGACGGCGCCGGAACCCGAGGCCCCCGCTGCCGCCCACCTTCTTCCGGTTACCGCGCCCGCTGAGCCTGAGGCTGGGACTGGTAGGTTGATGGCCGCTTCTGCGCCACCATCGGGAAGGTGTCGCCGCCATGGTAGGTGACGGTCCCGCACATAAAGTCGCCCTTGGCCGAGAGCTTGCCGTCGAACAGCACATCGCCCTCGCGAGAGGCGACGACCATGTGGATGCTGTTGCCGGTCAAGGTGACATTGCGCAGGACAACGGGCGCGGTCCTCACCGGCGCCAGCGATCCGCCATAGTCAGCGCCGATGAAGCCGATCGACATAAGCCCGAAACTCGGGGTGCCCCGGGGAACCATCAGGAAATCCCAATGGCCATGGAGGTTCGGGGCCTCGGCGGCCGCCGTAGCGGCTCCCGCGTCGCAGTTGACCGCGATCGACGGTACGGGCTGGGCAGCAACCGCTGCAGGGGCAGCGAAGGCAACCGCCAGGGCAAGCGTCATCAAGCGTTTCATTGTCATTTCTCCATGGACAAGCTTTGGGGCGCGGATCGCGCCGGCAGCAGTTCGACATCTGCTTGTCTTGTTCCCATCGACAAGCCGTGCCTTCGCCAATAGCGTCCACTTTTTCGCCAATGGGAGACGCATGCAGTTCACGCAGCGCCAACGGCCCTCCTGGGGAAGTTGGAGGCCTTTCCTGGCCGCAATACCGGTCGGCCTGCTTCTCGGCTTCGCGGGCCCCTTCGGCTCCTACCCGGCCTTTCCAACCGCAACGCGTTACGCATTCTGGCTGGGGCTGACGGCAGCCGGCGCGGTAGCTGTCGTCGCGGCGAACGCTGTGCTGCCGATGACAAGGCGTCGCGCCGGTGCGATCCGGATCGGAGCCGTCGCCTTGGTCTCTGCGTTGCCGATGACGTTCGTCGTCGCCTGGACCATGTCGCTCGTTCAGCCAGGGCGCTTTTACACGCCCCAGCAGCTGCCGGCGCTGTTCGCGGCGGTGACGGCCGTTCAACTGCTGATAGCTTACGCGACGACGGTGATCGCGCCTGGTTCGGGTGATGCCGGGACACCCGGCCGGGCGCCGGTCCTCCCGGAACCAGAAGAACCGGAACCAGAAGAAGACGCGATTCCTGCTGCCTATCCGTCCGCGCTGCTCAGCAGACTGCCGCCGGGCATCGGCGGCGAGATAATCGCGCTCGAAACGGAGGATCACTATCTTCGCGTGCATGCGCTCGGTGGAAGCGCCCTGATCCTGATGCGGATGGCCGATGCGGTAGCCTTGCTCGACCCGAAGCTGGGAGCGCAGGTTCATCGCCGCTGGTGGGTGGCCCACACAGCGGTCGCGGGCGTGCGGATAGACGGGCAGAGGCTCTCCCTCTGCCTGACCGACAATAGCCTGGTGCCGGTCGGCAGGACCTTCTCCACCGCAGTCAAGGCGAGGTTTGCCCATGCTCGCAACATCGGCCGGGCCGGTCGGCTTCAGCCGCCGGCAAACGGGGCCTCTGCCGACGGCGTCTAGCTATCCTCATGCCCGCTGAGCTATCCGCTGGGCAGGCGGCAAGGCGCTCTTTCGTCTTGGCGAGAGCGCGCCGATGATGATGGCGCGGTCGTACCATCCACCTGGATGGCCCGAGACAATGCAGGCCGCGCCGCGGCTGCTGCAGCAGCACCCACGATCATCGTCCGCCGACTGACGCGGATATCGCACCTCCCGATGTGACGCGTGTGGCGGCCTTCCGTACCTCGCCTAAGTGCCGGAAGTCGCACCTTGGAGCCGTGACCTTCGGCACTTGGTGAAGCGGCCTGCGCAGTGGCAGCTTCTGCCGCATGTCACGCCACGGATATTTGCCGCATTTGGTTGTCGCATGGCTCGCCGCGATGCTGCTCGGCACGGCCGCCCATTGTCAGCTGCCCGAGCCGGGCAAGAGGGCGATCGCGGTCAGCCTGATCCCCGAAATGTCGGTCGTCGCCCCGGGTGAGACCGTGGCGCTGGCACTGATGATGCGGCCCGCGCCGGGCTGGCACGGCTATTGGAAGAATCCCGGCGACAGCGGCATGGAGACGCAGATTGCGTGGGATCTGCCGGCGGGGCTTGCAGCCGGGCCGATCCGATACCCGCTGCCAGGGCGGCTGATCGTCGCTGGCCTGATGAACTATGTCTATGAGCGCGATTACGCCCTTCTTGTCGATGTGAAGGTGCCCGCGACGCTTCCGGCAGGCACCAAGCTGCCGATCCGCGCCCGTGTCGATTATCTCGCCTGCACGAAAGAGTTGTGCGTGCCGGAAACGGCGAACGTCGCCGTCGATCTGGAAACAGGGGCGGCAACGGTCGCGCAGACGAAGCGCGCGATGTTCGATCCCTTCCGGCAGGCGCTGCCGCAGCCGCTCGGGAGCGAAGCGCGATTCGAGCGGATCGGGTCTCGCTTCAGGATGGCAATCCCAGTTCCCGCCGACCTGACGCTTCGCGAGCCGTATTTCTATCCCCTGACGGACGGAGTCGTGCCCTACGCGGCGCCGCAGATCTTCTCCCGGGCGGGCGATACGCTCATCGTCGAAACCGAGGCGCTCTCGAATGGCAGCGGCTTCGGCGTCGTCGATGGCGTGCTGAAGCTGAACGAAGGCACGAGCGTGACGTTGAGGGCGACACCGGGCACCGTCCCCGCAGGCGGCAAGCCAGTCAAGCTGGCGATCCAACACTCGGCATCAGGTGCCTCTGCGATGCTCCCTGCCTTGCTGGGCGCTGTTCTCGGCGGGCTGCTGCTGAACATCATGCCGTGCGTCTTTCCGATCCTGAGCCTGAAAGCATTGAGCCTGGCGAAAGCCAGCGGCGATGAAAGCGCGGCGAAGAAGGAAGCGATCGCCTATACGGCGGGCGCCGTGCTGATCTGTCTTGCACTTGGGGCAGCATTGCTCGCCCTTCGGGCGGGCGGCACCGCGGCCGGCTGGGCGTTCCAGCTGCAGGATCCCCGCATCATCCTGTTGCTGCTGCTGCTCATCACCGCCGTTGCGCTCAATCTCGCCGGGCTGTTCGAACTTCCCGCCGTCACTCTGGGCGGGCGGCTCGCCGAAAGGCGTGGCCTTGCTGGCGCCTTCTGGACCGGTGCCCTTGCAGCGTTCGTCGCGACGCCCTGCACCGGCCCGTTCATGGGCGCCGCGCTCGGCGCAGCCCTGGTGCTTCCCGCGCCCGCCGCGCTCGCCATTTTCGCCGGCCTGGGCCTTGGTCTCGCCTTGCCGTTCCTGCTTCTCGGCTTCGTTCCGGCGCTGCGGCGGCGCCTGCCGAAGGCGGGCGCGTGGATGGAACAGTTCCGGCGACTGATCTCGGTGCCCATGTTCCTCACGGCGCTTGCTCTGGCCTGGATCCTCGGCCGCCAGGCGGGCGTGGACGGGATGGCGCTGGGGTTGACTGCGGCGATGGTCCTCGGGCTTGCCTTGTGGTGGGTGGGACGAAGCCAGGGTCGCGGCGCCGCATGGGTTCCGCTCGCCCCCGCCGTGCTGATCGCCCTGGAGGTCATGCTCCTTCTTCCTGTCGCCGCGGCGGGCTCCGCGCAGGCGCCCCTTCAGGGTGCGCTGAAAACTGAGCCGTTCAGCGAGGGTCGGCTTGCTGCGCTCCAACAGGAAGGCCGGCCCGTGTTTGCGTACTTCACCGCCGATTGGTGCGTGACGTGCAAGGTCAACGAGCGAGGCGCGCTCCAACGCCAGCAGGTCGCGAAGGCGTTCGCCGCCAGGCAGGTCGCGGTGCTGGTCGGCGACTGGACACGCGGCGATCCGGCGATCGGGCGTTTCCTGGAGAAGCACGGCCGCTCCGGCGTGCCCCTATACCTCTATTACGCGCCGGGCAAGCCGGCCGAAATCCTGCCGCAGGTCCTGACACCCTCGCGGCTCGTGTCGATGCTCAGCTGAAGGAAGGAATGTCCAAATGAAGCAGATGCTCAACGCTTTCGCCGCGCTCGCCATCATCGCCGCACCCGCTTCGGCAACTCCGGTCGTGGGCAAGCCCGCGCCCGATTTCAAGCTGACCGACGCGAACGGCCGGATCGTCACTCTCTCGGGCTTCCGAGGCAAGACGGTGGTGCTCGAGTGGACCAATCCCGGCTGTCCCTTCGTGAGGAAACATTACGGCAGCGGCAACATGCAAAGGACGCAGGCAGCCGCTGCGAAGGACGGCGTGGTCTGGCTGACCATCAACTCGGGCGCGCCGGGCAAGCAGGGATATATGAGCGGTCCGGAAGCCAAGGCCTTTGTGGCGCAAAGCGGTGCCCGGCCGACCGCCTATCTGCTCGACCCGCGCGGCAACGTCGGCAAATCCTATGATGCCAAGACAACGCCGCACATGTTCGTCGTCAACAAGGCCGGCACGCTCGTCTATGCCGGCGGGATCGACGACAAGCCGACCGCCAACCCCGCCGATATCAAAAGCGCGCGCAATCATGTACTGGCGGCGCTCACCGAGCTGAAGGCCGGAAAGGCCGTGTCGGTACCGACGAGCCGCCCCTATGGCTGTGCGGTCAAATATGCGGAGAGCTGAGGACCAGGTCGCACCTTGGAACCATGACCTTTGGCCTATGGCCATGCGTCCTTCGCTGTGACAGCATCGGTCAATGGCAGGCCAGTTCAGATCCCGGCACCACTGGCTCTTCTGCGTCGCTGCGCTGGCGGTGTGGCTGGCGCTGGGCTGGCCGGTCCTCCAGAAGTTCATGACCGGCGCGACCGTGCGCGGGGCGCCCGTGCCGGCGCCCTGGCTCGCGCCCTTCATGATCTTCGGAGCGGCAGTCCTCGGGGCGATGATACTGAGGCTGCGTCCGAGGCTTTTGTGGACCCTGCTGTGCGTTCAGCTCGCGGCGGTATTGGCGATGGCGATCATCGTTCCATGGGCCGGCATGTCGGAATTCCTCGTCATCATCGCGTGGCAGGCAGCGCTGGCGACCACCCCTGCAAGGGCGCTCGGTTGGGTGGCATTTCAGACGCTCGCGGTCATCGGCGCGCTCGCGCAAGCGCTTAATCCCGATCTTTGCTGGGTCATCGGCAAGGCATTTGCGGTGCAGCTGCTGCTCGTCTTCACGGCACAGGCGCTGCGGCGCGAAGCGGAGACGGCGCGGGTGTTAGGCCAGACGAACAGGGAGTTGCAATCCGCTCAGGCCGTCATCGCCAACACCGCCCGCGACGCCGAGCGCCTGCGCATTTCGCGCGAGCTCCACGATGCCTGGGGCCACGAGCTGACCGCGCTGGGGCTGCAGCTTGAGATCGCAAGCCATGTGACCGGGGACGGGCGAGCGACCGATCATGTGATCCGGGCGAGAGGCTTGGCCCGCGACCTGCTCGCCAAGGTGCGCGACGTCGTCGCCGCTCTGCGCGAGAATGAACCTCGCGATCTGAAGGACGCATTGGAGGCGCTTGCGCGAAGCGTTCCTACGCCCGCGGTCCATGTGGCGGTGTCTCCAGGAGTGCGAGTCAGCCCCGACCAGGCACATGCTCTGATCCGCTGCGCCCAGGAGGCCATCACCAATGCGGTCAGGCACGCGGACGCTTCGAACCTGTGGCTTCACGTAACCTCGGATGGTGACGGCGTGCGTCTCGTGGCGCGCAACGACGGCGCGACGCGGCGTATCGCTTCGGCTGCCGGCTACGGCCTTCTCGGCATGCGTGAGCGGGTCGAATCCCTCGGCGGCCGGCTCACCGTGCGAACCGAGGCCGCTCCCGGTTTCACGCTGGATGCTTGGCTGCCTTTGGTTGCGCCGCGGCCCGCATGATCCGGGTCATGCTCGTCGACGACCAGACACTGGTCCGCCAGGGCATTCGCGGTCTGCTCGAGCTCGTTCACGACATCGAGGTGGTGGGGGAAGCGAGGGACGGAGAGGAGGCGCTGGAAAGGATTCCGGAGCTCAGACCCGACGTGCTCCTCCTCGACATCCGCATGCCTCGGCTGAACGGCATCGCCGTTCTCGAGGCGCTACGCGCGGCGGATGCGCTGCCGCCGACGCTTGTTCTGACGACCTTCGACGATGGCGACGCAGCGATCGCGGCGATCAAGGCCGGCGCCAAGGGCCTGATGCTCAAGGATGTCGCGCTCGATGATCTAGCGCAGGCCATTCGAGCCCTCACCGACAACAAGACTGCATTCCAGCCCGCCATGACCGAGAGCCTGATGGCGGCAATCCGCCGCAGTCCCTTGGCGTCATCCGACGACTATGCCGCGGAGGCGCTCACCGGGCGCGAAAAAGAGGTGCTGCATCTGATCTGCGCGGGCTACAGCAACAAGGAGATCGCCGATCTGCTGGCCTTGGCGGAAGGGACCGTCAAGAACCACGTTTCCAACCTGCTGCTCAAGCTCAACGCCCGGGACAGGACACGCGCGGCGCTCAAAGCGTTGCAGGAAGGGCATCTGGGCTAGCCCATTCGTCGACTTGCCGCGACCTGCCTCAGCCTGGCCGAATTAGTCATTCCGCTATTCTTTCTTCCTGATTGCGTTTCGGGCCGAGGCGCCGCCTTCCAACGGGGCCGCTGGCCGACTGGCCGGCGCGCAAAACGGACCTGAAGTTCTATCAAACGCCAAGGCGGACGTTCTGCACCATGCCTGCGCGAGGCCAGATTCCCCAATCGGACGATGTGACGTCGGGGGGTGGTCAGACCGGCGCCGATAACTTATATACCGCTCGTTATGGAATCGAGCGCCGCCGTTCCCCATCGCGGCCGTCCGCGTGAGTTCTGCACGGAGCAGGCGCTGACGGCGGCGCTGCGCGTGTTCTGGAGCAAGGGGTATGAAGGCGCGTCGATGACCGACCTCACCAGCGCCATGGGGATCACCAGGCCCAGCCTTTACGCCGCTTTCGGCAACAAGGAACAGCTGTTCTGCAAGGCGCTCGACCTCTACGAGCGCGAGAAGATGGACTATGTCGGCAAGGCCCTGGCCGAGCCGACCGCGCGCCAAGTCGCCGAGCATCTGCTGCGTGGCGCGCTGGAAAACCAGACGAGCAATTGCGAGCCGCGCGGCTGCCTGGGCGTGATCAGTTCGGTCGCGTGCGGCGAGGAAGCGCAGTCGATACGCGAATTCGTGCTCGAACGCGGTGCTTCGGCCCGTCGCGCGCTGGTCGCGCGTATGGAGCGCGCCAAGGCCGAGGCCGACCTGCCCGGCCATGTCGATGTCGAAGGGCTGACCAGCTATCTCTACGCAATCCTGCAGGGCATGGCCGTGCAGGCGGGCGCCGGCGCATCGCGCGAGGATCTGGAGCGATTGATCGAGACCAGCCTGGCGTTCTGGCCGGCTGCGTGAAAAAAAGTTTCGCCGGCAAATCAAGTCCCTGCGCCCAAACTTCATACCGATCGGTATAAAATAGCCTTGAACGCCGGCTGAACGGATTATATACCGGCCGGTAGAGATTAGCGGCCGAGGTGCCACCACTAACATAAACCCACGGAAACGAGCTGCGGCGATAGCATCGCTGCGACGCATTCGTGCCGCCGAAAACAAGTGCCGGAGCACGCGGGCGCATTGCGCTTTCGCGAACGGGTGCTGGTCGCCCGGCGCCGGCGGAGAAAAAGGGAGTTGACCATGGCTTATCTGAGCTTCGCCGAGCCGGCCGCGGCGACCGCGCCGATGATGGCGCGCCACGATCCGATCCCGCCGAAGGTGAGCCTGAGCGCGATCGAATGGTCGGTCGTGGCGCTGGCGCGGCGCGATACGCTCGCGTCGCTGCGCACGCCGGGACGGATGGCGACGGCTTTTGCCGCGCTGTTCGGAGGAAGGACCGAGAACCGGTTGGCCGATCCGCGGCTCGAAGCGCTGCGCCGGGTGTCGGTGCACGCCTGGTATCGCGGCTTTGCCATTCCGGAATCCGAGGTCGATGGCTTTTACGCGGCAGGCTTCACGCCGGACCATCTCGAACTCGTCGTCACCAGCATCAGCCGCGGCCGCAGCGAGCGCCGCCGGAGGGCCTGAGCCATGAACATGATTTCGAAGATCGAAGAGACGAACGACGTCGCCGCGTCGGGCGAGCCCGGGGCTGGCGCGCGGTGGCGCAAGGGCGCCTTTGTCGGTGTGCCGCTCGCCGTGCTGCTCGGCGGACTGGTTGTCGCCAATCGCGAAGCGCCGCCCCCTCCCGCGCCGCCGGCGCCGACGGTGACCGTCGCCCAGCCGCTGGTTCGCGACGTCAACGAGTGGGACGATTATGTCGGCCGCTTCGAAGCGAGCCGCGCGGTGGAGGTGCGACCGCGGGTGTCTGGCCAGATCACGGCCGTTCATTTCACCGACGGACAGACGGTGCACAAAGGGCAGGTGCTGTTCACGATCGACCCGCGCCCGTTCGCGGCGGCGCTTGCCGAAGCGCGCGCCCGGCTGGCGAGCGCCGAGAGCGATCTCGCGCTGGCCAGGGCCGATCTGGGCCGTGCGCAGCGGCTGCTCGACGATCAGGCGGTGTCGCAAAGCGAAGTCGACCGGCTCCAGGCGCGGGTGCGCGCGGCCGTGGCTGCCGTTGCCGGCGCGCAGGCGCGGGTCCGCTCACGCGCGCTCGACCTGGAGTTCACCCAGGTTCGCGCGCCGATCGGCGGCCGCGTGTCCGACCGGCGCATCGATCCAGGCAATCTCGTCATTGCCGGCGACGGTGCGGCAGGCTCGCTGCTCACGACCATCAATGCGCTCGATCCGATCTATTTCAGCTTCGACGCGTCCGAGGCCCTGTTCCTGAAAGCGAAGCGTGCCCAGGAACAAGGCGCCGAAGCCTCGAGGGTCGAAATCCGGCTGCAGGACGAGCCGGATTATCGCTGGAAAGGCCGGCTCGACTTCACCGACAACGGCATCGATCCGAGGTCCGGCACGATCCGGGGCCGCGCGGTGCTGGACAATCCGGGCATGTTCCTGACGCCTGGCATGTTCGGCAACATGCGGCTGGCGAGCGGCGGCACGGTCAAGGCGCTCTTGGTGCCCGATGCCGCGGTCCAGACGGACCAGGCGCGCAAGATCGTGCTGGTGGTCGGCAAGGACGGCACCGTCGCCGCCAGGCCGGTCGCGGTCGGCGCGCTCGTCGACGGACTGCGCGTCATCCGATCCGGCCTGACGCCGGTCGATCGCGTCGTGATCTCGGGAACGCAGCTGGCCGCTCCCGGCGCTAAGGTGCAGGTCCGCCCCGGCCAGGTGACGCCTCAGCGGATCGCCGACGCGCCGGCGATCGGCACGCCGCCGCCTGACCAGGCGACCTTCGCCGCCCGCTAAGCGTAAGGGGGGCCCGGAGCCCCTCGCATCCAACAGATCAGCTCCATTCGAGCGAGGAGAAGCCCCATGCGCCTCTCGCGTTTCTTCATCACGCGCCCGATCTTCGCCGGCGTCATCGCGATCGTGATCACGATCGTCGGCGCGATCGCCTATTTCGGCCTGCCGGTCTCCCAATATCCGGAGATCGTGCCCCCAACTGTCACCGTGTCGACCGCCTATCCCGGCGCCTCGGCCGAAACGGTGGCCGATACCGTCGCCGCGCCGATCGAGCAGGAGATCAACGGCGTCGACAACATGCTCTACCAGTCGTCGCAGTCCACGGGCGACGGGCGGCTGACGATCACCGTCACCTTCAAGCTCGGCACCGATCTCGATACTGCGCAGGTGCTGGTCCAGAACCGCGTCGCGCTCGCCGAGCCCAAGCTGCCGGAGGAAGTGCGCCGCCAGGGCGTGGTGGTACGCAAGACCTCGCCGTCGTGGCTGATGGCGGTCAACGTGCTGTCGCCCGACGGCTCGCTCGATCGCAGCTATGTCTCGAACTACGTCCTCACCCAGCTGAAGGACCGGCTGACCCGCGTCGACGGCATCGGCGACGTGCAGGTGTTCGGCGCGCGTGACTTTGCGATGCGGGTCTGGATCGATCCGGGCCGGGCCGCCGAACTTGGCCTGACGGCGGGCGAGATCGTTTCCGCGCTGCGGTCCCGCAACGTGCAGGTCGCAGCCGGCACGATCGGCCAGCCGCCGTTCGACAATGGCGCGGCGCACCAGCTGAACGTGGAGACGCAGGGCCGGTTCGACACCCCGCAGCAATTCGCCAACATCATCATCCGCACCGATCCCGCCACCGGCGCGATCACGCGGCTGTCCGATGTCGCCCGCGTCGAGCTGGGCGCCGAGGATTATGGCGTCAACGCGTATCTCTCCGGCAAGGATTCGGTGATCCTGGGCATCACGCAGCGGCCGGGCACCAACGCGCTCGCGGCCGAGCAAGGCATCCTGCGCGAGCTGAAGGCCGCGTCGAAGACGTTCCCCAAGGGCCTCGAATACCGCGTCATCTGGAATCCGACCCAGTTCATCAGCGAATCGATGCACGCGGTGCAGAAGACGCTGCTCGAGGCGATGGTGCTGGTCGTGCTGGTGATCCTCGTCTTCCTGCAGAGCTGGCGGGCGGCGGTGATCCCGATCGTCGCGATCCCGGTGTCGCTGATCGGCACCTTCGCGGTGCTGGCGGGGCTTGGCTATTCGCTGAACACGCTGTCCATGTTCGGGCTGGTGCTCGCGATCGGCATCGTTGTCGATGACGCGATCGTCGTCGTCGAGAATGTCGAGCGCAACCTGGAGCATGGCCTGAGGCCGCTGGAGGCCGCGCGGCGGTCGATGGACGAAGTGTCGACCGCGCTGGTCGCGATCGTGCTGGTGCTGTGCGCGGTGTTCATCCCGACGACGTTCCTGACCGGCATTTCCGGCCAGTTCTATCGCCAGTTCGCGGTGACGATCGCCAGCGCGACGGTGATTTCACTGCTACTGTCCCTGACCCTGTCGCCGGCGCTCGCGGCGATGCTGTTGCGGCCCAACGCGGTCGAGGCGCCGGCGCATGGCTGGCGGCGCGCGCTGTTCGTGGCGGGCGAGCGGTTCAACCGCGGCTTCGACGCGCTCAGCCGCCGGTATGCGGAGCTGACGCGCAGGCTGGTCACGCGGCCGAAGCGGATGCTGCTCGGCTATGCCGGGTTGGTCATGGCGACGTTCGGCCTGTTCTGGATCACGCCCGGCGGCTTCATCCCCGCGCAGGACCAAGGCTATGCGCTCGCGGCGGTCCAGCTTCCGCCCGGCAGCTCGCTCGCGCAAACCGACAAGGTGCTGCGCCAGACGGTGGGGAGGCTGCTGAAAGTGCCGGGCACCCAGGCCGCGGTGATGTTTACCGGTTTCGACGGCGCGTCGGGCACTCAGGCGTCAAATGCCGGTGCGGCTTATGTGACGTTCAAGCCGTTCGGCGAGCGGCCGGAGGGCGGCAAGACCGAAGCCGAGATCGTCGCCGGGATGCGCGGTGCCGTCGCCGACATGAACGAGGCGATGGTGTTCGTGATCCCGCCTCCTGTCATTCAGGGCATCGGCAATGGCGGCGGCTATCGCATGATGGTGCAGGACAGGAACGGCGCCGGCTATCGCGCGCTGGAGCAGGCCGCCGGCGGGCTGATCGGCCAGGCGAACCAGACGACCGGCCTCGCCCAGGTCCACACGCTGTTCAACACCGGCACGCCGCGGATCTTCGCGGACATCGACCGCGCTAAGGCGGACATGCTGGGCGTGCCCCCCTCGCGGGTGTTCGAGACGCTGTCGGTCTATCTGGGCTCGGCCTATGTGAACGATTTCAACCTGCTGGGCCGCACCTTCCGCGTGACGGCTCAGGCCGACGCTCCGTTCCGCGACGATATCGGCGACATCGCCAACCTGAAGACGCGGTCAGACACCGGCGGCATGGTGCCGATTGGGTCGATCGCGACGTTCCGCGACCTGACCGGTCCCTATCGCGTCACCCGCTTCAACCTGTTCCCGTCGGTCGAGGTGGATGGCGAGACCGCGCCCGGCTATTCCACCGGTCAGTCGATGGCGGCGATGGAGCAGCGGGCGGCAAAGCTGCCGGCCGGATTCAGCGGTGAATGGACCGACCTCGCCTTCCAGCAGAAGGCTGCGGGCAATGTCGCCGGCATCGCGTTCGGCATGGCGGTCGTGTTCGTCTTCCTGGTGCTGGCCGCCCAGTTCGAAAGCCTGGTGCTGCCGCTGGCGGTGATCCTGATCGTGCCGATGACGCTGTTCGCGGCGATGACCGGCGTGAACCTGCGGGGTATGGACAACAACATCCTGACGCAGATCGGCCTGATCGTGCTGATCGCGCTCGCGGCCAAGAACGCGATCCTGATCGTCGAGTTCGCCAAGC
The DNA here is from genome assembly GCF_009753715.1 of Sphingomonas horti. GTDB lineage: Bacteria > Pseudomonadota > Alphaproteobacteria > Sphingomonadales > Sphingomonadaceae > Sphingomonas_B > Sphingomonas_B horti. The sequence continues at coordinate 31,396 of NZ_WQMS01000006.1, read as the reverse complement.
AGGCGGAGGAGCGGGGCGAGAGCCTGGTCGAGGCCGCCGTATCGGCGGCGGGCAGCCGGTTGCGGCCGATCCTGATGACCAGCTTCGCTTTCATCCTGGGTGTGCTGCCGCTGGTGATCGCGAGCGGGCCCGGTTGGGAGCTGCGCCAGGCGCTCGGTACGGCGGTGTTCTTCGGCATGCTGGGCGTCACCGCTTTCGGCCTGCTCTTAACCCCGACCTTTTACGTCGTGAGCCGGACCCTGGGCGATCGCGTCGCCCGGTGGCGCGGCGCTGGGCCAGCGGGCGGAACCATCATGTTTCCTGCGGAACAGCCTTGAACTCCATTCGGCCTGAGCTTGTCGAAGGCCCCCCTTCCTCTTTGGACCCGCGTGTTCAGGAAGAAGAGGAGGGCTTCGACAAGCTCAGCGCGAACGGGAGAGGAAATGGAGCATTTTCAATGCGCTTTTTTATCACTGCATCGGCTTTGGCCCTCGGCGCCTGCGCTGCCGGCCCGAATTATGTCGCGCCGACGCCGCGCGCGGCCGCGACCGCGCCGTTCGTTACCACCACGCCCCAGGCCGCCAGCACCGCGCCGGCCGTCGAAGGCGACTGGTGGCGGCTCTACAACGATCCGGTCCTCGACCGGCTCGTGGCGGACGCACTGAAGGCGAACACGGATATCCGCGTCGCGGTCGCGCACCTGGAGCGCGCCCGCGCGTCGCTGCGCGAAGTGCAAGCCGACCGGACGCCGCAGGTCAATGTCGGCGGCAGTGCCCAATATGGCCGGCTCCCCGCCAGCCAGCGCGCCCCGGGCGCGGACCGTGAGAATTGGGTGGTCGATGCCGGGCTGAACGTCGCCTATGAAGTCGACCTGTTCGGTCGGGTCAGCCGCAACGTCGAAGCCGCGCGGGGAGATGTCGGCGCTGCCGAAGCGGATACGAACGCGGTCCGCGTCGCCGTCGCGGCGGAGACCACCCGCGCCTATGCGGACGCGGTCTCGTCAGCCGAGCGGCTGGACGTGGCCAGGCGGATCGTGGCGCTGCTCGACCAGTCGGTCGCGCTGATGCGGAAACGCGAGCAGGCAGGCTTGCAGACCCCGCTCGACACCGCCCGCATTCAGACGCTCCGCGACCAGCGCCAAGCGGATATCCCGCCGCTCCAGGCACAGCGTCAATCGGCGCTGTTCCGGCTGGCGACGCTGACCGGCCGCGCACCGCAGGAGCTGCCCGCCGAAGTCGCGGAGCGGACAACTACGCTGAAGCTCGACGAGCCGATTCCCGTGGGCGACGGCGCGGCGCTGCTCGCCCGGCGCCCGGACGTCCGCGCCGCCGAGCGGCGGCTGGCGGCGGCGACGGCGCGCATCGGCGTCGCGACGGCCGACCTGTATCCACGGATCACGCTGGGCGGATCGGTCGGGTCGACCGGGACCGGCTTCGGCAATGTGTTCGGCGCGAACCCGCTTACATGGCTGCTCGGTCCGCTCCTCAATTGGTCGGTCAACCAGGCGCCCGCACGCGCCCGCATCGCGGAGGCTGAAGCCGACAGCAAGGCCGCGCTGGCGACGTTCGACGGCACGCTGCTCCAGGCGCTGGAGGAGACGGAAACCGCCCTCACCGTCTATGCCCGCGCGCTCGAGCGCCGCACGGCGCTCCAGGCAGCGAGCAACGCAGCGGGCGTCGCGGCACGGATCACGCGGGCGCGCCAACGCGAGGGCCAGGTCGACTCGCTCGAACTGCTCGACGCCGAACGCACCCTCGCCGATACCCAAGCGAACCTGGCGGCCGCCGACGCCGCCATTTCCCGCGCGCAGATCGACCTGTTCCGCGCCCTGGGCGGAGGATGGCAGAAGAGCTGAAGTCTGAGCCTCACCGGCCGGTCTGCGCCCATTGCAGCCATCATTGGAGTTCGTCGAAGATTGCCCGGCAGCCGCTGCCACTCCTTTGTCTCCGGCACCTGCAGGTTCATGCTCGCGGGCGTGCGTCCCATCGGACCTTTGGCGTGGCGACCGAGCTGACGCTGAAGCATTCGCCGAGCCGAGGGCGTTTAGTGCAATATTATCCGTCAAAAGCCGCAATAACATTCCTTTGCATATAGATAATTGCCTCACCATGTTTGCCTCATGCCCCGGCCGTGACCTCGGGGACGCAACAGGAGGGACAGGCACCATGCCGCTCGCGATGTCTGCAGCAGCCGGGGACCGGCCGAAACCGGACGATCGCGGCGTCGGCTGCGCGGAGCCGGACAGTTCCGCAACGCCATCCGAACGCAGCGCCGGGGCTGTCCAGCGGATCACCGCGCTGGGCGAGATGACCACGGGCATCGCCCATGATTTCCGGAACATCCTCTGCGTGATCGAATCCGGCCTGCGGCTGGCGGAAGACTGCCTCGACGACGCGGAGAAGCGCGGCCCGTGCCTCGCGGCCGCGCATGACGGGGTCGCGCGCGGGCTCCGGATGACGTCCCGCCTGCTCGCCTTCGCGAATCGGCAGGAACTCGCGCCCGGCCCCCGGAGTCTGAACGATCTCCTGCGCGACCTTGAGCTGTTCCTGAAATATGGTGCCGGCCCCAGCATCCGGCTGGTGCTTCGGCTTTCGCCCAACCTACCAACCTGTCTGATCGATCCGCCCCAATTCAACGCGGCGATCCTGAACCTCGTCGTCAATGCCCGCGATGCGATGCCCGATGGCGGCGAGATCGTGATCGACACCGCGCCGGTCGTCGGCGCTCCGCCGGCCGGCCGTGCCGCCGATCACGACCTCTTCGTGCGCGTCCGGGTCGAGGACGAAGGTGAAGGCATGCCCCTGGAGGTCGCTCGCCGAATCTTCGATCCTTATTTCACGACCAAGGGCGAGACCGGGACCGGCCTCGGCGTGCCGCAGGTCTGCGCGTTCATGAAGAGCGTGGGCGGCTATGTCAGGATCGACAGCCGGGTCGGCGAGGGGACCGCGTTCGATCTCTTCTTCCCGGCCTGCGACCAGGATTCGCCCGCGTTTCCGGGGCTGTGGCGGCAACTCGACCGGTGGGTGAACGAAGGCGGAGCGCCCGGCGATCTGACGCCGCGATTCCGGCGCTCCGCCTAGGCAAGAGGAGATGGAACCATGCTGGCGACCAACCTTGAGACCTCCGCACTGGACGAAGTGCGGTCGCTCGAACTCCGCCGGATCGAAGCCACGCGCAACAACGATGTCGACGCGCTCGCGCCGCTGCTCGACGACAATCTGATCTACATCAACAGCGTCGGCGGCATGTACGATAAAGAGAGCTACCTGACCGACATCCGGACTCATTGCCTGACCTACGACCGGGATTTCGACGTTCTGGAGACCGACTCCCGTACGTATGACGACCTTGTGATCCTGATCGGCGTGATGCTCGGCCACTCCCGGTTCGAAGGCGAACAGCAGGTCTTTCATTTCCGCTGCCTCAGTATCTGGCGGCGGACAGACAGCCAGTGGCGCATGATCGCCTGGCAATCGTCGTCGTCGTCGCACACGCTCTGCAAGATGGACTGAGCCGAGCTGCGGGAACGGTTCGCCGAAGCGGGCATCGAAGCTCGGGGGACAGGATGATCCGATCGCGGTCCGTGCCGGCCCGCGATGTCGGATCTTGGAGGATGGGATGAGCCAGGACCCCGTGGCGATCGACGGACCAGATTTCGGCGAAGGCATCGACGTCGCGTCGATCGGCGACGGCGCCATGCTCGCCGGCCAGGTCGGCGGCGAGGCCGCGCTTCTCGTCCGGCAAGGCGACAGCTTCGTCGTGGTCGGCGCGACCTGCACCCATTATGGCGCGCCGCTTGCCGACGGGCTGATCGTCGACGGCACCATCCGCTGCCCGTGGCACCACGCCTGCTTCAGCCTGCAAAACGGACACGTGCTGCGGGCCCCCGCGCTCGCCCCGCTGCCCTGCTGGCGAACCGAGCAGGCCGGCGGCAAGGTCTATGCCCGTGAGCGGCAGGAGAGCCCGTCGCCCGATCGCGACCCGCGCGGGCCGGCCTCGATCGTCATCGTCGGCGGAGGCGCGGCGGGCCACAGCGCGGCCGAGACGCTTCGCCGCGAAGGCTATGCCGGACCGATAACGATGCTGAGCGCGGACGCGTCCCTGCCCTGCGACCGCCCCAATCTCTCCAAGGGCTATCTGGCCGGGACCGCGCCCGAAGACTGGATGCTGCTCCGTCCGGCGGAGTTCTTCCGCGATCAGGGCATCGAGGTGCGGCTGAATGCGCGCGTCGTCCATATCGATCCCGACAGTCGCACGGTCGAGCTCGCCGATCGCAGCCGCTACAGCTACGGCGCGCTGCTGCTCGCGACCGGCGCGGAGCCTGTGCGACTCGACGTGCCGGGCGCGGACCTTCCTCATGTCCGCTATCTCCGCACCTTCGCCGATGGCCGCGCGCTGCTCGCGAAGGCCCAGACCGCCCGCCGCGCGGTGGTGATCGGCAGCGGCTTTATCGGACTGGAAGTCGCATCCTCGCTCCGCCAACGCGGTATCGAGGTGCATGTCGTCGGGCGCGGAGCGATCCCGATGGCGCGCATCCTGGGCCCCGAACTCGGCGCGTTCCTGCGTTCCCTGCACGAGCAGCACGATGTCGTCTTTCACCTGAACGCCGATGTCGGCGCAATCGACGCGGCCGGGGTGACGCTGGTCGACGGCGAACGGATCGAGGCCGATCTGGTCGTCGTCGGCATCGGCGTGCGGCCGGCGACGGCGCTGGCGGAAGCTGCGGGCCTCAAGACCGGCGATGGCGTCGAGGTGGACCGGTTTCTCCAGACGAGCGCGCCGGGCATTTTCGCGGCCGGCGACATCGCGCGCTGGCCCGACCCGCTCAGCGGCGAATCGATTCGCGTCGAGCATTTCGTCGTCGCCGAACGCCAGGGCCAGACGGCGGCCCGGAACATGCTGGGGCTGCAGGAACCTTATGAGGCGGTGCCCTTCTTCTGGACCGAACAATATGACCTGGGCCTTGCCTATGTCGGTCATGCGGGGAGCTGGGACGAAGCGGCGATCGATGGCAGCATCGAGGCAAGGGATTGCACGGTCACGTACCGTGCTGGTGGCCGCGATGTCGCGGTCGCGGTGATTCACCGCGATCGTGACGGACTGTGCGCGGAGCTCGCGTTCGAGCGGGCGATCGCCGCGTCGCGGAAGCCGCATGCTGTCGCAACCGCTGCTCCCTGATCGCGCGATCCACGGCGAGCCTCGCCCGATCGGCGGCGACCTGCTAACGCGGCTCGATGTTCAGTTTCCGTTCGCGTCGCCGTTCGTTCGGCGCGCCCGACATCGCCATCGACCTGGGCACGGCCAACATCATCGTGGCCGAGCGCGGCGCCGGGACGATCTTCAACCAGCCGTCTATCTGCTGCTTCGAAACCGGCGTTTCGACCAACCTCGTCGCTGCCGGTTCGGAGGCGCGTGCCATGATCGGTCGCGTGTCCGGCCCGTTCAGGATTGCGCGCCCGCTTCGCGGCGGCGTGCTCAGCGACATGGCGGCGGCACGCGAGTTGATCCGTTTCGCGACGCGTCGGGCGGGCGGAGCGTGGCGCGTGCGTAGAGCGCGGGCGCTGGTCGGCGTCCCGAATGACGCCACCCAGGCGGAGCGGCGCGCCCTGACGACGGCGGTTCACGACGCGGGACTAGGGCATGTCCAGCTGCTGCCGGAGCCTTTGATGGCGGCGATCGGCGCCGGCCTCGACGTTGATGCGCCCCGTGGACGGATGGTCATCGATTGCGGCGCCGGCACCACCGAAGTCGTGGTCATTTCGCTCGGCGCGATCTGTCTGTCGAGCACCGCGCGCATCGGCGGTGACACGCTCGACGAGGCGCTGCTCGAGCATCTGGTGCGCCGGCATCGCTTCCAGATCGGCCGCCCGGGAGCCGAACAGCTGAAGCTGGAGCTCGCTCGCCTCGGCGCTGCCGATGAGGCGCGCGACCGCGCGGTCACGATCAAGGGATTGAGCCTGGCGGCCGGCCTTCCCGAAACATTGTCGATCGCCGCGGACGAGTTGCTCCACGTGTGTGAAAAGCATCTTCAGGCGATCGTCGGCATCGTCATCGCGGCGCTCGAGCACACGCCGCCGGAACTGTCGCGGGACATTCTGGATGACGGAATCCTGCTCACCGGCGGCGGCGCGATGACGGGGCTGTTGAGCCGGCGCATCACCGAAGCGACCGGGCTCGAAGCCCGGATCGCGGCGGCGCCGCTGGATTGCGTGGCGCACGGATTGGCACAAGCGCTGTAAGTCCGACAGCCCGGGTGGCCGCCGATCGGCTCCGCCGGTCAGGTGAGCGCGATCAGTCCGCCAGCGCCTGCCTGATCTCCGATCGGAGGACCGGAAGCACGTCCGACTGGAACCACGGGTTCCTCTTCATCCAGATCGCGGAACGCCAGGACGGGTGCGGCAGGGGGAAATAGCGCGGCAGAAATTCGCGATACCGCCTCACGCGCTCGGTCATCGGCCCTGGCCCGAACACATGGTTCTGCGCATAGGATCCGACCAGCAAGGTCAGCCGCAGCATCGGCAGCTCGCCGATCAGCCGTTCGCGCCACAGCGGCGCACATTCTGGCCGGGGCGGCGCATCGCCGCCGCTGTTCGCGCGCCCCGGATAGCAAAGCGCCATCGGCAGGATCGCGACATTGGCGGGATCGTAGAATTCTGCTTCCGAGAACCCCATCCATTCGCGCAACCGGTCGCCGGACGCATCGGAGAAGGGCACGCCCGATCCGTGCGCCTTGGATCCCGGCGCCTGGCTCGCCACCAGGAGCTTCGCCGTTGGCGACAGCTGAAAAATGGGGCGGGGCCCGAGCGGGAGCATGTCCGCGCAAACCCGGCAGCCGCGAACCTCGGCCAGTAGCGAATGCAGCGAGTCCATCGGGCGCCTTATGCCGTCAGCGCCGGGCCGTGCACGTGAACGCAATCGCCTGCGTGCCGGCGCAGGATGTCGGCGGCACGCGCCTCGTGCGCGCTATCCCAGGTGCGCACCCACAGCAGCAGGCCTCCGCGCTCGATCTGCTCCTGCAGATAGTGTCCGTGGTGATGGCCTACCCATTTGGCGAGGAGCGCTCCGATCAGCCCGCCGGCTCCGCCGGCCAGCACGGCTGCCGCAAGGCCGGTTGCGATCGCGCCGCCGGAGACGACGACCGCGCCGGCCGCGACCGTCGCGCCGACATACATCAGGCCGCCGACCAGCCCACCCTCGGCATCGCCTATGGCTTCGGTCGAGACATAAGCCGTGCGCGGAGCCGCAGGATCGTCCGCCAGCGAATTGACCCGGCGATAGCGATGGCCAAGCTTGTCCTCGATCGCCCGTTCACCGGCGAGGAGGCTGACCTCGGCACGATCGAAACCCGAGCTCAGCAGCTCGTCGATTGCCGCTTCGAGATCGTGCGGATTCTGGAAAATGCCGATGGCTTCGCGGACGGCGGCCTGGGGTTCATCCATGATCATGGTGCGCTTCTTCCGGGCTGGCTGCCGCCTCGGCTTCGACTTCCGCGAGCGCGATGATCGAATGGGCGAAGGCGCCGCCCGCGCGTATTTCGGCCGCCACCCAGATCGCTTCCATCAGTTCCTCGGCCGACGCGCCTGCGCGCAGCGCGGCTCGGGTGTGTCCTTTGATACAGTAGGGACATTGAGTGACGTGTGCGACCGCGACCGCGATGATCTGCTTCATCCGCGCCGGCAGTGCGCCGTCGGCAAACACCTTTTGGCTGAAGCTGCTGAACGCGTCCGACATCTCGGGCGCGAGATCGCGCCGCATCCGGGCAAGGTCACGCGTGGGTCGCGGATAAAGCGAAGCGTCCTCGCGCTTCGGCATGTCGACTGGATGCTCCACAGCTCCTCCTCAGGAAATGAGGTGGGGTGCGGATTCAGGAAAGCAAAGGAATAGTATTGCCGCGTACGAGGCAAGAAGTTGCATTCAAACCCGTCTCGGCAGCGACCGCTCGTCGTTCATCGACCGCCCGCCGCCGGGACCGGCTGCGGCGGGCCGACGGGGGTGACTCGCCAGACGGTGTTCGACAGGTCGTCGGCGACGATCAGGGCGCCGCGCGGGTCCACGGTCACGCCCACCGGCCGTCCGCGGGTCTTGCCGTCGTCGCCGCGAAAGCCGGTGACGAAGTCGATCGGCGGGCCGGCCGGCCGTCCTGCGCGGAATGGCACGAAGACGACCTTGTAGCCGGACGGCGTCTTGCGGTTCCAGCTGCCATGCTCGCCGACGAACATGCCGTCGGCGAAGCGCGCGCCCATCGCCGGCGCCGAAAAGGCGAGGCCGAGCGCGGCGACGTGCGAGCCGAGCGCATAATCGGGCGCGATCGCGGAGGCGACCTTCTGCGGGTCCTGCGGCCGCACGCGCGTGTCCACATGGCGTCCCCAATAGCTGTAGGGCCAGCCGTAGAACGCGCCGCCGCGCACCGAAGTGATATAATCGGGGACGAGGTTCGGCCCGATCTCGTCGCGTTCGTTCACCACCGCCCAGAGCTGCCCCGTGCCCGGCTGGATGGTGAGCGCGGTCGGGTTGCGCAGCCCAGTGGCGTAGGGCCGGTGCGCGCCCGTCTGCGCGTCTATTTCCCAGACCATAGCCCGGTCGATCTCGGCCGCCATCCCGCGCTCGGTGATGTTGCTGTTGGAGCCGATCCCCACATAGAGGAGCCGCCCGTCGGCGCTGGCGGTCAGCGCCTTCGTCCAGTGATGATTGATCGCGGACGGCAGGTCCGTGACCTTGACTGGAGGTCCGCTCGCGCGGGTCTGCCCGTCGCGATAGTCGAAGCGCACCAGCGCGTCCTGGTTGGCGACGTAGAGGGTGCTGCCGACCAGGGCGAGGCCATAGGGCGCGTTCAAATTCTCGGCGAACACCCAGCGGCCTTCATAAGTGCCGTCGCCGTCGCTATCCCGCAGCAGGGTCAGGCGGTTGCCGCCCTTCACCGGGCTGGTGCCTTTCGCCTTGATGATGCCGGCGACCACGTCCTTGGGCGTCAGTTTCGGCGCGCCGCCGCCCCGGCCTTCGGCGACCAGGATATCGCCATTGGGGAGCACCAGCGTCTGGCGCGGGATCTGAAGGTCGGTGGCGATGGCCGCGATCCGGTATCCCTGCGGCACGATCGGGCGCTGGTCGCCCCATTCCGCCGGCTTCGCGATCTTCATCGTCGGCAGCAGGCCGCGCTGAGGGTCGGGCAGCGTCGGGTTCGGCCCGTATTGCTGTGGTTCGGACGTGCTGCCGCAGGCGCCGAGGACGCCCAGGAGCGCAGCACCGACAAAGGGAGCAGCGCGGCTCATCTCACCTCTCCCGTGCGCAGCGTCGCGAAGCCAAGCCAGGTCGCGGCGATTGCCAGCGCCGCGACGATGATCGACAGGATCAGGGCGGCCGGCATGCTGGCCCAGGCATCCTTGGCGTGGATGAAGGCATTGATGAAGCCCAGCACCCAGGCGGCCAGCAGCACCAGGACGTAAGTGATCGCCCTCTGCCCGCGCCGGTCCGCACGGAACAATTCGATCAACGCCCACAGCAGCGCGAAACCGCCGAACACCAGTCCGCCCGGGATCAGCCAGGACGCGAAATTCTTCCACTGGACCTGATAGCTCTGCGAATAGGCGATATCGCTGAGCAGCGCGCCCAGGAACAGCGGGAGCATCCCCGCCAGCAGCACCGCGTGAAGCGGGTGCAGCGGGCCTCGATAGGTTCGGACTGGAGCCGCAGCGGTCACGACATTCCTCCTTTGCGGCCGCGGCGAGCCGGACGCGAGCCGGGATCAGATCGAGAATGCGAGGGGCGGCGCATTGTTCCGGCCCGGGAAGGAACCTCCCCCGGCGGCGAAGGGGCCTCGTGAGAATATGATCATATTCCAGATCGTTGGGACAAGAGCGAGGCTCTGATCAATAATCCCGAATACAGCATTCGATTTATTCGGCTTGTTATCCTGCGGACCGACCTCAGGTTGAAGGGGAACATTTGCGGCCCGGGGCCGCTCAACTGCAGCCAGGGAAAGGATTCCGCATGTCAGAACTTCCAGCTTCGACCACCGGTGCCGGCGCGCCGGCGCCCAGCGACCGCAATTCGCTGACGATCGGCCCCGATGGCCCGATCCTGCTGCACGATGTTCACTTCCTGGAGCAGATGGCGCACTTCAACCGCGAAAAGACGATCGAGCGCCAGCCGCACGCCAAGGGGTCGGGCGCGTTCGGCGTGTTCGAGACGACCGAGGACGTGTCCGCCTATACCAAGGCGGCTTTGTTCCAGCCGGGCGCGAAGACCGACATGCTGGCCCGGTTCTCGACCGTCGCCGGCGAGCAGGGCAGCCCCGATACCTGGCGCGACGTCCGCGGTTTTTCGCTGAAGTTCTACACCGACGAAGGCAATTACGACCTGGTCGGCAACAACACGCCGATTTTCTTCGTCCGCGACCCGATGAAGTTCCCGCATTTCATCCGCAGCCAGAAACGACTCCCGGCCTCGGGCCTGCGCGACAACCACATGCAGTGGGATTTCTGGACCAACAACCCGGAGAGCGCGCACCAGGTCACCTATCTGATGGGCGAGCGCGGCCTGCCGCGCACCTGGCGCCACATGAACGGCTATGGCAGCCACACCTACATGTGGATCAACGCCCGGGGCGAGAAATTCTGGGTGAAATACCATTTCCACACTCAGCAGGGCATGAAGTTCTTCTCGAACGATGAAGCCTCGGCCATGTCCGGAACGGACGCCGACTTTCACCGCCGCGACCTGTTCGAGGCGATCGAGCGGGGCGAGCACCCGAGCTGGATTCTGTCGGTCCAAGTCATGCCCTACGAGGATGCCAAGACCTACCGGATCAACCCGTTCGACCTGACCAAGACCTGGCCGCACGCGGACTATCCGCTGATCCGGGTCGGAACGATGACCCTCAATCGCAACCCGGAGAATTTCTTCGCGGAGATCGAGCAGGCGGCCTTCTCGCCCGGCAACACCGTGCCCGGCATCGGCCTGTCGCCGGACAAGATGCTCTTGGGCCGTGCCTTTGCGTACAATGACGCGCAGCGGAACCGGATCGGCGCGAACTTCCACCAGCTGCCGGTCAACCAACCCAAGGTGAAGGTGAACAGCTACATGTTCGACGGGCCGATGGCCTATCACCACAGCGGCGCCGCGCCGGTCTATGCGACCAACAGCGGCGGCCGGCCCTGGGCAGACGACACCGGCCCGGTTGACGACGGCTGGGAAGCGGACGGCGCGATGGTGCGCAGCGCCTATACGCCGCGCTCGAACGACGACGACTTCACCCAGCCCGGCATCCTCGTCCGCGAGGTGTTCGACGAAGCCCAGCGCGCCGCGCTGGTCAACCAGGTCGCCGGCAGCCTGTTGGGCGGCGTGCGTGAGCCGGTGCTGAGCCGCGCCTTCCAATATTGGAAGAATGTCGACGCCGATGTCGGTGCCCGGATCGAGGAGAAGGTTCGCGCGGGAAGCGCCTCCAGGCCTGCCGAAGGCATGGGCGAAGGCTGAGGCGCAACTTGACAGGCCGCCATTAGTTCGGCGTCGTGGCGGCTAAGCAGCGATTGCCGGACAGCGCAGGAGTGGGTTCATGGAAGCGACGTCACGCGATTCCGCGGCCCCGCTCCTCGCCGGCCTGCCGGCCATGCTCCCGGCCCTCGAGGCGGCCTACAAGGACTTTCACGCCCATCCCGAACTGTCGATGCGGGAGCATCGCACCGCGGCGATTGCCGCGAAGCACCTTCAGGATAGCGGCTACGACGTCACCACGGGTGTCGGCGAGACGGGTGTGGTCGGCCTGCTCCGCAACGGGGACGGCCCGACCGTGATGCTGCGCGCCGACATGGACGCGCTGCCGATCCGCGAAGCGACCGGGCTCGACTATGCGAGCAAGGCGACGGCGGAGGACGCGGACGGGAACAGCGTCCCCGTCGCACACGCCTGCGGCCACGACATGCACGTCGCCTGGCTGATGGGCGTCACCTCGCTGTTCGCCGGGGCGCGGGATGCCTGGCGCGGCACGCTGCTCGCTGTTTTCCAGCCCGGCGAGGAAACCGCGCAGGGTGCCCGCGCGATGATCGGCGACGGCCTGCTTACCCGCTTTCCCAAGCCCGAGGTCGTGCTGGGCCAGCATGTGATGGTCGGGCCAGCGGGGATGGTTGCCGGCAGCGCGGGGCCTATCACCTCGGCCGCCGACAGCCTCCAGATCCGGCTGTTCGGCCGCGGCGCGCACGGCTCGATGCCGCAGGCAGCGGTCGATCCGGTCGTCATGGCCGCCTCGCTCGTGCTGCGGCTGCAGACCATCGTCTCCCGCGAGATTGCTGCGACCGACGCCGCTGTGGTCACTGTCGGCGTGCTGCAGGCCGGCTCGAAGGAGAACGTCATTCCCGACGAAGCCGTGATCAAGCTCAACGTGCGCACGTTCGACGAAGGCGTGCGCAAGCATGTGCTGGATGCGATCGCGCGGATCGCCAACGCCGAGGCCGCCGCATCGGGCGCGCCGCGACCGCCGGAGATCACGCCGCTCGATCGCTATCCGCTGAACGTCAACGACAAGCAGGCGAGCGAACGCGTCGCGGAAGCGTTGCGCCGCCATTTCCCGGCGGACAGCGTCCGCCATACCGGTCCCGCTCCGGCAAGCGAGGATTTCGGCTGCTTCGGCACCGAATGGGACGTGCCTTCGGTGTTCTGGTTCGTCGGCGGCACCGATCCAGCGACCTATGCGCGCGCCAAGGCGGAAGGCCGGGTCAACGACCTGCCCGTGAACCACAGCCCGCTGTTTGCCCCGGTAATTCATCCGACCCTGCAGACTGGCGTCGAAGCGATGGCCATCGGCGCTCTCGCCTGGCTCGGCAAGTGAGGCAGACGGCGGCAGATTGGGACGTGGGGGTGACGCGCCGTTGCCGCTGAACCCGCTTCTCGACCAACGCCTCCTTAAGGACCTGCTGCTCGTCCTCGATCTCGCCGGAACCTTCGTCTTCGCGATCAGCGGGGCAATGCTCGGGGTCAGGCGCAGGCTCGACATTTTCGGCGTGATGGTATTGTCGTTCGCCGCCTCCAGCGCGGGCGGGATCGCGCGGGACGTGCTGATCGGCGCGACGCCGCCCGCCGCGATCAGCGACTGGCGCTATATCGCCGTCGCCGCCGCCGCGGGGCTGGTGATCTTCTTCTGGTACTCGCCCTTGTCCCGGCTGCAGACCCCGATCCTCGTCTTCGACGCCGGAGGCCTGGCGCTTTTCGCAGTGGCCGGCGCTGAGAAGGCGCTCGCTTTCGGGCTCAACCCGCTGATGGCCGCGCTGCTCGGCATGCTGACCGGGATCGGCGGCGGCATCACGCGCGACCTCCTCGTCGCCCGTACCCCGGCGGTGCTGCAGGGCGACCTCTATGCGGTGGCCGCGCTGCTCGGCGCAGGGGTGGTCGTGGTCGGGCACCTGCTCGGCTGGCCGGTGGTGCCGACCGCGATCGGCGGCGCGATGGCGTGCCTCGCCCTTCGCCTCGTCGCGATCCGGCGCGGGTGGAGCCTGCCGGTGGCCCGGTCGGATGAGGACCAGGGCTGAACAGGCGTCAGGCCAGCGCCTCGCGCGGCAATACGGCGAGCACGCGGGCGATGAAGGTGTGGAACTCCGCCATGTAGGTGCGCAGGAACTCCTCGGTCGCCGCGACCGTGACCTCGCCTTCGTCCGTGATCAGGCCGGGCGTAAAGCGGATATAGGCCTCCGGCGCATTCATCTGCGGCGAGTTGCAGAAGCTGAGCACGCTGCGCAGGCTCTGCTGCGCGACCGCGGTTCCGATCGCGCCGGGCGAGGTGCCGATCACAGCCGACGGCTTGTGTGTGAAGGCGTTCGTGCCATAGGGCCGGCTCGCCCAGTCGATCGCGTTCTTCAGGCCCCCCGGAATCGAGCGGTTATATTCAGGCGTGACGAACAGCACCGCGTCCGCCGCCTTGATGGCATCCTTGAAGGCGCGCGCCTCAGGCGGATAATCCGCGTCATAGTCGTAACTGTAGAGCGGCAGGTCCCGGAACGAAATCTCCGAGAATTGAAGCTGTTCGGGCGCGATCCGGATCAGTGCCTTGGCCAGCTTGCGGTTGATCGACTCCCTCGCCAGGCTGCCGACCAGATAGCCGACCTTGTATGTCGTCATGACATTCCTCCTCAGCGCGACAGGTTGCCGATCACCCCGTCGCTGCGTCGCCAACGCACGGGCGCCCGTTTCGTCGCCGATCGGCCGGTTGCGGGACCGCGAACGAACCTGCATGGGTGGCGGAAGGCACGGAGGACCAGATGCCGATCACCGGCCCCATCGTCGTAGCGACCGATTTCTCCACCCGATCCGATCGGGCGCTGCGCCGCGCCACGATCATCGCGCGGCAATCGGGCGCAGCGCTGGTGCTGGCGCATGTGGTGGACGACGATCAGCCGCGGCATCTCGTCGATCATCAGCTGGCCGCATCGCGCGCGATTCTCGATGAGACCGTCGAGACGATCGAGCGGATGGACGGTATCGCGGCCAGGGCGCAGCTGCTCGCCGGCGATGTCTTCTCGGGCATCCTGCAGATCGCCGACGACGTCGCGGCGGGCCTGGTCGTCGTCGGTCCCCATCGCCGCCAGTTGCGCGACGTGTTCATGGGCACCACTGCGGAGCGGACGATCGCGCACAGCCGCCGGCCCGTGCTGATGACCGCCGGCGTCCCTTCCGCTCCCTATGACCGCGTGCTCGTGGCGCTGGATCTGGATCAGGCATCCCGGGCGGCCGCGCCCCTCGTGCAGGAATTGGAGCTCGTCGATCGCGCGGAGATCGTCGCCATGCACGCGTTCGAGGTGCCGGGGCAGGGCATGATGCGGCGCGCCATGGTCGAGCCGGATTTGATCCTCGACTCCGTTGCCGACGCGCAGACCGAGGCGCAGTCCGATTTCGATGCGCTGCTGGCCGATATCGGCCTGACCGGCGCGCGCAAGATCACCATGCCTGCCCACGGTTCGCCCGGCAGGCGAATCCTGGAAAGCGCGCGCGACGAAGGCGCGTCGCTGATCGTCGTCGGGACGAGCCAGAGGACGGGCATCGAACGCTTCATGCTTGGCAGCATCGCGGAGACGGTGCTCGGCGATGCGGACCGCGACGTGCTGGTGGTGCCGGCGCGATGAGCTTTGTCGCGCGCGCCCGGTTGCGAAGCTCGGCCCAGGTTCCGATCGGGGCGGCGCCGGCATGACGGGAGTTGACGGGCTGCTCCTTTCGATCCTGGTCCTCCCTTTTGCGGGAAGCATCCTCGCCGCGTTCCTGCCGACCGCCGCCCGCAATGCCGCGGCACTGCTCAGCGGCGCCGTCGCGCTGGCCGGCCTGATCCTGGTCGCGCTGCTCTATCCGGCAGTGGCCGACGGCACCGCAGTTCGCGGCGAGATCGCGTGGATGCCGTCGCTCGGCCTCAGCCTCGTCATCCGGCTGGACGGCCTTTCATGGCTTTTCTCGACGCTGGTGCTGGGCATCGGCGCGCTCGTCGTGCTGTACGCGCGCTACTATATGTCGCCGGAAGATCCGGTGCCGCGCTTCTTCTCGTTCCTGCTGGCCTTCACGGGATCGATGCTGGGACTGGTGCTCTCGGGTAATCTCGTCCAGCTCGCTTTCTTCTGGGAGCTGACCAGCCTCTTTTCCTTCCTGCTGATCGGCTATTGGCATCACAATCGCGCGGCCCGCGACTCCGCGCGGATGGCGCTGCTGACCACAGCCGGCGGCGGCCTGTGCCTGTTCGCCGGCGTCCTGCTGCTCGGCAACATCGTCGGCAGCTATGACCTCGACCGCGTACTGGCTGCGGGCGACCTCATCCGGTCGAGCGGCCTCTACGGCCCCGCGCTGGCCCTGATCCTGATCGGCGCATTCACGAAAAGCGCGCAATTCCCTTTCCATTTCTGGTTGCCCAAAGCGATGGCCGCGCCGACGCCGGTTTCCGCCTATCTCCACTCGGCGACGATGGTGAAGGCTGGCATCTTCGTGCTGATCCGTCTGTGGCCGGTGCTGTCGCAGACCGACGAATGGTATGTCCTCGTCTCCTCGGCCGGGCTGCTGACCTTGCTGGTCGGGGCCTGGGCGGCGATCTTCCAGCAGGACCTCAAGGGCCTGCTCGCCTATTCGACGATCAGCCATCTGGGCCTGATCACCTTGCTGCTGGGGCTCGGCAGCCCGCTCGCGGCCGTCGCGGCGATCTTCCACGTCGTCAACCACGCCACGTTCAAGGCATCGCTGTTCATGGCCGCCGGCATCATCGACCACGAAACCGGCACCCGCGACCTGCGGCGGCTGAGCGGACTGTACCGGTTCATGCCGATCACCGCCACGCTGGCGATGATCGCGGCTGCCGCGATGGCGGGCGTGCCGCTGCTCAACGGGTTCCTGTCCAAGGAGATGTTCCTGTCGGAATCGCTGCAGCGGCATAGCGGCACAGTGATCGACCAGGCGCTGCCTGTGCTGGCGACATTGGCGAGCGCCTTCGCGGTGCTCTACTCGGTCCGCTTCATCCACCAGACCTTCTTCGGCCCGCCACCGACGGAGCTGGCCCGCACGCCCGGCGAAGCGCCGCGTTGGATGCGCGTGCCGATCGAGATCCTGGTGCTTGCCTGCCTGCTGGTCGGCATCATCCCGGCGATGACGATCGGCCCGGTCCTCTCGTCGGCGGTCCGGTCGGTGCTGGGCGACGCCACGCCCAGCTACAGCCTCGCGATCTGGCACGGCTTCACCTGGCCGATGCTGATGAGTCTGGCGGCGCTGGTGCTGGGCACCATCGCCTATCTGCGCTTCGGCAAGATGCTCAACCGGACCGAGGGCGCGCCGCTCCTGCGCCGTTTCCACACCCGGCGGATATTCGACGGCGCGCTCGCCTTCACCGCGTCGGCGGCGCGCGTCCTGGAGCGCCGGCTGGGGACGCGGCGGCTTCAGCCGCAGCTTCGCCTGCTGCTGTTCGTGGCGATCGCGGCGGGACTGCTGCCGGTTATGCGGCACGGCTATTCGCTGGGCGGTATGGAAGGAACCGTGGTCGATCCCGGCTTCGCGGTGATCTGGGCCGTCGGCGGAGCCTGCGCGCTCGGCGCAGCGTGGCGGGCGAAATATCACCGCCTCACTGCCCTGGTGCTGATGGGCGGGGCGGGCCTGGTGAGCTGCATCAGCTTCGTCTGGCTGTCGGCGCCCGACCTGGCCCTGACGCAGCTGCTGGTCGAAACGGTCACGACGGTGCTCCTTCTCCTCGGGCTCCGCTGGCTGCCGCAGCGCAGCGCCGCGCTCGCACCCGCGAAAGGTGCGGCCTTCCCGTTCCGCCGCGCCGTCGACGCCGCGATCGCGGTCGCGGCCGGGCTGGGCCTGGGGCTGCTGGCCTATGCCGCGCTGACGCGGGCTCCGCCCGCCGACGCGGTTTCCCGCTTCTACATGGAGCGCGCCTATCCGGACGCGGGCGGCACCAACGTCGTCAACGTCATCCTGGTCGATTTCCGCAGCTTCGACACGCTGGGCGAGATCACGGTGCTCGCGATCGTCGCGCTGACCGTCTTCGCCTTGCTCCGGCGCTTCCGCCCCGCCCCGGAAAGCCTGGGCCTGCCGGCGCAGCAGAGGCTGCAGAACGCCTATGACGACGCGCAGAGCGGGCGGGAGGTCGGGGACACGCTGGTCGACTATCTGATGATCCCGCGCGTGCTGATGGAATGGCTGTTCCCCTTCATCGTCGCGCTCGCGCTCTATCTGTGGGTGCGCGGCCACGACATGCCCGGCGGCGGCTTCATTGCCGGCGTTACGATGGCGACCGCGCTGATCCTCCAATATATGGCGGCGGGAACGCGGTCGGTGGAGGCGCGGCTGCGGGTGCAGCCGGTCCGGTGGATCGGCATCGGCCTGCTCCTGGCCGTGCTGACCGGGGCGGCGGCGCTGATCGTCGGGCGCCCGTTCCTCACCACCTATTTCAGCTATCTCGACCTGCCGCTGTTCGGCCGCGTGCCGGCGGCCAGCGCGCTGCTGTTCGATCTCGGCGTGTTCGTGCTGGTGGTCGGCGCGACCGCCTTGATGCTGATCGCGATCGCCCACCAGTCGATCCGCAAGCCGCTCTCCAGGGCCGGGGAGAGCTGATGGAAATCGTTCTCGCCCTCGGCATCGGCGTCCTGACCGCCTCGGGTGTGTGGCTGGTGCTGCGCCCGCGCACCTTCCAGGTGGTGCTGGGCCTGTCGCTGATGTCGTATGCCGTCAATCTGTTCATCTACACGATGGGGCGGCTGCGCGTCGACGCGCCGGCGATCGTCGGCCGCGACGCGGCGCCGGATCCGGCCGCCTATGCCGATCCGCTGCCGCAGGCGCTGGTGCTGACCGCGATCGTGATCTCCTTCGCGATGACAGCGCTGCTGCTCGTCGTGCTGCTGGTGTCTCGCGGGCTGACCGGCAACGATCATGTCGACGGGGACGAGCCCTAGCCATGGCCGCATGGATCGATCATCTCGCGGTCGCGCCGATCCTGCTGCCGCTCGCCGCCAGCGCGCTGATGCTGCTGTTCGACGAGCGCCGGCGCGGGGCCAAGCTTGCGGTCGCGATGCTGACGACGATCGCGCTGGTGGGAATCTCGATAGTGCTCGTCGGCCGGGCGGGCAGCGCCGCCGCGATCGTCTATGCGATCGGCGGCTGGCCGGCGCCGTTCGGCATCACCCTGATCGTGGACCGGCTGTCGGCGATGATGCTCGCACTCGCCAGCGTGCTCGGCCTGGCATCGCTGATCTACGCATCCGCGCGCTGGGACCGGGGGGGGCCGCGCTTTCACGCGCTGTTCCTGCTCCAGCTGATGGGGCTGAACGGCGCCTTCCTGACCGGCGACCTGTTCAACCTGTTCGTGTTCTTCGAGGTTCTGCTGGCGGCGTCCTATGGGCTGCTGCTGCACGGCTCCGGCCGCGCGCGGGTGAGCGCGGCGCTACATTATGTGACGATCAACGTCGCGACGTCGCTGCTCTTCCTGGTCGGGGCCAGCCTGATCTACGGGACGACGGGCACGCTCAACATCGCCGACCTCGCCATCCGCATGCCGTCGGTGCCGGAGAGCGACCGGATGCTCTTGCAAAGCGGCCTCGCGATCCTGGGCGTCGCCTTCCTGATCAAGGCCGCGATGTGGCCGGTCGGCTTCTGGCTGCCGACGACCTATTCCGCCGCCAGCCCGCCGGTTGCCGCCCTGTTCGCGATCCTCAGCAAGGTCGGCGTGTACGCGGTGCTGCGGGTCCTGCTGCTGGGGAGGGGCGGAGAGGCCGCCGATCCGGCGTCGATCGCCGGGCAATGGCTGCAGGCCGGCGGCATGGCGACGATCCTGTTCGGCACGATCGGCGTGCTTGCGTCGCGGACCTTGTCGCGCCTCGCCGGGTTCAGCCTGATCATTTCCTCCGGCATCCTGCTTGCGACCATCGCCGGCGGCGGACCGCTGGCGGGAGCCCTGTTCTACCTGGTCAGCTCCACGCTGGCGGTCGGCGCGCTCTATTTGCTGATCGAGCCGATCGCGCGCAACGAAGCAGAGCCGAACGTCGCCGCCGCAGCCGACCCGGTCTTCGAGGACGAGGTCGTCCATGACCCGGACGATGAAGGAGACGAAGTCGGCGTCGTCATTCCCGCGACGCTCGCGATCCTGGGCGGCGGCTTCCTGATGTGCGCGCTGCTGCTTGCCGGCCTGCCGCCGCTGTCCGGCTTCGTCGCCAAGTTCGCGATCATCGACGGGCTGCTGGACGCGCAGCCCCCGATCGGCTGGGCGCGCTGGACCCTGATCGCGCTGATCATCGTCTCCGGGATGGCGACGATCATCGCGGCCAGCCGCGCCGGCATCGATCTCCTCTGGGCGTCGGAGCGCGCGCCGCGGACGCTGCGCCTGGCCGAGGCGGCGCCGGTCGGCCTGTTGCTGGCGCTCTGCCTGGGGCTTACGGTCTTCGCCGGCCCGGCTTACGTCTATATGGAGGCGGCCGCCCGGGCGCTGCCGGGAGCGGCGGGACCACCGCCGGGCGTGGCGCGATGAAGCGCCTGCTTCCCCATCCGCTGCTGGCCCTCGGCATCCTCCTCATGTGGCTGCTGCTGACCGCGTCGCTGTCGCCTGGCCAGCTCGTTCTCGGCGCGATCGTCGCCGTGCTCGGCTCCCACGCGATGGCGGCGCTTCAGCCCGAAGACGCCGGCATCCGCTCGGTCCGGCCGATCCCCCGCCTCGCCGCGATCGTGTTCGCCGATATCGTGCGGTCGAACGTCGCGGTCGCCCGGATCGTGCTGCTGCGCGACCGGCCGGAACGCGTGTCCGGCTTCGTGCGGCTGCCGCTCGACATGCGGAGCCGCTACGGCCTGACCGTCCTCGCCTGCATCATCACCGCCACACCCGGCACTATCTGGGTCGAGTTCGACCGGCGCGCGAACGTGCTGGTCGTCCATGTTCTCGATCTCGTCGACCCGGACGCATGGATTCGCGAAACCAAGCACCGCTACGAGCGCCCGCTGATGGAGATTTTCGGATGACCACGCTGCAGCTCGCCTGGGCCATTACCGCCGCGCAGGTGATGCTCGGGCTGGCCGCCGCCTGCGCGGCCTATCGGCTCCTGTTCGGGCCGAGGGCGCAGGACCGTATCCTCGGCCTCGACACATTCTACGCGACCGCGATGCTGATGCTGGTCACATTCGGCATCCAGACCGGCCGCACGCTCTATTTCGAGGCGGCGCTGACGATCGCTTTGGTCGGTTTCGCTGGGACCGTGGCGCTGGCCAAGTTCCTGATGCGCGGCGAGGTGATCGAATGACGCAGGCGCCGGACCTTCCCGCCTGGGCGGCCATTCTCACCGCGCTGTTCATCCTGCTCGGCGCCGGCATCACCCTCATCGGCGCGCTGGGCCTGTTGCGGCTGAGGACTTTCTACGAGCGCGTCCATGCGCCGACGCTCGGCACGACGCTCGGCACATTATTCATCGTGCTGAGCTCGATCACCTGCTTTTCCGCGCTCCAGTCCCGCTTCGTCGCGCACGAGCTGCTGATCCTGCTGTTCGTGACGGTGACGACGCCGGTGTCGCTGATGCTGCTGGCGCGGTCGGCGCTTTCGCGCGACCGCATCGAAGGAAAGGACAGTGTCCCGCCGGTTGTTTAGCCTTGGAATTGCCCGCCGCGGCCGGCGCCGCCGGCGAAGCGCCCGGCCCCTGCCAGTCCTTCCGCGCGGAGCGGCGCCTCGCCTCCGATCGCTTCCGCCCGCAGCGCGCCGGTCAGGTCGGCGTCCCATTGCCGATATGCCGAAAGCCGATCGGCGCGCATGCACATCTGCGGGACAGCCGCAATCGCGTCCGCCAGTTCGAGAGCTCCGTCGAGCGCCTCACCCTCTCGCGTGACGCGGTTGGCGAGCCCGATCGCCAGCGCTTCCTCGGCGCCCACGGGCCGCCCGGTCAGGATCATGTCGAGCGCGCGGCCCTGTCCGACGATCCGCGGCAGCCTGACGGTGCCGCCGTCGATCAGCGGGACGCCCCAGCGGCGGCAGAACACTCCGAAAGTGGCGCTAGCCGAGGCCACGCGCAGATCGCACCACAGCGCCAGCTCCAGCCCGCCCGCGACCGCATGCCCTTCGACCGCCGCGATGACGGGCTTGGACAGCAGCATCCGGGTCGGCCCCATCGGGCCCGGGCCGTTCGGGTCGTAGGGCGGCGGCGCGGACGCGACGCTGTGCAGGTCATAGCCCGCGCAGAAGCTGCCGCCGGCGCCGGTCAGCACCGCGACGCGCGCATCGGGATCCGAATCGAACGCGTCGAACGCCGTGCGGAGCAGACTCGCGGTTTCGGCGTCAACCGCGTTGCGGCGCTCGGGGCGATTGATCGTCACCACCGTCGCATGCCCGCGCCGCTCAAGGAGGACCTTGCTCATCCCACTCTCCTGTCGCGCCCGGTCCAGAACGGATCGCGAAGCGCCCGGCGCAGCGGCTTGCCGACCGCGCTGACCGGCACGGCGTCCAAGAAGCGGATCTCCTTCGGCGTCTTGTAGCGCGCCAGCCGCTCCTGGCAGTGACTGCGCAGCGCGTCCGCCTGCGCGCTCGCCCCGGATCGAAGCACCACGAAGGCCAGCACCGCCTCGCCCCATTTCGCGTCGGGCACGCCCACCACCACGGCTTCGCGAACCGCCGGATGGGCGAGCAGCGTATCCTCCACTTCCTTCGGATAGACGTTGTAGCCGCCGGTCACGATCATGTCCGATGTTCGATCGACCAACGTCAGATAGCCGTCTTCGTCGATCCGACCGATGTCGCGCGTTCTGAGCCAGCCGTCGCTCGTGATCGTCTCGGCGGTGAGCGCAGGCTCGTCATGATAGCCGACCATCCGGAACGGCGCGCGGAGCAGGACCTCGCCGGGCTCGCCGGGGGGGGCCTCCACGCGGACCTCCACGTCGCGGGCGGGGCGGCCGCAGGCGCCGAGCCGGCATGAATCCCGATGGTCTTCCTTGCTCAGGGCGGCGATCGCGAGCGGCGCCTCGGTCTGGCCGTAGAATTGGACGAAGCGCGGGCCGAGCGCCGCCAGCGCCCGCTCGATCAGCGGCCGCGGCATGGGCGACGCACCGTAAAGGATCGTGTCGACCGACGAAAACCGCGCCGGATCGAAGCCGGGATGGTCGAGCAGCATGCCCAGCATCGTCGGCACCAGCATGACCGCGGTGGGACGCCATCTTTCGACTGCATCCATATAGGCTGCCGGCTCGAACCCGGGGAGGACGGCGGCGGCCCCGCCGCGAAGCCAATAGGGCAGCAGCAGCGTTCCCGATGCATGGAACAGCGACGCGGCGTGAAGCATCGCGTCGCCACGGCGCGGATCGACGAGATTGCCGAGGATGTTCAGCGCGACCGCGCCATAGCTCGCCTGGCTGTGGACCACGGCCTTGAGCCGGCCCGTCGTGCCCGACGTGAACACCGCCAGCACCGGATCGTCCGCCGCCGGCTCCGGCAGCGGCCCGCCCTCCACATCGGCCCCGGTCGCGAGCTCGTCGAGCGCAAGCAGGCCGAGGCCGGGAACGAGGCCAGCCAGCACCTCCGCGCGCTCCCGCTGGTCCGGCGAATAGACGAGCAGCCCGACGCCCGCGCGCCGAAGCATCGTCTCGTGCTCGGTTAGTGACAGGCGCGCGTTCAACGGCACCCGCACCACCCGCGCCTTGGCGCAGGCGAAGTCGAGCGGCAGGCTCATCAGCCCGTTGCTGGCCAGGATGCCGAGCATTGCGCCAGCGCTAAGATCTCGGCCAAGCCGCAACGCCATTCCGGTCGAGAGCGCATCCACCGCAGCGAAGCTCAAGGCTTCGTCGCCGAAGCGGACCGCGACCTCGGGTCCATACCGCGCCGCGCCCGCGCGAATGATGTCGGTCAGGAGCATGGCGGCAGCCTAGCGGCCCCGGTCGCGGGTCGAAAGCCCGCGCGTCCCGATCAGAACCAGAACCTCACGCCAAGGACCAGCCCGGTTTCCGATACGTCGTCGCCCGCCGCCCGGGCGAAGCGCGCGGTGTGGCCAAGCTTGCGCTCGTAGGAGACGCCGACATAGGGCGCGAACTCGCGTGCGATTTCGTAGCGCAGGCGCAGCCCGAGCTCGGCATTGGAGAGGCCGGCGCCGATGCGGTTTGCCGGCACGTCCTGGGCCGCGAGGTTCAGCTCCACGCGCGGCTGCAGCATCAGCCGCTCGGTGATCCGCTGGTCGTAATAGCCTTCGACCCGGGCGAGCAGGTCGCCCTTGTCCGACAGGAACAGCGCCCCTTCGACCTCGAGCCAATAGGGCGCCAGCCCCTCGACGCCGACGGTCGCGTAGGTCCGCGCGGGACCGGGCTGGATGTCGTGCCGAATGCCGGCCTGAATGTTGAAATAGGGTCCGATCGCGCGACTGTAGAGCGCCTGGACCTCGGCGCTGTCCACGCCGTCGCGTGCCGTCGCTTCGCCTTCCGTTTTCAGCGTCAGCCGGTCGATGTCGCCGCCGAACCAGGCTTCGCCGTCCCAGCGATAGCCGTCGCTGCCCTTGCGGGCCTGGTACTCGGCCAGGTTGAACATGACCTGATAAAAGCTGCGGCCGCCCATTTCCTTCATCATGGCGTGACGGGCACGGCCCATCTCCGCGATCGGAAAAAAGCGGTCGGCATAATGGTCCGTCGGGACCGGCGGTGCCTTTGCCTCTGCGGCCGGAACGGGAGCGGCGGGCATATCGTGACCGCCGTGCTGGCCGTGCATCGAATGATCCTGCGTCGCGGCGGGCGTGTCGTGGCCGCCATGCTGGCCGTGCATCGAATGGTCCTGCGCCGCGGCGGGCATTGCCACCGAAAGCGCGATCCCGGCGAGTGCCTGCACGAGCCGCATCACGCCTGCCCCTCGCGCGCGCGGACGCTGACGACGCGCATCATGCCCGCTTCCATGTGGTAGAGCAGATGGCAGTGGAATGCCCAGTCGCCGAGCGCGTCGGCGGTCAGGTCGAAGCTGACCTTGCCGCCCGGCTGCACGATCACCGTGTGCTTGCGCGGCGCGTGGTCGCCATGGCCGGTCACCAGCTCGAAGAAATGACCGTGAAGGTGGATCGGATGCCCCATCATCGTGTCGTTGATCAGGTTCACCCGCACCCGTTCGTTGTGGAAGAACGGCAGCGGCTCCATCTTGTCCGACATCTTCACCCCGTCGAACGACCACATGAAGCGTTCCATGTTGCCGGTCAGATGGACGTCGACCGAACGAGCGGGCGCGCGAGGGTCGGGGTTGCGGTCGAGCGCGACCAGGTCGCGATAGACGAGCACGCGGTGGCCGACGTCTTCCAGCCCCTGTCCCGGCTCGCCGGTCCGGTCCACCGGCATCGGTGAGATGGTCTGGACGCCCGGGTTTCGCTCGACCTGGGCGGCATTGGCGAAGTCGCGCATCCCCATGCTCATGTCGTGCCCGGCATGGTCCATGCCGGACATATCCATGCCCATGTCCCGCATCGTGGCGACCGGCGGCGTGCGCAGCGGCGGGACCGGCGCTGCCATCCCCGCGCGCGGCGCCAGCGTGGCGCGCGCCAGCCCCGAGCGGTCGATGCTCTCGCCGATCAGCGCATAGGCGCGATCGTCGGGTGGCGTGACGATCACGTCATAGGTCTCGGCGACGCCGATCTGGAACTCATCCACCTCGATCGGGCGTACATTATTGCCGTCGGCCTGCACGATGGTGAGCGGAAGGCCCGGAATGCGGACGTTGAAGGTCGTCATCGCGGAGGCGTTGATGACGCGCAGCCGCACCCGCTCGCCCGGGGTGAACAATGCGGTCCAATTGTCGCCAGGGCCATGGCCGTTGACGAGGAAAGTATAGACCGCCCCCGTCACGTCCGCGATGTCGGTCGGGTCCATCCGCATCGCGCCCCATTCCAGCCGCTCGGCAAGGGACTGGCCGCGGCCGGCGAGCAGCCCGGCCAGGGTCTGCCTGTGATAGTTGAAATAGCCCGGCTGCTGCTTCAGCTTTCGCAGGATCGTCTCCGGCGCCATCCGGCTGTGGTCGGAGAGCACGACGACATGCTCGCGGTCAAAGGCAACGGGGTCAGCATCGGCCGGGTCGATCACGATCGGGCCGTAGAGGCCAAGCTGCTCCTGGAAGCCGGAATGGCTGTGGTACCAATAGGTGCCCGCCTGCCGGATCGGGAATTCGTACGTGAAGGTCGAATGCGCCGGGATGCCGGGGAAGGACACCCCCGGCACGCCATCGAACTGCGCGGGCAGGAGCAGGCCGTGCCAGTGGATCGAGCTGTCCTCGTCCAGGGCGTTCTGCACATGCAGCCGCACAGGCTGGCCTTCGCGCAGCCGGATCAGGGGGCCCGGTACGGTGCCGTTGATGCCGATTGCGCGGCTCGGCCGGCCATCGACCTTCAGGCTCTGGCGCGCGATCTTGAGCGTGATGTCCTCGCCCGAAACGGTCGGCAGCGGCGCCATGCCGGCCGAAACCGGCTGCGCCCAGGCCGGAAGGTGCGACAGCAGGGCGGCGCCGCCGCCGGCGAACGCGGCGCCGCGCATCAGATCGCGGCGGCTCAAACAGGAATGAAGCAACGATCTGGTCTCTCTTGAAAGCGAGCGCGGTGTTCGGCGCGGCACATGCCGATTCCCTGCTCCATGTTCAATTGCCCATCGGCACGCTAACATTTGAGTCGATGCAGCCAGATCGGCCCTGTGTTCCTCTCCCACGCGGTCGCGGCCGGGCGCCCTTCCCGTGAAGATGTGGTCGCAGCCCTCCCTGGTCGAGCGCGCACGCGCGGCGATCGGGCGCGGCGACCTGCTCTCGGCCTATGATCTGGCGCGCCAGGACGGCGGAAGCGGCACCTCGGCCGAGCTCTCCTATATCGCGGTGCTCGCCATGGCGCGCATGGGCGAGGCGGAGCAGGCGATGCGGCTCTATCAGCAGAGCGGCCTGTCGACGGCCGGCGACGTCGACAGCCAGGCGCTCGGCGCGCGGCTGCTGAAGGATCAGGCCCTCCAGAACGGCGCCGCCTATTCGGGCCTCAAGCTGGCCGCGGAAGCCTATGCGGAGGCCTATCGTCGCAGCTTGGACCCGTTTCCGGCGATCAATGCCGCCACGCTGAACCTGCTTGCCGGGGACGAGGACCGGGCGCGCCAGTTCGCGCAGGCGGCGCTTGGCGCGCCGTCCGTCGATGCCCCGGCCGACTATTACGGCGCCGCGACACGGGCGGAGGCGCTCGCCATTCTTGGCCGCGAAGCCGAGGCGATGGCGGCGATCGAGCTCGCGCTCAAGCTGCCGGGCGCCGATGTCGGCGCGCGATCGACGACGCTGCGGCAATTCGAGCTGCTCGCGCGCCACCGCTCGGGCGGCCACCAGTTGCGCCCGATCATCAGCCGCCTGACCCCGCCGGCGGTCGCGACTTTCTCCGGTCACATCTTCCGGGCCGATCCGGCCACCGAGGCCACGCTCGCAGCCGCCATCGACGACCAGCTGGCGGCGCTGAACATCGGCTTTGGCTATGGCGCTCTGGCGGCCGGCGCCGACATTGTGATCGCGGAGCGGCTGCTCGCGCGCGGCGCCACCCTCAATCTCGTCTTCCCGTTCCGCGAGGACGATTTCATCGCCAGCTCGGTGCTGCCGGCCGGCGACGAATGGCTGAAACGCTATTATGCGGTGCGCGAGAAAGCGGCCGGGATCAGCTTCGCCACGCTCGCCAATTACGTCCATGACCCGGCCCAATTCGGCTATGGCGCGACCGTTGCGATGGGGATGGCACGCCTCAGGGCCCAGCATCTGTGCACGCGCGCCGTCCAGCTCGCGATCTGGGACGGCAAGGCCAAGGGCGGCCCAGCCGGCACCGGCCATGACGTGCAGGAGTGGCGGTCGACCGGCGGCACGACGTTCGTGATACCCGCCGACGGCCTCGATCGATCGATCGCCTATAGCGGCAGCGACATCGCGCCGCCGGACCGCTGCCTGAAGGCGTTCATGTTCGCGGACTTTCCCGGGTTCACCCGCATCACCGAAGACCGGCTGCCGCATTTCTGGTCACGGGTAATGGCGACGGCCGGCGACGTGCTCGCCCGCTACAGCGCGACGCTGGATTTCGCGAACAGCTGGGGCGACGCGGTGTTCGCGGTGTTCGACACCGCCGAGGCGGCCGCCGACGCGGGGCTCGCGCTCCAGGCGGCGCTGCTCGGCATCGCGCCGGAGGAGCTTGGCCGCGACCGCCCGACCCAGATGCGCGTCAGCCTTCATTTCGGGCCGGTCTATTTCGGGCAGGACCCGATCACCAATCGCGAGACCTTCTACGGCACCGAAATCTCGCGCGCGGCGCGAGTGGAGGCGCTGACCCCTCCCGGCAGCGTCTATGCGAGCGAGCCGCTGGCCGCGGTGCTCGCCAATACCTCGTCGGACCGGTTCAGCGCGACCTATGTCGGCAAGATCGACTTGCCGAAGGGGTTCGGTCAATATCCGCTGTACGCTTTGCGCCGGCGCCCCGCCACCACGCTGCTGCACGCCGCCGAGGCCGTCGCCGAATAGCTTCCGCGCGCTAGGCGGCGGCCAAGCGGTCCTTGCGCCGCCGCCGGATCGCGGTCCCGATGATCCCGAAGCCGCCCAGCATCATCGCCCAGCTGGCGGGCTCGGGCACCGCAAGAACGTTCGACTGGAACAGCCGGTTGTAGGTCGAATGGGGTGCGGCATCCGGCGGCGGCGGCAGATCGGACCCAGCCGGCACGAATGCGTATTTGACAAAGACGGGATCGTACAATCCCCCGATGACCGGCCGCGTCAGCTCGACGGCATTCAGATCGACACCCTTCAGGTCGGCAGCGTCGCTGATGTTGATCACGCCGCCATTGTTGCGCGGATCGCCGAACGCGACCTCCACGCCGGCGCAATCGGTGACATCCGGGCAGGTCGCCAGCACCGTCGTCTGGTATGTCGCCGTATATATCAGCTGCGATCTCTGGAACCCGGAGATCACATTCAGCGGAAGGTTCAGGTTCGTCGTGCCCCAGTCATAGACTTCGAATTTCCCGCTCGGGTCGACGGTGTGGGTGAGGCCGTTATAGGCCAGCCCGCCGGTGTCGAGAGAGATCGACTCGGGGCCGACATTGCCGCTGGCGTGATACAGTTCGATCGTCTGGTCGCCGATCACTTGCGTCACCGTAAAGTCGAACGAGCCGAACTTGCGGCCCTCACCGAATATCCGCGCGAGGTGGCCCGGCGTGATCTGGGAATCGAACCGCGTCGCTTCCCGCCCGTCGCCGTCATTGAACAGGTCGAACGTGATCTGGGTCGAGCTGACCGTCGCGCAGACGCCGACGCAATAATGATCGTGGAGAAAGAAGAACCCGCCCTTATCCGCCGTGGCGTTGTAATTGAGGCCCAGTTCGGCCTGCTCTCCGGGTGACTTGAAGCCGACAAAGGACGACTGCGTCGATCCGCCCGGCTGCGGGCCCACTGCCGGCTGATTGCCGATCACATAGCCATAGCTGTTGTCGATTGTGACGTTCTCGATCACGATCGCCTTTGCAGGGGTCGCCGCAAAAGCAGCGATCAGCGCCAATGGGGCGCTGGAAGCGAAGAGCCGGTGCGCAAGACGCCGACCATTACTGTTGTGCATCATACGAAACCCCCTTCGATGACGCTGCCATATTAACCCTATTCCAGTCGTGAGAATAGGATCAAAGCGACTCGACTGGTCTCAACCGGGGGCGGCAAGCGCCGCGCAGGTTGCGCGCGTCCTGGGCAATTCGGGGTCCGACGCATCGAGCTTGGCCTGCAGTAAGGCCCCGGCATTGCAATCCCGCCACGCGTCGGCCCTGCGCCCCGCCCTGGCCAGGATGCGGGAACGCGCCATCAGCAGCTCGACTTGATCCGGATCCTCGGGACCGTAATTCTCGTCATAGATCGACTTCGTGCGCGCCAGTCGCTCCAGCGCCGCATCGGTTGCACCGCGCCTGGCCTCCGCATCTGCCGCATAGAAATCGGCGTCGCCCACCGCGGCGTTGCGCGGACCGTACAGGCGTGCGTACAGGTTTCGGGCGCGGTCCAGTGCGCGGATCGCATTTCCGTAATCGCCCTCGGCCGTCCGGATACGCCCCATCAGGATCAGCGCACTGGCAATCTTCGGGTGATTGCTGTCCAGTACCTTCTCGTAGATCGCGAGCGCCTGGTCGATACGCCGCGCTGCGCGTCCGGCGTCGCCGCGCTCGAAATCCGCAAGCGCCTGATTCTGGATGGCGGTCGCGGTCAGCACATGATTTTCGCCAAAGCGCGCCGCGAAGATGGCACGCGCACGGGCGAAGAGTCGCTCGGCCTCATCGAAGCGCTTGAGACGGATCAGCGATTGGGCCTGCTCCATCCATATGTTTCCGAGTTCCTGGCGATGGTCGCCGTCCAGCTTGGCATAACGGGCGGCCGCCTCTCCAAACAGGCGCGCGGACTCGGCATATTGCCCGGCGAGAATCTCCGCCATGCCTCTCTGCTCGATCACCTCGGCATCCAGCACGGGCGCGTAGTCGGCGTTCTTGGGATAAGCGGAGGCAGCCGCCGCGATGTCCCGCCGGGTTGCGGCAAGATCGCCGCGCTTGAAATCCACCGATGCCAGCTTGAGCAGGATGCGCGCGCGCTCTTCGCCCTTCTCCGGTGTCCGCATCAGCGCCGCGCGCAGATCGACCGCCGCCTCTTTGGGCAGGCCGAGATTATAGTAGATTTCACCGGTCGCCCGGAGCAGCCGCGCGCTGACCGCCGGTTCGCCCCTCAGCTCGACGCCGGCGCGGCGGCTGGCCCGGTTCAGGATGGTGAGCGCGGTGATCGTGCGCGGGTTCTCCGTCGCCGGGTTCGCGATCTCGAACGTGCCGATCAGGAAATCGAGGCTGCGATTGGCCAGCAGCTGCTGCTGGACCGCGATCCGCCGCTGGCTCTCCGCGTAAATCGCCAGCCCGATCGTCACCACCATCACTGCCAGCGACGCCCCGGTGATCCACATCAGCCGCCGCTGCCGCCGCGCGGCGTCGCGCCGGACCAGCGCGTCCAGCCGGACGTCGGCGATGCCCGCGACCAGCTTCAGCAGCGCGAGGCGCTTGCCGTCCTTGCCCGGCCGCAGGTCGGCGGCGATCGGCTCCGCCGGATCGTCGGACAACTCGCCGTCGGAACCCAGGTGAAAGCGCAGCGCGGGCGGGAAGCATTCGGTATCGCCGCCCGCATAGGGTTCGCCGGAAAGGATCACCGCCAGCGTGCGCTGCTCGCCATGGATGCGCTTGAAAGTGAGGATTTCCTCGTTGACCCATTTCGACCGGGCGGCGCGCGGGCTGCACAGCACGATCTGGAAGCGGGAATCCGCGAGCGCGTTGCGCAGCTTCTCGCCAAGGTCGCCGCTGGCCGGCAGCTCGTCACGATCGCGGAACACCGGCGGCAGGCGGCGGGGAACTGGACCGAATGCGGACGGCGTTCCGATCAGCGCGCGCGGCAGGCGATAGGTTTCGAGCGCCTGGTGCAGCCAGCGCGCGGCGACCTGGTCCGCGTGGCTGTAGCTGATGAACGCGGCGTATTTGGTCATTCCCGCAACCATAGGCGATCATTCTCGCTTGTCGACGGGAGCGCTTCTGTGAAGCAGCGCACACGGGTCGAAACCCGCAGCGGGGTCAATGGCCGGCTTGTTCCGGGCGGAGCTCGGCCACGACGTTGCTGCCGGGTTTGCTCGCCAGCAGGCGGACAGGCGCGACATGCTGCTCCACCCAGTGTTCGAGCGCCTCGCGGATGTCGTGGTCGGCATCGGCCGTCGCGGCGGGCGCGGCGGCGGACTGGCCGAAATCCACGGGGCCGGTGCCACCCTGGCAATGGCTCATGCCGGGAACCATGAACAGCCGGTAGAAGTCGCCACTCGCGCCTGCCCTGCGGTAGAAATCGAGCGCGAGCCGCGGCGCGATCAGTGAGCTGCCCCCTTCTGAGTGGTCCAGATTGTATCATAGTCTGGAACCCGAAGGAGAATTGGGATGGCAGGTCGCAGGCACA
>NZ_WQMS01000005.1 GCF_009753715.1 Sphingomonas horti | reverse complement strand
GCTTTGTGCTTCAGCACGGCGGCCTTGACCTCATCCTTTGTGAGGTTGAGGTTGATCGCTCTGCTCATGGGTTCTCCGGGTTTGAGGAATTCAAGTCGAGGCAAGCGGCAGCATCAGTTCTGCGCACTTCAGCATGACGACGCCGCTTGGGCGTCCCAGGCGTCTGGCAAGGCTGCCCAGGGCCTCGCCGCTTGTCGCAAGCGTCCTCAGCACCACCAAATCACCGTGTGTCCAGCGCCGCTGCGAATGAGATCGCCCGCTCATTGAGCCTCCGGAGAGCAGGCGCCCTTGGTTCCGGTTGCACCAGGAACCAGTTGCATGCGCTCTCTCGCGATGAGAGCACGCAGCTCCGCCGCCCTTCCGAAGTGCAGAGCGATTTCAGCCGGGTCGAGAGTGCGCATGCCGAGCCGGCGCTCCTCGAGTTCGTTCTGCCGATTGAGCGTTTCAGTGGGGCTCATGCGCCCTTCCCCTTTCCGACCCTGAACTGGCGGGCTGCCGCTCGGGACCGACCATAGTCCCAGCCCCGGAACCAGTTTCTGCCCTCGAAAAAGCTCGGCGAAAAAGGACAGCTCGACCGAGCGGCGCCTCGCGCAAAGGCCCTCATGCCCAGACCGAATGGGTCGGAACGGGTCTCGGTGCTGCTCATGTCAGCATCGCAAATGCAAGGTGACGATGCGGATAGGTGGTGAGGCGCAGGCTCTTCGCGAGTCCTGCAGCGCTCGTCAGGTGGCGATCGCGCGCTTCTCTTGCAGGCGCGAAGCGAGCGCGGAGCAAAGAGACCTGCTCCTTGGCCAAAAGTGAATTGATATCCAAAACACGCACTCCCATGCAAAAGCGAGAGCAAAAAAGACTCTCTGGCACGAGAAGCGAGCTACCAGCTGCAGGTGATGCCTTCCTCATAGCACAGCCGGCAGAAATGAGGGCCATGAAATCTTACGGATGCGCAGTTATTTATATCCACTTCGAACGATCAGAATATTTATGTGACGGACCGGGGCTTATTTTACGCACGGCGCGTTGAGAGAAAATTCAGCAAAAAACCGAGGCGCCAGTGACCGAACGTATCGTGGCTGTCGCGCTTGTAACGGAAGCCGAGCTCCAGTTGCTCCGCGAAGGCTTCAATCGAGCCTTCCCCGTCGATGAAGCACCGCGCTTCAGCGGCCTTTTGCACGCCATCGACGACGCCGATCGCGCGTTCAGCGCGATGCTCCGACCTGACGACTAAGCCACGACCGCGCCAAACTCACGAATGGAAGTGAACTTCGCTAAGCAGAGTGCTACACGAAAGCCGCGTCCGGTTGAGCACCGCCGGAACTGCGCGCCAAGCGCACTTTGCCGTCTTAGCGAGAATGAGGCGGCTACGAGGCTAAGCGCGTGCACTTTGCCGTAAGCGCCGGTAAGCAAAACCGTCGGAGCGCACATGTTCGCTGCAGCCGATCAGCGCTTCAAAGGCCGCTAACATCAAGCCAAGTAACAAATCGTGAGGTGTTCGGACTCGCGCTCTACCATCCTGCTCATTAGTCTATGCCAGCTCACCGGAACGATTCGTGTCGGACCGGTTCAGCAAAGCGGCGAGCTTGTCGGCCAAGTCCACCTGCCGAAACGGCTTTGCCAGTCGTGCCAGCCTCGCACCCGGTCCTTCGGATATTGTCGAGTAGCCGGTGATCAGCAGGATGGGCAGGTCAGGCGCTATCGACTGTACCTGAACAGCCAGATCAACGCCGTTCATCGCGGGCATCAAATAATCGGTCACTATCAGATCGACCTCGATCCCCGACTGCAGCAGCCGAAGTGCCTCGCTTGCTGAGCCGGCTTCGATGACTTCATACCCGATGTCCTGCATCATATCGGCCGTCCCCCGACGAACGAGCTCTTCATCGTCAACCAGCAAGATTGACGCGCAACGGACGGGCCGGGCGGGATCCAACCTGTCTCGCTCGGTCGTGTCTGGAGCTGCGTCAGAGACTGGCAGCCAGATTTCTGCGGTGGTTCCTTCTCCTGGCATGCTTCGAATATCGAGCATGCCTCCCAGCTGCGCCGCGAGACCATGGACCATGGACAGGCCAAGCCCGGTGCCTTTGCCTACTCCCTTGGTCGTGTAAAACGGCTCGATCGCGCGGGAGAGTGTCAGCGGATCCATCCCAACACCGGTGTCGCTGACCGATATTCGGACATAGTCGCCGGCCGCGATACGTGGCGACGCCGCGGTCGCCTTGTCCGCCGTGATCGTCAAGCGCCCGCCGCCGGGCATCGCATCCCGCGCATTTACGGCCAGGTTCAGGAGCGCAAGTTCCAGCTGATTGGGGTCAACGCGTGCTGCCGGGAGATCAGACGGAATAATCATGTCCACGTCTATCGTGGGTCCAAGCGAGCGTGAGATCATGTCGGCCATTCCTTCAAGCAGTGACGAGATCGACACTGCTCGTGGCTGAAGATCCTGACGACGCGCGAAGGCGAGCAAGCGCTGGACGAGAGTTGCGGCGCGGCCGGCAGCCTGGAGAGCGGACTCGACCAGCCTGGATGAGCGCGGATCATTTGCAAGTTTTCGGCGCAGCAAGTCTAGATTGCCAATCACCGGCGTCAGCAGGTTGTTGAAGTCATGGGCGACACCGCCAGTCAGTTGGCCAAGCGTCTCCAGCTTCTGTGCTTCATGTAGCTGGGCCACGGCTTGATCATGTTCGCGCGTTCGCTCCTCGACTCGGGCTTCCAGCGTCTCGTTCGCGCGCCGCAATTCATCCTCTCTCTGTCGAAGATCAACAAGCCGCGCCCGAGCCTCATATTGCCGGCGTCTGCCTCTGAGCGCCGATTGAGCCAGGCTGACTAGCGTCGTGGGATGAAAGGGTCGCTCAAGAAACGTCACGTTTCCAAGCATCCTGAGAAGCCTGACGGCATCGGGGTTACGCTCCAGGCCGCCGCCGCGGCGCGTCAGAAGTACGAACGGAAAGTCTGACCATTCAGGCTGCGACGATATCCATTTCGAAAGGCCGTGCAGATCCGCGCGCAACAGCGCTTCCTCGGTCACGATCGAAAGTCCCGCGCCCTCGTCTAGTCCCAACAGAAGCGCTGCTATGTCGCCGCAGATAGTGGATCTAATGCCTGCTTCAGCCAGAACGCCGCTGGCAATCGCGGCGTCGCGACCGGCCGGAGCAAGGATAAGCGCGCGCTCGGCAAAATCACCCCGCAATCGACTGCCCGATCAGTTTTGTCTCATCAACTTCGACGAGTTCGGGGACGCCTCGAAGCACGCCTTGGAAGCCAGTCAGGGGTTCGCCGAGCGTGATCCCGTTCGAATGGATCTTGTACTCACGAATCGTGTCTTCGTGGGCGCTGGTGCGCTTCTTGATAACCGAAATTGCGCGGCGGACCCGACCGGCCGCTTCGAAGTAACGCAGCAGGATTACGGTATCTGCCAAATACGTGACATCAACTGGCGCTTTCATGTCGCCAACCAGACCATGCTGGGCCACCGTAAGGAAGGTGGTCGCGCCTTGGCGATTCAGGAATTGCAGCAGTTCATGCATGTGCAGGATCAGCTGCCGTTCTTCCGGCATCGCCGCCTGATAGCCGTTGAGGCTGTCGATGATGACGGTGCGGGCGCCGTGTGTTTCTACGCACTCACGCACCATCTGCGCGAATTCGCCGGGCGCCATTTCTGCAGCGTCGATTTGCGTCAAGGTGAGTTCACCCCGATCGACCATGTGTTCAAGGTCGATGCCCAATCCCTTGGCCCGCTCGACCAACAATCCTTTCTCTTCGTCAAATACGAACATGGCCGCCTTTTCACCCCGAGCGATTGCGCTCGCCGCGAACGTCAGCGTCAGCAGAGACTTACCCGTGCCAGCAGGGCCGAGCACGAGCGCACTCGAGCCGCGCTCGATGCCGCCGCCGAGCAGCGCATCGAGCTCGCGCGACCCGCTGCCGAGAGCAGACCTGTCAAATTTCGTTCGATGCTCGGCTGAAATCAGGCGAGGAAAAACCCTAACGCCGCCCGTCTCAATGAGAAAGTCATGATAGCCGCCGCGATATCGCTGCCCGCGGTATTTGATGACTCTCAGGCGCCGCCGCTCACCCCCGAAATCCGGGGTGAGCTCCTCGAGGCGGATAACGCCATGCGCGACGCTGTGCACCGTCTTGTCGTGGACGTCGCTTGTCAGATCATCGAGCATCATAACGGTTAGGTTGCGGCGCGAGAAGTAGTGCTTCAGTGCAAGTATCTGTCGCCTATACCGCAACGAACTTTGCGCAAGAAGCCGAATTTCCGACAGGCTGTCGAGAACCACCCGAGTCGGGTTTACGTTCTCGATGGCTTCAAATATCCTTTTTGTTGTCTCTCCCAATTCCAAATCAGAAGAATAGAGCAGACTCTGTTGCTGATCATCGTCAAGTAGACTTTCCGGTGGCACAAGCTCGAATAGTTCGAGTGGGTCGGTGAGCGTCCAGCCATGTGAAGCGGCGCTGGCGCGAAGCTCATCTTCGGTTTCGGAGAGCGTAATATAGAGCCCAGTCTCGCCTTCAGCAGCGCCGGAAAGCAGGAACTGGGTGGCTATCGTCGTCTTGCCGGCTCCCGGGCTTCCTTCGATCAGATAAACTCGGCCTCTGACGAAGCCGCCTGCTAGTACATCGTCCAGCCCGTCCACACCTGTCTTCGCCTTCGGTATCTCGTCGCGCATTCGGGTCTGGTCTCCTTAGTCGCATCCAAACTGGTCGATTGCAGAGGCGTAATGAACTCGCTGACGGGAAGGAAGTTGCAAAGCATCCGAAAGGTGCTCGCTCAGACCCGATCAGCGGCTCCAGACTCAAAAAAATGCGCCGTCACCCAATCCGCCCTCGCATACTTCCCCCCTTGAAACGCGCGGGTGTCAGCAGGCGCCGTTACGTCGAACCGCAACAACTTGAGAAATGGCCAGCAGGTCCCGGCAATCGTGCCAACATTGGGGAGCCGAGCGTTGACAAGGTCGTCCCGGCTCGCAAACAACTTACAAGGCCGTGCCAATTCCCGCATGGTCGGGCCAAGCGGGACCGTAGAGCATGCACACTGCCGATCTGTTGAGTTGCGAAAGCGAGCCAATCCATATTCCGGGGGCGATTCAGCCACATGGACTCTTGCTCGTCGCCGACGCCGCCAGTCTAAATGTTGTTGGAGGCGCCGGAGCCATCGAGGAGCGCTTGGTCAGCGACTGGTCGGGCGAGCCGCTCTCGCGCTTACTCGGCCAAGACGTAGCCGGGCAAGTTGCCGCATCGCCGCCAGACGTACGCACGTTGCCGCTTGAAGCGCGCGTTGCGGGCCGCAGTGAATATTTTGATGCCGTAATGCACCGAGCCGGATCGCATCTGCTTGTCGAGCTTGAGCCCTCCCCAGGACCGCCTCCCGGCGCTATGCAGATGCTCGCGCGGCTCGACGGAATGGCGCGAGCATTCGAGCAAGCCAGCAGTATGGCTGAGCTGTGCCAGCGCGCGGCCAAGGCGATCCGCGCAATTACCGGTTTCGATCGGGTCATGATTTACCAGTTCATCGATGACGCTGCCGGACGGGTCCTTGCAGAGGATCGCGATCCGTCGCTGGAGAGTTTTCTCCACCATCACTTCCCCGGAAGCGACATTCCGCGTCAGGCCCGCGCACTTTATCTGCGCAACCGCGCACGCTCGATCCCTACCGTTGACTACCAGCCGGCTCCGTTGCGCCCCGTTTCGCTCGGCAGCATTGATCTGAGCGACGTCGGCCTACGCAGCGTGTCGCCCGTGCACCTCCAATATTTGCGCAACATGGGTGTGGCTTCGTCAGCCTCGTTTTCGATCGTCAGAGACTCCTCTCTGTGGGGATTGGTGGCGTGCCATCACCGCACGCCTTTCGCGATTTCGCGTGAGACCAGCATTGCCGCGAGCGCGCTTGCCAACGCGCTGTCGCGCCAGATTGCCGCAAGAGAGCAGCATCTCGCCTACGAAACCCGCCTGCGCTTGCGCGCCGCTGTGGACGAATTGGCCGGAAGCTTTGAAGACGATCGAGCGCTGGACGTAATCCTTAGTGAAACCGGGGAGAATTTGCGTCGGATCTTTGAAGCTGACGCCTTCGTCTATGTGGCCGACGACCACCTTCAGCAACATGGCGTCGTACCCCTGCCTGAAGAGATTGGGACGCTGGCTGCCTGGGTCCGGGAAAAAGCTGGAGGCGCAGCCTTCTCCACGCACACGCTAAGCCAGCTCTATCCGCCGGCGGCGGCCTGGCCCGAGCTTGCAAGCGGCGTCCTGGCTGTACCACTCGCGGAACAAGGGTGCATGTTGTTGTGGCTTCGGGTCGAGCGTGTCGAGGAAGTGCGATGGGCAGGTGAGCCGCACAAACTGCACCAGTCCGGCGCGGATATCCCGCTGTCTCCGCGTCGTTCATTCGCGAGTTGGGCTGAGACAGTTCGAGCGCGCGCGCGGAGTTGGTCGATCGAAGAGATTGATGCGGCCCGTCGGCTTGCCCGACGACTCGACGAAGCGCGTAATCACCGTCGCATCAGAGCCCTCAATCGGGAGCTGAGGGTTACGCTTGATGAACGAGACGCATTGCTTGCGCAGAAGGATCTGCTGATGCGCGAAGTCGATCATCGTGTGCAGAATTCGCTACAGATGGTCACATCCTACCTAATGCTTCAAGCGCGAGACGCGGGGCCTGGGCCGCTCGCCGATCGGTTGGCGGAAGCGCAGGCGCGCCTGTCCGCAGTTGGGCTTGTTCACCGTCGACTTTACCGTACCGATCATCCGGCGAGCCTCGAACTAGGCGATTATCTCGCGGATTTGCTCGGCGATCTAAGACAAGCGCTCGGCAAGGAATGGGCGCCACTGCTCACCGAACGCCTCGCGGCTATACTGGTGCCGACCGATCGTGCGGTTCCGATCGGACTCGTGATGACAGAACTGGTGATTAATGCAGTCAAATACGCGTATGACGGGCGGCCGGGGCCAATCCAAGTGGTGCTCGAGCGGCATGGTGCGGAGTTCCGAATGACGGTTTCGGACAGAGGCAAGGGCCGGGACACCAGCGGGACCGTGGAAGGAAGTGGATTTGGAAGTCGAATGATCGCGGCGACGGTGCGGCGCCTCGGAGGCAGTCTCGAAGAGATGGAAGGCTCGCCAGGCCTTCGCACAACACTTACGGCCCGGATCGCGAAATAGACGCCATGGTTGTCGAGCCGAGACCGAGCGAGACCTTGCGTGCACGACTGCGAGCCGCGACCGCCGACGATCACACGCGCGTCGATGAACTGGCAGGTCGCTTCAATCTTGGCGAACATGCCGGCTATACGGGTTTCCTCGTTGCACAGATGCGCGTATTGCCCGCGATCGAGGCGCGGTTGATGGAAGGGCCGCATCCTCCCAGATGGGAGGAACGGGGACGCGCGGCGGCACTGGCATCCGATTTGGCTGCCCTTGGTGTTTCATCGCCAAGGCCGGTCCCGATACTTGCGCTCGACACGCCTGCTGAGCGGATTGGTGCAGCCTATGTGCTGGAGGGCTCGAGACTTGGCGCGGCAGTGCAGAGCCGCTTTGTAACACGTTCGCAACCGGAAGCGCCGCGGGCCTTTTTAGATCACGGTGCCGGACAATCCTTTTGGCCGGAATTCCTATGTTGGCTCGAAACTCAGCCACAAGAGACAAGCGACCTCGCCGGGATGATCGCTGGGTCTCGCGCAACCTTTGCAGCGTTCGCCCATGCATTCGAAACGTGAGGCAAATGGGGTTGGTCGGCGAGTCTCAGCTGGAGCCAGCATTTCGCGCCAGTCGACGGCATCGCCATCCCTGGCGACAACGTGCGCCGATTTTCACCGGCACCGAGCGCTCTGCTCCAACGGAGCGATCATCTCAGTCAGCAACTCGAAATGAGCGCGCGGTCTCGCTACCAAGCGGCAATGAGTGCAACTGAAAGCCAGCCCCCATTTTCGATCGACAAGACGCCCCTTGCTACCGTCATCACGAATCCGCGGCTGAGCGATAACCCGATCGTTTCTGTCAATGACGCGTTCTGTTCGTTGACTGGCTACTCCCCTGACGAGGTGCTTGGCCGCAACTGCCGCTTTCTGTGCGGTCAGGGCACCGAACCGGCAGTTCGCCGCATCTTAAGGGAGGCGGTGGCGGAGGCACGTCATGTGCTGGCGGAGGTGACGAACTACCGCAAGGATGGAAGCGCGTTTTTGAATGCCGTGATGATCGCGCCATTGCTGGATTCTGCCGGAGCCGTCGCTTGGTTCGTTGGCTCCCAGATGGATGTCAGCGACGCGCGAGCCGGCATGTCAGCCCGCAAGCGGGCGGCCGGGAGCCTTGTCGCGCGTCTCACCGTTCGTCAGCGTGAAGTGTTGGAGTTTATGGTCGCCGGTTATAGGAACAAGCAAATCGCCGGTTTTCTCGAGATCAGCGAGAAGACGGTGAAGATGCACCGGAAAGGCCTGCTCACAAATTTAGGTGCGCTCACCTCCGCTGACGCTATTCGCTTGGCGGTCGAAGCGGGCGTCGAGCCTCGGCGCTCGGGGCCGGAAGACGCCCGCGGCTGATCTCGACAGGCTTGAACGTCTGCGTCTCTTCGGCGACCGCGATCTCGCGAATATGAAGTCGGTAGCGGGTGCCGAGTTTTTCCAGCACTGCATTGACTGACTCCTCCGGCGTCGACGCGGCGGCCGTGACGCCGATCGTGCCGCCCGCAGGTATCTTGTCCCAGTCGATTGCGTTCGGCTCAGCGACCAATTGCACTGATTTGCAGAATTGCCGCCCGACTTCGGCCAGCCTGTTTGCATTGGACGAAAAAGACTCGCCTATCACGATCAGCGCTTCGACCTGGATAGCGATGATCTCGGCCGCCGTCTGACGATTACTGGTTGCATAGCAGATGTCGGTGGTTCGGGGGCCCGCAACGTCGCTGAACCGTGCTGCGAGCCGTTGAACGATTTCTGCCGCGTCAGAAAGCGCGAACGTTGTCTGAACCGCGTATGCCACCGGATGCTCACGCGGCAGCGTCAAAGCATCGATCTCCTCCAAGGTGCGCACCAGCGTCGCGGCTCCAGCTGGAAGACGGCCAAGCGTTCCCTCGACCTCCGGATGGCCGTCGTGACCGATGAGCACGACGTGGCGCCCATCCGCATAGTGTCGCTCGACCTCGCGGTGCACTTTTGCCACCAGTGGACATACCGCGTCATGCACGATCAATCTGCGAGCGCTTGCCTCTTCACGAACGGCAGGGGCAACGCCGTGCGCGGACAATATGACGACGGAGCCGGACGGCACTTGGTCCAGCTCCTCGACGAATATGGCGCCCTCGGCCTCCAGGCTTCGAACAACGGCAAGGTTATGGACGATAGGCCGGCGAACATAGACCGGAGCGCCGTATGACCTAAGCGCGTCCTCCACCGCGTCGATGGCGCGGCGGACCCCGGCGCAGAAACCCCGCGGCGAGGCGAGCAGCAGCTCCAGCTCGGGCAGGAAGGCTGTATCCGGCGAACTCCTCGCAGCACCTGCGGCCGGAAAGGCGAAAAGACTCATCCTTCTGGCTCCTCGGCCGAGAAGCTAACGCGGCAATGCCCAAGGCTCCACATGGCCTAAAGCAGGTAGCGCATGCGAACCAAACGCGTGGCCAAACCGGGTTCTACTAAGAACACTGCCTGATCAAAACTGGGCGGTCCAAATACGGGCATGTGCTCGCCGGAGAACCCAAAGCCTTCTTTCGGAACGCTGAGAATGGAATCGAGACGACCATTTCGATTTTCGTCGTGAATGATGGCCAGTGCATAGGATCCCGGTGACAGGCCGTGGATCTGCACAGAGGCTTGCGAGGCGGGAACGCTGATCCGGATCGCATCCGGGTCGCCGGAGCAGGTCGGGAAATGCCGGGGCTTCTGCGTCAGGCAGAGACGGAGCAAACCGCGGTCGTTGCGGACGCGATCGATATTCACGTTGAGCTCGGCGCCCGGGCTGTGGCTGGCAAGCAGCGCCAATGGCAGTGACGCAAGGCCGAATTTGCAGACTGCCGACGTCACCCGCACCGGAGGCCTCCCCAAGATATCACGACAGTTTGCGCCGCTGCTGAGCGACCCATTTTTTGCCTTCCTCGCCGCCCCACAGCAGCCAAGCGATAAATCCTGCCGAAGGATCGTCGTCCGAGCCCCAGCAATGCCGGCTGGTGTTCTTGTCCACCTCATGACGTGCGAAGTAGCTGAACATGGATTTGATGTCGGCTGGCTCCAGATCCTGCCGTTCGATGAGCTGACGCGCACGACGGACGCCCACTTCGGTCCCGCCGCGACCGAATCGTTCCCGAAGCGCAAGGCCGCGCTCCGCATTCGCTGCCATCTTGGCAGTCGGCTTGAACGTGCTTGATTGCGCGCTCATTCCTTGCTGAGCGCGTCCGGCCTGTGCGCCGCCCGCTTTCCCTCGTCAGTTTCCACAATGTATTGAGGCTTTTCCGGAGTGGCAGCGACAGTGTGTCCTTTGATCCGGGTGCGGCCCGTCTCCTTACGCACCACTTTGCCATGCGCTTCCCCGCCATGGCTTTTCCAAGTGACTGGATCTCCGGCCTTCAGCTTGGCCTTGGCCATCGCAGCTTCACCCCTGCACTGTGGTCTACGCGACGGGTCGGCCGAGGTTTAGCTCGCCTTCGTCCATACCGTCCCAATAATGCAGGCGCTGGGCGTTGACCTCGATGAGGATCAGGCCAGGCGTGTCGATGCCGAGCTTGAACCAAGCATCCAGATCTTTCGTCCAGTGCTCGGCGAAGCGGTTCTTGTCCTGATTGAGCGTGGCGCCGCCCTCCAGCGTGAGGAAGAATGG
Source organism: Sphingomonas horti (assembly GCF_009753715.1). Classification (GTDB taxonomy): domain Bacteria; phylum Pseudomonadota; class Alphaproteobacteria; order Sphingomonadales; family Sphingomonadaceae; genus Sphingomonas_B; species Sphingomonas_B horti. The sequence continues at coordinate 4,607 of NZ_WQMS01000005.1, read as the reverse complement.
CTTTGTTCCAAGCAGCCCCGATTTCGATTGATAGACAAGCGCGACGTTGGGCTCGCGGCGGATGTCTCGAACGGTATTCGTATCATCGCGCGTGAAAAAGAAACTGTCGCCGTCAAACTCGACCTGGCGATTATTGCTCATCGGCCGCCCGGCGATGGAGCCGTCTTCGCTGCGCGTCATCAGCACGGTGAAATCGATGTCGCGCATTTTTTCTGAAATATCGGCAAGGTCGAGCGTCGCCATGATTGCTCCTTAAGGCTTTGTCCTGCGCCGCTAACGCGGCGGACGCTTGCAGGTGCCACGACATGGACCAAAGCAGGTAAGGAAGCAGTTTTCAGCACCTGTGGGGTAAGCGCGAAGACCGTTGGAAAGAGGCTCGGAATGGCGGCGTTCCCGTCACTTTCGTCACCTGGCGCCAAACGCATGCGCAGCGTACGAATGTCCAGACAAGCTCGATGCTGCTAGGTGCGCCCGTGGTTCAGCATTGCCCCATTTTGGCAAGTGGAGCTCGGATTTTGCCCGTCCCATTGCGGCTCGCTCAGCCGTCGCGTTCAGCCAAAGTTAGGCCACAGTCGGAGAGAACCCAGGCGCCCAATCAGTCATTGTGACCGTAGACGAGCTACTTAGTAGCTGGCACCCGCGAAGAATGAGCTAATGCCTGCTGTTGGACTTGCATTTTCAAGGCTGTAGGAGCGCTCCATGGCCAGTGATCGTATCCCGCCAGCGGCGACCTCTCCAAACAGCGCGCCCCGATCCGAGCGCAGCTTCGAGGCCCGGCTAACGGCCCTGCTGGAACTCAACGACCGTTTTCGCGACTTGGAGGATCCGGCCGAGATTGCGTATGCCGCCGCCGAGATTCTCGGCCGGACCCTGGACGTGAGCCGGGCTGGCTACGGCACGATCGATCCGAAAGCCGAGACTATCACGATTGAGCGCGACTGGAACGCGCCTGGAATTCAAAGCCTAGCAGGAGTGCTGCATTTCCGAGACTACGGCTCGTATATCGACGATCTGAAGGGGGGGCGAACGGTCGTATTCGCGGACGCTGAAGAGGATCCGCGAACCGCAGAGACGGCGGAGGCGCTCAAGGCGATCAGCGCTCAGTCTGTGGTCAACATGCCGGTCAACGAGCAAGGCGGTTTTGTCGCTCTGCTTTATCTCAATCACGCTACCGCTCGCGAGTGGAGCCGTGACGAACTCGACTTCATCCGTGACGTGGCCGAGCGCACCCGTGCCGTCGTCGAGCGCCGGCGAGTGGAACAGGAGCTTAAGGAAAGCGCGGAGCGATTCCGAACCGTCTTCGAGAATGCAGCGGTCGGGATGATCGAGATTGACGCCGACTGGCGGATTCTCGGTGCGAATGCCGCTTATTGCGACATAGTCGGAATATCTCGCGACGAGCTGGTTGAGCAGAACTGCCTGGCGTTCACGCACGAGGATGATGTCGAACTCAGCCAGAGCGCACTACGCGCGGCCGCCGCCCGGCCCAAAGGCGAACGGATCAGCTTCGAGAAGCGCTATATTCGCAGTGACGGGCGCGAGGTCTGGATCCGGAGCAACCTCGCCAAGATCAGCGGCCATGGTCCGACCGCCCGCTTCCTGAAGATCGTTGAGGACATCACTGAGGCGAAAAGGACGCAAAAGGCGCTCGAGGAACAGCAGCAGATGCTGGAGACGCTGAACCAGACCGGCGCCGCGCTCGCCGCAGAGTTGGACACCGAAAACGTGGTGCAGATCGTCACGGACGCGGGCGTCCAACTGACAGGCGCGGCGTTCGGCGCCTTCTTCTACAATGTCATCGACGACCAGGGCGAGGCTTTCCTACTTTTCACGCTATCGGGTGCGGACCGCGCCGATTTCGAGAAGTTCGGCCATCCCCGTGCGACCGCCGTCTTCGGCCCCACCTTCAGGGGGGAGGGCGTGGTCCGCTCCGACGATATCACCGCAGACCCGCGCTATGGTCAGAACCCGCCCTACAAGGGCATGCCTGAGAACCACCTGCCGGTCAGGAGCTATCTCGCCGTACCGGTGACATCCCGATCTGGCGAAGTGATCGGCGGCCTGTTCTTCGGCCATCCCGAGGTGGGAGTCTTCACCGAGGGCTCGGAGCGTCTAATGGTGGGCCTCGCCGGACAGGCGGCAGTTGCCCTCGATAACGCGCGACTGTTCCAGGCGACCCAACGCGCGAACCAGACGCTCGAGCAGCGAGTGGAGGAGCGAACCCGCGAGTTGCAGGAGGCGAACGAAGCGCTCCGTCAGGCGCAGAAGATGGAAGCGGTCGGCCAGCTGACCGGTGGGATCGCGCACGACTTCAATAATCTTCTGACGGTCGTCACCGGCAATATCGACATGGCGAACCGGTCGCTCGCCGCGAGCGGAAGTAGCGATGCGAGAGCACGCCGCGCGCTCGACAATGCGCAAAAAGGCGCCGAGCGCGCCGCCGCTCTGACCCAGCGCCTCCTCGCCTTCTCCCGCCGCCAGCCGCTCGCGCCCAAGCCAATCGAAGTAGACCGACTAGTGCTCGGGATCTCCGACATGCTCAACCGGGCACTGGGCGAGATCGTCGAACTGGAGATCGTCACAACCCCAGGACTTTGGAGAGTGGAAGCCGATCCCAACCAGCTTGAAAGCGCGCTCCTCAATCTCGCGGTCAATTCCCGCGACGCGATGCCAGGCGGGGGCAAGCTGACAATCGAGACGGCAAACGTGCGGCTCGAGGATAGCTATGCCGCGACCCATGCCGAGGTATCTCCGGGCCAGTATATCATGATCTCCGTCACCGACACCGGCTCCGGCATGTCGAAGGAGACGATCAGCCGAGTATTTGAGCCCTTCTACACGACGAAGGAAGTAGGAAAGGGAACAGGGCTGGGCCTGTCGATGGTCTATGGCTTCGTCAAACAATCAGGCGGTCATGTCAGCATCTATTCCGAAGAGGGACATGGAACGACAGTTAAGATCTACCTTCCGCGCCTGCTCGGCGAACAAGCCGTGGAAGACGAGCCGAACCTGACCCAAGGCCTGGAACGCTCACGGCGCCAGGAAACGATCCTCGTTGTCGAAGACGATGACGACGTCCGCGCCTACACGGTCGAATGCCTCCGCGAGCTCGGCTATCGCGTGCTCGAGGCGCATGATGGCGCGTCCGGGCTACGATTGATCGAACGGCAGGCAGATCCCATCGACTTGCTGTTCACCGACGTTGTAATGCCGAACATGACAGGGCGCGAGCTTGCAGACAAAGCCCGCGCCCTGCAGGCCGGGCTGAAGGTGCTCTACACGTCCGGTTATACACGTGACGCGATCATCCATGGCGGCCGGCTGGAGCCCGGTGTGGACATGATCGCCAAGCCGTTCACCTATCATGCGCTTGGTCAGCAAATCCGGGATGTACTCGATCGGGGGCGAACCGGGCGCCTGCTGGTTATCCAGGCCAACGGCGCCGTTCGGGTGCTGACGGTCGAGGCGCTGACTGAGGCGGGCTATGCGCTTGACCAGGCAGCCAATGGGGTTGAAGCCCTGTCCAAAATCCGCGCGGCGCAAGGGCGCTTCGACGCGGTGGTTCTCGACACCGACATAAATGGCAATGGCGCACACCGTCTGTTCGAAGAAATTCGCGCGTTGCGCAGCGATCTTGCCGTACTGATCACCACAGAAGACGGCACCGAAGCGCTGTTCGAAGATGACCGGCAGGATCCGTGTCTCGCGTTGGTCGCCAAACCCTTTACCGTTGGCCAGTTGAGGGAGAAGTTGGCTGAACTCGACGTAAGGTGTCAGCGCCATCACTGAGCCGGGTGGACCTGAGCCTCCGCTTTCCGTCTGCCTTTCATTAAGTTGTCAGTCCGATTTCGGCCAACTCGTGCCGGGGGAGTGCATCGGGCGCGCCAGAACTCCACGATCTATAAGGCAGGTCAGGTGACAAGGCCCTCGAGCAAGCGGAGGCCGCTAGGGCCCCTGGCGCTCCCGTCAGGAACCTGGTGGACAAGCTGCATATAGCCGAGAGCTAGCGGCTACAATTTTCGTTGATGATAATCCGGGCGCGGTGTCCCTCAATCAATCATCGAACGTCGGAACGGCAGCAGGTAACGAAGATTGTCATCGCGTGGCCAGACGAGAAATCCGGTAAGCAGGATGGCGCCGAGCACCGATGTCCACGGAAGCGTATACAAGTGTGGATAGAAGGCCGGCAATACCGATCAGCAGCACTACGTTCGCCGGGATACCAAGTCTCGCGTTCGCCTTGACCACCCAAGGCGCCTGCTGGTCATCCGGGATGAGATCGCGAAGCATGAAAAGGATCGCTTCGATAGTGATTGCCCATCCCGCCATGACTGATGCATTGGCTCGATTTTCCATCGGCACCCCCATTCGCGATTACAGCGACCGTTGCGCGTCTATAATGACTTTTGCAACTGTCCCGGGTTGCAAGTTTGATCCGGCCAGCCTGCGTTCTGCTTTGACGGACTAGAGTCCGCAATGAGTCGCAGGAAGGCGTCGACGATTACCGAGAGATCGCCGTTTGGAACTGATCGGCCCCCACCGAGTGGTCCGGGTTTGATGTTAGTGCATTCGTTCCTCCGCCGCCATGCCCGCCCGTAGGTGGAGCG
>NZ_WQMS01000004.1 GCF_009753715.1 Sphingomonas horti | reverse complement strand
TGTGCCTGCGACCTGCCATCCCAATTCTCCTTCGGGTTCCAGACTATGATACAATCTGGACCACTCAGAAGGGGGCAGCTCACATCTGCAGGGGTTGCGCGGCAATCGCGATGACCGGCAAGGCAACCGATCCCCGCCCGCGGGGTTCGACCAACATGAACGATACTTCTATATCGCCGTCGGGCGCGAACGCCGTCTCACGCACTGCGCCAATTCTGTTCGCGGCCCTGCAGATACTGACGCCCCTGCTGCCTCAGTTTGGTCTGGGCGAACCGATCGGCGAACAGTCCGACCGCGTCCGCACGTTAATCACACCAGCCGGATGGGCGTTCTCGATCTGGGGAGCACTTTATGCCGGTTCCATAGTCTTTGCCGCATATCAGGCTCTTCCCAGCCAGCGTCACAATAGCCTGCTTGCGCAGATTCGCTGGCCGGCTGCAGGGGCTTTCCTCGGCAACGCGCTCTGGGCGCTCTATACGCAGATTTTTGGTTTGAGCGCGATATCGGCGATCATCATCCTGTTCACGCTGGTCTGCCTGATTGTCGTCTATCTACGGTTTTCGCGGCGGGATGTGCCGTTTAGCGCCGGCGATAGATGGTGCGCAGTTCTTCCGCTTAGTGCGCTTGCGAGCTGGTTGACGGCTGCGTCCATCGTCAACATAGCCGCCGCCTTGCGCTTCCATGGCGTCGAGGCAGGTGAGGCGGCCGGCGTGATCTCGGCGGCCGTCATTGTGGCCGGGGGTGCAATTGCGGCGGTCGCGTTGCTGAGCGGGAGGGGCAACCCGCCTTATGCCCTCGTTTTCTTATGGGCATTGGCGGCGATATACGTGGCTGGTGGGCAGATCTCGGGAGCGGTGGCCTTGGCAGCGGCGATTGCAGCTCTGATGGTTATCGGCGCCACTTTCATCGGATTGCGGCAAGGCGGAGCTGCACATTGGTTCCGCTGACGGCGGCGGCAGTTTGCGCCCCTTATAGTCCGAACCGGAATCCGTACCCGATTCCGATCGTGAACTGCCCCCGTCGGCCGCGCTCACGGATGAGGGGCGAGCGTCCCGCTTCGTCGCCGAGCCGCTCCAGGCTTGTGAAAAGGGTTACCGCGCGACGACGATCGAGAGGCCTGATTATGGTTGCGCCCACCCCCGCGGATAGGATGCCGCCGTCCGCATCGTAACGGCCGAGGCCCGAGCGCGAGGACTGAGCCGCGTCAATGCCGAAGAATGTCTGCATGAAGTCCTTGCTCGCGACTGTCGCGCGGGGACCGATACTGAAAATCGAACGACGAAGGCGCGTTCGGTAATTCAGGGAAACATCCGCAACGACGCCTTCGTGCCCGCCAAAGCCTCGCCGGAACTCCGCGCGGGCCTGCCATTCTTCTCTATTCCCGAACCGCTTCTCGACAAAGACACCCGGCTCCGCAGCAGCATCGATATTTCCCAAGCCGCGAAGAGCGTTGCTCGCGCCAGCAACGAGAAATGGCGAACCGCCCTTATCTTCGTCTCGTCCAAAACGGACCTTGACCAACGGACCTGCTTTCCAGCCGCTCCGGTTAATGGCGTTCACCCCAATCCCTTCGGGCACGGACGCGAACAGCAAGTCTCCATAATTCACGCGAAGATCGGGATAGACGGACAGTGCCATGTCACGCGATCCGAGCCACGCCGGGCTCAGAACCGGCGCAATTCCTACCGTGATGCTCCAGCCGTCGGTCCCGGGGCCAGTCCGCTGAAGGCCCCGCTGAATCGGTTCGGTCGTCTGCGCGTAGCAGGGAGCGCCAAGACCAAGTGCGATCACGACCGCTGCACTACGCATTTCTCACGCCTCAAAACATCGCCATGCTTTCTTGTAAACCGCTCCGCTGGCGACAAAGCGGAGCTCCTGGTTCGAGGGATCTGTCCGACCGGCTCTTCGCCCACCGTCTCACATATGCTGAACACACCCTCCATACCTGCTTTGGTCCATGTCGCGGCACCTCAGCGCATCGGCCGCGCTTGGAACAGGTCTTGAGGAGCAACCATGGCGACGCTCGACCTTGCCGATATTTCAGAAAAAATGCGCGACATCGATTTCACCGTGCTGATGACGCGCAGCGAAGACGGCTCCATCGCCGGACGGCCGATGAGCAATAATCGCAGGTCGAGTTTGACGGCGACAGTTTCTTCTTCACGCGCGATGACACGAATACCGTTCGAGACATCCGCCGCGAGCCCAACGTCGCGCTTGTCTATCAATAGAAATCGGGGCTGCTTGGAACAAAGCCATTCTTCCTCACGCTGGAGGGCGGCGCCACGCTCATTCAGCACAAGAACCGCTTCGCCGAGCACTGGACGAAAGATCTGGATGCTTGCCGGCACTGCTAATCCTGATATTTGCCCGCCAAACGAAGCTGTCGAATGATGCCGTTGAACGCGGCGGTCGTCCCTTGCGCGCGGCCGATGTCATTGTCGCCCTTCGCCGCGTCCCAGAACAGTTCGAGTGGCCATCGGTCCGGGCAATGATGCAGCAGGCACCGCAGCGCGAGGCGCACCTCGATCGTATCCACACGGCCTTCACCGGCCCGCGTCATTGCGTGCCGGAGAATGCGGATCGAAAGATCGATGATCACCTGATGGTGACGCGAAAGGGTGGGCACTGGCTCAGCGGAAGTCGCGGGTCTGCAGCCTGAGCGGCTGTTCCTGGCCAGTGCCGTGGTAGGTCGGCGACCGGTCGAGAGTGCGGTCGCCCCTGTCGGGCGCACCGGAATGAACAGCGCCATCCCCGCGTCCCGTCCGATGCGGGAACGAGCGATGCCCCACTTGGGCGAGGAGGTCGGCATAATCGTTGATCCGGTCGCAGATCACGTGAATGACATCGCCTTCTTTCTGCACGCGCCCTTTCATGCCGATCATCGCCGCAGACATTACCGTGCGGCGCTGCGCCTCGAAGCGGTCGGGCCATAAAATTCCCTGAGCGACGCCGGTCTCGTCCTCGATCGTCATGAACAGCACGCCCTTGGCCGAGCCAGGCTTCTGACGGACCAGGATCAGCCCGGCGACCTCGACGTGCCGGCCGTCACGAACATGGGCAAGATCGGCACAGCGCACGATTCCGCGGCGGGCGAGCTCATCGCGCAGGAAAGTGAGCGGATGGGCGCGCAGCGACAGCTGCAGCGCGCGATAATCCTCGACGACTTCGCGGCCATCGCTCATCGGGCGAAGTTCCACTGTCGGCTCGGCACCCTCGGGACTGAATGCCTGCTTGTGCCGATCCGCGGCTTCGAAGAGCGGGAGCGGGGCTTCGCCCAGGCCACGCACCTTCCACAGGCCCTGGCGGCGGTGCGGCTCCATGGCATGAAACGCATCGGCTTCCGCGAGGCGCTCGATCGCCGCACGCGGCACGCCGGAGCGGCGCCATACGTCCTCGACCGACGCAAAGCCGTCGCCGCCGCGCGCGGATAGGATCGCAGCGCCATGAAGATTGGCGAGGCCGCGGACCTGCCGCAGGCCCAGGCGCACGGCATGATACGGCCCGCCGGTCGGCTCCAGCGTGCAGTCCCAGCGGCTCGCATTGATGCAGGCCGGCCGGACTTCGACCCCGTGCGCTTGCGCATCCGACACGATCTGGGCCGGCGCATAGAATCCCATCGGCTGCGCGTTCAGCAGCGCCGCGCAGAACACGTCGGGATGATGGCATTTCATCCAGGACGATGCATAAGCGATCTTCGCGAACGAAGCGGCGTGGCTTTCCGGAAAGCCATAGGAGCCGAATCCCTCGATCTGCTTGAAGGTGCGTTCGGCAAAGTCGCGCGGATAGCCGCGCGCGACCATGCCCTCGACGAGCTTGTCGTAGAAATGGCTGACACCGCCGGTGAATTTGAACGTCGCCATCGCGCGGCGGAGCGCGTCGGCTTCGGCAGGCGTAAAGCCGGCGCCGACGATCGCCACTTTCATCGCCTGTTCCTGGAACAGCGGCACGCCCAGCGTCTTTTCGAGCACCGCGCGGAGTTCGGGGCGGGGATATTCAGGCTTTTCCTTGCCTTCCCGCCGCCTGAGATACGGATGGACCATGTCGCCCTGGATCGGCCCGGGCCGCACGATCGCGACTTCGATGACAAGGTCGTAGAAGCGCGCGGGCTTCATCCGCGGCAGCATCGACATCTGGGCCCGGCTCTCGATCTGGAACACGCCCAAAGTATCGGCCTTCTGGATCATCCTGTAGACGGCAGGATCGTCGTCCTGCAGGTCGGCCATCGACACGCGGACACCCTTCGCCTGTTCGAGCAGCGTGAAGGCCCGGTTCATGCAGCCGAGCATGCCGAGGCCCAGCACGTCGACCTTCATGAATTTGAGGGCGTCGATATCGTCCTTGTCCCATTCGATGACCTGGCGATCGGCCATGCGGGCGGGCTCGATCGGGACCAGATCATCGAGGCGATCATGCGTCAGCACGAAACCGCCCGGATGCTGCGACAAATGCCGCGGAAAGCCGATCAGCTTTCGTGCGAGCTCAAGCGCCAGCCGCAGCCGCCGGTCGGCGAGATTGAGGTTGAGCTCGGCCGCCTGCTTTTCGCCGACGCCTTCCGATGACCAGCCCCAGACCAGCCCGCCCAGCGCCTTGGTCAGGTCGCGCGGCAGCCCGAGCGCCTTGCCGACATCGGCGATCGCGCCGCGGGCGCGATAGCGCGTCACGACCGCGGTCAGCGCGGCGTGGCGGCGTCCATAGGTCTCGTAGATCCACTGGATGATTTCTTCCCGCCGCTCATGTTCGAAATCGACGTCGATGTCGGGCGGCTCGCGGCGTTCCCCGGAGACGAAGCGCTCGAACAGCAGTTCGTGCTTGATCGGGTCGATCGACGTGATGCCGAGCACGAAGCAGACACAGCTATTGGCGGCGGAGCCACGGCCCTGGCAGAGAATGCCGCGCCGGCGGCTTTCCTGGACGATCGAATTGACGGTGAGGAAATAGGGCGCGTAGCCGAGCTCTTCGATCAGCTTGAGCTCATGCGCGATCTGGCGTTCATAGGCAGGGGGTATGCCGTCGGGAAACATCCGCTCGGCAGCTTGCCGCGTCAGCGTGGCAAGCGCCTGCTGTGACGTCATGCCGTCGAGCACCCGTTCGTGCGGATATTGGTAGCTGAGCGCGCCCAAATCGAAGCGGCACTCAGCGGCGATGTCCGCCGTCGCCTGGATCGCATCGGGGAAGGCGGCGAAACGCCGCTCCATCTCTTCGGGGCTTTTCAGATGCCGGTCCATGTGACGCTCGCGCCGGAAGCCGAGCGCGTCGACGGTGGTCTTCTCGCGGATCGCGGTCAGCACGTCCTGGAGCAAGCGCGCTTCAGGCGCATGATAGAGGACGTCGCCCGTCGCCACCGCCCGCACGCCTGCGGCTCGCGCTTGGCCGGCCAGCGCATGCAGCCGGGCCAGATCCTCGCTCCGCCGCCAGAAAGTCAGCGCGAGGAAGCCGCGCCTGCCGAAGGCGGTTTTCAGCTGCACGAGGTCATGATCCAGCCGCTCGCCCGGCTCCTCCGGCAGCAGGATGGCGATCAGGCCATCGGCATGGGCGACGATGTCGCCCCAGCCGAGCACGCACTGGCCTTTGCCGCCCCGTGTCTTGCCAATCGTCAGCAGCCGCGTCAGCCGGGACCAAGCGGCACGGTCGGTCGGGTAGAGCAGCAGGGCGCGGCCGTCGTCGAGCACGAGCCGGCTGCCGGCGATCAGGCGCACGCCAGTGGTCTTCTGCGCATCCCAGCAGCGCACGATCCCGGCGACAGTGCCGAGGTCCGAAACCCCGAGCGCGGTATGACCCATCAGCGCAGCGGCGGCGAACAGCTCGTCGGGACTCGACGCACCGCGCAGGAACGAGAAGTGGCTCGTGACCTGGAGCTCGACATAAGTTGCCATCAGCCAGCCCCGTGCAGCCACCAGCTCAAGTCGCCGGTCTGGGGATCGACGCCGTCGCCGCGGCGGAACAGCCAGTAACGGCCGCCGCCTTCGACCTCGACGCGGAAATAGTCGCGCACTGCCCAGAGCTCGCCGTCGCGCCGCCACCATTCGCCATGGATGCGTTCAGGTCCGTCGCCGGCGACCACCGCATACGTCTTGCCCCGCCAGGCGAAGCGCCGCGGGGGATGGTCGGGGAGCAAGGCGACGACGCCGCTCAGGCGTTCCGGCGCGCGGAGCAGCCGCGCCGGACGCCGCCACGATGGCCAGCCCGTCGGCGCCTCGAGCGGGTCGATGCGGCGCACCGCGCGCTCGGGCACGTCGCTTTCCTCAAGCCCCACCCGGAAGATCGCCCTTGCGCCGACCCGAGCGGCGAGCTGGTCGACCAATGGCGCGAGGTCGGCGGGCTTGCTGTCGCCGGCCAGCGAGCGGCCGAGCGCTTCCGGGCCGAGCGGCTCGGCGTGCGTGGTGAGCAGCCGCGCCTGCTCGATGCCGAAGCCAGGATCGATCGTGTCGAGCTTCAGACGGACGAGCCGCGCGAGGTGCCTGGCATCGCGCGTCGCTTTGGCCGTCCCGAGCAGCAGCTGCTGCTCGCTGCCATCGACGCGCAGCAGCACGAGCGCCAGTGCGCGGACGCCGCGCCCGTCTGCACGCAGCCGTTCGGCCAGATCATTGGCTAGGTCATCGATCACCTGCCCGATCGCCTCCGGTGTCCCGATCGGTTCGAGAAGCCGCCGCTCCGCTGTGGGCATCTCCTCGATCAGCGTCGGCGCGATCGGTTCGGCTTCGCGGCCGAGCGCCTGGTCGAGGCGCAGGATCGCATCGCGCCCGAGCCGCCGCGCAAGCGGTGCACGCGGGAGCGGCAGCAGATCGGCGACTGTGTCGAGGCCGAACCGCCGTGCCGCTTCGGTCGCGTCGGATGTGAGCCGCAGCGCCTCGACTGGAAGCGGTGCGATCGCGCGGAGTGTGCCCCCGGCCGGGACGATCACCCGATCGCCGCCGCCGAAACGCGCGATCGCGTGCGCCGCGCCAGGCGTGTCGGCAATCGCCACTCGGGCCGTGAACCCCAGTCGCCGCAGAAATGCCTGCACGCGCCGAGCGAATCGCTCCTCGCCCCCGAACAGATGCGCCGTTGCGGTCATGTCGAGCCACAGCCCGTCCGGTCCGGACGGCGCCGCAATCGGCGTCCAGTGCCGGACAGCATGGACCGCGAGGCGCTCCAGCCACCCGGAATCGGCTTCTGCTTCGGCTGGACGGATATCGAGCCCGGGGACCAGTGCACGCGCGTGAGCAACGGGCATGCCGGGGCCGAGACCGAGCGCGCGCGCCGCGGGGCAGGCGGCGGCGACCAGTTCGCGCTGTCCCGACCGCTCGACCAGGATCAGCGGCTGACCGGCGATGACCGCGACCGGTGCAACTGCTGCCAACCGGCCGGCGTGCCCGCCCTCATCAGGGGGCATCGCGCGAAACGGGTGGTCGGCCGCTTCGGAGCGCGGGCCGAGTTCCCAGATAGAGGGCCGCCGGCGCGCCGGCGCCGCTCCGGTCGGCGCGTCCCCGCGCGCTTTGGCCGGTATGTCTTGCGCCCAGCGCGCACCGGGTCGCCAGCCGCCGCCGCGCGGCACCGAGCAGGGGCCCGGGTCTTCGTCGACCGGCAGGGCGGGAGGCTCGCGCGGCTCAGGCGGCGCGAGCGGCCGCTCGTTCCGGCGCAGCCGCTCGATCGACAGCTGCGGCAGGAAGAGCGAGGCGACCCTGGGCATCGCAGGCCTCCACAATAATGGAAAAGGGATCGCCGCCGCGCTGGCGGGCGAGCTCGACACTCCAGCGCGCGCGCGTCAGGCCCGCGGCACCGGGCAGGGACGGCGCGCAACCGACCCGCCACCGCGTGACCGCCGCGGATGGCTCGGCGAGCGGGCACTGGCCGGCCTTGCGCCAGCGGCGGAAAAGCAGGGCGGGCGTTCCGGTTTCGGCGGCGGCGAGCTGGAGCCGGCGCGTCGCGGTCATGCCGGCACGCCGGACTTCGCCGACCACCGCGGCGAGCGTGCCGTGGCGAAGAGCGTCTTCCATTGCCGCGAGCACCATCGTGTCGTCGCGCGCTTCGACGAAGATCACGCGATCGGGCGCGAGCCCCGCCTGCTCCAGCCCGGGTCCGTAGAGGTCGAAGCGGGACACGGCCCAGAGCACGCTGCCTCCCTGCTGCGCCAGGCGCGCGACAACTCCGGCCGTGAACAGGGTGGTAGCCGCGTCATCGGCAAGACACGGCGCCGCCGGTGCCAGATCGTGAAGCGCCCCCCGGCTCAGCCCATGATCCTGCAGCCGTTCATCGAGCGCCGCCAGGCCGAACGGCAGCGCGTCGGCGGTGCGCGTCACGGCCGCCACCCGCGCTACCTGAGCACGGAGGGACTCGAGACATTGAGTGCGGGCGGAGCATCCGGTCATCAGGACTCGCGCTGCGGCTCAGATCAGATGTCCCTGGCGCGGGTCGCTGTCCGCGCGCTCGACCCGGAAGGTGCCTTTCGGGAGTGGCCGAAGCAGCCCCTCGTCGCCGCCCTCGAGCCAAGCCGTCCGATCCTTGCGCAGGATGACCGCGTTTTGTCGCTCGCGAAGCGGCCGCACGTCCTCGCCGGCCGCGATGGTCAGCACGGCATAGGAAGCAGGCCAAGTGCGGCTCGCCGGCCGCCAGATGCCGGCGAAATAGAACCAGTCGCCGTCGACGAGCGACACGCGATAGCGCCGGCCGTCGAACGGCAGATACACCTCGGATGCCGGCACCAGGCAGCGGTTGGTCGGAAAGGAACGCCCTTCGGAGCGCAGCGCGGCGCCCGGCCGGCCGGTTGGCTCAAGCGGCTCGAAGCCCCAGCGCAGGTTGACCATCTCGAGGCCGTCATGGCCGTGGCGGATCACGGCGCCCGGCTCGCCGATCCTTTCGGCATGGCTGGTCCGATTGCTCGGATAGCCGGACGCCGCACGGGCGGCTCTTGTGCTCGGCGCACCGCGTTCAGCAGCGGAATGGACATCAGCGACTCGGCTCATGACCAGAACATAGCAGGAACGCGAGTTGCATGCGATTCCAATCCGGGCGAGGACGAAGGGATGTGCAATGACTATCGGCTCAACGTTGACCTCGACACGATCGCAACCGACTTCAGCGACCTGAAAATCAGGATCGATTTCCCGGAAGGTGCGCCCAACCTGGCGCCCCGTGACGACATTCGCATTACCGACACGGCGCCGATCGTCCGCGCGAGCGCGGGCGGCGGTTATGAACTGGTCCAGCGCCGGTGGAGCTGGCCTGGTCCCACCGGCAAGCCCGTCTATAACTTCCGATCGGATGGCCGGAGCTTCGGCGAGAACCGGTGCCTGATACCCGCCGACGGCTTCTACGAGTTCACCGATCCGCTGCCCGTCGAGGGCGGGCCGAAAAAGCGCGTGAAGGACAAGTGGCTGTTCACAATGCGCGATCATAATTGGTTCTGTATCGCCGGCATCTTCCGCTCAGCGCCGGAAATCGGCGAAGCCTTTACGATGCTGACGACCGAGCCAGGACCAGATGTCGCCCCTTATCACAGTCGCCAAATAGTCGTGCTTGGCCGTAACGATTGGGCGCGCTGGCTCGACCCTGCCACGCCTGCCGTCGAGATCCTTGAACCCGCTGCGCCAGGTAGTCTTGTCGTCACAAAGGTGAATCGCTGAACCGGAGCACCAGGTTCGTTCGCACAAGCATAGAAGTGTTGAACCCGGCCATCCTTCGCGCGTCCGGAGCGGGCAGCCATCCGCTCGCCCGCGCGCCCAGCACCCAAAGAGTGACGCAGCTTAGTTAGCAGATGGTCCCAAACGCTTGGCGCGAGGCGGCGGCAACGATTCTGGGGTGCCTTGTGGACAGCTTCTGAGCGCCGCGGCGAGCCTCGCCGCCATCTCCTCGAAGCCCAACCCTCGCCTTCCGATCGAGTCGATCAGAAATTGCGTTTCACGGCGAAGTTCGGTTGCGACACCCTCCCAGTGGGCCAACTCACGATCAAGCTCATCTACCCGTCGTGAGAGGGCTGCCGACCGGGCCTGCTCGGCTACCAAGGCCGCCTCAAGGCGCGCCGATTCTTCGTCAGCCGTCTCCACTTCATCGAGAAGCCGACGCTCGCGTTCAGCAAACTGCTGAGCATCGTGAGCTCGCGCCGCTTCTAAGGGAGCGACAAACTGCTGCATGATCGTTTTCACCGTCTGCACGAGCATCGCCACCTGGCTGTCGCTCAGGGTCATGCTTGCCTGGTCAGTCGGCCGTTGGGCGCGCCACGCCTTGAGACCGTTATTGACGGTCGAACGACTGCCTCTCAGTCCGAGCCGCTCGTGAACCATACCGACCGAAATTCGATCGGCCTCAACTCCAGCAGCGACCAAGCCATCACACGCTGACCAGATTTCCTGCTCCGTTATCCTCGCCGCGCTCATGTCGATGATCCGAACTGTATGAATGTATGGAGATACATACAGTCAGCCATACAGTGTTGTGCCTGCTTCTTCGTTAAACGGATCTGGAGGCTCCCGCGTCCGATCTCACTTTCCGATGACGGCCGGTGCCGACCCGCGAACGGTCCTGCAGCGGCAATAAGCGCACCGGGCGAGCCGGCACGTTCTCGGTCAGCACCGGCACGTATTTCATGAGAAAATTCAGCCTTTCGGCGAGCACCACATCGAGTCCTTCGGTCTCGATGCGCTTCGAATAATGCTTCGCGTTCGTCCCGCTCCGGGCATGACCCATGATGTCCGCGCGGATGATCTCGTTGACACCGTCCACCTCGTAAAATGAGGAGCCAAGGCTCCGGATCGAATGGATGTCCGGCCCCTTGCCAGCCTCATTGACGGGCACGGGAATGCGGTCCGCGATGTAGTGGAAGAGGTGCACCCAGGCGCGGCCGTAAAACTGTGCACCGCCGCGCTTGGCCGAGTGCAGGTAGAGCTCGGGAAAGAGAGCAGCGTGACCCTCCTTCCTTATGGCTCGAACATAGTCGAGAAAGCCGAGCCGGATCAATTCAGGATGAAGAGGGAGCGCCCGGCGCCGGGCCACACGCTTCTCGCCAGCCAGCTCTCCGTCACGGCCTCGAATGTCATTATCCTTGATAATGAAGTGGGGAACATCATGGTCGATGTTCACCTCGTCGGCGCGAAGTCCGCAGATTTCCTCGCGGCACGCCTGATGATAATACCAGAGCAGCGGCCCAAAATAGGCCGCGTCGTGCCAGACCTGAAGGTTGCTGAATTGCTTCAGGCGCTGCTTCGCGCCACCTCCGCCTAGATAGAGCGGGCTGGAGAACAACACTTCCATGTGCGCGCGCTTCCAGGGCGGCCGCAGGACCTTGCCGTCGTCCTTGATGCGGACCATTGCGCCCGCGAAATCGAGCACGAGCGTATTTGGCACCTTCGGCTTCCAGGCGCTTTGCGCAAGGTGCTTCGCAACGGTCGACATCGTCGACAGATCACGATTCAGCGTCTTCATACTCCGGGTCTCACCGGCCGGCACCGCCGGTTGCGTCTCGATCCAAGCATCAAAGGACTGCCTCATTGCCGCTTCGGCATCGGCGCGGCCGAAGCTGACCGGCAGTCGAAGAAGGCCACGCTTGAACGCGGATACGTCGAGGTGATTGTAAGTGCCGAGCGGTCGGTCGCCGGTGATCCACGCGAAGCGTCGTTGGATCGCCCGTTGCTGCCGGCAGTCGCCGCTCCATTGCCCTTCGAGCTTCAATTCGGCGACGAGGTCCTCGATAACGGAACTGAAGCGCCTTGAATCGTAAGTTATGAATTGACAGTCCGGCAGGGCATCGGACGGCACCTTTGATGAGCGGACGGGTGGGGCCGAGACGGTCGCCGGTCTCTCAAGCTGCCCAGGATCTATAGCCAGGAGCGCCTGAACCGGATCCGGCGCGTCCTGGATCACCGGATGCTCGATCAGTGCCGCGCGGCGATGCGCCTCTGCTCGGGCACCGAGGATCAGCATTCGTCCCTGCTCGATCGTAGTCGGGTTCGGATAGGCGTCGATGTGCTCGAGCCGCTCCGCGACCTGCGCGCTGGTGATGTTCTTGGCGGCACACAGCCGGTCCAGATCACAGGCGATGAACTCGATCTCGAGCTCGTCGAACCCTTTTTCAGCGAGCTCCGCCCGGTCGGCCTCTGTCAGTTCGGTCGGCCGGTTGAGGCGACGGGCCACGCGGTAAGCCTCGGCGAACACGCGGGTTTGCCGGATCGACCGCGCCGGCTCTGGATTGAGGAAGATGGGTGCAATCGCCCGCTCAAGCTCGGCGCGGAGTTCCAACTGGACGAGTTCGGCTATTTCTTCGGATGAAAGATAGTCGCCGTTCTCGATCATCTGCTTCAGCTCCCGCATCTTGGCCAAGAAGCGGACCGAAAGCCTGGCGGAACGCTCGCGCGCCTCGCCAGGGTCCGCTGTCAGAAGGGCGATCGATACAGGGCGAGAGCAAAGATTTCGGAAATGGATGCGGCGGCGGAAGCGATAGCGGCCGTGGCGACGGACGACGAAGGGTATACGGGACAAGTCTCCACCTTCCCGGTGTGCCCCGCGCATGTGCACCCGTCATGGAGCCGGATGCCGCTCAGAGCGCACCTAAGTAGCGGATTTCCCATCGCAAATGCGATAAAGTGGTCGGGGAGAGAGGATTCGAACCTCCGGCCCCTGCCTCCCGAAGACAGTGCTCTACCAGGCTGAGCTACTCCCCGACCGGGACCGGGCCGCCGAAGCGCCCGCGGAGGCAAGACGTGCGCCCATAGCGGGGGGCGGGGCGGCTTTCAAGCACGGTGTTGCGCGAATTTGCCCCGCGCGTGGCACCCGGCGCGCGCTCGCGCGTTGAGAACGGCTCGCAGCTGATGGTGCATGTCGAAATGGAAGAGGCGGAGCGTATCGTCGCCATCGGGCTGCTGACCGAGCAGGATCTGGACATCCTGGGCACCGGCTTTCGCCGCGCGTTCCGGATCGACGACACGCCCTGCTTCGACGAGCTGCTCGCCGCGATCGACGCAGCGGAGAAGCAGGCGGAAGAGATGCGCGCGGGAAGCTAGCCGGCCATCACAATTTCCGCCCGATCAGCTCCTTCATGATCTCGTTGGTGCCGCCATAGATGCGGCTGACGCGCGCGCCGCGCCAGGCGCGGGCGATCGGATACTCGTTCATATAGCCGGCGCCGCCATGGAGCTGGAGGCATTTGTCCATCACCTCCCATTGCAGCTCGGTGTGCCAGAGCTTGGCGGCGGCGCCCTCTTCCGGCGTCAGCTCGCGCTTCAGGTGACGGGCGAGCGCCCAGTCGATATGCGCCCAGCCGACCTGCAGCTTCGCCTTCAGGTCGGCGAGCGTGAAGCGGGTGTTCTGGAAATCGAACACCGTCTTGCCGAACGCCTTGCGGTCCTTGGTGAAGGCAACGGTGTCGTCGAACGCGCGTTGCGCCGATGCCTGGGCGCCGATCGCGATCGCCAGCCGCTCCTGCGGCAGCTCCGACATCAGGTAGATAAAGCCCTTGCCTTCCTCGCCCAGGCAATTGGTCATCGGCACGCGCACGTCCTCGAAGAACAGTTCCGACGTGTCGGCGGCGTCCTGGCCGATCTTGTCGAGGTTGCGGCCGCGCTTGAACCCCTCGCGCGTCGCCTCGACCAGGATGATCGACACGCCTTTCCAGGCGGGCTCCACGTCGGTGTCGGTCTTCGCGCAGACCAGGACCAGATCGGCATTCTGGCCGTTGGTGATGTAGGTCTTGGAGCCGTTGATGACGTAATGGTTGCCGTCCTTGCGGGCGGTGGTGCGGATGCCCTGCAGGTCGGAGCCGGTGCCCGGCTCCGTCATCGCGATCGCGGTGACGACCTCGCCGGAAACCATCTTGGGCAGCCATTCACGCTTCTGCTCCTCGGAGCCGTAGGAGACGAGATAATTGACGACGATGTCGGACTGGAGCGTGAAGCCGAGCGGCGTGCCGGCGTAGCTGACTTCCTCGTCGATCACCGCGTTATAGCCGAAATCGAGGCCGAGCCCGCCATATTCCTCGGGCACGGTCGGGCAGAGCATGCCGATCTCGCCGCCCTTCACCCAGATGTCCTTGTCGACGATGCCCTGTTCGTCCCAGCGCGCGATATGCGGCACCGCCTCCTTCTGCAGCCACGCGCGCACCGTCTGGCGAAAGGCCTCGTGCTCGGGGCTGTAGACGGTGCGGCCATGGGTATCGAGCATCGGTCTCTCCTGTTTCGAGCAGGAGAGACGGAGTTTACGTTTCCGTCAAGGGGAGCTCTGTCGTCATCGCGGGCCCTTCGACAAGCTCAGGACAGGCTTGACCCGGGGGCCGCCTTCTATCCACGACGGTGCCGAAGAAAAGGTGGGCTCCGGCTCAAGATCGGGGTGACGGTTCATGGTGGACTCGATTCTCGACGCAAAGGCCGAACTGGGCGAGGGGCCACGCTGGCATGTGGGCGAGCGGCTTCTCTATTGGGTCGATATCGCGCGGCGGGAGCTGCACCGGTTCGATCCCGCCAGCGGCACGGACGAGAAGCGGGTGTTCGACGAACCGGTCGGGTGCTTCGCCTTCCGCAAGGCCGGCGGGCTGCTGCTGGCGATGAAGGACGGCTTCGCGACGATCGACGACTGGGACGCCGAGCCGGCGCCGTTCGGCGAGCCGGTGCTGAAAGGCAAGGCCGATTACCGCTTCAACGACGGGCGCACCGATCCCTGGGGCCGCTTCTGGGTCGGCAGCGTCGACACCACCAAGCAGACCGGCGAGGCGGCGCTCTACCGGCTCGACCCAGACGGGCGCGTGACCTGGATCGAAGGCGAGATGCTGACCTGCAACGGCGCCGCCTTCACCGCCGACGGCAGCCGCTTCGCCCATGCGAACACGCCCAGCCACGCGCTGCGCATGTACGATGTCGAGAATCGCAAGCTCACCAACCGGCGGACCTTCCACCAATGGCCGATCGGCGAGGGGCGCCCCGACGGCGGCTCGTTCGACGAGGCTGGGTTCTACTGGACCGCGCTGTTCGACGGCGGCCGCGTCGCGCGCCTGTCGCCCAAAGGCGAGGTGGTGGAGGAAATCGCGCTGCCGGTCAGCCGGCCGACGATGATCGTGTTCGGCGGCGACGACCGGCGCACCGCGTTCGTCACCAGCGCGGGCGTCGAAGGCGAGCGGCTGTCGGGGGGAATCTTCAGCTTTGCCGTGGATGTGCCCGGCGTGCGAGAATGGCCGTTCGGCTGATCATCAGCCACTTCAGGTCGCCCGTGCCGGCGAAGGCGGCCTCGCAGGCATCGGCCATGGTGTCGACGCATTTTACGAGCACGCGGCCGCGCATCATCCAGTCCAGCGTCTCCACCCCGCAGGCGATGAAATCCTCCCGGTGCAGGATGCGGCCGGCGCGCAGCAGCGCCTCCGGCAGGCGGCAGGCATCTTCCTCGAACAGGATTTCGAACCAGGCCCAGTCGGGCCGGCGCTCGGGATCGAGCAGCTGGACCAGTTGCTCCCCGCCCCGTTCGAGCAACGCGCGCGCGCTCTTCAGGTCGGGCTGACCCTGCAGCTTTTCGGCGGCGCGCAGCATCACCGCGACCAGGTCGCGCGGCGTCGACGGAGCGGGTTTGGGAGCGGTGGAGGCCGATGCGGCGGGGATCGTTTCGGCTGTGCCCAAGCTGAACATGAGATTAAAACGCGAGGGAAGGCTCCCGGTTGCATGGCGATTGTGCGGCGCAGCACATCGGGCGCTCGCAACAGGCTTTGAAATTTTATAACAAGCCGGGCAAAGAGCCTCGCGCCCGCGATTCCCTTGGGAGAGAGGATGTCCACCCGCCCTAATCTGCCGCCCTTGAGGCTGCACGTGCCTGAGCCGAAATTCCGGCCCGGCGACGAAGCCGATTTCGGCGACGTCCCGATTCCCGCCGCCGGCGCGACGCCGCGCCCGGCCGTCGACTCCGCGCCGGCCGCGTTCCACGACCTCGCCTATGGCCTGGTCCGGGTGCTTGACGAAAAGGGCCGCGCGGTCGGCCCGTGGGACCCGAAGCTCAGCCCCGACACGCTGCGTGGCATCCTGCGCGCAATGGCCAAGACGCGCGCGTTCGACGAGCGGATGTACCGCGCCCAGCGGCAGGGCAAGACCAGCTTCTACATGAAGTGCACCGGCGAGGAAGCGATCGCCTGTGCCCAGGCCTATGCGCTGCACCGCGACGACATGTGCTTTCCCAGCTATCGCCAGCAGGGGCTGCTGATCGCGCGCGACTGGCCGCTCGTCGACATGATGAACCAGATCTACTCGAACAAGGGGGATCGCCTGGCCGGCAAGCAGCTGCCGATCATGTATTCGACCAGGGAAGGCAGCTTCTTCTCGATCTCCGGCAACCTCGCGACCCAGCTGCCGCAGGCGGTCGGCTGGGCAATGGCGTCGGCGATCAAGGGCGACACCCGGATCGCCGCCACCTGGTGCGGCGAAGGGTCGACGGCAGAAGGCGATTTCCACTCCGCCTGCACCTTTGCCTCCGTCTATCGCGCGCCGGTGATCATCTGCGTGGTCAACAACCAGTGGGCGATCTCCAGCTTTTCCGGATTCGCGGGCGCCGAGGCGACGACCTTCGCAGCACGGGCGATCGGCTACGGCATTGCGGGCCTGAGGGTCGACGGCAACGATGCGCTGGCCGTCTATGCCGCGACCGAATGGGCGGCCGAGCGCGCGCGCACCAACCAGGGGCCGACGCTGATCGAGTTCTTCACCTACCGAGCCGAGGGGCATTCGACCTCCGACGACCCCAGCGCCTACCGCTCCGCCCAGGAGCGCGAGAAATGGCCCTTGGGCGACCCGATCAGCCGGCTGAAGCAGCATCTGATTGCGCTCGGCGAGTGGGACGAGGAGCGCCACGCAGCGATGGACCTGGAAGTCGCGAACGAGGTGAAGGCGGCGCAGAAGGACGCCGAGAAGAACGGCATCCTGGGCCACGGCATGCACCAGCCGATGTCGACCATGTTCCAGGATGTGTTCGAGACGATGCCCTGGCATCTGGAGGAGCAACGACAGGAAATGCTGGCCGAGGCCAAAGCCGCGGGGATCGAGACGAGCTGATGGCCCGGATGAACATGATCCAGGCGATCAACTCGGCACTCGACGTGCTGATGGATCGCGATCCGGATATCGTCGTGATGGGCGAGGATGTCGGCTATTTCGGCGGTGTGTTCCGCGCGACCGCGGGGCTGCAGGCCAAATACGGCAAGACGCGCGTGTTCGACACGCCGATCAGCGAGCTCGGCATTATCGGCGTCGCGGTCGGGATGGGCGCCTATGGCCTCAGGCCGGTGCCGGAGATCCAGTTCGCCGACTATATCTATCCGGGGCTCGACCAGCTCGTGTCCGAGGCGGCGCGGCTGCGCTACCGCTCGGCCGGCGAGTTCACGGCGCCGATCACGGTGCGCTCGCCGTTCGGCGGCGGCATTTTCGGCGGCCAGACGCACTCGCAGTCGCCCGAGGGCATCTTCACCCATGTCGCGGGCCTGAAGACGGTCGTGCCGTCCACCCCCTATGACGCCAAGGGCCTGCTGATCGCTGCGATCGAGGACAATGACCCGGTCATCTTCTTCGAGCCGAAGCGCATCTATAACGGCCCCTTCAGCGGCCATTACGACCGCCCGGCGAAGAACTGGTCGCAGCACCCGGACGGCGAAGTGCCCGAGGACTATTACCGGATCGAGCTCGGCAAGGCGCGGGTGGTGCGGCCGGGCGCGGACCTGACGATCCTGGCTTATGGCACGATGGTCCATGTCGCGGCCGGCGTGATCGAGGAGCAGGGGATCGATGCCGAGCTGATCGACCTGCGCACACTGCTGCCGCTCGACATCGAGACGATCGAGGCGTCGGTGAAAAAGACCGGCCGCTGCCTGGTTATCCACGAAGCGACCCGCACCTCCGGCTTCGGCGCCGAGCTGTCGGCGCTGGTGCAGGAGCGCTGCTTCTATCACCTGGAAGCGCCGGTCGAGCGCGTGACCGGCTACGACACGCCTTATCCGCACAGCCTCGAATGGGCCTATTTCCCCGGTCCTGTCCGCATCGGCGAGGCGATAAAGAAGATCATGAAGGACTGACGAGATGGGCCTTTTCACTTTCCGGCTGCCGGACATCGGCGAAGGCATTGCCGAGGCCGAGATCGTCGCCTGGCACGTCAAAATCGGCGACCGTGTCGAGGAGGACGGCAAGCTGGCCGACCTGATGACCGACAAGGCGACCGTGGAGATGGAATCGCCGGTGGCGGGCGTGATCCGCGAAGTGGCGGGCGAAGTCGGCGACACGATCGCGATCGGCTCGGCGCTGGCAGTGATCGAGACCGAGGGCGAGGCGGAAGCGGAAGCGCAGGTTGCCGCGCCGGTGACGAGCGAGACCGCGGCCGAGCCGATGCCGAAACTCAGCCCCTCTCCCGTTCCGGGAGAGGGCGACTCGCGCGCCAGCGCGAGCGGGGTGAGGGAAGCGGAGGTTGAGGATGGGGCACCAACGCCCACGCCCTCACCCTCCCACTCGCCTGCGGCGAGCGGGCCTCTCCCTCTCCCGGAACGGGAGAGGGGCTTGGTCCTCGCCTCCCCAGCCGTCCGTGCGCGGGCGAAGGAGTTGGGCATCGACCTCGCCGGCGTGAAGCCGAGCCAGGAGGGCCGTGTCCGCCATGCCGACCTCGACGCGTTCCTGACCTATTCGGCGGGCCAGGGCTATAGCCGGCCGGCGGCGCCGCGCCAGAACGAGCAGGTGAAGGTGATCGGCATGCGCCGGCGCATCGCCGAGAACATGGCGGCGTCGAAGCGGGCGATCCCGCACTTCACCTATGTCGACGAGATCGACGTGACCGACCTCGAGGACATGCGCGCCGACCTGAACGCTAATCGCGGAGACCGGCCGAAGCTGACCATGCTGCCGCTGCTGATCGTCGCGATCTGCAAGACGCTGCCTGATTTCCCGATGCTGAACGCCCGCTACGACGACGAAGCGGGCGTCGTGACGCGGTTCGGTGCCGTCCATCTCGGCATGGCGACGCAGACCGATGCCGGGCTGATGGTGCCGGTGATCCGCGATGCGCAGGCAAAGAATGTCTGGCAGCTGGCGCGGGAGATTTCCCGCCTTGCCGAGGCTGCGCGGAGCGGGAAAGCGAAGTCGGAGGAGCTGTCGGGATCGACGATCACCGTCACCTCGCTGGGGCCGCTGGGCGGGATCGCGACGACGCCGGTGATCAATCGCCCGGAAGTCGCGATCATCGGCCCGAACAAGATCGTCGAGCGGCCGGTGTTCGACGGCGACGATATCCGCCGCGCGAAGCTGATGAACCTGTCGATCAGCTGCGACCACCGCGTCGTCGACGGCTGGGATGCGGCGAGCTACGTCCAGGCGCTGAAGAAGCTGCTGGAAACGCCGGTCCTGCTGTTCGCGGACTGATCGTCAGGCGATCAGCTCCAGAAACCGCACCGCCGCGTCCCAGTCGCGGCGGCGCGCCTCGCGTGCCTGCGCGGCGAGCGCGTCGGCGCCCCAGGCCTCTGCCTGCCATAGCTCGTCGAGATTGACCGCGGCCCAGAGCGTGCCGGGATCGAAGGCGCGCTCGACCAGGGCCAGCCCGGCGACCAGCGAGCCGCCGATCGTCACCAGCGGCGACAAGGCGGCCAGCTCGAACGCGCCGCGCGCGACCGTCGCGTCACGCAGGCGAGCGACCGTCTCGGCAGGCTGCGGACGGTGCATCACGCCCGCGGTCACATCCACATGCACGTCGTAGCGGCGCTGCACCCAGGCCAGCAGCGGGTCCCATTCGGCCGCCTGGCGCGCGACCAACTCGGGCGGACTTTCGGCGCGATAGGCGAGCAGGTCGCTCTCGCCATATCTGGCGAGCGCTTCGCCGAAGGCTAGCCGGTCGGGCTCCACGATGTCGATCGCGGCATTGGCGAGCCCGGTCAGCGGCAGCGCGCGCGGGTCGAGCTCCTCGCCGACGGCATCCCATTCCGCAGCGACCGCCCCGGCAAGCGCCGGAGTCGGCAGCTGCAGCCGGTTCCGCTTCGGCGTACGGACCGGCCGCCCGTCGAGCAGCACGTCGCCCCCTTCGGCACGCGCTTCGGTCCAGAAGCGCTTCATTTCGGCGTCCGCCAGCGGCGCGCCAGCAGCAGCGGCACCACCGCGAAGGCAAGCGCGCCGACCAGCACCATGACCATGCCGGCGATCGGCGGCACGTCGAGAAGCCGCCCGGCCGCCACCACCAGCCCGAACATCACCAGCAGCGCGCCGGCGAGGCGGAGCAGCGAGATCACCAAGAAGCGGTTGCGGGCCTTGTCGTCGTCCATGCTCAGAATCGCTCCATCCAGCCGATCAGGTCTTGCGCGGTCTCGACGACGTCCAGCGCGCCGGCCGACCGGAGGTCGTCCGCGTCGTGATAGCCCCAGCCGACACCCAGCGCATGCGCGCCGGCCTCGCGCGCCATCATCATGTCGAAGCTGGTGTCGCCGATCATCACCGTGGTTTCGGGCGCGGCGCCCGCCCCGGCCATCGCGGCGTGCAGCATCGCGGGATGCGGCTTGGACGGATGGCGGTCGGCGGTCTGGAGTGTGACGAACCGCGCGTGAAGGCCGTGCCGTTCCAGGCACAGCCTCAGGCCGCGATCGGACTTACCCGTGGCCACACCGAGCAGCCAGCCGGCATCCTCGAGCGCCTGCACGGCGTCGGCGATGCCGTCGAACAGCGGCTCCTCGACCAATCCTTCGGCGCGGTGACGGTGAAAGGCGGATTTGTAGGTCTGGGCAAGCAGGTCGTGCAGGTGAGGCTCGGCATCGGGAAGCAGCGCCCGCATCGCCTGCGGCAAGCTCAGCCCGACGATCCGCCGCGTCGCTTGTCGATCCGGCGGAGTCAGGCCATGGGACGCGAAGCATTCGTCCATTGCCCGGCAGATCGCCGCCTGGCTGTCGACCAGAGTTCCGTCGCAATCGAAAACGGCGAGGTGGTTCACCCCCGCCCTCTTCCCCGCCGCTCGCCCTTGCGTTCCTTGCGGCGGGCCTTGGCGGCGGCGCTTGCGGCGCGGCGCTTGCCTTCGGGCGTCTCGCTGAATTTCACTTCGTCGAGCGGCACGTCGCCGACCGCGGGATCGAAGCCCAGCGTCTCGAAGCTCTCGGCGATGTGGGCCGGCGGCTCGGCGGTGACGTCAAGCCTACCGCCATCCGGATGTTCGATGCGGATGCGGCGCGCGTGGAGGTGCATCTTGCGGCTGATACCGCCGGTCAGAAACGCGTCCTGCCCGCCATATTTGCCGTCGCCGACGATCGGATGGCCGATCGCCGCCATGTGCACGCGCAGCTGGTGGGTGCGGCCGGTGAAGGGCTGGAGCTCGACCCAGGCCGCGCGGTTGCCGGCGCGCTCGATCACCCGGTAGCGGGTCCTGGCCGGCAGCCCTTCCTTTTCGTCGACATGCATCTTCTCGCCGCCGGTGCCCGGCTGCTTGGCGAGGGGCAGCTCGATGAAGCCGTCCTCGATCGAGGGCACGCCGGCGATCAGCGCCCAATAGACTTTCCGTGCGGTGCGGCTGGAGAAGCTCTTGCCGAAAAAGGCGGCGGCGCGGCTGGTGCGGGCAAGCAGCAGCGCGCCCGACGTGTCCTTGTCGAGCCGATGGACGAGCTTCGGCCGCGAGTCGGCATCGAATTGCAGCGCGTCGAGCAGGCCGTCGACGTGCTCGTGCGTCTTGGTCCCGCCCTGAGTCGCGAGGCCGGGCGGCTTGTTGATCACCAAAGCCTGCGGGTCGCGGTGGATCACCAGCTCCTGCGCGAACGCGATCTGGTCCTCGCTGAGCGGCGCGCGTTCGCGCTTCGGTTTCGCGGCGGCGGGAGCGGGCGGTTCGGCGGGCGGGACCCGGATCGACTGGCCGGCGGCGATCCGGTCGCCAGGCGCCGCGCGCTTGCCGTCGACGCGAAGCTGGCCTGTCCGCGCCCAGCGGGAGACCTGGGCGAACGAAATGTCCGGCAGGTGCCGCTTGAACCAGCGGTCGAGCCGGATGTCGTCGTCGTCCGGGCCGACGGTGAAGGTGCGGACTTCACTGCTCATGCGACGGCCCTAAGGAACACGATGCCGCCGGCAAGGCCCGCGAGCGCGCCCGCGACCGATGCTGCCACGTAGGCGACAGCGACCGCATATTGGCCGCGCTCGATCATGCCGAACGTCTCCAGGCTGAAGGCGGAAAAGGTCGTGTAGCCGCCCAGAAGCCCGACGCCGAGCAGCAGCCGCCACGGCTCATTCGCGCTGCCGACGCGGGCAAGCGTGCCGGCGAGCAAGCCCATCAGCAGCCCGCCAGACACGTTCGCGATCAGCGTTCCCCAGGGGAAGGCCGGGCCGAACGCGCGCAACGTCAAGCCGCCCAGATGGTAGCGCAGCGCGGCACCGACAGCGCCGCCCAGCATGACGAGAAGCGTTTTCATGGGAGGGGCTGTAGAGCGAACGCTGTTGATCGTCACCCCGGCCCGGAGCCGGAGCCTACCGGCCTCGGGAGAAGGCGGGTCCCGGGTCAAGCCCGGGAGGACGAGTCAGGAAATGGTTGCCTTCAGGATCTTGCCGGGGTTGCGCGGCGGCTCGCCCTTGGGGAGCTTGTCGACGAACTCCATGCCGCTCTCGACATTCCCCCAGACGGTGTACTGGCGGTCGAGGAACGTCGCGTCGTCCAGGCAGATGAAGAACTGCGAATTCGCGCTGTTCGGATCGGGCGTGCGCGCCATTGAGCAGGCGCCGCGGACGTGCGGCTCCGCATTGAACTCGGCCTTCAGGTTCGGCTTGTTCGAGCCGCCGGTGCCGGTGCCGGTCGGGTCGCCACCCTGGGCCATGAAGCCGTCGATCACGCGGTGGAACACGACGCCGTCGTAAAAGCCTTCGTTCGCCAGCTCGGTAATCCGCTCCACATGGCCGGGCGCGAGATCGGGACGCAGCCGGATGACGACATCGCCGCCGGTGTCGAGCGTGAGGGTGAGCGTGTCGCCGGCCATGTCCGAATCTCCTTGGGTCTGAAGCGGC
Organism: Sphingomonas horti; assembly: GCF_009753715.1. Classification (GTDB taxonomy): domain Bacteria; phylum Pseudomonadota; class Alphaproteobacteria; order Sphingomonadales; family Sphingomonadaceae; genus Sphingomonas_B; species Sphingomonas_B horti. The sequence goes on along the minus strand of NZ_WQMS01000004.1, from coordinate 4,306 downwards.
CCATATAGAGACGGGAGCCGGGCATGGAAGGTTGCGTTTTTCGCAACTCCGGGCCTAAGCCCGCGCCGGGCCAAGCGAAAAGGAGGCGGAGATGAGCGAGACCGAACTCGACCAAGCCGCCCGCGAACCCGAAACCCAGCTTGACGAAGACGACCGGTTGAAGCCCGAATTCGTCCGCGCGGTGATCGAGCGGCTGGAGGCCGGCGACCCCGAAGGCGCGCGCGCGCTGGTCGAGCCGCTGCACCCGGCCGACATCGCCGACCTGTTCGAGCTGGCGCCGTTCGAATGGCGCGCGCCGCTCGCCGCCGCGCTGAAGGACGTGCTCGACGCGGACGTGTTCGCGGAGATGAACGATTATGTCCGCGAGGACCTGATCGACGAGCTGGAGCCGGCCCAGGTCGCAGATCTCGCCTCCGAGCTCGATACCGACGACGCGGTCGCGATCATCGAGGACATGGAGCCGGCCGAGCAGCGCGAAGTGCTGCGGGCGATGGAGCCGGACGATCGCGCCGCGATCGAGGAAGCGCTTTCCTACCCCGAGGAATCCGCGGGCCGCCTGATGCAGCGCGAGCTGATCGCGGTGCCCGAACATTGGTGCGTCGGCGACGTGATCGACTACCTGCGCGGCAACGAGGACCTGACCACGGATTTCTGGGAAATCTTCGTGGTCGATCCGGCCCACCGGCCGGTCGGCACCTGCCAGCTGAGCTGGATCCTGCGGACGCCGCGCACGATCCCGGTCGCCGACGTGATGAAGCGCGAGCAGACGCTGATCCCGGTCGACATGGACCAGGAGGAGGTCGCGCTCCGCTTCCAGAAATACGCGCTGATTTCGGCCGCAGTGACCGATCAGTCGGGGCGGCTGGTCGGCATGATCACCGTCGATGACATCGTCCACATCATCCAGGAAGAGGCGGGCGAGGACATTCTGCGCCTGTCCGGCGCCGGCGATGGCGACATCAACCAGCCGATCCGGCTGACCATCCGCACGCGGCTGACCTGGCTGGTCGTCAACCTGGGCACCGCGATGCTCGCCGCATCGGTCGTGGGCCTGTTCCAGACCGAGATCGGGCGGTTCGCGCTGCTGGCAGTGCTGATGCCGATCGTCTCGGGCATGGGCGGCAATGCGGGCACGCAGACGCTGGCCGTCTCCGTGCGCGCGCTCGCGACCAACCAGCTGACCGAATCCAACACGCTGCGCATGTTCGGCCGCGAGCTGACCATCGCCAGCGCAAATGGCCTGGCGCTGGGCGTGCTGATCGGGACCGGGGTGGGGACAATCTTCGCCTATCCGCTGCTGGGCCTGACGATCGCGCTCGCGATGCTGATCAACAACCTAGTGGCGGGACTGGCCGGCATCCTGATCCCGATCACGCTCGACCGGTTGCGGATCGACCCGGCCGTCGCTTCGGCCGTGTTCGTGACCACCGCGACCGACGTGATGGGTTTCTTCAGCTTCCTCGGGCTCGCGACCTTGTTCAACCTGGGCGGTTGAACCGGACCGTTCGCGCCGCCATTTCCGGCCCATGCTTCACCTGTCGAAAGTCGCGGTCGGCTGCGCCACGGCCGAGGCGCTCCGCCTGCGCGTCGCGGCACGGGCGGACGGCGGCATCGTGCGGATCACGACGCGCTATCGCCCGACCCGGCACGCGGAGCTGATCGGCGGCTCGCTCTACTGGATCATCAAGCACCGGCTGGCCGGCCGGCAGGAAATCCTGCGCTTTGCGGAAAGCGAGGACCGGCGCTGCCTGATCGAGCTCGACGCGCGGCTGATCCCCGTCCACCCGCACCCGCGCAAGGCGCACCAGGGCTGGCGCTATTTCGGCGCGCCGCCGCCCGATTTCGGCACCGCTGAGGCTGCGGACCTGCCGCCGCGGCTGATGGAAGAACTCACCGGGCTGGGGCTGATCTGACTAATTCCCGCAGGTCAGCGGCCCGCCGCCGACCTTGCGGACCTCGCAGGCGGCGCTGCCTTCGACGGCGATCGCGCCGATCCCGAGCGCGTTGACCTTCGCGCTGCGGCCGGCCTGCATCGTGATCGCGCCGGCGCTTTCGCTGGTGAGGGTCAGGTCGGAAACGGCCAGGTCGGCGGCGCGGATTTCGGCCGTCCCGCGCGCCACCGCCGCGCCCACTTTCGCCCGCCCGGACACCTCGATGGTGCCGGAACCGGCCACGGCAAGGCTCGCATTGTCCGCATCAATGCCGTGCACCGTCAGGCGGCCCGAGCCCTCGACGGTCAATACGACGCGCGGCGCCTTCATCCGGTCGACATCGAGGCTGCCCGAGCCGACCACGATCGCGGTGTCGAGCCCGGGCGTGGTGACCGTAATGGTCGCCGCGCCGGACTGCTTGCCCGGATAGCCGCCCCAGCCCGACAGGTTCGGGCGGATCAGCATCGTGCGCCCCTCGACCCTGACCGACACCCGCTCAAGCGCTTCCTCGCTTCCGGTCGCTTTAGCCGACACCGCCTTGCCGGTCGTCACCGTCACCGCGAACGGGCCTTCGAGCCGGATGCGGTCGAAGCTGGTGACGCTGTAGCCGCGTTCGGCAGCGGCGGCAGGCGAAGCGGCGAGGGCCAGGCCGGCGAGCGCGATCAGCCGCACCTGGCCTCGCCCGATCCGCGCGCACGCACCCGGCAGTTCGTGGTGCCGCTGACAATGGCGTTGCCGGAGCCGACCGAGACGACCTCCGCCTGCTGCGATGCCTGCGCCTCAACATTGCCGGAGCCGACCGCGCTCACCCGTGCGGACCGGGCGCGGACCCTGCGGGCGTCAATATTGCCGGACCCGGCCGCGCTTGCCTGCAGCTGATCCACGACCCCGGCCGCGTTGATGTTGCCGGAGCCGGCGCTGGCCAGGGTCGCGGTGCGGGTCCTCAGCTCGGCAACGGCGAGATTGCCCGATCCCGCCACCGAGCCGGCGAAGTCCGGCCCGGCGACGCGGTCCACCCGCACGTCGCCGGAGCCCGCCACGCTTGCCGCCCGCAGCGCCGGCACCGTCACATAGACGGTAGCGCGCGCCCGGCCGGGCCAGCGCATGCCACGCCGGGTGCGGATCACCAGCTTGTCGCCTTCGACATGCACGTCGAGCCGCGACAGCGCCGCCGCGTCGCCGACCGCGCGGGCAGATGCCGGCGCGCCGGTGCGCACCTGCACCTCGGCGGGGCTGGAGGCCGAGATTTCGCTGAACCGACCAACGGGGTAGGTCTGCTCGGCGGCGGCAGCGGGCGCGGCGGTCAGCGCTGCAAGCGCGACGCCCGCGATCAGCCGCACCGTACGTCCCCCGATCCCATCTTGCTGACGCGGCAGCGTGGATTTCCGGCGATGTCGACATCGCCCGAGCCGATGATCGACACGTCCGCTTCGCCGCTGACCGCCGCGCGGACATCGCCCGAGCCGGCGATGCTGATCTTGGCGCGTTCGGACTTCAGCCCGCGCGCGTCGACATTGCCCGACCCTGCGATCGACACGTCGATGCTCTTGGCCACGCCCGCGATCGAAGTGTCGCCCGAGCCGGCCACGTCCAGCGACGCGGAATCGGCCTGGAGCGCGCCGATCGTGAGGTTGCCCGAACCGGCCACCGATCCCTGGAACGACGCTGCCTGGACATTGTCGACTTTCATGTCGCCCGATCCGGCGATCGATGCGCCGCGCAGCCGCGGTACCGTCACGGTGATCAGGGTCGGCTCACGGTTTGATGACCAATTCCAGCCCCAATGCTTCTCGCGCCCGATCCGAAGCTCGCCGTCGACGACCTTCACCTCGAGCTTGTCGAGCATGTCGTTCGGCCCGGTCGCCGTCACCGATTCCGCGCCGCCGACCCGCACCACGACATTGTCCGACCCGCGCAGCGACACGCGGTCGAAGCCGCGCGCGTCGAAACTGCGGCTGCCCGAGCCGCCGTCGTGATTCTCCGCATGCACCACGCCGCAGCCCGCCAGCAAAGCCGCCGCCGCGGCCACAAAGGTCACTCGAGACATCAGCGCTCTCCCAGCTGTGTTGGCTATATAATACACTGGAGAGAAGGGCTGTCTAGCCCCATCGACACCAGCCCGTCCGCGAGGGGTAGTTGGCTGCCGTTTCCCCTCTCCCCGACGGGGAGAGGGCGACTCGCGCGCAGCGCGAGCGGGGTGAGGGGGAGAGCGAAGCGATCGTGAAAGCCAGACCCTCACCCTCCCACTCGCTTCGCGAGCGGGCCCCTCCCTCTCCCGCAAGCGGGAGAGGGGCTAGAGCGTTTTCGAGGTGATTTGAATCGCGGGGGATTCACACGGGCGTGTTTTTCTGATTCAGCATGACTGCTGGGCAGGA
>NZ_WQMS01000003.1 GCF_009753715.1 Sphingomonas horti | reverse complement strand
GCCTTGAGACCGGGCGGACTGCTGGCGGTCTGGTCGGCCTACCCGGACCGGTCCTTTGCCGACCGGCTTCAGGAGACGGGATTTGGGGTCGAAGAGGTTGTCGTTGACCCGGACGGGACCTTGCAGGAGCCGCCTCACATCATCTGGCTCGCCTCCAAACAGAGTTGAGCTGAGCGGCATTCAGTGTCCGTCGCCCCACGCCATCTTCACGGCCGGTGCATCGTTGCGCCATCGACCCTGCAAACAGCCGCAAATCCCTCTTCAGGGCGGGTTGCGTCTGACATCCTGCGTGAATGGATGTTTTTCAGCCGGTGGTTGGCCGACCTTGATGTCCGGTGGCACCTATCGGGTATGTTCCCTCGCTGAGCGTTTGCAACGACCGCGCAATCATCTCGCGCGAGGCGCTGATGTGCGCCTTGGTCATTTCTATCGAGGCGGCAGATGCGGAAAGGCGGTCCGCTGTTTCCTCGCTCGTACGCGCGAGCTCTTGGTTCGTGATTGAAGTTGGCATTGCCGCGCTCCCTGGAGTTAGCGGGAGCACGACGACTGTCTCTCGGTCGTCAGCGCGCTGGGCTCAAGCTGGCGATTCAGCTCAAACCAGCCGAACAATCATTCGTTCCAATGCTCGCCTGTGCCCTGCCGACCGATCGGACATGGGCTTTGGCTACGATCCAGCGCTCCATCTCGACTGCGCCGTTGTAAGAGCACGTCGCTAGCGGCCAATTCCTCGGACTTGCGGGATAGGAAAGCTGGAATGCGAGACGTTGCCGACAACCCGGCTTCGGGGGCGAACAATGGCTGCCTAGCGCGTCAATCGGCGACGGTTGGCCCGAACAGCACGTCGGTAGTGGGCAATGGTCTTTCCAACAGCATCTGGCGCTGTCTCGCCCAGCTTGCCTGCAAATGCGAGTTGCTGGAGCTCGAACAACGCTGCCATCTTTTCGCCGACCATGCGTTGCGCTTCGGCATGGGCCGCCGCCTCAAAACAGAGCAACCAAACATCGGCGCCAACAGAAAACCAGGCGGAAACGGGATTGGACTGGTGCATAGTGTTCTTTCGGGCGCTGAACGCACAAGCTCTTCGAAGCTAGCGCCAGGGTGGACGCGGAGGAGAGCGGTGAAGTGGCGATCACGAACTGCTGGGCGGTGCAGCCACAAATGCGGCAATAGCGGCTTCGACAGCGCGCAGGCCTCCTTCGCTGCCGATCGCAAGGTCGATGGGGCGTCCGCCGAGTGCATGGTCGTGAGTGTTGAGGAATGCCACTGCTGCGCCCGACTGGGGCATGCGTTCGCAGGCCAGGCGCGCGGCGCGGCCTTGGCGCGCGGCTTGCTCGGGCGAGAGGCGGGGACGGTCAAAGCGTTTATTGAATTGCATGTTCAACGGTGACCTTTTTGGGTTTGTTGGGTCGCGAGTGCAGTCAGCTTGGCCGGTGCACCGGTGCAGAACCCCGACCGCGGCGAACGCCATGCCGGCAATCGCGAAGTGTAGATCCATGCGAGCCTGCCGGTTGGGCGGAGCAGTCGGGTTTCATAACACCCGATCTGCCAACGACCGCGTTTATTGATGCCAATGATCCTTGTTCAGGACGGTTTACCGATCGGAGCGACCGGCGTTCCCTTCTTGCTCGGAGCAGACGCGTTCTGCTTGGGCGGCCCTTCCTTCTTCGGCTTGCGGATTTCCTTGTTGCTCTTGCGCTGCCCCTTGGCCATTCATCGCTCCTCTTTCGCGTTCGCGCCTTTGGCCAACGCACTGATCCGGGTCGGAGCAGCTAAACCTATGGCCCGTGCCAACCGCCGTTGTCCGGCGAGTGGGCGGCCCTGGTGCAAACACCAGCTGCTCGCCCGCGTCTATTCGGGAATGTTCTGGACCAATGGCAGTAGGTCTTGCGCGCGCATCAACGCGAGATCGTCTGTCATCTGCCGAAGGACGCGAGTCCGGTGCGAGAACGTATTATGGCGTTGTCCTATCAGACCATTGGCAAAATCGCTGGAAAATGCAGCTGTCATATCCTGGAGAGCCGCGTCGAGCGCGTCGATCTCCGAACGATGCTGAACACTGTCAGGGGTCGAGGTCTGCGTCTGTGTGGCGGGTGAGAAGATCATCATGCACAGCTCCGTCGTGAGCGGGAGCACAAAGCATCTCTCAGTCGCAGCTGCGCTCGCGGCAGGTGCTGCAATAGCTCCAATATAGGAGGCGCGGCTGATATTGTTAGGCAAGGATGCCAATTCGGCCCGGCGCAGCCCTTTTGGAGAGAAAGAAGCGGGATTGGCGCCGCCTGCCGTCGCGAATTCGGATGCAGCGGTCGTAGTGGGTTTAGAA
>NZ_WQMS01000025.1 GCF_009753715.1 Sphingomonas horti | reverse complement strand
GCAGCCCTTTTGGAGAGAAAGAAGCGGGATTGGCGCCGCCTGCCGTCGCGAATTCGGATGCAGCGGTCGTAGTGGGTTTAGAAGTCCGGACCTGGAACGGGCGCCGCGCGCAGCGCCCGCCAGGTCGTCTTCGCTCTTAAGCGGCCTGAAGGTTCACCGCCGAGGTCTTGCCCCGACGATCGGTTTCCAGTTCGTAGGAGATGCGCTGATCCTTATCGAGCGTACGCATGCCGGCTTGTTCGACGGCTGAGATATGCACAAAGGCGTCGCCGCCGCCGGTTTCCGGCGCGATGAAGCCATAGCCCTTGTCGGCATTGAAGAATTTAACGGTTCCGGTGATCATGAGGATATCCTTATCCCTGTATGGCGGGCATGCGCCAACAGCGGCACATCCCGGCTTCGTGAGGCTAGAAAGGGACTAAGGGAGGAGCCAAGGCGGCCCAAAATCCGTCAATGCGACGTCAGCTTCGGCGAGATAGGAAGCATCGCGGCTAAGTTAAAGGCGTCGAGCGCCGCGTGGTCCACCGGGACGTCTGTTTATGTTCGGATCGGATAAGATCAGGGAGGGCCACTTTCGGCCACCTTCCAGCCCCTGCTGCACTCTTTCCACGCTGCATCCCGCAGCGCTGGAGAATACAGATGCACAATCATCAGCAACACCATGCGCCGTCATCAGGAGCGGCCTGGAATACCGGCCGGTCGATAGGACCGATGCGAGCGTTTAAGCCTCGGGATCGAGCGATGTTCGACATCGCAATCGACAGCAAGCTGCGCGGCTGCGATGTCGTCAAGCTGCGTATCGGCGACGTCATCGTCGGCGGACAGGTTCGCCAGCGGTCGATGGTAATCCAACAGAAGACCGGCACGCCGGTCATTTGAGATAGGCGAGACGGCTCGGGAAAGCCTCCGCATCTGGTTCGCCCGCCGTGGAGGCGGCAGGCCTGAGGAGTTCCTGTTCCCCAGCAGGATCGATCAAACGGACCATATAAGCACGCGGCAATACGCCCGCCTGGTAGATGAGTGGGTGGCTGCGATCGGGCTGGACCCGGCCTTGTTCGGCACTCATTCGCTGCGCAGGACCAAGGCGTCGTTGATCTACAAGCGGACCGGCAACCTTCGAGCGGTCCAGATCCTGCTCGGTCATAGGAAGATCGAGAGCACAGTCCGCTACCTCGGTGTGGATCTCGAAGACGCGCTTGCTCTGTCAGAGAGCACTGACGTCTAATTGACTAGCTGGCGGGTGCTGCGGCGCTCGCCAGCTTTCCTACAGGCGGCTTCTGGCCGA
>NZ_WQMS01000024.1 GCF_009753715.1 Sphingomonas horti | reverse complement strand
GCATCAACAGGCCGGACACAAGACTGCACCCGACTAGCCGCCGACATCAAATCGCCACTTGCAACGCGGGAGCCATCCACACAAGACTTTCGTTCAGATTTCTGCGCACCTGAGCCGACCCATAGCAGATGTTCGCCGGCGTGGTTATGCAACGCCATGTTTCTTGCGGTGGCGATGATGGCGGCAACCCCTGTACGCGAGCCGCTCCATTCCGTAACTCGGGCCGAGTTCGAGAAGCAGGCCGCTGCCTGCGGTGTGGATCTTCGCTATGAACCGCGCGGCGAAGCTGGATATGCCGCGAGTCTCAGCAAAGACGGGCGGACGCTAGTCTTGAGGACAAATCAGCGGACCGATGGTCGGAGCTGTCTCGAACGCTGGGTAAGGCACAGGGGTTAACAGTAATCCTCTGGTCAAACTGACGACCGGGATGAACGGCACCTTTCCACCCAAACCTGAACATCATTGCGCCGGGTTGGGATGTCCGCTCCTGCCGGCTGAGCGGACATAGCATTTGTGCTCATCAGCTCGTCTGGCGACGACCCATTCCGGACCTTCCTCAGCATTAGGTTCAGGCGCGAATCCGGACGTTCTCAGCGGCGGTATTTTCGCTCGCGCCCCATTGTGGTCGAACGCCTAGCGACTTAGCTGTTCCTTCGAGAGTGGCAAATCTGCAGTGGGAGTTGAGACCATCCTGACAGCAATGGCTCGATGCGCGATTGCCGGCGCAGTGCTGATGTCGTCCGCCGCGGCCTTGCCACAGCGGGTAAAAGTCCTGGACAGGTTCGATTTTGCGAGGACTCGCTTGGGAAGCTTTGAATTGGTCGCCGAAACAACAATCCGCTGGCGCCACGATATCCCCATGATCGACAGCGTTCAATGTCGCGGCGACAACGGGGATATTAGGTTCGTTATCGAACAAGGTGGGCGGCTTGTCAGTCTTTCTTTCAGCTTCGCCGGACAGCCTGACGAGGAGGGTAACCGCGGTTCACTTGCCTATTTGGGAGATGAGCTGTGGCTCTTCGTTGATGGCACTCGTTACGAGTATCGAAACATATCGGCCCCGACTAACCGATTCTCGAACTTCACTTACCCAGAAGCACCAGGCGATCAGATAATCGTGCCTGTATGGCGGGGCTATCACGCGGTTCGCGCGCCTGGCTCGACAACCTTCATCGATATTAGCCGGATTTACGAGGACCTCGTAAAAGCCAGAAGGCTAGAGTGGGGGTTCAAATCCCGAAACTGGCGAGAGATCGACCCGAATGTGCCGGAAAATCAACTTCCGAACGGGTGGGAAAGCCACCGTTACCCGATCAACAAAAAGCGGCTGAGAGAAGCTGTTGATTGGTGCTCCGAACAGGTGGGGTCCGATGTGTCACGGCAGCTGCCGAGCTGAGGAGCGGCCCGTTCAAGTTTCAGCTTTCCACCCGAACCTGACATTCTAACCGAGAGATCATGGCCGATGTCCCAGCCGGCCGATCCGCGCCCAAGGCGGTCGATGCGCCAAGCTCGGGGCATTCCGAATAGCGGACATTGGCACGCCCGGCGCACTAGGAAAGATCCTGCGACCCTAAATGCACAGGCGACGGTGCATGCGGGATAGGGCCCGATCTACCGCTTCGCACGTTAGGATCATGTCTCCTGCCATTGCAGCGTCCAAACATACCGTTCCGCTTGGGGGTCAAGGCTGCCAACCGTCGGGCCGCAATACGGAAAGGATGAGATGATCGATCCCGGAAGCCCAGGTCTTCCGCATGAGTTCGCCGACCGGATTACAAAGCCTTTCGCGCGCTTCCTCAAGGTAGAGGCTGCTGCGGGGGGTTTGTTGCTGGTCGCGACGATAGCCGCATTAATCGTGGCCAATACCGCTTGGTCTGAGCAATTCCTGGCATTCTGGCACATGGACGTCGGCCTGCAGCTCGGCGCGTTGGACTTCACCCGTTCGACAGGACACTGGATCAACGACGGGTTGATGACTTTCTTTTTCTTCGTGGTGTCCCTGGAGATGAAGCGCGAGTTCGCCCTGGGCGAGCTGCGAGACCTGCGAACGGCTGCGCTTCCTTTCGCAGCTGCGCTCGGCGGCATGATAGTTCCTGCTTCGATCTACATTGCGATACTGGCCGGAGAAGCCGGTGTGCACGGATGGGGAACGGTAATGGCCACCGATACGGCGTTCGTGATCGGGGGGCTTGCGCTCTTTGGTTCCCGCGTTCCCCACAGCCTGCGCCTGTTCCTCATAGCCCTGGCGATCTTCGATGACATCGGCGCGATCCTGGTCGTAGCGATCGGTTACGGGAACGCCCTGAATTTCGTCGCGATCGGTCTCGCGCTCCTCGTTCTGGGCATGATCGCCATCGCCGCTCGTCTCGGCGTAAGGAGCCTGCCGATATACTTCCTCTTCGGGGCCGCGGTGTGGCTGTGCCTCGACTCATCCGGCTTCCATGCGACAATAGCAGGCGTCATCCTCGGGCTGATGACCCCGACGCGTATCTGGGTGGGCGTGCCGCGTCTACGCGCCATCCTCGGGAACGTCCTCGATGCGCGCGATCACGAGTGGAGTGGCGACACATCGGATCGCCGCGAGCTTGTGGAAGCGGGCCGGGCTATCAGCGAGTCCTTGTCGCCGTTGGAGCGGCTGGAGATGATGCTGCACCCTTGGGTGGGGTTCGCAATTGTGCCCCTCTTCGCCCTGGCCAATGCGGGGGTCGCGCTTTCCGCGTCCGACGTCCAGCCAGTCTCCGTTGCGATCTTTGTCGCGTTGGTCTTCGGCAAGCCGATCGGCGTTCTGCTCTTCAGCTGGCTGGCGCTGCGCTCCGGCCTAGCGGCGCTCGGGGCGGGCCTGAACTGGTCCTTCCTCACGGCCGGCGCCTTCCTGACCGGGATCGGCTTTACGATGTCCTTTTTTATTGCGAACCTGGCTTACCCGCCGACCCTGCTTGCTGCCGCGAAGCTTGGGATTCTTCTTGCCTCGCTCGCGTCGGCTATCGTGGGATTGTTGGCCGTCTATTGGGTTACGTCGCGCAATCTAGAAAAGCCTAGTTGACCATCCACCAAATGAGCAGGGCCAAGGCGGCGAATGGCGCCAACACTGCGAAGTAGCCCGGAGCTTGACTGTCGAGGGGTGTCACGGTCTGGCACGCCCAAACAGCCGAGGTTCCTGCGCAACTGCGTCCACAAGACTTGCGTACGCCTGTCCGTCGACGACGTAGAGCGCGGTGAGAAAGCGGGGGACGCTAGCGAACTCGGGATAGGACGAGGGCAGGCTGCCGCCTTCGTTTTCCCAACTGTCGGGGGTGGTTTCGGAAATCAGATGCTGCGTCATGGCAAACTCCTCGTAAGCGGGAGCTCGCATGTCTCTCAGCCGACGGCGCCTACTGCGCTGTGCCATCGATAAGACATAGATAGGCACTGACAGGCCAAATGCAAGCGCGCCCCCTTCTTTGGGCGGCGCTCATGGGCGCGCTCCAGACCTAGATGGAAGCACTGCAAATCCCGACCACGCGGCAGCCTTGTGTGGCCTGAGGACGCGCCATCAGGCCTTCCACTTGCATCCAAAGCGTTCGTCCCCACTTTGGCAGTATTGCACTCCGATTTCGAGCAACGTGCGACTGAGAGTTTGGCAACTCCCGCTCCTGCGGAGATACGCCGTGACCAGCACCCCCCCAAAGAACACCGCCAACTTCAGTGCCTTTTCGTCGGCGGACGAAGCGAGCCAGGCCGACCGGGCCGATGCCCGTGGAGCCGGAACCTCGGAAGAGCGGAAGGTTCTCGCTCTTGAGATGATCGCCGACCAGCTCGCGCTCATTCACGCCGATCTCTGCGCCATCGACGATTTTTCCCGCGGCGGCTCCAGCACCGAAACGGCTCTCGACAAGGGCGAAGCCGAGCGGGATCGCTGGGACAATGAAGGCGGCGGCTTCACCGAGGAGTCGGATTGGGATCCGGACATTACCCGCTCGACGGAGCAGCAATATGCGGTCGGCGGGTACCGCTATACCGACCTGCAGCACGCGATAGCGCAGGCCAAGAGGGCGCGGCGGGCGACTGCATCCGGGGAGCAGGAGCTCGCCGGATAGGCTGGCTCCTGGCTGGCTGTGCCGCTGTCGGGAGGTTCGGAATGCTGCTGACCATCAAGCACACGACGGTCTACCGATACTGCAGGCCGGTGACCCTGCTGCCGCATCGCCTGATGCTGATCCCCAGGAGTAGCCACACTCTCGATCTGCGGAGCACGCGCGTCACCACCTCGCCGCTCGCACAGATCGAATGGTCCCAGGATGTCTTCGGCAACGTGATCGCGACCGCCACTTTCTCGGAGGCCGCGAGCGAATTGGTCGTCTCCAGCGACATCGTCGTCGACCAGGGAGCATCCGCCTGGCCGATCTTCAAGATCGCCCCTCATGCGCACAGCTACCCTTTCGGATATTCCACGGCTGAGCGATCCACCTTGGGAGAGCTGCTGGTACCCGAGTACGAGGACGTCGCGGGGGAGATGGAGAAGTGGGCCAGAAGCATCGTGGCCGGCCAACGGACCGACACGCTCTCATTGCTGCAGGACCTTAGCAACGCGGTTCGCGGCTCGTGCGTATACGCCCGGCGCGACGATGAAGGCACGCAGCCACCCCTGGACACACTCCGCGCGGCCAGCGGCTCTTGCCGAGACCTGGCAACGCTGTTCATCGAGGCAGCCCGTCATCTCGGGATCGGCGCACGTGCGGTGTCCGGCTACCTCTACGACCCGGTCCCCGCCGCGCCCGCCGACAGCCGGCAGCACGGCACCACCCATGCATGGGCAGAGGTGTATCTGCCTTGTGCCGGATGGATCGCTTTCGACCCGACGAATGGTCGGATGGGCGAAGCTCACCTGGTTCCAGTGGCGACGGCCCGCAATATCGCCCAGATAAAACCGGTCGACGGAAGCTTCGTCGGCGCACCTGAGGATTTTGTCGCCCTGGAGGTCGATGTCATCGTTGCCCAGGGCGGTGTTGCCGATGACAGTTTGGGCGCCGGGTTGGACGCATAGGCGGGCCTGCGAGCGTAAGCGTATCGCTGCTTGCCCTCGGTCGTGGCGGAAAGCTGGCTGTCGGCTCTCTTCGCTGCCACGACCACCTGAGCCGAGCGAATTCCGCTCAGGAGCTCACCTGGGACCAGGCACTCTTTCTTCCAGTTTCCTGGCCGACGGGAAACTAGGAAAGATCATGCGGAAATTTCTGATACGCGTCGTCGCTGCGGCTATCGCCCTGATGGTGGCAGGCCCGGCGCGGCCCGCCACAGAACGACCGACCGGAGCCATATTCCGAGACGAACCCCGCGACGACGGTGGGCCCGCAGCTGCCTCGACAATCGGCCCGTCCACAACAGCTCCCGCAGCAACAACCGGTCCCGGCGCGCGCAACCCCCGATGAGGGCGGCGGCAGCTTCGACTGGGCCTGCTTGGCCTGCTGGGACTCGCTGGGTTGCTCGGATACAGGAGACGGGGCGACCGTCCGGCGGGAAGCGGCTATCGAGGCGCGACTTAAGTGAGGCTCAAAAGCTAAGGCACGGTTGCTGCGGCAGTCTCGCGGTGAACGATCGAAACGAGGCAGCCCGGTTCGGCATTGGTCACCTCGACGGTAGCCCCGAGCTGAGCTGCAAGCGCATTGACGATGCCGGTTCCCAGGCCGGATTTCCCGCTTTCGTGACCGCCGTCGATACCCACGCCGTCATCGGCGACGGTGAGTGTCCAGGCATCGCCGTTCGAGTGAAAGCCGATCTTGATCCTGCCCTTGGCCTCTGCAGGATAGGCATGCTTGAGGGAGTTGATCACCAGTTCTGTGACGATCAGCCCCATGCTGACGGACCGGTCGGCGGTGGTGACGCTGTCATCCGCCTCGACACTCAAACACAGTAGTTCGGGATCGGGGATCATCGAAGCCCCGATGCTCGCACATAGATCGGCAAAATATGGGCGGAGCGCGACGTCGCCGGTGGCACTGGAAGCGAGTTGGCGTTGCAACGTGGCGACAGACATGACCCGGTGATGGGCTTCGCGCAGGTGAGTTCGGGTTTCTTCGGATTGGGCAATGCGCACGCGCTGCATCAGGACGCTGGCGATGATCTGCAGGCTGTTCGCGACGCGGTGATTCAATTCCTGGAGCAGCACCTGCTTTTCCTGCACCAGTGCGTCGTGAGCGCGGCGCGCCTGAAGCGCTTCGGTGACGTCGGTCACGGCAACCGCCAGGCGCGGGGCCTCGTCTTCTTCGTGATCGAGCACATGGGCATGGATGACGAGATGGCGCGTCGGACTACCGGCGCGCTTCAGGTCCATCTCGTAAGCGTCGATGGCAGCGTTCCCTGCGGCCGTTGCCGTCAGCAACGATCTCAACTGAGGAATGTCCCACTCACCCTCACCGAGCTCGAACAGCTCCCTGCCGACAACGCTATTACAATCGACTGAAAAGCTGCGGCAGAACGAGCCGCTGGCCGCTTTCACCACGAGTTGCTCGTTCAGCAGGATAAGCGGGGTGCTGGACGAGACGACCAGGGCCAGTCCAAGGCTGCTCGCCGATCGATGTCTCATACGTTTGAATGGTCCATAGCCGACCTCGGATGCTGGAGACTGCGGCACGAAGTCTTGCCCAGCGCTCGCCGCTCAATTTCTCGACGATCACGGAAAGAATGCCTCCCTACCACAGATTGAGCGAGAGCGGGCAACTTTAACTGGGGTTCGAATTGCGGCTGACGCGTGGAAAGGCTCTCTGCGTCGGCTTTCCACCCGTCCCAGCCGCGGAAGGATAGAGCAAAGCTTTTCTGAGAAGCGGACCGTCACTTTTTCGCGCTACCCGCTTATCTGCGGACGGTCAGCTATCGGCCAGAAGCCGCCTGTAGGAAAGCTGGCGAGCGCCGCAGCACCCGCCAGCTAGTCAATTAGACGTCAGTGCTCTCTGACA
>NZ_WQMS01000023.1 GCF_009753715.1 Sphingomonas horti | reverse complement strand
GGCGACGACGTGTTGGACGGGGGATCGGGCTTTGACATTCTGGACGGCGGCGCGGGTGTTGATCGCACGTCCGGCGGCTTGGGGGACGACTGGCACATCGTCGACAATGCGAGTGACATGGTGGTGGAAGGGGTGGGCCAGGGTTATGACCGGGTCCTGACGAATGTCAGCTACCGGCTGCCGGTCGGTACCGAGATCGAGCTGATGGTGGCGACCGGGACGGACGCGGTGAGGCTGACCGGCAACGAGTTTTCCCAATATCTCGCCGGCAACGCAGCCGACAATGTGCTGGATGGCGGAGGTGGCGCGGATACCACGGCCGGTGGCGCGGGGAATGACTGGCATCTCGTCGACAGCAGCTCGGATTCGGTGATCGAGCATGCCGGCCAAGGCTATGACCGGGTCATCGCTTCGTCGAGTTTCCGGCTCACGGCCGATGCCGATGTCGAGCTGTTGCTGACCTCCGCGCCTGCCGGCACCCAGGCGATCGACCTGGCCGGCAGCGACACGGTCAATACCGTCTACGGCAATGAAGGCGCCAACCATCTCTACGGCATGGGCGGCGACGATGCGCTCTCCGGGTTCGGCGGCAACGACGTGCTGGATGGCGGCACGGGTGCCGACACAATGTTCGGCGGCACCGGCGACGACTGGTATATCGTCGACAATGCGCGCGACCAGGTAATCGAAGGCGCCGATGCCGGCTATGACCGCATTCTGACGTCGATCGACTACACGCTCGGCACCGATCGCTCTGTCGAACTGCTGATGACGGCCAGCCCCACCAGCACGACCGCGCTCAACCTTGCCGGCAACGACCTGAGCAACAGCATCTTCGGCAATGAAGGCGCCAACCTGCTGCAAGGCAATGGCGGTGACGACTGGCTGGTTGGCAACGGCGGCGCCGACACCCTCATGGGCGGACTCGGCCGCGACAAGCTGACCGGCGGCGAAGGGAACGATGTCTTCGTGTTC
>NZ_WQMS01000022.1 GCF_009753715.1 Sphingomonas horti | reverse complement strand
GTGTGCCTGCGACCTGCCATCCCAATTCTCCTTCGGGTTCCAGACTATGATACAATCTGGACCACTCAGAAGGGGGCAGCTCAGGGGCCTGGGCAGCCGGAGAGGAAGCAAACGCGCCGCCTTTGGCCGCTGCTGCCAAGACGAGCGCAGAGCCGGTGGCGCTGCCGGTCGGGCCAGAGGACCGCGCCTTCGTCGACTTCCAGAACGACGTCACGGTCGCCGACATTCGGCTCGCCGCTCAAGAGAACTTCGTCTCAGTCGAACATCTCAAGCGCTACACGACGCTCGGAATGGCGGTCGACCAGGGGAAAACGTCGTCGGTCACGGCGATCGCCCTAATGGGACAAATGACCGGCCGACCGCCCGGCGACGTGGGAACAACGGGCTTCCGCCCGCCCTATACGCCGACCGCCTTGAGCGCGTTGCGCGGCCTGGGTCGCGGCGCCGCATACGCGCCCTTCAAGAGATCGTCGCTTCACGATCGCCATGAGCAGCTTCGCGCCAGCTTTGAAGACTATGGCGGCTGGACACGCCCTGCCCATTATCTCCGCCAGGGAGAAGACCGTGACGCGGCGATGCGCCGCGAAGCGCTCGCCGTGAGGCATCGAGCCGGCCTGTTCGATGCTACACCTTTAGGCAAGATCGAGGTCAGCGGCCCCGATGCGGGCATGTTCCTCGATCGAATCTATGCCAATCGCATGTCGAACCTGGCTGTCGGCAGGGTCCGTTACGGCATGATGTTGAGCGAATTCGGCGTGATCGTCGACGATGGCGTGGTCGCGCGGATGGCGGACGACCGATTTCTGGTCGGGTCGACCAGCGGCGGAGCCGATCGGGTCGCTGCCATACTCGAAGAGTGGCTGCAATGCGAATGGCGAGACCTCAGCGTCATCGTCGCGCCGGTGACGACCTGTTGGGGCAACGTCACGCTCGCCGGGCCGAACGCACGGAAGATTCTCGATCGCGCCCGGTGCGACATCCCGCTCGACAACGAATCCTTTCCGCATCTGTCCTGGCGCGAGGCGAGCGTCGCGGGCCTGAACGCGCGCATCGCGCGGGTCAGCTTCTCTGGCGAGCTTTCGTACGAGATCAGCGTGGATTGGAACCGCACGCCCGGTCTGTGGGACTCGCTCGCCCAGGCCGCGGAGCCGTTTGGCGGGGCCGAACCGGTCGGGATCGACGCCTGGATGTTGCTCCGGCTCGAAAAAGGCTTCCTCCACGTTGGAGCCGATACCGAAGGCACGACTGTCCCCGATGATGTCAGCTGGACCAAAGTCGCTGCGCGAGCGGGCGATTTCATCGGCAAGCGGTCGCTGCTGTGGGCGGTGAACCGCGAGCCCGGAAGGCTCCAGCTCGTCGGCCTTGAGGCCGTGGACGGCCGCACGGTTCCGCCGGTGGGCGCGCATTTCGCGAGCGACGACCACAGGTTCAGGACGTCGGGTTTCGTAACCTCGTCCGAGTTCAGTCCGATCCTCGATCGGCCCGTGGCGCTTGCGCTGGTGCGTGGGGGCAGAAATCGGCTGGGCGAGGTGCTGCATCTGCTTCGTAGCGGAGACGCCTATCGTAAAGTCCAGCCCTGCTTTTATGACCAGTCCGGGGAGCGAATGAATGGCTGAAGCCCAGGACCGGCGGCATCTCGCGCACTTGGACGTTCGCCAGGTCGACGCTCCGGCGCTTTGGCTGCTTCGGGTCTTCCGGCCGACACCCGAGAACGTCAGCGAGCTTGCCGCCACACTCGATGTCGCCGTGGCGGAGCGCGCCGGATTCTGGGTTGGCGGCGCAAGCCCCAATCTCCGAATCGGCCCCGGTGAATGGATCTTCCGGGATGCGCTTCCAGAGGCGCTGTCGGAGGCTAGGGAGAAGCTCAAATTGCACAGCTTGACGCCGTTGGGAGCGGCTATGTCGGCCTGGCGCATCGATGCCACACATGCGCCGGCTCTGCTGGCGAGCGGGACCGAGGTCGATCTGCACCCCCGCGCATTTCTCGCAGGCGCCGGGGTGAAGACTCTGTTCGCCCGGATCCCGGTGCTCATTTCGAACCGGGGCGCAAATGGCTTCGAGCTGCTCCATGACAGCGCCTGGCTCGCCTATGTTTCGGAATGGCTTGCGGAAGCGCGGCGCTCCTTCGATATCGCCGAGTCCGCGTGATGCAGGCAAACCGGCGCTTTATTCTTACGGCGACCTGTCCCGACATTGTCGGAATCGTTGCCGCCGTAGCGGGCTTCCTGGCAGAGCGATCGGGCTTCATCCTCGAAAGCCAGCAGCATAGCGATCCTGAGACTGGCCGCTTTTTTCTGCGTATCGAGTTCACCGGCGAGTCGGGTATCGGGAACCTGGAGATTCAGCGGCTAAACGAGGAGTTCGAGCCGATTGCCAAGCGGTTCGCGATGGCTTGGACGCTCGCCGACGCAGCGGTGAAGCCGCGCGTTCTGATCGCCGTCTCCAGGTTCGGCCATTGTCTGAACGACCTGCTGCACCGCTGGAGCATCGGAGCACTCTCCGCCGACATCGTTGGCGTCATCTCCAATCACCAGGACATGCGCGGGCTTACGGAATGGCACGGGCTGCCCTTCATTTACCTGCCCGTCGGAACGGCAAACCGTGCCGAGCAGGAAGCCGCGATCCTCGACCTGATGGAACGGCAAGGCGCGGACCTGCTTGTGCTCGCCCGTTACATGCAGGTGCTTTCGGACGCGACGAGCAGCGCACTCGCCTGGCGCTGCATCAACATCCACCACAGCTTTCTGCCGAGCTTCAAAGGTGCCAAGCCCTATCACCAGGCCTATGAGCGCGGCGTGAAGATCGTTGGCGCGACGGCGCACTATGTCACCAGCGACCTCGATGAAGGGCCGATTATCGAGCAGGACGTCGAGCGGGTCGATCATCGAATGACCGCCGATGAGCTCGTCGAGCTCGGCCGCGACATCGAGGCGAGGGTTCTTGCTCGCGCGGTGCGCTGGCATGCCGAGCGCAAGATCCTGCCGAACGGTGGCAAGACCGTGGTTTTCCGTTAGGCTTCGGAGCGAATTGTGTTGTGTAAGGGTGAGACCGAGACATCCGTCGAAGCAGCAGCGGGGCAGGAAACCAGGGTGAAAGCAAGAACGACCAGCCGCCCTCTGACGCGCGACGACTGGCTGACGATGGCGCGCAAGGCGCTCGTCGACGAGGGTGTCGATGGCGTGAAGGTGGATCGGCTGGCGCGTCGAATGAAAGTGACCCGCGGCAGCTTCTATTATCACTTCTCCAATCGCCAGGATCTGCTCGACGCGCTGCTCCGCGATTGGGAAGTGCGCAACCTCGTCGAGATCGCGCAGGTGCGGGATCGATGGGCATTGGCCGAGCCGGACCTCAGCGAAGTCGTGGCTATTTGGCTGGGCGAAGACCCCGGCTTCCTGTCGTTTGACATGGCTATCCGGATGTGGGCGCGTAAATCCCCGAAGGCCGCCAGCATCGTGTACCGTGTAGACGACGCATGGATCGCGCTGCTCACTGAACTGTTCAGGATCAGCGGCTATTCCGATAAGGAGTGTCTGGTCCGTGCCCGGATCACCTATTTTCACCAGATTGGCTATTATGCTCTGAATGTGAAGGAGGATTTCGCGCAGCGCCTCCAACTGGTTCCGATCTATTACAATGCCTTAACCGGAAAGGAGCCGACCGCGGCGCTGGATTCCGTCCTGAGCGGCCTCAAGCGACGAAGGGCGACTTCCAGGTCGCGGACGGGATGACCCGTCTGAAGGCTAGCAGCCCGGGACGTGCGCACCCGCGCCGAGACCGAAATCGCCAAACTGCTGGAACTGGTCGAGACCGGCCTGATATCAGCCCGCCATCCGGTATCTGCCAAACGGCTCGACGATCATTGCACACGCACCGCATCTTGCAACACCACCAGGTCCGATACTTCCGATGAGCGCCCTCAGCTGCCAATTCTGCCTAGCTCGCGGAAGGACGACTGAGCGCCCTATACCGGTCGTATTGGCCGGACTCGCTCCTTCCCAACAGCTGCCGAGACCGCCAGCCCTTAAACTGGGTGTGCCAAAGTAGCAGCTACCAGCAGCCCAAATGACATCGGGACGAGGACCGCGTGGATCACGCGCACGCGCGTCAAAGACAGCACTGCCAGCATGGAAAGCATCAGGGCAAGGCCGGCGAGACCCCACGGTGTGGCGTTATCGCTCATGGCTTCGCCCGACAGTTTGCGGACCAAGACACCGAGCATGCTTATTCCCGCGCTCGCCAAGAGCGCTCGCCAAATCCAGACGCCATGCCGACTGTACCGCTCGGCCAGGTCCAAACCGCCTTCAGGGACAAAGCTCGGTAGGGAGGCGCGCGCGGCAAGGGCGAGGCATGTCACGCTAAGCATCGGCATCAGGAAGCGCCAGAATGGCAGCGTCCCTGATCGAGCATGGAAGCCGGCCCAGGTCACCCACCAACCGTAGAGGACAAGGTATGCTGTGTAGCCGGCGGCAAGCAGAGCAAGCCAGGAGAGGCGGACCTCTCGTCTATTCGACAGTAACTCGTACAGACTTGCGATCATGTGGGTGATCGCGAGCCCCGACACGATCGCCAGCAGGCTCAAAACATAATCATTCTCGGTCATTTCACCCCCCTTCGCCGCCGGTATGTTGCTTCGGTGGGATCCGAATATCGATCCCTTTTGGCAACTGGCTAGCCGCTAGGATTCTGCACCTTGATAACAAGCACTCGGCGATGCTGGAGCAGTTCTGAAAGCCGCCGATCGCAACCGCGGCCGCAGCGGCGAACCTGCGCCTTTCTCGGTCATCGGCCGCGGGTTCCAAATTCCTCCAAAGTTGCCGTTCGAGATTTGGTGCGGCGGTCGTTAGGATCGCGCCCAAGACGGATATGAGCCGCCGGTTCCGAATCTTTCGAAACCGGCCGCTCGAAAGCAGCGGTGTCGATGAACCTGCTGGCGCCTGTAGTAGTCGCCCGGAGCTTTCGCTCTGTGAAAAGCGATTCAGTCTATCCGCAGGAAGTGTGGCGGATCAGCTTCCCCACAGGCCATGTGGACAAGCTATCAAACCACCCGCGTAGTTCACCTTCTCAGTCAAGTCGGACTCAAGGAATGACGGGCCATCCAGATCAACGACGTCGCAGCGCTGGCCGAGCAGGAAGGCCGGAGCGGCGGCAAGGCTGGAGCCCGCCATGTTACCCACCATCACCCCGAGCCCAAGCTGGCGCGCATGCCGCTCCATGTCCAAAGCCTCGGTAAGGCCCCCGCATTTATCCAGCTTGATGTTCGCGATCTGGAACCGTCCGACTATGCCGGAAAGCTCGTCTATGGCCAGCAGGCTTTCGTCGGCAGCAATCGGTATCGGGCTCCGAAAGCCTTCAAGTTCGTGTTCCGCGCCGCGCGGTAGCGGCTGCTCGAGCAGGGCCACTGCTGTATCGACAAGCACGTTCATCAAGACATCCAGATCGCCGCTCTCATACCCCTGGTTGGCGTCGACCATGAACCAGATGTCGGGTCGCATCCGGCGCACCAGCCGGATCCGCTCGGCGTCAGCGAGGAGATCGCCATCAAGCTTCAGCTTCACTGCACGAGCCTCTGCAAGAACGCTCAGCGCCCTTTCGACCTGCGCCGGGTCGTCAGCGCCGAGGGTGAATGTGGTGACTAGCGGGCGAGGCGCCTCCAGGCCGGCGAGGCGCCAGACGGGGTCTCCGGTGCGCAGCGATTCCAACTCCCACAGGGCTGCATCGACGGCGTTGCGCGCCCCTCCCGCCGGCATCAGGCTTCGGAGGCCCTCGCGCGTGATGCCTCCCTCGATGTCTGGCCGGAAGTGATCGATCTCGCCGATCATATGGGGAACATCGTCACCGGTGAAGAAGACTCCGGCGGCCTCACCGCGTCCGACAAAGGCGCCGTCGCGGAGCGTCACTCGAATGGCCGGGATACCTTCGAAAACCCGGCCAGCGATCCGAAGCGGGGCCTTGAAAGGCAGCGCGTGGATAGAGACGTCGAGCCGGAACCTGTTCAATGCTCCTGCGCCCCGCGCATCGCGAAAACGAAAAACAAGGCTGCAAGCAGAGCGCAGGGGGCGCCGACCAAGGCGATGGCGGTCCCAAGCATCGCCTCGCCGCCGAGCCAATCGCTGGCTAGGGCGATAGCGGCAGGGCCGGTCGCCACGCCGAACACGGCCGTCATGAAAACGCTGGCGCCGATGGCGAGGCCGCGGATCTCATTGGGAATGTTGAGGGTGATGGCGACGATGCCGATGATGGCGACCGCCGCCCCGAACAACAGGATGAGGCCGAGCATGATTGCAAAAAATGCTGTCGTTGGGGCCAGCGCGAACAACGCCAGAGGAGCAATGGCGGCGGAGGCGATCGCAGCGGGGAACACAACCCCGGCGCGACCGCCTCTCCTTCGTCCCAACTCCGCAAATTGGCCGCCGCCGAGCGCTCCAAAAATTCCTCCGGCGATCATCACCGGCCCCAGCCAGCCGGCAAACTCGCCGGGCGTCAGGCCATATGCCCGCATCAGGACGGGCGGTGCCCAGGTCTGGGCGGCTTGCATTGCGATGGCGCTGAACAGCATCGCGACCAGCAGCGGCGCGAGGAAGCGGCGGTATCGCCACGATTCGCTTGCCGCCTGCCGGGGAGAGCGGGCCTCCGTCTCGCGCTCCTGACGAGCCGGCTCGGACACGATGAGAAGGGAAAAGAGCAGGACCAAGCCAAGCGCAGCGGCCGCGACATAGATTGCGCGCCATGGACTGAGACCGAGCAGCGGCCCGTATCGGCCAAGTGCGTCGAGTGCGAAGCCGCCGGCAAGGATGCCAAAACCTTGACCGAATGCCTGACCGACCCCGAACATGCTCGTCGCCACTGCGCGCCGTTCGGGCGGGTAGAGATCGGCTATGACCGACGCTGCGGCCGGGATCAGCAGGGCTGCCACCCCGCCGAGTGCGACGCGAGCAAGGACGAGCGTCGTCATCGACTCTGCCAGTGCGGTGGCGGTCAGCGAACTCATCCAGACGAGCAGACCAACTGTCAGCATGCGCACACGATTTGCCCGGTCGATCAACCGGCCGAGCGGGATCGAACAGATGCCAAAGGAAAGGCCGAACGCCGTGCCTTGCAATATGCCGATCTGGATGTCGCTGAGACCGAGCTCCGCCTTCATCGGCTCGATCAGAAGCGACGTCAGCACCAGGTCCGTGCTCACGAAGAAGCCCAGCGCTGACAGCACCGCCACCGCCGCGCGCGCCTTGCGCGGCGGTGGATAGGCCGGTGTCACGCTGTCCTCGTGAAAGGGAGACGGCGGGTCCGGCCGGTCGTCAGCAGAAACCGATCGTCCTGGAATTCCAGGGTGGCAGCGATAGGCAGACCATCCGGAGGCACGGTTCGCCACAGATTTGGACCGATCGGCTCCAGTCCATAATCCAATGATCCAATCGGCCCGGATAGCAAAAGCCGCGGACGATCGCCGGCACCCGCGTAGAGCCGCCCTTCGATGCCCGCGGGGCCGTGCGCGTAAGCCCCCTCGCGGCCGGCGAGACTCGTGGCCGAAGGGGGCGTCACGAGATGAAGACGATCCAAATTTCCGTATTCGGTGACGTCGAGTGCGACGATCTCGCGGCCCTGCCGGACGGGCTTGATGCTAAGGTCGGACGGAATGATCGAGACCCTGATCGTGCCGTCGACATCCCGCAATGCGGGTAACACCATCCCCCCGAAGCTGATCGCCTGCGCCGAGCCATGCGCCACTAGGGATATCACCCGACCGGTCGCGGGCGAGTGGAAGTCTCCTGCCACGGGTTCCCCGCCCGAGTCGGCCGGAGCCGGGGGAAGGCCAGGGATGCAGGCATCGATGATGGCGTCCACCAGCCCGTAGAGTTCAACGACGCTGCGGCCGTTGCTGATGGCGATGATGTCCAGATCATGGTCGAGCACCTTCACCATCTGGCAGCATCCGCCGATCACGCCGCCCGAATGATGGACCGTCCTGAGGCCGCGATGCGTGTCGGAGATCAGGCCAAGACCATAGCCATGTGTCGCAAGGGGCGTGCGCATCTCAGCCCAGGCTGCCGATGTGCCGATGAGCGGGTTCGACATATGCCTAAGCCACAAAAGCATGTCGTCCACTGTCGACACGATGCCGCCTTCCCCTTTGAGCGGTATGCCAAACACGCCGCGCGCATAGCCTCCGTCCGGCAGGGGCACGTGCAACGTCGCGCTGTTCGGCAGCAAAACGGTGTCGAGTTCGCGCAGGAGCGTGTCATACATGCCGATGGGCGCGAGTATGCGTTCCTTGAGGAAATGCCCGAAGCTCTGGCCGCTCAGCCGCTCGACGAGTTCGCTCAGCAGCACATAGCCGCCATTGTTGTAGCTCCAACTCGTTCCCGGCGCGAAGTCGACGCTGTCGAGCCCCGCGAGCAGCTTCAACTGAAGGTCTTCAGGACCGGCTTTGCCAGGCCCAGCCGTGATGAGCAGGAGGTCCAGGCTGTCCCGCATGCCGCTGGTGTGGGCCATGAGCTGCCGGATCGTCGTGGCGTCCGCCCAGGCGGGCAACTCGGGAAGATGCCGGCGCGGACTGTCGTCCAAGCTTAACCGCCCTTCCTCGACCAACAGCATCAGGGCGAGCACGCAGAAATGCTTGCTGGTCGAGCCGATACGCATCCGGATCGACGGAGAGAGGACGACGGGCAGCTCGATGCTCGCCATTCCGACGCCGCGGCGATAGCCGGGGCGGCCACCCAGCGCCACGCCCACGGCAAAGCCAGGCGCATCGGTCCGGTCATAGGGAGCAAGCAGCGCGTCGAGTGCCGCGACGTCGATTCGGGCTTCGGTCATGATCGTCATCAGAAGCGGGTGGTCGCGCTCAGCCCGATCGTGCGCGGCTGCAGCATCGTCACCTGTGCGGGCCCTCCCAGCGAGGAAAGCACGGTGAAGGCGGAGATTTGCCCGCGCTCGTCGAACAGATTGCGGACGAACAGCTGCAGATCGACCTTACCAAGGCTTGCGCCGGCACGCAGATCGACGCTGGTATAGGCCGGAAGCCGATATTGAGGCAGCTGAGCGTTTCCATCGAACGCCGCTTTGCGCGCCGAAACGTGGCGAAGGGTCGCGCCAAGCCGGGGTTGGAGGCCCTCCTCGGAAAGCCGGTAGTCAAGATTGAGCGCGGCGGTGAAGCGCGGCACGTTCGGCAGTCGGTCGCCGTCCCTGGCCCCGAGGAGCGGCGCGTCCTCTGTGAGGCGGGCATCCTGGTATGCAAAAGCACCAGACGCAGTAAAGCCGGTCATCGGCCGCACAGTCAGCGTCAGTTCCCCGCCGTCCACGGCGGCGCGGCCGGCATTGGCGATGACCGAGACGCCGCCGGCGACGGTCGTCACCTGGATGTCCTTCCAGTCGATATGATAGGCGGCAAGATCGATGGCGAAGGCACGATCCGCAGTCTGCGCCCGGAAGCCTGCCTCGTAGCTTTCGAGACTGTCCGACCGGAATGTATCTTCGGCGAGCGGAAGACCGGTGGCGGGATCGTTGACGACGAAATTCGGCCCGCCTGGCCGATATCCGGTCGCGTATCGCAAATAGGCCGTGGCATCGTCGCTGAATTTGTAGCGGGCATTCAGCAGGTAGGTCGCGACTTCGTCTGTGGTTCGCGTCTCGGGGACGGAGCCGACGAGCAGTCCGGAGCCGATCTGCTCGAAGCGCTGCCGATTGGCAGCGTAACGGAGGCCGCCCGAGATGTCGAAACGATCGGTGAGGCGGAACGTCAGGTTGCCGAAACCGGCATATTCCTCATAGGTCGACGGGATCGAGAGCGTCGCCAGGTTCAGTGGAAAGGGTTGGCCGGCAGGATCGAGCTGGGTCGTCTGCTGCGTGTTTCCCGAGCGCTCGTGCGTGTAGAAGCCGCCGAGGAGCCATTCGAGACGACGTTCGCCGGTGGAGGCGAGGCGAACTTCCTGCGTGAACTTGTCCGTAGAGCGCCCCTGGTCGATAGCGACCGAACCCAGGACCAGGCCGAATCCGGCAAGGGCGGGCACATAGACGGCTGATGCATCCTGGCGGAACCTCGTTTTCGTGGATTGATAGCTGGTGATCGAAGTGAGCGAAGCGGGGCCGAAATCATAATCGATCGTTCCGCTCACAAGGCGGAAACGGTTGCGGAATGGCTCGGTGAAGAGCCGCCGCTGATCGAGCGATCCGTCCACCGGTGCGCCGCTAAGATCGAAGTCGGCTGCGGGATTACCGTCACGGTCGATGTTCTGGAGGAAGCCTGTCAGGCGCAGCGACAGGCTTTCGGCCGGCTGAATCAACAGATCAAGTCGGCCACCGTAAATGTCAGAACGATCGATGTCTTCTCGTCCCGCTGTGGGATCGTCGATGAAGCCGCCATCATGCGTGTAGAAGCCGCTGGTTCTAAGGGCCGCCTGCCCTTGCGCGACGGGAAGGCTGATTGCCCCTGCCAGATTGTAGCCGGTGCCGCCCTCATTCGTCGTGGAAAGCCCCGCCTGGGCCGTTCCTTCCATCCGCGTGAGATCGGGGCGAGCGGTCACATATTTGATCAGTCCGCCCATCGTGCTGGCGCCATAGAGGGTGCCTTGGGGCCCGCGAAGAACCTCTACGCGGTCGAGATCGAACAGGCCGACATCAAGGGCGAGCCCGCTCGCGTTCGAAAAGGCGCTGCTCGAGCCGTAAGGCACGTCGTCAACATATATGCCGACGGTGGGGCCGATATCGATCCCCGCCGTCACGCCTCGCAGCGAGACCTGAGTCTTGCCCGCGCCCTCGCTGGTGTAGGAAAGCGCCGGCACCGTATTGGCGAAGTCACGAAACTGGGTGGCGTCGAGCCGCGCCAGGTCTTCCGCCGTGACCGCGGTCACCGACTGTGGAATATCGATCAGCCGCTCTTCGCGCTTGCGGGCCGTGACGACGATCTCGTTCCCCGCATGGCTCGCGTTCTCGGCTGCCGGCAACGCTGATTGAGCAAAAGCCGCGTTGGGAAGCCAGACTAGACCAGCCACGCACGCCAGAAGCGCTCCCTTTCGCACACCCATTCTAACCTCCCCTTTTATATAAAACGAGGGTTCGTTCTTTTTGTGGCAATGTCAAGACTTGCCAGCGGGGGTGGAGGAAAATACCGAACAATCATCCTTTTTCGGAGTGTCGATGCCCAAGCGCGATCCTGCCCACATGTCCGCACAGCGCGAGCGGATCATTCGCGCGACGATGGAGTGTATCGCCGAGCGGGGCGTCGAAGGCTCTTCGATCCAGCATATCTGCCGCCAGGCCGGGCTCAGTGTCGGCGCCGTCTACGTGCACTTCCGCAACAAGGAGGAAATCGTCGAGGCGGTTTTGCACTATGGTAGCGTCAAGCCGGAGGACCTGCCGGACACATGGTCCGCCTTCAAGGCGATGGTGGTGAGCTTCGAACCGCAAATGGGGTTCGATATTGCAACTGTTATCCGCAACCGCCTTCACCTTCACGCCGAATGCGTCCGACCAGGCAGTCTGCACGATAGCTTCAAGCCGATCGTTGAGCATTCAATGAAGGTATTAGCCGGTGCAATCCAGAAGATGGCGGATAATGGCAGCGTGCGGCTGAAGATGAGCGCATACGAGACGGCGCTCAGCATCTCTGCCTTCATCGATGGCATGCTCTGGACTGCCCTGGCGACCGATCGTCCGCTCGAGGAATTCAGGCCGCTCCTCGCCGCCGGTCTGGACGTGTTTGTCAGCCCGGTGGCGGGAAAACAGGCTTAGCCGATCGCCGTCAAGAGTAGCAGCGCGCTGACTGGCACGGCCTGACTCTCCTGGTCAGCAGACGCTTCGCGTTGGCTTCCATGTACGACGTGGACCCGCCTTCTTTCCAAATCCGCCGAGAATCGAAGACTCGTAGCCCACGGTTCAGCCAAGGCAAGTCAGAGTGAACCCTACGATATCCTCTGACGCGTCGAGGATGCGCCCTTTGTCGTCGTCTGACGGCCGCGTCTCACGCCCGGTAAGCAGATGGGGTGGATGGCTCCCGCTCCCGGCATCTGAGTGCCAAAGTGTGGTTGCTGTCGAAGCGTCCACGCACGAGAGGA
>NZ_WQMS01000021.1 GCF_009753715.1 Sphingomonas horti | reverse complement strand
AAGCAGATGGGGTGGATGGCTCCCGCTCCCGGCATCTGAGTGCCAAAGTGTGGTTGCTGTCGAAGCGTCCACGCACGAGAGGAGCCATCCGCGATGGAGATTAGCACGATCGGCCTCGATCTGGCCAAGAGCATCTTTCAGGTTCACGCGATCAATGCCGCTGGCGAAGTGACGGTCCGCAAGGCGCTGCGGCGATCGCAGGTGCTGCCGTTCTTCACGAAGCTGCCGCCGTGTCTCGTCGGGATCGAGGCATGCGGCACCTCACATCACTGGGCGCGAGAGCTCACCCGGCTTGGCCACGAGGTGCGCCTGATGCCGCCGGCCTATGTGAAGCCGTACCTGAAGCGCGGTAAGACCGACGCCAACGATGCCGAAGCAATCTGCGAGGCGGTAGCCCGACCGACGATGCGGTTCGTGCCGGTGAAGTCGCTGGAGCAGCAGGCGGCGCTGGCGTTGCACCGGACGCGCGACCTGCTGGTCAAGCAGCGCACCCAGCTCGTCAACATGATCAGGGGCCTGCTCGCTGAGTTCGGGATCGAGATGGCGCGAGGGCTGCACCATGCGCTCGAGCTGGCGCGGCGGGTGGCCGACGGCCGCGCGCCGGATGTGCCGGAGTTGGCCCAGCGCGTCGTCACCGGCCTCGCACATCAGATCGGCTCCCTCCAGGCGCAGCTGGCAATCCTCGAGAAGGAGTTGCTCGCCTGGCATCGATCGAACGAACTGTCGCAGCGGCTGGCGACGATCCCCGGCGTGGGCATTGTCTCGGCGACCGCGCTCGCTGCCTCGGTGACGGAGCCCGAGCGCTTCAGGTCGGGCCGACAGTTTGCGGCCTCTCTCGGATTGACTCCACTGCAGCACTCGAGCGGCGGCAAGGAGCGGATGGGGCGGATCTCGCGCATGGGCGACCGCTACCTGCGCCGGCTGCTGGTTATCGGTATGACATCCCTCATCAGGCGCGCCAGGACGGCACCTGCATCCGTTGATCCACGCATCCCCGCCATGCTCCAGCGCCGCCCAGCACGGATCGTTACTGTGGCGGCCGCAAACCGCACCGCCCGTGTGGCATGGGCGATCATGACGCGCGGCGGCACTTATCGGAAGCCGACGATGGCCGCCGTATAAGCCGCTCGGGAGGAGACCAGCTCAACGAGGTTGCGAGGACGAAGAGATGTGATGGCGCACCGGTCAGACCGGGAGCCAGGACACCCCGCCGAATGTCCGAGGCATCATAGCCTGTTAAGCAGAGTGGGACCTAGCTCGCGGATACCATCAGGGCCAGCGGTCGAGGAAAAGGCCGCATCAACAGGCCGGACACAAGACTGCACCCGACTAGCCGCCGACATCAAATCGCCACTTGCAACGCGGGAGCCATCCACACA
>NZ_WQMS01000020.1 GCF_009753715.1 Sphingomonas horti | reverse complement strand
TGTCAGAGAGCACTGACGTCTAATTGACTAGCTGGCGGGTGCTGCGGCGCTCGCCAGCTTTCCTACAGGCGGCTTCTGGCCGAACTCTGACGATCGCAGTCGACCCCTCGTTCCGCGAAAGCGGACAGGGTGCCCTTCGGCAGCTACAGGCTTATGTCACTCTCGCTTCCATTGCAGACTTCGCGGATGCATTCCCTGAGCCAGCGATGGGCTGGATCTCCGTCCAGCCGAGGGTGCCAAAGAAGCGAAATTGTGAAAGGCGCGACGGGCAGCGGAAGAGCAAAGCTGGACATGCCGTGGCGCAGGCCGCTCGTGTGCTTCTCTGGTATGGTGGCGATCAGGTCCGTGCCCCGCGCCAGTGATGCTGCAGCGGCGAACCCATCGACGCTGGCAACCACCTCGCGCTTCATGCCCTTCTGGTGAAGCAGTTCATCGACAAGCCCGAGTTCTAGCCCTTGGCGCCAGGCAATCACATGTCCGTAATCGATGTAATCGCACACGGTCACCAGTCGCTCTGCGAGCGGGTGGCCGGCGCGAACAACCCCGACATAGCGGTCGATGAATAGGGCTTGGGCCCGCACCTCCGGTCCGATCACTGGCGCAACAACACCGGTTTCGAAGTCGATGGAGCCGTCCCGCAGTCCAGCACTGTCCTTGTCCAGCTTTCGGATGAAACGCAGATGGATTCCGGGTGCCTCATCTCTGATTTTCCGGATCAGCGACGGGCCGAACGTTTCCATGAAACCGTCGCTCGTGCGCAGCGTGAAGCTGCGTTCCAGGGCGGAGAGGTTCAGGCCCTCGGCGGGGCGCAGCAGGACCCGCGCATCCTGAACGAGGTCGCGAACCTTCTCGCGCATCTCCACGGCGCGGGGCGTCGGAACCAGCGTGCGGCCCGCTTGCACCAGCAACTGATCGCCGGTCACTGATCGCAGGCGCGCAAGCGACCGGCTCATCGCAGATGGGCTAAGCCGAAGCTTCCGAGCGGCGCGCGTGACGCTCCCTTCACTCAGAAGCACATCGAGCGTGTAGAGCAGATTGAGGTCCGGCGCTTGCATGCGCGACCAGTAGCACAGCGCGACGTAGTGCGTCAGACGCAATGATACAGTGCAAGTCGTGCGCCTACCGCCATGCCTATCCCCAGGATAATTCCGATCCGCTTCTTCGGAACAGGAATGGATCAGGTCATGGCTCAGGACACACTGAACGCGTTCAGCGGCGAGATGCGGCTGGCGTGGGAACCGCTCAGCGCGAAGCTGGTCGCGACCTGCGCTCAACAGCTCGAAGAGCTAATGCGCGCCGACCCAGCGGAACCCTGGCTGGCTGCGCTTCTGGCGGAACGCCCCGCGTCACGCGAATTGTACTGCGACCCGGCAAACGGCTTCATGCTCCTCGCCCATAACGAGAATGAGGGGCTCTACAGGCCCCCTCACGACCACGGTCGTGCGTGGGTCGTCTATGGAGTGCACTCCGGAGCTCTCGAGATCAGCACCTACGCGAAAGTTTCGGGGCCGAATGGCGAGCCCCGGCTCGTGCTCCGCGACCGAAGCGTGCTGACGGCAGGCCAGGCCCGTCCATACCTCCCCGGCGACATCCACGACACGAGGTGCCTGACCCGGTCCGCGCTGCTGTTTCGCTTTACGGAGCGCGACCTTCGCCATGAGGACCAGGTCGAGCGGAAGCTCACGCGCTTTGTCGAGCGCGACGGGCACTGGACGGTCCCACAGGCATGAACGCACGCACTTCCCGTGAACGCGCGGCGATCGCTGCGGTGTTGTCGGCGATGGCGCTCGTTGTGCTGGACGCCGGTATCGTCAATGTCGCATTGCCGACGATCGGCCGGACCTTTGCCGAGACCCCGGCGCGGTCATTGCTGGTCGTCACAGTCTATCAGCTCGCGCTGGTGATCGGCCTCCTTCCGTGCGCGCATGCGGCGGACCGGATCGGCTATCGGCGATTGTTCCTAAGCGGTCTGATTGTCTTCAGCTCTTCGTCATTATTGTGCGCGCTCGCGCCGACGCTGCCGCTTCTCGTTGCAGCCCGCTTCTTCCAGGGCCTTGGCGGTGCGGCGATCATGGCTCTTGGGATAGCGCTGCTGCGATTTGCGCTCGGCCGCGATCGTCTGGGTTTCGCCATCGCCTGGAATGCCCTGGTTGTCGCCCTATGCTCGGCGCTGGCGCCGACGATCGGCGCGCTCATCCTGTCATTCGCCAGCTGGCGCTTGCTTTTCGTGAGCACGCTTCCGATGGCCGCGATTGCGCTGGCCGCCAGTCCGTCGCTGCCGGTTGTAAAGACTGATGGCGCACCCGTCGATCTGGTGGGCGTCTCGCTATACGCTGGCGCCGCGTCGTGCGCGATCATGGCCGCCGAACTGGCTCGATCAACGCCGCTGATCGCGTTCGGCGTCGCCGTCGCGGCGATCTTTTGCGGATGTTTGCTGTTTCGGCGTGATCGAACCAAACTGGCTCCTCTGGTGCCGCTCGACCTGTTGGCGATGCGCCCGTTCCGTAACTCGGTCGTCGCCTCGATCTTCTTCTTCACAGGGCAATCGGCCGGCCTGCTGGGTTTGACCTTCTACCTGCAGCTGTCGCTGGGCCGAAGCGCAACGACGGCGGGGCTGGTGATCGTCGCGTGGCCGGCCGGAGTCGCCGTGACCAGCCGTCTCGCCGGTTGGCTGGCCGATCGTTTCGAGACCAGATGGATCTGCGCGACGGGAGGCCTGGTGTTTGGCTCCGGGATCGCGGGCGCCGCTCTGTGGCCGGTCGGACAGACCGTCGCGCCGCTGGCAGCATGCGCCCTGATTTGCGGAATCGGATTCGGACTTTTCCAGGTGCCCAATAACCGGACCATGTTCCTGGCCGCTCCAGCAAACCGCAGCGCTGCGGCCGGCGGCCTGCAGGGCACAGCGAGATTGACGGGGCAGACCGCCGGCGCGCTCCTCGTCACGTTCGTCGTTTCGGCTGCGCCGCTATCAATCGCACCCAGAGTGGCCATGGGCCTCGCTGGGCTGTCGGCTGTGATTGCCGCCTGGGCGAGTTGGCTCCGTACCGCACCCCCACGCAGCAGGGAGGGAGCGCGCCGAACCGACCATTGCCCGGCTCTCGGCCAGCGAAGGTCAGTCAATGATGGGACAGCCCGCCGCACACATTGGTGCGACTCGGTATCCTTGTTACCCTGCCGCTCCGCCTGCTCCGGGCAGCGGCCGAACCGAAGTTTGTTCGATAGCGTCCGTGTCCCACACACCGGGCCCTTAGCCATGGGCCGCCTGGAGGAGGAATCGATGAAAGCTTTCCACGCTGCCGCAAGCCTTGCCTGCCTTGTACTGCCGTTGAGCGGCACGCCCGCTAAGGCACCTGCCGTGAGCCAAGCCGCGCCCGCCTTTGCTGTCGAGCAGGTCGCGATCGGCGCTCCCGTCCATCGGACGGCCCTGGTCATCTGGCGTCCAGCTGGCTTGGTCGAAGCGAATGCCGCAGGCGCGAACGGCAAGAAGTTCCCGCTGGTGGTCATGTCGCATGGCACCGGAGCGGGTCCGACCGCCCATATCGACACGGCACAAGCGCTCGCGGCTGCCGGTTTCATCGTCGCCGCGCCGATGCATCCGGGCGACAATTTTCAGGACGACAGCAATGTCGGCCGTCCGGAGTGGATGGCGAACCGGTCGCATGATGTCAGCAGCACGATCGATTATATGACGGGCGAATGGCCCAGCCACGCGCAAGTCGACGGGAAGAAGGTCGGTATGTTTGGCTTGTCGGCCGGCGCGACCACCGCCCTCATATCCCTTGGCGGCGTGCCCGATCTGGGACGCCTGGCGCCACATTGCGCGGCACATCCTGAATTCGTGTGCAAGATCATCCCGCCGCAAGCGGATCCTGCTGGCGCAGCGGCGCCGCGCTGGACCCATGACCCTCGTGTGGCCGCTGCCGTCATTGCTGCACCGGGACTGGGCTTTCTGTTCGAACCTGCCGGGTTGGCCAAGGTCCAGGCGCCGATACAGCTTTGGGTGGGGTCGGAGGACGACACGGTTCCGTATGAAACCAATGCGGCGGTGGTGCGGCGCCTGCTGCCGCATTCTCCCGAATTCCACCAGGTCGATGGGGCCGTCCATCTGTCGTTTCTGGCGCCCTGCACGCCTGAATCGCCGCCGCAAATCTGCCAGGATCGCAAAGGCTTTGACCGGGCCGCCTTCCACGAGGAGTTCAACCGCTCCGTCGTCGGCTTCTTCCGCCAGCATTTGACGGGCAAAAACGTTGGCCGGTAAAGTAGCTGCCGGTACACCTGTGGCCACCGCCGGCGGGTCTCCGGCGACCGGGCACCCGCTCAGAACCAAGCGGCTGATCCTTCGGCGGGCACGGATTGATGATCTGGACGCGATGAACCGGGTTCTGAGCGACCCACGGGCGATGCGCTATTGGTCGACTTCGGCGCACTCCTCTCTTGAGGAGACCGAAGGATGGCTCCGCGCCATGATCGATGCTCCGCCGGACCAGAGCAACGATTTCATCTTGGAGATTGGTGGCCGCGTGGTCGGAAAGGCGGGTTGCTGGCGACTGCCGGAAATCGGCTTCATTCTCCACCCCGATTATTGGGGCCACGGGCTTGCGCGCGAAGCACTGAGTGCAGTGATCGAATCCACATTCGCGAGGTTCCCGGTGCAGGAACTCACGGCCGATGTTGACCCCCGCAACCAGGCCTGTCTGCGCCTACTGCGACATCTTGGCTTTCGCGAGACCGGTCGCGCCGGCCGAACCTGGTTCGTCAACAATGAGTGGGCAGACAGCATTTATCTAGCACTTCAACG
Source organism: Sphingomonas horti (assembly GCF_009753715.1). Classification (GTDB taxonomy): domain Bacteria; phylum Pseudomonadota; class Alphaproteobacteria; order Sphingomonadales; family Sphingomonadaceae; genus Sphingomonas_B; species Sphingomonas_B horti. The sequence goes on along the minus strand of NZ_WQMS01000020.1, from coordinate 199,855 downwards.
CTGACTCCACCTCCACCGCAGATCTGACCCAGAACAGGTTGCCGAGAACAAGTTGGACATCGAGTCCAGAGCCCCCACGCCGAGACGTCGCGCGGGAGCGCCGACATCCAGTGTCATGCCCTGAAAGTCTAAGGTAACCGTTCGACGGTGCGCAGGGAGTCGGCCCCCAATACGCCATAGCGATGTTCTCTCTCTCCTGGCGTCGGCTCGAATTGGGAATCACCGCTTTCAATCAGATCGGAGTATACTGCTGATGTCCGGGAAGGGCGCCAATCAGCCGACACTGCCAGCTGCGCGCTAATCCGTTCGGAGTGCCAGGTTCGGCGTGGAAAGCTGTCATGAGCGCATCAGTGCGTCGTGGGGCAGCCGACGACGGCATAGTGCGCCCAGAATTCGAGTGGAATGCGCTCGACTACGCCCGTGGACCGCAGTTCGTCTATTTGGTCTTTGCCAAACCAGTAGGACACGTTCCCATCTGACCGCATTTCCTTATAGAGCGACTGCACTCCGGCCTCGGCAAATAGCGCCTCGACCTCTTGCTGATGCGCAGGTTTGATGCGAATCCGAGCGCCCACACGCGCGCTTGGCGAAGGTCGGTTAGCGTCGGCCATTTTCAGTAGCTACGGCAGTCGAGCTAAGGTCTGCAACGGGTCGCGAGCGGACATTGAGCGGCGGTGCTCGCGAATGTCAGCTATCCCCAGTGGCCGGCGCAATGCGGAATGTCGCCAATGGGCGCTAGTAGGACGACGCGAGTTCACCCAAAAGGATTTCCACCTGTACTGCCATGGGTGCGCGTGCCCAGCGCACTGGCGCTGCGTCCAAGCACGCGAATGCTGCCAACCCTATCAGAAAGCGCAGAAATCCAGCCGCCGCCTGCTGGACGGCGCTTTCCATTCTGCCATCATCATCTCATGAGCACGCTGATCTTTGTCACCCACCCGGAAGTGGTCGTCGATCCAGCAACGGAGGTGAAGCGCTGGCATCTTAGGGATGTCGGCGTTGAGCGGATGCGGCTGTTCGCTCGCTCTGACGTCGTGGGCGACGTAACCGCCGTTTGGGCGAGCGCCGAAACCAAGGCTATTGAGGCGGCCGGCTTGCTAGCCGGATGGCTCGGATTACCCGTTCTTACCTGTGAGGCGCTTGGCGAAAATGATCGCAGCTCTACGGGCTACCTTCCGTCCGGCGAGTTCGACAAAATGGCCGACGCGTTCTTCGCTAGGCCCGAAGAAAGCGTACGCGGATGGGAGCGGGCAGTCGATGCTCAGGCACGCATCCGAACGGCAGTCAGCGGGATCATCGCGGACCACCGGGGTGGGGACCTGGCCATCATCGCTCATGGCGGGGTCGGGACGCTGCTTCTCTGCAGCTTCCTTGAGAGGCCTATCAGCCGAGCAGCGGATCAACCGGCTCAGGGCTACTATTGGAGCGCCACGCTTCCGGGCCCGAAAGTCGTGCACGGCTGGAGGCCGATAGCGCAACACCCAAAGCCGGCCTGACAAGCAGCTGGGCTGCCAGTCGTCAGGCAACTCGATGGCGCGAGATGCCGTTGAGGTGAAGCAGCACCCGATTGCGCCCTGCTCCCGTCGCCAATACCTCCCGTGGGCTTGCTCCAAGGGTCGCCGACTGCTTCTCGATCCAGGCATCGGCTGCCTCCTCGCTCCCAAGCACCTCAATAGCGCGGCAGCGAATTTCGGCGACGCGTGGGTCGTTATCCACCTCTTGCACTCTCTCGCTCATGAACAGTTGTCTATCGCGGCGGTTCAAGCTTCAGCGCAGATGCGATTGCTGCCCAAGGCACGAGCTTGAAGTTCTGGTGCTCAGGGGGTGAAATGTTGCGGCCGTCCTGCGCCACCATCAAACCCTGAGGAAAGGCCGGGCCCGCAGCCATGCTGGTGACCTCGAGCCCGTCTGTTTCGGAGATGCCGTCGATGCCGGCTGCGGCGTTCGCACCGACGACGAACGAGCCGACATAGTCGTTCGTCCCCTCGCGCCGAAAGACCGCGTAGCTGTCATTGCCCTGGCTGGAGACGACCAGATAGCCGCGCCCGCCGTCCAGCTTGTAGAGGCCCATGCCTTCCATGTCGGCCTTCAGCGCCGGATTGTCCTTGATCGCCGCCATCATCCTGCGCGCCTCGCCCCCGCGCGGCTCCGCGCCTTGCCGCCAGATGCCGACATCCTCTTCCCCGACATAAAGCGTGCCGGTTTCGTCATCGGCGACGCAGCCTTCGACCTGCGATGCGAAAGGCAGGTCGCGCACCAGCTTGATCCGCACCTTGCCCGCCGGCGTCGCAACCAGCTCCCATTGCCGCATCTTGCCGTCGGTCTGGTTCACGAAAACATAGCTCTTTCCGCTCCGCGCGCTGCGGTACATGCAGAGGCCATAAGGGTCGTCGAAACCGGTCGGCTGCACGCCGTCGGCGACGTTGGTCAGCCGCCGTGTCGCGGGGTCCAGCGCATAGATCGCGACGCTCTTGTGCGTGCGGTCGCTCGCCGTCACCAGCGTCACCGGCTTGCCGCTCAGCCGGAAGCCGTCGCGCAGGTCGACATTGTTCATGCGCCCGTCGGGCAGGAACTGCAGCACCTTGCCCGACAGATCGTACACGTACAGGCCGGACTGTTTCTGCGTGCCGATGATGACGCTGCGCGAAGGATCGGCCGGATCGATCCAGATCGCGGGATCATCCGCCGCGTCGCCGCCCGTTTCGACCGGCTGCGTCTCGACCGTGGGCAGCGCCAGCGCGGGCCGTGGCGGCGCGGCCGGCGCGGGCCTCGCTGGCAGGCCTGCCGCCGAGAGGATCGCCTGCCAAGAGAACAATTTGAAGTTCGGGGCGTCTGGCGAATTGTCGTCGTCCGCAACGAGGACCAGATCGCCGCTAACCGTGACGCTGCCCGGATCCTCGACCCCGTCGATCCCGCCTGCCGAGGCGAACCCGACCGAAGCCAGATAGGCGTAGTCGCCTTCGGGATCGTAGATGCTGAGCCGGTTGTCCGACGCGTCGGACACGAGAAGCCGTCCGTCCGGCGCGATTGCGACCCCTTTGGCTTCCTCGGTGATGTGGCCAAGCCGGACGATGTCCACGATCTCGGGCTTGATCTCCGCTTCCGGCTCAAGCGCGAACCGCCACACGCCGACTGCTTCCTGCGAGATATAGACGGAGCCGCGATCGTCCGCCGCGCAATAGCCGGCCTCCGAGCCCAAGGCGAAGCGGCGGGCGAGGCGAGCATTCACTGCCGCGGACCCAGGGGCAAGCGACCATTGTTCGACCTCCCCGGCATCGCCGGTCAAGAACAGATAAAGTGCGCCGTCGCGGGCGCTGCGGCCAAGGCAAAGGCCGGCAACCGTCATGCCGGCGCGAAGGCCGGTCAGGTCCAGCGACGTCAGCGCCGCGCCGGGCGTAGCGGAAAACAGTCTGGGCGCATTCGCGGCGCCGTCGAGCACCGCAAGTAGGGCCCCGCCGCCGGGCACCGCGCCAGGCCGAAGGTCCAGGGCGCGGACATTTCCCGCCTTGTGCTTGGCGATACGCCGGCCCTGCAGGTCGAAGACCTCGATGCCGCCGGATTCGGCGCCGGCGAGGATCAGGCCTTTCGACGGATCGCCGGGATCGGCCAGCACCGCCGCGCCGTCCGCGCCGGAGCCGAGGCTTGCCGCGGTCTCTGCACGGGCGGGAACGAGCGGGACCGAAGCCGGTGCCTGGGATACTGCCGGCGCGCTGCCCAAGAATAATGCCGCCGTCGAAAGCAGGTGCGGAACCCGGTTCATTTTCTCTCCCCGCCTGTAAAAGCCGGAAGCTATTAGGCGTCATCCATTTTTGCAACAGATATTCTATATTGACTATATAGCGGAACAAATGTTCATAAACACATGAACACCTCTCCCTTGATCGCGGCCATGATCGACGCGGCGCGCGTTGCCGGCGCGGGGCTTGTCGCCGACCAGACGCGCATTCTCTCGCTCAACGTGCAGAGCAAGCTGGGCCCGGCCGACATGTTCAGCGAGGCTGACCTGCGCGCCGAAGCCACTGTGCGTGACGCGCTGATGACGTTCCGCCCGGATTATGGCTTTCTTGGCGAAGAAGGGGGTCTCGAAGCGGGGGCGGATGCCGACCATGTCTGGATCGTCGATCCACTGGACGGCACCGCAAACTTCCTGACCGGCTCGCCGCTCTTCGCGGTCAATGTCGCGCTGGCGCGGGCTGGAGACGTGATCGCGGGCGTGACGCATGTCCCGCACCTCGACGAAACCTTCTGGGCGGAAACGGGAAGCGGCGCCTGGCTGAACGACGCGCCCATCCGCATCTCTACACGGCAGGCGCTGGCCGAGGCAGTGCTAGGCGTCGGTATCCCGTTCGCGACCAAGCCGAAACACGAGGTATTCCTGGCCGAAATGGCGCGGCTGACTAACCGTGTCACTGGCCTCCGGCGGCTCGGCGCGGGCGCGATCGACATGGCCTGGGTCGCGTGCGGCCGCTACGACGCCTATTGGGAACAGAGCGTCAGCGCCTGGGACATGGCAGCCGGCGCAGTGATCGTCCGCGAAGCCGGCGGGCTCGTCACCGGCACCCGTGGCGAGCCGCTCGACCTGATGGGCGGAACCGTGCTCGCGTGCACGCCCGCGATCCAGCGCGAATTGCTCGCGGAACTCGGCGCCTAGAGAGCGATCCACGCCCGCTCGCGATGCGAGCGGCGGATTGCATCGGCGACGCGTTCGACCCTAAGCGCTTTGGCAAAGTCCAGCGCCGCGTTCGGCAGGCCGAGCACGGCTTGCAGCACCGCCCTTACCTCGATCGTCTTCAGGTCGTTGTAGCCGAGTTGATGACCAGGCGCGGGGCAGAAAGCACCATAGGCGCCATGCTCCGGGCCGGCCAGGATCGTCGTGAAACCGCCGCCGGCGCGGCAGAGCTTCAGCTCGTTGAACCGTTCCTGCGTGAAGTGGATCGAGCCGCGCGTGCCTGTCACTTCGAACGCAAGCTGGTTCTTGCGGCCAGTCGCAATCCAGCTTGCCGCAAGCGCACCCGTCGCGCCGCCGGCGAAACGGACCAGCGCATCCATCTGGTCGTCAACCGTTACGCGACGCTCCGCTCCGGCGGCGTCGCGGCGGACCGGGTGCGCCGTCTGAAGCGTGCCGGAAACCTCCGATACCTCCCCGACAAGATGCAGGGCCATGGCGATGATGTGGCTGCCGATATCGGCAAGCGCGCCGCCGGCCTGGTCCGGCTCGCATCGCCAGCCGAACGGCGCGTCGGGAGAGGCCATGAAATCTTCGGCGTGGATGCCGCGGAATGCCGTCACCTCGCCGATCTCGCCCGACTGGATCAGGTCGCGGGCCAAGGCGATCATCGGATTGTAGAGGTAAGTGTAACCCACCGCGGTCGGCAGGCCGGAGGCGCCAGCCGCGGCCGTCATCGCCTCCGCTTCCGCAAGCGTCGTAGCAAGCGGCTTCTCGCAATAGACGGGCTTGCCGGCCGCCAGCGCCGCCTCGGCAATCGGCGCGTGCAGGCGATTGGGCGCGGCGATCGCGACCAAGTCGATCGACGGATCGGCCATGATCGTCCGCCAATTCGCCGTCGAGCGGCGGAACCCCAAGATTTCAGCCGCTTCCGCCGCCGATGCCTCGGTCCGGTCGGCGATCAGCTCGAGCGCCGGGGTCACCGGGAGATCGAAGGCGCGGGCTGCCGTGGCAAACGCCATCGCATGGGCTCGCCCCATGAAGCCGCTACCGACCAAGGCGAGGCGAAGCGGCGACTTGCTCACCCGCCGGCGATCTCGCGATAACGGACGCGCAGTTGTTCCAGCGTCTTGCGCTTCACCGGCACGCCGTCCCGCAGCTTGTACCAGGTGTTCTGGCTGATCCGGTATGCATCGAACAAGCCTTCAGCCGTCGCTTTCGGAAGCCGGGCCTTCATCGCTTCGAACTCTTCGGGTTCGATTGCCACCATCTCGAAACGCATCGCTACTTCTCCGCTCCATAGTAGCTGCCGCCCCGCTCCGCTCGAATACGGCGTTCCGTCTCCTTGGTATCGATCGCGGTCTTCCAGCTCTGGCGGCCATTGACCAAGTCGGCTGCCTTGACGCTGACAGTGTCCCAGACCGGCGCGCCGATCACGTTGCGGACGCTCATTTCCACCACCGGCTCGGGATCGAAGCGGAAGTCCAGAATGCCGAAATTGGCGCTGCCGACCCAAGGCGCGCGAAGACGGACCTCCGGCATCTGGTCCACGAATTTGGGGCTGAGCAGCTGCGCCAGGCCGGAACTCACCAGATCGTAGAAATCGTATCCACCCTTTTCCGACCATGGCACGCAATTCGCTTCGCCCATGTGCACGTCGCCGGAAATCCCGAGACAGCCGGTAATGCGATTGTCGCGGATGAAGTCGAGCAGCTCGTCGCGCTCGTGCAGGTACATGGCCCAGCTGTCGCCGCCGCGTTCGGCGCTTGACCAGCCGGTGCCGGACGCGAGAATCTTGAAGACCGCCTTCGATGCCTTCAGCTCGCGTTTCAGCCAGGCCTTTTGCGCGGCGCCCAGCATCGTCTTCGCCGGCCCATCCGGGGCCGAGGGTTTGTCGCGGTGATAGCGGCCGTCGAGCATGAAGACATCGACCGGGCCGAAGCTGTGGCGGAAGAACACGCCGGGCGTATCGGGCTGTCCTGCCGCCGGGTTCGCCCACCAGCGCCGGAAGAGGCGCAGCGTCATGTCCTTGACCGGATTGTCGCCGTCAGAATCGTTATAGCCGAAATCGTGATCGTCCCAGATCGCGAGCTGCGGCACCGAGCGCAGCAGCGGCTGCAGGCTGGGGACGCTGCGCTGGCGCGCATAGATGTCGGTGAACGCCGCTTCGGCGTCGCTGTCGGCGTAGATGTTGTCGCCCAGCCACAGGAACAGGTCCGGCTCCATGGCTGCGATTGCGTCGAAGACGGGCTGATGCGGGTCGAGCTGCACGCGCGCGCACGAGCCGAAGGCGATCCGGATCGGCCGCGGCGCCGCCGGTGCGGTGCGCGTGCGGAACGGCAGTGGCTGGTGACGGTCGGCGATGCCGTCCATCTTGATGCGGTAATAATAGGAGGTGTCCGGCTCCAGGCCGCTCACGTCGATGCGGGTAACCAGGTCTTCATCGGCGCGCGCCTTCACCGCGGGCGTCGTTTTCGCATCGGAGAGCGCACGGTCGATCGCATATTCAACCGCGACGTCAAAGGTGCCGCTCGCCCGGCTCCATACCGTGAAGCCGTCCGGCGTGGAGGCGCCGATCATCGGTCCTTCCAGCAGACGCGGATAGCCGAGCGCGGCGGCGAGTGCGCGGCGCGGCAGCCCCGCAAGCGTGGCGAGCGCGCCCGCGCCCCAAAGGAAATGGCGACGGTTCATCAACAAACCCCTCAATCACGCAGCCGCGTGTTCCAGAGCGTGGTGGCGAGCAATGTCGCCGCCACCGAGCAGCCGATCCAGAACCAGATCGCCGGATCGAAGTCATAGACGCGGTCGCTGCCGAACACGCGCATATGGCTGTTGATCAGCGCGCCGGAGACCTGCTCCTGCACCGCGGCACCCAGATAGCTGAACACGCCGACCAGCCCGAGCGCGGCACCGGCGACGCGTTTCGGGCAGATGTCGATCGCGAACAGGCCGCCGAGCGATGTCACCAGTCCGGTCATGCCCAGCCCGAACAGAACGACGCCCAGCAGCATCGTGCCGGGATCGCCGGGTCCGTAGAAGAAGATCAGCAGCCCGATCAGCTCGACCACCCCGAACAGCAGGTTCACGGGCGGGCGGCGGGCGCCGAAGAATTTGTCTGAAACGAAGCCGAACGCGACCGCACCCACGACGCCGGCGATCGTGCTGGCCGTCAGCATGCCTCCCGCCTCGGCCAGCGAATAGCCGCGCGCTTCCTGGAGGTAGAGGATGCCCCAGCTATTGATCGCGTAGCGCGTCACATAATTGGCAGCGCTCGCCAGCGCGAGGATCCAGACCGCCGGGATCTTGAGGATCGAAAGCTGCGTTGCGAAAACGCCGCGTTCGGGCGTACCCGCAGCGGGCGGGGCGTAGTGATCGTTGTGCCAGTCGGCAACGCTCGGCAGGCCCAGCGCACGCGGCCGGTCGGCCATCGCGAAATAGGCGGCCACGGCGGCAATCACCGTGGCGATGCCCGGTCCCCAGAAGCCCCAGTGCCAGCCGCCGACCGCGACCAGCGACGTCACGACGGCAAAAGTAAGCCCCTCACCCAGCGAATGGGCGGTGGACCAGATGCCGTAATAGCGGCCGCGTTCCCTATTCGAGAACCAGCTTGCCAGCGCCACGACACACGCCGGCGCGCCATAACTCTGGAACCACCCGTTCAGGCCCCAGAGCAGCACCGTGACCCAGAACAGGGTCGAGAAACCCATTGCGATGTTGCAGGCGGCGGAAGCGACCAGCCCGATCGCGAAGAGGCGCTTCACATTGCTGTGGTCCGCGACGAAGCCGTTGATCAGCTTGCCCGCCGCATAGGTGTAGAACAGCGCCGAGCCGATCATGCCGAGCTCCAGCGGCGTGAAAATGCCGCCGTCGATCAGCGGCTTCTTGACCACGTTGATCGCGAGCCGGCAGGTATAGCTGACCGCATACGCCAGCGTTATCGCGAGGATGATCCGCATCCGATAGCGGCGGAACGTGCCGTCTATGTCGATGTCGGACCTGACCGGCAGGTCCGGCCCCGTCGCAAGCGCCCTCAGCATGGAATTCTCCCCGCTCGGGGGCGCGATCGTGCGCCGCGCCTTCCCGAGTCGATCTATTCCAAATTTCGCATCTGTGGAAGATATGTTTCGGTCAGACCATGGTCGGGATCACGAACGCGTTCTCGCCTGTGACCGAGCCATCGGGCCAGCGCTGGGTGACGGTCTTGACCTTGGTCCAGAAGCGCACGCCTTCCATGCCGTGCTGGTTGTGATCGCCGAAGCCGGAGCGCTTCCAGCCGCCGAAGCTGTGATAGGCGACCGGCACCGGGATCGGCACGTTGATGCCGACCATGCCGACATTGACGCGCTGCGCGAACTCCCGCGCGGCGTGGCCGTTGCGGGTGAAGATCGCGACGCCGTTGCCATATTGGTGGTCGCTCGGCAGCCGCAGCGCCGTCTCGAAGTCCGGTGCGCGGATGATCTGGAGGACGGGCCCGAAAATCTCTTCCTGATAGCAGCGCATGGCTGGCGTTACCCGGTCGAGCAGGGTCGGCCCGACGAAGAAGCCGTTTTCGTGGCCTTGCATGGTGAAGCCGCGCCCATCCACGACCAGCTCAGCGCCCTCGTCGATCCCCGTCTGGATCCAGCCCTCGATCCGCGCCTTATGCGCTGCGGTCACGACAGGGCCGTAATGTGCGTCGGCATCATTCGAGACGCCGACTTTCAGGGCCGCAATCGCCGGGATCAATGCCTCGCGCAGCTCGTTGGCCGTTTTTTCACCGACCGGCACGGCCACCGGCAGCGCCATGCAGCGTTCGCCCGCCGAGCCGAAGGCGGCGCCGCACAGATCCTTCACGACCTGGTCAAGGTCGGCATCCGGCATCACGATGCCATGGTTCTTGGCCCCGCCCATCGCCTGCACGCGCTTTCCGGCCGCGACGCCGCGCGCATAAACATATTGCGCGATATCCGAGCTGCCGACGAAGCTGACGGCCGAGATCGCGGGATGGTCGAGGATCGCGTCGACCATTTCCTTGTCGCCGTGAACGACCTGAAGAATGCCTTCCGGCAGGCCCGCCTCCAGCATCAGCTCGGCAAGGCGCACCGGTACGCTCGGATCGCGCTCGGAGGGCTTCAGGATGAAGGCATTGCCGACCGCGATGGCCGGGCCGAACATCCACATCGGGATCATCGCCGGAAAGTTGAACGGGGTGATGCCCGCGCCGATGCCGATCGGCTGGCGCATCGAATAGACGTCGATCCCCGGCCCGGCACCCTGTGTGTATTCGCCCTTCTGCGCGTGCGGGATGCCGGCCGCGAATTCGATCACGTCGAGCCCGCGCTGCACGTCGCCGCGCGCGTCCGCGATCACCTTGCCATGTTCTGAAGCGAGCAGATGCGCCAGCGAGTCCATCTCGCGCTCGACCAGTTCCTTGAAGCGGAACATCACGCGCGCCCGGCGCTGCGGATTGGTCGCGGCCCAACCCGGTTGCGCGGCCTGAGCGGCAGCCACGGCCCGGTCGAGCTCGATGCTGGTTCCCAAGGCCACCCTGGCCTGCACCTCGCCGGTGCTGGGATTGAACACGTCGCCGGCGCGCACGGAGGCGCCGCCGGCGGCACCGCCGGCGATGAAGTGGTCGATCTGTCTCACACGCTCTTCCTTATTGGCGCACGATCCAGTCATGCGCGGGGTCGTTGCGGAACACCCAATTGCGCCGGGGGCCCGCCATCACGTTCAGGTAGTAAAGGTCATATCCATGCGGCGCGCCGACCGGGTGGTAGCCGCGCGGCACCATCACCACGTCGCCGTCCTCCACCGCCATCGTCTCGTCGATGTCTCGCTCGTCGGTATAGACGCGCTGGAAGGCGAAACCCTGCGGCGGCGAAAGACGGTGGTAATAGGTTTCCTCAAGGAACGTCTCCTCGGGAAAGGCATCGCGGTCATGCTTGTGCGGCGGGTAGCTGGACCAGTGTCCGCCGGGCGTGATCACCTCGACCACCAGCAGGCTTTCGGCCGCGTCGGCGTCGGACAGGATGTTGCGGACATAGCGGGTGTTGGTGCCCTTGCCGCGCGTCTCGACCTGCTTCGACCGGATCAGCCGGACCTTGCCCGAGCCGCTGCCCGGGGCTGTGCAGACGGCCACTTCAGCGTTGCTCTCGGCGCGGATCGCATAGCCTATGCCGGCCGGCACGTAGACCGAGGTCGCGGGGCCATCGAACACGGTCTCGCGCCCGCCGAGACCTGCAAGGGATTCGCCGCCGGACTCGATCGAGACCGTCCCGGTCAGCACGACCAGGCAGGTTTCCCGCCCCTCCTCGCGGTGCTCGTGGCGCTGGCCGGCCGCGAGCCTCACGACGCGGAAGCCGACATATTTCCAGCCTGCGCTTTCGGGCGTGATGTCGAGAACCGTCCCGTCGGGATCGGGCGCGTGCGGGCGAACCAGCAGCGACATCAGGCGAGCTCCACCTGCCGGGCGAGGCGCTTCAGCGTGTCGAGCCCGAGCTGGCTGTACTGGCGCGGGTTGGCGACGGCCGGGTCCTGCTCCGCCTCGATCACGATCCAGCCTGAATAATTGATGTGGGCCAAGGCGGCCATGAACGGCGCATAGTCGTAGTCCCCATCCCCCGGCGCGGTGAACATGCCGCCGATGACGCCATCGAGAAAGCTGGTCCCGCCCGCCCGAAACTGGTCGAATTTGCGGCGGCGGATGTCCTTGCAATGAACATGCACGACACGCTCGGGCCGGGTCTCAATCACGCCCAGCGGCTCGAAGCCACCGCCGAGCGCATGGCCGGTGTCGAGCACCAGGCCGACATGATCGCCGGTCGCGTCGAAGAAGCGCTCAAGCTCGGCGCCCGTCTCGACGACGGTGCCCAGGTGATGATGATAGGCGAACCGCAGGCCGCGATCGGTGATGTAGCGCGCGACCGTGTTCAAACGCTCGCCGAACTGCTTCCATTCGCCGGATGTCAGCACCGGGTGCGTGTCGAGCCGGCTGCGGCGGTCGCCGTGCACGGCATTGCTCGTCTCGGCGAGGATGAACACGGTCGAACCCATCGCCTCCAGCAGCGCCAGATGCTTCGCGAGGGCGGCGATTTCGGCATCGGCATCGCGCGCGAGCAGGTTGGACGAACACCAGCCGCCGATGACCTCCAGCCCATGCCGCGCCATGATCGGCCCCAACGTGCCGGGATCGCGCGGGAATTTGTGGCCGAGCTCGACGCCTGCGAAGCCGATCTCCTTCACGTCCGTCAGCAGCTCGTCGAGCGTCGTGTCGCCGCCCAGCTCACGCATGTCGTCATTGCACCAGGCGATCGGGCTCACGCCCCAGCGGATCGTCATTTCCTGTCTCCCGAAATCCTGGCCTCATAGTCGCGGCGTGCGGCCCGGACCTCGGCGCGCGGCGAGACTTCCGGCACCGCCACGTCCCACCAATGCCCGCCCGCCTCGGTGGTGATCGCCGGATCGGTGTCTATGACGATCACATAGCTCTTGTCGGACGCCCCCGCGCGCGCGAGCGCCGCCTCCAGCTCCGCGATGCCCTGCACCTTCTCGGCTTGGGCGCCGAGGCTCCTCGCGTGGGCAGCAAAGTCGATATCGGGGAGCGCGTCATGCCGGGTGTCGGCGAGCAGATTGTTGAACGGCCGACCGCCCGTCCCCTGCTGCAGCCGGTTAATGCAGCCGAAGCCGCGATTGTCGAGCAATACGACAGTGATCTTGACGCCGAGCATCACCGAGGTGGCGAGCTCCGAGTTCAGCATCAGATAGCTGCCGTCGCCGACCATCACGCACACGTCGCGCGCAGGATCGGCCATCTTCACGCCCAGACCGCCCGCGATTTCATAACCCATGCACGAATAGCCATATTCGACATGATAGCCGCCCGGCCGGCGCGTGCGCCAAAGCTTGTGCAGTTCGCCCGGCAACCCGCCGGCCGCGCAGACCACGACCGCGTCCTCGCGCGCCTGCCGCCACACAGCGCCGATCACTTGCGCATCGGACGGCAGCGCGTCGCCCGCCCGCGTCGCCGCATCCCAGGCGCGGTTCCACTCTACAACTGCCGATCGGTTAGCCTCGGCCCATTCGGCCGGCGCGCCCCAGTCGCCCAGCGCCTCGCCCAGCGCGGCGAGCGTCGCGCGCGCATCGCCCTGCACCGGCTCGGCATCCTGCTTGGCGAGGTCATGGGTCGCAACATTGACCTGGAACAGCCGCTTGCCCGCGAACAGGGTGCGCGACCCGGTCGTGAAGTCCTGCAGCCGCGTGCCGATTCCGATCACCAGGTCGGCGGCTTCCGCAGCGCGATTGGCCGCGCTGGTGCCGGTCACCCCGATGCTGCCGAGCGCCTGGGGATGATCCCAGGCGAGTGCCCCCTTCCCCGCCTGCGTTTCCGCGACGGGAACGCCAGTGCCGGCGGCAAAGTCGGCCAACATCTGCTCGGCCTCGGAATAGAGCACCCCGCCGCCCGCCACGATCAGCGGCGCGCTTGACCGGCGAAGGGCGGCAATGAGCGCGCCCAGCTCGGCCTCGTCCGGGCGGATGCGCCGCTGGCGCCAGACCTTGGGCGCGAAAAATCTTTCCGGGAAATCAAACGCCTCCGCCTGCACGTCCTGGCACAGGCAGAGCGTGACCGGACCGCACAGCGCCGGGTCGGTCAGTACCGCCATCGCGCGGGGCAGCGCATCGATGATCTGTTCGGGCCGGGCGATCCGGTCGAACAGCCGGGAGACGGGGCGGAAGCAGTCGTTTGCGGAAACGGTCGCGTCGGCGAAGTCCTCGACCTGTTGCAGCACCGGGTCCGGCCGGCGGCTGGCATAGACGTCGCCGGGCAGGAACAGCACCGGAAGCCGGTTCACATGCGCCAGCGCAGCGGCCGTCACCATATTGGTGGCGCCGGGCCCAATCGAGGTCGTGCAGGCCATGGCCCGCCGCCTCCGGCTCGCCTTGGCGAAAGCGATCGCCGCATGCGCCATGCCTTGTTCGTTATGGGCGCGATATGTCGGCAGCGCATCGCTCATGCCGGCCAGCGCTTCGCCCACGCCCGCGACATTGCCATGACCGAAGATCGCCCAGACGCCGGCGAAATAGGGCAGCACGACGCCGTCGATCTCAACGGACTGCGCCGCCAACCAGCGCGTCAGCGCCTGGGCCATGGTGAGGCGTACGCTGCTCATATCATGCCGCCTGCCGCGCATCGCGCGCCGTCCGCCAGGCATCGGAAAGCACGCGCAGATTCTCGGCCAGCGCCGCGACCGCGCCGGCATCGTCGATCACGCCCGTCAGCCACCCTGCGGCGACCTCATGGAAGATCGTCCGCCCGACCGCGAAGCCCCGGACGAGCCCGAACGGCGCGGCTGCCGATATCGCCGCCAGCAATTCCTCGCGCGGCGCGGAGAGTCCCAGCAGCACGATCCCGCGACACAGCGGATCGTAGCGCAGGATCGCGGCCTGCACGGCGTCCCAGGTCGGCGCGTCGTCGGCCGGCTCCAGCTTCCACCAGTCCGGATAGATGCCGAGCGAATAGATGTGATCGATCACGCGCGCGACGGTCGTGCTGTCGACCGGCCCGTGTTTCGACGCGATGATCTCCAGCAGGAATTCGTGCCGCGTCGCACGGCAGGCATCGAACAGTCGCAGCAATTGGCGGTCCTGCCGCGCCTTCATCTCCTGATCGTCGTCCGGATGGTAGAAGACCAGGCATTTGACGACATGGTTCAGCGGCCATTCGCGCAAGCTGGTCTCCACGTCCGGGGCGCCTTCGAAGCGGATCGGCCGCGATCCCGGCACTTCGATCGGCCGCCCGATCCAATAGGGAAGATCCGCCGCGGCCTCCAACGCGCGGGCGCCGAAGCGGCCGTCGAGCAGGACGCCGAAACGCGGGTCGCCCGCGGCCACCTGGTGGACCGCATCGAGCGCCAGGCGCTTGAAATGCGCCACCTGCTCCGGCGTGCCGGCTCCGAGCTCGGCGAGCAGGTCGTCGAACTGGCTGCGGTGGTCGACCGCCAGCACCGTCAGCTCCGGGTAATCGCGGTGACGATTGGTCGCCCAGTGGACATGCTCCAGCTCGACGCTCTCGCGCAGCCGGTGCGGCCAGTCCTGGCGATCGAGGAAAAGCTGCAGCTCCTCCCACGACGCCATCGCCGGCGCGCAGCCATGCCGCGAAACGACGATCGCGCCACAGGCATTGGCGAACGCGCAGCATTGCTCCAGCGGCTCATCACGAAGCCAGCCGCGCAGGAACCCGGCCATGAAGGCGTCGCCCGCGCCCAGCACGTTGAACACTTCGACGGGAAATCCGCGCTCGACGACGGCATCGTCGAGGTCATCGGGAACCGCGCCAGGAATTGCGACGCACCCGTTCGCGCCGCGCTTGCATACCAACAGTGCGGCGGTGCGCTCGCGGATGGCGCGGAGGGCCGAAACCGTGTCGCTCAGGCCGCCCAGGATATGAATTTCTTCTTCGGTGCCGACGACCAGGTCGCAAAGCGGCAGGATGCGCTGCAGCGACTCCGTCACTGCCGCGCTGGCGACGAACCGGTCTTCGCCATTTTCCTTCGCGGCCAGACCCCAGAGCACCGGCCGATAGTCGATGTCGAACACCACACGGCCGCCCTGGCGCTTCATCAGCTCGGCCGCTTTCATGCTCGCCTGGAAAACGCCGGGGCGGGACAGATGCGTCCCGCTGACCAGCAGCGCGCCTGTCCGGGCGATCAATGCCGGATCGATATCGTCGACACACAGCGCCATGTCTGCGCAATTCTCGCGGTAGAAGACGAGGGGGAAGCTGTCGGGGTCGCGAATGCCCAGGATCGCGAGCGCGGTCAGCCGGTCCGGGTCGGTGCGCACGCCGGCCGTGTCCACGCCCTCGCGTTCCAGTTCCTCGCGGATGAAGCGGCCGAAATGATCGCCGCCCACTCGCGTCAGCAGCCCGACGTCAAGCCCCAGGCGGGAAGCCCCGACCGCGGTGTTGGTCGGGCTGCCGCCGATATATTTGGCGAAGCTGCCCATATCCTCCAGCCGCCCGCCGACCTGCTCGCCGTAAAGATCGACCCCCGCGCGCCCCATCGCGATCAGGTCGAGCCGGCGCTCTCCGTCGGTTCCGCTGCTGCTTTGCGCCATATACTCGTCAGACCGCCCCTTGTGGTCTGTAACATCTATTCCACTATATGATAGTTTGCAATATATGTTTCACAGGTGCGGCCGCTGGAAGGCGTTCCAACACTCAAGCAGTCTTGCCCGATCGCCGTTTGGAAGGCTTGCGATTGACCTCGAACGCGAAGTTGATCGCAAGGGCCTGGGCCAGCGCCATCGATGCCGCCAGCGAGCGGAATTTGCGCACTTCCGATTCACGCACCTGCAGCACGCACTGGGCCGGCTTGGCGACCGGGCTGACCAGACTGTCGCTGATCGCCAGGACTTTGGCGCCCCGCCCCTGCGCCGCTTCAACGACCGCGACCGTTTCCTCCGAATAGGGATGGAAGCTGATCGCGATCAGCACGTCGTCGGCGGTCATCGTCTGGACCTGCTGCATCGCAAGGCCGGCGACCCCGTCGATGAACGTCGTCCGCTTGCCGGCCTGGAGCAGCGAATAGGTGAGATAAGACGCAACCGGAAAGGACCGGCGGAACCCGACCACGTGCACGATCTCGGCCTTCAGAATGGCGTCGACCGCGGCCCGCATGTCCGCACCGCTGACGGTCTGCAGCAGGTTCTGGAGCGCGAGCGTGTTGCCTTCGACGAACTCGGCAAGCAGGTCGGCCGGCTCGGCATTGCCGGCATTGGTCGCCTCGCTCAGCTGGCGCACGCGTTCCGAATAGCCGAGCGCGGCATTGTTGCTGAGCAGCCCGTCGCGGAACAGGCGCTGCATCTGGCTGGCGCCTTCAAAGCCGAAGCTTTTCGCGAAGCGCACGATCGCGGACGGCTGCACCCCGCAACGCGACGCGATCACCGCCAGCGTCTCCAGCGCGATGTCGTTCGGCTCGTCGAGGATGTAGCGGCCGATCTGCTGGAGCCGCTTGCTGAGCGATTCGTAGCGCCGGACGATCTCCGCGCGCAATTGCTCGGCCGTTGCCGGAGCGCTCAAATCCTCGGACATCCGGCACTCCTCCCCATCGGCTGCGCGAAGGAATATCTGTTCAAAAAATGGAACGCAACTATCGCGCGAGGCAAATCGTCGCGCTACAAGGAACGTCAATTTCAGATGCATGATATTTGGAATGTGGCTTGAAGGGAGGAATATGCACGCCATTGCCTTGATCGGCGCCGGCCGGATCGGCCGCATCCACGCCGCCAACATCGCCGCCGACCCGCGGCTGAAGCTCGCCTATGTGGTTGACCCGGTGGCGGACGCCGCGGCTGCGCTGGCTCGCCAGTTCGGCGCAACCGTGGCGAGCCTGGACCAGGCGCTTGCCGACCCGTCGGTCCGAGGCGTCGTGGTGGCGAGCTCGACCGACACGCACCTCGATTTCAGCCTGGCCGCCGCGGAAGCGGGCAAGGCGGTTTTCTGCGAAAAGCCGCTTGACCAGGACCTGGCCCGCGCCCGGGCGGCGGCCGATCGGCTGGAAGCCTTGGGCGCGCCGCTGTTCCTGGCGTTCAACCGCCGCTTCGACCCGAATTTCGCGGCGCTGCAGGCGCGGCTGGCGGGGGGCGCCGTCGGCACGCTGGAGACACTGCACATTATCAGCCACGATCCGGCGCCACCGCCGGTCGACTACATCAAGGTCTCGGGCGGCATCTTCAAAGACATGGTGATCCACGATTTCGACATGGCGCGCTGGCTGCTCGGAGAGGAGCCGACCGAGGTGTTCGCCAGCACGTCCGTGCTGGTCGACCCGGCCATCGGCGCAGCCGGCGACGCGGATACGGCCAAGACGATCCTGCGCACAGGATCCGGCCGGCTTTGCGTCATCTCCAACAGTCGCCGCAGCGGCTATGGTTACGACCAGCGGATCGAGGCATTCGGATCGAAAGGAATGATCCGCGCGCAGAACCAGCTTGAGACCACTGTCGAGACCTGGGGCGAAGAGGGCGCTGCCGCCGACCGGTTCCAGAACTTCTTCCTCGACCGTTACGCGACCGCTTACGCCCGTGAAGCCGAGCATTTCGCCGATATCCTGGATGACAAGTGCGCGCCGCTGGTCGGCTATGCCGACGGCGTCCGCGCGCTGGCGCTCGCCGAAGCGGCGGCGGCCTCCGCCGCGGGCGACTGCCTGGTCAAGGTCTAAATGGAAAGGAGCCGGACCTTGCGGGCCGGCTCCTCCCTGCGGGGGCAATCGGCTCAGTAGGTGAAGGTCACGCCCACCCGCATCGAGCGGCCATATTTCTCCGCCTCGCGGAAGCGATTGGGCGTCGCGAAGTAATAATAATCCTTCGCGTCGGTGAGGTTGGTGCCTTCGACGAAGACCTCAAGATACTTGACGGGGCGATACCCGAGCCGCGCATCGACGGTCGTGATCTTGCCGAAATAGCCATCCGATAGCCCGCTTGGGTCCCCCACGTTCAAGCCGCCGTCTGTGTCGAGATAGGCCGAACGGTACGAAACGGCCACGCGGCCGGAAATCCCGTACTTCTCGTAATAGAGCTGGGCGCTTGCGATCCGCTTTGCCTGGCCGACCAGCGGCGTGTCGATGGTGCGGCCCGGAACCTTCAGATTGCCGTCCGTCAAGGTCAGGTTGGCGTTGACCCCGAACCCGTCGAGCGGAGACGGCAGGAACGTCAGCGGCTTCTGAAACGCGAACTCGATGCCTTTCAGCGTCGCCTTGTCGCCGTTGCCGAACGAGAAGATTCTCGCGTCGGTCAGCGGGATGCCGCCGAACACGCCGCTTTCCGTGCGTGTCGTCTCGAAGATTGGGTTCTTGATCCGCTTGTAGAACACGGCGACCGAAATCCCGCCTTCGCTCGGGAAATAATATTCCAGGCCCGCGTCCAGGTTCAGCGACTTTTGCGGCTTGAGGTTGGGATTGCCGAGCGTCACTTCGTTGGAGCCTTCGTCGACGCCGACCGTCGGCGCCAGGTCGACAAAGGGCGGTCGACCGATCGCGGTGGTGATCGCGGCGCGCGCCTGAAGATTGCGGCTGAACTCGTATTTGAGGTTCAGGCCCGGGAACCAGTCGGTATATTCGTAGTGCCCGAAGGAGTCGAAGGTGCTGTCGAGCGTGGTGACGCCCTCGGCAAAGATGATCGCGGCAGTGTCCCCCTCGGTCTTCTCGACGCGGACGCCGGGGATGATCGTCAGGTCGCCGGTCTTGATGTTCGCCATCACATAGCCGGCGGTGACTTTCTCCTTCACTCGGTAATCTTCCGACGTGGATTGCGAAATCTGGTCGGTCGGGTCGACGGTGAAGAAGGCCGGGTCGTTTGCGTTGGCGAAGACGAAGCCCTGCGCCGTGCCGAAGTTGATCAACGGCCCGAACGTGTATCGCCCGTCGAAGATCGTGGGCACGATCGACATCTGGTCATCCGCGACGGTGTGGCGACCGGCGGTTCCGGACACGGCCGACAGCGTTCGCCCGGTCTGGTCCTGGAAGCGGTTGCGCTTCAGATACTTGGCGCCGACCTTCAGGAAGCTGCCGACCCCGAGCGCATCGACGTCCAGCTTGTAGTCGACGCGCAGCTGGTTCAGTTCCTCGCCGGCGCGGCGGGATACCTGCTTGTAGCTGCGCAGCCGGTAATTGGCCGGGTTCAGCGCCGCCGCATTGGCGGTGAAGCTGTCGAGCAGGCCATTACCGAGCTGGAAGGTCGCACCGACGCCTGTCGATGCCGCCGCGCGATATTCGAGCTCGTCGCGGATCGGGTCCCGCTTGTTCGAATCGGCGTGCGTGCCTTCGATCGTCAGCTCGCCGTCGCCGAGCCGGAATTCCCCGCCCAGCGAATAGGTTTTGGTGCCGGTGATCTCCGCGCGACGGCGAAGCAGGCGGCGCGCCGTGGTCGAGGCGATCGTGCCGCCGTCCGCGGTCAGCGACGAATAATCGTCCCCATCGTCCGGGAAGAACAGCCGGAAGCGCTGGCGGAACTCGCGGTCGGCGAACTGCGAATAGAGGAAACGGGCATAGACCTTCACGTCGCTCGACGGGCGCCAGTCGAAGTTGGCGACCGCGCCCTTTCGGGTGCGGAAGGCGGGATCGTAGATGCGCTGGTCGAGCTCTTCGGGCAGGTCGATCCCGTTGACGATTTGCCGCGCGGTCGAGAGCACGTCTTCGGAATAGGACGGCCGGCGCGAGTAATTGCCCGCGATCACCAGACCGAACTGATCGTCCGGACCGAACACGCCGCCGATCGAGGCGTCGCCTTCCTTCGCGCGCCGGTCGGTGTCTTCATAGAAGCCGCCGACGACGCGCGCGCTGCCGAACAGGCGGTTCTTATCGAACGCGGACACGGTCTCGATGTCGACCTGACCGGCGATCGCATTCGCGTCGAGGTCGGGCGTCAGCGTCTTGATGACGGTCACCGAGCCGATCAGCCCGGAAGGAATATCGTCGAGCTTGACGTTGCGGCTCTCGGGCTCAGGCGCCGAGGCGGTCTGGTTGTTGATCGTGACGTTGGCGAGATCCGGCTCGATGCCGCGGATCAGCAGGTAGCGGCCTTCGCCCTTGTCGGTCGCGACCGAGACGCCGCTCAGCCGGCGCACGGCCTCGGCGACGTTCTGGTCGGGGAGCTTGCCGACGTCGTTCGCCGACACGACCTCGCTGGTGACATCGGAATCGCGCTTCTTCAGCAGCGACGCGCGGTCGGAGGCGCGCTGGCCGGTCACGACGATCGTGCTCGGGTCGGCTTCCCCGGCTTCGGCAGCCTGCGCCGCATCGGCCGGCGCAGCAGCGGCTGCGGCGTCGGCTGCGGCGGTCTGCGCCGCCGCCGGCATCGCCAGAGACATCGCCAGCGCCCCCACGCTTGCGCCCACCAGCCGCGCCGCCAAAGGATTGAGGCGACCCGTCCCAGCCCTGTTCATAAAAATCCTCCCCTCCATCCGGTTACAGGCTCGCCTGCCCCGAGTCTCTTAACGGGCGGAAGACTACGAACAAATATTCCATATTGCAACAGGAATAGAATTTACCTTGCAACGTAAAGCGGCACCCGTGTTTCATGTCGGCCGCGCTAGCGACCGAATGTGACAATCCGCGGACAGCTTCGCTGATCTAGCGTAGCCAGGAAAGGCGCACTTCCAGCCCGCCAAGTGGGCCGGGCCTGAGTTCCATCGTCCCCTGCGTCGCCTCGGCCAGTTCGCGCGCGATGGCGAGGCCCAATCCATAGCCGTCGCTGGACGAATCTAGTCGCGCGCCCCGCAGCACCGCGTCGCTCCGGTGCGCCGCGTCCAGACCCGGCCCATCGTCCGCGACGCTGATGACCAGCGCGTCCGGCCGCGCCTCCCCCCGCACAAGCACGCGCCGCCGGGCATGGCGCGCCGCATTTTCGAGCAAAGGTCCCAGCAATTCGGCAGCGTCGTCTCCGGCGAGCGGCAGGACCGCTCCGTCGTCGACCTCGGTCGTGAACGCGATCCGCTCACCGGCTTGGGTATGCTCGATCACGTCGACCAGCCGATCGACGAGCCGAGCGGCGGGTGTGGCCTGCCCTTCGCTTTGCAAGAGGCCGATGCGGGTGCGCGCCAGCTCGCCGTCCACGGCCGCGCGCACGGCGGCAATGGCGGCGTCCAATCCGTCGGCAGCCTCGTTCGCGCCGGCCCGTCGCGCCTTCGCGCTCTGCGCCGAAAGCGCCGCCAGCGGCGTCTTCAGGCCATGCGCAAGATCGGCGGCGCGCCGTCGCGCACGCGCCAGATCGGCTTCACGCGCATCCGCAAGGTCGTCGATCGCGCCGATCAACGGCCGCAACTCGCTGGGATAGGCGCCGTTCAGGCGCGCCGACGGATCGCGCCGGAGCCGACCCAGTTCCTCCCTCACGCTCGACAGGGGCTTTAGTCCCAAGGCGACCTGTATCCATGCGGCAACCGACAGGACGACCCACAGCAGCAGCACGAACAGGCCCATTTCGCGCCCGAACTCGCGGCGCGCCGGCGCCAGGCGGGCCAGATCATAGCCGAGCTGGATCACCAGCGGCTTCTGTCCGGGATCGAGCTGCACGCGGCGCTCCACCAGCAAAAGCTGCTGCCCGAACGGTCCCGCCGCCGTTCGCGAAGACCAGTTGTCGGCACGCGGATTGTCCGCAGGTGGAAGTCTGGAATCCCACAAGGAGCGGGACCGCGCCGAACCGACCTGCCAGTAAAGGCCGCTCGCCGGCACCGAAAAGCGCGGGTCGGCGGGTTCCTCCCCAACCACGGGCGCACCATTACTCGTGGCGAGGCCCGCAAGCAGCGGCACCGCCTGCGCACGAAGCTCCTCCGCCACACGGCGCTCGATGTGCCGGTCGAACAGCAAGGTCATGCCGAACCAAGCGAGCGCCAGCGCGACCGCGATCGCCGCCGCTCCGCCAAACAGCAGGCGAAGGCGAAGCGAGCCGCCCTTCACGCGGCCAGCGACGGCAATAGATAGCCGAAGCCGCGGCGGGTCTCGATCACCTCGCCGCCCAGCTTGCGCCGCAACCTCGCGACCAGCGCCTCGATCGCGTTCGCATCGCTGCTCTCGGCTGCCCCGTACAGATGCTCAGCAAGCTCGCCCGCGGAGACGGCGCGCCCCGGGTTGTGCGCGAGATAGTCGAGCAGCCTGAACTCCAGCGGCGACAGGCGCATCGGCGCTCCGTTCAGCGTCGCCGTCATCCGGTGCGTGTCGATCGTCACCGCGCCGACGCGCAGCGTCGACGAGGCGCGGCCTGCCGCCCGCCGCACCAGTGCGCGAACGCGGGCGATCAGCTCGCCCATTTCCCAAGGCTTAGAGAGATAGTCGTCCGCGCCTGCCTCGATGCCGGTCACCTTGTCGGTCCATTCCCCTCGGGCCGACAGGATCAGCACGGGGAAGGACCGGCCGGCATCGCGCCAGCGGCGGATGACCGACAATCCGTCGAGCCGCGGCAGGCCGAGATCAACGACGGCCACGTCATAATCCTCGACATCGCCATCGAACCAGGCCTGGGCGCCGTCGCCCGCATGATCGACCGCGAAACCGGCAGCGGTCAGCGCACGCACCAGCTCGGCGGCGACCGTCGGATCATCCTCCACCACCAGCGCGCGCATCGGCCTCAATCGTCCTCGATCGACAGGATCTTGCCCGTGCGGGCATCCAGCTCGACTTCGCGCACCCGCCCGTTATGCGCAAGAATCTTCACTTCATATTTGAAGCCGAACCTTTCGCGCTCCAGCTTCACCTTCAGCACGTCGCCCGGAACCTGGGCGGTGGCGATGCCGAGCACGCGGACGATGGGCAGGATTTCGCCACGTGCGAGCGCTTCGCTCGCGGCTTTCTGCTCGGCGATGTCGTCCTTGTCCTTGGCGAGAGCGAGCGGGGCGGTGCCGATCAGCAGGCCCGCGGCGAGGATGTAATGTAGCTTTGTCATGTCGGCAGGACTGGCACAGGCGCGCTGACAACAAGCTGACGATCGGCGTCGACGACCTGTCAGCCGGCATCCCGCATCCATCCCGTCATGATCCGCCCGGTCCAGCTCTCGATCCTCTGCACAGTCCTCCTCGGCGGCACGCTCGCCCATCCGGCGAAGGCCGCGGACGACACGCTCGTCTATCCGGCCGCCTTCTTCGCAGAAGCCCAGCCCGCGAACGCCTACGACATGATCCTGCGCCTGCCCGGCTTTCAGTTCGACGAAGGCGACGCCGATGTACGCGGCCTATCGGGCGCGGCCGGCAACGTGCTCGTCGATGGCCGCCGACCGGCCGCCAAGGCGGACCGGCTGGATGCGATCCTGAAGCGCATTCCGGCCGCCTCAGTGCTGCGCATCGAGCTGATTCGCGGCGGCGCGCAGGGTATTGACATGCAGGGCTATTCGGTGCTCGCCAATGTCATGCGCCGGTCCGAAGCGGCGGTGCGCGGCCAGGCTGAGGCGACGTTCGCCCGCTACGGCGACGGCCGCCTCTCTCGGGATCTGCGCGCCGATATCTCCCGCCGCAGCGGCGATCGGGTCAGTGAAGCGTCACTGTACCTCTATCAGACAATCGATGATGAAAAGGGCCGCGGCCCCCGCATCCGGACCAATGCCGACCGATCGATCCGCGAGCGCGCGATCTACGACGAGCATGACGGCTTTCGCGGCGCGCGGGCGACCTTGGGCCATGAGCGCAGATTTGTCGGGGGACGGCTCCAGCTCTCCGCTTCCGCCAGCCGAGAACGCGAACGCGCCGACACGGACCTGACCTTCCTAGCGCCCGATCCGGGCCTCGAACGGGTGCTGGAGCTCGAGACCAAGGACAATCTGGAGCTTGGGCTGAACTGGAACCGATCTATCGGGAAAAGCTGGTCGGTCGGGCTTACCGGGCTCCAGCGCCTGTCGCGCGACAATGCGAGCGAACAGTCGGACGACGGGGCCGAAACCGAAGCGGTGGCCGAGCGCGCCAAGGGCGGCGAAAGCATCGGCCGCGCGGTGCTGAGATGGAAACCCTCGGCCACGTTGTCGCTGGAGGGCGGCGGCGAAGCGGCGTACAATTATCTCGATAGCCACTCGGCGCTCGCGATCGACAGCGTCGCCGTGCCCTTGCCCGCCGCCAATGTCCGGGTCGCGGAACGACGTGTCGAAGGCTTCGCCACCGCGACCTGGCAGCCGTCGAGGCCGTTGACGATCGAAGCCGGCATTCGCGTCGAAGCGTCGCGGCTGACGCAGAGCGGCGACTCGTCGCTGGTCAAATCCTTCGTGTTCCCGAAGCCGCGGCTGGCGATCGCCTGGTCCTCCGGTCCGTACAGCCAGTGGCGCCTGCGGGTCGAACGCGAAGTCTCGCAGCTGGATTTCGGCGACTTCGTCAGCTCGACCTCGCTGACGTCCAGCACCATCACCGCCGGCAATGTCGATCTGGAGCCGGAGCGGACCTGGATTGCCTCCTTGGCCTGGGAGCGGCGCTTCCGGGGCGACGGCGCGCTGGTGTTGACCGCGCGGCACGAATGGAAGTCGCACACGCTCGACCGTGTCGGCGTGATCGGGCCGGACTTCGCCTTTGACGCGCCGGGCAATATCGGTAGCGGCGCCAAGTCCAAGATCGCGGCGGACCTCAATCTGCCGCTCGATCGGCTCGGCATCGCCGGCGGGTTGCTGAGGGCGGAACTGGGCTATCGCTGGACCTCGGTTGTCGATCCGACCACGGGCGAGCGGCGCCGTATCTCCGGCGAGCAGCCGATCGACGGCGAAATCCATTTCACGCAGGATCGCCCGGCCGCGGGATTTCGCTGGGGCATCGATTATCTGATCGCCACCGACGAGATCGAGTATCGTTTCAACGAGATCCGGCGCACGCGCATCGCCGGCCGCCTCTCCGTCTTCGCGGAATACAAGCTTGCGCCGCGCTGGACCGTCCGCGCCTTTGCCGAGAACCTGACCGGCCGCCATGTCGAGCGAAGCCGCGCGATCTATGCCGGCTCCCGGGCAGCCTTGCCGCTGCGCTATGTCGAAGTGCGCGACCTTGGCACGCGCCCCCTTGTCGGCATTCTAGTCCGGCGCAGCTTCGGCGCTCAATGAAATTGATTTTCTGGATATTTATATAATAGAATGTGGATTGCACAGGAGATTGCCGTGAAGACTGCATTCCTTCTCCGCGCCGCCGCGGCCGTTCTTTGCTTCGCGGCGACGCCCGTTATCGCCAGGCCGGCCAGCGCTCCTCAGCTCAAGGTCGAACGCGTGGTGATGCTGATGCGCCACGGCATCCGTCCACCAACCAAACCCAATGTAGTCCCCGCCGGCTACACGAACGAGAAATGGCCGAGCTGGCCGGTCGATTACGGCCTGCTGACGCCGCGCGGTGCCGCTGGCGTGAAGCTACTCGGGGAAGCCGACCGCTTTTATTATGCAACGCGCGGGCTGTTCGGACCGGGCTGCCCTGACGCCGGCTCGGTCGTGCTGAAGGCGAGCGGCAAGCAGCGGGCGATCCGCACCGCAGAAAGCTGGGGCGAAGGCTTCATGCCCGGTTGCCCGGCGGCCGTTTCCCATCCGCAGGACGGGGAAGCGGACCCGATCTTCCACGGCCTCGACGACCAGCCGGCCTGGTTCGACGGCGAGCAGGCGCGGCGCGAAGCGCTGGCGCTCGCGCCCAAGGGCGGGATCGCCGCCGAAGAGCACGCCTATCGCCGGGACCTGCTGCTGCTTGCCCATGTGCTGGACTGCGCCTTGCCCGCCTGCCAGGCCCTGGCTGCGCCCAACCGCCTCGTCGCCGTCCCGCACGGCCGTCCGGAGCTGGAAGGCCCGCTCGATATCGCATCAACGGCAAGCCAGACCTTGCTGCTCGAATATCTGGAAGGGATGCCGATGAAGGATGTCGGCTGGGGACGGGTCAGCCGCGCCCAGATCGAGCAGTTGCTCCGATTTCATCCGCTCAAGTTCAGATATTCGAACCGGCCGGACTATGTGGCGCGTGCCGCTGCAGCGCCCATCGCAAAGGAAATCGTGATGGCGCTGTCGGGAAACACGAAGCTGACGCTGCTCGCCGGCCACGATACCAACATTGCCGATCTGGGCGGATATCTGAAGCTGCACTGGAAAGTCCCGAGTTACCCCGCTGATGACGTACCGCCCGGCAGCGCACTCGGCTTCGAGCTCGTGCGCGACAGGAAGGGCGATCGCTATGTGCGCGCCTTCTATCGGGCGCAGACGATGGATCAGCTTCGCACACTCACGCCGCTGACGGGCAAAAGCGCTCCGTTCCGCCAGCATATTCCGATCGCCGAATGCGGGAATTCAGTCGCCGCAACCGCATGCACCTGGACGTCATTCCAGGTGCTCGTCGAGCAGCGGCAGCCAGCTGCGCCTTAAGGCTCGGCGAATCGGCCATTGCGAGCCTCTCGTCGCCGAACGCGTGCGAGCCGCTCGGAGGGACACATCGCCGGGCAGCAGCCGTGGATCCAGTCGTGCAATGTCCTCGGCCTGGTCCGCTGGCATCAGCGCGATCGGCGCCTGAAGTATCGCGGACGCAGCCTTCTCGCAGCACCAGATGCGGCGGAGAATCGGAAAACGGCCTTTGCTTCGCGCTCGACCGCGCGCTTCAGCAGCGCCCGAGCGCGATCCGGTCTGATGTCCGGCGGGTGCCCCTGGCCGCAAGCGCCTTCCTAGCATCGTCAAAGCGCGCTTCCAGCTCCGCGGTCGCGACGACGAACTTGCGCCGCGCCTCGTCCGGGTCCTTCGTCCCGAGCCCGACCTTCCACAGCGCCCGGCCGTCGAATTGCGGCCGAAGTGCTGCGGGAATCTGCCGCCGAATGTAATAGGCCCCCAGTCTGGGGATGCCGCCACGGCGTTGCCATCTGAACCAAGATCCCGCCTCGCTGTATCAGCTGGCTGTACCAGCCATAGGTGAACCCAGTGTAAAACCGGGATTTTCAGCAGCATGGGCGAGATTGGTGACCCCTACGGGACTCGAACCCGTGTTTTCGCCGTGAGAGGGCGACGTCCTGGACCGCTAGACGAAGGGGCCTTCGGCGGAGAGGTGCGCACCTATGGGCGGGGGTGCGCGGAGTCAAGCTAGTGGCCGCCGCCGATCCCGGCTGCACGGCCCTTGGGCGCGATCCAGACCAGGGCGGCCGCGACCAGGAACACGGCGCCCGCAATCAGGAAGATGTGGATCACCCCGATCGTCGCCGCCTGCGCCTCGACCATCCGGTCGATCGCGGCGCGCGCCTGTTCATGCCCCGCCCCTCGCCCTTCGATCCTGGCGATCGCGTCCGGGACACCGTTCAGCGCGCCGGCCAGCTGGCCGCGCGCATTGGCGTTCGCATTGTCCCACATCGTCGTTGCCAGCGCGGTGCCGAACGCGCCCGACAGCGTGCGGCAGAAGCTCATCATCCCGGCCGCCGCGACGACCTTGTCCGGCGGCACCGAGCCCAGTGCAAGCGCGGTCAGCCCGATGAAGAAGAACGGCATCCCGATTCCCTGCAGGATGTGCGGCAAGGCCAGTGTCCAATAATCGGACTCGGTCGACCAGCGCGCACGCATGAACGACATCAGGAACAGCCAGACGATTCCGGCGCTGACCGTGATCCTCAGGTCCACCTTGTCCGTCATCCTGGCCGCGATCGGCGACATGACCACCGCGAACAGGCCGAGCCAGGCGACGACATAGCCGGCATCGGTCGCGGTATAGCCGATCACCTGCTGCAGCCAGAGCGGAGTCAGCACCACCTGCGCGAAGAAGGCGCCGAAGGCGAGCGACACCGCCAGCACGCCGGCGACGAAACCACGGTAGCGGAACACGCTGATGTCGACGATCGGGTTCTTCTCCGTCGTTTCCCAGATCAGGAACGCGGCGAAGCCGATCGCGGCGATCAGCGCCAGCGCGACCACCCAGGTCGAATGGAACCAGTCATTGTCGCGGCCGGTGTCGAGCATGATCTGGAGCGCGCCCACGAACAGGATCAGCAGCACGAGGCCGATCACGTCGATGCGTGCGCGAAGGATCTTGGTCTCGAACGGCGTCACCAGTTGCGAGACGAGGAACACGCAGAGCGCGACCACCGGCAGGTTGATGAAGAAGATCCACGGCCAGGACCAATTGTCGCTGATGATGCCGCCCAGGATCGGGCCGAGGATCGGCGCCGCCGTCGTCGTCATCGCCCAGATGCCGAGCGCGGCCGATTGCCGCCCCTTGGGGAAGATGCGCATCAGCAAGGTCTGGGACAGCGGCATCAGCGGGCCGCCGCACAGCCCCTGCATCACCCGGAAGGCGACCAGCATGTAGAGCGTGCTGGCAATCCCGCAGAGAAACGAGAACAGGCCGAAGCCGATCAGCGAGATGAGGAACCAGCGCACGCTGCCGAAGCGTGCCGCCAGCCAGCCGGTCAAAGGCACGCTGATCGCGTCCGCGACCGCATAGCTGGTGATCGTCCACGTCCCCTGGCTCGGCGAGACGGCAAGGCCGCCGGCGATGTGCGGCACCGAGACGTTGGCGATCGTCGTGTCCAGCACGACGATGAAATTGGCGAGCGCGAGCGAAAAGGCGGCAAGCCCGAGCCGCCAGCCGTGAAGGCTCGGTCCTTCTGCGAATTTGTCGAGCGCGGCGGAGGTGGTCGCCATCAGGAGCCCCGCGTGTCCACCGTCGCTTCCATCGACAGGCCCACCCTGAGCGGGTGGGCCTTCAGTTCCTTCGGGTCGAGCGCGATCCGCACCGGCAGGCGCTGCACGACCTTGATCCAGTTGCCGGTCGCGTTCTGCGCCGGGATCAGCGCGAAGGCCGCACCGGTGCCGCCCGCAAAGCCGACGACGCGGCCATGGAACACGACGTCGCCGCCGTAGAAGTCGGACGTCAGCTCGACCGGCTGGCCCGGCCGCACCTTCGCCAGCTGGTCTTCCTTGAAGTTCGCGTCGACATAGGCGGCGGCGATCGGCACCAGGGTCATGACCGGGGCACCGGCCGCGACGCGCTGCCCGACCTGCACCTGCCGGTTGGTGACTATGCCGTCGATCGGTGCGCGGATCACCGTGCGTTCCAGATTGAGTTTCGCCTGTTGAAGCCGGGCGCGGGCGGCCAAGATTTCAGGCGCGGTGCCGATGCTGGTGCCCTCGACCAGCGCCTCGGACGCGTTCAGCTCCCCGGTCGCCGCGGCTTGCGTGGCCTCCGCGCTCTCGACGCCGGCGCGGGCAAGCGCACGCGCGGCCTGGGCCGACTGGAACGCAGTGCGCGCGGCGGTCAGCTCGTCGCCGGAGACGGCGCCGGACGAGATCAGCGCCTCGCGCCGGCGAAGCTCGATGCCCGCCCGATTGAGCGTCGCTTCGGCATCGCGCAGCCGGGCGCGCGCCTGCTCGATCTCCGAGCCCCGCGCCGCCGCCCGGCCCTGCGCCGCGCCGACATTGGCGCGCGCCTGCCGGTATTTCTGTTCGGCCTGGGCAAGCGCGCTCTGCGCCTGCGCGACTTCGATCCGCGCATCGGCGGGGTCGAGCACCACCAGGATGTCGCCCTTCTTCACCGCCTGGGTGTTGGCGACCCGGACCTCGGCGACGGGCGCCGAGATCAGCGGCGTCACCTGCGCGGTGTCGGCGCCGACATAGGCATTGTCGGTGGATACGCGACCGGCCTGGGTCAGCAGGAACCAGATGCCCCAGACAACGGCGCCCGCCAGCAGCACCAGCGCGAGGATACCGAACCAGCGCTTCCGCCGCGCGCGCAGCGCGGGCGCGGTGTCCTCGACATCGCCGACCGGCATGTCCTCGGGATTGATATCGGCCATCAGCGAAGTCCTGCAATTTGAGGCCCTTCGAATCCGCCACCGAGCGCGCGGATCAGGGCGATGTCGAGCGTGAATCGGCGCGCCTCCAGGTCGGTGACGGCGCGGCGGTTGGCGAGCACCGTGTCGTCCGCCTGCAACGCGGTCAGCTGGTTGGCGAGCCCGCCCTGATATCGAATGCGGGCGATCCTTGCGGCTTCCTCCGCCGCTGCCAGCGCCTGGCGCTGCTCGGCCAGGCGCGTGTCGAGCGCGCGCAGGCTGGCCACTGCATCGGCGACTTCGTGCAGCGCCGTCACCAGCGTGCCGTTGTAGCGCGCGACCGCTTCGTCGTAGCGGGCGCGCGCGCCGCGGTAATTGCCTTCCAGCCGGCCGCCTTCGAACAGCGGCAGGCTGAGCGCCGGGCCGGCATAGCCGTAAAGCGAGCCGCTGTCGAACAGCCTGTCGAGCCCGAAGGATTGCAGGCCGACGATCGCCGCCAGGTTGACGTTGGGGTAGAATTCGGCGCGCGCAACCTTGATCCGGCTCGCCGCGGCCTCGGTGCGCAGCCGCGCGGCGACGATGTCGGGCCGCCGGCCGATCAGCTCGAGCGCAACCCGGTCGGGTAGCGCCGCGCCGGCCGCGGTCAGCTGCGGCCGCTCGATCGCGAGGCCGCGGTCCGGGCCGGCGCCGGCCAGCGCCGCCAGCCGGTTGCGCGTGAGCGCGATTGCTTCGTCGAGCGCGGCGACCTCGGCACGGGCAGCCGGAACGCGGGATTCCGCCTGGCGCTGCTCGCCGCGCGTGTCGAGGCCGTTCAGCACGCGCTTCGCGGTCAGCTCGGCGGTCGCCTGGCGAACGCGCACCGCCTCCGCCGCGACATCGCGTTCTGCGAACAGCTGCGCCAGCTCGGCATAGGCGGCGGCGATGCCGGTCGAGAGCATCAGCCTGGCCTGGGCGGCATCGACGGCAGCGGCCTGCGCGTCCGACGTGGCCGCGGCGAGGGCGGCGCGGTTCCTGCCCCACAGGTCAAAGTCGAACGCGAAGCTGCCGGTGATCCGGCCCGTGTCGATGATCCCCTTGGGCACGAACTGGCGCGGGATGCCGAGATTGTAGCTCTGCTTCACGCCGCCTGCCGTCGCGTCGAGCTGGGCCTGCGGTTGGAGCGCGGCACCGGCCTGCTGCGCTAACGCCTCTGCCGCGCGCACGCGTGCCGCGGCGGCGGCCACGTCCGGCGAGCCGGCCAACGCCTCGTCGATCAATCGGGAAAGCTGCGGATCGCCGAAGCCGCGCCACCAGTCGGCCACCGGCCAGGGCCCTTGCGCGCCGGCAAGGCTCCGCTCCGCCCCAAGCGCTTCGGGCGATGCCAGGCTGGGCTTCGGCGCGAGCGTCGGGACCGAGGCGCAGCCGGCCAGAGCGATCGCGGCGCCTGCGGCAATTACGGGTTTGATCCTGGCCATGCGATCCATCATACTGGGCAGTACGGTTGCGCCCCCTGCTCCCGCCGCGAAAGACTGTCAATCGAAATGATACCGCCTGGTACAGACGACGAAAGACCCATCGGCCGCGACGCGCGGCGTGATGCCTTCGTGGCGGCAGCGCGGGAGGCTTTCTTTTCCAAGGGTTACGGCGCCACCTCCATGTCGTCGATCTCCGCCACGGTCGGCGGGTCGAAGACGACCCTATGGACCTATTTCCCTTCCAAACAGGAATTGTTCGCGGCCGTGGTCGACGACCTGGTCGAGCGCTATGGCCGCGCGCTGGAGGTCGAGTTCGACCCCACGGCTGACATCGCCGAGTCGCTCCGCACCATGGGTCGCGCCTTGCTGGCGACGGTCCATGCCCGCCCGATCGTCGATCTGCATCGGCTCTGCATCGGCGAAGCGGGGCGCTTTCCGGAGCTTGCGCGACTGTTTCACGAACGCGCCCCCGCGCGCGGCAAGGCGCGGCTGCGCGCCTATATCGCCGAGCTGATGGCGCGGGGCCGGCTTCGCGCCGGCGATCCGGCCGATGCGAGCCTGACCTTTGTCGGGCGGCTCTGGGCCGGCTCGATCCAGTCGCATCTGGTCGGCCTGATCGGCCCGCCGGACGCAGCGGAGATCGAGCGGGAGATCGACGCCGCCGTCGACGTGTTCCTGCGCGCCTGGGCTGCCTGATCCGATGCTGTGGGTGAAGGTGATCAACGGCGCCCCCTTGCAGATTCGCGTCACCGAGGCGGATCGAAGCTGCGTCTATACGGTCGAAGAACGGGAGCATGGCGCCTGGCTCGACCTGTTCCGCGCGATTGCTGTCGACTTCGGCACCCGTCGTCCACGTGGGCGGGAAGCGTTCGAGACCCCGCCCGCCGATAATCGCATCGAGCCGCTGCTGACGCGCAACATCGATCCCCGCATCCGCGACGGCTATGGCGACCCGGCCGTGCTGCGGACCGAGGACGGCTACCGCCTGGTCGTCACCTCGAACGACGCCCCGGACGCTTTCCCGATCCTGCGCTCGCGCGACCTCCGCGATTGGGAGCTGGCGGGCTTCGTCTTTCCGCGCGGGCAGGCGCCGGCCTGGGCGATCACCGGCGAAGGCGTGGCCGACTTTTGGGCGCCGGAGCTGCACCGTGTCGGCAGCGGCTATCTGCTCTGCTTCACCGCGCGCAATCACAAGCGGGAGCTCTGCATCGGCCTCGCCCGCGCCGACTCGCCGGGCGGCCCGTTCACGGCCGATCCGGAGCCGCTGCTCACCGGCGGGGTGATCGACGCCAACCTTTTCGTCCGCCCGGACGGCACCACGCTGCTGTTCTGGAAGGAGGATTCGAATGCGGTCTGGCCGCGCAAGCTGGCGCGATTGCTACGCGATGACCCCATTCTGATCGACAAGCTGTTCGATTCTGCTGCCGATCGGCGCACGGCCCAGCTCTGCGCGGGTCTCTGGCGCTGGGCCGAGCGCGCGACGCCGATGGAGCAATTCTTTTCGCTGCAGCCGATGATCGAGGCAGTCGTCGCCCGCTACGGCCAGGTGCGCGAGCGGCTCCACGCCCATTCCGACGTGATCGCCGCGATGCGTACTCCGGTTTACGCGCAAGCGCTGAGTCCGGACGGCCAAGGGCTGGCCGGCGAGCGCCGCGTCGTGCTGGTCAACGACCTCGCCTGGGAAGGACATCTGATCGAAGGCAATTGGGTGACCGAGCAGCAGGGGCGCTTTTACCTCTTCTATTCGGGCAATGACTTTTCGACGCCCGATTACGGCATCGGCGTCGCGATCGCGGACGACCCGCTTGGCCCCTACGTCAAGATGCCGGAGCCGCTGCTCCGCACCAGCACCCGATGGTGGGGTCCGGGCCATCCTTCGGTCGCGCCCGGCCCCGACGGCGTGCCGCGCCTGTTCTTCCACGCCTTCCCGCCCGGCACCGGCGGCTACAAGGCCTTCCGCGCCCTGCTCTCCGTCCGGCTGGCATTCTATCCTGACCGGGTCGAGGTATCATGATCCGTCACCCCGGCCTTGAGCCGGGGCCTATCTGCGTCAGGAAGGCGGGTGGATTCCGGATGAGGCCCGGGATGACGACCCGATTAGTAAGCCGGCTCCAGCAGGCCTTGGATCGTGTGGGCCTGGATGATCGGCTCGAGCCTTTTGACGACACGATACGTCAGGTGATCGCGGATGCATGGCGGCAGCGCATCGAGATAGGCCGGCGTGACCTGCAGGTCGTGGTGATGAGCGTTGATCGCGTCCGGCGCGTCGACGCCGACGACCAGCACCGGGCGCGGCTCGTTCGAGCGGTTGGCAGTTCCGCGATGGACGGTCAGCGCCGATCGCGCCGAGATGTCGCCCATCTGCGGCAGTTTCTGCTCGGCCCGGGCGATGTAGCGCGGCCATAGCGCGCGCGGCGGGAACATGCCCTTGGGGCAGCCTTCGAACTGGTCCCATTGCGTGCCGGGCGCGATCTCGAACGGGCCATGTTCCGGCCGGGTGTCGACCATGGTCAGGTTGAAGGCGAGCGAGTTCAGCCGTCTGCCTTTCGTGGTCGCCTCGGGCACCGCGAAATCTCGGTGCCAGGGCTGGTCGGCGGCGCCGGGGAAGGGGATATCGAACCCGACCTCGACGATCCGGTAGTCCGGCCCCAGCACCGCCTCGCACACCGCCACGAACCAGGGATGGATCGCGATATCGGGGAAGCCGCGGATGCGCTCCGGATGAACCTCGACATAGAAGCGCTCCGGCCCCCGCGGCAGCGCGCCGCCGGGCACGTCCTTCACGTCATCCCAGATCGCCCAGATGTCTTGGGCCACCCGCTCGACCCAATCGCGCGCGAAAGCATGCTTCAGGCCGATGATGCCAAGCCCGTAGAGCCCGCCCATGATCTCGGCCACGTCATAATCGGCTGGTCCGGTCATCCCGCATCAACCCGTCAGCCGCGCAACCGCTCCGCGTGCCAGCGCAGATGGTCGGCCATGAACGTCGAGATGAAGTAGTAGCTGTGGTCGTAGCCGGGCTGCATCCGGAGCGTCAGGTCGATTCCCGCCGCCTCGCACGCGCCCCGGAGCAGGGCCGGGCGAAGCTGCTCGGCCAGGAACGCGTCGGCCTCGCCTTGATCGACCAGGATTTCGGGCACACGCGCGCCGTCCTCGATCAGCGCGACCGCGTCATAGTCGCGCCACTTCGCGCGATCGCGGCCGAGATAACCGGCGAGCGCCTTTTCGCCCCACGGGACCTGGCTGGGCGCGACGATCGGCGCGAAGGCGGAGACGCCGCGGAACCGCTCCGGATTGCGCAACCCGATCGTCAGCGCGCCATGGCCACCCATCGAATGGCCGGTGATGGCCTGCCGGTCCATGTCGGCGGGGAAATGCGCCGCAACCACGGCCGGGAGCTCGTCTTCGACATAGCTCCGCATCCGGAAATGAGAGGCCCAGGGCGCCTCCGTCGCGTCGACATAGAAGCCGGCGCCCTGCCCCATGTCATAGGCCGGATCGTCGGCCACGCCTTCGCCGCGTGGGCTCGTGTCCGGCGCGACGAAGATCAGGCCCAGCTCAGCGCAGGCGGCGCGATACTCGCCCTTTTCCATGACGTTCGCGTGGGTGCAGGTCAGGCCGGACAGATACCAGACGACCGGCAACCGCGCGCCCGGCTCGTGGTCGGGAACGAAGACGGAGAAGACCATCTCCGTCCCCGTCGCCTCCGATCCGTGGCTGTAGACGCCCTGGGTGCCGTGATGGCTGCGCCAGGACGAGACCGTCTCCACCCCGGTCAGCCCGGCATCCGGTGCAGCGCGCAGAGCTTGTTGCCGTCGGGATCCCGCAGATAGGCGAGATAGAGCTTCATCGCCGATCCCTCGCGCACGCCCGGCGGGTCCTCGCACGCGGTGCCGCCCGCTTCAAGGCCCGCCTTGTGCCAGGCGTCGGCCTGTGCCGGATTCTCCATCGCGAAGCCGATGGTCGCGCCATTGGCGTGCGTGGCCGGCTGGCCGTCGATCGGCTTGGTCACCATGAAGATGCCGCCATTGTGCATGTACATCAGCCGGCCCTTCTCGTCCTGCAAGCCAGGCTTGCCGCCGACCGCGCCGAACAGGCTGTCGTAGAATTTCTTCGAACGCGCGATATCGTTCGATCCGACCATCATATGGCTGAACATCTGCTGCCTCCCTTTCAGTAAACCACCACGCTCCGGATGCTCTCCCCGGCATGCATCAGGTCGAATCCCTTGTTGATCTCGTCGAGCGAGAGCACGTGCGTGATCATCGGGTCGATCGCGATCTTGCCCTCCATATACCAGTCGACGATCTTCGGCACGTCGGTGCGGCCCCGGGCGCCGCCGAACGCGGTGCCGCGCCAGTTTCGGCCGGTCACGAGCTGGAACGGGCGAGTGCTGATCTCCTTGCCGGCCTCGGCCACGCCGATGATGATCGAGGTGCCCCAGCCGCGGTGGCAGCATTCGAGCGCGGTGCGCATCACCTCGGTATTGCCGGTCGCATCGAAGCTGTAGTCCGCGCCGCCGTCCGTCAGCTCGACCACCTTGGCGACGATCGCGTCGCGCGAGATGCCCTTGGTGTTCAGGAAGTCGGTCATGCCGAACCTGCGGCCCCACTCCTCCCGGTCGGGATTGATGTCGATGCCGATGATCCGGCCGGCGCCGGCAAGCTTCGCGCCCTGGATGACGTTCAGGCCGATCCCGCCCAGGCCGAACACGACGACATTGTCGCCGACCTGCACCTTGGCGGCGTTGACCACGGCGCCGACGCCAGTGGTGACGCCGCAGCCGATATAGCAGCTCGTCTTGAACGGCGCGTCCTCGCGGATCTTCGCGACCGCGATCTCGGGCAGCACCGTGAAGTTCGAAAAGGTCGAGCAGCCCATATAATGGTAGATCGTCTGGCCCTTGTAGGAAAAGCGGCTGGTGCCGTCCGGCATCAGGCCTTTGCCCTGCGTCGCGCGGATCGCGGTGCAGAGATTGGTCTTGCCCGACAGGCACGACTTACACTGGCGGCACTCGGGCGTGTAGAGCGGGATGACGTGGTCGCCCGGCTTCACCGACGTGACGCCGGCGCCCACCTCCCGCACGATGCCGGCGCCTTCATGGCCCAGGATCGACGGGAAGATCCCCTCGCTGTCGAAGCCGTTCAGCGTATAGGCATCGGTGTGGCAGATGCCGGTCGCCATGATCTCCACCAGCACTTCGCCGGCCTTGGGACCTTCCAGGTCCAGCTCGACGATCTCCAGCGGCTGCTTGGCCGCGAACGCGACTGCTGCGCGCGTCTTCATCCGACATTCTCCCACACTCGCTGGGCCGCGGGCATTTCCGCGCCCGCAGCCTGGAACACCCAGATTCGCGCCGGCGGCACGTTGCGCCACACCTTTGCGGCCAACGTTATTCGAACGTCGGCCGAGCGCGGCAGCGGCGGCTTCACGCCATAGCTGTACTGCACGAAGGGCGCGCCCGGCGGCACCAGCCGCAGCAGCTCACGCACCAGCGAGACGCGCTCGTGATTGGGGAAATTGAGCAATGGCAGGCTGGAGATGATTGCGCTGAAGGGCCCCAGCCGCTGCAGCCGGCGCGCATCGGTCGCGTCGCCCTCTATGACCTCCAGGCCGGGAAACCGCGCCCGCAGCAGCCGCGCGAAGGTCGCGTCCGCCTCGATCGCGACGACGCTGTCGGAGCCCATGCCACGGCGAACCAGCGCCTTAGTAACGGCGCCGGTGCCGGGCCCAAGCTCCAGCACGCGGCCGGGCAGCGAGAAGTCGACCTGCGCGGCCATCGCTTCGGCCAGGGCGGCGCTCGCCGGGCTGATCGCACCGATCGCGCGCGGATTGCGCGCCATACGCTGCACGAAATTCAGCCAGTCGTTCACGGGGCCGCTCACCCGCGCCCAATGCAGGGTCAGGCGGCGAAGCGCAACGGGGTTGAATCGGACGCGCCGCGCGGCACTATGCGGATGAAGGAGTCGGAGGCGATGGCGAGAGGCGATCAAGTCACCCATGTCGACGTGATTGTGGTCGGCGCCGGCATTTCCGGCATCGGGGCAGCCTATCACCTCAGCGACCAATGCCCGGACCGCAGCTTCCTGGTGCTTGAGGAGCAGCAGAGCTTCGGCGGCACCTGGATCACGCACAAATATCCCGGCATCCGGTCGGACAGCGACCTTTACACCTTCGGCTATCGCTTCAAACCATGGGTCGGCAACCCGATCGCCACCGCGGAAGAGATTCTCCATTACATGGGCGAGGTGATCACGGAGAACGGGCTCGCAGCCCATATCCGCTACCGCCACCGCATCCTCGCGGCGGACTGGTCGAGCACCGACAATCTCTGGACCTTGGACGTGGAGCGCCTCGATACCGGCGAGCGGCTGACCTTCACCGCCGGCTTCCTCTGGATGTGCCAGGGTTATTATCGCCATTCGAAGGGCTACACGCCCGAATGGCCCGGCATGGCCGAGTTTCAGGGCCGCATCGTCCATCCGCAGACCTGGCCCGAC
Organism: Sphingomonas horti; assembly: GCF_009753715.1. GTDB lineage: Bacteria > Pseudomonadota > Alphaproteobacteria > Sphingomonadales > Sphingomonadaceae > Sphingomonas_B > Sphingomonas_B horti. Next base: position 162,042 of record NZ_WQMS01000020.1, on the reverse strand, counting down.
GATCTCGCGCTGAAAGGCAAGCGTGTCGTCTGCATCGGCTCCGGCGCGACCGCGGCGACCTTGATCCCGAACATCGCCGGGGATTGCGCGCACGTGACCCTGCTGCAGCGCTCGCCGACCTTCTTCATTCCCGGGCGCAACATCAACGAGCTGGTCGAGACGCTGAAGGTGCTGCAGATCGACGAAAGCTGGATTCACGAGATCGCGCGCCGCGCGGTGCTGCACCAGCTGAGCGAGCTCAACCGCCGCTCGTTCGAGGAGCCGGAGACGCTGCGCCACGAGCTGCTGGAAGGCGTGCGCGCTTTCCTGCCCGAGGATCAGGTGCAGCGGCATTTCAACCCGCGATATCGCCCGTGGCAGCAGCGCATCGCCTTCATTCCCGACGGCGACCTGCTGGCCGCGATCCGCGACGGCAAGGCCTCGGTCGTGACGGACGAGATCGACCGCTTCACGCACGGCGGCATCCGCCTGAAATCGGGCGAGGAATTGCCGGCCGACGTGATCATCACCGCGACCGGCTTCGACCTCTGCATGATGGGCGACATTGCCTTCGCGGTGGACGGCGCGCCGGTCGATTGGTCAAAGACGGTGAACTATCGCGGCATGATGTTCACCGGCGTGCCCAATCTCGCCTGGGTGATGGGCTATTTCCGCGCGAGCTGGACGCTCCGCGTCGACCTGCTGGGCGATTTCGTCTGCCGCTTGCTCAATCATATGCACGAGATCGGCGCGGAGCGGGTCGAGGTCCGCCTGCGCCCCGAAGACGCGGACATGGAGCTGCGCGACTGGATCGACCCGGAGAATTTCAATCCCGGCTATCTGATGCGCGGCATGCATTTGATGCCCCGCCGCGGCGACAAGCCCGAATGGATGCACAACCAGGATTACTGGCGCGAAGCGGCCGAAATCCCGGCGATCGACTTGGACGGCGCCGAGTTCGCGTACGGCGGCGGGAGCGACTACGGCCTCAGCTCGCGCTCCAGGAACCGTACCGTCGCCTGATCCGCCTTCAGCCAGTCCTGGTGGCGCAGGAAATCGTGGATCTCATTGGGGAACACCAGCTCCTCATACCGCACGCCTTGCTCGTCGAGCCGCCGGGCCAGATCGACCGTCTGGCTGAAGCGGACATTGCGGTCGTCGTCGCCGTGGATCAGCAGCACCGGCGAGCGCCAGGTCGCGACGTCGGCGACCGGCGAGCTGGTGAAGGCGGTCTTCAGCGCCGCATCCCAGTCGCCCTGCTCGTAGCGTTTCGGCGGTCCCCGGCGTTCGTAAAGCGTGCGTGACATGTCGTGGACGCCGTGGAAATCGACACCGGCCTTGAAGGTATCGCTGTCGCGGGCGAGCGCGAGCGCGGTCAGATAGCCGCCATAGGAGCCGCCCCAGATACCGATCCGGCCGCCATCGACCTGCGGCAGGCCCTGCAGGAACCGCGCGGCGGCGATCACGTCGCGATATTCGGAAGCGCCGCGCGCTCCCGCATCCTTCGGATGATGGAAGGCCCGGCCATAGCCGATGCCCAGCCGGTAATTGACCGACAGCACGGCAAAGCCGCGCGAGGCCAGATACTGGTTCATCGCATAGGCATGTGAATAATAATACATATAGGACCAGCCGAGCAGCATCTGCCGCGGCGGCCCGCCATGCACGAAGATCAGCGCCGGCTTCTTCGCCTTGCCGCCGGGCGCGTCGAACAGCTGGCCGTGGATCAGCAGCCCGTCGCCCGCGCGGAACGTGACAGGCTTCGGCACCACCAGGCTATCGGTCGCGTAAATGGGCGACGCCCCAAGCGCGCGTTCCCCGCGCCGGTCGGCGCCGATCCAGTGCAGCGCCGGCGGCCGCTTGGCGGTTGCCGAGACGAAGGCGATGCCGTCGCCCGCCGGCACCGGCGTCCATTCCAGCCCTTCGCCGGCACTCAGCGCCTCCGGCGCCGCGCGGTCGACCGGCACCCGGAAGATGTGCCGCCGGTCATGGTCGCCCGCGGCCCGCCCGCTATTGGCGCTGTAGAGCAGCCACTTGCCGTCGCCGCTCAGCGCCACATGCTCGACCATATAGTCGCCCGGCGTCAGCAGCATTGCCGCGCCGCCCGTCGCAGGCACCGAGTAGAGGTGCGGCCACCCATCCATTTCCGCGCGGAAGGTCAGGCGGTCGCCCGCCGCCCAGCGCAGCACCGGTCCATCCGGCGCCGACGTGTATGAGCCTTCCATCGTGTCGGGGCTCCGCCAGACCGCCGCACCGTCGCCGGTCTGCGCGTCCGCGACCCAGATCGACCAGGGCTGCTTCACTTCCTCCAGCAGCGGCTGGGGGGCGCCGCCGCTGCCTGGACGCCTCGTGAAGGCGATCCGCCTGCCGTCGGGCGACCAGACCAGATTGTCGTCGCGTCCGGTCGATGGGGCCAGCCACAGGATCGGCCGGTCCTTGCCGCTGTAGATGCCGACAAAGGAATGATCGCCGCGGTCGGAAACGAACGCCAGGCGCCGCCCGTCCGGGGACCAGGCGAGGTCGCCGACGTCGCCGCGATCGAAGAACAGCCGTTCGGGCTTCGCGCCGGGCTCGGCGATCCAGACCTTGCCCTCGCGCACGAACGCGATGCGGCCGCTGTCGGTGACCGCCGGCGCGTCACCCTCGGCGACTTCGCGCGGCGCGCCGCCGGCGACCTCGGCGGTCCAGACGGTCAGATGCGGCTGCTCGACCCCGCTGGCCGGATTGGGCTGGAGATGCCCTTCGGCTTCCCAATTGGAGTCGTGATCGCCGCCGCGCACCCAGGCGATCCGGCGCCCGTCGGGCGAGAAGGCGAGCGATGTGAGCTCCTGCCCATCATCGTCCCGCGAATCGGTGACCTGCCGCGGATGGAAGTCGGCCCCGCTCGCCACCCAGATGTTGCGCACGCCGTTCTGGCGGCCGACCCAGGCGATGCTCTCGCCCTCTTTCGACGCTGTCAGGTCGCCGACGAACGGAAAGGCGAGGCTCTGCTCAAGCCCGGGCAAGGCTGGATCGGGCGCCGCCGCGGCATCGGGAGCCAGCACCAGCAGCAGCGCGCAAAACGGCGCCATCCAAGCGTGCATCGTCCGCATATCGCCCCTCCCGGTCCGCTGAACCGCCGACCTTAACGTCATCGCGGAGACGCGCAATCTTTGACGCAAGTGAGGAACGAGCGGAATCGCAGGCGGCCGTGCAAACCTGAAGGCGGGTGGGGCGCTAGATGTCGGTGGTCAGCGTGACGCTCAGCCGGCGCGGCAGGTTGTACACGAAGAAGCCGCTGCCGCCGACGCCATAGCCGTAATTGTTGAACACGTTGCCGACCTGGGCACGGATCAGCGCGTTCGACTTGCCGATCTTGAAGCGGTAGCGGCCGCCGACCGCCAGCACCGCGCGCGGCGGCACCACCAGCGTGTTGGCGACGTTCGCGACCCGGTCGCCTGTTTCCTCAGCGAAGGCGTCGATCGAAAAGGGACTGTCCGGGAAGCGGTAATCGACGCTCAGGATGCTGTGCCGCTCGATCGCGCCGACCGGCTTGCCGCCGATCACGCCCGAATCGACCAGCTCTCCGGTCACTTCGGCGTCCAGGAAGACCGTGCCGGCGACGATGTTCAGCCCCTGCGCGATCCGGCCGGCGAGCGAGAGCTCGACGCCGCGGTGGCGCAACTGCCCGAGCTGCCGGAAGCGAGCGGCCGAATCCAGGTTGAAATAGGGCTTGGTGATTTCGAACAACCCGGCGATCGCCGACAGATCGGGCGCGATCGCCCAGCGAATGCCGGCGTCCTTCTGCTCGGTCTTGAAAGCGGGCGGCGCCTCGTCGCGGTTGACGGCGCGATCGGGCGCGACCGGGCTCTCCTCCAGCCCGCGCGCATAGCTGCCATAGATAACGACAGCGTCGGTCAGCTCGATCGCCGCGTTCGCGTTCAGTAGCCAGGGCGAGGACTTCGATTCCGGCAGCCGCCCTTGAGGCGTGATCACGTCCTTCTTATAGTCGGTCTTCTGCAGGCCGACGCCGAACTCGCCCACCTTCAGCCATTTCAGCTGGTAGCCCAGGCCGGCCGTGACCTGGCGGACATGGTCGCGCGATTTCTGCCCGAACACGAGATCGGGCAGCGGTCGGTAGTCCACCTCTCCCCAGACTGTCGGGCCGAGCGCAACGTCCGCAGAGCCGCCATAGAGCCGTTTCTGGTCGCGCCCGCGGACCGTCGCGATGATCGTGTGGCGGCGATCGCCTTCGTCGAAATCACGCGAGACGCGAAACTCGCCCGACGTGGCACCGAAGCGGTTGCCGCGATCGATGAAGACGTGGCGGTCGGCCGCGTCCCCGTCGGGGCTGACGTCGAACAGCAGATCGACTGCGTTCTGCGCGTCGTGGCTGACCGAGCGGAACGCGCCCGCGGCCACGTCGAAACCTGTCAGAGATGCCTTCGCGATCAGGCCGGTGTTCCAGTTGATGCCCTCATAGGTTGCCCAGGGCTGGCCGGCGAAGACTCCGCGCTTGACCCGTGGCGGCAGGTAAGTCGCATCCTTCGGCACAAACACCAAAGTCTGCGCTTCCTGCGAGTTGGTGTGAATCGAGCTCCAGAAGGGAATGATCTCGACGCCGTCGACCGGCTTCCACACCGTCGTCGCGCCGAGCGAGAGATATTGCGGCGTGCCGCCGAAATGCTGGTTGTCGTTGTAATAGGCGATGCCGGCCTGCACGCCTAAACGCTTGTCGACGATCGGCAGGCCGACATCGAGCTGGCCGACCTGGGCGTCGAACGGGCCGTAGCGCAGCACCACGCTTGCGATCGTCCTGTCGCCCGGCTTCCGCAGCGAATAATCGGCGATGCCGGTCGGCGCCGGGAACGGATAGCCCTGGGCCGAGATGCCGACGCGCATCGTCGACCCTTCGATCAGCCGGTCGGTGGGGTTCGACTGCTGCTGGAAATACAGGCCTTCGATGCGGGTATTGCCGGCATCGACGGCGGAGAAACCGCGCACGTCGAACGGGTTGTAGATGCCGATCTGCTCGTCGCCGACGCGCTTGCCGAAGGCGTCGCGCGACTGCGTGGTCGCATTGTCGGTCGTGCGCTGCGCGAGCGCTGCGGTGGAGCACAGCAGCGCGGCGACGGCGGCGGAACGGATGAGCAGGCGCATGATCCGACCATGCCGCACAAGCCGTTGCGACGGCGGAACTTTCGACCGGATGCGTCGCGGTTCGACGAACGGCGTCAGCCCCGCGCCGCCGCGATCAGGAACTCGATATTGCCTTCCGGGCCGGTGATCGGGCTCTGCACGATCCCTTCGACGCGCCAGCCCTGGTCCGCGACCCATGCCGCCACTTCGTCGCAGACGCGCGCGTGCACCGCCGGATCGCGGACGACGCCGCCCTTGCCGACCTCGTCGCGTCCGGCCTCGAATTGCGGCTTGATCAGCGCCAGCAATCGTGCGGCGGGCCTGGCGAAGGTCAGCGGCACCTCCAGCACCTTGGCAAGACCGATGAAGCTTGCGTCGCAGACGATCATGTCGATCGGCTCGGGGATATGCCCGGCTGTCAGCAGCCGCGCGCTCAGTTGCTCCAGCACCACCACCCGCGGATCCTGCCGCAGCTTCCAGGCGAGCTGGTTGGTGCCGCTGTCGACCGCGTACACGCGCGCGGCGCCGCGGCTCAGCAGCACGTCGGTGAAGCCGCCGGTTGAGGAGCCGACGTCGATCGCGACCGCGCCGCTCACGTCCCAGCCGAAATGGTCGAGCCCGTGCGCCAGCTTGATGCCGCCGCGCGAAACCCAGGGATGGTCACGCCCGCGCACCTCGATCGGCGCATCGCCGGGAAGGGATTGGCCGGGCTTGTCGATACGCCGCTCGCCGGAGAAGACGAGGCCGGCAAGGATCAGCGCCTGGGCGCGGGTGCGGCTTTCGGCGAGGGCGCGGTCGACGAGAAGCTGGTCGGCGCGCTGCTTGGGCATGGAGCGGCCTTAGCGGCGCGGGAGCGCGCCGCCAACCGCGCTCAGATCAGGCGCAGAGTTCCTGCGCCTTGCGCGCGAACATGTCGGCCAGCGCGCGGCGGCGCATTGCCGCCTCAGGCGTCACAGCCTTCGCGGCGGCATTGGCTTCATACGCAGCGCGACGTGCATAGTAACGGACGTTCGATTCCACAGCGACCCTCTCCCCGGCGCTCGTGAAGCGATTCCCCAACCGCTCCAGGCTTTTCATGCTGCCCCGCAATCGTAAAATGATGGTTAATTCCCACAGCGAGATTCGAGAATATTTCTCGCGCTCGGCTCGTCGGGATTCCGGCACGTTTCGCGGGGCTTAGAGCCGGGCTGCTCAATAGAGAAGAAAGCTGCGCCGCTCCTCTTCCCAGGCCTGCTCGTCCGGCAGCGTGATCGCGTCTAGGTCGCCCGGTGCCGCGGCCGCCTCGTCGACCCATTCGCGCAAGCGCGGCGACCCGTTGATCACATCGATCGCGAGCTTGTCGAACTCATATTCGTACGGGAAGTCGCGCCACAGGTCATAATGGGGCCACAGCCGCCGGATGGCCTTGAACGCCAGCGCCTGCAGCCGCCACGGCTTGAACGCCTGATGGTCGTAGAACCGCCCTTCCGCATGGGTGTGGACGCCATTGCACAGCGTCTTCGCATGCTTGTGAAAGGTCGGCTGGAACCAGATTTCGCGGAGCGCGCAACCCTCAAGCCAGCCGGGGGCGAGCCGGCGCATCTCGGCGATCACGGCCTTCGCGTCGATGTCCGGCGCGCCGAACAGCTCCAGCGGCCGCGTCGTGCCGCGCCCTTCAGAGAGCGTCGTCCCTTCCAGCATCACCGTGCCGGCATAGGCGCGCGCCATGTTGACGTTCGGCGCATTGGGGCTGGGGTTGATCCAGACCCGCTCCTCCAGCGGCCAGCCGAAGCCCGGTTCCGCGCCCGGCCGCCAGCCGCGCATCTCGATCACCTTGTAATCGACGTCGAGCTTCAGCTGCTCGATGAACCAGCGGCCGAGCTCGCCGAGCGTCAGCCCGTGCCGCATCGGCATCGGCCCGGCGCCGACGAAGCTCTCCCATCCTTCGCGAAGGGTCAGTCCCTCGATCGGCCGCCCGGCGGGGTTTGGCCGGTCGAGCACCCACACTGCCTTGCCATGTTCGGCCGCGGCTTCCAGCACGTAGCGGAGCGTGGTGATGAACGTGTAGATGCGGCAGCCGAGATCCTGCAGGTCGACCAGGATCGTGTCGAACATGTGCATCGACTGGCCGGTCGGCCGCCGCACTTCGCCATAGAGGCTGAACACGGGGATGCCGTACACCGGATCGGTGAAGTCCGCCGACTCCATCATGTTGTCCTGAAGGTCGCCCCGCACGCCGTGCTGCGGCCCGAACATCGCCGTCACGTTCAACCCCGCCGCGACCAGCGCATCGAGCGAATGCGTCAGGTCCGCGGTGACGGAGGCCGGATGCGCCAGCAGCGCGACCCGCTTGCCTTCCAGCGGCGCACGAAGCTCAGGGTCGGCGAGCAGCCGATCGATACCGAATTTCATGTGTCGCTTGCTGGCGGGAGTTCGAGCGCAAAGCAATCGGGATGATGGAAATCGGGCCTGTCGCCGGGCGGATGGCGCAGCGCCCAGTAGGATTTGGTGCCGTCCTTCTCCTCGATCACCGCGGAGAGGCCCAGCGACAGGGGGGCCGGCAAAGACGGCGGCTCAAACTCAGCCGAAAGATGGAAATAGTCATGCTCGGTAGCTGGATCAGTCACCGCGATTTCAGGATCGACGCGCATGGGCAGCGGCCGCATCCCCTCACGGTAGCGATCAAAAGAGTAGGCGGCCCAGGCGAACGAGGGTGAAAAGTTCAGTTCAAGATATGCTTCGGATTTGATCGGGCGGATAAAAGCCTCGAAGCAGGTTGTCTGCCACAGCCCGTCCGTGCGGGCCGGCTCCCCCTCGGGCGCGAGCAACAGATGTCGCCTACCGCGCACGCCAAACTCGATCTCCATCGACTTGCCGTCCAAGACAAGAAGCTGCGCGGTAACCCCGGAGATCGCTCGCGGTGGCGTGCCCGGATGCGATATGAGCTGATGAATTCCCCAAATGCTCCCCAAATCCAATTCTCCATGCTAGTCGCGCCCGCGCAATGACCGCCTACACCTCTCCCCTCCTCCGCCTACTCGACGAACGCGGATACATCCACCAGGTCACCGACGCCGCGGCGCTCGATGCGCTGGCGAACAAGCAAGTCGTGCCCGGCTATATCGGCTTCGACCCGACCGCGCCGTCGCTTCATGTCGGCAGCCTTGTGCAGATCATGCTGCTGCGCCGGCTCCAGCAGGCGGGGCACAAGCCGATCGTGCTGATGGGCGGCGGCACCGGCAAGGTCGGCGATCCGAGCTTCAAGGACGAAGCGCGCAAGCTGATGACGGTCGACACGATCGCCGCCAACATCGCGTCGATCCGCACCGTGTTCGAGCGCTTCCTGACCTTCGGCGACGGCCCCAGCGACGCGGTCATGCTCGACAATGCCGAATGGCTCGACAAGCTCGAATACATCCCGTTCCTGCGCGACATCGGCCAGCATTTCTCAGTCAACCGGATGCTGAGCTTCGATTCCGTGAAGCTCAGGCTCGATCGCGAGCAGTCGCTGTCGTTCCTGGAGTTCAACTACATGATCCTCCAGGCCTATGACTTCCTGGAGCTCAGCCGCCGCGCCGGCTGCCGGCTGCAGCTGGGCGGATCGGACCAGTGGGGGAACATCGTCAACGGCATCGAACTCGCGCGCCGCGTCGACGGCACCGAGGTGTTCGGCGTCACCACCCCGCTGATCACCACGGCGGACGGCGGCAAGATGGGCAAGACCATGTCCGGCGCGGTCTGGCTGAACGAAGACCAGCTCTCGGCTTATGATTATTGGCAATTCTGGCGGAACACCGACGACCGCGACGTCGGCCGCTTCCTGCGCCTGTTCACCGACCTGCCGCTGGACGAGATCGCCCGGCTCGAAGCACTCGAAGGTGCGGAGATCAACGAAGCGAAGAAAATTCTCGCCAACGAAGCGACGGCCATGTGCCGCGGCCGCGCGGCGGCGGACGAGGCCGCCGAGACCGCGCGCCGCACCTTCGAGGAAGGCACCGCGGGCGAGGCCTTGCCGAGTCTGGCGGTGCCGGGCGGCAGCATCGGCATTGTCGACGCGCTGGTCGGCCTCGGCCTCGCCGCGTCGAAGAACGAGGCGCGCCGGCTGATCAAGCAGGGCGGCGCGCGCATGGCCGGCGAGAAAGTCGAGGATGAGGCGCTGATGGTCACCGTCGGCGCCGATCCCGTCCGCGTCTCCGCCGGCAAGAAGAACCACGGCCTGCTGACGCGCTCCTGACCCGTCATCCCGGCCTTGAGCCGGGACCTACCTTCTTCCGCGCGGCAGGCAAGAAAAGGTGGGTCCCCGCTTTCGCGGGGATGACGTAGAACTGGTTTCGAATCAGAACCGACAGGAGCCGTGCCCATGTCCCAGCCCTATGTCCGCCCCGACGTCCGGATGTTCCTGGAGTTCCTGAACAACATTCCCGGCCCGAAGATGCACGAGGTCACGGCGCCCGAGGCCCGGGCGACCTATGCCGCGATGAAGGACGTGGCCGACCCGCCCGCGGGCGAGCTCGCGGTCAAGCGCGACCTGAAATGCGGCGACGTTCCGGTGCGCCTCTATGATGCGCGCGAGCGGCGGCAGCCCGGCCCGGTGCTGGTCTTCTTCCACGGCGGCGGCTTCGTGATCGGCGACCTGGAGACCCATGACAGCTTCTGCGCCGAAGCAGCGCGCTCGCTCGACCTGCCGGTCGTCGCGGTCGACTATCGCCTGGCACCGGAGCACGCTTTCCCCGCCGCGCCCGACGATTGCGAAGCGGCGGCGCGCTGGGTCGCGACCAGCCCGGCCGAGCTGGGCCTGAAGGTCACCAGCCTGGTGCTCGCCGGCGACAGCGCGGGCGGCAATCTGACGATCGTCACTGCCCAGCAGCTCCGCGACCGGCCGGCGCAGGTGCCGGTGATCGCGCAATGGCCGATCTATCCGGTCGTCGACGATGCGCCCAAATACCAGTCGTTCCACGACTTCGGCGATGGGTTCCTGCTGACCCGCGACGGCATGCAATGGTTTGCCGAGGCCTATCGCGCGACCGAAGGCGATGTGCGGAACACGCCGATCCTGCACAAGCAGGAGGGAATGCCGCCGACGCTGCTCGTCACCGCCGGCCTCGACCCGCTGCGCGACCAGGGGCGCGCCTATGCGGGCGAGCTGATCCGCGCCGGCGTGCCGACCGTCTATCGCGAGGCGGTCGGCAACATCCACGGCTTCATCACCCTCCGGAAGGCGATCCCGTCCAGCGTCGGAGACGTCGCGGCGTGCTTCCGCATCCTGAAGGACATGATCGCCGAGGCCGAAGCCGACCGCGTGATGGCCGAAGCAGCGCAGGGCGCGGACACGGTGGCGGCGGCGGCCGAGTGAGCGGCCTGCCTTATCGCGCCGCAGTCGGCGTGATGCTGCTCAATGCGGAGAACAAGGTGTTCGTCGGCCAGCGGCTCGATAATGCGCTCGAGGCGTGGCAGATGCCGCAGGGCGGGCTCGATCCGGGCGAGAGCGCGGAGGAAGGGGCGCTCCGCGAGCTGGAGGAAGAGACCGGCATCGCGCGCGATCTGGTCGAAATCGTCGCCTGCGCGTTGCGGCAACTGGACTATGACCTGCCGGAAGACCTGCAGGGCAGGCTCTGGGGCGGGAAATATCGCGGCCAGCGCCAGACCTGGTATCTGTGCCGCTTCCTTGGGCGCGACGAGGACGTACGCATCGACACGCCCGAGCCCGAGTTCCGCGCCTGGAAATGGGCGGAGCCGTCGGAGCTCCCGGCGATGATCGTGCCGTTCAAGCAGGCGCTGTACAGGGCGGTGCTGGCCGAGTTTGCGGCGCATCTCCGGCTTGCACCTTAAGCAGGCTCAGCCCGAACGGAAGTTCCTATTCTCTCCGATAAATCACCCCATTCTTCATCACCATTCGCACCTGCTTGACGGCGCCGATGTCCCGCGTCGGGTCGCCCTCGACCGCGACCAGGTCTGCCAGCAGCCCGGGCTTCACCGCGCCGACGCGATCGTCGATGCGAAAGATGTGCGCATTGCCGGACGTGGCGGCGATCAGCACATCGGCGGCCGGCATGCCGGCCTCGGACATCAGCACCATTTCGCGCGCATTCTCGCCGTGCGCGAACACGCCGACATCGCCGCCCATGCAGATCGTGACGCCCGCCGCGCGCGCCATCCGGAACGCCTTGCGGCTCTCGATCACGCCGGCCGGCGCCGGCTCCTGTCCGCTCCAGCCGCGATAGCGGGCGATCGCGTCGCGCGCGGCGAGCGTCGGGCAATAAGCAATCCTGCGCTCCGCCATCAGCTTGAACACCTCGGCCGTGCCCTCGTCGCCATGCTCGATCGTGTCGACCCCGGCGAGCGCGGCCCGGCGCATGCCTTCCGCCGTACTGGCGTGCGCGGCGACGAGACGCCCGGCCGAATGCGCTGCCTCCACGCCCGCCTTCAGCTCGTCCAGGATGAAGGTCGGCCGGCTCGGCTCGCCCTTGCCCCAGCGATAGTCCGCGTAGAATTTAACGATGTCCGCGCCGCCGCCGATCTGCCGCCGCACCGCCTGCACCAGCCCCGGCCCGTCGGCTTCCTCAGCGCCCTGCGGGATCGGAACACCGGGCTCGAAGCCCTTCGGCCCGTAAGCACCGGTCGCGACCAACGCGCGCGTCGCGACGAGCATCCTGGGCCCCGGCACGATGCCCTGCCCGATCGCCAGCTTCAGCCCGACATCGGCATAACCTGCGCCCTCGGTCCCGAGATCGCGGACGGTGGTGAAGCCCGCCATCAGCGTGTTGCGTGCCGCCACCGTCGCCCGCGCGGTGCGCAGCGCCAGCGGCTCGTGCACCTGATCGTCCCACGGCGTCTCGTTGTACGGATGGAGGAACAGGTGCGAATGCCCCTCGATCATGCCCGGCATCAGCGTCATGCCGGGCAGGTCGATCGCCGTCGCGCCGGTGGGAGCGGCAAGGTTCGGGCCCGCCGCCTCGATCCTGTCGCCGCGCACCAGCACCGACCAACCGACGTGCGGTTGGCGGTCGACGCCGTCGAAGACCTGGGCTGGCTTCAGCAGATAGACGGTCTCGGCCCAGGCCGGCACGGCCAGCGCGGCGAGCAGCACCGCGAGCAGCGCGCGGATCATTTGCGCGGGGCCGGGCCAGCGAAGGTCACGACGCTTTCGGAACCGTCCGCGGCCAGAGCCGCCACGCCGAAGAAATGATGGTCGATGTTGACGTCGTGCAGGAACAGGGAAGTCGCCGAGGCCGGCACGTCCTTGTGGTCGGTCCAGTCCGGCCGGTCGGCGAGCCGCCAGCGCACGCGATAGCCCGCAGCGCCCGGCACCGGTTCCCATGCGACCGTCGTATCGGCGCTCAGCGCGCCCGTGATCGTGACCTTGTCGGGCGGCGGCGGCGCGCTCGCGAGCTCGCGGATCACCGCCATGTTCAGCGCCGTCACGCGGGCGAGATAGGGGAAGTCCACGCACTCGATCGTGTCGCCGTAGAACTTCCCGTTCTCGGTCCGGAGCGTCTGGTGTTGATGATCGTAATTCTCGGTCACTTCGGTGATCCGCACCGCCGGATAACCCACTTCCAGGAACGGGATATGGTCGCCGCCGCGCTGGAACCGGTCGGGCCGTCGCACCGCGATCACCTCCAGGCCGTTGCTGCTCTGGGCGATACGCTTGACCGCCTTGGCGAGCGAACGCGACGGCGAGTCGTCCTCGCCCCCATTGGCGCGCTGGGCGAGGTCGTCCTCCCGCGTCGCGGCGGCGCGGATGCCTTCGCTGAACACGCGGACATAGGCGTCGTCATGCGCGCCGCCGACGCCATGGGTGTTGCCGACGATGTCGTTGTTCAGCACCGCGACGACGTTCCAGCCCCGCTCCTTCGCGGTCCGCGCGAGCAATTTGCCGCCCCACAGCCCCTGCTCCTCGCCGGACAGGGCCGCATAGACGATCGTCGCCGCGAATTTCTCCTTGGACAGCAGCCGCGCCGCCTCGATCACCAGCGCCGTGCCGGAACCGTCGTCATTGGCGCCCGGCGCATCGGAAGTCGCGTCCATCACGTCGGTCACGCGGCTGTCGATATGCCCCTGGACGATGACCACGCGGTCCGGATCGGTGGTGCCTTTCTGGATCGCGATCACGTCCTCGACGCGCACGCCGTTCGGCGCCCGCGGGCCGGTGAACTGGTCGCCGATCGTCTCGACCGTCAGGCAGCCGCCGCACGCCTTTGAGAATTCCCCGAACCGTCCCGCCGTCCAGCGCCGCGCGGCGCCGATCCCGCGCTTCGGGTCGGTGGTTGTCGAAAGCGTGTGGCGCGTCCCGAAGCCGACCAGCCTGGTGATGGTCGCGCGCAGCTCGGCGGGATCGGGTTGGGCCGGCGCGGCGGCGGCCGCGAGCAGAAGCGTAGAAAGAATCACGTGAGACTCCGTTCGGGCTGAGCTTGTCGAAGCCCTCCCTTTCTTTCGGGCATTTCAGAAAAGAACAAGGGAGGCCTTCGACAAGCTCAGGCCGAACGGATTGTGAAATTTCCCTGCAGAACGCCGTTCCGCTCGACCCGCCGGTAGAAGCAGCTCCGCGCGCCGGTGTGGCAGGCCGGCCCCGCCGCCTCGACCTTCAGCCACAGCGCATCCTGGTCGCAGTCGACGCGCAGCTCCACGACGCGCAGCACATGGCCGGAGGTCTCGCCCTTGCGCCACAGCCGGGCGCGGCTGCGCGACCAGAAATGCGCCTCGCCGGTCTCCATCGTCAGCCTCAGCGCCTCCGCGTTCAGATGCGCGACCATCAGCAGCTCGCCGCTTTGCGAGTCGGTGACGACTCCCGTGATCAGCCCGTCCGCATCCCATTTCGGATCGAGCTTCGATCCCTTTTCGCGCGCAGTGTCCATGCCGCTTCATGGAGGCATCGCCGTCGAATGAGAAGCGTCCATGGGCGGCACGGTTTCGCAACAGAATCGACTCGACCTTTGGTTAACGGAGGCGTAATTTTTCGCGCGGGCCGCGCAGCCGGAGGGTGCCGATTGCGCGCGCCGAAAAAAGGGGGTGTGTCACATGAAAGAGATCGTCGTGGCGGCGCTTTGCTGCGCCGCAATCCCTGCCGTCGCCCATGCCGAGATCATTTGGGGTGATGAAATCAGCTACGAAGGCGCCGTCGGCGGCGGCTCGAACCTCGGCGGAGGGGTGATTTCGCCGCCTGCCAATGCCTTTGGCGGCGCGACGTTCATCCTCAATGATACCGGCGGGGTCGGCGCCGGAACCCAGGCACGGGCGGGCTTCGAGGCGGCCGCCGCGATCTGGGCCAGCCTGATCCGCGACCCGATCACGATCCGGCTCGACGTCGGTTTCCGGCAGCTGGGCCCGAACATCCTTGGTTCGACTGGTTCCACGACCAACACGATCAGCTACGCCAATCTGAAGACCGCGATGGCCGCCGACATCAAGTCGGGATACGACCAGCATGCGGTCGCCCATCTCCAGGCTGGCAACAGCCTCGCCTTCGTGTCGAACGAACCCGGCAACTGCGTAACCAATGTTCCGACGTGCGGAGCGATCAGCACGTCCAGCCGCACGCTCGACAACGACAACACATTCGACAACTTCAACATTCAGATCAACACCGCGCAGGCCAAGGCGCTGGGCCTCAATCCCACCTACCTCCCCAGCAACCCCGGCGGGCGCGATGGCTCGGTATCGTTCAGCAACCAGTTCAATTGGGACTTCGACCGCTCCGACGGGATCGATCCGAACCTTATCGATTTCGTCGGCGTCGCCGCGCACGAGATCGGACATGCGCTCGGCTTCCGCTCAGGCGTCGACACGGCCGATGTGAACGCCAACCTGAACCGTGCCGGTCTGGACGCGATTGCCTGGGGCACGGTTTGGGATCTGTTCCGCTACCAGAGCTTCAACGGGCAGCAAACGCTGGACTGGACGATCGGTGGCACACCGTGCTTCTCGATCGACAATGGCGGCACCTGCCTCGGCAAGCTGTCGACCGGCTCCGTCAACGGCGATCTCCGCCAGGCCAGCCACTGGAAGGACGATACGCTGACCGGGCTGACGCTGGGCATCATGGACCCGACCCGCAGCGGCTTCATGGGCGGGGTCACCAACCTCAACCTGACGCCGCTCGACCGGATTGCGTTCGACGTGATGGGTTACGACACCTATGTGCCCGAACCGGCGACCTGGGCAATGATGATCGCCGGTTTCGGCCTGGTGGGCGCCGCGCTCCGTCGTCGTCAGCGCGCGCAGGTCAGCTTCGCCTGAACTCTCAAGCTCGGACAGCTTGAGCGTGCCCGCCCGGTAGAAGTACCGGGCGGGCCTTTCTTTCTCAGCCAAGGGGCGACAAACCGGATTCGCGCTCCTATATGCCGGGCCAACGAGCCAAGGGTCGGGTCTGGCAATGCTCACCACCAATCCGTTCGACGACGACAAATTGCGCGAGGAGTGCGGCGTGTTCGGCATCTACAATGCCGAAACCGCCTCGGCCGTGGTCGCGCTCGGCCTTCATGCGCTGCAGCATCGCGGGCAGGAAGCGGCCGGCATCACCAGCTGGGACGACCAGCACTTCCATTCGCACCGGGCGATGGGACATGTCGCGGGCAATTTTGACCGCGACGACGTGATCCGCGGGCTGCCGGGCCGGGTCGCGCTCGGGCACGTGCGTTACTCGACGACCGGTGAGACCGCGCTCAGGAACGTCCAGCCGCTGTTCGCGGAGCTGTCGTCGGGCGGCTTCGCGGTCGCGCATAACGGTAACATCTCCAACGCGATAAAGCTGCGGCGCGAACTGGTCCGCCGCGGCTCGATCTTCCAGTCGACCTCCGACACGGAAGTGATCATCCACCTCGTCGCCACCTCCACCTACCGGACGCTGCTCGACAAATTCATCGATGCGCTGAAGCAGGTCGAGGGCGCCTACAGCCTGATCTGCCTGACGCCCGAAGGCATGCTCGCCTGCCGCGATCCGCTCGGCATCCGTCCGCTGGTCATGGGCAAGCTCGGCGACGCGACGATCTTCGCATCGGAAACGGTGGCGCTGGACGTGATCGGCGCCGAATTCATCCGCCAGGTTGAGCCCGGCGAGATCGTGATCGTCACGGAAAGCGGCGTCCGCTCCATCCAGCCGTTCGGCAAGATCAACCCGCGGCCCTGCATCTTCGAGCATGTCTATTTCTCGCGCCCCGATTCGATCGTCGACGGCACCAGCGTCTATGACGTGCGCAAGGCGATCGGCGCACAGTTGGCGATCGAGGCGCCGGTCGAGGCGGACCTGGTCATCCCGGTGCCGGATTCCGGCGTGCCGGCGGCGATCGGCTATGCCCAGCAATCGGGCATCCCGTTCGAGCTGGGCATCATCCGCTCCCACTATGTCGGCCGCACCTTCATCCAGCCCGGCGACCAGGTCCGCCATCTGGGCGTAAAGCTGAAGCACAATGCCAACCGAGCGCTGATCAGCGGCAAGCGCGTCGTGCTCATCGACGATTCGATCGTGCGCGGCACGACGTCGCTGAAGATCGTGCAGATGATGCGCGATGCCGGCGCTGCCGAGGTGCATATGCGCATCGCCAGCCCGCCGACCCGGCACAGCTGCTTCTACGGCGTCGACACGCCGGAGCGCACCAAGCTGCTCGCTGCCAAGCTCGATGTGCCCGGCATGTCGGACTATATCCAGGCCGACAGCCTTGCGTTCGTCTCGATCGAAGGCCTGTACAAGGCGCTCGGCCATGACCGCCGCGCGGAGGTGCGCCCGCAGCATTGCGACGCCTGCTTCACCGGCGACTATCCGACCACGCTGACCGACCAGGACGAGCTCGCGCCCACCGACCAGCTGAGCCTGCTCGCGGAGCGGGTGGTCTAACCGTTATGTGCTCCGGCGAAGGCCGGAGCCCAGAGTTAGGGCTGGACCCCGGCCTTCGCCGGGGTACACGGCGCCAATGACTGACAAACCCCTCGAAAACCAACTTGCCCTCGTCACCGGCGCCAGCCGCGGCATCGGTGCCGCCACCGCCGAAGCGCTCGCCAAGGCCGGCGCGCACGTGATCCTCACCGCCCGCACCGCCAAGGACCTGGAAGCCGTCGAAGATCGCATCCACCAGGCCGGCGGCAACGCGACGATCGCGCCGATAGACCTGGCCGAAGGAGACAGCATCGGCCGCCTCGCATCCGCGGTCGCCGGACGCTGGGGCAAGCTCGACATGCTGGTCCTCAACGCCGCGATGCTCGGCACGCTGACGCCCGTGCCCGCGATCGACGCCAAGGAATTCGCGAAGCTGCTGACGCTGAACGTGGGGGCGCAGCAGGCGCTGATCGCCGCCTTCGACCCGCTGCTCCGCGCCGCGGCGCCGGGCAGGCTGATCGCGATCACCTCCAGCGTCGGCGCCACCCCCCGCGCCTATTGGGGCGCATACGGTGCCTCCAAGGCCGCGTTAGACACCCTCGTCGCCGCCTATGGCGAGGAACAGCGCAATCTCGGCAAAGTCCAGGTCGCAATCCTCGACCCCGGCGCGACCCGCACCAGAATGCGTGAAAAGGCCTTCCCGGGCGAGGACCCGGCGACCGTCAAGGCCCCCGAGGTGGTCGCGGACCGCATTGCTGCGCTGCTGACGGATGGGTTCGAAACGGGGCATCGCGAGCGGGTTGCGGGCTGATCCAGACTTTCCGGCATTACCCGGAAGGACGAGGCTATGACCGTAAACGCCCCATAGCGGGCCCTCTCCCATGGGGAGAGGGCGACTCGCGCTTCAGCGCGAGCGGGGTGAGGTGACCAGGTTTTCGTGGAGAGGTCCAACCCCTCACCCGGTCAGCGCAAGCGCTGACTCGACCTCTCCCTATGGGAGAGGTGATTGGTCCGCGAACCACCCAAGCCGTTGGCAGCCGCGTCTGCGGGACGATCCGTGAAATCCTCGCCGCACGCACGCGCAACAGGGTGAAGGGACGTTTGCACTCCGCCGCAGATTTTCTACATTGGCGCAACGCATTCGGCGGCCTACTCGACCGCCACGCATCAAGCAGGACAGTCGCAAATGGCCACAGCCGCCCATCAGCTCACTCCCCAGGAGGCGAGCGCCCAGCCGCCCGCGGAAAATGTCGTCGTCCGCTTCGCGGGCGACTCCGGCGACGGCATGCAGCTGACCGGGGGCCAATTCACGCTGTCGACGGCGCTGGCGGGCAACGACCTGTCGACCTTTCCCGACTTTCCCGCCGAGATCCGGGCGCCGCAGGGCACCACCTTCGGCGTCTCCGCTTTCCAGATTAATTTCGGCTCGACCGAGGTCGAGACCGCCGGCGACGCGCCCGACGTGCTGATCGCGATGAACCCGGCCGCGCTGAAGGTGAATGTCGGTCAGCTGAAGGACGGCGGCCTGATCATCGCCGATGAAGGCGAGTTCGGCGCCCGCAACCTCGCCAAGGCCGGCTATGAGACCAATCCGCTGGAGGATGACAGTCTCGGCCGCTGGCAGCTGCTGGCGTTCAACATCTCGCAGCTGACGCTCGAGGCGGTGAAGCCGTTCGGGCTCGGCAACAAGGAAGCCTTGCGCTGCAAGAACATGTGGACGCTGGGCCTGGCGCTCTGGATGTTCGACCGCGACCGCCAGCCGATCGTCGACTGGTTGAAGGCCAAGTTCGCCAAGGCGCCGACGCTGGCCGAGGCCAACATCGCCGCGCTGAATGCCGGCCATGCCTATGGCGAGACGGCCGAGCTGTCCGGCTTCCTCAAGCAGCACCACATCTCGGCGGCGCCCGCGGAGCCGGGCCTGTACCGCACCGTCACCGGAGCGGAGTCGATTTCGCTCGGCCTCGTCGCCGGCACGCAACTCGCCGGGCTGCCGATGTTCTTCGGCGGCTATCCGATCACCCCGGCCTCGGCGATCCTGCATCACCTGTCGCGGCTGAAGGAATATGGCGTCACCACCTTCCAGGCGGAGGACGAGATCGCTGCGATCGCAAGCGCGATCGGCGCCTCCTATGCCGGCTCACTGGGCGTCACCTCGTCTTCGGGCCCCGGTATTGCGCTGAAGGGCGAGGCGATGGGCCTCGCGATCATGACGGAGCTGCCGCTCGTCATCGTCAACTCGCAGCGCGGCGGTCCCTCGACAGGCCTCCCGACCAAGACCGAGCAGTCGGACCTTTACCAGGCCGTCTATGGCCGTAACGGCGATGCGCCGATGCCGGTGCTCGCTGCCCGCTCGCCCGCCGACGCGTTCGACTGCGCGATCGAGGCGGTGCGGATCGCGACCCAGTTCATGACGCCGGTGATGCTGCTGACCGACGGCTATATCGCCAATGCCGCCGAGCCGTGGCGCGTGCCCGACATGAGCCGCTACGCGCCTTTTCCGGTCGAATTCCTGGAGACGGTGCCCGAAGGCGGCTTCCAGGCCTATGCGCGCGACGACAAGCTGGCGCGGCCCTGGGTCAAGCCGGGCACGCCCGGCCTGCTCCACCGCATCGGCGGCATCGAGAAGGCGAACGGCACCGGCAACATCGACTATTCGCCGTCGAACCACCAGCTGATGACCGACCTGCGCACCGACAAGATACTCGGCATCGCGGACCATATTCCGGAACAGGAAGTGACGCTTGGAGACACAGGCGGCAAGCTGGCCGTGGTCGGCTGGGGCTCGACCTACGGACCGATCAGCCAGGCTGTCCGCCGCCAGCGTCTTAAGGGCCGCGACGTCCACCACATCCACGTCCGCCACATCTGGCCGCTGCCGAAAAATCTGGGTGTCCTACTCCGCTCTTATGAGCGTATCATCGTGCCCGAGATGAACACCGGTCAGTTCAAGACAGTGCTGCGCGACCAGTTTCTGGTCGACGCCAAGCCGCTGAACAAGGTCTCCGGCCAGCCGTTCCGCATATCGGAGATCGAAGTCGCGATCGAGCAGGCGCTTGCGTAGGGTGGCTATGTCAGTGCGACCTTTTGTGACCTTTCGGGTGCTAATATGAACGACATGACCCCCGTCGCGAAGACAACGACCGTCAAAGACTGGGAATCGGACCAGGAAGTCCGCTGGTGCCCGGGTTGCGGCGACTATGCGATCCTGAAGGCCGTGCAGCGCACGATGCCGGAGATCGGCGCGACGCCCGAGAAAACGGTGTTCGTGTCCGGCATCGGCTGCTCGTCGCGCTTCCCTTATTATATGGAAACCTACGGCTTCCACACGATCCATGGGCGCGCGCCGGCGATCGCGACCGGCGTGAAGCTCGCCAATCCGGAGCTCGACGTGTGGATCATCACCGGCGATGGCGACGCGCTGTCGATCGGCGGCAACCACACGATGCACATCCTGCGCCGCAACCTCGATTGCCAAATTCTGCTGTTCAACAACGAGATCTACGGTCTGACCAAGGGGCAATATTCGCCAACGTCGCGGGTCGGCACGCGCTCGCCCTCGACGCCGTTCGGCTCGGTCGACCGGCCGGCGAGCCCGTGCAGCTTCGCGCTCGGCTCCGGCGCCCGCTTCGTCGCGCGCGGCATCGACGTGCACAAGAACCTGCCGGCGGTGCTCAAGGCCGCGCACGCGCATAAGGGGGCGAGCTTCGTCGAGATCTACCAGAACTGCATCGTCTATAACGACGAGGTGTTCGCCGCCTTCACCGAAAAGGCGAAAGCGCAGGTCAACCAGATCTGGCTGGAGCATGGCGCGCCGATGCTGTTCGCAGGCGCCACGATGGGCCTGAAACTGAACACCGCCGACCTGCGGCTCGAGATCGTCAATGTCGAGGGCGGCGACTGGGAAGCCGCGGGCGTGATCCGACACGACCAGACCAACAAGGGGCTGGCCCAGATGCTGATCGACATGGAGATCGAGAACGGCTTCCCGGTCGCGCTGGGCGTGATCTACAACCATCCCCGCCCGACCTTCGAGCGCGCGCTCTGGGAGCAGAACCGCGCCGCCGCCGAAGGCAAGACCCCCGACCTCCAGAAGCTCGTCGCCAAGGGCCAGACCTGGCAGGTGGAAAAACAGCCCCACGAGATTTGAAATCTCCCCTCCCGCTTGCGGGAGGGGCTGGGGGTGGGCATGTTCCGTTGTCGTGAGGCCTGACACTCCCTCCCCCGGCCCCTCCCGCAAGCGGGAGGGGAGAAGCGCATGACCGCGCACGCGCCTGATCGTGGACGGCAGTTTCGGTCCGGCCGACCCGCTCCGGGGCTGTGGAGCGCGGTCGTGGCGGCGCCGTTTCATCGGATGCTGGACCGGATCGACGCGGCGCTCGACGCGGGCGCGATCGAGGCGTGGCTGCCCGACGGCAGCTACCGCATCCTCGGCGGCCGCGGGCCGGGGCCGGTCGCGGAAGTGGAGATCAGGCGCTGGCGGGCGCTGATCCGGCTGGCGCAAAGCGGGTCGATCGGCTGGTATCAGGGCTGGGCCGCGCGCGACTGGACCAGCCCCGATCCGGTGCCGCTGTTCGACCTGTTCATGCGCAACGGCCGCAGCCTGGGCACGGTCGCGCGGGCACGCGGGCTCAGCCGGCGCCTCAAGAAGCTTGGCCACTGGCTGCGCGACAACACGCCCGGCCGCGCGCGGCGCAACATCGCCTTCCACTACGACCTCGGCAACGACTTCTATGCCGAGTGGCTGGACGAGACGATGACCTACTCGTCCGCGCTGTTCCAGGAGCCGATCCGCGCCGACGAGGAGCTGGCCTATGCCCAGCTCAACAAGGTTCGCGCGCTGCTCGACCGGCTGGAGCTGAAGCCCGACCAGCATCTGCTTGAGATCGGCTGCGGCTGGGGCACGCTCGCCGAGATCGCCGCCGACGAATATGGCGCCAACGTCACTGCGCTTACCTTGTCCGCCGAGCAACGCGAGCACGCGCTCGACCATAACCGCTGCAACGTCGCCGCCGGCCGCGTGCGCATCCAGCTGCGCGACTATCGCGAGGTGGAGGAGCAATATGATGCGGTCGCCAGCGTCGAGATGATCGAGGCGGTCGGCCAGCGCTGGTGGCCCACCTATTTCGAGACGATCGCGCGGGCGCTGAAACCGGGCGGACGGGCCGCGATCCAGTATATCGCGATCGACGACGCGCTGTTCGATGCCTATGCCGACAGCGCCGATTTCATCCAGGCCTATGTCTTCCCCGGCGGCATGCTGGTTTCGGAAAGCCGGTTGCGCCGCGCCGCCGAAGCGGCGGGGCTCGCCTGGAGCGGCCAGCGCAATTTCGGCCTTCATTATGCCGAGACGCTGAAGCGCTGGCGGGAACGGTTCGATGCCGCGGCCGCCGAAGGGCGGCTCCCCGCCGGCTTCGACCGCAGCTTCATCGAGCTGTGGCGCTATTACCTGATGTATTGCGAAGGCGGGTTTCGCGGCGGCGGCATCTGGGTCGCCCAGGTGACGCTGACCAAGGGGGAATGACGATGAAGCGTTGGGGATTGATCGCGGTCGCGCTGCTGGCGGCCATGCCGGGCCACGCACAGGTCGCGCTGACGCCGCAGAATGCGGACCGCATCCGCCAGGCGGGCGCCGAAATCCTGTTCTGGGACCAGGCCCAGCGCGACGCGAACTTTCCCCATATGGAGGAGCGTTTCCCCGGCACGACGGCGAAGGCATCGCCGCACCCCTACCCGCTTCCTGCCGGCAAGCCGCTGAAGCTGGAGGGCGTCGACGCGTTCATGGCTGCGAACAACACCGCCGGGCTGATCGTGGTGCAGGACGGGCGCATCCGCCTCGAGCGCTACGCCCGCGGCTATTCGCGCGCCGGGCGCTACACCAGCTTCTCGGTCGCCAAGTCGCTGACCTCGACGCTGGTCGGAGCAGCCATTCGCGACGGCTTCATCAAGTCGGTCGACGATCCGGTGACACGCTACATCCCCGCGCTTGCGGGCAGCGCGTATGACGGCGTCAGCGTCCGGCAGGTGCTGACCATGACCTCGGGCGTCAAATGGAACGAAGACTATACCGACCCGAACTCGGACGTCGCGCGCATGTACGCCAAGCCGGTGCCGCCGGGCATCGATCCCACCGTCGCCTATCTGCGCACGCTGCCGCGCGAAGCGCCGCCGGGCACGAAATGGGTCTATAAGACCGGGGAGACCAACCTGATCGGCGTGCTGGTCCAGGCCGCGACCGGCAAGACGCTGACCGGCTATGCCGAGGAAAAGATCTGGCGGCCGTTCGGCATGGAAAGCGACCTGTTCTGGATGGTCGACGCGTCCGGCCGCGATATCGGCGGCTGCTGCCTTTCCGCGGCGATGCGCGACTATGCGCGGATCGGGCTGTTCGCATTGGGCGGCGGCAAAGGGGTGGTGCCCGATGGCTGGTTCGCCGATGCGACCAAGGCGTGGTCGCCCGTCGGCGATGGCCGCGGCTATGGCTATCAATGGTGGATCAATGCTGACGGCACGTTCCAGGCGCAGGGCATTTTCGGCCAGCTGATCCATGTCGACCCAAAGCGCCGGCTGGTGGTCGCGATATCCAGCGCCTGGCCGAAAGCGACCGGCAAGGAGCTGTCCGCCGCCCGCGCCGATTTCCTTGGCCGCGTCAAGGCAGCGCTGGACGCCGAGCGGCGCTGAACCGCTATTTCAGCGTCAGATCGCGCGCGGTGACTAGCGTTTGGATCACGAACAGCGCGACCAGCACCAGCCCGACGCTGCCGACGATCAGGTCGAACGCGGTCAGGCCGTGCAGGACCGGCAGTGCGCCGAATGTGAACATTGCCAATGTGATCGCGATCAGCGCGAGGCGGAGCTCGGTGGGGCCCGCGTTGAGGTAGGACAGCCGCAGCTCGCCCACCACCCGTGCAGCCAGGAAGGCGTGGACCGACAGCAGCAGGTAGCCGGCAAGCGCGAACAACGCGATGTCGAGCCGCACGAACGGGCTGAAACCCAGGCCCGCGAGGATCAGCAGATTGGCCAGGCCGTCGGTGCTGTGGTCGATGAAATAGCCGAAATCGGGCCGCTCGATCCGGCGGAAGCGGGCGAGGCTGCCATCCAGCGAATCGCCCAGCCAGTGGACGACGAAGCCCGCCACCACCAGCCAAAGCCAGGCCGGATGCACCGCGCTCAGCACATAGCCGGCGAAGATGATGAACGCGCCGAACAGGCCGAGCGCCGTCAGCACATCGGGCGTCACCCAGGCGGGAAGGCGTGCGCACATCCAGGTCAGCGCCCGCCGCTCGGCCTTGGCGAGGAAGTTGGCCTGGATACGCTGGACCGGCTTCATTTCGGGCACTTTCAACATCAGCCGTCCGCCAAGCGTCGCGCTGCTACTCCAGCGGCAATCGGTGCAGCTTCAAAATGCGAGCTTATCCCAATTGCGACGGCCGAACGCAATGAGCCGCGGCAGGCTCAAGCGTTTATCGCGCCGATCGACCAGCATGCGGCGGTGAAGCGCACCACCGGGCCTTCGATGAACGGCTCGAATGCGGGGCGGACGGTCTCCACCACCCGAGCGCGCAGCGCGTCGTCGGCGCTGCCGAGCGTGAGCCCGACGGGGCCCAGGCGCGTGAAGTAAAATTCCAGCTGGTCCGCCGGCATCGTGCACGGCACGTCGACCGGGTGAATGTCGATGTCCGTCCAGCCGCCCTGCTCCAGGATGCGCCTGACCCGGTCGCGATCGGCGAAGGCGAACTGCCCCGGCGCGTCGGGCTTGCGGACCGGCAGGTCCGGGAGCAGCGGCGCGGCGGCGCGCTCGGCCGCCGTCATGAACGGATTGTCCGCCATGCCGCGCCAGGCGAGCAGCCGCATCCCGCCCAGCGGCCGTGCGGCGCGCCGCAAATTTGTGAAGGCGGCAACGGGATCGGAGAAGAACATCACGCCGAAGCGCGAGGCGATCAGGTCGAAGCTTTCCGGCTCGAACCGATAGTCCTGCGCGTCGGCCCGGATGAATTCGGCGGACGATGCGCGCCGGCGGGCAGCCGCGATCATCGGCTCCGATATGTCGACGCCGACCGCACGGCCGTTCGCGCCGGCCTTACGCGCGATCGCGACCGTCGTGCTGCCGGTCCCGCAACCGATGTCGAGCACGCGCGCGCCTTCGTCCACCGAGTCGACGAGCATAGCTTCCAGTGGCCGGAACAAGTCGTCGAGCAAATCCTGCGCCGCCACCCAGGCTTCGCCGTTCTGCCCGCCCCACAGCGCCTTCTGCCCGGCTGCAGTCGCATATCCGCTGACCGTCATCTGCATGTCCTTCGCCAATGCCCCGTGCTTCAAGCCGACGGCGGCCGGAAGGGCAAGGCGGAACGGACGTCCGCGAGCGATCCGCGCCGGTGTTGGCTTCGCGCCCGCCCGTCGCTAGAGCCGGCGCATGGGGCTCACCGGCATCGAACAGCGCGCGTGCGAGGCGGCGGCGGCAGCGCCGATGCTTGACCAGGTCCAGGCCTGGGCCTTGGTCAACAGCGGCTCGCGCAACCTTGCGGGCCTGAAAACGATGGCGGGCCTGCTCGCCGACGCTTTCTCCGCGCTGCCCGGCGATGTCGAGCTGGTGCCGCCCGATCCGGTGGAGATCGTCGACCCGAACGGCACCGTCCGCGCTATCGGGCACGGCGAGCATTTGCTGCTGACGGTTCGTCCCGACGCGCCTTTGCAGCTGCTGTTCACCGGCCATTACGACACCGTGTTCGGCGCCGATCATCCGTTCCAGACGCTGAAATGGCTCGACGATGGCCGACTGAACGGCCCCGGCGTCGCCGACATGAAAGGCGGGCTGGCGCTGATGCTCGCCGCGCTGAAGGGGGTCGAGGCAACACCGGCGGCCGCGCGGTTCGGCTATCAGGTGCTGATCGACAGCGACGAGGAAGTGGGCTCGCCATCCTCAGCCGCGTTGATCGCGCGCTGTGCGAAGGGAAAGGCCGCCGCCCTCACCTATGAGCCCGCCCTGCCGGACGGCACGCTCGCCGGGGCGCGCGGCGGCTCCGGCAATTTTTCGATCGTCGTGGCGGGGCGCTCCGCGCATGCGGGCCGAAACCCGGAAGAAGGCCGCAATGCGCTGCTCGCGGCGGCCGACCTGGCGTTGCGGCTGGAACGGGCGATCGGACCGGGGCTCAAAGTCAATCCGGCGAAGATAGACGGGGGCGGCCCGAACAATGTCGTGCCCGATCACGCCGTGCTGCGGGTCAATTTCCGCCCGGCCTCGCCCGACGACGAGACACGCGCGCAGGCCCATCTGGACCAGGCGATCGCCGCAGTGGCTGCCGAGCGGGACGTCAGGATCCACCTCCATGGCGGCTTCGGCCGCCCGCCCAAGCCGCTCGACCCC
Source organism: Sphingomonas horti (assembly GCF_009753715.1). GTDB lineage: Bacteria > Pseudomonadota > Alphaproteobacteria > Sphingomonadales > Sphingomonadaceae > Sphingomonas_B > Sphingomonas_B horti. The sequence goes on along the minus strand of NZ_WQMS01000020.1, from coordinate 135,796 downwards.
GCCGCCGAGCGGCTGTTCGGGCTGGTCAGGAGCTGCGGTGCCGATCTCGGCCTCGACATCGGCTGGAAGGCGACCGGCGGGGTTTGCGACGGCAACAACATCGCCGCCTGCGGCGTGCCGGTCGTCGACACGATGGGCGCGCGCGGCGGCGCCATTCATTCGGAGGAGGAATTCCTGATCCCTGACTCGCTTCCCGAGCGCGCGATGCTGTCGACGCTCGCCATCCTCCGCCTCGTCGAGCGCGACCGGCCGTGAGCTGCTTTCTTCGCCCCGCCACGTCGCGCGATCTGGGCGCGCTGTACGAGCTTGCGAAACTCACCGGCGGCGGCTTCACCAACCTGCCGCCCGATCGCAATTCGCTCGCGCTGAAGCTCGAACGCTCCGCCGCCGCGCTGGCCCGCGAGGCGGACGAGCATGTCGACGATTTGTTCGTGATGGTCCTGGAGAACAGCGAGACCGGTCAGGTCCGCGGAACCTGCCAGATCTTCACGATGGTGGGCCAGCATTGGCCCTTTTATTCCTACCGGCTCGGCACCCTGACCCAGCATTCGCAGGAGCTCCAGCGGACGTTCCGCGCCGACATGCTGACGCTGTCGACCGATCTGGAAGGCGCCAGCGAGGTCGGGGGCCTGTTCCTGCATCCGCGCGAACGTGCTGGCGGCCTGGGCATGCTGCTCGCCCGCAGCCGCTATCTGTTCATCAAGAAACATCGTGGCCGCTTTTCCGGCCGCACCTTGGCCGAGCTGCGCGGCGTGATCGACGAAGCGGGCGGATCGCCCTTCTGGGACGGGCTCGCGGGCAAATTCTTCGGGATGAGCTTCCAGGAAGCCGACGAGTTCAACGCGACCAACGGCAACCAATTCATCGCCGACCTGATGCCCAAGCACCCGATCTATATCGACATGCTGCCCGAAAGCGCGCGGGCGGTGATCGGCGTTCCTCATCCGAGCGGCCGGGCGGCGATGCGGATGCTGGAGCATGAAGGCTTCGCGCACGACAAATATATCGACATCTTCGATGGTGGCCCAACCATGGTCGCACCCACCGATCGCATCCGCTCGATCATGGACGCGGTCGAATCGCGCGTGGCTCGGATCGGCGCCGTGGACGGCGAACGGCGCCTCGCGACTGCCGGCCGCCTCGCCGGCTGGCGCGCCGCCTACGCAGTGATGGAGCCGCTGGGCGATGGCGAAGTCGGGATCGATCCGGTGGGCGCGGAGCTTCTGAAGGTCGATGTCGGCGACACGATCATGCACGTAGGGCGGACGTGAGCCTCACCGAGATTAATTTTGATGGGATCGTAGGTCCGAGCCACAATTATGCGGGGCTCAGCCTCGGCAATCTCGCTTCCGCGAAGAACGCGAACCAGGTGAGCTACCCGCGCGCGGCTGCGCTACAGGGGCTCGCCAAGATGCGGCACAATGTGCGGCTCGGCCTGCCACAGGGCCTGCTGCTGCCGCATCGCCGCCCCGATACCGATTGGCTCGGCCAGCTTGGCGCGACCATGAACAGCGCCGCGCCGGTGCCCGCATGGGCGATGAGCGCGTCGGCGATGTGGACCGCCAACGCCGCGACCATCTCGCCTGCGCCCGACACCAAAGATGGCAAATGCCATCTCACCGTGGCCAATCTGGTCACCATGCCACACCGCAGCCACGAATGGCCGCAAACGCTGAAGCAACTGCGGCTGGCTTTCGCGCACCCCGCGTTCGTGGTGCACGGGCCGGTGCCGGCGCCGTTCGGCGACGAAGGCGCGGCCAACCATATGCGCTTGGCGCCTTCGCATGGGGAGCCGGGCGTCGAGATATTCGTCTATGGCCGGACCGGCGGCCCCTTCCCGGCGCGCCAGCACCGTATCGCCTGCGAGGCCGTCGCCACGCATCATGGCCTCGACCGTGCCCGCACTCTGTTCGTAGAGCAGGCCGAAGAAGCGATCGCGGCCGGCGCCTTCCATAACGATGTGGTCGCCGTGGCAGATGGCCTGACACTCTTCGCTCACGAACAGGCTTTCGTCGACCGCGCCGCCTTCTACGCCGATCTGGAGCGGTTGCTGCCTGAAATAAGGATCGTGGAGGTGCCGGCCGCCCGCGTCAGCTTGGGCGATGCGATCGCGAGCTATCTGTTCAACGCCCAGTTGGTCACCCTGCCGTCCGGCGAGCAGGCACTGATCCTGCCGAGCGAAGCGCAGTCCGTTCCGTCGGTCGCGGCCTATCTGGATGATCTCGTCGCGGGCAACGGCCCGATCCGCCGGGTGCTGTTCGTCGATGTCCGCCAATCGATGGCCAATGGCGGCGGGCCTGCCTGCCTGCGCCTGCGCGTTGTGGCGGACCCGGCGACGATCGACCCTCGCTTCATGCTGGGCGAGGAGAAGCTGGACTGGCTGGAAGCCTTTATCGGAGCATATTGGCCGGAATCGATCAGTCCTTCGCGCCTGTGCGATCCCGCCCTGCATGAAAGAATTTGGGGAGCTCGCAAGGCCCTGCTCAAGGCGTTGGGCCTTGCCGGCGAGGACCTGTGATCCGTTAACCCTTTATTTACCTTGTCCGACTCGGACGAGCGGGCGTTACTGGCGTCATGTTGGCCCGGCTGAAGCGCCTGTTCACGATCAAGACCCGGTTCGAGGCGTTCCTGGTGATCTATGCGCTCGCCCTGGGCGGCTGCGAACGCGGCATCCATTATCTCGGCCAATATCCCGGCATCGGCGGCAAATTGCTGTTTCTCGCCTGCACCGGGAGCGTGTTCATGGCGGGCGGCATGATCCTCGACAATCTGGCGATGAAGCGCGCGCTCCGCTAAGCCCGGTCCATGATCAGGGTCGGTGTCGGTGGGTGGACCTATGAGCCGTGGCGGGGGGAATTCTATCCCAAGGGCCTGCCGCACGCGAAGGAGATTGAGCACGCGACGCGCGTGCTGACCGCGATCGAGGTAAACGGCACCTATTATCGCCGCCAGACCCCCAAGACGTTCGAGAGCTGGGCCAGGATCGCGCCGGACGGCTTCGTCTATGCGCTGAAGGCGAGCCGCTTCTGCACCAACCGCAAGAACTTGGCGGAAGGCGAGGAAGGCGTGCGCAACTTCTTCGACCAGGGCCTGACGGAGCTGGGTGACAAGCTCGGCCCGATCCTGTGGCAGCTGATGGGCACAAAGCAATTCGACGCCGACGAGATCGCCGGCTTCTTCGCGCTGCTGCCGAAAAGCTGGAACGGCGTGCCGCTCCGCCACGTCATCGAGCCGCGGCACGAGAGCTTCCGTGACCCTCGATTCTTCGAGCTGGCCCGCAACGCCGGGGTGGCCGTGGTTTATGCTCATGCCGAGGATTATCCGACGTTCGAGGAGCAGACCGCGGATTTCACCTATGCCCGGCTGCAGCAATGCCGCGAGGATCAACCGGCCGGCTACACCGCCGCCGAGCTCGACGGCTGGGCCGACCAGGCCCGCGCCTGGGAGCAGGGCAACCGCGACGTGTTTGTCTTCTTCATCGCCGGTGCCAAGGTGCGGGCGCCGGCAGCGGCAATGGCGCTGATCGAACGGGTGGGACGGGCCTAGAGCCCGCGCAGCATCTCTCGCGCGCAGTTGTGGCCGGGCGCGCCGGTCACGCCGCCACCCGGGTGCGTGCCCGCGCCGCACATCCACAGGCCTTTGATCGGCCCGGCATAGGCGCCGTTCCCCAGCACCGGCCGCGCCGAGTAAAGTTGGTCTAGCGACATCGCCCCATGCATGATGTCGCCGCCGGCGAGACCGAACCGCTCCTCCAGGTCCATAGGGCTGAGCGCCAAGCGCCCGACCACTGACGCCTTGAAACCAGGCGCCCACGCCTCGACCGTGTCGATGATCGTGTCCGCTGCCGCTTCGCGCTCCTCGGCCCAGCTGCGCCCGTGCGGCAGCTCCGGCGCGAATTGCTGGCAGAACAGGCTGGCGACGTGCGCTCCCTTGGGCGCAAGCGTGTCGTCGAGCGTCGAGGGGATCAGCATCTCGACGATCGGCGCCTTTGACCAGCCATGCGCGCACGCGTCGGTGAAGGCCTGGTCCATGTAATCGAGCGTCGGCGCGATCACGATGCCGCTCGCCAGATGCTCGCCCGGCTCGGGCAGGCAAGTGAAGCGCGGCAGCTCGGACAGCGCGACGTTCATCCGGAACGTGCCGGAGCCCGCCTTGTACGACTTCATCCGCCGCGCGAAATCGGCTGGCAGGTCGGCATTATCGACTAGCTTCCCGTAGAGCAGCTTCGGCCCGACATTGGCGACGATGCGCCGCGCGAACAGCTCGCGCCCATCCTCCAGCGCGACGCCGACCGCCTTGCCGCCATCGACCAGCACCTTGGCGACCGGCGCGTCGGTCATGATCTCGACGCCCTGCGCTTCGCAGGCCTGTCGCATGGCGCCCGTGATCGCGCCCATGCCGCCGATCGCATGGCCCCACGCACCCTTCACCCCGTTCACTTCGCCAAAGACGTGGTGAAGCAGCACATAGGCCGAGCCCGGCGTGTCGGGGCTGGCATAATTGCCGACCACCGCATCGAAGCCGAAAGCCGCCTTGATGGGGTCGCTTTCGAACCAGCCGTCAAGGAAAGTGCGCGCGGACTTCACGAACAGGTCGAGCAAGTCGCGCTGGCCTTCCAGCCCCAGCTTCGCCATGCGCCGCCCGGGCCCGATAGCGCGCAGCAGCTCGCTCCACCCGCCGCCGGCATTGGGCGGCGTCTGCAGCGCCAGGTCGCGCAGCACGTCGGCGATGCGATCGAGCGAATCGTAATAGGCGGGCAGCGTCTCGGCGTCCTTCGCGGAGTATTTCGCGACTTCCGCCTGCGTCCGCTCCAGCCCGCCGCCCAGCTTCAGGTAATTGGCGTCATCGAGCGGCAGGAAGTTGGAGATCGGCCGGTGCACGACCCGCAGGCCCCAATCGTGCAGCCGCATGTCGCGGATCACCTTCGACTGGAGCAGGCTGACCGTGTAGCTAGCGGTCGAGTTGCGAAAACGGGGGTGGAATTCCTCCGTCACCGCCGCGCCGCCGACGATGTGCCGACGCTCGACGACGAGCACTCGAAGGCCTGCGCGGGCGAGATACCAGGCGCAGGTCAGGCCGTTATGCCCACCGCCGATGATCAGTGCGTCGTATTGGATAGCACCCTCCGTCATCCCGGGCTCGACCCGGGACCCACCTTCTTTTGGATGCCGTAGAAGGCAGGTAGGCCCCGGATCAAGTCCGGGGTGACGAGGAGCAGTCAGGCGGCCTCGGCCATTTCGCCCAGCGCTGCCTTGACCGCTGCGACCGCTTCGGCCGCCTGCGCGCCGTCCGGCCCGCCGCCCTGCGCCATGTCGGGTCGGCCGCCGCCGCCTTGTCCGCCAAGCGCGGCAACCGCGCGCCGGACCAGCTCGACCGCGTTGCGCTTGGCCGCGAGGTCGTCAGTCACGCCGACCGCGACCGACGCGCGGCCGTCATTGACCGCGACCAACACCGCGACGCCGGAGCCGACCCGCGCCTTCAGCTCGTCGACCGCGCCGCGCAGGCCCTTGGGATCAAGCCCCTCGACGACCTGGCCGATAAAGCCGTGGCCGCCGACCTGCTCCGGTCCCGCCGCTTCCGCCTTGCCCCCGCCGCTCAGCGCCAAGGCCTTCTTCGCCTCGGCGAGCTCACGCTCGAGTCGCCGCCGCTCCTCGATCAGCGCGGCGACGCGGGCCGGCACTTCCTCGGGGGCCGACTTCAGGGCGGACGCCGCCTCGCGCAGCCGTTCGTCGCGCTGGATCAGCCATTGCCGCGCCGCTTCGCCGGTCAGCGCCTCGATCCGCCGCACGCCCGACGAGACCGCGCTTTCCGACACGATCTTGAACAGGGCGATGTCGCCGGTCGCGGCGACGTGCGTGCCGCCGCACAGCTCTACCGAATAGGCGTCGCGGCCCATCGTCAGCACGCGCACTTCGTCGCCGTATTTCTCACCGAACAGCGCCATCGCGCCGGCGGCGATCGCATCCTCGGGCGTCATCAGCCGCGTCGAGACCGCCTCGTTCGCGCGGATCTGCGCGTTAACGTCCGCCTCCACATCCGCGATTTCCTGCGCGGTCAGCGCAGAGGGATGCGAGAAGTCGAACCGGAAGCGATCGGCCGCGACCAGCGAGCCCTTCTGGGTCACATGGCCGCCCAGCCGCCTGCGCAAAGCCGCGTGCAGCAGGTGCGTCGCCGAATGGTTCGCGCGGATGCGATCGCGCCGCTCGGTATCGACCAGCAGGCGGACGGTGTCGCCGATCGCGACCTCGCCATTCTCGATCATCATATGGTGCGCGTGAAGGCGCCCGAGCGGCTTGGTCGTGTCGTCGACGACCGCGCGCAAGCCCTTGTCGCCGGTCACGAGGCCGGCATCGCCCATCTGGCCGCCGCTCTCGGCATAGAATGGCGTCTGGTTGGTCAGCAGCACGACCTTCTCGCCGGCCGATGCGTGCTGGACCGGCTGCCCGTCCTTCACGATCGCGACGACCTCGCCCTCGCCCTCGGTGCCGGTATAGCCGATGAACTCGGTCGATCCGTTCGCCTCGGCCAGGTCGAACCAGACATCTTCCGACGCCTTGGCGCCCGACCCCTTCCACGCCGCCCGCGCCGCCGCCTTCTGCTCGGCCATCGCCTCGTCGAAGCCGAGGCGATCGACACCGAAGCCCTGAGCGCGCAGTGCGTCCTCGGTCAGGTCATAGGGGAAGCCGTAGGTGTCGTAGAGCTTGAATGCGACCGTGCCGGGCAGCGTCTCGCCTGGCTTCATGCCGCCGGTCGCCTCGTCGAGCAGCTTGAGGCCGTTCGCCAGGGTCTGGCGAAAGCGCGTCTCTTCCTGCGCCAAAGTCGCCTCGATCAGCGGCTGCGCGCGCACCAGCTCGGGGTAGGCGCCGCCCATTTCCGCGACCAGCGAGGGCACCAGCCGGTGCATCAGCGGCTCCCTAGCCCCCAGCAGGTGGGCGTGACGCATCGCGCGCCGCATGATCCGCCGAAGCACATAGCCGCGGCCTTCATTCGCCGGCAGCACGCCGTCGGCAACCAGGAAGCCCGACGCGCGGAGATGGTCAGCAATCACGCGGTGGCTGGCCTGGTTCGCGCCGGTCGTCGCGGTGCCGGTCAGCGCGCCGGATTCGGCGATCAGGGCCTTGAACGTGTCGGTGTCGTAATTGTCGTGCACGCCCTGGAGCACGGCCGCGATCCGCTCCAGCCCCATGCCGGTGTCGATCGAGGGCTTGGGCAGGTTGCCGACGATCTCATTCGCTTCCTGCTCGAACTGCATGAAGACGAGGTTCCAGATCTCGGTGAAGCGGTCACCGTCCTCGTCCGGGCTGCCGGGAGGACCGCCGGGAATGTGCTCGCCGTGGTCGTAGAAGATTTCGGAGCACGGGCCGCACGGGCCGTTATCGCCCATCGCCCAGAAATTGTCTTTGGTCGGGATGCGGATGATCCGGCTTTCCGGCAGCCCTGAAATCTTCTTCCAGAGATCGAACGCCTCGTCGTCGGTATGATAGACGGTCGCCAGCAGCCGGCTCGGATCGAGGCCCCATTCGCGCGTGATCAGGGTCCAGGCGAGCGAGATCGCCCGTTCCTTGAAATAATCGCCGAACGAGAAATTCCCGAGCATTTCAAAGAAGGTATGATGCCGCGCGGTATAGCCGACATTGTCCAGGTCGTTATGCTTGCCGCCCGCGCGGACGCATTTCTGCGAGCTGGTCGCGGTCGAATAGCGCCGCGTCTCCAGGCCGGTGAACACGTTCTTGAACGGCACCATGCCGGCATTCACGAACATCAGCGTCGGATCGTTCTGCGGCACCAGCGGCGCCGAGGGCACGCGCGCATGCCCCTCGCTTTCGAAATAGTCGAGAAAACTGCGCCGGATGTCGTTGGTCGAACTCATGCGCGCGATGTAAGGGAGCGGCCCCGGCGGAGCAAGCAGAGCGGATAGCGCTCCCGATCAGGTCGCGAACAGCATCGAATCGTCGGCAAAGGCCTTGAACTCGAGCGCATTGCCGCTGGGATCGCGGAAGAACATCGTCGCCTGCTCGCCGACCTGCCCTTTGAAGCGCAGGTGCGGCTCGATCCCGAACGCGGTGCCGGCCGCCTTCAGCCGGTTGGCCAGCGCCTGCCAGTCGGCCATCGTCAGCACTACCCCGAAATGCGGCACCGGCACGTCATGGCCGTCGACCGGGTTGCTGGCGCCGACGGGCCGGGTCCCTTCGTCCAGATGCGCGACGATCTGGTGGCCGTAGAGGTCGAAATCGATCCAGCGGTCGGAACTGCGACCCTCGCGGCAGCCGAGCAGGCCGCCATAGAAGCCACGGGCCGCGTCCAGGTCGTGGACCGGAAAGGCGAGGTGAAACGGTCTCATGGCTGGGCAAGCTCCACACAGGCTTCCATTTCGGGTGCCGATTTCGGGTCGGCGGCGATCGCCTCACGCGCGAGCGTCAGTTCCCGGTCGCTTTCCGCCTCGCTCTTGCCGGCAGCGCGCAATTCGGTGCGGGCGCGGTCTTCCACCAGCGAGGCGATGGTCATCAGGTCCATTGCGGTCTTGCTCATCCCTTCCCGCTTGTGGACGTCGTCGGCGGCAAGCTTCAGCAGCCCGGCACATTGGATCGCGCTCGGCGGCGGCAGCGGCGGCGCGACCGCGTTCATCACCTCGACGCAGCCACGGGCTTCGTCGATCGGCGGCTCCGCAGTCTTTCCCGCCGCTTTCTGGACCGCGGCGACCTGCCGCAGGATCAGGTCACGGACCTGTTCTTGCGTTCGGCCGGTATCCTTCACCAGCGCATCGCCGACGACTTGCGCGAAACGGGCGCCCCGGCGCGCGAGTGGCGGCAGCGACAGCGCGGCGGCCGCGCGCCGTTCCTGCTCGCCGGCAACGATGGCGAGCACGGCGACGCAGCGGACCTGGCGCACCTGGACATCGCTGAGCGGCAAGGGAGCGGCGGCGGCGAGCGCCATGGCGAGTGGAAGCATCGACACGCTCCTTACGCGCGATTGCAACGGCGGCAAAGGCGCGCGATAGCGCCGCCGTGCTCCGTTATCCGAAGCTACTCGCGCTGGCCGCAGGCGCGCTGTCGGCGACCGGCTTCGCGCCGCTCGATCTCTGGCCGGTCATGCTCTTGTGCCTGGCGCTGCTGATCCACTTGCTGGCTATGGCCCCGTCCTGGCGGAGCGCCTTCTGGCGCATGTGGCTGTTCGCGCTCGGCCATTTCACCGTCGGCCTCAATTGGATCGCGCACGCCTTCACCTACCAGGACACGATGCCGCACTGGTTCGGCTATGGCGCGGTGGTCGCGCTGTCGCTTTACCTGGCCGTGTTTCCGGCGCTGGGGGCCGCAGCCGCTTGCCTGGTCAGCCCGCTCCGGGACGGAGAGAGGGACGTTTCATTCTCCTTCTTCTTCGCCGCGGCCTGGATTGCGACCGAATGGCTTCGCGCCACCCTGTTCACCGGCTTTGCCTGGAATCCGCTCGCGGCGATCTGGGCAGCGCCGGGACCACCCGGATTGCTGACGCTCATCGGAACTTACGGCGTCGGCGGTTTCACAATCCTGTTGGCCGACATGCTCCGGTCGGCATTCATCGATCATCGTTGGCAGCAATGGGCAAGGGCGGCGCTGATGCTCGGCCTCCTCCTCCTGCCGACATCGCGCATACCGAATCTGCAGCCTGGCCCGCACGTCCGCATCGTCCAGCCGAATGTCAGCCAGGACGAGAAGCAGGACGTCGATGCACAGGCCGACCATATCCGCGAATTGGTGCGCATGTCGGGTCCTCCCGGTCCCGCGCCGCGGCTGCTGCTCTGGCCTGAGGCGGCGATCGACAATGGCTATTTGCTGGCCGAGGAGCCGGGGCTGCGCCGCTATGTCGCCAGGGCGCTGGGCCCGAACGACGTGCTGCTGACCGGCGGCATCGCGCTCGAATATGACCGTTCGGGCCGTGCCATCGGCGGCCGCAACAGCGTGTTCGCAATGGGACCGGACGCGCGCATCCTCGCCCGCTACGACAAGGCGCATCTCGTGCCCTACGGCGAGTATCTGCCGATGCGCTCGATCCTGACCCCGCTCGGCCTGTCGCGGCTGGTGCCGGGCGATCTCGATTTCTGGCCCGGGCCGGGGCCCGTGACGTTCGACATTCCGGGCGTCGGCCCGGTCGGGTTCCAGATCTGCTACGAAATCATCTTTTCGGGCCAGGTCATCGATCGGGCGCACCGGCCGATCTTTCTGTTCAATCCGTCGAACGACGCCTGGTTCGGTCGCTGGGGGCCGCCGCAGCATCTGGCGCAGGCGCGGCTGCGGGCCGTCGAGGAAGGCATGACGATCGTCCGCGCCACGCCCACCGGCATCTCAGCCGTCATCGGCCCTGATGGCCGGCTGCTCGGCACGATCGGCCTCGGCAAGGCCGGCGTGCTCGACGCAGCGCTTCCAGCGCCCGCGGCGTGGACCGCCTTCTCTCGCCTCGGCAACCTGTTGCCGGCCCTGCTGGCGCTCATTCTCACCGCTTTGGGCGTTGTCATTCGCCTTCGCCGCCGCTAGAGGCGTGCACACATAAACATATCTTTATATGCGGGCTTCGCGCCTGCCCTACTACAGGACCGACGATGCGCTCAAACTATCTTTTCACGTCCGAATCGGTGTCCGAGGGCCATCCCGATAAGGTCGCCGACCAGATTTCCGACGCCGTGGTCGACCTGTTCCTGTCGAAGGACCCGGAAGCCCGCGTCGCCTGCGAGACGCTGGTGACCACGCAGCGCATCGTGATCGGCGGGGAAATCCGCTGCCGCGGCGCCTATGACGAGGAGCAGTTCGCCGACACCCATGGCTGGGCGCCCGGCGTGCGCGATGAGATCGAACAGGTCGTGCGTCACGTCGTCCAGAAGATCGGCTACGAGCAGGGCGGGTTTCACTGGCAGACCGCCGATTTCGACAACCACCTGCATGGCCAGTCCGCGCATATCGCGCAGGGTGTCGACGAGAGCGGCAACAAGGACGAAGGCGCCGGCGACCAGGGCATCATGTTCGGCTACGCGACCGACGAAACCCCGGACCTGCTGCCCGCCACGCTCTATTACTCGCACCGGATTCTGGAGCGGCTCGCCAAGGATCGCCACGACGGCACCGTCCCGTTCCTCGAGCCCGATGCGAAGAGCCAGGTGACGCTGCGCTACGAAAATGGCGAGCCGGTCGCGGCGACCGCGCTGGTCGTCTCCACCCAGCATGCGCCCGGCTATTGCGATGATGGCCGGGAAGGTTCGGATGCCGCGAAATATGCGCAGCTGCGCGACTATGTCGTCGGCGTGTTCAACGACGTGCTGCCCGCCGGCTTCGTCAGCGACGAGACGAAGATCTACGTCAACCCGACCGGCCGTTTCGAGATCGGCGGCCCGGACGGCGATGCGGGCCTGACCGGCCGCAAGATCATCGTCGACACCTATGGCGGCGCGGCGCCGCACGGCGGCGGCGCCTTCAGCGGCAAGGACCCGACCAAGGTGGACCGCTCGGCCGCTTATGTCGCGCGCTATCTCGCCAAGAACGTCGTCGCGGCCGGCCTCGCCAAGCGCTGCACGATCCAGCTTTCCTACGCGATCGGGATCGCCGAGCCGCTGTCGCTCTATGTCGACCTGCACGGCACCGAGCGGAACGGCGCCAGCGCCGAGAAGCTGGAGCAGCTGCTGCCGCAGCTGGTGAAGCTGACGCCCAAGGGCATTCGCACCCATCTCGGCCTCAACAAGCCGATCTACGGCCCGACTGCGGCTTATGGCCATTTCGGCCGCAAGCCCGATGGCGACCTGTTCAGCTGGGAGCGCACCGACCTTGTCGACAGGCTGAAGCAAGCGATCGCCTGACCGATCGGCTTTACGATGGCGAAGGAGCCCCGTCGCTTGCGCGGCGGGGCTCTGTTCGCTTCAGGGGGTTATGTTTTGAGCGGCCGGCCCGGCACCGGTCCGCAACGGCTCAACTGTCCAGCGGGGCAGGTGGACCACTCATTTCGCACTCGAAGCGACGAACTGTTTCATTCCGGAGATGAACCGTTCGAATAAACATTAATTCTGAATGAACCGGAGTGGCCCGGCATCGTTCTAGGTGCGGCTGGAAAGGTTACGCCAGCTTTCCGATCGAGCGGGGGTCGTTCGCTCAGGGAGTATGAGCATGAAAAAATGGGTCTTGGCCGCGGCAGCGGCAATTGCATTCGCAGGTCCCGCGGGTGCGGCGGTTCTCACGCTGGCGAGCGTGAATACCAACGGTCCCGGGGATTACACCTGGAACTATCAGGGCACTCTCGGTCCCGACGAAGGCGTGCGCTCCGGCGACCGCCTGATCATCTTCGATTTCGCCGGCTATATCGACGGATCGATCTTCACGCCGTCCGCCAACGTGGTCGGCTCGGTCGAGAACAGCTCGCCCGGAGCCTTCGTGACCCCCGGCTTCAACGACGATCCGAACGTCGCGAACCTGGTCTTCACCTATGTCGGGCCGGACTTCCGGAACACCGGCGGCCCGTTCTCGCCGTTCGACTTCAATGGCCTGGGCGCGCGCTCGACCTTCAATGGCCAGACCATCGACGCGTTCTTCACGCTGACGACGAAGAACAACCCGGACGGCGTGCCGGCCGGCTCCAACACCGCCGTGTTCACGCTCGGCCAGGTGACGGTGCCGATCTCGGCGGTTCCCGAACCGGCGACCTGGGCGATGCTGCTGGGCGGCTTTGGCCTGCTCGGCGCCGCCACGCGCCGCCGCAGCCGCGTCACGCGCGTCGTCGCCTGACCGCACTGCGAGGAGGAGAGGCCGGCCGTCGCGAGACGGCCGGCCTTTTCGCGTGGCTAGAGCCGCTCGGCGCTCGCCACGGCATCCGCCGCACGCAGCGCCGCCAGGATGCGGACCAGATGCTGGAGGTCGTGCACTTCCAGATCGACCTGGAACGTGTGGAACGCGCCGTCGCGATTGGTGAGGCGGAGGTTCAGGATATTGGCCTTATGGGCCCCGAAAATCCCGCTCATCACCGCCAGTGACCCCGGCTCATTCTTCAGCACGACGCTGAGGCGCGCAGTGCCGCCATCGGACTTGTCGCCCCAGGCCAGGTCCACCCAATCGGCATCGACGCCGTCGGCCAGGTTGACGCAGTCGATCGTGTGGACCTGAATGGCCTCGTCGGGGCGCCTGAGCCCGACGATCCGGTCGCCCGGCAGCGGATGGCAGCATTGGGCGAGGTCGAAGGCGACGCCCGGCGTCAGTCCCTTGATAGAGATCGCCTCGCGCTGGGCGGGCGGCTTGGTGCTGACGTCGCCGCCGGCGGAGCCGGGCATGAGCGCTTCCATCAGCGCGACGTCGCCGATCGTGCCGCGCGCGACCGCGATCATCAGGCTCGCCTCGTCGCCGACCTTCAACCGCTGCATCGCATTGCGGAGCGCCTCTTCGCCCAGCTGCGCCGGCAGCCGCTGGACGATCTCGTCATACAGCTTGCGGCCCAGCGCGATCAGCTCGTCGCGCTCCTTGTGCCGCACGAATCGTCGCACGGCGGCGCGCGCCTTGCCGGTCACGACGAAGTTCAACCAGCCGGGCTGCGGCTCCTGCGCCTTCGACTTCAGGATCTGGACCTGGTCGCCGTTGCTGATCGTCGTGCGCAGCGGCACCACCCGCCCATTGACCTTGGCGCCGACCGTCTGGTCGCCCAGGTCCGTATGGACGGCATAGGCGAAATCGACCGGCGTCGCGCCCTTGGGGAGCTGGATCAGCTCGCCCTTCGGCGTGAAGGCAAAGATCCGGTCCTGGTACATTGCCATCCGCGTGTGCTCGAGCAGCTCTTCCGGGCTCTCGGCTGTGTCGAGGATCTCGATCAGGTCCCTGATCCAGCGGACCTGCGTGTCCGGCCTTTCCTGCGCCTGCTTGTAGGCCCAGTGCGCGGCAAGTCCGAATTCGGCCTGGGCGTGCATGTCGGCGGAGCGGATCTGGATTTCGATCCGCATATTCTCGGCATGGATCACCGACGTGTGGAGCGAACGATAGCCGTTGCGCTTCGGCGTTGAGATATAGTCCTTGAACCGGCCCGGGACCATCGGCCAGCGCGCATGGATCACGCCCAGCGCCTTGTAGCAGTCCTGGGTGGACGGAACGATCACGCGGAACGCCATCACGTCCGACAATTGCTCGAAGCTGATGTGGCGCTCCGCCATCTTGCGCCAGATCGAATAGGGATGCTTCTCGCGCCCGGTCACTTCGCTTTCGATGCCGTTTCTCGAAAGCAGCAGCTTCAGGCCCGACGCGATCCGCGCGATCCGGTCGCCGCCGCCTTCGTGAAGCTGCGCCAGCCGCTTGGTGATCGACTCGTACGCTTCCGGCTCGAGTTGCCTGAACGCGAGCGTCTGCATCTCGTTCATGAACTCGTACATGCCGATCCGCTCCGCGAGCGGGGCATAGATGTCCATCGTCTCGCGGGCGATCCGGCGGCGCTTGTCCTCGTCCTTGATAAAGTGGAGCGTGCGCATGTTGTGGAGCCGGTCGGCGAGCTTCACCAGCAGCACGCGAATGTCGTCGGACATCGCCAGCAGGAATTTGCGCAGGTTTTCGGCGGCGCGCTGGTTCTCAGTCTGCGCCTCGATCTTCGACAGCTTGGTGACGCCGTCGACCAGCCGGGCGACGTTGGCGCCGAACTTCGCCTCGATCTCCTCGTGCGTGGCGACCGTGTCCTCGATCGTGTCGTGCAGGATCGCGGTCGCGATCGTCTCGTCGTCGAGGCGCAGGTCGGTCAGGATGCCGGCGACTTCGATCGGGTGGCTGAAATAGGGGTCGCCCGACGCCCGCTTCTGCGTGCCGTGCGCCTGCATCGAAAAGACATAGGCGCGGTTGATCAGCGCTTCGTCCGCCTCCGGATCGTAACTCTTGACCCGCTCGACCAATTCATACTGCCTCAGCACAGGGACAAGATCGGGAAACCGGTGCTTCAACGCAACAGCAATCGGCAAAAAACAACCGCCGGAGCCTTGCGGCCCCGGCGGAGGTGTGCGGACTGAGAGGGAGCGTCCGCTTGCGTTCGGGTCGGGTTAGCGGCCGGCGACCTTGGTCGTGTCCGCCTTGGCGTTGCACTTGGCGAGCGCTTCGCCGTCCAGCGACTGGTCGCCGGCGCGGAAGGCCGTCACCGGGCCGAGCTCGCGGGCGATGCTGGCGCAGACGATCGCGGGGCGGCTGGTGCCCTGGGCGGCCGCGCAGACGGCGCCGTCGCAATTGACGATCATGTCGCGCACCACCGTCTTGGCCGCGGCCGGCTGGGCCAGCGTGACGCTGTAGAAATTGCCGTTCGGCTGCGCCACCGCCGCCGAGCCGAGGGTCAGCGCGCCGGCGAGCGCCGCGGTGAAAGCTGCAATCCGTACCATGTTCCGTCCCTTTTCGATTTCAGTTGCGAATCGCTACCTAGTCGATTAGGTTTTAGGTTGCAACTGGAAACTGAAATTATTTTTGCCGCTTTGTGAACGCGGCGGCTTCGGCTAGGTTTTCGACAACGGGGAAGAGGATCGGATGGGCCTGAGAGAACCGCTTGCGCAGATCGCCGCGGAATGCAGCCTGCCCAAGGCGCTGGAAGCGATGGGCGAGCGCTGGTCCTTCCTGATCCTGCGCGCGGCCTTCAACGGCCTGAAGCATTTCGAGGAAATCCAGTCCAACCTGGGCATCGCGCGCAACATCCTCGCCAACCGGCTCGGCCGGCTGGTCGACGTCGGCATCCTCGACCGCGAGCCCTGCCCGGAGGACCGGCGCAAGATCGAATATCGGTTGACCGAAAAGGGGCTGGACCTGCTGCCCACCATGATCGCGCTCAGGCAATGGGGCGAGAAGTGGGAGACCGGCTGCCCGTCCAACCCGGTGCTGGTCGACAAGCGCGACCTGATGCCGGTCGCCGACGTGCGCGTGCTGTCGCAGGACGGCCGGCCGCTGGTCTGGGAAGACCTGGCGTTTCGCTGGCGCGAGGAACTGGACGAGGCGCGCGCGGCTGAGTGACGCCGTCATCGCGGGCTTGACCCGGGACCTACCTTCTTGCTGCGTCTCAAAGGTAAAGGTGGGTCCCGGCTTTCGCCGGGATGACGGACATCGCTGCCCACTCGTTCCTCACATCCTCATCTGCTTCGACGGCGAAGCGCGCCTCCCGTTCCTCCGCAAACGCGTCGGCATCCAGCCGCCCCAGTGCCCACACCGCCGCGCCTCTGACGATCGGGTTCGGATCGTCAAGCTGCGCCCGCACGGCCCTCACCAGCCCCGGCGAGCTGCTGTTTCCTGCGGCGATCAGGCAGTTCCGCATCATCCGGTCGCGGCCGATGCGCTTGATCGGCGAGCCGGCGAAGAGCTGGCGGAAGCCGGCGTCGTCGAGTTGGAGCAGGTCGGCCAGCATCGGCGCGCTGAGTTCCGCGCGCGGAGCAAAGGCCAGGTTGGCGGCGGCCGCGTCGGCGAATTTGTTCCAGGGGCAGACCGCCAGGCAATCGTCGCAGCCATAGATTCGGTTGCCGATGCCTGGCCGGAGGTCGCGCGGGATCGCCTCCTTATGCTCGATCGTGAGGTAGGAAATGCAGCGCCGCGCATCGAGCCGGAACGGCGCCGGGAACGCGCCGGTCGGGCAGGCGCGCTGGCAGGCGTCGCAGCTGCCGCAGCGTTCGGTGCCGGCCGCGTCCGGCTCCAGATCGAGCGTCGTGAAGATCGCGCCCAGGAACAGCCAGCTGCCATGGTCGCGGCTGACCAGATTGGTGTGCTTGCCCTGCCAGCCCAGGCCTGCGGCCTCGGCAAGCGGCTTCTCCATCACCGGCGCGGTATCGACGAACACCTTCAGGTCGCCGCCCGCCGCGCCGATCAGCCAGCGCGCCAGCTCCTTCAGCTTGCGCTTCACCAGATCGTGATAGTCGGCGCCCTGGGCATAGACCGAGATGCGCCCGGCCTCCGGCTCGGAAGCGAGCCGCAAAGGATCGGTCGAGGGCGTGTAGCTCATGCCGAGGGCGATCACCGATCGCACCTCCGGCCACAGCCCGGCCGGCGCCGCGCGCTGGTCGGCGCGGCTTTCCATCCAGATCATGTCGCCATGCGCGCCGTCGGCCAGCCAGGCGCGCAGCCGCTCGCCGGACCGGGGCGCCGCATCCGCGCGCGCGATCCCGCAGGCGGCAAAGCCGATCCGGCCGGCCTCGGCCTTCAATTCTTCGGAGAGACGTTCCGCGGCATTCATCCGCGTCGCATATAGGCGTTCGCCCGGCCGCCCAGCGTGTCTTTTTTGCAACGCACAACAGATTGTTAAATTGCGCTCCCCCCGAGTCCGTTGCGAGTCTTCGATCCGCAACATATCGCCCGCAGCAGAGCCAGCGCCTGCTGGTCTTGAGTCGCGGGCGGGCCACGGCCCGGCAATGGGGAAAGCAATGCGGAATCATCTCTTTATCGGCGCGGCCATTGCCGCGCTTGTCGCTCCGGCTGCCGTCCAGGCGCAGGAAACCACGTCAACGATTCGCGGCACGGTGACCGACAACGGCGCTCCGGTCGCGGGCGCCACCGTCACGGCCGTGCACGTGCCATCGGGCACGCGGTCGACCACCACCACCGACGCGTCCGGTGCTTTCACGCTGCCCGGCCTGCGCGTCGGCGGTCCGTTCACCGTCAGCATCAACGGCAACCAGGCCCAGGTGACGGACGTGTTCACCGTGATCGGCACGCCGTTCAACCTGCCGCTCGACCTGGCCGTGCTGAGCGGCCAGAATGCGGGCGAGGAAATCGTCGTCACCGCGTCGTCGGTCGCGCGCGCCGGCAACGTCTCGCAGGGTCCGGCGACGGTCCTGACCGCGACCCAGATCCAGACCGTCGCGACGATCAACCGCGACATCCGCGACCTTTCGGTGCGCGATCCGTTCGCCCGCCTCGACGACACGCCGTCGGGCGGCCGCGCCGTCTCGTTCGCGGGCCAGAACGCCCGCTACAACCGCTTCACCGTCGACGGCGTGCCGATCACCGACAATTTCGGCCTCAACCCGGACTCGCTGCCGACCCGCCGCTCGCCCATCCCGCTGGACGCGATCGGCCAGTTCCAGGCCCGCGTCGCGCCCTATGACGTACGCGAAGGCAACTTCCAGGGCGGCGTCATCAACGCCATCCTGAAGTCGGGCACCAACGAGTTCCACGGCACCGGCTTCTACAGCTACAACAGCGACAAGCTGACCGGTGACCAGACCAAGTCGCTTCACGTCAACCTGCCAAAGTTCAAGAGCGAGAATTACGGCGCCGAGATTTCCGGCCCGATCATCAAGGACAAATTGTTCTTCATGGTCGCCGGCGAGCGCGTCCGTGCCGGCACGCCGATCCCGGAAGGCCCGATCGACAACAACGCCGGCGCGCCGATCCCCGGCCTGACCCAGGCGATCGTCGACCAGATCAGCCAGATCGCCAAGCAGCGCTTCAACTACGACACCGGCGGCGTGCTCAACAACTCGGACGACAAGGACGACCGCCTCGTCGCCCGTCTCGACGCCAACCTGTCGGACAGCCAGCGCGCGTCGCTGACCTATTCGTACACGAAGGACTCGATCAAGTTTAACCAGAACAGCTTCGTCACGCCGCCGCCGGGCCTGGGCCTGGAATCGAACGGCTATGTGGCGTCGAACCGGCTGCACTTCGGCGTGTTCAGCCTGAACTCCGACTGGTCGGACAATTTCTCGACCGAGGTCCGCGCCTTCTACAAGGACTATAAGCGCGGCCAGGACCCCATCCTGGGTCGCGGCTTCGCGCAGGTCCGCGTTTGCGCCGCCGCTACGTCGGACCGTCCGGGCACCGGCACCGACACCGGCACCAACCTGTCGACCTCCTGCCCGAGCGGCGTTCCGATCGTCAGCTTCGGCCCGGACGTCTCGCGCCAGACCAACGAGCTGACCAGCAACACGTTCGGCACGCTGGTCCAGGCCCGTCTGAAGGCCGAAGACCATGATCTGCGCCTGTTCGGCGAGTTCCAGACCACGAACATCTTCAACGCCTTCCTGCAGCGCAGCGCCGGCGACTATTATTTCGACTCGATCGCCGACTTGCAGGCCGGCAATGCGCAGCGCTACCAATATGCGAACGCGGTGCCGTCGCTGGACCCGGACGATGCCGCGGCCAAGTTCAATTACCAGCTCTACACCTTCGGCCTGCAGGACAATTGGCGGCTGACCGACACGTTGAACCTGCTGCTCGGCGTGCGCTACGACCTGTACGGCGGCTCGCCGAACCCGACGCTGAACCCGAACTTCGTCAAGCGCTACGGGTTCGTGAACAATGCGTATATCTCGGGCCGCGGCCTGTTCCAGCCGCGCTTCGGCTTCGACTGGAAGCCGACCAGCCGCATCGCCATCCGCGGCGGCGCCGGCGTGTTCGGCGGCGGCACGCCCGACGTGTACGTGTCGAACAGCTTCTCGAACACGGGCATCCTGACCAACCAGATCGACGTTCGCCAGGCGAACAACGGCGCCTTCACCGGTACCGGCGTGAATGCGACCAACGGCGCGGCGATCCTGCAGGGCGTCAACCCGGCGACCATTCCGGGCGCGGCCAACGACCTGCTGTCGGCGGCCTCCGTCTCGACCACCGGCACCACCAACGCGCTCGACCCCAACTTCAAGCTGCCGTCGCAGCTGCGCGCAACGCTGTCGGGCGACTATACGGCCGATCTCGGCTTCATGGGCGACGAATGGCGGTTCGGGCTGGACTTCTTCTACTCGAAGGTCCGCAACCAGGTGTTCTTCACCGATATCCGTTCGGTCCAGAGCGGTCTGCTGACGCCGGACGGCCGTCCGCGCTACGTGCCGGTCACGCTGAACGCCAACGGCACCCGCAACTTCAACGACACCGGCACCGACATCCTGCTCACCAACACCGGCAAGGGCCGCGCCTATGTGGCGGTCGCCCGGTTCGACAAGAGCTGGGATTTCGGGCTGAACATCTATGGCAGCTTCACCTATCAGGACGTGAAGGACCAGACGCCGGCGACCTCGTCGACGGCCGGTTCCAACTATCTGAACGGCGCCTTCTTCGATCCGAACCGGGCGCAGTATGCGACCTCGAACGACGAGGTGAAGTATATCTTCAAATATGGCCTGACCTTCGATCACGCCTTCTTCGGGGACTACAAGACCCGCGTTGCGCTGTTCGGCCAGACCCGTATCGGCCATCCGTTCAGCTACACCTTCACCGACCCGTCGGGCGGCCGCAGCCCCGTCTTCGGCACCACCGGCTCGGGCACCAACGGCACCAGCGGCTCGCGCTACCTGCTGTACGTCCCGAAGATCGGCGGCGATCCGCTGGTCACCTATGACTCGGCGGCGACGCAGTCCGCGTTCGAGGCCTTCATCAACTCGAACGGGCTGAAGAACTTCCAGGGCAAGGTCGCGCCGCGCAACGCGTTCAACTCGCGCTGGTACACCAAGATCGACCTGCACGTGGAGCAGGAGATCCCGACCTTCATCGGCGATTCCCGCGTCACGCTGTTCGCGGACATCGAAAATGTCGGCAATCTGATCAACAAGGACTGGGGCCAGATTCAGGAGTTCGCGTTCCCGTACACCGTGCCGGTGATCCAGGTGCAGTGCCTGACCACCCCCGGCGGCGCGGTCGCGACCAACTCGGGCCAGGCGTGCGCCCAGTATCGCTACTCGTCCTTCAACAACCCGAAGGCGACGGTCTATTCGAAGCAGTCGCTCTACGCGATCCGCGTCGGCGCCCGCTTCACCTTCTAACGCGCGCCTCACGGCAACCGCAACACCGCCGTCCGGGCAACCGGGCGGCGGTTTTCTTTTGGGCCGCCACCTTCCCTCTCGTCATTCCGGCGCAAGCCGGAATGACGAGGATGGTTCTACTTTTCCACGAAGTTGGCTAGAGCCCTGGCAATGGCCCTGGGCTTCGCCGCGAAACCGTTCTTCGACGACAAGAACCGCGCCTTCTGGAATCTGCAGACGGCGGGCTGGGCCGGCTATTTCCTGCTGCGCACCCTGTCGGGCTTCGCCAACGGGCTGACGCTCGCCTTCCTGGTGCCGGTCGCGGTCTCGACCGCCACCGGCTATTCGCTGACCCTCGTCCTCGGCGCTCTCTACCGCGAGCTGATCCGGCGCAAGCCGGTCACCACCTGGCTCGGCTCGATCGGCGGCATGCTGGTCGCGGCCGGCATCTACTCGATGATCGACGCCTGGATCTTCAACACCATCCAACGCCCGGGCGAAGGCTTTCAGATCAGCCTGTTCCTCGGCACGATCTTCCTCGATTTCGTGGTCATCGGCGCCTGGTCCGCGCTCTATTACGCGATCAATTTCTTCCTGGTGGTGGAGGACCAGGCGGATCAGCTCCGCGCCCTCGAAAGCCAGGCCTCGTCAGCGCAGCTGGCGATGCTGCGCTACCAGCTGAACCCGCATTTCCTGTTCAACACGCTCAACTCCATCTCGACCCTGGTGCTGCTGAAGCAGACGGAGCGCGCGAACGCGATGCTGTCGCGCCTGTCCTCGTTCCTACGCTATACGCTGGTCAACGAGCCGCTCGGCCAGGTGACGCTGGAGCAGGAGATCGAGACGCTGAAGCTGTATCTCGAGATCGAGAAGATGCGCTTCGAGGACCGGCTGCGGCCGATCTTCGAGATCGACCCGATCGTGCTGAAGGCGCGGCTGCCCTCGTTGCTGCTGCAGCCGCTGGTCGAGAACGCGATCAAATATGCGGTGACCCCGCTGGAGGAAGGCGCCGACATCATCGTCAGCGCGCGGCTGGCTGTCGACCGCGTGCGCATCACGGTGGCCGATACCGGGCCGGACTTGAATGAGAAGCGCTCGGGGCCCATTCAATCGACAGGAGTCGGTCTGGCGAACATTCGCGACAGGCTGGCGCAGGCCTATGGCCAGGATCATGAGTTCGACGCGAAAGCGCGTGCGGGGGGCGGATTCGAGGTTCGCATCGAGATTCCGTACCAAACCGAGGAACAACCAAGGGAAGCCGCATGACCATCAGAACGATCCTCGTCGATGACGAGCCGCTGGCCATCCAGGGCCTGCAACTGAGGCTTGAGCCGCACGAGGATGTCGAGATCGTCGACACCTGCTCCAACGGGCGGGAAGCGATCCGCTCGATCAAGACCAACAAGCCCGACCTGGTTTTCCTCGACATCCAGATGCCCGGCTTTGACGGCTTTTCGGTCGTCCAGGGGTTGATGGAAGTGGAGCCGCCGCTGTTCGTGTTCGTGACCGCCTATTCGGATCACGCGATCCGCGCCTTCGAGGCGCAGGCAGTCGACTATCTGATGAAGCCGGTCGAGGAAGACCGGCTCGCCGCCACGCTCGACCGCGTGCGCCAGCGTCTCGCGGAAAAGCGCGGCGTCGAGGAAGTGGACCGGCTGCGCGAGGCGCTGGCCGAAGTCGCGCCCGAAGCCGCAGCCGAGATCAGCGAAGGCGCCGAGGCGCCGTCGGCCAGCCGTTTCGAGAAGATGATCAACATCAAGGATCGCGGGCAGATCTTCCGCGTCGACGTCGACAATATCGAGCGGATCGACGCGGCCGGCGATTACATGTGCATCTACACCGCCGACAACACGCTGATCCTCAGGGAGACGATGAAGGACCTGGAAAAGCGGCTCGATCCGCGCCGCTTCCAGCGCGTCCATCGCTCGACCATCGTCAACCTGGACCTGGTCAAGCAGGTCAAGCCGCACACCAACGGCGAATGCTTCCTGGTGCTGGATTCCGGCGCGCAGGTGAAGGTCAGCCGCAGCTACCGCGACGTGGTTGCGCGCTTCGTCCATTGATGATTGTCGGTGCGCTGCCACTCGCGGCGAGCGCGCCGATCGTCTGGTCCAAGCCGCCGATTTCCTCCGGCCAGTTCGAATCCCATCCTGCGTTCGATCCGCTGACCGGCGACCTGTGGTTCGTGCGTTCGACGCCCGAATTCCGCGGCTGGCGGCTGAAGGTCAGCCACTGCGGCAAGAACGGATGGGGCGAGCCGACCGAGGCGCCGGTCGCCGGTGATGGCGTGGAGGCGGACCCGTGGTTCAGCGGCGACGGGCGGACTTTGTGGTTCATCTCCACGCGCACGACCGATGGCGTCAGGCACAAGGACCTCGACATCTGGCGCGTGACCCGCGGTCGGGACGGAAAATGGGAAACGCCCGAGCGGCTGCCGGCACCGGTCAACTCGCCCGGCCAGGAGTGGTTTCCGCGGCCAGCACCGGACGGCTGGCTCTATTTCGGCTCCGACAGGGCTGGCGGTTTCGGCAAGACCGACATCTGGCGCGCGCGGGAGGACCGTCCCGGCCATTGGATCGCCGAGAATGCCGGCGCCTCGCTCAACACGGCCGAACATGAGTACGAGCCGCTGCCGTCGCCCGACGGCACATGGATGCCGCTGAGCGGCGCAGATGCCTATTTCCGCAGCCAACGAACCGCGAACGGCTGGAGCCCGCGCGTGCGGCTCGGCCCCGAGATTAACGCGAACGGCAGCGAGATCGGCGCTGCCTTCTCGCCGAGCGGCAAGTCCTGGCTGTTCGCACGCGACACGAAGGACGGCCGCTCGGGCGAATTGCTGCTGGTGGATGGTCACGAAGGCTGGCCGGAGCCATGCCCGCGCAAGTAAGGAGGGACGCATGAACCAATCGGAAACGGCCCGGGCGTTCACGGTGCTGCACGTGCCGGGCGATCCGGTGATCCTGTTCAACGCCTGGGACCCGGGCTCGGCCAAGGCGATCGCCGATGCGGGCGCGAAGGCGATCGCGACCGGCAGCTGGTCCGTCGCCGCGGCACATGGCTTTGCGGATGCGGAAGGGCTGCCGATGGAGATCGCGCTCGCCAATGCGGCGCGCATCGCGGACGCGGTCGACCTGCCGGTGACGCTCGACTTCGAAGGCGGCTATGCCGTCGAGCCGGAGCGCGTCGCCGCCAATTTCGGCCGCGTGCTCGAAGCCGGCGCGATCGGCTGCAATTTCGAGGACCAGGTAGTCGGCGGCGAAGGGCTGCACCCGCTCCGCGACCACGCACGCCGCATCGAGGCGCTTCGGCGCAAGGCGGAGGCGGCCGGCATCCCCGCCTTCATCAACGCCCGGACCGACATTTTCCTCAAGGCCAAGGCCGACGCGCATGACCGTCAGGCGGTCGACCAGGCGCTGGAACGCGCCCGCGCCTATGCCGATGCGGGCGCGAGCGGCTTCTTCGTGCCCGGCCTGGCCGACGAACGCCTGCTCGCCCGCGTCTGCGAGGGCTCGCCGCTGCCGGTCAACGCGATGATGTTCCCCGGCATGCCGCATAAGAAGCGACTCGCCGAGCTGGGGGTCGCGCGGATCAGCCATGGCCCCGGGCCCTATCGCCAGGCGATGGCGGCGCTGACCGAGCTCGCGCGGACGGCCTTCGCTTGACCTTAGCCCTCCCCTTCAAGGGAGGGACTTTTTACGCCGCCTTCCCCGGCACGAACCTCAGCGCCAGGCCGTTGATGCAGTGGCGCTTTCCGGTCGGCTTCGGCCCGTCGTCGAAGATGTGGCCGAGATGGCCGCCGCAGCGCCTGCAATGCTCCTCGACGCGTTCGAAGCCCAGCTTGGTGTCGACCGACGTTGCGGTCGCGCCCGGCAGCGCCGCCCAGAAGCTCGGCCAGCCGGTGCCGCTGTCATACTTGGTCCTGGACGAATAAACCGGCAGCCCGCAGCCGGCGCAGGTGAACAGGCCGGCGCGATGCTCCTTTAGCAGCCGGCTGCTGCCCGGCCGCTCGGTCGCTTCCTCGCGCAACACGGCATAGGCATCGGGGCCGAGCCGCTTGCGCCATTGCGCCGGGCTGAGCCGGAAGCGCGGGTCGGCGGCCGGGGCGGCGGCGCCCGCCGGCATCGCGAGCCAGGCAGCGCCCGCCGCGGCAGCCCCGGTGAACAGAAACATTCGACGATCGATCATGGTCGCTGGCCCTCGCGGTTTCGCCCGTAAGCTACGGAGCTGCGGCCCGATCGGCTTCAGTATTTCGTGATCCGGACCGGCATCTTGCGATAGCCGTGCACGAAGCAGGCGCGCACGCGCACCGGCTCCTCCATCACCTCCACGCGCATCCGACGCTTCGCCATCTCCTCGAGCAGCACCTGGATCTGCAGCTCGGCCAGCCGCGCGCCGACGCAGCGATGGATGCCATAGCCGAAGGCAAGGTGCCGCCGCGCATTTTCCCGGTCGACGATCAATTTGTCGGCGTTGGGGAACACGCTCTCATCGCGATTGCCGGAGATGTACCAGAGCGCCAGCTTGTCGCCGGCCTTGATCTGCTGCCCTTCCAGCTCCGTATCCTGGGTCGCGGTGCGCCGCATATGGGCGAGCGGCGTCTGCCAGCGGATGATTTCCTGCACCGCGTTCGGGATCAGGCCGGGGTTCTGCTCGAGCTTGGTGCGCTCGTCCGGGAACTGGTTCAGCCCGTAGATCGCGCCCGACATCGAGTTGCGCGTGGTATCGTTGCCGCCAACGATCAGCAGGATCAGGTTCCCGATGAACTCATGGTCGTCCATGTTCGACATGGCTTCGGAATGGATCATCATCGAGATCAGGTCCGGCGTCGGTTCCTTGCCGACCTTGGCGTCCCAAAGCCCTTTGAAATAGGTCATGCACTCGAACATGTGGCCGAGCCGCTCCTGGCGGGTCGCCTCGTTGTGGACCAGCTCGATATCGCCGGCCCAGTCGGACCAGAAGGTCAGCTTGCGCCGGTCCTGCCAGGGGAAGTCGAACAGGATCGCCAGCATCTGCGTGGTCAGCTCGATCGAGACGCGGTCGACCCAGTCGAACGTCTCGCCCCAGGGCAGCTCGTCCAGGATTTCGGCGGTGCGGCGGCGCAGGTCCTCGGACATGCGGACGATCTCGCTCGGCGTGAACGCCGGGGCCACCGTACGGCGCTGGGCGGTGTGCACCGGCCGATCGCGCGCGATGAACATCGGCATCTTGTAATCGTCCTCGAACCGGTCGGCGAGCGTGATGCCGCCGGCTTCCGACGAGTAGATTTCGGGCAGGGCCTCCACGTGCACGATCGGCTTGTAGGCCGACACTGACCAATAGGGGCCGAACGCCGAGTGCTCGCAGCGATAGACAGGGGCCTCGCCGCGCAGCCGGCGGAACGGCTCCTGCCAGCTGTCCTCGACGTAAAGGTCGGCTCGGCTCACATCCAGTGGATCGTCGAATATCTCCGGCTGGGGCTGGACAAGCGTGGCCATCATCCGTCTCCTGGCTTGGTCTGCTTTCGGGCCAGAGTGCCATTGGTTGAGCGCAAGCGAAAGAGGGTTTTCACATGCAACTTATCCGATGGAACGGGCGGGCCGCCGCGCGTGTTGTCTGTGCGGAACTAAGAAAGTCGCGACCATGAAACGCCTGACCTTCGCCACGCTCGCCGCCGTCGCCTTGCTGGCCGGCTGCGCGACGCCCACCCCTTACCAGCCGCTCGGCGCTCCCACAGGGGTGCGCGGCGGCTTTTCCGAGCAGCAGATCGAACGCAACCGGTTCCGGGTCATGTTTGCCGGCAACCAATTCACCTCGCGCCAGCGGGTCGAGAATTACCTGCTGTTTCGCGCCGCGGAGCTGACCGTGCAGCAGGGCTATGACGGCTTCACGCTGGTCGACCGCAACACCGACAAGCACACGACGGTACAGACCTATGCGCGTCCGTTCGCGGCCGGCCCCTGGGGCTATTGGGGCCCGAGCTGGCGCTATTACGGCCGTTTCGGCTGGCGCTATTGGGACCCGTGGGGCTACGATCCCTTCTGGGCCGATACCGTGGACATCAATACCATCGACCGCTTCGAGGCGAGCGCCGAGATCGTAATGTTCAAGGGACCGCCGAAGAACGCCCGGGATTTCGACGCGCGCGAGGTGATGCGCAACCTTGGGCCGACGATCGAGCCGCCGGCGCCGCCGCGCTAGGTCTCGCGCGCCCTCACTGCGTCCAGAAGCTGCTTGACTTCCTGGCTGCGGCCGCGCGGCAGGATCAGCACCTGGTCGCGGGTCGCGACGACGATCAGGTCGGAGACGCCGAGCGCCGCGACCGTGGGGCCGTCGCTGCGGATCATGCAATCCGCGCTGTCGAGAGCCACGACCGCACCGGAAAGGACATTGCCCTGCCCGTCGGGCGTTCCCAGGCCATGGACGGCGTCCCAGCTGCCGACGTCCGACCAGGCCATGGCAACCGGCACGACCGCGACGCGCTCGGCCTTCTCGAGCACGGCATAGTCGATCGAATCCGCC
Organism: Sphingomonas horti; assembly: GCF_009753715.1. Lineage (GTDB taxonomy): Bacteria > Pseudomonadota > Alphaproteobacteria > Sphingomonadales > Sphingomonadaceae > Sphingomonas_B > Sphingomonas_B horti. Next base: position 108,630 of record NZ_WQMS01000020.1, on the reverse strand, counting down.
GGTGACGCGCCGAACGACGCCGGATCTGGCAGCACGCGGCAGCCGCTGCGCTGCGCCCCGTCCATCGCCGCAGCAACCGCGTCCCGCATCGCCGGCGCGTGGACCGCCAGCGCGTCGAGATAGGCCTGCGCACGGAACAGGAAGATGCCGCCATTCCATGCGTATCCGCCTTCGCGGACCATCCGCTCGGCATCGGCACGCGGCGGCTTTTCGACGAAACGGTCGACCCGGTGCACGCCTTCGGCGAGCGCATCGCCCAGCCTGATATAGCCAAAGCCCGTTTCCGGACGTTCCGGCGTGATCCCGAACGTCACCAGCCAATCCTGCTCCGCAAGCGGCGCGGCCCGGTCGATGGCGGCACGGAATGCGTCGACGTCGCCGATCACATGATCGCTGGGCATCACCAGCAGCAGCGCGTCGGGCGCGGCGAGTGCGGCCAGGGCAATGGCCGGCGCGGTGTTGCGCCCCGCCGGCTCGAGCACCAGCGCATCGGGCGGGCAGCCGATCGCGGCCAATTGCGCTTCGATCGCGTCCGCGTGCGCGGCGTTGGCGACGACGACCGGACCGGCGAACCGCGCGCGGTCGGCGACGCGCGCGGCCGTCGCCTGCAGCATGGTCAGCTCGCCGGCGAGCCGGAGCATCTGCTTCGGCGTCGCGGCGGTGGAAAGGGGCCACAGGCGCGTGCCGGCACCGCCGGACAGGATGACGGGCGTGATCGGAATGGACATCGGGCGCGCCTTTTAACGGCTTTGGCCCGGTTGGAAAGGCGACGCGGGTGCCGCTATGGGGTCCCGCGTGTCAGACGAACTCGCCCGCATCGCGGCCGCGCTGGAGCGCATCGCGCCGATCCCCGCCGCCCCGGCCGATCCCCGCGCCGCGCCCGCCTATCTGTGGCGCGGCGCCGGGCTGGCGGAAGCACGCCATTTTGCGCCGCTGCCGCTCGATCTGCTGACCGGGATCGACGCGCAGAAGCAGGCGCTGCTCGCCAATGCCCGCCGCCTTGCGGCCGGTCACGCCGCGCACGACGTGCTGCTGTGGGGCGCGAAAGGCACCGGCAAGTCCGCGCTGGTGAAGTCCGTGGTGGGCGCGATCCGCGGCGAGGGCCGGGACCTCGCGCTGGTGGACGTCGCCGCCGACCGGCTGGATACGCTCCCGGCCTTGTTCGGCCAGGTCGAGAATGCCGGCCGCGCCTTCATTCTGTTCATCGACGATATCGGGTTCGAAGCGGGCGGGCCGGAAACGCGCATTCTGCGCTCGCTGCTGGAAGGTGGCGCCGAGGCGCGCCCGGCCAATGCCCGGCTGCATGTCACGTCCAACCGCCGCCATATCGTCGCCCGCGACATCGCCGAGCAGGAAAGCGCGATCAATCCGCGCGACGTGGTCGACGACCGGCTGGCGCTCGCCGACCGCTTCGGCCTGATGCTCGGCTTCCATGCGATCGACCAGCAGACCTATCTCGCGATCGTCGAGCGCTACGCAGCGACGTACGGCCTGCCCTTTGACCCACAGGACGCCCTCGCCTGGGCCGCCGAGCGCGGCGCCCGTTCCGGCCGCGTCGCCTGGCACTATGCGACCGAGCTGGCGGGACGGGAGGGCAAGCCCCTCTCCCGCCTGCGGGAGAGGGAGGGGCCCGCCGCGTAGCGGCGGGAGGGTGAGGGTCAGATTCCTTCACGCTCGGCGCGCTTCGCTCTAAGCCCCCCACCCCGCTCGCCGCTTGCGCCGCGACTCGCCCTCTCCCCGCCGGGAGAGAGGCTGAAACTCAAGCCCTCACCTTGTCCTTCTGCGCCTCGAACGCCTCGCCCATATCCTTGCGCTCGGCGACGTCGAAATCCTCCTTCACCTGGGTGAAGACCTCGTCCTCCTCTTCCTTGATATGATGATCGAGGATTTCCATCATCACCTTGGCCTGCGCGGACCATTCGGGCGACATCGGATCGGCGCCGCTCTTCAGCTGCGCGAGCAGCGAGTCGGCGAGGCCGTGCTCGGTATAGCCTTCGTAGCCCGCTTCTTCCTGCTCCTCCTCGCCGGTCTTGATCAGCGCGTCGTAAACGACCTTCTCTTCCGCCCGCGAATGCTTGACCAGCAGCTCGGCGAACTGGGTGAACAGCCGCTTGCGCTCGGCGCCGTCCTCGCTCTTGTTCACCGCCTTGATCAGCTTCTTCATTTCCATGTGATCGGTGTGCAGCGCCTTGGTGATTTCCATGTGCCTCTCCTCGTTTCAGGGGCACAACGAGCGACGTTCGGCGCGGTTGCCTGACGTTCGTCGAAGCGGGATGGCCTCGCCGCCGGTCCGGGCTAAACCGCTCCGCAAAGAGCAGGAGGGATGCCCATGGATCGCCGCACGTTTCTCACCACCTCGGGTCTGGCTGTCGCCGGCGCGACGCTGATCCCGTCTGAGCTGTTCGCGCAGGGCACGAGCGGCGATGCCGCCGCCAATGCGCTGTTCGAGCGCATCTTCCAGGAAGCGGTTGCCCGTTCGCCCGAGCTTGCGACCTCGCTGGGCCTCGATCGCGGTGCGCTCGCGGGCCTCAAGTCGAAGCTTTCCCCGCGAACGGCGCAGGAGCGGGAGGACGATCTTGCCCAAGTCCGCAAGGCGCTCGCGGAGCTCGGGCGGCTCGACCGCGCCAGCCTCTCGCCCGCCAACCGCCTGAACCTCGACGTCATCACCTATTCGCTGGAGGCGCAGACGGTCGCGCCGGCCAGGTACGGGATCGACAGCGTCGTGCGGCCCTACCCGATCTTCCAGCAGGGCGGCGCCTATTTCCGCACGCCGGACTTCCTGAACACCGCGCACACGATCCGCTCGACCGAGGGTGCCGAAGCCTATCTGGCCCGGCTCGACGCGTTCGCCCGCATCCTCGACGAGGAAACCGCCGAGCAGCGCGCGCAGGCGGCGCGCGGCTTCCTGGCGCCCGACTGGTCGCTCGACCTGACGCTCGGCCAGATGCGCAAGCTGCGGGGCGAAGCGGCGGCGAATTCGACGCTGGTCCAGTCGCTGGTCCGCCGTACCAAGGCCGCGAACATCGCCGGCGACTGGCAGGGACGCGCGACCAGGATCGTCGCGAACAACGTCTATCCGGCGCTCGACCGCCAGATCGCCGCGATCGAGGCGCTGAAGCCGACCACCCGCCCCGGCGACGGCGCATGGCGCCTGACCAATGGCGACGCGATCTACGCCGCCGCACTGGAGCAGATGACGACCACCAAGCTGACGCCGGAGGAAGTCCATCAGATGGGCCTGGCTCAGGTCGCCGAGATCAGCGCCGAGCTCGACAAGATCCTGCGTGGCGAGGGGCTGACCCAGGGCAGCGTGGGTGCCCGGCTCGATCAGCTCAACCGCCGCTCGGACCAGCTCTACCCGAACACGGACGAAGGCCGCGCCGCGCTGCTCGCCAGCCTGAACGACGACGTGCAGCGGATGACCGAGAAGTTGCCGCAGTTCTTCTCGACCCTGCCAAAGCAGCCGCTCGAAATCCGCCGCGTGCCGGTCGAGATCCAGGACGGTGCGTCGAACGGCTACTACAACCGCGCCGCGCTCGACGGCTCGCGGCCGGCGATCTACTTCATCAACCTGAAGGATACCGGCGACTGGCCGAAATACACGCTGCCGGCGCTCAGCTTCCACGAGGGCGTGCCCGGCCATCACCTTCAGATCAGCATCTCGCAGACATCGGCCGAGATCCCGACGCTGCGGAAGGTCGGCGGCTTCTCGCCTTATTCGGAAGGCTGGGCGCTTTATGCCGAAAGCCTGGCGGACGAAGCCGGCGTCTATCGCGGCCCGATCGAGCGGGCGGGCTTCCTGCAATCCTATCTGTTCCGCGCGACGCGGCTGGTGGTGGACACCGGCCTGCACGCCAAGCGCTGGAGCCGCGAAAAGGCCACCGACTATATGGTCGAGACGACCGGCTTCGCCCGCCCGCGCACGCAGCGCGAGGTTGAGCGCTACTGCACCCAGATCGGCCAGGCCTGCAGCTACAAGGTGGGCCACGGCGTCTGGTCCAAGCTGCGCAAGGAAGCGGAAGCGAAGCTCGGGCCGAAGTTCGACGTCAAGCGCTTCCACGACGTCCTGCTGGAAGGCGCAATGCCGCTGACCATCCTGGAACAGCGCGTGCGCGAGCGGATGAACGAGGTGGCTTAATTCATCGTCACCCCGGCCTTGAGCCGGGGCCTACCTTCTTAGGGTCGACGAAGGTGGGTCCCGGGTCATGTCCTGCGGATGACGAATCAGGCGTTCAGAGCCTCCACCATCTCGGCCAACTCGAGCCAGCGGTGCTCGGCCGCGTCCTTCTCGGCGCGCGCCGTTGCGATCGCCTGCGTCAGTACTGCGAACCGCTTCGGGTCCTGCGCATACAGCTCCGGATCGTGCAGCGCCGCCTCGTCGCGGGCGATCGCCGCCTCGATTTCCTCGATCCGCTTCGGCAGCAGATCGTAATCGCGCTGGTCTTTATAGCTGAGCTTCGTGGGACGCCGTTGCTCGCTCGCCCCGAGCATAGTCGAGGGGCGCGTCTCCGATGCAGTCGCCCCTCGACTACGCTCGGGACGAGCGGGCGTCGGACGCGGCGGCGTGCGTTTCCGCTCCCAATCCGCATAGCCGCCGGCGACGATGTCGACCTTGCCCGACCCGTCGAGCCCCAACGTCACCGTCACCGTACGATCGAGGAAGTCGCGGTCGTGGCTGACGATCAGCACGGTGCCTTCATAGTCGGCGATCACTTCCTGCAGCAGGTCGAGCGTTTCGAGGTCGAGGTCGTTGGTCGGCTCGTCCAGCACCAGCAGGTTGCTGCGCCTCGCGAATTCGCGCGCGAGCAGCAGCCGCGAGCGCTCGCCGCCCGAAAGCGTCCCCACGCGGGCATCGGCCAGGCCGGGATCGAACAGGAATTCCTTCAGATAGCCCTGGATGTGCTTCTTGGTGCCCCGCACCTCGATCCAGTCGCCGCCGTCCGCCAGCACGTCGCGCACGCGCTTGTCGGGCGCGAGCAGGCTGCGCTGCTGGTCGATGATCACCCCGTCCAGCGTCTTGGCGAGCGTGACGCTGCCTTCGTCCGGCGCCAGCTCGCCGGTCAGCAGCTTTAGCAGCGTCGTCTTGCCCGCCCCATTCGCGCCGACGATGCCGATCCGGTCCCCCCGCTGGATGCGGAGCGAGAAGTCCTTGATGATCGTCCTCTCGCCAAAGCGCTTCGTCACATGCTCGGCCGTGATGACGGACTTTGTGCGCACGTCATCCGCTTCGATGCCGAGCTTTGCCGCGCCGGCGGGACCCATCATCGCCGCCCGCTGCGCGCGCGTGCGGTTCAGCGCCTCCAGCCGCCCCTGGTTGCGCCGCCGCCGGGCGGTGACGCCGCGCTGCAGCCAGTGCAGTTCCAGCTTCAGCTTGGCATCCAGCTTTTCGGCTGCGCGCGCCTCTTCGGCGAAGACCTTTTCCTGCCACGCCTCGAATCCGCCGAAGCCGATCTCGGCCCGGCGCAGGCTGCCGCGGTCGAGCCACAGGGTCGAACGGGTCAGACGCGTCAGGAACGTGCGGTCATGGCTGATCGCGATGAACGCGCCGGTGTAGCGGTTCAGCCAGCTCTCCAGCCAGTCGATCGCAGCCAGGTCGAGATGGTTGGTCGGTTCGTCGAGCAGCAGCACGTCCGGCGCCTGTGCCAGCGCCCGCGCGATCGCCGCCCGCCGCCGCTCGCCGCCGCTCGCAGTCGATGCGGGGCGGGAAAGGTCGAGGCCGATCTGGTCGGCGATCGCCTCGACTTCGTGCAGCGCCGGCGCATCCTTGCCCGAAACGGCGAAGGCGCGCAGCGTCTCGAATCCCGCCAGCGCTGGTTCCTGCTCCAGCAGCACGACGTTAGTGCCCGGCACGATCGTCCGCCGCCCTGTGTCCGCCTCGATCCGATCGGCGAGCAAGCGCAGCAGCGTCGTCTTGCCCGCCCCGTTGCGGCCGATCAGCGCCAGCCGGTCGCGTTCGCCTACATAGAGGTCCAGATCGCGGAATAGCCAGCCGGACCCCTGGACGAGGCCCAGCCCTTCGTAAGCAAGAACAGGTGCGGGCATGCGCGCGCCCTAGCAGCTAGGCTGAACGGCCGCCAACTCCCGCATTCATGGGCTATTCAAAGCCCCTCCCCTAGGCGCTATGCCCATGAACCGGATGATGCGTATCGTTTCCATCGCGCTTGTTGCGCTCGCCCTCGCCGCGCCCGCCACGGCGCAGCGCCGGGGCGATCAGTATCGCGCGTACGAAGCGCACCAATCGGGCCGCGTGCTGTCGTTGCGTGAGATCGAGGACCGGATCCTCCCGCGGATGCGCGGATCGACTTACCTGGGTCCGGAGTTTGACGGCGGCGTCTATCGGCTGAAGTTCATGCGGTCGGGTTCGGTCATCTGGGTCGATGTCGATGCCCGCACCGGAGCGGTGATTGGCCGCTCCGGCTATTGAGGGGAATTCAATGCGCGTTTTGATCGTCGAAGACGAACCGAATCTCGGCGCCCAGCTGAGGAAGACGCTGGAAGGGGCCGGCTATGCGGTCGACCTCGCCACCGACGGCGAGGACGGGCACTTCCTGGGCGCGAGCGAGACCTATGACGCGGTCGTGCTCGACCTCGGCCTGCCAGAGATCGACGGGCTGACCGTGCTCGACCGCTGGCGCAAGGAAGGCAAGGCGATGCCGGTGCTGGTGCTGACCGCGCGCGACAGCTGGTCGGACAAGGTCGCAGGGCTCGATGCCGGCGCCGACGACTATCTGGCCAAGCCCTTCCAGTCGGAGGAGCTGATCGCCAGACTGCGCGCGCTGATCCGCCGTGCCTCCGGCAATTCGAGCTCCGAGCTGACCGCCGGCGACGTCCGTCTCGATACCCGCTCGGGCAAGGTCACGCTCGCCGGCGAGCCGGTCAAGCTGACCGCGCAGGAATATAAACTGCTCAGCTACCTGATGCACCATAAGGGCAAGGTGGTCAGCCGCACCGAGCTAATCGAGCATATCTACGACCAGGATTTCGACCGCGATTCGAACACGATCGAGGTGTTCGTGACGCGCATCCGCAAGAAGCTGGGCCAGGACGTGATCACCACGATCCGCGGCCTCGGCTACAGCCTCGAAGATCCGAATGGCTAGTAGTTTCCTCCCCAAGCTCGCTTGGGGAGGGGGACCATGCGAAGCATGGTGGAGGGGCCGCAGCGAAGCGAGGACGCTGACCCTCCGCTTCGCTCCGGGCCCCTCCACCGCGCTCCGCGCGGTCCCCCTCCCCTCGCCAATGCGAGGGGAGGATTTGTGAGCAAGCCCCTCACAGCCAACCGCCGCACTACCGGCTCGCTCTCTCGGCGGATGATCCTGATCGCGGCGGCGTGGATCAGCCTGTTGCTGCTCGGTGGCGGGCTGGCGCTGGACCGGGTGCTGTCGAACGCTGTCACCCGCAATTTCGATGATTCGCTCAATTATGTGCTGACCGCGATGGTCGCCTCGGCAGAGATCGGGCCGGCGGGCGAAGTGCTGCTCAACCGCCCGCTCGGCGACCAGCGCTTCCTGGAGCCCAATTCCGGCCTCTACTACCAGATCAGCGGCGGCGGCTTCGAGGCGTTCCGTTCGCGTTCGCTCTGGGACCGGTCGCTGAAGGTGCTGCAGAAGCACAACGACATCGACGTCCACACCTATGACAGCAAGGAATTCCACGACGAGCCGCTGCGCATCCTCGAACGCGACGTGATCCTGCCGGGATCGCCGGTGCGCTGGCGCTTCCAGGTCGCGCAAAGCCGGACCGCGCTCGACGACCAGATCAACGTGCTGCGCCGCACGCTGGTGCGCAGCTTCGCGCTGCTCGGCCTCGGCCTGATCGTGCTGGCGGCGCTGCAGACCTATTACGGCCTGCTTCCGCTCCGGAAGGTGCGCAAGGCGATCGCGCGGATGCGTTCGGGCATCGCAACCCGCGTCGACGAGCCTTTGCCCAACGAGCTCGCGCCGATGGTCGAGGAGCTGAACGACCTTCTGGAGCATAACGAGAAGCAGGCGGAGGAGGCGCGGCGTCACGCCGGCAACCTCGCCCATGCGCTGAAGACGCCGCTGACCGTGATCATGAACGCGGCGACCGCCAACGCCCCCGATCTGCCCGACACCGTCTGCCGCGAAGCGACGACGATGCGCCGGCAGGTCGACCACCATCTCGCCCGCGCCCGCGCGGTCGGCCGGCGCGGCCACGCGCACAGCCGCTCCGAGGTCTGGCCCAGTCTCGAAGCGGTCGAGCGTGCCGTCGCGCGCCTTTATCCGGACGTGCGCATCGACATTGCCGGGCCGAAGGACCTGGTCGTCCATGTCGAGCGCCAGGACCTGGACGAGCTGCTCGGCAACCTGATCGAGAATGCGGCCAAATATGGCGGCGGCAGCGTGTTCGTCACCGTTTCCGCCGATGCCGGCTTCGTCGAGTTCCAGATCGAGGACGATGGCGTCGGCATTCCGGAGGAGAAGCGCGCGCGGCTGTTTTCGCGCGGCGCCCGCCTCGACACGTCGAAGCCCGGCACCGGCCTTGGCCTCGCCATCGTCCGCGACGTGGCCGAAATCTATGGCGGCACCGTCGGCCTGGAGGACAGCGAGGACCTGGGCGGGCTGCTAGTCCGGCTGCGCTTGCCGGCCGCCGCCGAGGAACCGGAGCCGCCACGGTCCAGCGCTATTCGATCAACGTCGAACAAGCGCCGATGAACGTCACGTGCCCGGTTTGCGCCCTGCCGTCAAATCGCTAGTTTCGGCTATCACTCTCTAGAGTCGGGGATTCCACGAATGAAGTCACGTATCCTGCTCGGCGTCGCGGCGCTGGCGCTCTCCACGGTCGCGTTCGCGGCCGGCAAGCCGCAGCTCGGCGATTTCGGCTATGACGCGTCCGGCATGGACAAGTCGGTCGCGCCGGGCGACGATTTCTACAAATTCGCGAACGGGAAGTGGGACGAGGCGACGCCGATCCCGGCCGACCGTTCCAGCTGGGGCGGGTTCGCCGTGCTGCGCAACCTGTCCGACGAACGGACGCGCGAGGTGATCCAGCAGGCGGCCGCCACCAAGGGCGCGCCCGGCAGCAACGGCCAGAAGGTCGGCGACTTCTATTCGAGCTTCATGGACGAAGCGGCGATCGAGGCGAAGGGCCTCGCGCCGATCAAGCCGGAGCTCCAGGCGATCGCGGCGCTCAAGACTCCTGCGCAGCTCGCGGCCTGGATGGGCGACGCGAACCGCAGCGGCATCACCGTGCCGATCGGCGTGATGGTCGAGCAGGACCTGAAGGACAACAGCAAATACGCGGTCTATGTCGGCCAGGGCGGCCTGGGCCTGCCGGACCGCGATTATTATCTCGACGACAGCAATCCGAAGTTCGTCGAGGCCCGCGGCAAGTACAAGGCGCATGTCGCGGCGATGCTGAAGCTCGCCGGAATCGCCGATGCCGACGCGAAGGCTGAGCGCATCTTCGACCTCGAGACGAAGATCGCGAAGACGCACTGGACGCGCGCGCAGTCGCGCCAGATCGAGAAGCTCTACAACCCGGTCGCCAAGGCCGAGCTGGCGACCAAGATGCCCGGCCTCGACTGGGCGGCCTACCTGAAGGCCGCCGGCATCGACCAGCCGCAGCTGATCGTCGCGCAGCCCAGCGCCGTGACCGGCACTGCCGCGCTGATCGCGTCCGAGCCGCTGTCCGTCTGGCAGGATTATCTGACCTATCACGCGCTTTCCAACGCGGCGCCGGTGCTGCCGAAGGCGTTCGTTGCCGAGGATTTCGCGTTCAAGGGGACCACGCTGGCCGGCACGCCGCAGCTGAAGGAGCGCTGGAAGCGCGCGGTCGACATGGTCAATGGCGGCATGGGCGAGGCGGTCGGCCAGCTCTATGTCGCGAAATACTTCCCGCCGGAATCGAAGGCCAAGGCCGAGCAGCTGGTCAAGAACCTGATCGCGGCGATGGACATGCGCCTGCAGCGGCTGGAATGGATGGCGCCCGAGACCAAGGCGCAGGCGCGCGACAAGCTCGCCGCCTTCACCTACAAGATCGGCTATCCGGACAAGTGGCGCGACTATTCGAAGCTGGAGATCAAGGCCGGCGACGCCTTCGGCAATGCGGACCGCGCCGCCCGTTTCGAATATCAGCGCAACCTCGACAAGATCGGCAAGCCGGTCGACCGGACCGAGTGGGGCATGACCCCGATGACGGTCAACGCCTATGCCAATCCGCTGATGAACGAGATCGTGTTCCCGGCCGCGATCCTGCAGCCGCCCTTCTTCGATCCGAATGCCGACGATGCCGTCAATTACGGCGCGATCGGCGCTGTGATCGGGCACGAGATCAGCCACCATTTCGACGATCAGGGCCGCAAGTTCGACAAGAACGGCAATCTGGCCGACTGGTGGACGCCGCAGGACGTGCAGCGGTTCAAGGCCTATACCGACCGCGTCGTCGCCCAATATGGCGGCTATGAGCCGCTGCCGGGCAAGCATGTGAACGGCGAGCTGACGCTGGGCGAGAACATGGCCGACCTGGCCGGCGTGAACGTCGCCTATGATGCGTACAAGATCTCGCTCGGCGGCAAGGAAGCGCCGGTTCTCGACGGCTGGACCGGCGACCAGCGCTTCTTCCTCGGCTTCGGGCAGGTCTGGCGCGCCAAGTATCGCGATCCCATCCTGCTGCAGATCCTGACCACCGACCCGCACACGCCGGGCAATTGGCGGCCCTATGTCGTTCGCAACCTCGACGCCTGGTACAGCGCGTTCGACGTGAAGCCGGGGAGCAAATATTACCTGGCGCCGGACCAGCGCATCAAGGTCTGGTGAGGCGCTGAATCCCTCTCCCTGGGGAGAGGGCGACTCGCGCCGGCGGCGCGAGCGGGTGAGGGGTTATGGAGCGTCCGATTGGCCTCCCGATCCCCTCACCCCGGTCGCGCGCGGCGCGGCGCGACTTTCTCCCTATGGGAGAGGTGTTCCGTTCCTCAAGCCGCCATTGCCTTGTCGTCGATCTCCCGCGCCTTCACCGCCGCAGGCCGGCCCATGATGCGCGCAAGATACGCATCGAAATTCGGCCGCTTCGGCAGAGTCCCGAACTGCGTGCCCCAGCCGATATGCGAGCCGACGAACACGTCCGCCGCGCTGAACTTGCCGCCCGCGATATATTCATTGGCACCGACCAGCTCGTTCAGCGCGTCGGCCGTCGCGTCCAGCGTGCCATATCCCACCATGGGCCGGCGCTCATCCGGCACTTCGACATTCATCGCCTTGTTCGTGGTCACGGCTTCCAGGGGTCCGGCAGCGAAGAACAGCCAGCGGTAGTAAGGGCCGCGATCCTTGCTCCCCACCGGCGGTGCGAGACCGGCTTCGGGAAACGCATCGGCAAGATAGGCGCAGATCGCCGCGCCTTCGGTGACAATGGTCGCGCCATGCTTGATCGCCGGCACCTTGCCCATCGGATTGATCGCCAGATAGTCCGGCGCCTTCATCGTCGAGGCATAATCGAGCAGCACCGTCTCGTACGGCGCACCCACTTCCTCCAGCATCCAGCGCACGATCCGCCCGCGGGACATCGGGTTGGTATAGAAAGTCAGCTGGTCCGCCATCGTCGTTCTCCCTGTGATTCGAATGAGAACATATCAGGAACGAAATGTCAGGCCAATTTGGATTTGAAGAATTCCATCGTCCGGCCCCAGGCCAGCTTGGCTGCGGCTTCGTCGTAACGCTCGGACGAGGTGTCGTTGTTGAACGCGTGGTTCGCGCCCGGATATTCGTAGAGCGTCACGTCCTTGCCCGCCGCTTTCAAGGCGTCGACGAACGGATGCACCGTCCCCGCGACGCGCTGGTCCAGCCCCGGCAGGTGGATCATCAGCGGCACCTCGACCTTCGCTGCCTCGGCCGGATCGGGTGCCGGACCGTAATAGCTGACCGCGGCCGCCAGGCCGGGCGCGCCGGCGACCGCGATCCGGTCGACCATCGCCCCGCCCCAGCAGAAGCCGACGATCCCCGCCTTGCGGCCTTGCGCGAAGCGGCCGAACGCCGATTGCACGTCCTTCACGCTTGCCGGCAGGTCGAGCGCGCCGATCATCGACCGCGCCTTGTCCTGATCCTCCGGCGTGCCGCCGACCGGCGTCAGCAGGTCGACCGCGACCGCCTGATAGCCGGCCAGCGCCACCCGCCGCGCGACATCGCGGATATGGTCGTTGAGCCCGCGATTTTCGTGGATCACGACCACCGTCGCGCTGGTTTTTCCGGAAGCAGGCTCGGCGACATAGGCGCTCATCGCCCGGCCCGGGGCGCTGTCGCAGCGGTCGGTGCGGGTCTTCAGCCGCTTGTCGTCGGGCGGGATCATCGCCGCCGCCGCGGGCGAGGCCGCGATGCCGGCGATCAGCGCGTCGGCCGCCGCCGTGCTGCCGGCGAGCAGAGTCATCTCGCGCAGGAAGCCGCGCCGATCGCGGCCTTCATGGGTGTAAGCGTCGTACAGTTCGATCGCGCGCTGGCGCAGTCGTTCGTCCATCTTCGCTCTCCCTTGTTATTGCGTGGCGGCGGAAGCTCCCTTGCTCCGATACCGGTCGAACCATGCCAGGATCGCCGACGCCTTCGCCGCCGATTGCGACGGTCGCGCGGCGATGGTGCCGTGCGCCGCTCCGGGCACCTTCACGAAAGCGGTGGGGACGCCACGCAGCTGCAGCGCCGCATAATATTGCTCGGCCTCGCTATCCGGGGTGCGGTAATCCTCCGAGCCGACCACGACCAGGGTCGGCGTCTTCACATTGCCGACCAGAGACAGCGGCGAGCGCGCCCAGAACGCCTGGTAATCCTCCCACGGATAGGCGCCGAACCAATAGCGCGAGAAATAGGCCGGATTGTCGGACGTCAGCGCGAAGCTGGCCCAGTCGATCACCGGCTTCTGCGTCGCCGCGGCCTTGAACCGGTCGGTCTTGCCGACGATCCACGCCGTCAGCACGCCGCCGCCCGATCCGCCGGTGACGAACAGATTGTCCGGATCGATCGTGCCGCCGGCGATCGCGGCGTCCACTGCGCTCATCAGGTCGCCATAATCGTCGCCCGGATATTTGTGGTGGATCAGGTTTGCGAATTCCTCGCCGTACGACGTCGATCCGCGCGGATTGACGTACAGCACCGCATAGCCCGCCGCCGCATAGAGCTGATCGTCGGTCGAGAAATGCGGGCCATAGGCGGAGAATGGGCCGCCATGGATTTCGAGAATCAGCGGGTATTTGCCGCCGGGCGCCGGTGTCGGCGGCGTCACCAGCCAGGCATCGACCTTGCGCCCGTCGGCGGCGGTGACCGCAAGCGGCTGCACGTTCGCCAGCGTCTTCGCCCCGAGCAGATTGTCGTTGAGGCTCGTGAGCTTGCGCTCGCCGCCTTTCCAGACCGATACGTCAGGCGGCCGCTGTGCGGTGCCGCTGGTGAAGGCGATCGCGCCCGCCGGCGATACGCTGAACGCGCCGCCTGTATAAGGGCGATCGATTTCGGAGCCGGCAAGGTTGCTGGCCAGCGGCGCCATGCGCCCGTCGAGCCCGACCCGCGCAAGCTTCGTCAGGCCGTTATCGTCATACTGGACGATCAGGCTGTTGTTGCCGCTCCAGCGCGCCTGGGAAATGCTGCGGTCGAGGCTGCCGGTCAGCACCCGCGAATTGCGGCCGTCCGGGTCCATCACCGACAGGCGCGCATTCTGGTAGCCGAGATTCTTGTCGTCAAAGCCGATATAGGCGACGTGCCGCCCGTCGGGGGAGACGACCGGGCTGCGGTCCGGCCCGCGCCGGTCGGTCAGCGGCGTCACCGCGCCGGTATCCACGTTCAGCGCATAGACCTCGCTGTCGAGCGGCTGGCGCTCCCAATCCGCCTTGCGGTTGGTGCTGAAATAGAGCGTCTTGCCGTCGGGTGCCCAGCTGAGCGGCCCACCATCGTCGATCTGCCCATAGGTCAGCTGGCGCGGGGCGCCGCCGTCCGCGGGGACCACGAAAATATGGTCGAAGCCGGGCTTGGTGTAGCCGCCCTCGTCCGTCCGGTACTGGACCGTGGTGATGACCTCCAGCGGCTTCGCCCATTGCGCGCCTTCGGGCTTCGGCCCGGGCGCCTTGCCGAGCTTCGGCTCCTCGCCGGGCACGCGCATCAGATAGGCGATGCGGCTGCCGTCCGGCGACCAGGAAAGCGCGCCGGGGCTGTCGGGCAGGCCGGTGATCCGCGCCGTCTGCCCGGTGGCCATCCAGCGGACATGAAGCTGGGGCGAACCGCCCCCATCGCTCGATACATAGGCCAGCCGCTTGCCGTCCGGCGACCAGCGCGGGCTCGAATGGGATCCTGAACCCGCCGCGAGCGGCGACTGCGCGCCGGTGCGCGTGTCGACCAGCCAGATCGTCGAGCGGGCGCGATCGGTCATGATGTCGTTGGAGCGCCGCACATAAGCGATCTGCGATCCGTCCGGGCTGATCTGCGGATCGCTCGCCCATTCGAGCCCGAACAGGTCCCGGCCCTGGAAGATCGGCGTCGGCCCTTGCGGCGGGGTGGCGGTCTCGGCGGAGGCGGGGAGGGAAAGGGCGAGCAGCGGCAGGAATGCGAACCGGCGGAGCATCAGGCAGCCTCTTATGTTTTCGGAAGGCCGCACTGTGCGCAGAATTGGCCGCCGTTCAAGGGCCGGCGCCGGATTATTCCTCGTCCGCCTCCAGGTCGCGCGCGACGTCGGGACGGCGGAGGATCGCGTCGATATGGCTCGCTTCGTCGAAGCTCTCGTCGGGCAGGAATTTCAGTTGGGCGGAGAATTTGAGATTCACCCGCCGCGCCACTTCCCCGCGCAGGTATTTCACGTTGCGCTTCAGCGCGTCGATCACATCCTTCTCGTCGGCGCCGAGCAGCGGCTTCACGAACACCGTCGCGTGCCGAAGGTCCGGCGACATCCGCACTTCGGTCACCGACACGCTGTGCGACGCGAGAACGGGGTCGTGCACGTCCCCACGCATCAGGACTTCCGACAAGACATGCCGCACCTGCTCGCCCACGCGAAGCAGACGGACGGACCTTGTCTCAGGAGTGGCGTTGTGGCGCACGGGTCACGCGTCCGGGAGGATGTCGTCGACGGATACACGCAAGGCATCGGCCAGGGCGCGCCAAAGTGCGGGCTTGCCTTGCGCCTTGCCATTCTCGATGTCCGACAGCGTGGCCTGGCGTGCTTTGGTCGATACGGCGAGTTGGGCGAGAGTCATGCCTCTATATTCACGCCAGACTCTCAGAGGATTGTCGCCGGATAGGATGCGGTCGACCATTTCGCAGGGAAGATATTCCTCGCCCTCGATCCGCCGCTGCTCCGCCTGCGAAGCCGCAAGCGCATCGGCCTTGTCCTCGGCGATGTCGAGCAATCGCTGATAGTCGGCGATCGGCAGCATCGCGATCTTCTGTCCGGCAATCTCGACGATCTGTACGGTCATGATCGGTCCTCATACGCAGAGCCGCGCGGCGCGATGTCATCGATCCAGAGAATCTGATCCTCGATACGGAAGATGATTCTCCAATCCTGCACGCGCAAACGGTATTCGGGCCGGCCCTGCAAGCGTATCACGTTCGCACTCACCGACAGCGGATCACGCCCAAGATCGTCGATCTTCTCACGTATCAGCTGCCGCTTGTTCGACCGCGCGAGCGCCCTCAACGCCGACTTCGAGAAGCGGATTTGCACGCCTGCATCCTACTCGTCCGTAACTCCCGCGGCAAGCGAGAGTTACGGATGTCGTATCAAAGCGTCCGCTCGCGCAGCTCGACTTCGAACGTCTCGACGAAATCGCCCGGCTTGATGTCGGTCGTGTTCTCGAACGTGACGCCGCATTCCAGGCCGGCGCGGACTTCGGCCACGTCGTCCTTGAAACGCCGGAGCGATGCGATCGCGCCGTTGTAGATGATGACGTCGTTGCGCGTGATGCGGGCCTTGAGCGCCTTGCGGATATAACCTTCCGTGACGAGCAGGCCGGCCGCCTTCCCGTGCTTGCCGGCGCTGAACACCTCGCGCACCTCGGCGCGGCCGACGACGTGCTCGATCGATTCCGGGCCGAGCTGGCCGGCCATGCCGGCGCGGATCTCGTCGGTCAGGTGATAGATCACGTCGTAATATTTCAGCGCGACGCCATCGCGGTTCGCGATCTCGCGCGCCTTGGCGTTCGCGCGGACGTTGAAGCCGATGATCGGCGCCTTGGACGCGCTTGCCAGGATCACGTCGCTTTCGGTGACGCCGCCCACGCCCGAATGGAGGATGCGGACGCGGATGTCCTCCGTGCCGATCTTGTTCAGCGCGCCGACGATCGCCTCGACCGAGCCCTGCGTGTCGGCCTTCACCACGACCGGATATTCGATCGCCTGCTTGTCGCGCAGCGCCGAGAACATCGATTCCAGCGATGCCGGTGCAGAGGTCGTGCGCTTCTGCTGGATCACGCCGGCGCGATAGGCGGCGACCTCGCGGGCACGCGCTTCGTTCTCGACCACGGTCAGCTGGTCGCCGGCGCCGGGAACGCCGGACAGGCCGAGCACTTCGACCGGAACCGAGGGCCCCGCTTCCTTGATGTTGCGGCCCTTGTCGTCGACCAGTGCGCGCACCTTGCCGCTTTCCGCGCCGACCACGAACACGTCGCCCACGCGCAGCGTGCCGCGGCCGACCAGGATCGTCGCGACCGGGCCGCGGCCCTTGTCCAGCTTCGCCTCGACCACCGTGCCTTCGGCCGGCCGGTCGGGATTGGCCTTTAGCTCGAGCAGCTCCGCCTGCAGCTGGATCTTCTCGATCAGATCGTCGAGGTTGGTCTTCTTGAGCGCGGAGACTTCGACGTCCTGCACGTCGCCGCCCATGTCCTCGACGATGACCTCGTGCTGCAGCAGCTCCTCGCGGACCTTCTGCGGCTTGGCCTCGGGCTTGTCGATCTTGTTGATCGCGACGATCATCGGCACGCCGGCCGCCTTGGTGTGGTTGATCGCCTCGACGGTCTGCGGACGCAGCCCGTCATCGGCAGCCACCACCAGCACGACGATGTCGGTGACGTTGGCGCCGCGCGCGCGCATCTCGCTGAACGCTTCGTGGCCCGGCGTGTCGAGGAACGTGATCTTGTCGCCCGACTTCACCGTCACCTGATAGGCGCCGATATGCTGGGTGATGCCGCCCGCCTCGCCCGCCACCACTTCGGTGCCGCGCAGCGCGTCCAGCAGCGACGTCTTGCCGTGATCGACATGGCCCATGATCGTGACCACCGGCGCGCGCGACTGCAGCGACTCCGCCGCGTCCACGTCCTCGGTCGACTGGATGTCGATGTCCGATTCCGACACACGCTTGATGCGGTGCCCGAACTCGGTGACGAGCAGCTCGGCCGTGTCCTGGTCGATGGTCTGGGTCAGCGTGACGGGCATGCCCATCTTGAACAGCGCCTTCACCAGGTCGGCGCCGCGCTCGGCCATGCGGTTGGCGAGCTCGCCGACGGTGATCGCCTCGGGCACCACCACGTCGCGGACCTGCTTCGCCTGGGGCTGGCCATAGCCCGACATATGGGCGCGGCGCTCCTTCTCCCGCGCGCGCTTCAGCGCGGCGAGCGAGCGGGCGCGGGCGCCCTCGTCGTCGGACAGGGCACGCGTGACGGTCAGCTTGCCCGACTGGCGGCGATCGTCGCCGCCGCGGGGGCCCGGACGCGCCGGGCGGGCCGGCGGCTCGGGCCGGCGCGGCGCCTGGACCGGCGTGAAGCGGCGGGGCGCCGGCGACGCGGCGCGTTCCTGCGACGGCGCCTCCTCGGCGGCCGGCGCGGGTTCCGGTTCGGCAGGCGCTTCCTGAGCGCGTCGCGCTTCCTCTTCGGCCTGCTTGCGCGCTTCTTCCTCGGCGCGGCGATTCTCTTCGGCGCGGCGGCGCTCTTCTTCGCTGGCCTGGGTCCGCGCCTGCTCCTCGCGGCGGCGGGTCTCCTCCAGCGCGGCCATGCGCGCTTCCTCGGCTTCGCGAAGCAGGCGGGCCTGCTGTTCGCGCCGCTCCAGCGGCGTCATCGGCCGGCTGGGTTCCGGCGCGGCGGGACGCGCGGGCGCGGCCGGCGCGGCGACGGGCGCGGCCGGGGCCTTGGCGACCTCAGGCTCGGGCGCCGGCGCCGCTTCCGCCTCGCCCGGGCGGCCGAGCGGCACGCGCCGGCGCTTCACCTCGACGACGACGGTATTCGAACGGCCGTGGCTGAAGCTCTGCTTGACCTTGCCGGTCTCGACCGTGCGCTTCAGGCCCAGAGGCGCCCGCGCGCCCAGCTTCGGCTTTTCCTTGTTGTCGATATCACTCATGAACCGTCGTCAGTCCTTCATTCGCAGCAGGCGCGGCCGCGTCCGAAGACGCAGCAGCGGCGATTGAACCCTGCGGCACCGTTTCGCAAGGCCGTTCGCCTGAGCCAAATCCGATAAACCTGTGCCAGCGGGCGATGACGTCGCCCACTCGCCGGGCAGCCCCCGGGTCCGTCACGGCCACATGTACCACATTCTCGCGGCCCAGGGCAGACGACAATATGGTGCGCGGCGCGGCAATTACGAGGCCCTTCAGCCCGCTTCCCTCGGCATCGCTGCCGACGCGCAGCGCCTGGTCCAGCTTGCGGTTGCCGTCCTCGCCGGCATCGGCGGCATGGAGCAGCAATGCGACCTTCCCGGCCCGTGCGGCCGTCTCGATCCGCTCGCCGCCGGTGACGATCGTGCTCGCTCGCGCCTCAAGGCCGAGCCGGTCGAGCGCCGCGCGCTCCAGCTGCCGCTCGATCTGCTCGGGCAGGTCCGCCGAAACGGTCAGGTCGCGGCGGCGGAAGGCACGGAACAGCGCCGATTTCAGCTTGCCGCTGTCGATCGCGCGCTGCAGCGCCTCGCGGTCGACGCCGATCCAGGCGCCGCGCCCCGGCGCCTTGGCGCGCACGTCCGCCAGCACTTCGCCTTCCGGCGACAAGACCAGGCGGATCAGCGACGCGCGATCGACCTTGTCGCCGGTCAGCACGCACTTGCGCTCGGGTCCGTCCTCTTTCCCCTCCCGCTTGCGGGAGGGGTCAGGGGAGGGCATGCCTCCACCTGCGGGGATCTGACCGGAAAGGCCCTCCCCCAGCCCCTCCCGCAGGCGGGAGGGGGGAACCGGATGCTTCAGCCTTAGCTTCGGCCGTTCATTGGGAGGTTTCCGCAACTGCGTCCTCCCCTTCGAACCAGTGAGCGCGGGCCGCCATGATGATCTCGTTGCCCTGCTCTTCGCTGAGGCCGTATTCCGCGAGCACGCCGCCCTTGTCCTCGGGCCGCTTCGGCGCGTCCTCGTTGCGGCGGCGCGGCTCGACCCGCTTTTTCGCGACCAGCTCGTCGGTCGCAAGATCGGCCAGATCGTCGAGCGTCTTGATGCCGGCCTTGCCGAGCGTGACCAGCATCGCCTCGGTCATGTACGGCATCGTCGCCAGTTCGTCGGAGACGCCGAGCGCGCGGCGTTCCTCGCGGGCCGCTTCCTCGCGGCGCTCCAGGGCTTCCTGCGCGCGGCTCTGCAGCTCGGCCGCCAGCTCCTCGTCAAAGCCTTCGATCGAGGCGATCTCGTCGACCTCGATATAGGCGACTTCCTCCAGGCTGGTGAAGCCTTCGGCGACCAGCAGCTGCGCCAGCGTCTCGTCGACGTCGAGCTCGTTCTGGAACATCTCCGAGCGCTCGGCGAACTCGCGCTGCCGCTTCTCGGACGCGTCGGTCTCGGTCAGGATGTCGATCGCCTTGCCGGTCAGCTGGCTGGCAAGGCGGACGTTCTGCCCGCGCCGGCCGATCGCCAGCGACAGCTGGTCGTCGGGCACCACCACTTCGATCCGGTCCTCTTCCTCGTCGATCACGACGCGGCTGACATTCGCCGGCTGCAGCGCGTTGACGACGAACGTCGCGGTGTCGGGCGACCAGGGGATGATATCGATCTTCTCGCCCTGCATTTCCTGGACGACCGCCTGCACGCGGCTGCCCTTCATGCCGACGCAGGCGCCGACCGGGTCGATCGAGCTGTCGCGGCTGATCACGCCGATCTTGGCGCGGCTGCCCGGATCGCGCGCCGCCGCCTGGATGGTGATGATGCCGTCGTAGATTTCCGGCACTTCCTGCGCGAACAGCTTCTTCATGAAGTCGGGATGGGCGCGGCTCAGGAAAATCTGCGGCCCGCGATTCTCGCGGATCACGCGCAGGATGATGGCCCGGATGCGATCGCCGACGCGCACCACTTCGCGCGGGATCTGCGCGTCACGGCGAATCACGCCCTCGGCCCGGCCGAGATCGACGACGATGTGGCCGAACTCGACGCGCTTCACGACGCCCGTGATGATCTCGCCGACGCGGTCCTTGAACTCCTCGAATTGGCGCTCGCGCTCCGCCTCGCGCACCTTCTGGAAGATGATCTGCTTCGATGCCTGGGCCTGGATGCGGCCGAACTCGATCGGGGGCAGCGGATCGACGATGAAATCGCCGATCTTCGCGCCCTTCTCCAGCCGCTGCGCGTCCTGGACGTTCACCTGCTTGTAGATATCGTCGACCTGCTCGACCACCTCGACCACGCGCCACAGGCGCAGGTCGCCGTTCGACGGATCGAGCTTGGCGCGGATTTCCATCTCGGCGCCGTAGCGGTTCTTCGCCGCGCGCTGGATCGCGTCTTCCATCGCCTCGATGACGATCGCCTTGTCGATCAGCTTCTCGCGCGCGACCGAGTCCGCGATTGCGAGCAGTTCTGCCTTGTTGGCGGAAACGGCTGAGGTGGCCATAATCGTGTCTTACCCTTCCACGTGAACTTTGTCGGCCCCTTCGGCCGAGAGCGGCGCGGTGGCCGCGATGAGCTTGTCGGTGAGCACCAGCTTGGCGCTGGCAATGGCGGAGAACGGGACGGCCATGGCCTTAAAGCCGTTGACGTCGATCGCAACCACGTCGCCCTGGACGCCTTCCAGCGTGCCGGTCAGTTGCTTGCGACCCTCGACAGGGTCAGACAGCTTGATCCGCGCCTCATGCCCCTTCCAGTCCTCGAAATCCTGAAGCCGGGTCAGCGGCCGGTCTATGCCGGGCGAGCTGACTTCCAGCCGATAGGCTTCCTCGATTGGATCGGCGGCATCGAGCACGTCGGACAGGCGGCGCGACAGGTCGGCGCAGTCGTCGATCGTCAGCTGGCGCGTGTCCGGCCGCTCGGCCATCACCTGCAGCGTAGGGTCGGACGCGCCGCCGATCATCGCCACGCGGACGAGATCGAAGCCGAGCGCCTTCGCCTCGGGTTCGATCAGTCGCGTCAGGGCAGCGATATCCGCCAACCGGGTCCTCCAGAATGCACAAGCGTTCCGCGCCGGCGCCGCAGGGCACCAGCCTCAACTCCGTTACCGATGTCGAGGAAACATGGGCGATATAGACCTCGCCCGCCTTCCCGACAAGCCCGAACGAAAAGGCTGTCCTACATCGGCCGGACTGGGCTAGCGCATGTTCACAACCGTCCGCGCCGGATCGGTTGATGCAGTTCCGGCAGAACGCAGTGCGACCTTTGGGACCTTTCGGGTCTTTCGGAAGCCGATGAGGGAAAGAGAGATGCGAATCGCAGCCGCCTTGACGATCGCTCTGCTGGCCGCCTGTTCGGGCCATGCGGAGAATGCCGCGTCTTCCGCTCCGACGGGGGCCGCTTCCGCGGCAACGGCGGCCCGGCCGTTCGCGATGACGGAAGTCACCAAGTTCCAGGCCCCCTGGGCGCTTGCTTTCCTGCCGGACGGGCGGATGCTGGTGACGGAGAAGAAGGGCGAGCTGCTGCTGGTCTCGGCGGACGGCAAGGATCATTCGGTGCTGGCCGCGATCCCGGTCGACAGTGCCGGCCAGGGCGGCCTGATGGACGTCGTCCTCCATCCGAAGTTCGCCGAGAACCACTGGGTCTATATCAGCGCGTCGCAGGCGGGACCCGGCGGAAAAGGCGTGGTGCTGATGCGGGGCAAGCTGGTCGACGATCCGAACATCCGCTGCATCAAGGCACCTTGCCCGACGACGCGGCTGGAGGGGCTGACGACGATCTTTCGCGCGACGCCTTTCGTGGAAGGCAATGGCCATTATTCGGGCCGGATCGCCTTCTCGCCGGACGGATATCTGTTCTTCACCAATGGCGAACGGCAGAAATTCACGCCGGCGCAGGATCCGAAGGCGACGCTCGGCAAGGTGCTCCGCCTGAACGATGACGGCACGCCCGCGGCCGGCAACCCGCTCGCCGCCAAGGGCTTCCACCCGGCGATCTGGTCCTACGGCCACCGCAACCTGCTCGGCATCGCGTTCGATTCCGCCGGCAATCTGTGGGAGGACGAAATGGGCCCGCAGGGCGGCGACGAGGTCAACCTGGTCCGGCCCGGCCTCGATTACGGCTATCCGCTCGCGTCCAACGGCAGCCATTATGACGGGCGCGACATTCCCGATCACCGGCCGGGCGACGGCTTCGAAGCGCCCAAGGTCTGGTGGAACCCGTCAATCTCCCCGTCCAGCCTGATGGCCTACTCGGGCAAGCTGTGGCCGGAGTGGAAGGACGACCTGTTCATCGGCGCGTTGTCGGGCACCGCGCTGATCCGCGTCGACACCAACGGCACCAGCGCGGCCAAGGGCGACCAGTGGGACCTGGAGGCGCGCATCCGCGGCGTCCGCGAAGGGCCGGACGGCGCGATCTGGGTACTCGAGGACGGGGACACCGGCGGGCGGCTGTGGAAGCTTACGCCGGCGGCATGACGCGGGCGACGGCGAACGCATCCCGATCGGCCATGGCCGCCGTCGCGGCCAGCCGGTCACGGACTTTGCGGTGCTCGCGCGACAAGGCCTTGCGCGCCTGCGGCGACAGATCGTCGCGCTCCTCGAGGAACTGGCAGAAGCGCTCGGTCTCGACCAGGAAGTGCACGTTGGTGGTCGGCTCGGCATACCAATAAGCCGAAATCAGGCGGTTGAGGTCGTCGCCCAGCGCCGCGCAGAGATCGGGGCAATTGAGTGCGACCGGGGCGAGCCTGTTGGCGCGATAGATCATGCAGTTGGCTTCCATGCCGTTGCTGGCGGCGATGTCCGCCAGCCGGTCCTGCTCGAGGGGCGACAGCGCATAAAGCTGGCTCAGCAGCGCAGGCTCGCGGCGCACCGCGCGGCACAGCGCGGGCGACGCCGTCAGGTCGGTCAGCGCGCGCTGGAATTGGTCCAGGCTCATGCGAATGCCGGCGTCGGTTGCGGGGCGCCGGAGATGGCCTCGGCCGCCGCATGCATCTTCTCCAGCTCGGCGACCACCCCGGCCAGGCCGATCCGCTTGTGGTAGGACTCGTGATACTCGAAGGTGATCGCGGCGAGGTTCGGAAAGCGCGGTCCCCATTCCTCCAGCCAGTCCCAGATCACCGCCGGGCTCCGCCGCGAATGGGAATCTGTATAGTGGCCGCGCAGGGGATCGCCGCCGGCGACATGCACCTCGATCACGATCTCTGGATCGAGCGCGCCCAGATACTCGGCCGGCGACCAATTGAGATTGCGCATGTTCGCGTAGAGATTGTGGAGGTCGAGCAGCATCTTGCAGCCGGTGCGCTCGTGCAGCCGGTTCATGAACTCGGGCTCGCTCATCTCGGGGTTCGGCACGGCCGAGAAGATGGTGCCGTTCTCAAGCGCGATCGGCACGCCCAGCGTCGCCTGCAGCAGCTCGACCTTGCGGCCCACGATCTCCAGAAGCTCGGCATCATGCACCACCGGCAGGCCCATGCCCGCCTGCGCATTCGGCACCGACCCGCCGGGGGCGAGGAACATGCTCAGATGCTCGCTGTACCAGCGATAGCCGAAATGCCGGTGCGAGGCGGCGACTTCGGCCAGCAGGTCTTCGTCGATCGGCATCGCGCTCGGCAGCGACAGGCCGATGCCGTGGCCGATCATCGCATGCCTGCCGGCGAAGCGCCCCAGTTCGGCGATCGCGGTGTGCGCGTGAGAGAAGCGATGTTCCGCACCGGTGCCGAAATCGTACCAGAGACGGTCGGGAATGACCTCGATATGGTCGACAAGGGTGCCGGCCGCGTCGAGCACGGCCGGCACTGCCGGATTGTAGAGCAATCCGACCGACGGCTTGGCCAGGGCCATGCCCCCTGTCCCTCGTCAGTGCCCGAGCTGGACGTCGAGGATGCGGTCGAATTGCTTCTCCCAGATCACGTCGATCGTGCCGGACAGGCAGGCGCAACCGGTCAGGTCCTTGATCACGTCGTTGATCAGCACCTTGTCGATCCGGGCGATCTCGTCCGGCGAAAGCTTGCCCGGATGGGACACGCGCACCGCGCGCAGGTCCCCCTTCGCGCCGATCGAAATCTGGGCCGCGCGCCCTCTGGTCGTCGATTTCTGGGTTGCGGTTAAGGTCGGTTCCATGACGTCGTTCCTCTGCCAATCCCCATCGGGGTCGACAGCCGTGATCCGGTGCCGGAAACGAGCACTCTCATCCACCTGCGCTTTGGCTGTCCCAACGCACGCAGGGGTAAGCGACTCCGCGCGGCTGGTTATATCAGCAATCCACTGCCGCGGACACGGCGATACGCAGTATTCGGTCGTTTAACCCTGCACCCCGGTCGCAGCGTCCCGCCACCGCGACTTGAACCCGACCGGCCGTCCGGCTGTTAGAGAGCGATGCGCATGCGTTTGATATCCGCCCTGGCTGTGGCCGTCCTCACCGGCTGTGGATCGGCTGGCGGCGCGAGCAAGGGCGCCGATGCCGAGCGTCCGTCGGAGGCTCGCACGGCTTCGGCTCGCCCGTTCGACATGACCGTCGAAGGCTGCTTCGACCGGCCCTTCGCGATGGCATTCCTGCCCGACGGGCGGCTGCTGGTCACGGAGAAGCCGGGCGTGCTGAAACTCTGGGCGCCGGGCGGCGAGACGATCGACGTGGCGGGCGTGCCGAAGGTCGCGTTCGTCAATCAGGGCGGGCTGCTGGACGTCGCCCTGTCGCCAAGGTTCGCTCAAGACCATGACATCTATCTGACCTATTCGGAGCCCCGGCCGAAGGGCAGCAGCCTGGCGCTCGCCCGGGCGCAGCTGGTCGAAGCCGACGGCGCTGCGCGGCTCGATGGGTTGCGGGTGATCTGGCGGCAGGGGTCGGACGGCAGCGGCGGGCAATTCGGCGGCGTGATCGCCTTTTCGCCCGACGGCAAATATCTGTTCCTGACCTCGGGCGAGCGGCAGCGGAAGACGCCCGCACAGGACCCGAACCAGACGCTCGGCAAGATCCTGCGCCTCTATCCGGACGGGACGACGCCGCCCTTCAATCCGATCTCCGGCTCCGGTGCGCGCTCGCAGATCTGGAGCAGCGGCCATCGCAACCCCTATGGCCTCGCCTTCGCCGCCGACGGGCGGTTGTGGGAAACCGAGATGGGCCCGAAGGGCGGCGACGAGCTGAACATGATCCTGCCGGGCCGGAACTACGGCTGGCCGGTCGTCTCGAACGGCGACAATTACGATGGATCGCCGATCCCGGACCACCACCCGGGTGACGGCTTTGCGGCGCCGAAACTCTCCTGGAATCCGTCGATCTCGCCGGGCGGCTTCATCATCTATTCGGGATCGCTGTTCCCGCGCTGGCGCGGCTCCGGCCTGATCGCGGCGCTGTCGGGCGAAGCGCTGATCCGCGTGACGCTGGACGGCGACACGGCGGCGAAGGCCGACCGCTGGGACATGGGCGCACGCATCCGCGACGTGGCCCAAGGCCCGCAAGGCACGGTCTGGCTGCTGGAGGACGGGAAAGGCGCGCGGCTGCTGAAGCTGACGCCCGCGCGTTGACGCCCGGCCGCCGGTCAAGCGGCCGGGCGTTTGGAGTCACGCGAACCCAGCCCCCGTGCGCCGACGGCGGGCGGCCGCGCCGGCCAGGCCGAAGCCGCCGATCATCAGCGCCCAGCTTGCCGGCTCCGGCACCGCGTTGCCGCCGGTCACCGCGTCGAAGCGGAAATTGTCGGCCGCGCCCTGCCGGTTCAGGCCGAAGCCGACCCGGGTGTTGCCGGGCGCATAGCCGTAATCGAAGCTGTAGGTCTGGGTCGCGCCATTGGCGAAGATGCTGAGCTTTGCGACGGTTCCGTCGACGCTGACGTCGATCTGGCCGGCCTGGAACGGGTTCAGTCCGACAAACGGGCCGTTCAGCTCGTTGTTGCCCGTATCGAACCCGTACATGTCGAAAAAGCCGTCGCCGTTATTGTCCTGCACCTTGATGAAATAGCTGTTCGCGGTGCCATAACCGAACGACAGCGCGACATAGCTGCCCGCGTCGATGCCGCGCAGCGACGCGTCGAGGCCGGCACTGACCGAGGTCGAATTGCTGTAGGTCGCGAGCGACACGAAATTGGTCGTGATCGCCTTGCTGCCGCTGATCCGGAAATTGCCGTTCTCGACGTCGTAATTGTCGCCGATCGTCAGCGCATCGGGCCGGTTGAAATCGTCGGTCACGGTCGCGTTGGCCGCGGTCGTGCAAAGCAAGGCGGCAGCCGCCGCCATCAGGATACGCATCGTCTTTCACCCCGGTTGAAGTTGGAGCGAGCGCGGTTAGCGGCGCGTTTACCAGGCGAAACGACCGGTCGACGGAGCCGGCGCGTCGTGCGACGAAGACTCAGCGGCGGATGTAGCGGAAATACCAGACTTCATGGCCCTTGCGCCGAGCCTTGGCCTCGTAGCGGGTCTGCGGCCAGTCGGCGGGGCGTGCGAGGAAATCGGCGGCCGTCTTTGCCTGCCATTCGAAGTCGCGGCGCTGGTTCATCACCATCATCGACCAGCGGCAATAGACCGGATCGTCGGTGCCCAGCCGGAATTCGCCGCCGGGTTTCAGCTTCGCCGCGATCAGGTCGAGCGGGCCGTGATTGACCATCCGCCGCTTCGCATGCCGCGCCTTGGGCCACGGGTCGGGATGGAGCAGGTAGAGCCGCTCCAGCGAGGCGTCGGGCAGCCGCTCCAGCACGTCCAATGCATCGCCCATATGCACCCGGACATTGCCGAGTTCGCGATCGTCGATCTTGGCGAGCGCGCCGACCACGCCGTTCAGGAACGGTTCGCAGCCGATAAAGCCGTGGTCCGGCCGCGCCTCGGCCTGCGCCGCCAGATGCTCGCCCGCGCCGAAGCCGATCTCGAACTCCAGCGGCCGATCGTCGCCGAACAGGGTGCGCGCGTCGAGCGGCCCCTCGGGTACGCTCACTTTCGGCAGCAGGTGTTCCAGCAGCTCTTCCTGCCCCGCGCGGAGCTTGTGCCCCTTGGCGCGGCCGTAAAGGCGGCGGATCGTCAGTGGATCGGTCATGCCGGGCGCGCTAGCTTCGCCCGACGCACAAGCCAAGGGCGAGGGAGGACGGGGCGATGAAATGGATGCTGGCAGCGATGGCCGCGCTGATCGCGGTCGCGCCGGCGGAGGCACGGACCGTCTATGTCCATGCCGGCCGGCTGATCGACCCGGCGACGGCGCAAGTGCTGAGCAACCGTATGATCCGCGTCGAGAACGACAAGGTCGCCGAAGTCGGCGCCTGGAAAGCGCCGCCCGCCGGCGCCGAAATCGTCGACTGGTCGCGCTACACGGTGCTGCCGGGCCTGATCGACCTGCACACGCATCTGGCCGATGTCGGCGACTCGTCCGATCCGCTGCTGCCCTACAAGACCTCGCCGGCCGCGACCGCGCTCTTAGGCGCGAACCACGCGCTGACCACGCTCCGCGCCGGCTTCATCACCGTGCGCGACGTCGGCACATACCGCGCCTTCACCGACGTGGCGCTGCGCGACGCGATCAACCGAGGCTTGGTCCCCGGCCCGCGCATGCTCGTCGCCGGCGCCTACATCACCAAGCCGGGCGGCGGCGGCGAAGTGAATGTGAAGGGCATGACGATGCCCGAGGACATGCGCTTCGGCGAGGCGAGCACGCCGGCCCAGGTCCGCGACAAGGCCGAGCGCATCTTCGCCGGCGGCGCCGATTTCCTGAAGCTGATCGCGACCGGCGCCGTGCTCGCGATCGGCACCGAGCCGGGACAGATCGAGCTCGACGAGGACGCGGTGCGCGCCGCCGTCGCGGTCGCGAAGGCGCATCACAGCTACGCGACCGCCCATGCCCACGGCGCGGAGGGCATCAAGGCGGCGATCCGCGGCGGCGTCCGCTCGATCGAGCATGCGAGCCTGATCGACGACGAAGGCATCGCGCTCGCCAAGGCCAAAGGCGTGTGGCTGGTCATGGACATCTACAATGGCGACTATGTCGCCGAGGAAGGGCGCAAGCAGGGCTGGCCCGCCGAATATCTCCGCAAGAACGACGAGACGACCGAAGCCCAGCGCCAGGGCTTCGCCAAGGCGGTGAAGGCGGGCGTCAGGATCGGCTACGGCACCGACGCCGGCGTCTACCCGCACGGCCTCAACGCCCGCCAGTTCGCCTATATAGTCCGCTACGGCATGACCCCGATGCAGGCGATCCAGTCCGCGACCGTGTCAGCCGCCGAACTGATTGGCTGGCAGGATAAGGTCGGGCGCGTCGCGCCTGGGTTCTTCGCGGATATGGTCGCGGTGGAAGGCAATCCGCTCACGAATATTCGCGTGCTGGAGCATGTCGCCGCCGTTATGAAGGGCGGGGTGCTCGTCCGCTAACGTGTAGGGCGCGGCGGGCGCAAAAGGATAAATGACCGCTACCGAGCGTAGCGGATCGCTATCATGATGCCGACGATCACCACGAAGCCATAAAAGCCGGCGAGTGCCCAGAAGCCGACGGGGTTTCTATCGCGACTGGTGTCCACGCGAAAGTTGAGCGGCATCTCTCGTCGGGCAAATCCGAAGCCAAGCCCCACTAGGCCGACAAGAGCTAACAACAGTCCCTCAATAGAAGGCTCGTTCATCGGGTGAAGTCTTGCATGGCGATTATGCGTCCGCAGCGGATCGGACACTCCAATTCGTCTGAGATGCACCTACCGCCCCGGCCGGCACGGCTTCCCCTCATATTCGAACCGCTGGTTCACATACTCCCGGCCATTCCACCGCACGACCGGGAAGCAGAAGCCGGGACCGCCGATCGACAGGTCGGGATAGCCGCCGGCGCCTTTGGTCTTCATCGGTTCGGCGATGCCGGGGCCGGAGGTCAGCTTGCGCCAGCTTCCGTCCGGCTGTTTGCTGAGCACCGCATAGCCGGCCTCCTGCGCGCCGTAGCAGAAAGTGCCGCCTTCGCTGACGATCGATTCGGGGCGGCCGTCGCCGTTCAGATCGCGGTAGAGCTCGATCGCCGCGCCTTCCGGCCGCGGCTCTTCCGCGCACATCATCCACATCGTGCCGCGCCGGGTCGCGCCCGCGGCCTTGAAGATCGCCGCCTGTTCGGCGGGAGCCGGCATCGCGGCGGCGAGCATCAGCGTCAATGCGATCATCGCGTCCTCCCCTGTTCGGACGGAGCGGGAGCATGATCCACGCTCGCGCAAAAGGAAAGCGGTTCCGGCTTACCGGAACGCGTGCGGCACGATAGGAAGCCGCATGACCGACGTGACTTATGCTTCCTATTTGGGGCTCGACCAGCTCCTGTCCGCCCAGCACCCGCTGTCCGACCGCCATGACGAGCTGCTGTTCATCATCATCCACCAGACCAAGGAGCTGTGGCTGAAACAGATGATCGCCGAACTGAAGCTCGCCAAGCGCCAAGTGCGCGGCGGCGAGCTGGTGCCGGCCTATAAGGGCTTGGCACGCGTCTCGCGCATCCAGGCGGTGATGACCATGTCGTGGGACGTGCTCGCGACGATGACGCCTGCCGATTATTCGCGGTTTCGCGGCGTGCTCGGCACCAGCTCCGGCTTCCAGTCGGACCAGTTCCGCACCGTCGAATATCTGCTGGGGCTGAAGGATGGCCGCTTCCTCGATTACCAGAAGGATCGCCCCGAAGCCCAGCGCGCGATGCGCGAGGCGCTGGAGCAGCCGAGCCTGTGGGATGACGCCAACGCCGCCCTCGCCGCCGCCGGCTTCGACGTGCCGGCTGAAGCACTCCATCGCGACTGGACGCAGCCCTACACGCCCGATCCCCGCATCGAGGCGGCCTGGGCCGAAGTCTATCGCGACACCGAGCGATGGTGGGACCTGTACCAGCTCGCCGAGAAACTGGTCGACCTCGACGACGCTATGGCGACCTGGCGGCACAAGCACGTCCTCACCGTCTCCCGCATCATCGGCGGCAAGCGCGGCACCGGCGGCACGGCGGGCGTGAAGTATCTGCAGGAGACGGTCGCGAAGCGCGCGTTCCCGGAGCTGTGGTCGCTGAGGACTTTGCTGTGATTTTCTCCGCCTCACCTCTCCCATGGGGAGAGGTCGACTCGGCGCGGCAGCG
Source organism: Sphingomonas horti (assembly GCF_009753715.1). Lineage (GTDB taxonomy): Bacteria > Pseudomonadota > Alphaproteobacteria > Sphingomonadales > Sphingomonadaceae > Sphingomonas_B > Sphingomonas_B horti. Next base: position 78,393 of record NZ_WQMS01000020.1, on the reverse strand, counting down.
CCGAGCGGGTGAGGGGATCGGGCGCTTGGCCGTCATGCCCCGCACCCCCTCACCCCGCTCGCGGCTTTGCCGCGAGTCGCCCTCTCCCCTCGGGAGAGGGGGAATATGAGCTGGAAACACCTGTTTCGCCGCGCATTCGATGCCGCACCGGAGCGGCTGCATCTGGCGGCGCACAGCCATCACCTCTGGCCGGACGCCAGCCATGACGGCCAGTGGCAGGCGTGGGAGGATGCGGCGAAGCTGGCCGACCGGAAATGGGACCGGATCATGGGCGAGCTCTGGCCCCGCACGCAGGCGGAAGTCGCCGGCGAGCTTCGCCTGCTGGACCCGTCCACCATCGTCTTCGCGCCGAACACGCACGAGCTGATCGTCCGCCTCGTTTCCGCGATCGAACGGCCTCGCCCGCTGCGCGTGCTCGCGACCGACGGCGAGTTCCACAGCTTCCGCCGCCAGTCCGCGCGCTGGGAAGCGGCGGGCGAAATGACGGTCGAGCGCGTGCCCGTCGAACCGTTCGACAGCTTCGCCGAGCGGTTCGTGAGCGCGGCCGAGGGCGGCGCACACGACCTGATTTTCGTCAGCCATGTGATGTTCAACTCAGGGCATGTCTTCGACGGCATCGGGCGGCTGGCCGCCCTCGCCCGGCCGGACGGGCCGTGGGTCGTCGACGACGGCTATCATGCTTTCATGGCGATCGAGACCGACCTAAGCGCCGTCGCGGACCGCATCTTCTACGTCGCGGGCGGCTACAAATACGCGATGGCTGGCGAAGGCGTCGCCTTCCTGCACGCGCCGCCGGGCTATGGGCCGCGCCCGGTCTACACCGGCTGGTATGCCGAGTTCGACGACCTGTCGCTGCCGCCCGGCGCGGTCGGCTATGCGCCCGATGCCGGCCGGTTCATGGGATCAACCTTCGACGCGTCCGGCCTCTATCGCTTCCTCGCCGTCCGCGCGATGCTGGAAGCCGAGGGGCTGACCACGGCCGCGATCGCCGCGCACGTCACCCGGCTGCACGAGCATCTGCTGCACGCAATCCGTGGCACGGCTCTGGAAGGCGCCGAGCTGCTGAACCCGCTGACCGGCGGACCGCACGCGCGCTTCCTCGCCTTCCGCTCGCCGCATGCCCAGCGCTGGCAGGCGGAGCTGATGGCCCGCGACGCCATCACCGACGTGCGCGGCGACGTCTTGCGGATCGGGCTCGGCCTGTATCACGATGACGAGGACATAGGGCGCTTCGCGAGGGAAGTGCTGCATCTGGGAGGGGGCCGATGACGCTGAGGATCGATCGCCGTTCGCTGGTGAAGGGAGGCGCGTTCGGCCTCGGCGCGCTGCTGCTGCCAGGCGGAAGCACGGCGCTGGCGCAGCTCGTCGCGGCGCGAGGCTTCACCCACAACGTCGCATCGGGCGAGCCGGCGCAGGATTCGGTGCTGCTCTGGACCCGCTACGTCCCCGCGCAGGGCGCCAGCGCGCACGTGCACGCCGAAATCTCGGACACCGCCGACTTTCGCCGCATCGTCGCCGGCGGCGACGTCATCACCGGCCCCTGGCGCGACTGGACCGCGAAAGTCACCGTCGCCGGCCTGGAGCCGGGCCGCCCCTATTTCTACCGCTTCACGGCGAGCGGCGAAGTCTCGCCCATCGGCCGCACCCGCACCTTGCCCGAGGGCCGCGTGCCCGAATGGCGGATGGCGGTGTTCTCCTGCGCCAACCTGCCGTTCGGCTATTTCAATGCCTATGCCCACGCCGCCCAGCGCGACGACCTGCATCTGGGCATCCACCTCGGCGACTATCTGTACGAATATAAGCGCGGCACCTACCCCAGCGAGCGCGACGCGGTCGCCGCGCGCGTGCTGGAGCCCGCGAACGAGCTGATCCACCTCGCCGACTATCGCACCCGCTATGCCTGCTACCGCGCCGACCCGGACCTGCAGGCGCTCCACGCGCGCCTGCCGATCATCCCGTCGGTCGACGACCACGAGACGGCAAACGACAGCTGGGAAGGCGGCGCCGAGAACCACAATCCGGGCGAAGGCGACTATACCGAGCGCAAGATCGCGGCAATGCAGGCCTGGCGCGAATGGATGCCGGTTTCCGACAAGCCCTACGCCACTTACGAGATCGGCGACCTCGGCACCTATTTCCGCACCGAGACGCGGTTGATCGGGCGCGGCCAGGCGCCGTCTCTGGAGGCCGCGCTGAAAGGCGCAGCCGATCCGGTCGCGGCGCTGACCGCCTTCCGCGACGGGGCCTGGGCAGACCCGGCCCGCTCGATGATGGGAACGACGCAGGAACATTGGCTCGCCGAGGAACTGCATCGCTCCGTGCGTGCCAGGAAGCGCTGGCAGGTGGTCGGCGTCGGCACGATCGTCGGGCGGCAGGTCGCCCCGCCCGAGGCGGCGAACTGGATTTCGCCCGACGCGGCCGATTATATCGCCGCGCGCATCAAGGCGGCGCTGCTCGCGGCGAAACTGGGCCTGCCGAGCGACTTCGACAGCTGGGGCGGCTATCCGGCCGCCCGCGCGCGACTGCTCCAGGCGGCCCAGGCCGCGGACGCGGACCTCGTCATCCTGGCGGGCGACAGCCACAATGCCTGGGGCTTCGAGCTGTCGCAGGACGGCAAGCGCGCCGGCGTCGAGTTCGACGGCCACAGCGTCACCTCGCCCGGTTATGAATCCTTCTTCCGCCAGGAGCCGCCGACCGACATCTCGACCGCTCTGGTCCGCGCGAACCCGGAGCTCAAATGGTGCTCCACCGCCGGCCGCGGCTACATGACCGTGACGCTGACGCCCGAGGCGGCAACGTCGGAATGGCTGTTCATGGACACGGTGATCGGCCGCTCGACCCAGGTGGCACGCACCCATCGGATGCGGACCCGTGCGGGGCGAAGGACGCTGGAAGCCGCCTGATGTGCATGGGGCGTTGCTCCCCGCCACATTTGGCCGCTAAGGACGTTACACCTCCGGCATGCAGCCCCTTCATCCCTTCCCCTGGCTCAGCGTCGCGATCATCGTTGCTCTGATCGTGCTGAACGGCCTGTTCGCGATGTGCGAGCTGGCGATCGTCTCCGCACGCAAGGCGCGGCTGCAGGCGATGATCAAGGTCGGCCGCACCGGTGCCGCGACCGCGCTGAAGCTTCAGGCCAATCCCGGCCGGCTGCTGTCGACGGTCCAGATCGGCATCACCCTGATCAGCATCCTGACCGGCGCCTTTTCGGGCGCGGCGCTGGAAGTGCCGGTCGGTGAACGGCTCGCGCTGATCGGCATCCCCGCCCATTACGGGTTCGCGGTGACGATCGTCGTCACCACCTACGTCTCGCTGATCGTCGGCGAGCTGGTGCCAAAGCAATTCGCGCTGCGCTCGCCGGAGCCGATCGCCGCGCTCGCGGCGGTGCCGATGGACTGGTTCGCGCGCGCGACGGCGCCGGTCGGCTGGCTGCTCGACCGGACCAGCGCGCTGATCTTCCGCCTGCTCGGGCTGAAGCGTGAGACCGACAAGCATGTGACGGCGGAGGAACTCCACCTGATCGTCGCCGAGGCGAGCAAATCCGGCGTGATCGAGGAAAGCGAGCGCGCGATCATCTCGGGCGTGGTGCGGCTGGCCGACCGGCCGGTGCGCGAAGTGATGACGCCGCGCACGGATATCGACTGGATCGATGCCGACGCCGATCCGGAAGTGTTGCGCCAGCGCTTCATCGAGACGCCACACACCCGCGTGCCGGTCGCCGAAGGTTCTGTCGACCGCATCGTCGGCGTGCTGCAGAGCCGAGACATCGCGGCGGCGCTGCTGGAGGGGCGGCGGCTCGACCCGCGCGCGCTGATGCGGCCGCTGCTGATCGTGCCGGACCAGGTGGACGCGATGGACGCGCTCCACACGCTCCGCCGCGCCGAGGTGCCGATGGTGCTGGTCCATGACGAATATGGCCATCTGGAAGGGCTGGTCACGCCTGCCGACCTGTTCATCGCGCTGGCCGGCCATTTCGTGTCGGATCAGGACGCGGGCACCGACCCGGACTGTGTCGAGCGCGAGGATGGCAGCCTGCTCATCTCCGGCTCGCTGGCCGCCGACGCGCTTGCCGAGCGGCTCGACCTGACGCTGCCCGAAGACCGCGACTATGCGACGGTGGCCGGCTTCGCGCTCGCCGCGCTCCGCCATCTGCCGACGGTCGGGGAAGCCTTCGAGGAACAGGGCTGGCGGTTCGAGGTGGTCGACATGGACGGCCGCAAGATCGACAAATTGCTGGTCAGCTCGACCGAGCGTTAGGCATCGCCCCGCCGCTTGGCCTTGTACATTTCAGCGTCCGCGCGAGCGAGCGCGACTTCGGGCGTGTCGTGTGCCTGCAGCGCGGTCACGCCGATCGCGACTTCGATCGGCAGCCGCCCGTGCAGCGGCGACACCTTGACCGCCGCGACCAGCGCCGCCGCCTTCTCCCGTGCGGCCTCGGCATCCGCATATTCGAGCAGCACGCCGAATTCGTCGCCGCCGATGCGCGCGACCACGTCGCTGCCGCGCACATTCTCGCGCAGCACCCAGGCGGTGTGGATCAGCGCCTCGTCGCCGACGCCGTGGCCGTGCGCGTCGTTGATTTCCTTCAGACGATTAAGATCAACGAACAGCAAGGCCGCCGGCGTGCCGTGGCGCGCGCGCTGCGCGACCGCGCGCTCGATCGCGCGGAAGAACAGGCGGCGATTGGGCAGCGGCGTCAGCGTATCGCTGTCGGCCAGCCGCTCGAGTTGCGCGATGCGGGCTTCCAGCTCCGCCACGCGCGCCCGAAGCGCCGCATTTTCCTTTTCGGGATCAATAACCTGCTGCATCCTTCCCTCCCGACATCATCGCTCTAATCGGCCTGGATTGAAATAGCGTTGATCGGCGGCTACACGGCGGCGCTCCAAAAAAGCGGGGCAACAATGGCGGACTCAGCGCCTCTTGTGGGCATCATCATGGGCAGCCAGTCGGACTGGCCGACCATGCGCCACGCCGCCGAGATTCTCGGCGCGCTCGGCATCAGCCACGAAGCGCGCATCGTCTCCGCCCACCGCACGCCCGACCGCCTCTATGATTATGCCAGGTCCGCGGCCGATCGCGGGCTGAAGGCGATCATCGCGGGCGCCGGCGGAGCGGCGCACCTGCCTGGCATGACCGCCTCGATGACGACCGTCCCGGTGATGGGCGTGCCGATCGAATCGAAGGCGCTGAACGGCCTCGATAGCCTGCTGTCGATCGTGCAGATGCCGGGCGGCGTGCCGGTAGCAACCTTCGCGATCGGCAAGCCCGGCGCGGTCAACGCGGCGCTGTTCGCCGCCGCGATCCTGGCGAACGAGGATGGCGCGCTGGGCGACCGGCTGTCCGCGTGGCGCAAGCGGCAGAGCGACGCCGTCGCCGCCGAGCCCGAATGACGCTGCCGCCCGGCGCCACGATCGGAATTCTGGGCGGCGGACAGCTCGGCCGGATGCTGGCGATCGCCGCGGCCCAGCTCGGCTATCGCAGCCATGTCTACGCGCCTGAGGCGAGCGGCCCGGCGACCGAGGTCAGCGCCCAATGGACGCAGGCCGCCTATGACGATCCGGATGCGCTGAACCGCTTCGCGGAGGCAGTCGGGGTCGTCACCTACGAGTTCGAGAATGTGCCGCCGGCAGCGCTCGACCGGCTTGAGGCGCTGGTACCGATCCGGCCGGGCAAGCGCTCGCTCGAGATTTCGCGCGTGCGCGAGCGGGAGAAGGACCTGGTGCGGCAGCTCGCCGGACGCACCGCGCCGTTCCGCGCCGTCCGGAATCTGGAGCAGCTCCGCGACGCCTTTGCCGAGATCGGCGCCCCGTCGATCCTCAAGACGTCCAGCCTCGGCTATGACGGCAAGGGCCAGGTGCGGCTGCGAGACGCCTCCGAACTGGACGCGGCCTGGGAGGCCGTGCGCGGCGCCCCCTGCGTGCTGGAGGGGTTCGTGTCCTTCGAGGCGGAATTCTCTGTGCTGCTATGCCGTGGCGAAAGCGGCGAGACGGCGGTCTGGGACACGCCGGAGAATGTGCACACCCACGGCATCCTGGACACGTCGACCGTGCCCGCCCGCGCGCTGGTGCTGGACCAGGCGACGGAAGCGATCGTGCTTGCCCGCACCGTCGCCGACGCGCTCGACCATATCGGCCTGCTCACCTGCGAATTCTTCGCCTGCCCCGACGGCCCGGTGTTCAACGAGATGGCGCCCCGCGTTCACAATAGCGGCCATTGGACGATCGAAGGCGCGGTGACGTCGCAGTTCGAGAACCACATCCGCGCGGTCTGCGGCCTGCCGCTGGGCTCGACCCAACGCGTCGGTGCGCACGTGGAAATGAAGAACCTGATCGGTGAGGACGCCAACAGCTGGCCGGAAATCCTCCGCGATCCCGCCGCGAAGCTGCACCTGTACGGCAAGCATGTGCGGCCGGGCCGCAAGATGGGGCATGTGACTAAGGTTATTCCTCCCCTCGCCTAGCGAGGGGATGGGACCGCTCGCCGTAGGCGAGTGGTGGAGGGAGGGGCCGACCGCGGAGCGGGCGGCAATACCCTCCGCTTCGTTTCGGGCCCCTCCACCGCGCTGCGCGGGTCCCCCTCCCCGAGCAAGCTCGGGGCGGATTTAGAAAGCTCAGGCCTTCCGCGTGCCGGTCATCGGGAACGCGCCGAAAGCGCCGGCGCCCACCGTCCCGGTCAGCGTGTCGCCGTCGATCGTCGCCTGGCAATCGAGCGTCATCGGCATCGGCACCTTCATTTCCATTTTCCAGGTCAGCTTGTTGCCGTCGACCTTGCCGTCGATCACGTCGAGCGCCCCTTGCGCGCCGACGTTGGAGCCGGTGAAGCTGCCGCCGTCCGACTTGACCGTGAAGACAGACTTCTGCTCGCCCAGCGGCGACTTAGTGATGCAATCCCACTCGCCATCGACACCAGCCATCATTTCTCTCCCTGTGCAGTTCGTTGCGGTACCGTCTTCACCTCGACGGGCAGGCCGAGCCTGTCAAGCTGGGGCTTGACCGCTTTCGCGTCGCCGACGACGACCCAGACGAATTTCGAGGGATCGATCACCGACCGGATCGCCTTATCCATTTCCGGCGCGGTCAGCGCGCGGTAGCGGCTGGCGATCGTGTCGTAATAGTCGTCCGGCCGGCCGTAGAGCACGTTGTTCTGCATGCCGCCCAGCACGTCCGAACCGGTTTCGAAGCTGCCCGGCAGCTCGCGCACGAAGCCCAGGATCGTGCGCTCCTTCTCCTCGGGCGTGATGCCCTCCGTGGTCAGGAACGCACGAATATCGGCCTGCATCGCCGCGACCGAATCGCCGGTCCGGTCGGCCTGCACGGGCGCGGACACGATATAGGGCACGCCGTTCAGCAAGCGGCGGAAGCTGCCGTTGACGCCGTACGACCAGCCTTTGGTCTCGCGAATGTCGGTGTTGAGCCGCGACAGGAAGTTGCCGCCCAGCACGTCGTTCGCCGCGATATAGGGCAGCAGCTCGTCGCGGCCCTTCAGCGACGTCACCTCGCCGCTGTAGATCAGCGACTGGGGCGAATCCGGCCGATCGACCAGGATGATCCGCGGCTGCGCCGGCGGCACAGCAGCCGTGAACGCCTTGGTGCCGGGCGCGCCTTCGCCCTTCCAGTCGCCGAGTGCCGCGTCCAGCACGCCACGGACCTTGGCGAGCGGCTGGTCGCTGACGATGAAGATGGTTGCCTTGTCCGGCCGGATCCAGGCGCGGTGGAAATCGATCAGCTCGTCGCGCTTGAGCTGCTCGACGACGGCAGCGTCGCCCAGCCCGCTGGTCGGCCGCCCATAGGGGTGATCGCGCCCGAACAGCACCGGCAATAGCGTGCGCTGCGCCAGCCCGCCGGGCTGGGTCATTTCGCTGACGATCGAAACCAGTTGCTGCTTGCGCAGCCGCTCCACTTCCGCCGGCGCGAAGGCCGGGTTGCGCAGGATATCGGCGAGCAGCTCAACCGACGGCTGGAGGTTCGGAGACAATGCGAACAGGCTGACGCTGGTACGGTCGGTGGACGTGCCCGCGCCGATATTGGCGCCCAGCCGCTCTTCTTCCTCCGCGATCTGGATCGAGCTACGCGTCTTCGTGCCTTCGTCGAGCAGCGACAGCGTCAGCGATTGCAGGCCGAGCTTGTCGGCGGGATCGGCGGCGTTGCCCGCATCGAAGCTGACCACCATCCGGGTGATCGGCGTCGCCGTGCGCTGCGCATAGACCAACTCGATGCCGTTCGAGAGCTTCGCACGCTCGACGGTCGGGAAATCGAGGTTCGGAATCGGCCCGACCGGCGGCAGCTGCGAGCGGTCGACCACGGCCGGCGGCGCGAAGGTGACCGGCGCCTCGCCCGGCTTGTGGTAATAGGCCGGCGCGAAGCCCGAAGGGCCGGCGACCGACTTCGACTCCTCATACGCTCCGCGCGGCCCCGGCTCGACGACCAGCGCGAGCATCGGCCGGCTCAGCCATTTCTGCATCGCCGCGCGCACCTGCGCCGGAGTCGCCGCCGCATAGGCGGCGAGCTGCTTGTTGTAGAAGCCCGGATCGTTCGAATAGAGCGAGCCTTCGGCCAGGGTCACGGCCTTGCCGCCGAAACCACCGACCGATTCCAGCGCGGCGGTGCGACCGGCCACGTCGCGGGTCGCGGAGCGCAGCACTTCGTCGGCGGTCGGCCCGTTGGCGATGTAGTCGGCGATCAGCCGGTCGAGCTTGCGTCCTTCCTCGGCCACGTCGACGCCCGGCGCGACGTCGACCTGGACGTCGAAAAAGCTGATCTGCGCGAATTGCTGCAGCTCGGCGCTCACCCGCACCGCGCTCTTGTCGCCGCGCACCAGCGCGTTGTCGAGCCGCGAGCTGCTGAGTCCGCCGAGCACGCTCGCGGCGATGTCGAGCGGCACCGCGTCCGGATCGTTGAGGCCGGGCACCACCCAGGTGCGATAGATGCGGGTCGTCGCGACCCGGTCCTTCATCACTTCGTCGATGCGCTGCGCGGGCGTCGGCACCGGCGCGACGACCGGCCCCTGCTGCGGCCCCTTCGGAATGTCGCCGAAATACTTGGTGACCAGCCGCTTCGCCGTCGGCACGTCGATGTCGCCGGCCAGCACCAGCACGGCGTTGTTCGGTCCGTAATGCTGGCGGAACCAGCCCTTCACATCGTCCAGGCTTGCCGCGTCGAGGTCGGCCATCGAACCGATCGTCGAATGGCCATAGGGATGATCAGCGGGAATCAGCGCCTTCAGCTGCGCATATTCGACCAGCCCGAACGGCTGGTTGTCGCCCTGCCTCTTCTCGTTCTGGACGACGCCGATCTGGTTCTTCAGATTCTCCTGCGTGACGGCACCCAGGAAATGGCCCATCCGGTCGCTTTCGAGGAACAAAGCGCGCTCCAGCGCCGGCGTCGGCACGGTCTCGAAATAATTGGTGCGGTCGAACCAGGTGGTGCCGTTCACGTCGGTCGCGCCGATTTCCTGCAGCGGCTTGAAGAAGTCGCCCGGCGCATTCTCCGACCCGTTGAACATCAGGTGCTCGAACAGGTGAGCGTATCCGGTCTTGCCCTTGGGCTCCATCTTCGAGCCGACATTGTACCAGACCGAAACCGCGACGATCGGCGCCTTGCGATCCGTCGACACGATGACCCTGAGGCCGTTCGGCAGCGTGAACTGCTCGTACGGAATGTTCACCGCTTGCGACAGCTCGGACAAGGGCGCCGGCGCGGCGGTCTGGGCCAGCGCCGTGGAGGAAAGTGCGAGAAGCGAAGCGGCAAGCCAGGACCGGCGCATGAAGACTCCTTTGCGGGGGAAGCGACGTGCGGCTTGCATAGCAGCGCATTTTCGCTGAACCAACGCTCTCCGACTTGTCCTCATCCGATCCCAAGGAAGATCATGCCGCGCGTCCTGCTGTCGCTCCTGCCGCTCGCTCTCGTCAGTGCCGCCCCGCCCGCCCCCGCTCCGGCCTTCTCGCCGGACGCGTTTCGCGCCCATGTCGCCTTCCTGTCCGACGATCTGCTCGAGGGACGGGACACCGGCAGCCGCGGCCACGAGATCGCCGCGCGCTACGTCGCGTCGCAATTCGCGGGCCTGGGGCTGAAGCCGGGCGGCGACAATGGCGGCTGGTACCAGCAGGTCACGTTCCAGAAGACGCGCCGCGGCGACATGCCCGGCACGCTGGCGCTCAGCGGCTCGCCCGCGGCGGGCAAATGGGCACACGGCCAGGACGTGCTGATCGGCGTCAACCCGCGCGAGGCGAAGACCGACCTCAGCGCGCCGATCGTTTTTGTCGGCTATGGCATCGCCGACACGTCGCTCGGCATCGACGACTATGCCGGGCTCGACGTGCGCGGCAAGATCGTGGTCGCGCTGAACGGCTTCCCGAAGGGCATGCCGAGCGAGGTCGGCGCGCACCTCTCCAGCGCCAAGGACGAAGCGGCGGCGGCGCGCGGCGCGGTCGGCTTCCTGTCGGTCGACACCAGGCTCTCGGCGGCAACTCGCCCCTGGACAGTGCGCCAACGCTATGCCGACGGCTCCCGCTTCAGCTGGATCGGCAAGGACGGCCAACCCTATGTCGAAGGGACGGGCCTGCGGGCCAGCGCGGGCATCGACGATACGGTCGCGGCCGCCTTGTTCGCCGGCGCGCCGCGGACGCTCGACCAGGTCCGCGCGGAAGCGGACGTCGAGGGCGGCCGGCCCAAGGGCTTTCCGCTCGCCGGCACCGTGCGCATCACGGCCGAGACGGTCAGCGAGCGGCTGACCAGCCCCAATGTGGTGGGCGTGCTGCCCGGCGCCGACCCGAAGCTCGCGCCCGAGGTCGTGATCCTGTCCGCGCACCTCGATCATATCGGCATCGCCAAGCCGCGGCCGAACGATCCGCCCGCCAAGGACCGGATCAACAACGGCGCGCTCGACAATGCGTCCGGAATCGCGACGATGCTGGAAGTCGCGCGCGCCTTCGCCAGCGCCCCTGACCGGTCCCGGCGCACGCTCGTCTTCCTCGCCTCGACCGCGGAGGAGAAGGGCCTGCTGGGCGCCGAATATTATGCGCACAACCCGACCGTGCCGCTGGCCAGCATCGTCGCCGATGTCGATCTCGACATGCCGCTGCTGCTCTATCCGTTCACCGACGTGATCGCGTTCGGCGCCGATCATTCGACGCTGGGCAAGGTCGTCGCCGATGCCGCGAAGCCGATGGGCATCGCACTGTCGCCCGACCCGATGCCCGAGGAGAATATCTTCGTACGGTCGGACCATTACCGCTTCGTCCAGCAGGGCATCCCGGCGGTGTTCCTGGCGACCGGCTATGCCAATGGCGGCGAAGCGGCGTGGAAGGCCTTCTTCGACAAGGCCTATCATCAGCCCGCCGACGACATGAACCAGCCGATCGACTGGAACGCCGCGGCGCGCTTCGCGGAGGTGAACTACCGGATCACCCGCGCGCTGGCCGACGCCGACGAGGCGCCGCGCTGGTACCAGGGCGACTATTTCGGCGACCTGTTCGCGCCCAAGGCGGCCAAAGCCGCGCGTTGACCGGAACCCCGCGCCTGTGGCATCGGGCGCTGCACAGGCGGGTATGATGTAATGGTAGCCTGTCAGCTTCCCATGCTGAACGCGCGGGTTCGATTCCCGCTACCCGCTCCAGCCCATCCCTAGTCGACCGTCCTCTCCGCGCAGGACCGGCGTTCGCGCCTTGCCGCCACCTGTCCCTGTACGAGACAGATGTGCCGCGACTGTTGACTAACATTTGTTAGGGCTGCAAGAAAACAACAGTCGTTCCAGGGAGGAGCAGATGAACAGGCTTGTACTCGGTACATTGCTTTGCGCCGCTTTGATGGGACACGCTGAGGCCCGGACGATCGTCGGCGATGTTTCCGGCCAGGGCGACGACACCTTTTTCATCGGCCAGTCTTTCACAACCACGGCCGCCGCGTTCGATCATGTCAGCTTCAGTTTCTTTGATCCGACCGGAGCACGGCAGGCGCTGGGTACGGCCTATCTGTTCAGCGCTGCCTATACCGGAACGCCGGATGGACTTGCGAGCGCAAGCGCCAATCTGATCGCGACGGCGATGGGCGACGGCAGCAACTATATCTTCGACCCGTCGCTGCGCCTCAGCGCGAGCACTCAATATTATGTCTATTCCGATACCGCGATGCACCTGCTGGGCGGCGGCACCTATTATCGGGGCGGGAGCTATGCCTCGAGCTCCAGTGCTTCCGCTAATTTCGTGGCCGGAGCTGTCACGGGCGCCGACGCCAACTTCATCCTGGACGGGAACTTCGCCGACCTGAACGTGCGCGACGACAACCCGGTCGCGGTCGGGACGCAGCGGGGAACGGAGTCAAACAACGAGCCGCTGGCGTTCGGGCAGTCGTTCACGACGGGCGACGCCGCGCTGAACAATATCAGCTTCAATTTCTATGCCGAGGATGGGTCACCGCTCGCGCTCGGCACCGCGTATCTCTTCAGCGAACGCTATACCGGCACGCTGTTCGACATGCCGACGGTCACCCGGAACCTGGTTGGATCCTCGCTCGCCAGCGGCAGCGCCTATGTGTTCGACCCGAATATGGTGCTGGCGCCCAACACCAAATATTACCTGTATGCGGACCAGCCCATGGTGATCACGGGCAACGGGGTCAGCAGCCTGCCCGGCAGTGAATTTTCCCGGAACTCGAGGGTCAATCCGTTCGGCTCCTTCGAGCCCGACCTGACCGGCGCCGATGCCAATTTTGCGCTGCGCGGCACCGCCGTCGTGGCCGTGCCGGAGCCTGCGGCCTGGGCGATGATGCTGATCGGCTTCGGAACGATCGGAGCGGGGATGCGGTCGCGCCGCAAATCCACCGCGCCCACCCTGGCCTGACGGTTCGGCCGGGCGGCATCCGGCTGCGACAAATCGCGACAATATCGTTCCGCGCTCGACATACTCGCGCGACCGTTGCCGGCTAGACAGGCAGCATCGGAGGTGGCGAGCATGGCTACGGCATTGATGATCTCGGCTCTGGGCGCGCTGGCGCTGACCAGCGGCATCGCGCTCGCCGCGGGCCAGCCCCACGACATGGGCGACCGCCCGATGGGCGACATGACCCGCGCCCAGGCGGTCCAGATGGCAAACGACCATTTCGACCGGATGGACGCCAACAAGGACGGCAAGCTCGACCGCGCCGACCGCGCGGCGATGCACGCGAAGATGGCCGCCGACATGTTCGACCGCACTGACGCCAATCACGACGGCATGATCAGCCGCGACGAATGGAATGCCGGCGCGGCGAAGCTGGCCGGGATGCACGGGCGCGGCCGGCCAATGATGCGGCACATGGGCATGATGGCGGACATGGACGGCGACCGTGCGATCAGCCGCGACGAGTTCCAGAAGCGGGCGATCGAGCATTTCGACCGCGTCGACACGAATCACGATGGCACGGTCACCACGGCGGAGCGAGAGCAGGCTCACGCCGCGATGCGGGAGCATTCCGAGCGCAAGTAGCGCGCATCCGGATGCTTCCGTCCGGCCAATCCGCGTCTTCCCCTGTGGCGCGGCCGCCGGAGAGCCGGGGCGGACGAGGTCGACCCTGCCTCGTCCGCCCTTTCCTTTGTCCTCCCCTGACGCAGTCAGGGGAGGGGGATCATGCGAAGCATGGTGGAGGGGGCCGGAGCGAACCGGAGGATTTTCTCCTCGCCCGCGGCTCGGCCCCTCCACCACTCGCTTCGCGAGTGGTCCCCCTCCCCATCGCTTTGCGATAGGGAGGAGCGAATCATGGACGACAAGCCGCACATCCTTCTGGTCGATGACGAGCGCTCGATCCGCGAGCCGCTCGCGACCTATCTCAATCGCAACGGGTTCCGCGTGACCCAGGCGGGCGACGCCGGGCAGGCGCGCGAGCGGCTGCACGGCTATGCGATCGACCTGGTCATCCTGGACGTGATGATGCCGGGCGAAGACGGCCTGAGCCTTTGCCGCCATATCCGCGAGACCTCCGAGCTGCCGGTGATCCTGCTGACCGCGATGGCGGAGGAGACCGACCGGATCGTCGGCCTCGAAATGGGCGCCGATGACTATGTCGTGAAGCCCTTTTCCCCGCGCGAGCTGGTCGCGCGGATCAAGGTCGTGCTGCGGCGGATCGGCCGCGGCGGCGGCGTCAAGCAGCGCGCGCCCGAGACCGGCAGCTATGCCTTTGCCGGCTGGGTGCTGAAGGCGGGCGAGCGCGGGCTCGTCGATCCCGAGGGCGTGCAGGTGCCGCTGTCGACCGGCGAGTTCAACCTGATGCTCGCCTTTGCCACCCACCCGCACCAGGTGCTGAGCCGCGACCAGTTGCTCGACCTCGCCTATGGCCGCGAGGCGCATGCGTTCGACCGGGCGATCGACAACCATATCAGCCGGCTCAGGCGCAAGATCGAGGCGGACCCGAAGAACCCGGCGCTGATCAAGACCGTCTGGGGCGGCGGCTATACGCTGGCCGCGGACGTGACCCGGCTTTGAAGCGCCTCTGGCCCCGCAGCCTCGGCGCGCAGCTGGCGCTGCTGATGGCGCTGGCGCTGGGCGTGGCGCAGGCGGTGAACTTCGTGCTGCTGCTGCAGGCGACCAAGCGCCAGACCTATGTGCAGACGGCGACGCTGGCCATCGCGCGGCTTGCCGAGACGGTCCAGCGCACGCGCAGCGGCGCGACCACGCCGCAAATGCTGCGCGGATCAATCGCGTCGGTCTCAAGCCCGATCCGCGCGGAAATGGAGCTGAAGCCCGACGTGGCCGCCTATGCGCGCGAGATGCTGGGCCAGGTCGGCATCCGGGTCGGCCAGATCGAGGCGGCCGAGATCCCGGCCCGCGAATTCCAGGTGCAGGTGGACGACAAGGGGCGGCTGCTGCGCCAGTCCGCGGTGCTGCAGCGGCGCGTCATCGTCGTGTCCGCCGAGATCGCCCCGTCCCGCTGGGTGACGACCGCGGCGCCGCTGCCGCCGCTTCATGCCGGCGTGTTCGGCGGCCTGATCTTCCAGACCTTCGTGCTCTACGGCTTCATCCTGCTGACCGTGCTGTGGGTCGGCGGACGGCTGGCGCGGCCGCTGGCCGAGCTGCGCGACGCGGCCGAGCGGTTCGACCGTCGCAGCGCCCCGGAGCCGATC
Organism: Sphingomonas horti; assembly: GCF_009753715.1. Lineage (GTDB taxonomy): Bacteria > Pseudomonadota > Alphaproteobacteria > Sphingomonadales > Sphingomonadaceae > Sphingomonas_B > Sphingomonas_B horti. The sequence continues at coordinate 63,303 of NZ_WQMS01000020.1, read as the reverse complement.
GAGGAACAGGGCCCGTCCGACATCCGCCGGCTGATCGCCGCGTTCAACGCGATGCGCACCCGCATCACCGCGATGCTGGACGAGAAGGACCGAATGCTGGGCGCGATCGGGCACGATCTCCGCACCCCGCTCGCGTCGATGCGGGTGCGCACCGAGCTGGTCGAGGACGAAGGCGAGCGGGCGCGGATGGCGGCGACGATCGACGACATGAACAAGACGCTGGACGACATCCTCTCGCTCGCCCGGCTCGGCCATCCGAGCGAGCCGGAGCAGAAGGTGGACCTGCCCGCGCTGGTCGACAGCGTCGCCGAGGAATTCGAGGATCTGGGCGCGGACGTCGCCGTCGACGAGGCCGACCGGCTGGCGGTGGCGATGCGGCCGAACCTGATGAAGCGGGCGCTCAGGAACCTGATCGAGAACGCGCTGAAATATGGCGAACGCGCGCGCGTGCGGGTGGTGCGCGAGCCGGTTTGGGCGGTGGTCGAGGTCGATGACGACGGGCCCGGCATCCCGCCTGCGGAAATGGAGCGCATGTTCGAGGCCTTCACCCGGCTGGAAAGCTCGCGCAGCCGCGACACGGGCGGCGCCGGCCTGGGCCTCGCCCTCGCCCGCGCGATCGTCGACGCGCATGGCGGCACGCTGACGCTGGCGAACCGGGAGCGAGGGCTGCGGGCGACGATGAGGCTGCCGCTCTAGCCAGCGCCGTTCGAAGCAAACGGAGTTCAGTTTGTCGCCGAAATGACTTAGCAGGCTCCCATGCTGACGCTCGCTTTCCTCCTTCTCGCCGCGGCTCCGCAGGCCGATCTCGCTCGCTGGCAGGCGGAGGCGGCGCGGGTGACGATCACGCGCGACGATTGGGGCATCGCGCATGTGAAGGGGCGGACGGACGCCGACGCGGTGTTCGGCGCGATCTATGCGCAGGCGGAAGACGACTTCAACCGGATCGAGCGCAACTATCTGATCGCGCTGGGTCGGCAGGCCGAAGCCGACGGTGAGGGGAAGATCTGGGACGATTTGCGCGCGCGCCTCTACGTCGACGAGGCCGGGCTTCGCGCGGCTTACGCCCGCAGCCCGAAGACCATGCAGGCGCTGATGAACGCCTGGGCGGACGGGCTCAATCACTTCCTCGCCACTCACCCGGAGGTGAAGCCGAAGGTGCTGACCCGGTTCGAGCCGTGGATGGCGCTGTCCTTCACCGAAGGCAGCATCGGCGGCGATATCGAGCGGATCGACCTCGATGGCTTGCGCGCCTTCTACGGCGGCAAGCCGCCCGCTGTCGCCCGGGCCGACACGGGCGAGAAGGAACCCTCCGGCTCCAACGGCTTCGCGATCGCGCCGGCGAAGACCGCGGACGGCCATGCGCTGCTGCTGATCAACCCGCACACCAGCTTCTTCTTTCGTTCCGAGCTGCAGATGACCAGCGACGAGGGGCTGAACGCCTATGGCGCGAGCACCTGGGGCCAGTTCTTCATCTACCAGGGCTTCAACCCGCATATCGGCTGGATGCACACGTCGAGCGGCGTCGACGTGGTCGACGAATTCGCCGAAGCGATCGTGCGCAAGGGCGGCCGCCTGTTCTACCGCTACGGCAAGGAGCTGCGGCCGGTGGAGACGCGCGTGATCACGGTGCGATACCGCGCGCCGAACGGCGGCACGGCGGCGCGCAGCTTCACGACCTACCGCACGCATCACGGCCCGATCGTCCGCCAGGCCGACGGCAAGTGGGTCGCGTTTGCGATGATGTTCAAGCCCGTCGAAGCCCTCCAGCAATCCTGGCTGCGCACCAAGGCGGACGACTTCGCCTCGTTCCTGCAAGTGGCCGAGCTGAAGGCCAATTCGTCGAACAACACGATCTTCGCCAGCGACAAGGGTGAGATCGCCTATCTGCACCCGCAATTCGTGCCGCTGCGCGACAATCGCTTCGACTATACCAGGCCGGTCGACGGCAGCGATCCGGCAACCGACTGGAAAGGCCTGACGCCGCTCGCGCGCCTGCCGCAGGTGGTCAATCCGCCGAACGGCTGGGTGATGAACACCAACAACTGGCCTTATTCGGCGGCCGCGGAGAACAGCCCGCGCCAGGCCGAGTTTCCGCGCTACATGGACACGTTCGGCGAGAACCCCCGCGGCGTCCACGCGACCATGGTGCTGAAGGACCGGCGCGATTTCACGCTGCCTCTGCTGATCGACGCCGCGTTCGATTCCTATCTGCCGGCCTTTGCCCGGCTGATCCCGACCCTGGTCCGCGCCTATGACGGGCTGGAGGCGAAGGATCCGCTGAAGGCGAAGCTGAAGGGCCAGATCGCGCTGCTGCGGAGCTGGGACTATCGCTGGGGCATCGCCTCGCAGCCAACCTCCCTGGCCGTGTTCTGGGGCGAAGCGCTGTGGAAGGACGTGAAGGCCGACGCCGAATCCGAGGCGATGAACGTCTATGACTATATGGCCGAGCGGACGACGCCGCGGCAGAGACTGAAGGCGCTGGCGGACGCGTCCGACCAGCTGGAGCGCGATTTCGGCCATTGGGGTGTCGCCTGGGGCGAGATCAATCGCTTCCAGCGCCTGACCGGCGACATCGTCCAGCCGTTCGACGACAAGCAGCCGAGCATCCCGGTGCCCTTCACCTCGTCGCGCTGGGGCTCGCTCGCCTCGTTCGGGGCCAAGGCCTATCCGGGGACGAGGCGCTGGTACGGCACCAGCGGCAACAGCTTCGTCGCCGTGGTCGAGTTCGGCCCCAAGGTCCGCGCCCGCGCGATCACCGCCGGCGGGGAGAGCGGCCACCCCGGCTCGCCGCACTTCAACGACGAGGCCGAGCGCTACACGACCGGCAACCTGCGCGAGGTGTACTTCTGGCCCGAGCAGCTGAAGGGCCACACCGAGCGGATCTATCGGCCGGGGCAGTGAGCGCGGAAGGTTAGGAAGGTTCGCCGTGCGAGAAAAATTCCCTCACTCACCGCAGCAGGACTGATCGAGACAGTCGATCAAAAAGAGCCGAATCGGTTAAGGGCGTTCCCATGGTTCGATCCGATATCGCAAGACCGCCCATGTAGGACAGCATTATCTCGCCCGGGCGAGGGCGCAGCGTTCAGAAGCTGAACTCGTCGTAGATGCGCCTGAGGTCGCCGCCCCACGGACCGTGATAGAGGTTCAGCAGGCGCTGTGCCGGCACGACGCCGGAGCGGACGGTCTCGCGCAGCGGCTCCAGGAAACCGGCCTCGCTGTCGCCGGCGTCGCTCAGCTCGGCGCGGGCGCGCAGGCCGGAGGCGGCGATGTCCAGCACGTCGCCGGCGATGTCCGCGAGCGTGCCGCCGCCCGGCAGCGGCGCGCCGAGGCCGAGCCTCGGCACGCTGTTCCTGAGCGCCTCGCGGTCCTCCATCGACCAGGCCTTGACCAGGTCCCAGGCGGCGTCGAGCGACCCGCCGCCATAGAGCAGGCCGACCCACAGGGCCGGCAGCGCGCAGATCTTGCTCCACCGCCCCCCGTCCGCGCCGCGCATTTCCAGGAAGGTCTTCAGCCGCACCTCGGGGAAAGCGGTCGAGAGGTGATCGGACCAATCGGACAGGCGCGGCTTTTCGCCCGGAAGAGCGGGCAGCTCGCCTTTCAGGAAATCGCGGAAGCTCTGGCCGGCCGCGTCGATGTACTTGCCGTCGCGGAACACGAAATACATCGGCACGTCGAGCGCATAGTCGGCATAGCGCTCATAGCCGAAACCTTCCTCGAACACGAACGGCAGCATGCCGGTGCGGGCCGGATCGGTGTCCGACCATATGTGACTGCGATAGGAAAGAAAGCCGTTCGGCTTGCCTTCGGTGAAGGGCGAGTTGGCGAACAAAGCTGTCGCGAGCGGCTGCAGGGCCAGGCCGACGCGGAACTTCTTCACCATGTCGGCTTCGGACGAATAATCGAGATTCACCTGGATGGTACAGGTGCGCAGCATCATGTCGAGGCCGAGCGTGCCGACGCGCGGCATGTGGCGCAGCATGATCGCGTAGCGGCCCTTGGGCATGACCGGCAGCTCGGCGCGCGTCTTGTCGGGCCACATGCCGAGGCCGAGGAAGCCGAGGCCGAGCTCGTCGCCGACCGCCTTGACCTGTTCCAGATGGCGGCCGGTTTCGGCGCAGGTCTGGTGCAGGTTCTGGAGCGGCGCACCCGATAATTCGAGCTGGCCCGCGGGTTCCAGGCTGATCGTGCCGTCCGGTCCGCGCAACGCGATAACGTTGCCGCCTTCCACGACCGGTTCCCACCCGAAGCGCGTCAGCCCCGACAGCAGGTCACGGATGCCGCCGGGCTCGTCGTAGGACGGCGCGCGGTGATCGGCGGTCCGATAGACGAATTTCTCGTGCTCGGTGCCGATCCGCCACGCCGCGCGCGCTTTTTCCCCGCTCGCGAATAGCTGGATCAGCTGGGCGCGATCCTCGATGATCGGATCGTCTGTGCCGGATTCTTCACGCGTGCTCATCGCGCGCGCCTTACGAGGGCGCTCGCGAAAAGAAAATCCTCCGCTTGCGATGCGCGGGGGAGGGCCAGCCCGGCCGCGAGCCGGGGATGGTCGAGGGGGCGGAGCGACGCGGAGGTGCTGTGTCCTCCCGGCTCGAGCCGGGGTGCGACCCTTCCACCACTCGCCTACGGCAAGCGGTCCCCCTCCCCGAGCAAGCTCGGGGAGGATTTAGATGGACCAGTCGCCCGCGGCCGCCATCCAGACGCTGACGGCCGCCAGCGCGGCGGTTTCGGCGCGAAGGATGCGCGGGCCGAGCGAGACGGGCACGGCGGAAGGACGGGCGCGAATCGCCTCTCGCTCGGCGGGATCGAAGCCGCCCTCCGGCCCGATCAGGACCGCCGCGGGGCCGCTTCGCCCGCGCACCGCGTCCAGCATCGGCGTGCCGCCTTCCTCGTCGGCGAAATAGAGGCTGCGCTCGGCCGGCCAGTCGCGAAGCAGGGCATCAACCGAGACCATGGCCGCGAGCTCCGGGAGCGCGGTGCGCTCGCATTGCTCGGCGGCCTCGATCATGTGCGCGCGCAGGCGCTCCGAATTGAGCTTGTCGACCACCGCGCGGCGGGTGGCGACCGGCACCAGCCGCGCCACGCCCAGCTCTGACGCCTTCTCCGCGACCCAGTCGATCCGGCCGCGCTTGATCGGCGCGGCGCAGAGCCAGAGGTCGGGCACGGCTTCGCGTGCGCGGAGCTTCGCGGCGATGCGGACAACGAGGTCGCGCCTGCCCGTCGCCGCCACTTCGCCCAGCCATTCGCCGGTGCGGTCGTCGAACAATTTCACCGTGCCGCCCGCCTTCAGCCGCATCACCGAGAGCAGGTAATGCGCCTGCCCGCCCTCGACGCGCAGATCCATGCCGTCGGCGAGCGGCTGGTCGATGAACAGGCGCGGCGCGCTGTGCGGCGGCCAGGCGGGGGTGGCGGGCATATATTCTCCTGGGCTGTGCCCAAATACCGGCTGGGCTGAGCTTGTCGAAGCCCTCCCTTTCCCTTTACGGCGGCAAAGAAGAAGGGAGGCCTTCGACAAGCTCAGGCCAGCCGGAGTTGAAGTGACCATTACGTCCGACTCAGACGCCCTCCCCGATACCGAACACCGGCGCCTGGCGCGTTCCGGCATGTTTCGGCCCTATGTCCTGCTCGCGCGGCTCGACCGGCCGATCGGCTGGTGGCTGCTGTTCTGGCCCTGCGCCTGGGGCGTCGCGCTGGCCGGCGGGGCGTTCGCGCGGTTCGACCTGATCCTGTGGATGCTGCTCGGCGCGGTGGCGATGCGCGGCGCCGGCTGCGTCTATAACGACATCGTCGACCGCGACCTGGACGCGCAGGTGGAGCGCACGCGCGGCCGGCCACTCGCCAGCGGCGCGGTATCACTGCGGGCTGCCTGGGCCTGGCTGCTGCTGCTCTGCGCGATCGGCTTCGCCGTGCTGCTGAAGCTGCCGCTGATTGCGCAGGGCGTGGCGGTGGCGAGCCTCGTCTTCGTCGCCGCCTACCCCTTCATGAAGCGAATCACCTGGTGGCCGCAGGCCTGGCTTGGCATCGTGTTCAGCTGGGGCGCATTGGTCGGCTGGGCGGCGGTGGCGCGGGAGGTGAGCGCGCCGATGCTGCTGCTCTATGCCGGCACCATCGCCTGGGTGATCGGCTACGACACCATCTACGCGCTGCAGGACCGCGAGGACGACGCGCTGATCGGCGTCCGCTCCTCCGCGCTTCGGCTCGGCCGGCACGTGCGCGCGGGCGTGGCCGGCTTCTACGCGGTGGCGCTGGCCTTGTGGAGCGTCGCGGTCTGGATCGTGCGGCCCGATCCGCTCGCGTTCGTCGCGCTGGTCCCCGCCGCGATCCACCTCGCCTGGCAGGTGATCGCGCTGGAACCCGAGGACGGCGCCGACGCGCTCGACAAATTCCGCTCCAACCGGTTCGCGGGCCTGCTCGTCTTCCTCGCCTGCGCGACGGTCGGCACTGGCGCTTCCTGACGCGTCTTCCTAAGTGCGGCGGTGATGCTTTCCCTCGCCGACGCGCAATCCCGCCTTTCCGACCTGGTCTCCTACGCCCGCGCCGCCGGCGCCGATGCCGCCGACGCGCTGTACCATGGCGACCGCTCCACCGACGTGCATGTCCGCCTCGGCGCGCTGGAAAATGTCGACCAGTCCGAAGGCGAGGAAATCGGGCTGCGGGTGTTCGTCGGCCGGCGTTCGGCCAGCGTCTCCGCGTCCGACCTTGCGCCCGAATCGCTGCGCACACTCGCCGAACGCGCGGTCGCGATGGCTGGGCAAGCGCCGGAGGACCGGTTCGCCGGGCTCGCACCCGAGGAGCGGCTGCTGCGGGGGCCCGGCCCCGATCTCGACCTCGACGACGGCATCGAGCCCGATCCGGCGTCGCTGAAGCAGCGTGCGCTTGCTGCCGAGGACGCGGCGCGCGCGGTTGCGGGCGTCAGCAACAGCGAAGGCGCCAGCGCCAGCGCCGGCCGCAGCCAGATCGCGCTCGCCACCAGCCACGGCTTTGCCGGCGGCTATGGCGCCAGCGCCCATTCGATCAGCGCAAGCATGCTCGCGGAGCGCGACGGCCAGAAGCAGCGCGACGGCGCCTGGCATTGGGTGCGCCACCTGGACGCGCTGGATGACGCCGAGACGATCGGCCGCCTCGCCGGCGAGCGCGCGGTCGCGCGTCTCGGCGCGCGCAAGCTGGCGAGCGGACCGATGCCGGTGGTGTTCGATCCCCGCGTCGGCGGCACCCTGATCGGCCATCTGCTGGGCGCGATCGCCGGGCCCGCGATCACGCGGCGGACCAGCTTCCTGCTCGAAGCGCTCGGCCAGCCGGTCTTTGGCGAGGGAATCACGATGGCCGACGATCCGCACCGGCCGCAAGGCCTGCGCTCCCGCCCGTTCGACGGCGAGGGGCTGCCGACCAGCGCGAAGAACCTGATCGACGCCGGCGTGCTGACCGGCTGGATGCTCGACAGCGCCTCGGCGCGCCAGCTGGAGCTGCAGCCGACCGGCCATGCCGCGCGCGGCGTCGGCGGCCCGCCGGGCGTGTCGGCCAGCAACGTCCATGTGATGCCCGGCGCGGCCTCGCGCGACGCGCTGATCGGCGGCATCAGGCGCGGCCTCTACGTCACCGAACTGATCGGCCAAGGCGTGAACGGCGTCACCGGCGACTACAGCCGCGGCGCGGGCGGCTTCCTGATCGAGGACGGCGCGCTGGCTCATCCGGTCGCCGAGGTGACCATTGCCGGCAATTTGAAGGACATGTTCCGGAACCTTTCCGCCGCCGACGACCTTGAGTTCCGCTATGCGGTCAACACGCCCACCCTGCTGGTCGAGGGAATGACGGTCGCCGGTGACTAAATCTCTTCTCCAGCGCGTGGGCGAAGTCGCGGCCGAGGTCGGCGCGATGGCGCGGTGGCGCTGGCAGGGCGACTATAAGCGCTGGGAGAAAGTGCCCGGCCACCCGGTGTGCGAAGTGGACCTGGAGGCCGATGCGCTGCTGCGCGAACGGCTGAGCGCGCTCGATCCCGATGCCGGTTGGCTGTCCGAGGAGACCGCCGACAGCGCCGAGCGGCTGCTCGGCACCCGGACCTGGGTCGTCGACCCGATCGACGGCACGCGCGACTTCATCCGCGGCCGCACCGGCTGGGCGGTGTCGGTCGCGCTGGTGGAGGGCGGACGGGTGGTGCTGGGCGTTCTCGACGCGCCAGCGCGCGGCCAGCAATGGCGCGCCGAGGCCGGCAAGGGCGCCTGGCTGAACGGCAAGCGGCTGCGCGTCCATGACCGCGACGAGCTGCCCGGATCGCGCGTGCCGGCCGACACCCTGCCCAGGACCGATGCCGACCTGATCGGCGTACCGCGCCCCAACTCGATCGCGCTCCGCACCGCGATGCTGGCCGCGGGCGAGGTCGACCTGGTCGCGACCCTGCGCTGGGGCAGCGAATGGGACATCGCCGCCGCCGTGCTGATCGCGCAGGAAGCGGGTGCGATGGTCACCGACGCGCTCGGCCGTCCGATCCGGTTCAACTCGACCCGGGCGGAAGCGTTCGGCGTGCTGGCGAGCGTGCCCGGAATCCACCAGGCCGCGGTCCAGCGGCTCTGGGGGCGGGCGATGAAGGCGAGTGCTCGATAAAAGTTGAACCAGCACTGGATTGCCGCCAGTCGGGGCCCATGACCCGTCGCGGCCCTCGCTCAGCCCTGCGCGATTTCCTGGAAAGCGAGGCGTCCGGCGGCATTCTGCTGATCGGCGCGGCAGTGCTGGCGCTGGTCGCCGCGAACCTGCCCGCGACGCGCGACGCCTATGCCCATTTCGTCCATGCACAGGTCGGCCCGGTGTTGAGCCCGAAGCTCGGGCCGATGACCGTGCATTTGTGGGTTAATGACGCGCTGATGGCGCTGTTCTTCCTTCTGGTCGGGCTGGAGATCAAGCGCGAGGTCGTCGATGGCCAGCTCGCACGTCCCGCCGACCGGCGGCTGCCGATCGTCGCCGCCGCGGCGGGGATGGCGGTGCCGGCGCTGATTTATCTGGCCGTCACGCACGGCGTGGACGGTCTCGCGCGCGGCTGGGCGATCCCGGCCGCAACCGACATCGCCTTTGCGATCGGCGTGCTCGCGCTGCTGGGCAAGCGCGCGCCGAGCTCGCTGAAGCTGTTCCTGACCACCGTCGCGATCGTCGACGACATGGGCGCGGTCGCGATCATCGCGGCCGTCTATACCGAATCGCTGAACCTGGCGGCGCTGGCCGGCGCGGCGCTGGTGCTCGCCGTGATGGCCGCGATGAACCGCGCGGGCGTGAAGCGGCTCTGGCCCTATTGGATCGCCTTTTCCGCGCTGTGGTTGCTGGTGCTGCTGTCCGGCGTGCACGCGACGGTCGCCGGCGTGCTCGCCGCGCTGACGATCCCGATCAAGCCGACGCCGGGCGCGCCCGATGCCGAGGATTCACCGCTGCACCGGCTCGAGCACGGCCTGCACCCCTGGGTCGCCTACGCGATCGTGCCGCTGTTCGGCTTCGTGAACGCCGGCGTCGCCTTCGGCCATTCGCCCGCGTTCGCGCCACTCCCACTGGCCATCGCCGCGGGCCTGTTCCTGGGCAAGCAGCTCGGGGTGTTCGGCGCAGTCTGGGGCACGGTGCGCCTGGGCGGCGCGCGCAAGCCCGCCGGCGCGACCTGGGCGCAGATTTACGGCGTGTCCATTCTCTGCGGCATCGGCTTCACGATGAGCCTGTTCATCAGCGGCCTGGCCTTCGGCGGCCGGCCCGAATTCGTCGATGCGGCGAAGATCGGAATCCTCTGCGGGTCGCTGGTGTCTGCATTGGCGGGATGGCTCGTGCTGCGCCTTGCAGCCCCACCCCGACCCCTCCCCTGAAGGGGAGGGACTTCTTATGTGCCGATGATGCACTTCTCCGTTCTCGACCAGTCCCCGATCCCCGCCGGCGGCACCGCCGCCGACGCGGTCCGCAACACGATCGGCCTCGCCCAGGCGGCCGAGCGGCTCGGCTATCACCGCTATTGGCTGGCCGAGCATCACGCCTCGCCCGCGCTGGCCGGCGTCGCGCCCGAAGCGCTGATCGGGCCGGTGGCGCTCGCCACCGACCGCATCCGGGTCGGATCGGGCGGAATCATGCTGCCGCATTATTCGCCGTTCAAGATCGCCGAGACCTTCCGTCTGCTGGGCGCGATGGCGCCGGGGCGGATCGACCTGGGCCTCGGCCGCGCGCCGGGAAGCGACCAGCGCACCGCCTATGCCCTGCAGCGCGACCGGTCGAAGCGCATCCCGCCCGGCGATTTTCCTGAGCAGGTGGCGGAATTGCTCGGCTATCTCAAAGCCACGCTGCCCGACGATCACCTGTTCAAGCCGCTCGAAGCGACGATGCCGCAGGGCGGGAACGGCAGCCCCGACGTGTGGATGCTCGGCAGCTCGCCCGACAGCGCCGTCTGGGCCGGGCAGATGGGCCTGCCCTATTGCATCGCCGACTTCATCAATTCCGACGCGCTGCCGCTCGCCGATATCTATCGCCAGCATTTCATGCCGTCCGCCCGCTGCCCGGAGCCGCAGCTGACGGTGGCCGTCTGGGCGATCGCGGCCGAGGATCGCGCCACCGCTGAACGGCTCGCCGCTCCTGCGCGGATGATGTTCGCGCACCTGATCCGGGGATCGTTGATCCCGGTGCCGAGCGTCGCCGAGGCCGAAGCCTGGCTCGCCGCCAACCCGCTGCCGCCCGCGCGGCGCCGGACTCTGCTCGGCACAGGCGCGGAAGTGGCGGACGAAGTGAAGGCCGTCGCCGCGCTCTACGGCGCCGACGAGATGATGCTGGTCAACATCCTTCCCGAGCACGCGCCGCGCGTGGAAAGCTACCGGCTGGTCGCCGAAGCTCTCGGCCTTGCCGGATGAGCGAGCCGCGCTAGGCTCGGCGCATGTTGCTTGCCCTTTCGCTCGCCGCCGCCGCCGCGCCGCAGCCGATCGCCCCCGCCACCTTCGTCCAGTGGACTGCGCATAAAGGCCCGCGACGCTACCGCGCGCTCGGCGTCACCGTGTCCATCGTGCCGGTTCGCGACCGTGATTTCACCTCCCCGCGCATCACCATCTCGGCCCGCGGCAAGAAGCCGCTGACGCTGAAAGGCGAGATCGGCGTCTCCGCGCCCCACCAGATCGGAATCGGCTCCCTCGCCCGCGGTCAATACGCGTCGGTGGTGATTTCCGGCTATACCGGGGGTGCCCATTGCTGCGACCATGTGATCGCGGTGCAGCCGACCGCGACCGGCTTCCGGACCGTCGATCTCGGCCAATGGAACGGCGGCATGCCCGGTTTCCCGAAGGACCTGTCGGGCGACGGCATCGCCGATTTCCGCTTCGTCGATAACCGCTTCCTTTATGCGTTCACCAGCTATGCCGAAAGCTTCGCGCCGCCGCTGGTGATGAACATCCGAGGCGGAAAGGCCGTGGACGTGTCGGCAGAGCCGGCGTTCCGGTTCCTGTTCGCCGACTATCTGCCAGAGGCCAGGCGCGGCTGCGTGTCGCCGGCGCCCCAGGCTTCGCCGAACGGCGCCTGCGCCGCCTATGCCGCCGCCGCGGCGCGGCTGGGGCAGTTCCGCTGGGCCTGGCCGGTCGTGCTCAAATCCTACGACCGAAAGGCCAAATGGGATTGGCCGACCGGCTGCCGCGGGGCCGCGCCCGCCGGCCAGTGCCCGCAGGGGCGGCAGATCGCTTACCCGAGCTACCCGCAAGCGCTGCGTGCATTCCTGAAGCGGACCGGCTATCTGGGCTGACGGCTGCGGCCGCTGCTATGCCCGATCTTCTCGACCTCCTCCATTCCACGTTCGGCTTCAACGACTTCCGCGGCGTCCAGCGCGCGGTGGTCGATCGGGTGATGGCGGGCGATCGGACGCTGGCAGTGATGCCGACGGGGGCGGGCAAGTCGCTCTGTTACCAGCTGCCGGCGGTCGCGCTGGAGGGGACCTGCGTCGTCATCTCGCCGCTGATCGCGCTGATGCACGACCAGCTTCGCGCCGCCACCGCGGTCGGCATTCGCGCGGCGACGCTGACGTCGGCCGACGACAATCGGGCCGAGACGATCGAACGGTTCAAGGCGGGGCAGCTTGACCTGCTCTATGTCGCGCCGGAACGGGCGTCGGCGGGCCATTTCCGCGAGCTTCTGAGTCGCGCGAGAGTTTCACTCTTCGCGATCGACGAGGCGCATTGCGTCTCCGAATGGGGTCACGATTTCCGGCCCGATTACCGGCTGCTGCGGCCGTTGCTCGACGGGTTTCCGGACGTGCCGCGGCTGGCGCTGACCGCCACCGCGGACGCGCACACGCGCGACGACATCCTGGTCCAGCTCGGCATCCCGACGGACGGGCTGATCGTCGCCGGGTTCGACCGGCCGAACATCCGCTACGCGATCAGCCCGCGCCAGAACACGACCCAGCAGATCGCCGACCTGCTGCGCGAGCAGCCGGGACCGGGCATCGTCTATGTCCAGTCGCGCGCCGGGACCGAGAAGCTGGCGGCGCAGATCGCCGCCACGGGCCGGCCGGTGCGCGCCTATCATGCGGGCCTGGAGCCGCAGGTCCGCGCCGCCAACCAGGCCGCGTTCGTCGCCTCGGAAGAGATGGTGATGGTCGCGACCGTCGCCTTCGGCATGGGCATCGACAAGCCGGACGTGCGCTTCGTCGCCCATGCCGGGCTGCCCAAGTCGATCGAGGCCTATTACCAGGAAACCGGCCGCGCCGGGCGCGACGGCGAGCCGGCGGTCGCGCAGATGTTCTGGGGCGCCGACGATTTCGCCAAGGCGCGGCAACGGCTGAACGAGGTCGACGAAGCGCGCCTGGCGGGCGAGCGGGCGCGGCTGACGGCCTTGGGCGGGCTGGTCGAGACGCCGAGCTGCCGCCGCGCGCTGCTGCTCCGCTATTTCGGCGAGCAGCCGCCCGAGGCGTGCGGCAATTGCGACAATTGCCTCAATCCGCCGCAGGGCGTGGACGCGACCGAGCTCGCACGCAAATATCTGTCGGCGGTGTTCCGCACCGGGCAGATGTTCGGCGCCGGCTATGTCGAAAGCGTGCTGACCGGCCAGTCGAGCGAGCGGAGCCTGATGAACGGGCACGAGGCGCTGTCGGTCTGGGGCATCGTCGACGGGGAGGAAGCGGCGCTGCTGAAGCCGGTCGGCCGGGCGCTCCAGCTGCGCGATGCGCTGCGCACCAATCCGCACGGCGGGCTGGAATTCGGCCCCGCCGCGCGCGCGATCCTGAAAGGCGAAGAGCCGGTCTCGCTGATCGTTCCGCCGAAACGCGAACGGCGCCGGCGCCGCGACTCCGCGCCCAATCCGGTCGGCGACCCGCTGTTTGAGGCGCTGCGGTCCTGCCGCCGCAAACTCGCCGAGGAAGCGGGCGTGCCGCCCTATGTCGTGTTCCACGATTCGACGCTGCGCGAGATGTCCGCCGCAAGGCCGCAGACGCGGGAGGCCTTGGGACGGATCACCGGCGTGGGGGCGCGGAAGCTGGAAGCGTATGGGGAGGCGTTTTTGAACGTGCTTCGCCAACATTAGTCCGTTCGCTTCGAGCGAAGTCGAGAAGCGTGTCTCGACTTCGCTCGACACGAACGGATAAGGTGAGGCGTGTTCAGAAAAATCGATAACACCATTCTCGTCTCGCCGCAGATCGGACCTGCGGACCTCGCCGAGGCGGTCTCGCTTGGCGTGGCGGCCGTGATCAACAATCGCCCCGACGACGAGGAGCCCGGCCAACCCGAAGGCGCTGCGATCGCGCAGGCAGCCGAGGCAGCAGGCCTCGCCTATGCCGCGATCCCGGTCACGCATGCCGGGTTCAGTCACGCGCAGGTCGACGCGATGGTGCGGGCGCTGGAGGCAGCGAGCGGCCCGGTGCTTGCCTATTGCAAGTCGGGCACGCGCTCGACCTTCCTCTGGGCACTCGCGCGGGCGAAGATGGGCGATCATCCAGCGGTGCTGGTCGAGAAGGCGGAAGGCGCGGGGTACGACCTGCGCCCGATCCGGCCGATGCTGGACGCGCTGGCGGCGTCATGAGCTGGACGCTGCTGGCCGGATCGCTTGCCGGCGTGCTCGGGCTGGCGCTGGTCGCGAAATTGCTGAGGCTGGGCGGCGCCGAGCTGGCGAGCGAGGACGAAGCGATGGCGATCGCCGAAGCGGAGCGGCCCGGCTTCGTCGCCGTGTCCGCCGTGCTGGCCGAGGATCGGCAAAGCGCGGTGGTGACGGGGACGGATGGAGAGCAGGTGCGGCTGAGGCGTCATGGGGCGCAGTTTGTCGCTGAGCACGCCTAAACCCCGTCCGCTTCGAGCGAAGCCGAGACGCGCCTTCCGGCTGTGTCCCCCGTTTCTCGACTACGCTCGAAACGAACGGAGAAGTGGGATAGGCTGAGACAAATGCCCGACCTTCCCAACCCCGTCGACTATGCCGTCCCCGGCTTCATCGCGCTGGTGCTGATCGAGATGCTGATCGCGCGCGCCAGGGACAAGCGGCGCTATTGCCCGAAGGACACGCTGACCTCGCTGATGCTCGGCTTCGGCTCGACCATCGCCGGCGCGCTGACCGCGGGCGCGGTCTATGCGATGGCGGTATGGGTGTGGGGCTTCCGCCTGCTCGACATTCCCTACGCCTGGTGGGCCTGGCCGCTCTGCTTCGTGCTCGACGACCTGGCTTACTATGTCTTCCACCGCTCGGCCCATCGCGTGCGCTGGTTCTGGGCCAGCCATGTGATCCACCATTCGAGTCAGCATTATAATCTGTCGACGGCGCTGCGGCAGACCTGGACCGGCTTTTTCAGCATGGCCTTCCTGTTCCGCCTGCCCCTGTTCCTGATCGGATTCCCGCCGGCGATGGTGTTCTTCTGCGCGGGCGTGAACCTGATCTATCAGTTCTGGATCCACACGGAGGTGATCGGCCGCTGTCCGCGCTGGTTCGAGGCGGTGATGAACACGCCGTCGCACCACAGGGTCCACCACGCGACCAACCCGCGCTACCTCGACAAGAATTATGCCGGCGTGTTCATCGTCTGGGACAGGATGTTCGGCAGCTTCACGCCCGAACTGGACGAGGACCGCCCGCGCTACGGGCTGGTCAAGAATCTCGGCCGCTTCAACGTGCTCTGGGCGGCGTTCCACGAATGGATCGGCATCGCGAGGGACCTGTGGAGCGCGCCCTGGCGTGCCAAGGCCGGCTATGCCTTCGGCCCACCCGGATGGAGCCATGACGGCAGCCGGGACACGAGCGAGACGATCCGGGAGAAGTGGGCGGGGCGCGCACAACCCACCCGTCATCCCGGCGAAGGCCGGGACCCACCTTCTTCTTGTTCTTCCGAACCTTCGGCCGTCGCGGCTTAAGAAGGTAGGTCCCGGGTCAAGCCCGGGATGGCGGTGTCAGGCGGCCAGTACCGCGTCGCCGACGAACGGGTTCGTTTTGCGCTCATGCCCGAAGGTGGACATCGGGCCGTGGCCCGGCACGAAAGCGGTGTCGTCGCCCATCGGCCAGAGCCGCGTCGTGATCGCGTGGATCAGGTCCGCGTGATTGCCCATCGGGAAGTCCGTCCGCCCGATCGAGCCCTGGAACAGCACGTCGCCGACAATCGCCAGCTTCGATTCCGGATGGTGGAACACGACATGGCCGGGCGTGTGGCCGGGGCAGTGGCGGACGTCGAACGTCAGCTTGCCGACCGTCACCCGGTCGCCATCGACCAGCCAGCGGTCGCTTTCGAAGACCTTGCCCTGGATGCCGTAATTGCGGCCGTCATCCTCCAGCCGCGCGATCCAGAAGCGGTCGGCCTCGTGCGGTCCTTCGATCGGCACGCCCAGTTCCTCGGCGAGCATGCCGGCCTGGCCGCAATGATCGATATGGCCGTGGGTCAAAAGGATCTTCTCGATCTCGACCCCAGCCTGCGCCGCCGCTGCTTTCAGCCGCGGCAGGTCGCCGCCGGGATCGACGAACGCGCCCTTGTTGGTTTCGGTGCACCAAAGCAGCGTGCAATTCTGCTGGAGCGGCGTGACGGGGACGATCGCCGCCTTCAACGGTGGGTTGGCCATAGGGCGGACATGGCGTGCGCCGAACCGTTCGACAAGCCGGAGAACCGGACGCGCCCCGGCTCGTTCTGTCCTTCGTTGCACGAAGGAGAATGCCATGACCGACTATCAGGACACGATGAGCAATGCGGTCGAAACCGACGAGACCGATCGCCTGATCGCCTCCAACAAGGTCGAGGGCACCGCCGTCTATGGCTCCGACGGCGAGAAGCTCGGCCATGTCTACAACTTCATGGTCGACAAGCGCTCGGGCCAGGTCGAGTACGCCGTGCTCGGCTTCGGCGGCCTGTTCGGCATGGGAGAGAATTACCATCCGCTGCCGTGGAATTCGCTGACCTACGACACCGGCAAGGGCGGCTATGTCGTCAACGTCTCCAAGGACCGGCTGCAGGGCGGCCCCAGCTACCGCGCCAACGAGGAGCCGGCCTATGACCGCGACTATGGCCGGCGGATCAACGACTATTACGGCGTGACCGGCACCTATTGATCCCGCCGCCGGCATGAGGGCTTGATCGCGGCCCGCGCTCCGGCTTCTAGCCGGGCGTGGGCCCTTTCATCCTTCTCGACGACGCGCGGTCGGGCGCGTCAGCGCGGCTGTTCCGCGATCCGGCCGCGATCGTCCGCGCCGACCGGCTGCAGGAAGTCGGGCCCGCCCTGGAGCGGCTGCGCGGCGAGCGGCGGCATGCGGTCGGATTCATTGCCTATGAAGCCGGCTGCGCGCTGGAGCCGCGGCTGGCGCGCATCTTCCGGCCGCCCGACGCGCCGCTGCTCTGGTTCGGCCTGTTCGACCGCTTCGACGAGGTCGACGCGGCGGCCTGGCTGCCCGATCCGGCGGGCGGCTGGGCGGGCGCGCCGCAGCCGCTGGTCGGGCAGCGCGACTATCTCCACCGCGTCGCGCGCGTGCAGGAGGCGATCGTCGCCGGCGATATCTATCAGGCGAACCTGACGTTTCCGGCCGAGGTTGCGATCGCCGGCGATCCGCGCGCCATCTATGCCGGGCTGCGGCGCCGCGCACGGGCGAGCCATGGCGCGCTGGTCTGGACCGGCGAGGACTGGTTCCTGTCGCTGTCGCCCGAGCTGTTCTTCACGCTGAACGACGGTATGCTCACCGCGCGTCCGATGAAAGGCACGGCGGCGCCCGATGCCCACCCGGCGCTGCTGAGCGCCGACCCGAAGCAGCGCGCCGAGAACCTGATGATCGTCGACCTGCTGCGCAACGACCTTTCCCGCGTCGCCGAGCCCGGCAGCGTCGCGGTGCCCGAGCTGTTCGCGGTCGAGCGTTATCCGACCGTCCAGCAGATGGTTTCGACCGTCACTGCCCGCCTTTCCCCCGGTCGCGACGCGATCGACGTGGTGACGGCGCTGTTTCCGTGCGGATCGATCACCGGCGCGCCGAAGCTTCGGGCGATGGAAGTGATCGCCGAAACCGAGACCGCCGCGCGCGGCGCCTATACCGGCGCGATCGGCCACATTAACCCCGACGGGCAAGCCGCCTTTAACGTCGCCATCCGCACCCTGCACTTGAAGCCCGGGTCCGTCCGGGCCACTCTGGGTCTGGGTTCGGGGATTGTCGCGGACTCCGACCCCGCTGCCGAGTGGCGCGAGTGTCTGGCGAAAGGAGCCTTTGTGGGTTCGGAGCGTCCGTTCGACCTGATCGAGACGATGGCGTTCGATCCGCACCAGGGCCTGCTGCATCTCGACGCGCACATGGCGCGGATGAAGCGCAGCGCGAAGGCGCTCGGCTTCAATTTCGACCGCCACGCCGCCCGCAACGAGCTGCAGGCGGCGACATTCCGCCTGCGCGAACGGGCGCGCGTCCGGCTGCTTGCCTCGCAAAGGGGCAATTGCGCGATCGAGGTGCGGCGGCTGGACGAAGCTTCGGAGCCGGTGGAAGTCGCGCTGGCGCCGCGGACGATCGAGTCCGGCGATGTCCGGCTGGCGCACAAGACGACGGACCGCGCCTTCTACGACGACGCGCGGCGCAAGGCCGGCTGCTTCGAAGTGATCTTCACCGATCCCGCGGGCTTCCTGACCGAGGGCAGCTTCACCAGCATCTTCGTCGAGCGCGACGGGGTGCTGCTGACGCCGCCGCTGTCGCGCGGGCTGCTGCCGGGAATCCTGCGCGCCGAGCTGATCGGACAGGGCCGCGCGATCGAGGCCGACCTGCGCCCCGAAGACCTGGCCCATGGCTTCTGCATCGGCAACGCCGTGCGCGGCCTGTTGCGGGCGCGCCTGCGTCGGCTATAGCCGCCCCTGTTCCTTGAAGGGGTATCCGATGGCTCGCCTGTCCGCCGCGCTTGACCGCATCCATCCGTCGCAGACGCTGGCGATGACCGCGCGGGTGGCCGAGCTGAAGCGGCAGGGCGTCGACGTGATCGGCCTGTCGGCGGGCGAGCCGGACTTCGACACGCCCGATTTCGTCAAGGAGGCTGCGATCGCGGCGATCCGCGCCGGCAAGACGAAGTACACCGATGTCGGTGGCACGCCCGAGCTGAAGGATGCGATCCGCGGCAAATTCGCGCGCGAGAACGGGCTCGACTACCAGGCGAGCGAGATCATCGTCGGCGTCGGCGGCAAGCATGTGATCTTCAACGCGATCGTCGCGACCTGCGAGGCCGGCGACGAGGTCGTGATCCCGGCGCCCTATTGGGTCAGCTATCCGGACATCGTCGCCTATTCGGGGGCGAAGCCGGTCATCGTGAAGGCCGGCGCCGACCAGGCCTACAAGATCACGCCCGAACAGCTGGACGCGGCGATCACGCCCCGCACCCGCTGGGTGCTGCTGAACTCGCCGTCCAATCCCAGCGGCGCGGCCTATTCGGCCGACGAGCTGAAGGCGCTGGGCGAAGTGCTCCGCCGCCATGAGCATGTGATGCTCTTGAGCGACGACATGTACGAGCACATTTTCTACGCCGACTTTCCGTTCGCGACGATGGCGCAGGTCTGTCCGGACCTGAAGGATCGTATCCTGACTGAGAATGGCTGTTCGAAGGCCTATGCGATGACCGGCTGGAGGATCGGCTATGCCGGCGGCCCGGCCTGGCTGATCAAGGCGATGGCGAAGCTGCAATCGCAATCGACCTCGAACCCCTGCTCGATCGCGCAGGCGGCGGCGGCGGCGGCGCTCACCGGCCCGCAGGATTTCCTCGCCGAGCGGCAGGACGCGTTCCGCACGCGCCGCGACCTGGTCGTCGGGATGCTGAACGAGGCCCCGGGCCTTGTGTGTCCGACGCCGGAAGGCGCCTTCTACGTCTATCCGGACGCGAGCGGCTGCATCGGCAAGACCACGCCGGAGGGCAAGCGCATCGAATCGGACGACGATCTGATCGGCTATTTCCTCGACCACGCCAGGGTCGCCGCCGTCGCCGGCGCGGCTTTCGGCCTCTCGCCCGCGTTCCGGATCAGCTACGCCACCTCGGACGCGCTGCTGCGCGAGGCGTGCGCGCGAATCCAGGAAGCCTGCGCCGCATTGCGATAAGGGCGCTTGATCGCTCGAACCGATATTTTGATCGACCTTGCCTCGCCTGTGACCCTGTTCACAGACAATGCAGCATCCATCTGACTATCGCTCACGTAACTGGAGCGAGCGTGCCGCCACAGAAGCGGCAAGATGGGAAGAACACGATGCGTGCGATCATAAGATCCGACCTGTTCCGCAATTTCGCGAGCGGCTTCCTGCTGGGGGCAGTGGCGCTGGTGGCGCTCAGCCCGTCCGATCGCACCGACACGCTGAAGGCCAAGATCGAAGCGATCTACAAGGCGTGACCGCGATGCGCGCGCGTTCATCGGTCCTGACGATCGCCGCGCTGACCATCGTCGCCTGGGCGATCGGCGGAGCCTCGATCGCCCGCAGCGCGCGCGCCGTGGCCGTGCCTGCGCCCAAGGTCTCTGCGGCACCTGCGAAGGGGCTGCGCACCGCCGTGCTGGCGGGCGGCTGCTTCTGGGGCATGGAGGGGGTGTTCGAGCATCTGAAGGGCGTCAAGGGCGTGACGTCAGGCTATGCCGGCGGCGACGCGGCGACCGCCAATTACGATGCGGTCTCGAGCGAGCGGACTGCCCATGCAGAAGCCATCCGGATCCAGTTCGACGCCTCGCAGATCAGCTATGAGACGCTGCTGCGCGTCTATTTCTCGGTCGCGCACGATCCGACCCAATTGAATCGCCAGGGTCCCGATTCCGGCCCCAGCTACCGATCGGCGATCTTCCCGATCGGCACGGAGCAGGAGCGGGTGGCACGTGCCTACCTGGCCCAGCTTGCCGCCGCGAAAGCCTGGCCGCGGCCGATCGTCACCCGGATCGAGCAGGGCCGCTTCTATCCGGCCGAGGCCTATCACCAGAACTTCATGCGCCGGAATCCGAACCACCCCTATATCCGGATCAACGACGCACCCAAGCTGGCGGCGCTGAAGGCTGCCTTCCCGGCGCTGTGGCGCGACGCCTGGTCGGGCTAGCGTCACTCGTAGGCATAAACCAGGCGCAGCGTCTCCATCCGCTCGGCGGCCCTGATGCCGGCGCGACCGCCGCCCGTCCATTGGACCGAGGCGAGGATCAGAGGACGATCGCGAAGGCGCACGATGACCTGCTGCCGCTCGACCAGCGGCGCCGGCATGTCGATGCACAGCCCGGATTGCGAGATGTCCCGAATCGTGGCGCGGACCGAACACGGCGCGATCGCGATGCGGCCGTAGAGCTCTACATCATGGCGTCGCGCGCGCGGCTGGTGCGTGGGAAGGAAGCCGGGATCGACATCATTCGCCGGGCCGAGAATGGCGAGCGCATCCTCCATGTCGAGGCCGAACCGGCGGCCCTTGACCCAACGCACCGTGCCCATGTGAAACCGGTTGCCCGCGACGCTGAACAGCAGCGACTGGTCGACGTCCAGCGGTGCATCGGTTTCTCCCGAAAGCCCCGTCCGGGAGAGGTTCGTCACCACCAGATCGGCATAGCCTTCAACGGGATAGGCATCTCCCTTCAGCAGGACCTTGCTGCGCGGCTCCGCGCGCCGTTCCCTCCAATCATCGGCCTCCTCGGCCACTCCGAACAGCGACTTCAGCTTCACGGCGAGCATGATGGCGTCCCTTCCTTGCGGCCGGCACGTCCGACCCTCTGATGAATGAAGTCCGGCCATTGCCGGGCGACCTGCGGGGTCTTTGGGGCACGGACTTGAGTTCCGCGCGAAGATCGCGTTCGTAGAATTACGGTGGGAGCGGCGCGGTCCAGGACATTCCGGGCCGGCGGCTTGACTTGATACCGTCGCGCCTTAGGGGGCCCGGACATGGCTGTGGTCCGTATCACCCCCAAGCGCTTCGAGGATCCGCGGGGATGGTTTTCCGAGACCTACCGGCGCGATCGCTTCGCGGCGGCGGGGATCGACGCCGAGTTCGTGCAGGACAACCAGTCGCTGTCCCGCCCGGCGGGCACGCTGCGCGGCATTCATTTCCAGACGCCGCCTCATGCCCAGGCGAAGCTGGTGCGGTGCCTGAGGGGCCGGATCTGGGACGTGGCGGTGGACCTGCGCGGCGGCTCGCCGACCTTTGGCCGGTGGGTCGCCGCCGAGCTGACGGCTGCACGGGGTGAGCAGCTGTTCATCCCGTCCGGCTTCGGTCACGCTTTCCTGACGCTCGAGCCGGACACCGAAGTCGCCTACAAGGTCGATGCCTTCTACGCGCCGGAGTGCGACGCCGGCATCGCCTGGAACGATCCCGACCTCGCCATTTCCTGGCCGCTGCCCGGCGCGGCGCCCGAGCTGTCGGACAAGGATTCGCGGCTGCCGGCGCTCAAGGATTTCGTCAGCCCTTTCGGCTATGACGGCCGCCCGCTCGAACTTGTGGACGCATAATGGCTCGTATTCTCGTCACCGGCGGCGCCGGCTTCATCGGCTCGGCGCTGGTCCGCCACCTGATCGCGAACACCGAGCATGAAGTGCTCAACGTCGACGCGCTGACCTATGCCGGCAACCTCTCCTCGCTGGCGCCCGTCGCCAACTCCAACCGCTACCGCTTCGCCAAGGCGGACGTCTGCGACCGGGAGCGGATCGCCGCGCTGATCGCCGAGTTCCGGCCGGAGGTGATCACGCACCTGGCGGCCGAAAGCCATGTCGACCGCTCGATCGACGGGCCGGCGGCGTTCATCGAGACCAACCTGGTCGGCACCTTCACGATGCTGTCCGCCGCGCTCGACCATTGGCGCGGGCTGGCGGATGCGGAGAAGGCGCGGTTCCGCTTCCACCATATCTCCACCGACGAAGTGTTCGGTGCGCTGGGCGATGACGGCTATTTTACCGAAGAAACGCCCTACGACCCCCGCTCCCCCTATTCGGCGTCGAAGGCGGGGTCGGATCACTTGGTCAGCGCCTGGGCTCACACCTACGGCCTGCCGGTACTGATCACGAACTGCTCGAATAATTACGGGCCGTATCATTTCCCCGAAAAGCTGATTCCGCTGATGATCATCAAGTGCCTGTCGGGCGAGGCGCTGCCGGTTTACGGCCAAGGCGCGAACGTGCGCGACTGGCTGTTTGTCGACGATCATGTGCGGGCGCTGACCACCGTGTTCGAGAAGGGCACGCCGGGCGAAAGCTATATGGTCGGCGGCCGGTCGGAGCGGACCAACCTCGCCGTGGTCGAGACGATCTGCGACACGCTGGACCGCATCCGCTCGCGCGCCGACGGGAAAAGCTATCGCGACCAGATCAGCTTCGTCGCCGATCGGCCGGGTCATGACTTCCGTTATGCGATCGACGCGTCGAAGCTGGAGCGCGAGCTTGGCTGGCGCCCACAGGAGAGTTTCGAGACCGGCATCGACAAGACGATCCGCTGGTATCTGGACAACGAAGCCTGGTGGCGGCCGATCCTCGCCCGCACCTATTCGGGCGAGCGGCTGGGGCTGAAGACGGCTTGACGCCGATCTTCGTCACCGGCGGCACCGGCCAGGTCGGAACCGCGCTGCGTGCGCTCGGGCCGCGCTTCGGGGTCGAGATCGTCGCGCCGGGGCGGGACGCGCTCGATCTGACCAGCCCCGCTTCGATCGAGGCGGCCGTCGCAAGCCGGGACTGGGGCGCGGTCATCAACGGTGCCGCCTATACCGCGGTCGACAAGGCCGAGAGCGAGCCGGAAGCCGCTTATGCGGTGAACGCCGTCGCGCCCGAGCGGCTGGCGCTGGCAACCGCCGCGCGCGGCATCCGGCTGCTGCACGTCTCGACCGACTATGTGTTCGACGGGTCCAAGGCCGGTTTCTACACCGAGGACGATCCGGTCGCTCCCCTCGGCGTCTATGGCGCGTCCAAGGAAGCGGGCGAGCGCGGCGTGCGCGCCGGCAATCCCGATCACATAATTCTCCGCACCGCCTGGGTGGTGAGCCCCTGGGGGCATAATTTCGTGAAGACGATGCTGCGGCTCGGCGCCGAGCGGGCCAGCCTGCGGGTCGTCGACGACCAGCGCGGCTGTCCGACCTCCGCCGTCGATATCGCCGAGACGCTGCTGACGATCGCCACCAAAGGCGGGCCGGCCGGCGCCTATCACTTCGTCAATGCCGGCGAGGCGAGCTGGTGCGACCTCGCGCGGTTCGTGTTCGAGCGGGCCGGGATGGACGTGGACGTGGAAGCGATCACGACCGCCGACTATCCGACGCCGGCCAGGCGCCCGGCCAATTCACGGCTGTCGACGGACAAGCTGGAGCGCACATTCGGCATCCGCCCGCGCCTGTGGCAGGATGCGGTCGGCGCGGTGGTCGATACTCTCAAGGGGGCACAGTGAAAGGCATCATCCTGGCCGGCGGGTCCGGCACGCGGCTGCATCCGGCGACGCTGGCGATCAACAAGCAGCTGCTGCCGGTCTATGACAAGCCGATGATCTATTACCCGGCCTCGGCGCTGATGATGGCCGGGATCCGGGAGATCCTGATCATCTCGTCGCCCGAGTACCTGGACAACTACAAGCGCCTGTTCGGCAGCGGCGAGCAATTCGGGCTGGCGATCGACTATGCGGTCCAGCCCCGCCCGGAAGGGCTGGCCCAGGCCTTCCTGATCGGCCGCGAGTTCCTGGCCGGCGGGCCCGGCGCGCTCGTGCTGGGCGACAACATCTTCTTCGGGGCCGGCCTTAGCGGGCTGATGCAAAGCGCGCGCGCGCGGACCCGGGGCGCGACCGTGTTCGCCTATCATGTCGAGGACCCGACCGCCTATGGCGTGGTCGAGCTGGACGGAGAAGGCCGCGCGCTCAGCATCGAGGAAAAGCCCAAGGCGCCCAGATCGAGCTGGGCGGTCACGGGCCTTTACTTCTACGACCAGCGGGTCAGCGACTTCGCCCAGCAGGTGAAGCCGTCCGCGCGCGGGGAACTCGAGATCACCGACCTCAACCGCATCTACATGGAAGCGGGCGAGCTCTATGTCGAGCGCATGGGCCGCGGCTTCGCCTGGCTCGACACCGGCACCCATGACAGTCTGCTGGAAGCGAGCGAGTTCGTCCGCACGCTGCAGAAGCGCCAGGGCGTGCAGATCGCCAGCCTCGAGGAAATCGCCTTCCACAATGGCTGGATCGACGCGGATGCGCTGCGGACACGCGGGCGCCTGTTCGAGAAGACGGCCTATGGCCGCGCGCTGCTGGAGCTGGCGGAGGGACGGGGCTGAGACCGCATTGTGCTCCGGGGAAGCCCGGAGCCCAGGTCACCGCTCCGGCCTTCGCCGGAGCACGCAGTGGCTCGATTACTTCCCCACCATGGTTTCCGGCCGCACGACGCGGTCGAACGTCTCGGCGTCGACCAGACCCAGCTCCAGCCCCGCTTCCTTCAGCGTCAGGCCCCTGGCGTGGGCGTGCTTGGCGATCTTCGCGGCATTGTCGTAGCCGATCTCGGGCGCCAGCGCCGTCACCAGCATCAGCGATCGGTCGACCAGCTCGGCGATGCGGGCGCGGTTGGGCTCGGTGCCTTCGACCATCCGCTCGGCGAAGCTTTCCATGCCGACGCTGAGCAGGTGGATCGAGCGCAGCACCGCGGCGGCGATCATCGGCTTGAAGACGTTCAGCTCCAAATGCCCCTGCAGCCCGCCGACCGTGACTGCGGTGTGATTGCCGATCACTTGCGCAGCGACCATCGTCAGCATCTCGGCCTGGGTCGGGTTCACCTTGCCCGGCATGATCGAGCTGCCGGGCTCGTTCGCGGGCAGCTCCAGTTCGCCGAGGCCGGAACGGGGCCCCGAGCCGAGCAGCCGCAAGTCGTTCGCGATCTTGGTCAGCGCGACGGCGAGCGTGTTCAGGCGGCCGGAGAAGTCGACCAGCGTGTCGTTGCTCGCCAGCGCCTCGAATTTGTTGGGCGCGGTCTCGAACGGAAAGCCGGTGATCGCCGCGATCTCGGCCGCGATATCGATGTCGAAGCCGGGCGGGGCGTTGAGGCCGGTCCCGACCGCCGTGCCGCCTTGAGCGAGCTTGGCGAGGCCGTGCTCGATCAGCGGCGCGAGGCGCGTGCGCGCGAGGCGGAGCTGGGCGTAATAGCCGGAGAATTCCTGGCCTAAAGTCAGCGGCGTCGCATCCTGAAGATGCGTGCGGCCGATCTTGACGATGTCGTGCCAGGCCTCAGCCTTGGCGAGCAGCGCCGCTTCCAGCCGCTCCAGCGCCGGGATCAGCTGGCGAGTCGCGGCCAGCGCGGCGGCGACGTGCATCGCGGTCGGGAAGCTGTCGTTCGACGACTGCGACATGTTGACATGGTCGTTCGGGTGCACGGGCGCCTTGCCGCCGCGCGTGCCCGCCAGCCGCTCGTTGGCGATGCCGGCGATCACTTCGTTCACGTTCATGTTGGACTGGGTGCCGGAGCCGGTCTGCCAGATGACGAGCGGGAATTGGTCGTCAAACCTGCCCGCCGCGACGTCCGCCGCCGCCGCCTCGATCGCGTCGGCGATCTCCGCCGGCAGCCCGTGCCGCCGGTTCACCCGCGCCGCCGCCTGCTTCACGATCGCGAGCGCGTGGATGATGCCGATCGGCATGCGCTCGGTCGGCCCGAACGGGAAATTCTCGATCGACCGCTGCGTCTGCGCGCCCCAATAGGCGGAGACGGGGACCTCGATCGGACCGATCGAGTCGGTTTCGGTGCGGGTTTCGGTCATAAACACTAAACCTTGTCATCCCCGACTTGATCCGGGACCCACCCTCTACCGTCCAAGGCAGAAGGACGGTAGGCCCCGGCCCAAGGCCGGGGTGACGCGCCATTGCCGGCTCAGACCGCCCGCGTGAAGCGCTCCTTCTTCTCCGCCTTTTCCTTCAGCAGCTTCGCCACCTTGAAGCCGTGCTTCTCCAGGCCTGCGACGATCTTGTCATTGCCTTCGGTGTCGGCCCAGAACATCGGCCCGCCGCGATAGACCGGCCAGCCATAGCCGTAGATCCACACCACATCGATGTCGGACGCGCGCTGGGCGATGCCTTCCTCCAGGATCAGCGCGCCTTCGTTGACCATCGGGTAGAGGGTGCGCTCGACGATCTCCTCATCGCTGATCTCGCGCTTGGCCGTGCCGGACTTGGCGGCGAATTCGTCGAGGATCGCCTGCACTTCGGCGCTGGGCGAGGGCCGGCGCTTCTCGTCATAGTCGTAAAAGCCCTTGCCGGTCTTCTGGCCCCAGCGGCCCTTGGCGCAGAGCGCGTCGCGGACATTCTCGACGCGGTTCGGGTCGCGGTGCCAGCCGATGTCGACGCCGGCCAGGTCCGACATCTGGAACGGCCCCATCGGCATGCCGAAATCGACATGGACCTTATCGATCTGCGCCGGCGTCGCCCCTTCCATCAGCAGCTTCATCGCCTCGACCTGGCGCGGCTTAAGCATCCGGTTGCCGATGAAGCCGTCACAGACGCCGGCGATGACCGCGACCTTGCCGATCTTCTTCGACAAGGCCATCACCGTCGCCAGCACATCGGGCGCAGTCTTGTCGCCCCGCACCACCTCCAGCAGCTTCATCACATTGGCCGGCGAGAAGAAGTGCATGCCGAGCACGTCCTGCGGCCGGCCGGTCACCGCGGCTATCTCGTTGATGTCGAGATAGGAGGTGTTGGACGCGAGGATCGCGCCCGGCTTCGCCACCTTGTCGAGCCGGGCGAACATCTCCTTCTTTACGTCCATATTCTCGAAGATCGCTTCGATGATCAGGTCGCAATCGGCGAGTGCTTCGAGGTCGAGCGTGGGCGTCAGCGCGCCCATGAACGCCTCGACCTGCTCCGGCTTGAACCGGCCCTTGGCGGCGGAGGCGTCGTAATTCTTGCGGATCGTCGCCGTGCCGCGATCGAGATTCTCCTGCGCCGCCTCGACGATCGTGACCGGAATCCCGGCCTGGAGGAAGTTCATCGAGATGCCGCCGCCCATCGTGCCGGCGCCGATCACGCCGACCTTTTTGTTCGGGCGGAGCTGAATATCCTCGGGGATGCCGTCGATCTTCGCGGCCTGGCGTTCGGCGAAGAAGATGTGGCGCTGCGCGGCCGACTGGGTGCCGAACATCAGCTTCATGAATTCCTGCCGCTCGAACGCGATGCCCTGGTCGAACGGCAGCTCGACCGCCGCCTGGACGCAGCGCAGGTTCGCGGCCGGCGCGTCGAAGCCACGGAATTTCTTCGCATTGTCGGTCGCGAATTTCTGGATGAAAGCGGGATCGCCATGCACCGGCATTTCGCGCGAGCGGCGCGGTTCGGTGCCGACCACGCCCTTGGCGAAGCCGAGCGCATCGTCGAGCAGCGACTCCTCGCCGGCGATCTTGTCGACAAGGCCCACTTCGGCGGCTTTCTTCGCGCCGAGCGGGGTCCCGGTCGCGCACATTTCGGCTGCGGCCTCGATCCCGGCCACGCGCGGCAGGCGCTGGGTGCCGCCGGCGCCGGGAAGCAGGCCCAATTTCACTTCGGGCACGCCCAGCTTCGCCGACGGAACCGCGACGCGGTAATGGCAGCCGAGCGCGACCTCCAGCCCGCCGCCGAGCGCCGTGCCGTGGATCGCCCCGACGACCGGTTTGCGGCTTGCCTCGATCTTGTCCACCACCGCCGGCAGCATCGGCTCGACCGGCGGCTTGCCGAACTCGGTGATGTCGGCGCCTGCGAAGAAAGTGCGGCCCTCGCAGCGGATCACGGCCGCCTTCAGCTCATCGTCGCCTTCGAGCTGGTCGATCGCGGCCGCCAGCCCCTGCCGTACCGCGGCGCCGAGCGCGTTCACCGGCGGGTTGTTCGAGGTGACGATCAGGATGCCGTCGCGGACTTCGGTGGTGATGGGGCTGTTGTTGGTCATTTTGGACTCCATGAACTCCGTTCGGCCTGAGCTTGTCGAAGGCCTTTCTTCTCTTTTTTCACCCTAGGCCAAGAAGGGAGGGCTTCGACAGGCTCAGCCCGAACGGGGTGGGGTGAGGATGCATCACAATATCTTGCTCAAGCCGCCGTCTTGCCCGTTTCCTGACGGGTGACGGGGTGGGAACTGGACAGGCCGCCATCGACAGCAATGGCCTGGCCGTTGACGTAGCTGGCTTCGTCCGACGCCAGGAACAGCGCCATGTTGGCGATCTCCTCGGGCTGGCCGGCGCGGCGGAGCGGGTTCAGGCGGCCGATCTTGTCGGTCACGCCCTTTTCCGCCGCATAGTCGAACGCACGTTGGGTCATGCCCGTCTGGATCAGGCCCGGGCAGATCGCGTTGACGCGAACGTTCGTGGCCGAAAGCTGCTGCGCGGTAGTCATGACGAGGTTGATCACCCCCGCCTTCGACGCGGAATAGGCGGGGCAGCCGGCGCCCGAGCGGATGCCGGCGACGCTGGCGGTGCAGATGATCGAGCCCTTGCCGCGCTCGACCATCTTCGGCGCGGCGTGCTTGATCATCAGGAACGGGCCGATCAGGTTGACCTGCAGGATCGTCTGCCATTCCTCGACCGTATGGTCGAAAATGCCGGTCAGCCCACCGGAGATGCCCGCATTGGCATAGGCCACGTCGAGCCCGCCGAAGCGATCGACCGCAGTCGCGACGAGGCGCTCAACATCGGCTTCGGAGCCGGCGTCCATCTGCATCGCGACGACACCATCGCCGCCGATCACGTCGGCGGTCTCGTGCACGCCTTCGCTCTTGTCGCCGATCACCAGCTTCGCGCCTTCGGCGGCGAAGCGGCGGGCCGTCGCCCGGCCGATGCCGGAGCCCGCGCCGGTGATGATCGCGACCTTTCCCGCCAGCCTCATATCGTCTGCCCTCCATCGATCACGATCGTCTGCCCGGTCATGAACGCCGCGGCGGGCGAGGCGAGGAACACGGCGGCGCCCGCGATCTCGTCCGGCTCGCCGATCCGCCTGAGCGGCGCGCCCTGGGTCGATCGCTTCAGCGTCTCCGGATTTTCCCACAGCGCGCGGGCGAAATCGGTCTTGATCAGGCCCGGCGCGATGCAGTTGACGCGGACATTGTCGGGCCCGAATTCGTGCGCGAGGTTGCGGGCGAGCTGCATGTCGGCGGCCTTGGAAATGCCATAGGCGCCCAGCACCGCCGTGCCTCGCAGTCCACCGATCGAGGAGATGATGACGATCGCGCCGTCGCGGCGTTCGCGCATTTCCGGCGCGACCATCGCGATCAGCCAGTGATTGGCGACGATGTTGTTGGTCAGGATTTTCTGGAACTGCTCGTCGGCGATCCCGTCCATCGGCCCGTAATAGGGATTGGAGGCGGCGTTGCAGACGAGGATGTCGATCCGCCCGAACGCGCGCCGCGTCTCGTCGACCAGATGCTGCAGCCCGGCTTTGTCGGAGATGTTGGCGGCGACCGCGATCGCGTGGCCGGGCCAGCGCGCGTTGATCTCCGCCGCGACCGCGTCGCACGCGTCCTGCTTGCGGCTGGAGACGACAACCTTCGCGCCATGCTCCGCCATACGTTCCGCGATCGCCTTGCCGATCCCGCGCGAGGAGCCGGTGATGATCGCGACTTTGCCGGTCAGGTCGAAGAGTGTGCTCATGATGCCCCCGCCAGTTGCGCGAAATGCCACGCCGATTTCGCGAGCGCGGGCACGCGCGCGGCGGTCGCTTCGGCCTGGGCAGAGGCGGCGGTGCCGTCCACGATGCGCTTCTTGATGCCCTGCACGATGCCGGTCAGCCGGAACAGATTGTAGCTGAAATACCAATTCAGGTCGGGCACGCCGCTGCGGCCGGTCGCGGCGCAATAGCGCTCGACCGCCCGGTCGAGCGAAGGAATGCCGAGCGCGTCATAGTCCAGGCCCTTCACGCCCGACCGTCCCTCGGGCTCCGTCACCCAATTCATCAGGAAATAGGAGAAGTCGGCAAGCGGATCGCCGAGCGTCGACAGCTCCCAGTCCAGCACGGCGATCACGCGCGGTTCCTCGGCATGGAAGATCATGTTGTCGATCCGGTAATCGCCGTGAACGATCGACACCCTCTCCTGCGGCGGCACGGTCTTCGGCAGCCACTCAATCAGCTTGTCGACCTCCGGGATCGTCTCCGTCTCCGATGCCTTGTACTGCTTGGTCCAGCGCGCGACCTGACGCTCGAAATAATTGCCGGGCTTGCCGTAATCGGCGAGGCCTACGCTCACGTGATCGGTATTGTGGAGCGCGGCAAGCGTGTCGATCATCGCATGATAGACGCCGCGCCGCTGATCGGGCGTGTAGCCGGGCAGCGACCCGTCCCACAGGTTCCGGCCGTCGGCGAGGCCCATGACGTAGAACATCGAGCCGATCACGTCGCGGTCGGTGCACAGGCCGTAAGGCCGCGCGACCGGGAAGCCGGTCGGGTAGAGCGCCGCCTGCACGCGATATTCGCGGTCCACCGCATGGGCGGACGGCAGCAGCGGCCCGAACGGCTGGCGGCGCAGCACATAGCTCTGCCCGGGCGTGTCGATCCGATAGGTCGGGTTCGACTGACCGCCCTTGAAGCGGCTGAGCGCGATCGGGCCCGCGAAGCCCGCGACGTTGGCGTCCAGCCACTCCGTCAGCCGCGCTTCGTCGAGCCGGTCCTTGTCCGGCACCGGCATGGTGCCGACCATGGACGTTGCGGAGGACTCAGCCACGACGTGCTCCGGCGAAGGCCGGAGCCCTGGTCGCCTCTCCGCGCGGCTCCGGCCTTCGCCGAAGCGCCGATGGGCCGGCCTGCCTCACTCGAACACCACCACCGATCGCGTGGTGTCGCCCTTGCGCAGCTGGTCGAACGCGTGGTTGATCTCGCTCAGCGGCACGCGCTCGGCGATGATCGTGTCGAGGTCGAGCATGCCCCGCATGTAGAAATCGACCAGGCGCGGGATCTCTACCGGGAAGCGGTTGGCGCCCATAAGCGCGCCTTGCAGCTTCTTGCCTGACAGCAGATCGAGCGCCGAGAGGCCGGTCTGGTGCGTCAGCGGCATCATGCCGAGGATCGTCGCCGTCCCGCCGCGGCGCAGCACCTTGACCGCCAGCTCGCCCGACTGCGGGCGACCGACCGCCTCGATCGCGTGATCGACGCCGCCTTTGGTGAGCTCGACGATCTCGGCAACCGCGGTTTCGGAGGTCGCGTCGACCGCGTCGGTCGCGCCCAGCTTCTTCGCGATCTCGCGCTTCTCCGGCACCGGATCGACCGCGATGATCCGACCGGCGCCGGCGATCTTGGCGGCGTTGACCACCGCAAGCCCGACGCCGCCGCAGCCGACCACCGCGACCGTTTCGCCCGGCGTCACGTCGGCGGCGTTGAACAC
Source organism: Sphingomonas horti (assembly GCF_009753715.1). GTDB lineage: Bacteria > Pseudomonadota > Alphaproteobacteria > Sphingomonadales > Sphingomonadaceae > Sphingomonas_B > Sphingomonas_B horti. The sequence continues at coordinate 31,645 of NZ_WQMS01000020.1, read as the reverse complement.
GGCGCCCGCGCCGGTCGTCACCGCGCAGCCGATCACGCAGGCGCGATCGAGCGGCATCTCCGGATCGATCGCCACGCACGCGTGCTCGTGGATCAGCATCTGCTCGGCATAGGCCGACAGGTTCAGCATCTGGTTGACGGGCGTCCCGTCCGCGAAGGCGAGGCGCGGCGGCTCGCCCGGCTTGCGGCGCGTGTCGCCGCCTAGGCACAGCGACATGCGGCCGGTCACGCAGAACTCGCAATGGCCGCAAAAGGCGCTGAGGCAAGTCACCACCGCGTCGCCCGGCTTCACCGTGGTCACTTCGGACCCGACCTGCTCGACGATCCCCGCCGCTTCGTGGCCGGGAATGCACGGCATCGCGTGCGGATAGGCGCCGTCGACGAAGTGCAGGTCGGACCGGCACACGCCGGTCGCGGCGGTGCGGATCAGCACCTCGCGCGGCCCGGGCTTGGAGACGACGACCTCTTCGATGGTGAGCGGCGCCTTGGGTTGGGAAAGAATGGCTGCTTTCAAGATCTGACTCCTAAAGACCGTTCGGGCTGAGCTTGTCGAAGCCCTCCCTTTCTTCCTTGCTCCGTCCCAAGAAGAAGGGAGACCCTCGACAAGCTCAGGCCGAACGGAGTTCTGTGCATTAGCGAGCCGCCCTCGCCTTTGCCGCCGCGATCGCTTCCCGGCCGCCATATTTGCCGAACTCCAGCCGTGCGATCGCGCGGTTGTGGACCTCGTCCGGACCGTCGGCGAGGCGCAGCGTGCGGATGCCGGCGTACATCTTGGCGAGGCCCGGATCCTCGGACACGCCGGCGCCGCCGAACGCCTGGATCGCGTCGTCGAGGATGCGCAGCGCCATGCGCGGCGCCGAGACCTTGATCATCGCGATCTCGCCCTGCGCGGCCTTGTTGCCGGCCTTGTCCATCATGTCGGCGGCCTTCAGGCAGAGCAGGCGGTTCATCTCGATGTCGATCCGCGCCTCCGCCACGCGCTGCTCCCAGACGCTGTGCTCGGCGATCGCCTTGCCGAACGCGACGCGGGACAGCAGCCGCTCGCTCATCTTGCGGAGCGCTTCCTCGGCGACGCCGATCGTGCGCATGCAATGGTGGATGCGGCCGGGGCCCAGCCGCCCCTGCGCGATCTCGAACCCGCGGCCTTCGCCTAAGAGCATGTTCTCGACCGGGACCCGCACGTCCTTCAGCTCGATTTCCATATGCCCGTGCGGCGCGTCGTCATAGCCGAACACCGGCAGATGGCGCAGAATCTCGACGCCGGGCGCGTCGAGCGGCATCAGGATCATCGACTGCTGCTGGTGGCGCTGCGCCTCGAAATCGGTCTTGCCCATCACGATCGCGATCTTGCAGCGCGGATCGCCGGCGCCGGACGACCACCATTTGCGGCCGTTCAGGACGTAATGGTCGCCGTCGCGCTCGATCCGCGTCTCGATATTGGTGGCGTCGGATGAAGCGACCGCCGGCTCGGTCATCAGGAAGGCGGAACGGATCTCGCCATTCATCAGCGGGCGCAGCCACTGTTCCTTCTGCTCGCGCGTGCCGTAGCGGTGGAACACCTCCATGTTGCCGGTGTCGGGTGCGGAGCAGTTGAACACCTCGGATGCCCAGCCGATCCGGCCCATTTCCTCGGCGCACAGCGCATATTCGAGGTTGGTGAGGCCCGGCCCTTCGAACTCGAAGCTGTCGTCGACATGCGGGCGGCCGGAGCCGGGCGGCATGAACAGGTTCCAGATGCCTGCCGCCTTGGCGCGCTTCTTTTCCTCCTCGATCACCGGGATCACTTTCCAGCGATCGCCTTCCCGGTGCTGCGCCTTGCACTCGGCGTCGCGCGGCCGGACATGGGTTTCGATGAAGTCGCGGACGCGGTCCCGCCAATAGGTCTGGCGTTCGGTCAGGTCGAAATCCATGGCACTCTCCGGGTCTGTTCCAGCCTTCTAGGCCGCGTTTCGCGGGGCTTTCCAGCCCCAAAAACTCACGGATTTCCGCCACTCTCGGCGGACGCTACGGCAAGCTTGGCCAGCCGCGCCTCGTGATCGGCCTTGCTGATCGGAAAGCGCGTGAACAGCCATGACGAAGCAAGCGCGATCAGCACTGCCAGCCCGGCAACGAAGCCGGTGAGTCGATCGAGCACGTCGATCGGCACCTGGCCCGGAACCGCCTTGGCGGGGAAGCCCGCGACAGAAAGCAGGATGCCCGACGCGAAGATGCCAAGGCCCGAGGTGCATTTCTGCATGAACAGCGCGCCGGCGTAGAACAGCCCCTCCTCGCGCATGCCGCTGCGTTCCTCCGACGCCTCGACCACGTCCGCGATCATCGACCCGATCAGCATCATCACGCACACGCCGAACCCGGTCGCGAGGCTGACCATCGCCAGCAGCAACGGCAGCATCACCGGGTCGCCGGGCTCGGGAAAGACGCGGGCGAGGCGCAGCCAGTAGGGCGTGGTGTTGAAGAAGACCGACAGCAGCGTCATGATCGCCGCGCCGCCGCGCTTGCCGAACGCGCGGGCGGTCGGCGTGACGATGAAGAAGGCGAGCAGCACGCCGCCGAACAGGCATACCGAATAGGTCAGGAAATCGACCGGCCGGAACAGCCAGACGAAACCCAACATATAATTGGACATCGCAAAGGCGATGCCCTGGTTGATATAGGCGAAGATGCCGGCGGCCATCAGCAGCAGGAAGGGCCGGTTGGCGAGCGTCGACAGGATCGCCCGGATCTCCTTGCCGACCGACATCGTCTCGATCCGCGCCTTGGGCGGATGGGCAAGCCTTTTGTGCGTGCCGATCGCCGAGGCGAGCACGCTGACAAGCATCACCACCGCACCGACCACGCCGTAATCATGATAGCCGGGGCCGGCGGTCGGCCCGGTCGGCGGCCGCAGCAGATAGCCGTAAGCGAGCATCAGCATCGCCAGCCCGCCCGCCCAGCCGAACACATAGCGGTAGCGGATGACGGCGGTGCGCTCGTGATAGTCGCGGGTTAGTTCCGGCACCATCGCGGCCGACGGCACTTCGTTGGTCGAGATCGCGGCGCGCACCAGGATCGCGACCACCACCAGATAGCCGAGCGTCGCCGCCGTGCCCGCCTGGGGCGGGTTCCACAGCAGCACCCAGCTGAGCGCGATCGGCAGCGCCGAGCCGTAGAGCCAGGGATGCCGCCGCCCGATCCGCGTGTGGGTGCGGTCGCTCAGGGACCCGATCGCCGGATCGACGAACGCATCGACGAACAGCGCGAGCATGATCGCGAAGCCGACCTGCTCCGCCGGCAGCCCGACCACCTGGTTGTAGAACAGCAGCAGGAACACGGAAAAACCATTGTCCTTGATGCCGTAGGCCACCGCGCCCAGGCCGTAGGACAGCTTGGTCGCGAGCGGAACGCGGGCGGAGGTCATGCGGCGGGTGCCAGCGCGGCGAGCGCTTCGAACAGGCCGGGCGTGTTCGGGTCCCAGCTGTGGCGCGGGCCCACCGACAGCCCGCCGTCGACCAGCAGATGCGTGCCGTTGACGAAGCCGGCATCGTCGCTGGCGAGGAAGCAGACGGCGGCGGCGATGTCCTCGGGCCGCCCCGCGCGCGCGACCGGCTGCGCCTGCTGGCCGACGCCCTGGATCAGCGCGTTCGCCTGATCCCGCGCCTGGCCCTCAAGCCCCAGCGACGCCGAAAAGATGTTGGTCGCGATGAAGCCCGGCAGCACCGCGTTCACCCGGATCCGGTCCTTGGCCAAGTCGGCGGCGGCAAGCCTGGTCAGGTGCAGCACCCCGGCCTTGGCGACCGAATAGGCGGTCGGCGCCGCGCCCGAGGCGAGCGCCGCGACCGAGGCGGTGTTGACGATCGCGCCGCCACCCTTCTTCGCCATCAGCGGCGCCGCGTGGCGGATGCCGAGCGCAACGGAGCGCAGCAGCAGGTCCATCGTCCGGTCCCAGCCGGCGGCGTCGATCTCGTCGATCTTGGCGCGCAGCCCGCCGGCGCCGGCATTGTTGAACAGGATGTCCGGCCCGCCCAGCTCCGCCGCCTCGGCGATCAGCGCGACGATATCGTCTTCGATGGTCACGTCGGTGCGGCGGAACCGGATACGGCCGTTGGAGGTCTCGGCCAGCTCCCGGCCGCCCGCCTCGTCGATATCGCCGGCGACGACGGTCGCGCCTTCCTCGGCCAGCCGCAGCGCCGTAGCCCGCCCGATGCCCGACGCCGCTCCCGTCACGACCGCGACCTTGCCGCTGAATCGCATCCGCCTCTCCTTTGTGTTTTACCGGGAGCATAGGCGGGCCGAAGGGGGCGTCAACGACGCTACGGCAGGGCCGCGCAAGTCGCCCAGGGTTGCGAAGGCGCCCCGATCCGCGGAAACCAGCGGTCAAATCGGCAAAGGAGAAGGCACATGGACATCGCGTCGTTCTTTCGGCTGGACGGCCGCGTAGCGCTCGTCACCGGCGGCTCGCGCAACATCGGCCGCTGGATCGCCGAGGGGTTCATCGCGCAGGGTGCGACGGTGTATATTTCCGCGCGGCACGCAGAGGACTGTTTCGCGACCGCCGAAGCGCTGGGGCCCAACTGCATCGCGCTGCCGCAGGACGTGTCGACCGTCGCCGGGTGCCGCGCGCTTGCCGGTCAGCTGGCCGAGCACGAGCAGCGGCTCGACATCCTGGTCAACAATGCCGGCACCGCCTGGGGGGAACCGTTCGAGCAATTCCCGGAAAAAGGCTGGGACAAGGTCATGGACCTGAACCTGAAGTCGCCCTTCTTCCTGACCCAGGCGCTGCACGGGCTGCTGAAAGCGGGGGCGGCGAGCGGCAGCCCGGCCAAGGTGATCAACATCACCTCGATCGACGGCCAGCGGCTGAACCCGTGGGAGACCTACAGCTATCACGCGTCCAAGGCGGGGCTGATCTATCTCACCAAGCGCATGGCCGCGCGGCTGATCGAGGACAATATCGTCGTCACCTCGCTGGCGCCCGGCGCCTTCCCGAGCCAGATGAACCGTGCCGCGCGCGACCATGGCGACGAGGTGGCGAAGGCGATCCCGTCGAAGCGGATCGGCATTCCCGAGGACATGGCCGCGGCGGCGCTGTATCTGGCCGCTCGTTCCGGCGACTATGTCGTCGGCGAGACGCTGACGGTGGACGGCGGTCTGGTGAGCGCAAAGGTGGGGGTGAGCATCGATGCATGAACCGTCACCCCGGCCTTGAGCCGGGGCCTACCTTCTGAGCAAGACAGGTGGGTCCCGGGTCAAGCCCGGGATGACGGCTCCGATCGCGCCAGCAACACGTTCATCCGCGCGACCGCGATCGGCTTGGCGCGGTCGTCCTGCCACGCGATTGCCTCGAGGTTCGCGACCCTCGTGCCGAGCCGGGCGATCGTGCCGACCGCGAACGTTTCCGCCTCGCGACCGCCGCGCATATAGTCGACGGTGACGGTGATCGGCTTGATCCGCGGCCGCTCCGCGTCCGGGAAGCGGGCATAGAGCGCGGTGAACGCCGCCATCTCCAGCAGCCCGCCGATCGCGCCGCCGTGCAGGAAGCCGGGCCGGCCCATCACGCCGACCGAAAACGGCATCAGCAGCAACGGCGCGCCGTGCTCCTCGCCAGCGACGCTCAGCCCCAGCAGCTCGGCATAAGGCGGCAGCTTCATGGGCTGGTGAACATATAGGTGCCGGCGACATGGGCGATCGGGTCGGCGGGGTCGCCGTCATGCGCCTGACCGCGCACGAAGGCGACGCTACGGGTGAGGCGATAGCATTCGCCGCGGCCGATCACCGCCTTGCCGGGCGTGGCCGGGCGCAGATAGTCGACGCGCAGGTCCAGTGTCGCCTGGGCACGGAAACGCTGCTGCCGGATCCAGATCGCCATGCTGGTCGCCATGTCCATCAGCGCGAGGATCGGGCCGGAGGCGAGCACGCCGCTTTCCTCGTCGCCGACCAGTCGCTCCGCATAGTCGATCGCCAGCTCCGACCAGTCGGCGCCGTGCGCGATATAACGGAGCCCCAGCAGCCCGCCATGCGCGCGCGACGCAAGCGTCGAGACGAAGCGTTCGGGATCGAAGGCGCTGTCGAGCGGCATGGCGCGGGATTAGGCAGGAGAGTCGCCGGGTGCAATGTTCGTCATCCCGGGCTTGACCCGGGACCCACCTTCACTTCTCCTGCGCAAAAGAAGGTAGGCCCCGGCTCAAGGCCGGGGTGACGCGGGAGAGGAACGGAACATGCACCCAACCCGCCACGCGGAGACCACGCCCGACAAGCCGGCGATCATCGTCGCGGAAACGGGCGAAGCGGTCAGCTATGCCGCGCTGAACCGGCGTTCGAACCAGGCGGCGCAATGGTTCCGCGCCGACGGGCTGCAGCCTGGCGACCGGGTCGCTTTCTTCATGGAGAACACGCCCGACTATTTCGCTTTGGTCTGGGGGGCGCAGCGCAGCGGGCTGTTGTTCGTCGCGATCTCCTCCAAGCTGACCGCGCCGGAAGTCGACTATATCCTGGCGGACAGCGGCGCCCAGCTGCTCGTCGCAAGCGGGGCGCTGGGCGCAGTCGCCGAAGCGCTGACGGCTGCGGTCAAGCGCTACAGCCATGGGGGCGCGATCGCCGGGTTCGATGCGGCCGAGACCGCGCTCGACCGCCAGCCGGCTACGCCGATTGCGGACGAAAGCGCCGGCACGGCGATGCTGTATTCGAGCGGAACGACCGGGCGGCCTAAAGGCATCCGCCGGCCGCCGCCGCTCGACCCGGCGATCGATGCACCGACGCCGCTGACGATGATCGCCAGCCTGTTCTTCGGCCTGGGGCCACAGACCGTCTATCTGTCGACCGCCCCGCTCTATCATGCCGCGCCGCTCGCCTGGACGATGACGGTGCAGATGCTGGGCGGCACGATCGTGCTGATGCACCATTTCGAGCCCGAGGCCGCGCTCGCCGCGATCGAGCGCTATCGCTGCAACGCCGGCCAGTTCGTGCCCACCCATTTCGTGCGGATGCTGAAGCTGCCGGACAACGTGCGATCCCGCTATGACGTGTCCTCGATGCAATGCGCGATCCATGCCGCCGCGCCCTGCCCGGTGCCGGTCAAGCAGGCGATGATCGCCTGGTGGGGGCCGGTTATCGACGAATATTATGCCGGCACCGAAGGCAATGGCTTCACCGCGATCAAGGCGGCGGACTGGCTGGCGCGGCCCGGATCGGTCGGCCGCGCGATCGGCGAGGCGAAGCTTCACATCTGCGACGAGGACGGCAACGCGCTGCCGCCCAGGCAGGAAGGCCTGGTCTTCTTCGAAGCCGAGCGGCAGTTCGAATATCACAACGACCCGGCGAAGACGGCGGAGAGCCGCAACCGCCATGGCTGGTCGACGTTGGGCGACGTCGGCTGGGTCGACGACGACGGCTATCTGTACCTGACGGACCGCAAGAGCTTCATGATCATTTCGGGCGGGGTGAACATCTACCCGCAGGAGATCGAGAATCATCTGGTCACCCACCCCTCGGTCGCCGACGTCGCCGTGGTCGGCGCGCCGCACGACGAGATGGGCGAGCAGGTGGTCGCGGTGATCCAGCCGATGGCGGGCATCGAGCCCGGCGCCGCCCTTGCCGACGAGCTGACCGCCTTCTGTCGCCAGAGCCTGTCCGGCGTGAAGACGCCTCGCCGCATCGACTTCGTCGAGGAATTGCCGCGCCACCCGACCGGCAAGCTCTACAAGCGGCTGATCCGGGATCGGTACTGGGGCAAGGAAAGCCGGATCGTTTAGCTCTCCGGCTTTCGCCCAACGCCGTTCGGGCTGAGCTTCTCGAAGCCCTTTCTTTCTTTTCGAAGCGGCCTGAAGAAGAAGGGGGGCCTTCGACAAGCTCAGGCCGGACGGAGTGTAGGAATGGCGCAGCGGGTAACGATCGGCTTTGAGGGCGGCGTCGCAGACGTCCGCCTCAATCGGCCGGACAAGATGAACGCGCTCGATCCGGCGATGTTCGAAGGGATCGCGGCAGCCATTGCCGACCTGGGCGCGATGAAAAGCCTGCGCGCGGTCGTATTGTCGGGCGAGGGCCGCGCCTTCTGCGCCGGGCTCGACATGGCGAGCATGGCGTCGGGCGGGGCGAGCGCGGGCAAGGACCTGCGCGACCGCACCCATGGCGCGGCCAACCTGTTCCAGCACGTCGCCTGGGGCTGGCGCGAGCTGAAAGTACCGGTCGTCGCAGCCGTGCACGGGATCGCGTTCGGCGGCGGCTTCCAGATCATGTCGGGCGCAGACATCCGCATCGTCCATTCGGCGACGCGCCTCTCGATCATGGAAATGAAATGGGGCCTGGTGCCCGACATGGCCGGCGTCGCGCTCTGGCGGACGCTGGTGCGCGACGACGTGTTGCGCGAGCTGACCTACACCGCGCGCGAGTTCACCGGCGAGGACGCCGTGCGGCTCGGCTTCGCGACGCGCATAGCGGACGACCCGCATGCCCAGGCAATGGCGCTGGCGCGGGAGATCGCCGCACGCAATCCCGACGCCGTTCAGGCCTCCAAGCGGCTCTACAACGCCTATTCGAACGACGCCGAGGCGCTGCTGATGGCGGAAAGCATCGAGCAGGCCGGCGTGATCCGCACCCCGAACCAGATCGAGGCGGTGCGCGCGAACGTGGAGAAAAGGGCGCCTGTCTTCCGCGACCGGCCCTAGCGTATCCCCACCACCTTGTGCGTCTGTACCGACAGCCGCCATTGCGGGTGCGCCATGCAATAGGCGATCGCGGCGGCGGTGTTCTCGGCGAGCGCGGGGCCGTCCATCGGCTGCAGCAGGAAATGGTCGAACGCGAGCGCTGCGAACCGCTCCGGCATCGCCTGCGGCTGCGGATAGACCAGCTTCAGCTCGTCGCCGGCCGTGATCTCCAGCGGAGCGTCGGCCTTGGGGCTGACGCAGAGCCAGTCGATGCCGGAAGGCGGCGGACAGGTGCCGTTGGTCTCGACCGCGATCTCGAAGCCGCGCGCATGGAGCGCCTCCGTCAGCGCCGCGTCGACCTGCAGCAGCGGCTCGCCGCCGGTCAGCACCACCATCTTCTCGCCCCCGCCCCCGCACCATTCCGCCGCCACGGCCGAAGCCAGTGCATCGGCGTCACGGAACTTGCCGCCGCCCGTGCCATCGGTCCCGACGAAGTCGGTGTCGCAGAAGGTGCAGGTCGCCTCGGCCCGGGCCTGCTCCCGGCCCGACCAGAGGTTGCAGCCGGCAAAGCGGCAGAACACCGCGGCACGCCCGGCATTCCGCCCCTCGCCCTGGAGCGTGTAGAAGATTTCCTTGACTGAATAGGCCATCGGCCCGCGATCACATGGTGGGGGGCGGTTCCGGCAGCAAGGGCGGCGGCGTGACAGGCGCGCGCGGCGTCAGGATCGCGGCGGTCTCGATCACGTCCAGCGCCTGGCGCGCCTGGATGTAGAGCCGGGCGGCACGCATCCAGTTCTGCGCCTTTGCCCGGCCGGGCAGGCGCGCGACTTCGACCAGCGCCTTTTCGACCTGTCCGCCCTCGAGCAGCCGCCGCGCGTGGCGCAGCCGCTCGGCCGGGATCGGCGAGGGCTGGCCGACCTTGCGCACCACCACCAGGTTCGCGAGCTCCCCCTTCAGCGATGCCCACCAGCCTTCATCGCTGGTGCCGCTGGTCAGCGACGGCGCCAGGTCGTCGAGCCCGAGCTGCAATTCCTCCAGCGTAATCGGGTCGCGCGACGCGGAGATGACGGTCGCCACCGCTTGCGGCTGGGTCGCGCCGAAGCGCTCGCGCAGCTGGCCCTCGATATAGCCGAGGCCGAGCCCGCGATCGAGTGCGCGGCGGGCGGCGAAGGCGATCAGCAGCCCTTCGGCGCGCGCGGCATTGTCGCCGGCGGCGTTGGCGCGCTCCGCCACGCGGTCGATTCGCGTCTCGATCTCGCCCACCCGCTGGCCGAGCGCCACCGTCTGGTTCGGATCGAGCGTGGAGGCGGGCGGCGGTGCCACCATCGGCACGGCCTGCGCCGTACGGGCCGGCTGCGGCGCGGGTGCAGTCGCCTGGGGCGGCCCGCCGAGCAGCCAGTTGCGCGCCGTGTCCCACCGGGAAAGCAGCCAGCCGGCAAGCAGCAGCCCGGCGATGAAAGCGACGATGCCGACGACGATCGGCACGCGGCTCCGCGCCGGCCGGACATCGAGCGAGGAATAGTCGGTGCTCATCTGGCCGCCATCATTGGCACAGCCGCGCCGCCGCCGCCAGCAGCGCGTCGTCGCTCGGTGCATCGGCGACCGTGGTCGCGGCCCAGCCATCGCCCGCGGCCGCAAGCACGGCCGCGCTGATCGCCGCGATCCGGCGACCGGGCCCGGCAAGCTCACGGAAGCGCCGGGCCGCGCGCGCGGAGTGCAGCAAGGCGACGGCGCCGTCGGCCAGCGCGTCCTCGAACGCGGCCGGCGGCGACACCGGTTCGGCGGCATAGACGATCCGCGTCTCGATCCGCAGCCCGGCAGGATCGAACGCGGTGCGGTCCTCGCCGGCGAGATGGAGCAGCGACTCGATGCCGTCGGCGAGGATCAGCGGAACCAGCTCCTCGATCCGGCCCGGGCCCGCGATCACCGACTCGAAGCCCGCGGCGCGCGCCGCGTCCGCCGTCGCCCCGCCGACGGCATAGGCCGGCACGGCGCGGTCGATGCGGTCGTCAAGCGCGCGGACCGCATTGGCGCTGGTGAGCAGCAGCGCGTCGAAGGGCGTGCCGGGCATCGTCCAGGCGCGCGGCACGATCCGGAACAGCGGCGCCACGATCGGATGCAGCCCGAGCGCGGCGGCGCGCGCGGCGGTCGCATCCGCGCCCGGCTGCGGCCGGAGCACGAGCACCGGTCGCGTCATCCGGCGAAATGGGCGCGGAGCCCGGGCGAGGCGCGGCCCAGCAGCTCCGCCGCAAGCGCGCCCGCGTCGTCAGGGTCGCCGATCGCCGCTTCGCCCTCCACCGATTCGCTGCCGTCCGGCATCAGGATCTGCGCCCGCAGCCGCCACCCATCGCCGTCCGGCACGGCCAGCGCTGCGACCGGCGAGCGGCAATCGGCTCCAAGCCGTGTAAGCAGCGCCCGCTCGGCCCGGACGCAGGCGTTGGTCGCAGCATCGTCGATCGCCGCCAGCCAGCCGCGGACCTCGGCATCGTCGCTCCGTGCCTCGATCCCCACAGCCCCCTGGGCCGGCGCCGGCAGCATCGTCTCGACCGGGATCGGCGCGCCGACTTCCGGCCGGCCGAGCCGGTCCAGCCCGGCCGCGGCCAGCAACGTCGCATCCGCCTCGCCGAGGTTCAGGCGCGACAGCCTCGTGTCGACATTGCCGCGGAACAGCACGATCTCGAGATCGGGCCGCAGCCGCCGCAACTGCGCGCTCCGCCTGGGCGAACTGGTGCCGACGCGGCCGGCCTGCCGGATCGCGTCGATCGAATCGGCGCCGATCAGCCGGTCGCGGACATCCGCGCGCGGCAGCATCGCCGCGATCACGATCTCGTCGGGCCGGATCGTCTCGACATCCTTCATCGAATGAACCGCGAAATCGATGCGCCCGTCGTGAAGCGCCAGGTCGAGCTCTTTGGTCCACAGCGCCTTGCCGCCGACCTCGGCGAGCGCGCGATCCTGGATGCGGTCGCCGCTGGTCTTGACCGGCACGATCTCGATCAGCGTCTCGGGCCAGCCATGCGCCGCCTCCAGCGCGCGCTTGACCATATGCGCCTGCGTCAGCGCCAGCGGCGACCCGCGCGTGCCCAGCCGGAGAGTGCGTTCCATGGGGTCCTCGTAGCGTCCCCGCCGACCTCCGCGAAGCGGAAACCCGATTTGCTCGCACGAAGAGCGCGAAGCGCACAAAGATGCTCTCTTCGTGCTCTTCCCGTTCTTTGTGCACAATCAGAGTCGAATTTCCGCTAGCGCGGAATCGGCGCTAGAGCGCCGGCAATGACACTCATACTGGGCCTTGAATCGAGCTGCGACGAGACCGCGGCCGCGCTGGTGACGGACGGGCGGGAAATCCTCGCGCACCGGCTTGCGGGGCAGGAGGCGGAACACACACCTTATGGCGGCGTCGTGCCGGAGATTGCCGCGCGCGCGCATGTCGAGGCGCTGACGCCGCTGGTCGAGGCGGCGCTCGCCGATGCGGGCAAGACGCTTGCCGATGTCGACGCGATCGCAGCGACTGCCGGGCCGGGCCTGATCGGCGGCGTCATGGTCGGGCTCGTCACCGCCAAGGCCCTCGCGCTCGCCGCGGACAAGCCGCTGATCGCGGTCAATCACCTGGAAGGTCATGCGCTGAGCCCGCGCCTGGCCTCGCCCGATCTCGACTTTCCGTACCTGCTGCTGCTCGTTTCGGGCGGCCATTGCCAGCTGCTGCTGGTCGAAAGCGTCGGCCGCTACCGGCGCCTGGCGACGACGATCGACGATGCGGCAGGCGAGGCGTTCGACAAGACGGCGAAGCTGCTCGGCCTCGGCTTTCCCGGCGGGCCGGCGGTGGAGCGGGCGGCGCGCAAGGGCGATCCGAAAGCGGTGCCGCTGCCGCGGCCGCTGGTCGGCACGCCGGACCCGCATTTCTCTTTCGCCGGATTGAAAAGCGCGGTCGGCCGTGCACGCGACGCCGGCCGCTGGTCCAACGAGGATATCGCCGCATCCTTCCAGCAGGCGGTGGTCGATTGCCTGGTCGACCGCACGAAAAGGGCACTCGACAAGGCGGATGGCGCAACAGCCCTGGTCGTCGCCGGCGGCGTCGCGGCGAACGGCGCGATCCGCGCGGCGCTGCAGACGCTCGCGGCGGAGCACGGCCTGCCCTTCGTCGCGCCGCCCTTGTGGCTGTGCACCGACAATGCGGCGATGATCGCCTGGGCAGGCGCCGAGCGGTTCGCCTCCGGCCTGACCGACCCGCTCGACACGCCGGCGCGGGCGCGCTGGCCGCTCGATCCGGGCGCCGCTCCGGCGCGCGGCGCGGGCGTGAAGGCATGACGATCGGCGTGATCGGCGGCGGCGCCTGGGGCACCGCTCTCGCCCAGGTCGCTGCGGAGAGCGGCGAGGTGCTGCTCTGGGCGCGCGAGCCGGAGGTGGTCGACGGCATCAACCGCGCGCGCGAGAATATCGTCTTCCTCCCGGCCGTGCCGTTGTCGCCCGTGATCCGCGCGACGGGAACGCTGGCGGACCTGACCGGCTGCGGGATGCTGCTGGTGGTGCCGCCCGCCCAGCATCTGCGCGCCGTGCTCGCCGGCCTGCCGCCGATCGAAAGCCCGCTGATCCTCTGCTCCAAGGGGCTGGAGGCCGGCACCCGCAAGCTGATGTCCGAAGTCGCCGCCGAAGTGCAGCCGCGCGCGCCGATCGCGGTCCTGTCGGGCCCGACTTTCGCGCATGAAGTCGCGGCGCGGCTGCCGGCGGCGGTCACGCTCGCCTGCGGCGACGAAGCGGTCGGGCGGGCCGTGGCCGAAGCGATCGCGCAGCCCTTTTTTCGCCCTTACCTCTCGACCGACGTGGTCGGCGCGGAGATCGGCGGCGCGGTCAAGAACGTGCTCGCGATCGCCTGCGGCATCGTCGAGGGGCGAGGCCTGGGTCAGAACGCGCGCGCGGCGCTGATCAGCCGCGGCTTTGCCGAGATGACGCGCTTCGGCCTGGCCAAGGGCGCGCGCGCCGAGACGCTGGCCGGCCTTTCCGGCCTCGGCGACCTGGTGCTGACCTGCTCGTCGACGAGCTCGCGCAATTTCTCGCTGGGCAAGGGCATAGGCGAGGGCCGCGCCGCCGCCGAGCTGCTTGCCGACCGCAAGTCCGTCGCCGAGGGCGCCTACACCGCACCCGTGCTGCAGCAGGCCGCACGGGAGATCGGCGTCGACATGCCGGTCGTGGACGCCGTCTGCGCGCTGCTCGGCGGCGAAGCGGCAGTGGACGACGTGATCGGCGGATTGCTGTCACGGCCGATCCGGGCCGAAAATTAGAAGTCGACCGCGATTCCCTTCAGTGCCCAGTCGCCATAGCGGGTCGGATCGAGGCCCAACGGGTCATCCTCGCGCTTGGCCGGCTCGGGCCGGGGCAGCGGCGGGTTCGGGCTCAGATATTTGGGCGGCTTCACATGCGCGGGGCGCTGGCCCATCGGAACGGCTCCTTGTCTTGAGCCGAAGATGGGCGCAGGAGCGCGCGCGAACAAGCATGAAGCCGAACTCCACTCCTCCGGGCGTCGACGCCCGTCGCGCCGCGCTGCGCCTGCTCGACGCGGTGCTGCGCCGCGGGTTGCCGCTCGAAGCTGCGCTGGACGGCGCCGCGGGCGATCTCGCCAAGCCCGAGGACCGCGGTCTTGCCCATGCGATCGCGGCGGAGACGCTGCGGCGCCTGCCCGATCTTGACGCGCTGATCGATTCGGCGACGCAGCAACGCCTGCCACCAGACGCCAAGGCACGGTTCGCGCTTCGCATCGCGCTCGTCCAGGCGCTCGCGCTCGGCACGCCGCCCCATGCCGCGATCGCGACCGTGCTGCCTTTGGTCGACGGCGGCCCGCGCCGCTTGGTGCACGGCGTGTTCGGCGCGCTGATGCGGCGCAAGGTCAGCCTCCCCGCCCCGCCGTCGCTGCCGCGCGGCGTCGCGGAGCGCTGGCTCGCCGCCTGGGGTCGCGACATGGTCGACGCCGCGCGCGCCGCCCTCGCCACGCCGCCGCCGCTCGACCTGAGCTTCGCGGATGCCGAGGTGGCGCGGAACTTTGCCGGCGACCATCTGGCCGAGCGCCACGCCCGCATTCCCCCGCAGAGCCGGGTCGCCGAGCTGCCGGGCTTTGCCGAGGGCCAGTGGTGGGTGCAGGACCTCGCCGCGTCCATTCCCGCCCGGCTGCTCGGGCCAGGCGAGGGCCGGACCGTGCTCGACCTCTGCGCCGCACCGGGCGGCAAGACGCTCCAGCTGGCGAGCGCGGGCTGGCGCGTCACGGCCGTGGACAGCTCCGCCAACAGGCTGGAGCGGCTGCGCGAGAATCTCCAGCGCACGCGACTTTCCGCAGAAGTCGTCGAAGCGGACGTGATGCAGTGGGAACCGGCCGCACCCGTCGACGCGATCCTGCTGGACGCGCCGTGCAGCGCGACCGGCATTTTCCGCCGCCACCCCGACGTGCTGCACCGCGTCCGCCCCAAAGTCATCGCAGACATGGCCGAGCTGCAGCGCGCGATGCTGGCGCGCGCCGCCGGCTGGCTGAAACCGGGCGGCACGCTGGTTTTCTCGACCTGCTCGCTGGAGCCGGACGAAGGCGAATCGCATCTGGAACAGGCGCCGCTGACGCTTCATCCGGTCGATCCGAACGAGCTGCCGGCGGGCGTCGCGCCGCATCCGGACGGCCATGTCCGCACACTGCCGGCCATGCTCGCGGAGCGCGGCGCGCTCGACGGCTTCTTCATCGCGCGCTTCAGACGCTAGGGATTGTGGATAAAGGCGCCACCGCGCTTCAAACGTGCGAGCAGAGCCACTAGGGCTTGTGTCCGTGCAGCAACCCGTCCGCATCGCGCCGTCCATTCTCTCCGCCGACTTCGCGCGGCTGGGCGAGGAAGTCCGCGCAATCGACGAGGCGGGCGCCGACTGGATCCATGTCGATGTGATGGACGGGCATTTCGTGCCCAACATCACGATCGGGCCGATGGTGGTGAAGGCGCTCCGCCCGCACACGGCCAAGCCCTTCGACGTCCACCTGATGATTTCGCCGATCGATGCGTATCTGGAGGCCTTCGCCGAGGCCGGCGCGGACACGATCACTGTCCATCCGGAGGCCGGCCCGCACCTTCACCGCACGATCCAGCGCATCAAGAGCCTCGGCAAGCGCGCCGGCGTGTCGCTCAATCCGGCGACGCCGGCCAAGATGCTCGACTATGTGCTGGAAGAGATCGACCTCGTGCTGGTGATGAGCGTCAACCCGGGTTTCGGCGGGCAAAGCTTCATCGAAAGCCAGCTCCGCAAGATCGAGGCGATCCGTAAGCAGATCGACAAGCTCGGCAAGCCGATCGACCTGGAAGTCGATGGCGGCATCGACCGGGTGACCGCGCCGCGTGCGATCGCCGCGGGCGCCGATGCGCTGGTCGCCGGCACCGCCACCTTCACGGGCGGGCCGCCGGCCTATGCCGGGAACATCCGAGCCTTGAGAGGGTCATGACCAAGCACGAGCCGATCGACCCGAGCGCGGATGGCATCGAGCAGGGCAAGCGGCTCATTCGCGTCGACGCCGATCGCGGCCACTCGCTCGCCCAGCGCATCGCCGAAGGCTTCCAGCGGCTGACCTGGCGCACGCCGCTCCACAAGCTGCGCCTGCGCGGCCGTTTTCCGCTGAAGCTGCTCGCCGCGCCCGACGATCCGATCGTCGGCGACCTGAAGGTGGGACAGGCGCTGCTGCAGGGCTGGATCACCTGGCGCGGCGAGCGGATCGCGGTGCGCGAGCTGAATTTCGCCGCGCTCCAGGGTTCGCCCGGCATGGTCGAGTATCTGCACAGCTTCGCCTGGCTCCGCGACCTGTCCACCGCCGGCACGCGCCAGCAGGGCGCGCCGGTCGCCGAGGCGATCATGAGCCGCTGGCTCGCCGCCCATGCCGAACATGTCGGCGGCCTCGCCTGGCGCGCTGACCTGTGGGGCAAGCGCATCCTCTACTGGACCGCGCACGCGCCGCTGATCCTGTCCAGCCGCGACCTGGTCTATCGCTCGGCGGTGCTGAACACGCTGGCGCGCGGCGCGCGTCATCTCGACCGCGCCGCGGACAAGGCGCCGGAAGGGCTTGGCCGCGTCGCCGCCTGGGGGGGGCTGATCGCCGCCGGATTGCTGATCCCCGGTGGCGACCCGCGACGGGCCTTCGCCGAAGCGGGCCTGGCGCGCGCGCTCGGCCAGTCGTTCGGCGAGGATGGCGGGATCGCCTGCCGCTCGCCCTCGGCGCTGCTCGACGCGATCGGGCTGCTGAGCCTGTTGCGCGCCGCTTATGATGCGCGGCGGCAGGACCCGCTTCCGGCGATCGACGAGACGCTGGCGCGGGCTGTGCCGGCGCTTCTGGGCGTCACCCACGGCGATGGCGGCCTGGCGAGCTGGCAGGGCGGCCTGCCGTTCGACCAGGCGCGGATCGCCGCCACCATCGAGGCATCGCGGGTGCGCGCGCGGCCGCTGCGCCAGGCCCGGCAATGGGGCTATCAGCGGCTCGCCGGCGGCGCGACCACCGTCTCGATGGACGCGGCGCCGCCGCCTGCCTCGCGCGCGGCGAGCGGCGGCTGCGCCTCCACCCTGGCGTTCGAGATGTCGGACGGTCCACACCGGCTGGTCGTCAGCTGCGGCGGCGCGCGCAATCCCGGCGCGATGCTGCCCGCCAACCTCGCGGAGGCGCTCCGCGCGACCGCGGCGCATTCGGCGCTGATCGTCGCCGATGCGAATTCGACCGCGGTCCACCCAGACGGCAGTCTCGGCCGCGGCGTGGTGGAGGTCGAGATCGACCGGCAGGAGCTCGAATCGGGAAGCCGGATCGAAGCGAGCCATGACGGCTATGTCCGCCGCTATGGCCTGGTCCATCGTCGCCAGCTCGCGCTCAGCGTCGACGGGCGCCAGCTGTCGGGCGAGGACATGCTGCTTCCCGCCGGCCGCCGCAAGCGCGCGGCCCCGTTCGCGATCCGCTTCCATCTGGCGCCTGAGGTCGAGGTCACGCTGACCGCCGACAGCCAGGGCGCGCTGCTCCGCATCGACGACGGCCCACTCTGGCAGTTCCGCTGCAAGGGCGGCGTCCTCTCGACCGAGGAAAGCCTCTGGGTCGACGCGACCGGCCGTCCCCGCGAGACGCAGCAGCTGGTCGTCACCGGCGAATCGCCCGCGGGGGGCGCGAACGTCAGCTGGCTGTTCAAGCGCGCGGGTTAGAATTTCTAAACTTCGTTCCGCCTGAGCCTGTCGAAGGCCTCCCTTTTCTTTTGACGCCTCGGAGGGAAGGGGGGCTTCGACAAGTTCAGCCCGAACGCTATGGGGCGCAGGCCGACTCCAGAGGAAGAAATGACCGACATCCCGATCCGCCGCGCGCTGCTTTCCGTTTCCGACAAGACCGGCCTCGCCGAACTCGGCCAGGCGCTCGCGGCCAAGGGCGTCGAATTGGTCTCGACCGGCGGCACGGCGAAGGCGCTGCGCGACGCGGGGCTTGAGGTCCGTGACATTTCCGACCTGACCGGCTTTCCCGAGATGATGGACGGGCGCGTGAAGACGCTCCACCCCAAGGTCCATGGCGGCCTGCTTGGCGTCCGCGACAACCCGGAACATGCCGCCGCGATGGAAGCGCACGGGATCGGCGCGATCGACCTGGTCGTGGTGAACCTCTATCCGTTCGCGCAGACCGTCGCGCGCGGCGCCGGGCGTGACGAGGTGATCGAGAATATCGACATCGGCGGACCCTCGATGGTCCGGTCGGCCGCCAAGAACCACGCCTTCGTCGCGATTGTCACCGATCCGGCCGACTATGCGGTAGTGGCGAAGGGCACGACCAGTCTCGACGAGCGCAAGCGGCTGGCCGCCAAGGCCTTCGCGCTGACCGCGCAATATGATGCGGCCATCGCTTCCTGGTTCGCCTTTGCCGATCAGGGGCAGATGTTCCCGGACACGCTGTCGGTGCCGCTGAAGCGCGGGCAGGAGCTGCGCTACGGCGAGAACCCGCACCAGAAGGCGGCGCTGTACCTTCCCGCCGGCCCGTCCGCGCGCGGCATCGCCCAGGCTGAGCAACTGCAGGGCAAGGAGCTCAGCTACAATAATTTCAACGATGCCGACGCGGCGCTGGAGCTGGTCGCCGAGTTCCGGGACGGCCCGCCCACCGTCGTTATCGTCAAGCACGCGAATCCGTGCGGCGTCGCGACCGGCGAGACGTTGCTCGACGCCTATAAGGCGGCGTTGGCCTGCGACACCGTCTCCGCATTCGGCGGCATCATCGCCTGCAACCGGCCGCTCGACGGCGCGACGGCCGAGGCGATCACGGAAATCTTCACCGAAGTCGTGGTCGCGCCCGATGCGGACGAGGCGGCAAAGGCGGCGTTCGCGCGCAAGAAGAACCTGCGCCTGCTGCTGTGCGGCGAACTGCCCGATCCGAAGCGGCCGGGCCTGATGCTGAAGTCGATTGCCGGCGGCGTGCTGGTCCAGTCGCGCGACAATGGCGCCATCGGCGAGCTGCAGGTGGTCACGAAGCGCCAGCCGAGCGAGCAGGAGCTGGCCGATTGCCGCTTCGCCTGGACCGTCGCCAAGCACGTCAAGTCGAACGCGATCGTCTACGCGAAGGACGGCGCCACCGCGGGCGTCGGCGCGGGTCAGATGAACCGCCTCGAATCCGCCCGCATCGCCGCCTGGAAAGCAAAGGACGCGGCGGAAAAGGCCGGATGGAGCGAACCGCGCACGATCGGCTCGGCGGTGGCGTCGGACGCCTTCTTCCCGTTCGCGGACGGCCTGCTTGCCGCAGTCGAGGCCGGCGCGACGGCAGTGATCCAGCCGGGCGGCTCGATCCGCGACGAGGAGGTCATCGCTGCCGCCGACGAGGCCGGGCTGGCGATGGTCTTCACCGGGATCCGGCATTTCCGGCATTGAGCGAAGCAAGCCCCTCCCCTGAAGGGGATGGGCTTTTATTCTCTCACCGCGCCTGCCGCGTCTCCCCGGGCGGCGGCAGCTCCGGCTCCTCGCCTTTCTTCAACCGGAACAGCACGCGGTCTTCCCGGGTGAAGCCTTTCATCCAAATCACCGCGCCGTAGCTGATCAGGATGGCGGGCATGCCGATCAGCAGCTCGCTCCATTCGGGGATGCGGGTGGCGATGAAGCCGACCACCGTCCCCGCCGCGACCGCCCACACCAGCGCCCAGCGCCACGGCGACACCGGCGCGTCGAGCAGCGTCGAGAGCAGCCGCGCCTTCGCGATCGCCGCGAAGCCCAGCGCGAGCGGCAGCGCCATCGCCGGGCCCACGGCCTGGACTTCGGGCGGCAGCGCGGCCTCGCCCATGCCGAGAATCAAGGCGAAGCTCAAGCCGATCTGGATCGCGATCGTCGCCAGCGAGATCATCAGGTTGCGGTGGCGCGCGACATAGACCAGCGCCGATTCGGACACGACCGCCGTCGCCGCGACCACTTCGGCGATCATCAGGAAGGCGAGCGCGCCGGTGCCGCTGACGAATTGCGGGCCGGCCAGCCCCATCACCGCCTCGCCCGGGATCGTCAGCGCCAGCGCGATGCCGGCCTGCGCGGCGATGATCCAGAAGCCGACCTGCCGCACCTGCGCCGCGACCGCGGCCTTGTCGCCCTCCGCCAGGCTCTGCGTGATGACCGGCCCCAGGATCGGATCGAAGCTGGTTTTCAGCTTCTGCGGCAGCGTCGCGATCTGCTGCGCGACCCAGTAGATGCCGACCGTCGCCGGCGGGAAGAACAGGCCGATAATCGCCCGGTCGACGTTGCGCGTGCCCCATTCGATCGCGTCGGCGGCGGCGAGCGGGGCGTTGCGGCGGGCGATGTGGAACAGCTCGACCGGCCGCGGCGACCAGCCCCGCGGCAGGCCATAGCTGCGGATCAGCGGTATGATCGAGGCGACCAGAGCCGCGATCAGCGACAGCACGTATGACAGGATCAGCCCGTCCCGCGTCGAATAGAAATAGAGCGCACCGGCGGCGATGCTGATCGTCCAGGGCTCGATCACAGCCCGTGCGCGCACCGTCGCCGCGACATTGTGGCGATAGGCGAGCGCGGCCAGCGACACGTCCGACCAGGCGAGGGCGAAGATCGTCAGCGGAAGCAGCCGGTCGAGCCCGTTCACGCCGCTGTTCGGGAACATCAGCTCGGGAATGGCGGCCAGCACCGCCGCCGCCGCGGCCGAAGCGGCGCCGGCGACCAGCAGCCCGTCCCAGACGACGCAGACATGCGGCCGCTCGGCCGAGGATAATTGCTGGGCGAGTCCGCGCTTCAGCCCCAGTGTCGCGAGCTGGGCGGCAAATTCGATGACCAGGATCGCATAGGCGAATCGGCCGAGCGCGTCCGGGCCGTACAGGCGGCCGGCGATGAACAGGAACGGGATCCGCGCCGCCAGCCGCAGCAGGAAGCCCAACATGTTCGTACGGCCGCCCTTGGCGAGGTCCGCGATATCGCTGGCCGGCGCTTCCGAAACCCCCATCGGATCGTGCTTAGACAGGTTCCTGGTCCCTGCCCATAACCTTAGTGAGCCGCGCCCCAGCTGGGGCCGTGGCCGATTTCCACGCCCACGGGAACGCTGAGCCTGACCGCCGGCTCCGCCGCCGACGCCATGACGTCGCGGATCACCGCGCTCGCCGCCCCGACATCGCGTTCGGGCAGCTCGAACACCAGCTCGTCATGGACCTGGAGCAGCATGCGCACGTCGGGCAGGCCGGCCCGCTCCAGCGCCGGGCCCATCTTCACCATCGCTCGCTTGATGATGTCGGCGCTGGTGCCCTGGATCGGCGCGTTGATCGCCGCGCGCTCGGCGCCCTGCCGCTCGTGCTGGACCTTGGACTTGATGCGCGGGAAGTGCGTCTTCCGTCCGAACAAAGTGGTCGTGTAGCCGCGCTCGCGCGCGACCGTCAGCGTCTCGGCGATGTAGCGGTTGATGCCGGGGAAGCGCTCGAAATAGCGGTCGATCATCACCTGCGCTTCCTCGGCCGTGACGCTCAGCCGGCCGGCGAGGCCCCAGCGCGAGATGCCGTAGAGAATCGCGAAGTTGATCGTCTTGGCACGCCCGCGCGTGTCCCGGTTCACTTCGCCGAACAGCTCGGTCGCGGTCAGCGCGTGAATGTCCTCGCCGGCCGCGAAGGCGGCGCGGAGCTGCGGCACGTCGGCCATGTGCGCGGCGATGCGCAGCTCGATCTGGCTGTAATCGGCCGACAGGATGACGTTGCCTGGCTCGGCCACAAAAGCGTCGCGTATCTGCCGCCCGGTCTCGGTTCGGATCGGGATGTTCTGCAGGTTCGGCTCGGTCGACGACAGGCGGCCGGTCTGCGCACCCGTCAACGAATAGCAGGTGTGGACGCGGCCGGTTTCCGGGCTGATCTCCTGCTGCAGCGCGTCGGTGTAGGTGGATTTCAGCTTGGTCAGCTGCCGCCAGTCGAGCACGCGCCGCGCGACCTCGACGCCTTCGGCCGCGAGCCGCTCCAGCTCGTTCACGTCGGTCGAATAGACGCCCGATTTGCCCTTGCGGCCGCCCTTCAGCCCCATCTGCTCGAACAATATGTCGCCCAGCTGCTTGGGGCTGCCGATGGTGAAAGGCGCGCCGACCAGCGCGAAAATGTCAGCCTCGATCGCGGCGATCTGCTGCGCGAAGTCGCCGGACAGGCGCGACAGATATTCGCGATCGACCTTGATGCCGGCGCGCTCCATCGCGCCGACGACCGGGACCAGCGGCCGGTCGACCCGCTCATAGACGGTCGCAGCGCCTTCCGCCGACAGCCGCGGCTTCAGCCGGCGCCACAGGCGGAGTGTAACATCGGCATCCTCGGCGGCGTAGCGGGTGGCGGCGTTCAGATCGACCTGATGAAAGCCGAGCTGGTTCCGGCCGGTCCCGACCACGTCCTTGAACGCGATGCAGCTATGGCTGAGGTGCGTCGCCGCCAGCTCGTCCATGCCATGGCCGTGCAGCCCGGCATCCAGGTCGAAGCTGATGACGATCGTGTCGTCATAGGGCGCGATGCGCACGCCGTGCCGGGCGAGCACGCACATGTCGAACTTGATGTTGTGCCCGATCTTCAGCACCGCCGGGTCTTCGAGCAGCGGCTTCAGCCGTGCGATCGCCGCGTCGAGCGGGATCTGCGCCGGGAAGTCGCCGCCCAGCAGGTCGCCGCCGCCATGGCCGAGCGGAATGTAGCAGGCCTTGTTCGGCTCCAGCGCCAGGCTGACGCCGACCAGCCCCGCGTGCATCTGGTCCTTGCTGTCGGTCTCGGTATCGACCGCGACGAAGCCCTGGGCAGTCGCTGCCGCGATCCAGCGGTCGAGCGCCTCCAGCGTCAGCACCGTCTCATAGTTGTCGTGGTCGCAGGGCGGGTCGGGTGGCAGCTCGACGCGCGACTCCGGCGCGGGAACCTCGTCGGCCACCTGGCCCAGCCGCATCAGCAGCGACTTGAAGCCGTGATGCTCCAGAAACGCGCGGAGCGGCGGTTCGGGAATGCCCTGCAGCTCCATTTCCTCGATCGGATGGACGAGCGGAACGTCACATTTGAGCTTCACCAGTTCGCGCGACAGCCGGGCATTTTCCGCATGCTCGATCAGATTGTCGCGCAGCTTGCCCGGCTTCATCGCCGGCGCGGCGGCGAGCACGGCCTCGACATCGCCATGCTCCAGGATCAGCTTCGACGCGGTCTTGGGGCCGACGCCGGGCACGCCCGGCACATTGTCGACGCTGTCGCCCATCAGCGCGAGCACCTGCCCCAGCTGGCCCGGCGGGACGCCGAATTTCTCTACCACCGCGTCTGCCCCCAGGCGCCGGTTGTTCATCGTGTCGTAGAGGTCGAGCCCCGGCTCGATCAGCTGCATCAGGTCCTTGTCGGAACTGACGATCGTCACCGACCAGCCCTGCGCCAGCGCCGCTTTCGCATAGGACGCGATCAGGTCGTCCGCCTCCACGCCTTCCTCTTCCAGACAGGGCAGCGAAAAGGCCCGGGTCGCGTCGCGGATCATAGGGAATTGCGGGACCAGGTCCTCGGGCGGCGGCGGGCGATGCGCCTTGTACTGGTCGTACATGTCGTTGCGGAACGACCGTGCCGAATGGTCGAAGATCACTGCCAGGTGCGTCGGCCCGTCGGCCTTGTTCAGCTCCTCCGCGAGCTTCCACAACATGGTCGTATAGCCATAGACGGCGCCGACCGGCTCGCCATGGATGTTCGTCAGCGGCGGCAGGCGGTGATAGGCGCGGAAGATATAGCCGGAGCCGTCGACCAGATAGAGATGAGGCATGGCCGCGAGATAGCGGCTGCCCGGAACCCGCGCCAGCCACCTGTTGTTTCAGGATCGGAACATGAGCGGGAGCTGAGCTTGCCAACCAATACCATGCGCGCGGCGGTGCTGACCGGGCCGGGTCGGATCGAAGTCGAGAACGTGCCGCTGCCGGAGCCGGGGCCGGGGCAGGCGCGCGTCAGGCTGGAAGGCTGCGGCGTCTGCGCGTCAAACCTCACGCCCTGGGCCGGGCCCGACTGGATGGCGTTTCCGACCAAAGCCGGCGACCTCGGCCATGAAGGCTGGGGCACGATCGACGCGATCGGCGACGGCGTGACGGGGCTCGCGATCGGCGACCGCGTCGCCGCGCTCAGCTACCAGAGCTATGCCGAATATGATGTTGCCGCGGCTGACGCGGTCGTGAAGCTGCCGCCCGAGCTGGCCGGCGCTCCCTTTCCCGGCGAGCCGCTCGGCTGCGCGTTCAACATCTTCCGCCGCGCCGACATCCATGCCGGGCAGACGGTTGCGATCGTCGGCATCGGTTTCCTGGGCGCGCTGCTGACGCGGCTCGCGGCCGATGCCGGCGCGCGCGTGATCGCGATCTCGCGGCGCGACGAGTCGCTCGCCGTCGCGCGCGAGATGGGCGCGGCCGAAACAATCCCGATGCACGACCACCAGGCGATCATCGAACGTGTGAAGGACCTGACCGGCGGCAGCTTCTGCGAGCGGGTGATCGAGGCGGTCGGCAAGCAATGGCCGCTCGATCTCGCCGCCGAACTGACCGCCGAGCGCGGCAAGTTGATCATTGCCGGCTACCACCAGGACGGCCCGCGCCAGGTCAATATGTGGCTGTGGAACTGGCGCGGCATCGACGTCATCAACGCCCATGAACGTGATCCCGCCGCCTATATCGCCGGCATCCGCGAAGCGGTGGAAGCGGTCGCCTCGGGCCGGCTCGACCCGGCGAAGCTCTACACCCATCGCTATCCGCTCGACCGGCTCGGCGAAGCGCTGGACGCGACCCGCGACCGGCCGGGCAATTTCATCAAGGCGCTGGTGACCTTCTGATGCGGGTCGGGTTCCTGGGCACCGGCTGGATCGGCCGGCACCGGATGCAGGCGATGATCGACACCGGCGCGATCGAGGCGGTCGCCTATGCCGATCCGTCCGACGAAATGGCGGCGGAAGCGGCCAGGCTCGCGCCGGGCGCGGCGCGCGTGGACGGCCTCGATTCGCTGCTCGGGCATAGGCTGGACGGCATCGTGATCGCGACGCCGAGTGCCCTGCACGCCGAGCAGTCCATCCGGGCGCTGGAGGCGGACGTCGCCGTCTTCTGCCAGAAGCCGCTCGGCCGCACCGCCGGCGAGGTCGGCGCGGTCGTGGATGCGGCACGCCGTGCCGACCGGCTGCTCGGGCTCGACCTCTCCTATCGCCACACCGAGGCGATGCGCCGCATCCGCTCGCTGATCGCCGCGGGTGAGCTGGGCCGGGTCGGCGCGGTCGATCTGGTCTTCCACAACGCCTACGGGCCGGGAAAAGCCTGGTTCTTCGACCCCGCGCAATCCGGCGGCGGCTGCGTGATCGATCTGGGCGTCCATCTTGTCGACCTGGCGCTCTGGGCGCTCGACTTCCCCGCAGTGACCGACGTGCAGGCGCGCCTGCTCGCCAACGGCCGGCCGCTCCCGCCCGGCGCGTGCGAGGACTATGCGGTCGCGACCCTGACGCTCGGCGATGGGCGCGTGATCAGCCTCGCCTGCTCCTGGAACCTGCCAGCCGGCCGCGACGCGATCATCGGCGCCAGCTTCTACGGGGAAGGCCTGGGTGCCGGCTTCCGCAATCTTGACGGCTCGTTCTTCGACTTCACCGCCGAACGCTGGCGCGGCACCGCGACCGAGGTGCTGGCGGCGCCGCCCGACGACTGGGGCGGCCGCGCGGCTGCCGACTGGGCGCGCCGGCTGGCAGCGGGCGAACGTTATTCGGCCGAGGCGGAGCGCTTCGTCGACGTCGCCGAGATACTCGATCGCATCTACGGACGATAGACGGCTGCCTGCTCGTCCTGCCCGCCCAGCCAGGCGGGCTCCTCCACCCCGAAATGGCGGACCAAAGCCGCGAGCTCGCCCCGATAGGCGCGCTGCCACTGCCGCAGCGCGTCGCCGCAGCCGCGCCGGATCGCATAGCCGGCCCGCTCCAGCCGGGCGGCGGCATTCGCGACGTCCCGGTCCGTCAGCTCCGGCATCGCGCGCGGGTCGAGCCGGAAGGCGCCGCACAGCCGCCGGACGGTCCGCACGCCGCCGTCGTGCATCAGCCGGGCATTGCCGCCCGGTACGTCGCCGAGCATCGCGATCGTGACCGAGGCCGCGTCGAGCACCGCGCCCAGCGCCGTCAGCCAGTCCAGCCCGCCCTTGTCCGACCGGAAATAGGACAGCACCGGATGGGCGCCGTGCGTGTACAGCAGCATCGCGGCCCAGCTTTCCCAATCGTCGAACAGCTTGGGCAGGCCGTCATGCGCATCCAGCTCGCGCGTGGTGGCGAGCAGCACGACGCCTGAGGGCGGCGAGCCGGCCCGGCTCTCCAGCTTCAGCACCAGTGCGTCGCGATCGCGCAGCGCGGTCTGGATCTGGACGATGAAGGAAAGCGTGACGGTGACGATCTGCAGCCCGCACAGCCCGGCGACCACGACGAGCGGGCGCGCCCAGCCCGTGGCGCCATGGCCGCTCAGCCCCAGCGTCATCATCGCGCACCCGATCTCGAACGCTGCTTCGCCGAATTCAATGATCGGCGGCGTGAACGACCGGCGCAGCGCCCAGGCGGTCAGGCTGAGGCCGAGCAGGGTCAGGCAGACCCACACGACCAGCATCATCAGCAGCAGCATCGCGCCGAACACGCTGCCCATCCGGGGATCGCGGGTGCCCGCGCACGCGCGCAGCGTGCCGCGCCAGAAGCCGAACATGTAGGTCCGCAGCAGCCGCGACACGTTGATGGGACCCGATACCCGGCCGGGCACGACCACGGTCGCGAACACGTCGAACACCGTCGCCGCGGTGATCGCCAGCCCGCCGATCAGCGCCAGTGCGTCCCGGATCATGGCGGCTGAACGCGCGGATCGGCGCCGCGCCCAATCAAGGGGCCGTTAACCTTGTTCCGGCAAATAGGCTCGGCTCGCCGCAAATGGCCGGGCGCCCGCCTTGCGGGCCGCGCGGCCGCCGCGTAGGGCGATCACCCAGAGTCCGGGGGGATTCACGGCACGATGTTCGAGATTGCAGCTTTTACCTACGGCGTCCTGGCGAGCTTCGTGCTGGCCAGCATCACCAGCAACAAGCGCGCGAACCGCGACAATCCGCGGATCGTGACCCTGTTCGGCTGGGGCCTGATGGCCTTTTCGCTGACGCTGTCGCTGCTCCTGTCGGGCTGGGTGCTCTACAGCACGGTTGGTGGCGGCTTCGCGCTCTGACGCAACCCCGGCGCGGCGCTTGCGTTGGCCGCGTATGAGATACGCTGTCCCCGCGCTCGCCCTGCTGGCGCTCGCCGCCTGCTCCGACAACTCCACCAACGGCTCGACGGCCGACGCGCAGGCCGATGCGCTCGACAATGCCGCCGACCAGAGCACGGCCAAGGCGGCCGATGTGCTGGAGAACCGGGCCGACGCGATCCGCGAGAATGGCGCCATCGGTGCGCCGGGCGCGCCCGGCTCGTCGACGCAGAATGCGGTAAACGCGGCCGCCGAGGCCCAGGACAATGTCAGGCAGGCGCCCGTGCCCGGTCCGAAGCCGACGAAATAGGCGTATTATCGGCCTAAAACACGAAAGCCGCTTGAACCGCGGCGGCACGCCTCTAATCTCCGCAGCCGCAAGGGGCAGGAGATGAATTGATGGCCACCACCGCCACTGTCGAAGAGAGCGGGCTCGTTCTGACGCCGCCGGACCCGGTCGCCGCCGTCGCCCCGGAAAAGGCGGCGGGCCTGGTGCCCCTTGAGGAGAAGCAGAAGACCGAGCTCGAAAAGCGGGTCGACCAATTCGTCGACGAGTTGATCGCGCAGGACGTGAACAGCCCCGAGTTCGGCAAGCGCGTCGATTCGATCACCGCGCTCGGTCAGAAGGAAATCCGCGCCGCGGCGGGCGAGAGCAATCGCTTCCTCGATCGGCCGGTGCGCGCGATGGACCAGGAGACTGGCGTCGGCACCGACCTCGCCGAGCTGCGCCGCACGATCGAAGACCTCGATCCCTCGTCGAAAGGCGACCTGTTCACCAAGCGCCGGCTGTTCGGCATCATCCCGTTCGGCTCGAAGCTCAGGAATTATTTCGACAGCTACCAGTCCGCCCAGGGCCATATCGCCGCGATCCTCGGCCGCCTCGCCAAGGGCAAGGACGAGCTGCTGATGGACAATGCCGCGATCTCGGTCGAGCGGCAGAAGCTCTGGGCGGCGATGGGCCGGCTGGAGCAAATGATCCACATGTCCAAGGCGCTGGACGAGAAGCTGGAGGACAAGGCCAACGAGCTCGACGCGACTGATCCGGCCAAGGCCAAGGCGATCCGCGAAAGCGCGCTGTTCTACGTCCGCCAGCGCACCCAGGACCTGCTGACCCAGATGGCGGTGACGGTGCAGGGCTATCTGGCGCTCGACCTGGTCAAGAAAAACAATGTCGAGCTGATCAAGGGCGTCGACCGCGCCTCCACCACCACCGTCTCGGCGCTACGCACCGCCGTCACTGTCGCGCAGGCGCTGACCAGCCAGAAATTGGTGCTGGAGCAGATCACCGCGCTCAACACCACGACCGCGAACATCATCGATTCGACCGGCAAGCTGTTGAAGACCCAGACCGCGCAGATCCACGAGCAGGCGGCGGCGTCGACGATCCCGCTGGAAGTGCTCAGCCGCGCGTTCCAGAACATCTACGATACGATGGATTCGATCGACACCTTCAAGGTGAAGGCGCTCGAATCGATGAAGACGACGGTCAACGCGCTGTCGAGCGAGGTCGAGAAGTCGCGCGGCTACATCGCCCGCGCCGAAGGGGCCGAACAGGGCCAGAGCTCGCCGCTGCAAGCGCTGGATGCGGGCTGAACCTTCGCGCGGACGGGAAAGCCCGCTATGGGCTGACTGAATGATCGACTCCGACCTCATCATCTCCAAGGCCGAAGAGCTGATCCGCCGCGCCTCGCCGGAGGGACGGGCGGCGGCGCGGCGCCGGCGCGAGCGGCGCAAGGCGCGCGCGATCCGCATGATGCGGCGGATGTTCTTCCTCACATTGGCGATCCTGGTCGCGGCGGTCGCCTGGGGGCTGGTCATCGGCCCGATCGGCGGCACCGGCGTGATGGCGGTGGTGCTGGGCATCGTCCTCGCCTGGATCGGCGTGCTGCTGTTCTCGGCCGAGCCGGAAGCCAATGCCGAGCAGCTGCCGCAGGTGCCGCTGAAGGCGCTCCCCAACCGCACCGAGCAATGGCTGGACAGCCAGCGGCCCGCGCTCCCCGCGCCCGCCAACCGGCTGATCGACCAGATCGGGGTGCGGCTCGAAGGATTGGCACCCTGCGTCCAGCATCTCGACGAGCGCGAGCCCGCGGCGATGGAAGTGCGCCGGCTGGTGGGCGAGGAGTTGCCCGAGCTGGTCCGCGGCTATCAGCGCGTGCCGCAGCAGCTCCGCCGCCAGGGGCCGGACGCCCAGCTCGTCGAAGGCCTGCGCGTGGTCGAAAGCGAGCTCGCGCGGATGACCCAGCAGCTGGCGAGCGGCGACCTCGACAAGCTCGCCACCCAGGGCAAATATCTGGAGCTCAAATATAAGGGCGCGGAGGAATGACGCTCCGCAGATAGAGGGAGGGGCATATGGACCGGTTCGGAGTCTGGGCGCAGCGGATGCTGTCGGTACTCAGGATCATGGCGGCGTTGCTGTTCATGGAGCATGGCTTGATGAAGCTGCTCCACTTCCCCGCCGCGCAGCCCGGCGTCCCCGACCCGCTTCCCGCCCTGCTGATGGTGGCCGCCTGGATCGAGGTGGTCGGCGGCGCGCTGCTCGCGATCGGCCTGTTCACCCGGCCCGTCGCCTTTATCTGCGCGGGCGAAATGGCGGTCGCCTATTTCATGGGCCACGCTCCGCAGAGCTTCTGGCCCGCGCTGAACGGCGGCGACGCGGCGATCCTGTTCTGCTTCGTGTTCCTCTACCTCGCCTGTGCCGGCGGCGGCGCATGGAGCGTGGATGCGGCACGCAGCCGGCACGTTGTTTGAGAGGCTTAGCGCCCCTTCAGCATCGGCAGCACGCGGTCGAGCGGCAGCGCCTCGATCCGGCCCTGATCGCCGTCGACGCTGGTGGCGGCGAACAGCGCGTTGAGCACCGCTTCCTCGCTCGCCTCCGCCACGGCCTGGAACAGCGGCGACATGCGGTCGTTCGGCAGGTCCTCGACCGGGCTGGCGGCCGCGCGGCGCTCGGGCGTGCGGCGCGCCGAAGCAGCGGTCGAGAAGGCAACCGCATAATCGCCTGAGCCGTTCGAGAAGCTGGAGCCGGTCCGCGCGATCCCGGCAAAGGCGCGCTCGGCCAGCCGGCGCAGGTTGCGGTCGGACAGTGGCGCGTCGGTCGCGATCACGACCACGACCGACCCGTCGGCCTTTTTCTGCTCGACCTGCTCCTTATAGTCGTAGCGGCCGAGCTTCACGCCCACGGGCACGCCGGCGATCGTCAGCACGCCGCCATAATTGGCCTGCACCAGCACGCCGACCGTCCAGCCGCCAAGCGACGCCGGCAGCAGCCGCGACGAGGTGCCGATGCCGGCCTTGAAGCCGAACGCGACGGTGCCGGCGCCGGCGCCGACATTGCCTTCCGCTACCGGCCCCGGCTTCGCGCTCTCGATCGCGCGGCGCGCGTCGGCGATCGTCACGTGGCGGCCGCGAATGTCGTTCAGGAAGCCGTCATTGGTTTCGCCGACCACCGCGTTGACCGATCGGACCTGTTCGTTGCCGGGCCGGGCGAGCGTCCATTCGACCGCCGCGGCCATCGCCTCGGCGACGTTCAGCGTGTTCGTGAGCAGGATCGGCGTCTCGACCTCGCCCAGCTCCACCACTTGCGTCGAGCCCGCGAATTTGCCGAACGCATTGGCGACGAAGAACCCCGCCGGCACCTTGTCCTGATAGAGGTTGCCGCCATGCGGGAGCACCGCGGTGACGCCAGTGTGGATGCGCTTGCCCTCGTTCAGCGTCACCTGCCCGACTTCCACCCCGGCGACGTCGGTGATCGCATTGAGCGGCCCCGGCGACAGGATACCGACCGTCACCCCCGCCTCCCGCACGCGCGGATTGGCCGATGCTATCGAACTCGGCATGGAGACAAGAACCAGCGCAAAGGCATATTTAATCATCGCCGCCATCCCCGTTTGCGCAAGCCATCGCCGCACTGACTGCAGCGCGTCCGGCAGGTGCCGTTCGACCGAACGCCTGAAAGTCGCGAATTCCCGGCATGACCATGAGGCAGCAGCCGGCACGTAAGCCACCGTAAAATCCGAAGTATCCGTTAACCGCGTCCTTAAACGCACAGACTCTATCCGCACCCCCGACATGAGCGCGGCCTGCCCCCTTGGCCGCGTCCCGACGGGGATTGCAATGACCATTTTCAACGTTGCCACTGCGGCCGAGCTGTCGTCCGCGATCGCAGGCGCGGCCGGCGGCGACCGGATCGTCGTTGCCGACGGCAATTACGGCAAGCTCAGCATCTTCAACCGCAGCTTCGATTCGACGGTGACGATCGTCGCCGCCAATCCGGGCGCGGGCGCGCATTTCGACGGGCTCACCATCACCGGCTCGAAGAATGTGAGCCTGGTCGGCCTCGACCTCGGCCG
>NZ_WQMS01000002.1 GCF_009753715.1 Sphingomonas horti | reverse complement strand
CCTCGACCGCTTCCCGCCAGCCGAATGCGCAAACTATCTCCGCAACTGTGGCTATGCCGCTACCTAAGCTGAAAACGCTCTAGTATCCACAACGGGGCGCACTGGGGCTTTCCCTACGCCAAAAGAAAAAGGCGGCGCCCTTCGGCACCGCCCTTTTCGTCAGGCCTGAGGCCCGGGACCGTTACTCCGCCGCGGCGTCGGCCTTGGCCTTGTTGTAGATCGCGGCGGCCTTGTTCAAGATTTCGAGGATCTTCTTCAGCGCGCCGGGCTCGTCGATCTGCTCCATCGCGGCGAGCTCACGGGCGAGGCGGCTGGCGGCCGCTTCGAAGATCTGACGTTCGGAATAGCTCTGCTCCGGCTGGTCGTCGGCGCGGAACAGGTCGCGCACGACCTCCGCGATCGAGACGAGGTCGCCCGAGTTGATCTTGGCCTCATATTCCTGCGCGCGGCGCGACCACATGGTGCGCTTGACCTTGGGCTTGCCCTTCAGCGTCTCCATCGCCTCGCGCATCGTCTTGTCCGAAGACAGCTTGCGCATGCCGACGCTCTCGGCCTTGTTGGTGGGAACGCGGAGCGTCATCCGCTCCTTCTCGAACCGCAGGACATAGAGTTCGAGGCTCGCGCCCGCGATTTCCTGCCGTTGAAGTTCAACGACGCGACCCACGCCATGCTTTGGATAGACAACGTAATCGCCAACATCGAAGCTGAGCGCCTTGGCAGCCATGAGTGACCTTTCTGTCTTCTTGGTCCGGGCCCGACGCGCGCCCGTATCAATGCGGGCGTAACGCGACCTCGTCGGGAGCGGACGGTCAGAGGAGGAGTTGGACCTTTCTTGCAGATGTAAGGGACATCTGTGCCGAGCCAAGCCCGGTATTGATCCATTTAACAGATCGGAAATAAAAATGCCAGCGTTGTCGGGAAGCCGACACAGCGATTTGGATGGTTAACGGTGGAAACCGCGCCGATGGCCGCGCGAGGCTCAGTCGCCCTGGCCCGGCTCCGGCGAGAAGTACTTGTCGTACTTGCCTTCCTCACCCTTGTGCTCGTCGGCATCGGCGGGCGCGCCGCGGCTGCGCGTGACGTTCGGCCACTGCGCCGAGAAGGTCGCGTTCAGCTCCAGCCACTTCTCCAGGCCGCTCTCGGTATCGGGCAGGATCGCCTCGGCCGGGCATTCGGGCTCGCAGACGCCGCAGTCGATGCACTCGCTGGGATTGATCACCAGCATGTTCTCGCCTTCGTAGAAGCAGTCGACCGGACAGACCTCGACGCAATCCATGTACTTGCAGCGGATGCAGGCATCGGTGACGACGTAGGTCATTGGTCTCGGGCCCCTGGAAGCGGTTGCCGCCTCGCTAGGTCGCGGCGCCGGGCGCGTCAACAGGCGGAGACAAGTCGCTGTAGCACAGCCGCGCTTCCGCCGCCGGCCCGCGCCGCGCCGGCAGTGCCTCCACGCGGATCACGCGGACGCGCCCGTGCAGCGGAAAGCTGAGCACGTCGCCGACCCGCACCGGCGCGGCCGCGCGATCGACGACCCGGCCGCTGATCCGCATATGCCCGGCTTCAGCGACGTCCTGCGCGAAGCTCCGCGTCTTCGCCAGGCGCGCGAACCACAGGAATTTGTCGAGGCGAACGGTGTCAGTCACCCAGATGCTCCGCGGCCATTTGCACTCCGTTCGGGCTGAGCTTGTCGAAGCCCTCTCTTCGTGAGACGCCGAAAGAGCAAAGAAGGGCTTCGACAGGCTCAGTCCGAACGGAGTTTGAGAGCTTGAGTGCCAAACTCACTGCCCCAGCCCGGCAAGCGCCGCGAAGGGGCTGTTCGGATTGACCGGCGCGCGCTGGTCCGGGGCGCGGCGGCGGCCGTGCCAGCGCCATGCGGGTTCCGTGCCCGGCTCGGCCGGAAGCGCGCGGAAGCCGAGCGACAGCATCAGCCGTGCGAGCGTTTTCGGCTCAAGGCCGACGGAGGTCGCGAGCGACGGGTCGGGCGTGAACGGTCGCTTGCCTTCACGCGCTTCATGCGCAGCGCGGGCGATGCGCTCGACCATGTCGATCCGGACCTGCTGCCGGCCGATCGCGCGAAAGCCCGGGGTCTTTGCATGGCCCGCGGCCAACAGCACTGCCCCGGCCGGCGGCAGCGCGGGCATGGCCTGGTGCTCCCGCACCGCAAGCAGCGCGGTGCGCCACCTGAGCGGCTCCGGCTTCAGCAGCGACGGCGCGAAAATGTCGAGCGCGCCGATCGTCAGGCCCAGCCTGCGCGCGGCGGCGCGGTCATCCCGGGAAAGTGCGGCCAGCACCGTCTCGACGGCACGGCGCTCGACGATCCCGCCTGAATCGGCGAGCGGCGCGAGCAGCGCGCGGAGCGCCGGCGCGGTCGTCGGGTCGGCCGCCGCCGCCGCCAGCCGCTCCAGCGGGTCCAGCAATTTCTCGGTGCGCGCCTCCAGCCAGCGATGGAGCCGCGCAAAGATGATGTCGCGGCTGCCCGGCTCCAGCGCGGCGGCTGCGCGCTCCAGCTTCAGCCTCGGCCGGAGCAGCTCTCGCGTCGGTTCGAAGCGCGCGATCTCGCGGCCGTTCCAATGAATCGCCGGCGGCTGGCCGGTCTCGGTCGCGAGGACGAATGCCGCGTCCTCGCTTGCCGCGAGCGCACGCGCACGCGCGGCTCGCTCGCCGGCGAGGCGGCGGTCGGCGGCGGCGATCAGCCGGCGCGCATCGGCATGGCTGGCGCTCGCGTCGGGCGTGAAGGCAAAGCCGTCGAGCCGGCCGATCGGCTCGTCATCGACGGTAACGGCTCCGTCCTCGGCAATCGCGACCGGAAGCTGGTCGAGCCCGGCGCCGATCTCGCGCAGCAGCACCGAGGTGCGGCGATCGACGAAACGCTGAGTCAGCGCGGCGTGCAACGCGTCGGAAAGCTTCTCCTCGGTCGCGCGGGTCCGCTCTGCCCAGTGCTGCGGGTTGTCCAGCCAGTCGGCGCGGTGGGCGATGTAGGACCAGCTGCGGATCGAGGCGATGCGATCGGCGATCGTGTCGACGTCGCCGCCGATGCGGTCGAGCCGCGCGATTTCTTCCGCGAACCAGGTGTGGGGGACGTGGCCGTTGCCTTCGGACAGATGCTGGTACACGCGGCCGACGAAGCGGGCGTGGTGCTCGGCGCCCGTCTTGCGGAAATCGGGCAGGCCGCACGCGGCCCAGAGCCGCCGGACAGCCTGCGGACTGCGGGTGCGGGCGCGGACCCAATCCTCGTCGGCCAGCCGCTTCAGCACGGCAAGGTCGATCGCCTGCGGCGCCGCGCGCAGCACCGGCCTGTCGGGTTTCGCCTCCAGAGAGGCGATCAGCGCGTCGAGGCTCGACAGATCGGGATCGCCGTCGCGCCAGTAGAGGAAGTCGAGCGGCGGGAATCGGTGGTTCTCGATCGCCTCGATCTCTTCGGGCGTGAAGGCGCCGGGGCCGTCCATCGCGAGCGAGCCGAACGTGCCGTCGCGCTGGTGACGCCCGGCGCGCCCGGCGATCTGGGCCATTTCGGCAACGCTGAGCCGCCGCGTCCGCCGGCCGTCGAATTTCTGCAGCGAGGCGAAGGCGACGTGCGCCACGTCCATGTTGAGGCCCATGCCGATCGCGTCGGTCGCGACCAGATAGTCGACCTCGCCGGCCTGAAACATCGCGACCTGGGCGTTGCGCGTGCGAGGGCTGAGCGCGCCCATCACCACCGCCGCGCCGCCACGCAAGCGGCGCAGCGTCTCGGCTACCGCATAGACTTCCTCGGCCGAGAAGGCGACGATGGCCGAGCGCTTGGGCAGCCGCGACAGCTTCTTCGCCCCGGCGAAGCTGAGCGTCGAAAAGCGCGGGCGGTTGACGATCTCGGTCCTGGGCAGCAGCGCCTTGACCATCGGCCTGAGCGCATCCGAGCCGAGGATCAGCGTCTCCTCGCGGCCGCGGGCGCGGAGCAGCCGGTCGGTGAAGACATGGCCGCGCTCCGGGTCCGCGCCGAGCTGCGCCTCGTCCAGCGCGATGAACGCCACGTCCCTGTCGAGCGGCATCGATTCCGCCGTGCACAGGAACCAGCGCGCGTGCGGCGGCACGATCTTTTCCTCGCCGGTGATCAGCGCGACCTGGTTTTCGCCCTTGATCGCGACGACGCGGTCATAGACTTCGCGCGCCAGCAACCGCAGCGGAAAGCCGATCATGCCGCTCGAATGCGCGCACATCCGCTCGACCGCGAGGTGGGTCTTGCCGGTGTTGGTCGGCCCCAGGACCGCCGCGACCGGCGAAGAAGCGAAGCTGGACATTGCCGCTATCTTGGTTGTTCGCGTCGTAATCACAAGCAGTTGCGCGACTGAACGCGCGACCGGCGCGTTTCGCCGCAGTAACGGCTTTCGCGCCAGCAACTTAGGTTGACGTTAACCCTGATTGTCCACAGTCCTTGCGACCTCGCCGCTGCATGATCGCGGCGCCACTTGCCGGGGGGCAGCATTTTGTATCGGCCTGACGACCACGGATTCACGCTTGGCGGCGGCAGCGCCGCGGTCGCGCTTGCCCCGGGATTCGGGCGCCGCGGACCGGCGGACGGCCGCTTCGCCGATCTCGACCTGGTCGTCGACCTCGGCGCGCGCATCGGTTCGAAGGAGTGGTGGCGCGGCCTCGGCACGCTCGCCGGCCTGTGCGGCGCCGCGCTGGTGCTGGCGCCGGGCCTGTACCGCCCCATCCCGGGCGCCACGCCGGCCATCGCCACGACCGATCAGTGGGACCAGGTGCGCGCGCAGTCGATCGCGCCGCTTGCCTATGGCGCGGACAGCGGCCGTCACATGGCGGCGACCGACCTTGTCCGCCCACTCTCCGAAGCGCCGGAGCGGCCGATGCTCGAATTGAGCGCGGCGGTGGGCGAAGGCGACAGCTTCGCGCGCGTGCTGGAGCGGGCCGGCGTCGCGGCTGCGGAGGCCGAGCAGGTTGCCGGCATGATTGCCTCGGCAGTGCCGCTCGGCGACCTCGCCGCGGGCACGCGGCTCGACATCCGACTCGGCCGCCGCGCCAACAAGCACATGGCGCGGCCGCTGGACGCGCTGGCGTTCCGCGCCCGCTTCGACCTGCGGCTGGAAGTGACGCGCGTCGACGGCGCGTTGCAGCTGACCCGTCAGCCGATCCGCGTCGACTATACGCCGCTGCGCGTCACCGGAGAAGTCGGAGACAGCCTGTACCGCGCCGCTCGCGCGGCCGGCGCGCCGGCACGGGCGGTCGAGGCCTATCTGCGCGCCATCGGCAGCAAGATGTCGGTCGGTGCGATCGGCTCCGACGCCCGGTTCGACCTGATCATCGAACAGAAGCGGGCCGAAACCGGCGAGGTCGAGACCGGCAACCTGCTCTACGCGGGGCTGGCCCAGGGACGCCGCAAGCTGCAGCTTCTGCAATGGTCGATCGGCGGCCGCACCGAATGGTATGACGCGGCCGGCGTCGGCGAGAAGCGTGCCGGCCTGACCCGTCCGGTGACCGGGCACCTGACCTCCAGCTTCGGCATGCGGTTCCATCCGCTGCTCGGCTATAGCAGACTTCACAAGGGCGTCGATTTCGGCGCGCCGACCGGCACCCCGATCTATGCGGTCACCGACGGTGTCGTGACCTTCGCCGGCCGCCATGGCGGGCACGGCAATTTCGTCGAGCTGCGGCACGGCGGCAATATGGGCACGGGCTATGCGCATATGAGCCGCATCGCCGTCCGCTCCGGCCAGCATGTCCGGCAAGGCCAGGTGATCGGCTATGTCGGCTCGACCGGCCTGTCGACCGGCCCGCACCTGCATTTCGAGGTCTATCGCAGCGGCAAGGCGGTCAACCCGAAGTCGGTCAGCTTCGTCAGCACTTCGCTGCTGAGCGGCAACGAGCTTCGCGCGTTCCGCTCGAAGCTGGCTGAGCTGCTGGCGACGCCGGCGAGCTGACCGACATCACTTCGGCGGAAGCTCCACCTTCCTTGAATGAAGAAGGTGGGTCCCGGGTCGAGCTCGGGATGACGGGACCGAGATCAGCAGCTCTCATATTTCCAGTTGCGGCGCTTGCCTTCGGCCATCCATTCGACGGCCCGGGCGACGCGTTTAGCGCGGGTCTCGGGACGCCTGGCCTCCGTGACCCATTCCAGATATTCCCGCTGCTGGCCCGGCGGGAAGCCGTCATAGGCCGCCTGCGCCCCTGGGTTCGCGGCCAGGGCCGCGCGCAGATCGTCCGGTATGGCGAGCGGCGGCTTCGGATGCTTGAGCGGCCGCGGCGCCTTCGTGCCCGAATCGATCAGCGCCGCGGCCTTTCGCACCATCGCTTCCAGCGCCGTGTCTTCCGGCAGGTCCGCAATGCTGGTCAGCCGGCCGAACTGGCCCATCGCCGATTCGGCCTGTTCGGTACCGGTCACTTCTTTCGACCGCCAGAAGCCGAAGGTCGCATGCTCCTTGAACGCCGCCATGCCGGCCAGGATCTGCCCCTTATAGGTAAAGGAGGGCATGCTCCATTTGAGCGTTTCTTCCACCTCCGGACAGGCGCGATGGACGATCGCGCGGATGTGACGCAGGATCAGCTGCGCGAACACCGCCTTGCTTTCGATGAACGCGTCGACGCGCGGATCGGTCTTCCCCATCGTCGCTCCTCCCCAGGGGTCGCAGAATTGCGCGTCTTGGGGCCGCACGCAACCGGAGCGCAGCCGATCCGTTCACCGGGGCGCCATATGAGGAGGTCGCCCATGCGAAAGATGATGATCGCCCTGATGATCGTGGCCGGTCTGCCGACGATCGCCGCCACGCCGGCGCCCGCGCAAACCCGGGCGCAGATCGACCGAGAATACCGGCAGGACATGCGCGAAGCCCGTCGCGAGCGGCGCCAGGCGCTGCGCGATTGGCGCCAGTCGCGGCGCTACGATTACAACCGGCTGGAGCCCGGCCAGCGCTATTACTATGCCGACCGCTACTACCGCGACGGCCGCTATTATCGCGAGCGCCGCTTGAGCCGGAACGACCGCATCTACCGCGGCCGCGACGGGCGCTATTATTGCCGCCGGTCGGACGGCACCACGGGGCTGATCGTCGGCGGCGCGATCGGCGCGCTGCTCGGCAACGCGATCGACGATGGCCGGTCGAGCCTGCTCGGCACGCTGATCGGCGGCGCCGCGGGTGCCGCTCTCGGCCGCGAGATCGAGCGCGGCCAGGTGCGCTGCCGCTAGTCTCTCAGCCCCTCCCGTATTTGGGAGGGGCTATTTTCCCAGGAACACGAACGCGACCGCACCCATCAGGCAGATGAAGGCGCCCAGGTGCCGCCAATGCAGCGGCTCGTGCAGGTAGAGGACCATGAAGCCTGCGAAGACGATCAGCGTGATTGCTTCCTGCGCGATCTTGAGCTGGCCGCCGGTCCAGCCATGCGCGTAGCCGATCCGGTTGGCGGGAACGGCCAGGCAATATTCGATCAGCGCGATCCCCCAGCTGATCAGGATCACCAGCAGCAGCGGCTTTTCCATGCCGCCCTTCAGGTGCCAGTACCAGGCCATCGTCATGAACATGTTGGAGGCGAAGAGCAGCAGCAGCGTCGGCATTCGTCGTCCCCCATTTGTCCAGCGATCGCTTCACCCTGCGGCAGGTCAGGGCCGGAGACCAGCCCGTTCGGATTGCCTGCGGCCCCGTCTTGACCGCAGGCGCAGCCGGTCGTACTGTATTGTTGAAATAACACAGTGGAGCTTCGCATGTCCGCTCGCCTGCTTCTGCTGGTGCCGATCGCACTGCTCGCCGCCTGCGACCGCAAGGGCGACGGGGCGGCGGTCGACATCCGATCCGACAATGGCTCGACCCAGATTTCCGCGGAATCCGGCAAGGAAGGCCGGCTGAAGATCGACACCCCGGGCGTCAAGGCCGACGTCAAGATCCCGTTCCTCGGTGCGCTCACCGGCAATATGGAGATCGACGGGCTGCGCCTTTACCCGGACAGCAAGGTCGCCGGCATCCATGTCAACGCCGACGACGACAAGAACGAAGGCGCGTTCAACCTGCGCTTCGTCGCGCCCGCCGGCCGCGACAAGGTCGCCGCCTGGTTCCAGCAGCAGTTCGACGCCAACGACTTCAAGATGACGCTGCAGGGCAACCGCTTCACCGGCACCAGCGAGGAAGGCAAGCCGGTCACGCTGGACATGCGCGATGGCGCCAACGGCACCACCGAAGGCGAGCTCAGCATTAGGGACAAGTAGCGGGTTCGGGCCGGGCCCGCGCCGGCGCCCGCCTGAGCCCGTCGGCCGCGAAAACAGCCAGGCCGGTCCAGATCAGCGCGAAGCAGACGATGTGCGCCGTGGTCAGCGGCTCGCCATAGGCAAGCACCGCGAGCAGGAATTGGATCGTCGGCGCGATATACTGGAGCAGGCCAAGCGTCGAATAACGCAGCCGGCGCGCGGCGGCCGCGAACAGCAGCAGCGGGGTTGCGGTCATCACGCCGCTCAACGTGAGCAGCCAGGTGAGGTGCGGGTCCGCGCCGAACGCCAGTTCACCCCGGCTCGCCAGCCACGCCAGGTAAAGCGCGGCAAGCGGTGCCAGCAGGATTGTCTCGATCGCC
Source organism: Sphingomonas horti (assembly GCF_009753715.1). Taxonomy (GTDB): domain Bacteria; phylum Pseudomonadota; class Alphaproteobacteria; order Sphingomonadales; family Sphingomonadaceae; genus Sphingomonas_B; species Sphingomonas_B horti. Next base: position 147,226 of record NZ_WQMS01000002.1, on the reverse strand, counting down.
AGCCCCTCCAGGCTCTCCACCGGCGCGATCTTGCGGAGCAGCCCATAGGTCGCGAAAGTGCCGGCAAGCGCGAGGCTGATCCACAGACCCGAGCTGGCGCCGAGCGCGAGCACCGCGACTCCCGTCCCGGCCAGCGCCACCGCGAGCCCTTGAGCGCGGGTCAGCCGCTCCTTCAGCAGCACCACGCCCATCACGACGTTGACCAGCGGATTCAGGAAATAGCCGAGGCTGGTTTCCAGCACATGGTCGGCGGAAATCGCCCAGATGTAGATCAGCCAATTGGCGCCGATCAGCAGCGCCGAGACAGCCAGGATGCCGAGCGCGCGGCGGCTGGCAATGGCCGCCCGCAAATGCTGCCAGCGATGCGAGACCGCGATCAGCGCCGCCAGCAGCAGCACCGACCAGAGCACGCGCTGCGCGACCACTTCGGTCGGCAGCGCGCCGTGCAGGTGCTTGAAATAGATGGGCAGGAAGCCCCAGCTCAGGTAGGCGGCCAAACCGAACAGCACGCCTTTGCGGGCCGGGTCCTCCGCGCTCAAAAGAGTCCGCCGCCCAGCCAGAGCCGGATCAGCGCGACGATCAGCACGACCAGGTTCAGGTTGCGGCCGGCCGTTCCGCGCGACAGCACGCCGAAGAACAGGCCGAGCAGCGCCCAGGGGATGACCAGCCAGTTCAGCGCGCCGATCAGCGGCAGCGCAGCCAGCAGCACCCAGGGAATGGCGAGGACGCCGATCAGCAGCGAGATCAGGTTGAACATGCGCCGCCATATGGCGAAGGTGTGTTGCTGGCGCAAGACGGTTGCCACGCACATTTGTCTGCCGACAGAAAGCCCGGCTGTCAGCCTCGCCTGAACGGCGCCATCTCGCCCATGAACGCAATCTCGCGGGCGACCGCCGCGCGCTCGCGCGCCAGATAATCGGCGATCGCGGCGCGGAAGCCGGCATCGGGAATGAAATGCGCCGAATAGGTCGGCACCGGCACATAGCCCCGGGCGAGCTTGTGCGACCCCTGCGCGCCGGCCTCCACGGTCCGCAGCCCGCGCGCGATCGCGGCATCGATCGCCTGGTAATAGCAAAGCTCGAAATGGAGGAACGGCACTTCCTCCACCGCGCCCCAATAGCGGCCGTACAGCGTGTCGGCGCCGATCAGGTTCAGCGCGCCGGCGACGGGGCGCTTGCCGCGCCAGGCGAGCATCAGCAGCACCTGGTCCGCCATCCGCTCCCCCAGCAGCGAGAAGAAGGCGCGGGTCAGGTACGGCCGGCCCCATTTGCGAGAGCCGGTATCCTGGTAGAACGCCCAGAACGCGTCCCAGGCGTCTTCGGTCAGGTCGCGGCCGGTCAGATGCCGAATCTCGAGCCCGCGCACCGCTTCCTCGCGCTCGCGGCGGATCGTCTTGCGCTTGCGCGACGACAAAGCGGCCAGGAAATCCTCGAACGAGCTATAGCCATGGTTCCGCCAACGGAACTGACTGTCGGTGCGGATCAGCCAGCCTGCCTGCTCGAACAGCGTCACCTGGTCCGGTGCGACGAACGTCGCATGAGCGGACGACAGGCCGTTCTGCCCGGTCGCTGCCTCGATCGCAGCGATCAGGTGCGGCGCGGCACTGTCGTCGCCGAGCAGCAGCCGCGGCCCCGGCACCGGCGTGAACGGTACCGCGATCTGGAGCTTCGGATAATAGCGGCCGCCGGCGCGGGCATAGGCATCCGCCCAGGCGTGGTCGAACACATATTCGCCCTGGCTGTGGCTCTTCGCATAGGCCGGCGCGACCGCGGACAGGCGCCCGTCGGCGCCTTCGACCGCGATCGGCAGCGGCTGCCAGCCCGCGCGCGCAGTCGCGCTGCCGGACTCCTCCAAAATCGACAGAAAAGCGTGGCTGACGAACGGGTTCGCGCCCCCTGCGCACGCGTCCCATTGCTGCGCATCGAAGACGGAGATGCCGTTGCCGATCCGTGCGACGATTTCGTGGGAGGAATCGGCCATCGACGATCAATCTAGGTGTCCCGTCGACGAGATTGAAGCGCGGCCCCTCCGGTCGCAGCGGGCGGGGAATTGGTCGCACCGGCCGTGCCGTTCCCTAACCTCGATCATAACGGCCCCGGGCCAATCATTCGGCTATCTGTAACTTCAGGGGTGAATGTTCGTGACCAAAACCATTTCCGTTTTGCTTGCCGCCGCGGCGACGCTGCTCCCCGCGGTGCCGGCGTCCGCGACGCTGATCGGCGATTCCATCGTCATCAAGCGAATCCAGGGCGTAGACACCGTCTTCAAGACCGTTGCCGCGACTGTCGGCGACAGCCCGGAATATATCGACAATTTCTTCGCGATCGACATCACCGAGAACGAGGTGCGCTTCGACACGTTCGGCAACCTGTCGCTGGGCCAGATCGTCTACACGATCGACGGGCTGGATTTCGACGACAACCCGGCCACGCCCAACATCGTGACGGAGTTCTTTTCGAAGCAGATCTTCCGGCAGGCGACCGGCTTTCCGCCGATCGACAGCAGCAATGTGACGATCAGCCCGTCGGGCCAGCTCCGTGTCTCGTTCGCCAACACCGTCACCGGCGCCGACGGGTTCGCCAGCGTCACGCTCGGCGCACCAAGCCCGGCCGCGGTGCCCGAGCCCGCCACCTGGGCGATGATGATCGGAGGCTTCGGCCTGGCCGGGTCGGCGGCGCGCCGCCGCACGACGCGCGCCGCGCGCGTGCTCGCCTAAAGCAGCCGGTCCCTCAGCTCCCGCTTCAGCACCTTTCCGATGGGGCTGCGCGGGAGCTGATCGACGACGTGCAGCGCGGACAGGCGCTGGGTCTTTCCCAGCTTGCCGTTCGCGGCGGTTAATACCGCGTCCTTGTCGGCGCCGGGGCGGAGCACGACGAAGCCGACCGGCGTCTCTCCCCAATCCGGGTGCGGCACGCCGACCACGGCCGCCTCGATCACGCCCGGATCACCGGCGAGCACGGCCTCCAGGTCGCTCGGGTAGATGTTGAACCCGCCCGAGATGATCATGTCCTTGGTGCGGTCCATCAGGATCAGGAACCCGTGCTCGTCGAAGCGGCCGACATCGCCGTGGCGGATGAAGCGGCGGCCGTCCCTGTCGAACCATTCGGCGGCGCGCGTCGCGTCCGGCCGGCCGTTATAGCCGTTCATCATCATCGGCCCGCGCCCGACCACTTCGCCGACGCCGCCCGGCGGGACCTCGTTGCCATCCTCGTCGATCAGCTTCATCTCGCTGTTCGGCGCGACCTGGCCGACCGTGTGGAGCTTGTCCGGATGCTCGTGCGCGAGGAGCACGCACGAGGCGCCGCCTTCGGTCATGCCGTAGAATTCGACCAGTCCGCCGGGCCAGCGATCGAGGATGTCGCGCTTCAGCTCGGCCGCGAATGGCGCGCTGGTGCAGAATTTGGCGCGGTAGCTGCTGAGGTCGAAGCTCTCGAAGTCGGGCAGCGCCATGATGCGGCGGTACTGGACCGGCACCAGCATCGTGTGTGTGACGCGGTGGCGTTCCGACAGTTCGAGGAAGCGCCGCGCCTCGAACTTCCGCATCAGCACCACTGTTCCGCCGGCGCCGAGGCACGGCAGGAAGCTGACGAGCGTCGTGTTCGAATAGAGCGGCGTCGACAGCAGCGCGACGGAATCGGGGCCGTACACGGCGGCGCGCGCAAGATAGTTCCAGCGCATCCGGTGGGACTGGACGATGCCTTTCGGCGTGCCGGTCGTCCCCGATGAGTAGATGATGTTGAACGGGTCCTCAGGTGCGACCGTCACCGGCTGCGGCCGTGACCCCTCCGACGGCAACCAGGCGCCGAGATCGTGCAGCGAAATCCGATCGACGCCGGGCGGCACAGCCATTTCGATTCCGGGATCGGCGAACAGGTGCTTCGCGCCGCTGTCTGCCAGCATCGCCGTCAGCGCTTCCGGAGTGGCCGACGTGGTCAGCGGTGCGGCTGCAGCCCCGGTGCGAATCGCGGCGAGAAACGCCGCGCCATAGGCGATCGAATTGCTGCCGACGATCGCGACGGTACCGCCCTTGCCGACGCCTTCGGCCTGCAACCGCGCGGCGATGCGGTCCACGAGCGCGTCGAGCGTGCCCCAGCTGATCCGTCCGTCCCCGTCGGCGATCGCGATCTTGTCCGGCTGCTCGGCGGCATGCGCGCGGAACAGCTCTGAATGATCGGCGAAATCGGCGGCGAGCAGTTCAGCGGACGAGCGTGACAAAGCTGTATCCCTCATGATCCTCGCGGGCCGCCTCGCGCCAGCCGTCGAACGGCGGTATCACGGTGTCGCCTTGGGGGCGGCCATGAACTTCGGTCAACTCGATCCGATCGGCGACGGGCAGGAACAGCCGGTAGATTTCCGCGCCGCCGATCACCGACGCGCGCGGGCCGTCGACCAGCGCCAGCGCCTCGTCGACCGTATGCGCGACTTCGGCGCCTTCTGCCTGCCAAGGCCCGCGCGTCAGCACGATGTGCCGCCGGCCCGGCAGCAGCCGGCCCAGGCTCTCGAACGTCTTGCGTCCCATGATCATCGGCGCACCCATCGTCAGCGCCTTGAAGCGCTTCAGATCTTCCGGGAGCCGCCATGGCAGGCCGCCGTCCCGGCCGATCACGCCATTGTCGGCGCGCGCGATGACGAAGACGACGTCCGGCTTCATGCGCCGTGCGGCTTCTGGTTGAGCTGCTCCGCCCGGTAATCGCCCTGTCGTTCGAGCATCCAGCCCGGATATTCGGCAGGCAGCCGGCTCGCCGCGTCCAGCTTGGCCAGCTCCTCGGCGGTGAGCTCGACTTCGGTCGCGGCGATATTGTCGGTCAGCTGACCGACCCGCTTGGCGCCGACGATGACGCTGCTGACCGCGCGCTGGTGGAGCAGCCAGGCGAGCGCGATCCGCGCGACCGAGATGCCGCGCGCTTCAGCGATCGGCTTCATGACGTCAATCACGTCATAGGCGCGATCCTTGTTCACCGGCGGGAAGTCGAACACAGCGCGGCGGCCCTCGCCGCTTTTTTCGTCATCGCGGCTGTATTTGCCCGACAAGAGGCCGCCGGCGAGCGGGCTCCAGACCATCAGCCCGACGCCTTCCGATTGCAGCATCGGCACGATCTCGCGCTCCAGATCGCGGCCGGCGATCGTGTAATAGGCCTGCAGGCTCTCGAACCGGGCGAGGCCCAGCCGCTCGGACATGCCGAGCGCCTTCATGATCGCCCAGGCCGCCCAGTTCGACACGCCGATGTAGCGGACGAGCCCGCGGCTCACGAGATTGTCGAGCGCGCGCAGCGTCTCCTCGATCGGCGTTGCCGGATCCCAGCCATGCACCTGGTAGAGGTCGATATGATCGAGCTGGAGCCGCGTCAGGCTCGCTTCGACCTGGTTCGTGATGTGGTAGCGCGACAGGCCCCGGTCGTTCGGGCCTTTGCCCATCGGCCCCATCGCCTTGGTCGCGATCACCACCTGGTCGCGCGCGACGCCGAGATTCTTGAGCGCCTGTCCCGTGATCCGCTCCGCCGCGCCTTCCGAATAGACGTTCGCGGTGTCGATGAAGTTGATGCCGGAATCCAGCGCCGTCTTCACCAGCGCATCCGAGTCGGACTGATCGAGCTGGCCGATCGCGGTCCACATGCCCTGCCCGCCGAACGTCATCGTGCCGAGGCAGAGCTCCGAGACGTAAAGGCCGGTGCGGCCGAGCTTGTTATAGCGCATGACGCTTCTCCTCAAACGGCGACGGGGGCGGCGATGTGCGGGTGGGGGTCGTAGCCGGTGATGGCGACGTCCCCGAGATGATAGTCGAAGATGCTGTCCGGCCGCCGCGTAAACGCCAGCTTCGGGAATGGGCGGGGCGTGCGCGCGACCTGCTCGGCGACGAGATGCTCGTGGTTCAGATAGACGTGCACATCGGCGCCCATCCAGACTATCTCGCCGGGCTCCAGATCGCATTGCTGGGCAAGCATGCGCAGCAGCAAAGCCGCTTCGAAGATGTTGAAGCCGAAACCAAGGCCCAGGTCGCATGACCGCTGGTAGAGGATGCCTGACAGTCGCCCGTCGGCCACATGGTATTGATAGGTCATGTGGCACGGCGGCAGCGCCATCCGGTCCAGCTCCGCCACATTCCAGCCGGTGAAGATATGGCGGCGTGACGCCGGATTCTCGCGCAGGCCCTGCACCAGCTGCGCGATCTGGTTGACCGTGCCGCCTTTACCGTCCGGCCAGGCGACCCATTGCTTGCCATAGACGGGGCCGAGATCGCCCCATTCGCGCGCGAAATGGACGTCGGCGGCGATCCGCGCCTCGAACGCATCGCGGTCGGTCGCTTCGCCGGTCTCCCGCCGGTAGCGGTCAAGCGGCCAGTCGGTCCAGATATGCACGCCTTGCTCGACGAGCGGGCGGATGTTGGTGTCGCCGCTCAGGAACCAGATCAGCTCCTTGACCGCCGACTTCCAGAAAATGCGCTTGGTCGTCAGCAACGGCACGGTGCCGTCCGACAGATCGAAGCGCATCGTCACGCCGAACAGCGAGCGCGTGCCGACGCCGGTGCGATCCCTCCGTTCGCTGCCTTCGGCCCAGGCCCGGGCCATCGCGTCCAGATATTGCTGCTCGGGATGGGCTGTCATTGCGGCAGCATTGCGCGACCGCGCGGCCCCGCGCAACTTCCGGCTTGCAATTGATGTGATGTTGTAACATCCTTTTGGCTACGGCACGGAGAAGCCGGACGAAAGGAGACGATGCCATGACCGCAGACGGATTCCTCGCCCAGAAACAGCGCCATCCGCTGGCAATGACGGCCGCGGTCGCGATCAACATTGCGGCCGTGACGGCGCTGCTGCTCGCCAAAACGGGCTGGGTGCCGCCGATCGAGACGATCCTGATCGGCGAGAACATTCCGCTTCCGCCGGACCCGAAGCCGGTCGAGGTGGAAAAGGCGCCGGAGACGCCGGTGAAGAAGGAGCCGGTCTATATTCCTCCGCAGCCGGTGCCAACCGCGAACGGGAATGACAATGCGATCTCCGGCACGGACGTGCTCCCGCCGGTCCGCACCGCCGGCGGTACCGACGCGGGAACGGGCGCCACCCCCATTCCCACGCCGACACCCACACCCGTCCCCGTGCTGACCGGAGCCGCGCCAGACCCGCGGTTCGCGGACGACTTCCAGCCATCCTATCCGCCGCAGCTGATGCGCACCGGCGTCGAAGGCATAACCGTGGTCAAGGTGCTGATCGGAACGGACGGGCGCGTGAAGCAGGTGGCGATCGTCTCGACCGACGATCCCCTGTTCGCCGACGCGACCGAGCGCCAGGCGCTCCGCCGCTGGCGCTTCCGGCCCGCCACCCGCGACGGCATCGCGGTCGAAAGCTGGAAGCAGATGACCGTCCGCTTCGAGCTGCGCGGGTGACACTGGCAAGCGGGGCATTGGGCGCCTATCTTCGCCCGATGTCTCGCTTCAGCCGCTACAACCCGCTTGCGGGCCTGAGAGACCTGCGTCTCTTCCTTCATTCGCGCCAGAAGCACGAGCTGGTGTTCGCGTTCCTGGCGGTGGTGGCGACGGTCGTGCTGATCGTCGGCTTCCTGCTCGACTCGCGCGACCTGAAAGCACCTTACAAGCGCGACATCCAATATGTGCAGAGCTGGCCGCTGAACCGCACCGATGCGGAAATCATTGCGGCGCAGAAAGCCGACATGAAGACGCGCGCCGCCGAGGAAGCGAAACGCAAGGAGCAGGAAGCGAAGAACCGCGCGGCACTGAAGCGGATCGACGACGCCCTGACCCGGTGGGGCTTCTGAGCGACCGCGACGACGCGCGCTGGATGGGCGCGGCGCTGGCGCTCGGCGCACGCGGTCGCGGCCGCACGACGCCCAATCCCAATGTCGGCTGCGTGATCGTGAAAGAGGGACGGGTCATCGGACGCGGCTGGACCCAGCCGGGCGGCCGGCCGCATGCCGAGGCAATGGCGCTGGCCCAGGCCGGCGCGGAGTCGCGCGGCGCGACTTTGTACGTGACGCTGGAGCCGTGCGCGCACCGGAGCGAACGCGGCCCGGCTTGCGCCGACCTGATCGCGGAGGCGGGAGTCGCGCGCGTCGTCGCCGCGGTGGAGGACCCGGACTCGCGCACCGCCGGCCGCGGCTTCGAGCGACTCCGGGCCGCGGGCGTCGCGGGCGCGAGCGGTGTGCGCCAGGCCGAAGCGCTGCGGTCGTTCGCCGGCTTTATCGCGCGCCAGCGTCATGGCCGGCCGCATGTCACCCTGAAGCTCGCGACGTCGCTCGACGGGCGGATCGCGCTTCCCGACGGCTCAAGCCGCTGGATCACCGGCGAGCCGGCCCGCGCCCACGCCCATCTTGAGCGCAGCCGCCACGAAGCGATCCTGGTCGGGCGGGGGACATGGGAAGCGGACGCACCGAAGCTGGACGTGCGGCTGGAGGGGCTGGAGGGGCGATCGCCGATCCGGGCGATTTTGGCTCGTCACCCCCGCGAAAGCGGGGGCCCACCTTCTTCAAGCGCCCCACCAATGGACGAACAAGTGGGTCCCGGTTTTCGCCGGGACGTCCTATGGATCGACTCGCCCGTGCGGGTTCACCCCCTCCCCGCCGACCACCTCCTCGTCGAAGGCGGCGCCGAAACCGCAGCCGCGTTCCTGAGTGCCGACCTTGTCGACCGCCTGCTCCTTTACCGTGCGCCGATCCTGATCGGGGCGGGCAAAGCGGCGATCGGCGACATCGGCCTCGCGGACCTCGCGGACGCGCATGGGCGCTGGCACTTGCTCGACGCGCGCCAGCTTGGCAGCGACCGACTCGAAGTCTACGAGCGGCGCCGATAATGTTTACCGGGATCATCACCGACGTCGGGACGATCGAGTCCGTCGAGACGCGCGGCGACACGCGCGTCGTCATCCGAACCGGCTACGACACAGCCACCATCGACCTCGGCGCGTCGATCGCCTGCTCAGGCGTGTGCCTGACGGTCGTCGACAAGGGACCCGGCTGGTTCGCGGTCGACGTGTCGGGCGAGACGATCAGCCGCACGGCGCCGGGCCAATGGAGCGCCGGCCGCAGGCTCAACCTTGAGCGCGCGATGAAGCTGGGCGAGGAGCTGGGCGGTCACATTGTCACCGGCCATATCGATGGCATCGCCGAAGTGGTCGGCATCTGCCCCGAAGGCGATTCGAAGCGGATCGGCTTCCGCGTGCCCTCCGATCTCGCTCCGTTCATCGCGCCCAAGGGCTCGATCACCGTCGACGGCGTATCGCTGACCGTCAACGAGGTTCAGGATCAGGCGGACGGATCGACGCACTTTGCGATCAATCTGATCCCGCACACGCAGGCGGTCACGACCCTGGGCGCCACCGAACAGGGGCAGGCAGTCAATATCGAGATCGACGTGCTCGCCCGCTATCTGCAACGCATGGAGGCCTATCGTGGCACACGCTGAAGTCAGTCGTCTCCGTCACGGCTATCTGTCCGCGCCCGAGGAGATCATCGACGAGGCGCGCAACGGCCGCATGTTCATCCTGGTCGACGACGAGGACCGGGAGAATGAGGGCGACCTGGTCATCCCGGCGCAGATGGCGACGCCGGATGCGATCAACTTCATGGCCAAATATGGCCGAGGCCTGATCTGCCTCGCGCTCGCCAAGCCGCGCGTGGATCAGCTCGGCCTCAACCTGATGAGCCGCAACAACGGCACGCGGCACGAGACCGCCTTCACCGTCTCGATCGAGGCGAAGGAAGGGGTGACCACCGGCATCTCCGCCGCGGACCGGGCGCGCACCATCTCGGTCGCGATCGACGGCACCAAGGGCGCGGGCGACATCGTCACGCCCGGCCATGTTTTCCCGCTGGTCGCGCGCGAAGGCGGAGTGCTGGTCCGCGCCGGCCACACCGAGGCGGCGGTCGACGTATCCCGGCTGGCGGGGCTCAATCCGTCCGGCGTGATCTGCGAGATCATGAAGGACGACGGCACGATGGCGCGGCTTGACGACCTCGTCGCCTTCGCCCAGCTCCACAACCTCAAGATCGGCACGATCCGCGACCTGATCGCCTATCGCCGCCGCCATGACCATCTGGTCGAGCGGCGCGCCGAAATGAGCTTCCGCAGCCGCTGGGGCGGCGACTGGAAAGCGATCACCTTCGCCAACAAGGTGACCGGCGACGAGCTGATCGCGCTGCAGAAAGGCAAGGTCGATCCATCCCAGCCGACGCTGGTGCGCATGCACACCATGTCGATGTTCGTCGACGTGTTCGGCGAGGAGAATGAGCGCTCTGGCCTCCTGTCCCAATCGATGAAAGCGATCGGCGAGGCCGGCGCGGGCGTAATCGTCGTGATCAACAAGCCGATGCAGGGGATCGTCAGCCGCTTCATGCAGCTGCGCGCCCAAGGCAAGGGCGCCGGCGACCCGCAGGTCGAGGAACTGCGCGACTATGGCATCGGCGCCCAGATCCTCGCCGAGCTCGGCGTGCAGGACATGGTGCTGCTGACCAATACCCACCACACGCTGGTCGGCCTGGAAGGCTATGGCCTGTCGATCGTCGGCGAGCAGCCGATCCCGGGCACGGGCGGGGAGTAGTTCGCCCCCGGCAAGGCGGGGCGTCAACGGAGTGTGGGTATGGCACGACTTCTCATCGTCGAAGCGCGGTTCTACGACCATCTGAACGACCTGCTGCTGGAGGGCACGCGCGCGGCGATCGAGGCGGCCGGGCACGAGCACGAGACGATCACCGTGCCCGGCGCGCTCGAAGTGCCCGCGGCGATCGCGCTGGCGGCGGAAAGCGGGCGCTACGACGGCTATGTCGCATTGGGCGTGGTGATCCGCGGCGAAACCTATCATTTCGAAATCGTCTCGAATGAAAGCGCGCGCGGCATCATGGCGCTGACGCTGGACGGCCTTGCGATCGGCAACGGCATCCTGACCGTCGAGAACGAAGCGCAGGCCCTTACGCGCGCCCGCAGGTCCGAGAAGGACAAAGGCGGCGAGGCGGCCAAGGCGGCCCTCGCCATGCTGGCGCTGAGGGAGCGCTTCGGCGGCTAGGCGTCACCCCTGCCTTGAGCGGGGGCTTATCTTCGCAAAAGCAGGTGGGTCCCGGGTCGAGCCGGGGATGATGATTGTTAAGGGCTCCGCCGCTAGCTACACTCCTGTCAGTAACACGGAGGCCCCCGATGGCGCTGGCGCATACGTTCAAGGCCAATCCGCACTGGCTGCCGCGCAATCGGCCCGAGGCGCTGAATCATATTCCCGGCGAGGACGGGTGGCCGGTCTTCGGCAACACCTTCGCGCTGCTGAAGGACCCGCCGGCATTCGGCCGTCGGATGATCGCCAAATACGGCCTCGTCTATCGCAACCACGCGTTCGGCGGCCGGCAGGTGAACCTGGTCGGGCCGGAAGCGAACGAGCTGGTGCTGTTCGACCGCGACAAGCTGTTCTCGTCCGAGCAGGGCTGGGGGCCGACGCTGAACCTGGTCTTCCCGCGCGGCCTGATGCTGATGGATTTCGACAAGCATCGCGCCGACCGGCGGACTTTATCGGTCGCGTTCAAGCCCGAGCCGATGCGCCATTATGCCGAGCAGCTGAACCATGGCATCGCCCAGGCGGTCGCCGGCTGGGCGAACCGGCCGATCCGCTTCTACGACGCGATCAAGCAGCTGAGCCTCGACCTCGCCGCGACCAGTTTCCTCGGCATGCCGCTCGGCCCCGAGGCCACGCGCATCAACAAGGCGTTCGTCGACGAGGTCCAGGCCTCGATCGCGCCGATCCGGTCGCCGATCCGGGGCACGGCGATGCATCGCGGCGTCAGGGCGCGGGAGTATCTGATGCAGCTGTTCCTGCGCGAAATTCCGGCGCGGCGGAACGGCGACGGGCAGGACTTCTTCTCGCAATTCTGCCGCGCGGTCGACGAGGAGGGACAGCCGCTCAGCGACCAGGCCATCGCCGACCATATGAACTTCCTGATGATGGCCGCGCACGACACGATCACCTCGTCCGCGACCAGCCTGGTCATGCTGCTCGGCCAGAACGCCGAATGGCAGGACAGGCTGCGCGAGGAGATTGCGTCGCTGGGCCTGAACGACGACGAAGGCGTGTCCTATGGCCAGCTCGACCGGCTGGTGCTGACCGAATATGCGTTCAAGGAAGCGCTGCGGATCATGCCGCCGGTGCCGTCGATGCCACGCCGGGCGCTGCGGGACTTCGAGTTCCGCGGCTACAGGATACCAGCGGGGACGTTCATCGGCATCAACATCGGCTACACCCACCATATGCCCGAGCATTGGCCGGAGCCGGACAGGTTCGACCCGATGCGCTTCACGCCGGAAGCTTCGCGCGGCCGCCACAAATATGCCTGGGTGCCGTTCGGGGGCGGCGCGCATATGTGCCTGGGCCTGCATTTTGCGACGATGCAGGTGCGCATCCTGATGACGCACCTGCTGCGACGCTACCGGATCGAGCTGGAGCCGGGCGCGGGCGAGAAGTGGCAGTATTTCCCGATTCCCAGGCCCAGGGATGGCCTGCCGGTCAGGATGGTGGCGATCGACTGATTCCTCCCCTCCCCGAGAGGCTCGGGGAGGAGTTGGTTACGCTGCCTTCGCCAGCGTCGGATAGTCGATATACCCCTCCGGACCCTGGGTGTACCAGGTCGCCATGTCGTCCGGCTGCAGCGGCGCCTGAAGGCGCAGGCGCTCGACCAGGTCGGGGTTGGAGATGAACGGCCGCCCGAATGCGATCGCGTCGGCGAGGCCGCTCGCGATATCCGCTTCGGCGCGCTCGCGGTCATAATCCTGGTTCAGCACCAGCGGCCGATCGAACACCGGCCGAATGTCAGGCGAGACCTTGGGCTGGTCGGACTTGCCGAACGTGCCCTCCGGCCCCTGCTCGCGCAGCTCCAGGAAGGCGATGCCGATCTCGTTCAGCGCCTTCGCGGCCGGCACGAACACCGCCGCCGGATCGCTGTCCTCCACGCCCTGGCTGTTGCCGTTGGGCGAGAAGCGGACCGCGGTGCGGTCGGCGCCGATCACGCCGGCGACCGCTTCGGTGATCTCGCGCAGCAGGCGGATGCGATTCCCCGGCCCGCCGCCGTAGCGATCGGTGCGCAGGTTCGCGCTTTCGCGCAGGAATTGGTCGATCAGATAGCCGTTCGCGGCGTGGATCTGGACGCCATCGAAGCCGGCGGCCTTCGCATTGCGCGCGGCGCGGCGGTAATCGTCGAGCAGCCGCGGCACTTCGGCGACATCCAGCGGGCGCGCCTCTTCATAGGGCTGCTTGCCTTCATAGGTGTGGGCCTTGAACGGCGCCGTCGTGGCGGATGCCGAAACGGGCTTTTCGCCGCCGAGGAAGCTCGGATGCACGATCCGGCCCATGTGCCACAGCTGAACGAAGATGCGCCCGCCCGCGTTGTGCACCGCTTCGGTGACCGGCTTCCACGCCTCGGTCTGCTCGTCGCTCCAGATACCCGGCGCATAGGGCCAGCCGAGTCCTTCGCGGCTGATCCCGGTCGCCTCGGTGATGATCAGGCCGGCGTCCGCGCGCTGCGAATAATAGGTCGGCATCAGCGCGCTCGGCACATGCTCGCGGCTGGAACGGCCGCGGGTCAGCGGTGCCATCAGGATGCGATTGGGGGCGGAAACCGCCCCGAGCTGTATGGGATCGAAAAGACTCGTCATGCGCTCGGCCTCCTTTTGCAACGGACAGATAGGGGGCTAAGGAGCCGCATGCACGCCCGGGCGGGTTCAAGAAAAAGTATCGGCAGCGAAAGCGGTGTCGCGTTCGCCGCGCTGATCGCGGGGAATGTCGCGCTGGCGTTCGGGCCGCTGTTCGTGCGGCTGGCCGACACCGAGGCGCAGATCGGCCCGGTCGCAGCGGCCTTCTGGCGGCTCGCGCTCGCCGCGCCCCTGCTGCTGATGATGACCCGCGTGACGCGCCAGCCGATCGGCCGGCTCGCCCCGGCAATGTGGGCGACGGTGGTGCTGGCAGGCATCTTCTTCGCGGCCGATCTCGGCACCTGGCATCTGGGCATCCTGAAGACCAAGCTCGCCAACGCGACGCTGATCGGCAACTGCGCGAGCCTGTTGTTTCCGCTCTACGGCTTCGTCGTGGCGCGGGCCTGGCCGACCCGCGTGCAAGCGCTCGCGCTGCTGCTCGCGGCAGTCGGCGCCGGGCTGATGATGGGCCGCTCCTACGAGCTGTCGCCGCAACACCTGGTCGGCGACCTGCTGTGCCTGCTCGCGGGCGTGCTCTATACTTTCTACCTGATCGCGATCGATCGCGCGCGCGGGCAGCTTCAACCCTGGCCGGTGCTGGCGCTGTCGACCGTGTTCGGCGTGCTGCCGCTGCTGCTGTTCGCCTGGATCCTGGGCGAATCGATCTGGCCGGCGAGTTGGGGGCCGCTGATCGCGCTCGCGCTGGTCAGCCAGGTCATCGGTCAGGGGCTGCTCGTCTATGCGATGGGGCATGTCCGGCCGCTGGTGACCGGATTGACCTTTCTGCTGCAGCCGGCCGTGTCCGCCGCGATCGGCTGGCTATCCTATGGCGAGACGCTGACCGCGCTCGACTGGACCGGGGCGGCGCTGATTGCCGCGGCGATCCTGGCAGTGAAGCGGCCGGCGACGAACCTCGCGCCGCCGGCCGACTGATCGTCGGCGCAGCCAGTCCGGGCTGCCGGGCAAATGCGAGACTGGTCTTGGACTGCCCGAAGGCTTAGATGAAGCAGATGGCTGAGCTGCCCGCCGATCCGACGCTCGATGAAGTTCGCGCCTATCTGGCGCCCCTGTTGCCGGCCCATGCGGCGTTCGACGGCTGGAGCGCGGAGGCGGTGACGCTCGCGGCCGGCCAGGCCGGCGTCGATCCCGATATCGCCCGGCTGGCGTTCAAGGACGGCGCGCTGCAGATGATCGACGCCTGGTTCCGATCGGTCGACCACCGCATGGCCGAGCAATTGCCGGCGGAGAGACTGGCGGCGATGAAAATCCGCGAGCGGATCACGGCGCTGGTCTGGGCGCGGATCGAGATCGTCGCACCCGATCGCGAAGCGCTGCGCCGCGCGTTTGCCGTGCTTGCCATGCCGCAGAACGCCGCGCGGGCAGCCCGGATGGGCTGGCGCGCCGCCGACCTGATGTGGCAGCTTGCCGGCGACAAGACGACCGACTTCAATCACTATACCAAGCGGATGACGCTGGGCGCGGTCTATGGCTCGACCGTGCTGGCGCTGCTCGACGACGACAGCGCCGATTTGAGCGACACCCGCGCCTTCCTCGATCGCCGTATCGAGAATGTCATGCGGTTCGAGCGGTTCAAGGCCGATATCCGTTCCCGCGCCGAACACCGGCCGAGCCTGTCGCGATTTATCGGCCGGCTCAGATATCCGGCGATCTGAGCCTTACGTTTATTGATAATCAATCGCAGCAAGCTTATTGAAGCGCCATGCGTCTCAGTGACCTTCCGCTGCGCAAGGCTGCGCATATCAGCGCCATCGACTGGTCCGTTCTCGGCGAGGCCGAGGCGAAGCGCCTGCGCGAACTTGGTTTCGACGAGGGTGTCGCGATCGAGGCGCTGCACAGCGGCAGCTTTCTGGGCCGCGACCCGATCGCCTGCCGGGTCGGCAGGATGACAGTCGCGATTCGCCGGGCCCAGGCGAACGCGATCCGCGTCGCGCTGGCATGAACCCGGCGCCTCTGGTCGCGCTGGTCGGCAACCCCAATGCCGGCAAGTCTTCGCTGTTCAATGCGCTGACCGGCGCGCGGCAGAAGGTCGGCAATTATCCGGGCGTGACGGTCGAGCGGCACGCCGGCCGCTTCGCGCTTCCCGATGGCCGCCCGATCGAGCTGGTCGACCTGCCCGGCGCCTACAGCCTGGAGCCGGCCAGCCCCGACGAGGCGGTCACGCGCGACGTGATCCTGGGCCAGCAGGCCGGCGAGCGGCTGCCATCCGCGCTGATCGTCGTGATCGACGCGTCCAACCTCGACAATCACCTGCGCTTCGCGATGCAGCTGATCGGGCTCGGCCTGCCGATCGTGATCGCGCTCAACATGATCGACCTGGCGAAGCGCGACGGGCTTGAGATCGACACCGCCGTGCTCGCGCAGGAGCTCGGCGTGCCGGTGATCGAGACGGTTGCGGTGCGCCGGCGCGGGCTCGAGGAGCTGAAGGCCGCGCTGGCCGAAGCGGTGGGCGAAGGCACGCTGAAGCTGCGCGCCGGCCACGGCTTCGTGCACGAGGACCTGGCAACGGTGCAGCGCCGCGCGCGCGCTCGCCGTCAAGGCGATCGTGTCGGAAAGTCCGGCGCGGCGCATCACCCATTCACTGGACGGTATCGCGCTGCACCCGGTCGCGGGGCCGCTGATCCTGGCGGGGCTGCTGTTCGTGATGTTCCAGGCCGTGTTCAGCTGGAGCCAGGTGCCGGCCGACTGGCTGCAGGCGCAGTTCGATGCGCTCGGCGGCTGGACCGCCGCCACGCTGCCTGAGGGCTTCATCCGGTCGATGCTGGTCGAAGGCGTGATCGCCGGCGTCGGCGCGGTGGTCGTGTTCCTGCCGCAGATCCTGATCCTGTTCGCCTTCATCCTGGTGCTGGAAGCGAGCGGCTACATGGTCCGCGCGGCGTTCCTGATGGACCGGGTGATGGCACGGGTCGGGCTTTCGGGTCGCGCGTTCATCCCGCTGCTGTCCTCCTTCGCCTGCGCGGTGCCGGGCATCATGGCGACACGGACGATCGACGATCCCAAGGACCGGCTGACCACGATCCTGATCGCGCCGCTGATGACCTGCTCCGCGCGGCTGCCGGTCTATACGCTGATCATCTCCGCCTTCATCCCGGAGCGCGCGGTAATTCCGGGCATCGGCCTGCAGGGGCTGGTGCTGTTCGGCCTCTATATCGCCGGCATCGCGGGGGCGTTCGCCGCCGCCCTGGTGCTCAGGCGAACGGTGACCAAGGGTCGCGGCTCGGGCTTCATGATGGAGATGCCCAAATATCAATGGCCGCGCTGGCAGGACGTGGCGCTGGGCCTGGTCTCGCGCGCCCAGATCTTCCTGAAGCGCGTCGGCACGATCATCCTGCTGACGACGATGCTGCTATGGGTGCTCGCATCCTTTCCCAAAGCACCCGAAGGCGTGAAGCAGAGCGAATATTCCATCGCCGGGCGCATCGCCGGCGGGCTGGAGACGGTGGTGCGCCCGATCGGCTTCAACCACGACATCGCGATGGCGCTGATCCCGGCGATGGCGGCGCGAGAGGTCGCGGTATCGGCGATCGCGACCGTCTATGCGATCGACGCGGACGGGGACGAGGCGGGCAGCCAGCAGCTCGAATCGCGGCTCGGCACCGCCTGGCCGCTGCCGACCGCGCTCGCCTTCCTCGCCTGGTTCGTGTTCGCGCCGCAATGCATCTCGACGATCGCGGTGACGCGGCGAGAGACAAATGGCTGGAAATGGCCCGCTTTCATGGTCGGCTATCTTTTCGCCGTGGCCTACATCGCCGCCGGCCTCACCTACTGGACCGCAACCGCGATCGGCCTCTAAAGAACGTCCAAATCCCAGTCAGGAGCAGGACGTGGCAGGCAGCGTGAACAAGGTGATCCTGGTCGGCAATCTCGGGCGCGACCCGGAGAGCCGCAGCTTCCAGAATGGCGGCAAGGTGGTGGAGCTTCGCATCGCCACGTCCGAGACCTGGAAGGACCGCAACAGCGGGGAGCGCAAGGAAAAGACCGAGTGGCACACGGTCAAGATCTTCAACGAAGGCTTGGCCAATGTGGCCGAGCGCTATCTGCGCAAGGGCTCCAAAGTGTATATCGAGGGTGCGCTCCAGACCCGCAAATGGCAGGACCAGCAGGGGCAGGACCGCTACTCGACCGAGATCGTGCTGCAGGGCTTCAACAGCGAAATGGTGCTGCTCGATCGGCGTGAAGGCGGCGGCGGCGGTGGTGACGATTGGGGTAGCCAGGATCGCGGCAATTTCGGCGGCGGCGGCCAGACCCCGTCGGGCGGCTTCGGCGGCGGTCGCGGCGGCGCCGGCGGCGGCAGTCGTGGCGGGCCGAGCCCGTTCGACAGCGACCTGGACGACGACGTCCCCTTCTAGGGTGTGAGTACACACCCTCGGACGACGGACTACGGAACAGCAGGGCCGATTCGGGCGTCTCACAAGCGGGTCCTTTGCTTGCGAGAGAAACCGTGGCCGGAATCGTCATCACTGCCCTGTTCGCGGTTAGCATGTGGGCGGCGATCTGGGTGCTGACCGGCCGCCGGCGCCGATCGCAACCACCCGCGCTGCCGGGCCAGCTGACGCCGGCCGAGCGGCGGCGACTCTACAAGAGGCTGGGAATCGATCCGGTGGTGATGGCGCGGCAGCGCCCCTATGGCTGGACCGTCACGCGCCCGCGGCACGACGTACAGCACCGGCGCAGCACGCGCGCCTAAGGCGGCGCCCTAGCCCTTTTTCTGCATCTGCTCCTTCAGTGCGCGCAGCGCGGCGAACGGCCCCGCATCCGCTTCGCCGGTCAGCCCGGCTTCCTCGAGCGCCGCGTCCGCGGCCGCCGAGCGGGGGAAGGGATCGAGCGCGAGGGCCAGCGTCTCGGCCGCCAGCTCGCCCAGATCAATACGCCCGGCTTCCAGCGGCAGCGTGTCGCAATCCTCGGCGCTCAGCTCCATTTCCTCCTCGGGCGAAGCGGAATAGGCGTCTGGCACGAAGCGCACGTGAAACGGCGCCTCGACATGCGCGGGCAAGGGCTCGTCGGTGACGACGCAGCTCTGCACCACGTCCGCATCGACCCTGCCTTCGGCATGCACAACACCGGCGCGGCGGGCCAGCCGCACGTCCGCCGACAGCCGCTCGATGGCCTTCAGCCCGAAGCGCCCGGCCAGACGGCGCCGCTCGGCCTCGTCGGCCTCGATCTGGACCGCGCGCGGCGATTCGGAAATCGTGTCCGAATCCACGGGCCGGGAAAATTCGGGCGTCACGGCAGCTTTCCCGCCGCGATCGTGTCAGCCGGCGCCGCGTGAAGGGCAAGATAGAAGGCGCGCAGCCGCTCCGCAGTGTGCTCGAGCGCGGCGGCCGGCGGCTCGGCGCCGCGATAGAGGTTGCGCACCAGCGCCGCCTCGAACTCGCCGGCGCGCAGGCCCTCGCGATAGGCGCCGATACGACCGCCAAGCGCGCCCATCATCTTGCCGAGATGCTTGCCGACCACCATGTCACCGATCCCGATCTCGCGCAGCTGGCTGTCCATGTCGTGCACGAACAGCTCGACCAGCCAGGCCACGGCCTGCCGCTGCTCGCTCTCCAGCTCCAGCCGCGCGATGACCAGCGCCAGAATCGCCGCGATCATCTCGAACCGGCCGTCGATCGTGTCCGGCACGCCGCCTTGCGCATACCAATGCGCGGCGCGGCCTTGGGCCACGACTTCGTCGTAGAGCGGGCGCACCGCTTCGTTGGCGTTGCGGCGGCCGAACAGCCGGTCGATGAAGGACATGACACTCCATTTGGGGCGCACGCGCTTGTGCGCGGCCTCGCCGGGGCATATTGAGGCGTCGGACGGCGAGCGCAATGCTCGTCTGACGTCCGGGAGAGTCGAATGAGTTCGTTGACGCGGCGCATGATTACCGGCGCCGCCCTTGCAGGCGCGATGGTCGCGGCGAGCGGCTGCACGCGCATCGTCACCCATCAGGGCTATCTGGTCGATACGCAGCTGGTGTCGACGGTGCAGCCCGGCATCGACAACAAGCAGTCGGTGCAGAAGGTGCTGGGCCTGCCGAGCTTCACCGGCCAGTTCAGCGACAACGACTGGTATTATGTCGCCCGCACCAGCAAGCAGCTCGCCTTCGGGTCGCCGAAGCCAACCGAGCAGACGGTGCTGCACATCCGCTTCGACCAGGCCGGGAACGTCGCGGCGGTCGAGCAGACCGGGCTCGAACGCGTCGCGCGGATCGATCCGGTCAGCGACAAGACGCCGACGCTGGGCCGCAAGCACGGCTTCTTCGAGGACCTGTTCGGCAATATCGGCCGCGTCGGCACCCTGCCGGGCGGCCCGGCCCAGAGCGGCAATACCGGCGGCTGATCAGCGCGCGATGCCGCTCGCCGCAAGCACGGCGAGCGTGACCAGCTCCGACGCGCGACTCGCCATCGTCGCGACCTGAACCGGCTTGGCCATGCCGACCAGCATCGGGCCAATCACCGAATCCCCACCCAATTCCCGCAGCAGCTTGGCCGAGATGTTCGCGGATTGGAGGCCGGGCATCACCAGGACGTTGGCCGGGCCGGACAAGCGGCTGAACGGATAGCTCGCCATCACCCGCGGGTTGAGCGCGACGTCCGGCGACATTTCCCCTTCATATTCGAAGCCGACGCCGCGCTCATCGAGCAAAGCCACCGCCTCACGGATATTCTCGAGGAACGCGCCGGCCGGATTGCCGAAGGTCGAATAGCTGAGAAACGCGACCCGCGGCTCCTGCCCCATGCGGCGGGCGACGGCAGCGGTCTGCTCGGCAATGTCGGCGAGCTCGGCCGCGGACGGGCGCTCGTTCACGGTGGTGTCGGCCATGAACACGGTGTGGGAATGGCCGACCAGCACATGGATGCCGAACGGCGTGCGTCCTTCCGCCGGATCGAGCACGCGGCGGATTTCGCGCATCGACTGCGCATAGGTGCGGGTAACGCCGGTGATCATCGCGTCGGCCCCGCCCAGCTCCAGCAGCAACGCGCCGAAGATGTTGCGTTCCTGGTTCACCATCCGCTCGCATTCGCGGCGCAGATAGCCGCGGCGCTGCAGCCGCTCGTAGAGACGATCGACCATCTGCGGGACCAGCGGGGAGTGGCGGCTATTGTGCACCTCGAACGACTTGGGGTCGTCCACGCCCAGCGCCTTCAGCCGGTCATAGACGTCGTCGCGGCCAACCAATACCGGGATGCCATAGCCGCCGTCGCGGAACTGGATCGCGGCGCGCAGCACGACTTCCTCCTCGCCTTCGGCGAACAGCACGCGCTTGGGGTCCGCGCGCGCCGCCTCATAAGCGAGCGTCAGCACCGACGTGGTCGGGTTCAGCCGCGCCTTCAGCGTCTGGCGGTACGCGTCCATGTCGAGGATCGGCCTGGTCGCGACACCAGAATCCATGGCCGCCTTCGCGACCGCCGCCGGCACCACTTCCATTAACCGCGGATCGAACGGGGCCGGGATGATATAGTCGGCGCCGAAGCTGTGCGCCTTGCCGCCATAGGCCGCCGCCACTTCCTCCGGCACCGCCTCGCGCGCCAGCTCGGCCAGCGCCTGCGCGGCGGCGATCTTCATCTCGTCGTTGATCGCGGTCGCTCGCACGTCGAGCGCGCCCCGGAAGATGAAGGGAAAGCCAAGCACATTGTTGACCTGGTTCGGATAGTCGGAGCGGCCCGTGGCGACGATCGCGTCCGGTCGCGCGGCCTTCGCCTCGGGCGGGGTGATCTCCGGGTCCGGATTGGCCATCGCGAAGATGATCGGCTTCGGCGCCATCGCCGTCACCATCTCGGGCTTCAGCGCGCCGGCGGCGGAGAGGCCGAGGAAGATGTCGGCCCCTTCCAGCGCCTCGCCCAGCGTGCGCCGGTCGGTCTTCACCGCATGGGCCGACTTCCACTGGTCCATGCCTTCGGTCCGGCCCTGGTAGATCACGCCCTTGCGGTCGCACATCAGCACATGGTCCTGGCGCACGCCCATCGCCTTGATCAGCTCGGTGCAGGCGATCGCGGCGGCGCCGGCGCCGTTCACGACCACCTTCACGTCCTTGAGATCCCGGCCGGTCAGGTAGCAGGCGTTGATCAGCCCGGCGGCCGAAATGATCGCGGTGCCGTGCTGGTCGTCATGCATGACCGGGATGTTCATGCGTTCCTTCAGCGCCTGCTCGATGATGAAGCAGGCGGGCGCGGCGATATCCTCCAGATTTATGCCGCCGAAGCTCGGCTCCAGCAGGGCAACGGCATTGATGAACGCCTCGGTGTCCTCGGTCGCGACTTCCAGGTCGATCGAATCGACGTCGGCGAAGCGCTTGAACAGCACTGCCTTGCCTTCCATCACCGGCTTGGAGGCAAGCGCGCCGAGGTTGCCGAGCCCCAGGATCGCGGTGCCGTTCGAGATCACCGCGACCAGATTGCCCTTGGCGGTATAGTCGTAGGCGCAGGCCGGATCGTCGGCGATCGCGCGGACCGGGACCGCGACCCCGGGCGAATAGGCAAGGCTCAGGTCGCGCTGCGTCGCCATCGGCTTGGAGGCGATGATCTCGATCTTGCCGGGCCGGCGACCGGAGTGGAACAGCAGCGCCTCGCGTTCCGAGAATTGAACGTTCGCACCCTCGCTCATCTGTCGTCCTTCTCGTTGTTCTCGCCCGGGCGGCGCACCCTAGTAAGGTGCGGTTGGGCTTTCCAGTGCGCCCGCAAATGCTATCGCGCAACCATGCTCTATCCGCTGCTGCGCCCGATCATCCACGCGCTCGACGCAGAACGGGCGCACCGGTTGACCATTGCCGCGCTGAAGCACACGCCTCCGCTCGGCGGGCCGGAAGCCGATCCGGCGCTGGCGATCGAGCTGGCGGGCCTGCGCTTTCCCAATCCGGTCGGCCTCGCGGCCGGGTTCGACAAGGATGCCGAAGTGCCGGCCCAGATGCTGGGCTTCGGCTTCGGCTTCGTCGAGGTCGGCACGCTGACGCCGCTCCCACAGGGCGGCAATCCACGCCCGCGGCTGTTCCGGCTGGCGGAGGACCGGGCGGTCATCAACCGGATGGGGTTCAACAATGGCGGCCAGGCGGACGCGCGTGCGCGGCTGGAGACGGTGCGCCGCCGCGCCGGCCCGGTAGGGGTCAATATCGGCGCGAACAAGGACTCCGCGGACCGGATCGCCGACTATGCCGCAGGGGCGCGGGCAATGGCGGCCGTCGCCGATTACCTGACCGTCAATATCAGCTCGCCGAACACGCCCGGCCTGCGCGCGCTGCAAAGCGCGGCGGCGCTTCAGGAGCTGCTGCATGGCGTCGCGAGCGCGCTGCCCGCGCCCAAGCCGGTGTTCCTGAAAGTCGCACCGGACCTGGAACCGGATGAGATCGACGCGATCGCCCGTGTCGCGATCGACGGCGGGGTGGCCGCGCTGATCGTCGCCAACACGACCGTGTCGCGCCCGCCGCTCAAATCGCCGCATGCGGCGGAGGCGGGCGGCCTGTCCGGCGCGCCGCTCGCTGCCCTGGCGCGCGAGAGGCTGCGCGACTTCCGCTCGGCGACAGGCGGCGCGCTGCCGCTGATCTCAGCCGGCGGCATCGACGGCGCCGACGAAGCCTATGGGCGGATTCGCGCCGGGGCGTCGCTGGTCCAGCTGTACTCGGCGCTGGTCTATCAGGGTCCCGCCCTCGCGCGGCGGATCGCGCGCGGCCTCACCAAACGGCTGCGGCGTGACGGCTTCGCCTCTGTCGCGGAAGCTATGGGGCAGGCGTGAAGTCTTACTTGCCCTAATGATGCGGCACATTAGGGTCGCGCGCCATGAAACGCTTCCTCCTCGCCCTTCTCCTGGTCGTCCTGCCGCAATCGCTTGCGGCGCAGGGCATGGTCTCCGCCGCCGACCCGCGGGCAGCCGCGGCCGGCGTCGAGATCCTCAAGAAGGGCGGCACCGCGACCGATGCGGCGATCGCGACCATGCTGGTTTTGAACGTGGTCGAGCCGCAAAGCTCCGGTATCGGCGGCGGGGCTTTCTTCGTCAGCCACGACGCCAAGACCGGGAAGGTCACGACGGTCGACGGCCGCGAGGCGGCGCCGCATGCAGCGGGGCCGGAATGGTTCTACGGCCCGGACGGCAAGCCGCTCAGTCATGGCGAAGCAGTCCCTGGCGGCCGCAGCGTCGGCGTGCCGGGCGCGCTCAGGGCGATGGCGATGGCCCACGCGAAATCGGGCAAGCTCTCATGGGCGACCCTGTTCGAGCCGGCGATCCGCATCGCGCGCGACGGTTGGCAGCTCACCCCGCGCTTCGCGCAGGTCGGCGGCGGCGCGATCCGCAAGCTGGATGCGGGCGCGGCGCGCCTCTTCCTCGGCCCCGACGGCAAGATCCTGCCCGCCGGCACCACGGTGCGCAATCCGGAGCAGGCCGCGCTGTTCGAGCGCATCGCGCGCCTGGGCCCGGACACGTTCTATGTGGGCCCGCAGGCGGAGAAGCTGGTCGCGACGGTGAACGGCGCCGCGCGCAATCCCTCCAAGATGACGACGGGCGATCTCGCCAGCTATGAAGCGAAGGAGCGGCCGCCCCTCTGCGACACCTACCGCACCTATCGCGTCTGCAGCATGGGACCGCCCTCGTCGGGAGGGATCACCGTGCTGATGATCCTGAAGCAGCTGGAACGCTTCGACATGGCGAAGCTGGGCGTCGCCAACCCGGTCGCCTGGCACCTGTTCACCGAGTCGTCGCGCCTCGCCTATGCCGATCGCGACATGTACACCGGCGATCCCGACTATGTGCAGGTTCCGATCAAGGGCCTGCTGGACCCCGCCTATCTCGCCAGCCGTTCGGCGCTGATCTCGCCCGACAAAGCCCTCGAGACGATCGAGCCGGGCGTGCCCCCCGGCGCGCCGAAGCGGATTCGCGTGCCGGCCAGCGAGGTGCCGGGAACGACCGACCTGGTCGCGGTCGACCGCGCCGGCAATGTCGTCGAGGTGACGGCGACGATCGAAAGCGTGTTCGGGTCGGGCCTGTCGGTCGACGGCACCATGCTGAACAACGAGCTGACCGACTTCGACATCGTGCCGAAGGACGACGGCTATCTGGTGGCGAACCGCGTCGAGGGCGGCAAGCGGCCGCGCAGCTCGATGGCGCCGACCATCGTCTATGACTCGTCCGGCCATGTCCGCCTCGCGCTCGGCGCCGCCGGCGGGCCGACGATCATCGCACAGGTCGCCAAGGCGATCATCGCCGTGGTCGACTGGAAGATGAGTGCGCAGGACGCGATCGGGCTGGGCCTGATCTTTGCGCCGGGGTCGGTCGCCTATCTGGAAAAAGGGACCCAGGCGGAGGAGATGGAGCCCGCCCTCAGGGCGCTCGGCGGGCAATTTCGGGTCGCACCGCTCGGCCTCAAGGCCAATGCGATCGAGCGGGTCGGCGGCAAATGGGTCGGCGCCGCCGATCCGCGCAGCGAAGGTGTCGCCATCGATGAGGAGGGCCATATGACCGTCATCCGCCGCAGGAACGACAAGCGCCCGCCGGAATGAGGCGGTACTGACGAGACAGAGAAGCGGGAGAGAGAATGCGGCAATTCGAGCGCTTTCCGAACCTGGTGACGATGTTCTTCACGCGCGCACGGGAAGGCGCCGACAAGCCGTTCCTGTGGCGGAAAGTGGAGAATGCGTGGCGCCCGATCAGCTGGGGAGAGACCGCGCGGCAGGTCGCTGCGGTCGCCGAGGGGCTGAAGCGGCTGGGGCTGAAGCGCGGCGACCGGGTCATGCTGGTGTCCGAGAACCGCCCCGAATGGTGCATCGCGGATCTCGGCATCATGGCCGCGGGCTGCGTGACGGTTCCCACCTACATCACCAACACCGAACGCGATCACCTGCACATCCTGGAGAATAGCGGCGCGGCGGCCGTGATCGTCTCGACCGAGAAGCTCGCCAGGACCTTGCTGCCGGCGGTGCTGCGCTCGAACGACGCGCGGCACGTGATCGCGATGGAGCCGCTGCGCATGCAGCAGGCCGGCACGATCGCTTTCCATGACTGGGCGTCGCTGCTCGCCGCCGAAGCCGATGTCGGCGCGGTCGCCGCCGCCGCTGACTTCGGCCGCGACGATCCCGCCTGCATCATCTACACCAGCGGCACCGGCGGCGCGCCGCGGGGCGTGCCCCAGCATCACGGCGCGATCCTGCACAATGTGAACGGCTGCATCCGCGTGATCGCCGAGGATTTCGGCTGGGACGACGAGGTCTTCCTGTCTTTCCTGCCGCTTTCCCACGCCTATGAGCATACCGGCGGCCAGCATTTCCCGATCGGGCTGGGCGCGCAGATCTACTATGCCGAAGGGCTCGACAAGCTCGCCAGCAACATCGAGGAGACGCGGCCGACGATCATGGTCGTGGTGCCGCGGCTGTTCGAGGTGCTGCGCGCGCGGATCGTGAAGAATATCGAGAAGCAGGGCGGGATCGCGCCGGGGCTGCTGCGCCGGGCCGAAGCACTGGGCGCGAAGGACCTGGACGGGCAGCTCTCCCTCTGGGACAAGCCGGCCGACCTGCTGCTGGAACGCATCTTCCGGCCCAAGATCCGCCAGCGCTTCGGCGGCAGGATGAAGGCGATGGTCTCGGGCGGGGCACCGCTCAATCCCGAGATCGGCGTGTTCTTCCACTCGCTGGGCCTGACCCTGCTCCAGGGCTACGGCCAGACCGAGGCCGGCCCGGTCATATCCTGCAACCGGCCGAGGGTGGGACTGAAGATGGACACCGTCGGTCCGCCGCTTGCCGACACCGAAGTGCGCATTGCCGACGACGGCGAGATCCTGGTGCGCGGCGAACTGGTGATGCACGGCTATTGGCACAATGCGGCGGAGACGGCGCGCGCGCTGAGGGACGGCTGGCTGCACACCGGCGATATCGGCCACTTGGACGAAAAGGGCCGGATCGTCATCACCGACCGCAAGAAGGACCTGATCGTCAACGACAAGGGCGACAATGTCTCGCCCCAGAAGGTCGAGGGCATGCTGACCCTGCAGCCGGAAATCCTGCAGGCGATGGTCTATGGCGACCGCCGGCCCTATGTCGTCGGCTTGATCGTGCCCGATCCGGAGTGGACCGCGGAATGGGCGATCGCGAACGATTACAAATGCGACTTCGCGGCGCTCTCCGACAATCCGATGTTCAAGGCGGCGCTGATGGCCGCGGTCGACCGCGTCAACAAGGACCTGTCCGTGATCGAGAAGGTCCGCCGCATCGTCATCGCCGATGCGCCGTTCGCGATCGACAACGAGCAGCTGACCCCCTCGATGAAGATCCGCCGCCACGTGCTGAAGGACGTGTACGGGTCGCGCCTCGACGCGCTGTACAAGGGCTGAGCGGCTATTTCACCGTCCGGTACGGCACGAACTCGCCGAGCGCGCAGGCGCCGGGGGAATAGCCCTGGCTATAGTCCTTCACCTGCGCGATCTCGCCGCTGCACAGCATACCGGTGGGCGTGCGGGTCTCAAGCGCGAGGTTGCTGTTGAGCCCCGGGCAGCCGCCAGGCGGGTCGTTGCGGTACACGAGGTTGTTGCTGATTTTGTACAGGATCGTCTTGCCGCCGACATAGTAGGTCGAGCGGATCTGGCGCTGCGGGATGCAGCTGACCGGCGGCCCCGGCTGCTTGCCGGCGAGCCACTGGTCCATGATCTTCAGGTCGCGCTCGACGGCGTGGTCGCCGGTCTGGCTGAGCGCGGCGGTGCCGACCAGGGCCGCCGAGGTTGCGATGAGAGCGATGCCGACAAGATTGCGCATGACGGACCTCCTTGCGTGTCCTCGCACAGAACGCGTCACCCCCGGAAAGTATCTTTGGCCGCGCGCCTTTCGGCAAGCTGAACCGCGTCGCGGGCGCGCATGAACGGGTTGGTCGCGCGTTCCAGGCCGATCGTCGTCGGCACCGTCGCCTCGCCGCGTTCGCGCGCGGCCGACACGTCCGCCATCCGCCGCGCGATCGCGTCATTGTCCGGCTCCGCGGCCAGCGCATAGCGGCCGTTCGACAGCGTGTACTCGTGCGAGCAATAGACCCGCGTGTCCGCCGGCAGGGCGGCAAGCCGCTGCATGTTGGCGAACATCTGCTCGGCCGTGCCTTCGAACAGCCGGCCGCAGCCCATCGCGAACAGGGTGTCGCCGACGAAGATCACGCGCTCCGATGCGAAATGATAGGCGATATGGCCGGCGGTGTGCGCAGGGACCTCCAGCACCTCCGCCTCCAGTGCGCCGAGCCGGACGCGGTCGCCCTCGCGCACCTGCCGGTCGAGCGTCGGGATGCGCGCGGCTTCGGCGGCGGGGCCGGTGATCGCGCAGCCGGTCGCGTCCTTGATCGCGGCATTGCCGCCGGTGTGGTCGGGGTGCCAATGGGTGTTCCAGGTCTGGGTGATGCGCCAGCCGCGCGCCTCGGCCGCTGCTAGCACCGGCTCGGCCGCTGCCGGATCGATGACCATCGTCTCGCCCGAGCCTGGCTCGCGCACGAGCCAGATGTAATTATCGCTGAGCGCAGGGACGCGGACAATCTCGAGTGTCATCGACTCAGCTCCTTCAGCGCATCGCGCACCAGCCGCTCCACCGTCTCCGTAGCAGCTTCGGCGCGGGCGAGGGGAGCCCCTTGCCCCGCCCAGAGCGGCGTGAAGTCGTCGCGCCCCGCCGCTTCCGCCGCCTTGCGCAGCGGCGCCAGCGCCGCAGACGCATAGGGATAAGGCGGCGCTGCTGGGTTCATCGCGCCGAGGTCCGTCGTCAGCCGGTTTGGAATCCCGCGCGCCGCCCGACCCGAAACCAGGTTGGTCATCATGGTATGCTCGGCCCGCGCGCTCGCCAGCGCCGCGCGATAGGGTGGCGCGATCAGGCCTTCCGGGCTGGCGAGGAAGGCGGTGCCGAGCTGCACCGCCGAAGCGCCCAGCGTCAGCGCGGCGGCGATGCCACGACCGTCCATGATGCCGCCGGCCGCGATCACCGGGACCGGCAGCGCCTCGCTCAACAGGCGGACCAGCGCGAACAGCCCCACCTGCTCGGGCGCGTCGGTCAGGAAATAGCCGCTATGGCCGCCCGCTTCCCAACCCTGCGCGATCACCGCGTCGACACCCCGTTCGGCAAGCCAGCGCCCTTCGGCGAGGCTGGTCGCGTTGCCGATCACGAAGGCGCCGGTCGCGCGCACCCGTTCGAGCAGGTCCGGTGCGGGCAGGCCGAAATGGAAGCTGACCACCTCGGGCCGAACGCGCTCAACCAGCTCCGCCCATTCGGCGGAGAAGGGCCGGCGCAGCGGCGGCGGATCGCCGGGGCCGACTTCCAGCTCGGCATAATAAGGCGCCAGTAAGGCGCGCCAGGCACCATCGTCCGGCGCTTCGGGCAGCGCATGGCAGAAGAAGTTGAGGTTGATGGGCGCGTCCGCCGCGGAACGGAATTGCGCCACTTCGCTTTCGATCCGCTCCGGCGTCGACATGCCGCAGGGAAGCGCCGCGAGGCCGCCCGCGCGCCCGACGGCGGTCGCCAGATCCACCCCGCCGGCACCGGCCATCGGCGCCAGCAGGATCGGATGCCTGACGCCGACAGCCTTGGCCGGCGTGCCTGCCGGCCATCCGCCGGATACTCGACTCGTCGACGTAAATGCACGGTTCATCGGCAATGCTTCAGAAAAGCAGGTGCATATCGGGGAGTCGCTGCATGAACGCCGTCACAACCGTCACTCGCGGCACGCTGCTGGCCGCGTCGGCCTTGATCGCGGTCGGCGCGATCGGCGGCGGCTACTTCATGGGCGACGGGCTGCGCCGCGCCAAGATGGCGGAGCGCTCCGTGACGGTCCGCGGCTTGGCGGAGCGCAACGTCACCGCCGACCTTGCGACCTGGACGATCGCCTTTTCCGAAACCGGCAGCGAGCTCGCGCCGGTGCAGGCGTCGATCGACGAGAAGAGCCGTGCCGTACGCGTCTTTTTCGAGCAGGCGGGCTTCCCCGCCAACGCGGTCAGCGACGTCGGCGCGAGCGTCAACCAATTCTTCGACACCAACCGGCAGCAGAATGTCGTGACCGTCCGCCGCCGGCTGCAGCTGCGCACCAACGACGTGATGCGCGCCCGCGCCGCCTTTGCCCGCCAGGCGGACCTGATCCGCGCCGGCGTCGCGCTCGAGGAAGGCAGCGGCATCGTCTACAGCTTCACCCGGCTCAATGCGATCAAGCCGGCGATGATCGCGGAAGGCACCAAGAGCGCGCGCCAGGCCGCCCAGCAATTCGCCGCCGACAGCGACACCGATGTCGGCGCGATCAAGTCGGCCAGCCAGGGCTATTTCTCGATCGGCCCGCGCGACGGCGACGTCGACGGCAATGGCGGCGGATCGGGCACCGATTCGCCTTTCCAGAAAGTGCGGGTGGTGACGACGATCGATTTCTATCTCCGTTAGGGCTGCGCCCGTTCACCAGCTGCCCGTGTTCGGCATCGACGCCCAGGGCTCGGCAGGATCGAGCCGGCCGTCCTGCAGCAGCTCGATCGAGATGCCGTCGGGCGTCTTCACGAAGGCCATATGGCCGTCCCGCGGCGGCCGGTTGATCGTCACGCCGGCGTCCATCAGCCGCCGGCAGGTCTCGTAGATATTGTCGACCCGGTAGGCCAGGTGGCCGAAATTGCGTCCGCCCGAATAAGCTTCGGGGTCCCAATTATGGGTGAGCTCGACCTCGGCGACGCCTTCCTGGCCGGGGGCAGCGAGGAAGATCAGCGTGTAGCGGCCCGCCTCGTTCTCCATCCGGCGGACTTCCTTCAGCCCGAGCAGTTCGAAGAAGCGGATCGTTGCGTCCGGGTCGCTGACGCGGAGCATCGTGTGCAGATATTTCATGGCGTCACTTCCGCTGCGCCGCGCCTTTGAGTCGGTCAAGCTCGGCCTGAGCCGCCTGCGCCGCCTCGCTGCCCGGCTGCACCTTGATCGCCCCTTCGAAAGCGACCCGAGCCGCATCGGCCGAGCCAGACGCGAGCGCGATCCGGCCGGCCTCCAGCGCGACGCTGGCATCATCGGGCGACAGTCGGGACGCCTCGCCGATATCCTTGCCGGCGCGATCCAGATCGCCCATCCGCCGCGCGAGGGAGGCCGAGAGCAGCCAGGCAAGCGGATCTTGGGGGACCAGCCGCAGCGCATCGTCCATGTCGATCCGCGCCTCGGGCAGCCTGCCGAGCGCCACCTGCGCGCGCGCGCGGTCCAGATGCGTCTCGCCGCTGGCCAGGCCGGACAGCCGCCCGCTCAGCAGCGCGGCGTCGAACGCGCCGACCGCCTCCCGCGCCTGCCCGGCGGCGAGATGGGCGTTGCCTGCCTGCACCCACAGGTCGCCGACGACGTCCAGCTCGTCACGATCGGCCTCGTGCGCGGCCTGCTCGAACGCGGCCGCCGCCGCCGGCCATTTGCCCAGCGCGGCAAAGGCGAGCGCGGCGCATTGCTTGGCCGAAAAGCCGCCGCCCTGCAGAATCCGGCCATTGGCGACGTCAAGCGCCCGGGCCGGGTCTTGCTTCAACAGCGCAGCGCAATCGATGGCTGCGGGAGCGGGAGCGGCGGCGAGCAGGAGCGGAAGCAGGATCATGGCGTCATACCGGCAAGGAAGCGACGGTCGCGATCATCAGGTCCAGGTCCTGCGGCCGCGACAGGCGATGATCGCCGTCCTTGACCAGGATCGTCTGCACGTCCGCTGAACGCAGCTTGCCCGCCAGATGGGTCGAATGGTGCCACGGCACGTCGGCATCGCGCTGGCCATGCAGCAGCCGCACTGGGCAGTCGATCGCGATCTCGCGGTGCAGCATCCGCAAACCCTCGCCCGATTGCCAGAAGCCGCGCGTGGTGACGAGCGGCGCGCCATAGTCGGACGGGCGCTCCAGCCGCCCATCGGCGAGAAGCGTCATCTTGTCGGCCTGGGAGAAGCCCCAGTCGGTGAAGTCCGGCGCAGCCGCGATGCCGACGAAGGCCACGATTCGCTCCGGCCGCGCCTCGGCGACCAGCAGCCCGATCCAACCGCCCATCGACGAGCCGACCAGCACCAGCGGGCCCTTGTTCAGTCCGTCGATCAGCGCCAGCGCATCGTCGCGCCACAGTGCAAGCGTGCCCTCCTCGAAACTGCCCTCGCTCTCGCCGCAGCCGGAATAGTCGAAGCGCAGCATCGCCCGGCCCTGCCGCTCCGCCCAGGCATCGAGCGCGACGGCTTTGGTGCCGGCCATGTCCGACGAATAGCCGGGCAGGAACACGAGCGTCGGGCCGCGGCCGTCGCGCAGATTGTAGGCCAAACCTGGTCGACCGGGGCGAGGCAGGAACGATGTCATTTGCGGCGAAAGGTCACGAAAGGTCGCACTGACCATGGGCGAGCAGCGCTCAGATCACCCACTCGATCGAGCGCATCTCTATATTGGCCGCGCGCTTGGCGGCCCGCTTGGCAACCATCTGGTCGTAGAGTTTTTTGACCGTGCCGCTGCCGGTGGTGACGAACAGCCCCGGCACCAGCGCGTGGACGACGCAGGCGGCGCCGCCGACGATCATCTTCAACCCGAACCCGCCGGCCGCGGCGAAATGCTCGGCATAGCTCTCGCCGACCTCGGCCGGGTGATCGCGGAACAGCTTGGCGAACATCGTCTCTCCCTCATCGGCGGAAGGACGCGGCCTAGCACAACAGGCGCCGTGTAGGACAGCCTCAGTCGCCGGAGCGCGGTCTGGACGAGCAGATCGCGCGCAGGTCCGCCCATTCCCGGGGCGTGAGCGCCGGACGGTAAGATGCGCCCTTGATCGCCGCGCCTTCGAACTTCTTCTCCCGCGCCGAAGACAGCGGGTGGGAGGAGAGATAGGCCAGCGCCGGCTCGAAGCGGCCGGCTTTCCCCTCCAGCCCGCCGAGGCGCCGGAAGAAGGCCGCGGTCGGCGCCGGTGAAATATCCGCGCGCTTCAGCATCGCGATCGCGCCCTGGTCCGCATCGGCCTCGGCACGGCGAGTGAAACTCAGCGACACGAAGCCGTCGACCCGGCCCGCGGTGGTGCCGCCAAGCGCGGTCGTGAACACGCCCACGCCGAACTCGCGGAGCAGCGCCGCAGTGATGTGGCGGTGGCGGACGTGCGCGATCTCATGGGCCAGGATGCCGGCAAGCTCGTCCGGGCCCTGAACGGTCTCGAACAATTTGTCGAAGATCATGATGTTGCCCGCCGGTAGCGCCGCCGCATTCACCACCGGCACGTCGACGACGCGGACGTTCAGATCCTCCGGATGCGGATCGAGCTCGGCCGTCAGCTTGCGCAACGCCGCGTCGCCGGCGGGCGAGGAACAGTATTTCCCGCCGAAATTACCGACCAGCACGGCGCCATAGGCGCGCTCGACCGACGGCGGCACCAAAGGCGCGAGCAGGGTCGGCGCGAAATAGCCGAACGCCAGCACCCCGGCGGAAATGGCGCCGCAGGCCGCGACCGCCCACCACAGGCCGATCCGGTCGATCCACCCGCCATAGCCGTGGCGGCGCGGAAACAGCCGGTCGATCTCCGGCGGGACCGGCGCGGCCAGCCGCAGGCGCCAGCCCTGCACCGCCGGCCTGACGAGAGTCAGCCCGGCGCGGCTGCGCTCCGCCAGCGCAAGCTCGGCAAGCGGCACCTGCTCCTCCCACTCGCCGGGGATCGAGAGGCGAAGGCCTGCGCCGTCCGCCGCGACGGCGACCTCGTGGCGAACCGCGCTGGCGCCGTCATAGAGGTGAGCCGGCGTCAAGCGGCCTCAGATGGCACCAATATCGAAGGCGGAGGCGAGGCCTTCCGCGTCCGCGCCGACCGGCGACGTTGATTGGGTCAGCGTGTCGAGGCTCACTTCGCCGGACGCCTCCAGGTGCCGGATGAAGAACGCCCAATTCCGGTACGAGATGAAGACGAAGCCGATGCCGAGCGTGGCCAGCACGATGCCGACATGGCCCAGGAACAGCTTCAGCCAGTCCATCGAGCGGGCGGTGAACGCGAACTGCAGCCCGCCCATTTCGAGGCTGCCGATCGCCTTGCGCGCATAGGCCGCGAAGAAGCCGAGCCCGACGATCGCCCAGACGGCGTAGATGGCGAAAATCGTCGCCAACCCCATCAGCGCGACGGTCTCAGGATTGCTTCCGCCCTGGCTGGCGGTGGCCACTACGACAAGACCGGCGAGGATCGGCGTCGCCAGCACCAGCATCCAGCGGCCCATCAGCCCTTCGGTGTTGGCCGAGGCCTCGAACGGGTGCGGGCCGAAGCTCATCCGGTTCCAGCGTTCGTTCCAGAGCGACGTCCACGCCCAGGGGACGAGAAGGCCGATCACGAACGCGCCGACCAGCGTCTTCCACAGGTAGGAAAAGGCGAAGCCCCAGCCGCCCGGCTCGCCGCCGCCGCGGATGCCGTGCCAGTAGGTGCGCGACAGCCGGTAGCGAAGCGCGCGGTAGCGGGCGAGCCCGACCAGCGCGAAGAAGCCCAGATAGAGGCCGAGCATCAGCAGGAATGCCGGCGCGACCAGCCCGCGCAGGATCATCGCCTGAAAGCCGAACTGGACGAACAGGATCGCCGGCAGCAGCACCGCCATCACGATCACGAAGCCGATGAACATTTCCCGGCCCGTGCCGGTCCATTCGAGCGTATCGTCGATAAACTCGGTCCGGCTCCACAGATAGCGACGCTCGCGCGCACGGGCCCAGAAGCGATAGATGCCCAATGTGACGATCGTCAGCAGCAGGTTGGTGAGCGCGATCGGCGCGAACTCGCGCCAATTGCCGGTAAAGCGGAACGCGCTGTCAGGCGCGGCCGCGTCGAATCCCTGCCGTTCGATATTCATGATGCCCCTCCCCCCGTTTGCCCGCATCCTGTCGCGATTCGGATTTGCTGGCAATGCCTTGACGGCGCGACTTGTCCGGCGGGATCGAAGCGCTATTTGCCCCTTATGTCCGAGATGATCCGCATCACCCTTCCCGACGGCTCCGCGCGCGAGGTTGCGAGCGGCACGACCGCGGCCGAGATCGCGGCGGCGATCGGGCCGGGGCTGGCCAAGGCGGCGCTGGCGGCGCGGGTGAACGGCGAGGTGCGCGACCTGGGCCGGGCGATCGACTATGACGCGGAGCTGGCGCTGATTACTGCCCGCGACGAGGCCGACGCGCTGGAGCTGGTGCGCCACGACTATGCCCATGTGCTCGCCGAGGCGGTGCAGACCCTCTTTCCCGGCACGCAGATCACGTTCGGCCCGGCGACCGAGGACGGGTTCTACTACGACTTCGCGCCGAGCGCGGAGCATGGTCCGTTCACCGAGGAGGACCTGCCGGCGATCGAGGAAGAGATGCGCCGCGTCATCGCGCGCGACGAGGCATTGGTGCGCGAGGTCTGGACGCGCGACCAGCTGATCGCGCACTTCCGCGCGCATGGCGAGACGTTCAAGGCCGAATGGGCGGCCGAGCTGCCCGAGGGCGAGGAGCTGACCGTCTATCGCCAGGGCGAGTGGCTCGACATGTGCCGCGGGCCGCATCTGGCGTCCACGGGCAAGCTCGATCCGCAGGCGTTCAAGCTGACGCGCGTTTCCGGCGCCTATTGGCGCGGCGACCAGAAGAACGCGATGCTCTCCCGCATCTACGGCACCGGCTGGCTCAACAGGAAGCAGCTGCAGGAGCATCTTCACCGGCTGGAGGAAGCGGCCAAGCGCGACCATCGCAAGATCGGCGCCGAGATGGACCTGTTCCACCTGCAGAGCGAGGCGCAGGGCTCCGTCTTCTGGCACCCGAAAGGCTATCTGATCTGGCGGCAGCTGGAAGCCTATATGCGCCGCCGGCTCGACGCGGCCGGCTATGAGGAAGTGAAAACCCCGCAGCTGATGGACGCGCGCCAGTGGGAGCAGTCCGGCCATTGGGGCAAGTATCGCGAGAACATGTTCGTGGTGCCGGACGAGATCCCCTCGACCGAGGACGACGCGCCGATCCTGAGCGGCGATGCCGACCTGATGGCGCTGAAGCCCATGAACTGCCCGGCGCACGTGCTGATCTTCAAGCAGGGCATCAAGAGCTATCGCGACCTGCCGATCCGCATGGCGGAGTTCGGCTGCTGCCACAGGAACGAGCCGCACGGGGCGCTGCACGGCATCATGCGCGTCCGCCAGTTCACGCAGGACGACGCGCATATCTTCGTGCGCGAGGACCAGCTGATCGAGGAAGTGAAGCAATTCTGCGACCTGCTCGACAGCGTCTATCGCGACCTGGGCTTCCCCAATTACGCGATCAAGCTGGCGCTGCGCCCCGAAAAGCGGTTCGGCAGCGACGCGGAATGGGACCGGGCCGAGCAGAATCTGCGCGACGCGGTCAAGGCGGCAGGCCGCGACACGGCCGAATTCGGCTGGGAGGAACTGCCCGGCGAAGGCGCCTTCTATGCGCCCAAGCTCGAGTTCCACCTGAAGGACGCGATCGGCCGCACCTGGCAGGTCGGCACGATCCAGGCGGACACGGTGCTGCCGGCGCGGCTCGACGCGAGCTATGTCGGCGAGGATGGCAACCGCCATCGGCCGGTGATGCTGCACCGCGCGATCCTGGGCACGTTCGAACGCTTCATCGGCATCCTGATCGAGCACCATGCCGGCCGCTTCCCGCTGTGGCTGGCGCCGGTGCAGGCAGTGGTGGCGACGATCGTGTCCGACGCCGACGATTATGCCGGCGAAGTGCTGGCGGCGCTGGAGAAGGCGGGGCTGCGCGCCGAGGCCGATCTTCGCAACGAGAAGATCAACTACAAGGTGCGCGAGCACAGCCTCGCCAAGGTCCCGCACCTGCTGGTGGTCGGCAAGCGCGAGGCGGAAGAAGGCAAGGTCGCGATCCGGTCGCTAGGGCAGGAAGGGCAGCGGATCATGCCGCTTGACGAGGTCGTCGCCTGGCTCGCCGCCGAGGCCGTGCCGCCGGACCTCAAGCGGGGCTGAGTCCGCCAGGCCCGCGCCGCAGCACGGTGAAGGTCAGCTGCGCCCGCAGCCGGAAGCCGAGCGCTTCGTAAAGCGCGATCGCGCCGGCGTTGTCCGGATAGACGTGCAGGAAGGCCGCGTCGCCTTCCCCCACGATGCGGTCGATCAGCACGCGCATCAGCCGTCCGGCGAGGCCGCGGCCACGGAAATCGGGGTGCGTGCAGACCGCGCTGACTTCGGTGAAGCCCGGCACCCGCATCCGCTGTCCGGCCATGGCGATCAACCGGCCGCCTTCGCGCACGCCGATGAAATGCCCCATCCGGTGCGTCCCGGCGAAGAAGGGGCCGGGGGCGGTCAGCGTCGCCAGCGCCAGCATCTCGGGCGCGTCCTCCTCGCCCAGCACCTGATAGGCGAACCCCTCCATGACGCCAGGCGAGGCACGCGCGACCATCTGGTCGACCGCCGCCTGCTTCTCGATCCCGGCGCCCGGAATCGGGGGGAACGGCGCCGCCTCGACCAGCCCGATCGGCCCGCCGTCCAGAAAGGCGCCGATCGCCGCCGCGCACGCGTCCGACGGCTCGGCACCGGCCGCGAACAGGTTGATCTTCGGCCGATACCGCCGCGCCCGGGCATCGCCGATGGCCAGCGACGCCTGCCGCGTCGTCAGCGCATTCCACACCGGCCGGTCGAGCGGGTGGTCGGTCATAGCTCCCCCTTTTCCATTCGCACGCCTATGTAGCGGACATGGCCAGCCGGCTCGACTCCGTTCCCAATCGCCGCGCGATCGTCGACCGGCGCGCCCTGGCCGATGCGATCGCGGCGCTGGAAGGCGGCCCCGATCTGCGCCAGCGGGTGGTCGCGCTGCTGAAAGCGGCGCTGGACACCGGCCGGGCCGAGATCGCCGACCGGCTGATGCTGAACCCGTCGCGCGGCATAGAAGCGGCGGCGGCGCAGGCGTTCCTGGTCGACCAGATCCTGCGCCTGGTGTTCGACCTGACCACGCAGCGCCTCTATCCGGTCAGCAACCCGACCGCGGGCGAACGGATCGCGCTGCTGGGTGTCGGCGGCTATGGGCGCGGCGAAATGGCGCCCTATTCGGACGTCGACATCATGTTCCTGACGCCATGGAAGCAGACGGGCTGGGTCGAGCAGGTCATCGAATCGATGCTCTACACGCTGTGGGACCTGGGGCTGAAGGTCGGCCATTCGAGCCGCTCGCTCGACGACATGGTACGGATGG
Organism: Sphingomonas horti; assembly: GCF_009753715.1. Classification (GTDB taxonomy): domain Bacteria; phylum Pseudomonadota; class Alphaproteobacteria; order Sphingomonadales; family Sphingomonadaceae; genus Sphingomonas_B; species Sphingomonas_B horti. The sequence continues at coordinate 109,490 of NZ_WQMS01000002.1, read as the reverse complement.
CGCAGAGCGACCTGACCGTGCGCACCGCGCTGCTGGAAGGCCGGTTCATCTGGGGCGACCCGGCGCTCAACGACGAAGGCGTTGCCCGCTTCCGCCGCGAAGTGGTCGCCGGCACCGACCGGGCGTTCGTCGCGGCCAAGCTGGAGGAGCGCAACGAGCGCCACCAGCGGATGGGCGACAGCCGCTATGTCGTCGAGCCCAATGTCAAGGAAGGCAAGGGGGGCCTGCGCGACCTCCACACGCTGTTCTGGATCGGCAAATACGTCCACCGCGTCGATTCGGTCGCGGGGCTGGTCGCGGCGGGACTGCTGACGCCCGAGGAGCTGCACCAGTTCCAGCGCGCCGAGAATTTCCTGTGGGCGGTGCGCTGCCACCTGCACATGATCGCCGGGCGCGCGGAGGAGCGGCTGACCTTCGACTATCAGCGCGAGATCGCGGAGCGGATGAACTATGCGACGCGGCCGGGAAAATCCGCGGTCGAGCGGTTCATGCATTACTATTTCCTGCAGGCGAAGACGGTCGGCGACCTGACCGGCCTGTTCCTCGCCCATCTGGACGAGCAATTCGCCCGGCCCGGGCGCCGGTTCACGCTGGCGGCGATCCCGAGGCGGCCGCGCAAGCTGAACGGCTTCCGGCTGGTGCGCGGCCGGCTCGCGCTGCCGTCCGACGACTTCTTCGAGCAGGATCCGGTGCGGCTGATCGAGATGTTCGCGCTGGCGGACAGGCACGGGCTCGAGCTTCATCCCGGCGCGGTCCGCTGCGCACGGCGCGACGCGCGGCTGATCGACGCGAAGGTGCGCCGCGATCCGCGCGCCAACGCGTTGTTCCTGGACGTGCTGACGAGCCCGCGCGATCCGGAGACGGTGCTGCGATGGATGAACGAGGCCGGCGTGTTCGGCCGCTTCGTGCCCGATTTCGGCCGCGTCGTCGCGCAGACCCAGTTCGACATGTACCATCATTATACGGTCGACGAGCACACGATCCGAGCGATCGGCCTGCTTGCGCAGATCGAACACGGCACGCTGAAGGACGACCACCCGATCTCGACCGCGATCATCCGGCATATCGTCTCGCGCCGGGCGCTCTATGTGGCGGTGCTGCTGCACGACATCGCCAAGGGCCGCGGCGGGGACCACAGCGTGCTGGGCGCCGAAGTCGCGCAGCAGCTATGCCCCCGGCTCGGTCTCAGCGCGGCGGAAACGGAGACGGTGGCCTGGCTGGTCCGCCATCACCTGCTGATGTCCGCGACCGCGTTCAAGCGTGACCTGTCGGACTTCAAGACCATCACCGACTTCGCGGCGGCGGTGCAGAGCCCGGAGCGGCTGAAGCTGCTGCTGGTGCTAACCATCGTCGACATTCGCGCGGTCGGGCCCGGCGTCTGGAACAGCTGGAAACGGCAGCTGCTGACCGATCTGTTCGAAGGCGCCGAGGAAGTGCTGCGCCTGGGCCACAAGCAGACCGGGCGCAAGGAACGCATCGCAGCGAAGCAGCGCGCCGTCGCCGGGCAGCTCGGCTGGAGCGAGCGGGAGTTCGCGGCGCTCGCCGGGCGCCTGCCCGAATCCTACTGGATCGCCGAGCCGATCGACATTCTGGAGGCCAATGTCCGCCATATCGCCGCGGCCGGCGACGGGCGGCTGTCGATCGCCGCCTCGATCGATCCGGAGCGGGGGGCGACGCTGGTCACCGTCTATGCCAGCGATCATCCGGGGCTGTTCTACCGCATCGCCGGCGCGATCCACCTGGCCGGCGGCAGCATCATCGACGCCCGCATCCACACCACGCGGGACGGCATGGCGCTCGACAATGTGCTGGTGCAGGACCCGTTCGGCCGCCCGTTCGACGAGCGCAAGCGGCTGGACCGGCTGAAAGCGGGAATCGAGGATGCCCTGGCCAACCGGACGCGCCTGCCGGAGAGACTGGCCGCCAAGCCTTTGCCCCGCGCGCGCGCCGAGGCCTTTCCGATCGCCGCCAACGTGCTGATCGACAACAATGCCTCGAACCGGTTCACGGTCGTGGAGGTCAATGCCCGCGACAGGCCGGCTTTGCTCTATGCGCTCGCCTATGGGCTGTTCCAGTCGAAGGTGACGATCCATTCCGCCCATATCGCCACTTACGGCGAGCGCGCGGTCGACACTTTCTACGTGACCGACCTGCTGGGAGCGAAGATCACCACGCCGGCGCGGCTGAAAGGCCTGGAGAAGCGCCTGCTGGACGCTGCGGAGGGCCTGCCGGAGAAGGCGGCGGCGTAGGAATAAATCCTCCCCGAGCTTGCTCGGGGAGGGGGACCGCCGAAGGCGGTGGAGGGGCCCGGACCCCGGCCTTGAGCCGGGGGAGGGTGTTTCCGCCCGCTCCGCGGTCGGCCCCTCCACCACTCGGCTCCGCCGAGCGGTCCCCCTCCCCTCAGCCGTGCTGAGGGGAGGACTTTAGGTCAGAATCGCGTCCTGAGCGTCACGCCGTAGGTCCTCGGCTCCGCCAGGAAGGCCGAGAAGATCTGCGAGGCGCCCGGATATTGCGCTTCCGGGAAGACCGCGGGGTTCGCCGCGCCCGCCTGGAACGGCGTGTTGAACGCAACCTGGGTATAGTCCTGCTTGAACAGGTTCTGGACGAAGAACTCGAGCGCCCAGCGCTCCTCCGGACCGCGGATGCCGATGCGGCCGTTGACGACCGCATAGCCGTCCTGCTGCTTTTGCGGGAACAGGTCGGAACCGGTGTTATAGTCGCTGGTCACGCGGCCATCGACATAGAACAGCCCGGTGATGCCGCTGTCGCCGATCGGCGGCGTCCAGGTCAGCGAGCCGGTCGCGACCGCCGCCGGCGCGTTGGACAGTTTCGAGCCCGGCAGCCGGCGCAGCGCCGGATCAAGCGGTACGCCGTTCGAGTTGCCGACGAGGTCGTGGCGGTAATGGGTGTTCGCAACCGTGACGCCCAGGCCGATCGACAGGTCGCGCGCGGGGCGAATCGAGCTTTCGATTTCGACGCCGCTCGAGAACACGCCGGGCCCGACCTTGTTCTTCGGGCAGGAGCCGGTGGCGGCGCTGGTGTCGCGGTCCGCGCCGGCCAGGTCCAGCGAGCAGCCGTTGATGTTCTGGACCAGGAAGACCGAGCCGTTGAACGTGTTCAGCTGGAAGTCGGAGAAGCGCTGGTGGAACGCGGCGATGTTCAGCGAGAACATCCGACTCGAATATTTGACGCCCACTTCATAGGCGTCGTTGATCTCCTGGTCGAACTGGAGGTTGCCGACCAGCGCCTGCGCGCCGCCCGCGGCCGCGAACGTCGTCGTCGGCACGCCGTTCACGATGAAGATCGGCGGCTTCAGCGCGGAGCGATCGAGGTTGAACCCGCCCGCCTTGTAGCCGCGCGAATAGCTCGCATAGAGCAGCCAGTCCGGCGACGGCTTCCACGACGCGACCGCGGTGCCGGTGAACTCGCTTTCGCCGCGCTTGTCGTTGATGGTGACGCCGTTCAGCTCCGACGTCGCGTTGCCCTGGCAGCTGAGGTTGATCAGTGCGCCCGCCGCCGCTGACAGCGGCGTGGTCAGGAACGGCGTCAGGTTCGCCTGCTGCACCGGGCACACAGTGTTGGTGTTGTTGAACGACGCGGCGAACTTCTTGCGGTCATGCGTGTAGCGCAGGCCCAGCGTGACGTCGAACGTGTCGGTCACGTGGAAGATGTTGTGCGTGAAGAAGGCGTAGTTCGTGTCGTTCTGGCGATAGAGCGCATTGTTGTCGCCCAGGTTATTGATGCTGTCGAGCCGGTCGAAGCCCGCGACGATCGCCGGCCCGGCAGCGCCGAACGGCGAGTTTACAGCGGGGGCCAGCGCGTTGCTCAACACCGCGCGGCCGGTCGGGCTGAGGCAGGCAGTGCTGCCGGGACTGAAGAAGCTGGAGGGGAAGCCGAACGCGCCGACCAGGCGGCAGGTGGCGAAGCGGCCATACTGGCTGCCGAACTTCAGATTGTCGGTCAGGTCGAGCTTTTCACGCGCGAAATAGGCGCCGACCAGCCAGTCGAGCTTGCTGTCGAAGGCCGAGCCCTGCAGCCGCAATTCCTGCGTGAAGGTGCGGAATTCGCGCTGATAGGCGGACTTGCCCGGCGCGCGGTATAGGATATCGACGAACGAATAGTCGGTGTCCGATCCCTGGTTCGACGTATAGTCGCGATAGGCAGTGATCGAGGTCAGGGTCGCCCCGCCCAGATTCCAGTTCACCTCGCCTGAGAGGCCCCAATCCCTGGTGATGCCTTTGTAGCTGCGGCCGGGCGTCGGATAGATGTTGCGGCTGAACGGATTGCTGAACGCCGCCGCCGGCTCGCCAAGACCCAGCAGCGCGTTGATGATGCTGTTCTTGGTCGGATCGAGCAGGTTGCGGTTGGCCGGGTCGACGCTGCTGTCGATATAGACGGCGCCGCAGCATTTCTCGTTGCGGTGAGTGTAATCGCCGATGATCCGGACCGACAGGTCCTGGCTCGGTTCGTACAGCAGCTGGCCGCGCACGAAGTAGCGATTGCGGTCGTTGACGTCGGTGTTGTTGGTGACGTCGTGGTAGAAGCCGTCGCGGTTGACATAGACGGCGTCCAGCCGAGCCGCGAGCGTTTCGGTCAGCGGCCCGGTGACGGCGCCGGACGCGCGGATATAGTCGAAGTTGCCGTAGTTGAACTCGCCGAAGCCGCCGAAGGTGAAGCTCGGCTTCTTGGTAATGATGTGGATGAGGCCGGCCGAGGCGTTGCGGCCGAACAGCGTCCCCTGCGGGCCGCGCAGCACCTCGATCCGCTCCACTTCGCCCAGCTCGTTGAGGCCGATGCCCGAACGCGACCGATAGACGCCGTCGACGAACACCGCGACCGAGCTTTCCAGGCCCGGATTATCGCCGACCGTGCCGATGCCGCGGATGCGCGCGGAGCCGTTCGCTTCCGAACCGGTCGACGAGACCAGCAGCGACGGCGCGAGCTGGTTCAGCTGGCGGATGTCGCTGGCGCCCGAGTTCTGCAGCGACTCCGACGAGACCGCCGACACCGCGATCGGCACGTCCGACAGCGCTTCGGCGCGGCGAGTTGCAGTGACGATGATGTCGCCGGCATTGGCAGCCTGTTCGGCGGCGGCCGGTGCGGCCGTCGACGAGGCGCTTTGCGTGTCTTGTGCGTGAACCGGCGCGGCAAGCGCGAACAGGGCCGCGGACAGCAGCCAATTGGTCTTCGTCATCGTCATCCTCCCCAGGAACCCACTGACTATTTGGGGAGGATGTTAGAATCACGGCTCCGTAACATCTACAACACAGCCCTGCGCCGGGAGATTTCCCGGCGCATGCGACCTTTGTGCAACAGTGTTCAGGCCGTGTGCGACATTGACGCTACGGCAAGGCCGCGTCCCTACGGGCGCGATTACTTCGGTGCCAGCACCATCAGCATCTGCCGGCCTTCCATCCGCGGATGCGCCTCGACCTTGGCGATCTCCGCGGTCTGCTCGGCGACCCGCTGCAGCACCGCCATGCCGAGCTGGCCGTGGCTGAGCTCGCGGCCACGGAAGCGCATGGTGACCTTCACCTTGTCGCCTTCCTCGATGAACTCGACGACCTTCTTCATCTTGGTGTCATAATCGTGGTCGTCGATGTTCGGACGCATCTTGATCTCCTTGATCTCCTGCGTCTTCTGCGACTTGCGAGCGAGGTTGGCCTTTTTCTGGGCCTCGTACTTGAACTTGCCGACGTCGAGGAACTTGGCGACGGGGGGATCGGCGTTGGGCGACACTTCGACGAGGTCGAGCCCGACTTCGCGCGCCTGCTCGATCGCTTCGCGGGTGTACATCACGCCGAGATTCTCGCCATTCTCATCGATCACCCGGACCTTCTGGCTCTGGATGAACTCGTTGAATCGCGGACCGCTCATCGGCGGAGGCGCCAGCGGGCGCCGCATCATGGGAGGACGGATAGGTGAGGCTCCTGTTGTTGGTTGCCGGCGCTATATAGTCACGCGGAACCTGCAACGGAAGCGGGCGCGCGCGGTTCCGTCGATGCTGTGGCGCGAATGCGTCAGTGCGCGTTCGCCAACCAGGGAGCCGGGCTAGATCCGCTCGCCGGTCAGGCGCTGGCAGATCAGGTCGAGCTGGTCCAGGCTCGAAAAGCCCAGCGTCACCGATCCCGTGCCCTTCGCATAGGCGATTTTGACCTTCAGGCCGAGAATGTCGCCCAGTTGCCGCTCCAGCGCGGCAATGTCGGCATCGGCTTCCTTCCCGGCGCGCGGCGGGCGCGCCGCCGCGGCGCGCGCCTCCTGCGCCAGCTTCTCGGTCTCGCGGACCGACAGGCCGCGCGCGACAACCTGGCCGGCGAGCGCCTCCGGGTCGGGCGCGGTGATCAGCGCCCGGGCGTGCCCCATCGACAGCCGGCCCTCGGCCAGCATCGCCCGGACGCTGGCAGGAAGATCTAGCAATCTCAATAGGTTGGCGATATGGCTGCGGGACTTGTGGACGATCCGGCCTAGCGCCTCCTGGCTGTGGCCGAAGCGGTTGATCAGCTTGGCGTAGGCTTCCGCTTCCTCGATCGCGTTCAGATCCTCGCGCTGGATATTCTCGACCAGCGCGAGCTCCAGCGTCTCCGCCTCATCAAAATCACGAACGATCACCGGCACCTGATGCAGCCGCGCACGCTGCGCCGCCCGCCAGCGCCTTTCGCCCGCGACGATCTGGTAACCGCCCTGCCAAGGCCGCACCACGATCGGCTGGATCAGCCCCCGCGCCTCGATCGAGCGGGCGAGCTCGTCGAGCGCTTCTTCGTCGAAATGGCGGCGCGGCTGCTCCGGATGCGGCTCGATCTCGGACACGGGCACCGTCCGCACGCCCGGGGAGCGTTCGCCGCCGGGCGCGATCGGTTCCTCGCGCACCTGCTCGCCGAGCAAGGCGGAGAGGCCACGGCCAAGGCCGGTGGGGCGTTTGCGGGCAGCGGCGTCGGTCATGCGGCTCTCTTCAGATCGGGGAGGCGACCCAGCAGCTCGCGCGCCAAGGCCATATAGGCTTCCGACCCCGAGCAGCGATGGTCGTAGATCAGCGCCGGCACGCCGTGGCTCGGCGCTTCGGACAGGCGGACATTGCGCGGAATCACGGTTTCGAACACGACATCGCCCAGGCAGGTGCGGACGTCCTCCGCCACCTGCTCGGTCAGGTTGTTGCGGCGGTCGTACATGGTGAGCGCCACGCCCAGGATCGACAGGTCCGGGTTGAAGCGCGCGCGGATACGTTCGATCGTCTGCAGGAGCTGGCTCAGCCCCTCCAGCGCAAAGAACTCGCATTGCAGCGGCACCAGCAGCGAGTCGGCCGCGACCATCGCATTGATCGTCAGCAGGCCCAGCGAAGGCGGGCAGTCGATCAGGCAGATATCCCAGCGCGGGGGCTTCAGCCCCTCCAGCGCCCGCTGCAGCCGATGAGTGCGGTGGTCGAGCTCGACCAGCTCGATTTCGGCGCCGGACAGGTCGACCGTCGCGGGGATCACGTCGAGGCGCGGCACCCGCGTCGAAACGACGCAGTCCGCCAGCTCGGCCTGGCCGGTCAGCAGGTCATAGCTGTTCGACCTTCGGGCGGACTGCGCGATCCCGAGGCCGGTGGAGGCATTGCCCTGCGGATCCAGATCGACCAGCAGCACGCGCCAGCCGATTGCCGCGAGCGCGGTGGCGACGTTGATCGCGGTGGTGGTCTTGCCCACCCCGCCCTTCTGATTCGCTATGCCGACACAGATCATGCTCACCTCGGCCGGACGCCCGTCGCGACGATGATCCTGGAATCCGCGTTCGTCAGGCTTTGTTCCACGTGGAACACACCTTGCCACGCCTCGCGCGCTGCATCCAGTTCCCGCGCGGCACTCCGCCCTTTCGGCAGGATCCAAATCGTGGACGAATCTGTGAGTTGAATGGTGGATGCAAAGATCGTGGGCAGCGGCGCATAAGCGCGCGCAGTGATCGCGCCGAAACGCTGGTCCGTCACGCGCTCGATGCTGGCCTGACGGACAGCAACCCAGTCGAGCCCCAGCTGCAACACCACGTCGAGCAGGAATTCCACGCGTTTCCGGCGCGGCTCGACAAGCAGCATCGGGCCGCCGGTCAGAATCGCGATCACCAGGCCCGGTAGGCCGGGACCCGAGCCGACATCCAGCCAACTCCGCGCACCGGGCGCAAAGCGCACCAATTGGGCCGAATCGAGAATGTGCCGCGACCAGACCGCCGGTTCGGTGGCTTTGCTGATCAGATTCTGAGTCGCGTTCGCGCCGAGCAGCAGCGCCACATAACGTTCGAGCAGCGCCAGCTTGTCCCCGCCGAACCGCTCCGCGATCCAGTCGCGCGCCTCGGTCTCCGTCACGCCGCGCGCTTCTGGGTGTGGGCCAGGATCACCGCGAGCGCCGCCGGGGTGATGCCGCGAATCCGGCCAGCACTTTCCAGGTCGGCGGGTCTGGCGGCGTCCAGGCGCTCGACCATCTCGTTGGAAAGGCCGGGAATCGCGCTATAGTCCAGGTCGGCCGGGATCGGTGCGCGCCCGGCGGCGCGGATCGCCCGCACTTCCGCCTCCTGCCGCTCCAGATAGGGGGCATAGCGGGCGTCGTCGGTCGCGAGATCGAGCAGATCGGGATCGGCGCCGGCGAGCCGCGGCTCCGCTGCAAGCAGATGGTCGCGCGTGACTCCGCCGAAGCGCAGCCATTCGCCGAGCGATCGCGCCCGGCCGTCGTCGCGGAGCCCAGAGTCGAGCTCGCCCGCGCGGAAAGTCCGCGACAGCAGCGCCCGGATCGCGGCCAGCCGCTCCCGACGCGTCGCCGCATAGCGCGCCCGCTCCGCCCCGACGCAGCCGATCGCCTCGCCCAGGCCGGTCAGCCGTTCGGTGGCGTTGTCGGCGCGCAGGCGCAGCCGGTACTCGGCGCGGGCTGTCAGCATCCGGTAGGGCTCGGTGACGCCCTGCAGCGTCAGGTCGTCGATCATCACGCCGATATAGGAGTCGGCGCGGTCGAAAATCACCGCCGCCTGGCCCGCGGCACCGCGCGCCGCGTTGATACCCGCGACCAGGCCCTGCGCCGCCGCTTCCTCATAGCCGGTCGTGCCGTTGATCTGGCCCGCGAGGAACAGGCCGGCGACGGCGCGCAGCTCCAGCGTGGACTCGAGCGCGCGCGGGTCGACATAGTCATATTCGACGGCATAGCCGGGCTGCGCGATCCGGCTGTGCTCCAGGCCCGGGATGGTGCGGACGAGCGCTTCCTGCGCAACGAGCGGCAGCGAAGTCGAAATGCCGTTGGGGTAGATGAGGGGATCGTCCAGACCTTCCGGTTCGAGGAAGATCTGGTGCCCGTCGCGATCGCCGAACCGCAGCACCTTGTCCTCGATCGACGGGCAATAGCGCGGGCCCCTGCCCTCGATCGCGCCCGAATGGAGCGGCGATTCGTGCAGCGAGGCGCGGATCACCTGATGCGTCGCCGCGGTCGTCCGAGTGATTGCGCAGGCGAGTTGCGGGCGCAGGCGGCCCGCGGTCAGCGGCGACATGGTCCAGCCAAGATCGTCCGACGGCTGCACCTCCAGCGCCGCCCAGTCGATGGTGCGCCCATCGAGCCGCGGCGGCGTCCCTGTCTTGAGGCGCGCAACCGGGAGGGCCAGCGCACGAAGCTGATCCCCGAGCGACACGGCCGACGCCTCGCCGACGCGCCCGCCCGTCTCGGTCGCCAGGCCCCGGTGCATCCGCCCGTTGAGAAACGTGCCGGTCGCAAGCACGACCGCCCCGCCGCGCAATGCACGCCCGTCCGCCAGCCTTACGCCCAGAGCCCGGTTCGCCTGCAAGACGAGCGACGCCGCTTCGCCCTCGACGATTTCCAGTCCCGGCTGTTGGGCCAGCATACGCTGGATCGCGGCGCGGTAGAGCCTGCGATCCGCCTGTACGCGCGGCCCGCGAACGGCCGAACCCTTGGACGCGTTCAGCATCCGGTGGTGGATCGCGGCCTCGTCAGCGGCGCGGCCGACCAGCCCATCGAGCGCGTCGACCTCGCGCACCAGATGCCCCTTGCCGAGGCCACCGAACGCCGGGTTGCACGACATCGCTCCTAGTGTGCGGCGGTCGAACGTCACCAGCGCAGTCCGCGCGCCCATGCGTGCGGCCGCGGCTGCCGCTTCGCACCCCGCATGCCCCCCGCCGATCACGATCACGTCGTACATGGCGCGCGCTCAAACCTGATCGACCACGCGCTGTCAAACTGTTCCACGTGGAACAGTGCCGCTCATTTGCCGATGCAGAAGGTCGCGAACAGTGCGTCGAGCAGGTCCTCGGTGCCCGCACGACCGGTCAGATCGTCCAGCGCCTGTCGCGCAACACGCAGATGCTCAGCCGCTATGAGTTCGTCCGGCTCCTGCCGGAATTGCAGCAGCCCTTCGTGGCAGCGCGCCAGATGCTCGCGCTGGCGACGCGACAAGGCCAACTCGCTTTCGCGGGGCAGGAGTTGCGCCGCCCTCTCGACCAGCAACGCAACCAACGCGCCCAAACCCTCGCCGGTCACGGCGGAGACCGGCAGCAGCCCGGCTGCCTGCTCCCGCCCCGGTTCGTCCGATCGCGGGTGAATACGGATCAGCCGATCGCCGCGAACATGCGGCTCCGCGGTCTCGTCCATCCAGACGACCAGGTCGGCTTCCGCAATTCTCCGCTCTGCCCGCTCGATGCCGATGCGCTCGATCGGGTCGCTCCCGGCGCCGCGCAGACCAGCAGTATCGGTCAGCACGAAGGCGACACCGCCGAGCTTGACCGGCGCTTCGATCACGTCGCGCGTGGTGCCAGCGATCGCCGAGGTGATCGCCACCTCGCGTCCGGCCAGAGCGTTGATAAGGGACGACTTTCCTGAATTCGGCGGTCCCGCGAACACGACCCGCACGCCGTCGAACAGCCGCTCCGCACCCGGACGCGCCAGCACGCGCCCGAGATCGGCGATCAACTCCGCTCCAAGCGCATCGATCGCGGTCCGATCCGACGGCACGTCGTCCTCGTCCGACTGGTCGAGGGCAGCCTCAACGAGCGCGGACAGGTGCAGCAGGGCGCGCCGCCATTGCTCCACCTTGCCGCTCAGGCCCTCCTCGGCGAGCGCGGCACGCCGCTGCGCCTCTGTTTCCGCGCGCAACAAGTCCGACAGGCTCTCGACCTGGACGAGGTCGAGCCGCCCGTTCCGGAACGCCCTCCACGTGAACTCGCCCGGCCGCGCCCTGCGGACACCAGGCATGTCCGCCAGCACCGCCTCGACCGCGTCCAACACGGCGCGCCCCCCATGCAGGTGGAGCTCGACCAACGCTTCCCCGGTCACCGAGCGCTCGCCGGCGAACCAGACGACCAGTGCCCGATCGAGCAGCTCGCCCGATCCCGGGGCACGTAAGGTGCGAAGGCTCAACCGCCGCTCGTCGGGCAACGGGCCGACCAGCGCTTCCAACAGCTCCAGCGCCTGCGGCCCGCTCACCCGCACCACCGCGATCGCGGCTGGCGGCGCGCCGCTCGACAGTGCGAAGATCGTGTCGGTCACTTGGGCCGGCCGCTCATCCCCTCGATCATCTGCTGCCACAGCTTGAACCCGGCATCGCTCATCGGCCCCCAGCTCTTCATCATCGTCTCAAGGGCCTCGGCGCCGACGCCGTTCTTCACCGTGTCGATCAATTGCGCGACATAGGCCTCGTGCACCGGCGTCAGGTCCGGCAGGCCCATGAAGCGCCGCGCTTCCTCGGGCGTGCAATCGACTTCCACATTCACCTTCATGTGCATCTCCGCTTGAGCCGCGTTCGGCCGCGCTGCTAACCCACGCCATGGCTTATGCGCGCGCTACCGCGACAATCGCAACGCCGATCGGCCCGGTGCGGATCGAGGCGGAGGGCGACGCGCTGACCGGCATCCGGATCGGACAAGACGGCGCGGGCGACGACACGCCGCTGCTGCGCGAGGCCAGGGCGCAGCTTGCCGCCTATTTTGAGGGCAAGCTCACCGTTTTCGACCTGCCGCTCGCGCCCGCCGCCACCGCGGAAGCCAAGGCGCAGCGCGCCGCGATCGCTTCCATCGGCTATGGCGAGACCCGGACCTATGGCGACCTCGCGGAGGCGTGCGGCTCCTCGGCGCGGGCGATGGGCCAGGCCTGCGCGAGCAATCCGTTCCCGGTCGTCGTCCCTTGTCACCGGGTGCTGCCGGCCGGCGGCGCGCTCGGCTACTATTCGGCTGGAGACGGGCCGGCGACCAAGGCCTGGCTGCTGAGACACGAACGCGCGGAGGGATGGCTGCTATGATGATCGAGTTCGAGACGCTGGACCATGACGGCCGCTTCCAGGCCTATGTCGCGGAGCCGAGCGGCACGCCCAGGGCGGCGGTGATCGTGATCCAGGAGATATTCGGGGTCAACGAAGGCATTCGCCGCAAGTGCGACCATTGGGCATCGCTCGGCTATCTCGCGCTCGCACCCGACCTGTTCTGGCGGATCGAGCCCGGCGTTCAGCTTGACCCGGACGTGCCAGCCCAGTTCCAGCTCGCGCTCGGCCTGATGGGGCAATTCGACCCGGACCAGGGCATCCGCGACATCGAGGCGACGATCCGCGCGGCACGGCAACGGCTGGGCGGCGCTGGGAAAGTCGGCTGCGTCGGCTATTGCCTGGGCGGCCGGCTCGCCTTCATGACGTCAGCGCGCACCGATATCGACGCGAGCGTCGGCTATTACGGCGTCGGCATCGACAATCTGCTGCGCGAGAAGCACGCGATCAGCCGCCCGGTGATGCTTCACATCGCCGGCGCCGACCATTTTGTGCTGCCGGATGTGCAGAAAGCGATGCACGAAGGGCTCGACGATCATCCGAAAGTCGTGCTGCACGACTATCCAGGGCTGGACCACGGCTTTGCGACGGAAATGGGGAAGCGCCGCGACGAGGAAGGCGCGCGGCTGGCGGACGGCCGGACGGAGGCGTTCTTCGCGGAGCATCTGGCGTAGTCGGCTGCCTCGGACGGTCCCGTCCGGCGGTCAACCGCTGGGTCTTTCCGACCCACAGCCGACATCAAAACTCAACTGCGTCAATCGCTGGTAGGTGAAGAGCTTGTCGCTGCGTCGCTATGAGCGACGAGGCAGCCGCCTTGAATGCGCCTGCGACCCCCGCGCATTCGAGAAGCGATTTTGCCGCGCTCTTCACTAACCGAGCGAAGGAGCGCGTGGGCGTCTTGCCCCCTGTCCGCAAGACCCGCTGCAACGCCAGCATGGTAGGTGGGCCAACTTCCCCTGCTTTGTGGCGACGAACTGTTCTCTCTGTTGACCAATAACTCTGCTGCTGCCCTGATGGACGACAACCGACGAGCGAGTTGTTGCGCCTCTTCTGCAGCGGTCGCGGCCAGCCGGTCCGCTGCCGACCGGAACTGCTCGTCCGTTTCATATTCTTCGAACTCAGCGACCCGACTGCCCCAATTCGCTCCGCATCCGAAATCGAACGTGATGTAGCCGCCGTTCGACTAGAGCCAATGAGCGGCGACGTTGAGGTAGCTACCTTTGCGAAAGCCGCTCGGCTGAAACTCGACGACGGCCAGCCACCAGTCATGATCTGCGAGCCACAGTCGCGATTGACCTTTGCGGCGGAAGCCGAGCGGTTGGAGGGCCCGTTTTGCCGCATCGGCGGTGATCTTGTCATGAGTTCCGGTCACGGGTGCTGAGCCTATTGCGGCCAAGGTCCGGTTACCACCCGCTGCAGACCTACGGTTCAACTCTCCCATAGGGAGAGGTCGAGTCGGGCGTGAGCCTGGCCGGGTGAGGGGTTCGGGAGCACGACGTTTGACTGCCGATCCCCTCACCCCGCTCGCGCTGGAGCGCGAGTCGCCCTCTCCCTATGGGAGAGGGGCGATCGGGGAGCCAACCCCGACCGCTCAGGCTTACGCCATCGCCATCAGTGTCGGCTGGAGGTCGTGCCAGCCGTCGTAGATCATCTTGCCGGCGACGTAGAGGATGATGACCAGGCCGATCCAGGCGATCCAGCGGTAGCGCTCGATGTAGCGGGCGATGATGTTGGCGGCGATTCCCATCAGCGCGACCGCCAGCACCAGGCCGATCACCATGATGCCCGGATGCTCGCGCGCGGCGCCGGCCACCGCCAGCACGTTGTCAAGGCTCATCGACACGTCCGCGACCGCGACCGCCCAGGCGGCCGAGGCGAAGCTCTTGGCGGGCCTGAGGCCGCTTCGTTCGTCGCCGACGATCTCCTCCGAGCCGGCCGATTCGCCCGCGTGGCGGATCTCTCGGTACATCTTCCACGCGACCCACAGCAGCAGCAGACCGCCGGCGAGGACCAGGCCATATTCCTTGAACCGTTCGAGCCCGTAGAGGATCGCGATCGCGAAGATGATCCGCAGCACCAGAGCGGCAAGGATGCCGATCGCGATCACTTTCCGGCGCTGATCAGCCGGCAGGCCGGCGGCGAGCGCACCGACGATGATCGCATTGTCGCCCGCCAGCGCGATGTCGAGCAGGACGACGGTCATGAAGGCCTGGAAGGCGGACCAGGTGCCCAAGTTCGAGAAGTCGCTGAGTATGTGCTGCCAAAGCCATGACAGCGACATGGCTTCCTGGGCGATCTCCGGGGTCATACGAGTCGAACGCCTAGGGGCGGGAGCGGAACCGGGCAAGTGAAAGGCGCGGAGCAGGGGCGCGGAGTGAATCCGCGCCGTCGGTCGGGGCTCTGCCCCCGCCGGCCGAGCCGATGCGAGTCCGGCAGCAGCATGCTGCCGGCCGCATTCGGCTATTGATTCATCGAATCGAAGAAATCCTCGTTGGTCTTCGAGTCCTTCATCTTGTCGAGCAGGAATTCCATCGCGTCGACGGTGCCCATCTGCATGAGAATCCGGCGGAGCACCCACATCTTCGACAGCGTGCCCTTGTCGACCAGCAGCTCTTCCTTGCGGGTGCCGGACTTGCCGACGTCCATCGCCGGGAAGATGCGCTTGTCAGCCACCTTGCGGTCGAGCACGATTTCGGAGTTGCCGGTGCCCTTGAACTCTTCGAAGATGACTTCGTCCATGCGGCTGCCGGTGTCGATCAGCGCGGTCGCGATGATCGAGAGCGAACCGCCTTCCTCGATGTTGCGCGCGGCGCCGAAGAATCGCTTCGGCCGCTGCAGCGCGTTCGCATCGACGCCGCCGGTCAGCACCTTGCCCGAGCTCGGCACGACCGTGTTGTAGGCGCGGCCGAGGCGAGTGATCGAATCGAGCAGGATCACGACGTCCTTCTTGTGCTCGACCAGGCGCTTCGCCTTCTCGATCACCATTTCGGCGACCTGGACGTGGCGCTGCGCCGGCTCATCGAAGGTCGAGGAAATGACCTCGCCCTTCACGCTGCGCTGCATGTCGGTCACTTCCTCCGGCCGCTCGTCGATCAGCAGCACGATCAGGAAAACTTCGGGATGGTTGGCGGTGATCGAGCGCGCGATGTTCTGCAGCAGCACGGTCTTGCCGACGCGCGGCGGCGCCACGATCAGCGCGCGCTGACCCTTGCCCTGGGGCGAGATGATGTCGATCACCCGCGCCGACTTGTCCTTGATCGTCGGATCCTTGGGATCGAGGTCGAGCTTCTGTTCCGGATAGAGCGGCGTGAGGTTGTCGAAATTGACGCGGTGGCGGACCGCGTCGGGGTCGTCGAAGTTGACCGCGTTCAGCTTGGTCAGCGCGAAATAGCGCTCGCCGTCCTTCGGCGCGCGGACCTCGCCTTCGACCGTGTCGCCGGTGCGCAGGCCGAATTTCCGCACCTGGTTCGGCGAGACATAGATGTCGTCCGGCCCGGCGAGGTAGTTCGCCTCGGGGCTGCGCAGGAAGCCGAAACCGTCGGGCAGCACCTCGATCGTGCCTTCGCCCATGATCTGCGCGCCGTTCTCGGCCTCCGCCTTCAGGATCGCGAACATCAGATCCTGCTTGCGCATCGTCGAGGCGCCCTCGACGCCGAGTGCCTCGGCCATTTCGACGAGTTCGGCGGGCGCTTTTTTCTTGAGGTCTTTGAGGTGCATCGGGAGCTCGAACGGCTGGATTTTGAATGGGTGAGATCGGACGGAGAACGACGATCTGGGAGAGAACGCACAGCCAGGAAAGCGGCTGCACGGCTTCAGCGCGAGTTAGGCAGCGCCCTTTTCCAAGTCAAGCGGATCAGAAAGGCTTCACGACCACCAGATAGACGATGATCACGACGGCGAGCGCCGGCAGTTCGTTGAACATGCGCAACCGGCGCGCCGGCAGCCGCGCTTCGCCTTTCGCCAGGCGCTTCGAATAGGCGACCGCCCAGCCATGAAAAGCGCTCAAACCGATCACGATCAGCAGCTTGGCATGCAGCCAGCCCTGGCTCCACATGTCGCCGACCGTCGCCAGCGTGATGCCGAACCCCCAGACGGCGATCAGCGACGGAGTCAGGATCATCTTCCTGAGCTTGGCCTCGCGCTCGACCCAGGCGGCGGCTTCGGCCGGACGCTCCAGCGCTTCCTGGTGATGCACCAGATAGCGCGGGAAGATGAACAGCCCCGCCATCCAGAAGATGACGAAAACGATGTGCGCGGCCTTCAGCCAGAGATAGGACAATTCCAGGACTCCAAGCATCAGCCTCCCCGAACTTGCGCCAGCAGCTGCTCGACATGCGCGATCGGCGTGTCGGGCAGGATGCCGTGTCCGAGATTGAAGATGTGCGGGCGGCCGGCGAAGGCGTCAAGAATGCGCTGCACGGCCCGGGCGAGCGCCTCGCCGCCGGCGATCAGCGCCAGCGGGTCGAGATTGCCCTGCACCGCCAGGCCCTCGGGAAGCGCCGCGTCCGCCCAGGACGGATCGACCGTCTCGTCAATGCCCACCGCGTCGACGCCCGTCTCCCGCGCATAGGCCGGGAGCTTGCCGCCCGAGCCTTTCGGAAAGCCGATGATCGGCGTGTCGGGATGGCGCGCCTTCAGCGCCGTCACCAGCCGCGCGGTCGGGGCGATCACCCATAGCTCATATTGGGCGGGCGAGAGGCTCCCCGCCCAGCTGTCGAACAATTGCACCGCGTGGACGCCGGCCTCGATCTGCTTCGACAGGTAATCGACCGTCGCCTGCTCGATCGCGTCGATGATCGCGGCGAACGCCTGCGGGTCGCGATAGGCGAAGCGGCGCGCTTCCGCCTGCTCGCGGCTGCCTTCGCCGGCGACCATGTAGGTGGCGACCGTCCAGGGGCTGCCGGCAAAGCCAAGGAAGGTCACTTCGGCCGGCAGCGCGGCCGCGACTCGGCGGACGGTGCCGTACACCGGATCGAGCCGTCCGGACGCCGCTCTCAGCTCGTCCAGCGTCGCATCGAGCAGGCGGGGCGACAGCTTCGGCCCTTCGCCGGCCAGGAATTCCAGCTTCTGCCCCAGCGCGTGCGGGATGACGAGAATGTCCGAGAACAGGATCGCGCCGTCGAATCCGAAGCGGCGGATCGGCTGCAGCGTCACCTCGGCCGCGGCCGCGCTGTCGTTGACCAGCTCCAGGAAGCCGCCCTTTTCGGCCCGCAGCGCGCGATATTCCGGCAGATAGCGTCCCGCCTGGCGCATGAGCCAGACCGGCGGCGGGTCGCGCCGTTCGCCGCGGAGCACGTTCAGCAGGGCACGATCGCTCTTCATCTCTTCTTTCTAATGATAATTGAAAAGGATGATGGAAGATGTGGGAGCGCGGGTGACGGGGACTTAGGCGTTTCGCCCGACTCTGCCAACAATTTGACTCTCGGGGAATCGCAAAAGGTTCCCGATTCGCGGCCGATCTCCCCATAATCCACAGAGGCTGGATGGATTTTTCCGGCTGTGGGCGGAGTTGTTGGAGAAGCAGCGCCGATCGGGCGCGGTTCGGCGCCCCCGGATCAACCGCTTGCCTCTCCGGCCGCTTTTCCACAGGGATATGCGGGTGACGACGCGGCTGCACCTCCACCTCCTGTCGGATTCGACCGGCGAGACGCTCGAGACGATCGCCAAGGCGGCGCTCGCGCAATTCGAAGGCGTCGAGACGATCAAGCATTTCTGGCCGATGATCCGGTCGGGCGGCAATCTGGAACGCATCCTCGACGAGATCGCGCAGAATCCGGGGCTGGTGCTGTTCACGCTGGTGAACCCTGACACGCGGCGGACGTTGGAACAGCGTTGCCGGGCCCTCGGCCTGCCGGCGGTGGGCGCGATCGATCCGGTCACGGACGCCTTGTCGAACATGCTGGGCCAGACGGCGGTCGCGCGGCCGGGCCGGCAGCACGCGCTCGACGCCGCCTATTTCGCGCGCGTCGACGCGATCCAGTTCACGATCGCGCACGACGACGGCATCGGCTGGGAGAATTGGGAAGAAGCGGACATCGTGCTCGCCGGCATTTCACGCACGTCGAAAACGCCGACGTCCATCTATCTCGCCAATCGCGGCTACAAGGTCGCGAACATCCCGCTCGTCGTCGAATCGCCGCCCCCGCCGAGCCTGTTCCGGCTGAAGAATCCGCTGGTCGTCGGCCTCACCACCAATGTCGAGCGGCTGATTGCGGTCCGCCGCAACCGTTTGCTGTCGCTGAACCAGGCGCCGGAGACCGATTATGTCGACCAGGAAGCGGTCGCGCGAGAGGTCGCGTTCGCCCGGCGCATCTTCGCCGATAATGGCTGGCCCGTGATCGACGTGACGCGCCGATCGATCGAGGAGACGGCGGCGGCGATCATCAACCTGTGCAACGAGCGTCGCCAGTGCGCCTGATCCTCGCGTCCGGATCGGCCAGCCGGCGAGCGATGCTGGACGCGGCCGGCGTGCCGTTCGAGGCGATGTCGCCCGGCGTCGACGAGGAAGCAGCGAAACAGAGCCTACGCGCCGCCGGCTGCCTGACGCGCGACCTTGCCGACGCGCTTGCCGAGCTGAAGGCGCTGAAGGTTTCGAACAGGAATTCGGGTGCGCTGGTGCTCGGGTCGGATTCGATCGTCGAGCTCCAGGACGGGCGCTTGCTCGACAAGCCGGAAAACCGCGAGCAGGCCGCCGAACATCTCCGGCTGCTGTCGGGACGGCGCCATTATCTGTACAGCGCGGCAGTGATCGCGGAGAGCGGCCAGCCGGTCTGGCGCTTCGTCGATCGCGCGACGATGCACGTCCGGCCGCTCTCCGACACGTTCATCGACACCTATCTCGATCGCGAATGGGAGCATGTGCGGTGGTGCGTCGGCGTGTACCGCGTCGAAGGACCGGGCGCGCAGCTTTTTTCCAGGATCGAGGGCAGCCAGTTCACCGTAATGGGCCTGCCATTGCTGGCGGTGCTCGACTATCTGCGCACGCGGGGGATTCTGGCGTCATGATATCCTATGCCGAGGTGATCGGCGATCCGATCGCGCATTCGAAATCGCCGCTGATCCACGGTTTCTGGCTCGACGCGCTCGGCATCCAGGCGGACTATCGGCGCTGCCATGTCCGGCCGGACGAGCTCGCCGGCTATTTCGAGCAGCGGCGCGCCGACCCGGCCTGGCGCGGGTGCAACATCACCGTGCCGCACAAGGAAGCGGCGCTGGCATATGTGCCCGATCCGGGCGGCGTCCGCGACACGATCGGCGCGATCAACACCGTGTTCCGTGACGAGAGCGGCGGGATCGCCGGCACCAATACCGACGCCGCCGGATTCTGGTCGCCGATCTCGGCCCTCGACCTTGCGGACAAGCCGGTGGTCGTGATCGGCGCGGGCGGTGCGGCGCGCGCGGTGCTGTTCGCGTTGTCGCGAGTCGGCGTCGGGCCGGTGACGATCCTCAATCGCACACCGCTAAAGGCTGCCGGCCTGCTCGCCGCGTTCGGGCTGAAGGGCAATGTCGGGCCGATCGGGTCCGCGCTTCCGCAGGCCGCGCTGCTCGTCAATGCCAGCACGCTCGGCATGGCGGGCCATCCGCCGCTCGAGCTCGACCTGTCGCCGCTACCGGACGACGCGATCGTCTATGACATCGTCTATGCGCCATTGCAGACGCCGCTGCTCCAGGCCGCCGAGGATCGCGGGCTGGAGACGATCGACGGGCTGGAGATGCTGATCGGCCAGGCGGCGCTGGCGTTCGAGCTTTTCTTCGACGCGGCGCCGCCCCGTGAGCGCGACGACGAATTGCGCACGCTGCTGACGCGATGAAGATTCTCGGCCTCACCGGCTCGATCGGCATGGGGAAGTCGACCGTCGCCGCGATGTTCGAGGAAGCGGGCGTTCCAGTGTTCGATGCCGACGCGGCCGTACATCGGCTGCAAGGGCCGGGCGGTGCGCTGGTCGGCGCGATCGAAGCCGCCTTTCCGGGCACCACTGGTCCCGAAGGCGTGGATCGAGCGAGGCTGGGGGCGCAGGTGCTGGGCGATGCGGCTGCGCTGGCGCGGCTTGAAGCCATCGTCCATCCCGCCGTCGCCGAGATGCGGCAGCGCTTTCTGGCCGATCATGAGGACGCGCCATTGGTCGTGTTCGATATTCCGCTGCTGTTCGAAAAGGGCGGCGCCGCAGGGCTGGACGCGGTCGTCGTCGTCTCCGCGCCGCCCGAGGTGCAGCGCGCCCGCGTGCTTGCCCGACCCGGCATGACGGCGGAGAAATTCGAACGCATCCTCGCGCTTCAGATGCCGGACGCCGAAAAGCGGGCTCGGGCCGACTCCATCATCGATACCGGCGTCCCGCATGAGGACACGCGCGCCCAGGTCCGGCAACTCGTCTCTTGTTTCCTGGACGGCAAAGGCCGATAGTCGGCCGGGTAATGCGCGAAGTCGTCTTCGATACCGAAACCACCGGAATCCAGGTCTCAGAAGGTCACCGCATGGTCGAGATCGGCTGTGTCGAGCTGATCAATCGCGTCGAGACCGGCCGCGAATTCCACGCCTATTTCAACCCGGAGCGGTCGATGCCGCCCGAGGCGCAGGCCGTGCACGGCCTCGGCGACGCATTCCTGGCCGGGCAGCGCCTGTTCCGCGATTGCTGCGAGGAATTGCTCGACTTTCTGGAGGATAGCCCGCTCGTCGCCCATAATGCGGCATTCGATTTCGCGTTCCTCAATTTCGAGCTCGGCGAGGCCGGGCGTCTGCACATTCCGCGCTCGCGGATGATCGATACGCTGGCGCTGTCGAGGACCAAATTCCCCGGCGCGAAGCACAGCCTCGACGCGATGTGCACGCGCTTCGGTGTGGATCGCAGCCACCGGATCAAGCACGGCGCGCTGCTCGACGCGCAATTGCTCTCGCAATGCTATGTCGAGTTGACCGGCGGTCGCCAGATCGGCCTGTCGCTCGCCGAAGCACCGTCGGCCGCCGAGGCGGTGAAGCAGGACGCCATCGTCTATGAGATCACGCGTCCGGTCCGGCCGGCGCGGCCGCACGCCGCCTCTCCGCAAGAGCTGGAGCGGCATGCGCGATTCCTCGCTCAGATCGCCGATCCCGTCTGGACGATGGGAACGGCCGCTTGAGCCACAGGTTGACGCTCGCAGGGGCGCATCCCTAAACGCCCCGCCCTGACGAAGGAGGTTGGGATGGACGTGCGCGTTTCCGGACATCAGATCGACGTTGGCGAGGCGCTTCGCGCCCATGCGGAAGATCGCGTGCGATCGCTTTCGGACAAATATGACGCGCGCGCGATTTCCTCGACCGTCACGGTCGGCAAGGGACCGCACGATCATCGGTTCGACTGCGAGATCATCATCTACGTGCCGAACGGCGTGGTGCTGAAGGGCAGCAGCCGGGGAATCGACGCGATGCCGGCCTTCGAGGACGCGCTCGGCAAGATCGAGAAGCAGATGCGGCGCTATATGCGGCGGCTGCGCGACCGGAGCGGCCAGCCGGCCGCCGCCGAACTGGCATTCGACAATGCCGGCTACACCGTCTTCAGCGTTCCCGAAGCGGAAGCGGAGGACAGCGAGCCGGCCGACAATCCGCCGATCGTCGCGGAGACGCGGGTCGATGTGCCCGATGCCAGCGTGTCGGACGCAGTGATGATGCTCGACCTCAGGAACACCAACGCGCTGATGTTCAAGAACAGCGCGACCGGGACGTTCAACATGGTGTACCGACGAGGCGACGGCACCATCGGCTGGGTCGAGCCGCAACGCGCCTGACGCCGACCACTTACCTGTTTTCAAGCGCGCGGGCCCGGAACCGCGCGCCGTTCCGGATGTGCATGAATGGATCTGACTGAGTTTCTGAGCGGGGATGCGGTCGTCGCGGACCTGCCCGTCGCCAACAAAAAGGCTTTGTTCCAGGCGCTGGGCGGCATCGCCGAGCGAAGCATGGGCCTGTCGGCGAAGGACGTCGTCGACCGGCTCAACGACCGGGAGCGGCTGGGCACGACCGGATTCGGCGGCGGCGTCGCGATCCCGCACGGCCGGATCGAGGGTCTCGACGGAATCCGCGGCGCGTTCGTGCGGCTCGAAAAGCCGATCGACTATGGCGCGATCGACGACCTGCCGATCGACCTCGTGTTCATGCTCCTGTCGCCGGTGGATGCCGGTGCCGATCACCTGAAGGCGCTGGCCCAGGTCAGCCGGCGGCTGCGCGACCGGGCTTTTGTCGCCAATCTGCGCGGGGCGGTGACGCCGGACGCGCTCTATGCCCTGTTTGCGCATTCCGAAACGCGCGATGCCGCCTGAATCGGGCGCGGAGGCTCATTTCCGGGCGCTCGAATCGCTCTACGACTCGGCGCCCATCAACCGGCTGTTCCGGTCCCGGCTTGAAATCCTCGACGAAGGCGTCGCGCGGATCGCCTTCGAAATCGAGACCCAGCATCACCACGCGGCCGGCGCCGCGCACGGCACCAGCTATTTCAAGATGATGGACGATGCCGCCTTCTATGCGGCGAACAGCCTGGTGACCGACCGATTTCTGCTGACGACGGCGTTCAACCTGCTCTTCACGCGACCGATCGTCGCGGGACCGGTGGTCGCCGAAGGGCGGTGGGTCAGCGGCCGGCGCCGCGTCCTGGTCGCCGAGGCGCGGCTGGTCGGGCCGGACGGCGAGGAAGCGGCCCGAGGGACGGGGACCTTCATGCGCTCGCGAATCCCGCTGTCGTCGCTCAAGGGCTATGCGGCCGCCGCGCAATGACACCCCGCCTGACCAGCCGGATGACCGTCGACGCGCTTTTGCGGCGGGTGCAGGCGGCCGGCGGCTTCGCGATGGTGCTGGCGAAAGGCGACGAGAACGCAGGGGCGATCCTGCTGGTCTGCGCCGAGCGAGGCGCGACGACGGCGCTGCTGGAGCGCACCGTGGACATTAACGGCAGCTACCGCTGGACGCCGTGCGGGCCCCAAGATGTTGAGTCGGAAGCCGAGCGCGACTCCTATATCCGGCGCCGGCGCGATCAGGACCCCGACTTATGGTTAATAGAACTGGACGTCGCGGACGCTGAACGGTTCGCCGCTGAAATGATCTGATTTTGTTGACGTCCGAGCCGGGCGCGCCGAAAGCGAGCCCACCTGCCACGCGCCGGATCGTCGTGAAGCGGAAGCACCGCCACGGGCGATTGCGCAGTCGGGGGGAAGATCAGGGGGAAGCGCGGGTGTTTTGGCGCTCCTTCCATCGATCGACTCACCGCATAGTACGAACGAAGAATGAGCCGCATCTACCGCGCCGCGAGTTTCGCGGCCGTGACGCTTTGCACTGCGTTCGGCATTGCCTGCAGTGCCCCATCCTTCGCGGAAACGGTCACGAATGCCGTGTCCGCCATGTCCAACGATCAAGTTTCCCAGCCGGTTCCGGCAGTCGCCGTCGAGCCGCTTCCCGAAGTTCCCGCCGTCACCAGCGACAGCGCCATCACGGCAGCGCCTGCGGACGCGGATGACGATTCGGATCGTATCCAGGCCAGGAGCCTCGACCAACTCGTGTCCCAGCAGGACATGCCCGTCACGCTCGATCGCGAGACCGAGTGCCTGGCTGCCTCCGTCTATTTCGAATCGAAGGGCGAGCCGCTGGAAGGCCAGCTCGCCGTCGCCGAAGTCGTGCTGAACCGCGCCAAGTCGGGCGGCCGCTTCCCGCCGTCGGTCTGCTCGGTGGTCTTCCAGAAGGGGCAATTCTCGTTCGTCCGCGGCAACCACTTCCCGCCGATCAACCGCCAGGGCGCGTTCTGGAAGACCGCGGTCGCCATCGCGCAGATCGCGATGGACGACGAATGGGACAGCCGCGCGTCGAACGCCTTGTTCTTCCATGCCACCAGCGTCTCGCCGGGCTGGAACAAGGTCCGCGTCGCCCGCCTTGGCAATCACGTCTTCTATCGCTGAGCGGCTTCAAATCGTTCCATTGATGTTCTAAAGCGGCGGGGTGGCAAGCATCCCGCCCTTTTGCATTCGGCGATGAACGCGGCCGACGTCGCGCGTGGCGTGTCGCGGCTGCTGCTGCGCCATGATTACGTTGCGCTGTGCGAAGTGCCGCTCGGCAACGGCCGCCGCGCCGACCTGATGGCCGTCGACGCGCGCGGGCGGATCATCATCGTCGAGATTAAATGCTCCCGCGCCGACCTGCTCGGGGACGGCAAGTGGCGCGATTACCTCGATTATTGCGACCGCTTCTTCTGGGCGGTGCCGCAGGGGTTCGACCTGTCGCCGTTCGAGACCGAGGCATTCCAGCCGGACGTGGCGGGCCTGATCGTGGCCGACCGCTATGACGCGGCGATCGCGCGGGACGCGTCCGAAGCGACGGTGCCGGCGCCGAGGCGCAAGGCGGCGACGCTCGATTTCGCGCGCCGCGCCGCGCGGCGGCTGCTCGGCGTGACCGATCCCGAGTGCGCGCTGCTGAGCTGATTATTTCGGGCCGGCGATTCCGCGCTTCGGCGCCGGCTTGATCTCATCCATGAGCTTCAGGATCGCATCGGAGCGCCCGTCGCGCTCCGCATATTCGCGCGCCGACATGCCGCTGGCGTTGTCGCGCTTCGCCGGATCCGCGCCTTCGGTCAGCAGCAGCCGCGTCATCGCCACGTCGCGGCGCTGGACGGCGATGATCAGCGGTGTCTCGCCCATCGAATTGCTTGCATTCACCGGTGCGCCCTTGGCGATCAGCAGCCGCGCGCCGTCCAGGAAACCGGAACGGGCGGCGTCCATCAGCGGCGTGTTGCCCTGATTGTCCTTCACGTCGACGCGCGCGCCCTTTTGCAGCAGGAAAGCGAGCCAGGCCAGATCACCGTCCTTGACGACCAGGTGGATCGCGCGCTGGCTGGTCGAGAAGTCGGGCGTGTTGATCAGGTTCGGGCCGCCCTTGCCGAGCAGCTCGTTCGCCTTGGCGCCGTCGCGGTCCTTGACCGCCTTCAGGAAATTATAGCTGTCGGAGAATTGCGCGGCCGCCGGCGCCGCAACGGTGGCGGCCATCAGCGACAGGGGCAAAAACGCGTTTCGAAGCTTCACTTGATCCACCTGCACTTGATCGCGCGGGATTAGCACAGCATTTCTGCACGCGCGATGACCTTCCATTCCCTTCTGCTCGCCCTGCCGCTCGTCCTCGCCGCTTGCGGCCAAAGCGCGCCGCCGCCGTCCGAAGCGCCGCTCGCCGGGGCGCGGATCGGCGGCCCGTTCACGCTGGTCAACCAGGACGGGCGCCAGGTCAGCGATCGCGATTTCGCCGGACGCTATCGTCTGATGTATTTCGGCTACACCTATTGCCCGGATGTGTGCCCGGTCGACCTGCAGCGGCTGATGGCCGGCTACAAGCTGCTTGAAGGCTCCGAACCGGCCGTCGCGGCAAAGATCGCGCCGATCTTCGTCAGCGTCGATCCCGAGCGCGACACGCCCGCGGTGCTGAAGCAATATGTCACTGCCTTTTCACCAAAGCTGACGGGGCTGACGGGCAGCCCCGAGCAGATCGCCAAGGTCGCGAAGGACTATGCGATCGTCTATTCGAAGGAGGAGCGGCCGGGCGCGAGCGACTATCTGATGAACCACAGCCGCGTCGCCTATCTGTTCGGCCCGGACGGCAAGCCGATTGCCCTGATCCCGCAGGACGGGACGCCCGAAGCGATCGCCGCCGAGCTGAAGCGCTGGGTGCGGTGACGGAAGGGCGCTTCTGGGACGACCTGCCGCTAGAATCGCTGGACCGCGGACAATGGGAGGCGCTCTGCGACGGCTGCGGTAAATGCTGTGTCCACAAGCTCGAGGACGAGGTGACGGGAGAGCTGTTTCCGACGAACGTCGCCTGCAAGCTGCTCGACCGGCATAGCGGCCGCTGCTCCAACTACCGGCACCGCCGCGCCTTCGTGCCCGAATGCGTGCGGCTGACGCCGAAGCTCGCCGCGACGCTCGACTGGCTGCCGGACAGCTGTGCCTATCGGCTGCGCGCGGAAGGCAAGCCCCTCCCCGACTGGCACCCGCTCAACAGCGGCGATCCCGAGTCGGTGCACAAGGCCGGCATGTCGGTGCGCGGCTGGACAATCTCCGAGACCGATGCCGGCGAGCTTGAAGACCATATTCTCGAAGGCTGAGCCGCTTTTCGAAGGCAGGCCGGTCAAGGTGGTGCGCCATGCGAGCGCACGCGTGATGCGGCTGCGCGTCGATCCGCACGATGGTGTCGTGCGGCTGACGCTGCCGCGCCGTGCCTCGCTGCGCCATGCCTATGCCTGGGTCGAGGAGCAGCGGCCCTGGATCGAGGCGCAGTTGCTCAAGCGAGCGCCGTGCCTGCGTCTGGTCCCGGGAATGAGACTGGACGTCTGCGGCGAAACGCTGGCGTTAGTCTCCGATCCCGAAAGACGGGGCGTGCGGCGGCAGGCGGACGAGATCCGCGTCGGCGGGGATCCCGACCTGTTCGAAATCCGGGCGCTGCGCTGGCTGAAAGCGGAGGCGCGGCGCGTGCTGGAGGCGGAAACACGAGCGCTCGCGGCCGAAGCGGGCGTGACGGTCCGCCGCGTCAGCGTCGGCGACACGCGCTCGCGCTGGGGCAGCTGCTCGGCCGATGGCGACATCCGCTACAGCTGGCGGCTGATCCTGGCGCCCGCGTTCGTGCGCCGCTCGACCGTCGCGCATGAGGTCGCGCACCGCGTCCACATGAACCACGGACCGGCATTCAAGGCGCTGGAAAGGCAGCTGCTGGGGGAAAGCCCGTCCGCCGCCCGCGCGTGGCTGCGCGCGCACGGCGCCGCGCTTCACGGATACGGCCGGCCCTGATCGAGGGGCGGCTGCGGGCGCACTCGCTCGCGCGAATCGGCAGGCGGCGGCGGATAGGCGCGAGGGTCTCGCGGATAGCGCGGATCGCGGGGATCGATATAGCCGCGGGGTTGGCGCTGATCCGGATAGGCCCGCGAGTCGCGCGGATCGCGCACCGGCGGCGGCGGAGGCCCGCGATCGCGTCCAAGCGCGCGATCGAGGAACGCATCGTCAAGCCGCTCTTGCCCGCTTTGTCCGGCCTGGTCGGGCGGAACGCCCTGATCGTCATAGGGCCGCACGTCCGGCGGAATCGGATTCCCCTGCTCGTCGTAGAGTTGCTGCTCCGGCGGCGGGGCGGTCTGGTCGCTGTCGCCGTAATAGGCTTCCGCGTCGGGTTCTAGCTGCCATTGCGGCAGCTTCACCTCGGTTTCGAAAGGCTCGATCGGGCGGTCCGCCACAGCGACGCGCATGAAGTCGGCGAACGCCCGCGCCGGTGCCGTGCCGCCCTGCAGTCCGGGCACCGGCCGCGCATCGTCGCGCCCCATCCAGACCCCGGTGGTCAGGCCGCTCGAAAAGCCGAGGAACCAGCCGTCCTTGTTGCTGCTGGTGGTTCCCGTCTTGCCCGCGACCGGGCGCCCGATCTGGGCGGCGCGACCGGTGCCGGCCGATACCGCGCTCTGCATCAAGTCGGTCATCTCGGCGGCGACCCAGGGCGCCACCAGCACCCGCGAGGTGTCGGTCTGATGCTTGTACAGCACCCGCCCGCCGGTGGTGGTCACCTTGGTGATGCCGTAGGGAACGATCGCAATGCCCTTCGACGCGACCGATGCGAAGGCGCGCGTCATGTCGATCAGCCGCACGTCGGACGTGCCGAGCACCATCGACGGCTGGGTGTTGATCGGCGTGGTGATGCCGAACCGCCGCGCCATGTCGGCGATCGTCGTAGTACCCACGTCCTGGCCGATCTTGGCGGCGATTGTGTTGACCGAATAGGTGAAGGCCGTGCGCAGATTGATCGCGCCGGTGAAGCGGCCGTTGCTGTTGCGCGGGCTCCAGCCGCCGATCGTCACCGGCTCGTCGACGACGGTGTCATCGGGCTTGTAGCCGGATTCGAGCGCCGACAGATAGACGAACAGCTTGAATGAGGATCCCGGCTGGCGGGTCGCCTGGGTGGCGCGGTTGTAGATCGAGGTCACATAATCCTTGCCGCCGATCATCGCGCGGACCGCGCCGTCGCGGTCAAGCGCGACCAGTGCGCCTTGCGCGCCGCTCGGCACGTTGGCACGGATCGCCGCCTGCGCCGCCTTCTGCATCTCCGGATCGAGCGTCGTCCACACGTCCAGCGGCTCGACGGTCTCGTCGATCAGCGTCTCCAGCTGCGGCAGCGCCCAGTCGGTGAAATAGCGCGCGCTGTTCTCGTTCGCATCTTCGTTCAGCTTGACCTTGGCGCTTTCGGCATTCTCGGCCTGGTCGCGGGTGATCACGCCATTCTCGACCATCGAGTTCAGCACCACGCCTGATCGCCCGATCGCTGCCTCTGCGTCGGCGGTCGGCGAATAGCGCGACGGCGCCTTGACCAGCCCGGCGATCACCGCCGCTTCGGCCAGGCTCAGATTGCTCGCCGAATGACCGAAGAAACGGCGCGACGCCGCGTCGATGCCGTACGAGCCGCCGCCGAAATAGACCTTGTTCAGGTAGAGCTCGAGGATCTGGTCCTTGCTGAACTTGCGCTCCATCGCCAGCGCGAGGATCCATTCGCGCGCCTTGCGGCCGAAGGTGCGGGTGTTGGTCAGGAATACGTTGCGGGCGAGCTGCTGGGTGATCGTCGAGCCGCCCTGCGCCCAATAGCCGCGCTTGGCGCGCACATAAACGGAGCGGGCGATGCCGATCGGGTCGACACCCGGGTGCGAACGGAAGCGCTTGTCCTCGACCGAGACCATCGCGTCCTTCATCACCTGCGGGATCTCGTCATAGCTCAGCCATTCGCCGTAGCTGGGGCCGAGCGACACCAGCACCGACCCGTCGGCGGCATGAACACGGATCATCTGCCCGTTGGGCGAGGATTTGAGCTCGGAAAAGGTCGGAAGCGTCGAGGCCTGCAGATAGACCGCAACCACCAGCGCGACGATCCCGACCAGCGCGCCCGCGCCGCCGATCTTCAGGATGCGCGCGAGCAGGCGCCGGCCCTTGGGCGGAGCGGACTTGGGCTGGGGGGAGCGCGAAGGGCGCGGAGGAGAGGCCATCGGGGTGCGCCGGGTTTACTGGCTAAGCCAGCCTGTCACAAGGATGAACAGCTTATACGTCCCCTGGCCGGCGGGTCAGCGCTTCGCCGGCTCGAAATCGAGCGACACGCTGTTGATGCAATAGCGCAGTCCCTCCGGCCCCGGGCCATCGGGAAAGACATGGCCCAGATGGCCGTCACAGCGGGCGCAGCGCACTTCGATGCGGCGCATGCCGTGGCTGATATCGTGATGCTCGGTCACCGCCTCGGGCGCGAACGGATGGGTGAAGCTCGGCCAGCCCGATCCCGAATCATATTTGGTGTCGCTCTCGAACAGGTCGGCGCCGCAGCCGGCGCAGCGATACGTGCCTTCCGCCTTGTTGTCGTACAGGGCGCCGGCAAAGGCGCGCTCGGTGCCGGCCTCGCGAAGCACATGATACTGCTCCGGCGTCAGCCGCCTGCGCCACTCCGATTCGGGAAGGTCGAGCTTGTCCATGGCGGGCAATGTGGGACAGTCGCCGGATCGCTTCAATGGCCGACACGCGTCGCGCGGGCGAGCAGGGTCGCAAGGCCCGGCGCGAAGCGCATCGTCGCAACGAGGAGGGACGCGGTGGCGGGGCGCTCGGCGGCGGCGAGGATCGCGCTGGCAACCAGGATCGGGCGGCCGGTCCGGCGCGCGAGATCGTGCTGGAAAGCCTCGGCGCCTGCTCCGCGCAGCAGCGCGTGGCCGGCGAGCATGCCGCTGGCCAAGGCGATTCCCATGCCTTCGCCGGCCAGCGACGGCATGACGCCAGCCTGGTCGCCGAGGCGATAGATGCCGGGCGCCGTGTCCGTCGCGCGCCAGCCATAAGGGACGGCCGCGATCGCATCGATCGGCGCCTCGTTCGCCAGCCAGGCCAGGCGTTCGCCGAGCACCGGGACTTCGCGGCCGATCGCGTCGAGCAGGGCACGCGGATCACCTTCCTCGCTCAGCCGCGATTTGCGGACGGCGAGGCAGAGATTGGCGCTGCCGTCTTCCTGGAGCACGAGACCGGCATAGCCGCGATCGAACAGGTGAAGCTCGATCGCGCCCTCGACCAGCCGCGCAAGCGCGGGTGCCGGCCCGAGCCGCACGCGAAGGCCTAGCGCCGGATCGCCCGTGGGTTTGGGTCGCGCGATGCCGCGGACGTCGTGCTTGCCGGTCGCGAGCAGTAGCCGCTCGGGGGTGAAGGTGTCGCCATCGGCGCGGATCGTGCGCCCGTCGATCTCGCGCGCCGTCACGCCGCATTCGACCCGCGCGCCGAGCGCCTCGGCATGAGTCAGCAGCGCCGAATCGAGCTGCCGCCGCGACAAGGCCAGCGCCGGTCTGGGCAGACGTGCGCTGGCCGAGCCGGTCGGCCCGAACAGCCGGACATGGTCGACAGTCGCGCCGCGCAACTTTGGCAGGCCGAGCCGCTCTATCAACACCAGGCTGTGCCAGCTGAGGAATCCGCCGCAGAGTGCGTCGCCGGTTTCGCGCTGACGTTCCAGCACCAGTGGGCGTCTGCCGCCCCGGGCGAGCGTGATGGCGGCGGCCGAGCCCGCCGGCCCGCCGCCCAGGATTATCGTATTTTCTCGACGCACAGCCGGAACGGAAATGCGCGGTAGATACGCGCCGCCACGCCGGCCTCGTCGAGGATCGGCGGCCATTCCGCGGGGCGGTAGGAGCGCGCGATCGAGAGAGTGCCGTCCTCGCGCACGATCCGGTGCCAGCGCATCGCTCGAGCGAGGATCGGGAAGCCGACATGCGGCAGGGCGTGCCGGTGCAGGTCGTTGACCAGCCAGCCCATCCGCGCCGTCGCGTCCATGAAGCGGAGGAAGGCGATCAGCTGGTCGTGAGTCATGTGATGCGCGACGAGGCTGGAGACGATCAGATCCCACGGCTCGCCGGCGAGCTCGACATAATCCCCAGTCCGGTAGCGGATCGGCATGTGCGGTGGCGTCGCGGCGCGCGCGGCCGGTTCGCTTCGGGGGTTGAGATCCACGCCGACCAGCTCGCAGGTTTGCCCGCGCCGTTCCGCCCACCCGGCGATCCTGCGCAGCATGTCGCCGTGCCCGAAGCCGACGTCGAGCAGCCGGAACGGCCGGTCCTTCGCCGCGCGCGCGATGAAGGAAAGCGTCGGTCGCGCCGCCATCGTCCACCGATTGGCCCTGGCGAGGTCGCCGATGATCGCCGCATATTCGCCGGCGGACAGGTCCTCCGCATCCATCTGCTCCTCGGCCAGGGCGCGGACGGCGAGGCTCATGCGCTCCGGAACCGGAAGCCTTCGGCGGCGAGGCCCGGGCCGAAGGCGATCGCGACGCCCCGTTCGACCGGACGGCCGAACAGCCGTGCGAGCACGAACATCAGCGTGGAGGACGACATATTGCCGAAGTCGCGGAGCACGGCGCGCGAATCGGCAAGCGAATCGGGCGGCAGCTGCAGTGAGTTCTCGACCGCGTCGAGAATCGAGCGGCCGCCGGCATGCACCGCCCATTGGTCGACGCCGCCGTTGACGATCGCTTCGCGCAGCTCCGGCTCGGCCAGCGCGGCGCCGATTCGGCCGGGCACTTCGCCCGACAAGTGCATCGCAAAGCCTTCGTCGGTGATGTCCCAGCGGATCAGTGTGTCCGATTCGGGCAGCGTGGTCGCGAACGGCGTGTCGATCTCGATCCCGTCCGGCTCGGCGGTCACCAATGCGGCCGCTGCGCCGTCGCCGAACTGAAGACCGGCCAGCAACGCCTCGACTTCGTGCATCTCGTGCAGGTGCAGCGAGCAGATCTCGACCGTCACCACCAGCACCCTGGCGCTCGGGTCCGACCGCACGATGTGGCGCGCGCTCCTGAGCGCGACGACGGCCGCGTAGCAGCCCATATAGCCGACCAGCAGCCGCTCGACCGACGGGCTGAGCCCCAGCCGCCGCGCGACGATCTGGTCGACGCCGGGCGCCACGAAGCCGGTGCAGCTCGCGACGACGATATGAGTGATCGCGTCGGGTTCGAATTCGAGGCCGTCGATCGCGCGCAGCGCCAGCGCCGGCGCGACATCGCCGTAAAGACGCATGCGCGGCGCGGTGCTGGGCAAGGTGTCGCCGTGGTAGAAGCCGCCCGCTTCGATCGGCGTCCCGCCATTGTCGGCCCGGGGCAGCACCGACCAGCGATGTTCGATGCCGCTGCGCCCGACCATCCGCTCGAACAGCCTGCGCTGGCGCGGGTCCGGAATCTTGTCGAGCGCCCAGCCGATAAAGGCCTGGTGGATGTCGTGATCGGGCACGGCTGTCCCGATCGCATTGATGAACGCCTGGGCCACCCGGTTCTTCTTTCTGTGGATTGCCGACTCTGACCGATAACGCACCCGTTGGAAAGCCGGGCCCCCAACGCTAATCGGACGAACATGAACAGCGCCCCAACGCCGATGATGGCGCAATATCTGCGCCTCAAGGCGGAAGCCGGCGACTGCCTGCTTTTTTATCGGATGGGGGATTTCTTCGAGCTGTTCTTCGACGATGCCAAGGCCGCCGCCGCGGCGCTCGACATCGCGCTGACCGCGCGCGGCGAGCATGACGGGGCGCCGATCCCGATGTGCGGCGTGCCGGTCCATTCGGCCGAGAGCTATCTCGCCCGGCTGATCAAGGCCGGCTTCCGCGTCGCGATCGCCGAGCAGACCGAGTCGCCCGCCGCCGCCAAGGCGCGCGGCTCCAAGGCGCTGGTCGACCGCGCCATCGTCCGGTTCGTCACCGCCGGTACCCTGACCGAAGAGACGCTGCTCGATGCGCGCCGCTCCAACTGGCTGGTCGCGATGGTCGAGGTCGGGGGCGTGGTGGGGCTTGCGGCCGCGGACATCTCGACCGGTGCGTTCGAGATCGCCGAGGTCGCGCCCGACCTGCTGGATACGGAACTGGCCCATTATGCCGCCGCCGAAGTGATCGCGCCGGAAGGAACGGGCGGAAACGCGATCGAGCGGCCGCGTGGCAGCTTCGACAGCATCGGCGGCGAGCGGCGGCTGTGCGCGCTGTTCGGGGTCGCGACTCTCGACGGACTCGGACAGTTCGGCCGGCCTGGCGTGGCGGCCGCGGGCGGGCTGGTCGCCTATCTGGAGCATGTCGGCAAGGGCGCTCTGCCTTTCCTGCAGCGCCCGCGCCGCCGCCTGGCATCGGAGCACATGCTGATCGATGCCGCCACGCGCGAAAGCCTGGAGCTGACCCAGGCGCAAGGCGGCGGGCGCGGCGGCAGCCTGCTCGACTGCATCGACCGCACCGTTACCGGCGCCGGCGCGCGCTTGCTCGGCGCGGACCTGGGCGCGCCGCTCACCGATCGCGGCCGCATCCAGGCGCGGCTCGATCTGGTGTCGCTGTTCCATGACGACGCGCTCCGCCACGCGACTCGCGCGACGCTCCGGGCGATGCCGGATATCGGCCGGGCGCTCGGGCGCCTGGTCGCACGCCGCGGCGGTCCGCGTGACCTGGCCCAGCTGCGCGACGGGCTGATCGAGGCGCGGCAGCTGCGCGACCGCCTCGCCCGGATCGACCAGCCGCCGGCGCTCCTCGACGCGCTCCTGCCCGCTCTCGAGGGTCATGCCGCCTTCACAGACCTGTTGAGCCGCGCGCTGGTGCCCAGCCCGCCTCTCGATGCGGCGCAGGGCGGATATATCGCCGAGGGTTATGACGCGGCGCTGGACGAGCTGCGCGGGCTCGGCGGAGAAGGCCGGCGTGCGATCGCGGCGCTGGAGGCGCGCTACCGCGAGCAGACCGGCATCGCCGCGCTGAAAATCCGCCACAACGGCGTGCTCGGCTATCATGTCGAGGTGCCGTCGCGGGCGGCGGACAAATTGATGGCGCCGGATTCGGGCTTCACCCACCGCCAGACGCTTGCCGGCGTCGTTCGCTTCAGCGCGCCGGAACTGCACGAGCAGGCGCTCCGCGTGACGCAGGCCGGCGCGCACGCGCTCGCCGCGGAAGCCGCGCATCTGGAGGATTTGACCGAGCAGGCGCTTGCCCGCCGCGACAAGATCGCTGCCGCCGCCGACGCAATCGCCCGGCTGGACGCAGCGGCGGGCCTGGCCGAGCGCGCGGTCGAGGGCGGCTGGTGCCGGCCGGTCCTGGTCGAGCATCCCTGCCTGGAGATCGAAGCCGGCCGCCATCCCGTGGTGGAAGCGGCGGTCGCCAAGGCCGGCGCACGCTTCGTCGCGAACGATTGCCGCCTTTCGGAAGACTCGCGCCTGTGGCTCGTCACCGGCCCCAATATGGGTGGCAAGTCCACGTTCCTGCGGCAGAATGCGCTGATTGCGGTGCTCGCCCAGGCGGGCAGCTATGTGCCGGCCGCGAGCGCGACGCTCGGGCTGGTCGACCGGCTGTTCAGCCGGGTGGGCGCGTCGGACAATCTCGCGCGCGGCCGCTCGACCTTCATGGTCGAGATGGTCGAGACGGCGGCGATCCTGGCGCAGGCGACGCCGCACAGCTTCGTGATCCTGGACGAAGTGGGCCGGGGCACGTCGACCTATGACGGGCTCGCCATCGCCTGGGCGGTGGTCGAAGCCGTTCACGACCTGAACCGCTGCCGCTGCCTGTTCGCGACCCATTATCACGAGCTGACGCGGCTCGCCGGCACGCTCGATGCGCTTTCGCTGCACCATGTCCGCGCGCGCGAGTGGAAAGGCGACCTGGTGCTGCTGCACGAAGTGGCCGAAGGCGCGGCCGACCGCAGCTACGGCCTTGCGGTCGCCAAGCTTGCCGGGCTGCCGCCGCTGGTGCTTGCCCGCGCGCGCGACGTGCTGAAGAAGCTCGAAACAGGCCGCGAGAAGACCGGCGGGATCGCCGCGGGGCTGGACGACCTGCCGCTGTTCGCGGCGACGGCCGAGACCGCGGAAGCCGAGTGCGACGCGATCCGCGCCGAGGTCGAGTCGCTCGATGTGGACGCGCTGACGCCCCGCGACGCGCTGGAGGTCCTCTACCGGCTGAAGGCTCTCGCGCGGGAGTGAGCTAGCGGGCGCGGGTCGCCGCGCGCGCGATCGTCAGCAGCTCCTGCGACGGGCCCATCGTGCCGGCGGAGCCGCTTTCCAGCAGCTGCGCCTGGGCGGCGGTGATGCGCTCGACCAGCATCGCGAGATCGGCGCTGCTCCAGCGGCGAAGCTCCGCCTCGACGATCGGCTTTTCTTTCCAGAACAGAGATTTGCCGGCGCCGGCTATCGCCGACTCGATGCCGGACCGGTCGGCTTCGCCGCGCAGCGCTGCGAGCTGCAGCAGGCGGCGGTGCATCGCACGAACCAGCGGAACGCCATCTTCGCCCGATTCCGCGAGCTGCCTGAGCTCGTCCACCGTGCCGCGCAGGTTGCCGGTCAGCACGGCATCGATCAATGCCGCCGCGCTGCTCTCGCCTTCGCCGGCGCCGATCGCGTCGAGCGTCGCTCCCTCGACGTCGCGCGGCGCGTCCGGACCGGCATCCAGGAAAGCAGCGATCTTCTCCAGCTCCCGGGCCATGACGGCACGGTCGCCCGCAGCGGCGTCGAAGATGCGGCGCGCCACGTCGGCTGCCACGCGCAAGCCGAGCGGCGCGGCCATGCCGGCGACCAGCGGCCCGGCTTCGCGCACGTCGGGCAGATAGCTCGCAAACGCCGACACGGCGGGGGAGGCGAGCGCGAGCTTCAGAAGCTTGGATGCCGGCTTCAGCGCACCTGCGACGATGGCGACCGGATTGCCCGCCTGCGGCGCGGAGAGCAGCGCCTCGACCGCCTCAGTCGCTTCGTCGCCGCTGGCGCGGACCCGGATCCAGCGCGCGCCGCCGAACAGCGAGGTCGAGGCGGCCTCGTCGGCCAGCAGCGCCGGGTCCCGCGCGAGCGTCGCCCCATCGAGATCGACCCGCTCCGCATCGGATCCCATGGCCGAGCCGAGCCGGTCCGCGAGCGCGCGCGAGCTTGCTTCGTCCGGGCCGTAAAGCAGGAAGCAGCGCACCGCCGGGTCGCGCTGGTCCAGCGCCCGTTCGATCTGCGGCCTTTTGTCGAGCTTCACTTCGTCCGCTTGGCGTAGAGCGCGATGCGCGCGACGATCTGGTCGGCGACTTCGCCCGCCAGCCGTTCCAGCGCGGTATTCTCGGCGGCGATCGTCGCATATTCGGACTGGACCACGTCGATGCCGGCGTCGGAACCCGCGGTCGCGTCGACCAGGACCGTGCCGTTGGCGGCATCCTTCAATTGGTATCGCGCGCGGAGCGTGCGGCGCTCCCGGGTGATCGCGTCGTCGCGGCGGATGCCGAAGCCTTCGATCTTGTCGTCGAGCTCCACCGTGAGGCGATAACGCGGGTTTGCAGACGGAACGGCGGCGATGCGGTCCTTGAGCGCATTCGCGACCAGCCAGCCATTCTTGCCAGGAATGGGTGCCACTTCGACTCCGGCAAGCGCCTGGGCCACGTCCCCGCCCGACCCGCCCGAATAGAGCGGCTGCAGTCCGCAGGCCGCCAACAGCAGCAGGGCAAGGGGCGTGAGGCGCTTCATGCGACCAGGTTTACCAGACGATCGGGCACGACGATCACCTTTTTGGGCGCCGCGCCGTTCAGCTGGCGGACCACATTGGGTGCTGCGAGTGCCTTCGCTTCCAGGGATTCGCGTGGCTCGCCGCGCGCCACGGTGAGCGTGTCGCGCAGCTTGCCGTTGATCTGGACCGCGATCGTCACTTCGTCCGCGACCAGCGCCTTGGCATCGAACTCCGGCCAGGGCGCATTGGCGACGAGCCCCTGCTGTCCCAGCGCCGCCCAGGCTTCCTCGGCCAGATGCGGGATCATCGGCGCGACCAGGCGGACAAGCGTGCGGATCGCTTCGGTGCGATCGGCCGAAGGCTGCGCCTTCTCGATCGCACCGACGAATTCGTACAGCTTTGCGACGGCCTTGTTGAAGGACAGCGACTCGATGTCGGCGGCGACCCCGGCCACGGTCTTGTGGCGGCGCGCGGTGAGCGCGGCATCGGCGCCTTCCGCGGCATCGACGCTCTGCACCAGGCGCCAGACGCGGTTCACGAAGCGCCACGCACCCTCGATCCCGGCCTCGGACCAGGCGAGGTCGCGCTCGGGCGGCGAGTCGGAGAGCATGAACCAGCGCACCGCGTCGGCGCCGTAGCTGTCGAGAATCGGTGCCGGATCGACGACGTTCTTCTTCGACTTGGACATTTTCTCGACGCGGCCGAGCGTGACCGGCTCGCCGTCCGCGGTAACGAGCTTGCCGCCGCGGGTCTCGACTTCGTCGGGGCTGAGCCAGCGCCCGTCTGGCGCCTGGTACGTCTCGTGCGTGACCATGCCCTGGGTGAACAGGCCGGTGAACGGTTCCTTGACGTCGATCTTCCCGAGCCGGTTCAGCGCGCGCGTCCAGAAGCGCGCGTAGAGCAGGTGCAGGATCGCATGCTCGACCCCGCCGATATACTGACCGACCGGAAGCCATGCGTCGGCGACCGCGCGGTCGAACGGCTTGTCGTCCGGCTGGCTGGCGAAGCGGATGAAATACCAGCTCGAATCGACAAAGGTGTCGAGCGTGTCGGTCTCCCGCTGCGCCTTGCCGCCGCAACTGGGACAGTCGACATGCTTCCAGCTGGGGTGCCGGTCGAGCGGATTGCCCGGCACGTCGAAGCTGACGTCCTCCGGCAGCACGACCGGCAGCTGGTCCTTCGGCACCGGCACCGCGCCGCAGGCGTCGCAATGGATGATCGGGATCGGCGTGCCCCAGTAGCGCTGGCGCGATACACCCCAGTCGCGCAGCCGCCAGACGGTCGTGCCCTTGCCCCAGCCTTCGGCTTCGGCGCGGGCGATAACGGCGCGCTTCGCGGCCTCGACCTCCATGCCGTCAAGAAAGCGCGAGTTCACGAGTTTGCCGGGGCCGGAATAGGCCTCGTCACCCTCGAACGCCGGATCGCTGTGCTCGCCATCCGTCACGACGCGGGTGACGGTCAGCCCGTATTTGCGCGCGAAGTCGAGGTCGCGCTGGTCGTGCGCCGGCACGCCGAACACGCCGCCGGTGCCGTAATCCATCAGCACGAAGTTCGCGATGAATACGGGCAGCTGCCAGTCCGGGTCGAACGGGTGGGCTGCGGTCAAGCCGGTGTCGAAACCCCTCTTTTCCGCCGTCTCAAGTTCCGCCGCGGTGGTGCCGCCGGCGCGGCACTCCGCGATGAACGCGGCGGCGGCCGGGTTCGTCTCTGCGACTTTCGCCGCGAGCGGATGATCGGCCGCGACCGCGACGAAGCTCGATCCGAAGATCGTGTCGGGGCGGGTGGTGAAGACCTCGACCTCATCGCCGTCGGACAGCCTGAACCGGAATTGCAGGCCCTGGCTCTTGCCGATCCAGTTTTCCTGCATCAGCCGAACCTTTTCCGGCCATTGGTCGAGGCGCTTCAGCCCGTCGAGCAGCTCCTCGGCGAAGTCGGTGATCTTCAGGAACCACTGGCTGAGCTTGCGCTTCTCCACCAGCGCGCCGGAGCGCCAGCCGCGGCCGTCGATCACCTGCTCGTTGGCGAGCACGGTCATGTCGACCGGGTCCCAATTGACCGCCGATTCCTTGCGATAGACCAGCCCCGCCGCGAACAGGTCGAGGAACAGCGCCTGTTCCTGGCCGTAATAATCGGGCTCGCAGGTGGCGAGCTCGCGGCTCCAGTCGAGCGCGAACCCCAGCGACTTCAGCTGGTCGCGCATCGTCGCGATATTGGCGCGGGTCCAGGTCCCCGGATGCACGCCCTTTTCCATCGCCGCGTTCTCGGCCGGCATGCCGAACGCGTCCCACCCCATCGGGTGGAGCACTTCCATGCCCTTCATCCGCCGATAACGGGCGAGCACGTCCCCCATCGTATAGTTACGGACATGCCCCATATGGATGCGCCCCGACGGGTAGGGGAACATCTCGAGGACGTAGCTTTTGGGTTTCGGTGACGTATCCGACGCGTGGAACGTCCCCTGCTCGGCCCAGACGCGCTGCCAGCGCGCGTCGGCCGCCTTCGGGTTAAATCTCTCGGCCATGGCTTATTTGATGCCGGAAGCGGCGCGCCTCAGGTCCCGCGCGCGGGTCAGGATGATGTCTTCAAGCTTCTGCACCGTCGCCGCGGCCACGGGCGCCGCGACCCATTGGCCGTTCTGCTGGATCTGCCGCGAGGCAGCGACCTTCAGCGCGTCGGCGCGCAGGTCCTGGTCCAGCACCGAGACGGTGAGCTTCATCCGCTCTCCGGGCGAATTCGGATTCACATACCAGTCGGTCACGATCACGCCGCCGTTCGAATCCGCCTGGAGCAGCGGCATGAACGACACGGTGTCGAGCGCGGCGCGCCACAGATAGGAGTTGACGCCGATCGTCGTCACCTTGGCGGCGGCGAGGTCCGCCTGCTTGGTCGTGTCCGAAGACTTGCCGTAATTCAGGCCCTTGGCGAGATCGTCACGGATCGCCTGGCACGCCGACAAGGCCAGGGCGGAAGAGACGAGCAGAACGGACCGGGACGGGCGGAACATCGGGAATCCTTGAAATACGCAGAGCTGATCGCGCGCCGTTATAGGGGCAACCCCATGGCTCGCAAGCAGGCTGTGGATGTTGTGCAACACTGTGAGAAGATTCGACTCTTCGCAGGTGGCGGGACGGCCCCGGACTCGCTACTTCGAATGTTCTGTTAGCGGGGTGAAACGAGTCGATCCAATGCGCGTGCGTCGCACATATCTGGCTTTGGGCGTGGCGGCTGCTGCTGTCGCGGCCTTTGCCGTGCCTGCGATCGGCGCATCGTCGGACGCCGCGCGCGCCTTCCTGAAGCGGCCCGTGTCGCTCAGCGCCCGCGGCGGGATCGGGTCGTTCACGCCTGCGGCCGCCGATCCGCGCGTCGCCGCCATCTATGCGCGCGCCGGGCTGGCCAATAGCGGCTTCCGTTTCACTCCGGCCTCGACCGATCCGAACCGCAGCCATGCCGTCACCGTGGCGGTCCGCGCCGTCTCGACCGCCGCCAAGCCGGAACCGAGCCGCGCGAGCAGCGCCTCGGTCAGCATCACGCCGGTCGCCTACAATCTCGGCATGGCGGTGGGCTGGAAGCGTTTCGCGCTGGCCGGCGACGTCGCCCGCGTTGACATGGGCGCGCTGCCCGGCAGCCGCGAGAAGCTGGACGTGGGCGTGAGCTACAACGCTCCGAAGTGGAGTGGACGCCTCCAGGTCGGCCAGGATCGGCCCGTCGACGTCGCTTCGGCGAACCTGACCGGCGGCCGCAGCGTCAACTTCGACCTCGGCGGCTCGTACGCGCTGACCAGGAACCTCGATGTGACCGCGGGCGTCCGCTACAAGGCCGAGCAGCGCGACCGGCTCCAGATCATCGACGACGGCCGCCGCGACAGCCAGGCGGTGTATATCGGGACGGCGTTCAAGTTCTGATCTCAACGAGGTGGCTATGGGCGCTGCCAATTCGTTAATGTTTCGTGGGGACGCTGGTCACACCACGCCTTCGAAATGAGTAAACTGCGCGTTCCGATGTCAAAAATATCGTCTGAATCCCGAGGCGGTTCGAACGTATCGGCCACCTCGAGGACCATACTCGACGGCAAGAGTCGGTTCTAACCGGCTAGGGGGTCTGAAATTGTAGCCGGCCGCAGGCATGACCCCGACTTCTATGGCGGGTCTTCGAGGTTTCAACACAGTAGACAGATTTCCGCGCGGCGACCAAGCTTCTTTGCCGTAGCAACGGACAAGAACCCAAAAACCCTCGTCACGAACAACACTGACCTCGGTGCCGTAAGGAGGAACGATCCTGACCGCACTTTTCAGATCGGGGCGGTAGAGACAGTTTGCCTTATCCACCACTATGTACGCGCTGGCAGTAAGAGGCGCCCGGGCGCAGTCGCCTCGCTCATCGAGGCGTTCGTCGTCGCTGCTCAAGCGCGGACTCGGCAGAGTTTCGGGGATAGGAGCATTTCAAACCTCCAATAGCCGTGCGCTCCAAGAGAACCTGGCGTTCAGGTCCCAAATTGCAACTTCCCCTTTTTCATTATACCCCAACGTTGTCACGTGCAGCCGTACTACTTCCGAAGCTGCCCCGCTCAAACGGCCCATACGTCTATCCCCGCCCATCCCTGTGCGCCGAGCCGCTGTAATCGGCGGAAGCGGACTGACGTCATGCCGCCGAGCGCGATGACGGGTGCGCGCGCAAAGGCTGCCAAGTGGGCGAAGCGGTGTGGGCCCAGTGTTCTTGCGC
This sequence comes from Sphingomonas horti, assembly GCF_009753715.1. Lineage (GTDB taxonomy): Bacteria > Pseudomonadota > Alphaproteobacteria > Sphingomonadales > Sphingomonadaceae > Sphingomonas_B > Sphingomonas_B horti. Next base: position 68,060 of record NZ_WQMS01000002.1, on the reverse strand, counting down.
CCGGATGCGAGCGGGTGGGGAAGACCGGGGAGAGCAGGAGCAGGGCGGCACCGGCGCGCTCGGCTGCCCTGATCTCGCGGCGATTGTGAACCGGATAGAGTCGCGGAAGGTCGCCGCCGCGCCGGCTCGCGCCATAGACGGCTTGCGCTCCCGCGCGGCGCGCCTCGTTTTCGGTGCCGGCGAACGCCACGAACCGGCCGTTCGCACGGATGCGGAGGGCCATCCTGAGGCGTTGGGCGAGCGGGAGCGAATAGTGGCGGACGATCACGCCCGCGCCTTTAGGCAGGCGCGCGATCGCATCCCACATCGCCTCGCCCTGCCGTTCGTCGGTCAGCATCCAGACGTGCGGCAGTGTGAGGTGGCGGCGGCTCATCGGCCTGCCTATAGCAGCGCCGATGCTGGAAACTGAACGCCTTGCCGAAGTGCGCGAACGGATCGCACGCGCCGCCAAAGTTGCGCGGCGCGACTCCGACGACGTGACGCTGATCGCCGTCTCCAAGACCCATCCTCCGGAGGCCATCGCGCCGCTGATCGAGGCCGGCCAGCGAGTCTTTGGCGAAAACCGGGTGCAGGAAGCGGAAGGCAAATGGCCGGCGCTTGCCGAGCGCTACGAGGATCTGGAGCTGCACCTGGTTGGCCAGCTGCAGTCGAACAAGGCCGAGGTGGCGGTGCGGCTGTTCGATGCGATTCACTCGGTCGATCGGCCGTCGCTGGTCGAGGCGCTGGCGCGCGCAATCGACAGGACGGGCCGCGATCCGACCCTGTTTGTGCAGGTCAATATCGGTGACGAGCCGCAGAAGGGCGGGTGCATGGTGGCGGAGCTGCCGGCGCTGCTGGATCAGGCGCGCGACGCCGGGCTGGCGATTTCCGGCCTGATGTGCGTGCCGCCGGCGAAGGTGGAGGCAGCGCCCTATTTCGCGCTGCTCGCGAAGCTGGCGCGCGACCAGGGCCTGAAGCTGCTGAGCATGGGCATGTCCGACGATTTCGAGACCGCAGTGATGCTGCGCGCGACCCATATCCGCGTCGGCTCGGCGCTGTTCGGGGCGCGTGCTTGAGGTTCGATGGGATCATCTTCGATTTCGATGGCGTGCTGCTGGAAAGCGAAGCGGCTGGGAACGAACATCTTGCCGCGCTGCTGACCGAACTCGGATTCCCGCACACTCTCGAAGACGCGCTGGCCCATTATACCGGGCTCAGCGGCCCTGATTTCATTGCCGCGATCGAGGCGCGGATCGGGCAGACGCTGCCGGAATCGTTCCATCCGCGTCGCGCCGCGGAGGATGCGCGCGTGCTGGCGGAAGAGCTGGAGGAAGTCGCCGGCGCGGTCGGCTTCGTGCGCTCTCTGCCGGCCGAGTGGCCCAAGGCGGTAGCGTCCTCCAGCAGCACGCATTGGGTGAACACGCACCTCGCCCATCTCGGCCTGACGGCAGCATTCGGAGACAAGGTGTTCAGCGGCAAGGAGCACGTCACCCGCGGCAAGCCGGCGCCCGACCTCTATCTCTATGCCGCCGATGCGCTGGGGATCGACATCCGGCGCACCGTGATTCTCGAGGACTCGGTGGTGGGTGTGACTGGCGCGGTCGCCTCGGGCGGGCACGTGATCGGCCTGTGCGCAGGCTCGCACTGCCTGCCGGGGCACGCGGAAACGTTGAAGCGACTGGATGTCGACGACATTGCGGGGAGCTTCGACGACGTCGCCCGGCTGCTCGGAGCCTGATCGCCATGACCATGACCGACGAACATTATATGCGCGAGGCGGTTGCCTTGGCCCGCGCCAACATCCAGGCAGGTGGGCGGCCGTTCGGCGCGGTTCTGGTGCGCGATGGAGCGATCGTCGCGCGCGCGGCGAATGGAATCCACCAGAATCATGATCCGACCGCGCATGCGGAACTGCTGGCGATCCGGCGGGCCAGCCAGACGCTCGGCAGCGCGCGACTGGACGGCTGCGTCATCTATGCGAGCGGCCATCCCTGCCCGATGTGCCTGGCGGCGATGCATCTGTGCGGCATCCAACGCGCCTTCTTCGCCTATTCGAATGAAGACGGCGAACCCTATGGGCTTTCCACCGCAGGCATTTACGTCGAAATGACGCGGCCTCCGGCCGAGCAGTCGGTCTCGCTGCGCCCGCTCAGGCCGGCCGGCGAGCACGGGCTTTACGACCTGTGGCGCCCGGCGGAATCCAGCCCCTAGAGCTGGTGCCCCGTGCGATCGCGCTTGGTGGCGAGATATTGTTCGTTGTGCGGATTCACGCCGACACGGTGCGGAACGCGCTCGACCACGTCGATGCCCGCTTTTTGCAGCTCGGCCACCTTGTTCGGGTTGTTGGTCAGCAGCCGGATGCGGCGCTGTCCCAGCAGTTCCAGCATCCGCGCGGCGATGCGGAAATCGCGAGCGTCAACGCGGAAGCCGAGCCGCGTGTTGGCGTCCACCGTGTCGAAGCCCTGGTCTTGCAGCGCGTAGGCGCGCAGCTTGTTGATCAGGCCGATGCCGCGGCCTTCCTGGCGCAGGTAGAGCAGGATGCCCCAGCCGGCGCCGGCGATCTCGCCAAGCGCGGCATGGAGCTGCGGCCCGCAATCGCATTTGAGGGAGCCGAGCACGTCGCCGGTCAGGCACTCGCTGTGCAGACGGACCAGCGGCGGCGTACCGTCCGGCTGGCCCAGGATCAGCGCCACGTGCATGTCGCCGCCGTCGGCCGAACGGAAGGCGACGATCTCCGCTTGCTCGTCGGCCTCGACCGGCAGCCGCGCGCGCGTGGCGATGCGGAGCCTTGCGGGATCGACAAAGCCTTCGATGTCCTGGGGCGAGAGCGCCCCTCGCATCTCTCCATCGGCCGCGAAAAAGGCCGGGAGCACGCCTGCTATCCGCGCGAGTTCGAGCGCGGCATCCGCTGCCGCCTGGTGCTTGACCGGGACAGCGCGGAACGGGCCCTTCAGCGGCGTCGCGAGGTCGAGCGCGGGATCGGCGAGCGCGGTTGCCGTTTCGAAATCGAGCCACGGCGCCCGTTCGACGCGGACGGCATGCCCGGGATTGGCGGCCTCGCGCTGATTGGCAAGCTTCAGCGTTTCCGCGCGGCTTGCCGACAGCAGCACGTCCGCTTGGCCCGCCGGATCGAATGCGGCGAGCTGTTCCGCGTCCGCGGTCTCGATCGGGAGCAGCGCCAGCGGACCGACTGCCACCGGCCAGCCGCGGCGCAGCGCGTCGATCGCGCGCGCGACCGCGCGGTCGCTCAAAAACTGAACTCCGTCACCAACGGCACGTGATCGGAGGGTTTCAGCCAGCTGCGGCACGGCTCGTGGACCGCATGCCCGGTGGCGTTCGCGGCCAGCTCGGGGCTCGCCCACATATGATCGAGACGGCGGCCGCGGTCGGAGGCGGCCCAATCCTTGGCGCGGTAGCTCCACCAGGTGAAGCAGCGTGTCGGCGCAGGCACGAACCGCCGGCCGAGATCGACCCAGTCATGCGCCGCCTGGAGCTTCGTCAGCGCCTCCACCTCGATCGGCGTGTGGCTGACCACGTCGAGCAGCTGCTTGTGGCTCCAGACGTCGCATTCCAGCGGCGCGACGTTGAAGTCGCCGACCATGATCGTCGGCACGCGGACGCGGTCCGACCAGTCCGTCATGCGCGCGAGGAAATCGAGCTTCTGGCCGAATTTCGGGTTGAGCGCGCGATCGGGAATGTCGCCGCCGGCCGGCACATAGACATTCTCCAGCCGGATGCCGTTCGGCAGCCGCACGCCCAGGTGCCGGGCCTCGCCATTGGCCTGCCAGTCGTTGCGTTCCTCTTCGACCAGCGGCAGCTTCGAGACGATCGCGACGCCATGATGCATCCGCTGCCCGTTCAGCAGCACATGGTCATAGCCGAGCGCATGAAAGGCGGCGGCGGGAAAGCTGCCATTCTCGACCTTGGTTTCCTGCAGGCACAGGATGTCGGGACATTCCTGTTCCAGGAACTGCTCGACGATGCCGATGCGGAAGCGGACCGAGTTGATGTTCCAGGAGGCGATCTTCAGCGTCTTCACGGGCGTCGACTTAAGGGCGCGTCCCCCACAAGGAAAGACCCCCGCTCCGGGGGCTTGGAGCGGGGGCCGACCAAGCGTTCGTCACGCTGGAGGGAGGGGGCTCTCCGGGCGGGCAACAGGGGGAAATCCCGCCAAAAGCCCCTCTCCACCGAGCGAGCCCTAGGCCGGCGAACCTGTCCCAAAGATGAACGATCAGTCGCGGTTCTTGCCGGGGCGCGGATCGTCCCACTGAAACACCGTTTCGGCGACGGGAACGTTCAGCCTCTGGTTCGACAGCCGGACCGTGGTGCGGTTGTTCTGCGCGTCGAGCGCGACCCAGCCTTCCAGCAGCAGCCCCCCGGGTGCATCCGCCTTCTCGGTGAAGGCAAGGGTGATCGATCCGAATTGCGGGTGACGCGGATCGCGCGCCAGAATGGTGATGACGCCCGGCGCGGCCGACGGCACGACCTTTGCCACCCGCGACAGGTCGCGTTTCGGATTGAGCAGGATATCGAGCGGCGAGCCGCCGATCCGGTATTTGGAAACCTGCTTCACCTGATAATCGATGAAGTTCAGCACGCGCCCGTCGCCCACCACCAGGATCGGCACGCCGGCTTCGTACTGGAAGCGGATCTTGCCGGGCTGCTTCAGGTAAAGCTTGCCGGTGAGCGACTTCCCCTTGCGATCGGTCTGCATGAAATCCGCGGTCATCGTGTGGACGCCTCGCAGATGTTCCTGGACCCGGCGGATCACGCTCGGCTGCGCATAGGCCGGCGCGGCGAGGGCAAGCGACGTCAGGGCAACGGCAACGGGGCGAAAGAACATGAACGGCTCCGGGAATGTGCGGCGGGCGCTACGTCTCGCCGCTTGAATGCGGACTGAACCCGGTCAACGCGTCCCGAGCAGATTTCGCTCCCAGAACATCAGCGTGGTCCACATCTGATAATCCTGATTGGCTTTCTTGGAATAGCCATGGCCTTCGTCGGCGGCGAGCAGGTGCCACGCGGTCTGGCCGTTCTTGCGGACCGCCGCGACCATCTGCTCCGCCTCCGAGGCCGGAACGCGCGGATCGTTCCCGCCGGTGACGACAAACAACGGGATTTTCAGCTGGCCGACATGAGTCAACGGAGAGATGGCGAGCAACTGCGCGCGCTGTCTGGCGTCGCGCTCGTCGCCATATTCAACCCGGCGCAGGTCGCGGCGATAGCCTTGCGTGTTCTCCAGGAAGGTGACGAAGTTGGAAATCGCGACGACGCAGTTCGCTGCCTTGAACCGATCGCCGTAGCGGATCGCGGAGGCGTAGCACATATAACCGCCATAGGAGCCGCCGGTGACGCCGAAATGGGCAGCATCGAGCGCCGGGTCCTTGGCCAGCACGTCCAGGAACGCGCCGATGTCCTTCACCGAATCCTCGCGCTTGAACGGCCCGTTGTCGGCCGCGACGAACGTCTTGCCGAATCCTGTCGAGCCGCGGACGTTCGGGTAGAAGATCGCGATGCCGAGCTCGTTCAGATAATAATTGTTGCGGCCGAGGAACCCGGGCCGTGACTGGCCTTCGGGTCCGCCATGGATGTTGACCAGCAGCGGCCGCTTGCCTGGGAATTTCGCCGGATCGGGGCGGTAGAGGAAGCCGGAGACCTCCAGCCCGTCGAAGCTCTTGACCTTGACCAGCTCGGGCTCGCGATTGGCGCTGACGTCGAGGCCGCCGGTCTCGCTCTGCGTCCAGCGCGTGACGGCCAGCGTCTGCGGATCGACCGCATACATGTCGGCCGATGCGCGCGCCGAGCTGACGGTCAGGCCGATCGTGCCCCACGGCGCCACCTGCAGCGTGCTGGCGACGCCCTGCGGCAGCGCAGTGACGGTCCGCGCCGACTTACTGGCTGTGTCGAGCAGCTTCAGCCGGCTCACCCCGGCTTCGTTGACGATATAGGCGACGAAGCGGCCGTCCGGCGCAATGTCGAACGTGTCGACGTCCCAGTTTTCGCCGGCGGCCACCGGCGTGAAGCGGCCGCTCTTCGGGTCGAGCGTGCCTAGGCGCTGGAAATCGGAGCCCTGGTCGGAGGTCACCCAAAGCGTGCCGTCGGGCGCGAACTCCGCCTCCCCATAGGCGATCGTCTGCTTGTGGTCGCCGATCGGCGTCATCGTGCCCGAGGCGAGGTCGAGCAGATAGGGGTCGACCTTGTTGACCGAGATATAATTCAGCACGACGGCCGTCTTCCCGTCCGGCGCGAAATCCGCGATGCCCCAGCCGCCGCCTTTCACCGCCGCGACCATGCGGTCGGTCTTCGGATCTCGCGGGTCGATCACATACAGGTCGGAATCGGTGCCCGTCCGGCGCGTCGAGCTGTAGGCGAGCCAGCGCCCGTCATGGCTCCAGGCGTTCAGCTCGTTGCGGCTCTTGCCGTCGGTGATCAGCGTCAGCCGGCCGTTGGCGAGCGTGTAGAGCTGCCAGAATTCGCTGCCGCCGACATCCTTCTGCACGACGACCACATCACCGCGATTGCGCGCGGCAGTCGCGCCGGCGATCGTGTCCGCCTCGAAGCTGATCTGCCGGCGCATGCCCAGCGGGCTCGCGACTTCGTGCAGCTGCGGCGTGTTGCCGAAGCGAGTGATGATCAGCGCCGACTTGGTCCGCGGATTCCAGCCGTTGAACACGCCCGAGCGGAATTCGAGATAGGGCCGCGTCTTCTCGACCAATGCCTGCGGCACCGGCGGAATTCCGTCCGCCGTCAGTGCCTCCGGCTTGGGCGCAACCTGGCCCTGAGCAAGCGCCGCCGACGCCATCAGCGCGGCCGCGAGAACGACTTTCCGCATGATCCCTCCCATTGTCTGGGAGGGGCTTAGATCGGCTCGCCGGTAGTGTCGATCAGGACTTCGCGGCGACCGACATGGTCGGGACGGCTCACCTTGCCTTCCTGCTCCATGCGCTCGATCAGCCGCGCGGCGCTGTTGTAGCCGACGCGGAGCTGGCGCTGGACGTAGCTGGTCGAGGCCTTCTGGCTTTCCGCGACGATCTGCACGGCGCGGCGGTACAGCTGGTCCTCGGGGCTGTCGTCGCCCTTGGGCGCGCCGTCGAATTCGAACTGGCCGTCCTCGGGTTCCTCGGTGACCGCCTGGATGTAGTCGGGCTTGCCCTGCGCGCGCCAATGGTCGGCGACCGCGCGGACCTCGTCGTCGGACACGAACGGCCCGTGCACGCGCACGATCTGCTTGCCGCCGGGCATGTAGAGCATGTCGCCCTTGCCCAGCAGCTGCTCGGCGCCCTGCTCGCCAAGGATCGTGCGACTGTCGATCTTCGACGTGACCTGGAACGAGATGCGGGTCGGCAGGTTCGCCTTGATCACGCCGGTGATGACGTCGACCGAGGGGCGCTGCGTCGCCATGATCAGATGGATGCCGGCCGCGCGCGCCTTCTGCGCCAGGCGCTGAATCAGGAACTCGACTTCCTTGCCCGCCGTCATCATCAGGTCGGCGAGCTCGTCGACGACCACGACGATCTGCGGCAGCGGCTCGAAGCTCAGCTGCTCTTCCTCGTAGATCGGCTGGCCGGTCTCCGCGTCATAGCCGGTCTGGACGCGGCGGCCGAGCGGCTGGCCCTTGGCCTTCGCCACCCGCACCTTGTCGTTGAAGCTGGCGAGCGAGCGGACGCTGACCGACGCCATCATCCGGTAGCGCTCCTCCATCTGCTCGACTGCCCAGCGCAGCGCGCGGATCGCCTTGGGCGGATCGGTCACGACCGGCGAGAGCAGGTGCGGGATGTCGTCGTAGATGCTTAGTTCCAGCATCTTCGGGTCAATCATGATCATCCGGCACTGGTCGGGCGTCAGCCGGTACAGCAGCGACAGGATCATCGCATTGAGGCCGACCGACTTGCCCGAGCCGGTGGTGCCGGCGACCAGCAGATGCGGCATCGGCGCTAGGTCCGCGATGACCGGATCGCCGGCGATGTTCTTGCCCAGGATGATCGGCAGCGCGCCGCCCTGCTCCTCGAACGAATCCGACCCGACGAGTTCGTGCAGCACGACCGACTCGCGGACCTGGTTCGGCAGCTCGATGCCGATCACGCTGCGGCCGGGAATGGTTGCGACGCGCGCCGACAGCGCCGACATGTTGCGGGCTATGTCGTCGGCCAGCTGGATCACGCGGCTGGCCTTGATGCCGGCGGCAGGTTCCAGCTCGTACATGGTCACGACCGGGCCGGGACGCACCTCGACGATCGAACCCTTGACGTGGAAGTCGTCGAGCACGCTTTCCAACAGCCGCGCGTTGCGCTCCAGCGCGGCCTTGTCGAGCGGGCCGCCTGTCGACGGCGGCGCCGGCTTCAGCAGGTCGAGCGGCGGCAAAGTGTAGCGGTCTCGCAGGTCGAAGCTGGTCTGCACCGGGCCGGCGGCTGATTTCTTCGGCGGCGGTGCGCTCTTTCCGCCAGGCACTGAAATCACCGGCGGCGGCCGGTCGTCGGCCTCGACGCGCGGCCGCTTCTCGACGACGGGTTTCGGCGCCCTTGTCGCCTTGACCGGGCGGCGGTCGGCGGGGTCTGTTTCGCGGCGGCGGAACAACCAGTCGCGTTCGATCTCGTCCAGCTCCAGCGCGACCGCCCAGAGGATCAACCCGCCGAGCGCGACGACAAAAATGATCGCCGACTGCACCCACCAGCGAATGACCGGGTCCGCGATCGCATCCAGCCCGACGCTCGCCAGCCGCGCGCCGAGATAGCCGGCAGCCCCGCCCAGGCCGCCGGGAAGCCCGGCGATGGCCGTGTCGCGGATCAGCGCGAGCGCTGTGCCGACCAGCATCACCCCGATCAGCGCCAGCGGCATGTTGCGCTTCCACCGTCCGACGAAGCGATCGTGCCATAAACGAAGCGCCATGATCAGCAGCAGGGGGAGAAGCAGGCCGACGGCGGGGCCGAAGAAGGACAGCAGCACGTCCGATGCCCAGGCGCCGGCGCTGCCCACCCAATTCTGCGCCGGGCCGCCGGCGGCGGTGTTGAGCGCCGCGTCGCTGGGGTGATAGCTGACCAGCGCGAGGCCGAGCAGGAACGCGAATGCGGCGAGCGCGATGGCGCCGGCCACGGCCCAGCTTCGCGCGAAGCCGCGCGCGATTGCCTCTCTCCAACCCGGAGCTTCCTGTTCCGCGACCCGCGTCGCCATGCGCCCTGTCCCGCCCTGTGCGCTAAATGTTCTGCTTCGCTAATTCGCCTGCGCCGGACTCCCCGTCAAGCGTTCCCGGCGTTAAGGGCAAAAGCATGCAAAGCGACGTGATCATTCTCGGCGGCGGCCTGGTCGGCCTGACCCTCGCATTGGCGCTGGACGCGCATGGATTGAGCTCGACGGTGGTCGATCCGGCAAACCCGGAGGCGGTGCTGGCGCCCGGCTTCGATGGCCGCGCCTCCGCGATCGCGAGCGCCAGCTGGCGGATGCTGCAGGCGATCGGCCTGGGCGACCGGCTGGAGGGGAAGGGCTGCCCGATCGCGCAAATCCGCGTCAGCGACGGGCTGAAGCCCGGCGCGCTCGATTTCGAACCCGCCCCCGACGACGGCGCGCTCGGCATCATGTTCGAGAACCGGTTGCTGCGGCAGGCGTTGCACGCGGCTGCGGCGGAGGCGAAGCATGTGACGCTGCTGATGCCCGCCCGCCCCGTCGAGACGGAGCGGGGGGATCATGGCGTCACCGTGCGGCTCGCGGACGGGCGCGCAATAACCGCTCCGCTGCTGGTCGCCGCCGAAGGGCGCAACTCACCGACGCGCAGCGCCGCCGGGATCAACGTCGCGCGCTGGCAGTACGAACACAGTGCGATCATTGCTGCGGTCGAGCATGAAAAGCCGCACGAGAATGTCGCGTACGAGATCTTCTATCCCACCGGTCCGTTCGCGATCCTGCCGATGCTGCCGGGCAATCGCTCGGCGCTGGTCTGGTCCGTCGCCAAGGCTGACGCCGCGGGCTATCTGAAGCTCGGTCCGCGCGGGTTCGTCGCGGAACTCGAGAAAAAAATGGGTGGATTGCTCGGCAAGCTGGAGCTGATCGCTCCGCTGTCGAGCTATCCGCTCGGCTTCCACCACGCCGGGCGGATCACGGACCAGAGGCTGGCGCTGGTCGGCGATGCCGCGCACGGCATCCACCCGATTGCAGGGCAGGGCCTGAACCTCGGCCTGCGCGACGCGGCGGCGCTGACCGAAGTGCTGGTCGAAGGCGCGCGGCTCGGCCTTGATCTGGGCGACGCGCAATTGCTGAAGCGCTACGAACGCTGGCGGAGCCTCGACACCTTCCTCGTCGCCGCTTCGACGGACGGCCTTGCGCGGCTGTTCGGCATTCCGGGGGACACAGCCTCGGCGGTCCGGCGCTTCGGGCTATCCGCCGTCCAGCGGATCACGCCTTTGAAAAGCTTCTTCATGGCCGAAGCCCGCGGCGAATATGGCGACCGGCCGAAGCTGCTGAGCGGGTTGACGGTCTAAGCTCCCCTCCCACTTACGGGAGGGGAGTCCAGTGTTCGCGCTTCTTCCGGTAGCATCACGGGCACGCCGTCGCGGATCGGGTAGGCGAGGCCGGCGGCCTCCGAGACGAGTTCCTGCGCGGCCTCGTCGTAGCGCAGCTTCGTGCGCGTGACCGGGCAGACCAGCATGTCGAGCAGTTTCGGGTCGATCATTGCAGCGTCACCGGATCGTCATGGTCGCCGGCGTGGCGGCCGAAGAATTGCATCAGCTGGATCGCCAGCTCGGTGCGCTCGGCGAGGCTCCCGGCTTCCAGCAGCGCCTGCTTCGCGGCGACGTCGAAGGGCGCGATCTGGGCAATGCCGTTGACCAGCGATTCGTCGTCGAGGCGGGAGACGGCGTTCCAATCCACAGCATAACCTTGGGCATCGGCATAGCGGCGCGATTCCTCTTCGAGCGCGGCGCGCTGGGCGATCGGCAGGGGCTCGGCGGGCATGTCCTCCTCCAGCTCGGCTTCGACCTGGCGGAACGGCGTCGTCACCGACAGTTCAGAGAGGAGGCGGAATCTGGCCACGCCCTCCAGGACGATGTTGTAACGGCCGTCGTCCAGCGCCTCGACATGCGCGATGCGCCCGACGCAGCCAATGTGGAACAGCGGCGGCGGGTCCGCGCCTTCCGGCGCCGGACGCGGCTGGATCATGCCGATGCGCCGATCGCGTGCCATCGCGTCGCTGACCAGCGCCCGGTAGCGCGGCTCGAAAATGTGTAGCGGCAGCTGCATGCGCGGAAACAGCAGCGCGCCCGCCAGCGGGAAGATCGACAGGCGCGTGATCTCGCCCATCAGGTGAACAGCAGCGCGGAAAGGCGGCGGCGCGTGGTCGACGTCCAAGGGTCCTCGAGCCCGACCACTTCCATCAGCTTCAAGAGCCGCGAGCGCGCGGCGCCCTCGTTCCAGTCCCGGTCGGCCTGGATGATCGCGAGCAGCTGGTCGGCGGCGCCGTCACGATCGCCCGCCGCCATCAGCCCGCCGGCCAGTTCATAGCGCGCGTCGAGATCGGCGGGATCGGCCGCGACCTTTTGCTGCAGCGGCGCCAGGTCGTCGACCGGACGCGCCTCGCGGGCCAGGGCGATCGCGCTTTCGGCGCGGGTGACCGCCGCGTCCTTGCGCGCGTTCTCGGGAAGCGATTCGATCAGTGCTGCGGCCTCGTCGACCCGGCCGGTGCCGACCAGTGCCCGGGCAAGGCCGGAAGCGACGGCCGGTTCCTCCGGCGCCATGTCGCGCAGCTGCGTGAAGATACCGATCGCGCGCTCCGAATCGCCATCGGCCAGCACCTGCTCGCCCATCGCGATCAGCGGCTCCAGCTCGGCCTCGAGCGCCTGCGCTTCGCCCTGGATCGGCAGCTGCTTCAGCAATTGATCGAGATACTGGGCGAATTGCTTTTCGGTGCGGGCCGGCGTCAGGTCCGCGACGAGCTGGCCCTGGAACAGGGCATAAACGGTCGGGATCGACTGCACGCGGAATTGCGCCGCGATCAGCTGATTCTCGTCGACGTTGATCTTCTTCAGCACGACGCCGCGATCGGCATAGTCGGCCGCAGTCTTTTCCAGCACCGGCGCAAGCGCCTTGCACGGGCCGCACCATTCCGCCCAGAAATCGAGAATCACGAGCTGCGTCATCGACGGCTCGACCACGTCGCGCTTGAAGGCGTCGATCGCTTCGCGTTCGGCGGCGCTCAGTCCCAAACTGGCCATGTCTGCTCCGTTGTTGCCGCCCCTATGTGGGGGAAAGCGCCGCGCTGCCAAGGGGCTTGCGTGGGTGGGCGGAGCCCGCTATTGGCGCCGCCTCACCCGCCCCGCACGTCCGGGGCTCGACGCCAGAGCGGGCGTAGCTCAGGGGTAGAGCACGACCTTGCCAAGGTCGGGGTCGAGGGTTCGAATCCCTTCGCCCGCTCCAGCGCAGTGCGGAAACCACTTAAGGTCTCCGCCTTACCACTTTAGAGCAGAAGCTCGCTAAGCTCGGCTTCCGTGGTTTTCCGGTCCCAGCCGAACAGCCCGCGCGCCCCCAATCCCTTATGACGGACGAGTGACGTGACCGTCGGGACCGGCTTGTCCAGACGCGCCACGAGCTCACCCAGCGAGATGAAGCTGCAGGCCTTCTCCCGGAGATCGGAAACGCTTAGTCGCCAACCTTTACCCTTCTCTCGCTGGCCTTCGAGGCTGGCCAGCGCCTCCTGGTGCTTCGTACTGAGGTTCAGGATGTCCATAGCGTCCTCCCATGTGTAGTCTTCCTGCCACTCGCCGGTGCCGAGAGCGGTAATCTGGTGTGCATTGGCGGCGGGGACCAGGATGCTGTTCGGCGCGGTCCCGTCGTCCTTGAGGCGGAAGGGAAGGCGAGCTTGGGCCATCATGCCGAGCACGGTGCCCCAAGGCTTAGGCCCGCCACCGATTCGCCTCATCAGGCACGCCAGCGGAACTGGATTCTCGATTTCCGCCTGCACTTGGGAGTTCCTCAGGCTGGCCTTGAAAGCGGCCAAGTCGGAGTGGGTCGTCTGAGCGGAGCGATAGCGCGCGAGGAGCCAGGGGTGGTCATGCCGGCGTACGGTGGCGGTGCTCAGAAGCTGTTCGCCGGCGTATCGAGGCAGCCCAAGTTCGCCAGCCAAGCTATGAGCGGCAAGGCGATCGACGCGAACCTCGCCGAGATATTCGATCTCTTCCCTGTCGAGGCTGGACCGGAGGGCGCCATGGCGGAAGCCGAAGCGCGACTTGAGGACCTTGGCGTCCCTCGCTGCGGCAACCTCGCCTTCGGTTGCACCGAGGATCCATGCGGCGGGCTTCACCCGCATGTCGGCATCGCCCTGGCGATCGAGATTCAGAGAGTCCGAGGTCCGCAGGGCATCGGCCAGGCACTGCACTTCGGGCAGGAGCTCACCCCGCGCGTGGCCATCCAGGATGTTCCTGATCCTCCCCCGTGCCGCCCGCGCCTGGGGCGTTGCGTTGGCGCCGCCAAGGCGAGCGGCAAGCGTCCCAAGCGAGTCTGGATAGCCTTTCAGGAGAGTCCACGCCTCCGCGTGGGCCGATACTACCTGCTGCTGCTCTCCTAGGTGGGTTCGCGCACGGAAGCTGAAGCGCAGTTCGGGATCGACGATGCCTGCGGCCAACGAGGTTATCTCAAGCAGCGCACCTGCTGAGAGGCTGGCGAGCTCCTGCGGTAAGCCTGCAGCCACTCGCTGCCCATCGGCCGAGGTGCCGTAAGCCAAGGTGCAAAGCTCATAGAGATCGGCGCGGAGCGCCGGGTCGACGAGTTCCGCCCGCTGCACGGTCAGGTCTGCGTTGCACATGTCGCACCGACGCTGGTCCTGAGCCTGACGCCAGCGCTGCACCTGACCACAGTCTGCGCAGCTGTCCTGCAGGAACTCCCAGCTTTCGGAGCAGAATGGAAGGGTGCGGAGCGACCACGCCGTCAGGTGGGTTTTGGCGCGGCCGAGCGTCGCCGGCGAGAACCGCCTGACGTTCGTCACAACGGCCTTGCGGCGGACCGGGACGCCGTTGAGCTGGACGTATGCAGAGCTGGGCCCGGCGCCCAGCATTCGCGCCTCCACGCTCGCCTGGTCGGCCCCCAGCGAGGTAGCGAGCAACGGAGCCGCCTCGATGCTCAGCAGCGCGGCTATGGGCTTCGCGGTGTAGCTGAGGCCGGTGCGTCTCAGGATGCTGTAGGGGGACGGGAGGACGTTCTCATGAGCAGTCCTCGTGATCCAGCCCATGAGTGACTCGCGCTCGAGCGGCACGATCGGCCACATCACCGCCGCCGCGGGTCGTGCGATCTCGGTCATTACTCAGCGAGACCCTGAAGCGGATTGGCGTCCAATTCACCTTCCAGAACGTAGCGCACGTCCAGCGCGCGGTGGAGGTCCGCGACGGTGATGCGGCTCCCCCTCCGACGGGCGACTGCGCAGAGCGCGTCCTCCAGAACGAGCGCGAGTTCGCCGATGAGGCCGCTGCATGCCCGGCAGAGCGCCTCCGCGACGTCGGGCGCGGCCAGGTTCGAGTGCCGCGTGAGCAGTTTGCGCCTGACGATCTCCTCGTCCATGCCGGCGAGGAACTGCTTCCACGCCGTCAGGTCATCCTCGTGGTCGGGATCGAGCGGCGTAAGCGAGAGCTGCGAGGAGCACCGGTTCCGGAGCTCCTTGTTGGACTTGAACAGCCGGTTCGCATCGGCGGTGCCCATGAAGACTATGGGTGCCCAGCCCTTCGTGAGCATGTTCTTGAGCGTATTCGAGACGTCCTTGCCCATGATCTTCTGGCTGCAGTGGTTCAGCTCGTCGATGATCATGATTTCCACCCCCTTCTCGATGAGGGCCTTGCGGAGGCGTTTGAGCAGCAGCGACTCGGTGCCTTCGGTGGCATACTCGTCGCCGAGCTGCTCCAGGCACGAGACGATCAGACTCTTGGGCGTTCCGGTCGTCTCGAGTGTGACGTGGAGGACGGGCGTCTTTGTGGGGTCGCGGTCCGGCTGAGCTGCGACGAAGGCGACGAACTGCTTGGCGGCCTCGGACTTGCCCGCGCCGCTGGGTTGGATCACCCTGATCCCTCGCGTCGGGGCGCCGGGCGCACGCGCCAGGCCGGAGACGCGCAGCTGCTCCATAGTCTCGATCAGCTGATGCTGGCGCGGCTCCGCGAGGCGGATATCCTGGAACCGGCTCTGGACTCCGCCGACCCTCGCGCCGCGCTCGGAGGGGCTCTCGTCTTCTGATTCCGTGCTGTTGGCCAAGGTTACTCTCCTTCTGAGATCTACTTGAAGGTCGACGTGCTGAGCGGCTTCACCGCACCGGCCGCTTGGGACTTCTCCGCACGCTTCGGCCTCGGTCGCGAGCCGGGCTCTCCCGCGGCTCGGTTGCTACCTCTGCTCCCGTGGCGAGGCGGCGTCCGCCGGGTCGCTGCGTCGGCAATCTCCCGGGTTCCTCCCGCGTCGCGGCTGTCGCGATCGGTTTGTGAGCCGCGGCGCCGGCGCTGTGGCTCGACCATGGCGTCGCGGCGGATGGTGGAGCGGAGTTCGTGCTCGACCAGGCTCTCCATGCCGCTTGGCGAGGGCTGCACGCGAATCATCGAGACGGCGTCGCCCAGGTATCTCCGTACGTTCGGGGCATCGATCAGGCGGGCCATGGTCTGGCGTTCGCGTGCCGCTGCTTCGGGCATCGCCGCCTTGAGATCGTCGATGAAGCCTGCTTCGAGCTCGATCAGCGCCTCTTCCACCTCCTCGGGCGTCTTTCCGTAGAAGTCCGCGCCCATCGCCGCGGCGTGCTCGAGGGTGCGCTCGTGAAGCCAGCGCGGCTTGCCGCTGGCGTAGCGCCTCTTCGTGCAGGGCACGTCGACGTAGCGGCGCGTGTGCGGGTTCCACACCGAGACGAAGCCAATGTCGTCGGTGTAGGACTTCACCTTGACCCGGTAGGTCGGGTCCTCGGTGTCCTCCGCGGGGCCGAGCGCATGCGCGAAGTCGGCGAGAAGAGACTCGTTTGCCTGCCCATCTGAATATTTCAATCCGTGCAGACGGCATCCGGTCCGGCCGAATGGAACGTAGTCGACATCTCCGATCGAGCGGAGGAACTGGTCCAAATCGCGCGCCTGACTGTGCCCGTGGAGCGACATTTGCTCTGTCCAGACGTCGAGCGGGCACCTCCAGTTCAGGGCTTCCGAGGGCGTCAGATGGTATTTCGCGATTGCTTCGGCGAGAAGCACGCGGAACTCCTGGATCGTTACGACCACGTGCTTCTGGGGATCGTAGCCATACTTGCGCATGCGGGGGACGCTGAGCGGCGACCCGGGCACCTCGCTCATGAGGCTCTGGACCGTCTGGTGCCCCCGCTCGACGTGATTCTTGTGCGTAGGTTGGCCTTCGCCCGCCAGCCTGACCTCGTGGCACAGGTCGCCCCCGGCGTCCTCGTTGGCCTTCGAGATGTTCTGGAGCGCGTTGTCGTAGACGTAGGCCCCGACGACGTATCCGAAGATGTCGGCTAGCTCGGGGTGGGACTCACGGTAGCGCTTGGGTACTTCCTTCGGCTCTGCGCCATGCGCGACGGCGCGCATCCAGGTCGAGATCGAGGGGCTTTCGAAGCTGACGTCCCAGCCGATGAAGCACCGTGTGAAGACATCCATGCTGAAGACGACGGTCGCGGGCCCGACTGGAACCCGCCGCTCGAGGTCAATCAGGAAGTATTTGGGAAAGGGCGTGTCGTCCTGCTCGACGATCTCCAGGTAGCGGGTCGGCTCTTTTGAGACGCCCCCGCCGCGATACTCCGCCTGCCTGGCCTTCTTCCCGAAGGCGGCCTGGGTCGTGTCGCCGTTCTTGGCGCGGTGACATTCCAGGCGGAAGATCTCACGGCCGTATGGCTTGAGCGGCTTGGCGGGCTTCTCGTAAGAGAGCTTGACGCCGTTGACCTCGACAGGCTGGCCGCGTGACGCCCGTGCGACGTCTCTTTTGAACAGTTTGAAGCCGGTCTTCTGCGTGCGGCCCGTGATCGCCTCCACCGCAACCGCATGCAGTCTGCCGATGTTGACCACGATTTGATGGGCCTTGCGCCTGCGGGGGACCCGTCCGCTACGGGACTCCGCATCGACGGCGCGGCGATCACCGCGTCGGCCACGCTTCTTGATCCAGGTGCGGAGGGTGGTGCCGCATGGCACCCGTCCGAAGCGGGCGATGACCTCCTGCTTGTCGAAGGCTCTGAGGAACCACGTCGTGAGGCCCGAATCGCTGAGCGCTGGCAAGTCGTCGTCCGGCTCCATCTCCCAGGCCTTGAGCACCTTCCGTCTCAATGGGGCCCAGGAGTCGCGCGCCTCGATTTCCTCCGCACTCGCCTCCTCGGCGCGCGCTTCGGCCCGGACCGGGTCGTCGAGCGGATCGGACCGGATCACAAGCTCGCGGCTGGCCTGTGCGGCGCGCATCATCGCGACCGTGGGAAATGCCGGAAGTCCCGACTCGGGATCTGGCATGGTCAGGATGAGGCCGGTGCTGGAGATCGCCATGAAGCGACGGTCCGGCGTCCTCGTGGTCAGGAAGTAGCTGGTGCGCTTGTAGACCAGTTCGGAGCCTGGCTTGAGGCTGGCGTAGATGTCGAAGTTCGACATGTCAGAACCTGATCTTCGAGATGAACCGGGGAACAGGCTTCAGTTCGACGGCCGTCGCGTCGCGGATCGGCTCGTCGAGGTCGAGAACCACCCGTCCCGCGCAGATGAGCGCGTGGACGACCGCCTTCCCCTGCAGGGGACGGGGATCCATGGCATCGCGGACTGCCGCGAACGTGGAGCGTGGACTCCTCGCGCGCAGCTCCTCGAGCCTCGCCAGCTGCTCCTCGCTCGTGTGGGCCGACCTGTGGGCGAGGATTTGGCCACGATTCAGGGCGAACTGCGGAGACCCGGCGATCTCCTTTTCGTAGCGGACGCGGACGCGCCAGCCGATCCTCCCGAGGATCTCACGCGCGCGGGAGATCTTGAGGACATAGTCCGGCTTCATCTGCTCGGGGTGCTGCTTGACCTCGATCGCTTCGATCGTGCCGTCCTCGAGCTGCCGGAGGTGGTCGCAGATCCACTCCACTGCGGCACCGCCGATCATCATGCGGAGGCGGAATGCCTGGGTCTGGTAGTCGAGAACTTTCGCGAGGATCTCGCTCTCCTCGATCAGCGCCTGCTCGCCCAGCCCCTCGTAGGGCTGGGCGAGACCGGTCTTCCAGCTCGGGTAGACGCCGATCACGTGCCGATGGGCATCGCCCATCAGCGTCCGCAGGGCGCCGCCTGCATCCGAGACGTACAGGCTCGCCAGAGGATCAATGGAGCTGGCGAGATCGCTGGAGGCATCCACGAGGCGGGCGCGGTTGAGGCTGCGCAGCTGCTCGTCGCCGAGCAGAACGGGCAACCCCTCGATGGATCCGGCGCGGATCGGCATCAGTCGCGCACCTCCTGCAGTGCGAGGCTGACCGTGCCAGCTTCGATTGCCGCCTCAAGTGCGGTCGCGCTCATGACAGCGGTTGCCCCGGGGGCGAATCCGTCCAGATCTGCGTGGACGTGCTTGAAGAGGAAAACGTCATGACCGCCGACCGCCGACGAGATCCCGATGAAGAGCCTCCCGCCGATCACGCAGGGGGCTCCCGCGCCGATGGCTTCGAGCAGCACGGCGTTGCCTCGCGCAACCGGGTGGGGGGCAACCGGCGGCTGGTTGCCATGCCGCCGCAGAGGGCGACGCCAGGCCCGATCTGGCCGGGAGGGATGGGTCTGAACGTCTTCGTTCTCGATCGCGGTGGTCTTCATGCTTATGCTCCCGATGGTGTTCGCGTCGGCTGCCGGGTGCCGGCTGCTGCCCTTCAGCTCTTCCGGAGCTTAGGCGGGGACTGCTCGAGGTTGGGCGAGGCGGTGACCGACGGGACCGTGAAGCCCGGGATGATGAAGTTGACGATATCGATGGTGATGGCCATCTCGACCGTTCCGTGCGCGAGGTTGTCCTCGTGATCCGAGACGCCGTCGTTCGGTCCGCCTGCTGCCGCGCGAAGCTGGACGGCGCGGTGGTCCAGTCGGTGGCGATCACATGCCTCCCTCCGGCACCTGTGGTGTCCCCACGAGGCGCGGCGCTTCGCAGCCTCAACGTCCGGTGCAAAATATCTATTCATATTGTCTCCAGATGACAGTGCAGCGGCGGCCATGTGGGTCGGGCAGGCCGGGGTGTCAAATTCTAATCTGGAGAATTTTTCGATTACGTGCTTAACAAGCCGAGCGCAGGACCGGTGATCTGCGGAAGGATGAGGTGAGCTGCTTGGAAAGTGTTTCGTCTTCGCGTCGCGGTCGAGGTCTGGAGAAACTGTTCGAAGGGCCGGTTCCGGAGGCGGAGCAGGCCATGTGGGCGCTGATGGACGAAGAGCAGCGGAAGCGTGCGCTGCAGCGTGGCGCGGCCCTGATCCGTTGGAACAGCGGTGAGGGCTTTCGGACGGCGGCCGAGGCGGCCGTGGCCGCCGGCGTGAAGCTTGTCCGCTTCTACCAGATGAACAAGGACTGGAACGCTCACCGTTCGCTCTCGGCCCTTGGCGTGTCGGCCGCTCCACGCGCGCGGAGGATGAAGGCGGTGCGTGCGGACCTCGGCGCTAACCTGCAGGCTGCAGCCGCCGTCGTGGTCGACGCCGACGAGGAAGCATCGGTTCGACAGCTTGCCTTGGATCTTGAGAATGCGCTGAGGTCAAACGTCGGTTCCGAGGTGACTCTACCGTCTCACAACACTCTCAGGTCCGTGATCGAAGCGGAACTCCGCCGACGTCGCCGGAAGGGCAGGCCGGGAGAGCATCTGTTACTCGACCATTGCGGCTGTGGCATCCTGCGCCCGGATCTCACCGCCTATGAGATGTTCGCCATACTGGACAGTGCTACCCACCTCGTCATCGGTGCCAGCCTAGGCGATGGCGACGAGGCGATGCCGGGTTATTCCCTCGCGGCCGCCGACGCCTTGGAGCGCCTGGGTGACCAGCGCCTCCGGCGAATCGATTGGGCCCAACGCGTCGCGCATGCCCAAGTCGTGCCGGGAGAGGATGATCCGCGAGTCGCGCTTGACGTCCTGCGTGGCGCTGCGCCGGGAATCGGCCTGAACGTGACCAAGAAGGGCGGCGGCCGCTACATCCTGTCCAGAGTCGGTCCACAGCTCGGCGTGCTCCCGCTCTGGCGTACGCGGCCAGGACTGGACCCGCCCCGCACCCTCATCCGGCGCGCGCCCGTCCTCGAGCCTGACGCGGCTGCTGCCCGACTCAAGCTGGAGGTGACGGCGCACAACGATGAGATGCTGGAGCATGTGCTGCAGGGAGATGGTGACGGAGACGACACGGCGTTGAGGGCTATGCTGTCGGCGCTCGCGGGTATGTGATGTCACAGCATCAGCAGCACCGGCTCGCCTGCGCCGCGGCGACGGTCGTGCTCTGCGAGTGCCGCCTGGAGCACAATGGCCGCATCGGCGGGTGACAGCGGCTCGTCTGCCCCCGCCCTCAGGATGCGCTCGGGCGTTAGCTTTGTGCGTGGACTGTAGATGAGGTCGACCGGCCCGATCCCGCTGCCCAGCGTCTTCGCCAGCATGCGGCCGGTGCTGAACCGGGTCCGAAGATCTCTGTCTTCGGCGACCACCGCCATCGAGATCTCCCGATCCTCCACTGTCTCGACGAGGAGCTCGATGCCCGTCATATCCAGCCGCCCGAGCTCTTCCCGGAAGGACGGCGATGGCCCGTCACCGAGGGCGAGGGCGGCCGCACGCACGGCTCCGTCCCGCAGGTCCACGGCGATCAGCAACTCGGGCAGGATCAGGCGGTCGTCGATCCGCACCGGCATGGCGACGATCGCCCGGCCGATCACCAGATGGCTCGGGCCGGCGCCCCCGACGATGCGGTTGAGGAGTGACATGCGGATGTAGGCGACCATCCCGTCGGATGGCGGACGGGTTCGGCGCTGGGCGCAGAGCTTCGCCACCGCCCTGATCGCCTCCCGGTGCGAGGCGTTGACGGGCAGCGCGGCGATCGCCTCCTCGGCTGCCGCGCGGGTGGCCGGTGGCAGACCGCCGGATCTCGGGCCTCGTGGCGTGCGCGTCCTGCCGCCCGTGGACGCTATCGCGTCCGGTCGCCGACTGACCTGCCAGGCCCTTACGAGGTTCATGAACTGCGGTGCCCCGAGGCCGACGCTGCGGGCCGCCGCAGCGCGGTCGTCAGCCGTCGGGAACGGTAGCGCGAGATATGCTTCGATAGCTTCGATGCGCCTCGTCACCTCGGCCCAACGCAGTGGGTCAATGCCGGTCAGGTCGGGCGATTTATGATTTGCGGAAGCGTTCATCATCTACTCCATGTGCTGCTCGAGTTCTGGGGTCGCCCGGTGGGAGCGGGCGGTGTGGGGAGTGCCGACCGCTGCGCCGGACGGATGCGGTGGCGGGCGCGCGCCTGTTCCCATCGGCCCCGGCGACCGGGGTCAGGATTTGAGGGAGCCTGCCTTGAGCCGTTTCTGCGGGATCGATGCTCCAGCGGTCGATTGACCGATCGGCATCGCGCGGGCGCCACGCGCCGGCTTGCCTCTGTTGGACAGAAGCGGTGCGAGACCGCGACTGTCGAGCTAACCGCTGCTTAAGTTCCGGCGGCTAGCCGGCGCCATTTCGAAGGAGTGGCAGATGGCGCGAACGCACATGGGCTTCCCGACCCGGCGCAAGACCATCACCGTCAACGGTGCGACCCGCCCGCTGGGCGCGGGAAGACAGTTCGAGATCCGCGTGGATGGGAGCACCACGTCTTGGGTGGTGGAGGATGGCTCGCATCATGAGGCTACCTACTCGGCGGCGATATCGGCAATGATCGACGCCCACGCGGCGGGAGTGACGCACCTCACCCTCCAGACGCCGAACGACGACGTGCGCCGGACTGCGACCGGAGAGTGGACGCTGAAGGACTGTGAGCTCGCCAGGATGCGGGCGATCTACCTCCTGTTTAAGTGCGACTTCGACGACGTGGACTGGATCAGGGGGCCAGCCTGACGTTCTAAGGGCGCAGGCGCAGCGGCCGATCCACCACCTGCGTATCGATGTCGACTTCGAGGTCAAGAACGCCGGGGATTGCGTCCGGTCTGCTCCAAGTGCCGGACCATCTCGTTACTTCCCTTCCGGGCCACTGCAGGACACCATACAGCACATTGTGCAGGGTCATCGGCCTGGCGTTCGGCCCCACGATGAAGCTGCGGTGGAACGCCGCGCTCTCGCCCCGCCTGAACAGCCGCAGATGCGAATATCCGCTGGGCAGGGGCGCAGCGGGAGCCAGCTTCTTCGCCAGATCGTAGTCCAGGGTAGGCACCGCCGCGAGCAGGCGCACGAACTCCGCTACCTCCTCAAGCACCTTCTCTCCCCTTGCGGGCATGGCAGCGGCTGCCTGCCGGTCTGCTGCTTCGCGATCACGAGGAGCGTCTCCCAGGCGCACGCGAGCACCGTCTCGTTCGAACTCAAGCGTCATCGAATTCTCCTTTTCCATGTGACCCTGTGGTCAACCCGATCAGCTGAAATCAGGACCTTTCTCACCTCACCGGACGAGAACCGTCCGAGCGGCAGCACCCGTGACCGCGGCGCACCCCAGCACGCTTGAAGACCTGCGCCGCCGATGGGGCTGTTCGAAGATCTCGGGCGACGCGCGCAGCCCCGCTCCGCCAAGTGGACTGTGACGCGGCTTCAGTGCCTGAGGATGATCACACGCCGGCCCGCGACTCCGCGGGCGCGGTCCGGGCACCAAGCGCCGAGCACCTGGAACGAGTCCGACTCCCTTGCTCGTGCAGTTGGGCTCATGTGGAGGATCGCGCGTGTTCGGTTGTGGAACCGATTGTCGACATCCAAGCGTCAGTCGTCGGCCTGGTGTCTGAGGCCAAGCCCGGGATCGATGTCCAAGGCGTTCACGGCCACGGTTGCTGCGACGAGGGCGGCCTTGGTGCGGGTTTGGCGCTGGACCGGGGAGTGATCGGCTTCCGTGCGGCGAGCGCACCCGATTATGCGATCAAGATCCTGGTCCGAAGATCGCGAGCGAGCCTCTAGCGAATATGATTTTCAATCGTCATCGGCAGCTCCGCCACTGGCGGAAACTCATGGGCAGGATTCGGACGCTCGCGAAGCGGGTCCCGCGATCCGCTGCGGCGGGCGCCAGCACGGTCGGGAGCGGCACGATGCCGGAGCCATCGGCGGCTATCGCCCTCCTCGCGAGGAGCGGGAGGGCGTCGGTGACCTGTCTAAGCGGCTGCGGCGACCTGCCCCGTGGAACGACGAGCATGCAGACCGATTTGGATGCGGTTCCACACGTTGATCGAACTTATCGCGAGGGTGAGGTAGGCGATCTCCTGATCCTCGAAGTGTACCTTGAGGTAGAGGAAGTCGGCCTCAGGTGCATGCGTCCGACTGACATCCGTCAGCACTTCGGTCCAGTTCAGCGCCGCGCGCTCCCTTTCGGTGAACAGCGGCGAGTCGCGCCATGCGGAGAGAAGGTGGAGGCGCTCGTGCGATTCACCGTTCTTCAAGGCTCCGGTTACATGCATGTTGATGCAGAACGCGCAGCCGTTGACCTGCGAGGCCCGCAACCGCACAAGCTCCAATAGGCCGTGGTCTATACCGCTTCCGGAAATGGCCTGCTCGACGGCGTTCAGGGCCTTCGCCCCGTCGGGAGCGATTTGGAAGAAGTTCATGCGGGGTGCCATTCCGAGCTGACCTTTCTGTTAAGGATTAGATCGCGGAGCCGCCGCTCCGCTTGCAGCGGGGCGTTGCAGGGGGAGCAGCGAAGCGCTGTGATGACGGTGAATTGCCGGTCGGCGTCTTGATACATGGATTTGCCCCTTTGGCATTCGGCGCCGAATACGCCCTCGACGCTCCGAGGTCAGCTATGCATCCGGCCAGGAGGCCCCTGCCCAAAGCGGTAGGAGCGACCATCGGATTGGCGGTGCTGCGCCATTGTTTCCGCAGCCGCATTCACCCTCAGCTGGTGCAGGTGACTGCTTTCCGCGTACGTGCAGTGCATGTGGTCGATCGACCGCGACTGGGCTCATTGTGCGGGCACGTCGGGCGACCATTGATTTTTCGACCTGTAGAACGCCTGGCGTAGCCAATGCGAACTCAGTCGTGCCAGCCGCTGCCCGCCTAGACGTTGGTGCAGAATGGCCTCGACCCGAGGATGATGCTGGCTGGCGTGAGGTCCGATTAATTTCTCCGGAGAGAAGGTCCACCGGTCGAACCAGCGAAGGAGCTCGAAAGGAGACCGACAGATGAAGATTGCTGTGATCGGCGGGACCGGCTTGATCGGTTCAAAAGTGACGGCGATTCTGCGTGGGCTGGGCCACGAGGTAGTCGCTGCCGCTCCGAACACCGGCGTGAACACCATCACGGGTGAGGGGCTGGACGAAGCACTCGCTGGAGCAGAGATCGTGGTCGATCTCGCCAATTCGCCTTCCTTCGATCCCGACGACGTCTACCAGTTCTTCCTGACCCATGAGGACCATCTTCTGAGCGCCGAGATTCGTGCGGGCGTCCGGCACCACGTGGTTCTGTCCATCGTCGGGATCGATCGCTCGCCCGAGAATGGCTACTTCCGCGCCAAGGTCGCTCAGGAGAACCAGGTCATTGAAAGAGGGCAGCGGCACACGATCGTTCGGTCGACACAGTTCATGGAATTTCTTGGCGCCATCGCCGACGCTGGCGAGACGAATGGACAGGTCCATATCGCGCCGGGCATGTTCCAGCCGATCGCCGCTGACGACGTGGCTGTGTTCGTGGCCGAAGCGGCACTTTCCGAACCGGACAACGCAGTCGTGGAGATTGCGGGTCCCGACCGACTGCCCCTCGACGAGGTGATTCGTGGATACCTGAAGGAGACCGGGGACCGGCGGGCAGTGGTGACCGATGCAAGCGCGCGCTACTTCGGAGGACTGGTCGACCAGCTGTCGCTGGTACCGTTGGGTGAAGCGAAGCTCGGGCAGGTCAAGCTCGCTGACTGGATCGCTCGCCGGCGTGAGGCGCCTGCTCTTCTCAGGAAGGCGTGAGCAGAGGGTGTCCATGAAGAACTTCACGCTATGGGCCGCAGCCCTCCCGCTTGCCCTGTTGAGCCAGGCACCCGCCCTGGGGCAGGGCACACAGGGCGGCACATCCTTGAGCGGATCGCGGAACGCTTCCATCACGCCGGTCTACCACCACGCTCTTCCGGGGATCCCCGGCAAAAGCCTCAAGGGTGTTCTAGTGGAATATGGTCCGGGAGGCTTCTCACCGTCACACAGGCACGCGAAGTCTGCGATCATCTGTGCGACGGTCCTGGAGGGCGAGGTCCGCTGCCAGATCAATGGTAGCACGGTTAGAACCTACCGGGCCGACGAGAACTGGGCGGATCTGCCCGGCGACCATCATCAGGTGAGCGCGAACGCGAGCGCCACCCGGCCGGCCAAGGTGCTGGCTGTCTTCGTAGTGGACGACAGTGATGGTGCCCTCACCATTCGCACGTCCGATAGGCTTGGGGCACAAGCCTTCTTGTGACGGAAGCTCCTGCCGTGCCCCTGCTCACGAGCAGTCCGCTTCTAGAAAGAGCTGACGGATGAACGACGACATCGCCGAGTTCGCGGGCTTTCGAATCCCGCCATCGATCCAGCGGGCGATCGATCATGCCCGTGCCTCATGCCCGCCATACCTGTTCAATCACGTCGTTAGGTCGTGGCTCTTCGCGATCCGACTGGGCCGGGTGAGAAAAGTGCATCACGACGCAGAGGTCCTGGCTATCGGGACGCTGCTGCATGATATCACGCTGAACGAGCGCTTTTCAGGTCCGCGGCGGTTCGAGGTTGAGGGAGCGGATCTCGCCCGCAGCTTCGTTCGGGAACTCGGCTTCGACGACAGGCGCTCGCAATTGATCTGGGACAGCGTCGCCCTGAACTCCACCCCTTCGATCGGGCTCCATAAGGAGCCGGAGGTCGCGCTATGCACCGGCGGCGTCTGTCTCGATGTCGTCGGGCTCGCGGCAGACGCGATCTCGACCGCGGAACGCGACATGATTGTCCAAGCCTTTCCCCGCCTGAACATGAAGCGCCAGATGACGAGGTGCTTCGTCCACTTGGTTGAACAGGCTCCCGCGACCACCCACGACAATTTCCTGCGTGACTTTGGAGATCGGTTCGTTCCCGACTACAGGGCGCAATCGTCCGTGGATCTCGTTCAGGCTGCCCCGTTCGACGATTGAGCGCGGCCTCGATGCACAGCCCCGATTCGACGCAGGCCGCTCGACAGGCTGGTCGCGCCGGTCGGCGCAACTCTCCCTCTTGCGGTTGATGGCCGAGGCGCTTCGTTGACGGGAAGGCGGGTTGAGGCGATCACCAATGGGCTGATCGCCATCATCATGACGATCACGGTGCTGGGCCTGAAGGCACCGACTGGAACCAATCCTGAAGACTTGTGGGCCGAGGTGCCCATCCTGCTGGTCTAGGGTCCAGCTCCATCAATGCTGGCACCTACTGGAGCAACCACCACCACATGATGCGGACCGCCGACAGGATCGACGGCCGTGTGCTGTGGGCGAACCTCTTCCTGCTGTTCTGGCTGACGCTTGTGCCCTTCGTCATCCGGTGGCTCGATCAGAGCGGGTTCTCCCCGTATGTGACGGCTGCCTACGGCGTGATCCTTGGTATGGCGGCCGTAGGCTGCAGCATGACCGAACGGGCGATCATAGCGTGCAACGGCCCGGACCCAGCGCTGGCGCGGGCGATTGGTTCGGATTGGAAGGGTTGGAGCAGCATCGCCATGTACGTCATCGCGGTGCCGCTGGCGTTCTCGAACCGTTGGCTCGCGATCTCCCTCTAATTCGCCGTGACTGCCATCTGGGTCATGTCTGATCGTCGGATCACCTGCGGTCTGAAGAGCACTCGCTGATCGTTTGACGGAGCGGTGCTGAGCGCCCCGCTGAAGGTCATCACCCCTTCCTCGGATGCTCCAGTTGTGCAGAGCGATTGACGCTCGCGACTGGCGCGCAGGCAGTCCGCTACGCTGGGTCGTGATGGGCCGGGCACCGCCGGTGGCTGCGCCCGTCGATCTTCCGCTCGCACGCTCACGCTTTGGCACAATGCCACCTGACCCACAGAGGGAGCGAAGCCCCGTCAGGGTTTGAAGAAACTGACCTTCAACCCAGGAGAACCTCAGCGTCCGCATGATGTCCGCGCGGAGCGGGTCGCTTCAGAGGAAACTGCGTGGCGGCGAAGGCTCGGCAAGTGCTGATCCGCCCATCTACAGATCCAGCGGAAGATGACGCCGTGCTGTTCACGAACTGGTCGAGCCGACTCCGGGGTAGCGGCCCTACATCGCGGTGTCTCTGCGGTGCTTCCGTCACAGCGTTCAGAACGTCCGTGGACGTTGGGCCAGTCTGTGCGGGCTCCAGCTTTAGAGCCGCAGACGACTGCATGCCCGCATCAAGCCTTGAGCGAGTACGGAGCCAGCACGTCAGCCACGAAGTCGCAGAAGGCCCTCACGCGCAGAGGTGGAAAGCGCGCGAAGGCGTGCAATGCCTGCGCTGGAACTGGCGCGAGCGCCGCTTGCGGCAAAACCTCGATCAATCGGCCGGCCGCCAGGTCATCGCTGACCGCTACTCTGAGCAGCTGTGCGACCCCGACCCCATTCAGCGCGGCTATCCGCATTGCCTGGCCAGAGTCCGTATCGAACCGGCCCTCGATCTCGAGGCTCGCACCATCGGCGAGGGAGATCGGGTATGCCTGCGATCCGAGGACGTAGCGGATGTGTTCCGCCTGACCCACGTCCCCAATGGATGTCGGCATGCCGATCCGGTCGAGGTAGGTTGGGGACGCGACCAGGACCAGTGGCAGGACGCCCAGCGGGCGAGTGATCCAGTCGACGTCTCCGACTGCGCCGACGCGCAGCGCCACGTCGAACCCTTCCCGCACCAGATCAACGTGGCGATCGGTCACGCTGATCTCGAGCGTGACCTCGGGGTGGCGCGGCACGAAGTCCTTCGTCAGCGCATCCACTAGGAGGGACTCCAAGATCCCAGGGAGGCTGACCCTAAGCCTGCCCCGCGTGCTGCGCTTGTCGCCGAGCACCTCGTCCGCATCCTCCAGGGCTTGGAGCAGGGGTGCGATGCGCTCGTAGTAGGCTGCACCTTCCGAGGTAAGCGACAGCGATCTGGTGGACCGCAGGAACAACTTGGTTCCGAGTTTCCGCTCGAGGCGCTCGACGCTCTTCGACATCGCGGATGGGGTCGTCCCACCGAGCCGCGCAGCCGCGCTGAACGAGCCCGCCTCCGCGGTTCGGACGAAGGCGAACAGGCCCGAATAGCGTTCGATCCCCTTCATTCGCGACTTAATGGCAAAGGACCTGTGCCTTTGTCCATCCTAACCGCGCCATTCTGGAACACCCATAATCAGAGGACATGCAACGGAAGGGAACTCAAATGTTGAGCTTGCAAGGAAAGGTCGCCATCGTGACCGGGGGCAACAGCGGCATCGGGCTCGAGACCGCGAAGCTCTTTGCCGCCCAGGGCGCGCAGGTGGTGATCACCGGACGGCGCAAGGACGTCGTGGACGATGCCGTAAGTATCATCGGGAATAGGTCTATCGGCCTGCAGGGTGATGTCGCGGATGCGGAGCATCACCGGAAGGTCGCTGACTTTGTCCGCGAGCGCTTCGGCGGCATCGACGTCTATGTCGCGAACGCCGGCATCATCAGGATTCAGAACACCACCGAAGTGAGCGAGGCCGACTACGACGCGCAGTTTTCGATCAACGCGCGCGGCACCTTCTTCGGAGTGCAGCACATAGCGCCGGTCCTGCGAGACGGCGGGGCCATCATCTGCCTCGGATCCATTGCGAGCGAGAAGGTGCTCGAGGGTCATCCGGTCTATGCGGGGACCAAGGCCTCGATCAACGCCTTCGCACGCGCGTGGGCGCTCGAGCTGAGCAGCCGCCGGATTCGCGTCAACGTTCTCAGTCCTGGTCCGACCGATACGGCGATCGTCGAGAAGCTCGGGGTCCCGGAAGCAGATCGGGAAGGTTTCACCGCGGCGATGACGAGATCCATCCCGCTCGCGCGCTTCGGCCAGCCCGAGGAGGTCGCTCGGGCGGCACTGTTTCTCGCTTCTGACGCAAGCAGCTTCGTGACCGGCGTCAATCTCCGCGTCGACGGCGGGATGGCGCTGCTCTGACATCTTCAACAGAAAGGAATGTCCAATGGGAATCGAGCCAGTCGATCCGAGAATACACGAGTTGATCCACGAGGTGGTGCATATCGGGAGCGCCTATGACGTGGACGGCATGGAGCGCCTCTACACACCCGATCAAAGCTTCCTCATCCTCGGCAGTGACGGAAACGTGACGAGGGTCAGCCGGGCGGAATCCTTCGCCGAGTTCCGGGCACGGCGGGATGGCGGAGAGGCTCCTCTCTCGACCGAGCACCGCGTGCTCCACGTCGAGCAGCAGGGCAGCTTCGCGACCGCCATCCTCTACCGGCGCATGAGCCCGAACTCGCCCGCTGCGATGTACGAGCTGAGACTGCTCAAGAGCGGCGAGCGGTGGATGGTCGCCGGTGAGACCGTCACCCCGTGGCCCGGCGGCATCGACGGAAGCTTCCTGCCTGTGCGCAGACACGCGGCCTGAACCCTCACTAATCAAAGGATGATAATGCAATGAAAATCAAACTCGCACTCTTCACGCTCCTGCTTGCGTCTGGCACTTCGCAGCCGCTGGCCGCGCAGAGCTTCGAGGGTCCCTACGTCGGCGCTCAAGCGGGGTGGACACAGAACAAGCTCGGCCGGGTCGAGACGGACCTGGGAACAGCACGCGTCAACTCCTCCAAGGATGCAGTCGCGGCCGGGATCTTCGCCGGGTACAACATCCGACCTGCCGATCGGATCGTCTTGTCGGGTGAGGCCGGTGTTCTGTTCGGCTTCGATGACCGCCTCACTCGTTCTTACAAGGACGCGGTCGCGACGATCAATCCCGAGTATAGCTTCGACCTGGGCGTTCGCGCGGGCTACCTCGTGACCGACCGAACCCTCGTGTATGTTCGTGGGGGCTATGAGAACGTACGTGCGTCCGTTCGACTGCTGGACCTCGAGGGGCCCCGCAGGGGCAAGGACAACCTGGATGGCTGGACGGTCGGCGGAGGCGTCGAGCGCCTCCTGACCCAGCGGCTGTCGGCACGGCTCGAGTATCGGTATAGCGATCTCGGCGGAAGCGGCTCCAAGTTCGAGCGCCATCAGGCTCTGGCCGGGTTGGCTTGGCATTTTTGACGGACGACAGCATGGCGAGGTCGAGCGGGAGGGTGCCTTCCGCTCGGCCTCGAGCTGGGGGTTGGGCGTCGACCCTACAGCCAGAGGCTATCTCCGGCCGCTGAGCTAGCCGGCCCGCTCGGCCAGCGGCTGCGATCGGGTGCTCACGCCCTAAGCCGAACTTGCACGTCGCAGCGGTTCGGGGAGGGTCTCCCACATCCGGATGAGCTCGCCGATGGACATCGCCTGCATCTTGCGCATGACGTTGCTGCGATGCAGCTTGACGGTCACCTCGCTGATGCCGAGGTCGAAGGCGATCTGCTTGTTGAGGCGTCCGCGTGCCACCTCGTGCATGACCTCGCGTTCGCGAGGTGTCAGCGTCTGGAATCGTTCGAGATTCTGCGCAACGAGTTCAGCCTCAGACTGCTGCTGCGCATCCCTTGCGAGCGCGGCATTGACTGCATCGAGGAGCACTTGATCCCTCACCGGCTTGGTCAGGAAATCCACAGCACCTGCCTTCATGGCTTGGACGGTCATGGGGATGTCGCCGTGCCCGGTGAGGAAGATGATGGGCTTGGGGTTTCCGCTCCGGGCGAGGTATTCCTGAAGATCCAGGCCACTGGCGCCCGGCATGCGGACGTCGAGGATCAGGCACCCGGGTCGCTGCAGTAGATCGGTCTCGAGGAGCTCGCGGATGGAGCCCAGGGTGACGGGCTGGAATCCCGCTGACAGAATGAGCTCCGAAAGAGCCTCTCGCATGGCTTCATCGTCGTCGACGACGATCACATTCGCCTGCTCAGGCACGGCATTGAGGCGCGCCGGCAACGCCGGCTGCGTTCGACGGTCTAGCTGATCAGATCGCATGATGGCCTCCGCGGTTTCGTGAGGTGAGAGCTCGATCCAAGGCTGCAAGTAGGTGGGCGGCATCGAACGGTTTGCGGAAGAGGTTGGGGACGCGCTCGAGGCGTTCCTCGTCCTGGGGTTCGTGCCGCCCTGTGATCACGAAGACAGGCAGTTGGGCGTCCGTTCTCTGCACCCGCGCGCGGAGTTCGAGGCCGTCGATCCCTGGCATGCCGATGTCAGTGATGAGGAGGTCGACAGCAGCTGTGTCGGCGGCGAGGAAGGCTTCGGCCGACGTAAACATGCATGTCGCGTATCCGGCGGAGTCGAGTAGATCCTCCAATGACTCCAACAGCCGGGAGTCATCGTCGACGACTGCGATCAAGGGCTGATTGCCGAGCATGTCAGGATCGACCCGGTCGACGTGAGTGGGTCACCGGGATGGCAAGACGCTCGGCCATCCGCACCAAGTCGGCGAGCGAGTCCGCCCGCATCTTTTGCATGACGTTCCGGCGATGGACCTGCAGCATGATCTCGCTGATGCGTAGCTCGGCTGCGGCCTGTTTGTTGAGCAGGCCGCTGACGACGAGCGGGAGAACCTGGCGCTCACGGGGAGTGAGCTGATCATATCGCTCCTGGAGAACTCCGATTTC
The DNA here is from genome assembly GCF_009753715.1 of Sphingomonas horti. GTDB lineage: Bacteria > Pseudomonadota > Alphaproteobacteria > Sphingomonadales > Sphingomonadaceae > Sphingomonas_B > Sphingomonas_B horti. The sequence continues at coordinate 36,380 of NZ_WQMS01000002.1, read as the reverse complement.
CGCCTGCTGCGCTCGCATTTCGCAGTCCTGCGCGATTGCCGCCTCCACGGCCGAGAGGAGCGCGGCATCGCTGAAGGGCTTCGTCAGGAAGTCGACCGCACCCCCCTTGATGGCGCGCACGGACGAAGGGATGTCGCCATGTCCGGTGATGAACACGATCGGCGGCTGCCCGGGACCAGTCAGCTGGTTCTGCAGATCCAGTCCGTTGATGTCCGGCAGGCTCACATCGAGGATGAGGCAGGCCGGTGCATCTGACCTCGGGGCGGCTAGGTATTCACGGGCGGATGCGTGACTCGAGGACCGGATGCCGTGCGCGGACAGCAGCTCACCAATCGCCTCCCGCACGCGCGGGTCGTCGTCCACGATGTGCACGATGGGCTCTTCCGGGCTCATGCATTCGCCTCGCTGCCAATCGGCAACGTGAACGCGAACGTCGCGCCTCGATCGTCATTGTTCCGGAACCAGATCTTGCCTCCGAGGGATTCGACCATGGAGCGTGAGATCGCCAATCCCATCCCCATTCCTGTCCGCTTGGTGGTGAAGAAGGCGTCGAAGATGTTTTCCGGGTTGATGATGCCCGGTCCGGTGTCGGAGACTTCGACGTGAGCGACCTCCCCTGATCTAGTTGCCTTCACGGCCAAACGCCGTTCTGCCGACTGTCCGTCCATCGCCTCCACGGCGTTGCGCATGAGGTTGAGCAGGATCTGCTGGGTCTGAACGCCGTCGAAGAGCAGGTGCCCGATATCGCCGCTCAGCGACAGCGATACGTCGACGCGCGCGGACCGGGCGAGGTCAGCGAGCACGCGCCGCGTATCGGAGACTATCTCTTCGAAGGAGAGCAGGCTTCGAGGTTCGTCGCTCTTTCGGAAGAGTCCCCTGATCCGCCTGATAACGTCGGCCGCTGCATTCGCGTCGCGAACGATCCGATCGACCGTCCGCTGTGCTCGTTCGAGGTTTGGCGGATGCATTTTCAGCCAGCGCTGACAGGCGTGGGAGTTCGTCACGACGGCTGCCAGAGGCTGATTGATCTCGTGGGCGATGGAAGCGGAGAGTTCGGCGAGGCTTGCCGCCTGCGTGGCCTGAGCCAACCGCTCCTGAGCGAGCCGGAGCTCCTCCTGCGCCTTTACTTCCCGATCGATGTCGAGGCAGATAACGTTCCACTGGATGATTGCGCCGCTCAGATCACGCATCGGAGCGGCACGCGTTTCGACCCACCGGTATTCCCCGTCGTGACGACGGAGACGGTGTCGCCTCGCATAAGGCTCACCCGTCGACAGCGAGTGCGCGTAGTCCTCTCTCACCCCGGCAAGATCATCAGGGTGCACCCCGGCATCGAGTGTTCCTGCCAGTCGGGACCTTCCGGTCTCGTCGAGAGCTCCGAGCTCATAACCCAGGAACTCCCTGAGCTGCTGGCTCCTATAGATCGGCTCTCCGTCGGGCGCGGCGCAATCGATCATCGCCGGCAGTGTCTCCACGACCTGCCAGAGGAATCGCTCCCGCTCGCGGAGTGCCTCTTCCACCCGAAGTTGATCGTCGACGTCGTGAGAGAACCCATACCACCCGACGATCTGACCCGAGTGGTCCCGAAGCGGCTCCGAGTTCGAGAGGACCCACCGGTAAGCTCCGGCAGGTCCCTTCAGCCTGTAGGATACGGAAAGTGGCTCACCTGTCAGAAGGGCATTGTGGAAGGCCTCGGTCACGAGCTCGACGTCCTCCGGGTGGGTGCGCGCGGCGACCAGTTCGACGAAGTTCAACCCGTCGCTTGAGGGGGAGTTGTTTGGATCATGTCCGATGAAGTCCGCCATCCGCTTGTTGAAGAAGATGGGCTCTCCTCGGGAACCGAGCCGCCAGAGCGGGATCGGCACCATATCCACTAGCTGCGAGAGTTCCCGTTCGCGATCGCGCAGTGCCGCTTCCGCACGCTTCCGCTCAGTGAGGTCCAGAATATACGCGAGCCCCTGCCGGGAGTCGCCCTCGAAACATGCGGCACCGATCAGGACCGGCACGCGACTTCCATCCTTCCGGAAGTATTCCTTCTCGCGAGCCTCCATCTTGCCTGTCGCAGCAAGCTCTTCAGCCTCCTCCAGCGCATGGACCTGCTGCCATTCGGGAGGGGTTATGTTGAGCCAGTTCAATCCATTTGCGACGTCCGCCCGGTCATACTGGATCATGCTCAGGAACGCGTCGTTCGCGTCGATCAGGGTGCCATCCAGGTCCCAGATCACGATCCCGATGATGTCGGAGTCGACCAGTCGCCTTATTTTAGCCTCACGGTCGGCGACTTCCGTGTAGAGGCGCATCTGGTCATCGATGTCGTGGCAGAGGCCGAACCACTGGACGACATGCCCGCGGTCGTCGCGAACGGGCTCGGCTCGTCCCGACATCCAGCGATACTCACCGTCGGCGCGCCGCAGCCGGTATCGCATGGCGAAACTGTCGCCGTTCTCAATCGACTGCCCCAGAGATGTCTCGAAAGCCTTCACATCTTCGGGATGGATCGCCTTGAGCAAGCTGAGCAGCCCACTTCCTTCTTCGCGATCCTCGACATTCCAGCCTAGGAAGTCGACCATTCGCTTGTTGAAGAACATGGGTTCGCCGACGGCACTCAAGCGCCAGATGTGGCTGGGCACCATGTCGATGAGTTGGGAGAGTTCGCGCTCTCTGTGGCGCAGTCCTTCCTGAGCGCGCATCAGGTCTTCGATGTCTATGAGTACGCCATACCACTGCACGATCTGGCCGCGCTCATCCCGCAGCGCCTGCGCCCGCACGTCCATCCAGCGGAACTGGCCATCATGGCGACGAACTCGGTAGCGCCGGTTGAACGGCTCTCCGGTGCGCACGCACTGTGCAAGCGCCTCATGTGCTGCCCTACCGTCCTCAGGGTGCACCAGCAGCGTTTCGGCCAGCTGCAGGCGGCTCACGCCGCGACCATCGAGTTCCTCCACGGACAGTCCGAGCCATCGGGCGAGTTGCTTGCTGTAATAGGAGGGCTGACCATCTGGCGACAGGCACCAGGTCAGGCTCGGCATGGCGTCGACCAGCCGCCTTAGGTGTCGCTCCTGTTCCTGAAGCGCCTCCTGAGCGATGACCCGGTCGTGCACATCGACGCAGACGCCATACCATTGGGTAATCACGCCCTTGTCGTCCCGCAATGGCTCCGCGCGGCCTTCGGTCCAGCGGTAGCTTCCATCTGACCTGAGCTGGCGATAGGTCGCCACGAACGAAGTTCCGGTCTCGAACGAGTGCGTTAGCGCGCGTTCGACCATCGGGACATCCTCCATATGGATGTCAGCGAAGGACTTGGAGTTCGAAGACCCGATCAGGTCCCCCAAGCTCACTCCGACGGTATCGGCCAGGCGCTTGTTGATGTACGATGGCGTGCCATCGGGAGTTGTGCACCAGATCAAGGCCGGGACGGTGTCGACGAGCTCCTGAAGATCGCGCGCTCCGCCGGCTTCCTCCTTGTCAGGACTTTGTGCGGACCCCGGGCCTCGAATGAAGGTGCCGTACCATCCGGTAATCTTACCCTCATCATCATAGCTTGGCTGAGCGGAGCACCGGACCCGCGTATAGCAGCCCTCAGCCTGTGAGATACGGCATTCGACGTCGAAGTGGCTTCCAGCGGCCAGACTGGACCGCCACGCGGCGACGGCTTTGGGAAGATCTGCCGGGTGGATTGTCCGCTGAACCGCTGGGCTGGCCTGAGCAATGCCAAGTTCCCGCAGGGCCGACAGCATCGATTCACCTTGGCCGGGCGTGACATAGGTGCACTCGCCGTCAGGATCGCTCGCCCAGGCGAGCCCGAGTAGATTCTCGACCAGCTTCGCAGCCGAAATCGCGTCATGGACGGCGCCATCTGTCAACGCGGTGCTCATCGTCATCAGCCGCTCCTCCCCCGGACGCCGTGCACACCCATCCAATCCTGCGGCGCGCGGAAGCAGCCTTGCACCGGATCCGGACCGCATCAACTTTGGTTGAAATAGCCGTCCCGGTGGTTTCGGCCACCCTATGGGTATCCATTGGTGGACTGCAGGTGCGACGTGCTTCTCAGAACGGCAGAAGGGCGTCAGTTTCGGGGAGCAAAGACTGCGGCAATCGTGACATATGCGATCGCAGAAATCACGAGGGCGATGGCTAGGTCGGCAAGCGATTCGTAGACGATCCAGGCGAGTCCGGCCGGCCCCGGGGAGCACAACAGGAGCGGACCGAGGTATTCCGAGACGCCATTCTTCGCACGGGAGGCGGAGCCGTTGTTTCTCACGTCCCGCGGGTTCATCTCGATTCCTTCAGAGCGGGACTGGACGGGCTGGCGTCAGCGTAGGCTGCTTGCGCCGCTGCCGCAGGTGGCCTGGGCGAATGCGGACCTCGCTCCGCATTCGCCCAAGCTCACCTCCGGCACTCGGTCAGTAGTCCCAGATCGCTGGCACGTAGCGAAATGCCTCTCCGGCAACTGACACGCGCCCGACCGAGGGGAAGGTCAGATGTGTGGCGACGAAAAGCTCACCAGTCTCCGCAGCCTCGCTGAGTAGCTTCATCCGAACACGGGTGGCTTCCTCGGGATCATGCTCAAAGCCATTCTCCCAATCGGGGTGATCGAAGCCGACGGGGAAGATCGCATCGCCTGCGAACATGAGCCGGTCACTGCCAGCGGCCACGCGGACAATGCTGTGCCCAGGGGTATGGCCGCCCGTGCGCTTGACGAGCACGCCCGGCGCCACTTCGACTTCCTCCTCGAACATCTGCAGGTTCGATCCATATCGAAGCAGGAAGTCCTTCGCCGTCGACCGCAGCACGTCTGGCACCGGCGCCGGCATGGCCGTGCGGGAGAAGTCCGGCGCCTTCCAGAACTCGACCTCCGACGCCGACACGTGGATCCTGAGATCGGGACTGAGCCTTTCCTGCACGCCATCGACCAACAATCCGCCGATATGGTCCATATGCATGTGGGTCAGAATCACGTCGGTGATGGAGGACAAGGATATGCCGGCCGCCTCGAGCCGGTCCGGCAGGCGACCCGCGCGGGGGAAGCCCGGGAACTGGCCGCCGAGGCCGGCGTCAACCAGGATGGTCCTATCGCCTGTCTGCAGCACGAGGACATTCAGTCCCCAGTCGAAGGCGTCCGGGCCAAGAAACTGGTCTTTGAACCAGCCGGTCCGCGTCGCTTCATCCACGTTCGTAGACATGGTCTGGGTAGGCAACGGCAATACGCCATCGCTGATCACCAGGACTTCGATATCACCCACCTTCAGCGCGTAGCGCGACGGTACGAGTTCTTCCACGGCGGCCGTGCGGGGCCTCTCGATCGTATCAGTATGCATGTCCAGTCCTCACTTCCGCCGCGATGTGAGCGGCGAGGACAAGGCTATGGAGGGAGCACTTCCTGGTCGATTGGGTCGAGGCATGATCGCCTGCATACCCGCGTATAGGTGATACTATCCGGACGGCGCCGCGTCATCGTAGTCTTGCTGAACGGCAGGCCTGAGTTTGCGCCGCCGTGGCCCCAGATGCTGGTCGCATCCTGTTGCCGTTGTCAGGCGCGGCGGTTTCGCCGGATCAGCTCCTCAACCTCGAGCAGCGCGGTCTCGGAAAAGCGGAACTGCTGACGAAGTTGGCTGCGCGTCTGTACGATGCTCGGATCACCTAGTCTCAGTAGGACACTGTAGCGTCGGAGGTGCTCCAGCCGCTCGTTGGCCAGGCGGTTCGAGGCTCTGAAGCCGAAGGCCCATCCGAGCAGGCGGGCCAGTCCGCCAGGCTCCCTAATGGTCGAGACGTGATCGAACAGCGATAGGGCGACGACACTTTGCTCGTTTGGGCTCAACCCTCTGTCGCGCCTCCGATCGGGAGGCTGAGATGGGTCGCTTGGGGCGTGTCCGTAGGGCGCGCTCAGCATGATCGGCTTCTCCTTGCTTGCTGGTCACCCCCCATCGCTCGTCTGGTCAGCTTGGTGATCTTCCCGCGAGCCAAAGGGCCAGGTTCCGGACGTAGAGGTGAACCGACCGTTGGGCCGCGGGACAGCGAGCAAGCCTTGAACTGGGCGCTTCACTTACGAAGCTTGGACAACCCGACGCGCTGTTCCAGTTGTAGTCAGCGAAGTGATGGAAGGTGGACTGGGCGATCCCGCGGCCCACTCCATTCGTGCCTTCGAATGCGACGGCGAGCGGGAAGCGCGTTCCGGATACCTTGCTCTGCCCCATCGCGATGACGCGCGCGCTCGGGTCGTCGGCGGGGGCGCCCACCGCACCTTCATGCGGATGTGATGGTAGGAAGCGGAGACGCTCGCCGGGCCGTTCGGGATCCTGCAGCACGGGGTGCGGCGGGTCCAACACCTCGATCTCCTGAAAGTCGCCGTTCGCTCCGGAATGGTAGTTCGGCCATAGGATGTAGGCAGTCTCCCGGTCGTCGATCCGTCGTCGTGCCTCCTCGGGCTCGGGATTGCGGCTGTGGAAGAAGTGCGCGCGTCCAACCCCGCCCAGCGTGCATAAGGAGCTGCCGAGATCCATATGGTCGCGAGTCACCAGCAGGCCGCCACCCTGCTCCCTGAACCGGCTGATGGCCGCGCAATCCGCGCTGTCGAGCCCGTCGCCTACGTCGACGGCGAATAGCCACATCTCATCGAAGTCCGAGGAATCCAAGGTGGAGAGGAGCGGATCAGGTCCATGGGCAACGGATCGATCCCGTGCTGTTACCTCGAAAAGGGGAGTTCCGGTCGTATCGGTCAGACCGGCCAGATAGGCGCGCAGCATCGAGAACCGGTTGATCGCCCAATCGTCCTCGACCGCAGTGATCGTCGTCTGAAGCAAGATCTTGATCGGGGGGGTCATCGTGCCTTCCTCTTCGTCGGCTGCCTCGCGGCGCGACCCTGCTCGCCTCCGCGCCACCGCCTAAAATCGCGCCTCGACTACAGTTCACGAGGGGACCTCAGTCGCTCACCAAGGCGCTCACGACAGCGACCGCGCGGAGGAGCAGAATCCACGCTCAGGTTAGTGCCTGGGCATGGTGCAGCGGAATCAAACCTGAGATTAGGCCACTACAGCCGTTTCGAGGCGACCTGACGATTGTTGGATAGGTTTGCTAGCTCGACGGTCAGCCCGATCCATTCTTCAGAGTAGTGGGCGCTGTCCCGTCCGATAGGGATGACATGGGCGGGATATGCCGCGGGCTAGGTTCTTTCACCGTGTCGTCTACGGATAACCGCACCCAGCGCCCTCTGCCCCCAGCTCACAAAACGAGGATAGCGTCCCAGCGAACTTCTTCAGACCAGCGGAGGGCAAGCTGATGCGGATCGTCATAATCGGTGGCACGGGCCTGATCGGCTCGAGGGTTTCGGACCGCTTGAGGGCGGCAGGTCACGAGGCTATGGCCGCTGCCCCGAGCACGGGGGTCGATATCGTTACGGGACAAGGTCTTCTGGACGCGTTCGGTGGAGCCGACGTCGTCGTGAATCTCGCCAACTCCCCCGCGTTCGATGACGAGACCTCGATGTCGTTCTTCCGGACAGCCGGGCAAAACATCAGGGATGGCGAGGCGAAGGCGGGCGTACGGCACCATGTTGCCCTCTCGGTAGTCGGCACGGAGAAGCTGCAGGAAAGCGGATACTTCAGAGCCAAGCTCGTCCAGGAGCAGCTCATCAAGTCGGGTGCGACGCCATGGACGATCCTTCGTGCGACGCAGTTCATGGACTTCCTGCGTGGCATCGCCCAGTCCGGCCAGGTTGGCGATGACATTCGCCTGCCGCCGGCCTCGATTCAGCCGATTGCTGCAGACGACGTCGCTGACGCGGTCGCGGCTGCCGCGATGGCCACACCGGCAAACGACACCATCGAGATCGGCGGCCCTGAGCGGTTCCGGATGGACAAACTGATCGGCCGCGTGCTTGCGTTCGACAAGGATGAACGCAAGGTCATCATGGACCAGGAAGCTCGATACTTCGGCGTTCGCCTCCAGGGCGAGGAGCTGATCCCGGGACCCGACGCCCGTCTTGGCTCGACCCGTCTTGAAGACTGGCTCGCCAATGCGCCGGTCCGCCGATCGTAACACCTCACCAGGGCATCCTGCGCGGAGAGAGCCACCATGCTAGAGAAGACATGTCTGACGGCGGCCGCCTTGCTCGGCCTAGGCGCAATCGCGAACGGCGTGTTCATGCTGGTGTCGCCGGCCGGATGGTATTTCGCCGTCCCCGGGGTGACGACTACGGGGCCGTTCAATCAGCATTTCATCCGAGACATCGGGATCATCTTTATTTTCATCGGATGCGGCTTCCTCCTGGGCATAGTCCGGCCCGTGCACCGCGTCCTGCTGTGGGGCGCACCGGTCATGTGGCTGTGGGGTCACGCACTGTTTCACTTTTGGGAAGTGGCGGTGGGGATCTGCGGTCCATCCGTTCTGGTAAGGGACTTCCCGGCTGTGACGCTGCCGGCGCTAATCGGTGCCGCCATAACCGCATGGGCCGTCGCTGATGCGCGAGACATTTGCCGCCAATCGTCTGGCTTCCGTCCCGTCGCCAGGCAGGTGGGATAACGGAGCGCTGACGCGGCACTTCGAGGGCTCTTCGCCCAAGAGATCTCGGATGCGCGCGCCAAGCTGCGGCCAGCGGCTCGAGGCGCTGCCCTATACCAAGGTCGAGCTCGCACTGGCGCAATGGTGAGCTCGAGCCTTCCTACAGGGCAGCGGGAGGCAGTCGCCGGGATGCCTATGGTCGCTGCTTCGCCTCTTCCTTGAGGTCGCACCAGGATCGAGAAGAATGATCGGAGCTCCGCCACCCGAGGAAACTGCCTTGGCCCTCGTCGTCGATGACGACGAGGACGTGCGCACCGCAGTAGGAGAGTTGCTGCTCTCCGTCGGCATCGAAGCGGTTTGCTTCTCCTCCACCCGTGAACTCGTCGCTTCACCGCTCTTGGCGCAGGCAAAGTGCCTGATCGTCGATATCCGCATGCCTGGAGCGAGTGGTCTGGACCTCCAGGAACATCTGAAGTCGGCCGGGATAGCTACACCAATCGTCTTCCTCACGGGCCATGGAGACATCCCGATGTCGGTTCAGGCGATGAAGTCTGGAGCCATCGACTTCCTCACGAAGCCGGTGCGGGATCAGACGCTGATCGATGCCGTGTTGTCGGGTATCGAGCGGGACAAGTCGCAACGCGCGGACGCGCGCATCGTGGAGGGCCACCTGCAGCGGTTCTCCCTGCTTACTCCCCGGGAGCGCCAGGTCCTGCGTGAGGTGGCCATGGGCAGGCTGAACAAGCAGATCGCCTATGACCTTGGGATCAGCGAAATCACCGTGAAGCTTCATCGCAGCAACGTCATGCGAAAGATGAGCACCGCGTCGGTGGGCGAGCTGATCCGAGCCTGGGAGAAGTTGCCGGCCGATGTGCGGGGCGAAGCGTCGCACTAGACTTTGGTATGGTTCTAAAGGCTTACGAGCTGCGCGACAGTGTCGGCGGCGGTTCTTGAGACCGCACCGAAAGGATGTGGCCTTTGCCTCAGATACCGACCGTCGCCATCATCGACGATGACGAAGCTGTCCGCGAGGCGCTGGGCGATCTGCTCCATGTCTCAGGCCTGATCTGCCGCTGCTTCGCGACGGCCGGCGCATTTCTTGCGGCTCTGAGGACAACGCATTTCGACTGCATCGTGACTGACGTCCGGATGGAGGGAATGAGCGGGATTGAATTGCTGGAGCGGCTCCAGAAGGACCGCTGCGACCTACCGATCATTGTTCTCTCGTCGATCTTGGATCAGCAGGTGCGGGCGCGGGCCCTAGGTCTCGGGGCGCATTGCTGGCTTTCTAAACCCGTAGGTGACAAGCGCCTGCTCGATGCCCTCTCCGCTGCCATGGGCTCTGGCTCGGTCGCGGCCGGGGAAGGACACAGCAGCTGATGGCATCGCCTGCATCAGACGAAATGAGCCTGGCCGAACTTGCTTCGGAAAGCACCGTTCTGTTCGATGAGGACGGTCGGGTCCGCTACTGGAACCCGGCAGCCGAGCGGCTCTTCGGATGGCCGGCGCTGTCTGTCGAAGGTGTCCAGGTCACGCGGCTCGCGGCTTCCTCCAGGCAAGAGGCCTCAGCGTGGGCCGCCCTGCTGCAGGAGGGCTTCTGGCGCGGAGTTCTCAAGCGACGCTCCCGGGACGGTCATGTCGTAGAGGTGCAGGCGCGGCGCCTGGTCCGCTTCGAGGACTCAGGGGAGCTGCGGGACGTCGTGGAATTCGCGGCGCCGACCAGCGGCCACCGGCCAACTTCCATCGATCCGATCGACGCACCGGATCAGATGATGGCGGCAAGCTGGGAGATCGACGTCGCCCCATGTGAGTCGATCCTCGCGGATATCGAGGGCGAACGAGCGGGAGACCCTGATGGCCGGCATGCCGCCCTCTACCAGGAGATCGTCGAGAAGGCCTTGATCGTCCGGGTCAACAAACGGACCGCTCGGCTTGTCGGGGGAAACCGCACTCGGGAGATCATGGCTGGACAACGCGTCGCGGCCTTTTGGCCGCTCGCGAGCAGATCCGCCTTGGGAGAGCTGATCGTCGAGGCCTTGCGGTCAGAGGCAGGCCGAAGCGTTTTCCGCGGACTACCCACGGACGGCATTCTGCGCGACCCAGTAGTCACTGCGTGGCGCGCCGACAGCGAACGGCCGACGCACGTCTTCATCAGCGTCGAAGGCGTCGCCGATGATGACCGCTCCTACTTGTACCTGAAGGCGAGCGAGGCTCGGTATCGCAAGCTCATCCACTACATGCCTGTCGCGCTTCTGCAGGTCGATGCCAGTCACATGGGCAAGATCTACGCCGGACTCCGGGCGCAGGGAGTGGTAGACTTCGACGGCTATCTCCAAGAACATCCCGAGCTCATCGATCTGGCTGGGAGATCCGTGCCGGTCACCGACGTGAACCGCCGTGCGGTAGAACTGTTGGGCGGACAGGGCCCGCATGACCTGATCCGACCCGTGGGCCATCTGTTCGCCATCAGCCCGGCCACACTGCGCCGCGTGATGGTAGGGAGATTCAGCGGGCGCACGAGCCACAGTGAATTCATGAAGGTTCGCGCACTGGATGGACGTGTGCTCGACGTGCGCTTCTCCGTCACCTACCCTGAACCTCTCACCGAACTCGACACGACGATCTTCAGCCTCGAGGACATGACGGACAGAGTGCGCATGGAGGCACAACTCCGGCAGCTCCAGGCCGACTACAGCCATGCAGCCAGGGTCTCGATGCTCGGAGAGCTGACGAGTTCCATTGCGCACGAGGTGAACCAGCCCCTGGCGGCGATAATGACGAACGCGGAGACGAGCCTGCGATGGCTGGCACGTGATGTGCCGGACGTGACGAAGGTCACCCAACTGACCGCGAGGATCGCCGCAAGTGCCCGTCGCGCCGATGAGATCGTCCAGCGCATTCGCGGAATGGCGTCGAAGCGCGCTCCTGAGACAGTGTCGCTCACGCTGAACGAGATCGTTCAGCAGAGTCTGCTGTTCGTCAAGCATGAGATCGAGACCCGCTCCATAAGGGTTGCGACGTCCTGCGCGCGCAACCTACCTCGAGTGATGGGTGATCGGGTCCAGCTGCAACAGGTCGTGGTGAACCTCCTCATCAACGCGGCGCAGGCGATGGAGGGGGTGGATGAAGCAGAGAGGCTGCTCACCATCGAGACGATGGCGGATGCCGAAGGCTCTTCAGTCCTGACCCTTCGCGATCGAGGTCCCGGCATTCCAGCCGAGCATCTGAGCCGGATCTTCGACGGCTTCTTCACCACCAAGGATGAGGGCATGGGCATCGGCTTGGCCATCTGTCGGTCGATCGTGGCGGCGCACGGAGGCACGATATCAGCGGCCAATGTGAGTGCAGGTGGCGCGGAGTTCCGGGTTGAGCTACCTGCTGCGGAAGTCGCTCCCCGTTGGACCTAGCGCACGCCCGCTGAACTGCCTCGCCGAGAGCGGTGGGGGCCCCATACGGCAGCAGCCTCAGAAAGCGCGAACTGTTCCAGCGGCCGAGAGCGCGAGGCTGACGGTCGTCCCTTCTCCCCGGGCACTCATGATTGTGAGGTCTCCTTGAAGAGCAGAGGTGAAGCGCTTCGCCATGGCCAGTCCAAGCCCAGTCCCGCTCGCCTTCGTCGTGAAGTAGGGGGCGGCGGCTCGCTCGAGAACTTCGGCGGACATGCCTGTTCCGTTGTCAGCAACCTCGACGAGCACGCGCTGAGTGCGTCGCTCGAGTCGGGCCGAAACGACGATGCGCCCACTTCCCTCTACGGCGTCACAGGCGTTTCGGATGAGGTTCAGGAGCACGTTCTCAAGGCAGTGCCGATTACAGAGCAGCACGGGGAGGTCAGGCTCCACTTCCACCGACAATGAAATCCGAGGTGGCACGGCCATGCGCAGCACCTGCTCGATCTCCAAAATGCAAGTGCCGACCTGAACCTGGTCGATGTTGATGCGCGGCTGCGGCCCAAGCTGCCGCGCCAGAGAACGAACCCGTTCAAGAGCGAAGATGGCTCCGGATAGCAGCGCTTGAGGTTCGGAGTTGGCGGCGATTGCTGGATGCCGTTGCAACAGCCCGAGTGCGCTTCCAAGCACCTGCATCATGTTGCCGAGGTCATGAACGATACCCGGAGTGTGGATGTTTCCATCTGTGGCGGTTTCCGCCCACGCACCCTTCGCCTCGCCGATCGTCGTCATCCTCGTCGAATATCCCGTATTGGTCCGAGCGGGGCCGGCTCTTGAGGTAAGCCCCTTCAGGACGATGCGCCCATGATCGGCCTCGGCGGCAGTCCCTTCTTGAATATGTCCGCACGTGCCGAAGCTAAGCGGATCACGTCCGGATGGGTCGGGCGAGCTGCCCTCTCCGGCGAGCGCCCCTGTCCTGCAGCGTTGAACCCGACGACGATTGGATGATGCCCGCTGAGAGGTCGGGTGCCAGACAGGATCGTTTCTGGCCGAAGCGAGGACGGGTCATGAAGAACCGCAGACGCCCCTCATCTTCGGAAGTTCAGCTCCTGTCCGCATCGCTGCCGGTCACTGGACCTTCGCATAGAGCTCACCCTGCTCCCGGATGATCGTCGCCGGCGCGACGCTCGCTATCAAAAGGGAGGTCGCCGGCTTTCATGTTCAGGGAGTCGGCAGGCCAGTCAGCAACGAGGTTCTGCCATGTCCCAGCTTGAGGGCTTCATGATCGATCGCCGCACGGCCATCGTCGGGGGCGGTGCCGCCGTTGTCGCTCTCGGTCTGCAGGGTCCCGGCGCAGCCTCGGGCCGGACCATCACTCCCGCGCGCAAAGGAGCAGTTGCCATGAATTACATCGTCGCCGCCGATGGCGCTCAGATCTTCTACAAGGACTGGGGCCCGCGGGATGCGCAGCCTCTGGTCTTTCACCATGGTTGGCCGCTCACGGCCGACGAGTGGGACAATCAGCTCCTATTCTTCCGAAGCCAAGGGTATCGGGTCATCGCTCATGACCGTCGTGGTCACGGGCGATCCACGCAGACAGACAACGGCCACGACATGGACACCTATGCTGCCGACGTGTCCGCGCTCGTTGCGGCGCTCAAGCTGAACGGAGCGGTCCATATCGGCCATTCGACCGGCGGGGGCGAAGCAGCGCACTACGCCGCACGAGCAAAGCCGGGCGCTCTTGCGAAGCTTGTCCTTGTGGCGGCTGTCCCACCGGTCATGGTCAAGATGGCCAGCAATCCCGGAGGGCTACCGCTCGACGTGTTCGACGGCTTCCGCCGAGCCCTCGCTCAGGATCGCTCACAGTTCTACCTCGATGTAGCTTCGGGTCCGTTCTACGGCTTCAATCGGGACGGCGCGAAGGTCAGCCAGGGTCTGATCCAGAACTGGTGGCGCCAGGGAATGATCGGCAGCGCGAAAGCCCACTATGACTGCATCAAGGCCTTCTCGGAGACCGACTTCACCGAGGATCTGAAGAGGATCAAGGTGCCGACACTCGTGATGCATGGCACCGACGACCAGGTGGTGCCGTTTGCCAACTCAGCGCCGCTGTCCGTCAAGCTGCTCGAGAAGGGTGTCCTCAAGGCCTACGAGGGCTACCCTCACGGGATGGCCGGCACAAACTCCGAGGTCATTAACCGGGACATCCTGGACTTCATCCGAGGATGACGGTGGTGCGCCGAGGCCGCACGCAGCGGCGGCCTCGGCTCGCTGGGCCAATCGAGATCAAGGCGCTCGCAAACCGATGTTTCAGATACTCTCCGGCGGGGCCCCCGAGTTGCGGAGACCAACCCGCACACCTGCCGATGTGCCGACAGTGGAGCGTCGTCGGTTCCTCGCCTCGGTTGTAGGGGGAGCGGCCTTGGCCAGCGTGCCTGGTTCCATATCGGAGGCGGCAGGAGTGAAAACGTCCTCTGTGGCAAGCTCCTTGCTCTCGTCAGGCCTCCGTCGTGCTCGCACGAGCAGGCTCGACGTCGCCTACGCCGACATCGGCCCTAGTGGCGGTCAGCCCGTTCTCCTTCTCCATGGATGGCCATACGACATCCACAGCTATGAGGAGGTCGCAGTCGTCCTAGCGAGGGCGGGCTACCGGGCCGTCGTCCCGTTCCTCGCTGGCTTCGGCCCCGCTTCCTATCACGAGGAGCGGCCAGCAGGCTGCGCTCGTCGCCGATGCGATGGAGCTGATCGAGGTCCTCCGCCTTGAACGGCCGATCGTCGCCGGTTTCGACTGGGGTGCGCGGAGCGCCTGTGGCTTGGCTGCGCTCTATCCCGAGCGGGTCCGCGCTATTGTCTCTGTCAGCGGATATCTGATCAGCAGTCAGGCCATTGGCCGGAGGCCGCAGGCTCCTGCCGCAGAGCGTGAGTGGTGGTATCTCCACTACTTCGCGACCGAACGCGGCCGAACCGGCTATGCCACCTTCACTAAAGATTTTGCGCGTCTGATATGGCAGACCGCCTCCCCTCGGTGGACGTTCGATGAGCCTAGGTTCGCCCGGCCTGCGGCAGCTCTAAGCAATCCAGACCACGTGGACGTGACCATTCACAACTACCGTTGGAGGCAGAGTCTTGCCTCTGGCGATCCGCGCTACGCCCATCTGGAAGCGCGCCTGGCGACGCTTCCGGCCGTGCGCCTGCCGAGCATCACGCTCGAGGGGATGCGAATGGCGCTCCCATCCGCGGCCGGTCGACTATCGGACCAAGTTCGTCGCGCCGTATGAACATCGAATGATCACTGGTGGTGTCGGTCACAACCTGCCCCAAGAGGCTCCCATGGCCTTTGCCCAGGCCATCCGCGACGTAGACTCCTGGGCAGATTGACGGGAGGGCCAATCTCGCACCGGGTAGCGACGACACCTGCTTGCGGCGGAGATCCACGTCGACCTGGTGATGCTACCCAGAGTGGAGAAAGAGCGGGTAGGGCAGGCGAAACGGTTCACCCCGTTCTGTTCGGCATGGCCCCTTCGATCGCCAACTCTCTCCATTGGACTGATGCGACCTGCCCGAACGTATGATGGCGCGAAAGGGGGAACTGAGCGACGGTAGCGCCACACGAGACCTCCCCAGGGTGCCCGTCCTGCCCCCCTCTCCCCTCGGGCACCCGGCCGCCGGCTAGTCGCCGGCGGCCTTTTTTTTGCCCGCTGCCGCTTATCGGTGAGTGAGGGCGGGATGAGAACGCCACTGATCGGAACCGCTTGTGATCAACCCAGCGTTAACGATCGTCCCGCAGGGTTAAGGAGAACAGCCCGGTGGAGTATGTGCAGATGTCGATAGTCAGTTCCATGTCGAGCTTCGCGATTCCAGCTGGATACAAGCTTGGGGACGGAGCAAAGGCACGAGCGGGCGAAATCCCTGGCGTGAAGGACATCTTCGGCACCCCGATCCTCAACCCCAAGCCTCCTTCACCCGGTGCTCCGGTCCAAGAGGCGCGCGCCACCATTCTGGAAAGGAATGGATTGAACGAGGAGCAGTATCTGCGGCTCCGAGCTGAACGACCTGCTGCCGTGGATGCTGAGCTGGCAAGCGAGTTCGGTAGGCTGGCTTCCAGGCTTCAGTCGGGATCAGGCTCCGTGGATCGCCTCGCCTGATCGCCTCCCGTTGGACGTGGAAGGCGCCGTGGCCGAGCTTTCGGCTCGACGATCAGGATGAACGTTGACCCAGAAGACAACCCCGCTGGGGCGGCGTAGGGCAGCTATTGATCCTTCTTCAGTCTCCGAGCGACTGCACTACGAAGAGAGCCGTCTGGTTTGCTGGCCTCAGACCCAGCCAGGCGTCCCGGAAAACGATGGTGCCCGTTCCCTCCGAGCTGAACGGCTACTCCGCTCGCCGGTCAGAAGCCGCGATATGGCTCGCATGCGATGCCGTCCCATCGCCATCCATCTCGTCACGGCAACCAGGCTCGCCATAGTGGGTGGGCACTACGCCAGCGGCGCGAGCGGCATCGCAGTTCCGAGAGCACGCTCGTATTCAGGTGCGTGTTGGCAGAGACCACGCGGGGCTTGATCGGCCACGCGGAAGCTTTCAGACAGCCGACCCCGATCTGCGGTCCCAATGGATCGGGCAAATCCACGCTGCTCAGAGTCATCACGGGCCGTTCGCCTGTTTCGACCAGTGGGTCAGCATGTTGATGCTGGAGCTACGATCGCGGAGAATATCCAGGCGTAGAATGTGGGGATGACCGACAATGATTGCCGGGGGGCGCTGGCCCGGTTCGGGTTCAGGGCCGACGCCCCCGATCGCCGGGTGGCGGCGCTCACCGGCGGGCAGACGCTGCGTGCGGGGCTCGCCTGTGTGCTCGGCGGGTCGAAGCCGCCCCCGCTGCTCGTGCTCGACCAACCCACGAATCACCTCGACATGGAGTCGATCGGCAGTGCAGGCCGGGCTGGATGCATTCGACGGTGCGCTTCTGGTCGTCAGCCACGACGAGCGGTTCCTCGACGCGATCCGAATGTCGCGCAGGATCGATATCGCCACAGCCTAGTCCGGCGGCGGATCGGCGAGGTCGGTGGCGGCTCGAAGCTCCCAGGCGCGCGCGCCTTGTTCGCGGCTGAGGGCGAGCGCCTGTCCGAGCAATGCTATCCCTGCATCCTCTTCTCCGGCGGCGCGCACGATCCGGGCCTTGAGACGCAGCAGCTCGGGCGCTGCATAACGCTCGCCATTGGCTTCGCAGTGCGCGAGCGTGGCGTCGATCAGCGCCAATGCTTCACCGGTTCGCGACTCTGCGGCGAGGCCGCGGGCAATCGCGATCGAGAAGGGCGTGGTCAGCAGCTCGTAGCGCGCAGCCCGGAGCCGGAAGAGGCTTTCCTCCAGTGCGCCGAGCGAATCTTCGGTCCGGCCGCGCTGGATGTCGAGCTCGCCGCGAAATCCGGCTGCGGCGGCGATATAGGGGCCCAGCGCATTCACCTCGGCGCATTCGGCGAAGGCGGCGAGATCGGCCTCGGCGGCAGTGA
The DNA here is from genome assembly GCF_009753715.1 of Sphingomonas horti. Lineage (GTDB taxonomy): Bacteria > Pseudomonadota > Alphaproteobacteria > Sphingomonadales > Sphingomonadaceae > Sphingomonas_B > Sphingomonas_B horti. The sequence continues at coordinate 18,991 of NZ_WQMS01000002.1, read as the reverse complement.
AATCCTCCATCCACAGAAAGACCGAGAACGACCAGATCATCGCGATGCAATGGGTGAGCGGATGATCGAGCCGTGCCGCCTCGCCGACGAACTGCCGCGCCAGCCGCCCGGCCTGTTCGGCGTCTCCTGAGAGCCACAGCGTCCGCGCCAGCGCAATCCCGGAGCGGTTGCGGTGATCGAAGCCGTAATGGATGGTTCGGCCACGCGAGGAAGGCGGGCTCATCTGCAGCGAAAGCTCGAGCGCGCGCCGCGCATTTTTCTGGTCGCCGGCGAGATGGTGCGAAATGCCCGCAAGCGAATGGGCAACGCTAATTGCCTCAGGCGCCCCGATTGCCTCGGCCACCGCGACGGCGCGTTTGGCGTGGCGCATCGCGAGGGCATATTCACCCACGCGCTCGTGGAAGATGTGCAGCCGGCCGAGCAGGCGCAGCTGGTTCCATTTGTCGTCGAGCGCAGTGGCGATCTCGAGCGCGCGGGCGAGCGCAGTGCCGGCGGCTTCGCTGTTGCCCCGCGTGAACATCAAGGTGATGCCGAGCGCCGCCTGAAGCTCGAGTTCCAGCGCGGTGCCGCGTTGATCGTCCGTGATCTCCGCAAGCGCGCGGGTGGACCAGGTGTGGCACTCGATCAGGTGCGACAGATTGAGGAACACCGGCGCACTGGCGGCGGCGAGGCGCACCGCAATCCGGCGGTCGCCCTCGCGCCCGAAGCACCAGTCGAGCGCGCTGCGGATATTGCCGAGCTGGGGGCGGAGCGGCCTGGCGTCTTGCAGCACGCCTTCCTCCTGCCCGGCCATCTCGAGCTCGGCGAGGAAATAGGCAGCGTGGCGGCGGGCGATGGCGATCGGCGCGTTGTCGCCGTGCGCGCGCAGCTTCTCGCGCGCATAGGCGCGAGTCATCTCGAGCAGCCGATAGGTGCCGGTGCGGCGCGAGCGATCGGGTACGATCAGCGATTTCGAGCTGAGTTCGTCGATCGCGACGGCGACTTCGTCCGACCCGATGTCGGCGCCGGCGACCACGCCCAGCGCCGCGTCGATCGAGAAGGGCCCGACGAAGATCGAAAGCCGCTCGAGCACGACACGCTCGGAATCGGAGAGCAGATCGTAGCTCCAGTCGAGCGTGGCCTGCAGCGTCTGCTGGCGAGGTTGCGCGGTGCGCCGGCCCGACCAGCCAAGGCTGAACCGCTCGCCGAGCTGGCGTGCAGTGGCCTCGATGCCGTGGGTCGCGACGCGGACGGCGGCCAGCTCGATCGGCAAGGCCATTCCGTCAAGGCGCTGGCACATCTCGGCGAGCAGCCGGGCGGCCGCGTCGTCGAGCATCAGCGCGCTGTCGGCCGCCGCAGCGCGTTCGCGAAAGAGCTGCACCGCTGGATAGGCGAGCAGCTGATCGCGGGTCAGACCGGCGAGATCCTCGGGATAGCTGAGCGCGTCGAGGCGCAGGACATGCTCGCCGCGCACGCGCAACGGCTCGCGCGAGGTCGTCAACACGCGTGCTTTGGGCGCTCCCTCGACGATCCGCTCGACGATGCCGGCGACCGCCTCGATGACATGCTCGCAATTGTCGAGGATGAGCAGGAAGGGGCGATCGCGGATATGGCCGAGGATCACGGCGAGAGGATCCTCGCTCTGCACTGCGATCCCCATCGCGCCGGCGATCATCGAAGGTACCACCGCCATGTTCTCGAGCATGCTGAAGTCGACGAAGGCGACCTGATCCGCGAACGTGGGCGCCAGCCGGTGACCGGTCTCAACCGCGAGTGTGGTCTTGCCCACGCCCGCCGCGCCGACGATCGAGAAGAGCGGCGTATCGGCCACGCGCTCGACCAGAAGCGCCACGTCGCGCTCGCGTCCGATTAGATGCGGCAGCCGCCCGGGCAGATTGGTCGTGGGCGCCCTGACACTCTCTTCCAGGCGCCGCGGTGCCGTACCGCCGTGCCGCTCGACCGGGGCGACGAATGCATAGCCGACGCCAACTTGGGTCGCGATGTAGCGCGCGCCGTCGACGCCGTCGCCGAGCAGCTTGCGCAGCCCGGCCATGTGGAAGCGCAGGCTCCCGTCTTCAACCACCACATCCGACCAGACGCGCTTGAGCAGCTCGCGCTTGGAGAGAACGCGACCGGGCTGATCGGTGAGCACCACGAGCAGGTCAAAGGAGCGGCCACCGATCTCGACGGGTTCGCCGTGCCGGGTCAGCAGGCGCGCGTCAGGGGTCAGGCAGAAGGGCCCGAAGCAAATGCGTTCGCCAATTTGCTGGTCCAGGTCCGCCACGATCCGCCCATAGCTTTGTCCGCCCGGCCGATCCATGCCGCGTCGGGCGGCGCCCCTCAATCCTGCGGACGATTATTCCGGGGGGAAATCGGTCGAGGCGCTGAGCGGGCGCCAGCGCTCCAGCTCGTCGAGTCGGGCGCGGTCGCTGCGTTCGATTGCGGCGAGCGCGTCGCTGCCGAGGGGGAGGCGGACGGGCGGCGCGTCGGCGGCGACGACGGCGAGGATGGCCTGCGCACCGCGGCGGGGGTCGCCGGGCTGCTTGCCATGATAGGCGGCCTGCATGCGTGCGGCATTGCCGACCACGGCGTCGTATTCGGCGCGGCCCGTGTCGAGCCGGGTCGAGGAACCGGCGAAATCCGTGCGGAAGCCGCCGGGCTCGACGATGGTAACGCGTACTCCAACCAGCTTCATTTCTTGCGCGAGCACTTCGGAAAAGCCCTCCACGCCCCATTTGGCCGCGGAATAGGCCGCACGTCCGGGTGCGCCGAGCCTGCCGCCTACCGAGGAGAACTGGATGATATGGCCGCTGCGCCGCGCGCGCATATGCGGGATGACGGCCTTGGTCATCAGGATCGTGCCGAACAAATTGGTGTCGATCTGGGCGCGGAAGGATTCGATGGACGTATCCTCGACCGAGCCGACATCGCCATAGCCTGCGTTGTTGACCAGCACGTCGATCTGACCGAATGCGGCGATCCCCGTGGCGACGGCGGCGGCGGTCTTTGCTTCGGCGGTCACGTCGAGCCGCGCGGTGATGAGATTGCCGGGACGGCCTTGGCCAAGGCCGGCGAGCTGATCGGGATCGCGGGCGGTCGCCAGCAGATTGTCGCCAGCGTCTAAGATCGCTTCGCACAGCGCGCGCCCAAAGCCGCGCGAACTGCCGGTCACCAGCCAGGTACGCGTCATGACGTTGCTCCGCTCAACCGAAGGTGAAAACATAGGCGCGCACGCCGGGGCGCGAGAATTGGATTTCGAGAGTGCGATCCACGATCTCGCCCGGCTGGCGGATCAGCTGGTAGAGCCGGTCCTGCTTCACTTCGCCCCAGCCGGCCGCATCGACATCCACGCCGTGGCTGGCGCTCGGCGCGCGGCCGTCGATCGTCACACGGAAGCGGACCGGGCGGCCATCGGCCGCGCCGCCGAGGACAAGATGCGCGTCGCGAGCATGGAAGCGGAAACGGATCGTGCCGGGACTGCGCTCGAGCAACGCATATTCGCCGCCGACCTTCCAGATGCCGGCCAGATCCCATCGATTCCGCGACAGGCTCGCGGCGGGCGCATAGCTGCGTGCCGCTCCCGGGTTGAGGCCGCCCGGGGAGGCGAAGCCGACGGCCTTGGCATAGCCGAGATAGGCTTCGGGCGAGCCCAGATCGGCCCAGTCGGCCTGCGCTTCGACGCCCGCACCCTCGATCGCGGTCTGTGGAACGTGGGCCAGGTCGAGCCCCGCCTCGGCCAGCAGCGTGCGGATCAGCTGCTCGCCCTCGGCATATCCACCCTCACCGAGCCGATAGCCGCGGACCTTGCCTTGCGCGTCGATGAAATAGATGCCGGGCCACCCCCGATTGGCGAAAGCGCGCCACATCGCATAGTCATTGTCCTGCAGGTTCGGATAGCGGACATCGAGCTGGTCGAGGGCGAGCCGGACATTCGCCGGGTCTTTCTCGAAGCCGAATTCCGGCGCGTGAACGCCGACCACTGCGAGCCCCTTGTCCGCGTAGCGCTGGCTCCACGCGCGGAGATAGGGCAGCGCGCGCAGTGAATTGATGCAGGAATAGGTCCAGAAATTGACGATCACGACCTTGCCGCGCAGCGATCGGGGACTTTCGGGCGCGGGGAGCAGCCACGGCGAGGCGCTCTGCAGCATGTCGACCGGATGCGCGCTGGTGTCGAACGGCGCTTCGACGGCGGCATTGCCGGCGCCCGTGGGCGATCGGGCGAGGCCGAGCGCGTCGCCGAAGCAGGTCGCGGCGGTAGCAGCCGCCGCGGCGACCGCGGCCACTGCGAAGCCGAGCGAGCGTTTCTGGTCCATGGTGCCGGCCTCCTGTGCTGGTCACTAAGGATATTAGGTTGGCTATGCGGCACCGCCCGTTAGTCGTCGCCCAAGCCGCGTTAGTTGCCGAGAGCCCATCCGGTGCGCGCGGCCTAGCGCGGATTAACGCCGCATCACTGCACTTAACGCGCGCCGCCGCGCCGATCCCCTAGATCTGACAGCGACCAGTTCGGGAGAAAGCCCAATGTTCGCAGATCAAGTCTCGCGCCGCGGATTCGTCGTCGGGGCGACCGTGGCGGGAGCGCTCGGCACTGTGCCGTCCCTCGCACGTGCGCAAGGAGGGGACGGCGCCATCCGCCCCTTCCGGATCGCGATTCCGGAGGTCGAAATCCGCGCGATGAAGCGCCGGATCGCCGAGACCCGCTGGGCCGATGCCCAGCCGGCGCGCGACGACGGCCAGGGCGTGCGCCGCGACGTGCTCGAGCCGCTGATGCGCTACTGGGCGCAGGGCTATGACTGGCGCAAGGTCGAGGCGAAGCTCAACGCGCTGCCGATGTTCCTGACTACGATCGAAGGTCTCGATATCCACTTCATCCATGTCCGCTCGCGGCACGAGAATGCGATGCCGATGATCCTCACCCATGGCTGGCCCGGTTCAATCCTCGAATTCCTGGAGGTCATGACGCCGCTGACCGACCCGACGGCGCATGGCGGCAAGGCCGAGGACGCGTTTCATCTGGTAATCCCCTCGATCCCGGGCTTTGGCTTTTCCGCGAAGCCGACGGTGCCCGGTTGGGGCTCGGATCATATCGGCCGCGCTTGGGCGATGCTCATGCAGCGGCTAGGCTATGACCGCTATGTCAGCCAAGGCGGCGATTGCGGCTCGGTGATCTCGCAGCGCATGGCGCTCCAGCACGTGCCCGGCCTGATCGGCATCCATCTCAACATGCCCGCGGTCGTTCCCGCCGACGTCGCGAAGGTTCTCGCCGCGGGCGATCCCGCTCCGGCAAACCTGTCGGCGAAGGAGCGCTCGGCGTTCGACCAGCTCGAAGTCTTTTATCGCGACAATTCGGCTTATGCCGCGATGATGAACACCCGCCCGCAGACGATCGGCTATTCGCTAGTCGATTCGCCAGTCGGCATGGCCGCCTGGATGTACGAGAAGATCGGCCAGTGGACCTATCCCGCCGGCGATCCCGAGCATGTGCTCGGTCGCGACGCGATCCTCGACGACCTCTCGCTCTATTGGCTCACCGGCACGGGCGCATCCGCCGCACGGATCTACTGGGAGGACCACTCCAACAATTTCAACGCGCGCGGCGTCATCGATCTGCCGGTCGCGGTGAGCGTGTTTCCCGGCGAAATCTTCCGCGCGCCGAGGAGCTGGGCCGAGCGCTGCTACGCCAGGCTCTTCTATTTCAACGAAACGCGCAATGGCGGCCACTTCGCCGCCTGGGAGCAGCCCGCCTTATTCGCCGAGGAAGTGCGCGCCGCCTTCCGTCCGCTTCGCTGAGCCCCGCTTTCAAGGAGAAGACCATGTCCGACACCAAGACCCTGTACACCGCCCATGTCCATGTGACGGGCGGCCGCGAGGGCGCCGCCCGCAGCTCGGACGGCCGCCTCGCCCTCGCCCTCGCGGTCCCCGGAAGCCCCGGTACCGGCACAAATCCGGAGCAGTTGTTCGCCGCCGGCTGGTCGGCCTGCTTCGAGGGCGCGCTGGGGATCGCTGCGAGGAGCAAGGGCGTGACCCTGCCTGCCGATCTCGCGATCGATGCCGAGGTCGATCTGCGCCACGGCGAGGACGGATATTCGCTCGCCGCCCGGCTGAACGTCAGCGTCCCCGGGTTGAAGCCCGAGATCGCCCGCCAGCTGATCGAGGCGGCACACCGCACCTGCCCCTATTCCAAGGCGATCAAAGGTAACATCGACGCTATAGTCCGCCTCGTCTGACCCCGACACGAAGGAGATCGACATGAACAAGCTGATTGCCGGGCTGCTGCTCGCCACGGCCGCATTGCCGCTCACCGCACAGGCTCAGACCGCGAAACCCACCGTGGTGCTCGTCCACGGCGCCTTCGCCGATTCCTCGAGCTGGAACGGCGTGGTCCGGATCCTCGAGCGCGACGGCTATACCGTGATTGCAGCGGCCAATCCGTTGCGCAGCGTCCGCGGCGATGCCGATGCGGTGCGTGCGCTGGTCGACAGCATTAAGGGTCCGGTCGTGCTCGTCGGCCATAGCTACGGCGGCTCCGTGATCAGCGAGGCGGGCGAGGGCGCGTCGAATGTCAAGGCTTTGGTCTATGTCGCTGCCTTCGCGCCAGAGACCGGCGAGACCGCGCTCGGGCTGACCGGCAAGTTCCCCGGCAGCACGCTGGCGCCGACGCTGGCGCCGCCGGTCAAGCTCGCGGACCGCGGCAACGACCTCTACATCCTTCAGGCGCGTTTCCACGACCAGTTCGCGGCGGACGTGCCCGCGCCGGAGGCACGGCTGATGGCGGCCGGCCAGCGCCCGATCGCCGAGGCGGCGTTGGGGGAAGCCTCCACCGCCCCGGCGTGGAAGCACATCCCTTCGTGGTTCGTCTATGGCGACAAGGACCGGAACATCCCGCCCGCCGCGCTGGCGTTCATGGCCGACCGGGCGAAGTCGCGTGGAACGCTGGTGGTGAAAGGCGCCTCGCACGTGGTGATGGTGTCGAACGCGCCCGCCGTGGCCGGCCTGATCGAGAAAGCGGCGTCCGCCCGGTAAGCTGCGCGCCGGCGTTCGCCCCCGACGCCACGGCCGCGCTCGCGGCCGGCTCGCCTTCGCGTAGCCGGCCGCGGGCGATCTCTATTGCGAGTAATGCGTGAAGACGAGGTCGGCCTTGCTGTCGAGCGCGTCGAGCCTGGCGTGGCAGGCGAAGCAGGCCTTGGTGAGCGCCGCATCCTGGTTCGCCACGCCGTTCTCGAACTGGCCGTAGCCCCAGCCGCCGCTTGCTGCATAGCGTTTCGAATCCTTGACGCTCACCTGCACGTTGACTGGCTCGCCGGCGACGAAAGACTGTGGTGCGGGGAAGACGCTGTCGTTGCGCGACGACGATTCGAACCGCCACGCCAGTCGCACGAGGATCGCGCCGTCGGGGAAAGGGCGCTTGCCCTCGCGTAAGGCCTTCACGGCGGTCTCGTTGCCGAGAATGGCGCGGATATCGTTGTTCCTGCCCGCTTCGTGCGCGACGCTGATCAACTTCCAATCCCGATAGCCCTGGGGAAGCTTGACCCCGTAGACCCGCGAAACATCACTGACGGGGCGCCGGGCGTCGGCCACCGTCGAGATCCCGAACAACAGGCTCGCGAGCACGAGGCCAGAGGTTGCGATGCGCTGCATGCCGCTTCTCCTCAACCGGCCAGTCGGGCGACGTCGAGCACCGCCTTAGCGAAGGCGGCCGGGGCTTCCTGCGGCAGATTGTGGCCGATCCCACCGGTGATCAGCCTATGCTCGTAGGGACCGGTGAACTTGGCGCGATATTGCACGGGGTCGGGGTGCGGCGCGCCGTTGGCGTCGCCTTCCATGGTGATCGACGGGATTGTCACCGGCGGCATTGCGGCGAGCCTCGCCTCCACCGCGTCATACTGCGCCTCGCCCTCGGCGAGCCCGAGCCGCCAACGATAATTGTGGATCACGATCGCGACATGGTCGGGATTGGTGAACACGGCCGCCGAACGGTCGAAGGTCGCGGCGTCGAACTTCCATTTGGGCGAAGCCAGCTGCCAGATCAGCTGATTGAACGCCTTGGTGTTCGCGGCATAGCCGGCCTTGCCGCGCTCGGTGGCAAAGTAGAATTGGTACCACCATTGCAGTTCGGCCTGCGGCGGCAGCGGCTTCGCGTTGCCGGCTTGGCTGCCAATCAGATAGCCGCTGACCGAGACCAGCGCCTTGCAGCGCTCGGGCCAAAGCACTGCCATGATGTCGGCGGTGCGCGCGCCCCAGTCGAAGCCGGCGACGATCGCCCGATCGATTTTGAGCGCGTCCATCAGCGCGATGCCGTCGGCTGCGAGCGCAGCCTGTTGGGCATTGCGCGGCGTCTCGGCCGAACGGAACACCGTGCTGCCATGGCCGCGCAGGTGCGGGACGATCACGCGATAGCCGCGCGCGGCGAGCAGCGGCGCCACCTCGGCGAAAGCATCGATCGCATAGGGCCAGCCATGGAAGAGCAGCACCGCCGGCCCGGAAGCGGGACCTGTTTCGACATAGCCGATGCTGAGCACTCCGGTCTCCACCTGCCTGACCGGTCCCAAGGGGAACGGTACCCGCGGTGCCGCCGCCAGCGCCGGCGCGCCGCCTTCGGCCAGCGCTGTGGCGATGGCGGCGGCGCCTTGGACGAAGCCGCGGCGATCGGTTAGGGTTTCGGGCAGAAGCGTCGACATGGCTCGGGTCCTTTCGGCGGCGGAGAACGGCTTCAGATAGCGTCGTACGGACGGCGGCGCCTGTTAGTCGCTATGATCTGATGTGAGCGGGCCGCGCGCCATCGGGGAACTAACAGCGCCTGACTGGCTCTTACGAACCCCCGAGACGTAATCGAAAGACGCTCCAGCCCAGTCCAGCCCAGCCTCACCGAGCTCCGCTTCTAGGCACGCTTAAGCATGGGCATGAGCTCGATGCCTTTGGTTTCGCGCAGCAATGCTGCGGCGAACAGTACAAGCAGGTAGGATGTCGACACGTAGAGGCCGATCGAACGGGAGATGCCGTAGGCGGCGATGCTGCCGCCCACGGCGAGCGGGGCGAGGCCGGCCACGCCCCGCCCTACATTGTAGCAGAAGCCGAGACCCGAACCCCGCATACGCGTCGGGTAGAGCTCGCTCAGCACCGGCCCGATCACGCTGTAGAGTCCCATCGCGAACAGACCGAGCGGCGCGCCGAGCGCGAGCAGTGCGGCGTCCGAAACCCCGCCTTCGGTGGCGATAAGCACCGTCGCAATCCCGCCCGACGCGAACAGGACGAGTGTCGCCCGGCGGCCGAGACGGTCGGCGAGGGTTGCGCCGAGAATATAGCCGGCGAGCGATCCTCCGACGAGCACCGCCATGTGCCTCGCGGCCTGCGCCGTGGTCAGGCCGCGCTCGAGCCGCAGCATCGTCGGCCACCAGGTGGCGAGCGCCCAATAGCCGCCGTGCGTCCCGATCGCGAGCAGGCTGCCCCGGGCGGTGTTGCCGCGCATTCGGCGCGAGAAGATCCGATGCCACGCCTCGACATCCGGGGCGGCGAGGAGGTGGCGGACTCGGCGAGCCGCCGGCGTGCAACGAAAATCGCCAATGCCGGCGGCAGGCTCACGAAAAAGGCGGCGCGCCAGCCCAGTTCTGGCGGCAGCAGCGCGACGGCGATGGTGGAAGTCGCGGCGGCCAGGCCCCAGCCGATTGCCCATGCGCTCTGCGCCGTTCCGACCAGCCGGCCGCGCGTCGCCGCGGAAGCGATTTCGCCCATGTACACCGCGCCGACCGCCCATTCGGCACCGAAGCCGAACCCTTGGAGCGTCCGCGCGACGAGCAACTGCTCGAAATTCTGCGCCAATCCGCAGCAGAGGGTGGAGAGCGCCATCCAGACGATGGCCACCTGCAGCACGCGCACGCGCCCGAACCGGTCGGAGGCCAGTCCCGCCAGCCAGCCGCCGGCCGCGGAGGCGACGAGCATCACCGTCGCCAACAATCCGCCCGCGGCGGGCGACAACTGCCAGAGCGTCAGCAGCAGCGGCAGGATGAACGAATACAGCTGGACGTTCATCGCATCCATGCTGAACCCGGCATAGGTGCTGCGGAATGCGCGGCGGCCGTTCGGGTCCAGGTCGCGATACCAGCGCGGTGCGATCATCGGAGTGCGCGTGCCAAAAGAATCCATCGCGGCTCTCAAACATATCTTGAACGATCGTTCCAGTGCATTATCTCGCCGCCATGGCCCGTCCTAAGGAATTCGATGTCGATAATGCCGTGGAGGCCGCGATTGCGGTGTTCCGTGAGCATGGTTTCGAGGGTAGTTCGGCGCAGATGCTCGTCGATGCGATGGGGATCGGTCGGCAGAGCCTGTACGACACGTTCGGCGACAAATGGGGCGTCTACCGCGCCGCGGTGCAGCGCTATTCGCAGGAGGAAGTGCGGACGCATGCCGAGGTGCTGATGAGCCGCGAACGTGCGATTGAGGGCATTCGCGCGATGCTGGACCGCGTGGCGGGAGAAGCGAACCGGGCGTGCCTCGGCCTAGGCGCCACCGTCGAGTTTGGCTGTTCCCGGCCTGACCTGGTGAAGCTCCGTGAGGCTTCGAGCAAGACGTTGGTCCGCGCCGTGAAAGAAGCCTTGGTCAAAGCGCAGACGCAGGGCGACGTGGCGACTGGTCTCGACGTGGATCATCTCGCAGCCTTCGTCATCGCGACGATCGCCAGCATCCGACTCGCTGCACGCGCGGGCGCGGGGGGCGAGCAGATCGCCGCCCTCGTCGATCTCGCCCTGCGAGCGCTGCGCTGATTTTCTTGCTTCGTTCTGGAATGATCATTCAATAAGGAGATGCAAGATGAAGGTTATCGCGATGACGGCGATCGGCGGCCCCGAAGTGCTCGAGCTGCTGGATCTGCCGGAGCCAGTTGCAGGTCCGGGGGAGGCGCTCGTCGAGGTCGCCGCGAGCGGCGTGAACTTCATGGACGTGGGCGTGCGCCAGGGAATGGCGTGGCACGAGAGGCCGTTGCCCCGCGCACTCGGGGTCGAGGGCGCCGGCCGCGTCGTATCGCTGGGCGAGGGGGTGACCGATCTCGCGCTCGGGCAGCGCGTCGCCTGGGTCTATGCCCCCGGCAGCTATGCCGAGCGGATTGCCATCCCCACTGCTGCGCTAGTGCCGGTGCCCGACGATATCGACGACCGCACCGCCGCCTCGCTGATGATGCAGGGGCTGACCGCCAGCCACTTCGCGACCGACTTCTATCCAGTCCAGCCAGGCGATGTCGCGCTGGTGCATGCCGCCGCCGGCGGGCTTGGGCAGTTACTCACGCAAATCATCAAGCTGCGCGGCGGCACGGTGATCGGCCGGGTCTCGTGCGCGGCCAAGGTCGAGGCCGCGAGGGCCGCCGGGGCGGACCATGTCATCGTCGATGCCGACGGCGATTTCGCGGCCGAGGTACTCCGCCTCACCGGCGGCGAGGGCGTGCATGTCGTCTATGACGGCTCCGGCCCCGCGACCTTTGACGGATCCCTTGCCTCGTTGCGTCGCTCCGGGACCTTTTGCTGGTACGGCCCGGTGCTGGGCGACCCCGGCCGGATTGACATCATGAGCCTGCCGCGCAGCATCAAGCTCGGCTACGCCGTCTTTTCCGACCACATCCATACCCCCGAATTGCTGCGTGCCCGGACAACGCGCCTGTTCGACTGGATCCGTGCGCGTACGCTGCGGGTCGCGCCAGCCCGTGACTTCGCTTTGTCGGATGCTGCGGAGGCGCATGTGGCGATGGAAAGTCGTGTCACCACCGGCAAGCTGCTTCTTATCCCATAGGGCGGCGGCAGGATGAAGAGCTAGGTCACAAGCGACCGCGGGGCGACCCTTTCGGGAGAACGGCAGCTATCGCGGATAGTCTATCGGAAGCGGACGGTCCGCTGGCAGCCCCGTTCCAGACCTCATTCTGATCAGTTGCCGACTTCTGCTTTCGCGCTGGCCTATCCGAAAACGGCCGGTCCGCCAAGGTCCCGCTCCGGTCATTATGCGAGCACCCCTGAACGGCAAAGACGGGCGGGTGACAGTCACTAGCTCCTCCGCGATGTCGAATATCATCTAATGTTCGTTGACGTCTTACCTCTTCATCTTGGCCAAGAGCGCTCTTGGGGCGGTAGCCGTTTTCACGGGTGACAGCAGCAGTAGGTCTAACGGCAAGAGCGTACTTCAGATCAGCACGCCCAGACGCTAAAGCCGCCGTTGGTGAAAAAGATGTTCGGATCGGGGGCGACCCTACCGTCGCGCGGGAATATCTGAAGGCGGGCTTGGTCGATCACCTCCACGTCGCCATAACTCCAACTCTGTTGGGTCGCGGCATTTGCCTGTGGGATGAACTCCGCGGCCTAGACGTCGGCTATTGTGTCGAGGCAGAAAACTGCGAAAAGCGGCGTTGTACATCTCACACTGCGCCGATGGACGCCCCTTCACCAGCGGCACCCTTTCTGCTGCACGAAAAATGACGTCGCGATAGTCGCATGGAACAGCTCACACCGCTCTACGGGAAGCCGATTCGGACGACCGTGCTAATCTGCAAGATATTTGACGCGAGCACGACCGAGCCAGCAACCACGCGTTATTGTCTGCCGCGGTGTGCCGGGACGCTCTTCGACCAGCTCAGGCTAAGCTAACCAACCGCCGAGGCAACACCCAGCCTGGCCGCGGGAAATGGCAGGTGTAGCCATTCGGAACTCGTTCCAGATAATCCTGATGTTCGGGCTCAGCTTCCCAGAACGGCCCGGCTTCAGCGACCTCGGTGACAACCCTCGCTTCGAACTCGATGATGTCTTCATGTTGCGGGCGATGATCTGCCGTCCAATCCATATTGCAGACAATGCGGGTCGCGGGGAAGCCGCTCGAAGCATTGGCGGCGGCAATGGTCTCGAAGGACGCTAACATCCGATCCTGGTCGAAACGGCCACCGTTCAGATAAACGTCAGTGGTGTTGCGGAGCTCCAGCTGACCGGTGGCGCGGGCATGACCAGGATCGATCCCGGCCGAGGCGAGGCGTTCAAGATGTTCGGCTTCGTCGTCCGGGGAGATGACGTGTATCGCCTTATCGCCGCGATCGAATCCTTCCGCAATGAACGGGAGCAAGACGCGATATGCTTCATCCACCCCGCTGAAAAAGGCGCAGGCATGCCTGACGTCGCCCATCTCCGAGTTTCCCAGGCGCACAGCGACCTTACTGCCCATCTGATGACCCCCTTCGGAGCCACGGAAGCCGCTCAACGGCCCGTTTGATCATGCACTTCCGCAGCCTGGAGAGCTATTGATACCATGGTATCGATCTCCCGGCACCCGGTCGGCAACTCATCAACGTCTCCCCCGCCACTCTGTGGCGTCTGTGCCGGTCAATCACAATCAGCTGTTTGAGGCATCTGTAAGGGATCAGTGTCGAACGGCCTATTTTGATCGCTTCGATCTGTCCGGAAGCGATAAGCTCATACATCCCGGAAGAACAATTGGTGCCAGCCTCTAACCGTTTAGCGCGGCGGGCCGACGGCGGACACGGTTCGTCTGCCATCAAGCCTGCTTGAATCCCTTTGTTTAGATTTTTCGATCGAACACTGGTCGGAACCAAGTTGTGCTATCAACATGGAAGGAGCGTAGCCTACAGCTGGCCGGGAGGCGATCGCGATGATAAACACTTCGCCGGTTTTAACCGGCTAAAGTTCGGCCGGAAGATCACGGCCAGTGAAGCGAACACTCTCTCTCCACAGGTTTTCAGCCATGTCGCGGTCAACGGCAAATGGGCGCACCCCGAAATTCCCTTCAACTTCAACCGCGGCGATATCGCAGTCTTCACAATAAACCCCACCCTTGTCTCGCAATGCCTGAGCGGTCGCGCACCATATCGTGGTCGCCGCGCCCTGCTCTGGCGTTTTCATGTCGCGGAGTGGATCGACCACAGCCGTGCCGTCGGCGTTAAGAGCGCCGAATGCATCGATCTCGTCATGGGTCAGATATCGAGCGAGAGGCCCAAGGATGGATCCAGGGTGTACCGAAAACGCGCGAATGCCGTGGTCACGGCCCCGCGTGTCGAGGGCGACCGAAAATAGCGCGTTGGCCGTCTTGGCCTGTCCATAGGCCAGCCACTTATCATAGGGACGGAGCCTGAAATTCAGGTCATTGAGGTCGAAGCCCCCCAACTGATGTCCTCGTGAGGACAGAACGACCACGCGCGCAGTCGCTGCACTACGAAGCGCTGGCCAAAGCTCGGTCGTCAGGCGAAAATGACCGAGGTGATTGGTGGCAAACTGCCCTTCGTTACCGTAGAGATCCCGGAACAGTGGCGTCGCCATGACGCCGGCGCTTAGGATCAGCAGGTCCAGCGATGGATATCTACCTAGAATATCGTCGGCAAACCGATAGATAGACGGTGGGTCGAGGAGGTCCATCGCTGAGACCTCCAGGCCTGGGATATAGGACAGGGACCGTTTCGCGTTCTCGGCGTCGCGCGCCGGGACTATCACCTTTGCGCCCCTCGCGGCGAGCACTCGCGCGGTTTCTTGGCCTAGATTCGAAGCTCCGCCGGTTACCACTGCGACTTTCCCAGAAAGGTCGATATCGCCCGCGACCTCTTCAGCGGTTGTGAAGGGCCCGAAGGGAGTCCCGAGCGGCCTTTGGGCGGCAACCACTGCTTTTCCCTGCGTGGATAGTGGTGCGTTCATGTCAGTTCTGCCCGGCGAGCCATTTGGTTTCGACAGGCGCCCTGAAGTCTGCCAGCGCATCTAGGATGGCAGCCGCTTCGCTACGAACAAGCAGCGCGTCGCGGTGGATCGCCTTCAGGAAACCCTCGTCGACGACGATGTCTAGGAACTCCAAGAGCCGGTCGTAGAAGCCAGCTTCGTTCAGCACCGCGCAGGGCTTTGCGTGGTCGCCCAGCTGCGCCCACGTCCAAACTTCGAAGAGCTCCTCCAAGGTCCCGAGTCCGCCCGGAAGCGCGATGAACCCGTCGGAAAGCTCGGCCATAAGGGCCTTGCGCTCATGCATGGAGGTTACCACGCGCAACTCGGTCAATCCGAAATGCGCGACTTCGCGCTCAACCAGGGCTTGTGGTATGACGCCGATCACTTGCCCACCCGCGGCAAGGGCGGCGTCCGCCATTACTCCCATTAGGCCCACAGCGGCGCCACCATAAACCACGCCGATGCCACGCTCCGCCAAGAGCGCGCCAACCGAAGATGCGGCTCGCTCATAGACGGAAGAGTGGCCGGAGTTGGAGCCGGCAAAGACACAAATGCGCACGTTGACCTCGATCGCTGAGGGTAAATTTAAATGACGACATCGCCCCCACGAGCTTTCCATCGAACGATACGTATCGTTTCAGATGGGACTCGTAACCTATGGATAGTCGTACGTGCGCGGCCTTGAAGGGGAGTGGTGGGGTGAAGATTGGCGAGAAGGGACGCGCGCGCAGCGGCGTGACAACCGACATCGTCCGGGAGGCGGCACTTGCACTTGCCCGGGAATTCGGGCCAGGGCGCGTTACGGTCGAAGGTATATCAACTGCTTCCGGTGTCGCGAAGACAACGATCTATCGACGTTGGCCCAATGCTGCCGCTCTGATCATGGACGCGTTCTTAGATGAAATCGGTCCGGTGATCGCCTATCGCCCGACGGCCACTCTGATTGGGACTTTCAGTAACGCACTTCACGACCTCGCGCGCGCGCTCACCCCGTCTCGGCGCGAAATGCTGCGTCACCTTGTCGCAGCTGCCCAGTCAGATCCTGATCTAGGCGCCGCATTTTGGGAGAATTGGATAAAGCCGCGCCGGGAAGAAGCTCTCAGGGCTATCCAGCCCTTCGGAGTGGCTCGCGACGAAGGCGATATCCTCCTCGATCTGCTGTTTGGCGCTTTCTACTATCGAATGCTCATTCCCTACGCGGCGATTGACAGCGAGTGGATCGACGGGCTGGTTGAACGCGTTTTCCTGGACGACCCGAAACCTGCGACTGAGCTTGGTGGGAGAAACTGACTTCTGCATCGCCTCAGAAAGTCTGCTACTTGCGATGAACCTGTCATCTGTCTTCGCCGCATGAATTCTTTGGGCATTTCTGAAGACCCTACGGCGGCGGGATCTACCGTTATCGTGCCGGAAAGTATCTGAACACCCACTCTATAGTTCCTCGGTCACGATGCGGACGCCTCCTGCTGGCTGCTCAAGAACAGCCAAGGAACAGCTTGGGGCGCGGGTGGCTAGCGCCGGCTCCCACCCCTGGGCAGCGTTGCGTTCGCATCGAGCGACTTGACCGAAACGGTGCCGTTCGCGGCCATGCCGCCTGAGACAATGACGCTGCTTCCGGAACCACCAATCTGAAACCCGGTGCCGTCATCGCCCTGGTATGCGTTTGACCTTGGCGGCTCGCCGGTCGGGCGAACCGGCATCAGGAGTGCCGAACGGCCTCAGCAGCCGACAGGAAGTCAGCGAGTCTTTGCGCCATCCCGACTTCGGCATGGTAGTAGACGGTCTTGCCGTCCCTCGACGCCGTGATGAGGCCGGCGCGCGCCAATATGAGAAGATGCGAAGACATGGTGTTGGCCGGCGTACCGAGAGTCTTCGCGATCTCGCCGGACGAGAGCCCCTTCGGGTGGACGTCACGTAAATGGAGGTAGGCGTCCAGTCTGGTGCGCTGGGCCAAAGCGCTCAGTATCGGCAGGGCTGCTGTCCCATCCATGGCTACCAGATAGTCCAACCGAACCCACATCAGTAAGAGCATCCTATCACTTCAATGTTTCTAGAATTCTCGAAGTATTGAAATGTTGCTGATCACTCCCCATTTCCGGCGCCCAGCGGACCTGCCGCGCCGCTGGACAGGGCGGGAGGGGTATCGCGGCACACGGAGGAAAGCCATGGATGCTCTCTCCACGCGTGCGATGCCGGCTCGTGCCGCTTCGCAAGTGATCACCGCGATGTTTCCCGATCCGCTGGACGAGGACGAGGCACGCGACGTCTGTGTGACCGCCACGGCCCGTAAGATCACCCGCGTCGCGATGGTCGCGTCTGAAACGGCCAGCCGTTTTCAGCGCGAAGGTATCGGCCAGGATCCGATGGCGTGGATGCTAGCTCCGCGCGCGCTGTTCGGCGGCCAGAACGCAATTGAAGCCTGTCTCGAGCGTCAGAACTTCGTTCGTGCGATCCTGCTGCACGGCCTGTCGGTTGGGCTGGATGCGGCTCCCGATCAGATTGACCGCCTGCTGGCCGACGCCGCGGACGACGATCCCGAGTCGCCCTGGATGGATCCAGGACGAAACGTCGGGGGCAACAGGCGGGAGAGGATGCGGCGGCTTCGGCTCTATACGGCGATTATAGTCATCGCCCGCGGAGGCGAGTTGGTCCACGCCTTCCACGCGTCCTTCGCCAGTTCCGCCGCTGTGATCCGGGAGCGCATCCAGGCGCGGCTCGGGCTGGCTGCAGCGGAGCAGGCGCAGATCAGGCTCGGGATAGACCCCGATTGTCCAACTACCATCGCGATGGTTCCTCCGGGCATCCTGGACGTGCTCTGCCAGAGCGGACGCAGGCCAAGGTCGTCCGAGATCCCCGGTCTCGACATCACGGTGGAACAGCGCCTGCCGACTTAGGCGCGTCCGGTTCTGCGCCGATGACATCTGGCCGGCTGGCTGGCGCCGCCGGCGCCTACATCAATGGAGCAACCATATGGCTCTTCCGGGGAGCAGAGGCGGCTGCGCGTGCGCGGAGCAGATCGACCAGGACGCCCGTATCCTGCGCAAGCTCGACGTGTCGGAGGGAGTGACCGGCGAGGGCGATCCCGCGTCGCCCTACGTCTGCACCGTCCTCGACGTGGAGACGACCGGAACGGACCACGGGAGTGACGCGCTGATCCAGCTGGGGCTGCGCCGATTCCGCTGCGACGAGGAAGGCCGGATCACCCGGATCGACCGGCCGTACTCATGGTTCGAGGACCCGGGGCGACCGATTCCTCCCGAGGTCGTCCGGATCACGGGGATAACCGATGAAATGGTCCAGGGTCACGAGATCGATCGCGGAGCCGTGAAGAGGATACTCCAGGGCTCCTCCCTGATCGTGGCCCACAACGCCGCCTTCGACCGCAGGTGGGTGGAGGCTCAGGTGCCGGAGGCAACAGGACTGGCCTGGGGCTGCTCGATGGCGGATGTCGACTGGGCATCCCACGGCTTCGACGGCAGGAGCCTCGGCTTCCTCGGCATGCAGTGCGGGTTTTGGTTCGAGGCGCACCGCGCTGATGCGGATGTCGACGCAGTGATAGGCCTTCTCCGGCACCGCTTCCCGGATGGGCGCACGGTTCTGGCGGAGCTTCTCGATACAGCGAGGCAGCCGAGCTGGCTCGTGCACGCCCAAGGCGCCGCCTTCGGCGTCAAGGATCGGCTACGCGCCCGAGGCTACAGGTGGAATCCCAGCCAGAGGGTCTGGAGCAGAGAGGTCAAGGACGAGGCCTTGACCGCGGAGGAGTTCTGGCTTGCAGCCAACGTGTACTGCGTCGAAGCGAGCCCTCGTGCTCTTGGCCCGAGGCTGGAGCGCGTCGACTGCTGGTCGCGATATGCTTAACTTGGCCGCGCGAGGCAGTCTGATGTGCGGCTGCAGCCGATTCTTCTGGTCAGCGCCGCATCTACAAGGCCGAAATCCTGTGTGTTCACTTGCCTATCGATGACGATCGCAGGTTACCCTACGATTCATGTCCTCGCCCCTCAATAGCGCAGCGCCGATCCTCAGATGACAGCGCTGCCGCCGTTGAAGGAGATCCCCATCCGGGCCGGTGGCTGGCTGGATGCCCAGCCAGCCACCTTCCCTTCGTGCCCTCGGGCCGATCAGGCCGCCCGAGGAACGGAAAAGGGGATCACCTTGCAGCCGCCTGCATCGGCGGGCGCGCGCTCTGGCTGCTCCTCAGGCATGTCCCACACGCGTCCGGTGACCGCGCAGAAGAGCCTCGTCGGATCTGAGAAGCAGATGGGGTGGATGGCTCCCGCTCCCGGCATCTGAGTGCCAAAGTGTGGTTGCTGTCGAAGCGTCCACGCACGAGAGGA
>NZ_WQMS01000019.1 GCF_009753715.1 Sphingomonas horti | reverse complement strand
ACGAAGATGCCGTGATAGGCATCGTTGGCGTAGATCGCGTTGTTCTGGATCAGGACGTTCTGATAGCCGTAGCTCAGCGGGTCGGAGATGAAGATCCCCTGGATGCCGGTGCCCTCGACGCCGCTGAAATAGGTCTGGAAGATCACATTGTCCTTGATCGTGATGTTCGACTGGCCCTTGGTCTGGCCGGTGTTCCAGAACTGGATCGCATCGGCATGGTCGCCGAGCACCGGGCGGAAATCGCCGAGGTGGTTGCCCTGGATCGACAGCCCGTCATTGGCGATCGAGATGATGCCGTCGGACTGGATCCGGGTGATGCTGTTGTCCTGGATGGTGGTGTTGGTCGAGCTCTGGGCGACGATGCCGCGATGCAGGTCGGTGAAGGTCGAGTTGGTGATGCTGAAGCCGGCATTGTTGCGCAGCATCAGCCCCATGCCGTCGTTGGTCGGATCGCCGTCCTGCGAGCCGTGGATCGTCACGCGGTCCAGGCTGATGTTGGTCGAGCCGGAGATCGCGTTGAGCTGGGTGTAATAGGCCTCGCCCGCGTTCAGCGCGCGGCCGAGGTCGAGGCCGACCAGGCTCACATTCTTCGAGCCGGTGATGGTGAGCCCGTCGAAATGCGCGCCCGCGCCCGGATT
>NZ_WQMS01000018.1 GCF_009753715.1 Sphingomonas horti | reverse complement strand
TGAGCTGCCCCCTTCTGAGTGGTCCAGATTGTATCATAGTCTGGAACCCGAAGGAGAATTGGGATGGCAGGTCGCAGGCACACGACCGAGGAGATTATCGGCAAGCTGCGTGAGGCGGAGATCGTGCAGGCGCAGGGCGGGACGGTGGCGGATGCGTGCCGCCGGATCGGGGTTACGGAGCAGACGTTTTTCCGCTGGCGCAAGGAGTTTGGCGGGCTGAAGGTCGACCAAGCGCGGCGGATGAAGGAACTCGAGACCGAGAATGCACGGCTGCGGCGGGCGGTGGCGGACCTGACGCTGGACAAGCTGATCCTGAAGGAGGCAGCGCGGGGAAACTTCTGAGCCCCGCGCGGCGGCGGCGCTGCATCGATCATGTCCGCAAGGAACTGTGGGTGTCGGAGCGCCGGGTGTGCCGGGTGCTCGGGCAGCACCGATCGACGCAGCGCAAGGCGCCGCGCGGGGCCGACGACGAGGACGCGCTCACCCAAGACATCATCGAGCTGGCCCGGACATATGGCCGCTATGGCTATCGCCGGGTGACGGCGTTGCTGCGCGATTCCGGCTGGCGGGTGAACCGCAAGCGGGTGGAGCGTATCTGGCGCCGCGAGGGGCTGAAGGTACCGCAGAAGCAGCCGAAGCGCGGCCGGCTGTGGCTGAACGACGGATCGGTCGTGCGGCTCCGGCCGGAATACCCGGGGCACGTCTGGGCGTATGATTTCGTCGAAGGGCGGACGCATGAAGGCCGGAAATTTCGCATCCTGACGATCATCGACGAGGCCAGCCGCGAGTGCCTTGCGATGGTCGTCGCCCGCAAGTTGAAAAGCGACGACGTGCTGGCGGCGCTGGCCGATCTGTTCGTGCGGCGCGGGCCGCCGGCGCATATCCGATCGGACAACGGTCCGGAATTTGTCGCCAACACGGTGCAGGCGTGGCTGCGCCAGGTGGGCGTGAAGACGCTCTACATCACGCCTGCCTCGCCGTGGGAGAATGGCTATAACGAGAGCTTCAACGGCACGCTCCGCGACGAACTCCTGAACGGCGAGATCTTCTACACGCTGGCTGAGGCCCGAGTGCTGATCGAGGCCTGGCGGCGGCATTACAACACCGCACGACCGCACTCGAGCCTGGGCTACCGCCCACCGGCCCCAGAGACGGCAATGCCGCCATGCCCGCCCTCCGGCTTCGCTTCGCTCCACCTACGGGCGGGCATGGCGGCGGAGGAACGAATGCACTAACATCAAACCCGGACCACTCGGTGGGGGCCGATCA
>NZ_WQMS01000017.1 GCF_009753715.1 Sphingomonas horti | reverse complement strand
TAGAGCGTTTTCAGCTTAGGTAGCGGCATAGCCACAGTTGCGGAGATAGTTTGCGCATTCGGCTGGCGGGAAGCGGTCGAGGAGTTGGCCGATGCGCTTCCAGACTGTCTCGATTGACCGCTCGGCGGCTTTGCGGAGCAGGGTCTTGAGCTTGGCGAAGACCTGCTCGATCGGGTTCAGGTCGGGGCTGTAGGGCGGCAGGAAGAGCAGGTGGGCGCGAGCCTTTCGGATCGCCTGCCGGACGGCTTTGCCCTTGTGGCTACCGAGATTGTCCATGACGACCACGTCGCCGGGCTTGAGCGTGGGCACGAGACACTGCTCCACCCAGGCGGTGAA
Organism: Sphingomonas horti; assembly: GCF_009753715.1. Lineage (GTDB taxonomy): Bacteria > Pseudomonadota > Alphaproteobacteria > Sphingomonadales > Sphingomonadaceae > Sphingomonas_B > Sphingomonas_B horti. The sequence continues at coordinate 718 of NZ_WQMS01000017.1, read as the reverse complement.
GGTGATGCCGTTGATCGGGCCATCGAGGACATAAGGCGCATCGATCCGGTCGGACCGGAGCGCGGCTAGGAAGGTCATCGTGCGCCAGTGGCCATGCGGAGCCGAGCCCCTGACCCGCTGCCCGCGCCGCCCCCAGCCATGCGTACGCACCATGTTGGTTTTGACCCAGGTCTCGTCGATGAAGACCAGCCGGTCAGCCTTGATGCCGCCCTGGTAGCGCCGCCAGCTCGTTCGCCGGCGCGCGACGTCGCGCCTGGCCTGCTCGGACGGCAGCAGCGTTTTTTTTGAAGCTGACGCCCTCGCGCCGGAAGAAGCTCCAGATCGCTGCAATCCCGGCGCTCAGCCCGCGCTCGGCCGCCAGCCGCTCGCGCAGCTCCGCAAGCGTCAGCCCCGGCGTCGCCGCCACCTGGTCGAGCAGCCATTCGCGGTGCGCATGCAAGGGCGACCGGATCCGTCCACGCGACGAGCCCGGCGACACGTCGCCGCGCTCCCGCCACCGCGCCACCCACTTGATCGCGCTCGACGGCGCCACCCCGAAGCGCAGCGCCGCAGACCGGCACGAAGCGCCCGCTTCGACCGCCTTCACCACGCGCTCGCGCAGATCATTCGAACAGGCTTTCGGCATAACCGCTGGCCTCCTGCCCAGCAGTCATGCTGAATCAGAAAAACACGCCCGTGTGAATCCCCCGCGATTCAAATCACCTCGAAAACGCTCTAG
>NZ_WQMS01000016.1 GCF_009753715.1 Sphingomonas horti | reverse complement strand
GTGCCTGCGACCTGCCATCCCAATTCTCCTTCGGGTTCCAGACTATGATACAATCTGGACCACTCAGAAGGGGGCAGCTCACCATCCACGGCGCCGCGTCCGGGTTTGCAGGCCCGGTTCAACCGAGACCGTGCCTGCGGTCGGCGGAACGCCGACGCACGCTCTCTCCACGCAAGGAGAAGACGCGTGAACGAACTGCCCCTCCCGAAGTATAACTATCCGGTCGGCACGATCATCGAGATCGACGGCCGCCCCTACAAACCTCCGGTCAACCCGGTGCCAGGTCGCCTCATGCTGATGGACTGCCACACCGGCCAACCGTTCCTCATCCCGGACGGCCAGGGCGGAACGGCCATGCCGACCGAGGAGGATTTCGACCGGCTGCTCCGCGACGAACGCGCCATGGTGGTGTTCCCCGATCACGTCGTCGCCTCGCGCCTGCTCGCCGCCAAAGCCGAGTTCGATATGTCCGACCTGCTGGCGATCGACCCCGGCCTGCGGAAGGTCCAGGCGCAGATCGAAACGCTCGACGCCAACGGCGTCCCGAACGGCGTCAAGGCGATCACGGCGGGCCTCGAGAAGCACTGGACCGAAGAGCTGCGCGCCGAGTTCGGCGAGCCCGACAACCCGCACACGATCAAGCGCTGGCGCAGCGAGCGCGGCAAACCCGGCGCCCGCGAGCCCAAGCTGCTGGTGCGCCTGAACGGCAAGGTGCCGCGAGCGCCCTACCTCCACGAGCACGTGGAGGAGATCATGCAGAAGCACGCCCTCGACACCGAGCAGAACAAGCGGCCCATCAAGTCGGGATACGCGCTCGCCGCGACCGAACTGCACGACGTCAACCTCGGCCGCAGCGCGCTTTACCCCCAGCCGGACGCGCCCCACCCGATCCCGTCCTACGACACCTTCCGTCGCAAGTGCATCGCGGTGCGCGGCTCGGAGACGGTCGGGATCAAGGACGGCAAGGAAATGGTCGAGAGCGCGATGCGCGGCGGCGGCAGGCCGCTGACCGCCGGCCGCATCTTGGAGAAGGTCATTGTGGATCACACGCCGCTGTCGGCCTTCGTCGTCATCGATCCGGAGCGCGACATCGTGGCCGGCAGGCCGTGGATGACCTTCGCCATCGACGTCCACAGCCGCGCGGTGATCGCTTGGGTCATCACCTTCAAGCCGCCCAGCTATTGGACGGTATGCGAGGTGCTGCGGCGCATGAACCTCCCCAAGCGGCCGCCGCCGCAGGACGCCGCGCGATACCGCATCCTCACGCGCATCTGCGGCAAGCCCGCCGAAGTCCTGCTCGACAATGCCGCCGAGTTCACCGGCCACGGGCTCGAGGACGCGGCCAAGTCAGCCTCCTTCTCGGTCACCTTCTGCCCGGTCAAGGCGCCGCGCTACCGCGCGATCGGCGAACGCGTGAACGGGACGGTCGAGCGCAAGATGCTAGAGAACCTGCCAGGTGCGTCGATGACGATCGAATACAATCGTCGCACGGGTCACGATGGCGCCGACCTCGCCTGTGTCACGATGAATGAAATCGAGGCGCTCGCGAACAAGGCGCTCGCGGAATACCACACCGAGATTCATGAGGGCATCGCCATGCAGCCCGCCCTCGCGTTCCAGAAGTCGGCCAACCGGCACGGAATCGACGTGATGGGCGACACCCGCCGCTTCCGGCTCGACACCCTCGACGTCCAGCTGAACGTGCGCATCACGAAGAGCGGCGCCCGCGTCTTTAACGGCCTGCGCTACTTCTGCCACCAAGGGGTGCCGCGCCTCATCGACAACAACCTGCGATTCGAGCCCCGACGCCAGGCCCGCGTCGACGCCTCGATCACCACCAAGATCAAATTCGACCCCGAGAACATCGCCGTCATCCACGCATGGGACAAGACCACCAGGTCCTACGTCGAACTGCGGTGCCAGGACGAGACCTACGCCGACGGCATGCCGCTCTGGTTCCACCGCGAGCTGGTCGACATGAAGAAAGCCGAGGCGACAGCGCCACCCGAGAAGACCGCCAAGCCGCGGTCCCGCCGCGCTGCCCAGGCAGCCGATGGAGACATCCCCGGACCGTCGCTGCGCCGCCTTTCGGACAACGACGACGAGGTCGCGCCCAAAGGCTTCAACACCGAGGCCGAGCGCCTCGAGGCGCGCGCCCGCCGCATCGCTGCGGTCCGCGCAGTCGGCCCCGGCGCAAGACACCGTGAGCGCCTCACGCTCGCCCGTCTCTACGAGACCCCGCGCCTGCGGCAGATCACAGGCAACATCGTCCACCTGGACACCGACTACGCACAGGCCGTCTCGCTCGACGACTTCATCGCGCACGACGCGTCCTCCCAGACCGCACTCGACGCGGAGATCCTCGCCGACCGTCCCCCCGACCCGCGCCGCAAGGAGCGGACCGGCCGCGGCGACCGACGCGACGCTGCCACCGGCACAAGGCCCGGCAAGGTCCGGGCCGGCACGGCTGGGCGGCCGACCGCCGACGACGAAGACTTCCTGAAGCCGAGCCGCCGCCGCGGCGCAGCTGCCTGAACCGCACCGCCCCGCCCGCGGTGCGGGCGGGGCCCCAAGGAGATCCCGCATGAGCTTCCAACAGACTGAAACGCTCGACGACCCGGACTTCGACCTCGACTCCCTGAACGAAGCCGTATCGACCCTCACCGGCAAGCCGCTCGACCCGGCCACGCTCTCCGGTCCCATGCTCGTCGCCTACAGGCGCCTGCTCGTCCGCGCCATCCGCTGTCCCTACGCGCCCCAGACCGAGATGGACGAGACCTTCGAGGAGATGCGCACCGCGGCGCCCCTCCTGCGCCTCGCGCGCTTGCCACAGCCGGCGGTCCGGATCCTGGCACACAGCTTCACGGGCAAGAGCGTTGGCGCCCGCGACTATGTCCGCCGCGTCGTGGCGAGGCTCGGGACGGAGACCTCGTCCGTCGTCTACGTGAAGCTCGACAGCGAGGGTTCCGTCGGATCGCTCGCCGCCGATATCCTGCGCGCGCTGACGGAGGCGCGGCCCGAAAGCCTCACGCCCGACAAGCGGTGGGCGCGCGCCCGCCGCAGCATCAAGGAACACAAGGTCGACCTCCTCATCTTCGACGAGTTCCAGCGCGCCGGCCGCCGCCTCACCATCCACCCGGTCATCGCAATGAAAATCCTCGACATCCTCGACGATGGCGACTGCGCGATCGCGTTCGTCGGCAAGCTGAAGGCCAAGAACATCTTCAAGACCACCGAAGACCTAGGCAATCGCCTCGACACGCCCGTCAGCATCGGGCGCCTTCGCTGGACGACCCATGCGGATGAGTTCATGGCGTTCGCCCACGCCTTCGACCAGGCGCTCGTCGACAGCGACGTGATCCGGTTCAAAGCCGGCCTTGGCAACCCCGATACCGCGCAGCTCCTGCTCGAAGCCTCCAGTGGCTTCATCGGCCAGTTCAGCCGCATCATCGAGACGGCTGTGGTGAACATCACCCGCGCCGGCCACGACGGCATCACCCGTCGTGACCTCTCCGATGCCGTCCAGGACTGGGCCGTCAGCAACGGCCGCATCACCTACAATCCTTTCGAGGAGCAGCCGGACACCGGGTCGGGCGAGGGCGACGACGCAGACGCCAATACCGAGGCCGACACGGACGACCAGGTGGACACCGGCCAGGAGGTTGCCCATGACTGACTTCGCCTTCATCCCCTGCGAGTCGTTCAACGGCGCCGTCTCCCGCTGGGCCGATCAGGTCGCGGGCCTCGAGAAGTTGGGCGAGATCACCTCGCATGCCGGCGTGATCTACGGGCACCGGCAGACCGCGCCCTTCGCTTCGCCCGACCATATCAGGGCCTTGGCCGCCGCGATGAACGTAGACGCCGCGGAACTGCTCGCCCGCGCCACACCGCGTATCTCCGCTCAGGTGACGGGCGCCCAGGACCGCCACAACTTCTTTGGCACCCTCATCCCCAGCTTCCTCATCGCCAAGAACTTCCGGCGCTACGCGCCTGGCGCCTTCGCGCGGTCGCTGGCCGATCCTGACATCGGCACCGCCTACGACCGCGCCATCTGGCACATCCGCCTCTTCCCGTTCGACATCGACACATGGGAATTCCTGCTCGACAGGTGTCCGTCCCCTGATTGCAACGTCCGGCCGGGCTGGCAGCACACGCTCGGCATCGACTTCTGCGCCGCCTGCATGGCCGATCTCAAGAAGGCCTCGACGTCCCACGTTCTCGAGGAACTCCGGCCGCAGCTCGAGCTCGCCGTCGGCCTCGTCCACCCCGATCCCATCCGACGCGCCGCCTCCCTCGCCGCACTGCCCCCCATACTGGCCGAAGCAGGCGCTGCCACCACACTCGACCTCATAATGCGGCTGATCCCCGTCGTCGATCCCAGCATGGACACGCAGATCGCGAACAACCTCAAGTCCCCTCCCGCCCAGCTCGCCCGTGCCGTAGCGGCCGCCTGGAAGATCGTCGCCGGCTGGCCACGCACGATGAACGCGATGATCTCCACCCGCATCGCCACCCGCACGGCCCGTCACTCGGACGGCAACGCTGGCCGGACTCTCCGCTTCGTCGCCTTGAAGCGCATCGCCGACATGCCTCCCGCGCTCTCGCCGATCGTTTCCGCCTGGCGCGAATCCATTAGCCTGCAGGGCCCCAACCGTGACCAGATCCTCGAGAGCACGAGGTCGATCACCGACGCCGCCAGGATCATCGGCCTCGGCTCCGGCGCGGTCGCCGGCCTCCGACGCAGCGGCATCCTCGCCACCATCTTCGTCCTCGACCAGAACCGGGCCGAGCCCCGGTTCTCGACCTGGGAATTCGAAGACCTCGAGCGCCGCTACGGCGTCCGCACGCCCATAGACTCCGCGCGCCAGCCGCTCGGCGTCTCCTGGCACGGCGTCGAGCAGCTCGTCGCGATGAAGCTCCTACAGCGTGAGACGCATCCCTTCTTCGAGGCGCGCTACGGGGCCATGCAGATCGTCGCGTCCTCGGTCGAGGCACTGATCGACTCCATCGCCTCAAGCCCGACCGGCGACCCAACTCAATGCACGCTGCCGCTCCATTCGGCCATGAAGGCCGTTGGAAAACGCATGAAGCCCTGGGGGCCCGCCCTCGCGGCGCTCCTCGATGGCACGCTGCCCTACGTCGTCGCAGACCGGGCCGCACCGCTGACCCGCTGTATCCTGGTGCAGCCCGTGGCGAAGGCGTTCCTGCGCACCCTGAAATTCGATCCGATGGACGCGGCCTTGGAGCGGATCACCTACGCGACCCACATGTCCAAGGTCGAGGCAGGCGAGACCCTAAACCTCGGCTTCAGCCAGTCGATCCCGCTCCTCAGCCAAATCAAGACCGCGACAGGCACCAAGAGGAAACTCGTCCCCGTCCACTACGTTCTCGACCTCGCCGACATCCACATCTCATCCACCGAGCTGGCGGCCCGGCGGGGAGTGACGACCCAGCGCGCCTACCACGATGCGATCAAAGCCGGCATCCCGGACCTGGGTCCCGGCGGATTCTGCAGAACGGCGGCTGAGAAGGCGTTCTTCCAATGAGCAGAGCTCCCAACCTGCACTAAGACCCAGACCAGCCCGTCGATCCGAGCTGCGCTCCCTTTCCGCATACGAGCCGCTGAGCGGGGGCCGGCATCTAACGCGGCGGGCTGAACGGTGAAAACCGGCTCCGTCTGGCGCGGCGGCTGACTCGGACGGCACAGCCTGCGGCTCGTCGCAGCGTGGGCCTCATTCAGATTTCCATTGTGCCGTCCAGTAAGCGCTTGATACCGCTGGATAGGAGCAAGGGCCTGCAAAGGTGTCGCGCTGTAGGAGCAAGGTAGTGCATCTTCTCCGGTGCGTATCCGGCTCGGCCTAAGGGAACGCGGCGCAGCCGTTTTGCGACCGGACACTGCTAGCCTGCCGCAGGGGCCGCGCCCGGCGATATATGGGCGCGCGCTCGGCTCGGGGGCGGGCGCACGGGCGAACGGCCGCCTTGCATCGCCTCGAGTTCCTTCTCGTCGTGCGAGCAGAAGATCGTGACGTCCGAGCCCCTGTCGCGCTTCAGCTCGCGCAACCGCTGCTGGTTTTCGAACCGCAGGGCGCGGTCCGTGTCCATCAACGTCTGGTAGAAGCGCAGGCCTGGGGTGCACCGACGCCGGTCGGCATCCAGCTCCCGGCGGTAGAAATAGGCGTCGCCGGCATTCAACACCCAGCCGCCGCCGGTCTGGATGGCGATCCCGGCATGGCCCGACGTATGGCCGCCCAGCGGCACCATCAGGATTTCCGGCGGAAGCCCGTCGAGCTGGCGCACGCTGTCGAAGCCGAACCAGTCCTCGCCGCTTCCCGCATAGGTCCGCCAGTCGCGCACATCGTCCCACTGGGCGGGGCGATAGCGCCGCTTGGCGATGAAGCCGCGGCGCTTCTTCTCCGCGGCTTCGCGCTCCGCCTCCATCACATGCACGCGCGCCTGCGGGAAGTCCTCGATTCCGCCGGCATGGTCGAAGTCGAGATGCGTGAGCACGATGTGGCGCACGTCGCGCGCCGAATAGCCCATCGCCTCGATCTGACGGAGCGCGGTCTCGCGCATGCGGAAGCGGATGTTCAGCAGGACGTGGAAGAACAGGCTGAGCCGTGGATGCGGATGCTGCACGTCCTCTACCCCATAGCCCGTGTCGATCAGCACCAGGCCGTCATTGGTCTCGACGAGCTGGGCGGCGCAGGGGATGAGGCCGAAAATGCCTTTGCTGAACCCGTCGAACAGGGCCCCGCCCAACGGGCAGTCCGTGCCGCACTTCAGATAATGGACACGCATCGGCGCTTAACGGCACGCACGGCAGGATGTTCCCCGGGGCCGCTACGCCGCGCGAAGCAGCCTTAGACGGTGAACAGCGCGTAAGGGCGGTCGAACTTTGGCCGCACCACGAACTGAGCGACGTTATAGACCGGGGTGCCGGCCCGGGTGCGGCCTTCGTAGCAGCCGTGATGGGCGTGGCCGTGAAGCACTAATTTGACGTGGTCGAAGCGGTCGATCGCGTCGGCCAGGCGGGCCGAGCCGAGCCAGGGAAAAATCTCGATCGGCTCTCCCTCCAGCGTCTGCGGGATCGGGGCATAGTGGAGCACCGCGACCGAGCGGTCGGTGCGCAGCGAGCGCAGGCCGTTCTCCAGCTTGCGCGCCTCGTTGTTCGCTTCCTCGACGATCGCCTTCAGCGGCGCTTCGCCGAACGGCGCCAGCTCGCCGCGCCCGAAGCCGCCCAGAAAGCCTTTCACCCCGGCAAAGCCGACGCCGTGCAGCTCGATCGCCTGCTCGTCCAGGATCGTCATGCCGGCCTGGTGCAGGATCTGCGCGACCGCCTCCGGCTGGCCGCATTCATGGTCATGGTTGCCGAGCACGCCGATCACCGGCCTGGTCGCGCAGCGAAGATCCTCGGCCAGGATCTCGGCTTCCCTGGCCTTGCCGAAATTGGTGAGGTCCCCGCACAGCACGATCACGTCCGCCTGGTCCGACATTTCCTTGAACAGCTCGGAATAAGGGCGCGTCGCGGTCTCGGTGACGTGCAGGTCGCCGATCGCGGCGATCGTCATTGGCTCAGTGGTGCTCATAGCGTTCTTCCAGGTTGCCGAAGGCTTCGGAAAAGCCCCATTCGGTGACGTCGATCTCATAGTCGCGCGGGCTGAAGATGCGGCCGCGGCAGACCTTCACGCCAGGGCCCGGCATCGCGCGCTGCGCCGCCAGCCGCTCCAGTAGCTCGTCCATCAGCCATTGCGGGATCAGGTCGCGTTCGCTCGGATAGACGAAGCGGAAGTTCAGCAGCGCGATCAGCAGCACTTCCCAGTGCAGTTCGAGATGATCGAGGAGGCGTCGCCAGTCGATCTCGGCATGCTTCCTGAGGATCAGGTGCGCGACATCGGCGCCGTCATAGCGATAGCGGTCCTGGACGAAGATCTTCGACCAGATCAGTTCGGTCGGCGGCACCAGCTGGACGACCGTGTCGTAGATACGGGCCTGCGGCGCGCCTTGGAACCAGTCGTCGCCGACGGTGCTGCCCGAGGTCGGCATGTTGAAGATAAGATCGATGAACAGCTCGCCGCGCGTGATGCGGGCCAGCCAGCGCTCGTCGACCATCTCGACCGGCCGGCCATGCTCGCGAAGAAAGGCGAGGATCTTCAGCGCGTCGCTCGGCTTCGCGAACAGGTCGACATCCTTGGTCGGCCGGTTGATGCCGGTGTAGCAGGACAGCGCGTAGGTGCCCGACAACAGGAACGGATAGCCTGACGCCGCCAGCAGCTTCAGGCTCTCCGCGTAGAAGTCCTCGCGCTCGGGGGCGACGCGGAGCTCGGGCGAGTGGAGGTCGTCGGCCTCGGCCATCGCACTGGAACGGCGGGGCCGGGGCTCCGTTCCCCGCCCCGCTCAGCCGATCGACACGCCTGCCGGTACCGGCGCCTGGCCGGCATCGGTCTCGGTGCGGGCCGGGTCGGCGTCGCCCGAATGCGCCCTGTCCTTGCGGGCATCGCGGCTGGCGACGGCCGGCCCCTTTTCCCGCTTCTCGCGATACCAGCCGCGCGACGCTTCGACGCCCTTGGGCAGGCCCGAGCGGTCGCTATAGTCGGCCGGCGCCGGACGTTCGCCGCCGCGCTTCGCCATCAGCGTCGCCGCGAACGCGTCGAGCGCCGCGAAGCCGGCGGCGGCGCCCACGCCGATCCAGGCGTTCCGCCGCTTCTCGGCATCGTCGCTGCGGGTGCCGAGCGCGACTGTCGCGAGGTCCATCACGTCGCCGGCCGCGCGCGCCCAGAGCGCCGGCACGGGATCGGTCGAAAGCGTGCCGATCGCGGAGCCGATCTCGCGCACGCCATAGGCGCGCAGCAGGCTCTCCTTGCCTTCCAGGCCGAACATCCTGGCGAAGCGGCCGGGGGCGATCAGCTCCGCCGCGCCGAGCCCGAGCGCGAACAGGCCGATGCCGCGCACCAGCGCGTCCGATGCCGTGAGCGAGCTGTCGCTGCCATATTTCCAGGCCATCACGCCGCCTCCTGTCCGGGCTTCAGCACCACCTTGATGCAATTGTCCTTCCGGCTTTCGAATGTCGGGTACATCTCCGGCCCCTTCGCCAGCGGCTCGGTGTGGGTGATGACGAAGCTCGGATCGAGCACGCCTTCGTCGATCAGCTCGATCAGCTCGTCGGTCCAGCGGTTGACGTGGGTCTGGCCGGTGCGGATCGTCACGCCCTTGTTCATGGCAGCCCCGAACGGCAACTTGTCGACCACGCCGCCATAGACGCCCGGCACCGACAGCACGCCGCCGGGCCGCACCATCAGCATCGCCTCGCGCAGCGTGTGCGGCCGGTCGGTCTCCATCATCAGGCTCTGTTTGGTCCGGTCGTAGAGATGCTCGGGCAGGATCTGGGAGTGGGATTCCATGCCGACCGCGTCGATGCACTTGTCCGGCCCCTTGTTGTGGGTCAGCTCGTTCAGCCGGTCCTTCACGCTTTCCTCGGCCGGATTGATCGTGACCGCGCCGGCGGCGGCCGCCATGCTGAGCCGTTCGGGCAGGAAGTCGATGGCGATCACCTGCCGCGCGCCCAGCAGCACCGCGCTGCGGATCGCCATCTGGCCGACCGGTCCCGCGCCCCAGATCGCGACCGTGTCGTCGGGCTCGATGTCGCAATAGACCGCCGCCTGCCAGCCGGTCGGCAGGATGTCGGACAGGAACAGCGCCTGCTCGTCAGTGAAATGGTCCGGCACCTTGATGTGGGTCGTGTCGGCCATCGGCACGCGCAGATACTCGGCCTGTCCGCCCGAATAGCCGCCGGTCAGGTGCGTGTAGCCGAACAGGCCCGCGGTCGCGTGGCCGAAGACGAGCTCCGCCACCTTCGCGTTGCGGTTCGAGCGCTCGCACACGGAGTAATTGCCCCGCCGGCATTGGTCGCATTCGCCGCACCAGATCGTGAACGGCACGACGATCCGATCGCCGGGCTTCAGCGCCTTGTTGTTCTTTCCGACCTCGACCACCTCGCCCATCGTCTCGTGGCCGACGATGTCGCCCGGCTTCATGCCGGGCATCAGATTGTGGAACAGGTGCAGGTCCGACCCGCAGATCGCGCAGCTCGTCACCTTGATGATCGCGTCGCGTCCGTCCTCGATCTCGGGATCGGGCATGGTCTCGTAGCGGATGTCCTGCTTGCCGTGCCAGACGAGCGCCTTCATCGCGTATCTCCTGCTGAGGGTCAGGCAACAACGTGGCGGCCGGGGCCGCGTTGCAATGCGCTGCGTACGCGAAACGATCGGTTCGTGACGGTGGACCAAGGGCTTGGCGGGTGTAGCAAATTCACCACACCGTCGAGCGAAACGGCGGGAGGGTGCTTGCCTTCGGTTTCGGATCGGCTAGAGACGGTGCGAGTGTGCGAGTGATCGCGCACGCGATTCACTTTTTGTGCCGTTCAGGGAGGCAAGAAATGTTCAAGCGTGGTTTGATGGCTGCTGTCGCAGCGGCCAGCATGGTGGCGACCCCGGTGCTCGCGCAGAGCAGCGCGTCGAAGCTGTCGGTGGCGTCATCGGTTCGCGCGAATGCCGCGGCGAAGGGCGAGAACCTCTTCGGCGGTGGCGCCCTGATCGGCGTGCTGGTGTTCGCGGCCGTGGTCGGCGTGATCTACGCGGTCGCCGAAGGCAACGACGAGTCGGTCAGCGCCTAAGCGCCGGCTGACTGCCAGAAAAATACGCCGGCGGCTCATTGAGCCGCCGGCGTTTTCGTGTGCGCCGAAAAGATGCCGAAGCCCGCTCCTCTCGGAGTGAACGTGCTCCGCTCAAGAAAGCTCAGGCTGCCGCGGGCACGCGTGCGTCAGGGTAGACGCTGTCCGCCCGCTGGATCAACGCGCGGTCGTCATGATTCCACGGATGGAAACCGGGCAGGAAATAGGCGACCCAGGCGGGGAATATCCGAGTCACCGGGCCCGGCGCCGCGACAAGGTACCAGAGCAGCCGAGCGCGGGCGCCAAGCCCCCTGATCCCATCCTGCGCGAGCAGCTCGATCGTGCCCTGCCAGCGCTTGGTCCAGAAGCGGTAGGTGACGAGCAGCATCATGATGCTCTTCACTTTCCAGCGCTTCCACCGCGTCCAGTCGCGCGTCGCGTGCAGCCAGGTGTCATAGGCGACGCCCTTGTGCTCGATCTCCTCGATCGCATGCCACTGCCACATCGCCTTGGTCTCGGCATCGACGCCGGCAAAGTAACGCGGATGCTTCAGCATCATCTGCGCCAGCATCGCGGTGTAATGCTCCAGCGCCATCGTGACGGCGAGGTTCAGGATCTGGGGCCGGCCCTTGGTCAGCTCGAGCGAATCGGCCACTGCCTGTTCGAGACGCGAGACGTCATAGCCCGCCTCCGTCACGCGCTTGTTGAACGCGACATGCTCGCGGCTGTGCATGACCTCCTGCATCGTGAAGGCTTTGATCTCCGCCTCCAGCTTGGGCGGCGCGCCGTCGCGGAAGGCCTTCACGCTTTCGATGAAGAAGGCCTCGCCGCGCGGAAAGGTGATCGACAGCGCGTTGTGCCAGGCGGTCGCGACGGGGTCGCCGCCGTGCCACCAGCGATCCTGCTTCGCGCCGCGGCCGAAGCGCCGGTCGCGCGGCGTGATCGTTAAATCGGCAGGCGTTTTCGCCGCGAATTCCATGACCCTCTCCTCACCAGCAACAGGCCACATACTGACATATTTGTCAATAAACTCTTCCGTTTCAGCGACGGCCGGAATGGCGTAGGAGCCGTTCATGTCGCTCGCCAAACGCCGCCTATCGCCCGAAGCCAGCCGCTCCGCTGCGCTGGAGGCGGCGCGCGAGCTCTTGGTCGAGGCGGGGCCACAAGCGGTCACGCTGAAGGCAGTGGCGGCGCGGATGGGCCGCACCCATGCCAACCTGCTCCACCATTTCGGCTCGGCGGCTGGGCTGCAGAAAGCGCTCGCCGAGGCGATGGCGGAACGGATCACCCGGCGCATCGGCGAAGCGGTGATGAAGGTGCGCGCCGGCCAGGGATCGCGCCGCGACGTCGTCGACCTGACCTTTGACGCGTTCGAAAAGGGCGGCGGCGCGCTCGCTTCCTGGGCGATCCTCTCTGGCAACGAGGATGCGCTCGATCCGATCCTGCAGGCGATCCATCGGCTGATGGACGAGCTGAGCGACGGCACCGCCCATGACGACGACATGCGCCGTGACACGCTCGACCTGGTGCTGAGCGCGATGGGCGACGCGTTGCTGGGCGAAGCGATGGCCAGCGCGCTCGGCCTCCCCCGCGACACTGCGCGCGAACTGGCAGCGGCGCGGATGACCGCGGGTCACGACGATCAGGGCTGATGGGTAGCGGCGGGGCGCGACTCCGCCTATCTGCCGCGCCATGCATTTCCTCGACCAGGCGAAAATCTTCGTGCGATCCGGCGCCGGCGGCCCCGGTGCCGTCAGCTTCCGCCGCGAAAAGTTCATCGAGTTCGGCGGGCCCGACGGCGGCGACGGCGGCAAGGGCGGCGACATCGTGTTCGAGGCGGTTGCCGGGCTCAACACGCTGATCGACTTTCGTTACACGCAGCATTTCCGCGCGCCGCGCGGCACCGGCGGTTCGGGCGGCAACAGGACGGGCGCCGGCGGCCGGGACCTGGTGATCAAGGTGCCGGTCGGGACCCAGATCCTCGCCGACGACGAGGAGCGCAGCCTGCTCGCGGACTTAACCCGGGTCGGCGAGCGTATCGTATTCCTACGCGGCGGCGACGGCGGGCGCGGCAACGCCAGCTACAAGACTTCGACCAACCGCGCGCCGCGCCAGCACGGCACCGGCTGGCCGGCCGAGGAAGCCTGGGTGTGGCTGCGCCTGAAGCTGCTCGCCGACGCCGGACTGGTCGGGCTGCCGAATGCCGGCAAGTCGACCTTCATCAACGCTGTCACCAACGCGCAGGCGAAGGTCGGCGAATATGCGTTCACGACCACCCGGCCGCAGCTCGGCGTCGTCCGACACAAAGGTCGCGAATTCGTGATCGCCGACATTCCCGGCCTGATCGAGGGTGCGGCCGAAGGTGCCGGCATCGGCGACCGCTTCCTGGGCCATATCGAGCGCTGCCGCGTGCTGCTGCACCTGGTGGACGCCAATGACGAGGATGTGGGCGAGAGCTACCGCATCGTCCGCGACGAGTTGGAAGCTTATGGCGCGGGGCTGGCGGACAAGCCGGTGGTGATCGCTCTCAACAAGATCGATACGCTCGATGATGAACTGATCGCGGCACTCTCTGCCGAATTGGAAGCGGCGAGCGGGCAGCCGGTCATACCGGTCTCGGGCGCCAGCGGCGTGGGCGTGGACTGGACGCTCGACAGACTGCTCGAAGCGATTGGTCCCGAGTCGGCGACGGTCGATGCCAATGACGAAGGCGAAGACGCGATCGAGTGGTCGCCGCTCTAACCTCCTCTGTCCCGAAATGGTGCGGAAATCGCCGCAGCCGGGCCGTGCATCTGCAGGCGAATTGCGCTATAGTGAGTCGGCTTATCCAGCGCCCGGATTCCAAGACATAACGGCGCATTCGTCTGTAGGGGGTATCATGAAGCTCAACCGCTTGGCCGCTCCGGCCGCCGTCGCTGCTGCATTCGCAACGACTTACGCGGCACCCGTGCTTGCAAAGACGCCGGCTGTGTTCAACTTCACTGTCGGCAGCAACAGCAACGTCTCGGACGGCAACGCGCGAATCTTCAGCGCGACTTCGCCCGACCTTGGCCTGTTCAGGGTCAGGGCCACCGGCTGGAGCCTGGAAACGGTCAACGGCGTCACATATGTTCGCGATTCCAAGCTGATGGTCTATTCGGGCGGCCTGGGCGTCACGTCCGGCGACGACCAGAATGGCGACGACAATCAGCACACGATCGACAACGACAAGCGGAAGGATTTCATCATCCTTCAGTTCGACAAGCCCGTCGCCCTGATGACCGCGACCTTCAACACGTTCAGCGTGCGCGGCCAGAGCAAGGACAGCGACGCGACGATCAAATATGGCTGGAGCGATCTCGCCTGGAACAGCGGCCTGAACCTGAACAACAAGAACGTGTCGGTGCTGAACGCGCTGTTCGACGGCACCTACACCTCGTTCGCGCCCAGCAACAACGGCGCCAGCAACACTCGCAACATCAACCCGGACCTGCACTGGGGCGACATCTGGCTGATCGGCGCCGACTTCACCAATACGGACCGCCGGATCGACGGCTTCAAGATCACCAATCTCGCGGTGATCCCGGAGCCCGCGACCTGGGCCATGATGATCGCCGGCTTCGGCTTCGTCGGCGCCGTCGCCCGCCGCCGCGCCCGGCCGCAATTCGCCTGACGCCGCGTTCGCCGTTGGCGCGGCGCATGGCCTCGCGCTAACGGCAGGCGATGCCGCTCTTTTCCCCCGCAGATTGCCCGCGCCTGGTCGTCAAGATCGGGTCGGCGCTGCTCGTCTCGGACGACGGGCAGGTGCGCAGCGACTGGCTGCGCGGCATCGCGGCCGAGATCGGCGAACGGACCAGGGACGGCCAGCAGGTCGCTATCGTCTCGTCGGGCGCGATCGCGCTCGGCGCGCGGCGGCTCGGGCTGGCGAAGGGCGGGCGCGCCTCGCTGGAGGACGCGCAGGCTGCGGCGGCGACCGGCCAGATTGCGCTCAGCCAGGCCTGGGCGGAAGCACTGGCCGCGGAAGGGCTGGGTGCCGCGCAGATGCTCGTCACGCTCGACGACCTTGAGGACCGGCGCCGCTATCTGAACGCCGCCGCCACGCTCCACCGCCTGCTGAGCCTCGACGTCGTGCCGGTGATCAACGAGAATGATTCGGTCGCAACGGCCGAAATCCGGTTCGGCGACAACGACCGGCTCGCCGCCCGCGTGGCGCAGGCGGCGCGAGCGCACGGCGTGCTGCTGCTGAGCGACGTGGACGGGCTCTACGACCGCGATCCTTCGCTGCCCGGCGCGCGCCACGTTCCCGTAGTCGAGCGGATCGACGGCACGATCGCGGCGATGGCCGGTCGCGGCTCCTCGTCGGGCATGGGCTCGGGCGGCATGGTCTCGAAGATCGAAGCGGCCCGGATCGCGGCGAGCGCCGGCGTCGCGCTTGCGATCGCGTCAGGGCGCGTAGCACGGCCCCTGTCCGTCGATGCGCCGCACACGCTGTTCGTGCCGGAGCGTCAGGCGCGGGCGCGCAAGGCGTGGCTCACCGGTCTGCTGACGGCACGCGGCGCGATCCATGTCGACGCCGGTGCGGCGCAGGCACTCGCCGGCGGCGCCAGCCTGCTCGCGGCCGGCGCGCTGCGTGTCGAGGGCAGCTTCGGGCGCGGCGACATGGTCACGATCGTCAGCGGCGAACAACCGGTCGCGCGCGGCCTGTCCGAATATGATTGTGCCGACGCCGCCCGCATCGTCGGCATCAAGAGCGATGCGCAGGCCGAAATCCTCGGCTATGCGCCACGCTCCGCGCTCGTGCATCGTAACCATCTCGTGTTGATCTGAACAGCAATGCCGCTTCCCACCCTTGCCATTACAGGCGGCACCGGTTTCGTCGGTGCCACCCTCGTCCGCCACGCGGCGATGCGCGGCCATCCGGTGCGCGCGCTCACCCGCCGCCCGCAACCGTCCAGCTCCAAGATCGAGTGGATCGAAGGCTCGCTGGAGCAGCCCGAATCGCTGGTGCGCCTCGCCGTCGGCGCCGATGCGGTCATCCATGTCGCCGGCGCGATCAACGCGCGCGACCGCGCCGGCTTCCAGGACCATAATGTGTTCGGCACGCTGAACATGGTGGAGGCCGCCAAGGCCGCCGGCGTGCGGCGCTTCATCCATGTCAGCTCGATGGCGGCGCGCGAGCCGGAGCTGTCCGACTATGGATGGTCGAAGGCGCGATCGGAGCAGGTGGTGGGCGCGAGCGGCCTTGAATGGACCATCGTGCGTCCGCCCGCCGTCTATGGGCCCGGCGACCGCGAGACGCTCGAGCTGTTCAAGATGGCCAAGCGCGGCCTGGTCTTCCTGCCACCGCCGGGCAAGATTTCGGTGATCGAGGTCAGCGACCTCAGCCGCTTCCTGCTGACGCTGATCGGCCATGACGAGACGGTCGGCGACACCTACGAGCCGGACGACGGCTATGAGCAGGGCTGGACGCACCGCCAGTTCGCCGAGGCGATCGGCGCCGCCGTCGGCCGCAAGCGGCTGACGACGATCTCCGTACCGCGCGCCCTGATGCGCGGCGGCGCGCGTATCGACCGTCTGGTGCGGGGCAAGCGGGCCAAGCTGACGCTCGATCGCGCCAGCTATTTCAGCCATGCCGATTGGGTCGCGCACCGCCGCCCGCCGGCCGAGCTCTGGCGCCCGCATATCGAGACCAACGCCGGGCTGAAGGCGACCGCCGTCGCCTACCGCGCCGCCGGCTGGCTTTAGAGATTGACCCAGCCGAGCCGGTCCACCGCGAAGGTGATCACCGTCAGCAGCATGCCGACCAGGAACGTGCGGTAGGACAGCGCCAGGAACCGGTATTTCTTGCGCCTCAGCACCGCGCCGTTTTGATAGATGTCCCGCGCCATCGTGCGGTACACATCCTCTTCCTCCTGCATGTGCTCGATCAGCCGATCGATATATTCCTCCTGCTCCAGCTCGGTGAACGAGCCGAAGAACAGCAGGTTGAGCGGCGCGCCCGGCTTCGGCTTGACCGCGGGCAGCACCGCCATCACCGCGAGCGCGGCGGAGGCGAGCGCGAAGGCGGCGAGCACCAGCATCTCAGGCGCCACATAGCCTTTCGATGTCTGGTTCAGCGTTATCGTGAACACGACGAAGGTCGCGCCCATCAGGATGCTGGCCTTCGCATCCGCCATCGCCGAGAGCTGGACCTGGATCTGCTGGGTCGTGCGGATCAGGTGGATCGCGTCGGGTGCGTAGCGCTTGGGCTTGGCTTCGTACGGCAACTCGTCCCCCTGTTCAGTCGCGGCGCTGCCACCCTTCAGCCGCAATCGCTTGGCAAGGCCCGCCGAAGCGCATTAGGGGCCGCTCATGCCGACACGTCAAGAAATCGAAACCACCGTCCACCGCCTGATCGAGCCGTTCA
The DNA here is from genome assembly GCF_009753715.1 of Sphingomonas horti. Taxonomy (GTDB): domain Bacteria; phylum Pseudomonadota; class Alphaproteobacteria; order Sphingomonadales; family Sphingomonadaceae; genus Sphingomonas_B; species Sphingomonas_B horti. Next base: position 516,238 of record NZ_WQMS01000016.1, on the reverse strand, counting down.
ACAAGAAGGGCGTGGCGCTGACCGACGCGACCACCTTCGCCGGCGATCTCGAATGGGACAGCCTGACCGTCATGGATTTCGTCGCCGCGGTCGAGGACGAGTTCGACATCATCATCACGATGAACATGCAGGCTGAGATCGAGACCGTTGGCCAGCTCGTCGACGCGGTCGGCAAGCTCCAGGGGTGAGCCGATGACCGACAGCCTCCAGACCGCCGACGCGCCGACGATCGAGACGGTCGCGCCGGAACGCGACCTGATGTCCAAATTCGATGGCCTGATCGCGGAGCGCCAGGCGCTGCTCGACAGCGGCGTGCGCGATCCGTTCGCGATCGTGATGGATCAGGTGCTCTCGCCCACCGAAGCGGTGATCAAGGGCAAGAAAACGATCCTGCTCGGCACCTACAATTACATGGGCATGACCTTCGATCCGGACGTGATCGCGGCGGGCAAGGAAGCGCTCGAGACCTTCGGCTCCGGGACCAACGGCAGCCGCATGCTGAACGGCACCTTCCGCGACCATATGGAGGTGGAGCAGGCGCTCAGGGAATTCTACGGCACCAGCGGCGCGATCGTCTTCTCGACCGGCTACATGGCCAATCTCGGCATGATCGCGACGCTCGCCGGCAAGGGCGAGTATGTGATCCTAGACGCTGACAGCCATGCCTCCATTTATGACGGCTGCGCGATGGGCGTGGCCGAGATCGTCCGCTTCCGCCACAATTCGGTCGAGGACCTCGACAAAAGGCTGGGCCGCCTGCCGCCGGAACCCGGCAAGCTGGTCGTGCTGGAAGGCGTCTATTCGATGGTGGGCGACATCGCACCGCTGAAAGAGATGGTCGCCGTCGCCAAGAAGCACGGCGCGATGGTGCTGGTCGACGAAGCCCATTCGATGGGGTTCTTCGGGCCGCACGGCCGCGGCGTCTATGAGGACCAGGGGCTCGAGGGAGAGGTCGATTTCGTCGTCGGCACCTTCTCCAAGTCGGTCGGCACCGTCGGCGGCTTCTGCGTGTCGAACCATCCCAAATTCGAGGCCATCCGGCTCGCCTGCCGGCCCTATATCTTTACCGCCTCGCTACCGCCTTCGGTGGTCGCCACCGCGGCCACCTCGATCCGCAAGCTGGCCCACGCGCACAACAAGCGCCAGCATCTGTGGGAGAACGCGCGGCGCGTGCACCAGGGCCTGACGCAGCTCGGCTTCACGCTCGGCACCGAGACGCCGCAGTCCGCGATCATCGCCGTGATCCTGCCGACGCAGGACCAGGCGGTCGGCATGTGGCAGGCGCTGCTGGAGGCCGGCGTTTACGTCAACATGGCGCGTCCGCCGGCGACGCCGGCCGGCATGTACCTGCTCCGCTGCTCGCTGTGCGCGGAACATACGCGCGAGCAGGTCGATCAGGTCGTCGACATGTTCGCACGGGCTGGCCGCGCAATGGCCGTAATTCCCTGACCAAGCTGGACAGAAGTCGTTAACCACGTCTTTTGTAACAAGCGGCGTGGGGATGGTTAACGTTTCAGCTCATGATGCCGAGCAGGGCTCGGCCACTGTGCGGCGCGCGCTGGGAATCGCGCTGGCGCTGATGACCGCGATCGGCCTGATCGCGCTCACCGTCTTCGTGACGAACTCCAGCCGACAGCGCGACGAGGCGCTGGCCGCGCAGCGCCACAGCTTCGAAGTCATCATTCTCGTCCGCACGCTGCAGAGCACGATGGCGGAAGCGGAGCTGAGCCTCGGCCGCTACGTCGTCAGCCTGCAGCCCGAATTCGGCCGCGTCTATGTCGACGATTGGCGCCGCGCCGGCTTCGCGATCAACCGGTTGCGCGAAGTCACGCGCGACAATCCGCAGCAGGCGCAGCTGGCGGCGAAGCTGCGCGCCTATTACGACCAGCGCGGGCGGCTGCTGTCGAGCGCGGCACTGCGCACCCGCTATGACCAGAAGATCAACGGCCTCGCGATCTTCGACCGCGCCGGCAAGGTGGCCAGCCGCAAGGAATTGAACGGGACGCTGGACGAGATCATCGCGATCGAGAACCGGGTGCTCGACGCGCGCATCAATCACGCCAACGCGTCCCTCGACCAGTCCAATTGGGCTGCGACGCTGCTATGGGCGTTCGCCGTCCTGCTGGTGATCGGGGCGGCGATCCTGGGATTCAACGTCGTCCAGGCCGCGGCCGACCGGCGCGCCGCGCGCCGCGATGCCGACGAGGTCGCGCGCCGCGCCGCCGAGCTTGAGGACGCGGTCGCCGAACGCACCGCCGAGCTGCGGCGTACCAACCAGGCCCTGCTCGCGGAGGCGGCCGAGCGAGAATCTGCCGAGGCGCAGCTGCGCCAGGCGCAGAAGATGGACGCGGTGGGTCAGCTCACCGGCGGCATCGCGCACGATTTCAACAATATGCTCGCTGTCGTGATCGGCGGCCTGGAGCTGGCCAAGCGCCGGCTGGAGGGCGACAATGATGCCGGCCGTCATATCGAGAACGCGATGGAGGGCGCCAGCCGCGCCGCGGCGCTCACCCGGCGCCTGCTCGCTTTCGCGCGCGCGGAGCCGCTGCTGCCAGAGGCGGTCTCGCCGGACACGCTGATCGGCGGCATGACCGATCTGCTCGACCGCACGCTTGGCGAGCGCATCAAGGTCCGCACCCGCTTCGCGAGCGGCGACTGGCAGGTCTGGGTCGACAAGCACCAGCTCGAGAACGCGCTGCTCAATCTTGCCGTCAACGCGCGCGACGCGATGGACGGCGAAGGAACGCTGACCTTCGGCACGGCGATGCGCAGCGTCGGCGAAGGCGAGCTGGGCGACACGCGCGCCGGCGACTATATCGCGATTTCGGTCGCGGACACCGGCTGCGGCATGGACCAGTCCGTTCTCGACCGCGTCTTCGAGCCGTTCTTCACCACCAAGCCGGTCGGCAAGGGCACGGGCCTGGGCCTCAGCCAGATTTTCGGCTTCGTCCGCCAGTCTCAGGGCGAGATCGTGATCGCCTCGCAGCCGGGCGTCGGCACGACGGTCACGCTGCTGCTGCCGCGCTTCCGTGGCGGGCAGCGCGTCGCCCCGGCCGAGCTGAAGCCGACGCGCGTCGCTGCCCGGGCGACGGAGGAGCAGGCGACGATCCTGGTCGTCGAGGACGATGCGCGCGTGCTGAACGCGACGGTGGAGGCGCTGGCCGAACTGGGCCATCGTCCGATCCCCTGCCCCGGGCCCGACCAGGCCGAGGCCCTGATCGCCGCGCATCCCGAGATACGGCTGATCCTGTCCGACGTGGTGATGCCGGGCACGACCGGGCCCGAGCTGATCGCCTCGCTGCAGCCGCGCCATCCGCACATCGGCGTGCTTTTCGTGACCGGCTATGCCGGCGAGATCGACGAGGCGACCGCCTTTGCCGGCCATGACGTGCTGCGCAAGCCGTTCACGATCGGCGCCCTATCCAACGCGGTCCAGGCGGCGCTCGCCAGGACTAGCGGACCGCCCCCTTTCGAAGCAGCCGCGGCAGCAGAATGAGCGCGCCGAGCAGCGGGTGACGCCGCTGCCAGGGCTTGACGACGATGCCCGCGCCGGCGTGCCGGTTGATCTTCCAGGCCAGGTAATCGACGCCGCCGGCGAAGGTCAGGCTCGCCTTGGCCAACCGCACCAGCGTCATCAGCTTGCCAGTCCGGCGAAGCCGCCGCCAGCGCGCGTCGGAATACAGGGCCGGCGGCGCGACGGCCTCGCCGATCCGCACATATCGGGCCGGATCCCAATCGACGATCGATCCCGGCCGGTCGCCGCGCTCGGCGCGAAGCTCGGCGCTGTAGGTCAGCGTGAAGCCGCGCCGCCAGCGATCCAGCAGGTCCGCCCCGGCCGGCGCAAGCGACAGCAGCGTCACGGGCGCCTGGGCGACCCGATCCATGGCCGCCCGCCGCGCGTCCTGGTCCGCCGACCAGACCAGCCGCACAGGCTGCGCGAAGCGGGCCCATACCGACACGGTGCTCGCGCCCGGCCCGGTCAGCCGCGCGAAATCGGCGTCGCTAAGCACCGCGTACTTGGCGGCGACGCCGTTGCGCTCGAACGGGAACACGTTGGGCGGGATCAGCCGGTTGGCCCAGGCCAGCCAGCGACTGCCATAGGCCTCGCGATAATCGCGCACGATCAGATAGAAATCGAGCATGTGCCCGTCGATCTCGCCGGTCCTGAGACACGACCCGTAAAAAAGCACGGCGCGCGCGCCGGGGTACAGCGCCGCGATCGCCGACGCCGCGTCGGAAACGCGCGGATCGACCGGCTGCGCCAGCTCGTCCGCGATGAGTTTCTCCAGCTCGCCCATCAGGGCAGGGGATTACGCGGCGAGCTTCAGGAACGGAACCGGCGGCGTGGTGCGCAGCACGATCGGGTTGCCGGCGGTCGTCACGAATACTTCGCCGTCGAGCACCACGTTCGATCGCTCGCCGGCGATCTCGATCTCGTCGCCCTGCTCGATATGCACGCCCTGCAGCCGGTTGCGACCCAGCCGGCCGCGGATGCTCGCGACCAGCGCGCGGAACAGCGTGCCCGGCCCCTGCTCCACCGCCATCAGCTTCAGCCGCCCGGCATCGCCCTGCGCCCTGCTGCCGAGCAGCAGCCGCTCCAGCGTGGTCACGATCAGCAGCGTGAACCGCCCGGAGAACTGGCCGCCGCGCTTCAGCGAAACGCTGACCGGCGCCGGCCGCGGCGGCAGGAACGCCGCGCGCACGCCCAGCATCACCGACACGATCACCGCCAGCGCGGTCAGCACGTGGCTAATGCCGTTGGGCAGTCCCAGCGGATAGATTTTGGTCCGGCAGAAGATGATCGAGTCCGCGAGCCCCGCGCCGCCCAGGAACATGCCCAGCACCGGCCGGCTATCGCGACCGTCCGACAGCGCGATCAGCTCGCGCTTGACGGTGTGCGGCGCGAGATCGGATTGCGCCAGCTCCACGATTCGCTCCAGCGCCGCGAGCGGATCGCCCTGTGCGCCGAGGTCCAGCGCGATCAAGTTGGTCTTGCCGTTCGGCAGCACCGCGACCGGCGGCGGCGCCTCGCCGAAATATTTGCCGCCGTGCAGCTCCGTCAGCGCCGCCTGCACCGACCCGTCGCCGCCATTGATGACGATCACCTTCGGCTGCACCCGCGCGATGGTGCGCATCGCGTCCGGGATCTGGTCGAATTCCTCCACCTCATAGTGGAAGACGTCGGGATTGCGCGCGCAATAGGCCCGCACGCGGGGAAGCAGGGCGCGATTGCCCGTCGATCGCGGATTGGAGAGGAGCGCGACGCAGGCCATCGGGTTTCGCCTCAGCCCTCGCGCACCGGGCCGATCGACAGCCCCTTGCGATATTGAAGAGTGACGTCCACCGGCCGCACGCTCCTGCCGACCTGGATCACCACGTCGTTGAAGCTCGGTTTCAGGTGGAGCAGCGAGATGTTCGGGTTGCGCGAAAAGCCGCCGCCGTCCGACCAGCCGGATTTGCCGTTTCCGTCCAGGTCGTGCCGCACCGCAACCGCATAGGCGCCGGGTGCCGGCAGCGCGACGCACACGTCCATGCGGCCCGATGGGGAGACCGGCACGTCGATCCGCCGCAGCTTCTTGCCCTTGGCAAGGAAATCGGCGGGATTGGAGCCGTAGATCTGGACGCGCAGCGTGCCCTGGCGCTCCTTGAACCCGCCGACGCGGACCAGCACCGCAGTGTCGCCGCGCGTGCACGCGGCGGTGTCGCCATACATCGCCGCCGCCGGGGCGTTCCACGCCGCCGCCGCTACCGCGAGACAAGCAACCGCAACTTTCTTCATGACCATCTCTGCAACCGCGGCTATAGCGGACGCGCCGCACCGCACCTTTGCTGTGGAATTGGTGAAGCTTTGCGGCCAAAACATGGTCGCAGGGCGTCTAGAATTCGAAGATGTTGTCCGCCTTAGACCGATATCTCGCCCGGCTCATCGCCGTTCCCCTGCTCGCCTCGCTCGTGATCGCGGCGATGCTGCTTGTGCTCGACAAGATGCTGCGCCTGTTCGATTTCGTGGCCGAAGAGGGCGGTCCGGTCAGCGTCGTGTGGCGGATGCTGGCGAACCTGCTGCCCGAATATCTGTCCTTGGGCATCCCGATCGGATTGATGCTCGGCATCCTGCTCGCGTTCCGCCGCCTCGCCACCTCGTCGGAGCTCGACGTGCTCCGCGCCGTCGGCCTCGGCTATGGCCGGCTGCTGCGCGTGCCCTTCATGTACACGATCGCGCTGGCGCTGCTGAACCTCGCCATCGTCGGCTTCATCCAGCCGAAGGCGCGCTACGCGTATGAAGGGCTGCAGTTCGAGCTGCGCTCGGGCGCGCTCGGCGCGTCGATCAAGGTCGGCGAGTTCACCAGCCTCGGCCCGCAGATGACGGTGCGGATCGAGGAGAGCCACAATTCGGGCGCCGACCTGTCGGGCATCTTCGTCCGGGCGGAGAACCGCCAGGGCCGCAACCTCGCGGTGACGGCCGAAAAGGGCAGCTTCCTGCGCACCGACGATCCCAACGTCATCATCTTTCGCCTGAAGAACGGCACGCTGGTCCATAACGAGCCGGGCTTCAGGGTGCCGCGGGTGCTGAGCTTCACCTCGCACGACCTGCCGATCGACCTGCCCAAGATCGAGCGCTTTCGCGGTCGCGGCGGCAAGGAGCGCGAGTTGACGATCCCGGAGCTGGTGCGGATCGGCCATGACGAGAAGCTGCCGCTGCCGCAGCGCAACGAGAGCCGCGCGAACTTCCACTTCCGCGTCGTCGAGGTTGCGATGATGTTCCTGCTGCCGCTGCTCGCCGTTGCCCTCGCGGTGCCGCCGAAGCGTTCGACCTCGGCGCTCGGCGTATTCCTGTCGATCGTGATGGTGGTCACCTATCACAAGGTGAACGAATATGCGCAAGGCATGGGCGCGCTCGGCCGCATCGACCCGCTGATCGCCCTATGGGTTCCCTTCATCCTTTTCGCGGCGCTGATCTGGTATCTGTTCTACCAGCTCGCCTTCGTGCCCGGCGGCCAGCCGATCGGCGGGCTGGAGCGTGCCTTCGCCAAGGCCGGCGGCGCCGTCCGCCGCTGGCTGCGCATCCGGCGCCGGCGCCCCGAGGCGACGGCGTAACCGATGCAGCTGCAATTCTTCCCGTCCCGCACGGTCACGCTCTACACCGCGCGGATGTTTCTGGTCCGCTCGTTCGCGGTGCTAGCCGGGCTGGTGCTGATCCTGACCACGCTCGACCTGCTGGGCGAATCCGACAAGATCTTCGCCTATCCGGGCAATGGCGAGGCGCAGCTCTGGACCTATGTCGGGCTGCGGGTGCCGCAGATCATCTCGACCTTCCTCAAATTCTCGGTCCTGCTCGGCACGCTGATCACGCTGGCGACGCTGAACCAGAACAGCGAGGTGATCTCGATGAAGGCCTCGGGCCTGTCGGCACACCAGATCCTGGCGCCGCTGATCATCGCCGGCCTGTTCGTCGCCGCCCTGTCCTTCACGTTCAACGAGCGGGTGGTCGCCCGCTCGACGGCAACGCTCACTGCCTGGCAGAAGGCCGATTATGGGCCGATCCCGAAGGACAGCGCGGTCCAGTCGAACCTGTGGGTCCGCAACGGAGAGGACCTGATCCGCGCTGCCCGCGCGATCGGGCGCGGCCCCGATACCCGCCTGGAAGGCGTCTCGATCTACGACCGCACCGGGAACACGCTGTCGCAAATCATCGAGGCCAAGGAGGGCCGCTATATCGACGGCGCGTGGCGGCTGACCGGCACGACGCGCTTCGACGTGGCGACCGGCACCGAAGCGCAGCTCGGCACGATTACGACCGCGCGCGGCGTCAGCCCCGACCGTTTTACGCTCGCGAATGTCGATCCCGATGGCCTGTCCTTCTTTCAGCTGCGCCAGGCGATCGGCGACCTGAAGGCGGCGGGTCGCCCGACCAAATCGCTGGAAGCGAGCCTGTGGCACAAGCTGTCAGGCCCGCTCTCCGCGCTGCTGATGCCGCTGCTGGGCGCGGTCGCGGGCTTCGGGCTCGCCCGCTCCGGCAAATTGTTCGTCCGCGCGGTGATCGGGATGGCGCTGGGCTTCACCTATTTCGTCGCCGACAATTTCGCGCTCGCGATGGGAAATCTCGGCGCCTACCCGCCGCTGCTCGCTGCCTGGGCGCCGTTCCTGCTGTTCCTGCTGATCGGCGAGACTGTGCTGGTGCGGACCGAGGAGTGAGCGGGGCGGTCAGCCAACGCGACGTCGCCCGGGGCGCCGGCCTGGCGGCGCTTGCCCGATTGGGCGCGCTGATCGAGGTCGTCGCCCAGCCCGCCTATACCTGGCTGTTCGGGATCGCCACCTACGGCATCTACACGGTGCTTTGGGCGGTGGTGAACATCGTCGAGAACATCATCGATCTGTCGATGACGCAGGCGCTGCAGCGGATCGTCCCGACCGAGCGTGAGGAGGACGCGCACGCCGCCGTCCGCTTCGCGCTGCTCGTCTCGGTGCTGCCGGCCGCGCTGCTCGCGCTTGCCGCCACGATCTTCGCGGAGCCGATCGCGGCCCTGTTCTCGGCGGCGCCGCGCGACCGCGCGCAGCTGCCGACCGCGATCGCGATCTTCGCCTGGGCGCTTCCCTTGTGGACCTTCGTCGAGGTGGCGACCTCCGCCGCCCGCGCCCGCCGCGCCTTCGGCCCGGAGATCCGCCTGCGCATCTTCTGGGAACAGGTGGCGCGGCTGATCTTCGCGGTCGGCTTCTTCGCCGCGGGCGTGCAAAGCCTGGGGCTGCTGCTCGCGCACCTGGCGTCGCTGTTCCTGACCGCGATCCTCGCCGCGCGGCTGCTCGGCCGCTACTACGATCCCCGGCTGCTGCTCGCCGCTCCCGCTTCGCCCAGGCTCAGACGCGAGCTGCTGAAGACCGGCTTCGCGCTCCTCCCCTCCGCGATCAGCCGCCGCCTGTTCAACGATCTGCCGGCGGTGCTGCTGAACCTGTCCTTCCCGGGCGCGCGCGGCGCCACCGCGGCGGGGTTGTTCGGCATCGCGCGCAAGGTCTCGACCGTGCCGCTGATCGTCCGCCAGGCCTTTCAGTATGTGCTGGCGCCGCTTTCCGCCGCGCAGGCCGCCCACGACCGCGCCGGCGTCGCGGCGATCTACGGCTTTGCGATGCGGCTCTCGATCGCATTCGTCGTGCCGCTGTCGGCGCTGCTGATGCTGACCGCGTCGGACATATTGAGCGCCTTCGCCCCCGAAGCGGCGGCCGCCCTGCCCCTGCTCGTGATCCTGGTGCTGGGACGCGCGGCCGAAGCCGTGGTCGGGCCCGCGACGCCCGTGGTCGAGATGACAGGCCACCGCATCCTGCCCCTCGTCAACAGCGCGATCGGGTTGGGCGCATGGGCGCTGCTCGGCGCCTGGCTCGTGCCGACGCATGGCGCGACCGGCATGGCCTGGGCAGTGAGCGCCGGCACCGTACTCATTGCGTGGGCGGCGACGCTGGAGCTCAGGATCGCCGACGGCCTGGTCGCGTTCGACCGGCCGGCGATCGTCACCTTGGTGACGGCGCTGGCCGCATCGGCCGCCTTGTGGGCAATCGGCCTCGTGCTCACCCCGGCGCCGGTGCGCGCGGTCGGGCTGCTGCTGCTCTTCTTCCCGGCGCTGTGGCTGACGCTGCGCCTCGGCCTGCCGGCCGGCGACCGTCAGGCGCTCGGCAAGACCGCGCGCCGGCTGCGGCTGATCAGCGTCCCCGCGTGATCGAGCTCAGCCCGATCTTCCACATCAGCCCCGTCAGGCCTTTGTAGTTGGCCTTGAAGTAGGGCGAGCCGGGATCGAGCACCGCCGCCAGCCGGCGATGCGCGGTGCCGAGATTGTGGTAAGGCACGCTCGGCAGCAGATGGTGCAGCGCGTGGTAGCGCAGGCCAACCGGCGCCCACAAAGCGGGCAGCAGGCCGGGCGGCGGCACGTTGACGCTGTCCAGATACTGGGCGGTGACCGTCATCGGCTCGCCCTCATTCTCCCACAGGTGCGCGACCAGCGTCCGCACCTGGTTCAGCACCGCGACCACCGACGCGACCGCCAGCACGATCAGGAAGGCACGCAGCGGGATCGCGCCGGTCGCGACCAGCACGACCAGTGTTACGGCCCACAGGCTGGCGGCGACTTCCAGCCGCGTCCACAGCCGCGCCGCCTCGCCCTCGGGCGCGCGGCGGCGGAACGCGGGGTTGATCTGCAGCCCCGAATAGCGCGCGACGACCGTCTCGCGCAGCTTCGGCGACAGCAGCGACAAGGGCGCGAGCACCGCGAACCGGATGATCAGCGCGACCGGCGCCAGCGCCGCAACCAGGATGAACGCGGGCAAGGTCCACGGCTTCATCAGCGCGAGCGGCAGATATTCGGGGTCCTCGGCCGTGCCGTAGCGCGTCTTCGCGTGGTGCAGGTTGTGCACGCCTTCGTACATGAACGACGGCACCAGCATGGGCACGCCCAGCAGCGCGTTCCACGCGGCGCGGAACCCCGACACCGTCGAATGCTTCAGGTGCGTCAGCTCGTGGATGAAGCTCTCGGCGCGGTACAACGCCAGCACCGCGACCAGCCCGAACGCCAGCGCCCAGCCGACCGATCCCGCCATGATCGTCGCAGCGAGCGCGGCATAGCCGATCACCACCGACGCCAGGAAGTCGGCCCAATAGATGCGCGGATTTGCCGCGCTCAGCTCGCGCGTCAGCTCGGCCGCCGCCCTCAGCAGCGCCGTATCGTCGGCAATCCGCCGCTTGCCCTTTGGCGCTTCTGCCGCGGGAGCAGGCGCATCGAACGTCAGAGTCGTATCCATCGGTGGAGGCCTTTTGCCGAACATAGTGGCACCAGCATGGCAATCAAAGGCTTCTGCCGTTTCGCAGATGGCTCGACTTTGATCTGGGTCAACGCGTAAGGATCGCGGCCATGCCGGATTTCCAGATCGTGCCCGTCACCGACCAGGCCGGGCGCCGCGCCTTCGTCGATTATGCCTTCAGCCACTATGCGGACGACCCGCAGTGGGTGCCGCCGCTGAAGGGCGAGGCGGTGGGCATGATCACGCCGGGCAAGAACGCCTGGCTGACCCACGCCGACCAGCAGCTGTTCCTGGCCAAGCGCGGCGGCAAGGTGGTCGGCCGCATTTCGGCCCATATCGACCGGCTCGCGCTCGAACAGCCGCCGGAGCAGGGCTTCGGCCCGGGAACCGGCTTCTGGGGCTATTTCGACGCCGATGACGAAGCGGTCGGCCGCGCCCTGATCGCCGCGGCGGAACACTGGCTGCGCGACCGGGGCATGACCCGCGCGCTGGGGCCCGTCAGCGCCTCGATCTGGGAAGAACCCGGCCTTTTGATCCAGGGCCACGACCATCCGCCAACAGTGATGATGGGCCACCAGGACCCCCGCTACCAGTCGTGGATCGAGGCGATCGGCTATGAGAAGGCCAAGGACGTCGTCACCTACGATCTCGACGTGACCCACGGCTTCCCGCCGCTCGTCAACCGCATTGTCGAGATGGGCGAGAAGAACCCGCGCATCCGCATCCGCAAGGTCGACAAGTCCAGGTTCGACCGCGAGGCGGCGATCATCCTGTCGATCCTGAACGATGCCTGGTCCGACAATTGGGGGTTCGTGCCGCTGACCGACCCGGAGGTGAAGGAAGTCGGCAAGAAGCTGAAGCCGATCGTGTTCGAGGACCTGATCTACATCGCCGAGGTGGAAGGCGAGCCGGTCGCCTTCATGATCACGCTGCCCGACCTCAACGAGCCGCTGAAGCCCTTGAATGGCTCGCTGCTGCCGTTCGGCTGGGCGAAGCTGCTGCTGTGGCTGCGCCACCCGAAGGCGCGGACGATGCGCGTGCCGCTGATGGGCGTAATCAAACGCCTCCAGGCCTCGCGCCTCGCCAGCCAGCTCGCCTTCATGATGATCGAATATTCCAGGCGTGCCGCCGTCTCCCGCTACGGCGCCCAGCGGGGCGAGATCGGCTGGATCCTGGAGGACAACCAGGGGATGGTCGCGATCGCCGACACGATCGAAAGCAAGGTGAACAAACTCTATCGGATCTACGAGAAGACGCTCTAGCTTGCCCCCGAACCCTGCCGATGCTAGCACTTCGCCGCCGCGCACCTATGTAGGTGCCGGCGCGATTTGATCGGCCGCTTGACCGCCGATCCCGCAGGTTGATGTTGCAATGAGGCATTTTTTCCGCGTCCCGCATCGTACGGCCGAGGCCGGCGGTTGCGCCTCGCGGACCTTTGGCCCGGGACTTTCTCCCCGGCATGCCGTTGCGACAGAAGCGCTTTTTATCACGTCAACTGAAATGGCGGAGGCGTGGCCGCAGGCCGCACCTTTGCCCCCCATCACAGATTGCGCAGCCGCACGTTGCTCGTGGAGCCGCGGCCGCGCCCGGAGAACAATAAATGACCACGCGCATGCTGATCGACGCGCGCCACCGGGAAGAGACCCGGGTGGCCGTCGTCAAGGGAAACCGCATCGAGGAGTTTGACTTCGAATCCGCCGAGCGGAAGCAGCTCAAGGGAAATATCTATCTCGCGAAAGTAACCAGGGTCGAACCGTCGCTGCAGGCGGCGTTCGTCGATTATGGCGGCAACCGCCACGGCTTCCTGGCCTTTTCGGAAATCCATCCCGACTATTACCAGATCCCGAAGGAAGACCGCGAGGCGCTGCTCCGCGAGGAAGCCGAGCACGCCGAAGAGGAAGAACGCCTCCGCGCGCGCGAGGACGCCGAGGACGAGGCTGCCGAGGCCGCGAGCGGCGAAGGCGATTCGGACCTGGGCGAGGATAGCGACGAGGCGCCCCCGGCCGAGTCGGTCGACGGCAGCGGCGGCGCGTCGCACGACGACGCCGTCGAATCCCTGCGCGAGCGCCGCATGCGCCTCAGGCGCCGCTACAAGATCCAGGATGTGATCCGCCGGCGGCAGGTGCTGCTGGTCCAGGTCGTCAAGGAAGAGCGCGGCAACAAGGGCGCGGCGCTGACCACCTATCTGTCGCTCGCCGGCCGCTATTGCGTGCTGATGCCGAACACGGCGCAGGGCGGCGGTATCAGCCGCAAGATCTCCAACGCCGCGGACCGCAAGCGGCTGAAGTCGATCATGGCGGAGCTGAAGCTGCCGAAGACGATGGGCTGCATCGTCCGCACCGCGGGCCTGTCGCGCACCAAGACCGAGATCAAGCGCGACTTCGACTATCTCGCGCGGCTGTGGGACACGATCCGGGAGAACACGCTCAGCGCCTCGGCGCCCGCCCTGATCTATGGCGACAGCGACCTGATCAAGCGCGCGATCCGCGACATCTACAATCGCGACATCGACGAAGTGATCGTCGAGGGCGAGGAAGGCTATCGCGCCTCCCGCTCGTTCATGAAGCTGTTGATGCCGAGCCATGTGCGCCGCATTCAGGGCTATGCCGACCCGGTGCCGCTGTTCCAGCGCTTCGGCGTCGAGGACCAGCTGTCGCAAATGTACCAGCCGGTCGTGCAGCTGAAGTCGGGCGGCTATCTGGTCATCAACCCGACCGAGGCCCTGGTCTCGATCGACATCAACTCCGGCCGCTCGACGCGCGAGCACGGCATCGAGCAGACCGCGGTCGCCACCAACCTCGAGGCCGCGCAGGAAATCGCGCGCCAGCTCAGGCTCCGCGACATGGCGGGCCTGGTCGTGATCGACTTCATCGACATGGAGAACGGCTCCAACGTTCGCAAAGTCGAGAAGGCAATGAAGGCGGCGCTGGCGAATGACCGCGCGCGCATCCAGGTCGGCCGCATCTCCAGCTTCGGGCTGATGGAAATGAGCCGCCAGCGCCTGCGCACCGGCGTGCTCGAAGCCTCCACCCGCCCCTGCCCGCACTGCGAGGGCTCGGGCTTCGTCCGCACCGCCTCGTCGGCCGGGCTGTCGGCGCTGCGCCTGCTGGAGGACGAGGCGGCGCGCGGCCGCGGCTCACAGCTGCTGCTTCGCGCCAGCCAGGAAGCGGCCTTCTACGTGCTCAACCACAAGCGCGCCGAGCTGGCCGAGATCGAGGATCGTTACGGCGTCCGCATCGAGGTCGCGCATTCGGGCGAGATCGAGGGCGCGCGCATGGCAGTCGAGGCAAGCGGCCCGCCGCCTGCCCACGCTCCGCGCTTCGAGCCGCCGCAGATCGAGTTCGACGAGGACGAGCCGATCGTCGAGGACGAGGACGAAGAGGTCGAGGAGCGTGCCGAGCGCCCTGAGCGTGCCGAGCGCGAAGACCGGGCCGAGGGCGAAGGCGGCGGCCGCCGCCGTCGTCGTCGTCGCCGTGGCAAGCGCGACCGCGATCGCGACGAGGGCGCCGAGCCGCAGGCGAGCGAGGCCGAAGCGAGCGAGCCCGAGGCGGAAGCAATCGATGCCGAGGACAGCGTCGAGGAGCCCGGCACCGCAGAGGCCGCCGAGCAGCGCGAGGACAGCGAATCCCGCCGCCGCCGCGGCCGTCGCGGTCGTCGCGGCGGGCGTCGCCGGCATGGCGGCGAGGAGCGGGTCGCGGCCGAGGCCGGGCTGAGCGAGGCCGAGCCGGTTGCGGACGACACGATGGGCGAAGCCGAGCCGGCCGCCGAACCCGAGCCGGTAGCAGAGGCCGTTCCCGAGGCCGCTGCTGAGGAAGCGCCGAAGCGCCGTCGCACGCGCCGCAAGGCCGAGGTGCCGGCCGAGGCCGCCGCTGCTGCCGAAGCGCCCGCTGACGATGCGCGGGCCGAAGCCCCGGCACCCGAGCCGGAAGCCAAGCCGAAGCGGACGCGCCGCACCAAGGCCGCAGCCGCCGAGGCCGAGCCCGTCGAGCAGCCCGCGTCCGAGGCGGAGGCGGAGGCGGAGGCCGAAGCCAAGCCGAAGCGCACGCGTCGCAAGAAGGCGGAAACCGCTCCCGTGGCGGAAGCCCCGGCTCCGCAGCCGGTCGCGATCGAAGCGGCCCCCGCCGCCGAGACGGCTCCGGCAGCTCGCGAACCGGCAGAGCCCGCCAACGACCAGCCCGCGCGCAAGGGCTGGTGGCAGCGCACGATCACCGGCAAGTTCTGATCATCCACCGTAGCGGCAAAGCCGGGCGCCTGCCCCGGCTTTGCCCGGTACGAACGGTGTGGATCGGCGCGCCCGGTGGTGTAGAGTCACAAAAGGTTCAGCCAGCCGCGAGGATGGCACGCGTATGACGTCCAGGCCCCAGCTTCTGCTCCGCACCTTGCTTGCGCTGCTGGTGTCGTTCGCGGTGCTCGTCCGGCCGGTCGCGGCGCAGTCGGTGCTCCGCGATGCCGAGACCGAGGCCTGGCTGCAGGACATATCGCGGCCGATCGTGATCGCCTCCGGCCTCGATCCCCGCAACGTGCAGATCGTGCTGCTGCTCGACAAGAGCATCAACGCGTTCGTCGCCGGCGGGCAGATCGTCTATATCCATTCCGGCCTGCTCACCGCGGCCGACAATACCGACATGGTGCAGGGCGTGATCGCGCACGAGATCGGCCACATCACCGGCGGCCATATCGTCCGCATGGCCGAAGGGGCAAAGGCGGCGACCGGCGTGATGCTGCTGTCGCTGCTGATTGGCGCGGCGGCGATCGCGGCCGGCGCGGGCGATGCCGGCGCCGGGGTGCTGATGGCGGGCCAGCGCGCGGCATTGGGCAAGTTCCTCGCTTTCACCCGCGTCCAGGAATCGAGCGCGGACGCCGCCGGCGCCTCGTTCCTCGACAAGGCCGGGATCAGCGGCAAGGGCATGATCGCCTTTTTCAAGAAGCTGCAGAACCAGTCGCTGCGCTACGGCTACAACCCCGAGAATTCGTACGACCAGACCCACCCGCTCGACCGCGAGCGCGTGACAACGCTGACCGACACGCTGCAGAAGTCGAAAGCCTGGGACGCGAAGACCGATCCCGCGCTCGACGCGCGCTTCGCCCGCATCAAGGCCAAGCTGCAGGGCTATGTGCTGGAGCCGCCGCAGGTGATGCGCCAATATCCCGAAACCGACCAGTCCGTGCCGGCGCATTATGCTCGTGCCTATGCCTGGCACCGCTCCGCCTATCCCGACCAGGCGCTGAAGGAAGCCGACGCGCTGCTCGCCACCGCGCCGCACGACCCCTATTTCCTCGAGCTGAAGGGCCAGATCCTGCTCGAATCCGGCAAGCCGGCCGAGGCGCTGCCCGAGCTGCGCGAGGCGACCGAGCTGACGCATTTCAATCCGCTGATCACGTCGTTGTTCGGCCATGCGCTGATCGCGACCGAGGACCCGAAGAACTTCCCGGAAGCCGAGAAGGTGCTGCGGTCGGCGATCGCGAAGGACAACCAGAACCCGTTTGCCTGGTATCAGCTGGGCATCATCTACGACCGCAAGGGCGACCAGGCCCGCGCCGCGCTGGCGACGGCCGAGCGCTACAACCTCGAAGGGAATGCGCAGCTGGCTTATATGAACGCGAAGATGGCGATGGCCGGCATTCCGCGCGGTTCGCCCGACTGGGTCCGCGCGCAGGACATCCTCATGGTTTCCGAACCCGACCTCAAAAAGAAGAAGAAGGATCGGGGGGATGGCACCCAATGACGCGCTGGCTTCCCTATGCGGGCGTCGCGCTGCTCTCCGGGGTCGTTGCCTCGCTCGGTACCGCCGCGGCGCTCCAGGGCCGGGGCGGCGAAGGCGTGCGCGCCTATCTGCTGCAAAATCCGGAAGTGCTGCAGGAAGCGATGGACCGGCTGCGGCTGAAGCAGGTCGCAGCCCAGATCGCGCCGTACCGCAAGGCGATCGAGACGCCCTATGCCGGCGCCTGGATCGGCGCGAAGGACGGCGACGTCACGCTCGTCCAGTTCTTCGACTATGCCTGCGGTTACTGCAAAGCGAGCCTGCCCGACGTGCAACGACTGGTCCGCGACGATCCGAAAGTGAAGGTCGTGTTCCGCGAGCTGCCGATCCTCAGCCGCGAAAGCGAGGTCGCCGCGCGCGCCAGCCTGGGCGCCGCCGAGCAGGGCCGCTTCGCTGCCTTCCACGACGCCCTGTACGCCGCCGGCCGCCCCAGCCCCGATACGATCGCCGCCGCTGCTCGCGCTGCCGGTCTCGACCAGGCGAAGCTCGCGGCCGCGATGAACGCCCCGCGCGCCGAACAGGAGCTCGGTCAGAACATCGAACTCGCCCGCACATTGGGCTTCACCGGCACTCCCAGCTGGGTGGTGGGCAACCAGGTGCTCAGTGGCGCGGTCGGCTACGACGCCCTGAAGCAAGCGGTCGCGGAGGCACGGGAGCGGTCGTAGGCCGGGTTTGATGTCGGATGCGGAACGAGCACGCGGCCACAGTGTTGGTGACCAACTGACATCAGGCTTACAGGTGCGTTCTTGGCGTTGCTTCCCGTCGACTGGCACGAGACATTCGGTCTCGAAACTCCCCTGCTCGAGCTGCTGGTGCGCGGCACGGCGCTGTATTTCGGCGTGCTCGCCCTGGTGCGGATCATGCCGAGGCGCACGGGCGGCGAGTTGGCGACCATGGACCTCATCTTCGTCCTTCTGATCGCGGAGGCCGCGGCGCACGCGCTCGGCGACTACTCGTCCGTTGCCGACGCTCTCGTCATGATCATCACCCTGATGGCCTGGAATTGGTGCGTCAACGCGATGAGCTACCGTTTCCCCGCGATCGAGCGCCTCGCCTCCGCGCCTCCGATCGAGGTCATCCGCGAAGGCAAGCTCCTCCGGCGCAGCATGCGTCGGGAGTATCTGACCGAGGCGGAGCTGATGAGCCATTTGCGCAAGGAAGGCCTCGAGGGTCTCGCAAAGGTCAAATCGGCTTGCATCGAAAGCGATGGCCGGATCAGCGTGATCCAGGCGACCAAATAGGCTCCGCGCTGGCCGCTGCCGCTGTCAGCCCTGCGGCACAATGCGCAAATCGGTGTAGAGGAATTCCCCCGTCGAGCAGACGAGGCGCACAACCGGCTCCCTCGCCTGAAAAGGGAACCGCCGCTCTGCGCCGCCGATCGTCACCGTCACCGCTCCGCCATCATAGCTCAGGCGGAAGCTGTGCTCCTGCGGCGCGGCCGTGATCGCGAACGGGTCTTGCGTTTGCTCACCTTCAGCCCCGGCCCCGTGACGGTCCCATTCGATGAACTGCACCAGCTCCTTGCCCGCGCCCTTTTTCAGCTTGTTCGCCGGCACGGCGATCAGCACGAAGCCCGCGACCTCCTCCGGCGCCTTGCCGGCGGCTGACGGCGCGCTGGCCACGCCCAGCCGCGCGCCCGGCAGAAAGTCGCCGATCGCGGCGATCTGCCGAAGCGTGACCTTGCCTTCCACGACGAACGCGCCCGATGGCGCCGGCAGCACCAGCTCGGAAAAGTGCCCCGCGGGCGTATCGCAATCGTAGCTGATCCCGCGGTCCGCAGCCCCGGCCGGTGCGCAAGCGGCCATGGCAGCCGCCATTGCCGTGAAGCCAATGATACGCAGCGTTCGTCTCCCCTGATCGCCATCCGCCAATCGACAGCCGGGCCTGGTCGATCCCGGATGATTGCCCAGCCACCATGTCTTCGCAATGGGGCGGAGAGCGGGCCGATCCTCTTGACCATAGCGACAACACGATTCAGATCCCCATGGGAGGGGGATAAACCCGGACCTGGTTTCGCAAGGCGGCTATTCTGACGCTCCTCCCTTGAATCCCTGGGCAATGACGTACCACTCCGAGCTTTCCTTGCGGCTCGCGGGCGGTTTGGCGTGTTTCACGGTCGCGAAATGCTTCTTCAGCAGCGCGACCAGATCGTTGTCGGCGCCGCCGGCCAGCACCTTGGCGATGAAGCCGCCGCCGGGCCGCAGCGTCTCGATCGCGAACCAGGCCGCGCTCTCGACCAGCGCCATCGTGCGCAGGTGATCGGTCTGGGCGTGGCCGACGGTGTTCGCGGCCATGTCGGACATCACCAGGTCGGCCGGCCCGCCCAGCGCGGCGCGTAACCGCTCGGGTGCGGCATCGTCGGTGAAGTCCATCTGGAACAGCGTGACGCCTTCGATCGGGTCGGTCGGCAGCAGGTCGATTCCGACCACCGTCGCGTCGCGGTGGCGCTTCTTCGCGACCTGCGCCCAGCCGCCCGGCGCGACGCCCAGGTCGACGATCCGCTTCGCGCCCTTCAGCACGCCGAACCGCTCGTCGAGCTCGATCAGCTTGTAGGCCGCTCGGGATCGATAGCCTTCCGCCTTGGCCCGCTTCACATAGGGGTCGTTCAGCTGCCGCTCCAGCCAGCGCGTCGACGCCGCGGTGCGATTCCGCGCGGTCTTGACCCGCTGGCGCCCGGAGCCCCTCATGACTCGTCCCTCATTCGAAGCCGTCGCGCGCCATCAGCGTGCGCAATATGCCTTCGCGGATGCCGCGGTCGGCGACGCCCAGGCGTTCGGCCGGAAAAATGTCGAGAATTGATTCCAGGATCGCGCATCCCGCCACCACCAGATCCGCGCGCTCGTGCCCGATGCAGGGCAGCTCGACCCGCTCGGCGTGTGACTTGCGCGACAGCATGTCGCTGACCCGGCGCATCGACTCCGCCGGCACGATCAGGCCGTCGACCGCGCTGCGGTCGTAGCTGGCCAGCCCGAGATGGACGCTGGCGAGCGTCGTCACCGTCCCGCTGGTGCCGAGCAGCCGCAGATGCTCGCGCGCCCCTCGGGGGAGCCGCGCGGCGAAAGCGGCGAAGCTGTTCGAGACCCGCGCCCGCATGCGGCGGTAGATGTCGAGCCGGCCTTCCTGGGTCGAGGCGTCGCCGGGTTCCACTTCGGTCAGCGAGACCACCCCCCAGGGCGCGCTGTACCAGTCGATCGTGCGCGGCAGGCGGCCGGCGGTGTCGACCAGCACCAGCTCGGTCGATCCGCCGCCGATGTCGAAGATCAAAGCCGGGCCGTCCCCCTCCTCGAGCAGGACGTGGCAGCCCATCACCGCGAGGCGCGCTTCTTCCTCGGCCGGGATGATGTCGATCATGATGCCGGTCTCGCGCCTGACTCGGGCCACGAACTCGGCGCCATTGGCGGCGCGGCGGCATGCCTCCGTCGCGACCGAGCGGCAGATATGCACGTGCCGGCGGCGCAATTTGTCGGCGCAGACGCGCAGCGCGGACACAGCGCGGTCCATCGCCGCGTCGCTCAGGCGGCCGTTCGCCGCCAACCCCTCGCCCAGCCTCACGATCCTGGAAAAGGCGTCAACGATGACGAAGCCGCTGGGTCCGGGCCGGGCGATGAGCAGCCGGCAATTGTTCGTGCCGAGGTCCAGAGCGCCATAGGTGCGGCGCTGCGGTGCCGGAACCGGGGAATAGGGGGCCGTGCGCGCCCGGTTCGGGCCGGGCTGCAGCGGCAGGGGCGAAACGTCCGCCATTCTGCCGTCACTCTATCATTCTCCGGTCGGATGATACCGCCGGTACTTGCCGCCGCTTCTACATGCGCCGCGCATGCGCGGCAAGCGACTGTGGCGGATTTGCCACAGCCCGGCTTGTTGTCTCAGGTTCATGTTTCGTTGTCGGGGGTTCATCCGTTCAGGCGCATCTGGCGGCTCTCGCCCGGCATCCCCCTTCATCGCCGGGCGGGGCAGACCAGAAAAGGTACGAGTGGAGTGAACAACATGAACAAGTTTCTGATCGCGGCCCTGCTGGGCGCAACCGCGGCAACCCCGGCTCTCGCGCAAAATGCGGCCCCCTTCACCGGCCCGCGTGTCGAGGCGATTGTCGGCTACGACAACGTCAAGGGCGATGGCGGCCACCGCAACGGCGTCACCTATGGTGCCGGCCTGGGCTATGATTTCCAGCTCGGCGGCGCCGTGCTTGGTATCGAGGGTGAAGCCACCGATTCCAGCGCAAAGGGCTGCGAAACCGACTTCATCACCGCGACGGACCGCATCTGTGCCAATGCCAAGCGCGACCTCTACGTCGGCGGCCGCGTCGGCGTGGCTGTGGCCCCCAGCACCCTGCTGTATGCGAAGGCCGGCTACACCAATGCGCGGTTCAAGGTGAACTACACCGACACCGCGACGCCGGCGAACAACAGCAGCGCGTCGACCAACCTGGACGGCGTGCGCGTCGGCGCCGGCGTTGAGCAGAAGCTCGGCACCAATATCTACGCGAAGGCCGAGTATCGCTACTCGAACTACGAGCAGGGTCTGTCGCGTCACCAGGTGGTGGCGGGGCTCGGCTTCCGCTTCTAAGGCACGCTCTCCTAGAGAGGGCTGTGGAAAACAGGGGTCGGGGCGCTTGCTCCGGCCCCTTTTTTTGTCCACTAAATCCGGTGACCCGAGGCGGACTCCGCCTCACCCACACCGGATTTGACAGGGCCGGACGCGGCCCGGGGGGACCCATGAAGGCGACAATCGAACGGGCAACGCTGCTGCGGGGCCTGGCCCATGTCCAGTCGGTGGTGGAGCGGCGCAACACCATCCCGATCCTGTCGAACGTGCTGGTCGACGCCACCGGCGACGGCGGCATCCGGCTGATGGCGACCGACCTCGATCTGCAGATCGTCGAAACGGTCGAAGCAGCGATCGACCAGCCGGGCGCGACCACCGTCTCCGCCCACACTTTGTTCGACATCGTGCGCAAGCTGCCCGAAGGCAGCCAGGTCCAGCTTTCCTCCGCCGAAGGCAAGATGACAATCGTGGCCGGCCGTGCCCGCTTCAACCTGCAGACGCTGCCGCGCGACGATTTCCCGGTGATCGCCGAGGGCGAGCTGCCGACCCGGTTCGAGCTGCCGGCGGCGACGCTGCGCCAGATCATCGACAAGACGCGCTTCGCGATCTCGACCGAGGAGACGCGCTATTATCTGAACGGTATCTTCTTCCACGTGTCCGACGACGCCCAGCCGGTGCTGAAGGCGGCCGCGACCGATGGTCACCGCCTCGCCCGCGTGACCGTGCCGCGGCCCGACGGTGCGGACGGCATGCCGGACGTCATCGTTCCCCGCAAATGCGTCGGCGAACTGCGCAAGCTGCTTGAGGAAGTCGACGGCTCGGTGACGGTTTCGCTGTCGGCCACCAAGATCCGCTTCGATCTGGGCGCGGCGATTCTGACCTCGAAGCTGATCGACGGCACCTTCCCCGATTACAGCCGCGTCATTCCGACCGGAAACGACAAATTGCTGAAGCTCGACCCGAAGAGCTTCATGGAAGGCGTCGACCGCGTCTCGACCATCGCCTCCGAAAAGACCCGCGCGGTGAAGATGGCGCTCGATCGCGACAAGATCACGCTGTCCGTCACCAGCCCCGAGAACGGCACCGCGTCGGAGGAAGTGCCGGGCGACTATGCCGCCCAGGGTTTCGAGATCGGGTTCAATGCCCGCTACCTGATGGACATTCTCCACCAGATCGACGGCGACATGGTCGAGGTCCATCTCGCCGACGCCGCCGCACCGACGCTGATCCGCGAGAACGACAACGCGCCCGCGCTTTACGTGCTGATGCCGATGCGGGTGTGAGCGCGCAGCCGGCGCTGGTCGTGCTGCACGGGGCGAACAGCTCCGCGCGCGAGATGGCGCCGTTGACCGATCGTTTCCCCCCGCAGGCGCAGCTATTCGTTCCGGACCTGCTCGGCCATGGCGGCCGCGGGCTTGCGCCCGAGCTCTCGGTGGCCGCGATCGCAGCCGATGCGCTGCGGCAATGCGACGAGCATGGCCTCGGCCGCGCCGACTGGTTCGGCTACAGCTTCGGCGGGCTCGTCGCGCTCTGGGTCGCGGCCCACCATCCCGAGCGCGTCCGTAGCGTCGCCACGCTCGCGGCCAAGATCGCCTATGACGAGCGCGCGGTCAGCCACGTGACCCATCTGCTCGATTCAGAGCGGCTTGCCGCCATTCCGCGCGGCACCCAGCTTGCCTCCACCCATGCGCCGCAGGACTGGCGCGCGCTGGCACAGGTCAATCGCGCGATGTTCGCGCGCTTCGCGTCGGAGCCGCCGCTGGACGCGACGGCGCTCCGCCAAGTGCATCAGCCGGTCTTGTTGATGGCGAGCCTGGAAGACCCGCTCGTCACGGCGGCGGAGACGCGGGCGCTGGCGCACGTGCTGCCGAATGCGATGACCGGCCTTTTTCCCGGCAGCTGCCATCCGTTGCCGCAGGCCCCGCTCGATACGGTACTGCGCACCCTCGCCCGCTTCCGCGCCGACCCTGACGGTATGGTGCGCGCCGCGCGATCCGCCCTGCTCAGCTACTGGTGGGCCGACCAGGGTGGCCGGGCATAGCCTGTCGGCGCGCTTATCCCGGCGTTACCTCGAAAATATCACCGTCGAGATCGACGATGTAGAGATTGTTCGCGGCGTCGATCCCGAACGAGACGATATTGTCGATCCTGCCCTGATCCGGCGCGAAATCGTCGTTGCGCCGTTCGTAGCTCGACGCCGCCAGCAATTGGCCCTGCATCAGCGAGGATGCGGGGACGGTCCAGATGTTGCCGCTGACGAAATCGGCGAACACATAGCTTCCCACCAGCGACGCCACCGGCCCGCGATAGACATAGCCTCCGATGATCGAATCACCCTCGCGCGGTCCCGAACCGTGCATGTACTGGCTGACCGGGTCGGTCAGGCCGGACGGCGGCGTCCCGCTGAACGTCTGCGTTCCCTCCTTGAAGCGCCAGCCGAAATTCCGGCCCGGTTCGCTGGGCAGCACAGTGTCGATCTCCTCGATGGCTCCCTGCCCCACATCGCCGATCAGCAGCCGGCCATTGTCGAACGACGCGCGAAAAGGGTTCCTGAGGCCGTAAGCGAACACATAGGGGTCGCCGCCGCCATTCAGGAATGGATTGCCGGAGGCCGGGCGGAAATATTGCGGTGAAGCGCCGGCGAACGGATCAGGATTGCGATCGAAGCGCAGGATCTTGCCGAGGCGCGAGTTCGTATTCTGTGCGTTGTTACCCGGGTCACCGCCGCCCCCGCCGTCGCCGATCGCGACATAGACGAAGCCATCCGGCCCATAACCGATCCAACCGCCATTGTGGTTGTTCGCGCCGGGGTGGGGGATCGTCAGGACGCTGTCATATGGCCCGAGCCCCGGCAGTTCCTGGGTACCGATGGTGATGCGGCGTACGTTAATCGTGCCATCGGCAGCGGTGACGACGATGAACGCCATGTTCGTGCGCGCGAAATCGTCCGTGACCGTAAAGCCAAGCAGGCCGCGTTCGCCATCCGTCGATATGTTCGTGACGGTGTGCGCCAGCGTCTTCGCGCCGCTTGCCGGATCGAGCCGCCAGATCTTGCCGCCTTTTTCGATGACGAAGACGCGGGAGTCGCCTGGGATCGCCGCGAGGAAGACAGGCTGGTCGAAGCCGGTCGCGACGCGGCGCACCTGGATGCCTTCCCGGCTGTTCGTGACGGTCACCGCAAGGTCGAGCGTCGCGGCTTGGCTGCCGTCGCTGGCGCGAAGCTGCACGCGATAGACATTGTCGCCGTCGGCATCGGCTGGCAGCTCGAAATTGGGCGGCGCCGCGAACGAGAGTACGCCGGCGGGCGAGATCGCGAAGCGCCCGGCGTCCGCGCCGCCGCCGATGCTGTAGGTCAGCGGCGCGCCCTCGGGATCGGTTGCGGTCGCGGTGTAGATGCCGGATTGCGAATTCTCGGCCACGCTTGCCGTCGCGGCGGACGTGAAGCGTGGGGGCTGGTTGGCGGCGGGAGGCGTCGGTGTCGACCCGCCGCCTCCGCAGGCGCTGGCGAGGAGAGCGGTTCCGAGGGCGAGGTCCTTGCGCACGCGACGTTCCCCTTTTCACGTGGGAATCGGGATCATCGCGCGGGATTGCTTAAAAGGCCAGCGGGTTGCGGCGCCGCGAAGCCGCGCCGTTGGTCGCTCTGGCGAGACCCGCCGACAGCAGCTGTGCGGCCTCGGCTACGCCTGGCCGCATCGGCGCGGACGTGGCCGCGCCTCAGCTGCTGTAGTACATATCGAACTCGACCGGGCTCGGGGTCATTTCCCAGTGCGCCACTTCCTCGCGCTTCAGCCCGATATAGGCCTCGATCTGCTCGCGGCCGAACACGTCGCCCTTCAGCAGGAAGTCCATGTCGGCCTCGAGCGCGTCCAGCGCTTCGCGCAGCGAGCCGCAGACGGTCGGCACGTCGGCAAGCTCGGCCGGCGGCAGGTCGTAGAGATTCTTGTCCATCGCGTCGCCCGGATGCAGGCGGTTCTGGATGCCGTCGAGGCCGGCCATCAGCAGCGCCGCGTAGGCGAGGTACGGATTGGCGAGCGCGTCGGGGAAGCGGAATTCGACCCGCTTGGCCTTGCTGCCGGTGCCGTAGGGAATGCGGCAGGACGCCGAACGGTTGCGGCTCGAATAGGCGAGCAGCACCGGCGCCTCATAGCCCGGCACCAGCCGCTTGTAGCTGTTGGTCGACGGGTTGGTGAATGCGTTCAGGGCCCGGGCATGCTTGATGACGCCGCCGATGAAATAGAGGCACATGTCCGAAAGCCCGGCATAGCCGTTGCCGGCAAACAGCGGCTTGCCTGCCTGCCAGATCGACATGTGGGTGTGCATGCCGGAGCCGTTATCGTCCTTGATGGGCTTGGGCATGAAGGTTGCGGTCTTGCCATAAGCCTGCGCGACCTGGTGCACGACGTACTTGTAGATCTGCATCCGGTCGGCGGTCTCGACGAGCGTGCCGAAGGTCAGGCCGAGCTCGTGCTGCGCCGCGGCCACCTCATGATGATGCTTGTCGCAGGGCAGGCCCATTTCCAGCATCGTCGAGACCATCTCGCCGCGAATATCGACGGCGCTGTCGACCGGGGCGACGGGGAAGTAGCCGCCCTTGGCGCGAGGCCGGTGGGCGAGGTTGCCGACCTCATATTCGCGCCCGGAATTGGTCGGCAGCTCGATATCGTCGATCTTGTAGTAGCTGGTCGCGTAGCTGTTCTCGAACCGGACGTCGTCGAACAGGAAGAACTCGGCCTCCGGGCCGACATAGATGGTGTCGCCGATCCCGGTGTTCTTCAGGTACGCCTCGGCCCGCTTGGCGGTCGAGCGCGGATCGCGGCTGTAGAGTTCGCCGGTCGACGGCTCGACCACGTCGCAGAACAGGATCAACATCGGCGTCGCGCTGAACGGGTCGATATAGGCCGCGTCCAGGTCGGGCTTCAGGATCATGTCGCTTTCGTTGATCGCCTTCCAGCCGGCGATCGACGAGCCGTCGAACATCAGCCCGTCGGTCAGCGCGTCCTCGTCGATGACGCCTGCGACCATGGACAGATGCTGCCACTTGCCCTTGGGGTCGGTGAAGCGGAGATCGACCCATTCGATTTCCTCGTCCTGGATGCGCTTGAGGATGTCGGCGGCAGTGGCGGGCATGAGGTCGTCTCCGGGAACAGGCTTGAGCGGTTAGAGGGCGTCGGCGTCGCGTTCGCCAGTACGGATGCGGAGCGCGGTTTCAACCGGCAATACGAAAATCTTGCCGTCGCCGATCCGGCCGGTCTGGGCGGCATTGGCGATCGCCTCGACGACGCGCTCGGCGAGGCCGTCATCGACCACGACCTCCAGCTTCACCTTGGGCAGGAAGTCCACCACATATTCGGCGCCGCGGTAGAGCTCGGTATGGCCCTTCTGCCGGCCGAAGCCCTTGGCCTCGATGACCGTGATGCCGGAGACGCCGACCTCGTGCAGGGCCTCCTTCACTTCGTCGAGCTTGAACGGCTTGATGATCGCTTCGATCTTCTTCACGAGAGGCGAGCCCTGATCATTGTGCGCTGCACAAATCATGGCGCGGGTCGCCACGAGTCGCAAGCGGCGTTTGAGCAATCCACAACATTGTTGCAGCCGCTCAATGAAAAGGTGGTGGAGTCAGCCGCATCCGCCCTGCATCCACCAGCTGAGGTCGCCGGTGCGCGAGTCCTCGCCATCGCCGCGGCGGAACAGCCAGAAGCGCGCGCCGCTCTCGTCCTCGACCCGGAAATAGTCGCGCACCGCATCGCGCTCGCCGCTCCGCTTCCACCATTCGCCGTAGATGCGTTCGGGGCCGTCACCTTTGACCAGGTGATGCGTCCGGCCGCGCCAGGTGAAGCGCCGCGGCGGCGCGTCGGGCAATTCGGCGACGACATGGTCGATCGGCTCTGGCCGGGACAGCAGTCGCGGCGGACGCGGCCAGCTGTCGGGCCAGGGCACAGGCATGTCGAGCGGCGCGATCCTGCGGACGCTGCGTTCCGGCACGTCGCTCTCGACCGCGCTCAACCGATAGAGATGTTGCGTGCCGATCCGGCCGGCGATCAGGTCGATCAGCTGCGCGATGTCGGCCGTGGGTGCGGACGCGGCGAGGTCGCCGGCAACGACCGCGGCGCCCAGTGGCTCGGCGCGCGCGGCGACCAGGCGCATGGCATCGATGCCGAAGCCGGGATCGATCGTCTCGATCCTGCGGCCGAGCAGCCGCAGCAGGTGCGCCTTGTCGCGAGTCGCGCGAGCGGCGCCGATTTCGACGCGTTGCTGCTGCCGGTCGACACGATCGCAGAGCAGCAGCAGCGCGCGGACGCCGAGCCCAGCCTCGCGCAACCGCTCGATCAGATCGTCGAGCAGATCGCCGATCGCTCGGGCGATCGTCTCCGCTCCGCCGATCGGCTCGGCGAAGCGCAGAGCCGCGGCCGGCGCGTCGCGCGGAATAATCGGATCGATCGGCTCCGCCGCGTGGCCGAACGCCTGGTCCAGCTTCAGCAGCACGTCCCGGCCGAACCGCCGCACCAGCGGCCCGCGCGGGACGGCAGCCATCTCGCCGATCCGTTCCAGCCCGAGTCGGCGCATCCCGTTCGCGGCGGACTGATCCAGGCGCAGCGCCGCTACCGGTAGCGGCGCGAGGGCGGCTTCTTCCTCACCTTCGGAACACAAGGTCAGCCGCTCGGGCCCGTGCCGCGCCAGCGCGTCGGCAGCGGCTCCGTTGCTCGCCATGGCGATCCGCGCTTCCAATCCCAATTTCGCACAGAAGCGCAGCAGGCCGGCGCCCAGCCGGTGCTCGCCGCCATGCAGATGGGCGGCACCGGTCAGGTCGAGCCACAGCCCGTCGGTACCGGACAGCGCGACCAAGGGCGTGATTCGTCGCGCCGCGAATCGGCCGATGCGTTGCAGAAGCGCCCCGTCTCCGTCCGGATCGGCGTCACGCACGTCCAGCCCGGGCACCATCGCCCGCGCCTGCGTCAGCGGCATGCCTGGCGTGAGCCCCATCGCCGCCGCGTTGCGGCACACTGCGGCCAGCACCACGCGCTGGCGCGCACGGTGGACGGTCGCCAAGCCGGTCTCAGGCTGCCCGGCGCTCGCCGGTGCGATCCGCTTGATCCGGTCGGTGGGAAGGAAGGGCAGGTAGAGCGAGGCGACCCTGCGCATCGCAAGCCTCCAGCAAAAGGGAAAAACCGGGTCCGCCGCGCTGGCGGGCAAGTTCGACTTGCCAGCGGGAGCGGCCGACGCCCGGCACCGGCAACGATGCCGAAGGAGCCGAGCCGATCCGCCAGCGGGTGAGCGCCGACGAAGGCTCGGCCAGGGGATCGCCCTTGCGCCAGCGATGGAGCAGCAGCGCCATCGTGCCGCCTTCTTCCGCCGCCAATTGCAGCCGGCGCGTCTCGGTCAGCCCGGCGCGGCCGACTTCACCGACCACGGCTGCGAGCGCGCCGTGCCTGAGCCCCTCCTCCATCACCGCAAGCACATCGGCGTCGCGTTCGGCTTCGGCCACCAGCAGCTGGCCCGGCGCAAGCCCGGCCTGCGCCAGGCCGGGCGCGAACAGGTCACGCCGGGCGACCACCCACAACACCGTGCCGCGCCTGCCGGCACGCCGTCCGGCGATCCCGGCCAGGAACAGGGTCGCCGCCGCATCGTCGCTATAGCTCTGCGTCGCCGCGGCCGCTTCGTGCACGCCGGCATCGGCCAGGCCGCCGCTGGCCAGCCGCGCGTCGATCGCATCCAGCCCGAACGGCAGCACCGCCGCCGGGTCCTTACCGGCGGCGGCGATCCCGCGCACTTCCGCGCGAAGACGCTTCAGGCGCAAAGCCCGTCCCATGGTGATTCGACTCATATGTTCGCTTTATGTTCCACTTTCAGCGATGCTGAGTCGAGTCGAATCCTTTCGAGCGAGGTTGACGGGCCGCTCGCTCCCACCGATGATCGCCTGATGTCCAAACCCGATCCCGGCGCTTTCTTCCGCGAGATGCTCGGCCAGTGGGAAGGCATCGCCAGCCAGTTCAGTGCCGAGATGATGAAATCCGGCGACCTCGCCAAGACCATGCAAGGCGCGACCAGCGCGGGCCTGAAGGCCAAGGAAGCGGCAAAGGAAGCGATGAGCCGCGCGCTGGAGGCCGCCAACATGCCGAGCCGCGAGGACATGATCGACATGACTGCGCGCATGCGCGGGGTCGAGGCGCGGCTGGACCGGATCGAGGCGCTGCTCGCCCAGATCGCCGACCGGCAGGCTGCACCCGCCGCCAAACCCTCCAAGAAATCGCCGAAGAAAGGCGGATGATCGGCGCGACAGCCCCGAATCCCATCGCATGGATCCGCTCGATTTGACTCACCTGCCCGTCACCATCCGCCGGTTCCGGCCCGACGATGTCGAAGCGATGCTGCGCTTTGCACGCGGCCTGCCGGAGCATGACCTGCTGTTCCTTGGCCGCGACCTGAAACATCGCAAGGTGATCGAAGCCTGGCAGGAAGCGGTCGAGGACGGCTTCATCGACAGCTTCGTCGCGGAGGACGGCGACGCGATCGTCGGCAGCTGCGCGCTGGTGCGCGACCCGCTCGGCTGGTCCACGCATGTCGGGGAAGTGCGGCTCCTCGTTTCGCCTCAGCTGCGCGGGCAAGGAGTCGGCCGGCGCCTGCTCGAGGAAATTTTCAAGGTCGCCGAACAGCGCGAGCTGAAGAAGCTGGTCGCGCGCATGACGTCGGACCAGCGCGGCGCGATCCAGCTGTTCGAGGAACATGGCTTCCGAAGCGAGGCTCGCCTGAAGGACCAGGTCATGGACCGCGACGGAGCGGTCCACGACCTCGTCCTCTTGAGCCTGCCCTTCTCAGCCTAATTCAGCGGCATTCCGCGTTGCCGTTCTTCTCGATCGCACGACCGGCAAGCGCGCCGGCGCCGCCGCCCAGGATCGTCCCAACCGCGCTGCGGCGGCCGCCGTCGATCGCACGGCCGAGCAGTGCGCCGGCGACGCCGCCGATGATGGTTCCGGTCGTGCCGTCGCTGCGCTTGCAATAGACCTGCCCGTCGGCACCGCGCCAGGTCGGCCCGTCATAGGCTCGCGCCGCCAGCCGCTCGCGCTCCGCCTCATAGCGCGCGCGGGCATCCTCATAGGCCTGGCGTTCGCGCTCATAGATGTCGCGTTCGCGATCGAACCGCGCCTGCGCCGCATCGAAGCGCCGCTGCGCCGCGTCGATATCCGCATCTAGGGTGCGGCTGTCGTAGCGGTCATAGCGGTCACCGTAGCGATCGTCATAGCGCGGCGGCGGCGCCGGCTGCGCGACAACCGCGGCGGATGGCAGCAGCGAGGCGGCAAGCCCGGCGGCCAGAACAGATTTACGCATGAACCCTCCGTTGAACCCGATGCGCCCATCTTATTCCCGGTTCGCTGAACGGCAGGCAACAAAAAGGCGGGACCCGCAGGTCCCGCCTTCTCCGGCTCCAGTGCCGTCTAGCGGCAGTCGTCGCTGCGGTCGATCGCGCGCCCGGCGAGCGCGCCCGCGCCGCCACCGACGATCGTGCCGACCGCGCGGTCGCGGCCGCCGTCGATCACGTTGCCGAGCAGCGCGCCGGCAACCGCGCCGACCACCGTGCCGACCGTGCCGTCGCTCTTGCGGCAATAGGTACGGCCATCGGTGCCGACCCAGGTGCGGCCGTTATAGGCCGTCTGTTCGGTCACCCGATTGCCGTTGCGATCGCGCAGCACGCCGTAACGGTCGCGGTAATAGCCGTTGCGGGCATAATCCGCGGTGCCTGTCACCCAATAGCCGTTGCGATCGCGGTACCAACCGTTGCGCTCGGCGCGGGCGGACGTGACGAGACGGCCGCGGCGGTCGCGAAGCGCGCCACGATTGTCGACATAGAAGCCGCTTGCGTCGGCATTAACGGTCGCCGATTCACTGACGCGGTTCCCGTAACGATCGCGCAACACGCCATAGCGATCGCGATAATAGCCGTTCGCGCCATAATAGCCGGTCGTATTCCGGCCCGTATAGCTTGAGCCATAGGAGCCGTAATATTGAGCAAAGGCCGGGGCCGACATGCCGGTCAACATAGTCGCCGTCGCGGCGATCCCGATGAGCAACTTACGCATGACTTTCCTCCTCTTGACCGGCGTCTCAACCAAGGGGCGGCGCATCCGGTTGCATGAACTGAAAACAACAAGGCGCGTCAGGAGAGGCGGATCGTCGCGTTTTCGACAGTCAACCGGGTGGCGCCGGCGGGGGCATCGGCGAACAGCGCCGGCTCGGTTCCGGTCATCCAGACCTGCCCGCCGCCGGCGCCGAGCCGGTCGAGCAGCGCCGCGCGACGCCGCGGATCGAGGTGGGCGGCGACCTCGTCGAGCAGCAGCACCGGCGGCCGGCCGGTCTGCTCGCTGACCAGATCGGCATGGGCGAGCACAAGCCCGATCAGCAGCGCCTTCTGCTCGCCGGTTGAGCACAGCGCCGCCGCTTGGCCTTTGCCGAGGTGGCGCACCTGCAGGTCCTGCCGGTGCGGCCCTTCGGTCGCACGCCCAGCGGCGGCATCGCGATTGCGATTGGCGGCGAGCGGCCAGGCCGCGGCAGCGTGCCACCCGTCCAGGGTGAGGCCGGCGCGCGCGAAGATGCTGTCCGGTTGCCGGGCGATCCGCTCGTTCAGGGCGGCGACGGTGCGGGTGCGCGCTTCCGCTACGGCCAGCCCGTGCTCCCGCATCTGCGTTTCGAGCGCCGCCAGCCAGGCCGGATCGGCCGCTTCGTCGCCGGTCAGCAGACGCGTCCGGGCCCGCATCGCAGCTTCGTACCGGGCCGCATGATGGACGTGGGCGGGCTCGAGCGCCAGGACGAGCCGGTCGAGGAAGCGGCGCCGGCCGCCGGTGCTCTCCGTGAACAGCCGGTCCATCGCCGGCGTCAGCCACAGGACCGACAGCCGCTCGGCAAGCGCGTTCGCGGCCGCCGCGACGCCGTTGATCCGAACCACCCGTCGTTCCGGTGCCGAGGCGAGCGCGCCAGTGCCGAGCTCGACACCGTCCGTCAGGCGCGCCGCGACAGTAAAGCCTCCAGGACCACCCTGGCGCGCCATCTCGGGCAGAGCCACGCCCCTCAGTCCACGCCCGGGCGCCAGC
Source organism: Sphingomonas horti (assembly GCF_009753715.1). Taxonomy (GTDB): domain Bacteria; phylum Pseudomonadota; class Alphaproteobacteria; order Sphingomonadales; family Sphingomonadaceae; genus Sphingomonas_B; species Sphingomonas_B horti. Next base: position 484,074 of record NZ_WQMS01000016.1, on the reverse strand, counting down.
AGCGAGACCGCTTCGAGCAGATTGGTTTTCCCGGCCCCGTTCTCGCCGGTCAGGATGACCAGGCCCGGCCCCGGCTCGACCAGCGCGTCGGGATAGGAACGGAAGTCGGTGAGGGAGAGGCGGGCGATCACAAAGCCCGTCTAGTCGAGGATCAGAGCCCCGTCAGGCCCTGCTCGGCAAGCCGCTTGCGTGCCTGATGATAGCGGACCGGCTCCGGGATGTTCAGCCGCTTCCGCGCGTCGGCGAGCGGCTCGTGGAGCAGCTGCTCGTAATCCTCGCCTGACAGCCAGTCCGCGCGCTTGCCGTTGCGATAGCCTTCCCAGACCGCGCGCAGGAACGCGCTCTCGCCGGTAATGCGCAGCGACTTGAGCGCAGCGCCGCCGGAGATCACCGCCCAGCCGAGGCCGTCGGTCTGGGCGTAGGAGAAGGCGATCAGGCAGGATTCGCCGAGCGGTTCATCGGCCTGATAGCCGGTCAGCACGTGCCAGATATCGTGGACGTCGCGCTCCCGCCGGCCGATCCAGCCATAGGGATGCTCCATCTCGTCCTCGAGATGCTGAGCCTCCGACACGTCCGCCAGCCCCATCGCCGTGTAGCCGGTTGCGCCAAGAAAATCGCGATAGGCGGCGCCGACCGTACCGGGCGCGAAGCTCGCGATGAAATTCGGGTCGCTGAAGCGCTCCGACAGCTCGACGCGCCGATAAGCGATGCGGCCGCCCCCGGGCGCCTGCAGCAACTTGCGATATTGCCTGGCCGGCGTGTCCGCGTTCAGCGCGCGCATGATCCGGAACGCCTGGACGGTATCGTTGCTGTCGGAAAGAAGCTTGCGGAGCGCTACCCACGCCCCTTTCCAGTCGCGTCGGCTGGAAGTGCCGTACACGATCGGTGTCTCGGGCGCGCCGGCTCGTTCGGTTGCTAGGGTCGCCATTGCGGCCGTCAATTATGGTCTAACCGCCCGTTCCGCAATGGATTCAGAGGCCGGTCTTGCCTGTCTCCGCAAGCTCCGCCTGGGCGCGGCGGTAAAGGACGGGGTAGGGAATCCCAAGCCGCTTGCGCACCCGGTCGATCGGCTCGTGCATCAGCAGCTCATAATCCTCGCCCGACAGCCAGCGCGCGCGCTTGCCGTTGCGATAGCCCTCGATCACCGCGCGGGCGAAGGTCCAGCGGCCGGTCACGCGCCGCGCCTTCAATGAGGCGCCGAGCGCGATCGCGGCCCAGCCCAACCCCCTGGTCTGGGCATAGGAGAAGGCGACCAGGCACGCTTCGCCCAGCGGCTCGTCGGCCTGATAGCCGGTCAGCACGTGCCAGATGTCGTGGATGTCGCGCTCCCGCCGCCCGAACCAGGCATAGGGATGTTCGGGATCGTGCGGCACATTGTCCGCCTGCGAGACTTCCGCCAGCCCCATCGCCGAATAGCCGGTGCGCCGCAGGAATTCGCGATAGACGGCGCCGACCGTCCCTGGTGCAAAGCCCGCCACATAATCCGGGTCGCTGAACAGCTCCGCAAGCTCGGTCCGGCGGAACGCGATCCGGCCGCCGCCCGGCGCGTCGAGCAGCCGATGATAGTTCATCGCGCCGTTGCCGGCGTTCAATGCACGCATGATCCGGAACACCTGGACCGTGTCATTGCCGTCCTGGAGGAGCTTGCGAAGCGCGATCCACGCACCCTTCCAGTCGCGGCGCGTCGCGATTCCGGGGACCGGCAGCGTCTGCGGCTGCGAAAGCTGAGGCTGTGCAACTGTTGCTGACATGCCTGTCAGTATAGCTTTGCGGGCGCGATTGTGCAAGCGACCGAGCCGTGAGACAGTGAACGGGCCGATCGCAAAGGAGATGCCCCATGCGCGCCGCGATACTGGTCGTCGCTCTCTGCTCCGCCTCGGTCGCGCCGGCCCAGCCCGCCACCAAGGTGGCCGAGGAAGCGGCGATGACGCCGGTCGAGGACGTCAATCTGAAGAAGAAGGATATCCCGCCGGTCCTGCTCTCGGCGCAGGACGACCCGTATTCCAGCGAGGGCACCCGGAACTGCGCGCAATTGACCACCGCGCTGGCCAGCCTCGACGCCGTGCTCGGCCCCGACTTCGATTCGGGCATCGAGGGGAAGCACGGCCCTGCGCCGACCTCGGTTGCGAAAAGCGTCGTCGGCAGCTTCATTCCGTTCCGCGGCGTCATCCGCGAGGTCAGCGGCGCGGCGGGGGCCCAGCGCCGCTACGACGCCGCGGTCGATGCCGGAATCGCGCGGCGGGGCTATCTCCGCGGCATAGCGCGCGCCAAGGGATGCAAGCGTCCGCCCGCCGAAACGGCGGCCGCCAACTAGATTCGCTGCGGAAACAAGCGTTTCACGTCCAGCGCTGTGACGGAACCCGGACCAGCGTGTCCGCGTTGTTGCGGCCGGGCTTGGATCGCGGGACCATCATGACCTGGTATCGGCTTTATCACCTTGGCTCTGACGGGCAGCATGTCGCGCCGGAGGACGTCGAGGCCTTCGACGACCTCGCCGCTGTCCGCAAGGCTCGCACGGTCCCCAACGGCTTCGGGGCGGAGCTCTGGCATGGCCGCCGCAAGATTGCTGACGTGCCGCCCACTGTCATCCACCGTCAGATCGGGCGTCAGGTCGGCCTGTTCGGGGCCTGAGCTCTCCTACCCGACACGCGGGCGCCGACACTGCGCTCTGTCCCCGGTCCCCTCGATTGTGCCATGCAGCCGCGCATGGCCGATCCGCTCCCCCTCGCCGACGCCCAGGCACGCCTGCTCGCGCTGGCAACGCCGCTCGCTCAGGAACAGGCGGACCTCGCCGAAGCCAGCGGGCGCTGGCTCGCCGCGAACATCGGCGCGCGCGTGGACCATCCGTTCGCCGACCTCTCCGCCATGGACGGCTATGCGATCCGGTATGACGAGCTGCCCGGCCCCTGGCGGGTGGTGCAGGAAATTGCCGCCGGAGCCGTGCCCGGCGCGCCGCTCGCGACCGGCGAGGCCGCGCGCATCTTTACCGGCGCCCCCCTTCCGGCCGGCGCCGACACGATCCTGATCCAGGAGGAAGCCGCGCGAAGCGAGGATACGCTGCGGCTCGCCGGCAAAGGCCCACGGGCGAAGGGCGCTCATGTTCGTGCCAAGGGCATGAGCTTCTCGGCCGGATCGACGGTGTTGCGGGCGGGCGAGCGCCTTACGCCGGCGCGGATCGGCCTTGCCGCGATGGCCGGCCATGCCGTGGTCCCGGTGCGGCGGCGGCCGCGGGTTGCGCTTATCTCCACCGGCCATGAGCTCGCCGCGCCGGGGACCGCCATCGGTCCGGGGCAGATCTACGAGTCGAACGCCGCAATGCTGGCCGCGATGCTTTCAGCCGAACCCGCCGCGCTCGCGTCCCGGCGCATATTGGGCGATAGTCTTCCCTTGCTCGTCGACGCGATTTCCCGGGCGGCGGCCGATTGCGACGTGCTCGTGACCACTGGCGGCGCCTCCGTGGGCGATCACGACCTGGTCCGTCCCGCGCTCGAAGCGGCCGGCGCCACGATCGATTTCTGGCGCGTGGCGATGAAGCCCGGCAAGCCGCTGATGGCCGGGCGCCTCGGCGGTTGCGTCGTGCTCGGCCTGCCCGGCAATCCCGTATCCGCCTTCGTGACGGCGCTGCTATTCCTGAAGCCTCTGATCGCAACACTTGGCGGCGCGGCCGATCCGCTGCCCCGCACCGTTCGCCTGCCGCTCGCTGTCGGCACGCCGGCCAATGGGCCGCGCCTCGATTTCGTGCGCGCCGCAATCACGAACGGCATGGTTCGACCGCTGGTGGTGCAGGACAGCGGCGCTCTCACCGCGCTCGCCGAGGCGGACGCTTTGCTGCTGCGCCCGCCCTACGCGCCGGCGGCCGAACCAGGGATGTTCGCGGATGTTCTGATTGTCGCTTGACCGTTACGGGCCTGCGCCATAAACGTTCCTTATTCGTTCTGGCGGAGGGCCGCGATGCTGACGCGCAAGCAACATGAACTGCTCTGCTTCATTCACGACCGGCTGGCCGAAAGCGGCGTCTCGCCGTCGTTCGAGGAGATGAAGGACGCGCTGGACCTGAAATCGAAATCCGGCGTCCATCGCCTGATCTCGGCGCTGGAGGAACGCCAGTTCATCCGCCGCCTTCCGAATCGCGCGCGCGCGCTGGAAGTACTGAAGATGCCGGAGCGGGCGGATCGCGGCCCCGCGGCGGCGTCGCCCACCGCGTCGCGCGTCCAACCGCCGGTCGCCGCGAACGAGAATGTGCTGGAAATCCCGCTGCACGGCCGCATCGCGGCCGGCGCCCCGATCGAGGCGCTGGAGGGGCAGAACAGCCTCAGCGTGCCCGCGGCCCTGCTCGGCCCCGGCGAGCATTACGCGCTGGAGGTCGCGGGCGATTCGATGGTCGAGGCCGGCATTCTCGACGGCGACTACGCGCTGATCCGTCGCGCCGAGACCGCGCGCGACGGCCAGATCGTCGTCGCCCTGGTCGACGACAATGAAGCGACTCTCAAATATTTCCGTCGTGAAGGCGCAATGGTCCGACTCGATCCGGCCAACCGTGCTTATGATCCGCAGCGCTATGACCCTAACCGGGTGCGCGTCCAGGGCTGTCTCGCCGGTCTGCTTCGCCGCTACTGAGCTGTAGCCATCGGCGCCCGGGGCGCGTCAGGTCTCGACACCTCGGCTCCGGGGCCGCATGAAGGCCGCGCATGAGCCAGGGCCATTTCGCGCACGACTATCTCGGCGCTCAGCATGACGAAAATGCGAGACGCACCCGCTGGGTCGTCGCGCTGACGGCGGTGATGATGGTCGGCGAGATCGTCGCCGGCTACGCGACCGGATCGATGGCGCTGCTTGCCGACGGCTTTCACATGGGCACCCATGCTGGCGCGCTGGGCGTCGCCGCACTCGCGTACAGCTACGCGCGGCGTCATGCCCGCAATCCGCGCTTCAGCTTCGGCACGGGAAAGGTCGGGGACCTGGCGGGCTTCGCGTCGGCGCTGGTCCTGGGCGTGTTCGCGATCGGCATCGCGGTCGAGTCGGTTGTCCGGCTGATGCAGCCGATCCGGGTCGATTTCGGCGATGCAACGCTGGTCGCGGTGCTCGGCCTGATCGTGAATCTGGTCAGCGCGCTGATGCTCTCCGGAGGCAGCCACCACCACCATCATGACCATGACGGGCACCATCATCACCATCACGACAACAACCTGCGCGCGGCCTATCTGCACGTGCTCGCCGATGCCCTCACCTCGGTGATGGCGATCGTCGCCTTGCTCGCCGGACGCTATCTCGGCTGGGTCTGGCTCGATCCGGCGGTCGGCATCGTCGGCGCGCTGGTGATCGCGCGCTGGTCCTGGTCGCTGATGAAGGAAACGGCGGACATCCTGCTCGATACGACCGACGCCCATGTCGCCGACCAGGTGCGCAACGTCGTCGGCGAGCTCGACGCCAGCATTCTGGACCTGCACGTATGGCGCGTCGGCCCCGGTGCGCTGGCCGTCATCGTCGATGTCGCCGAACCGGCCTCGGCCCCCGGAATCCGCGAGCGGCTGCAGGGCTTGCGCGGCGTCGTGCACCTGACCGTGCAGACCCACCCCGAGCCCGCCGAAGAGGGTTAGCAGACGCCTCGGTTTCCACTATGGCGGCCCGCTTGCCATGCACGCCCCCGTCGTCTCGAAGGCCCATCCGTGGCGCGATGAAGCTGCCGCCACCGCACAGCTGGCGGGGCCGCTCATCCTCACGAATCTCGCGCAGTCGGCGATCAACGCGACGGATGTGGTGCTGCTCGGCTGGCTCGGCGCACGCGAGCTTGCCGCCGCGTCGATCGGCGTGAATCTGTTCATTGCCTTCCTGATCTTCGGCATGGGGCTGGTGATGGCCGCCTCGCCGATCATGGCGAAGCAGCTGGGCGCGCGCCGGCACAGCCTCAGGGAAACGCGGCGCACCGTGCGCCAGGCGATCTGGGCGGCGATCACCATCACTGTGCCCGTCTGGCTGATCCTCTGGCATGCCGAGCCGATCCTGCGGCTGCTGGGCCAGGATCCCGGCCTTTCCGCCGATGCTGCGCGCTTCATCCAGCCGCTGATGTTCGGCTATCTGCCGGCGCTCGGCTACCTCGTCCTGCGCGCGTTCGTCGCCGCGCTCGAGCTGCCGGCCTGGGCGACGCTTGTCAGCATCTGCGGCGTGATCGCCAACGCCTTGCTGAACTACGGCCTGATCTTCGGCGCCTGGGGGCTGCCGCGGCTCGGCCTGTTCGGGGCGGGGCTCGGCAGCACCATCACCCAGTCGCTGATGTTCCTGGGCATGGTAGTGGTGGTGACGCGCCACCGCCGTTTCCGCCGGTACCGGCTGTTCGGTCGCTTCTGGCGCGCCGACTCGTCGCGCTACCGGGAAGTATGGCGGCTGGGGCTGCCGATCGCATTGACGCTGGGACTGGAAGTCACGGTGTTCAACGCCGCCGTGTTCCTGATGGGCCTGATCGGCGCGACCTCGCTCGCCGCGCACGCGATCGCAATCCAGATCGCATCGCTGACCTTCATGGTGCCGCTGGGCCTCAGCCAGGCGGTGACGGTCCGCGTCGGCCTCGCCTATGGCCGAGGCGACCCGGTCGGCATCGCCCGCGCCGGCTGGACCGCGTTCGCGATGGGCACCGCATTCATGGCCGCAATGGCGGTGGTGATGTTCGCGATGCCGCACACGCTGGTCGGCATTTTCCTGGACGAAGCGCTGCCGCAGAACCGCGCGGTCGTGCCGTTGGCGGTGTCCTTCCTTTCGGTCGCCGCGCTGTTCCAGGTATTCGATGGCGCCCAGTCGGTCGGCGCCGGCATGCTGCGCGGGCTGCAGGACACGACCGTGCCGATGATCTACGCCGGTTTCGGCTATTGGGTGGTGGGCATGGGCACCGCCATCTGGCTGGGATTTGGCCTTGGCTGGCACGGATTCGGCATCTGGGTGGGCCTTGCTGCCGGCCTGGCGATTGTGTCCGTGCTAATGCTGCACCGATGGATTCGGCGCGGCCGGTTAAGGCTGTTGCCGCAACCGGCGTGAACGTCTCGGTAATCTTTATACGATCATAAGCAAATCCAGCGGTTTGGGCTGGTTTTGATTGATGCGTCTCGTTCGTGTTCTCGTTGTCGACGATTCGGTCACCATCCGCGCGATGATGCGGCAGGTGCTGGAGAGCGATTCCGAAATCCGCATCGCCGGCATGGCGGGCAGTGCGGACGAGGCCGAGCGGCTGCTCGACGAGACCCTGGTCGACGTGATCACGCTCGACGTTGAGATGCCGGGCCGCAGCGGTCTCGACTATCTGCAGGACCTGCGCCGCCGCCGCTCTACCCCTGTCATCATGTTGTCCAGCTACACGGCCCGCGGCGAGGAATTGCGCGCACAGGCGCTGCTGCTGGGCGCAGCCGGCTGCTTCAACAAGGCCAATGCCGTTCGCGACAAGGATCGGCTGCTCAAGCTGGTCAAGGACGCGGCGCACCGCGAATCCCGGCTGGACCGTGACGACGTGGCGGCCGTCGCAGCTGTGGTGGCGGCGCGCGCGGCCGAATAGTTTCCACGGGCCGCGACCCGCGCCATAAGGCGCGGCGATGCTGCGCCTCGACGAGTTCCTGCCCTATCAGCTCTCGGTCGCCTCAAACGCGGTCAGCAGCGCGATCGCGCGCACCTACGAAGTGCTGTTCGGGCTGCGGGTGCCGGAATGGCGGCTGATCGCCGTGCTCGCCGAGCAGGAAGGCGTGACGCAGCAGGCGCTGGTCGCCCGCACCGAGATGGACAAGATGACCGTCAGCCGCGCCGCCCAGGCACTGGTTTCGCGCGGGCTCGTCACGCGCGTCCCCCACGGCCGCGACAAGCGCAGCCATACGCTGGCGCTGAGCGAAGAAGGACGCGCGCTCTATGCCCAGATTGCCCCGAAGGCGCTGGAGCTGGAGCAACGCTTGCTGCACGAGCTCGGCGCCCGCGAGGTCGCGCAGCTCAAGGCGACGCTCGCCAAGCTCAAGTCGGCGAGCCACGCGTTGCGCTGATTGGTAACGCCTGTTACTATTTGCGTCCCCGATTCCAGGAGCAGACATGATGAGCGCCGACAATCCGCTGGGCCTGAACGGATTCGAATTCGTCGAATTCACGTCGCCCGATCCGGACGCGATGGCCGCCCAGTTCGAACAGCTCGGCTTTGTTGCGTCGCACCGGCATCCGCGCAAGGACATCACCCGCTACAAGCAGGGGCGCATCAACCTGATGCTCAACCGGGACGAGACCGGCCGCGTTGCCGAGTTCCGCAACGCTCACGGGCCGTCAGCCAGCGCGATGGCGTTCCGCGTCGCCGATCCCGGCAAGGCACTCGAATGGGCGCTCGCCCACGGCGGCAAGGCGACCGAGGAAGACGACACCGTTATCGAGGGGATCGGCGGCTCCTACTTGTATTTCATCAAGGATGGCGAGGACCTCTACGCCGATTGGGAGGAGATTCCGGGCTGGCAGGAAGCCGAGGCCCGGAACAATGTCGGGCTCGATCTACTCGACCATCTGACCCACAATGTCCGCCGCGGCCAGATGCGTGTCTGGTCCGAATTCTACCGCGAGCTGTTCGGGTTCGAGGAGCAGAAATATTTCGACATCAAGGGCCAGGCGACCGGCCTGTTCAGCCAGGCGATGATCGCGCCGGACAAGGCGATCCGCATTCCGCTGAACGAAAGCCAGGACGACAAGAGCCAGATCGAGGAGTTCATCCGCGAGTATAAGGGCGAAGGCATCCAGCACCTGGCCCTCACCACGCCCGACATCTACGACACGGTCGAGCGGCTGCGCGCCCGCGGCGTGAAGCTGCAGGACACGATCGAGACCTATTACGAGCTGGTCGACAAGCGCGTGCCGGGCCATGGCGAGGACCTGGAACGGCTGAAGAAGAACCGCATCCTGATCGACGGCAATGTCGGCGACGAAGGCATTCTGCTGCAGATTTTCACCGAGAATATGTTCGGCCCGATCTTCTTCGAGATCATCCAGCGCAAGGGCAATGAAGGCTTCGGCAACGGCAACTTCCAGGCGCTGTTCGAAAGCATCGAGCTCGACCAGATCAGGCGCGGCGTGATCAAGGTGGATGCCTAACGTGGGCGATTCTTCATATGTGGCGAGCCTCTATAGGGCACTGAAAGATTACCCTAATGGACGAAGACGTCCAGACGTAGTTGAGGCGGTGAAACAGGACCGTGAGCGCCTAGGCGGGATCAAACCTCATGAACTCGAACGCACCATACAAAGCGCGTATAATCATCACTCCAAAGACTCCGACGTATGGGCGAAGCGAAGCGGGCACGAGGAGGCAGCGTTCTTTTTCTCACCAACGGGAAAGGGAAGCGGGCTTTGGGCGGTTGACCGAGCTAAGTGCGAAGCTTGGTTGAGAGGCGAAGCTCACCGGCTCGGCCGATCCCAAGCCCATATCTTGGACATTGACCTATTGCTTTCCGAACTTCTGGGCGACACTGAAGCTTCTGCGCCCCGTCCTGGCGGAACGGTCAGCGCTTACATGCCCGGCTTCGGCAACCATGTGTCGACCGAGGCCGTGCCCGGCGCGCTCCCGATTGGCCGCAATAGCCCGCAGGAGCCGCCCTTCGGCCTTTACGCCGAGCAGTTGTCCGGCACTGCCTTCACCGCGCCCCGGCACGAGAACCGGCGGTCTTGGCTCTACCGGCTGCGGCCCTCGGCCGAGCATCCGCCCTATACACGCTACGAAGGCGCGAAGCGGTTCGCGCCCGGCACCGTCGACGAGCCGCTTCCACCCAATCGTCTCCGCTGGGACCCAATCGCCGGTGCTCCCGCCGGCACCGACCTGATCGACGGCATCACGACGATGCTCGCCAACCGCGATCCGGCGGACCTGGAGGGCGTCGCGGTGCACGTCTATGCGGCCGACAGGGACATGGAGCGCCGCGCCTTCGTCAATGCCGATGGCGAGATGATCCTGATCCCGCAGGAGGGCCGTCTCGAGCTGCTGACCGAAATGGGCCGGATCGAGATCGCGCCCGGACAGATCGCGCTGATCCCGCGCGGCGTCCGCTTCCGCGCGCTGGTGCCGGACGGCCGCGCGCGCGGCTATATCGCCGAGAATCACGGTGCGATGTTCCGCCTGCCGGAGCTGGGGCCGATCGGCGCCAATGGCCTCGCCAATCCGCGCGATTTCGAAACGCCCGTGGCCTGGTTCGAGGATCGCGACGAGCCGTTCGAGCTGGTGCAGAAATATCTGGGCAGCCTCTGGACGACGACGCTCGACCATTCGCCGCTGGACGTGGTCGCCTGGCACGGCAATCTCGCGCCCTGCCGCTATGACCTGTCGCGCTTCAACACCATGAACACGGTCAGCTTCGATCATCCCGATCCGTCGATCTTCACCGTACTGACCTCACCCAGCGACGTACCCGGCCGCGCCAATGCCGATTTCGTGATCTTCCCGCCGCGCTGGATGGTCGCCGAAGACACGTTCCGCCCCCCCTGGTTCCACCGCAACGTGATGTCCGAGGCGATGGGCCTGATCAGCGGCGCCTATGACGCTAAGGCGGAAGGCTTCCGTCCCGGCGGCCTCTCGCTTCATAACCTGATGTCCGGCCACGGCCCCGACGTCGCCAGCTGGCGCGGCGCGAGCGAGGCCGAGCTGAAGCCGCACAAGATCGACGGCACCATGGCTTTCATGGTCGAAAGCTGCTGGCCCTATCGCCTGACCCGCCATGCGCTCGATCACGCCCAGCCGGACTATGACGCGTGCTGGCAAGGCTTTCCCAAGGCGCAGGTCGGATGAAGGTCCGCATCGACGACAAATTCGCCGCCTTTGCCGAGCATTGGCGGCCGAAGATCGTCGCCCAGGCGAACGGGCAGGACATCCGGCTGGTCAAGACCAAGGGTATCTTCCCCTGGCACAGCCATGCCGATGCGGAAGAGACATTCCTCTGCTGGAGAGGCGAATTCCGTATCGAGTTCCGCGACCATGTGGTGACGCTCGGCCCCGGCGAGATGGTCGTGGTGCCGCGCGGGGTCGAACACCGCACCGCGAGCGACGAGGAGGCCGAAGTGCTGATCTTCGAGCCGTCGGAGGTGGTGAACACCGGCGATGCCGAAGCGTCAGAGTTCACCGCGCCGCCGGGGATTCGGATTTAATCGTCAGCCCGGGCTTGACCGGGAGCCCGCCTGCCTATTCACGCCGGGACATAAGAAGGTGGACCCCCGGCCAAGTCCGGGATGACGGAGGTTTGATGAAGCTCGCATCGCTCAAATCCGGCCGCGACGGCCGCCTCGTGGTTGTCTCGCGCGACCTCCACTGGTGTGCCGATGCGTCCCACATCGCGCCGACGCTGCAGGCCGCGCTCGACGATTGGGAGCATACCGCACCAAAGCTGGAGCTGCTCGCCACCGATCTGGAGCACGAGGCGATTCCGCGCGAGCGCTTCCACGAGCGCGACGCGGCCGCGCCGCTTCCGCGCGCCTATCAATGGGCGGACGGCTCGGCCTATGTGAACCATGTCGAGCTGGTCCGGAAAGCGCGCGGCGCGGAGATGCCGGCGAGTTTCTGGACCGACCCTTTGATGTACCAGGGCGCATCCGACAATTTCCTGGCCCCGCGCGATCCGATCCCGCTGCAGGACGAAGCCTGGGGCTGCGACATGGAAGGCGAGGTGTGCGTCGTCACGGGCGACGTGCCGATGGGTGCGACCCGGGACGAAGCGCTTGCGGCGGTCCGGCTGGTCGGCCTGGTCAACGACGTTTCCCTGCGCAACCTGATCCCGGCCGAGCTCGCGAAGGGCTTCGGCTTCCTTCAGTCCAAGCCCGCCTCGACGCTGTCCCCGGTGCTGGTCAGCCCGGACGAGCTTGGCTCCGACTGGCGCGACGGCAAGCTGCACCGGCCGCTGCTGGTGGAGCTGAACGGCGAGCCGTTCGGCCGGGCCGATGCGGGCACCGACATGACCTTCGATTTCGGCACGCTGGTCGCCCACGTCGCGAAGACGCGCAGCCTGGCCGCAGGCTCGATCGTCGGATCGGGCACCGTTTCCAACAAGGGCGTGGACGGCGGGCCCGGCAAGCCCGTTGCCGACGGCGGGCTCGGCTATAGCTGCATCGCCGAAATCCGGATGATCGAGACGATTCAGACCGGTGCGGCCAGGACCCCGTTCCTCCGCCACGGCGACCACGTGCGGATCGACATGAAGGACGAAGCCGGCCACAGCATCTTCGGCGCGATCGAGCAGGAAGTGATACCCGTCCCGTCATCGCGGGCTTGACCCGGGAGCCGCCTTCCTCTCGTCTGCGAAGAAAGGTACGCTGCGGCTCGGGGCCGGGTGACGAAGAATGGACCGCCTGACCTCCACCCCGGCCGGCGTGCCGCTGTGCGCGCTGGCAGACCTGCCCGATCCGGGCGCGCGCAATTTCGTGCTCCAGATCGGCCAGCGTTATTTCCACGGTTTCGTCGTGCGCCGCGGAGAGACGGTCAGCGGCTATGTCGACCGCTGCCCGCATATGGGCCTGCCGCTCGCCCAGACGCTCGACGACTATCTGACGCCGGGCGGTGATCTGATCGCCTGCAGCTGGCACGGCGCGCTGTTCCGTGCCGACGACGGCCGCTGCGTCGGCGGCCCATGCGCCGGAGCGGCGCTGATGCCCTGGCCGGTCCGGGTGGTGGACGGCATTGTCCGCACCGCCGCTTGCGAATCCGACAGCAGCGGCTAGGCAAGGGGCTGGGACGGAGGCACGGACATGCGCAAGAGCCTGGGAATTATCGCGGTTCTGCTGGGCGCGAGCAGCGCCGCCGCGCAGGTGGACCCGAGCTTCGCGCAATGCGCCGCCTGCCACACCGTCGCGCCCAACCAGAACCGGCTTGGGCCGACCCTGTACAAGATCGTCGGCCGGCCCAAGGCGTCGGTGCCGGGCTTCGCCTATTCGCCCGCGATGAAGGCGCAGAAGGGCAGCTGGACCGAGGCGGAGCTCAACGCCTATATCAGCAATCCCGGTGCGAAAGTGCCCGGCACGCGCATGGTCTATCCCGGCATGGCCGATGCAGCGAAGCGGGCGCGCCTGATCGCCTGGCTGAAGGGCGTGAAATAGCCGCTCGAACGGGCGACGCTACAGGAACTGCACATCGCGCGCGAGACCGAGGAATCGCTGGCCGCCATCCAGCACGATCGTCTGGCCGGTCAGCGTCGGCGTCGCGATGACGTAGCGAAGCGTCTCCACGATCTGCTCGACGGTGACGCCGCGCTCAAGTGCGTTCAGCCGGTGGACGGCGTCGAAATTCTCGCGCGTCTGGGGACCGGAAACCAACGTCACCGACGGCGCGATCCCGCACACGCGGATACCGCGCCCGGCCAACACGCGTGCGCTGAGTTCCATCACGCCGGCGAGCGCCATCTTGGAGACTGTATAGGAGAAGAAGTCCGGGTTGGGCTGGACCAGCTTGGCATCGAGCAGGTTGACGACCAGCGCGCCCTGCCCTTCCGGTACCGCGCGGGCGAAGGCCCGGGTCAGCATCGCCGGCGCGCGAGCATTGACCGCCATATGCCGGTCCCATTGCTCGGCCGCGAAGTCGTCGAATTGATCGAGCGCGAAGCCGGCGGCGCTGTTCACCAGCAAGGCCGGCGGCGGCAGCCCGTCCAGCGCCGCGATGATCGTGTCCGCCGCATCGGGGTCGACAAGATCGGCGCGCACCGTAGAGGCGCCAAGCTCCCGCGCCAGCCCGGCGGCGTCCGAGCTGTGGTGGTGGATCAGCACGTGCCATCCGTCCGCCGCCAGAGCGCGCGCGATCGCACAGCCGATTCGCCGCGCGCCGCCGGTGACGATCGCGGTGCGCGGCGCGGCGAACTCCGGCGTCATGCCTGAGCGCTCGGCCGCGCCGACGCGCGCGCATGCCAGGCGGCGAGCGCCGATGGAAGGCTGCCGTCCGACAGCCGCGTCGCCCTGGCGAAATCCACCGTCATCAGCGCGGTGAGGTCGGCGAAACTGTAGGTGTCCGTGGCGATCCAGTCGCGCCCATCCAGATGATGGTCCAGCATCTCGACGAACCAGCCCCACATATTCTGCCCGCGCATCGCGAGCTCCGGCAGCTGCGGGACCGCGGGCCAATAGCCGGACAGCGCCCGATCGGCCATCCGGGGATTGCGGTTGCGGAAGGCGAACACGACGCCCGCATAGCCTTCCGCCTCGATCTTGCGGGTCCATGACTCGATCCGGCCGATCTCCAGCGCGTCACGGCCGAACAGCGGCGGGTCGGGGTGGAGCGCTTCGAGATAGCGGCAGATCGCGACCGAGTCGGCGATGCGCTCGTCGCCGTCCAGTTCAAGCACCGGCACCGTGCCACGCGGGTTCACAGACAGGAACGGCTCGCGCAGATTTTCGCCGCCGGCCAGATCGACGATCCGCCGGTCGACCGAAATCCCCTTTTCGGCCAGATACATGCGCACCCGGCGCGGATTGGGGGCCCAGACGGCATCGTACAGGATCACGGCGGCTGAGCCTCCCTTCACATTCAGCTTTCATTATGCGCACGCGACGCTAAAGCGCGCCGCTCCGGGCGTCCATGCCCGGTGCAAGGAGCACATCATTGGCCGTTGTCCTGACCCCGCTTTCCAATGCCGATCCCGAAACCGTCGAGGCGCTGCTGGATGCTGCCTTCGGTGCGGATCGACGCGGGCGGACGGCCTATCGGCTGCGCGAGGGTGCGGTCGCGATCCCCGAGCTGAGCGTCGCCGCCTGGGACGGCGAGCGGCTGGTCGGCACGCTCCAGAGCTGGCCGGTGGCGTTGCGCACGGCGACCGGGACCGAGATGCTGGTGATGGTCGGTCCCGTCGCCGTCGTGCCTGACCTGCAGACTCAGGGGATCGGCAAGGCGCTGATGGCGGCGCTGACAGCAGCGGCCGAAGCGACCGGCGCCGACGCGCTGATGATGATCGGCGATCCCGAATATTACGAACGCTTCGGCTTCACCGCCGCGCCCGCCGCCGGTTGGCGGATCGACGGCCCCTACGAGCAACGCCGCCTGCTGGCGCGGCTGCGGCGACCTGTTGCCGCCGAAGGCAATCTCGTTCCGTCCCGCTGCCCTGAACCCGTCACCAGCTGACCATGTCTGTCTTTCGCGAGAATTTTTGATCACACGAAGACGCGAAGACACAAAGAAGAAGCGGGATTCGGCTTTCGCCGGAATGATGGGGTGGGCTAGTGCCGGGCCATGCCCATGGCTGCTCTACCTCCCGACCTGACCGGCCTCTCGCTTGCCGAGATCGCGCGGCTTGCCGCCGAAGCGAAGCTGCCGCCTGTCGAAAGCTGGAACCCGGCGCATTGCGGCGACAGCGAGATGCGGATCGCACGCGACGGCACCTGGTTTCACCAAGGAGCGCCGATCGGCCGGCCGGCAATGGTGAAATTGTTCTCGACGATCCTGCGCCGCGAGCCGGACGGCTCCTATGTTCTGGTCACGCCGGTCGAGAAGCTCGGCATCCGGGTCGACGATGCGCCGTTCGTCGCGGTCGAGGTGAAGAGCGAGGGCGAAGGGGCGGACCGGCGCCTCGCCTTCCGGCTCAACACAGGCGACTTGATCGTCGCAGGCCCCGACCATCCGTTGCGCTTCGAGGAGAGGGCGGACGGCTCCCATCCCTATCTGCTGGTCCGCAAGGGCCTGGAGGCGCTGGTCGGGCGATCCGTCTATTACGAGCTCGCCAACATCGCCCTTGACGAAGGGGCCACTCCGCCGGGCCTGTGGAGCGACGGCATGTTTTTCCGCGTCGCGTGAGGCTGGCGGATCAACTCCGCGCCGCCCTCGCGCGCAGCGGCGCGCGGGGGCCGGTGCTGATCGAAGGAGATATTCGCGATGCGGTGCTCGAGCCGGTCTCCGGCCTGACCCCCGCCGCGGTGCTGGTTGCGGTCACCGACCGCCGGGAGCCCGGCGTGATCCTCACCCGGCGCACCGAGACGCTGCGCCGCCATGCCGGACAGGTCGCCTTTCCGGGCGGCCGGATCGATTGCGGAGAGGACGCGATCGCCGCCGCCTTGCGTGAGGCCGAGGAGGAAATCGCGCTGCCTTCGCACGCGGTGGAGCTGGTCGGACCGGCCGACCGCTACGTCACGGTCACCGGTTTTCAGGTCACCCCGGTGATCGGCGTCGTCCCGCCCGACTTGCCTCTCGTGCCGAGCGCCGCCGAGGTGGCCGACTGGTTCGAGGCGCCGCTCGCCTTCCTGCTGGATCCGGCCAATCACCTGGAGCGCGAGATCGATTGGCAGGGCCGCCGTCGCCGCTATTACGAGATCCTATGGAACGAACGGCGCATCTGGGGCGCGACGGCGGCGATGATCGTCAACCTGGCGCGGCGGCTGCGCGATGACTGATCGCGTTGCGGTGCCGCCGGCGAGCTGGGACGCCGCGGGTCTGGCCCGGCTGGGCCAGGCGATTGGCTTCGGCGAGGAACGGAGCCGCTATATCGGCGGCTGGGTGCGCGATGCGCTGGCCGGCGTCCCGGCGGGCGATCTCGACATCGGCACCCAACTGCTGCCGGAGGAAGTCCGTGCGCGCGCAGATGCCGCGGGGCTGAACGTCTGGACCAGCCCATCGGGCCTGGCCCATGGCACGGTCGGGGTGACGATCGCCGGCAAGCCGGTCGAGGTCACGACGCTGCGCCGCGACGTCTCGACGGACGGGCGCCGCGCGACCGTCGCGTTCACGCAGGACTGGCGGGAAGACGCGGCGCGGCGGGACTTCACGATCAACGCGCTTTCGGCCGATCCGACGAGCGGCAGCATCTTCGACTATTTTGGCGGCCTCGACGACCTGCGCGCGGGCGTGGTTCGTTTCATCGGCGATCCGCTGCAGCGCATTGCCGAGGATCATCTGCGCATCCTCCGCTTCTTCCGCTTCCACGCGCGTTTCGGTCGGGGCGCGCCCGAGGCAGCCGCCTATGACGCGTGCGCCGCCCGCGCCAAAGACCTGATGGCTCTCAGCCGGGAGCGGATCGCCGACGAATTGCTGAAGCTGCTCGGCTGCGCGGACCCGGCTCCCGCACTCGATTTCATGCTCGCGCGCGACGTGCTGAAGCCGGTCCTGCCCGAGATCGACGCGGCGGGGCTGGAGCGGCTCAAGGCGCTGATCCTGACGGAGCGGGCGGCAGCCATGGCAGGCGATGCGGTGCGGCGGCTGGCCGCGATCGTGCCGCAGGACCCGGCCATCGCCGAAGACATCGCCGCGCGGCTGAAACTGTCCAACGCGATCCGCAAGCGTCTTGCCCTTGCGGTTTCGACGTCCGCCGAGCGGCCCGCCGTGCTCGCTTACCGCATCGGGGCGGAGGGCGCGGCCGACCGGCTGCTGCTGTCGGGGCGACCCGATGATGCGGCGCGGATCGCGTCGCTGGTGCCGCCGCGCCTGCCGATTTCAGGCGGAGCGCTGGTCGCGCGTGGCATCGGTGCCGGTCCGCTCGTTGCCAAGGGATTGAAGATGGTCGAGGACCGCTGGGTCGCCGAGGGTTTTCCCGCCGCCGCCCGAGTCGAGCAACTGGCGGATCAGGTCGCGGCCGAGTTGTTCCGCGACCAATAGGCGAAGGCGGCGTCCGCATCGAGCGGCGCCGCATAATGATAGCCTTGCGCGAGCGTGCAGCCGAGCGCCGCCAGCGTCTGCGACAGTTCCGGCGTCTCGACGCCCTCAGCCGTGGTCCCGAGGCCCAGCGCCTGGGCGAGCGACAGGATCGCACGGACGATCGCGACCTTGTCGCGGTCCCCCAGCATGCCGGTGACGAAGCTTTTGTCGATCTTCAGTACGTCGATGGGCAGCCGCTGCAGATAGGCGAGGTTGGAATAGCCGGTGCCGAAGTCGTCGAGCGCGATGGTCGCGCCGATCGAGCGGACCGCATCCATTGCTTTCGCCGCGCGGTCCGGATCGGCGACGATCGCGCTTTCGGTCAGCTCCAGCGCGATCCGTTCCGGCGCGACTTTGTGAGCGCGGATCGCGTCCTCCAGCATTGCCGGCACGTCGTCGCGCGCAACCTGGATCGCCGACACGTTCACGGCCATGCTGACCGGCATCGGCGCGCCCGCCCGGCGGTCCCAGCTGCCGAGCGTTCGCATCGCCTCGGCCAGGGCCCATCGGCCGAGCGGCAGCACCAGGCCCGATTCCTCGGCGACGGGGATGAAGGTCGAAGGCGGGATGTCGACGCCGCCCTCCCGCCACCGCGCCAGCGCCTCGAAGCCGCAGACGCGGCCGGTCCTGAGCTCGATCACGGGCTGGTAGGCGAGCGTCAGCCGCTCGGCCTCGATCGCCCGGCGCAGGCAGGTTTCGATGGTGAATTGCTGCCGGGCGATGTCGAGCGCGCGCGGCTGGTAAAGCTCCGTGGCACCGGTCGTCTTGGCCCGCTTCAGCGCGAACTGGGCGCGGCGGATCAGCTCGTCCGCCGTGCAGTCGCCGGCATGGACGGCACAGCCGATCGCGCAGCCGATCCGGATCTCCAGCTCCGAAAGACGGCAGGGAGCGGCCAGCACGGCGTTGATCCGCTCCGCGACCGCCAGCACTTCCTCGGGCCCGTCGTTGATGCTCACGAACACACCGAATTCATTGCCGCCGGTGCGCGCGAGCACGTCGCCGGCGCGCATCGTCGACAGCAGCCGGCGCGCGACGGTGATCAGAAGCTCGTCGCCGACCACGTCCCCGATCGATTCGTTGATGCGGCTGAAGCGGGTCAGGTCCAGCGCCAGCACCGCGATGCCGCCGACCGGCGCCGCATCCAGCACCGCCTCCAGCTGATCGCCGAACCCGGCGCGGTTCGGCAGCCCGGTCAGGCTGTCGCTGAACATCTCCAGCCGGAGATTCTTTTCCGCCGCCCGCTCGGCGGTGCGGTCGAGCAATGTCAGCAGGCAGCGGTTCCCGCGCGCCTGGATCGTGAACAGCCGCGCCGCGCGGACGCTGTACTGGCGGCCGGAAATCAGATCGCCGTCGATCCATTCCAAATCGAGGATGGTTCCCTGTCCGCGCAGGAAATCTGAGAGCGCGTCGCGAAAGTCGCAGCGGGCGAGCAGCCTTCCGTCGCCGGCAGCGCGGTCGAGGCGCTGGAACTCCGTGTTCCCGTCGATGAGCTCGAGGCCATCGGCGCCAAGCGCGACAATGGCGCCGGGAAGCGGAAGCGCTTCGAGAAACGGCCGGCGGAGCTGCTCTGCCTGATGGGCGAGAATGATCGGGTCGAGCGCGGC
The DNA here is from genome assembly GCF_009753715.1 of Sphingomonas horti. Taxonomy (GTDB): domain Bacteria; phylum Pseudomonadota; class Alphaproteobacteria; order Sphingomonadales; family Sphingomonadaceae; genus Sphingomonas_B; species Sphingomonas_B horti. Next base: position 464,892 of record NZ_WQMS01000016.1, on the reverse strand, counting down.
GGCAGCCTGCCGCCCGCGGTCCTGTTTGACTGTCGCCGACCCACCCATCGCTCCCGCCCCTAAGGCCGGATGGTTAAGGCCACCTAAACCGCCCGGGCGATCAGCCGAAACGATTGTCGCGCGGAAAGCCGATCGGCGCCATCCGCCCGGCGGCGCCGCGCGCGCTGCGCCAGGGCGACAGGTCGGCTTCCGTCCGGGTCCGCCCGCTGCCGCCGCCCATCGACCAGCTGAGGCCGTCCGCGAACCGGATCGCGATCGCGTCCGCCAGACCACCGTCCCGGTAGCGCTGCAAGGTCACGCCCTGGCCGCGGCCCATCTCCGGCAGTTCGGACAGCGGGAACAACACCATCTTCCGGTTGTCGCCGACGACCGCGACGTAATCGGCCTCTTCGCCGATGCGCCGCACGATCTTCAGCGTCGCGCCCGGACGAAGATTGACGACCTGCTTGCCCTTCCGTGTCTCGGCGACCGCGTCTTCCACCTTGGCGACGAAGCCGCGGCCGTCAGACGATGCGAGCAGCAGCTTGCCGGTGCCGGCGGTGAAGCAGGCGGCGACACCCACCTGCCCGTCGAGGTCGATCATCAGCCCGATCGGCTCGCCGAACCCGCGGCCGCCCGGCAATTTGTCGCCCGCAAGCGTGTAGAAGCGGCCATTTTCCGCCGCGATCAGGATCTTGTCCGTCGTCTGTGCGTGGAAAGCGAAGGCCGGGCCATCGCCTTCCTTGAACTTCATCGTCTCGGCCGAGGCCAGATCGGCGTGACCCTTCAGCGCCCTAATCCAGCCGCGCTGCGACAGCACCACGGTGATCGGCTCCCGGTCGATCATCGCCTCGCGCGCATATTCGCGCACCGGGCCGGCTTCCTCGATCGTCGTGCGGCGACGCCCAAGCGCCGTTTCCGGCCCGTAGCGCTCCTTCAGAATCGCCAGGTCGCGTTTCATCCGGGTCCGCTGGCGGGCCGGGCTGGCGAGCAGGGCGGTCAGGCTCTCGCGCTCCTCCTCCAGCTTCGCGCGCTCGCCCTTGATCTCCATTTCCTCGAGCCGCCGCAATGAGCGCAGCCGCATGTTGAGGATCGCTTCCGCCTGCCGGTCCGTGAGCGCGAACTCCGCGATCAGCACCGGCTTCGGCTCGTCCTCCGTGCGGATGATCGCGATCACCCGGTTGAGATTCAGATAGGCGACCAGATAGCCGTCCAGCAGCTCGATCCGGTCGCCTATCTTCGCCAGCCGGTGTTCGGAGCGGCGGCGCAGCACTTCGAACTGGTGATGCAGCCACCCGTCAAGCACCGCCTTCAGCCCCAGCACCCGCGGCGTGCGGTTCGCGTCGAGCACGTTCATGTTGAGCGCCACGCGCACTTCCAGGCTCGACATGCGGAACAGGCTGTCCATCAGCATGTCCGGATCGACGGTGCGGCTGCGCGGCTCCAGCACGATCCGCACCTCGGCATCGGATTCGTCGCGCACGTCCTCAAGGATCGGCAGCTTCTTGTCGTTGATGAGCGCCGCGATCTCCTCGATCAGCTTGCCCTTCTGCACGCCGTAGGGGATTTCCGTCACCACCGCGACCCAGGTGCCGCGGCCGGTATCCTCCTTCGTCCAGCGCGCCCGCACCCGGAACGCGCCGCGGCCGCTCGCATAGGCTTCGGCGATCGTGGACGGGCTGTCGACAATGATGCCGCCGGTCGGAAAATCGGGTCCCTTGACATGCTCCAGCAGCTGTGCCGGCTCGGCGTGCGGCTGGTCGATCAGCAGCATCGCGGCATCGATCAGCTCGGCGGCATCATGCGGTGGGATCGAGGTCGCCATGCCCACCGCGATCCCGCTCGCGCCGTTGGCGAGCAGGTTCGGGAACAGGCCGGGCATGATCTCCGGCTCTTCCTCCTCGCCATTATAGGTCGGGCGGAAATCGACCGTGCCTTCGTCCAGGCCGGCCATCAGGTCGATCGCGACCTGGGTCAGCCGCGCCTCGGTGTAGCGGTAGGCGGCGGCGTTATCGCCGTCGATATTGCCGAAATTCCCCTGCCCGTCGACCAGCGGGTAGCGCAGCGCGAATGTCTGCGCGAGGCGGACCATCGCGTCATAGACCGACTGGTCTCCGTGCGGGTGATATTTGCCGATCACGTCGCCGACGACGCGCGCGCACTTCTTGTACCCGGCCGCCGGGTCGAGCCTGAGCAGCCGCATCGCCCAGAGCAGCCGGCGGTGAACCGGCTTCAGGCCGTCGCGCAGGTCCGGCAACGACCGCGCGGTGATGGTCGACAGGGCATAGACGAGATAGCGCTCGGACAAGGCGCTATCGAACGGGGCATCGGCAATGGCGTCGAATGGGTCGGCTACGTCGGTCATTCCTCCCCGATAGCAAGACGGGCGCACCCCGCAAAAGCGAATGCGCCCGATAAGCTGTGGATGACTAAGCCTAGTCGACCTTGGCGCTGTCCATGATCGCCTGCGCCTGGGCGAGGTGCGCATCGAAATAGTGAAGCGCGGCCGCCGTGTAGGTGATCATGTAGAGTTTGCCGCCGATGATCGCGCCGCGAGCTTCCCCCTTGCGGGTCAACTCCTCATCGGGCCTGGTGAAGTGAAAGGTGAACTTCACTCCCGGATGAGCCGCGAACGTGACCGGTTCCATCGAGTCGATCGTGAAGTCGGGCGATCGAGTCACGATGCGCTGCGTCTGCTCATAGGCCTGGGCTATGTCGGTCGGCAGCATCTTGGAATTAAACTTCGGAAGCGGCTTGTCCTTCTTGTTGCGCTCCTTCGCGAACGGCTCGCCGTCGACGACACCGCCGATGAACTCGATCTGGTTGAGCACCGGGCCGTCATAACTCCAGAGCTCGCTCTTCTTGCCGGGCCGAAACGACCAGCTGTTCCAGCCCTGGCCCGGCATGACCTTCATCGCGCTCTTCGCTACAGCGACGGGCATGGTCTCGGGCAGCAGCTTCCATTTGGCGCTGAGCGGCGGCGCGGCAAGACCGGCAAACGCCAGGCCGAGAAGAAGTTTGTTCATTGTGATCCCCCACTGATCATGGCAAGCATCGCCTTGTCCGATGCCTGCGGATTGCGTTTCAGATATTCGTCGATCGAGGCTTTGGCGGCGGCGCCGTCTCCGGTCCGCGCAAGCGCCAAGCCAAGGCCGCGCCAAGCGCCAGCCGGCGCGTCAGGCTTGGCGATCGCTTCACGGTAGAAACCCGCCGCCTTTTCGAAGTCTCCCGCCTGTCCCCGGTAACGGTACAATTCACCCCGCGCATAGAGTAGAGGACCGGTCCAGCCGCTCGTTGCAAGGCCTGCCAGCAGATACTCGCTGCCGCCGAAATCATTGAGCTTCACCTGATCGTCAATTAGCATCGGCCAGAGCGGCGAGATCGCGGCGCGGAAGGCCGCCTCGCCCGCTTCACCTTCGGGATCGTCGACGGTGCTTGACCGCAAATAGGCCAGCCGCTCGGCCGTAGCGGGATGGGTGTCGAACATGCCGCGTTTGTCCTTGCGGCTGCGGACGTTTCGGGCTGCCGCAGTCGCGTCCATTTCCGCGCGCAGATTGGCCCAGATGTCGCCCGCCGAACGGCTCCGATATCCTGCCGCCCTCATGCCCTTCAGGCCGTCCAGATCGGCCTCGCGCTCCTGCTCCTGCGAGAAGCTGAAGAAGTTCCCAATCAAGGCTAGGCCCAACGGCCCGGCGCCCGCCGCGCCCAGAAACGCCGCCCAACCCGTTGCGGAGCGGGCCGCCTTTAGACGTGCCAGGCTGTGCCTTCGCTCAAAATGCGAGAGTTCGTGGCCAAGGATAGCGGCCAGTTCCGCTTCGCTTCGCACGCGCAGAAGCAAGCCGCTGTTGATCAGCAGCATGCCGTTGGGAGTCATGCCGGCGTTGAACTGCGGATCGCGAACAATAAGGATCCGGACCGTCTGACACGCGTCGGCCGAGGCGACCCGACAGAGCACCTTGCGAAGATACGAGGTCAGTTCCTCGTCCCGGACGAGGAGCTTCGAGACCTTGAGCGCCCGTTCCGCTTCCGCCATTTCGCCCCAAAGGCCTTGCTCGTCCACGCCGACCGGCTGATATCCGGCAACCGCAGGCGAGCCGACCGGAACCGGGCCGGCAGCACCGGAAGTACTCGCGCTCGCGCTCGCGACCGCCCCGGCCGCCAGCAGGGCTGCCCATCGGTTCATTTTGTCGTAGGCAGGAAGTGGACACCGCCGCTCGTGCCGCCCGGGAATTCCTCGAGCAGCTGGCTGACTCGCTTCGACGCGCCATCAATCTCGCGCACGTCGCCGCCCATCTTTAGATCGGCGTTCAGCCAGACTAGGTCGCCGGTCTTGAGATCGATCAGCCCCGCATATCCGGCATGCACGCCCGAAGAGACCATGCCGCCAAAGCCGGTCGCCCCAGCCATCAGCAATCCGAAGATCTGGAGCGCCTTGCGGCCGGAATCGCCATAGGCATCGTTCGTGACGACGAAAAGACCATAGTCGCCCCCGCCCAGTTCGCCAAGCTTCGCGACGCCGGGACCAAGCGTATATTCGAAGCCGGTCACCTTGGTGGGCAGCCGATCGCCCTTGAACAGCCGATGCTGAAGAACGGTCGTCGCCACGCCCTTGAACAAGGACCGATATTCGTTGAGCAGCGTCGCGTTCTCGCCCTCAAGGTCGGTCATGAACACCACTTCGCTCGCTCCGCCCGGCTTGGCCGCGACAAGCGCGTCGGCAAGATTCTTGCGGGCGTTTGCCGTCCATTCGGCATTCGGCGTAACCACGCCACCCGCCGACTGCGAGCCAACCTTCACATCAGGCCGGAACACCAGGATACGCACCGGCTTGCCGGTCGGCATCGAAAAGCCCGGCTTCACCGCAGCCTTTTCCTGCGCAAGGCCCGGCACGGCCATGCCAATAGCGCAGGCAAGCGCCAGCGCACGCGCACGCGCACGCGCACGCGCACGCGCACGCGCACGCGCGATTTTCATGAATTGCCCCCGTTTCTTCCCCCGTTAAGCCTTGATCTAAGCGCGTTTCCTAACTTACCGCAAGATGGATTCTGCTCCGGTTTCGAGACGGTTAAGAGTTAACGGGCAGCGCCGATCTACCCGGCCGCTGCCCGCTTTCGTCAGCGACCACGAAGCGTATTCAACAGCGCCACCCCAACCACGCCGGCCAGCGTCGCCGTCGCCCACGGGCGATCCTTCGCGAACTGCTTCGCCTTGTTCACGATCTGACTGTTGCCCAACGAGTCCTTTAGCGAACTTATACTCTTGGCCGTACCTTGGGGGTTCGTGCTGTTGTCATTCTGCGATTGAACGGCAGTGGCCATTGGTTGTCTCCTTTCATGTCCGTTGCTCAACGCTCCGGCGCGCTGGCGTGTCCCTCGCGCCGGACCATGCGCCGCGGTTGTGGAGCATTCGCCCTTCGGGGTTGCAGCCGCCGAGCGGTTGATTCACAACTTCATCCGATGAATTTCATCACGTCCGAACCGAGGCTGGCGCTTGGCGTCCGCCGTTCGATCCTGGGCCAGCCATGGCATTGGCGCGGGATGCCTGCCGACGAGCTCGACGCGAGCTTCGCGCCCGACGACCTGGTCACACGCCTGCTGCTGACCCGCGGCTGTCCGCGCGACGCGATCGAGGCGCACCGCGCGCCGACCATCCGCGGCTTCATGCCCGACCCGTCGATCTTTCGCGACATGGACCGCGCGGCCGAGCGGCTGGCCGATGCGGTCGCGGCCGGCGAGCCGGTCACGATCTTCGGCGACTATGACGTCGACGGCGCCACCTCCGCCGCGCTTCTGATCCGGCTGCTGCGTCAGCTCGGGCTCGCGCCCGCCGCCTATATCCCCGACCGGCTGATGGAGGGCTACGGCCCCTCGGGCGAAGCGCTGGTGCGGATCGCGAGCGGCGGCAGCCGGCTGATCGTCACTGTCGATTGCGGCGCGCAGGCGTTCGAAGCCCTCGACATGGCGCGCGCGGCGGGCGCGGACGTGATCGTCGTCGACCATCACCAATGCGCGGCCGAGCTGCCCGCCGCCTTCGCGCTGGTCAACCCGAACCGGCTCGACGAGGGCGAAGGCGCGGTGCACGGGCACCTGGCTGCCGTCGGCGTCGCTTTCCTGCTTGGGGCGGCGCTGCTGCGGACATTGCGGACCCGCGGCCTTTTCGCGAGCCGGCCGGAGCCCAGGCTGATCGAGCTGCTCGACTTGGTCGCGCTCGGCACCGTCGCCGATGTCGCCCAGCTGCGCGGCCTCAACCGCGCCTTCGTCGCCCAGGGCCTGAAAGTGATGGCCGCGCGCCGCAACATCGGCCTGGCGGCGCTCGCCGAAGCGGCGCGGCTGACACGGGCGCCGCTATGCCACGATCTCGGCTTCGCGCTGGGGCCCCGGATCAATGCCGGCGGACGTGTCGGCAAATCAGATCTCGGCGTGCGGCTGCTCACCACCGAAGACCCGGACGAGGCGCGCGGAATCGCCGCCGAGCTCGACGCGCTGAACGAAGAGCGCCGCGCGATCGAAGCCGAGGTGCAGGACGCGGCCGAAGCCGCGTGCCGCGCCGCCGGGGATGCGTCCGTCCACATCGCCGCCGGCCATGGCTGGCACCCGGGCGTGATCGGCATTGTCGCCGGGCGGCTGAAGGAAAAGCTCGGTCGGCCCGCGATCGTGATCGGTATCGACGAGACCGGCACCGGGAAAGGCTCCGGCCGCTCGATCCCCGGCGTTGACCTGGGCGCCGCGGTACTGGCGGCGAAGGACCACGGTCTGCTCGTCGCCGGCGGCGGCCACGCGATGGCGGCGGGGCTGACCGTCGCCGCGGACCGGATCGACGCGTTCCGCGCGTTTCTGGAGGAGCGGCTGGCCGACGACGTCGCTCATGCCGCGTCCGTCCACGCGCTGCAGCTCGACGCGTCGCTCGCGCCGCGCGGTGTGACGGCCGAGCTGGTCGACGCGTTCGAGCTCGCCGGGCCGTACGGCATGGGCTGGGCGGCGCCGCGCATCGCCGCCGGACCGGTCCGGATCGTCAGGGCCGATGTGGTCGGCAACGGCCATGTCCGCGCGATCCTCGCCGGCGACGACGGCGCCAGCCTGAAGGCGGTCGCGTTCCGGGCTGCCGACGCCGAGCTCGGCCAGGCGCTGCTCGGCGCGCCCGGCGACCGCAGGCTATGGGTTGCGGGCCGGCCCAAGGTCGACGAATGGGGCTCGCGCCGCACCGCCGAGCTCCACCTCGACGACGCCGCCTGGTGCGATTGAATGCCCGCCGCATTATTGCCGCGCCTGTATCCGCGACTGCCACAACACCCAGGAAGTCCGCCGCGTCGCCAGCACCCGCCTCCCCGTCTTCCACTATATCGAGAGCAGGTCGACATGCGCACGTCGGTGATTGACAGGAGCCAGGCGTCGAGCGCGCGATGGGCAAGCTGCGGGCCGAGAGCGAACGGGGCATTAAGCTGGTGGGCGCCTGCACGCTCGCCGATCTCGGCCGCGACAACCTCAGGTGGCACTGATCCGCTTGCCGGTCCAGTCCACGCGTCGCGTCACGTACATCACCGCCCCCAGCGCCACGAACAGCAGCACCGACCCGATCAGCAGCGAATAGGCTTCAAGGCTAAGCAGGATGTAGAGCACGGCGTAAAGTGCGACCAGCAGGCCGCCGATCCACACCGCGCGCCGCCAGCTTTTCAGCACGGCGGCCGAATAGGCGGCGATCTGTCCGATGATCGCCGCGCTCGCCAGCAGATAGGCGGCAGTGAAGCCGATCACCTCGGCAAAGGCGAGCAGCAGCACGAAGAACAGCACCAGCCCCGCCCCGACCAGCAGATATTCGACGCCGGCGACGGCAACGCCGCCGATCACGTCGAACATCAGGAAGGCCAGAAACGTGAAGCCGATGAACAGGAAACCGTACTTCACCGCGCGGTTGACCTGGCTGTAGAGGTCGACCGGCTGCACCAGCGTGATCCGCGCCTCGTGCTCGCCGGCGTCAGGCCCCTGCACGGCGCGCGGCTCCGGCGGGGCCGCCTGAACGGGATCGCGGACATCGACCAGCGACTGGCCGAGCGCAAGATTGCCGACACGGTAGGTTGCGGAGAAGCCATTATCCCCCACGCGGCGAGTGGCCGGCAGGAAGCCACCCTGGAAGCTCGGGTGCGGCCAGGGCGACACCACGGTCCAGCGCGTGTCGCCCGCCTGCGGCGCTAGCGTCAGCGAATCATTGCCGCGCATCGCATAGACGAATGAAGTCGCGATCGGCCCTGCCTTCAGGGCCGAGGCATCGAGCGGAGCGTAGAAGCCGGAGCCGCGCGTCTGGGCCGGGCCTTTGCCGGGCTGAAGCGTCAGTGCCAGGCCGGCGACGTGTACCTGCGGCGGCGGCCCGAACAAGCCGCGCGCGTCGGACAGCCCGAAACGCAACTCGGCACGGTCGAAGGCAAGGCGATCGATCGTTACGCCATAGCGGGCCAGATCGGCCGGCAATGCGAACCGCGCCTGTCCCCTGACCGCGGCCTCATAAACCACCGCTTCGTAGATCGAGCGCTTGCGACGTTCGGGGCTGAGCTCCGTCTGAAGCTCGGCAGCTTCGGGAGACAGCGCCAGCTCGCGCCACACGTCGCGGCTGCGCGTCACCTGGCGACCGCCTTCGACAACGGTTTCGGTCGCCTGGTCGAGGAAGGGAATAACGAGGAAAGGGCCGGCGATCGTCTGCGGTCCGCCCCAGCCCTGCGCGATCGAGGCGCGGGCGGTTTCCGACTGCGACTGCCGGTCGTAAACGAGCAGATAGACCGAAAAGAGCGGGATCGCGAGGACCAGGCCGATCAGCGCGGTCCAGAGGAACTTCGCGCCGGGCGTACGCTCCGGGCGCGCGGGCACAGTGTCTTCCATCAGCCACCTCCGTTCAGCCGTGCTGTATCAGCGGCGAACGGAGTGAAATCCAGTCGCATTGTGTCGCGAAGTGTCGCCCCAGGATCAGGCGGCGCGCAGCTCGCCCAGGAACGCTCGCGTTTCGGCAAGAATTGACCGGGTGCGCGCGACCAGCTCGGACGAGCGTTCTTCCACCTGGTCGGTCATCTCGGACGAGACGGTCGCCGCCTGCTTCGCTTCCGCGACGCGGCCATGCACGTCGGTTGCGAAGGCCGCGGCGGCGAGCGCATGCTGCTCGAGCTCACCGACGATCGCCCCCTGGCCCTCTAGCGCGGTGCCGAGCGTCCGCGCCAGCTCCTCGAAAATCGCGAGACAGCCCTGCATCTCGGCAATTGCGGCTTCGGTGTCGGTCGACGCATTCGCGATGTCTTCGGCCTTCTGGCGTACGTCGCCGGTCGCGCGGCCGGTTTGATTGGCGAGCGACTTCACTTCCGCCGCGACCACCGCGAAGCCACGGCCCGCCTCGCCCGCGCTGGCGGCTTCGATCGTGGCGTTGAGGGCAAGCAGATTGGTCTGGCGGGCAATATCCTCGATGGTCGCCGAGATCGCGCCGATGCCTTGCGCGTTGCGGACGAGAGCACGGAACTGCTTGTCGGCGCGGCCGGTCAAGTCGAAGGCGCGGGCATTGGCCGACGCCTGCTCGTCCACCCGCGCCTGCACCGCCGCAAGCGCGTGGCGAAGATCGGCGGCAAGGCCAGCGAGCGCGGCCATGTCCGCTTCCGAGCGGTCGACCTTGCCGGCGAGCTCGACGAAGCGCTGGTGGCTCGCCAGCGCCGATTGCGCGAGTTGCCGCGCCATCGCGCTTGCCTGCTCGGCGTCGGACGCGATCGCCTCGATCCCTGACAGCAGCCGCATCTCGAATCCGCGCGCGACTTCAGCGATGTCGCGGCGGCGCTCGTCCTCGCGCTGCTGGCGGGCCTGTGCGGCCGCCTGCGTATCTTCTACGGCGCGAGCCGCGGCCGCTTCGGCCTGGCGGGCGGCGAGCAACGCGATCTCGGCGCGCGCCCGCTCCGTCTCGGCACCGCTGCGATACTGATCGACGATCATCGCGTGCTGGCCGATGACGGTGCGTGCCAGCATCAGCACGAACACCGCCAGAAACGCGTAGACGGGCCATTCGATCGCGCTCACCCGCGCATAGATGCCGCATACCAGAGTGACGGTCGTCAGGAACGTCGCCGCCGCAGCCGGGATCGGCGCGTATCTGAGGGCGCCGACCGCCATCACGCCCGCCATTACCGCGACGACCAGCACCTGCAGCTCGGGCGGCGCATAGAGTCCGGCGTTCGACAGGAAGATGAACCAGCCCAGCGCGACGAACGCCGCCTCGGCTGCAATCTGGCGCACCCGCTCCCTCGGCAGCGCGACGTGCCAGTCCGTTGCGCGGTCGCGAAACCAGCGTCCGAGCATCACGCAACAGGTCAGGAAATGAAAGGCGGCGGCCGCGAGGATCGAAACCAGGTTCCGGGCATCCAGGCTCGCCGCCAGCACGCCGCCCGACACGATCAGGCTCATCGCGAACGAGACGGGATAGGTGCGGGTCGCTGCGTCGATCTGCGCGCGCAGCAGCTCGTCGGACAATCCGTCCGAGCGCAGCGCCGCAACCAACGCCGACGTTCGCGTGCCGGCTGCTATGCCCCCATGTTCGCCCACATCACCCGATTAGCGCCAGCCGGCTAACAGGCCGTTAACCGTGATCGTCTTCGTGCGCTATGGGTTTCGCCCGCCCCCATCTTCAGGCTAGGGACAGCTATCCTCGGCACATCTGCGCGTTTGATTGATTTGAGGCTTGTTGATGCTGAAACGAACGATCCTGCTTCTGCTGCTCGGCGCCGCCGCGACGCCGCTCGCCGCCCAGTCCGCGCCGGACCTCAATGCGCGCGTCGGCAAGATCGAGAAGGAATTGCGCGCGGTGCAGCGCAAGGTCTTCCCGGACGGACAGCCGCTGGAGCCGGAGATCGTGGCGCCCAAGCCGGCGCCGGAGCCGATCGGCGGCCCCGCCAGCTCGCCGGTCGCCGACCTGACCGCGCGCGTCGACGCGATCGAGACGCAGCTGCGGGCCCTGACCGCTCATGTCGAGCAGAACGGCCATCGGGTCGGGCAGCTCGAGGACCAGGTGAAGCAGCTGGTCGCCGACGCGCAGGCGCGCGCCGCCGCCGAGGCGCCCCCGGCCGCGCTGGTGCCGCCGAGCCAGATCGACCAGGAAGCTCCGCCGGCGCCGGCCGTGGAGCGCCCTTCCACCGGTGACCCTGCGGAGGACGGCTATATCTACGGATTCCGGCTGTGGCAGGCGAAAGCCTATGGCCAGGCCGAGACCGAGCTGAAGCGCGTCGCCGACAAATACCCCGATCACCGCCGCGCGTCGTTCGCCCAGAACCTGCTGGGCCGCGCCTATCTGGACGACGGCAAGCCGGCTCTCGCCGCTGTCGCGCTTTACGACAGCTACAAGAAATGGCCGAAGGGCGAGCGCGCGGCGGAAAGCCTCTACTGGCTCGGCCAGGCGCTCACCCAGCTCAAGAAGCCGGCCGATGCGTGCAAGGTCTATGCGCAATTCGGCGACGATTACGGCGCGGCCGCCTCAGCCAGCCTGAAGGCACAGGTCGCGGCGGGCCGGAAGCAGGCGAAGTGCGGCTGACCATCGCATGAAACGTCTGAGCGCCGGGATGCTGTTGTTCCGGCGCAGCGGGCGCACGCTCGAAGTGCTGCTGGTCCGCCCCGGCGGGCCCTATTGGCGCAAGCGGGATATCGGCGCCTGGCAGATTCCCAAAGGCGGGGTCGAGCCGGGAGAAGAGCCGCTCGCCGCCGCCTTCCGCGAGGTCGAGGAGGAGCTTGGGCTGAGGCTGGAAGGCGATCCGCTGCCGCTCGGCCGCATTCGGCAGACCGGCGGCAAGCTGGTCGAAGCCTATGCCCTCGAAGCGAGCTTCGACCCCGCGGCGCTGGTCAGCAACCTGTTCGAGATGGAATGGCCGCCACGCAGCGGGACGACGCAGCGCTTCCAGGAAGTGGAGGAGGCCCGCTGGTTCACGATTCCCGCCGCAAGCGAGAGGATGCTGCCGAGCCAATTGCCGCTGCTCGGGCGGCTTGTGGAAACGCTGGGCTGGTGATTTCCGTCACGGCGGCGCAAAAGCGCGGCCATGTCCACCTTCACGATCGACACCGCGACCAGCCGCGCCCATCCCACCCCCGCCCCGATGAAGCGGCTGACCGTTCCCGCGGTCCGCGCGCGCAAGGGCGGAGAGCCGCTGGTGATGCTGACCGCCTATACGGTCAGGATGGCGCAGCTGCTCGATCCGCACTGCGACATCCTGCTGGTCGGCGACAGCCTGGGCCAGGTGATCTACGGCCTCCCCTCCACACTTCCGGTCACGCTCGACATGATGTGCGCGCACGGGGCGGCGGTGGTGCGGGGCAGCTATCACGCGCTGGTGATCGTCGACATGCCGTTCGGCAGCTATGAGGCGAGCCCGGACCAGGCCTTTGCCTCCGCCGCGCGCATCCTTGCCGAGACCGGCGCTGCCGGCGTCAAGCTGGAAGGCGGCGAGACGATGGCGCCGACGATCGCCTTCCTGACCGCGCGCGGCGTGCCGGTGATGGCGCATGTCGGCCTGACGCCGCAATCGGTGAACGCGCTGGGCGGCTATGGCGCGCGCGGCCGCACCAACGAGGAGCATTCGCGCATCGTCGCCGATGCCCGCGCGGTCGCCGAGGCGGGCGCCTTTTCGGTCGTCGCCGAAGGCGTGATCGAGCCGCTCGCCCGAACCATCGCCGCCGAAGTGGCGTGCCCGGTGATCGGCATCGGCGCATCGGCCGCGTGCGACGGGCAGGTGCTGGTCGCCGAAGACATGCTCGGCCTGTTCGAGCGCACGCCCCGGTTCGTGAAGCGCTATGCCGACATGGCGGGCATGATCGGGGATGCCGCCGCAGCCTATGCGGCCGAGGTGCGGGCCCGCACCTTTCCTGGACCCGACCAGGTTTACGCCCCCAAGTAGCGGCTTCCGTTTGGCGAAGCGCATCGCTAAGGTCCGCGCCGCTTGATCCCCCAGGAGATTTGGTTTGGCCGTACCGCCGGAGACGAACGAAGCTTTCTTACGCGAAGTCGACGAGGAACTGCGGCGGGACGAACTGGCCAGGCTCTGGAAGCGCTGGGGCCGGGTGCTCTTGGTCGTCATCGCTGTCGGCCTGATCGCGCTTGCCGCATTCCTGTGGTGGCGCGACTATCAGGCAAAGCAGGCCGGCATCGAAGGCGAGAAGCTGTCGGCGGCAATCGAGCAGCTGTCGAGCGGACGCACCGACCAGGCGATCCCGACCTTGCGCGAGCTCAGCAAATCGTCGCGCAGCGGCTATCGCGCCGCCGCCCAGCTCGCGCTCGGGGCGATCGATTCGCAGAAGAAGGACCCGAAGGCGGCGATCGCTGCCTTCGCTGCGGTCGCCAAGGATGAGAAGATCGGCAAGCCGTTCCGCGACCTGGCGCTGATCCGCCAGACGACGATGGAGTTCGACACGCTGCCGCCGGACCAGGTGATCGCGCGAATGAAGCCGCTGGCGGCGAAGGGCAGCCCGTGGGGGGGCAGCGCCGGCGAGCTGATCGCGGTCGCGCAGCTGAAGGCGGGCCGGCCGACCGAGGCGGGAGCAACGTTCGCGGGGCTGGTCGGCGACCCGGCCGTTCCGCCTTCGATCCGTTCACGCGCCGCTCAGATGGCGAGCGTACTGGGTGTTGCCGTCAATCCTGTCGCTCAGCCGAGTTTGTCCCGATGATCCGTAATCTTCGCGCCCCGCTGCTGCTCGCCACGATGCTGGCGCTTTCGGGCTGCGGCGTCTTCAAGGCCGCCAAGCCCAAGACGCCGGTGCTCGGCCAGCGCGTGCCGATCCTGGTCGCCGAGACGGGGGCCGAAGTCGATCCGGCGCTCGCCTCGATCCAGGTGGCGCTGCCGCCGCCGGTGCTGAACGATGCCTGGACCCAACCGAGCGGCAACGCGACGCACGCGATGGGGCACCTTGCCCTTTCCGCCTCGCCGACGCGCGTCTGGGAAACGCGGATCGCCGGCGGCGACAAGCGAGCGCATCTCGCCGCCGCGCCGGTGGTGGCGGGCGGCCGGCTCTATGTGATCGACACCAATGCCCGGCTGCACGCCTATGACGCGCGGACCGGCAGCGAAGTCTGGACCGTGTTCGTTGGCGACGCCGCGGACGAAGATAAGGGCAAAGGCGCCGCCAACAACAGCAAGGCGCTGTTCGGCGGCGGCGTCAGCGTCGATGGCGACAAGCTCTACGCGACGAACGGACTTGGCGACGTGGTGGCGAAGAACGCCGCCGACGGATCGACGATCTGGCGCAAACGCCCGGGCGGCCCGTTGCGCGGCGCGCCGACCGTTTCGAACGGCAATGTCTATGTGGTGAGCCAGGACAACCAGATCTTCGCGCTTCGCCAGAGCGACGGCAATATTGAATGGACCGGCTCCGGCACGCTTGAGGTCTCCGGCGTGTTCGGCGTAGCCGCGCCCGCAGCCGGCCAGGGCACCGTCGTCGCCGGCTTCTCCTCGGGCGAGCTCAATGCCTATCGCTACGAGAATGGCCGCATCGTCTGGCAGGACGCGCTGTCGCGCACCAGCATCTCGACGTCGGTGGGCACGATCTCCGACATCGATGCCGAGCCGGTGATCGACGACGGGCGCGTCTATGCGATCGGATCGGGCGGCCGCATGGTCGCGCTGGAGCTGGTCACCGGCCAGCGCATCTGGGAGATCAACGCAGGCGGCATCGCGACGCCGTGGGTGGCCGGCGACTGGGTGTTCGCCGTCACCGACAATGCGCGACTGCTCTGCATCGCCCGATCGACCGGGCGCGTGCGCTGGGCGACGCAGCTGCCGCACTGGAAGAACGAGAAGAAGAAGAAGGGCGGGATCAGCTGGACCGGGCCGGTGCTCGCCGGCGGCCGGCTGATCGCGGTCAGCAGCGAGGGCCAGATCGCCTATGTCTCGCCCGAGACGGGCGCGATCCAGGCCACCGTCAAGGCCGGCAAGCCGCTCAGCCTGTCCCCGGTCGTCGCCGACAATACGCTCTACCTGCTGGACGACGAAGGCGGCCTTTCGGCCTGGCGCTGACGCGAAAAAGCCGCGGCCCGGCAGGACCGCGGCTCTTCCTGTACAGCCCGCGCGGTTAGTGGCTCGCGTTCCCCGCCGCATTGTCGGCGGCGTTCGCGGCATTGTCGGCAGCGTTGCCGGTCGCGTTGGCGCTGTTGTCGGCCATCGCATCCATCGAATTGCCGGCAGCGGCGAGCGCGTTGTCGACGCTGTTCGCGCCCGCTTCCGCGGTGTTCGAGATATCGGTCCCGACCGCGTTGGCCGCTTCGCTGGTCTCGTTCTGCGCATTTTGCGAGCAGGCCGCGAGACCAAGGGCAGCGGCCGAAGCCAGCGCGAGGACAGTCAGTTTCTTCATCGAGATCGTCTCCTTCCTGAACGCGGGCGGGTCTAGCGAGCGGCTTCCGGTGCGGCAACCGCGCAATTGTCCCCCGCGCTCGCGTCGAGATCGAGGCAGCGGCCGTCGATCTCGCCGGCGGGCACCGGCAAGCCGATCAGCGACGCGAGCGTCGGCAGGATGTCGACCGTCTCCACGCCGAGCGGCTGCTCGAAATTCTGCACGCCCTTCCACCAGAACAGGATCGGCACCCGCCGGTCGTAGTTCCAGAAGCTTCCATGGGTGGCGACATAGCCACGCGTGGGGTCGGCGATCGGCGTCACGCGCTCCTTCAGCGCGACGATCAGGTCGCCCGAGCGTCCCGGCAGGTAGGACGCCCGCGCCCGCTCGGTAAAGGACCAGGTCTCGGGCGGGCTGGTCGGCTGCGGCAGCTTCGCGATGTCGGCGCCGACGAACACATTCTCGACCAGCGGCGACTGGCGGATCAGATCCGCGGCGCGACGCGCGACCTTGGCGCGCATCTTCTGAGGCACCGCCCGATCGACATAGACATCGCCGCCCGCCGGGATCAGCACCGGGCCGTCGAGCTTCAGCTCGCGGCCGATCTGCGCCCCGACCGCCTTCACGTCGAGCCGGTTGTCGACGCGCTGCGCGTCCGGCGCGGCGTGGATGCGGTTGCGCTCGGGCAGGTCATGGCCGCCGTGATCGGCCGTCAGCACGACGACATAGTCGATGCCCGCCTTGTCCAGCCGATCGAAGAATTGGCCCAGCCGCTTGTCGAGCGCGAGCAGCTGGATGCACATTTCGACACCCTCGGTGCCGAAAGCGTGGCCGACATAGTCGGTGGCGGATTCGCCGATCGAGATGATGTCGGTCGCTGGTCCGCGGCCGAGCTGCATCGAGTCGATCAGCGATTCGGCAAGCGTCAGGTTGGCGTCGTCGATCTCGGGCGAGGCACGGAACTTGGTCGTGTCGCCGGCCGGACGGCCGAACCGCCAGGTGCCAACGGTCTTGCCGTCGCCGATCGGGATCGGCCGGTCGCGCGAGGCGCAGACGCCGGGCACCGGCAGCGCCGGCTGCGGCTGAGCCAGCCGGGCGGCGAGCGCGCTGCGGAACGGCGCGATCGCCGCGTCCGGCGCGGGCTGGCCCGCGATCGTCACATAGTCCTTGCCGTTCCAAAACCAGAGCTGGTCGACCTTGTGCCCGCCCATCATAACCGCGGCGCGGTCCTTGCCGGCGACCGAGACGACCCGGGTGGCGGGATCGGCATTCTTCATCCGCTCGCCCAGCGTCGGCACCAGCAGGTGCTTCGCCGAAACCGTGTAGCTCCGCGACGTGCTGCCGGGCACCGTCTCGTCCTCGGCGCAATAGATGGTCTTGTCGGCGCGGGCGACCGACTGGTCGATCCAGTCATTGGCGACGATGCCGGTCCGATAGGGCCGGCTGCCGGTCAGGATCGTCGAGTGGCCGGGACAGGTCTCGGTCGCCGCATGGCTCTGATAGCCCGAGGGGAAGACCACGCCTTCGGAGAGGCGTCGCAGCCCGCCGGTGAAATGCTGCCTGTACTCCGAAAACAGGTCGGCCGAGAACTGGTCGACCGAGATCGCGACGATCAGCTTCGGCCTGGGAGGCTGGGCCGGGGCGGTGGCGGGAAGGAAAGCGGCGAGAGCGGTGACGAGAAGACGCAGCCTCACGAAGAAACTCCTTGGGGTTCCGGGCTGTGAACCGATAGGGAAAGCGGGATGCTCGCGAAACTGAAATCCGCATGGGCGTGGCTGATCCTGGCGGCACTGTGGCCCGCGGCGGTCTTCGCGCAACCGGGCCAGCAGCACATCCACCCGCGGCTGATCGCCGAAAGCGCTACCCCCGCGCCCGGCCAAACGATCGCGCTGGCGCTGGAGATGACGCCGGACAAGGGCTGGCACGGCTATTGGCAGAACCCGGGCGACGCCGGCGTGCCCCCCGACGTCAAGTGGCGGCTCCCGGCGGGCGCGAGCGTCGGCGCGTTCCGCTATCCTGTGCCGGGCACGCTGCTGATCGCTGGCTTGATGAACTATGTCTATGAGCACGAATATGCGCTGATCGCGCCGCTGACGGTGCCGAAGGACGCCAGGCCCGGCGCGACGCTGCGGATCGAAGGCGATGCCGAATGGCTCGCCTGCACCGACGAAGTCTGCGTCCCCGAGCGGGGAACGATCGCCGTCGACCTGACCGTGGGGAGCGGCCGCATCGATCCGGCGACGCAAGCGCGGTTCGATGCGTGGCGGGCGAAGCTGCCGCGGCCGCTGGGCGCGCAGGCGCGGTTCGAAGTGGTGCAGGGCCGGATGCGCATCGCCGTGCCGCTGCCGGCCGACGTCGCCGTCGCGCAGCCCTATTTCTTCGCCGAGACCGGAAACGCGATCGACTATGCCGCGCCGCAGAGCGTCAGCCGCAACGGCGACGCGCTGATCGTCGAGACGGCGGCCAAGGGCAATCCGGCGGCGCTGGCCGGCGTGCTGAAGATCGACGACGATACCGGCCTGGCGCTGACCGCGGTGCCGGGGCCGGTTCCGGCGGCGGGCGATCCGGTCGGGGAGACAGGTGCGGCCAAGTGGGACGCGATGACGGTGCTGACCGCCCTTGCCGGCGCGGTGCTGGGCGGGCTGCTGCTGAACGTGATGCCGTGCGTGTTCCCGATCCTGAGCCTGAAGGCGCTCGGGCTGGCGCGTGCCGGCGTCGACGAGCGCGAGGCGCGGCGCGAGGGACTCGCCTATGCGGCGGGCGTGATCGCCACCTGCCTGGCGCTCGGGGGCGCATTGCTGGCGCTCCGTGCCGGCGGCTCCGCGGCCGGCTGGGCGTTTCAGCTGCAGGACCCGCGCGTGATCGGGCTGCTGCTGTTGCTGGTCATGGCCGTCGCGCTGAACCTGGCCGGGCTGTTCGAGCTGCGCACGATCGGAGCCGGCGATGCGCTGGCCGCGCGGGGCGGCGCGGCGGGCGCCTTCTGGACCGGCGCGCTTGCGGCCTTTGTCGCGACGCCCTGCACCGGGCCGTTCATGGCGGCGGCGTTGGGCGCGGCCCTGGTGCTGCCCGCGGCAGGAGCGCTTGCGGTGTTCGGCGGGCTCGGACTCGGGCTGGCGCTGCCCTTCCTCGCGATCGGGTTCGTGCCGGCGCTGCGACGGCGGCTGCCGAAGCCCGGCGCCTGGATGGAGACGATGCGCCGCGTCCTTGCCGTGCCGATGTTCCTGACGGCGCTCGGCCTGGCCTGGATCCTGGGGCGGCAGGCGGGCGTGGACGGCATGATCGTAGGGCTGGGCGCCGCACTGCTGCTCGGTCTCGCGCTCTGGTGGGCCGGCGTGCGGCAGGTCCGCGGCCGCCCGATACTGCCGGCGATCCCGGCCGCCGCGATCGCGGCCGGGCTGGTGCTGACCCTTGCCCCGATCGCCACCCGCGCCGAAGCGGGCGGCGTGCTGAAGGCGCGGCCGTTCAGCGAGGCGGCGCTGAAGGCGGCGCGCGATGCGGGGCGGCCGGTCTTCCTCTACTTCACGGCCGACTGGTGCCTGACCTGCAAGGTCAACGAGAAAGGCGCGATCGAGCGAGCCGAGGTGGCCGACGCCTTTGCCAAACACAACGTCGCGGTGCTGGTCGGCGACTGGACCAACGGCGATCCGGAGATCGGGCGCTTCCTGGAGCGGCAGGGACGGTCGGGCGTGCCGCTCTACCTTTATTACCGCCCAGGCGCGGCCGAGCCGGACGTGCTGCCGCAAGTGCTGACCCCGTCGATGCTAGCGCGGCTGGCCTCCTGAGCTGGGGGTCGCGGTCGGTACGGGCTGCGGCGGCGCCACCGGCGCCATTCCGTTCGCTGGCGCGGCCGCATTTTCGACCGGGGGCGGGGGCGGAGCCGGCGGGTTGCGGCAGAAATCGACGACGCGCCGGATCGCGACGCCGCCCGGAATCGTGAATGTCTGCGGACCGCCGGAAACGGTGATCTGCGACTGCGGGCGCGCCATCGCGTCCAGCACGGCGTCGCCCATGCCGGTGCGCGCCTGCACGCGGCCATTGCCGAGGTCGCGCGTGCCGAGGCTGACCCCTACCCCGCCCGCCGCCAGGTTCAGCGCGGTGCCGGTGCCGGCGCGCTCGAACAGGATCGAGCGGCTGGCCGGTTCGCAGCGGAGCGCGAATTCCGGCGGCAGGTTGGCGGCGCCGTAGAAGGCGGCGCCGTCCTCGACGCGCCATGCCATCGGCGCCCCCACCCCTTCGGGCACTTCTGAGACATTCTCGTCGGCACTGTCGGCGACCCTGACCGGCACGTCGCCACTGCGCTCGGTCCGGTTGCCGACCGTCATCTTGTCGCAGCCGGCGAGCAGCAGCAGCGCGACCAGGACGAGACGGCTATTTCGCGGCATAGACCCGCTCGCCGCCGATCCAGGTCTCAAGCACCTTGGTCGCGCGGAGCTGCTGCGGCGTGGACTGCAGCGGATCGGTGTCGACGATCAGGAAATCGGCGCGGTAGCCGGGCTGGAGCATTCCGATCCGGTCTTCCGCCTTGCCGGCATAGGCCGCCTCCGTGGTGTAGCCGGCGAGCGCCACTTCGCGGCTGACCCGCTCCTGCGGCTGCCAGCCGCCGAACGGCTGCCCGTCCGGCCCTTCGCGCGTGATCGCGGCGGCCATGCCCGGGAACGGGTTCGGCGATTCGACCGGCGCGTCCGAACCGAAGGCGAGGTGGGCACCGGTGCGCCGGATCGATTCCCACGCATAGGCGCCGGCAAGCCGGTTCGGCCCCAGCCGCGCTTCCGCCATCAACCGGTCCGAAGTCTCATGAGTCGGCTGCATCGAGGCGATGATGCCGAACCGGCCGAAGCGCGGGATATCGGCGGGATCGACGATCTGCGCGTGCTCAATCCGCCAGCGGCGATTGTCCGGATAGCTGGGCGCGACTTCCTCGATCGCGCTCAACACCTGCGCGTCGGCGCGATCGCCGATCGCGTGGATCGCGACCTGGAATTTGTCCATCGCCGCACGGACCATCAGGTTGCGGATCTTCGCATCGTCCATGAAGCCCAGGCCGGTTTCCTTCGGCGCGTCGGCATAAGGCTGCTTCAGCCACGCCCCGCGCGAGCCGAGCGCGCCATCGGCGAAGAGCTTGATCCCGACCATCCGCAGCCGGTCGTCATAGAGCCACGGCGTCGGGCCGGCGCCTGCGACCGACAGCGCCGGCTCCAGCCCCAGCGCATAGGAGATGATCCGCACCTTCAGCACATTGGCGTCGCCGGCGCGACGGAACACGTTCCAGTCCTCGACCGAGGTGCCCATGTCCGCAATGCCGGTGATGCCGTAGCCGAGCAGGATCGCCTGTGCCTTCGACAGGGCGATGTCGCGCTCGCGCGGCTGCGGGCCAGGCACCACTTTCTCGACCAGCCGGCGCGCGGCATCGACGAACACGCCCGCGGGCTGGCCGCCGGCGGTCTTTTCGATGCGCCCCCCGGCCGGCGACGGCGTCGCGGCGGTGACGCCGGCGGCCTTCATCGCGGCGCTGTTCGCCCAGCCGGCATGGCCGTCGACGCGGACCAGCCAGACCGGCCTGTCCGGGACGATCGCGTCGATGTCCGCCGCAGTCGGGAAGCGGCCGAGGCCCCATTGCTCCTGGTTCCAGCCGGCGCCGACGATCCACGGCCGGTCGGGATTGGCCTTCGCATAGGCAGCCAGCATCGCCTTCGCCTCGTCCAGCGACTTCGCTTCGGTGAGGTCGAGCGACATTGCCTTGAAGCCCAGTTCCATCACATGGCCGTGCGCGTCGATCAGGCCGGGCATCAGCACCCGCCCCTTGCCGTCGTAGCGGAAGTCGAGGCCGCGATCGGGCCGCTTGTCGCCGCGCTGGAGCAGCTTTTCGACGCGCCCGTCCTTGTCGATGACGAGGCCGGTAAAGCGCTCGACCTTGCCGTCCTTGTCGAGCGTCAGCCCGTTCACATTGTCGATCAGCGAATCGGCATGGGCAGGCACCGCGAGCAGCGCCAGCGCGGCCCAAAGGTAACGAAAGTCACGGCACGTCACGCGGAGAAGCGTTACCTTTGGAAGCCGGAAATCAGGGACGGAGCGAAGGAGCGACGCGATCATTCCGCCTGCATAGCGAGATCATGGCCGTGTAGGACAGAGTTTCTTCAACTCTCCGCTTGCGAGAGGCTCTCATTTCGGCAGGCGTCGGATGATGGCGCTGGTGTCCTGGCGGCCATAGCCGAGAGCCTGGCAGTCGGCGTAGAATTGGTCGACGAGGCTGGCGACCGGCAGCGTCGCGCCGTTGGTCCGGGCTTCGTCGATCGCGAGGCCCAGATCCTTGCGCATCCAATCGATCGCGAAGCCGAAATCGAAATCGTCGGCGGCCATCGTCTTCCAGCGGTTGAGCATCTGCCAGCTGGCGGCCGCGCCGCCCGACACCGCCTCGAACACCTTGTCGAGATCGAGATCGGCATGCTGGGCGAAGCGAAGCGCCTCGGCCAGGCCCTGGACGGCGCCGGCGATGCAGATCTGGTTGACCATCTTGGTGGTCTGGCCGGCGCCGGCGGGCCCGACATGAGTGATCCGCGCGCCATAGGCTTCCATATAGGGCCGCGCCGCCTCGACGGCCTTGTCGCGCCCGCCGCACATCACCGAGAGCGTGCCGTTCTCCGCCCCCACCTGCCCGCCCGAGACCGGCGCGTCGACGCACAATATCTCGTGCGTCTTGCCCTCGACCGCCAGCTGCCGCGCGATCTTTGCCGAGACGGTGGTGTGGTCGATGAACAGGCTGCCGGGGCGCATCGTCCGGAACGCGCCTTCGCGGCCCAAAGTGACTTCGGCGAGGTCATCGTCATTGCCGACGCAGGTGATGACGACGTCCTGTCCCTCGCCCGCTTCCATCGCGCTCGACGCCATGCGCCCGCCATTCTCCGCCACCCAGCGCTCAGCCTTGGCGGGCGATCGGTTGTAGACGGTGAGCTCATGGCCCTTGTGCGCGAGGTGGCGAGCCATCGGGGCGCCCATCACGCCCATGCCGATAAATGCGATCCGAGACATGGCAGGGGGATTAGTCGGCAAACGTGCGAGAGGCCAGACGGTTGTGGAAGCGGAGGTCCTGGGAGCCCCTCTCCCGCTTGCGGGAGAGGGAGGGGCCCGCCGCAACGCGGCGGGAGGGTGAGGGCTAAGCCCCATCCACGCTCGCTTCGCGTCGCTCTCGCCCCCTCACCCCGCTCGCGGCTTCGCCGCGAGTCGCCCTCTCCCCTCTGGGGAGAGGCGCTAAGCCCGCTCTACTGGTCGCCGCGCATGTGCCTGGCGATGGTGGCGGTCATCGACGAGCGCTGATTGTCGGCGGAGCGGTTGGCGGCGACCTTGTAGAGGGCGGCGAGATAGGCGCGGTCCCATTCGGTCAGGTCCTCCGCGCGATCGTCGGGCGTTTCCCGGAACAGGTTGGTGATGGTCGGCGTCGGCACCGGCTTGGGCGGCAGCTTCAGCGGGGCGAGCGCGACCATGGCGACGTAGGACGCGAGCGCGTCGTGCGACAGCTTCTTCACCCGGTTCACGTCGATCACGATGGTCGCCGCGCCGATGCTCTGCCGGCTCTTGGTGCCGATCAGGCTGCTGCTATAGTCGGCGACGTTGCCGGCCTGGTTTTCGGACTGGGCGAATTTGCCCATCGAGACCGAGCCGCGGGTGGTGTCGAGCGCGTTCAGCAGCGCCGGATTGTCGCCGATCGGCGCTTCGCCGTAGCGGCCCTCCAGCTTCAGGTCGTACCACCAGCGGACCGGATAGGCACCCGAGATCAGGTCGCTCCGCGCCGCGACGGGAATGCTTCGCGCCCGGTGCGGCTGCTTTTCGAACACTTCGCGGACGACGCCGGAGGGATCGCTGGTAAAGGCGACCAGGATGTTCGGATCGCAATGCTTGCGCTTCGACAGCTTGATGCCGGCATCCTTCGCGACCTCACGGATGCGCTCCAGGATCGGCTTTTCCTCGTCCGGCAGGGCGCCGATCACCTTCGGGCAGATGGCTTCGTTCCAGCGCGCGAGCTGATCGGAGGTATCGGGCGCAGCGGCGACCGCGCGGACGAAAGTCTTGGCTTCGGTGCGGATCTGGGCGTCGGTCTTGGCCGTCCCTTCCACCACGATGGTCGGGTCGCCGGCGGCGGGGGCCGCATCGGCCGCCCGCCCGGCCTGGGGCGCCGCCGATTGCGCAACCAGAAAGAGCAACGAGATCAACATCGTCCGCGCCTCCACCTGTTGATGCGACACTATCACATCAACGGCGGATGGAAAGACGGTGCTATAAGCCTATCGCCCGGCCACCTCGAAGTCCGCCTTCGGCTCGCGGCGGCGTGCCGGTTCTTCGCGGCTTTGCAGCCAGGCGGCGGTGCCGGCGGCGGCGAGCGCGCCGACGAAGAACAGGCCGCCGATCGCGGCGGGGCCGAGGCCGCCGCTGTCCTGCCCCTCGCGGTCCAGCGGCTCCGTCTGCTTGCGATGGACGGCGGCGCGGGCCGGGTCCGACAGCCATTTGGCGACCTGGCCCTGCACGCGAGTCTTCAGGCTGCCGGTCAGCGCGGCGTGGCGATCCGCCTGCAGCGCCTGGATCGCCTGCGCGGCGACATCGGCGGCATCGTCCTTGGCCGCCTGGCCGGCGGGCGTATTCTCCATGTTCGCGCGGGCGAAGAAGTCGGTCTCGGTCGGGCCGGGCATGAACACGGTGACGTGGATGCCCTTGTCGGCGAGCTCGTTGCGCAGCGCCTCGCCGAACGAGCGCACGAACGCCTTGGACGCGGCATAGACCGCCTCGAACGGGCCCGGCATGATACCGGCGATCGAGGCGGTGTAGAGGATGCGGCCCTCCCCGCGCTCCGCCATGTCGCGGGCGACCAGCTTCGACAGCTGGACCAGGCCGCGCACGTTGAGGTCGATCAGCCGCAGCTCCTGATCGAGATCGGTTTCGGTGAAGTCGCCGCCGCCCGAGCCGATGCCGGCATTGGCGCAGACGATGTCGACCAGACCCTGCGCCTTCAGCTCGCGGTGGAGCTGATAGACGCCGGCTTCCGACGCGAGATCGGCGGCGATCGTGTCGACCGCGACGTCGGGCGCGCGCTCGCGGATCAGCTCGGCGGAGGCTTCGAGCTTGTCGACCTCCTGCGCGGCAAGCGTCACGTCATGGCCGCTTTCGGCGAACTGCCGGGCCAGCTCGAAGCCGATGCCCGACGATCCGCCGGTGACGAGAACGCGCGGCCGATTTTCCGCCATGGCCTTCACTCCGCTGGAGTTGCCGCCGCCTCCGAGCTGCCGGTGCGTGCGATCAATGCCGAACGCGCGAACATGGCCGGGCGTTCACTGGCGGTCGCACGCAGCGCGGCTGCCTCAAGCGCCTCGCGCTGCTCGTCCTCGGCCGCCTTCATCCGGCGATAAGTCGCGAGCGCCTGCCCGACCACCTGGTCCATATTGTAATAGCGGTAGGTGGCGAGGCGGCCGACGAACACGACGTCGGGCTCGGCCAGCGCAAGCGCCTCGTAACGCTTGAACAGCGCCTGGTTCTCGGGCCGCGGGATCGGGTAATAGGGATCGCCCTCGGCCGACGGATATTCGTAGGTGATGCTGGTCTTCGGCGCCGTCTGCCCGGTCAGGTATTTGTATTCCGTGATCCGGGTATAGGGCACGCTTTCGGCCGGGTAATTGACGACCGCGACCGGCTGGAACTGCTCGGTGTCCAAGGTCTCGTGCCGGAATTGCAGCGAGCGGTAGGGCAGCTTGCCGTAGCGATAGCCGAAATATTCGTCGATCGGGCCGGTGAAGACGAGCTTGTCGTACATCACCTCGCGCCGCACATCCTCCCACTCGACGCCGAGCCGCAGCTCGATGTTCGGATGGTCCAGCATCGCCTCGAACATCCGCGTGAAGCCGTCCAGCGGCATCGCCTGGAACTGGTCGGTGAAATAGCGGTCGTCGGTGTTGGTGCGGGTCGGCACGCGCGACGTCACCGACTTGTCGAGCTCCGACGGGTCCATGCCCCATTGCTTGCGGGTATAGCCCTGGAAGAAGGTCTCGTAGAGCTCGCGCCCGACCTTGGAGACGACGACGTCGGCCGAGGTCCTGATCTCGTCGACCGGCTCGGCGCGGCTTTCCAGGAACGCTTCCGCTTCGGCGTCGGTCTGCAGGTCGAGCCCGTAGAGCCTATTCAGCGTGGTGCGGTTGATCGGCATCGGCACCAGCTTGTCGCGCACGCTCGCCAGCACGCGGTGCTCGTACGGCCGCCACTTGGTGAAGCGGGACAGATAGGCGAAAATCTCTTCCGAGTTGGTGTGGAAGATGTGCGGGCCGTAGAGGTGGTAGAGAATGCCGTCCTCGTTCGGCAGATCATAGGCGTTGCCGGCGATGTGCGGGCGCCGGTCGATCACCAGCACTTTCTTGCCGCCATCGCGCGCAAGGCGCTCCGCCATCACCGAGCCGGCAAAGCCCGCCCCGACGATGAGCACATCGTAATGCGGCTTGTTCGCACGCGGCTGCACCGCCCGGCGCTCGGCGGCTGCCTCGGCGATCAGCGCCTGCATCTGCGACGCGGTCTCGTCCCACGACATGGTCGACAGCAGCGCGTCGACCGGACGCAGCCACTCGCGGTTTTCCTTCGGCAGCGCGAGCGCGGCTTCGCAGGCGGCGATGAAGTCGGCCGGATTGCTCGCGATCCGCACCGCGTCGAGCTCGCCATAATGGCGGATCACGTCCTTGATCGGGGTCGAGACGACCGGGCGGCCCGCGGCCAGATATTCGGGGGTCTTGGTCGGCGAGATGAACCTGGTCGCCTCGTTGATCGCGAACGGCATCATCGCCACGTCCCAGCCCGACAGATAGGCGGGGAGCTCGGCATAGTCCTTGCCGCCCAGCCAGGCGATGTTCGGCTGGGTGGGGAGATCGTCGGGGCTGATCTTCACGACCGGGCCGACCATCACGAAGGTCCAGTCCGGGCGCTTCGCCGCGACCTCCGACAGGAGATCCAGGTCCATCCGCTCGTCGATCACGCCGTAGAAGCCGAAGCGCGGGCGCGGCAGGCTCGCCTGGTCGGCCGGGTCCGGCTGCTTCGCGCGCGCCTGGCCGAAATGCCGGACGTCGACGCTGGAGGGGAAGGCGTGGACGCTCAGGTGCCGGCCGCGCTTCGCCTCATAGAGGCTGTAGCCGCCGGTGAAGACGAGATCGGCGAGCCCGATCAGCTCCTGCTCCAGCGGCAGCAATTCGGGCGGCGCGAACTTGAAATTCGCGAGCTCGTCCATGCAGTCATAGACGGTGCAGTCGGCCGCCAGGTGCCGCGAGAAGGGCAGCATCATCGGGGTGTAGTACCAGCGCACCAGCGGGCCCGGGCGGCTGGCGACCAGCTCGTCGGCGAGGCGGCGAAGCTGCCGCTCGTGCAGGTCGGCCTCGTCAGGGTTCAGGTGCGGCACGGCGACGGTGACGCCCGACCTGGCGCAGATCGACAGCGCCAGCGACGGCTCCGCAACCGCGTCGAAGATCGGCTCTTCCCAGAACACCACATGGTAATCGCGCGCGAAGCGGCTCATCAGCTGCTGCGGCCGCTGGAACACGAAATTCCAGCGCAGGTGCGAGAAGCACAAAAGGGTAGGCTTGACGGACGATCCGCCGGAGAAAGCCTGACGCTCGCGGCGACGGGAAGATCCAGATTTCATAGCGCTCCTTCGATCGCCAGCCCGCACTTCAGCATCCGCGAGGACCGCGGCGCCCCACTCACTCATCGGCTGGCACGCCTGTAAAAGCGCCGGAACAGGGACTTAGTTCCGCCCGTTACGGCTCCGTTCGTCGCGCCTGCGCAACGGAATTCACCTGGGTTAGTCGCGCCTCAGCCGCGCCGCACGAGGAAGGCGCCGGCGAAGACCAGCACCAGGCCGAAGACTCGCGCGAGCGTAGCCGGGCGCGGCTCCAGCCCGAGCAGTCCGTAATGGTCGAGCAGCAGCGCGCCGGCGAGCTGGCCGGCGACGGCCGCGGTCAGCAAGGCGCCGACGCCGATCCGCGGCACGACGAACGCCGCCATCGCGACGAAGAAGGCGCCATAGAGCCCACCGATCCACGCCCACCAGGGCAGCGCGCGGGCGCCGGGGAGCGTGCGCGGCCCGCTGCCGGCGAACAGCAGCACCGCGAGCGCGACCGTCCCCACCACGAACGAGATCAGCGCCGCCAGCACCGGCGAGCCCGACGCCCGCGCGAGCACCGCATTGGTCGGCGCCTGCACCGCCATCAGCACGCCGCCGGCAACCGCGAGGAGGATGTAGAGGAGGTTCGCCGTCATGGCGGCGCCTTTGCGCCGGGCGCGACGCGGCTGCAATGGGAGTTAGCTGCCGTTTCCCTCTCCCCGACGGGGAGAGGTCGACTCGCGCGCAGCGCGAGCGGGGTGAGGGGGCAGAGCCGCGGGGACCCAAACAAAAGCGGCGCCGGATTGCTCCGGCGCCGCCCTTGGTGATGCTGGTGTCAGGCGCCTTGCGGGGCCGGGTCGCCGAAGGGGCCGGGCTTCTTGGGCCGGGTCTTCGGGATCGAGCTGCCGCCGGCGACCAGGGGCACGACGCGGCCCTTGTTCTGGTCCTCGCGGCCGATGTCCTCGCCGGCGATCGCGCGCTTGGCTTCCTCGCCGGTGACCGTCTCATATTCGAGCAGGGCCTCGGCAAGGCGGTGGAGCTGGTCGAGATTGTCGGTCAGCACCTTGCGCGCGGTCGCTTCGGCTTCCTCGATCAGGTGACGGATTTCCTGGTCGATCAGCCGCGCCGTTTCCTCCGACACGTTCTGCGAGCGGGCGACCGAGTGGCCGAGGAACACCTCGTCCTGGTTGTCGCGGTAGCGCAGCCAGCCGAGCTTTTCGCTCATGCCATATTCCATCACCATCGCGCGGGCCATGTCGGTGGCCTGCTGGATGTCGTTGGAGGCGCCGGTGTTCAGCTCGTCCTTGCCGTAGATCAGCTGCTCGGCGATACGGCCGCCAAAGGCGAGCGCGAGCCGCGCCTTCATCTGCTTCATCGACATCGAATAGCGGTCGCGCTCCGGCAGGTTCCAGGTCACGCCCAGCGCGCGGCCGCGCGGGATGATCGTCACCTTGTGCAGCGGATCGCAGTTCGGCACGTGCAGCGAGACGAGCGCGTGGCCGGCCTCGTGATAGGCGGTCGCCTTCTTCTCGTCCTCGGTCATGACCATGGACTTCCTTTCGGCGCCCATCATGACCTTGTCCTTGGCTTCCTCGAACTCGCGCATCGCGACCAGGCGCTTGCCCTTGCGCGCGGCCAGCAAAGCGGCCTCGTTGACGAGATTGGCGAGGTCGGCGCCGGAGAAGCCCGGCGTGCCGCGCGCGATCGTGCGGCTGTCCACGTCCGGCGCCAGCGGCACCTTCTTCATGTGAACGGCCAGAATCTTCTCGCGGCCCTCGATGTCCGGGCGCGGGACGACGACCTGGCGGTCGAAACGGCCCGGGCGCAGCAGCGCCGGGTCGAGCACGTCCGGACGGTTGGTCGCGGCGATGATGATGATGCCCTCGTTCGCCTCGAAGCCGTCCATCTCGACCAGCAGCTGGTTCAGCGTCTGCTCGCGCTCGTCATTGCCGTTGCCGAGGCCGGCGCCGCGATGGCGGCCGACCGCGTCGATCTCATCGATGAAGACGATGCAGGGCGCGTTCTTCTTCGCCTGCTCGAACATGTCGCGCACGCGGCTGGCGCCGACGCCGACGAACATCTCGACGAAGTCGGAACCGGAGATGGTGAAGAAGGGCACGCCCGCCTCACCCGCGATCGCGCGGGCGAGCAGGGTCTTGCCGGTGCCGGGGCTGCCGACCAGCAGCGCGCCCTTCGGGATCTTGCCGCCCAGCCGCGCAAACTTGGTCGGGTCCTTCAGGAAATCGACGATCTCCTGCAGCTCCTCGCGCGCCTCGTCGATGCCGGCGACGTCGTCGAACGTCACCTTTCCGTGCTTTTCGGTCAGCATCTTGGCCTTGGACTTGCCGAAGCCCATCGCGCCGGAGCCCGCATTCTTCTGCATCTGGCGGATCACGAAGAACGCGACACCCAGGATCAGCAGGAACGGC
Organism: Sphingomonas horti; assembly: GCF_009753715.1. GTDB lineage: Bacteria > Pseudomonadota > Alphaproteobacteria > Sphingomonadales > Sphingomonadaceae > Sphingomonas_B > Sphingomonas_B horti. Next base: position 435,547 of record NZ_WQMS01000016.1, on the reverse strand, counting down.
AGCGACTGGTAGAGCAGGATCATCCAGAAGCTCGGCTCTTCCTTCGGCTTTGCCGAGAATTTGACGTTCTTGGCGATCAGCCGGTCGATCAGGCGCGGATCGTCGGGCGCCTGGGTGCGGAACGTCGAATCGTTGGTGTAGGTCCCGCTGATGATGTTGTCGGCGATCGCGACGTCCTTGACCGAGCCGTCATCGACCCGCTGCAGGAACTCGGAATAGGGAATCCCCTCCCCGCTCGCGGTGCGCGTCTTGGTGTCGAACATCGACACGAACAGCACCAGCGCCAGCACGACGCCGAGCCAGATCAGCAGGCTCTTCATCCAGGGGTTGGACGCGTTCGGATCCTTCTTGTCGTTCATCGCAGGCGAATCTCACGGGGAACAGGCCCACAACATAGGTGCCGAGGAGTTAACCGACAATGGCGGCGGTGGACCGGATGTTCGCATGCCCCCGCCCGGCCGCGCGGGCGGCGAGATTGACGGACGGCGCCTGTGAGCGCACAATATGAAGATAAGGGAAACCAGGTTCGGTCGCGCAAGAAGCAACTGACCAAGGGGGTAAGCATGACCCGGAATCTCTTGATTGGCACCGCCATGCTGTTCGCGCTGGCGGCGCCGGCGGCAGCCGCCAATTACACCTTCAACGTGATCTACAGCGGCGGCGGCATGGCGTCGCTTGCGGCCGGCAGCGACGACCCGACGACGACCGGGCTGGTCGCCGGCGACACCTTCACCTATCGGCTGACCGCGGCCGGCGCCGGAGAATGGACGACGCTGCAGGCGGGCTCTATCTTCCCGTTCTTCGCGCTGACCATCGGCAACAGCGGCACGCGGACGCTCGATTTCAACCTGAACCTGAACAACAACGGCTCCTCCGTGTTCAACCATTCCGAGATGGGCGCGGGCAACTCGTTCGCTCACCTCGGCACGAACACGGTCAGCTTCGGCGCCGGCATGGTCTGGGACGAATATGAGCTGAGCGGGACGCTGCTGACGTCCACCACCGCGACCACCAACCCGTCTGGGCTGCTGCCCTGGCCGGGCCAGGGGCCGGAACAATATCAGCCGACCTTCATCGCCTTCAACGCGAACGCGGTGCCGGAGCCGGCGAGCTGGGCATTGATGATCCTGGGCTTCGGCGCCGTGGGCATGGGCATGCGAGCCGGCCGGGCGCGGGTGCGCTTCGCCTGATCGACAGGCGGCGGCCGTCGCCTGCTAGCGCGGCCGCCGCGGAGGCGCGGGAGCGAAGGTCCAGCGCGTGCCGGGGCCGGCCTTGAGCGTGCCCAGCGTGGCGGCACGGCCGGCCTGAAGAGACGCGATCAGCCGCGCGAGGTCCGCGCCGCGGGGAACCTCGCCGTGGCTGGCGAAAATGCGAAGCACCAGGCGGCGGAGCAATTCCGGCGGGAGCCCTGCGGGATCAAGGCTGGCGCCGTCGAACCGCTCGGCCCAGGCGCGGTCCGTGGCCCATTCGAGCGCGGCGTCGGACTCGGCCAGATGCGCCGCGCTGTGCGCAAGCCGCGCCGGATCGAGCCAGGCGGCGCCGGCAAGCAGCGCGCGCGCCGCGGTCCGGTCGTAGCGCGGGTCGGCATTGCTCGGATCGCGCGCGGGCGCGATGCCGGCGGCGGCGACGATCGCCTCGAGCTCGGCCTTGCGCGCGCCGAGCAGCGGCCGGACCAGCGTCACCCCGGGGCAAAGCGGGCGGGCAGCGCGGATGCCGGCCAGGCCCGACAGCCCGGCGCCGCGCGCGAGGCGCATCAGCAAAGTCTCGGCCTGGTCGTCAACATGATGGCCAGTGGCAAGATGGGTGAGGCCGTGGGCCGCGCACCATTCGCCCAGCGCGGCGTAGCGCGCTTCCCGCGCCGCCGCCTGCACGCTCCCTTCGACGCTGACGGTCAGCACGTCATGCGGCACGCCGCGTTCGGCACAGAGCGCCCCGACAGCTTCCGCCTCGGCGCGCGATTCCGGGCGGAGCTGATGGTCGACGGTGGCGGCGCGGACGCGTCCCGGCCGCTCGGCCGCGCCGAGCAACAGCAATGCGAGGCTGTCCGGACCGCCGGACACGGCAAGGCCAATGGTGTCGCCAGCAGGAATCGCGTCGAAGAGTGGTCCGGGTCCGGTCATTGCGTCGACTGTAGCGGCGCGCGGACGGGCCCGCACCCCTGCCCTATTTGCCGCCGAAGAACCTGATCGCGTTCAGCGCGCTTTCGCCATAGCGATCGAAGAAGTCGCGGACCGAAAGCCTGATCGCCTCGACCGACCATCCGTGGCGCCACAGCTTTGGGTCGGAGACGACGCGCTGCTGCCACCAGATGAACGCGCGGTCGAAGCTTTCCTGGCTGTCCAGCGACGACATGTCGAAGGTGAGCACGACCTTGTCCTTCACGCCCCGGCTGCTTGCCGGCGACCAGCCGATCAGGAACGGGCCCGGGCCGCTCAGGTCCGCGCCCTGCAGCTCGGCGTCCTGGATGGCGCTGATCCCGCCGTAAAGATCGTAATGGTCGATCACGAAGTCGCAGTCATCCTTCTTCGCAGGCGCGGCCTCGGGCTGGGTCAGCGGCCAGACCGTCACCATCCAGTCCGACCGGCGCACGCTGTTCGGGATCGCTTCCGGACGCGGCAGATATTTCACGAAGGACTGGCACAGCCGCCACAGCCGGGCGCGGGTGGCAGGCGTGGGCAACCCGCGCAGGGCCACCACGCCATAGGCGCCGATCCCGCGCGGCGGGATGGCCGGGGCCGGGAGGTACATCCGGACCGGCACCAGCCGCCGCGCGTCAGACGTGCGCGCCGCGAACGACCTGCCCAGCAAGGCGCCGGCGACCACGCCCGCCGCGACACCGGTCGACAGGTTGCCGTAGTTCCCGGACCGGTGGTCCGGGTCCTCGCCGTCCTCGACGCAACGATCCTCAAGCACGTGCTGCCCGGTCGGGCAGACGAGCGGCGACGCGCCGGGCACCGGCTGGGCGCCCGCCCGCGGCTGTTGCGCCTGCGCCGACTGGAATGCGTGCGCGGGACCGAGCACCGCCAAAGTCACGGAGCAGAGCAGAAGAAGAGCGCGCTTCATCGGCGCTTCCCGCGATGCCGTCTGGCGGTCCGGCGCGACCGGAGCAGGCTGCCCACGGAAATGGCAGCCACCAGGCAGACCACCATCACCAGCGTCGCGCCCGCCGTCCGCGTCGGCTGGAGAAAGGCGATCGCCGCCAGCCCCAGCAACAGGCCGATCAATGCAGATGTCCCGAGATTGCCGAACACCGCGTCCCCCTATCCAGAGCGATCACGACCCGTCAGGCCCATATTCGCGCGCGCCGGCGCGGTCCGCAAGCGATAGTCGCGTGAACCTCCGTGCGGGTCTTGGCGGCGAGCGGCGTCTGTGGGCCGATAGCGCAAGGACGCCGCCGATGAACCGGACGCTGATCGCTGCGATGCTGTTGCCGCTGCTGGCCTGGGCGCCGCGGGCGGGCGGGGCCGGCGGATTGCCGCCGCAACCCGCCCATCCGAACGAGCCGCTCAGCGTGCTGACCTACAATGTCCATGGCCTGCCCTGGCCGATCGTCGAGCCGCGCGGCGCGGAGCTGGCGGAGATCGGGCAGCGGCTGGCGCAGCTGCGGATGGCGGGACGGCAGCCGAGCGTGGTCGTGCTGCAGGAGGCCTTCACGGCCGAGGCGGCGCGGATCGGAGCGGAAGGCGGCTATCGCTTTGCCGCGACCGGCCCTTCGGCAGGCGAACGCGACGCGGCGGCGGTGCGGCTCGATCCGTCATTCGCCGCGGGCGCCCGCGCCGACAAGGGCGAGACGGAAGGGAAATGGGAAGGCAGCGGCCTGCGCGTCTTTTCGGATTTCCCCATCCTGTCGGTCCGGCGGATGGCGTTTCCGCCTGAGGCGTGTGCCGGGTTCGATTGCCTGGCGAACAAGGGCGCGCTGCTGGTGACGATCGAGGTGCCGGGCAAGGGCGCGGTGCAGGTCGCGGCGACGCACCTGAACTCGCACGCGGCTTCCGGCGTGCCCGACGCGCGATCGATCGTCGCCTATCGGGCGCAGGTGGCGCTGCTGGACGGATTCCTGCGGCGCGCCGCCGATCCCGCCCGGCCGCTGATCGTCGCCGGCGATTTCAACGTCGGGGTGGCGCCGGGCCGCTGGCAAGCGCTCGCCGGCCGGGCATCGGGCTGGGAATCGATCGGCGATGGCCGCGGCGGCGAAGCACTGCGCGCATGCGTCGCGGCGGGACGGGTGGACCGGAGCGGCGACGCCGCCTTCATCATCCGCCGCGCACGCGACTTCGAATTCTTCGCCCCGGGCAAGGCGGAAGGACTGGCGCCCGATCACGCATCGGTGGTGTTCGGGCGCGGGCCCGACGGACGGGCGCTGTCCGACCATCTGGGGTTCAGCGTGACCTACCGCATGGGGTGAGCACGCCTGCGCCGCCATTGTGCCAATGCGAGACAATTGCGATCGCAGCGCCAATCTGGCCGGAAATTCCTATCGGCGGCGTTCGTTCGCGGCTAAATTGACAGCAGCGACTTCGTTCTGTCGCCGCCACCCGCCGCCGGCGGGGGCAGACGTAAAAGGGGGTTTGTCACATGACGCGCAAACGGGGTTTCATTGCCGCCATCCTGGCGAGCGCGGCGCTGGCGGGCGCCGCGACTTCGGCCGACGCGAAGATCAGTGCATCGATCGTGATTCCGGATTCCGAAGTCATCATCAACTTCAACAACACCGGGCTGGACTGGGTCTATGCCGGGCCGATCGCGCCGAACGAATTCGGGCCCGGCAATATCGAGCCCGCGAGCTATCGTGCCGCGGAAGGCTGGCGCACCGCCACCGTGTCCGAATGGGCGCTCCGCCCCGAATGGACCGATTTCGTGCGGCCGGGCTTTGCCGCGCCGAGCCCGTCGTGCGGCTTCACCGATCACAGCTCCTACCGCTTCACGTCGGAATATTGGAGCGACTATGCGCACGTGGACCTGTGCGATGCGGCGGCCGGCCGCTTCACGGACGGCGTCAACGGCCCGGTCGCGGGCGTGCCGGAGACGATCTATGTGCGCACCAGCGCCGGCGTCATCGCGGTTCCGGAGCCCGCGACCTGGGCGATGATGCTGGGCGGCTTCGGCCTGCTCGGCAGCGCCGCGCGGCGCCGCCGCCGGGCTGTCGTCACTTACGCCTGATCACGCTCGCCCTCGGGTCGGGCTGGGAAACGCCGTCAGCGCCACGCTGGCGGCGTTTTCCATGTCCGCGTGGTGGCGGTCACCCGCCGGCGCGCGTGGTGACGAAGGTGCCATGGGCCTGCTGCAGTCGGCGGACCAGGCCGGGAGCGAGAGGCCGGGTGAATTTGAGCCCGACCTTCATCAGGTGCACCCAGCGCACTTCCGCCTCCACCACCTGCTGGGCGGCGAGGCGGAGCATCACATAGGCGCCGACGTCGAGCGGCTCGTCACACAGGCCGGAGGCGCCGCCGCACGACAGGTCGCGCAGCCGGATCGAGCAGCACCGCCCCTTGATCCGGACCTCGAACGGATGGCCGTCGAACGGCATGCGCGGATAGACGCGGATGGCATCCCAGGACGCCGAGGCGGGATCGGGCATGCCCGGCGGAGCCGCCCTGGCCCCATAGTCGTTGCTCAGCTCCTCGCCCACGTGCCCGGCATATCCTTCCGTCTCGCTGCTTCCTCCAATGGCTGGCGGCGTGCGATGGATCGGACCTGGCTAGCAAGGCGAGGTAAAATGCGGGTTAAACCTTCGCCGAGCCGCCACCGATAAGGAACCGGAAACGCCTTTGCGGTAAAAGGCGCGGCCATGACCCTGCCACGCGACGACGACGACCTCGACCTGCCGTGCCATGCCTGGGACGACGGCAGCGCGTCGGTGACGCCGGACCAGCTGAAGGCCGTGATCGTCGACGACGACGAGATGATGCGCCGGCTGGTGCGGAGCGCGCTCAAGAGTTTCGGCCTCACGCAGATCCATGCCGCCGAGAACGGCGCCGACGGACTCGAACTTGCCCGGCGGGAAATGCCCGACATCATCATCGCCGACTATCACATGCCGGAGATGCACGGGCTCGAGCTGGTCAAGGGGGTGCGCGAGAACGAGGCGCTGGACCGGACCGTGATCATCATGCTGAGCGCCGCCGACGAGCACGAGGTGATCGAGGGCGCGCGCCAGCTCGGCGCCGATACTTTCATGGTCAAGCCGTTCGAGCGCCCCGCCCTGAAGCAGCTGATCGACACGCTCTATCACCGCTTCAATTGCGCGAAGATCGCCTGGTCGGCCTGACGGTCGCGACCGGCTGAGGCGCGGGCGGGCGTCCGCTCCATCCGTGCTCCATTGCGTCACACTCCACGGCCGGGATAGCGTCCGGCCATGAGTCTCTACCTCGCCGTTGCCTGGCTGCCCTGATGCCGCTTCGGCACCGCGTTCGGGGCGGATGCGCCTTGTGTTGCACGAAAGACACACCACATCGGCGGCACTTGATTGAGGGGACCGCATGAATCTCGAAAAATTCACCGACCGCGCGAAAGGCTTTCTCCAGGCGGCGCAGACGGTCGCGATCCGCATGTCGCACCAGCGCATCAGCCCGGAGCATCTGCTGAAGGCGCTGCTGGAAGACAATGAAGGCATGGCCTCGGGCCTAATCCGCGCGGCCGGTGGCGACCCGGCGGTGGCGCTGAAGGAAACCGACGCGGCGCTGGCCAAGGTGCCGTCGGTCTCGGGGTCCGGCGCGCAGCAGACGCCCGGCCTCGACAATGACGCGGTGCGCGTGCTGGACCAGGCGGAGCAGATCGCGAGCAAGGCAGGCGACAGCTATGTGACCGTCGAGCGCCTGCTGCTGGCGCTGACCCTGGCGACCACCACCGCCGCCGGCAAGGCGCTCGCCAAGGCGAACGTGACGCCGGCCGGGCTGAACGACGCCATTTCCAAGCTTCGCGGCGGCCGCACCGCCGATACCGCCTCGGCCGAAGACCGCTACGACGCGCTGAAGAAATTCGCGCGCGACCTGACCGAGGCGGCACGTGAGGGCAAGCTCGACCCCGTGATCGGCCGTGACGAGGAAATCCGCCGTACCATTCAGATCCTCGCCCGGCGGACCAAGAACAATCCGGTGCTGATCGGCGAGCCGGGCACCGGCAAGACCGCGATCGCCGAAGGCCTGGCGCTGCGCATCGCCAATGGCGACGTGCCGGACTCGCTGAAGGACCGGCGGCTGATGGCGCTCGACATGGGCGCGCTGATCGCCGGCGCCAAATATCGCGGCGAGTTCGAGGAGCGGCTGAAAGGCGTGCTCGACGAGGTCCGCCAGGCCGAAGGCGACATCATCCTGTTCATCGACGAGATGCACACGCTGATCGGCGCGGGGAAAGCCGAAGGCGCGATGGACGCAGGCAACCTGCTGAAGCCCGCCCTCGCCCGCGGCGAGCTGCACTGCATCGGCGCGACCACGCTCGACGAGTATCGCAAATATGTCGAGAAGGACGCGGCGCTGCAACGGCGCTTCCAACCCGTCTTCGTCGACGAGCCGACGGTTGAGGACACGATCTCGATCCTGCGTGGCCTCAAGGAAAAATACGAGCTGCACCATGGCGTGCGGATCACCGACGGCGCGATCGTCGCCGCGGCGACGCTTTCCAACCGCTACATCACCGACCGCTTCCTGCCCGACAAAGCGATCGACCTGATGGACGAGGCCGCCAGCCGGCTCCAGATGGAGATCAAGTCGAAGCCGGAGGAGATCGAAAATCTCGACCGGCGCATCATGCAGCTGAAGATCGAGCGCGAAGCGCTGAAGAAGGAGACCGACGCGGCCTCGCAGGAGCGGCTGTCGAACCTCGACGCCGAGCTGGCGAACCTGGAGCAGCAGTCGGCCGAGCTGACCGCGCGCTGGCAGGCTGAGAAGGAGAAGATCGCCGGCGAAGCCAAGGTCAAGGAGCAGCTGGACCAGGCGCGGATGCAGCTTGAGCAGGCGCAGCGGCAGGGCGATCTCGCGAAGGCCGGAGAGCTCAGCTACGGCGTGATCCCGGCGCTGGAGAAGCAGCTGGCCGAGGCGCAGGGCGCGGCGGCCGGCGCGATGCTGCGCGAGGAAGTGACCGCCGACGACATCGCCGGCGTGGTCTCGCGCTGGACCGGCATTCCGGTCGACCGGATGCTGGAAGGCGAGCGCGAAAAGCTGCTCCACATGGAAGACGTGATCGGCAAGCGGGTGATCGGCCAGGCCGACGCGGTGCACGCCGTCTCGACCGCGGTGCGCCGCGCGCGCGGGCCTGCAGGATCCGAACCGGCCGCTGGGGTCGTTCCTGTTCCTGGGGCCGACCGGCGTCGGCAAGACCGAGCTGACCAAGGCGCTGGCCGAGTTCCTGTTCGACGATGCGTCCGCGATGGTCAGGATCGACATGTCCGAATTCATGGAAAAGCACGCCGTGGCGCGGCTGATCGGCGCGCCGCCGGGCTATGTCGGTTACGAGGAGGGTGGCGTTCTTACCGAAGCGGTTCGCCGGCGCCCGTACCAGGTGGTGCTGTTCGACGAGGTGGAAAAAGCGCACAACGACGTGTTCAACGTGCTGCTGCAGGTGCTCGACGATGGGCGACTGACCGACGGCCAGGGCCGCACGGTGGACTTTTCGAATACGCTGATCATCCTGACCTCGAACCTGGGCAGCCAATTCCTAAGCCAGGTCGCGGACGACGAGGACGTGAAGTCGGTCGAGCCGCAGGTGATGGAGATCGTGCGCGGCCATTTCCGACCCGAATTCCTGAACCGGCTGGACGAGATCATCCTGTTCCACCGGCTGGGCCAGGAGCATATGGGCCCGATCGTCGACATCCAGGTGGCGCGGGTGCAGCGGCTGCTCGCCGACCGCAAGGTGACGCTGGAGCTGACCGACGCCGCGCGCGCGTGGCTGGGCCGCGTCGGCTACGACCCGGTCTATGGCGCACGGCCGCTGAAGCGCGCGGTGCAGAAATATCTGCAGGACCCGCTCGCCGAGATGATCCTGTCCGGCGATGTGCGCGACGGCGCGACCGTCAGGGCCGACGAGGGGGATGGGCGGCTGGAACTGGCGGTAAGCTAGGTCCCGTTCAGACTGAGCCTGTCGAAGCCCACCCTTTCTTTTCTCAGTCAAAGAAGGAAAGAAGGAAGGGGCTTCGACAAGCTCAGCCCGAACGGGATTATGAGCTCAACCCGAACGGAGTTTATGAGCCCCAATACCCAGACCATTCCCCGCGACCCGCTGTGGCTGGCGCATCGTTATATCGAGAACAAGGACGCGGTCCAGTTCCGGCACGTCACGCGCGAGGAGCATCGCGCGGCGACTTTCGTCACCGACGAATATCTGCCGAGGGACGCTCAGCGCCTCGAGATCGATCGTCGGCAGGCGCTGGCCGCCGCCGCGCCTGCCGCGCCGGTGCACTTCATCTTCCATTCGGCTTTCTGCTGCTCGACCCTGCTCGCCCGCGCGTTCGATCGAGACGGGGTGGCGATGGCGCTGAAGGAGCCGGCGATTCTCAACGACATCACCGGCTGGCGACGGCGCGGCGCATCGGGGCGCGACGTCGCCGAAGCGATGGACGGCGCGCTGGCCCTGCTCGCGCGGCCGTTCGCCGCCGGCGAGGCAGTGGTGATCAAGCCATCCAATATCGTGAGCGGCCTGATCCCGATGATGATGGCGCTGCGCCCGGACGCGAAAGCGCTGCTGCTGCACGCGCCGCTGCCGCTGTTCCTGACCTCGGTCGCCAAGAAGGGGCTGGATGGCCGGCTGTGGGTGCGCGAGCTGTTCATGGGGTTGCGGACCGACGGGCTGGTGCAGCGTCTGGGCTTCGATGACGCGCAGTTTTTCGGCCAGACCGACCTGCAGATCGCGGCCGCCGGGTGGCTGGCGCAGCAGGCGCTGTTCGCGGAGCTCGCCCGCGCGCTGGCACCGCGGGTTCGCACGCTCGACAGCGAGTCGCTGCTCGATGCGCCCGAAGCGAGTGTGGCGGCGCTGGCGCGGCTCTATGGCCTGGGGGTCAATGAGGCACAGGTCGCGGAGATCGTGGCAGCCGCGTTCGGCCGGAATTCGAAGTCAGGCGAGGCGTTCGGCCGCGCCGAGCGCGAGGCGGAATATGCAGGCGCGGCGGCCGCGCATCGCGACGAGCTGGAGAAGGTCGGGCGCTGGGCCGAAGTGACCGCGGAGCGCGCGGGGATCCCGATGACGCTGCCGGGGGCACTGCTGGGCTAGAGCGGCGCGGTCTGGCGATCGACATCGCTCGCCCCGACCGGAGGCCAAAGCGCGAAGTGGAGGGGCGCATGCTCCGAGCAGCGCCCCCCGACTTCGCTCGGGACGAGCGTGAGATGTTGAGTGCCGGCGGCAAAAGGCAGGATCATAAAAAGGGGCGGCTCCTTTCGGAACCGCCCCTTCTCTGTTGGCGTCAGCCGTCGGCGCTTAGAAGCGCAGGCGGGCACCGACGCGATAGGTGCGGCCCAGCGCGTCGAAGGTCGACGGGAAGGTGTTGCCGCTGTTGTAGGACGTCGTGCCGATGTCCTGGCCGGTCAGCGGCGGCTTCTTGTCGAACAGGTTCGCCACCGTCAGCGTCAGCGTCAGGTTGTCGCCCACGCCGATCCGCGTCGCCAGATCGAAGTAATCGAACGACGGGATGAAGCCGAGGTTACGCGTCCCGAACGCACCCTGCTGCGGGGAGCCCGGCAGCGTCGAGTTGTTGCTCGGCGTCGCACCGACCAGATTCCCGAAGGTCCCGGCGGCATCCGGCTCGATCCGGAACGAGCTGAGGTGACGCCACAGCAGCGACACGTCGACATTCTCGAACGACAGCGTGGTGCGCTGGGTCCAGCTGAACTCCGGCTGCAGCGAGCCGCAGTTCGGGCTGATATAGCCGACGCACTGGCGGAACAGGCCGACCCCGGTGACCGCCTGGAAGCGATTCTCACGCGTCCAGTTGCCGGCGAAGCTGAGGGCCAGCTTCGCGAAGCCCAGGTCCGTGTTGTAGTTCATCGTCGCGTCGATGCCGTCGGTCTTCAGGCGGCCGAGGTTCGACGTGGCGAGGAACAGGCCCGGAGCGATCGCCGGGTCGCCCGAAAGGTCACCACGGAGCGGGTTGCGCCGGATGATCGTGCAGGCGCTGGACGACGCCGCATTGGCCCCCGGAGTATAATCCGGGATCACAGCGGTCTGACCGCTCGCCAGCCGAACGGTGTGCGAGCCCGACGGCTCACCGAAGCAGGCGGTGATCGCGTCGTCCGGAGTCGGGCTGGTGATCGCGCCCGAAACCTTGATGTTGTAATAGTCGATCGAGGCCGAGAAGCCCGGCAGGAAGTCCGGCTGGATCACCGCGCCGACGGTCCAGGAGTTCGACTTCTCCGGCTTCAGGTTCAGGTTGCCGCCACCCGTGGCGTTGGCCTGACCCGCAGTCGGGACCGGGATGGCGCCGAGCGAGCTGTTCGGCGCGCCCTGAGCCGTACAAACGGCGGCAAGCGTTCCGCTCGGCACGCCGCGGATCACGTTACCCTGATCGTCGATCGAGGCGCAGGGATCGTCGGACAGCGAGGTCAGGCCGGTGTTCACCGGGCTGAACAGCTCCGCGATGTTCGGCGCACGCACGGCGTGGGCATAGTTGCCGCGGAACTTGATCGCCGAGATCGGCTCCCAGCTGCCGCCCAGCTTCCAGGTGGTGGTGTTGAACTTCGGCGCACCCGGAGCATTGACCGTGTAGTGCGAGTAGCGGATGCCGCCCTCGAAAGTCAGGCTCTGGAAGAACGGCTTGTCCTGCACCAGCGGGGCGATCAACTCGCCGAACGCTTCATAGACGTCGAAGCCGCCGTTGATGAACGGCGAAGCGCCGCCGGCGCCGCCCAGGTCACCCGATTCGGCGAGCGTGTCGGACTTCTGCAGCGCGGTGTAGCGGCGATATTCGCCACCGATCGCGAAGCTGACCGCATCCGACGCCCAGGGCAGGGTCGCGCCGAAGTCGCCCGAAACCGTCGCGCGCGCCTGGGCGAGCGTGGTGCGGGTGAGCACGGTGCTGTCCGCGGTCAGGAAGTCGACCATCGGCGCGGTGATCGAGCCTTCGGGCCCGAACACATCGACCGGAACGCAGCCGTTCGAGTCGTCGAAGCAGACCGGATTGGCGCGCGTGCCGCCAGCGCGGACACCCTGCTGGAAGCGCGAGTTCAGCGTGTAGCCGCCGATGTTCTGCAGGTTCTCCGACTCGCCGTACGAGCCGAACAGGTCGTAGTTGATCGAGTCGGTGATGCCGCCGCGGACGCCGAGGCGATAGTCAAAGATCTGCGTGACATAGGTGCTGACACGCGGACCGACTTCCGTCGCGCGACGCGACAGCGAGACGGTCGCTTCGCGATACGCAGCGTCGCCCGGACGCAGCGCCGGGTTGGCCGCCGCGGCGCACTCGGCCGGCGTGAAGCGCGGGGTATAGACGCCGTCGTTCGCGGTCGTGTCGAACGCGCAGAACGCGTTGCGCTGCGCATCGGTCAGGAACGGGTTGTTGAGCGGCAGGTCGACCGCGATGCCGAACGCACCCGACGGCGCGATGATGGTCTGCACCGTGTTCTTCGAGAACAGGCCGCGCGTGTAGACTTCGACGCCGTCGGTGACCTCATAATTGGCCTGGCCGAAGATGTTGAAGCGCTGGAACGGCGTCTGGAAGACGTTGTACGGGTTGAAGTTGAACGGCACGCTCTGCGCGCTCGTCGCGTTGAACGCATTGCCGGCGCCGTTGACCTGGCGGCTGCCCTGGACGGGAGCGCAGGTCGCGGCGGTGGTGCAGGCCGTGCCGGTCGGGTTCACGCCCGAGAAGGTCGACGGAACCGCGGTGCCCGAACCCGAAACCGCGCGGTTCAGGGCCGAGATGTTGAAGCGGCTGAACGAACGTGCGCCCTGATAGACCGGGTCCGCTTCCTGGTAGCCGATCGAGAAGACAGCATTGCCGCGGCCGTCGTCGAAGTTGGCGCCGATGGTCGCGTCGACGCGGAAGATGTTGCCGTCACCACGCTCGGTGATCTGCTCCGAGGCCGAGACCTCGAGGCCCGAGAAATTGCGCTTGGTGATGAAGTTCACCACGCCCGACACCGCGTCCGCACCATAGGTGGTCGACGCACCGCCGGTCAGCACTTCGGTCCGCTCGATCAGAGCGAGCGGGATGTTGTTGAGGTCGAAACGGCCGTTCAGTTCGGCCGGGACGAGGCGCACGCCGTCGATCAGGACGATGTTGCGCTGCGAACCGAGGCCGCGCAGGTTGACGAACGACGCACCGCCATTGCCGTTGTTCACCGCCGAACCGATCGACGGCACGACACCCGGAACTTCGCGGAGCAGCTGCTCGGCGACGTTGGTCTGGCGCAGCTCGACTTCTTCCGAGGTGGTCACGTTGACCGGCGCCGAACGCTCGAGGTTCGGGTTGGTGATCAGCGACCCGGTGACGACGATCGTCCCCTCGTCCGGAGCCGCCTCGGCGGCCTGGGTCTGCGCATAGGCGGCGGTGCCCAGCATCGAAGCGCCCAGCAGGACGGTCGAAGCCAGCAGGTGCCGACGAAGTGCAAGCTGCATAGTCTTTCTTCCCCTTTGTCGTGGCCGGTCGCTGCCGGACGCACGTGGTGGCATAGCTGCAAACGAAGCTATCACGCCGCTACTAGGCGAAATGACGCATCCAGAACAACGCCCCGCCTCTGGTAAATGCGAGTTTTGCCCCCAAGTGTAGCATTTCAGTCACAGTCCCGGCGCGCCCTTGCCGGGCCGCCAGCGGCGCCTTACCCTCGCGCGGTCAACCGAGGGGCCCTGCCGATGATCCGTTTTGCCGTGACCGTGCTGACCGCATTCGCGCTGGCCGCGCCTGCCGTAGCGGCAGACGAGCCCCCGGCCGCGATTCAGGCGCTCGGTGCCTGCCGCGCGATCGCCGACAATGCCCAGCGCCTGGCCTGCTACGACCAGGCGGCCGGCGCGCTGCTGCAATCGGTCGAGCGCAAGGAAACGGTCGTGCTCGACAAGCAGGCAGTGACGAAGACCAAGCGTTCGCTGTTCGGCTTCTCGCTGCCCCGGCTGCCCTTCTTCGGCAACGACAAGGACGACAAGGAAGACGAGTTCACCCAGATCGAGGAGCCGATCACGACGGTCCGCTCGATCGGCTATGGCCGCTTCCGCTTCACGCTGGGCGACGGCGCGACCTGGGAAACGACCGAAGGCATCAACGCCTTCCCGAAACCCGGCCAGAAGGTGCTGATCAAGAAAGGCCTGATGGGCAGCTACTTCATCAAGTTCGAAGGCAATCGCTCGGTCAAGGGCATGCGGGTCGGTTAATTCTCGACCACCGGCACTTTCCTGAGGTCCTGACCGGTCATCGGGCCGGTCAGCGCCATCGGGTCGATGCGGGCGCCCCGCCATTTCATCGCCCAGTGGAGATGGGGCCCGGTCGCGCGGCCGGTGCTGCCGATGCGGCCGAGCAGCTGGCCCTTCCTGACGTGATCGCCTTGCTTCACGTCGATTTCGGACAGGTGCAGGAAGGCGCTGTTCAAGCCCATGCCGTGGTCGATCATCAGCAGATTGCCTTCCAGCGTGAAGGGCTTGTCGGCGGCGAGCACGACGACTCCGTCGGCGGGCGCGGTGACCGGGGCGCCCGCGCCGCCGGCGATGTCGACGCCCGAATGATAGGCGCCGGGCTCATTGCCGCGATAGATGCGCTGCGAGCCGAACACGCCGCTGATCCGCCCCTTCGCCGGCCAGGCGAAGCGCTGGCGCCAGCCATCGCTGTCGGACCGGACCGCGCGTGCGGCGACGATCTGCGCGACTTCCGGCGCGCGCAGCCGCTCGAATTCCTCGTTGGTGACGGGCGGGCGCTTGGCGACGTTGACATGCTGCAACGCCCAGGCGTGCGGCGCGACGGCGAGCGTGCGCGTGACGATCGTGCCGGCATCGGTCCGCGCGGCCAGCGTCAGCGTCGCCGGCGCGTCGCGGTCGAAGCCGAGCATGAAACGGCCGTCGGGTGCGAGCGGCACCGGCTCGCCGCCGAGCGTCAGGCCGACGGTGCCGGGCGGCGCGGTCCCGTAGGCGACGCCGCCCTGTTCGATCTTGCCCTGGAGCTTGAAATCGGCGGATGGCGCGGCCGCGACCAGCGCGACCGCCGCGAACGCGAGCAGGCCTTTCACTTCGCGGTCATGGCCCGGGTCGCGATTTCCGCCGTCGCATAGGCTTCCTGCCGCGCGTTCGACCAATAGCGCAGCGCGTCGAGCGGGATCTTCTCGCCCGAGACCGCGCAGACGACATGATCGCCCTGGGAGAGGACGCGATAGCCGTTCGCCATATAATGAAGCCGGGCGGGCTGGCTGCGGTTGAACATGAGCATGTCGCAAACACCTTATTACAATAGCGAGGGCTGGCTGGGCGGCGGCGCCTCGCGCTTTCCTCCCGATGTGGCGCGTTCGACGCGCGCGTCAACATTGCCATCGGCGAAGTGCAGGCTGAGCGCGACCGCCGACCGCGCCTGGGCGGCGCTGGTCACCACCTGCCCGCCTCTGCCTTCCACCCAGGCATAGCCGCGGGCGAGCAGATTCTCGGGATTGACCGACTGCGCCAGCCGCCAGACCGCGGCCAGCCGGTCGGCGCATCGATCGAGCCGGGTGCGGAGCAATGTCGGGCGGAGCGCGCCGCTCGCCCGGGCCAGCTCGCCGCGCGCATCGGCGACGCGGCGGCCGAGCCCGCGCCGCAGCCGCTCGCCATAATCGTCGACGCGCTGCCGCTGCGGATCGAGCAACGAGGCCGGAGTCGGCAGCAACCGGGTCAGCGCGTGCAGCCGCTCCCCCGCGCGCTCGTGATAGCGGCGGGCGCACCGCTCCATCCGCGTGCCCTGGTCGCGGACATAGGCGCGCAGCTCGGCGCGGACCGGCACCGCCATCTCGGCCGCCGCGGTGGGTGTCGGCGCGCGCACGTCGGCAGCATAGTCGCACAGGGTCGTGTCGGTCTCATGACCCACGGCGGAGATGATCGGGATGGTGCAGGCAGCGACGGCGCGGACCACCACTTCCTCGTTGAACGCCCAGAGATCCTCGATCGAGCCGCCGCCGCGCGCGACGATGACGAGTTCCGGGCGCTGCCCGTCGGGCATCCGGCAGAAGCCGGCGATCGCGGCCGCGACCTGCTCGGCCGCCCCCTGCCCCTGCACCATCACCGGCCAGACCGTCACGTGCGTCGGGCAGCGATCCTCCAGCCGGTGCAGGATGTCGCGGATCACCGCGCCGGTGGGCGAGGTCACGACGCCGATCCGCCGCGGCAGGAACGGCAGCTTCTTCTTGGCGCCGGCGTCGAACAGCCCCTCGGCGCCCAGCTTCGCCTTCAGCTTTTCCAGCAGCAGCATCAGCGCGCCTTCGCCGGCAAGCTCCAGCCGCTCGATCACGATCTGATATTTGGAGCGGCCGGGATAGGTGGTGAGCTTCCCTGTCGCGATCACCTCGATCCCGTCCTCGGGGCGGAAGGGCAGCGCACCGACTCCGGTCTTCCACATCACCGCGTCGATGCAGGCCTTGTCGTCCTTCAGCGTGAGGTATGCGTGGCCCGAGGCCGCCCGCTTGTAGCCGCTGATCTCGCCGCGCAGCCGGACCATGCCGAAACTGTCCTCGACCACGCGCTTCAGCGCGAAGGCGAGCTCGGACACGCTCAATGCGGGCGCGTTGTCGCCGGGCGCCTGGGCCGCCACCAGGTTGCCGTTCGCGCCGGGAAATTCGGAAGCCATCCGCCTCTCCTAGCCCCTCTGGACTTTGCGCGCCAAGAGGCGGAGATTCGGGCAGACGCGTCACGGGGGAGAACCAGGTGGCGGACGGGGACGACAAGAAGGGCTGCTCGCCGCAGGTGATGGCGGCAATGATCACGGCCGCCGGGGCGATCACCGTCGCCGTGATCACCACCCAGAGCAAGGCGCCCGCGCCGCAGCCGGCGCCGACCGTTTCACCGGACCCGATCGCGACGCCGGCGCCGTTCGTCGCCTCCCCCGCGCCAAGCCCCGCCCCGAGCCCCTCGCCCACGGACGCCGCGGCCGGCAGGCAATTGCTGGTGCGCAACCGCTGCAACCTGCCGGTCAATCTGTGGATCGTGTACGAAGGCCCGAACGGGCTGGAGTTCAGCGGCTATGGCATGTGGACCTATGCGCCGGGCGAGTCCTCGTTCGCCGCGTTCAACTCCAGGAACATCCGGCCGATCAACGACAGCATCCTGTTCTACGCCGAAACGACCGACGGAACGGTGAATTGGGTCGGCGACCGCAACATGGATTTCAACGGCCGCATCCTGGCGATGCGCAAGGCCGATATCGCCACCGACGCCGAGGGCAATTATGTGATGGAGCTGAACTGCTCTTCAAGCTAGCCGGGGCGCATGAACGTCCTTCTGATCGGATCGGGTGGCCGCGAGCATGCGCTGGCCTGGAAATTGGCGCAAAGCGCGCGGCTGGGGAAGCTGTACGCCGCGCCGGGCAATCCGGGCATCGCGCGGCATGCCGAGTTGGTGGCGATGGACGTGACCGATCACGAGGCGGTGATCGGCTTTTGCCGGAGGCAAGCGATCGGGCTGGTCGTGGTCGGGCCGGAAGCACCTTTGGTGGCGGGGCTGGCCGACGATCTACGCGCGGCGGGCATTCCCGTGTTCGGGCCGGACAAGGCGGCGGCGCAGTTGGAGGGATCGAAGGGCTTCACCAAGGACCTGTGCACGCGGGCGCGGATTCCGACCGCCGGCTATGTGCGGGCGGACGGAACCGATGACGCGCTCGCCAGGCTGGCGCCGTTCGGGCTGCCGGTGGTGATCAAGGCCGATGGCCTCGCCGCCGGCAAGGGCGTGGTGATCGCGACGACCCGCGACGAAGCCGAGGGGGCGATCCGCGCCGCCGACGGCCCGCTGGTGATCGAGGAGTTCCTGGCCGGCGAGGAAGCGAGCCTGTTCGCGCTTTCGGACGGCAGGACGGTGGTGCCCTTTGGATCGGCGCAGGATCACAAGCGTGTCGGGGACGGCGATACCGGCCCCAACACCGGCGGCATGGGCGCCTATTCGCCCGCGCGCGTGCTGACCCCGGCACTCGAATCCCAGGCGATGCGCGAGATCGTCGAGCCGACCGTCCGCGCAATGGCGGAGGCGGGCACGCCGTTCGTGGGTGTCCTGTATGCGGGGCTGATGCTGACCCCGGCCGGCCCGAAGCTGATCGAATATAACGCCCGCTTCGGCGACCCGGAGGCTCAGGTACTGATGCCGCGGCTGGAAAGCGACCTGCTGGAGCTGATGCTGGCCTCAGCCGAAAGCCGGCTCGACCAGGTCGAGGCGCCGCGCTTTTCGCACCGCGTCGCGCTGACGGTGGTGATGGCGGCGAACGGCTATCCCGGCACGCCCGAGACCGGAGGCACGATCGACGGGATCGAGGCGGCCGAAGCGGCCGGCGCGATCGTATTCCAGGCCGGGACCAGTGACCGGGACGGCCGGCTCGTCGCCTCGGGCGGGCGCGTGCTCGCGGTGACGGCGGAGGGTCCGACCGTCCGCTGGGCGCAGAAGGCCGCCTATACCGCGATCGAACGGATCGACTTCCCGAGCGGCTTCTGCCGCCACGACATCGGCTGGCGCGAGGTCGCGCGCGAAACACAATAAAAGGAGCGTTGAGGGATGGACTGGATCGAACAAAATTGGGTGCTCGTCCTTTTGGGCGTGATCGTCGTGCTGGTCGCCATCTGGTGGCTGGCCGGCAGCGGCAAGCGCGTGGAGGCGGACAGGACGGCAGCGCCGCTGGAGAAGCGCGAGGAGGTGTCGCCGGTGGTGACCGGGCCCGCGGTCGCGCCGATCGACGTGCCGCCGCCGGTCGAGGTCGAGCCGGTGAAGCCGGAACCCGAGGCGCTGGTCGAACCGATTCACCCGATCCCGGCCGGGCCGCCCGACGAGCTGACCCGGATGAAAGGCGTGGGCCCCAAGGTCGCCGCGCTGCTGAACGGCCTCGGCATCACCCGCTTCGACCAGATCGCGGCATGGACCGACGCCGACGTGGCGCGGGTGGACGCCCAGCTCGGCGCGTTCAAGGGCCGGATCGCGCGCGACCAATGGGTCGAGCAGGCCCGCCTCCTCGCGGCGGGCGACACCGCGGGATACGAGGCTAAATTCGGAAAATTGGGGTGACGTGACGTCTCCCCTCCCGCTTGCGGGAGGGGCCGGGGGAGGGCCTTTGCTGGACGCGCACCGGCCGGGAAGGCGCTTCCCTCCTCTAACCCCCTACGCAAGCGGGAGGGGGATTAGCGCTCGCTCAGATAATAGCGGTCCTTCGCCGCCAGGGCCTCGTCCAGCTCATAGACGATCGGCTGGCCGGTCGGGATCTCCAGCTCGGTGATCTCGCTGTCCGGGATGTGCGACAGGTGCTTGACCAGCGCGCGCAGCGAATTGCCATGGGCGGAGATCAGCACCCGCTCTCCGCCACGTAGCGCCGGCGCGATCTCTGCCTCCCAATAGGGCAGCACGCGCGCGATCGTGTCCTTCAGGCTCTCGGTCGCGGGGACCTGGATGCCGGCATAGCGGCGGTCGTTCGACAGGTCGAACGGGCTTGCCGAATCCATCACCGGCGGCGGCGTGTCGAAGCTGCGGCGCCAGATCCTGACCTGGGCGTCGCCATGCTTCGCCGCCGTCTCCGCCTTATCGAGGCCGGTCAGTCCGCCATAGTGGCGCTCGTTCAGCCGCCAATGCTTGTCGACCGGCAGCCACAGCCGCCCCATCGCTTCCAGCGCGATGTTCAGCGTCTTGATCGCGCGGGTCTGATAGCTGGTGAAGCACCGGTCGAAGTCGAGCCCCCGGGCGGCCACCAGCTCGCCCGCTGCCTTCGCCTCGGCAACGCCTTTTTCGGTCAGGTCGACGTCCCACCAGCCGGTGAAACGGTTCTCAAGGTTCCAGGCCGACTGGCCATGGCGGATCAGCACGAGCGTGGGCATTGTGACTCCTGATGGAACCCGACGGGGTTCAGAGCGCGTCGATCATCGCCGCGAGATTGTCGAGGCAATCGTGCGCAAGGCGCTTGCAGCGTTCGGGCGACCAGCCATGCTCCGGGTCCGGATTGTCGGCGTGATCCTTGAACGGCATCTCCAGCGTCATCGACACGGCGCCGTAACGCTCCGCCAGTTGGGTCGTCGACATCGACATATTGGCCTTGCCGGGCGCGGCGACCTCATAGCCCTTGGCGACCTGGAAATCGGGCGAACGCTCCGCGAGCGTATCGCGGAAGCGGGTGTAGAGCGCGCCCTTTTCCTCGCTGTAGGACGGAATGCCTTCGAAGCCGGCGATGAAGTTCGCCGGGATCGCCTCGTCGCCATGCACGTCCATCGCGAAATCGACGCCGGTCGCATCCATCGCATTGCGGACGGCCAGCACTTCGGGGCTGCGCTCTTCCGACGGCGCGTGCCATTCGCGATTGAGGTTCACGCCGGCGGCGTTGGTGCGCAGATGCCCACGGAAGCTGCCGTCCGGGTTCATGTTGGGCACGACATGCAGCGTGGCCTTCGAACGAAGCGCCTTCGCCGTCGCGTCGTCAGGGTCGGTCAGCTTCTCAAGCGCGCCTTCCATCCACCATTCGGCCATCGACTCGCCGGGATGCTGGCGGGCATAGAGCCAGACCTGCTTCGCCCCTTCGCCCATCGTCAGCAGGTCGAGCGGGCGCCCGTCGAGCGTCCGGGTCAGCTCGCGCTGGGTGACGCCCGGTCGGGCCGCGATGCGCGTAATCAGGTCGTAATGACGTTCCATCGAATAGGGCGCGAAATAGGCGACCCAGAGCGCGTTGGTCTCGGGGCGGACGCGGATCGTCAGCACCTTGCCGTCGAAATCGGTGTCGGCCTGGCGCCAGGTCTCGCGATCCTCCGACACGCGGGCGCGATAGTCGGGCCAGCCGAGCGGATAGGCGGAGCTGGCCACGTTCACGATGCGGAGCGTGATGTCGCGCCCCGCCGCGTTGCCGACGCGGAAATGGAACCATTGGTAGAAATCGGACTGGTGATCGGTCTCGATCTCCAGGTCGGCCTCATGCCCGCCTATGTTCAGGACGCGAATGTTGCCGCTGTCGAAAGCGCTGGTGATGCTGAAGGTCATGGCACGCTGATAGTGCGGCCGGACTCTCCCGGAAAGTCCCTGAACAGCGCATTTGCGAGCCGGCCGGCCAGGGCCGCCGATTCGCGCTCCGGCGCCTCGCCGCGGGCACGGCCTTCCCACACGACCGTCTGATCGGAGCGGCGCTTCAGCTGGACCGAGAGCTCCGCACCGACCCAGAGGCCGCCGCGATTGCCGCCTAGGCCGAAGCTGATGCCGCCGCCCACGCCGCTGTGCCAGCCGCCGGTCGAGCCGCCGATGCCGACCGAGACCGGCGAGCCGCCGACGCGCTCCCGCGCGGCCGTGCGCACGTCCACCACCGCGACGTAGAGGCTCTGGCCGACGCCATCGACCTGCGCGAAGCCGAGGCGGCCCAGCTCGCTCGCGACGGCATTGGCGTAATAGTCGAACTCAGGCCCCCGGCGCGCGCCGGGCTCGGGCTCGATCGCGACGGTGCCGCGCTCGTTGACCTGGCCCAGGTGGAAGCGCGTGACCTCGACCGGCGGCGACGGCGTCGCGCAGGCGCCGAGCGCGAGCAAAGAAGCCAGCAGGAGGAAGCGGGTGCGGACCATGGCGGCACTGTCCTTTCGAGCCTTTGTCCGTTAAACGTATCGAAGCCGTAATTAGCTGCAAGGCTGGATCGCCTTGACCTTCGCGGCGCTCTCGACTAGGCGGGCGCCTCGCTTTTCAGCCCAGATTCGAGCCAGGCTTTAGAACAATGAAGATTCGTAACTCGCTCAAGTCCTTGAAGGACCGGCATCGGGACAACCGCGTGATCCGCCGCCGCGGCCGCACCTATGTGATCAACAAGACCAACCGCCGCTTCAAGGCTCGCCAGGGCTAAGCGCGCGTGACGGTCCGCGGCGTCGTCTTCGACGTCGGCAACGTCCTTTTCACCTGGGACCCGCGGTTCCTGTACGAGCGCCTGATCGAGGACGATCGGGCGCTCGACGCGTTCCTGCGCGACGTCGTCACGCGCGACTGGCATTTCCAGCACGACGCCGGCCGGCCCTTCGCCGAAACCAGCGCCGAGCTGATCGCCGAATATCCGCAGCACGCGGAGCTGATCGCCGCCTGGAGTCCACGTTTCAACGAAAGCGTCGGCCCGCCGGTCGACGGCATGATCCCGCTGGTCGAGGAGCTCGACGCCGCCGGCGTGCCGCTGTTCGCTATCACCAATTTCAGCGGCGAGTTCTGGGGCCCGTTCCGCGACACGCAGCCGGTGTTCGACCGCTTCCGCGACGTGATCGTGTCGGGCACCGAGCGGCTGGTGAAGCCCGATGCGGCGATCTACCAGCTCGCGCTCAAGCGTTTCGGCATGCCGGCGGATGCGCTGATCTTCATCGACGACAGCGCCAGGAATGTGGCGGGAGCGGAGGCGATCGGAATACGGGGCCATCTGTTCCGGGACGCGGCAACGCTCAGGACAGAGTTGACGGCGCTCAGCCTCCTCTGACGTCATCCCGGCGCAGGCCGGGACCCACCTTTTCTTTTTGCCGCCGTCCGTGCCAAAGGCAGGTGGTCCCGGCCTGCGCCGGGATGACGAGGGAGAGCTATGCGCGCATTTCTGATACCACTGGCGCTGATTGCCGCACCGGCGCTCGCCACACCTCTCACGCCCGCGCAGATCGCCGAGATCGACAGCATCGCCCAGCAGGCGCTGAAGGAAACCGGCGTCCCGTCCGCGTCGATCGCGGTGGTGACCGATGGCAAGCTCCAGTTCGCCAAGGCCTATGGCAAGCAGCGCGGCGACGCGTCCGCGCCGATCACGAGCGCCGCTTATCCGATCGCGTCGGTGTCGAAGCAGATCACCGCCGCCGCCGTGCTGCTGCTGGCCGAGGAAGGCAGGCTGTCGCTGGACGACAAGGTGTCGAAATATCTCCCCGATCTGACCGATGCCGACACGATCACGATCCGGCAGCTCTTGAGCCACACCTCCGGCTATCGCGATTACTGGCCGCAGAATTACGCGTTCGCGGCGATGGAAAAGCCGGTGAAGCCGCTGGAGATCCTCGACCGCTGGGCGAAGCTGCCGCTCGATTTTCGGCCGGGCAGCCAGTGGCAATATTCGAATACCGGCTTCGTCGCCGCGGGCCTGATCGTCGAGAAGGTCTCGGGCGAGCCGTTCATGCAGTTTCTGCAGACCCGCATCTTCCAGCCCCTGCACATGAAGGTCGGCGATGCGGACCATGACCTGAAACCGACCGACGCGAGGCCGTTCACGCGCTTCGCCTTGGGGCCGGTGCGCGCCGCCACCGCGCCCGCTTCGGGCTGGCTGTTCGCGGCGGGGCAGTTGCTGACGACGCCGACCGAGCTGTCCAAATGGAACATCGCGCGGATCGACCGCGCGTTGCTGAAGCCTGAGAGCTGGGCCGAGCAGGAGCGCGAGATCGTGCTGACCGGCGGCAAGGGCTCCGGCTATGGCCTGGGCGTATCCGTCGACCAGATCCGCGGCCATGCGCGCGTGCAGCATGGCGGCGCGGCCGTCGGTTATCTGGCGGACAACCGCGTCTATCCGGCCGACAAGGCCGCGGTGACGGTGGTCGTCAACGCCGATTTCGGCAATGCGCACAACGCGATCGCGGACCGTATCGAAGCGATGATCCTGGGCCAGGACCCGGAGACCGCCACCGCTCGGGCGATCTTCGACCAGCTTCGTCAAGGGCAGGCGGACCGGGCGAAGTTCACGGGCAACTTCAACGCCTATCTGACCCCGCAGGTGCTGGCCGACCACCGCGCCAGCCTGATGCCGCTCGGCGAACCGCAAAGCTTTGTCCGGCTGCGCCCGGCCCGCCTGCGCGGCGGCTTCACCTCCGAGGTTTACGAAGTGCGCTACCCCTCCGCCAAGCTGATCATCAGCATGCGGGCCGAACCGAACGGCGGACGGATCGAGGAATTCCTGATCTACCCGGAGGCGCAGTGACATGCGTTACTGGCTGCTGCGATCCGAACCCGACGTCTATGGTTGGGAGCATCTGGTCCGCGACGGCGCGACCGAATGGGACGGCGTGCGCAACTACACCGCGCGGAACTTCCTGAAGGAAATGCAGCCCGGGGACCGCGCTTTCTTCTACCATTCGAACAAGGAGAAGGCGGCGGTCGGCATCATGGAGATCACCCGCGCCTGGAAGCCCGACGGAGAGGAAGGCGACTGGGCCTCGGTCGCCGTCAAGCCGGTCGAGAAGCTGCCGCGCCCGGTCACCCTCGCCGAGATCAAGGCCGAACCCCGCCTCGTCAAGCTGGAGATGCTCCGCCAGTCCCGCCTGTCCGTGACGCCGGTGCGCGAGGAGGAATGGTCGGTGATACTGGAGATGGCGGGCGGCTGATTGGCCCTTCAATCCCACGGATTGACGAGAGACACCCCGGAAGGTTCGAAGTCTGCAATATTGCGGGTCGCCACAAGAGCATCTTCCTCAAGCGCTATCGCGGCGATCTGCGCGTCGGGAAGCGACATGGTGCGGCCTGATGCCACCACGGACGCGAGCATCGGGCCATAGCGCATTGCAGCGGCCGGTCCGAACGGGACGGTACGGCCTGAATAGCGCACTCGCCACTCCGTCAGCCGGGCCTCCAGCATGCGGCGCTTGGCTCCGGTCGAGAGTCGCGCCACGCCATAGGTGAGTTCCGCCAGCGCGATCGACGGCAAGACGGTCTCTTCCTCGTTCAGAAGATACCAGCGTTCGACGGCAGGATTCGCGGCCTCTTTCATCAGCTCCGACACGACATTCGTGTCGAGCAGGATCAAAGGTCGATCCCCTGATGGGGCTGGCGGTGCTCCTCGATAGCCGCTTCCAGTTCGGCGACCGCCTGATCGTCGGCCGGCGTCAGCCTGCGCAGGCGTCGCAGAAAGGCGGCCGCGCTT
The DNA here is from genome assembly GCF_009753715.1 of Sphingomonas horti. Lineage (GTDB taxonomy): Bacteria > Pseudomonadota > Alphaproteobacteria > Sphingomonadales > Sphingomonadaceae > Sphingomonas_B > Sphingomonas_B horti. The sequence goes on along the minus strand of NZ_WQMS01000016.1, from coordinate 410,616 downwards.
TCCGGCTTCGGATGCTTGAGCGCATATTCGGAGAGCGCATCCTCGACGATTGCGTGGATGGGCCGCCGCTCCCGCCGCGAAAGCTCGTGGGCGAGGTCGCGAGCGCGAGCCGAACGGACCGAAAGTTGCGGAGCTGTCATGCCGTCAAGCTAGTGCGTTGATGGCATGATGGCAAGAAGACGCCTTAAGCCGCCTCCGCCACCCGCTTGGCGCGCTTGCGTTCGTGCGGGTCGAGGTGGCGTTTGCGGAGGCGGATGCTCTTGGGCGTGACTTCGACCAGCTCGTCGTCGTCGATATAGGCGATCGCCTGTTCGAGCGTCAGGCGGCGGGGCGGGGTCAGGCGGATCGCATCGTCCTTGCCGCCGGAGGCGCGGAAGTTGGTCAGCTGCTTGGACTTCAGCGGATTGACCTCGAGGTCCTCGGGCTTGGCATTCTCGCCGATGATCATGCCTTCGTAGATCGCCTCGCCCGGATCGACCATCAGCACGCCGCGCTCCTCCAGCGCGTTCAGCGCATAGGCGACCGCTTCACCGGTGCCGTTGGAGATCAGCACGCCGTTCTTCCGGCCCTCGATCACGCCCTTGTAGGGGCCGTATTTCTCGAACAGCCGGTTCATGATGCCGGTGCCGCGCGTATCCGACAGGAACTCGCCATGATAGCCGATCAGGCCGCGCGAGGGCGCCGAGAAGGTGATACGGATCTTGCCGCCGCCCGACGGGCGCATGTCGGTCAGCTCGGCTTTCCGGATCGACATCTTCTCGACGACGGTGCCCGAATGCTCCTCGTCGACGTCGATCACGACGGTCTCGTAAGGCTCCTCGCGGCCGTTCGGGCCGTCGCGGAACAGCACGCGCGGGCGGCTGATGCCGAGCTCGAAGCCCTCGCGACGCATGGTCTCGATCAGCACGCCCAGCTGAAGCTCGCCGCGGCCGGCGACCTCGAAACTGTCCTTGTCGGCGCTTTCGGTGACGCGGATCGCGACATTGGATTCCGCCTCGCGGAACAGGCGGTCGCGGATCATGCGGCTGGTGACCTTGGTCCCCTCGCGCCCCGCCATCGGCGAATCGTTCACGGCAAAGCGCATCGAGAGCGTCGGCGGATCGATGGGCTGCGCCTGGATCGGCGTGGTGACGGCCGTGTCGGCGATCGTGTTGGCGACCGTCGCGACGGTCAGGCCTGCGATGCTGATGATGTCGCCCGCCTTCGCTTCCTCGACTGGCACGCGCTCCAGCCCGCGGAACGCCATCAGTTTCGACGCGCGGCCGGTCTCGATCACGTTGCCGTCGGAATCCAACGCGTGGATCGGCTGGTTCAGCTTGACGGTGCCGGCATTGACGCGACCGGTCAGGATGCGGCCGAGGAAATTGTCGCGGTCGAGCAACGTCACCAGGAAACTGAACAGCGCGTCCTCGTCGACCTTCGGCGCGGGCACATGCTCGACGATCTTCTGGAACAAAGGCGCCAGCGTGCCCTCGCGCGCATCCGGATCGTCCGACGCATAGCCGTTACGCCCGGACGCATAGAGCACCGGGAAATCAAGCTGCTCGTCGCTGGCCTCCAGGCTCACGAACAGATCGAACACTTCGTCCAATACTTCCTGCACGCGCGCGTCGGACCGGTCGATCTTGTTGACGACGACGATAGGTCTGAGGCCCAGCGCCAGCGCCTTGCCTGTCACGAACTTGGTCTGCGGCATCGCCCCTTCGGACGAATCGACCAGCAGGATCACGCCGTCGACCATCGACAGGATGCGCTCCACCTCGCCGCCGAAATCGGCGTGGCCGGGGGTGTCGACGATATTGATCCGCGTGGCGCCTTGCCCTCCCGCCGGGGCCCACTCGACCGAGGTGCACTTGGCCAGGATCGTGATCCCTCGCTCTTTCTCCAGGTCGTTCGAATCCATCGCGCGCTCTTCGACGCGCTGGTTGTCGCGGAACGTGCCGGACTGGCGGAACAGCTGGTCGACGAGCGTGGTCTTGCCATGATCGACGTGCGCGATGATGGCCACGTTGCGGAGGCTCATTGGAATTCCTGGGATTCGAGCGGGAACGGGCGGCGCCCTTAGCGCAATTGCTGCGCTGCGGAAAGAGTGCCGTCAGCGAATATGGGAGCGCCTGGCCAATCGGCAAGAAGGGCAGTTCCAGTTCATAGAGCCCCTGCGCCTACGTCTGAAACGGGTGGTTCTCGGATATGCCGATCAGGCGATTAAACTATAGCCGATCGCGCAGGCTCCCCCGATCGCAATCGGTATCGACCACGTCTCCAAAGGCAACGACATAAACTTGTTTCTGGCGGGGTAGATCAGCCTATTGCGTAAGCGACTGGACCGCACAGCAGCTAGCTTTTTCGCGTTGAGCTTGCGACCAACTCCCCAGTTCACCGCTGCGACGAAGATGAAGGCTGTGCCCCAGAACCACGGTGCGTCGCTTAGAAGCGGTCTGCCTGCCTGAAGCACAATCCCGAAAATCGTGAGAACCACAATGAGGGTTATCGGTGTCAGATAGCCCTTCCCGGTCCACCAAAAGACGAGCAATGCGCAATCCTCAAAACCTTCGATGCCCTGTTCCTAGCATCGGGTGACATGTCCGCAACGGCTGGTTGGCGGACCTTTACCGTTTGAGGTTTCGTAGAACGATGTTCAGGGCCAGCCGATACGCGGCATAGGTGATGAATAGGCCGGCGCAGATCAGACCAACCAGTTGCCAAGGCGGCACCTCAGGCCGCAATCGCTCATAGGCAAATCCTGCCACACCGAGTGCAGCCACCAGCATAGTGAATAGGATTCGTTCCGCTGCTCGGGCTTTCCGCTGCTTGTCCAATCTACCCCCCTGCGTGGCGTCCATCCAAGTTTCTACGTCGGTTCGCTATGACCGCAATGGAGCGGAAGCCGCCGCTCTCCCCGCCGTCAGTCACCCCCGCCATTGCTCCATGAAATGCTTGCGGCACAGCGCGACGTAGCGATCGTTGCCGCCGATTTCGGTCTGGGCGCCTTCGCGGACGGGGCGGCCTTCGACGTCGATCCGCAGGTTCATCGTCGCCTTGCGGCCACAGGCGCACACGGCTTTCAACTCGACCAGCACATCGGCGAGCGCCAGCAGGCATTTGCTGCCTTCAAACAGTTCGGCACGGAAATCGGTGCGCAGGCCATAGGCGAGGACCGGGATGCTCATCTCGTCGGCGACGCTCGCCAGCTGCAGCACCTGGTCGCGGGTCAGGAATTGCGCTTCGTCGATCAGCACGCAGGCGAGCGGAGTGACCGCGTGCTCGGCCGCGATCGCAGCGCGCATGTCGGTATCGGGATCGAAGCTGTGCGCCGGCGCCTCGATACCGATGCGCGAGGTGATGATGCCTGCGGCGTACCGGTCGTCGATCGCGGCGGTGAACAGCATCGTGTGCATGCCCCGCTCGCGGTAATTGAAGTCCGCCTGCAGCAGGGTCGTCGATTTCCCCGCATTCATCGAGGCGTAGTAGAAATAGAGCTTGGCCAAATGTCCCCCTTGCCCCTCTCCCGTCGGGAGAGGGCGACTCGCACGTGCGGCGCGAGCGGGGTGAGGGGTTCGGGAGCGGGACGTCAAGCCTGCATCCCCTCACCCGGTCGCGCCTTGCGCGACTCGACCTCTCCCTATGGGAGAGGTGAGGCCGCCGCCTCCAACCGCGCCACCGCCCGCTCCCGCCCGATCAGCGGCAGCAGCGCGGCCATGTCGGGGCCGTGATCCCGCCCCGTCAGCGCACAGCGGAGGGGAAGGAACAGCGGCTTGCCTTTGCGGCCGGTGATCTCTTTGAGCGCGCCGGTCAACGCGTGCCAGGGATCGGCCGCCCAGTCGATCCGCGCGGCGGTCTCGGCGGCGGCACGGAGATAGTCGCGGTCTTCGCCGACGACCTCGGGCGCGACCGGGCCTTCGATGACGTGCCACCAATCGGCCGCGTCGGCCACGCGTTCCAGGTTCGGGCGCACTACTTCCCAGGCGCGTGCGTCCATGCCGGCCGGCAGGCGTTCGGCGACCTGTTCGAAACTCAGCAGATGGACGGTCTGCGCATTGAGCTTCGCCAGCTCCGCCTCGTCGAACCGCGCCGGCGCCCGGCCGAACGTCGCGAAGTCGAAGCGCTCGACCAGCGGCGCCATCGATGCGACCGGCTCGACCGACAGGCTGGTGCCGATCCGCGCCAGCTTGGCCGCCAGTGCAAGCGGCTCGTTTCCGGTTTCTCGCCAATGATCGACATCCGTCGCGCCAAGGCGCTTCGACAATTTGCCCTCGGCGCCAGTCAGCAGCGCCTCATGTGCAAAGGCTGGCGGAGGTGCCCCCAGCGCCTCGAACATCTGAACCTGCGCGGCAGTGTTCGAGACGTGATCCTCGCCGCGCACCACATGCGTCACGCCCATGTCGATATCGTCGATCACCGAGGGCAGATGATAGAGCCACGAACCATTCGCGCGGCGAATCACAGGGTCGCTCAACAGCTTCGGATCGAACCGATGGGGCCCGCGGATCAGATCGTCCCACTCGATCGCTGTGTCATGGTCGAGCTTGAAGCGCCAGTGCGGCCGCTGCCCCTCGGCCTCAAGCCGCGCGCGGTCCGCTTCGCCCAGCTTCAGCGCGGCTCGATCATAGACCGGCGGCAGCCCGCGCCCGAGCTGGACCTTGCGCTTCAGCTCCAGCTCCTGCGGCGTCTCGAAGCAGGGATAGACCCGTCCCGCCTCGCGCAAGGCCGCGAACCGCTCCTTATAAAGCCCGAACCGCTCCGACTGCCGCGCCTCGCCGTCCCAGTCGAGCCCGAGCCAGCCCAGATCGGCCCGGATCGCCACGACGAACCGCTCCTCCGACCGCTCGCGATCGGTGTCGTCGATCCTGAGCAGGAACCGCCCGCCCTGCTGACGCGCGAACAGCCAATTGTGCAGCGCCGTCCTAAGGTTGCCGACATGCACGCGCCCCGTGGGCGACGGCGCGAAACGAGTGACGACGGTCATCAGCCCGTCCGGAACGCGTTGGTGATCGGGTAGCGGCGGTCGCGGCCGAAATTGCGCTTGCCGAGCTTGACGCCCGGCGGGGCCTGGCGGCGCTTATATTCGGCGACGTAGAGCAGGCGCTCAATCCGGGCGACGGTGTCGCGGTCGAAGCCGCGGGCGGCGACCGCGTCGACGGACAATTCCTCCTCGACCAGGCCGTGCAGGATCGGATCGAGCACGTCGTAGGGCGGCAGCGAGTCCGAATCCTTCTGGTCGGCGCGGAGCTCGGCCGTGGGGGGCTTGTCGATCACCCGCTCCGGCATCACCGGGCCGTCGCCGCCCAGGCCCAGCGCCGGCCGGTTCGCGTTGCGCCAGCGGCAAAGCTCGAACACCGTCGTCTTGTAGGCGTCCTTCAGCACCGAATAGCCGCCGGCCATGTCGCCATAGAGCGTCGCATAGCCGACCGACATCTCGCTCTTGTTGCCGGTGGTCAGCAGCATGTGGCCGAATTTGTTGGAGAGCGCCATCAGCGTCACGCCGCGGATGCGCGCCTGGACATTCTCCTCGGTCAGGTCCGGCTTGCGTCCCGCGAAGCCGGGCGCCAGCATCGCGTCGAAGGCGGCAACGGCCGGCTCGATCGGGATGCTGTCGAGGCGCACGCCCAGCATCCGCGCGCATTCGGCCGCGTCGTCGAGCGACTCCTGGCTGGTATAGCGCGACGGCAGCATCACGCACCACACGCGGTCGGCACCCAGCGCATCGACCGCTACGGCCGCCGACAGCGCGCTGTCGATGCCTCCGGACAGGCCCAGCACCACGCCCGGAAACCGGTTCGCGTTCACATAGTCGCGCAGCCCCACGAGCATCGCGTGATACGCATCGGCCGGATGCGGATCGAGCGCGTGGATCTCGCCCGGCGCGCAGCGCCAGCCGCCGGGGCCGCGCTCCCACTCCGTCATCACCAGCACTTCTTCCCAGTCGGGCAGCTGGTGGGCGAGCGTGCCGTCGCCGTTCAGCACGAACGAGGCGCCGTCGAACACGATTTCGTCCTGCCCGCCGACGCGGTTCAGGAAGACCAGCGGCAGCCCGGTTTCGGCGACCCGGTCGGCGGCGATCTTGCCGGTGCGCAGATCGTCCTTGTCGATCTCATAGGGGCTGCCGTGCGGCGCGATCAGCAGCTCCGCCCCCTGCTCCTTCAGATGATTGCAGACTGCCGGGAACCAGATGTCCTCGCAGATCGGCAGGCCGAGCCGGACTCCCCGCCAGTCGATCGGCTGCGGCAGCGGCCCGGGCGTGAACCAGCGCTTCTCGTCGAACGTGCCGTAATTCGGCAGCTCATGCTTGCGCGTCGAGGCGACGATGCGGCCGCCTTCCAGCAGGTTCAGCGTGTTGTAGAGCCGGTCGCCTTCCGCGCGGACGCTGCCGACGATCATCGCCGGGCCGCCGTCCGCCGTCGCCTCCGCGAGTCGGCGGAGCTGTTCCTCGGCGCGCGCGTGGAGCGCGGGCTTGAGGATCAGGTCCTCGGGCGGATAGCCGATCAGCTGCAGCTCCGGGAACACGACCAGGTCCGCGCCTTCGGCCTTGCTTCGCCACTCCAGCATCGTGTCGGCATTGCCGGCGATGTCGCCGACGCGCTGGCTGATCTGGACGAGAGCGATGCGGAGCCGGTCGGTCATGATCGGTCCTTATCTATGTCGTCATCCCCGCGAAAGCGGGGACCCACCTTTCTTTGCCTCGTGTGCTCCGGAGAGAAGGAGGAAGGTAGGTCCCGCTTTCGCGGGGATGACGACGCGGACTGGAGCCTCTAAAGCCGCGACAGAATCGTGACAGCGGGACGCCCATGAAGCTTCTATCCGGAAACGCCAACCTGCCGCTCGCCCGGGCGATCGCGGACTATCTGGAGCTGCCGCTGACCGAAGCGAGCGTGCGCCGCTTCGCCGACGAGGAAGTGTTCGTCGAAATCCATGAGAATGTCCGCGGCGAGGACGTATTCATCGTCCAGCCGACCGGCTTTCCCGCGAACGACAATCTGATGGAGCTGCTGATCTGCATCGACGCGTTGAAGCGCGCGTCGGCCAGGCGGATCACCGCCGTCGTCCCTTATTTCGGCTATGCCCGGCAGGACCGGAAGCCGGGGCCGCGCACGCCGATCTCGGCCAAGCTGGTCGCCAACCTGATCACCGTCGCCGGCGCCAACCGCGTCCTTTCGGTCGACCTGCATGCCGGGCAGATTCAGGGCTTCTTCGATATCCCGACCGACAATCTCTATGCGGCGCCGGTGATGTCGGCCGACATCCTCGCCCGCTTCCCGGCCCAGAACCTGATGGTCGTGTCGCCGGACGTCGGCGGCGTCGTGCGCGCGCGGGCGCTCGCCAAGCGGCTCAACAACGCGCCGCTGGCGATCGTCGACAAGCGCCGCGAGCGGCCCGGCGAATCGGAAGTGATGAACATCATCGGCGACGTCGCCGGCCGCTTCTGTATCCTGGTCGACGACATCGTCGATTCCGCGGGGACGCTCTGCAACGCCGCCGCCGCGCTGCGCGAGGCGGGCGCGGAGGACGTCGTCGCCTATGTCAGCCACGGCGTGCTGTCCGGCGGCGCCGTCGCCCGCGTCGACGGATCGTCGCTGACCGAGCTCGTCATCACCGACTCGATCGCCGCGACGGAGAGCATCGCCCAGGCGAAGCGCATCCGCACCCTCACCATCGCGCCGCTCCTCGCCGAGGCGATCAAGCGGATCGCCGACGAGAGCTCGGTCTCGAGCCTGTTCGACTAGGCGCTGACGGGCTCGTCGTCGTCGCTGTTGACCGCGGCCAGCACGCCGATCGCGGCAATGCCCGCCAGGATCGCCAGCGCGATGACCCCGCCCGCGCCACCGGCCAGCCTGCTTTCGCCCGCTTCGGGAGCCGCGCGCACGATGGACAGCTTGGCCGCCGATGCACTGGTCTGGGCGATCGCCGCAGTCGGCAGGGCGCCGATCATGCTGCCGGCGATGATGGCGGAGGTCAGAGACTTGATGCGCATACGCGACTCCCTCTTTATTGGCGCCATTTGAACGGCATGGGCAAAGAGCGGTTCCGGACATGCGGCAGACGCCATTGCCGGCGCGACGGGCCGCGCGTTTGTGCTTTGCGTGGACGCCGCTCGGGGCCGAGCCTATGCGCCTGAACAAGATCTGGACATTGGCGCGCGCGATCCGCGTCGGCCTGGTCGCCGGCCTGATCGCGCTGCTGCTCTGGCCGATCCATGCCATCAGCCCGGAGCGGGTGCGCCCCCTGTTCGTCGCAGCGCTCGCGGTCACGGCGGCGGGTGGCGCCTCGATCCTCTGGATGAGCGCCGCCGACCTGCTGACCGTCAGGCGCGACCGCCGTATCCTCCCGGCGCGGCTGTTCGATCTGGCGCTCGGCCTCGCGATGACGGTTCCGCCGGCGCTGGCGCTGCTGTCGCTGCTCAACGGAAGCGGATGACGCGCGACAGAACAGATCGCGCGGACCCCTTTCGGATCTTAGCCCCTCTCCCGCTTGCGGGAGAGGGAGGGGCCCGCTCGCGAAGCGAGTGGGAGGGTGAGGGTCCGCCCTGCCCACGCTCGCCGCGCTGCGCTCTGCCCCCCTCACCCCGCTCGCGCTGCGCACGAGTCGCCCTCTCCCCGTCGGGGAGAGGGGAAACGTCCACAATCCACCCGTTGCGGACCTTTGCTGCTCAGGTCGGTTCCGTTTGGCGGTCTGCGTCTGCGCGCAAGCCGTGCTCGCCGCCGCCCGAAAGGAAATCCAGCAGATCGCGATTGAGCCGGTCGGGTGCGGTCGCGAACAGGCCGTGGGGTTCGCCTTCATACTCGATCAGCCGCGCGTGCGGGATGCCGCGGGCGGCGGCGTGGGCGCTGGGGGCGATCGGCACGGTCTTGTCGCCGGTGCCGTGGATGATCAGCGTCGGCACGCCCGCGAAGGACGGCAGGTCGGGACGGAAGTCCGTACGGCCGAACGCGTCGACGCAGTCGATGGTCGGCTTCGGGCCCGCCATCATCGCCAGCGTGAAGGTCCAGTCGAGCAGGCCCTGGCTGACCGGGCTGGAGACCCAGCCGACGCCGTAGAATTGCTTGCCGAAGGTCTGGAGGAAGTCGAACCGGTCCTTGCGGATCTGCGCCTTCATGTCCTCGAACACGCTGGCGTCGACGCCGTCCGGATTGTCGGGCGTCTTCAGCAGATAGGCGACGACGGAGCTGACCAGGGCCGCCCGCGCGATCTTGCCCGAGCCGTGGCGGGACAGATAGCGCGCGACTTCGCCGCCGCCCATCGAGAAGCCGACCAGGCTGACGCGATCCGCGCCGCAGCCATCGATCACCGCCGCGAGATCATCGGCGAAGACGTCGTAATTATAGTCGGCTCCGCAATGCCCCGATAGGCCGAAGCCGCGCCGGTCATAGGTGATGACGCGGCGGCCGGCCTCCAGCAGCGCCAGAGTCTGGTACTCCCACATGTCGCCGGTCAGTGGCCAGCCGTGGATCAGGACGACGGGCTCGCCCGATCCCATGTCCTTGACGTGCAGCTTCGTCCCGTCGCGCGCTTCGACATAGGCCATGATCGTCACTCCCGCATGAGCCGGGGAGTGAACGGGCCGGATGCGCGGCCGTTCCGGGCAAGCGGCGGCGCCAAAGAAAAAGCCCCGGCGTTTCCGCCGGGGCTCGTTCTTGGCTGCGAGCCGGAGCTTACTGCTCCAGGTAATCGCCGGCGGCTTCGTCGCTGCCGTCGCCGCTGACCACGGCCACGGCGAGCGGATCGTCGCCGCTGTCGTCCTCGACCGGACGGCGCAGCTCGGCCGCGTGCTCCTCGGCGGCGCTGTCGGGCGCGACCAGCGAGGCCTGCCAGTCGCGCTGGGCGGCGCGGAGCGCGGCATCGCGGCTTGAGGCGGCGACGCGCATGCGGTTCATGCCCGCACCCGTGCCCGCCGGGATCAGGCGGCCGACGATCACGTTCTCCTTCAGGCCCATCAGCGTGTCGGTCTTGCCCTGGACCGCCGCCTCGGTGAGGACGCGGGTGGTCTCCTGGAACGACGCGGCCGAGATGAAGCTGCGGGTCTGCAGCGAGGCCTTGGTGATGCCCAGCAGGACCGGCTTGCCTTCCGCCGGGCGCTGGCCCGGCTTCAGCTTCGCGTTGACCTCGTCCATCTCCTCGCGGTCGAGCTGCTCGCCCTTCAGCAAGGTCGTGTCGCCGTCCTCGGTGATCTCGACCTTCTGCAGCATCTGACGGACGATCGTCTCGATGTGCTTGTCGTTGATCTTCACGCCCTGGAGTCGATAGACTTCCTGGATTTCCGACACGAGATATTCGGCAAGCGGCTCGATGCCGAGCACTTCCAGAATGTCGTGCGGATCGGGCGAGCCGCCGATCAGGTTGTCGCCACGCTTGACGTAGTCGCCTTCCTGGACGTCGATCACCTTCGACTTCGGCACCAGATACTCAACGACTTCGCCGCCGTCCTCCGGCTGGATGCCGATCTTGCGCTTGGCCTTATAGTCCTTGCCGAACACGACGCGGCCCGAGACCTTGGCGATGATCGCGTTTTCCTTGGGCTTGCGCGCCTCGAACAGCTCGGCGACGCGCGGCAGACCGCCGGTGATGTCGCGGGTCTTGGCGGCTTCGCGACTGGCGCGGGCGAGCACGTCGCCCGCCTGCACCGCCTGCCCGTCCTCGACCGACAGCGTCGCGCCCGGCGCCAGCATGTAGCGGCCCGCCTCGCCCGACGTCTCGTCGAGCAGGGTGATCCGCGGACGCAGATCCTCCTTCGACTTGGACGTCGCGCGATATTCGGTCACCACGCGCTGCGCGATGCCGGTCGCTTCGTCGGTCTGCTCGACGAGCGTCTTGCCCTCGATCAGATCCTGGAACTTCACGACACCGCCCTTTTCGGTGATGATCGGCATCGTGAACGGATCCCATTCCGCGATCCGCTCGCCCTTCTGGACGATATGGCCGTCGGCCAGCAGCAGGTTGGCGCCGTAGGGGATACGGTGCGTGGCCCGCTCGCGGCCGTCCATGTCGACGATCGCGAGCTCGCCGTTACGGGCCAGGGCAATGGTGCGGCCGCGGCTGTCGACGATCGTCGGCAGGTCGCGATACTCGATCCGGCCATCGCTGACCGCCTCGAGGTTCGACTGCTCGTTCAGCTGCGCTGCGCCGCCGATGTGGAAGGTCCGCATCGTCAGCTGGGTGCCCGGCTCGCCGATCGACTGGGCCGCGATCACGCCGACCGCTTCGCCGATATTGACCGGCGTGCCGCGGGCCAGGTCACGCCCGTAGCAGGCGCCGCAGACGCCGCCCTTGGATTCGCAGATCAGCGGCGAGCGGATGCGCACCGACTGGATGCCGATTTCCTCGATTCGCGCGACCATCGCCTCGTCGAGCAAAGTCCCTTCCGCGACCAGCGTCTCGCCGGTCTTGGAATCGACGATGTCCTCGGCGGTTGTGCGGCCGAGCACGCGCTCGCCAAGCGACGCGATGGTGGCGCCGCCCTGGACGATCGCCTTCATCTCCAGCGCCCGCTCGGTGCCGCAATCCTCCTCGACGACGACGCAATCCTGCGACACGTCGACGAGACGGCGGGTCAGGTAACCCGAGTTCGCGGTCTTCAGCGCGGTGTCGGCGAGACCCTTGCGGGCGCCGTGGGTCGAGTTGAAGTATTCAAGGACGGTCAGGCCTTCCTTGAAGTTCGAGATGATCGGCGTTTCGATGATCTCGCCCGACGGCTTGGCCATCAGGCCGCGCATGCCGGCAAGCTGCTTCATCTGGGCCTGCGAACCGCGGGCGCCGGAATGGGCCATCATGTAGATCGAGTTGATCGGGGCGAGGCGGCCGTTGTCGAGCCGCGGCGTCGCCTTGATCTCCTCCATCATCGCGTTCGCGACCTGGTCGCCGCAGCGGCTCCAGGCGTCGATCACCTTGTTGTACTTTTCCTGCTGGGTGATCAGGCCGTCCTGATATTGCTGCTCGTAGTCCTTCACGAGGTCGCGGGTCTCGTCGACCATGCGGTCCTTCGTGGCCGGAATGATCATGTCGTCCTTGCCGAACGAGATGCCGGCCTTGAACGCGTGGCGGAAGCCCAGCGCCATGATCGCGTCGGCGAACAGCACCGTCTCCTTCTGGCCGGTGTGGCGATAGACCACGTCGATGACGTCGCCGATCTCCTTCTTGGTCAGCAGCCGGTTGACGGTCGCGAACGGCACCTTGTGGCTCTTCGGCAGCGTCTCGCCGAGCAGCATGCGGCCCGGCGTCGTCTCGACCCGCTTCATGTAGGTCTTGCCGTCCTCGTCGGTCTGAGGGACGCGGCTGACGATCTTCGAGTGCAAGGTCACTGCGCCGGCGTCGAGCGCCTGGTGCACCTCGGCCATGTCGGACAGGAGCATGCCCTCGCCCGGCTCGCCATCGCGCTCCATCGACAGGTAATAGAGGCCCAGCACCATGTCCTGCGACGGCACGATGATCGGCTTGCCGTTGGCGGGCGACAGGATGTTGTTGGTCGACATCATCAGCACGCGCGCTTCCAGCTGTGCCTCAAGGCTCAGCGGGACGTGCACGGCCATCTGGTCACCATCGAAGTCCGCGTTGAACGCGGCGCAGACCAGCGGGTGAAGCTGAATCGCCTTGCCTTCGATCAGCACCGGCTCGAACGCCTGGATGCCGAGGCGGTGGAGCGTCGGCGCGCGGTTCAGCAGCACCGGATGCTCGCGGATCACCTCGTCAAGGATGTCCCAGACTTCCTTGCGCTCCTTTTCGACCCACTTCTTGGCCTGCTTCAGCGTCATCGACAGGCCTTTGGCGTCCAGGCGTGCGTAGATGAACGGCTTGAACAGCTCCAGCGCCATCTTCTTCGGCAGGCCGCACTGGTGCAGCTTCAGCTCCGGACCGGTCACGATCACCGAGCGGCCCGAATAGTCGACGCGCTTGCCGAGCAGGTTCTGGCGGAACCGGCCCTGCTTGCCCTTCAGCATGTCGGACAGCGACTTCAGCGGACGCTTGTTGGCGCCGGTGATGGTGCGTCCGCGGCGGCCGTTGTCGAACAGCGCGTCGACCGCTTCCTGCAGCATGCGCTTTTCGTTGCGGACGATGATGTCCGGCGCGCGCAGCTCCATCAGCCGCTTCAGGCGGTTGTTGCGGTTGATCACGCGGCGGTAAAGGTCGTTCAGGTCCGACGTCGCGAAGCGGCCGCCGTCCAGCGGGACGAGCGGGCGCAGCTCGGGCGGGATCACCGGGATCACGTTCAGGATCATCCATTCCGGGCGGTTGCCGGAATCGATGAAGCTCTCGACGACCTTCAGCCGCTTGATGATCTTCTTGGGCTTCAGCTCCGACTTGGTCGTCGCCAACTCCTCGAGAAGCTGGACGCGCTCGCCCTCCAGGTCGAGATTCTCGAGCATGATGCGGACCGCCTCGGCGCCGATGCCGGCGGAGAAGGCGTCCTCGCCATATTCGTCCTGCGCCGAAAGCAGCTCGTCCTCAGTCAGCAGCTGGTAGCGCTCAAGCGGGGTCAGGCCCGGCTCGATCACCACATAGGCCTCGAAGTACAGGATGCGCTCCAGCTGCTTCAGCTGCATGTCGAGCAGCAGGCCGATGCGGCTGGGCAGAGACTTCAGGAACCAGATGTGCGCGACCGGCGCGGCCAGTTCGATATGGCCCATCCGCTCGCGCCGGACCTTCGAGACGGTGACCTCGACGCCGCACTTCTCGCAGACGATTCCCTTGTACTTCATACGCTTGTACTTGCCGCACAGGCACTCATAGTCCTTGATCGGGCCGAAGATGCGCGCGCAGAACAGGCCGTCACGTTCCGGCTTGAACGTGCGGTAGTTGATCGTCTCCGGCTTCTTGATCTCGCCGAACGACCAGGAACGGATCCGCTCCGGCGACGCGATGCCGATCTGGATCTGGTCGAACGTCTCCGGCTTGGTCAGCGGATTGGCGAAGGGGGTCATCTCGTTCATTTTTTGCTCCGGTCCCCCTCCCGCTTGCGGGAGGGGCTAGGGGTGGGCAAATCTTTGTCGGCTCCGCGGGGGCAGGTCAGGCCCACCCCCGGCCCCTCCCGCAAGCGGGAGGGGGAGAAGGTCGGTTACTCCGCAGCCTCGGCCAGTTCGCCGTCCTCGTCGTCGCCGTGCGACGCGAGTTCGACGTTCAGGCCCAGCGAGCGCATTTCCTTGACGAGCACGTTGAAGCTCTCCGGAATGCCGGCCTCGAAGGTGTCGTCGCCCTTGACGATCGCTTCATAGACCTTGGTGCGGCCGACCACGTCGTCGGACTTCACCGTCAGCATTTCCTGGAGCGTATAGGCGGCGCCGTACGCCTGGAGCGCCCACACTTCCATCTCGCCGAAGCGCTGGCCGCCGAACTGCGCCTTGCCGCCCAGCGGCTGCTGGGTGACGAGGCTGTACGGCCCGATCGAGCGCGCGTGGATCTTGTCGTCGACCAGGTGGTGGAGCTTCAGCATGTAGATGTAGCCCACGGTCACCTTGCGGTCGAACGCCTCGCCGGTGCGGCCGTCGTACAGCGTCGACTGGCCCGACGTGTCGTAGCCGGCCAGCTGCAGCATGTTCGACACGTCCGCCTCGCGGGCGCCGTCGAACACCGGCGTCGCCATCGGCACGCCGTTCTTCAGCAGCTGCGCCATCTCGACGATGTCGTCGTCGGAGCGGCCCGCGATCTCGGCGGCATAGTCGTCGCCATAGACGGCCTTCAGCCGCTCGCGCACCGCCTCGGGCGCCTTGCCGCCCTTGCCGTCCGGATTGGCTTCGTGCCACGCGTCCAGCGCCTCGCTGATCTGGCGGCCCAGGCCGCGCGCAGCCCAGCCCAGATGCGTCTCGAAGATCTGGCCGACGTTCATGCGGCTCGGCACGCCCAGCGGGTTCAGCACGATGTCGACATGCGTGCCGTCCTCGAGGAACGGCATGTCCTCGATCGGCAGGATGCGGCTGATCACGCCCTTGTTGCCGTGGCGGCCGGCCATCTTGTCGCCTGGCTGCAGCTTGCGCTTCACCGCGACGAAGACCTTGACCATCTTGAGCACGCCCGGCGGCAGCTCGTCGCCCCGCTCCAGCTTCTCGCGCCGATCCTCGAACTTCTCGTTGATCAGCTTGACGGCCTCGTCATACTGACCCTTCACGGCTTCCAGGTCGCCCTGGACCTTGTCGTCCTGGACGGCGAACTTCCACCATTCGTGGCGCTCGACGCTTTCCAGCAGGTCGGCGTCGATTGCCGAGCCCTTCTTCACGCCCTTCGGCGCCGCCGTCGCGACCTGGCCGACCAGCATCTCGCGCAGCCGGCTCCAGGTGGCGCGGTTCAGGATCGCGCGCTCGTCGTCGGCGTCCTTCTTCAGCCGCTCGATCTCCTCGCGCTCGATCGCCAGCGCGCGCTCGTCCTTGTCGATGCCGTGGCGGTTGAACACGCGCACGTCGACGATCGTGCCGGCCACGCCCGGCGGCAGCCGCAGCGAGGTGTCGCGCACGTCCGACGCCTTCTCGCCGAAGATCGCGCGGAGCAGCTTTTCTTCCGGCGTCATCGGGCTTTCGCCCTTCGGCGTGATCTTGCCGACCAGGATATCGCCCGGCTCCACTTCGGCGCCGATATAGACGATGCCCGCCTCGTCGAGGTTGCGCAGCGCTTCCTCGCCGACGTTCGGGATGTCGCGGGTGATGTCCTCGGGCCCCAGCTTGGTGTCGCGGGCCATCACCTCGAACTCGTCGATATGGATCGACGTGAACACGTCGTCCTTCACGATCCGTTCGGAAATCAGGATCGAGTCCTCGTAGTTGTAGCCGTTCCACGGCATGAACGCGACGAGCGCGTTGCGGCCCAGCGCCAGCTCGCCGAACTCGGTCGACGGGCCGTCGGCGATGATGTCGCCGGCGCTGACCACGTCGCCCACCTTCACCAGCGGACGCTGGTTGATGCAGGTCGACTGGTTCGACCGCTCGAACTTCATCAGCCGGTAGATGTCGACGCCGGACTTGCCGGCCTCGACCTCGCCGGTCGCGCGGACGACGATGCGGGTCGCGTCGACCTGGTCGACGATGCCAGCGCGCTTGGCGGCGATCGCCGCGCCCGAATCGCGCGCGACGGTCTCTTCCATGCCGGTGCCGACGAACGGCGCCTCGGCGCGGACCAGCGGCACCGCCTGGCGCTGCATGTTCGATCCCATCAGCGCGCGGTTGGCGTCGTCATTCTCCAGGAACGGGATCAGCGAGGCCGCGACCGACACCAGCTGCTTCGGCGACACGTCCATCAGCGTGATCGTCTCGGGCAGCGCCATCAGGAACTCGCCCGCCTGGCGCGACGAGACCAATTCCTCGGTGAAGCGGCCTTCGGCATCCAGCTCCGCGTTCGCCTGCGCGATCGTGTGCTTGGCTTCCTCCATCGCGGACAGATAGACCACCTCGTTGGTGACCTTGCCGTCGACGATGCGGCGGTACGGCGTCTCGATGAAGCCGTATTTGTTGACGCGGCTGAAGCTGGCCAGCGAGTTGATCAGGCCGATGTTCGGGCCTTCCGGCGTCTCGATCGGGCAGATGCGGCCATAGTGGGTCGGGTGGACGTCGCGGACCTCGAAGCCCGCGCGCTCGCGGGTGAGGCCGCCCGGCCCGAGCGCCGAGACGCGACGCTTGTGCGTCACTTCGGAAAGCGGGTTGGTCTGGTCCATGAACTGGCTGAGCTGCGACGAGCCGAAGAACTCGCGCACCGCGGCGACCGCGGGCTTCGCGTTGATCAGGTCGTTCGGCATCACCGTCGACACGTCGACCGACGACATCCGCTCCTTGACCGCACGCTCCATGCGCAGCAGGCCGACGCGATACTGGTTTTCCAGCAGTTCGCCGACCGAACGGACGCGGCGGTTGCCGAGATTGTCGATATCGTCGATCTCGCCCTTGCCGTCCTTCAGGTTCACGAGCTCCTTGACGACCGCGAGGATGTCCTCGGTGCGCAGCGTCGTGATCGTGTCCTCGGCATCCAGGCCCAGGCGCATGTTCAGCTTGACGCGGCCGACGGCCGACAGGTCATAGCGCTCCGGATCGAAGAACAGGCCGGCGAACAACGCTTCCGCCGTCTCGCGCGTCGGCGGCTCGCCGGGGCGCATCACGCGGTAGATGTCGCTGAGTGCCTGGTCGCGATCCTCGGCCTTGTCGGCCTTCAGCGTGTTGCGGATCCAGGGGCCGGTGTTGACATGGTCGATGTCGAGCAGCTCGATCCGGTCGAGCCCGGCCTTGTCGATCTTCTCCAGATTCTCGGCCGAGACCTCGTCGCCCGCCTCGATATAGATCTCGCCGGTCGACTCGTTGATCAGGTCCAGCGCCGAATAGCGCCCGAAGATTTCCTCGGTCGGGATCAGCAGCGTGGTCAGGCCGTCCTTGGCCGCCTTGTTGGCGGCGCGCGGCGTGACCTTCTGGCTGGCCGGGAACACGACCTCGCCGGTGTCGCCGTTGACGACGTCGAAGGCCGGCTTCTGCCCGCGCCAATTCTCGGCGATGAAGGGAACCTTCCAGCCGCCCTCGCCGCGCACCCAGGTGACGGTGTTGTAGAAATGGTGGAGGATTTCCTCGGCATTCAGGCCGAGCGCGAACAGCAGCGACGTGACCGGCAGCTTGCGCTTGCGGTCGATGCGGACGTTGACGATGTCCTTGGCGTCGAACTCGAAATCGAGCCAGGAGCCGCGATACGGGATCACGCGCGCGGCGAAGAGATATTTGCCGCTGGCATGGGTCTTGCCGCGGTCATGGTCGAACAGCACGCCCGGCGAACGGTGCATCTGCGAGACGATGACGCGCTCGGTGCCGTTGATGATGAAGGTGCCGTTCTCGGTCATGAGCGGCATGTCGCCCATATAGACGTCCTGCTCCTTGATATCGAGCACGGAGCGGCTTTCCGTATCGGGATCGACCTCGAACACGATCAGGCGCAGCGTGACGCGCATCGGCGCCGCGAAGGTGATGCCGCGCTGGCGGCACTCGTCGGTGTCGTACTTCGGCGGCTCGAGCTCGTAATGAACGAAGTCGAGCTCGGCGGTGCCGGCAAAGTCGCGGATCGGGAAGACGCTGCGCAGCGTCTTTTCCAGGCCCGACACATAGCCGATCGACGGATCGGAGCGCAGGAACTGTTCGTAGCTTTCGCGCTGGACCTCGATCAGGTTCGGCATCTGCACCACTTCGTGGATGTTGCCGAAGACCTTGCGGATGCGCTTGGACGCGCGGCCAGCCGGAGCCGGAACTGCCTGAGTCGCCATGGGGGTTTAGTGCCTCGCCGTTAGAATTCGGACGCAAGCCGGACGCAAAAAGCCGCGTGTCCTCAAGGTGAGAACCGCAGCTCCAAGCGTCCAGGGCAACCGACAGCCTTCCATTCGTTCGGCCCGCCGCGCCATTGCGTGCCATGTCCCGAAAACTGTGGTGAGGGGCGCCATATAGGGGCGCGGCCACGGCCTGTCAAAGGGCGCGCGCGAAAGTAAAGCCGAAATTGTCCAATGGACTCGCCGCTGGGCGGCTGCAATGCACGGCTGATCGCAACGCCTGCGACCAGTCGAGCCAAAGGGCCGTTGCGTTGCGACTATGACACAGAATCACATCGCTCGCCGGGTCGCGCTCGGTCTGTTGCTTGGTTCCGCCGCGATCCCCGCCGCTGCGCAAGACGTGCAGCCGGTCACCCCGCCCATCCTGACGCCGGCGCCCAGCTCCGCACCTGCGCCCGAAGCCGTCGCACCGGCTCCCGCGCCGGCGGCATCGCCGTCGATCACCTTCGCGCCGCAATCGCCGGTCGTGCAGAACGTGCCGCCGCCTCCGGCTCCCCCGCCCGAGGCGACGGCTCCCGAGGCTCCGGCTGCCACCGCGCCCGCGCGACGGCCGGTCCGATCGGCTGCACGAGCGCCCGCGCCCGCCGCGACCAACGAGGCAGTGCGGCCTGCGCCAGCACCGGCCGCGGCGCCTGCTCCGCTCGCCGCGCCCGCTACCGCCCCGGTGACCGCCGCGCCGGTCGCCGAAGCGCCGCTGCCGGCGCCCGCCGCCGCGCCGGCCCCGGCCGCGCAACCGGAAGAGCTCAGCAGCGCGGCTGCCTGGGGCATGCTCGCAATCCCGGTCATCGCGATCCTGGCGCTCGGGACATGGCTGCTCGCGCGCCGCCGCCGGTCGCGCGCCGAGGCCTATGACGAGCCTTACTACGCGCCGGCCGACGAAGCCGTGGTCGAGGCACCGCTTGCCGCCGCGCCGGCTGCGGCCGAAGCGACGGCCCGGCCATGGATCGATATCGGCCTGCGCCCGGTCCGCGCCGAGGACGCGCTTGAGGTCGAGGTGACGGTCAGCAACTCGGGCGACGCGCCGGCGCAGGACGTCAAGGTGTCCACCTGGATGCTGAACGGCGCGGACTCGTCGGACAGCGAGCAGGCTCTGATCGAAGCCCGCTCGGGCGCGCAGATCGCCACGGTCGACGTTGCTCCGGGCGAAGATCAGAGCGTCGATACCAGCGTCGCGCTGCCCGACGACGCCGGCACCCCGATCCTCGTCGCGGAAGCTCGCTACCCGCTGCCGACGGGCGGCGAAGGCCGCATCGCCGCGACCTTCGAGATCGACATGACCGAAGGCGACGCCGAAGCCCGCCTGCACGACGTGCTGGAACGGGCGTAGGCGTCTAAGTCCTCCCCTGCGTTTGCAGGGGAGGGGGACCGCTCGCGAAGCGAGTGGTGGAGGGGCCCGG
This sequence comes from Sphingomonas horti, assembly GCF_009753715.1. Lineage (GTDB taxonomy): Bacteria > Pseudomonadota > Alphaproteobacteria > Sphingomonadales > Sphingomonadaceae > Sphingomonas_B > Sphingomonas_B horti. The sequence continues at coordinate 390,960 of NZ_WQMS01000016.1, read as the reverse complement.
AGCGGAGCGGAGGGTTTTCACTTCGCGCTTCGCGCTCAGCCCCTCCACCATGCTTCGCATGGTCCCCCTCCCCTCAGCAGAGCTGAGGGGAGGATCCTTAAAGCACGTATTTCGACAGATCCGTATCCCGCGCGATGTCGCTGAGCTGCGCGTCGACATAGGCGCGGTCGATCACCAGCTTCTCGCCCTTGCGATCCTCGGCGTCGAAGCTGACCTGCTCCAGCAGCTTTTCCATCACCGTCTGCAACCGGCGGGCGCCGATATTCTCGACCTGCCCGTTCACTTCGGCGGCGATGCGGGCGACGGCGGCGATGCCGTCATCGGTGAAGTCGATCTCGACGCCTTCGGTGGCGATCAGCGCCTTGTACTGCTGCGGCAGCGAAGCCTTGGTGTCGGTCAGGATGCGGACAAAGTCCTCCTCGGTCAGCGCCTTCAGCTCGACGCGGATCGGCAGGCGGCCCTGCAGCTCGGGCAGCAGGTCGCTGGGCTTGGCGACATGGAAGGCGCCCGACGCGATGAACAGGATATGGTCGGTCTTCATCGGCCCGTATTTGGTCGCGACCGTGGTGCCCTCGATCAGCGGCAGCAGGTCGCGCTGGACGCCCTCGCGGCTGACCGAGCCGCCGCGCACGTCGCTGACTGCGATCTTGTCGATCTCGTCGAGGAAGACGATGCCGTTGGCTTCCGCATCGGCGAGGGCCTGGCGGCTCACCTCGTCCTGGTCGAGGCGCTTGTCGGCCTCCTCCTCAAGCAGCTTTTCCCAGGCGGCGCGGACGTTGATCTTGCGCTTCTTGGTCTGGCCGCCGCCGAGCGCCTTCGACATCATGTCGCTCAAGTTGATCATGCCGACCTGGCCGTTCATGCCGGGGATGTCGAACGGCATCTGCGGCTGGTGGGCAAGCTCGACCTCGATTTCCTTGTCGTCGAGCACGCCTTCCTGAAAGCGCTCGCGGAAAGCGGCGCGGGTCGCTTCGCTCGACCCCTTGCCGGTCAGCGCATCGAGCAGCCGGTCCATCGCCGCGGCCTCGGCCTTGTCCATCACGGCGGCGCGGCGGCGCTCCTTCTCCAGCCGGATCGCTTCCTCGACCAGGTCGCGGGCGATCTGCTCGACGTCACGGCCGACATACCCCACTTCGGTGAACTTGGTCGCCTCGACCTTCACGAACGGCGCGTCGGCGAGCCTGGCGAGACGCCGGCTGATCTCCGTCTTGCCGCAGCCGGTGGGGCCGATCATCAGGATGTTCTTGGGCGTAACTTCGTCGCGCAAGGACGGCTCCAGTTTCTGCCGGCGCCAGCGGTTGCGCAGCGCCACCGCAACGGCGCGCTTGGCTTCGGTCTGTCCGATGATGTGTTCGTCGAGCGAGGCGACGATGGCTTTGGGGGTAAGGGAGTCGTTCATTTCGTCTCTTCTCCCCTCCCGCTTGCGGGAGGGGTCGGGGGAGGGATTGGTGGAACGAGAGGCGTTGAGGAGGCCAGGCCCTCCCCTAACCCCTCCCGCGAGCGGGAGGGGAATTCAGCTCGCGCTCTCCAGGCTTTCGATCGTCAGCTGGTCGTTGGTATAGACGCAGATGTCGGCAGCGACGGCCATGGCCTTGCGCGCGAGCGTTTCGGCGTCGGGCTCATATTCGGCGAGCGCACGCGCGGCGGCCAGCGCATAATTGCCGCCGGACCCGATCGCCGCGATGCCGTTCACCGGCTCCAGCACGTCGCCATTGCCGGTCAGGATCAAGGTCACGTCCTTGTCGGCGACGATCATCAATGCCTCGAGGTTGCGCAGATATTTGTCGGTGCGCCAGTCCTTCGCCAGCTCGACCGCTGCGCGCAGCAGCTGGCCGTGGTGCTGCTCAAGCTTGCGCTCCAGCCGCTCGAACAAGGTGAAGGCGTCGGCGGTCGCGCCGGCGAAGCCGCCGATCACCGATCCGTCGCCGAGCTTCCGAACCTTGCGCGCATTGGGCTTCATCACTGTCTGGCCCATCGACACCTGGCCGTCGCCGATGATGACGACCTTGTTGTTCCGTCGGACCGAAAGAATCGTGGTGCCGTGCCATTGCGGCAGGCCATGCTCATTCCCGCTCATGGCCGGCGATATGGGACGGCGGTTGCGCGGGCGCAACGGCGGGCGCATGATCCGGCCCGGGACAAAGAAGAGGGGATCTGGAATGAGTGCCGAGCTTCCGCAGCCTTCGACCACCTCGCTTGCCGACCGCGTCAAGAACATCCTGATCCAGCCCAAGGACGAATGGGGCCGCATCGACGCGGAGCCTGCGACCGTCGCGGGCATCTACAAATCCTACGTCGTGCCGCTGGCCGCGATCGGGCCGGTGGCCGGGCTGATCGGCATGACCGTGTTCGGCGTCCGCGTCTTCGGCCTGAGCTATCGCCCGAGCTTCGGCGCGACGCTGTCGACCGCGGTCGCGGGTTATATCGCGGCGCTGATCGGCGTCTATGTGCTGGCGATGATCCTGAACGCGCTCGCGCCCAATTTCGGCGGGCAGAAGAGCGAGGTCCAGGCGATGAAGGTGGCCGCTTATTCCTGCACCGCCTCGTGGGTCGCCGGCATCTTCCAGCTGATCCCGGCGCTGGCGTGGCTCGCGATCCTGGGCCTCTACAGCCTCTATCTGCTGTGGCTCGGCGCCCCGCGGCTGATGCGGGTGCCGCAGGACAAGGCGGCGACCTACACGATCGTGACGATCGTCGCCGCGATCGTGCTGTTCTTCCTGGTCGGCCTCGTCGCGAGCAGCGTCACGTCGATGTTCATGCCGCGCATGCCTTTGCCCGGCGGAACGTTGAGCGTCGGCTGAGTTTTTCCGCTTTCCCCACGCGGCGCGGCGTGTATCGTCCGCCCGCCGTTTGGGGAACGACTCACTAACATGAACCGAATTCTGATTGGATTGACCGGCATCGCGGTCATCCTGGGCCTCGCGCTGTTGCTGTCGACCAACCGCCGGGCGATCCGGCTGCGCGTGGTCGTCCCCGCCTTCGCGCTGCAGGCGGGCTTCGCATTGCTGGTGCTGGGGACCAGCTGGGGCCGCGACGTGATCGGCGCCATGTCGCGCGGCGTCTCCAACCTGCTCGGCTATGCCAAGGCCGGCACCGACTTCATCTTCGGCCCGCTCGCGTCTCCGGAGATGGGCGCGAACAGCTTCGCGATCGCGGCGCTGCCGGTGATCATCTTCTTCGCCTCGCTGATCTCGATCCTCTATTATCTGGGCGTGATGCAGTTCATCATCCGCTGGGTCGGCGGCGCGATCCGGCTGGTCACGGGCATCACTCGCGTCGAGAGCCTCGGCTCGGCCGCGAACATCTTCGTCGGCCAGTCCGAAAGCCCGCTGGTGATCCGCCCCTATCTGGCAAGCCTGACGCCGTCGCAGCTGTTCTGCATGATGACGGTCGGCATGGCTGGCGTCGCGGGCACGATCCTGGGCGCCTATGCGTCGATGATCGGCGCGCAACTGCTGCCTTACCTGCTCGCCGCGAGCTTCATGTCCGCGCCGGGCGGCGTGCTGATGGCCAAGATCATCATGCCCGACGAGATCGCGACGCCGGAACCGGATGAGGTGGTCGACGCCGAAAGCGCCGGCGAAGAGGTTGCTCTCGCCGAGGCCACGCATGACGAGGAGCGGCCGGCGAACATCATCATGGCGGCGGCACAGGGCGCGCAGACCGGCGTCAAGCTGGCCGTCGCCGTGGGTGCGATGGTGCTGGCGTTCGTCGCGCTGGTGGCGCTCGCCAACGGGCTGCTCGGCGGAATCGGCGCCTGGCTCGGCTATCCGGAGCTGTCGTTCCAGATGCTGCTGGGTCTCGTTTTCCGGCCGATCATGGTGCTGCTGAACGTGCCGTGGGACGAAGCGGGCATCGCCGGCGGCCTGTTCGGTACCAAGATGGTGCTGAACGAGTTCGTCGCCTTTATCGAGCTCGGCAAGGTGCAGGCCACGCTTTCGCCGCAGACGGTGGCGGTCGTCACGTTCGCGCTGTGCGGTTTCGCGAACTTCAGCTCGATCGCGATACAGATGGCGGTGACCGGCGGCCTTGCCCCCAACCAGCGCCCGGTGATCGCCCGGCTGGGCCTGCGCGCGCTGGCCGCCGGCTCCCTCTCCAACCTGATGAGCGCGGCGCTGGCGGGACTGCTGGTCGGCTGAGCCAGACCTCTTGCGCTTGACGTTACGTCAAGCGCTACAGCGATTCGCGATGGATGCGATCGACATATCGGAGGTGGCGCGGCGGACCGGGCTGACGCCGCGGGCTCTGCGCTTCTACGAGGCACGCGGGCTGGTGCGGCCGTTGCGCACGGGAGCCGGACGCAGGCTCTACGGCCCGGGCGAGTTGGCGCGGCTTCATGCCATGGTAGCGCTGAAGCGCGCCGGGTTCCCGCTGTCGGCGATCGGCCGGATGCTGGCGGGACGCGACCTCGACCTGGGGCGGCTGGTCGCGGCACAATTGGAGGAGCTCGACGCCCGCGCCGCCGAACTGGCCGAAGCGCGCACGCTGCTCCTCACCGTTCAGTCCCGCATCGATCGCGGCGAGCCGATCGACGTCGCGACCTTCTGCTCGCTGATCCGAACCGGAGAAGGTCATATGGAAGAGCAACGCTGGAAGAACGTCACCGACCGCTATTTCACTCCCGAGCAGAAGGCGGATTTCGCGAAGCAGATGGCCCAGCTGCCGCTGGGCTTCGACCAAACGGACTATTCCGCAAAATGGAAGGATCTGGGCGGGCGCATCAAGGCGGCGCTGCCGCTCGACCCGCGCTCGGACCAGGCCCGCGCGTTCCTGGCCGAATGGAAGACGCTGCTGGCGCCGTTCACTCAGGTCGCGACCCCGGAGATGCAGGCCGGCGTATCCAAGATGTACGAACGGATGGACGAATGGCAGGGCGAGGCCGATCCCGGCTTCGACAAGCAGGTGTTCGACTTCATCCGCGAAGTCGGCCGCGCGAACGGCGGCGCCTGCGGAGCCTAGGCCTCGGCGACCAGCGGGGCGACCTGACCGGCGAACTCGGTGCGCTTCATCGTCAGGCGCGTAAGTTCATTCAGGTCGCCCTGGATACGCGTCGGCGTTACGCCGGTGAAGCGCTTGATCTCGCGGATGCAGTGCGACTGGTCGTAAAAGCCCTGCTCCAGCAACTCCGGAATCCCGGCCTCGCGCTTGGCGAGGACGACTGCCGCCCGAAGCGCGCGATACTTCCGCGACAACAGCTTGGGCGGGGCGCCGTAGAGCCGCTTGCAAAGCCGTTCGACCTGGCGGCGCGACAATCGCGTGGCGGCGACCAGATCGTCGACTTCGGGGCTGAGCGTCGATTGCAGCCAAGTGTCGACCGCGCGGGTGAACCAGCGCGACTGGCCATGGCCGCGGGCCACCAGGTCGCGGACCAGCGCGTTGCCGATCGCGACTCGCTCATCTAGCGAATCGGTTGCCCGCAGCCGATCGGCAACGTCGTGCAATTCGCGCCCGAACAGCTCGGTCGCGTCGATCACCCGGTTGGTCAGCGACGAGGCGTCGGTGGCGATCATCGCGCCCCATCCGGCGGGCAGCAGGCCCGCGCCGAAGACCTCGGCCGGTCCGTCGACCCAGACATGAGTGACGCCCATCGTCGGGCCGACGATCTGGATCTCGGGTCCGCCCTGGACATGACCATCCGCGAATCGGTAGCCGCCCGATCCTTTCAGCATGAAACGAAGCTGGGCGAGGTCGGCGCGATCGTCGTCCTCGAATCGCGGCACGTCGGCCCGGAAGTTGTAGAAGACGGACACATAGTCCGTCAGCGCCGCATCGGGTGCGGCATAGTCGAGGGAAACCGCGACCATCGATGCGCCCCTGTTTTATCTGGGCCACAGCATAGCCGATTGCATGGCGTCAAAAAAGTGGCCCGGCGGGAACAAGTCCAGCCGGACCTTAAGGTCAAGAACCCCCAAATCTTTCGGGAGCCCTTCGGGTCGCGAGGTTTGGATACCGTATTGGCCGCAGAGTCGGATAGGACAGAATCGACACGACGGCAGGTTTAACTGCCGATGAACCAATCCTTTGCGACCGGCGCGTCGATCGTGCAGCAAAGGCCGGCGGGCGCGAAATCGAGCTTGACGCTGCCGACCAATTCGCTCGCGAGCGCCCGTTCCAGCATCATCGAGCCGAACCCGCGGCGTCGCGGCGGCGCGACCCGAGGGCCGCCTGTTTCCGTCCAGACCAGCCTCAGCCGGCCATCGTCGATCTTCCAGGATATCGCCACCTGCCCCGAGTCGTTGGACAGCGCCCCATATTTGACTGCGTTGGTGCACAGCTCGTGCACCGCGAGGGCCAGGGTCACAGCCATTTTCGGAGGCACGCGGATGTCGGGCCCACGGAGTTGCAGGCGCCGCCGGTTCGGATCGCACGCCGCCGCGGCCGAGCGGATCACCTCGATGATCGAGGCCGGTTCCCAGCTTTCCCGCGTCAGCAGGTTGTGGGCGGCGGCGAGAGCGGCCAGCCGGCCTTCGAAAGCTTCGCGGCGGGCGCGGTCGCGGCTGCCCGCGAAGCTCTGGTGCGCAAGCGCCTGAACCACCGCCAGCGTGTTCTTCACGCGATGGTTGAGCTCGTGCAGCAGCAGCCTTTGATGCTCCTCGTCGCGCTTGCGGTCGGTGATGTCGAGCGCGACGCCGATGACGCGATCGACGGCACGTCCGCTCGAACGCTGGAACTCGGCACTGACCAGCAGCCAGCGCACTTCGCCCCGGCTCAGCCGGTATCGGACCTCGGCCTGGAAATGCGGCTCCCCCGCCTTCAGCGAGGCGACGGCAGTCCTGGAAAGGCGGTCGAGGTCGTCCGGATCGATTCGCGCGCGAAACTCGTCATAGGCGACGTCGCGCGTCTCGACGAAGCCGAGCAGCCGGTTGAGGTCGCTCGAATGGTGAATGCGGCCGGCGCGGATGTCATATTCCCAGACCGCCATGCGGCCGGCGTCCATCGCCAGACGTAGCCGGAGCTCGCTCGCGCGGAGCGCCTCCTCGACGGCCTTGCTGTGCGTGATGTCGATGCTGGCCGCGAGCACGCCGAACGGCGATCCGTCAGGCTTGCGGATGACCGAGACCGAATTGTCCACCCAGATGATCGACCCGTCGGGGCGCAAATAGCGTTTTTCGATCCGGTACGGCGTGCCGTCGCGCACCGCGGCCTCGAACAGCGGAACATTATCGGCCAGGTGATCGGGATGGGTGATCGACTGCATCGTGATCGCCAGCAGCTCGCTGCGGGAACGGCCGACCATCTCGCAGAAGCGGTCGTTGACGAGGGTGAAGCGGCCGGTCAGGTCGACTTGCGCCAGCCCCGCTGCCGTCTGCGCGAAAATCGCGGCGAGCTCCGCATCCTGCTCGGCAGCAGGCCAGCCCGGACGAGAATCAGCGGTCGACGCCATCGCTGCACTCACACTCTCATCCAGGGAGCGTATCCCAACCTGAACCGCCCCGCCAGCGCTGCGGGAATGACAGCGGCAAGGGCCGGAGCTAAGGGCCGACCATGGCCACCGCAGTTTCGCCCGCGCCCGACACGCTGCCCGTCAGCCTTGCCGACATCCAGACGGCTGCCGCGCGAATCGCCGGCTCAATCGTGCGCACGCCGACGCTGCACAGCCAGACCCTGTCGCAGATGACCGGCGCGCATGTGTGGCTGAAGTTCGAGAACCATCAATTCACCGCCGCCTACAAGGAGCGCGGCGCGCTCAACACGCTGCTGCAGCTGCCGCCCGAGGCGCGCGCGAAGGGCGTGATCGCGGCATCGGCCGGCAACCACGCCCAAGGGCTTGCCTATCATGGACACCGGCTGGGCATCCCGGTCACGATCGTGATGCCGAAGCCGACCCCGACCGTGAAGGTCACCCAGACCGAGAGCCACCAGGCGACCGTGATCCTGGAGGGCGAGACGTTCGACGCCGCCAATGCCCATGCGCGGCGGCTGGAGAAGGAGCGGGGCCTGACCTTCGTCCACCCGTTCGATCATCCCCACATCATTGCCGGCCAGGGCACCGTTGCGCTGGAGATGCTGGCCGACGCGCCGAACATCGACACGCTGCTGATCCCGATCGGCGGCGGCGGCCTGTTCTCGGGCGTGGGCACCGCCGCCCGCGCGCTGAAGCCCGGCATCGAGCTGGTCGGCGTCCAGGCCGAGCTCTACCCGTCGATGTACGCGGCGCTGAAACAGCTCGACATGGAATGCCAGGGCGACACGCTGGCGGAAGGCATCGCGGTCAAGCAGCCCGGGGCCTTAACGTCGCGCTTCGTGGCCGCGTTGGCCGACGACATCCTGCTGGTTTCCGAGCGCGACCTGGAAACGGCGGTCAGCCTGTTGCTGCAGATCGAGAAGACGGTCGTCGAAGGCGCCGGATCGGCCGGGCTGGCGGCGCTGCTGGCCCACCCCGACCGGTTCCGCGGGCGCGAAATCGGGATCGTGCTGTGCGGCGGCAATATCGACACCCGCCTGCTCGCCAACGTGCTGCTGCGCGACCTCGCCCGCTCGGGCCGGCTGGCGCGGCTGCGGGTGCGGCTGCAGGACCGCCCCGGCGCACTGTTCCACGTCGCGCGCATCTTCGACGAGCAGCAGGTCAACATCATCGAAGTCTATCACCAGCGGGTGTTCACCAGCCTGCCGGCCAAGGGGCTGATCACCGACATCGAGTGCGAGACTCGCGACCAGGCGCATCTCGACCGGCTGATAGAGGCGCTGCGCGCGGCGCACTACCAGGTCAGCATGGTCGAGCTCGCCTGACCGAAAAGAAAGTAAACAGGCTTTTCATTGAAGCTCCGGTGACGAATAAGCGTTCATGAGCAAGCGGGGACGCGATTCTCCGCTTGAGAGGGCCGGCCGTGAGCGCACCATTCCGCTTCCCGCGATTTTTCGTGACGAGCCCGAATCCATGCCCCTACCTACCGGGGAAATTCGAGCGGAAGGTGTTCACCGAGCTGAACGGCCCGCACGCCGCCGAGCTGAACGACGCGCTCAGCCGGATCGGCTTCCGGCGCAGCCAGAGCGTCGCCTACCGGCCGAGCTGCCCCGACTGCAACGCCTGCGTGTCAGTCCGCGTGGTCGCCGACGAATTCCGGCCCAGCTCCAGCCAGAAGCGTCTGCTGAAGCGGAACCGCGACCTGGAGGTGACGGCGTGCCGTCCCTGGTCGACCGACGAGCAATTCCAGCTGCTGCGCCGCTATCTCGCGTCGCGGCATCCCGGCGGCGGCATGTCCAACATGGACGAGATGGACTTTGCCGACATGGTCGAGCAGACCCCCGTCCACACTCACATCATCGAATATCGCGAGCCGCGCCAGGGCTTCGCCCCGGGGCGGCTGGTCGGCGCCTGCCTGACCGACCGCCAGGCCGACGGGCTGTCGATGATCTACAGCTTTTACGACGCCGAACATGCCGAGCGACCGGGCCTCGGCAATTTCATCATCATGGACCATATCCTGCGCGCGCGCGCGGCCGGGCTGCCTTACGTCTATCTCGGCTATTGGGTGCGCGGCTCCAAGCGGATGGCCTATAAGGCGCGCTTCACCCCGGTCGAGAAGCTCGCCGCCGAGGGGTGGGTTCGCTTCGAGCCCGAGCCGGCCGAACCCCTGTCCTGACGTCCGGCCCGCAACCGACGAGTTCCGTTCGGCACGGCCGTGGAACAGGATTCCGCATCGCGAGTTGATCTTCAGAGAAACGAGCCGGCTCCCATGATTCTGGTTAATGCCGGGAGAATGAGGGTTAATAGACTTTAGCTATATTCCAGCTGTGGTAAGTTGATGGCCTGTTAAGAGGCGCTCTCGCGTAGTGGAGGTGCTGATGCGTACGGCAACTGTTCATCCGATCGACCTTGCTCATCGCGGGTATCAGGTCGCCTATCATCCCGGAGAGACCAACCATTGCCCCGGTTGTGGGCACAGCAACTGGCTGATCGGCCGCGTCACTGCGCAGTGCGGCTTTTGCGGCACGGCGCTCGCGCTGGCGATGAGCGCCCCGGGCATGTCGCTGAACGACGACTATGTCGCGCTGGCCAGCTGACCGCACCGATACGAGCCCGTTCAGGTCGAGAAGACAAACAAAAGGCCGGCAGGTCGCCCTGCCGGCCTTTGCCGTTTCCCCGCCCGGAAATCTCACGCGGCCGCGGTGACCGGCGCCTGTTCTTCCTGCGGGTCGCGCAGCACATAGCCGCGGCCCCACACCGTCTCGATGTAATTGTCTCCGCCGCACGCCAGGCTCAGCTTCTTGCGCAGCTTGCAGATGAAGACGTCGATGATCTTCAGCTCGGGCTCGTCCATGCCGCCATAGAGGTGGTTCAGGAACATTTCCTTGGTGAGCGTGGTGCCCTTGCGGAGCGACAGCAGCTCCAGCATCGCATATTCCTTGCCGGTCAGGTGCACGCGGGCACCGTCGACCTCGACTGTCTTCGCGTCCAGGTTGACCGCGAGCTTGCCGGTGCGGATGACCGACTGCGAATGGCCCTTGGAGCGGCGCACGACCGCGTGGATGCGGGCGACCAGCTCGTCGCGGTGGAAAGGCTTGGTCACATAATCGTCGGCGCCGAAGCCGAACGAGCGGACCTTGGAATCCATTTCGCTGATCCCCGACAGGATCAGGACCGGCGTCTGGACCTTGGAGGTGCGGAGCTTCTTCAGCACGTCATAGCCGTGCATGTCCGGCAGGTTCAGGTCGAGAAGGATGATGTCGTAGTCATAGAGCTTGCCGAGATCGAGGCCTTCCTCGCCCAGGTCCGTCGAATAGACGTTCAACCCCTCGGCATTCAGCATCATCTCGATCGCTTTTGCGGTCGTCGGCTCGTCTTCGATCAGCAAAACGCGCATAACTGCGGCCCCTCGTCATGTTTGTGCGCGCGGCGACCCCGTGCGCGCCCAAGCGCCTCATTAACCAGTTAACCTTTGAGCTCCAAACGTTAATATCGAGTTAAGTCAGCGCGGTAGCTTTGGCGCGGCAGATCGGCTGCGAAACGTTGCCGATAAGCCACAGACAGCCAACGCGCGACGCCGCGCCCGGGTTCGTTCGTTTCGATCGGGAAGGCTGCCGCAGCAGGGGAAAATGGTGGAGCCGAGGGGGATCGAACCCCTGACCTCGTCATTGCGAACGACGCGCTCTCCCAGCTGAGCTACGGCCCCGCACCATGTCCTTGGCGCCGGCTGGCCGGCGCGAAGCAGGGCCCTTACTCGCGCCTCCCGCGCGATGCAACACGCTTCGTCGCATGGAGCGGGACGGATCGGAACCAAGCCGGGGCGGATGCGCTGATTCGGGCGGAAGGGCGCGGCGGCGCAGGTGCCGCCGCGGCTCATGTGCCTCAATCGAAAGGAGCATCCGGAAATGGCAGATCGGGACGACTATCGCGGCTATGGCAGCCCCAGCGACCGTTATTACGAAGGCCGCGAATATGGCCGGGGCGGCAGCGATCGCGACCGCGATTATGGCCGCCGCGACAATTGGCGCGGCAGCGACCATCGCCGCGACGACGACCGCGGCTTTTTCGAGCGCGCCGGCGACGAGATCCGCTCCTGGTTCAGCGACGACGACGATCGCGGTCGCGACCACCGCGACGACTGGCGTGGCGAGGACCGCAGCTATGGCCGGGCCAATGTGAAGCCGGCGATGCGTGACCGCGAGCGCGACTTCCGCCAGGACGCGAGCGAGCCCTGGGGCGGCGGCGACCGCGGCGGCTGGAGCAGCGACCGCGACTGGCGCGGGCGGCGCGAATCGAGCGGCGGCTATGAAGCGGCCGGCTCGCGCTACGGCGGCACGGGCGATTACCGCACGCGCGGCGGCCGCTACGAGGACCGCGGGGGCTATGGCGGCGGCCGGGCCGGCATGGGCAGCGGCGACTGGCGCGGCCAAGGCTCTTACCCGCATGACGATCATTATCGCGAATGGCGCCGCGAGCAGATGGACGCGCTCGATCGCGACTATGACGAGTATCGCCGCGAGAATCGCGACCGCTTCCACAACGAGTTCTCGAACTGGCGCAGCAATCGCCAGCAGCAGCGCTCCAGCATGCGCAACGTCCGCGAGCATATGGAAGTATGCGGATCGGATGGCGAGCATCTGGGCACGGTCGACAAGGTGGCAGGCGACCGCATCATCCTCACCAAGAGCGATCCGGCGGCGGGCGGCCATCACCACTCGATCCCCTGCTCCTGGATCCAGTCGGTCGACGACAAAGTGACGATCAACAAGACCGCAGACCAGGCCAAGGACCAGTGGCGCGACGAAGAGAACAGGCGGGCCCTGTTCGAAAGCGAGGATCAGCGCCGCGGCGAAGGCGCGCACATGCTGAACCGCAGCTTCTCGGGCACGTACGAAGACCGGTAATCTAAGCTCCTCCCCGAGCAAGCTCGGGGAGGATTTGTTTTGCGGCAGGCCCAGCCTAAGGTGTTCCCAAACACAAGGAGGACATCATGCGCGCCTGGGTGCTGAAATCGCGGCCGAAGGGGTTGCCGCAGACGAGCGACTTCGATCTCGTCGAACTGCCGGACCCGCCGCTGCAGGACGGGCAGCTGCGCGTGCGCAACCTGTGGCTGTCGGTCGACCCGTACATGCGCGGCCGCATGAACGACGTGAAGAGCTACGTCCCGCCATTTCAGCTCGGTGAGCCGATGACCGGCGGCGCTGTCGGCGAAGTGGTCGAGAGCCGCAATCCCGGCTTTGCGCCCGGCGACAAGGTGCTGCACATGGCCGGCTGGCGCGACACCGCGACGATCGGCGCTGAATCGATGCCGCAGAAGCTGCCGCCGGACATGGGCGTCTCCGATGACGTCTGGCTCCACAATCTGGGGCTGACCGGCGGCACCGCCTATTTCGGCCTGCTCCGCACCGCCGAGGCCAAGACGGGCGACATCGTCTTCGTCTCGGCCGCCGCCGGCGCGGTCGGGTCGGCAGTGGTGCAGATCGCCAAGCTGAAAGGCATGACCGTGATCGGCTCGGCCGGCGGCCCGGACAAGGTGGCCTTCGTCAAGGAGCTCGGCGCCGACGCCTGCATCGACTACAAGGCCGGCCCGGTGCTGCCGCAGCTGATGGAAGCGGCGCCCAACGGCATCGACGTCTATTTCGACAATGTCGGCGGCGAGCATCTGGATGCCGCCTTCGCGACGGCCCGCGAGCGCGCCCGCTTCGCGATCTGCGGCATGATCGACGTCTATAACGACGGCAAGCCGCAGGAACTCCGCTACATCATCCGCACGATCCCGACGCGCCTCACCATGCGCGGCTTCATCTGGACCGACTATTTCGCCGAGATCGGCACGTTCCAGCAGGAAATGGGCGCCTGGGTGACAGGCGGGAAGATCAAGGCACGGACCACCGTCCGCGAGGGGCTGGATTCCACGCTGGACGCGTTCCTGGGCCTCTTCAGCGGGGCCAATACCGGCAAGATGCTGGTGAAGCTATAATCCTCCCCTGCTTTGCAGGGGAGGGGGACCGCTCGCCAAAGGCGAGTGGTGGAGGGGCGTCCGCGCAAGCGGGCGATCAGCAGTCCTCCCCCGGCTCAAGGCCGCGGTGCGGCCCCTTCGCCGCGCTTCGCGCGGTCCCCCTCCCCGAGCAAGCTCGGAGAGGATTTAGATCGGGCCGCTGAACGTGTCGCATTGCGCGGGGTCGCCGGTCTGGATCCCCTTGCGCAGCCATGCCATCCGCTGCTCGGCCGTGCCGTGCGTGAAGCTTTCCGGCACCACCCGCCCCTGACTTGCCTGCTGGAGCACGTCATCGCCGATCTGGTGGGCGGCGCGCATCCCTTCCTCGACGTCGCCGGGCTCTAGCCGGTCCTTGTTCGCCGCCGCCCAGACGCCGGCATAGCAATCGGCCTGGAGCTCGACCCGCACCTGGATCGCATTGCCTTCCGCTTCGCCCGAGCGGGCCTGGAGTTCGTGCGCCTGTTCGAGCGTGCCCTGCAGGTCCTGGACGTGATGCCCGACCTCGTGCGCGATCACATAGGCCTGGGCGAAATCGCCGGCCGCGCCGAAGCGCTGCGACAGCTCGCGGTAGAAATCGGTGTCCAGATACACCTTCTTGTCGGTCGGGCAGTAGAACGGCCCCATCGCCGACTGTGCCGCCCCGCAGCCCGACTGGCCGCGGCCGGAATAGAAGATCAGCGTCGTCGGCGTGTAGCGGGCGCCCGATTGCTGGAAGATGCGGCCCCAAGTGTCCTCGGTACTGGCGAGCACCTGGCACGAAAAGCGGCTGGCTGCGTCGACCGAGCAGATCTGCGCCGCGGTCTTGCCGCCCGCCTGTTCCTGCGGAGAGATCGCCTGCTGGCCGCCGCCGCTGCCGAACAGCCCGAGCAGCCAGGCACCGATCAGCACCACCGCGACGCCGCCGATGCCGAAGCGGCTGCCGACCAGGCCGAGGATCAGCCCGAGGCCACCGCCTCCGCCAAACCCGCCGCCGCCGAAGCTCTGCCCGCGCTGGTCGCCGACATTGTCGCTGGTCCGGTAATCGTCGAGCCGCATGTCTTCTCCCTTCCCGCCGTCTCAATGATCGGCCGCGCAATCGGTTGCCCCTGCTTAGCCGGGAAGGTTACGGGAGCGATATGGCGGATGCGGAACCGAGTCGCAGGCGCACGGCAATGCCGTTGCCGGAGCAGGTCGCGCTGGTGTTGCAAGGCGGCGGCGCGCTCGGCTCCTACCAAGCGGGCGTCTATGAGGCGCTCGACGCGCAGGAGATCGAGATCGACCGGATCGCCGGCATCTCGATCGGGGCGGTCAACGCCGCAATCCTGGCCGGCAACCCGCCCGCGCGCCGCGTCGCGCGGTTGCGCGAGTTCTGGGAGCTGGTCACGAGCTGGCTGCCGAGCTTTCCGATCCCCGGCGACGATCACTGGCGCGAGCTGGTGCACGAATGGTCGGCGGCCTTTGTCGCAGTCACCGGCGTGCCGGGCTTCTTCGGCGCGCGATTCGTGCCGCCGATGTTCGCGGCGCCCGGGACACCGGGAGCGCTCAGCTTCTACGACAACTCGATCCTGGCGGAGACGCTCGAGAAGCTGATCGACTGGGAGCTGCTGAACACCGGGCCGGTTCACCTTTCGGTGGGCGCGGTCGAGATCGAGAGCGGCAATTTCCGCTATTTCTCCAACCGCAAGGAGCGGCTGGACGCGCGCCACATCATGGCCTCGGGCGCGCTGCCCCCCGGGCTGCCGCCGGTCGAGATCGACGGAAAGCTCTGGTGGGACGGCGGCATCGTCTCCAACACGCCGCTTTCCGACGTGCTCGACACCCAGACCGAGCCGATGCTGGTGTTCCAGGTCGACCTTTTCCCCGCCGCCGGCCCGGCCCCGCGCACGATCCTCGACGTGTTCGCGCGCGAGAAGGAGATCCGTTACTCCAGCCGCACGCGTCAGGTCAGCGACCAATTGATGAAGCTCCGCAAAGAGCGCGAGCTCGTCCGCCGAGTGCTTCGCAAGCTGCCGGCCGAGCTGAAAAACGATCCCGATGTGGAGGCGCTTCGGGCGCAGGCGGCCGAGCAGCCGGTCAATGTCGTCCAGCTGATCCACCGCGCTTCCGCCTGGGAAAGCGGCTCGCGCGATTACGAATTCTCCGCCCGTTCGATGATGGAGCATTGGACCGCGGGCCACGCCGCCGTCATGGAGACCATCGACCGGTCCGAGCTGCTCGCCCGCAACATCGTCGATGGCCGGACCGCCGCTTTCGACCTCACCCGCAAATAGGAGTTCCGTATGTTCCTCAAAGGCAAGACCGCGATCGTCACCGGTTCCACGTCCGGCATCGGCCTCGCCTATGCGAAGGCGCTGGCGGCCGAAGGCGCGGCGGTGATGATCAACGGCTTCGGCGACGCGCAGGCCATCGAGACCGAGCGCGCGAACCTGGCGGCGATCAGCGGCACCGAGGCGCGCTATTCGGCCGCCGACATGTCGAAGCCGGAGGAGATCGCGGCGATGGTCCACGACTGCGCCGAGTCGCTCGGCGGGCCGGACATCGTGATCAGCAATGCAGGCATCCAATATGTCTCGCCGGTCGACGAATTCCCGGTCGAGAAATGGGACGCGATCATCGCGATAAACCTGTCGTCGACCTTTCATCTGATGCGCGCGGCGATCCCGCACATGAAGACGAGGAAATGGGGGCGGATCATCTCGACGGCGTCCGCCCATTCGCTGGTCGCGAGCCCGAACAAGTCGGCCTATGTCGCGGCCAAGCACGGGATCGCGGGGCTGACCAAGACCGTCGCTCTGGAGACGGCGCCGCACGGCATCACCGTCAATTGCATCAGCCCCGGCTATGTCTGGACCCCGCTCGTCGAAAACCAGATCCCCGACACGATGCGCACCCGCGGGCTGACTCGCGAGCAGGTCGTGAACGACGTGCTGCTGGCGGCCCAGCCGACCAAGCAGTTCGTCCAGCCGGAACAGGTCGCCGCGCTGGCGCTGTTCCTGTGCCGCGACGAAGCGGCGCAGATCACCGGCGCCAATCTGTCGATGGACGGCGGCTGGACCGCGGCCTGATTTGAGCTGGCGCTCTCGCCCGTGTGCGGTAAGCTCGCGGGAAACGAGAGGGTCGCATGAACAAGGCTTGGCTGATCGCGGCGCTCACGCTGAGCGCCTGCGCGCATGATGAGCGAGTTGCCGCCGCCGCGCAGCCCGCACTGGACTGGCGGCGCGTCGCGACGCCGGCCGACCGCGAGCGCCTGAGCCGCTGGCGCATCGCCTTCGTCGAAGGACTGGCTCAGGCGCGAGCGAGCGGCCACGTGGCCGAAATCGCGCGCGAAGGCAAGCTGCTGGAGCCCGATGCCGGCATCGCCGACCCCCGGCCGCCAGCCGGCGACTATCGATGCCGCGTCATCAAGCTCGGCGCGAAGGGTGCGGGGGAGCTCGCCTATGTGACGTACCCCGCGTTCGACTGCCGCATCGCAGACGAAGGGGGCATTTCCAGCTTCCGCAAGCTGACCGGATCGCAGCGGCCGATCGGCATGATCCTGGACGGGGCGCAGAAGACGGTCTTCGTCGGCACGCTGGTGCTGGGGGACGAGAAGCGAGCGATCGATTATGGCCGCGACGCCGACCGCGACATGATCGGCGCCGTGGAAAGCCTGGGCGACGGGCGCTGGCGGCTGATCCTGCCCTATCCGCGCTACGAAAGCCTGATGGACGTGATCGAACTGGTGCCTGTCGGCAAGACGGGCTCTTAATCTCCGTTCGGCCCGGGCCTGTCGAAGGCCTCCCCTTGTTCTTTTGTTCAATGCCGGAAAGAAAGGGACAGCTTCGACTAGCTCAGCCCGAACCGGGTGAGTGGTCATTCTGGAGAATCTCGTGCGCGCCTTGATCCTGCTCCCCCTGCTCTTCGCCTCCCCTGCCCTGGCCCAGCCCGACAGCCTTCGCGCCGATATCGCCCGGGACATGCCCGGCCTGATCACCATCTACCGCGACCTGCACGCCAACCCGGAGCTGTCGGGGCAGGAGAAGCGGACCTCCGCCATCCTCGCGGCGGAAGCGAAGAAGGCCGGGTTCGAGGTGACCACCGGCGTCGGCGGCTATGGCGTCGTCGCGGTGATGAAGAACGGTCCCGGCCCGGTGGTGATGCTGCGCGCCGACATGGACGCGCTGCCGGTCGCCGAGCAGACCGGGCTCCCCTTTGCCAGCAAGGTCAAGGCGATCGGCATTGACGGACAGGAAACGCCGGTGATGCACGCCTGCGGCCACGACACGCACATGACTGCCTGGATCGAGACCGTGCGGCGCATGGCTGCGATGAAGGATCGCTGGTCGGGCACGTTGATCATGATCGGCCAGCCTGCCGAGGAGATAAATGCCGGCGCCTCGGCCATGCTGAAGGACGGGCTCTTCACCCGCTTTCCGAAGCCGCAATATGTCGTCGCCTTCCACGATTCCGCGTCCGGACCCGCGGGCACGATCGGCTACACGCCGGGCTATGCGATGGCCGCGGTCGATTCGGTTGATATCCTGGTGAAGGGCGTCGGCGGCCACGGCGCCGCCCCGGCCACGACCAAGGACCCGATCGTGCTTGCCGCGCGCATCGTCACCTCGCTGCAGACGCTCGCTGCCCGAGAGATCGACCCGCAGGACGCGGTGGTCGTCACGGTTGGCTCGATCCATGGCGGCAGCAAGCACAACATCATCCCGTTTGAAGTGAAAATGCAGCTGACCGTGCGCAGCTATTCGAAGGAAACGCGGGCGCACCTGCTGGACGGCATCAGGCGGATCGCGCGCGGCGAGGCGATCGCGGCGGGGATGCCCGAGGAACTGATGCCGGTCGTCTCCACCTTCGGCACGTCCGGCATTTCCACCTATAATGACGAGCCGCTGACCAACCGGCTGGGCGCGGCGTTCAAGGCGCGCTTCGGCGCGGAGCGGGTGAGCCAAGCGAAGCCGGTGATGGTCAGCGAGGACTTCCCCGAATATCGCGAGGTCGATCCCCAGCACATCCAGTCGACGATCTTCTGGGTCGGCGGCGTGCCGCAGGCGAAATGGCAGGAGGCGGGCGGCGACCCGGCGAAGCTGCCGTCGCTGCACAGCCCCTTCTGGGCGCCGGACGCGGAGGCAGTGATCGCCACCGGCGCCGAGGCGATGGTCACGGCCGCGATGGACCTGCTGAGCAAGAAGCCGTGAGCAGGTTCGAGACCATCCTGACCGAAGCTCAGGACGGCATTCTCACCATCACGCTCAACCGGCCCGATCGGCTGAACGCGTTCACGCCGCAGATGATGAAGGAGCTGATCGCCGCGTTCGACGAGGCCGATGCCGACGATGCGGTGCGCGCGGTGATCATGACCGGCGCGGGCCGCGCCTATTGCGCCGGCGCGGATCTGGGCGCGGGCGGCGCCACCTTCGACTATGCGAAGCGGCCCGACCGGCTGGAGCAAGGCTCCCCGGTTCGGGAGGACGGATCAGTCGACTATTCGCACCCCGGCGTCCGCGACGGCGGTGGCCGGCTGGCGCTCCGCATCTTCAACTCGAACAAGCCGGTGATCGGCGCGATCAACGGGCCGGCGGTCGGCATCGGCGTGACGATGACGCTGCCCTTCGACTTCCGCCTGGCGAGCGAGGCCGCGCGGTTCGGCTTTGTTTTCGCCAGGCGCGGCATCGTGCCCGAAGCGGCGTCGAGCTGGTTCCTGCCGCGGCTCGTCGGCATCTCGCAGGCGCTCGACTGGTGCTATTCGGCGCGCGTGTTCGACGCGGCCGAGGCACTGAAAGGCGGCCTGGTCCGCTCGCTGCACGCGCCCGAGGACCTGATCCCCGCCGCCCGCGCGCTCGCGCACGCGCTGACCGACCATAGCGCGCCGGTCTCGGTCGCGCTCACCCGGCAGATGATGTGGCGGATGTTGGGCGCGGAGCATCCGATGCTCGCGCACCGGCTGGACAGTCGCGGCATCTGGTCGCGCGGCCAGAGCGGCGATGCGCGCGAGGGCGTGCAGAGCTTTCTGGACAAGCGCGAGGCCACATTCCCGGACCGCGTGTCGGCGGACTTCCCGGATTTCGGGGACCTGCTCCACGATCCGGATTATCGTTGAACCGTCGTCCCGGGCTTGACCCGGGGCGCACCTTCCTTCTTCTCCCGTGCGGTCTAAAGAAGGTGGGTTCCGGCTTTCGCCGGGATGACGTGGAGGGGCGATGAGCAAGCTATTGCGCCGCAAGGCGATCGTGACCGGGGATGCGCAGCCGGCGGAGCACCGGCTCGCGCGCACGCTGTCCTGGCCGCACCTGGTCGCGCTGGGCGTCGGCGCGATCGTCGGCACCGGCATCCTGACGCTGATCGGCGTCGGCGCGGACCGCGCCGGGCCGGCAGTGCTGGTCAGCTTCGCCGTCGCCGGCGCGATCTGCGCCTGCGCTGCGCTGTGCTACGCCGAGATGGCGACGATGATCCCGGCGTCCGGCAGCGCCTATACCTACAGCTATTCGGTGCTGGGTGAAGTGTTCGCCTGGGTGGTCGGGTGGAGCCTGATCCTCGAATATTCGCTGGTCGTAGCCACGGTGGCGGTGGGCTGGTCCGGCTATGCGGTCGCGTTCCTGCACGGGCTCGGCATCCATCTGCCCGACGCGCTGACGCACGGGCCGGCGGCGGCGGGCAGCCTGATGGACGGGACCTTCCATCTGACCGCGAGCGGCGTGAACCTGCCCGCCATCTTCATTATCGCGGTAGTTGCCGGCCTGCTGATGCTCGGCACCAAGGAAAGCGCGACCGTGAATACGGCTCTGGTGGTGCTGAAGATCGTGACGCTGGCGCTGTTCGTCGCCGTCGCGCTGCCGCATTTCGACCCTGCCAACCTGAAGCCGTTCGCACCGCTCGGCTATGGCAGCGCGGCGGGGGCGGACGGCGTCAAATACGGCATGATGGGCGCCGCCGCGATCATCTTCTTCGCTTTTTACGGCTTCGACGCGATCTCGACCGCGGCCGAGGAAGCGAAAAACCCGGAGCGCGACCTTGCGATCGGCATCGTCGGATCGATGATCGCCTGCACCGCGATCTACATGATCGTGGCGGCGGCCGCCGTCGGCGCGCTCCATTATACCGCGTTCGCGAACAGCCCCGAGCCGCTGGCGCTGATCCTGCGCGGGATCGGCCAGCCGGGCGTCTCCACCATCGTCGCGGCCGCAGCGGCGATCGCGTTGCCGACGGTGCTGCTCGCCTTCCTTTACGGGCAGACGCGCATCTTCATGGTTATGGCGCGCGACGGCTTCCTGCCGACTGGCCTAGCCCGGGTTTCAAAGCGGGGCACGCCGGCGACGATCACGGCGGTAACGGCGGTGTTCGTCGCCTTCATCGCCGCAGTGACGCCCTTGGACCTGATCGCGTCGCTGGCGAACGCCGGCACGCTCTGCGCCTTCGTCGCCGTTGCCGTCTGCGTGCTGGTGATGCGGCGGCGCGACCCGGACCGGCGGCGTCCGTTCCGCACGCCGGCGGTGTGGATCATCGCGCCCGCCGCGATCCTCGGCTGCCTGTACCTGTTCACCAGCCTCCAGACGGTGACGCAGGAGAGCTTCTTCGTCTGGAACGGCATCGGGCTGCTGATCTATCTGACCTACGGCCTCGCCCGCAGCCGCGCCCAGGAACCGCACCTGGGCACGAGGTCGGCGTGAGCAGTCTGGCTGGGGCGGCAGGATTCGAACCTGCGAATGCCGGTACCAAAAACCGGTGCCTTACCACTTGGCGACGCCCCAGCAGGCGGGCGCCTCTATAGCGGCGGCTCGGGCGGGCGGAAGCCCTAAAAGCCCCGTCAGGCGACGCGCATCATCCAGCCGTGGGGGTCGGGCGCGCGGCCGAACTGGATGTCGGTCAGCTGACGGCGCAGGCTCTCGGTCAGCTGGCCGGGGCCGCCGCTGCCGATCGTCACGTCGAACCCCTCGCCTTTCACGCGACCGATCGGCGTCACGACCGCAGCAGTGCCGCAGGCGAACGCCTCGACCAGCCTGCCGCCCTTCGCGTCCTCCTGCCACTGGTCAATGCCGTAGGGCGCTTCCTCGACGCTCAACCCCTGGTCCCGGGCGAGCCGGATCAGCGAGTCGCGGGTGATGCCGGCGAGAATCGTGCCGCCCAGCGGCGGCGTGCGCAGCGTGCCGTCGGCAAAGACGAAGAAGATGTTCATGCCGCCCAGCTCCTCGACCCAGCGGCGCTCGACCGCGTCCAGGAACACGACCTGCTCGCAGCCTTGGCGGCCGGCCTCGGCCAGCGCGATCAGGCTGGCGGCGTAATTGCCGCCGCACTTGGCAGCCCCGGTGCCGCCCGGCGCCGCCCGGGTGTAGCTTTGCGAGGCCCAGAGCGAGATCGCCTTGACGCCGCCTTTCCAATAAGAGCCGACGGACGAAGCGATCACCGCGTAGATATATTCGGACGAGGGCTTCACCCCCAGGAACACTTCGCTCGCGAAAACGAACGGGCGCAGGTAGAGCGCGCCGTCGGAGATGCTCGGCACCCAATCCTTGTCGGTGCTGACCAGCGCCCGGACGGAATCGATGAAGACCTCCTCCGGCAGCTCGGGCATCGCCATCCGCTTCGCCGACTCGCGCAGGCGCCTTGCATTGGCGTCCGGGCGGAACAGCGCGACGGCCCCGTCCGGCTGGCGATACGCTTTCAATCCCTCGAAAATCTCCTGGGCATAATGGAGCACCGACGAGGCGGGATCGGTCGCGATCGGCTCGCGCGGCTGGATGCGCGCCGAATGCCAGCCCTGGCCTTCCGTGTAGCGCACCACCGCCATGTGGTCGGTAAAGACACGGCCGAAGCCGGGATCCGCGAGAAGCGCGTCGCGCTCGCCGGTTGCCAGCGGCGCGGCATTGGGATGGAACTCGAACGTCAGGCTCATGGCTCCCCTCGCAAACTTGCAGACCGCCTAGGGCGAATGGCATGGCAAGTGCAATGGCAAGCTTCCCGACTGCCCTGTTCCTGCGCGAAGCCGAAGTGCGGCGCGGGCTCGAGCTGATGTTCGACGCCCAGGCGGAGATCGCCCGCGCGATTCTGCCGATCCTGGCGGCGGCACGTCTCGGCCGTGCACACCAGCGGGCGCTCTACTTCATCGGCCGCCAGCCGGACCTGACGGTTGGCGCGCTGCTTCGGCGGCTCGGCGTCACCAAGCAGGCGCTGAACCGCGTGCTGAGCGAGTTGACCGCGCGCGGGCTGGTCGAGGTCCGCACCGGACGCGACGATCGCCGCCAGCGTCTGCTGCGCCTGACCGACGACGGCAAGGCGCTGGAGGCGGAGCTGTTCGAGGCGATGCGGGCGCGCATGGCCTCTGCCTACGCCCAGGCGGGGCAGCACGCGGTGGGCGGCTTCTGGACGGTGCTGGAAGGCCTGGCCTAGCGCGTTTCCGCCGCCATCTCGCGGCCGCGGCGATCGGCGGCGGCCAGCGTTCGGGTCAGCAGGTCGCGCAGCGCGGCGCCGTCGTCCAGCACGTCCAGCCCCTTGCGTGTCATGCCGCCGGGGCTCGCCACGCGATCGGCCAGCACCGCGGGGCTCTCGTCGGAACCGGCTGCCAGGCCCGCCGCGCCGTCGACCATCGCGGTCGCGAGCCGGAGGGCCTGATCCGCGGGCAGGCCGAGCGCCGTCCCCGCCGCAGCGACAGCGTCGATGAAGCGGAACAGGAACGCCGGACCGCAGCCGGCCAGCGCCGCCATCTGGCCGAACTGCTCCTCGTTCGCGGCCCATTCCACCAGGCCGAGCGGACGCATCAGCGCCTCCAGCTCCTTCTTGCGGCTGCCGACCTCACCATAAAGGGCGACGACGCCGCGGCCGAGGGCGACCGGCGTGTTGGGCATGGCGCGTACGACCGCGCCCGCCTTGGAAAATCGCGCGCTGAGGGTCGCCAGCTCGACGCCGGCAAGGATCGAGACCAGCATCGTCTCCCCGCCGATCGCCGCCGCCACCGAATCAGCGACCTCGCCCAGCTTTTGCGGCTTGACGCCGAGCAGAAGGACGCGCGGCGGCGCCTCGCCACGGGGCACTTGGCGCACCGTGCGCACGCCCTTGGCGGGCGACACGCCGCTCGGGCGGATGACCGTTACCCGCTCCGGCGGCAGCCCCGCGTCGAGCCAGCGTTTCAGCATCGCGCCCGCCATGTTGCCGCAGCCGACCAGCCAGATCGGCCCCAAATCCGAGAATTCCGCGTCCATGCGCTCCCGCCTATCGCGCCCGCGGCTCCTGCGCCGCAATTTTTTCATGGCCGCGGGTCAAGAAATCGGCCGCCCTGCCGTTTACCATCGCATGAGCGACGCTTCCTCCTCCGCACGCCTGGTTCCCGTCGACGGCATTCCGGGGCAGGACCGGCGGGCGAGTCCGCGCGACGATGCGCGGCAGCGCGGCAATCGCCTGACCCAGGCCGTCAAGAGCTGGTTCGGCGGTCGCGAAGAGGAAAGCAGCACGCCGGAAGCCGGCCGGCCGGAGCCGTCGATCTTCCAGCGGGTCGGCGCCTTCCTGCAGCAGAACCTGTTGGAGCCGACGCCTGCCCACTACGAGCTCGTCTATGGCTATATCCTCGAAACGGACCGGCGCCTCGTCGATGCCGTCGACCGGGCGATCATGCGCGAAGGGCTGCTGACCGCCGAGGCGGCCGAGCTGATCCTCGCGGAGGTGCGCACCGACATGTCGGCCGAGTTCCTCGCCAACCTGGTCGACAAGGCGCAGGCGGGGCTCAGCCAGATTGCCGGTCTCGCCAAACAGTCGGGCGCCGACGCCCAGGCCTATGGCCAGGCGCTCGAAAGCAAGGTCGCGGACCTGCAGGGCGGCGGCAGCGAGGAAGCGGTCAAGGCCCTGGTCCAGCTCACCAGCTCTATGATCGCGCGCACCAAGGCGGCCGAGCAGCAGCTCCGCGACGCCGGCAAGCAGATGACGCAGCTGCGCGGCAGCCTGGCCGAGGCGCGGCGGATCGCGGAGAGCGACGCGCTAACCGGCCTCGCCAACCGCCGTGCGTTCGAGAACAAGCTGCGCCGCGCGGTGCTGCAGGCACGCGAGACCGCCAAGCCGCTCGCCCTCGCCTTTTGCGACATCGACCATTTCAAGGTCATCAACGACACCCACGGCCACGACGTGGGCGACCGTATCCTGAAGTTCGTCGCCCAGCGGCTGGCTTCCGCTTCGGGCAATAATTGCTTCGTCGCCCGCCACGGCGGCGAGGAATTCGTGATGCTTTTCGAAGGCTCAAGCGCCGAGGCGGCCGGGCGAATAGTCAACGAAGTTCGCGCTGACCTGGAGGACCGCCGGCTCGTCGCCAAACAATCGGGCGAGCCGATCGGCCAGGTCAGCTTCTCGGCCGGCGTCGCCTCGCTCGGCCCCAAGGACAATGGCCGCCAGATGCTCCGCGCCGCGGACCAGGCCCTGTACCGCGCCAAGCGCGAAGGCCGGAACAGGGTGGTTGTTCTGGGAGAGTAACCCGCTTCCTAAGCGGGAGTGGACATCAAGCCTCGCCTTGCGTCTCGATCAGGGCGGCGGCGATCGCCTCGCGCGGGGTCTTGCCGCCCCACAGCACGAACTGGAACACCGGGTAATAGCGCTCGCATTCGTCGATCGCGGACTCGATCAGCGTCTCCGTCTGCGACAGCGACATGATCGGCTCGTCGCCTTCCAGGAGCGCCGCATGGCGGAACAGCACGATGCCGCTCGACGACCATAGCTCGAAATGGCCGATCCACAGCTGCTCGTTGACCAGCCCGATCGCCTCGTAGATGGCGGCGCGCTTGTCCTCGGCCACCTTGATATCGGGCAGCGCCAGGAACTGCAGCACGCGGTCCTCGTCCCGCCAGACGCCACGCAGCTCATACTCGGTCCAGCTGCCCTTGACGTTGGCGACGATCTCGTCGTCGGCCCCCCGTTCATAGGCCCAGCCGTGCGCGGAGAAGTAATTCTCCAGCATTTCGATCGGCGCGGCCGATTCACCTTCGGCTTCTTCGAAGTCTTCAAGCGTCATCATGGCCGTTCCCCGGTCGCGACCGTTTGTTGCGCTGCATGATCGCAGCGCGGAGTCTGCGCGACAAGCGGCCCGCTGTGGGCGAGTTCATAAAGCTGTGGATTGAAATGGGACAGGTTGTTCAAATCTTCGGCGGCTTCTTGGCCCCGCCGGTCCCCGCCGCCTCAAGCTTCTCCAGGCGCGCGCGCAGCGCATCCGCCTCGTCGCGCGCGGCGGCCGCCATCGCCTTCACCGCCTCGAACTCGTCGCGGCTGACGAAATCCATGCCGCCGATCCATTCGCGCATCCGCTCCTTCATCGACGCCTCGGCCTCGCGGCCCATTCCCGCAAAGGTGCCGGCAACGCCGTTCAGCATCTTCGCGAAATCGTCGAAAAAACGGTTCTCGGTCTGCATGGTCGCTCCTGATCAGTCGTCTATTTGGGTGCTGGATGCGCCGGGGACAAGCCGTTCCGCATCCGGGTTCATCCGTGCGACGTCATGATTGAGAGCGGCCGCGAAGCAGAGCCAGGCGACATAGGGTACCATCAGCCACCCCGCGACCGGCCTGACCTGAGCGAACACGACGGTGGCCGCCAGGGCAGCGACGATGATCCCGACGATCAGCCAGAAGGCTGCCGTGACCTGGTGCAGCGCGAAGAAGATCGGCGACCATGTCAGGTTCAGCCCCAATTGGAGCACGAACAGGGTGATTGCGAGCGCGCGCAGCCGGTTCCCGCGCGCATTGAGCACGATCGCGAACGCCAGACCCTGGAGAATGTAGAGCAAAGTCCAGGCGATGCCGAACACCGCGCCCGGCGGCATCGCCGCCGGCTTGTGCAGCACCGCGAACCAGCTGTTGTCGTATCCCGAACCCGCCAGCCGGCCCGACGCTATGCCGAGCAGCAGCACCAGCGGGATCGCGATGACCGCCCGCCGAAACAGCGAAAAACCGATTTGCGAACGCGACGCGATTTCCCCCACTCGTGCCTCCGTCTGGTTGCGGCGCTCGTTAGCGGGCGAAGCGCCAGAGTCAAAGGCCTAGGACTACCCTATTGGGCCCGCGTCCAGATGGCGGAGCGGCAGAGAAAGCCCATCACGCAGCCCTTTACCTTCAGCGTATCGGGGCCGAGCCGCTGGAGCGTGGTCGCATAGCTCTTGCCCGCCTTCGGATCGTAGCCGGTGCCGCGCCACACCTCGCCGTCGGGCGCGAAGCCGGTCAGCACCGCCAATCCGACCAGCGGGCGATCGCGCAAGGCCGGATCGGGATTGTTGCGGTCGGTCGGGGAGCCTTTCGGCGCGACAAGCATCTTCGCGAGACGGCCGCACAGCTTGTCCCCGCAGGGCGCGATCTCGACAATGCCGTCCCTGGCATCTGTCAGCCAGGCGCCGGTTACCGGCTGGGCCGCGAACACAGGCATCGCGACCAGCGCAAGGGCGAGAACGGGCGCTTTCATTGTGTTTGGCTGCGCCGTTGCTGACACGGCTGTCAAGCGCTAGCCTCCCACCCATGAAAGCGCTCGCCCTCGCCCTTCTCGCCACGGCGGCCCCGCTCGCCGCCAAGACCGTCACCGTCGCGCCGGGTCCCGACGCGCAGGAGCGCCTGCAGGCGGCGCTGATCGAGGTGCAGCCGGGCGATACCGTCCAGATCGCCGCCGGGCGGTACGAGCTGACCGACGGTCTCTCGCTCGACGTGGACAAGGTGACGGTCAAGGGCGCCGGCCCCGACGCGACGGTGCTGAGCTTCAAGAACCAGCAGGGGGCCGGCGAAGGGCTGCTCGTCACCTCGGACGACGTGGTGCTGCGCGATTTCGGCGTCGAGGACACGAGAGGCGACGGTATCAAGTCCAAGGGCGCCGACCGCATCGTCTACCACAATGTCCGGGTCGAATGGACCGGCGGGCCGAACGAGAAGAACGGGGCCTACGGCGTCTATCCGGTCAGCTCGACCGACGTGCTGGTCGACCGGGTGACGGTGCGCGGCGCGTCGGATGCCGGCATCTATGTCGGGCAATCGAAGAACATCATCGTCCGCAACTCGACCGCCGAGTTCAACGTGGCGGGCATCGAGATCGAGAACAGCCACAACGCCGATGTGTACGGCAACACGGCGCGCAAGAATGCGGGCGGGATCCTGGTGTTCGACCTGCCCAACCTGCCGC
Organism: Sphingomonas horti; assembly: GCF_009753715.1. Classification (GTDB taxonomy): domain Bacteria; phylum Pseudomonadota; class Alphaproteobacteria; order Sphingomonadales; family Sphingomonadaceae; genus Sphingomonas_B; species Sphingomonas_B horti. The sequence continues at coordinate 363,465 of NZ_WQMS01000016.1, read as the reverse complement.
AGATGGGCGGCCATGCCATTCGCGTGTTCGAAAACCAGGTGGTCGAGAACGACACGCCCAATTTCGCGCCCAAAGGCAATATCGTCGCGAGCGTTCCCACGGGAACCGGCGTGATGGTGATGGCGAATGCCGACGTCTTCGTGTTCGGCAACATGTTCGCCGATAACGGCAACACCAACGTGATGCTGATCGGCTACAAGCGACCCTTCACCGACAAGAGCTACAACCCGCTGCTCCGCGGCGTGGTGGTACGCGACAACAAGCATGGCCGCGCCGGCTTCGCGCCGAGCTTTCCGGGCGGCAGCGAGATCGCCGCCGCAATGGGCGGCTCGCTACCGCCGATCTTCTGGGACGGGACCGGCACCGGCGTGATCGTCAAGGACGCGGTGCCGGCGCTGAGCCTGAACCTGCCAAGCCCTGAAGCCTCGGTCGACCAGGCGAAACCGGCGCCGGCGAACTTCCCCGATGGCCCGGTTCCGCCGGAGCCCAAGCCGGTGGTGCTGCCCGCCTCGATGGAGGCGGCGATCAAGTGAGGCTGCTCGCCTGCCTTGCAGGCTGGATGCTGGTTGCGAGCGCCGCTCCGCCGGGCGTCAACGATGCGCTGATCAGCGGCGACACGCTGCCGCCGAAGCTGTCCGACTTCGGCTTCTTCACGAACGGCAGGCCCAGCGCGCGCGTGCACCCCTATACGCTGAACACGCCGCTCTTTTCCGATTATGCCGAGAAGGAGCGCTTCATCTACGTGCCCGCCGGCAAACGGATCATGTATCGCGGCGGCGGGCCGCTCGACTTCCCGGTCGGTTCGGCGCTGATCAAGACGTTCGGCTATCCCGGTCGCACGCTGGAGACCCGCGTGCTGATGCGGCGCGCGAGCGGCTGGGTCGCGCTGCCATATGTCTGGGACGGCAAGGATGCCGAGCTGCGCCGCGGCGGCACGCGGATTCCGGTCGAGGTGCACGGCCAGCAGATCAGCTACGCCGTGCCGAACCAGAACCAGTGCAAGGAATGCCATCAGCTAAGCGGCGCGATCGAGCCGATCGGGCCCAAGGCGCGAAACCTGAGTCAGTCACTGCTGGGCGATCTGGTGAAGGCCGGCATGCTCGACCGTGCGCCCGCCATAGCCAGGCTGCCGCACTGGGACGACCCGAAGGCACCCGTAGCGGCGCGGGCGCGCGCCTATCTCGACGTCAATTGCGGTCATTGTCACAACCGCGCCGGCTCCGCGAGCAACAGCGGGCTTTATTTGACCTGGGAGGAAGCCGACCCGGTCGCGCGCGGCATCGGCAAGACGCCGGTCGCGGCCGGGCGCGGCAGCGGCGGGCTGGACGTCGCGATCGCGCCGGGCCGGCCCGACCTGTCGATCCTGCTTTACCGGATGAAAAGCACCGAGCCGGGCGTCGCGATGCCGGAGCTCGGACGCGCGATGGTGCACACCGAAGGCGTCGCCCTGGTCAGCGACTATATCGCCGGACTGAAGCCTTAGTTCACCGCCACCTGGCGCGATCCGCCCGTGGAGGCGTCGGCGAACTGCAGCGGGGCAGCCTTGGGATAGATGAAGCCGAACGTCGGATAGGTGGTGCCGCCGAGATCCCCGGCGCCTGCGTACCAGACCTTCACTTCGCTCCAGTCGCCCTCGGGCGAGACATCGACCACGCGGACGTCCTTTTCGATGCGGCCGGGCCGCGACCAATTGGCGTGGGTGACGGTGATTTCGCGGTCGGAGACGATGCCGCTGACCATCGCGACATGGCCGATCGTCATCTTGCCGTGCGGCTTCAGCACCATCACGCTGCCGACTTCCGGCGCGTGGCCGCGATCATAGCGGCCCGCCGCCTGGCCCCACCAGGTGCCCGCATTGCCGTAGATGTCGATGCCGGAGATCATCCGCGCATAGGGCGCGCACTGCCAGAATTGAGCGCTGGCCGGCGTGATCCCAAACATCGAGGCAAACAACAAAAAGGCGCCGAACACGGCGCTGCGACCGAATTTCATTGTGAAGAGTGTCCCCGCTCTCGCTGACTCGCCTGTAGGGAACGGTCGGTTTTCGAGTCATCCGCCGTGCGGCGACTCGAAGCCAACTTCCGATGAATGGCGGGAACTTTTCGGCTCGTCGGCCGTGCGCTTCGACTCGTCGGCGCTGCTTCCAACCTGGCGGCCGAATCACTATAGCCCGGCGCCATGGAGCGGCTGGACGGCGGCTCGGCGGTTCCGGCCCGCTTCAGCGGCGGAATTGTCGCGCTCGGCAATTTCGACGGGTTTCACCTTGGCCATCAAGCGGTTGTCGGGCGCGCGATCGCGCGCGCGCGCGCCGAAGGACGCCCGGCGCTGGTCGCGACGTTCGATCCGCACCCGGTGCGCTTCTTCAAGCCCGACGCGCCACCGTTCCGGCTGACCACGCTCGACCAGCGTGAGCGCCTGTTCGCGGCGGCGGGCGCGGATGCGATGGTCGTCTTCCACTTCGACGGAGCGCTGGCGGGGCTGTCCGCCGAGGCGTTCGTGGCGGAGCGGCTCGTCGCCCTGCTCGGGGCGGCAGGCGTGGTGACGGGCGAGGACTTCACCTTCGGCAGGGGCCGCTCGGGCAATGCCGCGGTGCTCGCCGAGCTCGCCGTCCGGCACGGCATCGTCGCCGAGGCGGTCGCGCCGGTCGCGCTGGACGGCGAGCCGGTGTCGTCAAGCCGTATCCGCGAGGCGCTGCAGGCCGGCGACTGCGCCACTGCCGCGCGGCTGCTGACGCGGCCCTTCGCGATCGAAGGCGCCGTGCAGCACGGCGACAAGCTCGGCCGGACGATCGGCTTTCCGACCGCCAATATCGACCTCGATCGCTATCTGCGGCCCCGCTACGGAGTCTATGCAGTGCGCGGCCGCATGCCGGACGGACGCGTGCTGGGCGGCGCCGCGAATCTGGGCATCCGCCCGAGCTTCGACCCGCCCAAGGAATTGCTGGAGCCGTATTTCTTCGGCGATCCAGGCGACCTCTACGGCCGGGTCATCGAGGTCGAGCTCCACCGCTGGCTGCGGCCGGAGATGAAGTTCGACGGTCTCGACGCGCTGAAGGCGCAGATCCAGCACGACTGCGATGAAGCGAGGACGGTCCTCGGCTAGGCGGCGAGCGCCGGCTCCGGCTCCATCACGACATGGCCGGGCAGCGCCGCCACGTCGCCCAGCCAGCGGACAAGGTTCGGATACGGCCGCAGCTCGAACCCGCCTGCCTCGGCGACATGGGTGTAGGCATAGAGGCAGATATCGGCGAGGCTGAACGCGTCGCCGGCAAGCCAGACATGGCGGGCGAGATGCTCGTCCATCAGCCGAAGCGCGGCTTCGCCGGCCGCCTGCTTGGCCGGAAGCTGCGCGCGCTGCACGTCGCTCAGCCGCTCCTCGCCCAGGAACAGGCGCCAGAATCGGAGCGTCGCGATGTTGGGCTCGTGGTTATACTGCTCCCAGAACATCCAGCGCAGCATGTCGGCCCGGGCGAAGCGGTCGTGGGGGATCAGGTGCGTGCCGTCGGCGAGCCAGAAACAGGCGGCATTGCTTTCCGGCAGGAACCGGTCGCCGACCTGGAGAACCGGAATGCGGCCATTCGCGTTGACGCGTTCGAGGAAAGCGGGGGTGCGCGTTTCGCCCTTCATGATGTCGTAATTGTGCCGGGTGAGCGGCACGTCCAGATGCGCGGCGGTCAGCCTGATCTTGTAGCAATTGCCCGAGCGTGCGTCCTCGTGAAGGATCAATTGTCCGTCCATGCCGTCCTCCGTTCGGAGAAGCGCTGTCACGCGGCGCGCGGCCGCGCCAATCAGTTTCGACGAACCGCCGATAAGCCCGGCTTATCCGCCGCCGCGGCTCGATCCTCAGACCGTCAGCACGATCTTCCCGACATGGTCGCCCGACTCCATTCGCGCATGCGCCGACGCGGCGTCGGCGAGAGGAAAGGTCGAATCGATCACCGGCTTCAGCCGCCCTTCGCGGACGTGAGGCCAGACCATGCGGTCGAGTTCGTCGGCGACAAGCTGCTTGAACTCCTTGGAGCGGGGGCGAAGCGTGGAGCCGGTGAGCGTCAGGCGGCGGCGCATGATGTCGAAGATGGGGATTTCGGCGGTCGCCCCGCGCTGCACCGCGATCGACACGTGGCGGCCTTCCTCCGCCAGGCACTGGAGGTTGCGGGGGAAATAGTCGCCCCCGACCATGTCGATCACCGCCTGCACGCCGGCGCCCCCGGTCGCGGCCTTCACCTCGGCGACGAAGTCCTGCGTCTTGTAGTTGATCGCGACTGCCGCCCCCAGTCCCCTCGCGCGGGCGCATTTCTCGTCGGACCCGCAGGTGACGATCATGCGCAGGCCAAACAGCTTCGCCAGCCCGATTGCCATCGTGCCGATGCCGCTGGTGCCGCCGTGGAGCAGTACCGAGTCCCCGTCGCCGACGAAGGCGCGCTCGAACAGATTGACCCAGACGGTGAACAGAGTCTCGGGCATCGCCGCGGCTTCGATCATCGACAGCGCCTCCGGCACGATCAGGCAGGAGCCGGCGGGCGCGACCGCATATTCGGCATAGCCGCCGCCCGCGACCAGTGCGCAGACCGGCTGGCCGATCAGCGCTTCCTCCGCGAGCCCGTTCGCGGCGATCACCTGTCCGGCGACTTCCAATCCCGGAATAGAGGGCGCGCCCGGCGGCGGCGGATAGCCGCCCTTGCGCTGCAACACGTCCGGGCGATTGACGCCGGCCGCCGCGACCTTGATCAGCACTTCGCCGTCCGCCGGACGCGGCACCGGCCGCGCGACCGGCTTCAAGACCTCGGGTCCACCCGGCGTTTCGGGGTCGATCGCGGTCATGGTTGCGGGCAGATCGATCACTGTCATCCCCAGAAAGCGTCAGCGCCCTAATTGACTTGAGGGCGCAGCGGGTCAACGTTCGGGTCATGGATCTGGACGACATCCTGCCGAAGAACCCGGGGGATCCGCTGGTGCTGCTGCTGAAGCAGGACCTCGATCCCATGTCGGTCGAGGAACTGCAGGCCCGGATCGCCGCGCTGGAAGGCGAGATTGTGCGCGCGAAGGGCAAGATCGAACGCGCGGTTAACCACCGCGCAAGCGCTGACGCTCTATTCAAGCGATGACTCGGCGCCGTGCCTGCCATCACAGCGGCCGAGCCGATGGAGGCGGTAATATGCCGGGGTTGATGAACTGGAGGCCGTCTCCGACATTAGGACAGAAGCGGTGCCCGGCACCCGCCGGGCCCCAGGAGTAACCTGAATGCCCTCTTTTGCCCCCGCGCTCGAGACCACGCTGCACAAGGCGCTGACGCAGGCGTCCAGCCGCCGCCACGAATATGCGACGCTCGAGCATCTTCTCCTCGCGCTGACCGACGATGCCGACGCTTCTAAGGTGATGGTCGCCTGCGGCGTCGACCTGGGCGAGCTGAAGGACGCGGTCACCCACTATCTCGACACCGAGCTGGAAGCGCTGCGCGTCGAGGGCGAGACCGACCCGTCGCCGACCAGCGGCTTCCAGCGCGTCGTCCAGCGCGCGATCCTGCACGTGCAGTCGTCCGGCCGCGACGAAGTGACCGGTGCCAACGTGCTCGTGGCGCTGTTCTCCGAGCGCGAAAGCTACGCCGTCTATTTTCTCCAGCAGCAGGACATGAGCCGTCTCGATGCGGTCAGCTATATCAGCCACGGGGTCGGCAAGGGCGGCACTGCGCCGGAAACCCGCGAAGTGAAGGGCGCCGAGGAGGAGAAATCGTCTCAGAAGGCCGATGGCAAGCAGAAGAGCGAAAGCGCGCTGAAGCAGTTCTGCGTCGATCTTAATGCCAAGGCCAAGGAGGGCAAGGTCGATCCGCTGATCGGCCGCGGCCCCGAAGTGGACCGCACGATCCAGATCCTGTGCCGGCGATCGAAGAACAACCCCCTCTATGTGGGCGATCCGGGCGTCGGCAAGACCGCGATCGCGGAAGGCCTGGCGCGCAAGATCGTCGAAGGCGATGTGCCGGACGTGCTGAAGCCGGCTGTGATCTATGCGCTCGACATGGGCGCGCTGCTCGCCGGCACGCGCTATCGCGGCGATTTCGAAGAGCGGCTGAAGGCGGTCGTCTCCGAGCTCGAGAAGCTGCCGCACGCGATCCTGTTCATCGACGAGATCCACACGGTGATCGGCGCCGGCGCGACCTCCGGCGGCGCGATGGATGCGTCGAACCTGCTGAAGCCGGCGCTGTCGGGCGGCGTGATCCGCTGCATCGGGTCGACGACCTACAAGGAGTTCCGCAATCACTTCGAGAAGGACCGCGCGCTGCTGCGCCGCTTCCAGAAGATCGACGTGAACGAGCCGACGGTCGAGGACACGATCAAGATCCTCGCCGGCCTGCGCTCCGCCTTTGAAGGACATCACAGCGTCAAGTACACGCCCGACGCGATCAAGTCGGCGGTGGAACTGTCGGCGCGCTACATCAACGATCGCAAGCTGCCCGACAAGGCGATCGACGTGATCGACGAGGTCGGCGCGATGCAGATGCTGGTGCCGCCGTCGAAGCGCAAGAAAGTGATCACGCCCAAGGAGATCGAGGCGGTGATCGCGACGATGGCGCGCATCCCGCCGAAGAGCGTCTCGTCCGACGACAAGAAATCGCTGGAAAGCCTGGAGACCGACCTGAAGCGGGTCGTGTTCGGGCAGGACATCGCGATCGAGAAGCTCGCCTCGGCGATCAAGCTCAGCCGCGCCGGCCTGCGCGATCCCGACAAGCCGATCGGCAACTATCTGTTCACCGGCCCGACCGGTGTCGGCAAGACCGAGGTCGCGCGCCAGCTCGCCTCGATCATGGGCATCCCGCTGCAGCGGTTCGACATGTCGGAGTATATGGAGCGCCACTCGGTCAGCCGGCTGATCGGCGCGCCGCCGGGCTATGTCGGCTATGACCAGGGCGGTCTTTTGACCGACGCAGTCGACCAGCAGCCGCACTCGGTGCTGCTGCTCGACGAGATCGAGAAGGCGCATCCGGACCTGTTCAACATCCTGTTGCAGGTGATGGACAACGGCAAGCTGACCGATCACCACGGCAAGACGGTCGATTTCAGGAACGTAATCCTGATCATGACGACCAATGCCGGCGCGTCCGACATGGCGCGCGAGGCGCTCGGCTTCGGGGTCTCCAGCCGCGAGGGCGAGGACGAGGAAGCGGTCAAGCGGATGTTCACGCCGGAGTTCCGCAACCGGCTCGATGCGATCGTGCCGTTCGGCTATCTGCCGCCGGAAGTGGTCGCCCGCGTGGTCGACAAGTTCATCCTGCAGTTGGAGCTGCAGCTGGCCGACCGCGACGTCCACATCCAGCTCGACGACGACGCCAAGAAGTGGCTGACCGCCAAGGGCTATGACAAGCTGTACGGCGCCCGCCCGATGGGCCGGCTGATTCAGGAGAAGGTCAAGCAGCCGCTGGCGGAGGAGCTGCTGTTCGGCAAGCTCGTCCATGGCGGCGAAGTGAAGGTCCATCTGAAGGACGACGCCCTCGCCTTCGAGATCGTCGGCGCCCCGCCGAAACGCCCGAAGAAGAAGGGCGGCCAGACCAAGGCGGACGTGAAGGCGTAGTTTTCCTCCGTAACGGATGAAATTGGGGCGGCGTCTGTTTGAACGGGCGCCGCCCTTCCTGTTATCCCGGGCGCCGATGGCAGTAATGTCGAAATTTGTGCAAGTCGGCGCCGAGGTTGGACTGATCCTGCCACCCGAAGCTCTTGACTGGCTGGGCGCAAAGCTCGGCGATGAACTGGCGGCTTCGATTACCCCGACGGGTCTCAAGCTCTCCATGCGGAACGCAGCCGGCGGCACCAAATCCATCTTGGCGAGTCCGGTCAGAGGCTGATCCGGAACCGGCTGGCGTCCGTCGATTTCCGCGCCTGTGGGAAGAGTTTAGCCGCACCTCGCCTAATCCTCGACGATCCTGCTTTGGTCGCGGGTTTCGGGCATGCGGAGATAGACGATCAGAGACAGGCCGATCAGCGCTGCGACATAGGCGTAGAAGCCGCGTTCGAGACCGTGGTCCTTGAGCCAGAGCGCGACCGCCTCGGCGGTGCCGCCGAAGATCGTGTTCGCGAGCGCATAGGGGAAGGCGACGCCCAGCGCGCGGATATGGGCGGGGAAGAGCTCTGCCTTCACCACCGCGTTGATCGAAGTGTAGCCGGTCACGATCAGCAGCGCGGCGCAGACGATCGCGAAGGCCGTCCAGGGATCGCGCACCGTCTCCAGCGTCGTGAAGATCGGCCAGGTGAAAACGAGGCCGAGTACGCCGAAGCCGACCATCAGCGGCTTGCGGCCGATCCGGTCCGACAGCGCGCCGGCGAGCGGCTGGGCGCACATGAAAAGGAACAGCGCCGCGGTCATGATCGTGCTCGCGGTCTCGCGGGTGAAACCGGAGGTGTTGGCGAGGAATTTCTGGAGGTAGATCGAATAGGCATAGAAGGCGAGCGTGCCGCCGGCGGTCAGCCCCATCACCGTCAGCGCCTCGCGGGGATGATCGCGGAACAGGGCGAGCGCACCGGAGCGCGGCGCGTCCGCCGCCTGCGCGTTCTCGAATGATTCCGTCTCGGCCAGGCGGCGGCGGATCCAGAAGACGATCACCGCGAGCACGCCACCGATCGCGAACGGGATGCGCCAGCCCCAGGCGTCGATCTGCGCTTCGGTCAGCACTGCCTGGAGCAACAGCAGCAGCGCGAGCGCGGTGAGCTGGCCGGCGATCAGCGTCACGTACTGGAAGCTGGACCAGAAGCCGCGATGTCTCCGCCCGGCCATTTCGGACAGGTAGGTGGCGCTGGCGCCATATTCGCCGCCGAGGCTGAGGCCCTGGACCATGCGGGCGACGACCAGGACCAGCGGCGCAACCGGGCCGATCTGCGCATAGGTGGGCGTCAGCGCGATCGCGAGCGAGCCCGTGCACATCAGCGAGACCGAGAGCGTCAGGCCCGCCTTGCGCCCCTTGCGATCGGCATAGATGCCCATCAGCCAGCCGCCGATCGGGCGCATCAGGAAGCCGACCGCGAACACGGCCGCCGCGCTCAGCAGCTGGGCGGTGCGGTCTTCCGCCGGGAAGAAGGCGTGGGCGAAATAGAGGGTGAAGGCACTGTAGGCGTACCAGTCATACCATTCGACCAGGTTCCCCGCCGAGCCGCCAAGGATGGAACGGAGGCGGTGGGGGTGAGCGGGCATTCCTGCCTTCTAAGCAGGATCGGGCAGTGTAGGACAGTCCCTTCTAAGCCGGTCCCCACCGGCTTGCCTGAGCCTGTCGAAGGCCTTTCCTTCTGCCGTCAGGAAAGAAGAAGGGAGGGCTTCGACAAGCTCAGCCAAGCCGGAGTTCAGGGCGACGGTTCGAGCAATCCTCACGCCGCGTCCTTGTTGAACTGGGCGGCCTCGGTGCTTTCCGCCAAGGCCGTCGTGCTGGCCGCGCCGCCCGAGACCGCCTGAGCGACCAGGTCGAAATAGCCGGTGCCGACCTCGCGCTGATGGCGGGTGGCGGTGTAGCCGGCGGCTTCGGACGCGAACTCGGCCTGCTGGAGCTCCGAATAGGCAGCCATGCCGCGATCCCTGTAGCCGCGGGCGAGCTCGAACATGCCGTGGTTGAGCTGGTGGAAGCCCGCCAGCGTCACGAACTGGAATTTATAGCCCATCGCGCCGAGCTCGCGCTGGAACTTCGCGATCGTGTCCTTGTCGAGCTTCGCTTCCCAGTTGAAGCTGGGCGAGCAATTGTAAGCCATCATCTTGCCCGGGTGCGCTTTCTGCACAGCCTCGGCGAACCGTCTGGCATCCTCAAGGTTCGGGTGGCTTGTTTCCCACCACAAGAGATCGGCATGCTCGGCAAAGGCGATGCCGCGCTTGATGCAGTGATCGACGCCGGTGCCTTCCTTCAGGCGGAAAAAGCCCTCGGGCGTGCGCTCGCCCGTCAGGAACTCATGATCGCGCTCGTCCACATCGGACGTGATCAGCTTCGCCGACTCCGCGTCGGTGCGGGCGACGAGCACCGTCGGCACGCCGCAGACGTCGGCGGCAAGGCGTGCGGCATTGAGGTTGCGGATATGCGCCTGGGTGGGGATCAGCACCTTGCCGCCGAGATGGCCGCACTTCTTTTCCGAGGCGAGCTGGTCCTCGAAATGCACGCCGGCCGCGCCCGCCTCGATATAGGCCTTCATGATCTCGAAGCAGTTCAGCGGCCCGCCGAATCCGGCTTCCGCATCGGCAACGATCGGCGCGAACCAGTCGCGCGTCGCGCCGCCTTCCGAATGCTCGATCTGGTCGGCACGCTGGAGCGTACGGTTGATCCGCCGGCACAGCTCCGGCCCGGCATTGGCGGGGTAGAGCGACTGGTCCGGATACATGGCGCCCGCGGTGTTGGCGTCGGCCGCGACCTGCCAGCCGGAGAGATAGATCGCCTTCAGCCCGGCGCGCACCATCTGCATCGCCTGGTTGCCGCTGAGAGCGCCGAGCGCGTTGATATAGTCTTCCGACTTCAGCAGCTCCCACAGCTTCAGCGCGCCGCGGCGGGCAAGCGTGTGCTCGATCGGCACCGAGCCGCGCAGCCGCTCGACGTCGGCGGCGGTGTAGGCGCGGCGGATGCCGTCGAAGCGGCCTTCGGGCGCGGCGACGAGATGAGCGAAGTCGGTCATGTGCAATCCTTACAAATCAAGCTGACTACCTGCCCAATGTTCACGAATGGTCGCGCAGACGATAGGTGGAACCGCCCGACTTCTGCGTTATCCTGTCGACTCACGCCGTTTGTGGTCTGTCGTTTTGTAAAGTATTGACACGCCTGGAGCCTTGTTACGATAAGAACATAGCAGGAACGAAGGGTGTAGGACAGCATGGCGAAGCTGATCGCCGGACATCAGGTGCGAAAGGCGCGGCGGCAATCGGCGCTGAGCCAGGCGGCAATGGCCGAGCAGCTGGGCATTTCGCCAAGCTATCTGAACCTGATCGAGCGCAACCAGCGGCCGCTGACCGCAGCGCTGCTGGTGCGGCTGACAGAGCTGTTCGACTTCGACCCCCGCGCACTCGCCGCGGCGGCGCCGGGCGGCGGCGCGGACGCGATCCGGCGGCGGCTGGGCGACCCGATGTTCGCCGACCTGGAAGTCGACCGGACCGAGCTGGAGGAATGGCTGGCGGTCGCCCCGGGCGGCGCGGAAGCCTTTGCGCGCGCCTATGACCGGATCGGCGGAGGCGGCGGCGTGGCGGCGGGCGCCGAAGATCCGCTCGCGGCGGTGCGGCGCGAGGTGGAGCGCTGGCGCAACCATTTCCCCGATCTCGATGCCGCCGCCGAGACGCTGGCCGACGAGCTGCGGTTATCGGCCGGGGACCTGTATGCCGCGATCGCCGAGCGGCTGCGGGTCAAGCACAGCCTGACCATTCGCGTGCTGCCCGTCGAAGTGCTGCCCGACGCGCTGAGGCGGCTCGACCTGCATGCGCGCCAGCTCCAGCTGTCGGAGATGCTCGACCCCGCATCGCGCACGTTTCAGGCGGCGTTCCAGCTGGGCGCGATCGAGGCGCGTGCGGAGATCGACGCGCTGGTGAAGGGCGCCGGCTTGTCCGAGCGCGCGGCGGAACGGCTCTACCGCCGGCACCTCTCGTCCTATTTCGCGGCGGCGGTGATGATGCCCTATGCGCGTTTCCTGCGTGCGTGCGAGGCAACCGGCTATGACCTCGAGCTGCTGCAGCGCCGGTTCGGCGCCGGATACGAGCAGGTCGCGCACCGGCTGACGACCCTGCAACGCGTCGGCGCGCGCGGCCTGCCCTTCTTCATGATCCGGATCGACCGTGCCGGGCAGGCGAGCAAGCGCTACGCCGGCGCGAGCGGCGCGGTGCTGGTGGAGGCGGACGGGCGCTGCCCCTTGTGGCGGCTGCACAACGCCTTCGACCGGCCGGGGCGGATCGAACGCGACCTGGTCGAGCTACAGTCAGGCGAGCGCTGGTTCACCCTCGCCCGCACCGTCCATCCGCAGGGCGCGCGCGCCGGGCAGGTCTCGGCGGAGTTCGTGGTGGGCCTGGGCGTGTCGGCCGAGCTGGCCGGCAGCCTGGCGCTGGCGCGCGGGCTCGACCTGACCGGCGCCGCCACCCCGATCGGCCTTGGCTGCCGATCCTGCACCCGCCCCCAATGCCCGCAGCGCAGCGCCCCACCCGCCGGGCGCGCGCTGCTGTTCAACGAACGCGAGCGCGGGCTGAGCGCGTTCAGCTTTGTCGAGGATTGAGGGGCGGCTATCGACCCATTGCGGACCTGAGCTTCTCTCCCCGTGCGGGAGAGAATAGCTTTGGTTGGCAGCTTGCTGCCTAGCAAAGCTTAGAGAGGGGTGCGGCGCTTTGCGCCGCGCGAGCCTGCGGCTCGCCCCCTCTCCCCTCTCGCCCCGGATCAAGTCCGGGGCGAGTCGCCCTCTCCCGCAAGGGGAGAGGGGAAACAGCCGCTAACCACCCCTGTCGGGCGCTGTCCGCCCCGGCTGATGTAACCGGGAACCCGCGGGAACCTGCTCTGCCTCTCCGGCATCCAACCCGACCAGGCAGCTGCAACATTTGCGGAGCCGTTGCGTTGACGGAATGAAGCGACGGGCGTGGGCGAGGGAGGACGAGCATGGCGAGCGTACCTGAGGCGACCGATCAGCACCGCGCGTTGCTGCGCTACGACAACGGCGCGGTGGCGCTGCACTGGCTGACCGTGCTGCTGGTGCTGACCCAGCTGTATCTGGGCTTCACCTTCGACAATATGGAGCGCGGGCCGGCGCGCAGCGAGCTGTTCACCTGGCACAAGACGGTGGGCGCGACGATCCTCGTCCTGAGCCTGATCCGGCTCGGCTGGCGGCTGATGCACAAGCCGCCGCCCTTTCCCGAGAGCCTGCCGCGCTGGGAGCGGATCGCGGCGGTGTGGAACCATCGCGCCTTCTACCTGCTGCTGATCCTGCTGCCATTGACCGGGCTTGCCACGATTTCGGCCGGCCATTCGGGGGTGACGAAGCTGGCGGGCGGCATCCCGCTGCCGCTGATCCCCGGGCTGCCCGAAAGCGCCGGCGACGGGCTGGGCGATGCCCACATCGTCCTGGTGTTCGTGACGATCGCGCTGGTGGTGCTGCATGTCGGCGCGGCCCTGAAGCACCAATTCGTCGACCATGCGCGTGCGTCCGGGCGGATGCCGCCGTTCCAGACCCCGGACGGCGAGCCGGTCGCGGTGCTGGACTGATAGCTGCCCGGCTTAGAAGATCCGGACGGAGAATCTGATGGACGCGATCACTCACCCCCACTGCAGCCCTTAGGGCCGGGACATGCAGGGCCGACCGACTGTCCTTCTGCTTGTTTTGGCGGCGATGGCGTCATGCGGCGGCTCCCCCGGCAAGGAACCGGCGGCGCTCACGCTCGAGCGGACGATCACCCTCCCGAACGTCTCCGGCCGGATCGACCATCTCGCGATCGATCTGAAGCATGACCGGCTGTTCGTCGCGGAGCTGGGCAACGGTAGCGTCGACATGGTCGACCTTGCCCGCGGAATCGTCGCGCATCGCATCACGGGATTCAAGGAACCGCAAGGCGTAGCCTATCTGCCCGATCGCGACGAATTGGCGGTCGCGAGCGGCGGCGACGGGACCGTGCGCTTCTATCGCGGCGCGGACGCAGTTCCGGCCGGCATCGTGCAGCTCGGCGAGGATGCCGACAATCTGCGCGTCGATCCGCGGAACGGCCGGCTGGTGGCCGGCTATGGATCGGGCGCGCTGGCGGTCATCGATCCCGCCACGCGAACGGTCGTGGGGCGGCTGATGCTGCCCGGGCACCCTGAAGGATTCAGGCTGACGGACGACACGGCGTTGATCAACGTCCCCGATCACCGCACGGTCGTGAAGGGAAACATCGCGACCGGCGCCACCGAAGCCGGCTGGCGCGCGACGCATCGCCTTAATTTTCCGATGGCGTTCGATCCGGCATCGAACAGGGCGGCGACCGTCTATCGCTGGCCGGCGCGGCTGGTGATCTTCGATGCCGGGACCGGTGCTGTCGCAAGCGACGTCGCCACCTGCGGCGACGCGGACGACGTGTTCTTCGATATGCGCCGCGATCGAATCATGGTCAGCTGCGGGACCGGCAAGGTTGAGGTGTTTGCGCGCGGCACGGGCAGTCCGCGGTCGCTCGGCACGGTGGCCACGCGCGCGGGCGCGCGAACCGCGCTGTTCGTGCCTGAACGCGATCGGCTCTATGTTGCTGTACGGGCAGCGGCCGCAGCACCGGCCGAGATCCGAATCCTGCGCCCGAACTGATCAGTTGCCCGGCGCCGCGCCGGATGCGAAGGCTGTCGCATGACCGCCGCTTCGCCAGCCGCCAACATCGCCCTCCTGATCGACGCCGACAATGCCTCGCCGGACAGCCTGGACGGGGTGCTGACCGTGCTGGCCGAGCTGGGCGCGGTCAATGTGCGGCGGGTGTACGGGAACTGGAACAAGGCGTCGCTGAAGGGCTGGGCCGCGATGACGCATGCCCATGCGCTCGACCCGCAGCAGCAGTTCGACGTCACCAAGGGCAAGAGCGCAACCGACATGCGGATGGTGATCGACGCGATGGACATGCTGCACCGCGGCCACGTCCAGGGCTTCGGCATCATGTCCAGCGACAGCGACTTCATGCCGCTGGCGATGCGGATCCGGCAGGACGGGTTGCCCGTCTATGGCTTCGGCACCGCCAAGACGCCCGAGAGCTTCCGCCAGGCCTGCACCCGGTTCATCGACGTCGGCGCGCTGACCGCAGAGGCGCAGGACGCCGCGCCCGCCGAGAAGCCGGCCGTCGACGCGCAGCTGGTCGAGCTGCTGGGGGACGCGGTGAAAGCGTCGAAGCGCGACGAGCGCGGCTTCGCGAGCCTGTCCGAAGTCGGGCAACGGGCGAGCGCGCGATCGTCGTTCGACGCGCGGACCTATGGCTATGCGCGGCTGTCGGAGCTGATCGAGGCGCTGCCCAATTTTATCGCCGAACGGCGCGACAACGGCATGTTCGTGAAGCGGATTCGCTGAGAGCGTCGCTGGATCAGACGATCACGACCGGATCGCCGACCTTTGCCTGGTCGAACAGCTTGCGCGCGAAGGGCTCGGGCAGGCCGATGCAGCCATGGGTGGCGCGGCCTTCCCGGACGTCGCTGGCATGGATCGAGACGCCGTCGCCCGTCAGCCGCAGCGTGAAGGGCATCTCTGCATCATAAAGGCTGGAGCGGTGGTCGCGGCGCTTCGCCAGGATCGGGTAGCGGCCGGCCGGCGTCGGCTTGTCCGGCGCGCCGTAGAGGATGACGGCAGTGCCGATCTCGTCGCCGCCGCGAAAGACCGAGATCAGCTGCGCCTCGCGGTCGATCCGCACCCAGAGCGGGCCGCCGGCGACGCCGGAATCGTCCCAGACGAACTCCCCGTAACGCATCGGCCCGGAGACGGCGAGCAGGCTGGCGACGGGCAGCGCCGCGCCCTCCAGCGGCAGCGGCTGCCCGGGCGTGGCGACGATGCGCGTGGCGGGGGCGATGAAGCGCGTCGCGGCGGGATCGGCATCCAGCACCGCGACGCCGACGAAGATCAGCGCGGCGGCGGCACCGCGAGAGGTCCAGCGGGCAAGGCTAGTCACGCGCATCGGTGAGGAGGAGCATGCGCCTGTGCACCAGCCGGGGCAAGGCCTGCACCGCCCGCAGCAGCGCGCGGCGGCGGCGCCAGGCGACGCCGATCGCGCCGAAGCCCAGGATCATCAGCATCCAGGTCGACGGCTCCGGCACCGCGGGCGGCGTGGGGACGGTTCCGCCGGGGCCGCCGCCGCCACCGCCGATCGTGAAGCCGCCGCCAACCGTCGTCAGCGGCGGGTTGAAAGTCTCGAAGCAGCACGGCACCCCGCCGGGCGTTTCCGCGAACAGCAGCGGCGGGCCTGCGAAGACCGGCTGGTAAACGGGCGCGAGCGCGGCCGTGTCGAAGGTGAGCGGCACCGCCGGCGGCGGCGGCGCGAGCAGCGCGCGGGGCGCCGGCCGGCGATAGCGGGGCGCGGCCCGCGCGACCGGCCGGACCGCGGCGCGCGGATGCTTGACCTTGACCAGATCGGCGCGCTGGCGAACGCCCGGCGAGCGGGCGCGGATATAGTCGGCCGCGCTCTTCACCGCCGACTGGCCGGACGCGAGCAGCCGGGCGCCGGGGCCGGTTTCCGGAGCGATGGCCAGCAATGCGCAGGCAGCCGCGAATCCCATCGCCTTGGGCGACACGATCGCGGCGCGCGCCAGACGCGCGCGGCCGCGACTGTCGACGACAAGACTGTGCCCGCCTTTCGGCGGTCTCGCGTAACCCACGCGCATGCGACCCGTTCTCCCGAGCGGCCGCCGCGAATACATGGCCCGCAGCTGGTCCCGCCGAATTGAACACGCCGCTAAACGGAAAGTTTCGTTCCGGCAACGGCCGGACGAGATTTGTCCACGATTAACCGTTTACTTGTTCCGGGCGTGCAACATGGCGGGGCGGCCGCAACTGAACGCTGCGCCGCCCCTGCTGGTCGTCCGGATTATTGTTTGGATGCAACCACGACCGCGCGATCGTTGGCGGCGATGCGGACCAGCCGGTCGCGTTCGGACGCCGCGGCGGCGCGGGCATCGTCCCGGCACCGGTCGGCGCGCGCCCGACCCTGGGGATCGGCCGAGGACGGCGTTCCGCAAACCGCGGAGGCCGCGTGGAGGATGCGCAGGTCGAGCGCCCGCACGCCGGCGGGCGTGGCGAGATCGAGCCCGGCGGTGCTGACCGCGACCCGGCCATCAGCCGGCTGGGCGATGGAGGGGCTCGCAAGGCCAAGCAGCGCGAGCGGCAGCAGAATGAGAGTCTTCATGACGGGTCTCCTAAGAGTCGAAAGGGGATCCGTCGGCGCCAACGTGAGAGGATATTTACGCCCGGGCCGGCCGCATTGTTAGCAACGATGTTGCAGACTCATTCTGCAAAAGTGCAGAATGGCGGCATGTTCGACTGGAACGACGCGCGCTATTTCCTGGCGGTGGCCGAGAGCGGCAGCACGCTTTCCGCCGCGCGGGCGCTGCACGTCAGCCAGACCACGGTCGCACGGCGGATCGCGGCGCTGGAGGACGCGCTGGGCCTGACCCTGTTCGACAAGCGTCGCGCCGGATATGTGCTGACGCCGGCCGGCGAAACGCTGCTGGCCGACGCGCGCGCGGTCGAGGCCTCGGCAGCGGCGCTGGCGGAAACGGCGGCATCGCAGAAGCGGGCCGGCGGCGGCACGGTGCGGCTGACAGCGGAGGAATCGTTCATCGTCGGCGTGCTGCCGCCGATGCTGCGCGGCCTGCGCGAGCTCCATCCCGACCTGATCATCGAGCTCGACGCCAGCGAGGAGGTCCGCGACCTTGCCGCCGGCCATGCCGACGTGGCGATCCGCATCAGCAAGAAGCTGGACGCGGCCGGGCTGGTCGGCCGCCGGATCGGCGACGATCTGTGGACGGTCTATTGCAGCCGCGCCTATGCCGATGTGCATTCGGTCCCGCGCAACCGCCGCGAACTGGCCGCGCATCCGCTGATCAGCGGCGGCGGCGGCGCGATCGGCCGCTATTACGGCGCCTGGCTGCGGCAGAACGGGTTGGAGGGATCGATCGCGATGCAGCACGGATCGGTGAGCGGCCTGCTCTCGGCGGTGCGCTCCGGCCTCGGCCTGGCGGCGCTGCCCTGCGCGATCGCGGAGACGGATCCGGAGCTGGTGCGCTGCCTGCCCCCGGCCAGCGCCGAGTCGCGGCAGATCTGGCTGCTTACTCACGAGCGGCTGCGCCACACGCCGCGCGTGCGCATCGTCATGGACTTCCTGGGCGAGCGGCTGCATGCGCATCTGAAGGCGGTCGAGGAGCGGCTGGCGCAGCCTGCGGCCCCGCGCGCCGCCTGATCCGTTGCGCCCGGCGCGGCATCGGCTAGGCTCCCGGACCGCGATTCGCTGAGGATGGGACGCGCATGGAGCTTGTGCGGACGGTAGCGCGCTCGGACGGCGACGCGGCGCGGGAGCGGCTGGTGGCCGCGATTGCCGCCGTCGCGGCCGGCGACCGGCGCGCGTTTCACGAGCTCTACCAGCGCAGCTCGGCGAAACTTTACGGGGTCTGCTGCCGTATCTTGGGCGAGGGGCAGGATGCGGAGGACGCGTTGCAGGAAGCCTATGCCAATGTCTGGCGGCGCGCCGACCGCTTCGATGCGTCGCGCGCGAGCCCGATCACCTGGCTGGCGGCGATCGCCCGCAACGCCGCGATCGACCGGCTGCGCGCGCGGGGCAGCCGCAGCGCCGCCCCGATCGAGGAAGCCTTCGACATCGCCGATGCCGCGCCCTTGGCGGACACGCTGATGGAGCAGGCGAGCGACGCGCGCCGGCTGCACGGCTGCCTGGGCGAGCTGGGCGGCGGCGAGGCGGCGCTGATCCGCACCGCCTTCCTGGAAGGCGCGAGCTATCCCGAGCTGGCCGCACGGGCCGGCGAGCCGCTGGGCACGATCAAGAGCCGCATCCGCCGCGCGCTGATCAAGCTGCGAGAGTGCTTGTGCCGATGACCGACGACGACGATCTGCTGGCCGCGGAGCACGCGCTCGGCCTGGCCGATGCGAGCGCGCGCGAGGCGAGCGATCCCGCGTTCGCCGCTGCGGTCGACGCCTGGCGGGCGCGGCTCGACCCGATGCTGGGGCCGGAGCGCGCGCCGCCGGCCGAGCTGTGGGAACGGATCTCGGCCCGGCTGCCGGCCAACGACACTGCCGACCCGGCCCGGCGCTGGCGCGTCGCCACCTTCGCGGCGAGCGCGGCGGCGGCGGTGCTGCTGCTGGGGCTGCTGGTCGCGCGTCCGGCCGGCGAAGCGCCCGCGCCTGCCCCGCAGGTCGCCGCGACCGCGCCCGCCCGGATGATGGTCGCGGCGCTGACGCCCAAGGAGGGCAAAGGCGCGCTCAGCATCACCTATGACAAGAGCGCAGGCCGGATGGTCATCAACCCTATGGGCATGGACGCGCGCGGCAGGACGCCTGAGCTATGGGTGATTCCGGCCGACGGCAGGCCGCGATCGCTGGGCGTCGTGCCTGAGAAGGCGGCGGCGGCGATGACGGTCAGGCCCGAGCATCGCGCAATGCTGGCCGAGGGCGTGACGCTGGCGCTGTCGCTGGAGCCGGAAGGCGGATCGCCGACCGGCCAGCCGACCGGGCCGGTGGTGATGACCGGGACCATGTCCGCAGTCTGATATTTTGGCCCGGCGACGCATCCGGGCCATCTGTCCCTTCGTAGCTCGGTTCAGCGGCGATCGGGAGGATGCCGCGGATCAGCAAAGGGACAATCGATGAAAGCCACTCTGAAGGCCGCAGCCGCGGCCCTTTCGCTCGCGTTCGTGGCGGCCGGCGCTCATGCCGGCGAAAAGACGGTGATGGTCGGCGGCGCGGCCATGTACCCGTCGAAGACGATCGTCGACAATGCAGTGAACTCGAAGGATCACACGACACTGGTCGCGGCCGTCAAAGCTGCCGGCCTGGTCGATACGCTGCAGGGGCCGGGGCCGTTCACCGTGTTCGCGCCGACCAACGCCGCCTTCGCCAAGCTGCCGGCCGGCACCGTCGACACGCTGGTGATGCCGGAGAACAAGGACACGCTGACCAAGGTGCTGACCTATCACGTCGTGCCGGGCCGGATGACGGCGAAGGACCTTATGGCGAAGATCAAGGCCGGCGGCGGCAAGACCACGCTGACCACCGTCGAAGGCGAGCCGCTGACCGTCTGGATGAAAGGGGGCACGCTGGTGCTGACCGATGCCAAGGGCGGCAACAGCGACGTGACCATCAAGGATGTGATGCAATCGAACGGCGTGATCCATGTGGTGGATACGGTGCTGATGCCGTGAGCGGTTTCGTCATCCCGGGCTTGACCCGGGACCCACCTTCTTCGCTCACGGCACAAGAAGGTGGGCCCCGGCTCAAGGCCGGGGTGACGATTCAAACACCGTCACCGCCTCCCCCGGAAAATCCGTGAACAGCCCGTCCACCCCCGCCGCCGCGAACATCCGCAGCTCGTCCGCCGCGCGGCCATGTTCTCGCGGATCGGCACCTTCGCGCAGCTCGGCGGGGAGGAACAGGTTTTCGGAGCGGAAGGTCCAGGGGATGACCTTCAGGCCGGCGGCGTGGGCGTCGTCGACCAGCCGCGTGGGCGGCAGCGAGCGGCCATCGGCGTCGCGGGGCACGATCAGCGCCTTGGCGGGGCCGATCGCATCGGCATAGCCGGCGATCGCCTTCAGCCCCGCGGGCGTGGCCATTGCGGCATAGCTTTCGGCGCTGCCGTCGGCGGGCGCGCCCTTTTCTTCCAGTAGCTGGACTAGTTTCAGGTCGCTCGCGGCGCGGAGCGCCTTCAGGTTGGCGACCTCGAAACTCTCGATCCAGACCGGATCGGTGCGGCGGGTCCAGCCGTGTCGGGCAAAGAGCGCCACCAGCTTCTCCTCGAGGGCCAAGCCGATCGAGGCGAAATAGCTCGAATGCTTGATCTCGGCGACGACGCCGCGGCCGCGCTCCCGCGCATAGCCGATCAGCGCGTCCAGCGTGACGATCGGCTCGTCCTTCCACGCGGTATTTGCCGGGCGCAGCTGCAGCAGCCGCTCGCGGGCGCGCAGGGTGCTCAGCTCGGCCAGCGTGAAGTCCTCGGTAAACCAGCCGGTCAGCGTCTGGCCGTCGATCGTCCTGGTCGTTCGGCGGTGGGCGAATTCGGGATGATCGGCGACGTCGGTCGTGCCGGAAATCTCGTTCTCGTGCCGGGCGACGAGATGGCCGTCCTTTGTCGGCACCACATCGGGCTCGACGAAGTCCGCGCCCTGGTCGAAAGCGAGCGCATAGGCGGCGAGCGTGTGCTCCGGCCGCTCGCCTGAAGCGCCGCGATGGCCGATGATGAAGGGCTTTCCCATTGCTTCCCCCTTCTCGCCATTGTGGAGATCGCGGAGTTGAGAACCCCGCACCACGCGACTAACAGCACGCCGATGCAAGCCAGCGACCTTCGCATCGCCATGTTCA
Organism: Sphingomonas horti; assembly: GCF_009753715.1. Classification (GTDB taxonomy): domain Bacteria; phylum Pseudomonadota; class Alphaproteobacteria; order Sphingomonadales; family Sphingomonadaceae; genus Sphingomonas_B; species Sphingomonas_B horti. The sequence goes on along the minus strand of NZ_WQMS01000016.1, from coordinate 342,482 downwards.
GCGGCAACTATAATTATGTCCGCGACGGCGCCAACCAGGCATTGAACCGGCTGGTCGATTACCTGCTGCGCCAAGGCTCGCAGGTGCGCATCTATTCGCCCACCACCGACACGCCGGCGTTCGAGCCGAAGGGCGAGCTGGTCTCCGCGCCCAGCTTCGCCTTTCCGGGGCGGCCGGAATATCGCTTCTCGACCGGGCTGCCGGCGCGGCTGCGCCAGGACCTTGCGGACTTCCGGCCGAACCTGTTCCATGTCGCCGCGCCCGACGTGCTGGGGCACCGCGCGCTGGCCTTCGCGCGGCGCCGCGACCTGCCCGTGGTCGCGTCGGTGCACACCCGGTTCGAGACCTATCCGCGCTATTACGGGCTCGCTTTCCTGGAGCCGGTGATCGAGGGCATCCTGCGCCGCTTCTACCGCCGCTGCGACGCGATCGTGGCGCCATCCAATTCGATGGCGCAGCTGCTGCGCGAGCAGCGGATGAGCTATGACGTCGGCATCTGGACGCGTGGCGTGGACCGGGAGATCTTCCATCCCGGCCGGCGCGACCTAAGCTGGCGGCGCGGGCTCGGCATCGGCGACGGTGAGGTGGCGATCGGCTTCCTCGGCCGGCTGGTGATGGAAAAGGGTCTCGACGTGTTTTCGGACACGATCGACGCGCTGGCGCGGCGCGGCGTGAAGCACCGCGTGCTGGTCGTCGGCGACGGGCCGGCGCGCGACTGGTTCGAGCGGCGGCTGCCCGACGCGCTATTCGTGGGACTGCAGAGCGGCGCGGACCTGGGCCGCGCCGTCGCCAGCATGGACGTGCTGTTCAACCCCTCCGTCACCGAGACGTTCGGCAATGTGACGCTGGAGGCGATGGCCTGCGCGGTGCCCGTTGTGGCGGCGATCGCGACCGGCAGCGAGAGCCTGGTGCGCGATGGCGTCACCGGCCGGCTGGTGCGGCCGGGCTGGATCGAGGGCTTTGCCGACGCGCTGCAGGTCTATGCGACCGACGCCGGTGCCCGGCGCGCGGCGGGCGAGGCGGGCGAGAAGGCGGCGGAGCGCTTCGGCTGGGACCAGGTCAACCAGGCGTTGGTCGACACATACCTGCGCGTCCTCCGCCAACGTGCCGCCGGCGGCACCATTCCGCGCATGGGGCCGGTGCCTTGACCCAGTCGCCATCCCGGGCTTGACCCAGGACCCACCTTTCTATGCCGCACCAAAAGAAGGTAGGCCCCGGCTCAAGGCCGGGGTGACGATGGAGAAAACTTCGGCTAATCGCGCCGCACTTATGGCCGATACTCCTCCCGACTACCGCGACACCGTGTTCCTGCCGAAAACCGACTTTCCGATGAAAGCGGGCCTTGCGCAGAAGGAGCCGGCCATTCTGGCGCGGTGGCAGGCGATGGGACTCTACCAGCGGCTGCGCGAAAAGCGCGCGGGCCGCGAGCGGTTCATCCTGCACGACGGCCCGCCCTACGCCAATGGCGACATCCATATGGGCCATGCGATGAACAAGGTGCTGAAGGACATCATCGTCCGCAGCCAGTCGCTGCTGGGCAAGGACGCGCCCTATATCCCGGGCTGGGACTGCCACGGCCTGCCGATCGAATGGAAGATCGAGGAGGAATACAGGAAGAAGAAGCTCAACAAGGACGACGTGCCGCCGGCCGAGTTCCGCGCCGAGTGCCGCGCCTATGCCGCCAAATGGGTCGGCATCCAGAGCGAGCAATTCCAGCGCCTGGGCGTGATGGGCGACTGGGACGACCCGTACCTGACGATGAAGTTCGACAGCGAGGCCGCGATCGTCGGCGAGCTGCTGAAATTCGCCGAGACGGGCCAGCTCTACCGCGGCGCCAAGCCGGTGATGTGGAGCCCGGTCGAGAAGACCGCGCTGGCCGAAGCCGAAGTCGAATATGAGGACATCACGTCCACGCAGATCGACGTGGCGTTCGAGATCGTCGAATGGCCTTTCGAAGAACTCGAAGGAGCATACGCCGTCGTTTGGACGACGACCCCCTGGACGATTCCAGTCAACCAGGCGATCGCCTACGCGCCAAACGTCAAATATCAGGTGACAATCGCACCCGATGGCAAACGTTATGTCGTCGCCAAGGATTTGATTGCGAGCTTTTTCGCCCGCAACGGCTGGACATACGACGATCAAGTCTACAGCGACGACGAGCCCGAGTTTGAAGGTCACATGCTGGAAGGCGCGGTAGCTCGACACCCGATGCACCATCTGGGCGGGTTCTTCGCCAAGCCGCGCCCCTTCCTCTCCGGCGACTTCGTCACCACCGACCAGGGCACGGGTCTCGTGCACATGGCGCCCGATCATGGCGAGGACGATTTCGAGCTGTGCAAGCGCCACGGGCTGGAGCCGGTGTTCGCGGTCGAAGGCGACGGCAGGTATCGGGCGGACTGGGCCTGGCTGGGCGGCCAGGGATCGGTGATCAATCCCAAGTTCAACGCGCCGGACGGGCCGATCTGCTCCGACCTGCGCGAGGCCGGCGCGCTGCTGGCTGCGAGCGCGGACTACAAGCACAGCTATCCGCACAGCTGGCGGTCCAAGGCCAAGGTGATCTTCCGCGCGACCCCGCAATGGTTCATCGGGATGGACCGGCCGCTTCCCCCCTCCCGCTTGCGGGAGGGGCCGGGGGAGGGAACATCCGGCTCCGCGGCGTTTGAGGCAGGCCCTCCCCTTACCCCTCCCGCAAGCGGGAGGGGAAATGATCCCACCCTTCGCGAACTCGCGCTCGACTCGATCGAGCGCACCCGCTGGGTCCCCGAAAAATCGCGCAACCGGATCGCGGCGATGGTCGAGGGGCGGCCGGATTGGGTGATCAGCCGCCAGCGCGCCTGGGGGGTGCCGATCGCGCTGTATGTGAACCGGCGGACCGGCGAATATCTGCGCGATCCGGCGGTCAATCACCGGATCATCGAGGCGTTTCGCGCCGGCGGGGCGGATGCGTGGTTCCTGGCGGACCACCAGACGCTGCTGGGCCCCGATTACGACGCCGCCGAGTACGAGCCGGTCGGCGACATTCTCGACGTGTGGTTCGACAGCGGCTCCACGCACGTGTTCGTGATCGAGGCGCGCTACGGCATGGACGCGCGCGCGGACCTGTATGTCGAAGGCTCCGACCAGCATCGCGGCTGGTTCCAGTCGTCGCTGTTGGAGTCGTGCGGCACGCGCGGGCGGGCGCCTTATGCGGCGGTGCTGACCCATGGCTTCGCGCTCGACGGCCAGGGTCGCAAGATGTCCAAGTCGCTGGGCAACGTCGTCGATCCGCTGAAGGTGATGAGCGAAAGCGGCGCCGATATCCTGCGCATGTGGGTGGCCTCGACCGACTATTTCGAGGACGTCAAGATCGGCAAGGAAGTGCTGGCGGGCGCCTCCGACGCGTACCGGAAGCTCCGCAACACCTTCCGCTATCTGCTGGGCGCGCTCGATGGGTTTACGGACGCCGAGCGGACGAGCGAGTTCCCCGAGCTGGAGCGCTATATCCTGCACCGGCTGGCCGAGCTCGACCGCGAGTTGAAGGATGCGGTCAATGGGTTCGAGTTCAACCGCTATGTGCGGCGCCTGAGCGAATTCGCGAACGAGGACCTGTCCGCCTTCTTCTTCGATATCCGCAAGGATTGCCTCTATTGCGACGCGCCGTCGTCGCCGAAGCGGCGGGCCTACCGGACGGTGCTGGATGTGCTGTTCAACGCGCTGGTGCGCTGGATGGCGCCGATCATCCCGTTCACGGCCGAGGAGGTTTGGCAGACTCGTTGGCCCGGCGAGAGTGACTCCGTGCATTTCTCGGACTGGCCTGAGGTGGATGCGAAGTGGCTGAACCCGACACTGGGCGCGAAGTGGGATGCGCTCCGCGGCCTTCGCGGGCAGGTCACCGAAGCGATCGAGCCGCTGCGGCGTGAGAAGGTGATCGGATCGAGCCTCGAGGCTGTTGTCGCGATTCGTCCTGAGCTTTCAGCGGCAACACTGCTCTCGGAAAGCGAGCTCGCGGAAATGCTGATCGTCTCGCATGCCAACATAGTGCCAGAGTTGATGGGCGCGGAGCTGGAAGTGGTCCGGACTGACTTCTCGAAATGCGGCCGCTGCTGGCGGCATTTGCCGGAAGTGCCGGAGGATGGAGCGCTGTGCGCGCGGTGTTCGGAGGTGGTGAGTGGATAGTCTCCCCTCCCGCTTGCGGAAGGGGCCGGGGGAGGGCCCTTCCGCCACGCGCCTTTCGGGTGAGGCTTGCCCTCCCCTAACCCCTCCCGCGAGCGGGAGGGGAATATGACCGCTACCCGCCGCCTTGGGCTGCTGATCGCGCTCGCGATCTTCATCCTCGACCAGCTGGTCAAATGGATCATGACCGGGCCGCTCGACCTGCTGACGGTCGGCACGATCGAGCTGCTGCCGATCTTCCGCTTCCACTTCGTGCCGAATTACGGCGTGTCGATGGGCTTCCTGACCGCCGGTTCCGAGACGATGCGCTGGGCGCTGGTCGCGCTGACCGCGGCGATCGGCACCGGCGTGCTGGTCTGGCTGTGGCGTGAGCGGAACCGGTTCGACGTCGCCGCGCTGGGGCTGGTGCTGGGCGGGGCCGCCGGCAATATCCTCGACCGGGTGCGGTTCGGCTATGTCGTCGACTTCCTCGACCTGCATTTCGGCGACTTCCGCCCGTTTTTGGTCTTCAATGTCGCCGACGCCGCGATTACCATCGGTGTCCTGATCCTGCTCGGGCGCGCGCTGCTCGCGCGCCAGGCAAACGAACCCGCGGAGAATGTGAATGCGTAACGTGATTGTGCTGGCAGCCGCCGGGCTGACGCTCGCGGGTTGCGGCGGCGGCGGACTGAACCGCGCGCGGCCGGACGAGTTCGCGGTCGCGCGCCGCGCGCCCTTGGTGGTGCCGCCCGACTTCGCGCTGGCGCCGCCGACCCCGGGCGCGCCGCGTCCGCAGGAAGCCGACAGCTCCACCCAGGCGCTGGAAGCGATGTTCGGCGGCCCCGCCCCACGCAGCGCGCCGGAGCAGGCGGCGCTTGGCAATGCCGGCGCCGCCCGCGCCGTGCCCGGCATTCGCTCCGAAGTCGGCTCGCCCGAGACGACGGCGGTCGACAAGGGCGCCGTCACCCGCGACATCATCGCCGCGCCCGAGGGCGATGGCCAGGACGCGCGGGCAGCGACCACGGCAGTGACGCCGGCTCCAGCGCCCTCGCCCTCTCCGACACCGCAGAACTAACGCATCGTCACCCCGGGCTTGACCCGGGGCCTACCTGCCTTTGGTGCGAAGGAAGAAGGTGGGTCCCGGGTCAAGCCCGGGATGACGATATTGGGCGTTACGCCTGCAGCTCGACGTCCCAGTAGAGCCAGTCGCGCCAGGTTTCGTGCAGATAGTTCGGCGGGAAGGCGCGGCCATGATCCTGGAGCTGCCAGCTGGTCGGGCGATAGGGCTGCTCGTGCAGCGACATATGTGCTTCGGCGGGGGTGCGGCCGCCCTTTTTCAGGTTGCACGGCGCGCAGGCGGTCGAGACGTTTTCCCAGGTGGTGCGCCCGCCATAGGCGCGGGGGACGACATGATCGAAGGTGAGATCGCGCCCGGTGCCGCAATATTGGCAGGTGAAGCGATCGCGCAGGAACAGGTTGAATCGGGTGAAGGCGGGATATTGCGAAGGCCGCACATATTGCTTGAGCGCGATGACGGACGGCAGCTTCATCGCGCTGGTGGGACTTCGGACTTCCCGTTCATAGGATTCGATGATGTCGACCCGGTCCAGGAACACGGCCTTGATCGCGGTCTGCCAGGGCCAGAGGCTCAGCGGATAGTAGCTGAGCGGCGTATAGTCGGCGTTCAGCACCAGGGCCGGGCAGCTGTCCGGATGCCGGATCAGATCGGGATGGTACAAACGCCTCTCCCCTTTCCCTCGCCCGGGGCTTGTGCCGCGAGCGAATGACGAGGAAATGACATTGCGCCCGACTCCCCGTCAACCCGATCCACGATTTTGTCCCTAGCCTTATCCACAACACGATTTGCTCCGAGCCCGACCGGACGGCTGCACCTGGGCCATGCGATGAGCGCGGTCCTGTCCCACGACTTCGCGCGAGCGCGGGGCGGGCGGTTCCTGCTGCGCATCGAGGACATAGATTCGGGCCGTGCGCGCGAGGAGCATATCGCCGGGATCGAAGAGGATCTGTGCTGGCTCGGGCTGCTTTGGGACGGGCCGGCAGTGCGGCAATCGCGGCGGCTGGCGCTGTATAGCGAGGCGCTCGAGCGGCTGAAGCAGCGCGGGCTGATCTATCCCTGCTTCTGCACCCGCGCCGACATCGCCCGCAGCGCGACCGCGCCGCACGGGCCGGAGGGGCCGCTCTATCCCGGCACCTGCCGCGGGCTGGCCGCTCCCGATCTCGACCGGCCGCATGCCTGGCGGCTCGACATGGTGAAAGCGATGGCGCTGGCCGGGCCGCTCGAATGGTATGACGAGCAGGCCGGCATTGTCACGGCGCGGCCGGACCTGCTGGGCGACGTGGTATTGGCGCGCAAGGACGCGCCGGTCAGCTATCACCTGGCGGTGACCGTCGACGACGCTGCGCAAGGCGTGACGGACGTGATCCGCGGTCGGGACCTGTTCGCAGCTACCCACGTCCACCGGCTGCTGCAGGACCTGCTGACCCTGCCGACGCCCGATTATCACCACCACGCGCTGCTGATCGGGACGGACGGCGAGCGGCTCGCCAAGCGCCACGGAGCGATGGCGCTGGCCGACCTTCGCGCCCAAGGCGTCGATCCGAAAGAGATCGTCGCGGCCCTCCACGAAGGTCGCGCACCGCTTGGATTCCGACTTTCAGGCGACTAGATGGGGGCATGACCACCTTCCTTTGGATCCTGATGATCGCCGCCGCGATCGCCGCGCTGGTGATGCTGATCCGCGGCGTCGTCACGTTCCTAAAGACGACCGAGGCGGATCTGAAATCGGGCGGCGCCGGCCCCAGCGCGTCGGGACTGAAGCAGAACCGGATGATGATGGGCCGCATCTTCTTCCAGGCGCTGGCGGTGTTCATCGCCGCGCTGCTGATGCTGCTGATGCGCTGATCCTTCGATACGCTGTCTCGATACGCCCGCAAGCGCGCTACTCGACAGCTACTCAGGATGAACGGTTTACTTTTTCTGACGCTCGTCCTGAGTAGGACCGAGTAGCGCCCCAGGCGCGTATCGAGGGCCGTATCGAAGGATGGTCAAGCTCAACAAGATCTACACGCGCAAGGGCGACGGCGGGACGACCGGGCTGGTCGACGGATCGCGCGTGTCCAAGGCCGATGCGCGGATGGCGCTGATCGGAGATGTCGACGAGGCGAACAGCGCGCTGGGGGTGGCGGTTGCGGCATTGGACGGCGATCCGCTGGCGCGCGACCTGGCGCGCATCCAGAACGACCTGTTCGACCTGGGCGCCGATGTCGCGACTCCGGGCGAGGATTTCGCGCCGTCCGAGATGACGCTCCGCATCGTGCAAGCGCAGGTCGAACGGCTGGAGCGCGAGATCGACGCGATGAACGAAGGGCTGGCGCCGCTCCGCTCCTTCATCCTGCCGGGCGGGACGCCGGCGGTCGCGGCGCTGCACCTGGCGCGCTCGGTCGTGCGGCGGGCCGAACGGACGGCCGTCCGCGCGGCGGGCGAGATCGCACTCAACCCGGCCGCGCTCGCCTATCTGAACCGGCTGTCCGACCATCTGTTCGTGGCGGCACGGCTGGTCGCGAGCCGGTCCGGCGGCGACGTGCTGTGGGTGCCGGGCGCCTCGCGCTGATCGCGTAACGACAAAGTCGCGAACTGCGCCTATGATGGCACGGATGACGCCTGTTGCGCATCTGGGGAAAACCGACCCGCTGGCCGCGCTGTTCGCGCGCGTGCGGGGGCTGAGCCTGGACCTGGCGGCGCCGCTGTCCGACGCCGACGCCACCGTGCAGTCGATGGACGACGCCTCGCCCGCCAAATGGCATCTGGCGCATACGAGCTGGTTCTTCGAGACGTTCGTGCTGCGCGAGCTGGCGGGATACGAGCCGTTCGATCCGGCCTACGCGTACCTGTTCAACAGCTATTACGAGGCGGAAGGGCCGCGCCATGCCCGGCCGCGGCGGGGCATGCTGACGCGGCCGAGCCTGGACGAAGTGCGGGCGTATCGCGCGCATGTCGATGCGGCGCTTGCCGGCGCGCTGCCGGGGCTGGACGCGGAGGCGCGGGCGCTGGTCGAGCTCGGCTGCCACCACGAGCAGCAGCACCAGGAATTGCTGCTGACCGACATCCTTCACCTGTTCGCGCAGAATCCGCTGAGGCCGGCGATGTGGCCCGCAGAGCCTGCGCGGCCGCTCGCGCTCGTTCCAAGCGGGCCAGGGTGGACCGAATACGAGAGCGGTGCGGTCGAGATCGGCCATGCCGGGCCGGGCTTCGCCTTCGATTGCGAGGGACCGCGTCATTCGGTGCTGCTCCAACCCTACGCGCTGGCGGACCGGCCGGTGACCAACGGCGACTGGATCGCATTCATCCAGAACGGCGGCTATCGCGAGCCGCGCTGGTGGCTGTCCGACGGCTGGACCTGGGTCCAGCGCGAGGGCATCGAAGCGCCGCTCTATTGGGAGCGCGACGGGGCAGGCTGGACCAGCTTCGGCCTTGACGGGCAGCGGCCGGTCGATCCGGCCGCGCCGGTCACGCATGTCAGCTTTTACGAGGCGGACGCCTATGCCGCGTGGGCCGGGATGCGGCTGCCGACTGAAGCGGAATGGGAGCATGCCGCAGCGGGGCTCGATCCCGATGAGGGACAGTTCCTCGACGCTGCCGGGCCGGTGCGGCCGCAGGGCCACGGCCTATTCGGCGGCGTCTGGGAATGGACCGGCAGCGCCTATCGCCCCTATCCGGGCTTTCGGGCGGCCGAAGGCGCGGTCGGCGAGTATAATGGCAAGTTCATGAGCGGGCAGTTCGTGCTGAAAGGCGGCAGCTGCGCGACGCCGCGCAGGCATGTGCGGGCGAGCTATCGCAATTTCTTCTACCCGCACCAGCGCTGGCAATTCACCGGCGTGCGCCTGGCGCGGGACCTGTGAACCTGCTTGCCCCCAGCCGGGTCGACCCCGCATTCCGCGCCGATGTGCTGGCGGGGTTCCGCATGGCCAGGCGGGCGATCCCTGCGCGCTGGTTCTATGATCGCGCGGGCTCCGAGTTGTTCGAGCGGATCACCCGGCTGCCCGACTATTATCCGACGCGAGTGGAGACCGCGCTGCTGGAGCGGATCGCGCCCGAAGTCGCCGCGATGGTGGGACCGGGGCGCGCCGTGGTCGAGTTCGGTTCGGGATCGTCGATCAAGACGCCGCATTTGCTGGAGGCGATCGCCCCCGCCGCCTATGTTCCGATCGACATTTCCGGCGAATTCCTGCGCGAAAGCGCCGCCGCGCTCGCCTCCGATTTTCCGAAGCTGTCGATCCTGCCGGTCGAAGCCGACTTCATGCACCCGATCGCGCCGCCGGCAGAGATCGCGAGCCTGCCGAAGCTCGGCTTCTTCCCCGGCTCCACGATCGGCAACATGGTGGCGCGGACCGCGGTCAACCTGCTGCGCGCGATGGTGGAGACGCTGGGCGTCGGATCGATGCTGCTGATCGGCATGGACCGGATCAAGGACGTGGACGTGCTGACCCGCGCCTATGACGATGCGCAGGGCGTGACGGCGGCGTTCAACCTGAACCTGCTCCACCGCATCAATCGCGAGCTGGACGCCGACATTCCCGTCGACGCCTTCCGCCACCGGGCGATCTGGAACGACCGATATGCGCGGGTCGAAATGCACCTGGACGCGGTGCGCGACATGGCGTTCACGATAGAAGGCGAGCGCTTCACCATGGCCGCGGGCGAGACGATCCACACCGAGAACAGCCATAAATACGGCCCCCGCGACGCGCGCCTCCTGCTCCGCGCCGGGGCCTGGACGCCGATCACGGAGTGGACCGACCCCGACGACAATTTCGCGCTGATCCTTGCCGAAGCCCAGCCCCCGGGAACGGCGCCATGATGACCCTGCTGCGCGCGTGGGCGATTGCGCTTCTGATGATGGGAGCGGCCGTAAGCGCCAGGCCGCCCGCGCATGGCCCCGATCTCTCGCTTGTCGGCAGCTACGGCGCGGCCGAGGGAGATGCGACGATCTTCGAGCGCGACGGCGGGCTGTTCCTGGCCCGCAAGGACCTCGCGGACGAACCGCTCAAGCCGCTCGGCTCCGGGCGCTATCGGGCCGGATCGGCCGTGGCTGTCGTTACCGCCAACGGCCTGACCTTCGACGGCCGTACCCTCGTGCGCCGCGATTACGGGGCGGAGACCGAGGCGTCGATCCGCGCCACCGTTCGCCGCGATGGCGCCGCGCTTCGCCAGGCGGCGCTCGCGGCCACGCCGCCGGCCGAGCCCCCGGCGCAACGCGCAAGCGACCTGGTCTCGCTCGCCGGTCTGGTGCCGCACGTGCGGATCGACACGCGCTACGCGAGCACGAACAACTTCACCGGCCAGCCCATTTACGAGCGCGCCGGCGCCTATCTCCAGCGGCCCGCCGCGCAAGCGCTGGCGCGGGTCGCGAAAGAGCTTGCCCAGAAGGGCTATGGCCTGATCGTGTATGACGGCTATCGCCCCTGGTTCGCGACCAAGCTGTTCTGGGACATCGTGCCCGCGGACAAGCATGTCTTTGTCGCCGATCCGGCCAAGGGCTCGCGCCACAATCGCGGCTGTGCGGTCGATCTTGGCCTCTACGACCTGAAGACCGGCGCCGTCTCGCCGATGCCGAGCCGCTATGACGAAATGTCCGCGCGCGCTCATGCCGATTATGCGGGCGGCACCGATGCGGAGCGGGCGAACCGCGCCCTGCTCCGCGCCGCGATGGAGCGCCAGGGCTTTGCCGTGTACGACAGCGAATGGTGGCATTTCGACTATCGCGACTGGGCGGATTACCCGATCGGCACCGCCAGCTTCACGCAGATCGAGGCGGGCCGGCAGCGCTGACATGGCGGTTGCGGCGGCGCGAGCGCGGCGGCAAGAGCGCCTCCGAATCGAATTAGCGAAGGGCAGGGACATGCAGTCAGTCGGCGTCATCGGGGCCGGGCAGATGGGCGCGGGGATCGCGCAGGTCTCGGCGCAGGCGGGGTATCGGGTGTTCCTCGCCGACGTCAGCCAAGAGGTCGCGGAGAAATCGAAAGCGGGGATCGCGAAGCAGCTCGACCGGCTGATCGCCAAGGAGAAGATCGACGCCGAAGCCCGCGACGCGGCGCTGGCGCTGATCGAGCCGGTGGCGGACTATGCGCCGATGGCCGAGGCAGGGCTGATCGTCGAGGCGGCGACCGAGAACGAAGCTATCAAGCGCAAGATTTTCGAGGGCGCGGGCAAGGTGCTGGCGGCGGATGCGGTGCTGGCCTCCAACACCTCGTCGATCCCGATCACGCGGCTGGCGCAGGCGGCGCCGGACCCCGAGCGCTTCATCGGCGTGCATTTCTTCAATCCGGTGCCGGTCATGGGGCTGATCGAAGTGATCCGCGGTCTTGCCACTTCGGACGAGACGGTCGCGAAGGTGGAGGCGTTCGGGCAGACGCTCGGCAAGCGGATCGTGCATGCGAACGATGCGCCGGGCTTCATCGTCAACCGCGTGCTGATGCCGATGCTGAACGAGGCGTGCTTCGCGCTCGGCGAAGGCGTGGCGACGATCCCCGATATCGACGCCGCCTGCCAGCTGGGCCTCAACCACCCGATGGGGCCGCTGACGCTCGCCGACTTCATCGGGCTGGACACGTGCCTGTCGATCACGCGGGTGCTGTTCGACGGGACGGGCGATCCGAAATTCCGGCCGGCGCCGCTGCTGGTGAAGTATGTCGAGGCCGGGTGGCTGGGGCGGAAGACCGGGCGGGGGTTTTACGATTATTCGGGCGCGGAGCCGGTGGCGACCAGATAATCCTCCCCGAGCTTGCTCCGGGAGGGGGACCGCGCGTAGCGCGGTGGAGGGCCGACCGCGGAGCGGGCGGGAACACCCTCCCCCGGCTCAAGGCCGGGGTCCGGGCCCCTCCGCCATGCTTCGCATGGTCCCCCTCCCCTGCAAATGCAGGGGAGGATTTGGTTGACTCGGCCCGTTCCCTCCCCCACATGGCAATCCGACCAGTTTAGTCCGATTGAACCATGCGCCTGTCCAACCTTGCCGACTATGCCGTCGTGATCATGTCCGCCGCCGCGCGGGCAGGGCACGGCGCGCGGCTGTCGGCGACGGTGCTGGCGGAGGAGACGGGCATTCCGCTGCCGACGACGCAGAAGCTGCTGGGCAAGCTTGCGGCTGCAGGCCTGTTCCGGTCGGCGCGCGGCGGCGGCGGCGGCTTCGTGCTGACGCGCGGGCCGGGCGAGATCAGCCTGGCCGATGTCGTCGAGGCAGTCGAAGGGCCGATCGCGATGACGACCTGCGTCGATGAAGGCCGGCAATGCTGCGCACTCGAGGAGGCCTGCCAGGTCCGTCCGCAATGGAGCGTGGTGAACAACGCGATCCGCGGCGCGCTTTCGGGCGTGAGCCTGGCGAGTTTGAGTGGAGTGCATTGATGGCGACGCGCAACCAGGAGGCGTTCGACGTCGCCGAGAAGCTCTCCACTTATGAATGGGGCTTCACCAGCGACCTGGAGCAGGAATTCGCGCCCAAGGGGCTGGACGAAAGCACCGTCCGCTTCATTTCGGCCAAGAAGGGCGAGCCGGAATGGATGCTGGACTGGCGGCTCAAGGCGTTCCGGCTGTGGCAGACGATGGAGTCGCCGGATTGGGCCAAGCTCAACATCCCGCCGATCGATTACCAGGACGCCTATTATTACGCGGCGCCCAAGATCAAGCCGACGCTGAAGAGCCTGGACGAACTCGATCCGGAAATCCGGCGGACCTATGAAAAGCTCGGCATCCCGATCGAGGAGCAGAAGGTGCTCGCCGGCGTCGAGGGCGCGCGCAAGGTCGCGGTCGACGCGGTGTTCGACAGCGTATCCGTCGCGACCACGTTCCGCGAGGAGCTGAAGAAGGCGGGCGTCATCTTCCTGTCGATCAGCGAGGCGATCCGCGAGCATCCGGAGCTGGTCAGGAAATGGCTCGGCCGCGTCGTGCCGATCCACGACAATTACTTCGCGACCTTGAACAGCGCGGTCTTCAGCGACGGGACGTTCGTGTACATCCCGGAGGGCGTGCGCTGCCCGATGGAGCTCTCCACCTATTTCCGGATCAATGCCGAAAATACGGGGCAGTTCGAGCGGACGCTGATCGTCGCCAACAAGGGGTCGCACGTCTCCTATCTCGAAGGCTGCACCGCGCCGATGCGCGACGAGAACCAGCTCCACGCCGCCGTGGTCGAGCTGGTCGCGCTGGACGATGCCGAGATCAAATATTCGACCGTCCAGAATTGGTATCCGGGCGATGCGGAAGGGCGCGGCGGCATCTATAACTTCGTGACTAAGCGCGCGCTATGCCAGGGCCGCAACTCGAAGGTCAGCTGGACCCAGGTCGAGACCGGCAGCGCGATCACCTGGAAATATCCGAGCTGCGTGCTGGCGGGGGAGAATTCGGTCGGCGAATTCTATTCGGTCGCCGTCACCAACAATTACCAGCAGGCCGATACCGGCACCAAGATGATCCACCTCGGCAAGGGATCGCGTTCGACCATCGTCTCCAAGGGGATCAGCGCGGGGAAGTCGAACAACACCTATCGCGGCCTGGTCCGCGTCGGCCCGACGGCGGAAGGCGTGCGCAATTTCACCCAGTGCGACTCGCTGCTGCTGGGCCACGAATGCGGCGCCCACACCGTGCCGTACATCGAAGTGAAGAACCCGAGCGCCCAGATCGAGCACGAAGCGACCACCAGCAAGATCAGCGACGACCAGCTCTTCTACGCAATGAGCCGCGGGCTGGGCCAGGAAGACGCGGTGGCGCTGATCGTCAACGGCTTCGCGAAGGAAGTGCTGCAGCAGCTGCCGATGGAGTTCGCGGTCGAGGCGCAGAAGCTGCTGGGGATCAGCCTTGAAGGGAGCGTTGGGTGAGATCGCTGGCCTTGTTGCTTGCCTTGCCTTTTGTCTCTGGCTGCCAAGCTCAGTCTGCCAAGGCAGCTGTGAAAGACGCTCTCGTAGATCCCTCATCGGCCCAGTTCGATGCTGTTGGCTCGAAGGGCGATGTCACCTGTGGCTTGGTGAATTCGAAGAATCGCTTAGGCGGATACACCGGACCCAGACCGTTCATGGTGAAAGCAGGAGTGGCGGACATTGCATCAGACCCACTTCGGGCGTTGTCTGATGAGTACAAGCAAAGCTGCCCGACATCGTCGTATGACAGGATTCTTCGGGTTTCACTTGAGCAATACAATCGGGATTTCAAGGAACGGAACGGCCTGTAATGCTCCGAATCAATAACCTCCACGCCACTGTCGACGACAAGCCGATCCTGCGCGGGCTCGACCTCTCCGTGAATGCGGGCGAGGTGCATGCGATCATGGGGCCGAACGGGGCGGGCAAGTCGACGCTCGCCTATGTGCTGGGCGGGCGGCCGGGGTATCAGGTGACGGAGGGGAGCGTGGTCTTTTCTCCCCTCCCGCTTGCGGGAGGGGCCGGGGGAGGGCCTGAGCCTCACACCCCAGCGGGAGAAGGCAAGTTCCCTCCCCTAACCCCTCCCGCAAGCGGGAGGGGAATTGACCTCCTCGGCCTCGAACCCCACGAGCGGGCGGCGGCGGGGTTGTTCCTCGGCTTCCAATACCCGGTTGAAATCCCCGGCGTGTCGAACGTCCAGTTTCTGCGCACCGCGCTCAACGCCCAGCGGCGCGCGCGGGGGGAGGACGAGCTTTCGGCGGGCGATTTCCTGCGGCTCGCCAAGGCGCAGGCTGAAGCGCTCGGGCTCGACTTCGACATGATGAAGCGCAACGTCAATGTCGGCTTTTCGGGCGGCGAGAAGAAGCGCAACGAGATGGTGCAGATGGGGATCATCGATCCCCGCTTCGCCGTGCTGGACGAGACCGATTCCGGCCTCGACATCGACGCGCTGAAGGCGGTCGGCGAAGGCATCAACCGCATCATGCGCAAGCCCGACAAGGGCGTCTTGCTCATCACCCATTACCAGCGGCTGCTCGACTATGTGCGGCCCGATTTCGTGCATGTGCTCGCGGGCGGGCGGATCGTGCGTAGTGGCGGGCCCGAGCTGGCGCACGAACTGGAGCGCGAAGGCTACGGAGCGATCGCTGCATGAGCGCCGCAGGCACTCCTTTCCTTCTCTGCGCCTCTGCGCCTCTGCGCGAACCTAAATTGCAGTTCGCGCAGAGGCGCAGAGGCGCAGAGGGAGCGCTGGCGTGACTGCCCTTTCCCTTCCTTCCAGCCGTGAAGAGGCGTGGCGGTGGGCGGATTTGACCGTGCTGCCGGCGCTTGCCGATCAGGGGCCGAGCGGGGCGGGCGTGGAAGTGCCTGCGGCGCTGGGGGATGGGCCTCGGCTGGTGTTTGTCGACGGGCGGCTCGATGCGGCGCGGAGCAAGGTCGGACCGCTTGAAGTGGGTGCGGTCGACGTGCGGTCGGAGCATCCGCTGGGCAGGCTGGCGACCGGCGCCGGCTGGGCGCTGCGGCTCGGGCGGGACCATTCGGCGCCGGGGTTGGTCGAGATCGTGCATGTCGGGACCGGCGGCGCCAGCCATGTGCCAGGGCTGATCGCGCTGGAGGACGACGCGCAGGCCGCGATCGTCGAGACCTTCGTCGGCGATGGCTGGGCGAACCGGCTGACGGCCATCCGGCTCGGGCGGTCAGCGCGGCTGATGCGGGCGGTGCGGCTGGCGCAGACGAGTGGCTTTCAGTCCCTGCGCGACGAGGCGGAGATCGCGACCGGGGCGAGCCTGGTCACGACCGTGCTGGCCGAAGGCGGCGCGGGGAGCCGGATCGACGGGCATCTGCGGCTGACCGGCGATGCGGCATTCGCGGAAATGGGCGGTGCGCTGCTGACGCGGGGCGAGCAAAGGCACGAAGCGGCGGTCGTGCTGCGGCACGAGGCCGAGGGCTGCATGAGCCGCCAGACCTGGCGCGCGGTCGCCGACGACACGGCCGTCGCGAGCCTTGCGGCGCGGGTGGAAGTCGCGCGCGTGGCGCAGAAGACGGATGCCGAGCAATCGCTGCGCGGCCTGCTGCTGAGGCGCGCGGCAACGGTGAATTTGAAGCCGGAGCTGGAGATCTTCGCCGACGACGTGAAATGCGCGCACGGGGCGACCGTCGGCGAGCTGGATGCGCGGGCGTTGTTCTATCTTGCGAGCCGCGGCGTGCCGCCGGCCGAAGCGCGGGCGCTGCTGACGCGGGCGTTCGTGGCGGATGCGCTGGAGCGGATCGGGGTGGACGAAGTGCGGGAGGGGTTTGCGGCCGAGGCGGATGCGTGGCTTTCGAGCCCCTCTCCCCAGCGGGGAGAGGGAGGGGCCCAAGCCGAAGGCTTGGGAGGGTGAGGGCAATGGATCATCCGCTCACAGACCCTCACCCTCCCATTGCTGACGCAATGGGCCCCTCCCTCTCCCGAAACGGGAGAGGGGCTGAAGCCTTAGACTTGCTCGCCGACTTCCCCGCGATTCCCGGCGGCTGGGCGTATCTCGACACGGCCGCGACCGCGCAGAAACCGCAGGCGGTGATCGACGCGATCGCGCGCGCCTACGACACCACTTACGCGACGGTGCACCGCGGCGTGTACCAGCGCTCCGCCGACATGACGCTGGCCTATGAAGCGGCGCGCAAGCGAGTGGCGCGGTTCATCGGGGCTGCGTCTGCGGACGAGATCGTGTTCGTGCGCGGGGCGACCGAAGGGATCAACCTGGTCGCCGAGAGCTGGGGCGGGTCGCAGCTGAAGGCAGGCGACCGCATCCTGCTTTCAACCCTGGAGCATCATTCGAACATCGTGCCGTGGCAGCTGCTGCGGGACCGCACCGGCATCGAGATCGACGTGGCGCCGTTGACCGGCGACGGGCGGATCGACCTGGACGCGGCCGAGGCGATGCTGACCGAGCGGCACAAGCTCGTGGCGCTGGCGCATGTGTCGAACGTGCTCGGATCGGTGCTGGACGCGAAGCGGGCGGCGGCGATGGCGCATCGGGTCGGGGCGAAATTGCTGCTCGATGGCTGCCAGGCGGTGCCGCGGATGGCGGTCGATGTGGCCGAGATCGGCTGCGACTTCTACGTGTTTTCTGCGCACAAGCTCTACGGGCCGACCGGGTTCGGCGTGCTCTGGGCACGGGGCGAGATCCTCGATGCGATGCCGCCGTGGCAGGGCGGCGGCGCGATGATCGATCGCGCCACGTTCGAGCGGACGACCTATATGCCCGCGCCGGCGCGGTTCGAGGCGGGGACGCCGCATATCGTCGGCGCCCTGGGGCTGCATGCGGCGATCGACTATGTCGAGGCGATCGGGCTGGACGCCATCCACGCGCACGAATCGGCTTTGGTGCGGATGACGCGCGAGCGGCTGGGGGCGATCAACTCCGTGCGGCTGTTCGGGCCGGACGACAGCGCCGGCATCGTCAGCTTCGCGATCGAGGGGGTGCATCCGCACGACGTCGGCACCATATTGGACGAGGAACGCGTCGCGATCCGCGCTGGGCATCATTGCGCGCAGCCGCTGATGGACGCGCTGGGCGTCCCCGCCACCGCGCGGGCGAGCTTCGGGGTCTATAACAGCGCCGCCGACGTGGACGCGCTCGCGCGCGGGATCGAGCGCGTGACGAGGATTTTCGGATGAACGAGCAGAGCCGGATCAGAGTCGAGGAAGTGGACGCGGTTTCCCCGCCGCCCAAGGCGCGGGTCGAGGATGCGGCGCGCGACGGGTTTGAGCGCAAGAGGGACTATCTCGCCGGGTTCCTCAGCGAGAAGCCGGCCGAGCTGTCGGGGCATGAGCCGGGCGGCGAGCTGTACGAAGCGGTGATCCAGTCGCTGAAGGAAATCTACGACCCCGAGATTCCGGTGAACATCTACGATCTGGGGCTGATCTATGGCGTCGACATCTCGCCCGACGGGCACACCGCGATCACGATGACGCTGACCACGCCGCACTGCCCGGTCGCGGAATCGATGCCGGGCGAAGTCGAGCTGCGCGTCGGCGCGGTGCCAGGGATCGGCGATGTCGAGGTCAGCCTGGTCTGGGACCCGCCCTGGAACCCGGCGCAGATGTCGGACGAGGCGAAACTGGAATTGGGAATGTTGTGATGGGGACCGTCACTACCACCCGTCCCCGCCCGCAGGCGCTGATCCTGACCGCCGGTGCCGAGGCGCGGATCGCGGCGCTGATGGCGAAGGCGCCGGAAGGGGCGATCGGCGTCAAGCTGTCGACGCCCAGGCGCGGCTGTTCCGGCCTCGCCTATTCGGTCGACTATGTGACCGAGGCCAAGCCGCTCGACGAGCGTATCGAGACGCCGGGGGGCACCTTGTTCGTCGACGGCGCGTCGCTGCTGTACCTGATCGGCAGCCGGATGGACTGGGTAGAAGACGATTTCACCGCCGGCTTCGTGTTCCAGAACCCCAACGCCAAGGGCAGCTGCGGCTGCGGTGAGAGCTTTACCGTTTAAAATCCTCCCCTGCTCTTGCAGGGGAGGGGGACCATGCGAAGCATGGTGGAGGGGCCCGAAGCGAAGCGGAGGGTCTACTTCGCGCTGCGCGCTCAGCCCCTCCACCACTCGGCTTCACCGAGCGGTCCCCCTCCCCTCGCTTTGCGAAGGGAGGATTTAGAACCCCACCCGCCACCTGAAGGCGGCACCCATATCGTCCGGGGCGGCGGCGAAGTTGCCGGGGTCGCGACGCCAGAACAGGTTCGCGTCCATGCGGCCGCCCAGCAGCATCCGCGCATAGCTCGCTTCCACGTCGATCTCGCGGCCGGTGGGGGCGAGGTTCAGCCGCTGGTTCGCATAGCCGACGGCGCCGCTTTCATAGTCATAGCTGACCGGCAGACGCAGGCCGAGCCCACCGCTGGCGACGCGGAGCGGTTGGGCGAGGCGGAAGCCGAACCGGTCGCCTGATCCGAAGATTCCGGTCTTGGCGATGTCGAGGCTGAACGCGTTGCTGCGGATCGTGGCGCGTCCGGTCATCAGCCCGGCGGCGGGCGCGCTGGTCCAGCCCTGGCGCGCGGCGGCGGCGAGCGACCAGCCGCCGCCGGCCTGCCAGTCGGCGCGAAGATCGGCGAACCAGCTCGACGAGCCGCCGCCGCCGAACAGCGGCCCGAAATGTGCGCCGAGCAACGTGCGATCCTCGGTCAGCCGGGTCATGCCGCCGCTGAGCCGAAGCGCGCCGAAGCGCCGGTCGGCGCCGAGGCTGACCAGCGAATAGCGCGAGCGGAACCAGGGATCGCGCACGCCGGGCAGGCCCTGGTAAAGCAGCCCTTCCCCGCTTTCCGCGCCGGCAGTGACGCCCAACTGGCCGAAGCTGTGCCGCAGCGTCGCCGCGCGCTGGCCGGTGCGGTCGAAGCCGAGCGCGTCGCCCGGGCCGCGCGCGACCAGGAAGGCGGGCTCGGTCTGGCCGGTCAGCTGGCCGGCGACGCTGGCGCCGCTCTGGCCGAAGCCGAAAGCGATGCTGGTCCGGGGATCGATGCGGCTGGCGATCATGCCGGCGGTCGCGCGGGCGCGGATCGCGTCGTTCTGGCTGAGCGACAGCCGGCGCACGGCCGCGCCGCCGGGCGTGTCGGCGATCGACACTGCAACGATCGCGCCGTCGGCGGAGAGCGATGCACCGCGGAACGACTGGCCGAGCGTGGCGGCGAGGCTCGAGCGCGGCTGCGCGCGCCGGACCGCTTGGGCGAGGTCGACCGCATAGGCGCGGCTGAAGCTGTCCAGAACGATGGCGCCCATACCGGTCTGCGCGGCGTCGCCCATCGCCGGCGACAGGGCCGCGCTGGACCCGGCGAGATCGACCGCGACCTTGGCGCCGGCCAGCGACGTCGCGCCGCGCGGGGCGAAAGCGCGGCCGACATCGAGTCCGCCGCGGCCATAGACCGGATCGGTGCCCGCGGCGCCGAGATCGTCGGCGCTGTCGAACAGCAATTGCACGATCTGCGCGCCGGTCAGGTTCGGGAAGGCCTGGGCGAGCAGTGCCACCGCCCCCGCCACATAGGGAGCGGAAAAGGACGTGCCGTCGTAAAGGAAGGCCCGCCCGGTCTGGTCGAACGAGCGCACCTCGACGCCGAGCGCGGTCAGATAGGTGTTGGCGGTGATGCCGGCGCGATTCGAGAAGCTGGCGATGTTGCGGTTGGCGTCATAGGCGCCGACGACGATCACCTGCCCGCGCGCAATGCCCTCGGCCGCGACC
Organism: Sphingomonas horti; assembly: GCF_009753715.1. Lineage (GTDB taxonomy): Bacteria > Pseudomonadota > Alphaproteobacteria > Sphingomonadales > Sphingomonadaceae > Sphingomonas_B > Sphingomonas_B horti. The sequence goes on along the minus strand of NZ_WQMS01000016.1, from coordinate 322,211 downwards.
TGCGCGAGGTCGGTCGGGTTGGCGGCGCTATCGTTGCCGGCCGAGATCACGATCACCATGCCGGCCGCGGTCGCGCGATCGATCGCGTTGCGCAGGGTCAGGTTCGCGGCTTCGCCGCCGAGCGAGATGTTGGCGACGCGGGCGCCTTGGGCGACCGCAATGTCCAGCCCTCGCGCGATCGCGCTGTCGCTATGGGTGCAATCGCTCGCGCAGCTTCCCGGCGTGTCGCTGCGCAGCGCCAGCAGCGTGGCGTTGAAGGCCATGCCGTGGATCTCGGCATCGTTCTTGGCCGCGAGCAGGACCGCCGAGACCGCGGTGCCATGGCCGTCATCGTCGCCCAGCCCGCGCGAGCCGGCGACGTCCTGCGACGCGGCCGAGATGCGGCCGGCGAATTCCGGGCTGCTCGGATTGACGCCGCTGTCGATGACCGCCGCGACGACGCCGGCGCCAGTCGCGCCGGCTTGGTAGGCGGGGATCGCGTTGGCGAGCTCGAGGCCGCTCGATCGCTGATATTCAGCGGTTCGGAAATTGACCGGCGGCGGCGTGGGAGTGGGGGTCGGCGTCGGGACGGGCGTCGGCGTCGGCGTGGGCGCCGGAGGCGGCGCCGGAATCGGGGTGACGCTTCCGCCCCCGCCGCAGCCGCCCAGCAGCAGCACAGACAGGACGAGGCCCGATGGCCCGTGCGCGACACGCTTGCTCATACGGAAACACCCCTGATCCGATCGCCTCCGCGGTAGCGCGGCGGCGCTTGCCTTGTGGTTAACACGCGCGTGGCAATTTGCGGCCGCCCGGGGCGGCGGCTAGGGCGCTCGCGATGCTGCCGGCGCTTGCCCATATCCGCAACTGGATCTTCGATCTCGACAATACGCTGTACCCGGCGTCGGCGGACCTGTTCGGCCTGATCGACCAGCGCATGACCGAATTCATCCAGGAGCTGCTGGGACTCGACTGGACCGCCGCGCGGACGCTGCAGAAGGACTATTTCCACGCCCACGGCACTACCCTGTCTGGCCTGATGGCCGAGCATGGCGTCGATCCGCACCGGTTCCTGTCCTATGTCCACGATATCGAGATGGACGTGCTGACCGAGGACCGGTGGCTGGTCGAGGCGGTCGCGCGGCTGCCCGGCCGCAAGTTGATCTTCACCAACGGCGACGCCGATTATGCGGGACGCGTGCTGGCCCGTCTGGGGCTGGGGGAGAGCTTTGAGGCGATCCATGACATCCATGCCTGTGCCTATACGCCCAAGCCGCACCCGCAGGCCTATCGCGCGATGGCCCACGGTTTCGGCATCGACCCCGCCCGATCGCTGTTCGTCGAGGACATGGCGCGCAACCTGAAGCCCGCCAAGGCGATCGGGATGACGACGGTCTGGGTCAACAATGGCTCCGAACAGGGGCGCGAGCCGGACGATCGCGCCTATGTCGACTACGAAACAACGGACCTCGGCGCGTGGTTGCACGAGATTCTGGGAGACGAAGCATGACCGAGCGCGCGGCGCTGACCGACACGATCGAGGCTGCCTGGGAAAGCCGCGACCAGGTGGGCCCCCAGACCGTCGGCGACGTGCGCGCCGCCATTGCCGAAGCGCTGAAGCTGCTCGATCGCGGCGAGGCGCGGGTCGCCGAGCCCGACGGCCAGGGCGGCTGGCGCGTCAACCAGTGGCTGAAAAAGGCGGTACTGCTGTCGTTCCGGCTGCACGACATGGAGCTGATTCCCGGCGGCCCGGGCACCGCCAGCTGGTGGGACAAGGTGCCGAGCAAATTCTCCGGCTGGAGCGCGGCCGACTTCCGCGCGGCGGGCTTCCGCGCGGTACCGGGCGCGGTCGTTCGCCACGGCGCCTATGTCGGCCGGGGCGCGGTGCTGATGCCGAGCTTCGTGAACATCGGCGCGCATGTTGGCGAGGGGACGATGGTCGACACCTGGGCGACGGTCGGCAGCTGCGCTCAGATCGGCCGGAACGTCCATATCTCCGGCGGCGCCGGGATCGGCGGCGTGCTGGAGCCGTTGCAGGCCGGCCCTGTCATCATCGAGGACGGGGTGTTCATCGGCGCGCGCTCCGAAGTCGCCGAAGGCGTCGTGGTCGGCGAAGGCGCGGTGCTGTCGATGGGCGTCTATCTCGGGGCATCGACCAAAATCGTCGACCGCGCCACCGGGGAGACGTTCATCGGCCGCGTGCCGCCTTATGCCGTGGTCGTGCCAGGCACGCTTCCGGGCAAGCCGCTCCCCGACGGCACGCCGGGTCCGTCGCTCTATTGCGCGGTGATCGTCAAGCGCGTCGACGCGCAGACGCGCGCCAAGACGGCGATCAACGAGCTACTGCGGGACTGAAGGGGGCAGGTCGGCGACTTATTACCAAACATTCGTCACCCCGGCCTTGAGCCGGGGTCCCGCTGCCTTTTGCCAGAAAGAAGAAGCGGGATCCCGGCTCAAGGCCGGGATGACGATGGGGAATCCATCACTATGTGAGTTTTAGCGCAATTTGCTGCGCGCGTGCTCGCGCTCGATGCGGCGGCGGCGGCGGGTCTTCCAGCCGGTCTCGTAATAGATGGCGCCGCCAAGGGCGACCGCACCTCCGGCGACCAGAGCGAGGACAAGCAGAACCGATTCTTCCACGTTTTACCTGTATGCGTACCCGTTGTCGGGGTCGATTACCGGCAGAGCGTTACCGGATCAACAAGGCGACGTCCGCAGTTGGTCGCATCGCGGCGCGGCTTCGTCGATGCGCCGGCACGTTGATCGGCTTTTCCGCCACCGCCGTCGAGGCGCCGGTGCACGCGCGGATTTCCGCCCTATGGGCCGGTCCGCCGCTGAATGGGCAGCGGCGAATCGCAAGGGAAACACGCGATGAAGGCAGATTATCTCCGCAGCACGGCGACCTGGCTCGCCGCCATGTTCGTCGGCACGATGTTGGTCGCCGCGACCACCTCGTTCGCGGGCATCGCCTGAGAATGGCGGCTCAGGGCAGGCCCAGCTTTTCGGTCAGCGTATCGATATAGCTGGGCCCCACCTGCACATGGGCGCCATCGTCGAGCACCAACGTGAGGCTCCGATTGGCGCGGCGGACTTCCGCCACCTTTTCCGGCCGCACGAAGGCCGAGCGATGCACCCGCATCAGCCCCGTCCCCTCAAGCTTCTCTTCCAGGGCCGACATCGTCGCCCGCAGCATGTGGCTGCGCGTTTCGGTATGCAGCAGCACATAGTCGCGCGCCGCCTCGATCCAGCCGATCGAGTCGGTCGGAACCCAGCGCTGCCCGTGCCGCTCCGGCACCCAGAATCCCTCGTCGCTGCGGGCCGCGCCGCCCCTGGCGCGCAGGCTCTCCACTTCCTCCAGCAGCTTGCCGCTCTGTTCCGCCTGTTCGCGCAGCTCGCGGCGGCGCCGGGCGCGTGTCACGGCCTGGCGCAACCGGTCGAAACGCACCGGCTTCAGCAGGTAATCGGCCGCATCGACCTCGAACGCGTCGGGCGCATAATGTTCGTGCGCGGTGACGAAGATGATTTCCGGCCGCTTGTCCGGCTCGAGCGCCGCGGCGGTGCGCAGGCCGTTGCGGCCCGGCATCTGGATATCGAGGATCACCAGGTCGGGCTGAAGCTTCTCGATCTGTTCCAGCGCCATGTCGCCGTCGGTGGCCTGACCGACCACGTCGACCTCGTCGATGTCCGCGAACAATGTGCGCAGCCGATCCAGCGCCAGCGCCTCGTCGTCGACGACCAACACCCGCATGCCCGCAACCCCCAATGCTTTGGCGACCTTATCGATCAGGAGCGGATCAGGCTCAAGCCCTTGCGGGAAGGCGGATCGTGGCTGCGAAGCCGCGGTCGCGGGCTGCGCTGACAAGCGAGGCCGCGTCGCCGTACAGCGCGCTCAGCCGCTGCCGGACATTCTGTAGGCCGACGCCGGTTCCGACCCCCGCGACGGCATTGCCGCTGGCGCGGCCGTCATCCTCGACCGTCACGACCAGCTCGTCGTCCTCGCGTCGGCCGGTCACGCGGATCACGACCGGCTCCAGCGAGGGCGCGACGCCGTATTTGATCGCATTCTCGATCAGCGGCTGAAGCAGAAAGCTCGGGATCGGCACGTGGCAGGCGTCGCTCGCGCAGTCGATCTCGACATGGAGACGGTCGCCGAAGCGGATCGATTCGATCTCCAGATAATCGTCGATTAGCGCCAGCTCCTGGTCGAGCGGGACCAGCTCGGTCGGGTCCGAGGCCAGCGAGGCGCGCAGGAAGCTCGACAATTTGTCGGTCATCAGCTCGGCTTCCTCGTTCCGCCGGGTGACGATCATCGCGGAGATCGCGTTCAGCGTGTTGAAGAGGAAATGCGGGTTGAGCTGGTAGCGAAGCGCCGCCAGCTGCGCGTGCTGCGCTGCCGACAGCGCCCGCGCCAGCTCCTGCGCCTGCAGCACGTCATGCCGGCGCGAGCTGACCAGGTGAAACAGCGCGACGTTGACGCCGAAGACGCAGACATAATTGAACGTCGCGCGATACGCGCGGCTGAGGTCGGTCGGCAGGTTTTCCCAGGCCGTGTCGATCCGGTTGGCGATGAAGCCGGTATAGATCAGGTCGAACGTTACCTGGATCACCGAGACCGCGAGGACCGACGCGGCAAGCACCAGCGTACGCGGCACCAGGTTCCAGTCCCGCGAGGCGCGGAACACCGCGAACAGCGGCAGCGCCAGCACCATCGAGACGATCAGCGTCACTTCGTCGAGCGCGACGCTGGTCCAGCCTTCGCCGGCGTGCCGCTCAAGGAAGATCGGCAGGTAAATGAGCGCCACGAACGACCAAAGCGCGACGGTAAGCGAGATCGCCTCGCGCCACCCTGCTTCGCGCATGGTGGGCTGGACCTGGGCCTCGGCAGACGGCGCGGATGCGATCAGCGACATCCAGTCAGCCTGCAGCACTGTTGCCAAAACGCGCCTGCCTCACTCGAAAACTGATAACGGTCAAGGCTGTCGCGCGACTGTGCCGAACGCCACAGCGATGGGACAAAAGCGACATTCCGGGCGACGAGAATGACTCCGAGAGCCAGTTTCGCCTGTGATTGAACCATCCTGCCCCTCCCTCTCCGTCAGCCGGGTTCTTCGACAAGCTCAGGACAGGCTTGACCCGGGCCCCACCTTCTTCTGAATTGCGACAGAAGAGCAAGGTGGGCCCCGGATCAAGTCCGGGGTGACGAGGGAGGGCCGATTGACCAAAAAGCTGGTGATTGCGGCAGCAGCCGCGTTGGCGGTCCCCGTCATTGCCGCGCCGCTATATCCGCCGTTCGGCCTGGACCTGACCGCGTTCGACAAGAGTGTGAAGCCGGGGGACGATTTCTTCGAATATGCGAACGGCGCCTATCTCGCCCGCACCACCATCCCCGCCGACCGGCCGGCGCAGAGCCGGCGGCTCGAAATGACCGACCGGATGGAGGCCAATCTGCGCCAGCTGCTCGACGAGGCGGCGGGAAGCGCGTCGGCTTCCCCGCGCACCGACCGGGGGAAGGTCGGCACCTTTTACGCGGCCTTCATGGACGAGGCGCAGGCCGACCGGCTGGGGGCGGCGCCGCTGAAGCCGGAGCTGGACGCGATCCGCGCCGCCGCCGACCGCGCCGCGCTCGCCCGGCTGATGGGCCAGGCGCCGAGCGGCCTTTACCCCAGCCTGTTCGGCGTCTTCATCGACAGCGACCTGAAGGACCCGAGCCGCTACGCCGTGTATCTGGGCCAGTCCGGCCTCGGCCTGCCCGACCGCGATTATTATCTGAAGCCGGAGCTGGCGGCGAAGAAGGACGCCTATCGCGCCTATGCGGCGCGGCTGCTGGCGCTCGCGGGCTGGCCGGATCCGGCTAAGGCGGCCGACGCGCTGGTCGCCTTCGAAACCCGCGTCGCGGAGGCAAGCTGGACCAAGGTGCAGCAACGCGACCTGACCACCCAGTACAACCCGATGGCGCCGTCCGCGCTGGCGAGCTTCGCCCCGGGCTTCGACTGGACGCCTTTCCTCGACCGCGCCGGAATCGCGGGCAAGCCGATGCTGGTGGTGGCCGAGAAGTCCGCGTTCCCGAGGCTGGCCGCGATCTATGCCGACACGCCGATCGACACGTTGAAGGCGTGGCTCGCCTTTCGCGTCGCCGACGCGGCCGCGCCCTATCTGGCCAAGCCGTTCGTGGACACGCATTTCGATTTCCGGCTGAAGGAACTGACCGGACAGGCGGCGCCGCAACCGCGCTGGAAGCGGGGCGTACGCGCGGTCGCCGGCGGCGATTGCGGCGCGGAGCCGGCAAGCTGCTTCGGCACGCTCAACTGGGCGGTCGGCGAGCTTTATGCGGCGCGCTATTTCCCGCCCGAGACCAAGGCCAAGGTGACCGAGTTGGTCGGCAACCTGAAGCTGGCGATGCGCGGCCGGATCGAGCGGCTCGACTGGATGGGCCCTGAGACCAAGGCGGAGGCGCTGAAGAAGCTCGACACTTACACGATCAAGGTCGGCTATCCCGACACGCCGCAGCGCGACTATTCCGGCGTGGTGATCCGCCGCGACGACCTGCTCGGCAACGTCCGGCGCGCGGCGGCGAACGACTGGGCGTTCGTGCTCAAGCGCAGCGCTGGACCGGTTGACCACGGCGCCTGGCAGATGACGCCGCAGACCAACGACGCCTATAACGGATCGCTCCGCGACATCGTGTTTCCGGCCGGCATCCTGCAGGCGCCGATCTTCGACGCCGATGCCGATCCGGCGATCAATTATGGCGCGATCGGCGGCGTGATCGGGCACGAGCTGACCCACGGCTTCGATGACCAGGGCCGCACCATCGACGCCGCCGGTGCGCTCCGCGACTGGTGGACCGCCGCCGACGCCGAAGCGTTCAAGGCGCGCGCGAAGATGCTGGGCGACCAATATGCGCAGTTCGAGCCGGTGCCCGGTTTCCATATCAATCCGGGCCTGACGATGGGCGAGAATATCGCCGATCTGGGCGGCCTCGCGATCGCGCTCGACGCCTATCACGCGTCGCTGAACGGCAAGCCGGCGCCGGTGATCGGCGGCCTGACCGGCGACCAGCGCGTTTTCCTGGGCTGGGCGCAGGCCTGGGCGGGCAAGATGACGCCCGAGGCAATCCGGCAGATGACCGTCAGCGACCCGCACAGCTTCCGCAAGTTCCGCGTGAACGGCCCGGTCCGGAACATCGACGCCTGGTATGCCGCCTTCGGGGTCAAGCCGGGCGACGCGCTGTACCTGAGCCCGGACAAGCGGGCGCGGATCTGGTGAGGATCAGAGCGCGTCGAAATCGATCGGCTGGTGCCGGTCAAGGGCACGCGTAACGGAGGGCATGGGATATTTGAGGCCGGTGGCGCAGTTGAACAGCACGCATTCGTTGCCGGCGCCGACCCAGCCCTCCGCCAGCGCCTGACGGTAGGCGGCGAGGGTCGCGCCGCCTTCGGGGCAGAGCAGCAGCCCGTCCTGCCCGGCCGCGTCGGAGACGGCCTGCAGCGTCGCCTCGTCCTCCACGGCGATGGCGCGACCGCCGCTCTTGCGCACTGCGTCGAGGATCAGGAAGTCGCCCAGCGCCTTGGGCACGCGGATGCCGGCGGCGATCGTATGGGCATTCTCCCAGCGCTCGGCATGGTCGGCGCCCTCGTCGAACGCCTTGACGATCGGCGCGCAGCCGGCCGCCTGAACCGCGAACATCTTCGGCCGCTCCGGACCGATCCAGCCGAGCGCTTCCAGCTCGTCGAAGGCCTTCCACATGCCGATCAGGCCGGTGCCGCCGCCGGTCGGGTAGAAGATCGCATCGGGGAGTCGCCATCCGAGCTGCAGTGCCAGCTCCAGCCCCATCGTCTTCTTGCCTTCGATCCGGTACGGCTCCTTCAGCGTCGACAGGTCGAACCAGCGGCCCTGGCGCGTGCCCTCGGCGACGATCGCGCCGCATTCGTCGATCAGCCCGTTGACGCGCCAGACGCGGCCGCCCTGCAGCGCGATCTCGCGGACATTGGCCTCGGGCGTGTCCTCCGGGCAGAGGATCACCGTCTCGATCCCGGCGCGGCTGGCATAGGCAGCGAGCGCGGCGCCGGCATTGCCGTTGGTCGGCATCGCGATCCGCGTGACGCCCAGCGCCTTCGCCATCGACACCGCCATCACCAGCCCGCGCGCCTTGAACGATCCGGTCGGCAGCCGCCCTTCGTCCTTGACCAGCACCCGCGCACCGCCGGCGCGCGGGATCGGGATCAGCGGGGTCTCGATTTCGCCGAGACTGACGATGTCGCCAGTGCGGCGCACCGGCAGCAGCTCACGCCAGCGCCAGAGGTCCGCCGGCCGCGCCTCCGCGTCGTCGCGCGACCAGTCGCGCGCCAGCCGCGCCAGATCGTAGCGGACCAGCAACGGCTTGCCCGCCCGCGACAGCTGGTGGAGCGTGTCGGCCGGATAGCGCTCCCCCCTCGCTGAGCATTCGAGATGAGTGACATAGGTCGGCCGCTCGGCGGTCAGGTTCACATCGCTACGCATCGGGCTGCTTTGACGACGCCGTGCGGCTCGCGCAAGCGGTTCAGCCGTGCAGCGGCCGCGGGACACCGGGCCGGCCGAACGGACATTCGAGCGCCGCGCGGTCCCAATTCCCGCAATCCGCGGCTGCCTCATAGCTGGCCTGGAGGAAATCCATCAGCATCGCCTCCGGATCGGGCGCGCTTCTGACGGTCTCGTACAGCAGAATGAACTCGCCGAACGTCTCGTCGAACGCCGCCCCAGCCGGCATCGGCTGGCCCCGGAAGCCGGACGGTTCCGGATAAGCGTAGGAATAGAAGGCGGCGTGCGGATATGCGTCGTTCCCCGGCCAGAAACCGGCGCTGCTGACCTCGTGCGAATAGGCTTCGCGGGTGATGCGGTCCGGGAGGCCAGGCACGCCGCCCGGATGGAGCGGCGCCGTGCGGCCGGAGAAGCGCGTCGCCGCCAGGTCGAAGCTGCCCCAGAAGAAATGGACCGGGCTTGCCTTGCCGATAAAGCCGCTGCGGAACAGCCTGAACACGCGACCGGCCTGGACGAGCGCCCGCCAGAAGCGCCGGGCGGCATCGGCATCGTAGCTCGCATGCAGCCGATCTTGCGCGAAGGGGATCGGGTCGGCGACTTCGTTCGGCACGGCGTGGATTGTCACCTTGACGCCAAGCAAGGCCATCGCGCTCATCACCTCGTCATGGAACTGCGCGACCGTTTTCGGCCGCAGCGCGACCATTTCCACGCCCCCTCCGCTGCTACGGCAGACGAGCCGATGATCCAGAAAGTCGAACTCGATGTCGATCGCCTGATCGCCGGCCGGAATCGCCGAAGTCGTGAGCCCGCGCGCGGAGAGGTACAGCGGCACCTGCCAGCTATGGTTCAGCCACGGTGTCAGCGCCAGCCGAACCTTGCCGACGATCTGCGTCCAAAGCTGCAATGTCGCGGCGGTGTCCCTCCAGCTGGCATAGTCAAGCCGGGGCCAGGCTTCGTCCATCGTCTCGCCCTTTCTATCGCCGTCCTGCCGCCGCGTGTTGACGACCGAGGCGCCGGCATGGCACTGGGCCGCCCACCCAAGCGGGTATAGTTCAATGGTAGAACATCAGCCTTCCAAGCTGAATACACGGGTTCGATTCCCGTTACCCGCTCCAGCCCTTCAGAACGTCGCGCTGCCCCGGAACAGGGTCTTTGTCGCGCCGCCGATCCAGACCTGGCCGTCCGCCTGTTCGACCGCGACGCGGCCGGTGCGGCCCAGGCGCGTGCCTTGGGCGGCGACATAGGGGGCGGCGACGCGGCCGCTCTCCAGCATCCACTGCGCGACCGAGGCGTTCAGGCTTCCGGTCACCGGGTCCTCAAGCAGGCCGCCGAACGGGTCGCTGAAGATCGCCCGGACCTCATAGGCCGCGTCATGACCCGGCGGGTACGGCCCGATGACGCCGATCTCCATGCGCGACGGATGGTGGCGCGCCGGTTCGAGCGACAGCGCTTCCTCGGCCGAGCCGACCAGTACTGCCGCCCACCCGGGGCCATTGTCCGCCCAGGCCGCATCGACGATGCGGTTGCGCGCGATGCCCAGCACGCCGGCAATCTGGGCGAGCTTGCCCTCGTCCACCGGGCCGGAGCGGATCAGCGGGGGCGCCGCGAAAGCGAGCCGCCCGCCGGCGCGGCGGATCGGCACCAGGCCCGCGCCGCATTCCTGCACGATCCTGTCCAGGTCGCGCGGCGTGCCGCCCGCTTCCAGCCACGCATGCGCGGTGCCAAGCGTCGGGTGGCCGGCGAACGGCATCTCGCGGTCCAAGGTGAATATGCGGACGCGGTAATCGGCCTCCGGGTGGGCGGGCGGCAGCAGGAATGTCGTCTCGGACAGGTTCAGCCAGCGGGTGATGCGCTGCATCTGGACCGCGTCGAGACCGGCCGCGTCGTGCACCACCGCGACCGGGTTGCCGCTGAAGTCGGCCACTCCGAACACATCGACCAGGCTGAAATCCATTGCGTCGCTCCTTCGCTCAGCGGACCGCTTCGACCAGCCACCGCGCGGCCAATTCCTCCTGGCTCGGGCTCAGCCGGGCGCGGAAGCCGGGCGCGAGCTCGCGAGCGCGGCGCTGGAAGCTGTCATTCTGGTAGAGCTGGCGCAGCGAGGTCGCGAAGGCCTCGGGCTGGACGGAGCCGGCATAGACATGACCGCCCAGTTGCATCCGCGTGATGGCTTGGCCGGTCAGCGCCTTTTCCAGGTCATAATGGACGACCACCACCGGGACGCCAGCGGCCAGCGCGCTGCTGACGAAGCCGAGCCCGCCATAGGTCATCACGACGCGGGAGCGCTCGGCGATCCGGGCGAAGGGGATCGGCGCCGGCTCGACCGCGAAGCCCAGGCGTGCGAGCTCCGCCTGCTGCGCCTGCGACGCACCCTGCGCATGGACGCGAACTGGCAGGCCCGATCGCGCCAGCCCGTCCCAGAGCGCCGGCGTGCGCAGCAATGCCGCATCCGCATAGAGGAAGACTTCGTCCCCGGCCGCGGCCTCGCCGACAGGATGGGCGACGGACGGCGCGACCACCGGCTCGCGCCGCCACTTCGCATAAACGTCCAGCTCCACGAACGTGCCGGCGAGCGCGTGATCGGCGGCGAACATCTGGGGCAGGTGCGCAAGCGGATCCAGCCCCGTCGCCGCCATCGACGCATTGACCGCAGCGAGTACGCCGGCTTCGCCATAGGCCGCCGGCTGGCCGGTCAGGCTGGGGAATTCGGCCAGGTGCCCCGGCACCGAATCGAACGCCAGGCCCATGGCGAGCGTCGGGACCCGGCCGCGCGCCGCGCACAGCAAGGCAGGCGCGAAGTCGGCGGCGACCGCATCCGGCAGCACTGCGTCGAGCATTCGGCGCCAGGCCTCGACAAGCACCGGCAACGTTCCCGGAATGTCGAGCCCGACTCGAACCAGGATGTCGCCCATCGTGTTCGGCATCGGCCCGCCCAGCGCGCCGACATTGCCGAGCAGGCGCGGCCAGATCGGCGCCTGCCAGAGCTGCACGTTCGGCGGCAGGTCGAAATCCCGGCTCAGGCGCTGAGCGGCCAGGACAACCTCATGCCCCTCCGCAGCCAGGCGCCGAGCCACATCGGCCATCCGCACCAGATGGCCGCGATTCGCCCCAAGCTCCCAGCCCAGCAGGTATTTCGCCATCGGCTCAGATGCCGCCGTCGACGGTTTCGCGGCCAGCGGCCATGAGACGAGCGGCCAAATCGGCGCGGCAGGCGCCGAGCGTGGCGGCGTCGGTGGACCGGATCACGAAATTGGCGCCCGTCCTGCCTTCGCGGAAAAATGGATAGCTACCGATCTGGCAGCCGGGATGTGCCTTCTCGGTCGCGCCGAGCAGGTCCGCCACTTCGCTCTCCGCCACCCAGCAGCCGATCGTCTCGGAAAGCAGCGGCCGCCCCCCTTCCAGCGTGCCGGACAGCGCATCGAGCATCATCGCGGTGATGGCGGGGACGCCCGCCATGATGAAGATATTGCCCCAGCGGATGCCGGGCGCGCCCGACATGCGGTTCTCGATCAGCTCCGCGCCTTCGGGTACCCGCGCCATCCGCAGGCGCGCGTCGGTGATGCCGCCGCGACTGATGTAATAGCGCTCCAGCATCGCCCGCGCGCGCGAGTGCACGACCACCGGCACGCCCACCGCCTCGGCGATCGCATCGACGGTGATGTCGTCATGGGTCGGGCCAATGCCGCCGGTGGTGAACAGATAGTCATGGCGCGCCCGCAGCGCGTTGACGGCCTCGGCGATCGCCACTGCCGCGTCGCCGACCACCCGCACCTCGACGAGCCGGATGCCCTGCAGGTTCAGCCACAGGGCGATCTGCGCGATGTTCTTATCCTGGGTGCGCCCGGACAGAATCTCGTCGCCGATCACGACAAGCGCGGCGGTCCAGATGCGTTCGGCGGCGGCCATGCCCCGCCTTAGCGCAGGGCCCGAAACGCGCAACAACTTGCGGCGGGTGCTCTATGCATATAACACACCCATACAGGAGGGCCGGGAATGCTTGGACTCGAGCGGTTGGGGATGATCGTTTCGGCTTTGATGCTGCCGGGAGCGGTCGCCGCCGCGCCGCTGGTGGGGCCATGGCCGGTCGACGATCCGAGCGAAGTGCTGGTGCTGGGGACACCGCACCTTTCCGGTATCGAGACGCTGAAGCCCGAGTGGCTGGACCCGCTGCTCGACCGACTGGAAGCATGGAAGCCGCAACTGATCACGATCGAGGGCCTCTCCGGGCCCGAATGCTATCTGCTCAGGCGCTATGACAAGAGCTGGCCCGATACGGCGAGCGACTATTGCTCGCGCACCGAAAGCCTGGCCGCCTTGGCAGGAAAGACGACAGGACTCGACATGCCGGCGGCCGAAGCGGCGGCCGAGTTGGCCTTGGCGAAAATGGGGCCGGATGCGATCCCGGCCGCGCATCGACATCTTGCCGCGCTGTTCTCTGCGGCCGGCAACGTAGGGTCGGCGGCCGTGCAGTGGCTGCGGCTGCCCCCTGCAGAGCGGCGGGCCGGGGACGGCGTCGACGAGGCGCTTGCCAAGACACTCGACGAGCTGATCGTCCGCCGTAACGAGAATTATCTGATCGCCGCCACGCTCGCAGCCCGGCTCGGCCTCGAGCGGGTCTATCCGACCGACGATCATCTGTCCGACCGCGTCCAGGCAGAAGCCCCGCCGGGACAGGACAGGGCGATGCAGGCGATCTGGAGCGGCGAGCGCCCGCCGCTCGCGCGCCAGGCGCAGGCGATGGAGAAAGCACTGGCCGATGGCGCGTCGCTGCTGGCCTATTACCGCTTCATGAATCGCGCCGATGTCGGCGAGGCGTTCGTGCGCGCGGACATGGGCAAGGCGTTCGCCACGCCCTCACCCGAGCATTTCGGCCGCCGCTACGTCGCCTGGTGGGAGACGCGCAACCTCCACATGGTGGCGAACGTCCGCGCGGCGATGGGCCACTATCCGGGGCAGCGCGCGCTGGTGATCGTCGGCGCGACCCACAAGCCCTATTTGGACGCCTATCTGGGCATGATGCATGAAATCCGGCTGGTGCCGGCCGCGCAGGTTCTGGGAAAATAAAGACGCGGCGACTATATCCGCGCCATGACCAGCTATATCGACGCGGATTCCGCCTCCACGCGCACGAATGCGATCAAGCTGCACGGGCCCGAGGGGTTCGAGGGGATGCGCCGGGCCGGGCGGCTGGCGGCCGAGATCCTGGACGCGATCGCGCCGCATATGGTGCCGGGCGTCAGCACCGAAGCGATCGACGAGATCATCCGCGAGCACACGCTGCGCGGCGGCGCGGTGCCGGCGACGCTGGGCTATCGCGGCTACACCCATTCCAGCTGCATCTCGATCAATCACGTCGTCTGCCACGGCATCCCGTCGGAGCGGACGCTGAAGGACGGCGACATCGTCAATGTCGACGTGACGCCTTTGCTCGACGGCTGGCACGGCGACACCAGCCGCATGTATCTGATCGGCGATGTCGGCGTGAAGGCGCGGCGGCTGGTCGACGTGACCTATGAAGCGATGATGCTGGGGATCGAACAGGCGAAGCCCGGCAACCGGCTGGGCGATATCGCGCACGCGATCCAGTCCTTCGCCGAAAAACACCGCTATGGCGTGGTCCGCGATTTCTGCGGGCATGGCGTGGGGCGGCTGTTCCACGACGCACCGGAAGTGGTGCATGCCGGCCGGCCAGGGACGGGGCCGGAACTGAAGCCCGGCATGTTCTTCACGATCGAGCCGATGATCAATATCGGCCGGCCCGACTGCAAGGTGCTGGAGGACGGCTGGACCGCCGTAACCCGCGACCGCTCGCTCTCAGCCCAGTTCGAACATTCGGTCGGGATCACCGAAACCGGCTGCGAGATCTTTACAAAAAGCCCCGCCGGCCTGGATAGGCCCCCCTACTTCTAACAGGCGCGCAAAAAGCCGTAGCAAATCGCAACCCAATGCAGCACATTCCTTCAAAATTGAGGGGAGGCGGCATGCGGGCAGTGGTTGCGGCGGCGCTGGTGCTGGGCGCGGCGGCTTATGCGCAGACGGGAGTGAAACCGGGCGCGAAGGTCGACGGGGCGTATCTGACCCAGGGCGGCGATGGGACGGACTGGCCTTCCGCCGGGCGCGATTATGCCGAGCAGAGGTTTAGCCCCCTTAGCCAAATCAACGATGCGACGGTTGGCCGCCTCGGCATCGCCTGGTTCGCTGACCTGCCCGACGCGCGCGGCGTCGAATCGACGCCGGTGATGGTCGACGGTGCGCTGTACGTCACGGGTCCCTGGTCGAAGGTGTTCGCCTATGACGCCGTGACCGGAAAGCCGCGCTGGAGCTTCGACCCGCAGGTTGCCGGCGACAAGGGCGTGCAGGCGTGTTGCGATGTGGTCAATCGCGGCGTCGCGGTGTGGAAGGGCCGGCTTTATCTCGGCGCGCTGGACGGGCGGCTGATCGCGCTCGATTCCGCAACCGGCAAGCCGATCTGGAGCGTGCAGACCACCGATCCCGCCACGCCCTACACGATCACGGGCGTGCCGCGGGTGGTGAAGGACATGGTGATCATCGGCAATGGCGGCGCCGAATTCGGCGTGCGCGGCTATGTCACCGCCTATGACGCAGCTACGGGGAAGAAGCGCTGGCGCTTCTACACCGTGCCGAACCCGACCGGGCAGCCGGACGGCGAAGCGTCCGACCCGATCATGGCGAAGGCCTTTGCGACCTGGAGCGCGAACGGCCAGTGGAAACAATCGGGCGGCGGCGGTACCGCATGGGACGCGATCGTCTATGACCCCGCGCTCGACCAGCTCTATATCGGCGTCGGCAACGGCAGCCCCTGGAACCACCAGGTGCGCAGCGAAGGCCAGGGCGACAATCTGTTCCTGTCGTCGATCGTCGCGCTCGACCCGAACACCGGCGCCTATAAATGGCATTACCAGGAAACGCCCGGCGAAAGCTGGGACTATACCGCCACCCAGCCGATCGTCCTGACCGAGCTGGGCGGGCGCAAGCTGCTGCTGCACGCGCCGAAGAACGGCTTTTTCTTCGTGATCGACCGCGAGACAGGCAAGCCCGTGTCCGCCGACATGTTCACGGCGGTCAATTGGGCGACCAGCTATGATCCGAAGACCTGGCGGCCGATCGAGAATCCGGACGCGCGCTACGGCGCGAACGGCAAGCCGTTCCTCGCGGCGCCCGCCCCGATCGGCGCACACAGTTGGCAGCCGATGAGCTTCTCGCCCATGACCGGGCTCGTTTACCTGCCGGTCAACGACATCGGCTTCGGCTATATCCCGCCGCTGTCCGCTAAGGACGCGGCGCGCGAGGCGATCGGCTTCAATGTCGGCGCGAACATGAGCGAGGGCATGCTCCCGGCCGACCCGGCCTTCATCAAGGCGGCGATCGCGGCGACCAAGGGGGCGCTGGTCGCCTGGGACCCGGTCGCGCGCAAGGCGCGGTGGCGGGTCGACTATTCGACGCCGTGGAACGGCGGCACGCTCGCGACCGCCGGCAATCTGGTGTTCCAGGGCACGGCGCTGGGCGAGTTCCGCGCCTATGCGGCGGACACCGGCAAGCAGCTCTGGTCGCTGCCCGTCCAGTCGGGCGTGCTCGCGGCGCCCTCGACCTACAGCATCGACGGCGTGCAATATGTCGCGTTGCTGACCAGTCGCGGCGGAGCCTGGGCGTTGACCTCGGGCTATGCCGGAGGCGCCGCCAACAAGGTGCCGAGCATCCCGCGGCTGATCGTGCTGAAGCTGGACGGCAAGGGCCGGCTGCCGGCACTTCCATCCGGCATGGCGATGAGCTTCGATCCGCCGCCAGCCACGGCTCCGGCGGCGCAGGTGGCGCAGGGCAAGGCCGTGTTCGGACGCTTCTGCCAGGTCTGCCACGGCGCCAACGCGGTCAGCGGCGGCGTGACGCCGGACCTCCGCCATTCCGGCGCGCTCGGCGACGCGGACACGTGGAAGAGCATCGTCATCGACGGCGCGCTGCACGACCGCGGCATGGTCAGCTTCGCGAAAGTGATGAGCCCCGCCGATGCGGAAGCGGCACGCGCCTATGTGATCGGAGAGGCCAACTGGGCCAAGGCGCACGATCCGGCGATTTTGGGGACGAAATAGAGGTTCAGTGGAAATCGCGGGTCTTCACCCGGATCAATTCGCCGCGATCCGGCGAGCCGCCATGGGTCGCGCCATCGCCGCGGCCAGTGTGGTGCGGGAAGTCCATTTCGCCGACCTGGCGCAGCAGCTGCGTCGAATCCTCGATCCGGTCGCTGACGATGTGGATCACCTTGCCCTCGATCTGCAGCCGTCCATGCACCGTGATCATCGCCGATCCCATGATCGCGCGCCGTTGCCGCTCGAAATCGCGCTGCCAGACGATGACGTTGGCAATGCCGGTCTCGTCCTCGATCGTGATGAAGCAGACATTGCCTTTGCCGGGTCGCTGGCGGACCAGGATGATGCCGGCGACGGTCACTCTTGCGCCATCCTTCAGGGCGGCAAGCCGGCCCGCCGGCACGATGCGCTGGCGGCCCAGCTCCGGCCGGAGGAAGCGCAGCGGATGGTGGCGGAGCGATAGCTGGATCGCGCCATAATCCTCGACCACCTCCCGCCCTTCCGCCATGGGGCGAAACGTGGCGGCGGGCTCGCGGCTTTCGACCGCCTTGAACAGCGGCAGCTCGGTATAGCCAAGGCCTTTCACCTGCCAGAGCGCCTGACGCCGGTCGACGCCCAGGCAGGCGAACGCATCCGCTTCGGCCAGCCGCTCAAGCGCCGCGACCGGCACGCCCGAGCGATGCCAGGCGTCCTCGATCGATGTGAAGGGACTGTCCATCGCAGCGGTCGCGATCAGCGAGGCGTGTTGGTTCGAAAGGCCTTTGACCAGCCTCAGGCCCAGACGAACCGGCTTGCGATCCGCATCTCCTTCCAGCGTGCAATCCCAGCGGCTCGCATTCACTGAAGGCGGCAGCACCCCCACGCCATGCGCGCGCGCGTCGCGGACGATCTGGGCCGGCGCGTAGAAGCCCATCGGCTGCGCGTTGAGCAGCGCGGCGCAGAAGATTTCCGGATGATGGTATTTCATCCAGCACGACGCGTAGGCGATCTTGGCGAAGCTGGCGGCGTGGCTCTCGGGAAAGCCGTAGCTGCCGAAGCCTTCGATCTGCTTGAAGGTGCGTTCGGCGAAGTCGCGCGCATAGCCGTTCGCGAGCATGCCGCCGACCATCTTGTCGCGGAATTTGTCGACCCCGCCCCTGGACTTGAACGTCGCCATCGCGCGGCGGAGCTCGTCGGCCTCGACGGCGCTGAAGCCCGCGCCCACGATCGCGACTTTCATCGCCTGTTCCTGGAACAGCGGCACGCCCAGCGTCTTTTCGAGAACGTCCTTCAGCTCCTGCTTCGGATATTCCGGCTCTTCCTTCCCTTCACGCCGCCGCAGATAGGGATGGACCATGTCGCCCTGGATCGGCCCCGGGCGCACGATCGCGACCTGGATGACGATGTCGTAGAATTTCCTAGGCTTCAGCCGCGGCAGCATCGACATCTGCGCCCGGCTTTCGATCTGGAACGCGCCGAGCGTGTCGGCCTCGCAGATCATGTCATAGACTTGGGGATCGTCGACCTGCATTTCGGGCGAGGCGAGCGTCAGGCGCTGCCCCTTGTGCTCGTGCAGCAGGTCGAACGCGCGGCGCATGCAGCCGAGCATGCCCAGCCCCAGCACGTCGACCTTCATGATCTTCAGCTCTTCGAGATCGTCTTTCTCCCATTCGACGACGCGCCGATCCTCCATCGTCGCGGGCGCGATGGGTACGAGGTCGTCCAATCGGTCGCGGGTCAGCACGAAGCCGCCCGGATGCTGGCTCAAATGGCGCGGCGTGCCGATCAGCTGGCGGCTCAGCTCCAGCGTCAGCGCCAGCCGCGGCTCGTTGAGGTCGAGGCCGAGCTGCTCGACATGGCGCTCGGCGACGCCATCGCTCGACCAGCCCCAGACCTGGCCCGAAATGGCCCCCGTCACGTCCTCGGGCAGCCCGAGCGCCTTGCCCACCTCCCGTACGGCACCCCGCGTGCGGAAACGGCTGACCACGGCCGCCAGCGCGGCGTGGGAGTGGCCGTAGGTCTCGTAGATCCACTGGATCACTTCCTCGCGCCGTTCATGCTCGAAATCGACGTCGATGTCGGGCGGTTCGTCGCGCGCGTCGGAGAGGAAGCGTTCGAACAGGAGCTGGTGCTTGACCGGGTCGATCGACGTGATGCCCAGCACGAAGCAGATCATCGAATTCGCCGCCGACCCCCGGCCCTGGCACAGAATGTCCTGGCTGCGCGCGAACTGGACGATCGAATGGACGGTCAGGAAATAGGGCGCATATTGCCACTTCGCGACCTGCTCCAGTTCCTTCGTCAGCAGCGAGCGATGGGATTCGGGCGGATCGCCACGGTAGAGATCGTCGAGGGCCTTGCGCGTCATCCGTTCCAGCGCGTCCTGCGGGCTGCGGCCGGACATCACGATTTCGTCGGGATATTGATAGCTGAGCTCGCGCAAGGAGAAGGTGCAGCGTTCGGCGATATCGGCGGTGGCGCGCACGGCGTCGGGAAAGCGGGCGAACAGCCGTTCCATTTCCTTTGGGCTCTTCAGATGCCGGTCGGCATGGCGTTCACGACGGAAGCCGAGCTCGTCGATCGTGCAATGCTCGCGGATCGCGGTCACCACGTCCTGAAGCACCCGCTTGTCCGGACTGTCGTAGAGCGCGTCGCCGGTCGCGACCGGCCGCACGCCATAACGCCGGGCCAGCGCGTCGAGCCCATGCAGCCGCATCGCCTCGCCCGGCCGACGGCGATGGGCAAGCGCCAGATGCGCGCGATCACCGAAGATGTCGGCCATCTGGGCAAGCGCGATTCCGGTCACCCGATCCGCCTCGTCCGGCACCAGCGCCGCGACCAGCCCGTGGCTCCAGGCCGCGACGTCCTCCCAGTGAAGGAAGCATTGGCCCTTCTCGCCTTTCCGGCGGTCGATGCGACCCTTGCCGATCGTCAGCAGGCGGGTGAGGCGGGACCAGGCGGGCCGATCCTCGGGCCAGACCAGCAGGCCGGTCCCGTCCATCAGGTCCAGCCGGCAACCGGCGACCAGACGCACGCCGGTCGTGTCGCTGGCGCAGAGCGCCTTGACCAGCCCCGCGACCGTGTTCCGGTCTGTGATCCCGAGCGCCTCGTATCCGAGCAAGGCGGCGGCCGCGAACAGCTCCTCCGCGCTGGAGACGCCGCGCAGAAAACTGAAATGCGTGGAGACGTTGAGTTCCGTGTACATGGCCCGATTCGCCGGACCAATTACACCTTTGTTCTACCTATGTTCCAGCCTGATCCGGCCTACTCCGCCGCCATCAGCTCCTGTGCTGCTTCGCGTTTGACCGCGCCGGCCTTGCGGAAGGTCATCGCGCCGTCCTCGACCTTGCCGAATTTCAGGTCGAGCATGTCGAGCGCGTAATTCTGGTGGACGCGCCAGGGACGCTTCGATCCCTGCTTCGGAAGGGTGTCGAGCGCGCGCTGGACATAGCCGGAGGTGAAGCTGAGCCAGGGCTGTTCCTCGACCTCGGGATCGTCGAGCACCGGCGTCGCGATCTGGGTGCCGGTGCGGTCCATGTGGTTCAGCAGCCGCGCGACGTACATGCAGGTGAGGTCCGCCTTCAGCGTCCACGACGCATTGGTGTAGCCAAACGACGTCGCGAGGTTCGGCACGCCCGAGAACATCATCGCCTTGTAGGTCATGGTCCGCGACAGCGCGACGGGTTCGCCGTCGACCACGAAGCCGACGCCGCTCAGCAGCTGGATGCTGAGGCCCGTCGCGGTCACGATGATGTCCGCCTCCAGCTCGCGGCCATCCTTCAGCAGGATGCCTTTCGGCGTGAAGCGGTCGATATGGCCCGTCACCACCTCGGCCGAGCCATCGCGGATCGCCGCGAACAGATCATCGTCGGGCACGAGGCAGAGGCGTTGGTCCCAGACATTATAGCTGGGCGTGAAATGCGCCATGTCATAGCCTTCGGGCAGCAGCGCCCTCACGCGTTCCAGCACCCAGGCATTGACCCCTTCGGGGTTGGTGCGGGTCTTCTTGTAGAAATACATGCCGAGCAGCACGTTCTTCCAGCGCGTCAGGCCATAAGCGAGCTTCGACGGCAGCACTTTCCTGAGCGCGTTCGCGACTTTGTCCTGGCTGGGGCGCGAAACCATGTAGGTCGGCGAGCGCTGCAGCATCGTCACATGCGCCGCGTCCCTGGCCATTTCCGGGATCAGCGTGACCGCGGTCGCGCCCGATCCGATCACGATCACGCGCTTGCCTTTATAATCCAGATTCTCGGGCCAATGCTGCGGATGCACGATCTGGCCGCGGAAGTCGGCGCGGCCCAGGAAGTCCGGCGTATAGCCTTCGCCGTAGTTATAATAGCCGCTGCACATGAAGAGGAAGTTGGCCGAATAAGTCGCCGGCTCCTTGTTCGGGCCGCGCTCCACCTCGACCGTCCAGCGCGCGCTCGCCGAATCCCACGACGCGCGCTGCACCCGGTGCTGGTAGCGGATATGCCTGTCGATGCCGTAATGCTCGGCCGCTTCGCGCAGATATTTCTTGATCGAGGGACCGTCGGCGATCGCCTTGGCTTCCGTCCACGGGCGGAAGGAGAAGCCCAGGGTATGCATGTCTGAATCGGAGCGGATGCCCGGATAGCGGAACAGGTCCCAGGTGCCGCCAAGATCGTCGCGCGCTTCCAGGATCACGTAGCTCTTGCCCGGGCAATAGGTCTGCAGGTGATAGCCTGCGTCGATGCCGGAGATCCCGGCGCCCACCACCAGCACGTCAACCGATTCGACCGTCATGCCCGCATCCTTCCTGACGTTTACGTAAACCGCGCGACGAAGCACGTCCAGAGGAAGGTTACTCGGGAGATGCGGCATCGCCGGCCGGGAACCCCGTCAATTGTGCACTGCACAAAAATCCCTTGAACTTCGCGCGCCGATCCTATATTGTGCACTGCAACATAACGATCGGGGAAGTTCGTTTCCGATGAGCAAGGACAGCAAGGCCGCGGCCCCGAAGGCCCCATCTGCCAAGAAGGCAGCTCCTCCCAAGGCCGTTCAGCCGGCCGCGGAGAAGGCGATGACCGCCCCGGCGGCGATCGCGGCCGCCACCGTCGAATCCCAGCCGGTCGCGACGCCGGCCGAACCGAGCACGAAAGGACCGACCATGACCGACACCGTCAACAACACCGCCCAGAACTTCGCGCAGGACGCACAGGCTCGCGCCACCGAATTCTTTGGCGACGTCAACGCCCGCACCAAGGCGGCCGTCGAGCGCTCGACCAAGCTGGTCGAGGAGCTGAACGAGTTCAATAAGGGCAACATCGAAGCGCTGGTCGAATCGGGCCGCGTCGCCGCCAAGGCGGCCGAGACGCTCGGCCAGCAGGCGGCCGAGACCGCCCGCAAGAACTTCGAGCAGACCACCGCTGCCCTGAAGAACTTCGCGTCGGCCAAGACCCCGACCGAATTCTTCCAGCTGCAGAGCGAGTTCGCGCGCACCGCGTTCGACCAGCTGATCGCCGAGACCTCGAAGAACAGCGAGACGCTGCTCAAGGTCGCCGGCGACGTGTTCCAGCCGATTTCGAACCGCTTCGCCGTCGCGGCGGAGAAGTTCAAGGCTGCCGCGTAACCGTAGCGTAGCTTTCATCAGCCGGCTCCCCTTCCCCTCTTGAGCCGGTCGACTCTGACGGCCGCCCCTCCCCCGGGGCGGCCGTTTTCGTTTGTGCGGTTAATGGCGGGTGCCGGGCCTTGCCCGAGGGAGCCGGCTTGCCATATTCTGCGTTCGCCATGCGTGACACGGATTTCAAAATGATCGATCGCCCGACGCTCATGGCAGGCGAGGGCCAGGACGATGATAGCGGCACCGGCGTCGGGGTCGCCACGCGCACCCGTGCCAAGGCCAAGAAGCCGTCGCTCTACAAGGTGCTGATGCTGAACGACGACTATACGCCGATGGAGTTCGTCGTGCTGGTGCTGCAGAGCTTCTTCAAGATGAGCATCGAGGACGCGACTCGCGTGATGCTCCACGTCCACCAGAAAGGCGTCGGCGTCTGCGGCATCTTCTCCTACGAAGTCGCCGAATCGAAAGTCAGCCAGGTCATCGACTTCGCCCGCCAGAACCAGCACCCGCTCCAGTGCACGCTGGAAAAAGCGTAAGGCGGCGCTGATCTCCCCCTCCCTAGAAGGGCGGGAAAAGTATCGCTAAGCGCTCCCCATGGATCGCATCATCATCCGCGGCGGGCGGCCGCTCGAGGGCCGCCTACCGATTTCCGGCGCGAAGAATTCGGCGCTGACGCTGCTGCCCTGCGCGCTGCTGACCGACGAGCCGCTGACGCTGCGCAACCTGCCGCGGCTGGCCGATGTCGACAGCTTCGGCCACCTGCTCAACCAGCTCGGCGTGTCAACGACGGTCGAGGGCACGCGGCCCGAGGATTTCGGCCGCGTGATGACGATGCGCGCGACCAGCCTGACCGCGACGATGGCGCCGTACGACATCGTGCGGAAGATGCGCGCCTCGATCCTGGTGCTGGGCCCGATCCTTGCCCGCGCCGGCGAAGCGACGGTTTCGCTGCCCGGCGGCTGCGCGATCGGCAACCGGCCGATCGACCTGCACCTGAAGGCGCTGGAGGCGCTGGGCGCGAAGCTGGAGATGAGCGCCGGCTATGTCCGCGCGGTGGCCCCTGGCGGGCGGCTGCCGGGCGGCAATGTCGCGTTTCCGATCGTCTCCGTCGGCGCGACCGAAAATGCCGTCATGGCGGCGGTCACCGCCTCCGGCCGCACGACGATCGAGAATGCCGCCCGAGAGCCCGAGATCGTCGACCTGTGCCGCTGCCTGATCGCGATGGGCGCGCGCATCGACGGAGTCGGCACGGAGACGCTGGTGATCGGCGGCGTCAAGGAGCTCCACGGCGCCACCTATGCGGTAATGCCGGACCGGATCGAGGCCGGCAGCTATGCCTGCGCGGTCGGCATCACCGGCGGCTCGCTGGAGCTGGCCGGCGCCCGCGCAAGCGAGATGCGCGCGACGCTCGCCGCGCTGCAGGAGGCGGGGATCGAAATCGAGGAGACGCACGACGGCCTCAAGGTCACCGCCGACAAGCCGCTGAAGCCGCTGACGCTGTCGACCGCGCCCTATCCGGGCTTTGCGACCGACATGCAGGCGCAGTTCATGGCGATGCTGACGCTCGCGCACGGCTCCAGCCTGCTGACCGAGACGATCTTCGAGAACCGCTACATGCACGTGCCCGAGCTCGCGCGCATGGGCGCCGACATCCAGGTCACCGGCCGCTCGGCGGTCGTGCGCGGAGTCGAGGGGCTGAACGGCGCGCCGGTGATGGCGACCGACCTGCGCGCGTCGATGAGCCTGATCATCGCGGGGCTTGCGGCCAAGGGAGAGACGCAGGTCCGCCGCGTCTATCACCTCGACCGCGGCTATGAGCGGCTGGAGGAGAAGCTCTCCGCCGTCGGCGCCGAGATCGAGCGCGACGGCGACGGGTGATCAGTTCGGCCGGCGGACGGCCATGATGCGCAGCCGGCGGGTCGTGCCGTCGCGATCGGGCCAGTCGATGGCCTGGCCTTCGCCCAGGCCGATCAGCCCCGCACCGACCGGCGTCAGCACGGAAACGCGGCCGGCCTGAATATCGGCCTGACCCGGCAGGACGAGCGTCACCGTGCGCAGCCGGTGCGTGCTTTCATCGAGAAAGTCGACTTCCGAGCCGAGCGTCACGGTGCCGGCCGGAAGGGCGTCGGCGCTGTGCGTTTCGGCGCGTTCGATCTCGCCGAGCAGCATCGCCGCGACCGCGGGGCTATGCCCTTCGACCTGCAGTGCAAGATCGACCAGCATGTCGCATTCGCTGTCGATCAGATGGACCGGCGGACGCGCGACGCCGCGCGCCGGACTCGTGGTGGCCATTGAAATTCTCCGAAAAATAACTCGTCCCGCAAGCACGCCCCCGGCAGGCCGGGCAGGGCCTGCGGGGCTCAGGCGCGTGCGGCGCTCTGGCTCCCGTGCACGCAAAAACGCGTGAAAAGACGGACAACGAACATCGCGCCAAGATGGGGACGAATGGTCGCCATGTCAAAAGAATCAGTGCAGCCAGATCTCGAAAGCGTGAATGGCGAGACCGACCAGACCGCCGACCAGCGTGCCGTTGACACGGATATACTGGAGATCGCGGCCGACCGCATCCTCCAGCCGCCGGGTCACGGTCCGCGCGTCCCAGCTGCGCACGGTATCGCTGACCAGGCGCACGACGCTGGCGCCGTAATTGGCCGAGAAGCCGACCGCGGCGCGGCGGGCAAAGCGATTGATCGTCACGCGCAGCCGCTCATCCTGCTGCAGCGTCTCGCCGAGCTGACGGAGCGCGTCGCCGAATTTGCCGCCCATCGCCGAGCGCGGGTTACGGGCGGCGCGGAGCAGCGCGGCGCGACCCTGTTCCCATAGCCCGTCGATCCAGCGGCGCATCGCTTCGTTGTCGAGCAATTCGTCGCGGATTTCCGCGACACGGCGCTGCATCACCGGATCGAATTGCAGATCCTCGGCCAGCCGGGCGAGCCCGTCCTCGGCGCGCATCCTGACCGGGTGCCCGGCATCAACGGCCATGTCGTCGAGCAGCCGCATCAGCCCGTCGATGATCTTGTCGGCCAGCGTTTCGTCGAGCCCGGTCCAGCGCAGGATCGAGCCGGCACGGTCATGGATCATCTGGCGGATCAGATGCTCGTTCGCATCCAGCGTCCGCGCGGCCCAGCGGATCAGCCCTTCGAGCACGGGAATGTGCCGGTCCTTCGCGATCGCCGCCTGCAGCGCCTGGCCCAGGATCGGCGCGAGGTCGACCGCGCGCACGCGGCGATCGATCGCGTCCTTGACCATCCCGCCCAGCCGTTCCGGATCGAGCGCCTCCATCACGTCGGCGACAAGGCGGGTCCCGGTCTCCCGGATGCGGCCTTCCTGCGCGGGCGGCGTGGCGAGGAAGCGGCCGACCGCGCTCGCCACGTCCACTCGCCGCATGCGGCGCGCGACCACGCCGGGGATCAGGAAATTGTCCTTCAGGAACGCGGCCAGCGTGTCGCCGATCCGGTCTTTGTTGCGCGGCACGATGGCGGTGTGCGGGATCGGCAGCCCCAATGGGTGGCGGAACAGCGCCGTCACCGCGAACCAGTCCGCGAGGCCGCCGACCATCGCCGCTTCGGCAAAGGAACGGACGAAGCCCCAGGCCGGCTGTCCCGGCTCCAGCGCGCGGGCGATAAAGAACACGCCCGCCATCAGCACCAACAGGCCGGTTGCGACGATCCGCATCCGCCGCGGCCCGGTTGCGGTGCGCGTCACGAAGGCTTGCGGCGCAGTCATTGCCCTACCAAAGCGCGGGAGGCATCGGAGTTCAATCGCCTTCGACTTCGTCCGGCCCGAGCCTGCCGAAGGCCTCCCTTTCTCCTCTGCGCCGGGAACGAAGGGAGGGCTTCGACAAGCTTAGCCCGAACGGAGCGGGGCTTGTACGCGGCGCGTCACTCGGCTGGCTGGTGGGCGGGGCGATCGTCGCCAGGCTTGAAGGTGAGCAGCCGCCCGAATTTTGGCCCCATCCACTTCTCGAAGCTGTCGGCGAGGCTGAAGGCGGCCGGCACGATCACCAGCGTCAGCAGCGTCGACAGGATCAGGCCCCCGATCACGGTGATGCCCATCGGCTGGCGCCACGCGCCGTCGCCGGTCAGCGACAGCGCCGTGGGGATCATGCCGGCGACCATCGCGACCGTCGTCATCACGATCGGCTGGGCGCGCTTGTGGCCCGCGTCCATGATCGCCTCGAACTTCGGCACGCCGTGCGACATCTCCTCGATCGCGAAGTCGATCAGCAGGATCGAGTTCTTCGCGACGATGCCCAGCAGCATCAGCAGCCCGATGAACACCGGCATGGAGATCGGCATGCCGACCAGGTGCAGCGCCAGCGCACCGCCCAGTGGGGCCAGCAGCAGCGAGCCCATGTTCACGAACGGCGGCATCACTCGCTTGTACAGCAGCACCAGCACCGCGAAGACCAGCAGCACGCCGGAGATCACGGCGATGATGAAGTTGTTGATCATCTCCATCTGGAACTTGCTGTCGCCGGCCTGGATCTTCTGCACGCCGTCGATCTTGCCATCCAGGATCGCCTTCATCGTCGGCAGCGCGTTGAGCTTGGCCATGGCCTGGCTGGTGACGACGCCGGGCGCCAGGTCGGCCCCGACGACGACGCGGCGGATCTGGTTGTAGCGGCGGATCGTGGTGGGGCCGGCGCCGAACTTCACGTCGGCAACGACCTTCAGCGGCACCGAGCCGCCATTGGTGGTCGGCACCGGCAGGTTCTCGATCGTCGACAGGTCGCGGCGTGCATCCTCGTCCAGCGCCACGCGGATCGGGATCTGGCGATCGGACAGCGAGAATTTCGCGCTGTTCTGGTCGATGTCGCCCAGCGTCGCGATCCTGATCGTCTGGCTGAGCGCCTGAGTGGTGACGCCCAGATCGGCGGCGAGGTTCATGTGCGGATGGATGATGATTTCCGGCCGCTTCAGGTCGCCCGCCGGGCGCGGCGCGCGCAGCTCCGGAATGGTCGCCATCTCCGCGACCAGCTTGTTCGCGACCGCCTCCAGCTTCACCGGATCGTCGCTGCCCAGCATGATGATGATGTCACGCCCGAAGCCGCCGCCAGACTGCGACTGGAAATTGACGCGGGCGTCCGGGATCTGCTGGAACCTGGGCGCGATCTTGCGCTCCCATTCGACGCTCGAGATCGGACGATCCTTCTTCAGCGTCAGATAGATGGTCGACTGGGTCGGGTTGACGTCGGCGAACGCCGCGTCGACCTCGGCCGTGTCGGCGGTCAGCATAGACGACACCTGCTCCGTCACCGCGCGCGTCTGCTCGAGCGTGCTGCCCGGCACCATCTCGATCTGGACCTGGCTGTAGTCCTGGTCGATCGTCGGCTGGAACGTCATCGGCAGCGTCGCGAATGCGAAGATCGTCGCCGCGAACGCGCCGCCGCCGCCGATCAGCAATGTTTTCCAGCGATGGCGCACGCACCAGGACAGGATCGACATATAGCGGTCGATCAGCCAGCCCTCGCCGTGCGAGGCTTTGCCGTGCGCCTTCAGGAAATAGGCCGCGATCATCGGCGTGATCAGTCGCGCGACCGCAAGGCTCAGCAGCACCGCGATCACCACGGTCATGCCGAACTGGATGAAGAACTGGCCCGAAATGCCCGGCATCAGGCCGACCGGCAGGAACACCGCGACGATCGACATGGTGGTGGCGAGCACGGCAAGACCGATCTCGTCCGCCGCGTCGATTGCGGCCTGATAGGCGGACTTGCCCATCCGCATGTGGCGGACGATGTTCTCAATCTCCACGATCGCATCGTCCACGAGCACGCCGGCGACGAGGCTGAGGGCCAGAAGCGAGATGGTGTTCAGCGTGAACCCCATCATGTCCATGAACCAGAAGGCCGGGATCGCCGACAGCGGGATCGCCAGCGCCGAGATGATCGTCGCCCGCCAGTCGCGCAGGAACAGGAACACGATCAGCACCGCCAGGACCGCGCCTTCGATCATCGCGTCGATCGAGCTGTGATACTGCCCCTTGGTGTATTCGACGCTGGTGTAGAGCTGCTTGAACTTGACCTTCGGATTCTGCTTCTGGAGCTTGTCCAGCACCTTCATCGCGTCGTCATAGACCGTGACGTCGGACGCGCCCTTGGCCTTTGTCATCGAGAAGCTGGTGACCTGGCGGCCGTTCATCATCGAAAGGTTGCGCTGCTCCCCATACATGTCACGCACATCGGCGACATCGGCGAGCTTGACCGTGCGGCCGCCGCCCACGGCGATCTGGGTCTGGCCCAGGTCATAGGCGTTGCGGGCGTTGCCGAGCACGCGCACCGACTGCTCGGCGCCGGCGATCTCGGCGCGACCGCCGGCCGCGTTCAAATTGACCTGTCGGATCGCCTGGTTGACCTGCACCGCGGTCAGGCCCTGCGCCTGCAGCTTGGCGGGATCGAGGATGACGCGGATTTCGCGGCTGACGCCGCCGCCGCGCTGGACCGCGGCCATGCCGGACACGGAGAGCAGCTGCTTGGCGACGGTGTTGTCGACATACCAGCTGAGCTCTTCAAGCGTCATGTCGGTCGCTTCGACGCTGAAATAGGCGATCGGGCCGCCATCGGCGTCCATTCGCGTGACCTGCGGCTCCAGGATGCCGTCCGGCAGCTGGCTGCGAATCTGGTCGACGGCGTTGCGCACGTCGTTGACCGCGCGGTCGACCGGCGTGCCGATCGTGAACTGCACGATCGTGAAGCTCTGCCCTTCGTCGACCCTTGAGGAAATGTCTTCGACGCCGCTGATCGCACGCACCGCCGCCTCGACGCGCTGCGTGATCTGCGTCTCCATTTCAGTCGGCGCCGCACCCGGCTGGCTGACCGTGACGGTGACGCCAGGGAAGGCGACGTCCGGCATCTGGTTCACGTCCATGCGCATGAAGCTGATCAGGCCGGCCAGCGTCAGCGCGACGAACAGAACGATCGGCGGAACCGGGTTGCGGATCGCCCAGGCGGAGATGTTGCGGAAGCTCATCGAATGTCTTCCTTAGCGGCCGGCGGCCTGGCGGTGCGGCTTCACCGCCTGGCCGGGGTTGAGGAACGCACCAGCCGACAGCACGACCCGCTCGTTGCCGGTCAGGCCGCTGACGATCGCGATGCCCTTGGCGCTGACCTGCCCGGTCTTGACCGCGCGGCGCTGCGCCTTGTCATTGGCATCGACGATATAGACGAAGTTGCCGCTGGGATCGCTGAGCACCGCCGATTCGGGCAGCACCGGCGCGTCGGTCTGGCCGGTGACGATCTCCGCCTGCGCGAAGCCGCCCGGCCGAAGCGCGGGATCATAGGAAAGCGCGATGCGGGCGATGCCCTGCCGGCTTTGCGGATCGATCACCGGCGCGACCTGCCACACCTGGCCGTGGAAGGATTCGGCCGATCCGACCGGCGTGACGGTCGCGGTCGCGCCGACATGGACCTTGGCAAGGTCGGTTTCCGACAGCTGCGCCCGCAGTTCCATCTCGCCGCCCTTGGCGAGGCGGAACAGCGCGCCGCTGCCGGCGCCGACCACCTGGCCGGGCTCGACCGCGCGCGTCAGCACCAGGCCCGCGGCCGGGGCGCGGATGTCCAGCCGCCCGGTGCGCGCCAGCGATTCGCGATACTGCGCCTCGGCGACGCGGACCTGGGCATTGGCCTGGTCGCGGGTCGCGAGCTTGCGATCGACATCGGCCTTGGAAATGAAGCCGCGGCCGACCAGCTGCTGCGCGCGCGCCAGTTCCTGCTCCGCCAGCCGCGCATTGGCGCGGGCGACGTTGATCTGCGCCTGCAGCGCCGCGCTCTGCTGGGCCTGGACCGAGCGCTCGATCGTCGCGAGCACCTGGCCCGCGCGCACCCAGTCGCCCGGCTGCACCAGCACGCGCGTGACTTCCCCACCCTCGCCGGCGACGCCGACCGGCATGTCGACGCGCGCGGCCATCGTGCCGGTTGCCGACACGGTGCCGGCGACCGGCTGCCGGCCCGGCGTGACGACCGTCACCTCCGGCGCCTGCGCCTTCGCGCCCTGCGCGGCGACGGGACCGGCCGGCTCGCTCTTGCGGCCGAACATGAAGAAGGCCAGCGCCACCGCCAGCGCGATCACGACCGCGCCGATGATCAGCGCACGCCGCCGCCGCGGCGCGCTGTCGCCATCGATCGGCGTGGCGGTCTCGTCGGACCGGAAGCTCGTTTCGTAGTTCATGTTCACTGGCCTTCCGCCCCGGCGGTTATCATTTGTCGGAGCTGTGTTACATCAATAACTCACCAGCCTCAAGGCCGGAAAATCGCAATTCGTGCGGTTCCGCGATATCGGGGCCGGACGCGCGCGGCGCGCTATGTAGGCGCATGATGCGGTCGAAGGAAGACACACCGGTTAAGCCCCGATGCAGGGGCCGGACGCCATCTGGGCCGCGACATGACAGACGAAGGAGCATGATCATGAAGTCCATCGCCACCCTCG
Source organism: Sphingomonas horti (assembly GCF_009753715.1). Classification (GTDB taxonomy): domain Bacteria; phylum Pseudomonadota; class Alphaproteobacteria; order Sphingomonadales; family Sphingomonadaceae; genus Sphingomonas_B; species Sphingomonas_B horti. The sequence continues at coordinate 291,627 of NZ_WQMS01000016.1, read as the reverse complement.
CGCTCTCGGCCCTTGCCGCGCCCGCGCTCGCGCAGACGATGCCGGTTCCGGTCCAGACGATCAGCGGCACGGTCCTGGACGTGACGGCCGAAGGCCAGTCGACGCGGACGCCCGACCTCGCCACGATCAGCGCCGGCGTCGTCACCCAGGCGGCCGATGCGGCCGGGGCGATGCGGGAGAACGCGACGCGGATGGAGCGCGTGATCGCGGCGCTGAAGCGCGCCGGCATTGCCGACAAGGACCTGCGGACCGCCAGCATCTCGCTGCAGCCGCAATATCGCTACGGCGAAAACCAGCCGCCAGTCATCACCGGCTACCAGGCGTCGAACTCGGTGACAGTGAAGTTCCGCGACATCGGCAAGGCGGGCTTGATCCTCGATGCGCTGGTCGCGACCGGCGCGAACCAGATCAGCGGGCCCGATCTCGGCCTCGACAACCCGGCGGCGGCGATGGACGAGGCCCGGCTGGACGCGATCGCCAAGGCGCGCGCCCGCGCCGACCTCTACGCGCGGGCGGCCGGCCTGAGCGTGAAGCGCATCCTGTCGATCAGTGAGAACACGATGGAGACGCCGCGGCCGCTACCGGTGATGATGCGGGCGCAAGGCATGGTGGCCGAAGCCGCGAAGTCCCAGATCCTGCCGGGCGAGCAGGAGCTGCGCGTGAACCTCTCGGTCCGCTTCGAACTGCAATAAGGAAAGGGCCGGGCAAATGCCCGGCCCCAAAACGCTCTTCCCGATGCGCGTCCTTGTTAGCGGACGCTACCGCGGCGGAAGAGATTGACGATCGCCAGCAGGATGACGGCACCCAGCAGCGAAACAAGGAAGGAATAAAGATTCAGGCTGGCACTGTTGATCGATCCGCCTGAAAAGATCAGGCCACCGATGAACGCGCCGACGATGCCGACGATGATGTTCAGGAAAATGCCCTGTTGTGCGTCGGTCCGCATGATGATGCTGGCCAGCCAGCCAATGATGCCGCCAACGACAAGCCATACGATGATATTCATTGCGTCCTCCTGTCCGAACCCAGAGTCTTTAGTTTGCAATCGCCAGTGTTGAACTGCCAGCTTAGACGCTCAAAAGGCCGCAACGGTTCCGCAACGGACGCGCGATTGTTTCGCTTCCATCAGTTGCCGCTCGATTGCGAGCGGCGCGCACGCGTGCGATAGTCGCGGAAAAGGAGAAGGCGATGGCGACGGCGGTGCTGCGCAATTCCCAGATCAGCGAGGCCGAATGGCAGGCGCGGCAGGAGCTTGCCGCCTGCTACCGGGTGTTCGCGATGCTCGGCTGGGACGAGATGATCTACAACCACATCACGGTGAAGGTGCCGGATGAGGAGGACGCGTTCCTGATCAACCCGTTCGGGCTGCATTTCAGCGAGGTGAAGGCGTCGAACCTGGTCAAGATCGACATCGACGGCAACAAACTGGACGACAATCCCTATCCGGTGAACCTGGCCGGCTTCGTCCAGCACAGCGTGTTCCACCGGAACCTGCCGGACGCGCATTGCATCATGCACACGCACACCACCGCCGGCATGGCGGTCAGCTCGCTGGAAGGCGGGCTGCAGCCGGTCAATTTCTACGCCGCCAACTTCATCGGCCAGATCGCCTATCACGATTTCGAAGGCGTGACCGTCCGCTCCGAGGAAGGCGCGCGGCTGATCGAGCATCTGGGCGACAAGCGCGCGATGCTGCTGAAGAATCACGGCATCCTGGTGATGGGCCGCACCCTGCCCGAGGCCTTCATCAAGCACTGGTCGCTGCAGCGCGCCTGCGAGATCCAGATGGCGACGCTGTCGATGGGCAAGCCGCTGACGATCCCGCCGGAGGTGATCGCCGTGCACCAGCGCGACCTGTCGAAGGTGCAGATTCCCGGCGGCGCCGGCCGCGCCGATTTCGACGCGATGGTCCGCCGGGTCGACAAGATCGACACCAGCTGGCGCGAGTAAGGTCAGCCGAAGCGGTAGCCGCTGACCGTCCAGCCGAGCACATGGCCGGTGAAGTCGGCCCGCGCCGGATCGTCGCCGCCGGCGCCGAGCGCCACCATCAGCGGCAGCAGATGCTCCTCGCGCGGATGCGCGAAGCGCGCGTGCGGCAGCGTCTCCCAGGCGGCGACGCGCGCCGCCCTGCGCACCGGATCAGGATCGGTGACGGCATCCGTCAGCGCCGCGTCCCACGCGTCGGCGCGCCCGGTCACGTGCGGCCCGCGCTCCCGCAGATTGTGGAAGCTCATCCCCGACGCGGCGATCAGCACGCCTTCGTCGCGCAACGGAGCCAGCGCGCGCCCGAACGCGATGTGCGCCTCCGGGTCGAGATCGGCCCGCAGCGACAGCTGGGCGAGCGGAATGTCGGCGCCGGGCACCGCGACCTTCATCGGAATGAACACGCCGTGATCCCAGCCGCGTGTCGCCTCCGCGCCGACGGGAAAGCCGGCCGCCTCGATCAGGGTCCTGGCGCGGGTCGCGAGCTCAGGCGCGCCCGGCGCGTCCCAGCGCAGCCGGTAGGTGTGCTCGGGAAAACCGTAATAGTCGTAGAGCAGGCCCGGCCGGGCGCCGCTGTGCACCGTTGCCTGTGCCTCCTCCCAATGGCCGGAGACGAGCAGGATCGCGCGCGGCCGCTCGGGCAGGCTTTCGACCAGTCCGGCCAGATAGTCCTGCATCGGCTGCCACATCGGATCGGGCGGGCCGCCCTGCGGGTCCATGAAGAAGCACGGGCCGCCGCCGTGCGGGATGAAGAGCGTCGGGAATTTCATGGACGATGATATCTGGCCCGCGCCCCGCATCGACAACCGTCCGCGCGGAAACGATGCGTTTCGCTTTTATGCCCGCGGCGCTAAGCCTTGGCCGGCATGACGAAGTTCACCGTCAACAACCAGCCGGTCGAATATTTGCTCGACCCGGAAACGCCGTTGCTCTGGGCGCTCAGGGACGCGTCGAACCTGACCGGCACCAAATATGGCTGCGGCACCGGCGAATGCGGCGCGTGCACCGTCGACATCGACGGCGAAGCGGTGCCGAGCTGCCGCGTCTCGATCGCCGCCTGCGAAGGGCGGTTCGTGACCACGATCGAAGGGCTGTCGCGCGACCGCAGCCATCCCGTCCAGCAGGCGTTCGCGGCGATGAACGTCGTGCAGTGCGGCTATTGCATCCCCGGCATGGTGATGGCGGCGGCGGCGCTGCTGAAGCGCAAGCCGATGCCCGCCGATGCCGATATCGATGCCGCCATCACCAACATCTGCCGCTGCGGCATCTATCCCCGGCTGCGCGAGGCGATCCGCCGCGCGGCACAGGCGGCGCAGGGCCAGGCGCTGGTCGGGGCGCCGCCGCCCGGGATCGATCCGGCCGGCGCCGCGCACGCGGTTCCCGCGCTGACGCCCCGCGCTCCGGGCGGCTAGCTTTCGCTTTGCTTTCAGCCCGGTTCAGCCACGACTCATCGCCAGCGGCGCATATCGGGATCAACGTCCGCGGCGTATGGCTGCGGGGGGTGAGGAGATGAACAGATGCGCAAGCTGATCGCCGCGTTGCTCGCCGCGGCTACCGTCACGACACCGGCCCTGGCGCAGCGCGGCCGTGATCCGGGCGGCGGCGGCTTCCAGGCCGCGCCGGAGCGGACCGTCGCGCAGGAACGCCGGGCCGAACGCCCAGCCGCCCAGGCCCAGCGTCGCGAGGCGCCGCGCCAGCAATTCCGCCAGGAACGGCGCGAGGACCGGCAGCAATTCCGCCAGGAACGGCGGCAGGACCGCCAGGATTTCCGGCAGGAACGGCGCGACGACCGCCGCGACTGGCGGCAGGGCGACTATGCCAACCGCCAGCAATTCCGCCGCGACCGTGCCGACGACGTGCGCGACTTCCGCCGCGACCGCGCCGAGGATCGCCGTGATTTCCGCCAGGATCGCCAACAGGACCGGCGCGAGTGGCAGCGCGACCGCCAGGACTGGCAGCGGGACCGCAACCAGTGGCAGGATCGCAACCGCTGGCAGAATCGCGACGGCTATCGATGGAACGGCAACGGCCGGTGGGACCGGGACTGGCGCCGCGACCAGCGCTATAGCTGGCAGGACTGGCGCCAGCGCAATCGCAACTCGTACCGATTCCCGCGCTACTACGCGCCGCGGGGCTGGAGCCACGGCTATAACCGCTTCTCACTGGGCGTGATCCTGAGCGCGCCGCTGTTTTCGCAGAGCTACTGGATCAACGATCCGTTCCAGTATTCGCTGCCGCCCGCCTACGGCCCGTATCGCTGGGTGCGCTATTATGACGACGCGCTGCTGGTCGATATCCGCACCGGCGAAGTGGTCGACGCGATCTACGACTTCTTCTGGTAAGTTCGATGGGAGCCGGAGCGATCCGGCTCCCATTTTGCTCTTTGCCTGCTAGGGATTCGCGCGATGACTCCCGAGCAGTTCGCCCTCCAGACATCGCCGGAGCGCGCCCGGATCGGCGCCGAAGTGGGCGTCCGCCTTGCCGCCGCCGGCGTCCAGTCCGTCCGCAGCCCCGGCCTCACCCTCTGGTATGTCGAGCAATTCCTCCCGCTCGCCGACTGCGCCTATCTGGTCGACCAGATCGAACGCGACCGCCAGCCGTCGACGCTGCTGTCCGACTCGCAGGACGAGAATTTCCGCACCAGCGACAGCTGCAACCTGAACCGGTGGGACAAGCGGGTTCGCGCGATCGACCTGCGCATCTGCGACCTGATGGGCCTGCCCGAACGCCACGGCGAGACGTTGCAGGGGCAACGCTATGCGCCCGGCCAGTATTTCCGCACCCATCACGACTTCTTCCACACCGACCAGAGCTATTGGCCGGAGCAGGAGAAGACCGGCGGCCAGCGCACCTGGACCGCGATGATCTTCCTGAACCAGCCCGAGGCGGGCGGCGAGACGGCTTTCGAGGCGGCCGGCCTTACCGTCAATCCGCGCACAGGCATGCTGCTGATGTGGAACAATATGGACGCGACCGGCGCGCCAAACCTCTATGCCGCGCATGCCGGCCAGACCGTCCACGCCGGAGTCAAATATATCGTGACCAAGTGGTTCCGCGAGGGAAATTGGTTTTGAGCGGCGTCGAGATCCGGGAGGCGCGATGTCATTGCGGCGCGCTGCGGCTGCGCTGCGAGGGCGAGCCGCTCAAGGTCTCGCTCTGCCACTGCCGCGACTGTCAGCGGCGAACCGGCAGCGCGTTTAGCGTCGCCGCCTTCTTTCCGCGAAACGCGGTCACGACCGTCGCAGGCACAGCCCGGCGCTTCAGCCGCGGCTCCGCCAGCGGCCACGACGTCGCATTTCTATTCTGCCCCGATTGCGGCACGAACCTGTGGTGGGAGCCGGCGCGCCTTCCGGGTCTGATCGGTGTTGCCGCCGGCGCGTTCGCCGACCCCGCCTTTCCGGCGCCGGCGCAGGCCGTATGGTGCGTGGACCGACACCCCTGGATCGCGCTGCCGGAGGCAGTCGAAGAGCACGAGCGCAACCCCGTCCGGCGCTGATCCCTATTTCTTGCGGCCGAAATCAATCGTGACGACGTTGGAGCCGTCCTCGGCCGGCGTGACGGTCGGGCCGTCATTCTCGGCCTGCTCGTGCGGCTCGGGCCCGCCTTCATCGCCCTGAGCCTGGAATTGCAGCGCGAAATTGACCGCCGGGTCGACGAAGCCGGTCACCGCCGCGAAGGGAATCGACAGCTTGGCGGGCACCTGGTTGAAGGAGAGCCCGACCTCGAAATGCTTGTCGGCGACCTTCAGCTCCCAGAATTTGTTCTGGAGCACGATCGTCATCTCGTCGGGAAAGCGCTCGCTCAGGTGGCGCGGCATCTCGACGCCAGGATGCGCGGTCTTGAAGGTGATGTAGAAATGATGATCGCCCGGCAGTCCGCCGGTCTGCTCGACCTCGCCCAGCACGCGGCCGACCACGGCGCGAAGCGCTTCCTGCACGATCTCGTCGTACGGAATCAGGCTGTCCGGCGGAGTCTCGCTCATGGACGGACTCGTAGCCTTGGCGCTGAACCGGTCAAGCCATGTTGCAATGCGGGACAGTTGTTCGCATGAGGATTCCATGCGCGCCGCCACGGTGAACCGAAACACGGCTGAGACGAAGATCGCCGTCGCGGTCGATCTCGACGGCACCGGCAGCTATCGCGTCGCGACCGGCATCGGCTTTCTCGACCATATGCTGGAGCAGCTGAGCCGGCATTCGCTGATCGACCTCGACGTCAGTGTCGAGGGCGACCTGCACATCGACCAGCACCACACGACCGAGGATTCGGCCCTTGCGATCGGCGAGGCGGTCTCGAAGGCGCTGGGCGACCGTCGCGGGATCATGCGCTACGGCACCGCCTATGCGCCGATGGACGAGGCGCTGACCCGGGCCGCGGTCGACGTTTCAGGCCGGCCTTTCCTGGTCTGGAAGCTCGCTTTCACCCAGGAGAAGCTCGGCGAATGGGATGCCGAGCTGGTCGAGCATTGGTTCCACAGCTTCGCCCAGACCGCCGGCCTGACACTGCACATCGAGAACCTCTACGGCCGCAACAACCACCATCTGGTCGAGAGCGCGTTCAAGGCCGTCGCCCGGGCGCTGCGGCAGGCGGTCGAGATCGATCCCCGCAAGGCCGATTCCGTGCCGAGCACAAAAGGCGTGCTGTGAGTTCCGAAGGATCGGTTCGCGCCGACGCGCCGCTGTGCGTCGTCGTGCTCACCTATGTGCCCGACCTGAGCGCGGTCGATGCGGTGCTGGATCTTCATCTCGAATGGCTGCGCCGGCAATATGCGGAGGGCCGGGTACTCGCCTCCGGGCGCCGCAGCCCCCGCACCGGCGGCGTCCTGATCTGCCGCGGCGAGAAGGATACGATCGACCGTCTCGTCGCCACTGATCCGTTCGTCACCAGCGGTGTCGCGACGGCGGACGTGATTTCCTTCACGGCGTCGATGGTGGCGCCAGGCCTCACCGGGCTGGTCGGATGAGCACCGTCGCGCTGATCGATTATGGCGCGGGCAATCTGCGATCGGTGTGGAACGCGCTGAAGGCGGCCGGCGCCGGATGCGTCGAGGTGACCGCCGACCCGGCTTCGGTCCGCGCCGCCGACCGGATCGTGCTGCCCGGCGTGGGCGCATTCGCTGCGGCGATGGGAGCGCTGTCGGGCATAGCCGGAATGATCGAAGCCCTGAACGCGGCCGTGCAGGAGAAAGGACGCCCCTTCCTCGGCGTCTGCGTCGGCATGCAGCTGATGGCGGAGCAGGGCGAGGAACATGGCGAGACGCGCGGCCTCGGCTGGTGCGGGGGCACGGTCCGGGCGATCGAGCCGCACGCGGACCTGAAAGTCCCGCACATGGGCTGGAACGACGTGCTGCCGACCGCGCCTCACCCGCTGATCGCCGCCGGGGAAGCCTATTTCCTGCACGCCTTCGCCTATCAAGGCGCGGACGTGCTCGCAGAGACGGATCACGGCGGCCCGCGCGCCGCCGCGATCGGCCGCGACAACATGATCGGCGTGCAGTTCCATCCCGAAAAGAGCCAGGTTTACGGTCTGGCGCTCCTCCAACGCTTCCTGGAGTGGAAACCATGATCGTCTTCCCTGCCGTCGACCTCAAGGCTGGCCAGGTCGTGCGGCTGGCCGAGGGGGACATGGCGCGGGCGACCGTCTATGCCGACGATCCGGCGGCGCAGGCCGAGCGGTTCGCCGCAGCGGGGGCCGACTGGCTGCACGTCGTCGACTTGGACGGCGCCTTTGCCGGCGAGAGCGTCAATGGCGAAGCGGTGCGCGCAATCGGCGTCACCTTCCCGGGCAAGATCCAGCTGGGCGGCGGCATCCGCTCCCGCGCGAGCCTGGAGCGCTGGTTTCGCCTCGGCATCGACCGCGCAGTGATCGGCACCGCCGCGCTGACCAATCCGGATCTGGTGAAAGACGCGGCGCGGGACTTTCCGGGCCAGATCGTCGTCGCCGTCGACGCGCGCGACGGCATGGTCGCGACCCAGGGCTGGGCGGACGTATCCGACGTGCCGGTGATCGATCTTGCCCGCCGCTTCCAGGATGCCGGCGTCGCCGCTTTGCTGTTCACCGATGTCGGCCGCGACGGGCTGCTGAAAGGCGCCAATGTCGAGGCGACCGCGGCACTGGCGGCGGCGCAATCGCTGCCGGTGATCGCCAGCGGCGGCGTCGCAGGCCTCGAGGACATACGCGCGCTGAAGGCGTGCGCGGGGATCGAAGGCGTGATCGCCGGCCGCGCGATCTATGACGGTCGGCTTGACCTGGCCGAAGCCATTGCGGCGGCGCGATGACCGTCCGCGTCCGCGTCATCCCCTGCCTCGACGTCGCCGGCGGACGGGTGGTGAAAGGCGTCAATTTCGTCGACCTTGAGGATGCCGGCGATCCGGTCGAGCAGGCGCGCGCCTATGACGCGGCCGGAGCCGACGAGCTCTGCTTCCTCGACATCACCGCCAGCCACGAAGCGCGAGGCACGATGGTCGACGTGGTCCGCCGCACGGCGGAGGTGTGCTTCATGCCGCTGACCGTGGGCGGCGGCGTGCGATCGGTCGAGGACGCGCGCGCACTGCTGCTCGCCGGCGCGGACAAGGTCGCGGTCAACTCCGCCGCGGTCGAGCGGCCCGAAGTGATCGCCGAGATCGCGGACCGCTTCGGCAGCCAGTGCGTCGTCGCCTCGATCGACGCGCGGGGCGTCGCGCGCGGTCGCTGGGAAGTCTTCACCCATGGCGGCCGGCGCGCGACCGGGATCGACGCCATCGCGCATGCGGTGAGCCTGGCGGAACGGGGCGCCGGCGAATTGCTCGTCACGTCGATGGACCGCGACGGCACCCAAGGCGGCTACGACCTTGCCTTGACCCGCGCGATCGCCGACGCGGTCTCCGTGCCTGTGGTCGCGAGCGGTGGCGTCGGCGAGCTCGACCACCTGGTCGAGGGGATTCGCGACGGCCATGCCTCCGCCGTGCTCGCCGCCTCGATCTTCCATTTCGGCCATCACACGATCGCGCAGGCTCATGCCGCGCTCGCCGCGGCCGGCTATCCGGTGCGCTCCCATGGCTGACGACCGCCTCGCCCGCCTGACCGCGACGATCCGCGCGCGCCGTGGCGCCGATCCGGACACCTCCTATGTCGCACGCCTGCTCGCTCAGGGTCGCGAGCGGATCGCGCAGAAGGTCGGCGAGGAAGCGGTCGAGGCAGTGATCGCCGCCACGCGGGGCGACGCCCAGGCCCTGAAGGGCGAAGCGGCGGACCTTGTATTTCACCTGGCGGTTCTGCTCGACAGCCTCGGGCTCGGTTTCGACGACGTGCTGGACGAGCTGGAACGGCGCGAAGGCGTCGCCGGCCTGGCGGAGAAAGCGGCGCGCTCGGGCGTTTCCCGGGCGAAGCGAGGAGATTGAGATGATCGGCAAGATTATCGGCGCGCTGGTCGGCCGCGAGATCGATCGGCGCGACGGCAAGGGCGGCGCCAAAGGCGCGCTGCTCGGTGCCGCAGCGGTGGGCGCGATGCGCCGGCTGGGGCCGCTCGGTCTCGCGCTCGGCGGCGCCTATGTCGCCAAGAAGGCGCTGGACCGGCGCAAGGAGCGGTCGAATCCGTAGCCGCTTCCTCCGCTCGTCCCGAGCGGAGGCCTGGGTCGCGGCCCAGATATGTTGACCTCTGCCCGACTCTTCGCCACGAGCGGCCATGCTTCGCCCGACGACCCTGCTTTCTTCCCGCGCCGACGATCCGCATAAATTCCGCCGCCGCGGCGTGCTGTTCGTGCTCTCCTCCCCTTCGGGAGCGGGCAAGTCGACCATATCGCGCATGCTGCTCCAGGCCGATCCGCTGCTGCGCATGTCGATCTCGGCGACCACCCGCGCGATTCGGCCGGGCGAGCGGGACGGCGTCGACTACCACTTTGTCGATCTGCCCCGGTTCAAGGAAATGGCATCGGCCGGCGAGTTCCTCGAATGGGCGCATGTGTTCGGCCACCGCTACGGCACCCCGGCCAAGCCCGTCGACGAGATCCTCGCCTCCGGCAACGACGTGCTGTTCGACATCGACTGGCAGGGCGCGCAGCAGCTGCACCAGCTGGCCGGCGGCGACGTGGTCCGCGTGTTTATCCTGCCGCCCTCAATGGCGGAGCTGGAGCGGCGGCTGCGCGCCCGCGCCACCGACAGCGACGAAGTGATCGATGCCCGCATGTCGCGCGCGGCCAGCGAGATCGGCCACTGGGACGGCTATGACTATGTGCTGGTCAACGACGACGCCGTCCGCTGCTTCGAGCAGGTCCGCACCATCCTGCAGGCCGAGCGGCTGAAGCGCAGCCGCCAGACCGGGCTGATCGGCTTCGTCCGGAAGCTGACCGCTCCCCCCGAAGCGCAGGGCTGAACCCTCCCGCCCGCCGCGGCGTTGTCCGGGCGTGGTGAGCAACAGCCAAAGGGCGTGGGAAGCGCTGCGCGAGGAAGCGACGGTCTGCACGCGCTGCCATCTCTACAAATGCGCGACCCAGACGGTGTTCGGCGAAGGTGCGGTGAGCGCGAAGCTGATGCTGGTCGGTGAGCAGCCGGGCGACCAGGAGGACCTGGCCGGCCAGCCCTTTGTCGGTCCGGCGGGGCAGATGCTCGACCGCGCGCTCGAAGAGGCCGGGGTGGAGCGCGGCACCACCTACGTCACCAATGCGGTCAAGCATTTCAAGTTTGAGCAGCGCGGCAAGCGGCGCATCCATTCCAAGCCCAATGGGCCGGAGATCGAGGCCTGCCGCTGGTGGATCGACCAGGAACGGATGCTGATCCGCCCGCCGGTGGCCGTCGCGCTGGGTGCGACCGCGGCACGGTCGCTGCTGCACAAGGTCGTCACCATTTCCGGCGCACGCGGGCGGCCGATCAAGCTGGAGGACGGCGGCGAGTGCTGGGTGACGATTCACCCGAGCTATCTCCTTCGCCTGCGGGAAAAGGCGGACAAGGCGCGCGAATATGCGCAATTCGTCGCTGACCTGCGCACCGCGAACGCCCGCGCCGCGGCGCTTGCGGCGGCCTAGGGCTCACGGCTAAAGGCGCGGCCATGACCGACACGCCTCCCGACCGCCTCTCCAACGACCCGCGCAGCCCGCATTACGACGCCGACGTGCTCGGCCGCGGCATCGGCATCCGCTTCAAAGGCGCCGAGCGGAGCGACGTGGAGGAATATTCGGTTTCCGAAAACTGGGTGCGCGTCGCGCTGGGCAAGAAGATGGACCGGCACGGCCGGCCGCTGACGATCAAGCTGACCGGCCCGGTCGAGCCTTATTACCTGACGACGCCGGACGAAGACGCAAGGGGAGCCTAGGAACCCGATGGGGCCCGGTGCGTCTGCCGGGCATGGCTCTTTCCGCAATCGCGCTCAACTGCACGCTCAAACCCGAGGGTGAATCCTCCACCGACCGCATGATCGGCCTGATCGCCGGCGAGCTCGCGAAGCACGACGTGCGGCTGGCGGAGACAATCCGCGTCGCCCGTCACGACGTGAAGCCGGGCGTCACGTCGGACGAAGGCGCCGGCGATGCGTGGCCGGCGATCCGCGCGAAAATCCTTGCCGCCGACGTCCTGATCCTCGGCACGCCGGTCTGGCTGGGCCAGATGTCGAGCATCGCCAAGCGCGTGCTGGAGCGGATGGATGCGTTCCTGGGCGAGACCGACGATCAGGGCCGCACGCCGGCCTATGGCAAGACGGTGCTGGTCGGCATCGTCGGCAACGAGGACGGCGCCCACAGCATCACCGCATCGCTGCTGCAGGCGCTGAACGATGTCGGCTTCAGCGTCCCCGCCGCCGCCGCGACCTATTGGGTCGGCGAAGCGATGGGCAAGACCGATTTCAAGGACCTGCCCCAGGTCCCCGACAAGATCGCGGCCACGGCCAGGGCGGCCGCGTCCAACGCGGCCCACCTTGCCCGCCTGCTGAGGCGCGAAACCTATCCCGGCAGCAGCTGAGCGCGGTCCTTACGGATCCGCGCGCCGGCGCACGCGAAGCCGGCAAGCATCAGCGCCCAGGTCGCCGGCTCCGGCACCGCCGTCAGCTGGCCGAACAGGCCGTGCTCCTCGTCGCCGATGCCGGCGGTGAAGTAGAGCGCGGCCGGATCGACGCCCACGCCGCCGGTGCGGAACGCCAGGCTCCACAGATAGGGCATGCGGAACGGGTCCGCCCCCGTCGCCAGCATGCCCAGATAGGCGCCGTCGCTCTCGCGGAAGGCGTTGATGAAGCCGTCTTCTTCCGCGAAATTGCCGATCAGGATCGCACCGCCGTAAGCGCCGAACCCCGCGGGCGCCTTGGCCACGCCCCAAGGCGACAGCAGGTTGCCGCCGGTCGCGAACCGCCGCACGAACGCGCCGTCGGTCGTGAAGATATCGACGACGCCGGTGCCGAGCGGGGCCTCGTCGGCATCGGGCCCGGGCGGAGCATAGGTCACGTAGAGCTGCCCGCCGACATTGACGATGTTGAACGGAGCGAGACCGGCCGGAAGATTGGGATCGACGAAACCGGACGACGAGGTCAGCATGAAGGCAGAATCGAAGACGTCCACGCGGCCTTGGCCGGCATTGGCCGCGTAGAGGCGGTTCTGCCCGCCGCTGGTGCTGCCCATAGCCAAGCCCGTGTAGATGGCGCCCGGTGTAATCGCGGCCACGGCGGCATTGGTGCCGAGTCCGTTGTTCCAGCCTGAAAAGGTGCCGTTCAGATTCGCGAAGATGAAATTCGCCTTGGCCCCGTCGGCGGGCAGCACGAAGTCGGTCGTCGGATTGAACACCTGTCCGGTCGGTCCGCTCGGGCCGCCCATGCTGCCGGGGATCGTGACCGTCAGCCCCTGCTTGGCGCCGAAGCCGTTGTAGAGCGTCGCCTTTCCCACGCCCTGGTCCGAGATCCAGAACGGGCTGCTCGCGGAGAAGGACATGCCCCAGGGGTTGATCAGGTCGGCATCCTGGGTCGCGGCCGGCGCGAAGCCCTGGCTGGCGAGGAACATCTGATCGTCGGTGACCAGGTTGATCTGAGCGACTGACTGGTTCGCGGCGGAAGCGGAACTCGCCGCCATCAAGGCTGCACAGGACGCGCCGAACAGAGCGGCACGCCGACGCGATGCGGGATGCATGCGCATGGGACCCTCCTTTATGCGCCCGGCTGCGAAAGGATGCCGGGCGAGTCGCGTCCCCGCTCGCGCGCGCTTATATCATGACGGCGGGGTAGCGGCGATTCAGAAGATGCCGAGGAATTTCTTGCGCTGCTTCTGCCGCTCCTCGGGCGAGCGCTTGCCGGACTTGGACTTGGCGGTGGTGCCGTTGCCGACATCATCGCGGGGCTCGCCGCCCCGGGTGCGCTGGGCGCTGGCATGGGCGCCGGCCAGAACCGGGCCGCAGGCGGCCGACTTGGCGTCGCCGATATCGACGAAGGCAAGGACGCTGGCGAGCGGCGACACGACTGCGCCGAGGCCCAGCCCGGCGCCGCCGCGCGCGATCAGCTGCGGGCTGATCACGTCGAGGCTCGGTGCCGCGAAATAGCCGCCGATGCCGACCGGGCTTTGCCCCGAGAACAGGCTGAAGCGCTTGCCATCGGCGCGGATGCGCAGGTCCAGCGCCTCGTTCTTGAAGCTGAAGCCGCCGCGGCCGAGGATCACGTTCTTCTTCGTGTCGATCAGGATCGGATCGGCCGCCGCGATGCCGTTCCGCACCGTGAAGGCGATCAGCCCGCAATTGATCTCGACCGGCTCCTTCAGCTTCTTTTCCCACATCTTCCAGATGAAGGTGCCGATATCGAGCTCCGACAGCTGCACGTTGCGCGCCCAGAGCGATCCCTGCGGCATGATGATCGCGATGCGGCCGTCGGAATTGCCGAGCCATTGGCGGATGCTGTCGCCCGGCCCCGCCAGCCGCGCGCGCGCCTTCAGCGTGCCCGTCGTGCCCGCTTCCTCGACGCCGAAGCCCTTCAGCAGCCGCCCCATCGGCGTCGGCGACAGCCGCAGGTCGAGATTGGTGAAGACCGGCTTGCGGCGCGCATCGATCGAAACGTCCGACGCGACATGGCCGCGGTCCAGATCGAACGTCAGCGGCGACAGCTTCAGCAGGCTGTGATCGAGATCGAGCGTCAGGTCGATGTTGGAGATCGGCCATTTGTCGCCCGCGATCCGGCGGACCGTCCAGTGCACGTCGGCGTCGAAGCCGCGGATCGCGTCGACCTTCAGCGGCGCGTCGGGGAGGATGCGCGGCGTGCCGCCTTCCGTCCGCACCACCTTGCCGCCATTGGCGTCGAGCCGCTCGGGGTCATAGCCGACGAAGGGGCCGGCATCGATCATGTCGAGGCTTTGGGTCGACAGCTCCGCGTCGAGCTTCAGACGGTCCTTCAGCGCCACGGTCAGCCGGCCGGCCAGGTCGCTGTCGCCGAACCGCCCGCGCAGCCGGGTGAAGCGCCATTCGCCGTCCTGCTTGGTCAGCACCGAACGGAGATTGTAGGCGCGGGTGTCCGGCACCGCGACGCCGATGAAGTCGAACAGGTTGGCGAGGTTGTAGCCATGGACGCGGAAATCGAGCGGCACGCCCTCGATCCGCGTCGCGCCCGGCAAGGTGCCGGACACGTCGAGCACCGTCCGCGCTGCTTCCGCGTGCATGCGGAACCGGTTCTGGCCGCCGGTGACGGTCTCGTTCGGCGACAGCAGGCTGCCGGACAGGGTGAAGGGACGATCGCGCAGCGACCCGTCGCCGGAGAAGCGGATGTCGCTGGCGAAGCGCGTGTCCTGCGCGCGCACCGTGTCGATGCCGATATTGGCCGACAGCTGCATGCGCGGGTCCGAATAGCGGATGCGCGTGCCCAGGATCAGCGCGCGGCGGATGTCCGGCAGCTCCAGCGGCTTGCCGGTGGGCTTGCCGAGCGTCCAGCTGTTCTGCTTGCCGTCCGCGCTCCATTCGAGGTCGAGATTGCCGCCCAGCAGCATCAGCCAGTCGGCCCGCTGCCGGCCGAAGATCAGCGGGATCGTCTTGATGTCGCTGTCGATCAGCTTCGACTTCAGGAAATAGGGCTGCTTCGCCCATGCCGGATTGGTGATCGTCAGCCCTTCGGCCAGGAACTTGATGTCGATCGGATTGAAATAGAGCTGGAAATCGCCCGCCACGCGGACGTCGCGCAGCGCCGCGCGGCTGGCATATTTCTCGAAGCTGTGCTTCAGGAACCGGCCCTTGGTCACGTAGAGCACGGTCCAGGCGAGCAGGATCAGGCCGACGATCGTCGCCAGCACGGCGACCAGGCTGGCCGCCGCCGTGGTGACCGGATCGCGACGGATCGGATGCGCTTCGTCGAACGCGCCGGGCCGGGCCATCTCGTTCATAACGGGGGTCAACCCCTTTGCGCCGCTTCCGGTTGCAATTGCGCCGCTCTCCCGCTAGGAGCCGCCGCTTCGCGATAAGGAAGGACTGCCCGGCCAGTGTGGGCTGCCGTGGCCGTCCATAATCGTCGAACACATCGAAAGGACGAAAATGCCCAAGCTCAAGACGAAGAGCGGTGTGAAGAAGCGCTTCAAGATCACCGCGACCGGCAAGCTGAAGCACGGCGTGGCCGGCAAGCGCCACCGCCTGATCAGCCACAACGGCAAATATATCCGCCAGAACCGCGGCACCTCCGTCCTCTCCGACGCCGACACGGCGACGGTGAAGGCCTGGGCCCCCTACGGCCTGAAGTAAGGAGGACCGACAATGGCACGTGTGAAACGCGGCACCACGACGAAGGCGAAGCACAAGCGCATTCTGGATCAGGCGAAGGGCTATTACGGCCGTCGCAAGAACACGATCCGCATCGCGCGCCAGGCGGTCGAGAAGGCCGGCCAATATGCCTATCGCGACCGCAAGGTGAAGAAGCGGAACTTCCGCGCGCTCTGGATCCAGCGCATCAACGCCGCCGCCCGGGCCGAAGGCCTGACCTATGGCGTGTTCATGCACGGCCTGAAGCTGGCCGGCGTCGAGCTGGACCGCAAGGTCCTGGCCGATATCGCGATGCACGAGGGCGAAGCCTTTGCGGCGATCGTCGCCCAGGTGAAGGCGGCCCTGCCGGAAGGCGCGCGCGTCGCGGCGTAAGCCGGGCGCAAGGCTGACGAAACAGGGACGGGCCCGGCGCGACACGCTCCGGGCCCGTTTTCTATTGGGCTCACACAAAGCCACGAAGGCACGAAGATGCCCGGCGCACTTCTTCGTGTCTTCGTGATCTTCGTGTGAGACCATTCTTCTATCTCTGATCCAATTGCGGACGCACCGCCGCGAGGCCGTCGCGGCTGATGCGATAGGGTCAAGCCGGCACCAGCAGGGGCCCCGATAGGCGTAGCGGCCGCGGATGTGATCCTGGAAGAAGCGGCCCTTCGACTCCGCCGCGACGAAGTCCGCATGCACGCGCGGCGGCACGCCCGCATAGCTGTACCATTCGCCGCTGGTGAACCGCACGAACAGCGTGCGCGTGGCCGCGTCGTACTCGATCTGTGCGACGGCTTCGGATTGGACGAGCACCATGCGGCATCAACTCGCCGGATGTGGGCGTCGTTGCAGCGCCGGCGCTTCGAAAGGTCACGAAAGGTCGCACTGGCCATGGCCGTTCGGCGCCTGCCTGCTCACCCGTCGGCGGCGGTGTCGGTGAGGGCGTCGAGCTGGCCGGCGAAGGCGCCCCGCGCCTCGGCCTGCGGGTCGGCAGCGTCGTCGCGGCGTTGCTCCCACGGCGCGGCGTAGCGTCTGGGATCGAGCCGGGCGAGCAGCCACATCAGCAGCTTGTCGCTGGGCATCCGCTTTTCGGCGACCAACTCGCCGTCGTGCCAGACCTGCTCGGTGCGGCCATTGATCGCCCGATCGAAGGCAAGCGCGGACAGCCGCCCGACGGCGAGCCGCTCCGCCACGTCCCAGGCGGCGGCGAAGCCGGGCGAACGCACCCGCAGCTGATAGGCGGAGCGCGCCGACAACCGCGCGGCGCTGCTCGCCAGATGAACCGATCCGGTTTCCGCGAGGCAGGACAGGAAGACGCGCTGCCGCTCCGCGCTCCACCCGGCGAGCCGCTTGCGGCTGTCTTCCAGCGGGATCCCGTCAAATGGCTGCGCGGCGGGCGGCTCGCCTTCCGCCGGTGCATCGGAGGGCGGCAGCAGGTCGGTCGGCCAGGCGATCTCCTGCTCGGGCGCCGGCACCAGCGACAGACGCGGCCCGCCCGTTTCGTCCGCCGCCTGACCGACCGCTGCGACCCGGTCCTCCGCCTTGCACCAGGCGTCGAACTCCTCGACCGTCATCTCCCGCGCCGCCTGCCTGCCCATATTGCTGCTCCCGTTGATGCAAGGAGTCGCGATCTTATCCCATTTGGTTCGATGTAGGACAGGGAATTCTTGCGAGTCGCGTTCAGGTCGCGGCAGTCCTCAGCCCGCCCTCCGCTCCTCGCGCTCAACATATTCGCGAAGGGCGCGATTAATGCGCGTCTGGTAGCCCTTTTCCTGCCCCGGATGCCGTTTGAACCAGTCGACGACATCGGCATCGAGGCGCAACGTGAGCTGCTGCTTGACCGGCCGGTAGAATTTGCCGCGCACGGCGTTCGACCAATCCGTCACTTCGGGAATGTCGGACGTGTCGATCGTATCGTCCGGCATCGCTGCAAGTGCCGCGAGTTCGTCGCGCAGATGCTGCGGGAGCTCTTTACTCGCCTTCTTCATAGTTCCGCCTTTCGTGCGGCGTCGCCCGCCGCGCACTGATGATACGGCCGTCGCTCTCATCATCCGGCCAGGTATGGACCACGAACAGCACCACGCCTCCAACGGCGCCAAGCGACTGCCAACGATCTCCGTCCGGATGTGTATCCGGCTGCGACAGGATCAGAGGGTCGCCGAAGACGAAGGCAGCAACTTCGAACGAAACGCCGTGCTTGCGCCGGTTCGTCGCGGCCTTGATCGGGTCCCACGTCCAGCCCATCTGTAGCTACAGATATGCAGTTACGAAACTGGATGCAAGCGGATGATTTATCCGCACGTGCCCGCTAGCGGCACCTCGTCCAGGCTCGTCTCGCCGTCACAGTCGTGACAGTGCGCGTAATCGAAAACCGCACCGAGCACCCATTCCTGACGCGCGCTGTCCCAATCGGCCCAGGCATCTCGGCTGACGTGCTGCGAACCGCAGGTACGGCAGACGATCGCGACGGGCTTGTCCGTTTGCGCCATGCCTCTAGTCTGTCGGGCCACAGAAGCGGGGGCAAGCGGTGGCGGGGAGAAGTTGGTCCGAAGCGGTGGCAAATGCCGTGCGGCGGCATGTTGCCAAGACCGGCTCTCCGGTTTTCACGCGCCAATCGCTGATCGAATCCGAATTGGACGCAATGGTGGCCGAGACCGGCTCGGCGGGTGCCACACCCTACCAGACCCTGAGCCGGGAGTTGCAGCAGCTTCGGGATGCTGGCGCGATCGAGTTCATTGACCAAGGCACCTATCGCTGGCTCGGCTTACCCTTCGAGACGCTGCGCCAAGGAACGAGCAAGGGCGTTTTCGTCATCGGATCGCACTCCATCTATGAGGACGAACCGGAGCGCTTCTATCGGTTTCCAACGCGCTGGATGGCTAACGCCGCGAAGGTGGTCGGCAACTGGATCATCTACCAGGAACCGCGCCGGGCGGGCCGACGCGGCTATTATGCCGTCGCCAAGGTGGAGCGGATCGTTCCCGATCCCGCGACCGAAGGCATGTATCTGGCCCTGATCGAGCCCGGATCATATCTGGAGTTCGGGCGCGACGTGCCTTTCCAACTGGACGGCCAGGCGGTCGAAAGTGGGCTGCTCAGCCCGGACGGTCGCCTCAACAATGGCCGGGCGATCCAGTCGATCCGGCCGATCTCCGACGCGGATTTCAATCGGATCGTCGGCCTCGGCCTGATCGAAGAGGACGAGTTGCTGCCCCGCGTGGACGAGGACAACCCCGTTCCCGCGCTGGTCCAGGAAGAGCCGGCACCGTGGCTGGGGCCGGTTGATCGGGCGACGATGCTGGTCAATCGCACCGTTCGGAACCGGCAATTCCGCAAGCGCGTGTTGGACGTCTATGACTGCCGCTGCGCGCTGACCGGCATGAAACTGATCAACGGCGGCGGCAGAGCCGAGACGCAGGCGGCGCACATCATGAGTGTGGAAGCCGGTGGGCCGGATGTCGTCACCAACGGCATCGCGCTATCCGGAACCGTGCATTGGATGTTCGATCGCGGGCTGATTTCGTTGAGTGACGACGGCGAAATCCTGTTGTCGCGCAAGATCAATGACATCGAGGGTGCGGAAAAAATCATCTACGCGGATCGAAGGGCGCGGCTGCCTAGCTCATCAGCGCACCGGCCACATTCCCGCTATCTGGCCTGGCATCGAACCGAGTGCTTCCATACTTGAGAAAGCCGGACTTACTTGACTTTAGGCCAGCGGGCCGGGTCGTGGAGGCCTAGTAAGTGAGAGCAGGAAGCGCTCCATCCCGTTTGCGGCAGTTTCAGCGATGTGCTCAATCTCGACCTTATAGCGCGTGATCCGACCGTCCTTGTCAGTACTCACCCAGTTTCCCAAAACGTCATGACCCAAGCGCGGAGTTCCTGGATCCAATATCACCAGCTTAGCCTTTCGCCGACTTGAAACCCAGGCTCGGATGATCGCGTTGAGGTGCCGGTCCTGAAATGAGTATCCGATAATGCCGAAGACGTTGGTCGAATTGAGCAGCTTTTGAAACTCATGCCTGAGCTGGAGGTAAGGGCCATGAGAGACCAGTTTATCCCCTTGCCCACCAAATATCAGCCCCCGTCTCTGATGCACTTTCGGACTCTCAACAACCGAAATGTCGTCTCCATCTTCGACCCAGTTAATCGAACCGTGAAGCTTTATTAGGGGCAACCCCTTCTTCCCAAAACGAACGTACTTTCTGTCGTTCCAGCCGCTCAGTCCGTAGTCGAAGGCCGTGCTGTCCTGGCCGCACGTCCGTTCAAGCAACGTGTCGTAGTTGAGTGTCGCTATTGCGCTTACCCGTTCTCGCGAGAATCTAATCAAACTCGTCAGGTATCCGAAGCTGTCTTCTTTCGGCTGCAAACACGCAACCAGCACTTGAAGGTAGGGTCGCAGGGACGATTCCAGATCATATTGATGATGACTCGGGCGAACTGCGTCAGAGATTTGCTGCGCTGCGTCACGCAGCGCTCTATTGTTCGCTGTCACGCTAATGCGATCCAAAGACCGACGTACGTCAAAGGCACTGCCCATCGAGGCAGCAAAGCGATGAACATCAAACGTTTGTGCAGAAGGAAAGGAAACAGGGTCCCAGCTATAAACAAACTCCGCCAGAATGTCGCTATCTCGGCTTAGAAAGCGTTTGAGCGCATCATAAACTTCTTCAACGTTTACCTCTCTGAACGGCGAGACTCCTAGCTTGGCCTGCCGTGTGATCAGCTTGCCTATAACATAGGCAAATAGCTTGGCCTCTTCTCGTTGAGCGATAGCCAATTCATTATAAATTCGTCGTGTTAAATCGAAAGCGTTCGGGAGGCCGGCGTCGATGGAGACACCGGCCCCGAGGAGCAAAACCGGATTAGCCAATCAGGCCCCGCTCTATTCAGCCGCCACGCCCGCCCGTGCGAACATGTCCTCGCCGCCTTCGTCCTCGTTCGCGACGACGCCGAGTTTCGCCGCTTTCCGCCGGTCGAAATTGTCCCAGACTTCGTTCCAGTTTCCGCGGGTGGCGGCTTTCGAATATTCCGTCGCGCGCGTCTCGAAGAAATTGGCGTGCTCCACGCCGTTCAGCAGCGGGGCGAGCCAGGGGAGCGGGTGTTCGTCGATCATGTAGATCGGCGCGAAGCCGAGCTGGCCCAGGCGCCAATCGGCGATGTAGCGGATATACTTCTTGATCTCCTTGGGCGTCATGCCGGGCACCGGGCCCATTTCGAACGCCAGGTCGATGAACGCATCCTCCAGCCGCACCGTCTTCTGGCAGCAATCGAGAATGTCCTCGCGAACCGACTTGGTCAGGCAGTCGCGCTCCTTCACGAAAGCGTGGAACAGGCGGGTGATGCCTTCGCAGTGCAGGCTCTCGTCGCGCACGGACCAGCTGATGATCTGGCCCATGCCCTTCATCTTGTTGAAGCGCGGGAAGTTCATCAGCATCGCGAAGCTGGCGAACAGCTGCAGCCCCTCGGTGAAGCCGCCGAACATGGCGAGCGTGCGGGCAATGTCCTCGTCCGTGTCGACCGAGAATTGCTGCATGTAATCATGCTTGTCCTTCATCTCCTTGAACTGGAGGAAGGCGCTGTATTCGCTTTCGGGCATGCCGATCGTGTCGAGCAGGTGCGAATAGGCGGCGATGTGGACCGTTTCCATGTTGCTGAACGCGGTCAGCATCATCTTGATCTCGGTCGGCTTGAACACGCGGCCATATTTGTCGTGGTAGCAATCCTGCACCTCGACGTCCGCCTGGGTGAAGAAGCGGAAGATCTGGGTCAAAAGGTTGCGCTCATGATTGGTGAGCTTTTGCGCCCAGTCGCGGCAATCCTCGCCCAGCGGCACTTCCTCCGGCATCCAGTGGATCTGCTGCTGGCGCTTCCAGAACTCGAACGCCCAGGGATATTCGAACGGCTTGTACTGCTTGCGGGCTTCGAGAAGAGGCATGGGCGTTACTCCGACTTGAACCGAATATGGGGATTGGAGGGGCGGCGCGCCATCAGTCGCGCGTCCGGACGATGCGGGTGCGGTATACCGTGCGGGTGCTCCGCGCGCCGACGCCCAGGAACACGATGCCGACGAAATAGCCGAAATCGTACCAGCCGCCATTGTTCGGCACCGCGTAGATCGCGACGTCCGGCATGAACAGGCTGAGCACCCAGGCGACCGGGAAGATGAAGCCGTGCCACACGCCGAGCAGGAAGCCGGGCGTGTCGGGTCCGTGCTCGACCGCGCTGCCGGCCTGGCGGGCGCAGGCGGCGAGGGCGAGCAGCAGCGGCAGCGCCGCGGCGGAGCGGTTCAGGCGCATGCGACCATCTCCCTTTCCGTGCGTTGGGATCGCGAAACGAAGGAGGAGTGTAAATGACCGACCTCAGCCAGATCCGCGAGCATATGAACGTGATCGGCGCCGACGGCGTCCATGTCGGCACCGTCGACCATGTCGAGGGCGACCGCATCAAGCTGACCAAGAAAGACAGCGGCACCGGCAGCCATGAAGGGCACCACCATTATATCTCCGTCGGGCTGGTCGCCGGCGTCGAGGGCGACAAGGTCCGCCTCAGCGCGACCGGCGCCAACGCGGCGGAGCTGTTCGAGGAAGAGGAAGCCGGCTGAACGGGCACCGCGCGGCCTACCGGCTGCGGCGCGAATCGGGTCCATGGTCTGCATCATTCGAGGCCCCTCCCCGGCGCGGCGGCGCGATGGCGGAATCCCCGTCCGCGTCGCACCGGGACGATAGGCCTTCCGCCCGAATCCGCCAAGCAAAACCACGGCTAATCCACAACATATCGTGGAGGCGGGGCCAGCGCCTCCCCCATATGCGGCAATCCGGCCTTAGCGGCGGGAGAGCGCCGCGCGCGCCTTTTCGGCCAGGCGGACGAGCGGCGGCGCGACCAGGCCGGTCGCCAGCTCCCACTGCGCGGCATGCGCGACCTCGCGCCCGCCCATCCTGGCCTTGAAATGATAAACGTCGGGGTTGGCGCGCGGATCGATTCCACCTAGGTCGTAGAAGGTTATACCGCGCGACTTGGCGTATTCGATCACCTGCCATTGAAGGAAATAGGAGGCGCGCACGTCGCGGCCAGCCGGTGTGTTCGCGCCGAGCACATAGACCGCGGTGTCGCCGGTATAGGTACCGACATGACCGGCGACGAGTTCGTCGCCCTGCCAGGCCAGGTGAAGGACAATGTCGTCCGCACCGCCATGCTGCGCCGCCGCGCCGAAGAAGCAGGCATCCTGCACGGTACGAAACCGCTTTCTCTCAGCAAGGTTGGCAAGCAGCGGCTGAAACCTGTCGAATTCCGCCAGACCGGTCGAACGCGTGACGGTCAGATCGGCCCGAAGCGATTTGTTGAGGTGCGAGCGCCACTTGGCATGAAGCTGGCCACGAAGCTCCTCCAGTGACGGAGCGAGGTCCATCACGATCGTCCTGCCGCCTGCCGGCGTGCGCACGAAACCGAGGCCGCGATAATAGGGAGTCAGAGCGTCCTCTTCGTCGCACCAGAGCGGCGACGAAATCCGCAACAGATGCCCCGCGGGGCGATAGTGACGGACCAGCGCCTCGACGCATCGGCCCCACCGGTCGGCGTCGAATTGCCCTT
Organism: Sphingomonas horti; assembly: GCF_009753715.1. Lineage (GTDB taxonomy): Bacteria > Pseudomonadota > Alphaproteobacteria > Sphingomonadales > Sphingomonadaceae > Sphingomonas_B > Sphingomonas_B horti. Next base: position 268,401 of record NZ_WQMS01000016.1, on the reverse strand, counting down.
CGGCGAAAATGGTCGTGGGACCGCGATGAACATAGGCGAGGCCGAACCCAAACACCGGCAGCGTCTTCAGTCGCGCGGCGGCGAAGCCGATCGCCTCGCCATTGTCTTCGATCGCCAGAAATTCCACACGCGCGCCCACGGCCCGGGCGGCCTCGATCGCGTAGCCGGGATGCTGCACGTAACGAAGATCGCGAAAGCGCGCGGCAAGCTCAAAAGCCTCGTCCAGCGCGACCGCTCGCGCAGAGGCGATGGGCGATTCGAGCATCGGTATCCCTGTTTTTTTAACCCAAGGGTCTGTAGGGCAGTCCCCTCTGCTCGGGAAGTGTCATTGGGAGGCGACGCGCCGCAATGGGTTCGATCGGGAGTCTGGCCGCGCGGCTGCGCGCGATCGGCGGCGCCAACTGGCGCGAGTCGATCGGCGCCCAGCTGCGCGCGCGGGTCTGGTCGAAGGTCGAACGGCGGCTGGTGCTCTATCGCTGGCAGCCGCGCGCCTTCCCGCCCGAGACGGCCGCGTTCGACATTCGCCGGATCGACCGGCTGGCGGAGGTTCCCGCGACCGTGTTCAGGGAAACCGATCCGCTGGGCATGCCGCGCGCCTGGTATGCGGCCCGGTTCGCCGAAGGCGCGGCGCTGTGGATCGCGCTGGACGGCGGCCGCCCGGCGAGCTGCGTCTGGCTGGTCCGCGGCGCGGCGCTGCCGGGCTGGTACCGGCCGCTCCGCGACGACGACAAGGTGATCTACGCGGTCGTGACGCCGCACGCCTATCGCGGCAAGGGCATCGCGCCGGCCGTAGTGCGCACGCTGCTGGCGCACGAGCATCGCGCCGACGCCGAGATCTATGTCGACTGCAAGATCTGGAACAAGGCCGCACGCCGCGCCTTCGAAAAGGTCGGGTTCGAGCCGATCGCGACGGTGTCGCCCAAGGTCTGGCGGGCATTCCCGCGCGGGGCCGCCGCATGAGCGAGCCCGCGCCCGAAGTCTCGGTCCTGCTGGTCAACTGGAACACGCGCGAGATGACGCTCGACTGCCTGCGCTCCGTCTATGCGCAGACGACCCGCACGCGTTTCGAAGTGATCGTCGTCGACAATGGCTCAAGCGACGGGTCGGCGGAAGCGATCGCGCGGGAATTTCCGCAGGTTCGGCTGATGGCGGAGGCGGAGAATCACGGCTTCGCGCGGGCGACCAACCTGCAGGCAGAGGTGGCGCGCGGCGAGAAATTGCTGCTGCTGAACACCGACACGGTGGTGCTCGACCGTGCGATCGACAATCTGGTCGCGTTCAGCCGGGAGCACCCGGAGGCGCGCATCTGGGGCGGGCGCACGCTCTATGCCGACGGTTCGCTGAACCCGACCTCGTGCTGGGGCAGGATGACGCCCTGGACCAGCTTTGCCTTCGCGACCGGCCTGTCGGCGGCCTTTCCGAAATCGAAACTGTTCAACCCGCGCGCCTATCCCGGCTGGCTGCGCGACAGCGCGCGGCACGTCGACATCGTCACCGGCTGCCTGTTCCTGATCGACCGCGATTTCTGGCGCGAGCTGGGCGGGTTCGACCGCCGCTTCTTCATGTTCGGCGAGGAAGCGGATTTGTGCATGCGCGCGGCGAAGCGGGGCGCGCGGCCGATGATCACGCCCGACGCGACCGTGATCCACTATGACGGCGGCAGCACCCGCAACCGCGCCGGCAAGCTGATCCACACCTTCAGCTCGACGATCGGCATGATCGACGATCATTTCCCGCCGCGCAGCCGCGCCTCCTCGCGGCGGATGGTCGTCGCCGCCGCCGGCATCCGCGCGCTCGGCTACGGTCTGGCAGCGAAGCTGAACAAGGAACGGTTCGGCGGGAGCGCGGCGACCTGGGGAGAAGTCTGGCGGCGCCGAAGCGAATGGCGCCGCGGGCCGATCGAGGGGGAATTGAATCCCGCGTCACCCCGGCGTTGAGCCGGGGTCCCGCTGCCTTGCAGCAAGACGAAGAGAAGAAGAAGCGGGATCCCGGCTCAAGGCCGGGATGACGAACGGGACGGCAGGGCCCGGCCTAGCGCATACTCTTGTAGAGCATCTTCAGCCCGCCGCGCAGGCGGCGGGGGGCGCGGCTTTCCGTCTCCGCCAGCCGCGCGACCGAGCCGCGCCGCCAATCGGTCGTGTAGGATGTGCGCGACTGGACGCGCGCGCCCTGCCGCGCCAGGCCGCCATCGCTGGTATAGACCGTGGCGAATGGCGCGGCGTGGCGCAACACGCGCCGGTCGTAGGAGCCGAACGGGATCGCGGCCGATGTAACCGGGGCGCCGATCGCCTGCTCGATCCGGTCCTTCGCTTCGCCGATTTCCCGCGCCATCGCCGCGTCGTCGGCGCGGCGCCAGTCGGTATGCGCCCAGCCATGGCTGCCGATGCCCATGCCGCCGGCGTGCAGGTCGCGCAGCGCCGCCGCGTCGAGATAGCCGGGCGTCCCGATCCGCCCGGCGCACGGGAAGAAGATGCCGGTGAGCCCGCGCCTCGCCAGCACCGGCGCGCCGATCGTCGCGTCGCTGAGATTGCCGTCGTCGAAGGTGATCGTGAGCGGAATCCCGTGCGCGGCCGCGGTGGCCTGCGCCTCGTCGACCAGATCGGCGTACAGCGCCGCGTCCGCGCACCAGACCCGCGCCTCGCCGGCATCGACCGTGGCCGGCATGGCCCCGAGGCCGTGGAAAGTGATGTTCAACTGCCGCACGTCGTCCCCGCGCCCGTTTCGACTGCCTTAACCGAGACGGGCGCGGAAGAAAATCAGGTCAAGCGGCGACGTCGGCCAGCATCCAGAAATAGGCGAGCGCCGCAATTCCCCAGCCGACGAAGTGCAGCACCAGCATCGTCGCGGTCCGCGAACGCGACGGCGTTTTGCGGGGATTGCCGGGGCCGGCGACGATCTCGCTGTCGCCACCTCGGAACAGCAGCATCATCGCCCGGGCATGGACCAGCAGCCAGGCGAACGTGCCGAAAACGATCGCCAGTCCGGCGACCAGCGCGATGATGCCGGCCTGGTAGGGCACCGATCAGCTCGCCCGGAAAGGCGGAAACCGGTCGGTGCACCAGCGCGTCACTGGCAGGCCAGGCATTCGTCGTAATCCTTCGCCTCGACCTCGATCTGGCGCAGGTCGGGCGTGTTGTCGGCTTCCACGCCGCCCGCGAAGCCGGCGCGCTGCACCGACTTGGAGCGGAGATAGTAGAGCGATTTGATGCCGAGCTCCCAGGCGCGGAAGTGGAGCATCAGCAGGTCCCATTTCTCGACATCGGCCGGGATGAACAGGTTCAGCGAGGCGGACTGGTCGATGAAAGGCGTGCGATCGGCGGCGAGCTCGATCAGCCAGCGCTGGTCGATCTCGAAGCTGGTCTTGTACACGTCCTTTTCTTCCTGGGTCAGGAAGTCGAGATGCTGGACCGAGCCGCCCTTTTCCAGGATCGAGCTCCACACCGCGTCCGAGTTCTTCGACTTGTCGACCAGCAATTTCTCCAGGTACGGATTGCGGATCGAGAAGCTGCCCGACAGCGTCTTGTGGGTGTAGATGTTGGCCGGGATCGGCTCGATGCAGGCGGAGGTGCCGCCGCAGATGATCGAGATCGACGCGGTCGGCGCGATCGCCATCTTGCAGCTGAACCGCTCCATCACGCCGCGCTCCGCCGCGTCCGGGCACGGCCCGCGCTCGGTCGCCAGCAGCATCGAGGCTTCGTCGGCCTTGGCGCGGATGTGCTTGAACATCTTCAGGTTCCACGACTTCGCCATCGCCGATTCGAACGGGATGCCGCGCGCCTGCAGGAACGAGTGATAGCCCATCACGCCAAGACCGACCGAGCGCTCGCGCCCGGCGCTGTACTTGGCCCGCGCCATCTCGTCGGGCGCGCGGTCGATGTAATCGGTCAGGACGTTGTCGAGGAAGCGCATCACGTCCTCGATGAACTGCTTGTCGCCGTTCCACTCGTCCCAGGTCTCGAGGTTCAGGGACGACAGGCAGCAGACGGCGGTGCGGTCGTTGCCCAGATGGTCGCGCCCGGTCGGCAGCGTGATTTCGGAGCAGAGGTTCGAGGTCGAGACCTTGAGGCCAAGCTCCTGGTGGTGGCGCGGCATCGCCTTGTTCACATGGTCGGCAAAGACGATATACGGCTCGCCGGTCGCAAGCCGGGTCTCGACCAATTTCTGGAACAGCGAGCGCGCATCGACGCTGCCGCGCTCCGACCCGTCCTTCGGCGAGCGCAGCACCCACTCCGTCCCGTCGCGCACCGCTTCCATGAACGCATCGGTGATCAGCACGCCATGGTGCAGGTTCAGCGCCTTGCGGTTGAAGTCGCCCGAGGGCTTGCGGATTTCGAGGAACTCCTCGATCTCCGGGTGCGAGATATCGAGATAGCAGGCAGCCGACCCGCGGCGCAGGCTGCCCTGGCTGATCGCCAGCGTCAGCGAATCCATCACGCGCACGAACGGGATGATGCCGCTGGTCTTGCCGTTCAGGCCGACCGGCTCGCCGATGCCGCGCACGCTGCCCCAATAGGTGCCGATGCCGCCGCCGCGCGAGGCGAGCCACACATTCTCGTTCCAGGTGTTGACGATGCCTTCCAGGCTGTCGTCGACCGAGTTCAGATAGCAGGAAATCGGCAGGCCGCGTCCCGTGCCGCCGTTCGACAGCACCGGCGTCGCCGGCATGAACCACAGGCGCGAGATATAGTCGTAGAGCCGCTGCGCGTGCGCCGCATCGTCGGCATAGGCAGAGGCGACGCGCACGAACAGGTCCTGGTAGGATTCGCCGGGCAGCAGGTAGCGGTCCTTCAGCGTTTCCTTGCCAAATTCGGTCAGCAGCGAATCGCGGCTGTGATCGACCTCGACCGGGAAGGGGCGCGCGCGGACCTCGCTGCTGCCGCTGCCGGTGGCGGTGGTCGCGGCCTCGACGGTGGTGGCGCTCACGTCGGCCTCCTGCGTGTCCCTGAAATCCATATGCGCCCTCCAATGTTCCCGATCCGTTCGATTCGGGCAAGCTATCCCTTTGGTATCACCTCGAGGGCTCTTCCGGGCCGGCGAAAAGCGCCTGTTCCCCGTGTTCCACAGGGCGTGAATCTCCCACGCACGCGATATGTGTCGCGCGCGGTGAATACCACGTCTTGTGTGAGCCCCCGATGTGAACGCTAGGGATAGTGTGCCAAGCGGGGTCGGGAAGCAAGACGGTAAATGCTTTGGCTGCCCTGCATTTCGTCGCTGGAAAGATTCGTTTCATCGCCGAACCGAGGTCGGGGAGAGAGAGGATTACGAGCCGTTTCCCGACCGTTCCGGTGGCGTGTGCGTCCGTTTCAAATTCCTGTGGATTATCCGGCCCGCACAGAGGAAGGCTCGCCGGCGGCCCGAAGGAAACCAGATGCCGAAATCCGTCTGTTTCGTGCCGACAAAGAAAATGGCGGGGAATGCCGCGCGCGGGCTCGAACTGCGCGCTGAGTACGGCCGCGGCGGGACCCATGTTGGCGTCGCCCGCGCCAAGCAGCTGATCGCCCGCGAGCCGCTGGAGCCGAAGGACATCAAGTCCATGTACAGCTATTTCGCCCGCCACGCGGTCGACAAGCAGGGCCGCTTCTGGGCCGACCCGGGGCGGCCTTCCGCCGGCTATATCGCCTGGCTGCTCTGGGGCGGCGACGAGGGCAAGGCGTGGGTGGATGCGAAACGGAAGATGCTGGAGTGAGGGATGGCGGTTTTCGACCCAATAGCGAAACGCCTCCCATACCGCTAAGCGTCACGAGATGGCCAAGACGAACAATCCTGACTGGTATGCCAAATGGCGGCACGATGCTGTCCATATCCTTCAGGAACAAAACGCGAGGCTGAAGGAGCAATTTCGATTAAATAGCTGGCCGCGATATGACTACGATCTGGCGGCGCGCCAATTGACGTTTTCGGAAAATGGTCGTGCGAAAGTTGTCGCCGATATTCAGGTTGTCGGAACCACTAGTCAGAATGCCGGAAATTGGCTTTGGGCCTGGGCCAACTCGCATTGGCCAGCAGATTGTATCGAGGAAGCTCAACGGGCGCGCTCTTTCGGCGAAGATCACGGCATAGAAGAATTAACGAGCGGCTACGTTGAGGACGATGACCTAAACGGGCTCGGTTGGGAACTGACGGCTGTTACCGCTCGGATATGTGGTGCAGTAGGCGCTTATCGTCCCCCACGCGATGAGGGTGGCGGTCTATTCCTGCTTTACCGAGACGTGCGCTGGGTCCTCTAAGAAGGGAACCTACCTCCTGCGGACGTTCCGGTTTTCTCAGCACATCCCCTAGAAGGGGCGCGCAAGCTGTGCGAGGGGGCGCGCATGACGACCACCATCCGCGAAGCCGATCTGATCGAGAGCGTGGCCGACGCGCTCCAGTATATCTCCTACTACCATCCGATGGATTATATCCGGGCCCTGGGCGCGGCCTATGAGGCCGAGGTGTCGCCGGCCGCGAAGGATGCGATCGCGCAGATCCTGACCAACAGCCGCATGTGCGCGGAGGGGCATCGGCCGATCTGCCAGGATACGGGCATCGTCACCGTGTTCGTCAAATGGGGGCAGGACTGCCGGCTGCAGTCGGACAGGTCGCTGCAGGAGGTGATCGACGAGGGCGTGCGGCGGGCCTATCTGCACCCGGACAACCGGCTGCGCGCGTCGATCCTGCGCGATCCGGCCTTTTCGCGCGTCAATACGAAGGACAACACGCCGTCCGTGCTGCATGTCGAGATGGTGCCGGGGCATCATGTCGAGGTGATCGTCGCGGCCAAGGGCGGCGGGTCCGAGAACAAGTCCAAGTTCAAGATGCTGAACCCCAGCGATTCGATCGTCGACTGGGTGCTGGAGACGGTGCCGCAAATGGGCGCCGGCTGGTGCCCGCCGGGGATGCTGGGCATCGGCATCGGCGGCACGGCCGAAAAGGCGATGTTGCTCGCCAAGGAATCGCTGATGGGCGATATCGACATGGCGCAGCTGAAGGCGCGCGGACCCGCCAACAAGATCGAGGAGCTGCGGATCGAGATTTTCGACAAGGTCAACGCGCTCGGCATCGGCGCGCAGGGGCTGGGGGGCCTGTCCACGATCCTGGACGTGAAGATCATGGACTGGCCGACGCATGCGGCGTCGAAGCCGATCGCCATGATCCCCAATTGCGCGGCGACCCGGCACGCGCATTTCCACCTCGACGGATCGGGGCCGGCCTATCTGGAGCCGCCGAGCCTCGACGAATGGCCGAAGGTGCAGTGGACGCCGAGCAAGGAAGCGATCCGCGTCGACCTCGACACGCTGACGCCGGAGATCGTCGCGAGCTGGAAGCCGGGCGCCCGCTTGCTGCTGAACGGCAAGATGCTGACCGGCCGCGACGCCGCCCACAAGCGCATCCAGGACATGCTGAGCCGGGGCGAGGAGCTGCCGGTCGAGTTCAAGGGCCGCGTGATCTATTATGTCGGACCGGTCGATCCGGTGCAGGGCGAAGTCGTCGGCCCCGCGGGCCCGACCACGGCGACGCGGATGGACAAGTTCACGCGTATGATGCTGGAGCAGGGCCTGCTGGCGATGGTCGGCAAGGCGGAGCGTGGGCCCATCGCGATCGAGGCGATCAGGGACCACAAGGCGGCGTATCTGATGGCGGTCGGCGGCGCGGCCTATCTGGTGGCGCGGGCGATCAAGGCGTCGAAGGTGGTCGGCTTCGAAGACTTGGGCATGGAAGCCATCTACGAGTTCGACGTGAAGGACATGCCCGTGACGGTCGCCGTCGACGCGACCGGCGAGAGCGTCCACCACACCGCGCCGCTGGTGTGGCGCGAGAAGATCGCGCGGGAGCGGCTGCTGGAAAATGTTGTGTGACAGCGCAGCTACAACGTTCCCGATTCAATCGGCTTCGAACTGCTCCTAGTGGGTCGTTCCCCTCGCATGGAGAACCCTCTTGTCGCAGATCGATAAACTCATCCGCCGCTGCCTTGATGGACAGAAGCTGACCTTCGCGGAATTCCGCTCCGTGCTCGAAGCCTAGGGCTGGCGTCTGGAACGCGTGCGCGGCAGTCACCACATTTATCAACACAAGGGTGCGTCGCGGCCGCTGCCGATCGAACCGGACGGTAAGGACGCCCGCGGCTATCAGCTCAGGCAGGCTCGTGCTATGATCGTGCGGCACGGATTGGATCGTGAAGCGTGAACTCGACTTATCATATCAATCTTTTCTGGTCCGACGAGGAGCAGGCCTGGGTCGCGGACATTCCCGATCTTGAGCCGTGCACCACGTTCGGCTCAACCCGCGCCGAAGCGTTGAGCAAGGCCGAGGAATTGATCGACCTGTGGCTCGAAAGCGCACGCGCGAACGGTGATCCGATCCCCGAGCCGCGCTATCGGCCGGCCATTTACGCGTTCCGCGCCGCCTAAGCGAATTGCTCGATCCGGGGCAGCCGCATCCGGGCGATTTCGATTTTCGGGCAGCGGTCCATCACGACCTTCAGGCCGGCGGATTCGGCGCGGGCGGCGGCTTCCTCGTTGATGACGCCCAATTGCATCCAGACCGCCTTCGCGCCGGCGGCGATGGCTTCGTCGACCGCTTCGCCGGCCGCCTGGGGGCGGCGGAAGATGTCGACCATGTCAATGGGCTCGCCGATCTGCGCCAGCTCCCGCCAGACATATTCGCCATGGACATGCTCGCCGGTGATCTGCGGATTGACCGGGATCACGCGGTAGCCGTGGCGCTGCAGGAACGCCATCACTTCATAGCTGGGGCGATCGGGCCGGTCGGACGCGCCGACCAGCGCGATGGTGCGGGTGCTCCGGAGGAGCTCGGCAATGTCTTCATCACGCGTGAGGGGCATTGTTCGTCCTCCGGTTCAGACGTGTAACGGATCAGGCAGCGCCCCGATCCAGCCACGCCGCGACCTTGGCCGCGATCGCCCTGAACGGTTCGCCGGCAAAGCCGTCGTCGGCGGCCGGGGGTTCGCCGGCGTCGCTGGCCTGGCGGATCGCGATCTCCAGCGGCACGCGGCCCAGAAAGTCCAGGCTCATCGCGGCCGCGGCGGCCTGGGCGCCGCCGGCGCCGAACGGGTCGCTGACCTGGCCGCAATGGGGGCAGGCATAGCCGGCCATGTTCTCGACCAGGCCGACAATCGGCACGTTTGCCTGCGCGAACAGGTCGACCGCGCGGGCCGCATCGATCAGCGCCAGGTCCTGCGGGGTGGAGACGATCACCGCGCCGGCCGGCTTGTATTTCTGGATCATCGACAGCTGCACGTCGCCGGTGCCGGGCGGCAGGTCGACGATCAGCGTGTCGGCATCGCCCCATTGCGCGTCGATCAGCTGGCCGAGCGCATTGCCCGCCATCGGCCCGCGCCACGCGATCGCCTGGCCCGGCTTCACCAGCTGGCCCATCGACAGGATCGGCACGCCGAAGCGCGTCTCGACCGGCAGCAATTTCTGATCCTCGGCCATCGGGCGCGTCCCCTCCGCGCCCATCAGCCGCGGCACCGACGGGCCGTAGATATCGGCGTCGACCAGCCCGACCTTGCGGCCCAGGCGATGCAGCGCGATCGCGAGGTTCGCGGCCAGCGTCGACTTGCCGACCCCGCCCTTGCCGGAGCCGACCGCGATCAGCCGCCGCTCGCGCTTCTCGCTGGTCATCGCGATGCGGACCTCGGTCACTTCGGGCAGCGCGAGCAGCGCCTGGCGGGCCGCCTCCGCCATCGCATCGCGCGTCTTCGCGTCGAGCCCGGTCACGTCGAGGATCAGCGAGGCGCGGCCGTCGGTCAGGCGCGGCGCGGCGGCGCGGCTGCCGACGATCCTGGCGATCGCGGCATGGAGTCGGTCGGGATTGGACATGCCTGCCCCGATAGGCGAGTGGTTCCGCGCACGGAACACTGTTTTTCTGATTGGCCCTCCCTATAAAGGCGGACATGAACAAGCTGACGGCGTGGCTCAGGCCCCATGGCGCGATGTTGAACGAAGGCGGCGGCGGGCCCTGGGGCGGCCGCGGCGGTGGCGGAAGCGGTGGCGGGGACGGCGATGGCGGCGGTCCGCGCAACCCCTGGAACCCGCCATCGGGCGGGCGCCCGCGCGGCAACCGGCCCGGTCCCGCGGCGCTGGACGAGTTGCTGCGCCGCAGCCGCGAGCGCTTCGGCGGCGGCGGCCTGCCGGACTTCGGCGGCAAGCCGATCTGGCTGTATGCGATCCTGCTGTTCCTGGCGCTGTGGATCCTGCTGACCAGCATCCATTCGATCGACCCGCGCGAACGCGGCGTGATCCTGCGCCTGGGCCGCTATGCCGGCACCATGTCGCCGGGCGTCAATTTCAGCTTCCCCGCCCCGATCGACCGCGTGATCAAGCAGAATATCGAGGAAATCCGCACCATCGACATCGGCTCGACCGCGGGCGACAGCCAGAACCTGGTGCTGACCAGCGACCAGAACCTGGTCGACCTCGCCTATTCGGTGCGCTGGAATATCAGCGACCCCGCGCTTTTCCTGTTCCAGCTGAAGGAGCCGGAAGACACGATCCGCGAAGTCGCCGAATCGGCGATGCGCGCGGTGATGGCGAACGTCAGCCTGAACGACGCGATCGGCGCCGGCCGCACCGGGGTCGAGGCGCAGGTGGCGCAGCGGATGCAGGAGCTGCTGAACACCTACCGTTCCGGCGTGCGCATCCAGGGCGTCGCGATCAAGCAGGCCGACCCGCCCGCCGAGGTGACCGAAAGCTTTAAGAAGGTGCAGGCGGCGCAGCAGAACGCGATCGCCTATCTGAACGGGGCGCGCGCCTATGCGCAGCAGATCACTGCCCGCGCCCAGGGCGAGGCGGCAGCGTTCGACAAGGTCTATGAACAGTATAAGCTGGCCCCCGAAGTGACCCGGCGGCGCATGTATTACGAAGCGATGGAGGACGTGCTGTCGAAGGTCGACAAGACGATAATCGAGGCGCCGAACGTGAGTTCCTACCTGCCGCTGGACCGGCTGCCCCGGGCGCGCGCCGCCGAGGAGCCGCAGCAATGAATCCGGTGCTGAGCTGGCGCAACCCGATCGTGCTGCTGGTCGCGGCGATCGCGCTGCTGGTGCTGCTCGCCAGCACGATCGCGGTCGTGCCGGAGACGCGGCAGGGCGTGATCGTGCGCTTCGGCGACCCGGTCTGGGTGTTCAACCGCTATCATCCGGGCGAGCAATTCGGCCGCACCGGCGCCGGCATCATCCTGCGCATTCCCTTCGCCGACCAGATCGTCTGGCTGGACAAGCGGGTCCAGGACGTGTCGATGGAAAAGCAGCAGGTGCTGTCGACCGACCAGCTGCGGATGAACGTCGACGCCTATGCCCGCTTCCGCATCGTCGATCCGCTGCGCACCTATGTGACCGCGGGCACCGAGCAGCAGGTCGCCGACCAGCTGCGCCCGATCCTCGGCTCGGCGCTGCGCAACGAGCTCGGCAAGGTGCCGGCGGCGGCGCTCCTCAGCCCCGAGCGCACGCGCGTGATGCACGAGATCGTGCAGGGCCTGGATCATGTCGCGCGCCAGTACGGCGCGGAGATCATCGACGTGCGGATCAAGCGCACCGATCTGCCGGAAGGGTCGCCGCTGCAATCGGCGTTCGAGCGGATGCGGTCGGCGCGCGAGCAGGAAGCGCTGACCATCGATGCCCAGGGCCGCAAGCAGGCGCAGATCATCCGCGCGGAAGCCGATGCGGAAGCCGCCCGCACCTATGCGGCGAGCTTCGGGAAAGACCCGGACTTCTATGAGTTCTACAGGGCGATGCAGTCGTACCGGCTGACGTTCAATTCGCAGAGCGCCGACACGAATGTCATCCTGTCGCCGGACAACGCGTATCTGAAGGAGTTCACCGGACGCGGTCGATGACAGATGTCATTCAATCGACGTTCAGCAAGCATTCCGCACCGATGGGGCGCGCCGTGCGCGACCCTGGCGGCGCCAGACTCTGAGAGGATAAACGACACGTGCGTTACGCCTATGCCTTGACCACTGCCATTCTGCTGGGGGGCGTCGCCAGCTCCGTCGTCATGCAGCAGCCGCTCGGCGCCCAGACGCCGCAGAACGCGCCCCAGGCGATCGCCGCCGCGACTCCGCCGCGCGGCGCGCCGATGAGCTTTGCCGACCTTGCCGCGCGCCTGCAGCCGGCCGTCGTCAACATCTCGACCACCCAGCGCGTGCAGGTCAGCCAGGGCGGCGTCAATCCGTTCGCCGGCACCCCGTTCGCCGACCTGTTCGGCGGCGGCGACAACAGCAACGGCCGGCCGGTCACGCGCCAGGCGCAGTCGCTCGGCTCCGGCTTCATCATCTCGCCGGACGGCTATATCGTCACCAACAACCATGTCGTCGCTCCGGGCCGGCAGGGCGCCGTGGTCGAATCGATCACCGTCACGCTGCCCGACAAGCGCGAGTTCAAGGCGCGGCTGGTCGGCCGCGACCTGGTGTCCGACCTCGCCGTGCTGAAGATCGACGCCGGCGCCAACCTGCCGTTCGTGCGCTTCGGCGATTCCGCGCATGCCCGCGTCGGCGACTGGGTGCTGGCGATCGGCAACCCGTTCGGCCTGGGCGGCACGGTCACGTCCGGCATCATCTCGGCGATCCACCGCAACACCGGCCAGGGCGGCGCCTATGACCGCTACATCCAGACCGACGCGTCGATCAACATGGGCAATTCCGGCGGCCCGATGTTTGACCTGAACGGCAATGTGATCGGCATCAACACCGCGATCTTCTCGCCGTCCGGCGGCAATGTCGGCATCGGCTTCGCGATTCCCGCCGAGCAGGCCAAGCCGGTGGTCGACGCGCTGATGAAGGGTGGCCGCGTCAAGCGCGGCTATCTCGGCGTCCAGATCCAGCAGATTTCCGACGACATCGCCGAATCGCTGGGCATCCCGAAGAATCGCGGCGAGCTGATCGCGCATGTCGAGCCGGGCCAGGCGGCCGAGCGCGCCGGCATCCGCCAGGGCGACGTGGTGATGGCCGTGAACGGCCAGGAAGTCACGCCGGACACGACGCTCTCCTACCTGGTCGCAAATGCCGAGATCGGCTCGCGCGTGCCGATCGAGCTGATCCGCAACGGCAAGCGGATGACCGTCACCGCCACGCTCGGCGAGCGGCCGCCCGAGGAACAGCTGGCGGCGCAGCTGAACAACGACAGCGACTTCAGCAGCGACAGCGACGACGATACCCAGCAGCAGGCCGCCGCGCAGGCGTCGCTGGGCCTGGCCGTGCAGCCGCTGACCCCGGCGATCGCGCGCCAGGTCGGCGTGCCGGCGACGACCAAGGGGCTGGTGATCGGCGGCGTCGATCCGTCCAGCGACGCGGCCGCCAAGGGGCTGCGGCGCGGCGACGTGATCCTTGCCGTCAATGGCCGCCCGGCCGCGACCGCGGCCGACATCCGCGCCGCCGTGACGGAAGCGACCGGCGCCAAGCGCAGCAGCGTGCTGATGCTGGTCCAGCGCGGCAGTGCGCAGCCCCGCTATGTCGGCGTGAAGATCAAGAACGACTGAGCGATCGGCCCCTCTCCGACTGCGGAGGGGGGCTTTTCGCACCCGTGCCGCCGCTCTACACCCGGCGCATGGCGGACGAGGGCATCTTCATCGGGCAGGGCGGCGGCCAACCGCAGGTCCTGAACTTCAGGCGCGCGAACCGGCACGGGCTGATCGCGGGCGCGACCGGCACCGGCAAGACGGTGACGCTGCAGGGCATCGTCGAGGGCTTCTCCAGGGCCGGCGTGCCGACCTTCGTCGCCGATGTGAAGGGCGACCTGTCCGGGCTCGGCATGGCCGGGTCGCCGACCGCCAAGACGCACGAAGCGTTCGCCGCCCGCGCTGCCGAGATCGGCATGACCGGCTGGGCCTATGCCGACACCCCGGTCCAGCTCTGGGACCTGTTCGGCGAGCAGGGTCACCCGGTCCGCACCACCGTGTCCGAGATGGGGCCGCTGCTGCTCGCGCGGCTGATGGGCCTGAACGAGGTTCAGGAAGGCGTGCTGACGATCGCTTTCCACGTCGCCGACAAGGACGGGCTGCTGCTGCTCGACCTCGACGATCTGCAGGCGATGCTGAGCCACTGCGCCGAGCGCGCGGACGAGCTGACCGTCACCTACGGCAACGTCTCGAAGCAGAGCATCGGCGCCATCCAGCGCTCGCTGCTGCAGCTGAGGTCCCAGGGCGGCGAGCATTTCTTCGGCGAGCCGGCGCTCGAGATCGCGGACCTGATCGCGACCGACGATCAGGGGCGCGGCGTGGTCAACATCCTGGCCGCCGACAAATTGATGGCATCGCCGAAGCTCTACGCCACCTTCCTGCTGTGGCTTCTGTCCGAGCTGTTCGAGCAGCTTCCCGAGATCGGCGATCCTGACAAGCCGAAGCTGTGCTTCTTCTTCGACGAGGCGCATCTTCTGTTCGACGAGGCGCCGCCGGCGTTGCTCGAAAAGGTCGAGCAGGTGGTGCGGCTGATCCGGTCCAAGGGCGTCGGCGTCTATTTCATCACCCAGAATCCGATCGACGTGCCGGACACGGTCGCGGCGCAGCTCGGCAACCGCGTCCAGCACGCGCTCCGCGCTTTCACGCCCAAGGACGAGAAGGCGATCCGCGCCGCCGCCGAGACGTTCCGCGCCAATCCGGGCGTCGATGTCGCCCGGGCGATCACCGAGCTGAAGGTCGGCGAGGCGCTGGTGTCATTGCTGCAGGCAGACGGCGCGCCGAGCCCGGTCGAGCGCACGCTGATCAAGCCGCCCTCCTCGCGCGTCGGCCCGCTGACGCCGGTGGAGCGCGGCGTGCTGCGCGAGACCGACGCGATCGGCAAGAAATACGACGCCGTGGTGGACCGCGAGTCGGCGGAAGAATTGCTCGCCGCAAAGTCGCAGCAAGCCGCCGCGGCAGCGGCCGCCGCGAAGGCTGAGACCGAGGCCGAGAAGGCCGCGGCGCTGCAGGCGAAGGAAGCGGCACGCCAGGCGAAGGAAGCCGAACGCGCCCGCATCGCCGCCGAGCGCGAGGCGGCCAAGCCGACGATGATGGATTCGATCATCGTCTCGGCGACGCGCTCAGCCTCCTCCTCGATCGGCCGGCAGGTCGCGAACGAGCTCGGCCGCGCCGTGTTCGGCGGGACGAGCCGGCGGCGCTCGGGCGGCGGACTGGTCGGCAACCTGATGCGCGGCGTGCTGGGGAACCTGCTGCGGTGAGAGCTTCGCGCCGGCTAATGCCCCACGCTCCGTTCGGCCTGAGCCTGTCGAAGGCCTTCCTTTTCTTCCCCACCTTTCGGAAGGAAGAAGGGAGGGCTTCGACAACCCCGGATCGGGTCCGGGGCCGAACGGTATGGGGAATGGGACTGAGTCTGTTCCTCTGCGTTCCCGCCCCCGCCGCGGTCGCGCCCGGCGTCTATGACGGCTCCCAAACCGAAATGGCGGCCCGGCTCGTTCTCCGCCCCGACGGCAAATTCGCCTACGCGCTCAGCTATGGCGCACTCGACGAGCAGGCGCAGGGACGCTGGATCGAGGCGGACGGCAAATTGCTGCTGACCACCGAGCCCCGGCCGAAACCGCCGCGCTTCGCCGTGGTCAGCGACAAGCCGGCGGCGGACGGCGGCATCCATGTCGCGCTTTCCGATCCTGACATGCTCCAAGGCTCATCGCTGACCATGGTCGTAACCTATGCCGGGGCGAGCGCGCCCGCATTCGTCGAGGTCGACGAGGACGGGCGGCTGCCGGTGCCGCCGGGCAAGACCGTCGCCGCGCTGGTGCCCGACCTGCCGGTGTTCGAGCAGCCGCTCCCCGCCTACGCGCTGACCCCCGGCGGCCACATGATCGTGTTCCGCTTCGAGCCCAACGACCTCGGCATTGCCGCGTTCGACCGGGAGCCGCTCGCGATCGACGGCGACACGCTGGTGCTGCGCCGCTACGACCGCACGATTCGCTTCGAAAAGGACGCCAATTGACTCGTGAGCTGACCGTTCGCGCGGTGTTGCTGGGCGGGGTGATCACTCTGCTGTTCACCGCCGCCAATGTGTATCTGGGCCTGCGCGTCGGCCTGACCTTCGCGACATCGATCCCCGCCGCCGTCATCTCGATGGCGCTGCTGCGCGCGATGGCGAACGGCACGATCCTGGAGAACAATATCGTCCAGACCGTCGCCTCGGCAGCGGGCACGCTGGCGGCGATCTGCTTCGTGCTGCCGGGGCTGGTGATGATCGGTGCCTGGACCGACTTCCCGTTCTGGACGACGGCGCTGATCACCTTCCTGGGCGGATTCCTGGGGGTGATGTTCTCGATTCCCCTGCGCCGCGCGCTGGTGGTCGATTCGGACCTTCCCTTTCCCGAAGGCGTCGCCGCCGCCGAGGTGCTGAAGGTCGGCGAGAGCGGCAACCGCGCCGGGCTCAGGATCATCACCACCGGCGCGCTCGCATCGGCCGGCTATGCGCTGCTGGCGGCGATGAAGGTGGCGCTGGCGGAAGCGGCGACCTTCTTCCGCGTCGGCAGCGGCGCGACCGGCATCTCCGCCGGCCTGTCCTTCGCGCTGCTCGGCGCCGGCCATCTGGTGGGACTGTCGGTCGGCATCGCGATCGGCGTCGGCATCCTAATCGGCTGGGCAGTCGCGACGCCGATCCTGACCGCGGGAATCCCCGGCCCGGCGGAAGCGGTCGCGCTGCAGGTCTGGGGCGACCAGGTCCGCTTCTTCGGCGCCGGCGTGATCGGCGTCGCCGCGATCTGGACCCTGCTCAGCATCCTCGGCCCGATTATCGGCGGCATCCGCTCGGCGATTGCCGCTTCCGCCCACCGCAAGGGCAGCGGCGCCGAGCTGCCGCTCCTCGAACGCGACATGCCGATCGGCATCGTCGCGGCGGCGGCTCTCGGCGCGCTGGTGCTGGTCGGCGTGCTGCTCGGCACGCAGATCGGCGCGATCGGCAACGAAGCGGTGCTGATCGGCGGCAGCCTGGTGTTCGTGGTGCTCGCGGGCGCCTTCATCGCCGCGGTGTGCGGCTATATGGCCGGCCTGATCGGCGCGTCGAACAGCCCGATCTCGGGCGTCGGCATCCTGTCGATCATCGCCGCCGCGCTGCTGATCGGCGCGGTCGCCGGCGGCCAGGGCGAAAGCGGGCCGCTGGTCGTCTATGCGCTGACGGTGACGGCGGTCGTGTTCGGCGTCGCGACCATCTCCAACGACAACCTCCAGGACCTGAAGACCGGGCAATTGGTCGGCGCGACGCCGTGGCGGCAGCAGGTCGCGCTGATCTTCGGCGTGTTCTTCGGCTCGCTGGTGATCCCGCCGGTGCTGTCGCTGCTGAACCAGGCCTATGGCTTTGCCGGAGCCCCCGGCGCCGGGCCAAACGCGCTGCCCGCTCCGCAGGCCGCGCTGATCTCGGCGCTGGCCAAGGGCGTGCTGGGCGGCACGCTCGACTGGCGGATGATCGGCTATGGCGCGGTCGCCGGCGCGGTGATCGTCGCGATCGACTTCGCGCTCGCCGGGCGCCCGCGCCTCGGCTGGCGCCTGCCGCCGCTCGCGGTCGGCCTCGGCATTTACCTCCCGATGCAGACCAGCCTGCTGGTCGTGGTCGGCGCGGTCGCGGGCTGGTTCTACGACCGCTGGGCGCGCCGCCGCCGCGACCCGGAGGGCGCGGAGCGGATGGGCGTGCTGCTCGCAACCGGGCTGATCGTCGGCGAAAGCCTGTTCGGCGTCGCGCTTGCGGGCCTCGTCGTCGCGACCGGCAGCGCCGCACCCTTACGCGTCACGCCGGAAAGCTTCGAGCCGACCGCGCTGATCCTCGCCCCGGTGCTGTTCGCGGCGATCGCCGTCTGGCTCTACCGCCGCACCGCGCGCGCCGCTTCAGCCTAGGAAGCGGGCGATCACGTCCTTGGCGAGCCGGACCGGCCGGCGCGTGCCCGCATCGAGGCAGCACCAGCTCGACTTCACTTCGGCCAGCACTTCTTCGCCGCGCGTGATCAAGGTCGCGTAGAAGGCGCGCGCGCCGTCGACCTTCTCCAGCACAACGCGGGCAATCACCTGGTCGTCCAGGAAAGCCGGCTTGCGGTAGGTGATCTCGTGCTTCAGCGCGACCCACAATTTGGCCGCGACTTCCTCGGCCGGAGCAAAGCGGCGCCAATGGCCGATCACCGCGTCCTGCACCCAGTTCAGATAGCGCGCATTGTTCACATGCCCCATGAAATCGATGTCAGCGGGCAGGATGCGAATCCGGTGGTCGTAAGCGGCGCTACTCATGGGGCGCGAGCTTACACCCATGTCAGCGACAAGTCACCCACGGCCGCGATAGCCGGGCACGTCCTGCGGCGGCAGCCACAGGCCCGCCGGCGGCTCGCCCGACTGCCAGAACACGTCGATCGGGATGCCGCCGCGTGGGTACCAATAGCCGCCGATGCGCAGCCAGAGCGGCTTCATTTCCGCGACCAGCCGCTCGGCGATGCCGACCGTGCAGTCCTCGTGGAACGCCGCATGGTTGCGGAACGCGCCCAGGAACAGCTTCAGCGACTTGGATTCGACGATCGTCGCGGCGGGCGCATAGTCGATCACCAGGTGCGCGAAATCGGGCTGGCCCGTGACCGGGCACAGCGAGGTGAATTCGGGCGCGGTGAAGCGCACCAGATAGGGCCGGCCAGGCCGGGGATTCGGGACGTAATCGAGGACCGCGTCTTCCGGGCGCGCCGGCAGCTTCGACGGCTGGCCGAGATGAGTGATGTTCATGGCCGCCATCTAGTCGTTCGTCGACGAACTCCCAAGCGGGTTCGGCAAATGCTTGTCGAAGCGGGCGCTTCTTCCTACCACCGCCCCCAAACCGGGAGGGATCATGACCAAGGCATTTCTGCTCGCAGCCGCCGCGCTGCTCGCCGCCCCTGCGCTCGCGCAGGACAAGCCGAAGGACGACGCGAAGGCGGAGAAGTCCGTCGGCGAAATCCCGCCGCCGCAGGTGGTCGTGTCGCACCACAGCGGCGTGTTCGGCGGGCAGAAGATCAACTACACGGCGACCGCCGGCGAGATCTACCTGAAGGCCGATGACGGCACCCCGCGCGCCGCGATCAATTACTACAGCTACGTCAAGGAACCGCGCGATCCGTCGCGGCCGGTGACCTTCCTGTTCAACGGCGGCCCCGGCTCCGGCTCGGTCTGGCTGCACATGGGCGCGTTCGGGCCGAAGCGGGTCGCGATCCCGTCCGACGCGCGCGACGACGGCGCCCCGCCCTTCCCGCTGGTCGACAATCCCGACTGCCTGCTCGATGTGACCGACATCGTCTTCATCGATCCGGTCGGCACCGGCTTCAGCCATGCGCTCGGCAAGACCGATCCGAAGGAGTTCTGGGGCGTCACCAAGGACGCCAAGTCGATCAACCAGGTGATCCGGCTGTGGCTGAACGACAATGGCCGCTGGAACAGCCCGAAGTTCCTGGGCGGCGAAAGCTATGGCACGACGCGCTCCGCCGCCGTCGCGCACGAGCTGGAGGGCAGCTACAACGACGTCTCGCTGAACGGCATTATCCTGATTTCGACGATCCTCGACTTCGGCGCCCAGGCCGAGGTCGAGGGCAACGACATGCCCTATATCATCGCGCTGCCGTCGATGGCGGCGGTCGCCTGGTATCACGACAAGGTGCCGAACAAGCCGGCGACGGTCGCCGAGTTCGTCGCCGAGGCGAAGGCGTTCGCGACCGGCGAATATGCGACCGCGCTGATGAAGGGCCAGGCGCTGGCCGGCCCCGAGCGCGACGCGATCCGCGCCAAGCTGGCCCGCTACACCGGGCTTTCGGAGCAATATGTCGAGCGCACCGACCTGCGCGTGCTGCCCGGCCGCTTCTGGAAGGAGCTGCTGCGCGATCGCGGGCTCGTCGTCGGCCGGCTCGACAGCCGTTATGTCGGCAAGGACCGCGACAATGCCGGCGAAGGCTTCGACAATGATCCGAGCTTCTACGGCATCGACGGCGGCTATACGGCGGCGATCAACGCCTATGTGCGGAACGATCTCGGCTTCAAGTCCGACCGCTCATACGTCACGATCGGATCGGTCCAGTCCTGGGACTGGGACCTGGGCGATCGCGGCGACGGCACCTATTACAAGTCGGTCGCGCCCTATATCGGCCAGGCGCTGCGGGAGAATAGCGGCCTGCGCGTGTTCGTCGGCCAGGGCTATTACGATTTCGCGACGCCGTTCTTTGGCGCCGAATATGCGCTGACCCGCACCGGCTTCCCGCAGGACCGCATCCAGTTCCATTATTATGACGCGGGCCACATGATGTACGTCCGCGACGAGGACCGCCACAAGCTGGCGAACGACATCAAGGCCTTCATCCGCAGCCGGTAAGCTCCTGCTCGACTTCGCTCGAAGCGAACGGCATGAACCGTTCGTCTCGAGCGAAGTCGAGAGACGATCAGGCGAAGGCAATCCGCCGCCGGCGACGCACGGCCGCGCCCATCGCGCCGAAGCCCAGGATCATCATCGCCCAGCTTGCCGGCTCGGGGACGGCGGCGATCCTGAGCACCTGGCCCGCTCCTTGGCCGAGCGCGCTGAAGTTGGTGACGTACAGCGCTCCGTCCGGCCCGATCGCCAGGCCGGTGGGCGTGACCAGCCCCTGGCTGAAGATCGTCTCGCGCGCTCCGCCGGCGCCGATACGCGTGATCACGCCGCCGCCGCCCGGCGTGGCGAGGCCATTCGAATCGAGCTCCAGCGTGTAGAGGCTGCCGTCCGATCCGAACGCGATGTCGGTCAGGTTCGTGAACCCGGTATAGGCCACATCGACCTGTCCGCCGGGCGTCACCCGGTAGATCTGGGCCGCGCCCTGGGTGAACGGGAAGCCGGTGAGCTCTGCGACATAGTAATTGCCGTCCGGCCCGACGGCGATGCCGGTCGGCACCGAATCGCTGCCGCCCGGCGGGATCGGCGCGATCGGCCGGGCCGGGAAGGTCGCGACCAGCGACACGCTGCCGTCGCCGGCGACCTTCAGCAGCGTGTTGCTGCCGGCATCGGTAACGAGCAGGCCGTCGGCCAGCGCTGCGGCGTGGAACGGATTGCTGTCCAGCGGGCCCCCCGCCGGGTTGTGCGCCGCCTCATAGGCCGACACGTCGGCAAGGCTGGTGATCGTGCCGCCGTCGGTGAAGCTGTACACGCGCCCCAGCTTGCCGCCGTTCGGCCCCAGGTCGGTGAAGCGGACGTTCGGGTTGTTGCCGAAGCCGACGACCACGAAGCCCTGCCCGCCGGCACCGAACACGATGTCCTGCGGCCCCACCGTATCGGCGGTCGGCGATCCGATCGAGGCAATGCCGGTGACGATCCGCTGCTGGATGCCGCCCGACACCCGCGTGATCGAGCCCGTCTCCGAATAATAATAGGTTGCCCCGCGCAGCACCGTGCTGGGGCCGCCGGGCACGGCATAGCCCGATTCGGCGATGTACAGGCTGCCGTCGGGACCGAAGGCGAGCCCGCGCGGCCCGTTGAGCCCGGACGCCACCACCGACGCCTGGTAGGTCGCGGCTGCGGCCGGGACGGGCGCAACCAGAGGTGCCGCGGCAAGCAACGCCGCGTGAACGAAGACTTTCATGATTCACTCCTTTTCTGGACGGCGACCCGTCAGGCGAAGGCGGCGCGCCGGCGGCGGCGCGCGGCCGCCCCGGCGCAGGCGAAGCCGGCGATCATCATCGCCCAGCTCGCCGGCTCGGGGACGGCGGCGAACACGCGCGGCCCGAAATCGGCGATCTCGTCATTGGGGCCGTCCATCGCCGGATTCGTCCGCAGCCGCGACCAGAGCTGGAAGGTGTAGCTGATCGGCGCATAGCCGCGGCTACCCCAAAGGCTCAGCGGCACCGAAGCGGTGATGCTGTTGCCGTCGATAACGGCGCCGCCGGGGATGAAAGTGAACGCCGGCGGACCCGCCGGCTGCAGGGCGACGACGCTCAGCGCTCCGTTGGGCGCGAGCACCGCGAGCGCGTCCCATTTGACCGGCTCGATGTCCGGGTCGAACAGCTCGTTCAGGCGCGGCGTGCCCGCCCCGCGGTTGACGCCCCAGACCCAGAGCTGCCCGGCCGGTGCGCCGGCGGCGCTGCCGGCCAGGGTCAGCTTCAGGTCGAATTTGGTCCCGTCGAACCGCGCCTCGGCGGACGTGAAGTCCAGACTGGCGGCTTGGGCGCCGGTAAAGGTCGCAAGGAAGTCGCCGACCGGATCGGTCGCGGCTTGGGCGCCGCCTCCGATCGCGGCGGCGGCCAGCAAAGCGGCGATGGCTTTAGTCTTGCACAGCATCTCACTCACCCCTTGTTGAGTTGGTACGCGCCCGGTCTGCTCCGCTGCCCGGACCTGGTTGGGCGGCGGCCATAGTGAGGATCGGGGAAAGGCGTTGCGTCCACCGTTCGGTGGAGTTCGCGAAGAATTTGAGCTAAACGGCTGCAGGACAAGGATGAGGGGGCATCCATTGTGCGGTCGGCATCGTCATTCTCGGACCTGATCGGCACGATCTACGACTGCGCGCTGGACCCGGCGCGCTGGGATGATGTGCTGGCGCGCGTGCGGCACGAACTGCGCTTTCATCATTCCGCACTGACCTTGATCGAATTGCGAACGGGCGCGGTGCGGTTGAGCATCAGCAGCGGGGTCAGCGAGCCCTGGCGATCCCGGATGGACGATTATGGCAGCGCGATCGTCGAACAATGGGGCGGTCCGCACGTCATCCTGACGCATCCGCTTCACGAGCCGGCGGTGCTGTCGCGGATCAATCCCGACGCGCTTGTGAACGGCCGCTACCGCAAGGAATGGGCGGAGCCACAGGGGCTGATCGACGTGATGGCCCTGGTCGTCGCCCGCGACGACGAAGCGGTCGGCTCCCTCGGCCTGGGCCGCCATCGGCGAGACGGTCCGATCGGAGACGAAGAGGTTCAGGCGGCGGCGCTGCTGCTCCCGCATCTGCAGCGCGCGATCACGATCAGCCGGCTGCTCGACCTGAAGACCGCGACCGCGGCCACGTTCGAGGCGGTCATTCACGAACTTGCCGCCGCCGTCTTGCTGGTGGACGCTGAATGTCGCGTGATTCACGCCAACCCCGCGGCGCACGCGCTGATCGAGCGCGGCGACGCCATCCGCCTGGGCGAGGAACGGCTGCGGCTCAACCGCCCGGGTGCGGACAAGGCGCTGGAGACCGCCGTCCGGCAGGCGGCGAGCGGGGCGAGCACGATCGGGCGCAAGGGCTTCAACGTTCCGCTACGCGGTGATCAGGGGAAGGAACGCATTCTCCACGTGCTGCCGCTTCGTCCGTGCATCGAAAGGGCCGGGACCAAAGCCGCCGCCGTCGCCGCCGTCTTCGTGTCGCCGGCCAACCGGCGAAGTGGCGCCGGCGCGGACATCATCGCCGAATTGTTCGACCTCACACCCGCCGAGGCGCGCGTGCTGAACGAAGTGGTCGGGGGGAAGGGCAATGCCGCGATCGCCGGGACGCTCAGTATCGGCGAAGCGACCGTCCGCACGCACCTGCTGCGGCTGTTCGACAAGACCGGCGTCCACCGCCGGGCGGAGCTGGTCGCGCTGGTTTCGTCCTTCGATCTGCCGGTCCGATCCAATACGGACTCGGAGATGACGAAAGCGCAGCCTGAGCTGCGGGCGCAGTTGCGTTAGCGCTCGGGCACGCGCGGCTGCGGGCGGACGAAGATGCGGAACAGCTCGGGATGGCGACTGCGGATCTGATGCTCCAGCCGCGCGATCAGATGCTCGATGTCGTGGACGCTGAGCGAATCGTCGAATTGCAGCCCCAGCGCCGCGAACACCTTGTCCGGCGCCAGCTGTGACGTGGTGATGCTTTCCACCGATTCGACGCACGGATCGGCCGCGACCATGCGCTTGATGGAATCGGTCAGCACCGGCGATGCACGCTCGCCGATCAGCAGCGCCTTGCTTTCGCGCGCGAGCACGACCGCCACCGCCGCCAGCACGCAGCCGATCAGGATCGAGGCGGCCCCGTCGATCCACGGCTTGCCGAGCGTCACCGAGACGTAGGTGCCCACCGCGGCGATCGCGATCCCGGCCAGCGCCGCCGAATCCTCGAAGAACACCATGAAGCTGGTCGGGTCCTTGCTGGACTTGACCGCGATCCACCATCTCAGCGTCCCCTTGGCCTGGCGGAAGGCGCGCCAGCCGAACCACCAGGACGCGCTTTCGAACACGAAGGCGAGGGCGAAGACGATGTAGCTCAGCCCCGGCCGCGTGTTCGGCTCCGGGTGGCGGATATGGATCACGCCTTCGTAGATCGACACGCCGGCGCCGACCGCGAAGATCAGCAGCGCGACGACGAAGCACCAGAAATAGAGCTCGCGGCCATAGCCGAACGGGTGCTGCTCGTCGGGCGGCTTGGCGGCGCGGTGCTGGCCGTACAGCAGCAGCACTTCGTTCCCGGAATCGACCAGCGAATGCACCGCTTCGCTCAGCATCGCGGAGCTGCCCGACAGCGCCGCCGCCACGCCCTTGGTCAGCGCGATCAGCAGGTTGCCGATCAGCGCGGCGATGATCGACGTGCGCGACCCGTGTTCCGTCATCCGCGATCCTCGATGAACGAATGTTACGACGGGCGGTGCCGGATGTTCCCTGCGGCGGAATCGGTTCCCAAGCGTTACGGCTTTGATTAAGCGAAACCCACAACGGAGGAACGCGCATGGACGCTCTGGTTTCGACCGACTGGCTGGAAAAGGAATTGGGCGCGGTCGATCTGCGCGTCGTCGACGCGACCTGGCTGATGCCGGGCGAAGGCGATGCGGCGGCGGCCTTTGAGCAGGCGCACATCCCGGGCGCGGTGTTCATGGACCTGGCGGAGCTTGCAGACAGCAGCACCTCACTTCCCAACATGCTGCCGCCGGCCGAAAAATTCGCGAGCCGCATGCAGTCGCTGGGGTTGGGCGACGGCAGCCGGATCGTCGTCTATGACCAGTCGCCCTACAAGACCGCCGCCCGCGCCTGGTGGATGCTCCGCACCTTCGGCGCCCATGATGTCGCGATCCTGGACGGCGGCCTCGCCAAATGGCGCGCCGAATCGCGGCCGGTCGAAAGCGGCAAGCCGCAGGTCCGCCACCGGCACTTCACTGCCTGGACCGATTCCAAGAGCGTGCGCTCGCTGGACCAGATGAAGGCCAATGTCGGGAGCAGGGCCGAACAGGTGCTGGACGCGCGCGGCGCCGACCGCTTCGCGGGCCAGGTCGCCGAGCGGCCAGGCGTGCAGCCGGGTCATATCCCCGGCTCCAGGAACCTGCCCTACACCCAGCTGTTCAACGCCGACGGCAGCTGGAAGCAGGGCGACGATCTGCGGCAGGCGTTCGAGCGATCGGGCGTGGATCTCGACAAGCCGATCGTGACGACCTGCGGGTCCGGCATCACCGCCTCGGTGCTGCTGTTTGGCCTGCATCTGCTGGGCAAGGATGCGGCGCTGTACGACGGCTCGTGGAGCGAATGGGGCGCGGACCCGTCCACGCCCAAGGAAACCGGCGCGGCGGCGTGACCGCGGGCGGCGGGCAAGAAACCGCTGTCCTACACGGTCCCTCTTTCGCTACCTCCCGCCCTATGCCGAGTCGCGCCAATCCCTTCCTGATCGCCCTGGTCGATTATTCCGGCGCGATTGATCGAGGGGATTTTTTCCGCGCGCCCAACCTTCCTAACCTTCCGCGGCCCGGGGCACGCCATGGCCGATAACGCCCGCAAGCCCGCCACCCGGCTGGTCGAGGCCGGCCGGCGGAGCGAATGGACGCAGGGGATCGTCAGCCCGCCCGTCTGGCGCGCGTCGACCATCCTCTACGACAGCGTCGCCGAGCTGAAGGAGCGGCCGAACGACACGCACCACCGGCTGTTCTACGGCCGGCGCGGCACGCCGACCCAATGGTCGCTGGCCGAGGCGCTGACCGAGCTCGAACCGGGCGCGGAGGCGACTCTGCTCTTCCCGTCCGGCGTGGCGGCGGTGGCGACGGCGCTGCTGGCCGTGCTCGAGCCCGGCGACGAGCTGCTGATGGTCGACAGCGCCTATGAACCGACCCGCGCCCTGTGCGACGGCATGCTGAAGCGCTTCGACATCGCGACGCGCTATTACGACCCGCTGATCGGCGCCGGAATCGCCGGGCTGATCGGGGACAACACGCGCGCGGTGTTCATGGAGAGCCCCGGCAGCCTAACCTTCGAGGTGCAGGACGTGCCGGCGATCTGCGCGGCCGCGAAGGCGCGCGGGGCTACGACTCTGCTCGACAATACCTGGGCCACCCCGCTCTACTTCCCCGCGATCGAAAAGGGCGTCGACCTGTCGATCCTCGCCTGCACCAAATATGTGGTCGGCCATTCCGACGCGATGCTGGGGTCGGTCACGGCGGCGCCCTTCGCGTGGGCGAGGCTCAGGCAGGCGACCTACCAGCTCGGCCAGCACGCGGCGCCCGACGACGCCTGGCTCGGATCGCGGGGGCTGCGGACGATGGGCGTCCGCCTCGCCCAACACCAGGCGAACGCGCTCAAGGTCGCGCGCTGGCTGGCCGAACAGCCGCAGGTCGCCCGCGTGCTGCACCCGGCCCTGCCCGGCTGTCCTGGGCACGAGCTGTGGGCCCGCGACTTCTCCGGCGCGTCCGGCCTGTTCTCGATCGTGCTGAACGGCGGCGGCGACGCCGCGCGCGCGGCCATGATCGATTCGCTGGAGCTGTTCGGCATCGGCTACAGCTGGGGCGGCTTCGAAAGCCTCGTCGTCCCCGCCGATCCGCAGCGGATGCGCACCGTCGTGCCTTGGGCGGCCGAAGGGCCGCTGGTGCGGCTGCATGTCGGGCTGGAGGACCCCGACGACCTGATCGCCGACCTCGCCAACGGCCTTCGCCGCTTCGCGGAGGCCCTTTCCTGAACGCGCCGTTCCGCCTTGGTTCATATGGACTTAGGCACAAGGCGGACGGTGGAACCGGAGCGTCCTGCTCCGCGTCGGTTCCATGTGTTTTCGAAGGAGACAGAGGGTGAAGCTTTCGACGAAAATCACCGCCGGGCTGATCGCCGGCGCGACCCTGGTCGCGACCGCCAGCCCCGCCGAGGCGCAATATCGCGGCCGCTATTACGGCCATCACCGCGGCGACCGCACCGCTCTGGCGATCGGCGCCGGCGCGCTGGGCCTGGCCGTGGGCGCGGCGCTCGCGTCCAATTCGCGCCGCGGCTATTATGACGGCTATGGCGGCGGCTATTATGGCCGGCCCTACTCCTATAATTATGGCTATTACGGGCGCCCCTATAGCGGCTACGGCTATGGCTCCTATTATGCGCCGCGGCGCTGCTGGACCGAGCGCCAGTGGGACGATTGGCGCGGCCGCTGGCGCCGGGTCCGCGTCTGCGGCCGCTACTGACCCGATGACCGGCTCCCGGCCGGAGCCGCTTGTCGAACCCGCCCCCGCTTCCTAACGCTGCCCGGCAGGAAGCGGGGGCCTCGGCGGGCCCGGATGGGAGCGGGACATGGGGGAGTGGTGCATCGGGGTTCTCGGCGGGTCGGGGCTCTACGCGATCGACGCGCTTGAGGACGCGCGGTGGCGCACGGTCGATACGCCCTGGGGCGCGCCGTCCGACCAGCCTCTGACCGGCACCATCGCCGGCATCCGCTTCGCCTTCCTGCCGCGCCACGGCCGCGGCCATCGCGCCGCCCCGTCACAGCTCAACTACCGCGCCAATATCGACGCGCTGAAGCGGGTCGGCTGCACCGACCTGATCGCGCTGTCCGCGGTCGGCTCGCTCAGGGAAGAGCTGCCGCCCGGCCGCTTCGTTGTCGTCGACCAGTTCATCGACAACACCCGCGCGCGGCCGAACAGCTTCTTCGGCCCCGGGCTGGTGGCCCATGCGTCGATGGCCGACCCGGTCTGTCCGCGCCTCGCCGCCTTCGCCGCCGCCGCCGCGGGCAGGGCCGGCGCGCCGGTGACGGAGGGCGGCACCTATGTCGCGATCGAGGGCCCGCAATTCGGCACCCGCGCCGAAAGCCATATGTATCGCGGCTGGGGCGCCGACGTGATCGGCATGACTGCGATGCCCGAGGCAAAGCTCGCGCGCGAGGCGGAGCTGCCCTATGCGCTGGTTGCCATGGTGACCGACTATGATTGCTGGCGCTCCGACGAAGCGCATGTCGACGTCGCAGAGGTGATGCGGGTCATGCACGGCAATGCCGGCCTGGCACGGCAGACGGTCGTCGAGCTGGCGCGGCTGCTTCCGCCGAACCGCGACCCGAGCCCGATCGACACCTGCCTGGACGTGGCGCTGGTCACCGCGCCCGAGGCGCGCGATCCCGCGCTGGTCGCGAAGCTGGATGCTGTTGCAGGAAGGGTGCTCGGATGATCCGCCTGTTCGACTATTTCCGGTCCTCGGCCAGCTATCGCGTGCGGATCGGGCTGAACCTGAAGCGCGTCGAATATGAGCGCGTCGACATTCCCCTGCTCGAAGGAACCCAGCGCGGCGCCGACAACCTTGCCCGCAACCCGCAGGGGTTCGTGCCGACGCTGGAGATCGACGGCCATCAGCTGACCCAGTCGCTGGCGATCCTCGACTATCTCGACGCGCGCTTCCCCGAGCCCGCATTCCTGCCCGCCGATCCCGCGCGGCGCGCCCGGGCGCTGGCGCAGGCGCTGCTGATCGCCTGCGACATTCATCCGCTCAACAACCTGCGCGTGCTCGGCTATCTGAAGGACAAGCTCGGTGCCGACCAGGACACGCGCGACGATTGGTACCGGCACTGGATCCGCGAAGGCTTTGCCGCGCTGGAACGGATGGCGGAGGGCAGCGGCCGCTATCTGGGCGGCGACGATCCCGGCCTCGCCGATATCTGCCTGGTGCCGCAGATGTTCAACGCGCGCCGCTTCAGGCTGGACCTGGGCGCCTTCCCCACGCTGGTGCGGATCGATTCCGCATTGCAGGATCTGGAGCCGTTTGCCGCCGCGCACCCGGACCGGGTGCAGGCCTGATCCCTGATGCTGTTGCTGTCCCTCCTTGCAGCCGCGTCTGCGTCCGACATCGTCGTCACCGGCCGCGGGCTGAGCGAAGCGCCGGGCGAAGCCGCCTATGACGTGGTCGCGATCGACCGCGCCCGGATCGAGGCGAGCGCGAGCGGGCGGCTGGAGGACGTGCTGGCGGACGTCGCCGGGCTGCAGCAATTCCGCCGCTCGGATTCGCGTTCGGCCAATCCGACCAGCCAGGGTGTGACGCTGCGCGGGCTGGGCGGCAATGCCGCGAGCCGGGCGCTGCTGGTCCTGGACGGCGTGCCGCAGGCCGATCCGTTCGGCGGCTGGGTCGCTTTCCCCGCCTATGCGCCCGAGCGGCTCGGCGGGGTGCGGGTCACGCGCGGCGGCGGCAGCGGCGTGTTCGGGCCCGGCGCGCTCGCCGGCACGATCGAGCTGTCGAGCGCGGGGCCGGACCAGCTGCCGCCGCTGTCGGCCCGGCTGGCCTATGGCAGCCGCGACGCGGTCGAGGCAGACGCGGCGGCCAGCGCGCGGCTGGGCGGGGGCTTTGCGACGCTTTCGGCCGATTATGCGCGCGGCGACGGGTTCGTGCCGATCGTCGCCGGCCAGCGCGGCGCTGCCGACCGCTCGGCGCCCTACGAGCAGGCAAGTGTCGCCGCGCGCGGCGTGATCCCGGTCGACGCCACGACCGAGCTGCAAGCCAATGTCCTCGCCTTCACCGACCGCCGCGAGCGGGGCACCGCCTTCACCCGCAACGGCAGCGACGGGGCCGATGCGAGCCTGAGGCTGGTCGGGCGCGGCGATTGGGGCTTCTCCGCGCTCGCCTATCTCCAGACCCGCGCGTTCCAGAGCCAGTTCGCTTCGGTCAGCGACGACCGGGGCGGCGCCAGCCAGGTGCTCGACCAGTATAACACGCCGGCGACCGGGCTTGGCGCACGCGTCGAGATCGCGCCGCCGCTCGGGCCGGACCTGGACCTGCGCGCGGGCGCCGACTGGCGGCGCACCAGCGGGCGCACCGAAGAGCTGTTCACCTTCGTCAACGGCGCTCCCACGCGCGGCCGCCTGGCGGGCGGCGTCAGCAGCACCGTCGGCGCATTCGCCGACCTGTCCTGGACGCCGGGCACGGTGACGCTGAGCGCCGGCGGCCGCATCGACCGCTGGTCGATCCGCGACGGCTTTCTCAATGAGCGGACGCTCGCGACCGCGGCGCCGCTGACCGACAGCCATTTCCCCGATCGCAGCGGCTGGGAACCGACCGGCCGCGCCGGCCTCGCCTGGCGCGCCGCCGACACGCTGACGCTGCGCGCCGCCGCCTATGCCGGCTGGCGGCTGCCGACACTGAACGAGCTCTATCGTCCGTTCCGCGTCGGCGCCGACGCCACTGCCGCGAATGCCGGCCTCTCGCCCGAGCGGCTGCAGGGCGCGGAGATCGGGATCGAGTATCGGCCCACCACCGCCGTCCGCCTCGGGGCGACGCTGTTCGACAACCGGCTCGAGGATGCGATCGCCAACGTCACGATTGCCCGCGGGCCGGGCAACTTCCCCGGCGTCGGCTTCGTGTCCGCGGCCGGCTCTTTCCGCATGCGCCGGAACCTGGACGCGATCCGGTCCCGCGGGCTTGAGCTGGACGCGACCGCGACGCTTGGGCCCTGGCGGCTGGACGCGTCCTATGCGCTGACCGACGCGCGGGTGCGGGCCTCCGGCATCGCCGCGCCCCTTGATAGCCTGCGGCCTGCGCAGACGCCGCGCCATGCCGCTTCCGGCTCGCTGGGCTGGACCGGCCGCTTGCTGCAGGCGTCGGCAACGGTCCGCTACATCTCCAGCCAATTCGAGGACGACCAGAACAGCCGCCGCCTGGCGGACGCGCTGACGCTCGACGCGCGGCTGCTGGTGCCGGTGCGAAAGGGGCTGGCGATCGAGGCGAGGGCCGAGAACCTGACCGACACGCGTGTCGAGGCGGCCGTCTCGGCCGATGGCGTGATCGAGCGGGCGACGCCGCGCACGCTCTGGCTCGGAATCCGCCTGGGCGGCGGCTAGCGCGCCTTGCGGGCGAGGCGCGGAAAGCGGGCCTGCAGCAGCGTCCGTGCTTTCTCGATCAGCTCCGGCGGTGCGATGCGCCAGCATTGCAGCGCCACCACGACCGCCAGCACCAGGCCGCTGAGCCACCACAAGGGCTCACGGTAGCTCAGCCAATTGGACAGGATGACGCCCGCCAGCAGCGGCGCACCGACCGTCGCGATCAGCGGAACGGGCCGGAAATTGCGGCGCGCGGCCCACCACATCATCATGAAGTCCACCGAGCAGCGGAACGCGAACACCGCCGCGCAGCCGATCAGGCCGAATTCCTTCATGCCGAAATAGAGCAGCGCCAGATAAGGCGGGATCTGGGCCAGCAGCACCTTGGTCACCAGGTCCGGCCGGCCGGCGCCCTGCATCCAGCTGTAGGGCACGATCGCGAAGGCGTTCGCCCAGTAGCCGAGCACGATCAGCGTGCCGACGTCCGACGATTGCGGCCCGATCTCTGTCCCCACCCAGAAGTCGAGGAACGGATGGAGGGCGTAGATCATCCCCAGGATCGGCAGGCTGATCGCCGCGAGCAGCACGCGGACCGCCTTGTCGCCGAGCGCGCTGCGCTCCTCCACGCTGGCGGTCGGCAGCTTCGGAAAAAGCGCCGACACCATCGCCTGCGGGAACATCGTGATCCGCTGGGCCAGCTGGAACGGCAGCGTGTAGATGGTGACCGCGGTCGCGCCGAGCACGGCACCGATCGCGAAGCGGTCGAGGATGACGAGGATCGGGCCGAACAGGCCGGTGATCGTCACCCAGCCGCCATAGCCGAGCAGTTCGCGCGCCTGCGCACGGACGAAGCGGTGCCGCTGCCCGTGCGTGATCGACACGTGGCAGCGCCACCAGAGCGCCGCGATGCCGATCGCCCGCGCCGCCACCGCCGCCGCCAGCAGCTGGCTGAGATTGGGTCCCCAGACAAAGGCCACGATGATCGGGAAGATCTGGAACAGGCTGGTCGACAGCACGGAGACGGTGTTGATCTCCAGGAAGCGTTCCCGCCCCATCAGCGCGCCGGTCAGGACGCCGTTCAACGTCGCGATCGGCACCGCCAGCGCCAGCAGCGGCACGCTGGCGAGGATCTCCGGCCGCAGCCGCGGATCGACCTTGAACACCTGGTCGAAGAAGAAGTCAGCGGCCGCCCACAACACCAGCCCGCCGACCACGCCCATCGCGATGTTCGTGAAAATCGCGGTCCAGAACACGTCCGCCCGCTCCTGCGGGTCGGCATCCTTCAGCGCGGCGATGCTGTAGGTCGTCGCCCGTCCCAGGCCCAGGTCGAACAGGCCGAAATAACCGAGCAACAGCCAGGCGATCGCCAGCACGCCGTACCGGTCAGACCCGACCAGGTGCAGATAGACGGGCACGGTGACCAGCGCCAGCAGCACCGGCAGGACCGATCCGATGAGATTGTAGGTGACGTTCCGGCTGACGCTCATGAGCGGCCCCCGCCGCTGCCGTGGATCAAGCGACCTTCTGCTCGAGCGGGCTTTCCGCTCCGGCGACGCCGCGGCCGACGCCATGATAGGTCAGGCCGGCCTTTTCCGCTTCGGCGGGATTGTACACATTGCGCAGATCGACCAGCACCGGCGTCCGCATCGACTCCGCCAGCCGTTTCAGGTCGAGGGCGCGGAACGCATCCCATTCCGTCACCAGCACGAGCGCATCGGCCCCGGCCGCGACGTCGTAGGGATTGTGCCGATAGTCGAGCTCGCCAAGGGCCGCCCGCGCCTGCTCCATGCCTTCGGGGTCATAGGCTGCGATCTCCGCGCCCGCTTCGCGCAGCACGCGGACGATGTCGAGCGCGGGGGCATCGCGCATGTCGTCGGTGTTGGGCTTGAACGTCAAGCCCAGCAAGCCGACGCGCTTGCCCCGGGCGGTGCCGCCCAGCGCCGCCACCACCTTGTGGCCCATCGCTTCCTTGCGCAGATCGTTCGCCTCCACCGTGGCGTGGACGATGCGCAGCGGCGTGCCATATTCCTCGGCCGTGCGGAGCAGCGCGAGCGTGTCCTTGGGAAAGCACGATCCCCCATAGCCCGGGCCGGCATGCAGGAACTTCGACCCGATCCGGTTGTCCAGGCCGATGCCGCGCGACACGTCCTTGACGTCGGCGCCGACCTGCTCGGCCAGGTCCGCCAGCTCGTTGATGAAGCTGATCTTGGTCGCAAGGAAGGCATTCGCGGCATACTTGATCAGCTCGGCGGTCCTCCGCCCGGTGAACAGGATCGGCGCCGCGTTCAGATAGAGCGGGCGATAGATTTCGCGCATCACGTCCTGCGCCTTCGCGTCTTCGGTGCCGACGACGATCCGGTCCGGCCGCTTGAAATCGCCGATCGCGGCGCCTTCGCGCAGGAATTCCGGGTTCGACACCACCGCCCAGGCGAAATTGGGGCGGGTTTCCTTCAGGATCGCCTCGACCTTGTCGCCGGTCCCGACCGGTACTGTCGACTTGGTGACGACCACGCACGGCTTGTCCGCCGCCTGCGCGATCTCCTTCGCCGCGGCGAAGACGTAGGACAGGTCGGCATGGCCGTCGCCGCGCCGGGACGGCGTGCCGACCGCGATGAACACGGCGTCGGCGCCGGCGACTCCGGCCTGCAGGTCGGTCGTGAACGACAGCCGCCCGGCCTTGACGTTGCTGGAGACGAGCTGGTCAAGTCCTGGCTCGAAGATCGGCATGCGCCCGGCTTCCAGCGCCGCGATCTTCGATGCGTCCTTGTCGACGCAGACCACGTCATGCCCGAAGTCGGAAAAACAGGCCCCGGATACGAGCCCGACATAGCCCGACCCGATCATCGCAATCTTCATGTAACCACCCTAGCTGGCGCGCCCCCGATAGCGGCGGCCGAACGCCGTTACCAACAGATTCACGGTTACCGCGCCTGCGCGAGGAATTGCGCGGTCGACGCCGCAACCGTTTCCCCCGCCGGCTCGCACCGGCCGCCGAGATTGGCCGCGAGGAACTCTTCCGCGATCGCGTTGAAGGCGATGTTGTTCTCCGGCCGGGCAAAGCCATGCCCTTCGTCGGGGAAGAGCACATAGGTGACCGGAATGTTCCGCTCGCTCATCGCGGCGGCGATCTGGTCCGATTCGGCCCGCTTGACGCGTGGATCGTTGGCGCCCTGGCCGATCAGCAGCGGCCGCACGATCCGGTCCGCCTTGTGCAGCGGCGATCGGTCGCGCAGCAGCTTGAGCCCCTCGGGCGTCTCCGGATTGCCCATCCGCCGGTGGAACTGCTCGACCACCGGCTTCCAATAAGGCGGGATCGTCTGCAGCAGCGTCTCCAGGTTGGACGGGCCGACGATGTCGACGCCGCATGCAAACGCATCGGGCGTGAAGGTCAGGCCGGCAAGCGTCGCATAGCCGCCATAGGAGCCGCCCATGATCGCGACCCGGTCGGCTTGCGCAATGCCGCGGCCGACCGCCCATTGAACCGCGTCGATCAGGTCGTCGTGCATCTTTGCGCCCCATTCGAGGTCGCCGGCCGAGATGAACGCCTTGCCGAACCCTGTCGAGCCGCGAAAGTTGACCGACAGCACCGCATAGGCGCGATTGGCGAGCCATTGGTGATAGGGATTGTAGCCGTGGCGGTCCCGCGCCCATGGCCCGCCATGCACCAGCAGCACCATCGGCAGCGGCGCATCGGGAATGCCGCCCCGCTTCACATCGGCCATGTAGGGCAGCGACAGGTATGAGACGAGCGTCAGCCCGTCGCGGGCGGGAATCTCGACCGCGTGCATCGGCACCAAAGGCGCGTGCTCCAGCTCCGGCCGCGAGACGTAGAACAGGTCGAGTTCGTCCTGGTCGCGATCGTAAAGATAGACGGCGGGCGGGCCAGTGACGGGATCGACCGCGACCGTCCATTTGCGATCGTCGCGCGTGCGCGAGCTGATCTCGATATCGCCTTTCAGCAGCGCCTTCAGCCGGTCGAGCGTCGCGCCGATCCCGGCGTCCAGCGCGATCCATTCCTGGATCAGGTAGTTGACCGCATAGGCCTCCACGACGCCGGTCGCCGGATGGGCGAGGACATGGCCGATATCGGCACGCGGGTCCTCCGCCAGCACCGTGCGCGCGCCCGTCGTCATGTCCTCGCCGATCAGCGCGGCGGTGTTCCGGCCGCGGCTGTCGATCCAGTAGAGCGTCGCACCGTCGGTGGTGAAGCCGGCCGGCTGGGTGGTCATCGCGTCTTCGAGCGTCGTCGCCGCGAACGGCTCGGCAGCGACCTCGTTCGCTTCGATGCGGAAGAAATCCATGCCACCCTCGGCATTGGGGCGGACGGCGATGCGAAGAGTCAGCGAGTCGTCGGCGAGGAACCCCGCGAAGCCGTCGCCGCGCATGATCTCGGCCAGCTCACCGGTCGCCAAGTTCAGCTCGTACACGTCATGCCACTGCGGGTCGCGGTTGTTGAGGCCGACGAGCAAGCGGTCCTGCTTGGTCACCGACGTGCCGACGATCACGACGCGCGTATTCTCGAACGGCGTCAGGCAGGCATCGGCGCCGCTTTCGACATCGACGCGGTAGAGCAGGAAATTCTCGTCGCCTTCCTTGTCCTGCACGTAAAGCAGCGCGTGGCTGTCGGCAGCCCACAGATATTGCGAGATCGGCCGCGCCTTCTCCGCCGTCATCGGCCGCGCGTCGGCGGGATCGGACGCGGGCGCCAACCACAGGTTCATCACGCCGTCGTGCGGGGCAAGCCAGGAGAGCCGGCGCCCGTCGGGGCTGATCTTCCCCTGCGACTTAACGGGATTGCCGAACAATTTCGCCCGCTCGATCAGCGGCACTTCGGGGGCCTGAGTCATCGCCTCAAGCTTTAGGCGCTTCGCCCGCCCGCTCAACCCCACGCACGATCAGCATCGGCCCTCGCTTCGGATCAACTCGTGCCAGGTCGAATTTTCGACCCCCCTTGCGGCCCTCTCCCATGGGGAGAGGGCGACTCGCGGCACCGCCGCGAGCGAGGTGAGGGGACCAGGACTTCGTGGAGAGGTCCAACCCCTCACCCGGTCAGCGCAAGCGCTGACTCGACCTCTCCCTATGGGAGAGGTGATCGGTCCGCGAACCACCTATCCCAGACCTTCGGCACGCCTCAGATCGCCACCATCTTGTAGTGGTGCCAGGCGAAGATCGCGGCGGCGCCGCGGTGGGGGCGCCATTTTTCGGCGAGTTCGCGGGTCTGCTTTTCGTCCGGGCGTTCTGGGAGGCCGAGTAGCGTGCCGACTTCGCGCATCACCGCCAGGTCGCCGGCGGGCCAGATGTCGGGGCGGCCTTCGGCGAACAGCAGGTAGATTTCCGCCGACCAGCGGCCGATGCCCTTGATCCGGGTGAGCGCGGCGATCGCTTCCTCGTCGTCCTCCGGCAGATGCTCCAGGTTCAGCTCGCCCGACACGACCAGCCCGGCAAGGCTGCGCGCATAGCCGCTCTTCTGCCGCGACAAGCCGGCCGCGCGGAGCTGTTCGTCCGACGCATCGAGCAGGTTTTGCGGGTTGGACGTGTCGCCGAGCGCGGCTTCGAGCTTGCTCCACATCGATGCAGCAGCCGCGACGCTGACCTGCTGGCCGACGATCGTGCGCAGCAGCGTCTCGTAGCCGGGCTCGCGAATGCGCGGCTCCGGATAGCCGGCGCGGGCGAGGGCTTCGGCGAAGACCGGCTCGATCGTGGCCAGCGCGTCCAGCGACGCCTTCAATTGTTCGGCCGAAAGACCCATCCTTGACCCTTCCCGCTCCCGCCCGTTAGGCGGCAGTCCAAAGCCTCTCGCTAGGCTGAACGGAAAGGGAACGCAAATGCCGAAGCTCGTCGTGGTCACCAGGGGCGGGAGCGAACGGGCGGTCGACGGGGATGTCGGCCTGTCGGTGATGGAAGTGATCCGCGAGAACGGCTTCGACGAGCTGCTGGCGCTCTGCGGCGGCTGCTGCAGCTGCGCGA
Organism: Sphingomonas horti; assembly: GCF_009753715.1. Lineage (GTDB taxonomy): Bacteria > Pseudomonadota > Alphaproteobacteria > Sphingomonadales > Sphingomonadaceae > Sphingomonas_B > Sphingomonas_B horti. The sequence goes on along the minus strand of NZ_WQMS01000016.1, from coordinate 231,544 downwards.
CCTGCCACGTCCATGTCGACGAGGAATGGCTGCCGCGCCTGCCAAAGATGAGCGAGGACGAGAACGACCTGCTCGAATCGAGCGACCATCGCGACGGAAGCTCGCGGCTGGGGTGCCAGATTCCGTTCACGGAAGCGCTGGACGGGCTGCGGGTGACAATCGCGCAGGAGGATTGACGCTATTTGAGCCGCAGCACCGCCGTCGGCGCGTCGCGGGTCAGCGGGGTCACCTTCCAGCTCAGCAGCTTGCGCCCGCCCGCCGCCTGCGGACCTTCCTCGTTATTGGTGCTGACGACCTCCGCGTCGGTGTCGAGGACGAAGCTGCCGTCCAGCTTCGCGCCCGAATCGTCGCCCATGCCGCTCATCGGGCCGGCCTGGTCCTTGCTGTCGTTGGCGAAGCCGGGCGCTTTCACGCGCACGGTGCCGTTCGCGCGCAGCTCGACGGCGATGAAGGGCACGATCGCCTGCGCGTCGAGATTGAAAGGATAGACGAAATTGTGGTCGAGGCGGCCTGAAATCTCATAGTCGATCAGGAACTTGCCGTCCCCGAGATAGCGCACGGAGCGATAGCCCGCCTCCTTCGACAGCGCCTCTGCGATCGCGCGGTTCCTGGTTTCCTGCTCCGCCTTCTGCTTCGGGTCGGGCGGCGCGTCCTTGCCGGAGGAATCGGCGACCCTGGGCTGCGGATCGAGCGCATAGACCTCGCCCGCATAGGCATAGCTGAAGCTGCGGTCGGCATTGATCGTCAGCTTCGACGCGAACTTGCCCGGCATCAGCAGGCATCCGGCCAGCAACAGCGGCGGGGCGAGCAATGCCGCCAGCCTGAACCAAGCCCCCATGTCACCCCCCCTCAGCTTCGGGTGGCGACCGCATAAAGGGCGATCGCCGCCGCGTTCGAGACGTTCAGGCTTTCTATCGCGGACGAGATCGGAAGTCGCGCGAGTTCGTCGCAATGCGTCGCGGTATTGGGCCTGAGGCCTTCCCCCTCCGCCCCCAGCACCAGCGCGATCCTGGCCGAGCCGAGCGCGTCCCGCAGCAGCCGGTCGGCCTCGCCGGCCAGGCCGATCCGCCAGAAGCCGGCTTCGGCGATCTCCTCCAGTGCACGCGCGAGGTTCACGACGCGCACCCACGGCACCGTCTCCAGCGCGCCCGAGGCGGCGCGCGCGAGCGCTCCAGACTCGGGCGGGCTGTGCCGGTCCTGGGTGACGATGCCGAGTGCGTCGAACGCCGCGGCCGAGCGCAGGATCGCGCCGACATTGTGCGGGTCGGTCACCTGGTCCAGCACCAGCAGCGGGCGATTGCCTTCCTCCCCGAGCAACTCATCGAGAAACACGTCCGCCAGCGGCTCGACTTCCAGCACCAGCCCCTGGTGCGGCGCGTCCTGCGGCACCAGCCGGCCGAGGTCCGCGGCATCGGCGAAGGTGACCGGCAGCCCCGTCGACAGGTTCATCCGCCCCGCCGCGTCGCGCGTCGCCCAGAGCTTTACCGCGCGCCGCTTGGGATTGGCGAGCGCGGCGCCGACCGCGTGCCGCCCCCACAGGCGCGGGCGCCCCGAAGCGCCCTTCGACGGCCGGTGCCCGCGCCCGTCAGTTCTGCGCATCGTCCAGGTCTTCGTACTTGAACGGATCGGTGACGGCAGGCTTGGTCGGGATCGGCATCGCCGGCAGAATCTTGTCGCTGGTCGCCGCTTCGTAGAGCAGGCCGGCGAGCACGACCGAGGCCTGGCGCATGTCCTCGCCTTTCAGATGGTCGTAGGTGTCGATGCTCGAATGATGGATGCGGCTGCCATAGTCGAGCGGGTCCTGAATGAACTGGTATCCGGGAATGCCGGCCTGCTGCATGAACACATGGTCGGTGCCGCCGGTGCGCCGGATCGCGACGGTGCCCGCGCCCATCAACGCGAACGGCGCCAGCCAGTCCTTCAGCATCGGCACCGCGGCGACATTGTTCTCGGCATAGAGGCCGCGAAGCTTGCCGGAGCCGTTGTCGATGTTGAAATAGGCGACCAGGTCGCGATAGCCGGCGCTCGGGGTGAACGGCCGGGCATTGATCCGGGCATAATAGAGCTGGTTGCCGTTCAGCCCCGGCGCGTCGGCCGGCCAGCTGCCCAGATATTTGTTCATATAGGCCCAGCTGCCGAGCAGGGCCTGCTCCTCGCCTGCCCAGAGCGCGAAGCGGATCGTCCGCTTCGGCCGGACGCCGAGCCGGGAAAGAATGCGCGCGGCCTCCATGATGACGACCGATCCCGCGCCATTATCGGCGGCGCCGTCGGCGGCGGCCCAGCTGTCGAGATGCGCGCCCGCCATCACATAGCCGGCCCTTGGGTCGGTGCCCGGAATCTCGGCGATGATGTTGTAGGCGTTCGTATCCGAATCGTCGAAACGGACGTCGCTCGCGATCTCCAGAACCGGCGCGTCGCCAGTCTTCGCCAGACGCGCGAGGCGGCGATAATCCTCTGCCGCGATCTCGACACCCGGCAGCGCCGGCGTCTCATTGGTGCCGAACGCATAACCTTCGCCCGAAACCAATTTGCCATCGCGGTAGGATTTGCGCGCCCAGGCGACCGCGCCTTCGGCTTTCAGGAACGCGTCGAGCTTGGCGTCGAACGCGGCGCGGCGGATCTGCCTGGCGACCTTCTCCGGATCGTAAGTCTCCTCCTGGAACTTGTTGAGCTTGGCCAGGTCTTCGTCGCCCAGGCGGCGGAAGGCCGGCTTGTCCGGCTCATCGCCGTCGCCAGGCATGGAGATCAGCACGATCTTCCCGGCGAGCTTGCCGCGCCACTGGTCGAAATCGCGCTCTCGCTTCATTGGCGCGACGACGATCGGAGCGCTGATCGCGCCGTTGGTACCCGGCGTCCAGGCGACCGGGATCGCGGTCAGCATCAGCGGCCGCGGGCTCGTCATCCTGACGCTCGACGAGATGATCGACCAGCCGCGGCCGAAGGGAAACGGATCGGCGCGGACATTGGCGAGGCCCCAGCTGCGAAACTTGCCCTGGGTCCATTTCTCTGCCGCGCGCATGCCGGGCGAGTTGGTCATGCGGCTGCCGATATGGTCGGTCAGATATTCGGCATTCACCATCACTTCGCTGTGGTTCATGCCTTCGTCGATGATCCGGTTGACCATTTCCGGCGGCGCAGCGGCGGCGGACGCGGCGGCGAGCAGCATGGCGGCGATAACAGGCATTGGACCTCCCCGATTGGCTTTGGACGCGGCTTAGCAGGCCGCGCCTCGCAAACAACCGGGCTTTGCTGCGTTGACAGGCCGCGCGCGGTTCGTCATGGCGTCGCGCTCCGCTCGCCCCGGCTTTGCCCGGGGCCGACCTGGACAGGTGGCCGAGTGGTTAAAGGCAGCAGACTGTAAATCTGCCGGGCTTCGCCCTACGCTGGTTCGAATCCAGCCCTGTCCACCACCCTTTAGCCGATATACTCCGCCAGCAGCGTGTTGGCGCGCGGGCCGTTCCAGTCCATCGCGCCGATCACGCGCCACACTTCCTTGCCGTCCTTGTCGTAGAGCACGGTGGTCGGCAGCATGCCGGTGTTGAAGGCAAAGCCGAGCTTGTTGTCGGGATCGCGATAGCGCTCCAGATGCTTGAACCCGCCTTTGGTGAAGGTCGGGCCGATATCGACGTCCTTGGTATCCTGGCTGACCGTCAGCACCTTCAGCCGGTCGCCGGCGCGATCGGCGACATGGTCGAGCGTGGGCATTTCGCGCACGCACGGCCCGCACCAGGTCGCCCAGAGATTGACCAGTACGGGCCTCCCCTTGAAGGCGGCCAGCGTGACCGGCTTGCCGTCAGGATCGAGGAAGCTGTCGGCAGGCGCCGCGGCGCCGCGCTGCGCGATGTCCAGCTTCCCGGTCGGCTCCGGCCCCTTGGGCTCGGCCAGCGTGGTCGCGTTTGCTTGCGGCTGCGGCTCGCTTTGCCTATCGCAGCCCGCGATCAACACAGTCCCGAGGAGAAGCGCAACGGTGAGCGGGCGCACAGACAGCTCCAATGCCATGTGGGGCGGGCGCTTCGCAGAAGGGCCCGCATCGGTGATGCGCGAGATAAATGCCTCGATCGGCTTCGACAAGCGAATGTGGCGGCAGGATATCCAGGGCAGCCGCGCGCACGCCGCAATGTTGGCTGCACAAGGCATCATTTCCGCCGAAGACGCCGAGGCGATCGACCGCGGCCTGGAACAGATCGCCGCCGAATATGCCGATGCAGGGGTGCCCGAGGATCCCGCGCTCGAAGACATCCATATGCATGTCGAGGCCCGGCTGGCCCAGATCATCGGGCCGGCGGCCGGGCGGCTGCACACCGCCCGCTCGCGCAACGATCAGGTCGCGACCGATTTCAGGCTGTGGGTGCGCGACGCGATCGACGAGATCGATACCGCGCTCGCGGCGTTCCAGTCGGTGCTGATCGGCCGCGCCGAGGAACATGCCGACACGGTCATGCCCGGCTTCACCCATCTCCAGTCCGCGCAGCCGGTGACGCTCGGCCATCATCTGATGGCCTATTTCGAGATGATCCACCGCGACCGCGGCCGCTTCGAGGATGCGCGCGACCGGCTGAACGAATGCCCGCTGGGGTCGGCGGCGCTGGCCGGAACCGGCTTCCGGATCGACCGCTTCGCGGTGGCCGAGGAGCTGGGTTTCGAGCGACCGACCGACAACAGCCTGGACGCGGTATCGGACCGCGACTTCGCGCTCGAATATCTGTTCGCGGCGACGACATGCGCGATGCACCTGTCGCGGCTGGCGGAGGAGATCATCCTGTGGGCGAGCCAGCCGTTCGGCTTCGTCAAGCTTTCGGACGCCTGGTCGACGGGCTCGTCGATCATGCCGCAGAAGCGCAACCCGGACGCGGCCGAGCTGGTGCGCGGCCATGCCGGGCGTATCCAGGGATGCCTGGTCGCGCTGATGACGGTGATGAAAGGCCTGCCGCTCGCCTATTCGAAGGACATGCAGGACGACAAGATGCCGGTGTTCGAGGCGCACGACCTGCTGACGCTCTCGATCGCGGCGATGACCGGCATGATTGCCAGCATCACTTTCCGCCGCGACCGGATGCTGCACGCTGCCGAAGCGGGCTTCTCGACCGCCACCGACCTGGCCGACTGGCTGGTCCGCGAAGCCGGCGTGCCGTTCCGCGAGGCGCACCACATCGTCGGCAGTGCGGTGAAATTGGCCGAGCAGGACGGCAAGGCGCTCGATGCGCTCAGCCTCGACCAGCTGCAGGCGATTGATGCCCGGATCGACGCCCGTGTCTTCGGCGTTCTGAGTGTCGGTGCGTCGGTCGCGTCGCGGACCAGCCATGGCGGCACCGCCCCCGATCAGGTCCGCGCCCGGATCGCCGACGCGAAGGCGGCGATCGGGATGGGAGACGAGCAATGAAGCGAGTCATGGCCGGAGCTGCCTTCCTCCTCGTTCTTGCTGCATGCGGGGGCAAGAAGGAGCTGACGCCCGCCGCCGGCGAGAGCCTGCCGCCCAAGCCGGCCGCGGAGGCGACGCCGCTGACGCCGACCCAGCTGATGGCGCCATCGGTCCAGGCGCGCCCGCAGCGTTCCGACGAGCTGCTGAAGCAATCCGAGGAGCGGCGCGACGATCGTTTCGACCTGCCGCCGCACTGATGGATCATTTCGAGCTCAGGAACGGGGAGCTCTACGCCGAAGACGTGCCGCTCGCGCGGATCGCGGCGGAGGTCGGCACGCCTGTCTATGTCTATTCGCGCGCGACGCTGGAGCGACACGCGCGTGTGTTCCGCGAGGCGCTTGAGGGACTGGGCCGCGTGCACCTGGCGTTCGCGGTCAAGGCCAATCCGAACCTCGCCGTGCTGCGCGTGCTCGCGCGGGCCGAATACGGCGCGGACATCGTCTCGGGCGGGGAAATGGCGCGGGCGCTCGCAGCGGGCATGGCGGCGGACGACATCGTCTTCTCTGGCGTGGGCAAGACGCCCGCCGAGCTGGCGCAGGGACTCGATGCCGGGGTCGGGCAGTTCAACCTCGAGCATGAGGAAGAAGGACACGTCCTGTCCGCGCTCGCGCATGCGCGGGGGCAGCGCGCGTCCGCGACGCTGCGCGTCAATCCGGACGTGGACGCCGGCACCCACGAGAAAATCTCGACCGGCAAGGCCGACAACAAATTCGGCGTGCCGATCGACCAGGCGCCGGCGATGTACGCGCGCCTTGCCGCCCTGCCCGGCCTCAGGATGCGCGGCGTCGCTTGTCATATCGGCAGCCAGCTGAGCAGTGTCGCGCCGCTGGAGGCCGCCTATGCGCGCATCGGCAAGCTGATTGCCGACCTGCGCGCGGCCGGTCACGCCGTCGACCGGGCTGATCTCGGCGGCGGGCTTGGCGTTCGCTACCGGCCGGGCGAGGTCGTTCCCTGGCCGGCCGATCTCGGCGAGATGGTCGCGCGCGTGACGAGCGGATGGAACGTCGAGCTGATGTTCGAACCCGGCCGCGTGATCGCCGGCAATGCCGGCGTGCTGTTGACCAGGGTGATCTGGGTGAAGCCCGGCGTCACCCATCCCTATGTGATCGTCGATGCCGCGATGAACGACCTCGCCCGCCCCGCCCTCTACGGCGCCTATCATCACTTCGAAGCGGTGCATCCATCCGGCGAGCGCATGACCGCGCACATCGCCGGTCCGGTCTGCGAAACCGGCGACACGTTCGCGATGAACCGCGAGATCGATCGCGTGGGTAGCGGCGACCTCGCCATCTTCCGCACGGCCGGCGCCTACGGGGCGACGATGGCCTCCACCTACAACAGCCGATCGCTGGTGCCCGAGGTGATGGTGGACGGCGACCGGTTCGCGGTCGTCGCCGATCGCATCGGTGCGGACACGATCATGAACGCCGAGCGCGTGCCGGAGTGGCTGGCCGACTAGCTTCCTAAGCGCAGGCCAAACCGGGTAAGAGGCTGCGGTGCATAGCCTTCCCATCTTTCTCCGCCTCCAGGGCCGGCCGGTGATCATGCTGGGCGACGACGAGGCTGCGGAAGCCAAGCGCCGGCTGCTCGAACGCGCCGGGGCCGAGATCGTCGGCGAAGAAGCCGAAGCGGCCCTTGCCATAGTTGCGCTCGCCGATCCTGACCTCGCTGTCGCCAGGCTGAAGGCGCGCGGCATTCTGGTGAACGCCGTCGATCGGCCGGATCTGTGCGACTTCACCCTGCCCGCCATCGTCGAGCGCGACCCGGTGCTGGTCGCGATCGGCACCGGCGGTGCGTCGGCCGGGCTCGCCGCCGCCCTTCGCCAGCGACTTGAAACGTTGCTCTCGCCAAAGCTCGGCGATCTCGCGATCCTGCTACGCGACGCGCGCGAACAGCTCAGGCAAGCTTTTCCGGATCCGATGGAACGCCGGCTGGCGATCGCATCGGCTCTGGGTTTTGGTGGAGCGCTCGATCTCGACGAACCCCGACTGGATGATCCCTTCTGGCTTGATAGCCTGCACGTGAAGCCGGAGCGGGAGATACATTTGGTTCGGCTGCGATCCGCCGATCCGGACGATCTCACCATCCGCGAAGCACGTCTGCTCGGCCAGGCCGATCGGGTCTATTTTCGTCCCGACGTGCCAGCAGCTGTTCTCGAGCGTGCACGCGCCGACGCGCCGCGCATCGCATGCGACGCGCCGCCATGGCCCTCGGCGCGCGGCCTTTCGGTGGACCTGTCCATGGGGGAAGAATGAAGCAATTCGCCTATGTCGACGGAGCGGGGACGGTACATCCGGTTCCGCTCGCCGAAGCCGCGCGCGCGAACGGCGATGCGCGGCTGATCTGGATCCATCTCGATCAGAAGGACCCGGCGACGGAGCCGTTCCTGTCGGAGCAGTTGAAGCTCAATGACGTAGTCGTCGGTGCTTTGACCGCGCTGGAGACGCGGCCGCGCTGCGACCCGATGGGCGAGGGCGCGCTGGTCAACCTGCGCGGCCTGTCACTGCAGGACGAGCCCGAGGCGGACGAGCTCGTGTCGATCCGCATCTGGACAGGGCGCGGCTGCGTCGTCTCGGTCGCGCGCTACACGATGAGAGCGCTGCCGGAGCTGTGCGACGCGTTCAAGGCCGGCAAGGTCAAGGACCCGGGCGATTTCGTCTCGATGCTCGCACACCTGATCACCGGCCATCTCGACCCCGACGTGGCCGAGCTGGGCGACCAGCTCGACGAATGCGAGCTGATGCTCGACGCGAGCAAGACCTTCACCTTGCGCCGCGCGATCGCGGCGACGCGCGCGAGGGCGATCCAGTACCGCCGCTTCGTCGCGCCGCAGCGCCAGGCGCTGGAGCGGCTGTCGATGCTCGAGTGCGACTGGCTGGAACCCGACGACCGGCTGCATCTGACGGAATCCGCCGACCGGTTCGCGCGCATGGCCGAGGAGCTGGAGAGCATCCGCGAGCGCGCCGCGCTGATGCACGAGCAGATCACCGACCTGCGCGCGGAGATGATCGACACGCGCGCGCTACTGATCTCGATCGTCGCGCTGGTATTCCTGCCGTTGACCTTTCTGACGGGGCTGCTCGGCATGAACGTGAACGGCATCCCGTTTGCGCACGCGCCATGGGCGTTCTGGGGCGTGGTCGGCGTATGCGCGGCAATGGCGGTCGGGATCGTCGGCTGGTTCCTGAGGCAGCACTGGTTCCGATGAAGGTCAGTGCTTCACCAGCTCGCCGCGAATAAATTCCTCGACCGCGACATAGGCTTCGTCGTCGGTCATCTGCACCGGCGGGTGCTTGCAGAACCAGGCGGCGGCCGGAAGGATCGCGCCGCCGATGCCGCGGTCCTTCGCGAGCTTTGCGCAACGGATCATATCGATCGCGACGCCGGCCGAGTTCGGGCTGTCCTCGACCGACAGACGCAGCTCCAGGTTCATCGGCACGCCGCCGAACAGCTGGCCCTCCATGCGCAGGAAGCAGACCTTGTTGTCGTTCTGCCAGGCGACATAGTCGCTGGGGCCGACATGGATATTCTCATCGTCCAGCCGGCGCTGGGCGACCGATTGCACCGCTTCGGTCTTTGATACCTTCTTCGACGCGAGCCGAGCATGGTTGGCCATGTTCAGGAAGTCGGTGTTGCCGCCGGTGTTCAGCTGATAGGTCCGCTCCAGCTTCACGCCGCGCTTCTTGAACAGGTCGGTCAGCACGCGGTGGACGATGGTCGCGCCCAGCTGCGCCTTGATGTCGTCGCCGATGATCGGCACGCCGGCTTCCTCGAACCGCCGCGCCCATTCGGGGTCGCTGGCAATGAAGACCGGCATGTTATTGACCAAGGCGACACCGGCTTCGAGCGCGCATTCTGCATAGAATTCCGTGGCCTTCTGGCTGCCGACGGGCAGGTAATTGAGCAGCACATCGGCTTCGCTGTCGACGAGCGCCTGGATCACCTCGTCCTTTTCCGGCTCGGCCGCATCGGCGAGAAGGAAAGTGCGATCGTCGGGATAGCCCTCCATATGCTCGCCATAGCCGTCGAGAATCTTGCCCATCCGGACCTTGGCGCCGGTCTCTGGCACATGATCGCAAAAGGTCGCCGTGCAATTGGGCTTGGCGAAGATCGCCTCGTTGACGTCGCGACCGACCTTGCGGCGGTCGACATCCCAGGCGGCGACGACCTGGATATCGCTTGGGCGGTAGCCGCCAAGATCCCAGTGCATCAGTCCGATCTGCTCGTTGGCGCCGCCATTCTGGTAGTGGGCGATGCCCTGCACCAGCGAGCTCGCGCAATTGCCGACGCCGACGATCGCGGCGTTGATGCGGTGACGGGGGCTCGGCGCCATCAGCATGTCTTTCTCCTCAGCCGTTCGCCGCCGCCCGCATCGGCAGCGCCGGCGCGTAGCGTTCGATCATCTCCGCGCAGAAATCGGCGAAACCGGTCGGGTCGCGCGGCGCGCTGGTGTGGTGCTCGGCAATGCCCAGATGCTCGGGCGTGAAGCAGAAGGTGACAGTCGTCTCGAATTCGGCGAGCTGTTCCATCTGCCGGTCGAACCAGTCGAGCGCGTTCGGTCGGAAATAGTCGGCCCAACTCAAGCCCGTGCGCAGATGCCTGACCCCAAGCCGCTTCATCCACGCGACGGCATCGTCAAGTCGCGGGTCCTCGAAATGGAACCACTGCATCAGGCCCATCTTGTCGGCATGCCGGGCATAATGGTCGAGCGCGAGTTTCGGCGTACCGTCGGCCTTGATCAGGCCCATGTAGAAATGGCGATAGTAGCTGGAGCCCTCGGCCTCCTTGTGCCGCGTGGTCGCGCCCCATTCCATCGGCAGGTCGAACAGCGAGTACCAGAAGATGCGCGGCACCCGCCCGACCAGCAGCTCGGCGGTCCGGTCGACGCCGAACACCTGCACTTCTTCGGCGCCGAAGCTGCCGACCCCGACCTCCGTCACCCAAATCTCGTGATCGGGCACGACCGCCTCGATCTCGGCGACCTTGTTGGGCCAGTCGTGGATCGGCCACAGATTCCAGTCGAGCGGGAAACCGTGCAGCGCGACCACGTCGACATGGTCGAGCACGCCATAGCCCTGCAGCCGCTGGATGAAGAACGGATCGATCGGGGATATGCCGCCCAGCACGCGCTTCAAGCCCGGGTTGACCGCCTCGATCGCCTTGGCGGCGCCGATCGTCATCTCGGCGAAGCGCGTCCATTCGGGATCGATCTCCGGGTCCCAATGCGACTTGTTGTTGGGCTCGTTCCAGAGCATTGCCGCTTCGATCATTCGCGCCCCCTTTGAGGATAGACTGCGGTCGCGCCCCATTCCGCGTAGGGAATGTCGCTCACGCGGCAGAGATAGACTTCGTCTTCGGCATGGGTCTCGATGGCGAAGCCGGACGCGCGCAGCATCGCTTCGGTGCAGGCGCGGTTCGGCGCCCACCAGTTGGTCCAGTCATTCGCGTAGCGGTGCTCGATGAAGTGCAGCTTGGGATAGCCGCTTTCGAGGAACATCTCCGTCTCGGTGAACGGATAATCGTCCTCCAGCGGCAGCACCTGGCGCGAGCCGCGTTGCATCGACTGGAACAGCATCATGTCGCCGGCGACATGCTCGCGGATCAGGTCCAGCGCGAGCAACGGGTGGCGCAGATGGTAGAGCACGCCCATGAAAATCACGAGGTCGAAGCGCTCGCCCAGCCGGCCGACGTCATAGACGGACAGCTGCTCGAACGCGCATCCGGAAAAGCCGAGCTCCTCGGCGGCGAAGCGGGCCTGCGCCAGATAACGCTCGTCCTCGTCGATGCCGAGCACGCGGGCGGCACCCCGGCGCTTCATTTCAAACGAGTAAAAGCCGGCGTTGCAGCCGATGTCGAGCACGGTCTTGCCAGTCAGGTCGGTCGGCAGGGCATGCTGGAAGCGGCGGAATTTGAAGGCGGGATAGTCACCAAGAAAGTGATCGGGCGCGGTCCAGACGCCGCCCAACTCCAGATTGTGGAACCAGGGGCCGAGCTCCTCGATCCGCCGGCGCAACGCTTCCTCGCGGGGCTCGAGCAGGCTCATGCCGCCGCTCCCTCGTTCAGGCTCAGCAGCTTGCCGCCCCAGGCGCCGAACGACATGCGGCTGACCGACGCCGGGCCGATCTCGAACCGCCAGAAATTCGCGAAAGGCAAGCCCAGGACGCGACAGACCAGGGCGCGAATGACGTCAGCATGGCTGACCAGCAGGATCGTCTCGCCCTCGTGCCCGGCCGCCGCCTCCGAAACGAAGGCCTCGGCCCGGTCCGCGACTGCCGGCATGGCTTCGCCGCCCGGCGGCGTGGCGGTGTCGCGCCGTTCGTTCCAGCGGACGAAATCCGGCGTTCCTTCAAGATCGGCGATGCGCTTGCCGGTCCAGTCGCCCAAGTCGACCTCGTCGAGCGCGCCGACGGTGCGGACGGAGAAGCCATGCGGCCGCGCGATCGCGTCGGCGGTGCGCAGCGTGCGCTCGCGGGGCGAGGAATAGATGGCGGCGATCGGCTCGGAGGTCAGACGCGCGCCCAGCGCGCGGGCCTGCTCCTCCCCCGCTGCGCTCAGCGGCACGCCATCGGCCCGGCCGGTGAAGCGCTCGCCATAGTCGGTGTGCATTGCATGCCGGATCAGGAGCAAAGTCGCGGTCACGCGTGGTTTCCAAGCATCTACTTACCCTCGTTGTGCGAGCGTAACCGACGAGCCGGATCACGGTTCCGGTTCCGCCTGGTTCGCATGCGAAATGAATATCTTAGGGGAACTTAGATGATGATCCTTGGTTTGACCGGCGGAACGAAACGGGCGCGCATCGACGCATGCGAATGCCCGGCCTAGGAGCGAAACGCCCGATGCAGGAAAAGGTGCTGGTAACCGGGGGAGCTGGCTTCATCGGCCGCTTCGTCGCCGAGGAGTTGCTGCGCCGCGGCCATCAGGTCCGGGTGCTCGACAGCCTGATCGAGCAGGTGCACGGCGATTGCGAGCGGCCGGCGGGCTTGCCGGATGATGTCGAGCTGGTGCGCGCCGATATCCGCAACGGCGATGCCGTCACCAGGGCGCTGCACGGCATCGACAGCGTGATCCACCTGGCCGCCGAAGTCGGCGTGGGCCAGTCGATGTACGCGGTCGAGCGCTACACCTCCGTCAACGACGTCGGAACGGCGGTGCTGTTCGAGAAGCTGATCGAGCAGCCGGTCCGCCGCGTCGTCACCGCGTCCTCGATGAGCATCTACGGCGAGGGCCTGTACCGCGCTGCGGACGGCGCGCTTGTCGAGAAGGCAGAGCGCGGCGCCACCGCGAGCGGCAAAGGCGGCTGGGATCCGCTGGATGCACAGGGCCGCGCACTGACGCCGGTCGCCACCCCGGAGTGGAAGCGGCCGAGCCTCGCCAGCATCTACGCGCTGAATAAATTCGTCCAGGAGCGGACGACGCTGATCCTGTCCCAACCCTATGGGATCGAGGGCGTGTGCCTGAGGCTGTTCAACGTCTATGGCCCCGGCCAGGCGCTCTCCAATCCCTATACCGGCGTGCTGGCGATCTTCGCGTCGCGGCTGCTGAACGGCCAAGCCCCGATGATCTTCGAGGACGGCGAACAGCGCCGCGACTTCGTTTACGTCGGTGACGTCGCTCGCGCCTTCGCCGACGCGCTGGAGCTGCCGGGCATTTCGGGCGAGGTGTTCAACATCGGCTCGGGCCATGACCGCTCCGTAACGGAGGTCGCGACCGAGCTGGCGCGGGCGATGGGCAAGGACATCGCGCCCGAGATCGTCGGCAAGGCGCGGATCGGCGATATCCGCCACTGCTTCTGCGACACGTCGAAGGCAGCCGAACGGCTTCGCTTCCGCGCCCGGCAGGATTTCGGGGAAGGGCTGGCGGAGCTGGCCGAATGGGTCGCCGAGCAGACCGCCGTCGACCGCGTCGATGAGGCGCGCGCCGAGCTCGAAGCACGGGGACTGGTCGCGTGAACGGCCCGGTCCTGGTGACGGGAGGCGCGGGTTTCATCGGCTGCAACATCGCCGACCGGCTGGCGCGCGACGGTCATGACGTCATTATTCTTGACGCCCTCGCCCGCGCCGGCGTCGACACCAACCTCGACTGGCTGAAGCAGCGGCACGGATCGAAGATCCAGGCGATCATCGCCGATGTCCGGGATGAGGAAACGGTGGCAAGGGCCGTCCGCGACGCAGGCGCCGTGTTCCATATGGCGGCGCAGGTGGCGGTCACGACCAGCCTGGTCGACCCGATCGACGATTTCCAGGTCAACATCCGCGGCACGCTGACGCTGCTGGAGGCGGTCCGGCGGCGGAGTGCCAATGTGCCGGTGATCTTCGCGTCGACCAACAAGGTCTATGGCGACCTGGCCGACATCCAGCTGGAGGAAGACGACGACCGCTGGATGCCGGCCGATCCGGACGTGCGCGCGCACGGCATTTCGGAAGAGCGGCCGCTCGACTTCCATACGCCCTATGGCTGCTCGAAAGGAGCGGCCGACCAATATGTGCTCGACTATGCCCGCAGCTACGGCCTGCCGACGGCGGTGATCCGCATGAGCTGCATCTACGGCCCGCGCCAGATGGGGACCGAGGATCAGGGCTGGGTCGCGCACTTCCTGATCCGCGCCTTGGAAGGCCGGCCGATCACCATTTACGGCGACGGCAAGCAGGTCCGCGACGTCTGCCATGTCGACGATGCGGTCGATACCTACCTCGCCGCCCTGGCTGCGATTGACCGGGTGAAGGGCCGGGTCTTCAACCTTGGCGGCGGCCCGGACAATGCGATCAGCCTGAGGCAATTGCTGCGACACATCGAGACGCTGACCGGCCGCCCGCCCGAGACGCGGTTCGAGGGCTGGCGCGCCGGCGACCAGCGCTATTTCGTCGCAGACGCCCGTCTGGCCCGGTCGACCCTGGGGCTAGGCGCGCCGCGGCCGTGGCAGCAGGGCATCGCCGAGCTGGCGGAGTGGCTGGCCGAGGCGCGCGGGCTTGAGGTTCATGCGGGCCATATGGAGGCCGCGGAATGAGACGGCTGCTGATCACGACCGATACCGTGGGCGGCGTCTGGCAATATGCGACCGACCTGGCGGGAGCCTTGGCCGAACACGGCATCGAGCCGGTGCTGGCCACGATGGGGCCGCGGCCGACGGCACAGCAGCGCGCCGCGCTGGCCGAGGGCGTCGAGCTGGTCGAGACCGACCTGTCGCTCGACTGGCTCGCCACCGGACCGCACGAAGTCACCGATGCTGGCGAAGGGATCGCCCGGCTGGCGGACGTCTATCGCGCCGACATCGTCCAGCTGAACGCTCCGGCCTTGGCGGCCACGGTGCGCTTCGACCAGCCCGTGGTGGCCGTCGCTCACAGCTGCGTTGGCAGCTGGTGGCAGGCGGTCCGGGGCGGCTGCATGGACGGCGACCTCAGCTGGCGCGCGGAGCTGACCGGTGCCGGCCTCCACGCCGCCGATCGCGTCGTCGCGCCCAGCGGCGCCTTCGCGACGATGCTGCAGCAATGCTACGACCTTCCGCGACCGCCCGTCGTGGTGCGCAACGGCCGCCGGCCGGCGGGACTGCCGCCAAGCGCGCAGCAGGATATCGGCTTCACGGCAGGGCGACTGTGGGACGAGGGCAAGAATCTCGCGACGATCGATCGCGCCGCGGCGCTGGCCGCCAGCCGGATCGTTGCGGCAGGTCCGCTTGCCGGTCCCAATGGAACCGCGATCGCGCTCGATAACGTCGAAACGCTCGGCAGCCTGTCCGACCACGACATCGCCCGGCGGTTTGCCGCACGGCCGGTGTTCGTCTCCGCGGCGCTCTATGAGCCGTTCGGGCTGGCGGCGCTGGAGGCGGCGCAGGCCGGCTGCGCGCTGGTGCTGTCCGACATCCCGACCTTTCGCGAGCTGTGGGACGGCGCGGCCTGGTTCGTCTATCCGCACGATGCTGCCGGCTTCGCGCATGCGATCGACACCGTCATCGGCGATCCCGAATTGCGGTCCCGGCTGGGCGAGGCGGCGCGCGAACGGGCCGGCGACTACACCGTCGATCGGATGGCGGCAGGCATGCTCGCGCTGTACCGTGAGCTGCCGGTCCGCGCCGCGCCGGAGCTCGTCGCCGCATGAGGATCGCCTATTTCACCCATTCGCTGGCGAGCTGCTGGAACCATGGCAACGCGCATTTCCTGCGCGGCGTGCTGCGCGAGCTGCAGGCGTTGGGACACGAGGTGCGGGCATTCGAGCCCGAAGGCGCCTGGAGCCTTCAGAACCTGCTCGCCGATCATGGCGATGCCGGGCTGGACGCGTATCGCGCCGCCTATCCGGACCTCCATTCCACTGTCTTCACGGCCGAGGACGATCCCGCCGATCTGATCGACGGCGCGGACCTGGTGATCGTGCACGAGTGGAACGATCCCGGGCTGGTCGCTGTCCTCGGCAAGGCACGCGCGCGGGGCGGCCGCTTCACCCTGCTGTTCCACGACACGCATCACCGCGCAGTCAGCGAGTCCGAGGCGATGCGCGCCTACGACCTCTCCGCCTATGACGGGGTGCTTGCCTTCGGAGAGACGCTGGCGGCGGTGTATCGTGGCTGGGGCTGGCGAGACCGCGTCTTCGTCTGGCACGAGGCGGCCGACACCCGGCTGTTCCACCCGCCGGCCAAGGAAGCACCGCGCAACGGTCTGGTCTGGATCGGCAATTGGGGCGACGGCGAACGCTCGGCCGAGCTGGAAGATTATCTGTTGCGGCCCGCGGCCGAGGCCGGCGTGCCGCTCGACATCTACGGCGTGCGCTATCCGGCCGAAGCGCTGGCGGCGCTGGAGCGGCACGGCGCCGCGTATCGCGGCTGGCTGCCCAATGCGCGGGCTCCGCAGATCTATGCCCGGCATCTGGCGACCGTGCACGTGCCGCGCCGCTTCTACACCGCGCTGCTGCCCGGCATCCCGACCATCCGCGTGTTCGAGGCGCTGGCCTGCGGCATCCCGCTGGTCTGCGCGCCGTGGGACGATGCGGAGCGCCTGTTCCAGCCGGGCGACGATTATCTCGTCGCGCAGGACGGTGACGAGATGACTCGCCACTTGCGCGCGATCCGCGACGACGCGGACCTGCGCGCCAGCCTGGTCGCGAACGGCCTCGCCGCGATCCGCGATCGCCACAGCTGCGCGCATCGCGCGCGGGAGCTGATCGATATCGTCGCGCAGCTCGCCGCGCCCACCCTGATGAAAGCCATCGCATGAAGATCGCGTTTTACGGATCTAGCCTGGTGTCCTCCTATTGGAATGGCGCGGCGACATATTATCGGGGGCTGCTGCGCGACCTGGCGGCGCGGGGGCATGACGTCACCTTCTACGAGCCGGACGCATTCGACCGGCAGCAGCATCGCGACATCGAGCCGCCCGACTGGGCGCGATCCGTCGTCTATCCG
Source organism: Sphingomonas horti (assembly GCF_009753715.1). Taxonomy (GTDB): domain Bacteria; phylum Pseudomonadota; class Alphaproteobacteria; order Sphingomonadales; family Sphingomonadaceae; genus Sphingomonas_B; species Sphingomonas_B horti. Next base: position 214,736 of record NZ_WQMS01000016.1, on the reverse strand, counting down.
GCGACGGAGGAAGGGCTCGCCAGAGTGCTGGCCGAGGCGCGGCACGCGGACGCGGTCGTCAAGGCAAGCGGCGTCGGCGTGTTCGACACCGAACTGCTGGAGGGCGTGATCCGCAACGGGGCCTCGCACGCGATCCGCATTTTCTGGGATGTGGACGCGGCGGCGACGCTGGACGAGATGCGCGGACAGCCGGACCATCCGTTGCGCGCGACGCTGAAGCAGCTCGACCTGGTCTTCACCTATGGCGGCGGCGATCCGGTGGTGGAGGCCTATCGGGGCTTCGGCGCGCGGCGCTGCGTGCCGATCTACAACGCCCTCGATCCTGCCACGCACCATCCGGTCGCGCCCGAGCCGCGCTTTTCCGCCGACCTCTCTTTCCTCGGCAACCGGCTGCCCGACCGCGAGGCCAGGGTGGAGGAGTTCTTCCTGAGGCCGGCGGCAAGCCTGCCGGACCGATCTTTCCTGATCGGCGGCAATGGCTGGCAGTGGAAGGAGCTGCCGGCGAACGTGCGTCACCTGGGGCATGTCGGCACGGCCGAGCACAATGCGTTCAACTGCACGCCGCTTGCCGTGCTGAATGTCGCGCGCGATTCGATGGCCGACATCGGCTTTTCGCCCGCGACCCGCGTCTTCGAGGCGGCGGGCGCCGCGGCGTGCCTGATCACCGACGCCTGGGAAGGGATCGAGCTGTTCCTGAAGCCGGACGAGGAAGTGCTGGTCGCCCGCGACGGGCAGGACGTGGCCGAGCATCTGCGCGCGCTGACGCCGGCGCGCGCCAACGAGATTGGAGAGGCCGCGCTCGCCCGCGTGCTCGCCGAGCACACCTACACCCTGCGCGGCGCGCAGGTGGACGCGATCCTCGCCGAAGAGGTCGGCCAGATGCGGAGCGTCGCATGAAGCTGGTCGTCCTCGGCCTGACCCTGTCCTCTTCCTGGGGCAACGGGCATGCGACCACCTACCGCGCCCTGCTGAAGGCGTTTGCGGCGCGGGGGCACGAAGTGCTTTTCCTGGAACGCGACAAGCCCTGGTACGCAGCGCACCGGGACTTGGGGGATGTGGATTACTGCACGCTCGCCTTCTACGACTCGCTCGCGGACCTGGACCGTTGGCACGGCGAGATCGCGGCGGCGGACGCGGTGATCGTGGGCTCCTATGTGCCGGACGGCGTCGCGGTGGGAGCCTATGCGCAGCGCACCGCCAGGGGCGTCACCGCCTTTTACGACATCGACACGCCGGTCACGCTTGCGAAGCTGGAGCGCGGCGATTTCGAATATCTGTCGCCGGCGCTGATCCCCGGCTATGGCGTCTATCTCTCCTTTACCGGCGGGCCGACGCTGCGGCACATCGAGGAACGCTACGGGTCGCCGGCGGCGCGCGCGCTCTATTGCTCGGTCGATCCCGACATCTACCGGCCGATCGAGGCGGAGAAGCGCTGGGACCTCTCCTATCTCGGCACCTACAGCCCGGACCGACAGGCGGTGCTGGAAAAATTGCTGATCGAGCCGGCGCGGCGCTGCCGGGCGCGGCGGTTCGTCGTCGCCGGCCCGCAATATCCCGCGGACATCGACTGGCCCGCCAATGTCGAGCGGATCGAGCATGTGCCGCCAGCCGGCCACCCGGCCTTCTACGCCGCATCGCGGTTCACGCTGAACGTCACGCGCGCCGACATGGTCAAGGCCGGCTGGTCGCCTTCCGTCAGGTTGTTCGAGGCCGGCGCCTGCGGGACGCCGATCATCTCCGACCGCTGGGCAGGACTCGACCGGCTGTTCGCGCGGGGAACCGAGATCGTGCTGGCCGATACCGTCGACGATGTGGTCGCGGCGCTCGGTACCGACGCCGGAGCGGTCGGCGCGGCGGCGCGCGAACGGACGCTCGGCGGCCACACCGCCGCCCACCGGGCCGCCGAGCTGGAAGGGCACCTGGATGAAGCAGCGAGTCGCAAGAACAACAAGCGGAGCAGGACGATGAAAGCGAAGAAAACCGCGCTGGTCGCCGGCGGCGCCGGCTTCATCGGCTCCCATATCTGCGACCGGCTCATCGAGGACGGCCTTCATGTGCTGTGCTTCGACAATCTCCAGACCGGGCGCGAGGAGAATATCCGGCACCTGCGGCGGGAGCCGCGATTCGACTTGATCGAGGGTGACGTGACGGACGCGCTGCCGGCGGCGCTGACGCGGAGCGCGCGCGGCCTGGCGCTGGTGTACGACCTCGCCTGCGCAGCCTCCCCGCCCCATTACCAGGCGGATCCGGAACACACGATGCTGACCAACGTCGTCGGCGCGTCCCACCTGCTGCGGCTGGCGGAGCGCGCCGGCGCTCGCTTCCTGCTGTCGTCGACCAGCGAGGTCTATGGCGATCCGGAGATGCACCCGCAGCAGGAAAACTATCGCGGCTGGGTCAACTGCACGGGCCCGCGCGCCTGCTACGACGAAGGCAAGCGCGCGGCGGAGACGCTGGCGTTCGACTTCGACCGGCTCGGCCGCGCCGAGGTGCGCGTCGCGCGCATCTTCAACACCTACGGCCCCCGGATGCGGCCGGACGACGGGCGGGTCGTGTCGAACCTGATCTGCCAGGCGCTGTCGGGCGACGACATCACCATCTATGGCGACGGCAGCCAGACGCGGAGCTTCTGCTATGTCGACGACCTGGTCGAGGGCCTGATCCGCCTGTCGCGCTACGAAGGCGCGCAGCCGGGGCCGGTCAACCTCGGCAATCCGATCGAGCTGACGGTGTCGGAACTGGCCGAGCGCGTGGTCGCGCTGACCGAAAGCGATGCCGATCTCGTCTATCGGCCGCTCCCGGTCGACGACCCGCGGCGGCGCCGGCCGGACATCACCAAAGCGCACAAACTGCTGGGCTGGCAGCCCGAAGTCGATCTCGAGGAAGGGTTGGAGCAGACCGTCGCCTGGTTCGCCCGCGCGATTGAACGCCCGCGCCGCGCCGAGCTTCGGATGGAGGCGACAGTCGCGGCGGAGTGATCAGCTCCGTCCGATCGCCTTCCAGCTGTCGGCAATCTCGCCGACATTGGCGACGACGTCACGTACCAGGGCGGCATTGGCCTCGATGCTGGCGCGCATCACTGCGTCGCGACAGCCGCGATAGAAGCGGGAGAGGGCTTCAGCCACCGACGCGCCTTTGTCGAAATCGAGGCCGGACTCCAGCGCGAACAGCAGCGCGATTGCCTTGGTGAGGCGCGCGTTCTTCGCCGCGTGGTCGCCTTCGTCGATCGCCAGCGCACCCAGCCGCAGCTCGCGCAGCAGGTCCTCGTAGAGGATCGCGATCAGCTGGTGCGGCGACGCGCCGCCGGTGCGGCTGGCCACATCCACCGACCGGTAGGTCTCGCGCGGATCGCGATGAAGGCGCGACGCATAGCTCACGCGCTCTTCGTCCAGGATGCGACCTGCTGCTGGAGGAAGCTCTGCGTCGCCTTATAGGCGGACACGCGCGCATCCATGCCGGCATATTGCAGCGTCAGCCGCTGAGTCAGGGTTTCGGTATCCGTCTGGATCTTCAGCTCCTGCTCGGAGATGTCCTTCTGCTGCCGGGTATAGCCGCTCTGGCTGGAGGTCAGCGCGCCGCCCGGGCCGGTCAGCGACAGCGAAATCTGGCGCAGCGCCGATCCCAGGCCGACGTTCAGCATCTTCTCCACGGCCGGACCCGAATTTGCCAGCGCGCGCTGCAAGGTAGCCGCGTCGAGCGAGAGGGTGCCGTCGCGATTGGTCTTCACGCCCAGCTCGGCGAGCGTCTTCGGCTCGCCATCGGCCGCGCCGGCGTTGATGTCCCTGCCGGTCAGCTCGCGCAGCTGACGCATCAGGTCCTTCGCGCCGGCGTCGGCCTTCAGCACGCCGGACGTCGCGTTGGTGTCGTCCTTCGCGATGTTGATCAGCTGGTTGTAGGTCTCGATAATGTCGTTGACCGCCTGGCTCAGCGCCGCGGTGGGCGGCGAGGTGTTGATCGCGATCGTCTGGCCCGGCGCTTCCTTGATCAGGTCGAGCTTCACGCCCGGGATCAGGTCGCTGAACGTGTTGGTGGGGCGGAGCACATCGACCCCGTCGAGCGCGACCAGCGCGTCGTTGGACTTGCGCGTCAGCGTCATGGCCTGGGCGCCAGTGTTGAAGGCGAGCGCCGACAGGCCCGGCGCCCCGGCATCCTCCGCCACGCCAATCGTGAACGCCTGGTCGGCACCGGTCTGGCCCTTGATCGACAGGCGCGATCCGGTCGAATCGGTGATGACGGTCGCCGTCACGCCCGCCTTGGCCGCGTTGATTGCGCTGGCGATGCCGGCAAGGCTGTTCTGGCCGTCGCCGATCGTCACCACCACCGGCGTCGCGCCCGATTTGGGCGTGAAGCCGGTCGGCACGTCGCTGCCGTCATAGGTCGCGGTGCCGAGCGTGATCGTCAGCGTTCCCTTGCCGAACGCGGCCGCGGCATCGGCAACCGAGCCCGAGGTGACGACCTGCGCATTGGCGAGCTTCTTGACCTCCAGGCTGGCGGACAGGCCGCTGATGCTCGCCCCCGGCAGCAGTCCGACATTCAAGACCGACGTGTCGGAGCTGACCGGCTGGGTCGCCAGCGAGCCGCCGGAGACGAGGCTGGTCAGCGCCGTGGAAAAGCCGGTCAGGCCGGAGCGGAGCTGCGACAGCGCCGAAATCTGCGCGGCAAGTGTATCCTTGCGCGCGGTGAGCGCCTTGGTCTTGGCACCGAATTGCGCGTCGACGAGCGAGGCCACCAGCGCCTTGGTGTCGATGCCCGACCCGGCGCCAAGCGTTACTGCAATCGAGTCGGCCATGTTCGTCTCCTGAATGCATAATCGGCCGATTGCGCCCGGACTTTAGCTCTCCATCGTCATCCCGGCGAAAACCCGGACTGCCTTGCTTCTTTGTGGAGAAAGGCGGTCCCGGCTCAAAGCCGGGGCTGACGAAATCAGGCCTTGGCGATGCGCACGCCGTTTTCGTCGAACAGCGCGGAATCGGGCACGATCACGTTGGGCTGGCCGCCGCCGGCGCGCAGGTTCACGCCGAACACGAAGGCGAGGACCGTCGCGATCGCGACATAGAGGTCGTCGCGCACTTCCTGGCCTTCGCGGCTGGTATAATAGACCGCGCGCGCCAGCGCCGGATATTCGAGCACCGGCTTTTCCAGTTCCTGCGCCAGCTCGCGGATCGCCAGCGCCTTGGCGCCGCGGCCCTTGGCGACCACCACGGGCACCTGGTCCTGACCGCGCTCGTAGCGGAGCGCGACTGCGAAATGGGTCGGGTTGGTGAGCACCACATGCGCGGTCTGGACCGATTTGCGCGCGCTCTGCTTGAAGATCTCGTGCATCCGCCGGCGCTGCGCGCCCTTGGCTTCGGGCGAGCCTTCGGCCTCCTTGTGCTCGTCCCTGATCTCCTGCTTGCTCATCTTGAGCTTGTTCAGCAGCCGGATGAACTGGATCGGCACGTCGACCCCGGCGATCAGCAGCAGGCCGCCGGACATCACCAGAAGCAGCAGGATCAGCCGCCAGCCGAGGGCGGTGACGCTGCCTTCCACGTCGCCCGCGACCAGTCCCAGCGATTGCTGGCGCATCGACCACAGCATCCAGACGCCGATCGAGCCCAGCAGCGCGACCTTCATCAACCCTTTGCCGAGTTCGATCCAGCCGTGCATCCCGAAGATGCGCTTGAGGCCGCTGCCCGGATTGATGCGCGACCCCTTGAACCCGATCAGCTTCGACTGGAAGCTGACGCCGCCGAGGCCGGCCTGGCTCAGCACCGACACGCCGATGCTGATCGCGAACAGCATCACCATCGAGGGAGCGAGCGTCAGCCCGACACTCAGGATCGGGCGCAGCGGCTGGAAGTCCTCGACGTCGGCGCGGCCGAATTGCAGGCTTTCGCGCATAACGGCCTTCAAGGCGCCGATCAGCGCCGGGCCGGACAGGGCCAGCCACAGCACGCCGGCCAGCACGACGGCGGCGGCGGTCAGCTCGCGGCTGCGGAGGACCTGGCCGTCCTCGGCTGCCTTCTGCCGTCGCTTGGGCGTCGGCGCTTCTGTTTTCTCGGCGAATTCCTCTGCCATCAGCCGAGCACCAGATTGGCCGTGGCCGACAGCGCTTCACGGATGATCAGGCCCATCGCGTCGCCCATCGCAGGAAAGGCGATCGCGAGCGCGACCAGGCCGGTCGCGAGGCTCGCCGGCAGGCCGATCGCGAATAGGTTCAGCGCCGGCGCCGAACGCGAGATCATCCCGACGATGATGTTGAGGCACAGGAGGATGAAGCCGACCGGCAGCGCCAGCAGCAGGCCGGACGCGAAAGCGTAGCTGCCGAACAGCGCGATCGCCTTCAGCTTTGCGGCCGAGAGCCAGGCCTCGCCCGGGGGCAGCACGCTGTAGCTGCGCACGACCAGGTCGACGAGGATCAGGTGCCCGTCCAGCGCCAGGAACAGCAGCACCATCACGATCGACAGGAACTGGCCGAGCGCGGGGCTCGGCGCGCCGCGCTGCGGATCGACGCTGGTGGCAAAGCCCAAGCCCATCGTGTTGCCGATCGCCTCGCTGGCGACCAGCGGCCCGGCAAAGGCGATCTGCAGGATGAACCCCAGCGCAAGGCCCACCAGCGCTTCCTGCGCGACCTGCAGGAACGTCTCCAGCGAGAACACGGCTTGCGGCGTCGCCACCGAAGCATTGTTGACGACCAGGATGCCGATTGCGCCCGCGAGCACGATGCGGACCGGCAGCGGCACCGACACCGCGCCGAACACCGGCGCGGCGACGAACGCCGCCCCGATCCGCACCATCACGAAGATCAGCGCGAACAGGGCCGGTTCGACGGAGGGCAGGCCGAGCCCGAGCACGCGACTATTCTGTGCTCCGGCAAAGGCCGGAGCCCTTGGCATATTCTCGCACGGCTCCGGTCTTCGCCGGAGCACAGAGACTTTGCGTCACTTCACCAAATCCGGAATGCGATCGAAGATCGAGATGGTGAAGTCGGAGAGCAGGCCCATGATCATGCTGCCGAAGATCACCAGCGAGATGCCTACCACCGCCAGCTTGGGCACGAAGCTCAGCGTCGCTTCGTTGATCGAGGTTGCCGCCTGCACCATGCCGAGCAGCAGGCCGGCGAGCAGCGCCGGGACCAGCACCGGCAGCGTCGCCAGCGCCAGCACCCAGAGCGCCTCGCGGCCCACTCCGATGAAATAGGATGCGTCCATCGCGCTAACTCACGAAGCTGTTGGCGAGCGAGCCCATCGTCAGCGCCCAGCCGTCGACGAGGACGAACAGCAGCAGCTTGAAAGGCAGGGAGATGATCGTCGGCGACAGCATCATCATGCCGAGCGCCATCAGCACGCTTGCGACGACCAGGTCGATGACCAGGAACGGCAGGAAGATCAGGAAGCCGATCTGGAACGCGGTCTTCAGCTCCGACGTGACGAAGGCCGGCAGCGCGATCGAGAAGGGCACGTCATTGGGGGTCGCGAACGGCCCTTGCTTGGCGATGCCGGCGAACATCTGCACGTCCTTCACCCGCGTCTGCTTCATCATGAAGCCGTGCAGCACGTTGCCGCTGCGCGAGATCAGCTCGCTCGCCTGGATCTGGCCGGCGGCATAGGGCTTGATCGCCTCCGCGTTCACCCGGTTCAGCACCGGCGACATCACGAACAACGTCAGGAACAGCGACAGCCCCACCAGCACCTGGTTCGGCGGCGTCTGCTGCAGGCCAAGCGCTTGCCTCAGGATCGACAACACGATGATGATGCGGGTGAAGCTGGTCATCATCAGCAGCAGCGACGGAAGCACCGTCAGCAGCGACATGATGATCAGGACCTGCAGGCTCAACGACAGCGGCGCGCCGCTGCCCGAGGTGCCGCCGATCTGGCTCAGCGCGCGGTCGAGCGCCTCGGGCGCGCCCGGCTGCGCCGCGGGCGCGGCGGCCGGCGCTGCGGCAGGCGCGGCCTGAGCGAATGCAGGCACCGCAAAAAGCAGGGCGAAAAGGATGAAAGCCGCCAGCCAGAGGCCAATCGTGCTCCGGCGCAGGCCGGAGCTCTGGGTGGAACGTTGCAACGCTCCGGCCTGCGCCGGAGCACCAAGAACAAGATCAGACACGCGGAGCGTCTCCACGATCCACCAGCTGGACGCCGCCGCGGCCGACCGAGACGAGCAGCTTGCGGCCCTCGAACTCGATCACGGCGAGGCGCAGCCCCGGCGAGATCATCATGCTTTCCTTGATCGCGATCGCGCGCGTGCCCTGGTTGCCGGGCAGCTTCTGCTCCAGCTTGCGCCAGGCCCAGAGGCAGGCGACCAGCAGGCCGCAGACCAGCGGCAGCAGCAGCGCGAGCTTGAGGAGATAGGTTCCGATCACAGCGGCGTCGCGCCCGCGGCCGGCGTGGCCTGGTCGGCCAACTCGGTGATGCGGATGCCGAAGCGCTCGCCGACCGTCACGACCTCGCCCCGGCCGATCAGCGTGCCGTTGACCAGCACGTCGAGCAGTTCGTTCGCATAGCGATCGAGCTCGATCACGCTTGATTCGCCGAGCGCGAGCAGCTCGCGCAGCTTCAGGCTGGCGCCCCCGACTTCGACCGACAAGCGGACGTCGACATCCTGCAGCAGGCGGAAATTGGCGGCGATGCCAAGATCCTTCGGCAGGCCGGTATGGCTCATGTCACTCATTCAGGAATCCTCGTCCTCGAGAGGTTCGATGCGATGAACGCGGATCGCGGCGCGGCCGTTCGAGGCCCCGACTGCGCCGCGCGCGAAACGGTTGTTGGAGACCAGCAACGGGATTTCCGGCCCGAAGCTGATCGGGATGATGTCGCCCGGCTTCAGCGTCATCAGTTGCGCGAGCGGGATGACCGGCTCAGCCAATACCGAGCGGACCGGCAGCTTCACCTGCATTACCGCGCGGGCGAGATTGTTGGTCCAGGCCGGATCCGCGGCCTGACGGCGCGACTGGACCTTGGACGAAAGGATCGCCGCGATCGGCTTCAGCGAGGCGGCGGGATAGAGGAGGTCGATCTCGATCGGCCGGGCCTCGCCCACCGTGAGCACGAAGCGGGTGCGGACCACCCGGTCCTCGCCGTCGATGTGCGACAGCATCGCCGGATTGGCCTCGGTGCGGCCGGGCTGGAACGCGATTTCGGCCAGCTCGCCCCAGGCGCCGGACAGGCGCTCGGCAAAACCGGCGGCGATTCGCGCGATCATCGCCTCGGCCGTCGGCGTGAACTCGGCCGGCAACGGATTCGGCGGAAGGCCCGGACCGCCGAAATAGAGGTCGACCAGGCGGAAGGTCAGCGCGCCGTCCAGCACCAGCATCGCCTGGCCGGACAGCGGCGCCATGCCGATCATCGTGACGCTGCTGAGCGCCTGGCCACGAGATGATTGATAGGCGTCGAACCGCTCGACCGCGATCGGCTCCGCCGACACCTTGACGGCCTGGCGGAGCAGCGGCTCGAACAGGCCCCGCAGCGATCGGGCGAGGCGCTGGTTGACCTGGGCCAGGGCCTGCAGGTCGCCCAGCGGATTCGCGGACGCGCTCGCCAGCACCGGCGCGTGCTGCGCCGTCGCGCGCCCGGAGGCGGCGCCCTGAACGGGTGTGGTGGAAGCGGCCTTAACCATATCCGGCTACTGAACAATGAAATTGGTAAAGTAGACGTTAGCGACGCCTCCGAAACCTTCCTTTTCCTTCAAAACATCGTTGATCGCCTTCGCCAGGCGACGCTGCAGGTCCTTCTTGCCCTCGGGCGTGAAGATCTGCTCCTCGTCGGTATCGGCGAGCGTCATCAGCACCGCCGAGCGCACGGCCAGCTCGTGCGCCTGCAGATGCTCGATGACCTTTTCGTCATAGGGCGTCGAAACGGCGAGCCCGACCTGGATCAGGTGAACGCTGTCCTTCAGGTTGGAGGTGAACTCCTTCTCCATCTGGAAATAGCTCGATTCGTATTTCGGGCCCTCGGCCGATTCGCCGCCGCCGCCATGGCCGCCTTCCTCGCCTTCCTTTTTGGCGGGCTTGGAGCCCTTGGGCAGCAGCTTGGGCAGGTCCTTGCCTTCGGGCTCGGCGGCCTTGGTGCTGCCGATCATCCCGGACGAGGCAAGGAAGATGCCGCCGCCGACACCGGCTCCGGCGAGGACGAGCGCGGCGAGAATAGTGATGAGCCCCTTCTTGCCCTTCTTCTTGGGAGCGGCGGCTTCCGGAGTAGCTGCGGTGGCCATGGTCTTCAGGCTTTCTGTGGCTGGGTGTGGATCAGGCGATCAGGTCGCCATCGGGGTTGAAGTCGGACTCCGCCGCGGCCGATTCGGTCGGGCGGGGACGGGTCGGCGCGGCCGGCTGCTGGTCCGGCGCCTGGCGGCGATCATGCGATTCGGCACCGCCGAAGCCGGTGTGGGCGAAGCGGATGCCACGTGCCTCGGCGAGCTCGTGCAGCCTGGGCGCGGCGTCGCTCAGCAACTGGCGCGCCTGGGGCGTCTCTGCGTTCAGCGTGACGTGGAGCCGCTCCTGGCGCTGCTCGATCTTGACGTCGACCGGGCCGAGCGCGTCGGGGACAAGGCGGATCTGGGCATCGCGCCTGCCGCCTTCCGGCTGCGGCATCTCGGCGATGCGGTCAATCATGGCCTGCACCCATTCGGCGCGGCCGGTGTCAATCACCGGCCGATGCACGGCTGCGAAGCTCGGGTGCAGCGGTGCAGGCGGCGCCACGGCCGGCTGGGGCAGCGGCGACGACGTCGCGGCCGCGAGCGGGGCGGATTCGCCCGCGCTTCGCGAGTCATGGCCATCGCGCTCACCGACCGCCGCCTTCACCAGCTGGGCGATGTCGCGCGCGACCTCGGGCGGCAGCGTAAAGCTGTGGGGTAGTGCAGTCGCCTGCTGCGGTGCGGCCGGCTGGGGCGCGGTGACCGGCTGCTGCGCAGCCGTAGCCGGCGGCGAGCCGGTGCCCGCCTGTGCGGGCGCAGGCCCTGGTTGCGCCGGCGGCGAGCCGGGGTCGGCCTGTGCGGGTACAGGCCCGGGTTGCGCCGGCGGGGCGGCGGGCTGCGCCGGTTTCTCGGCGGCGACGGCACCGGTCTCGGGTCCGCCGGGGGCCTCCGCCTGCTGCGGCGGAGGCGGCGTCCAGGCGACAGGCGCAAAGCCGGGCGCGGGCGGCGGAGCATCGGCGGCCTGTCCCGGCGCCGGCTGCGAGGGCACGGCCTTGTCGGTATCGGCTGCGGGCGCGGAGGGATCGGCGTCGGGCAGGTCGACAGCCGGTTCAGGTGGAAGCTGGACCGGCGCGGGGGCGCCGGGCTTCGCTTGCGGCGCGCGAGGCATGCCGGGCTTCCCGATATCCAACCCGCAGGCGATCGGACCCGGGTCGGGAGACGCAGGCGATGCCTGCGGCGCCGGCTCGTCTCCGGCGACGGTGATGGGCGCAGGAGCCGCAGCCGTCGTCGGGGCAACACCCGGAACCGGGCCGGCGGAGCCGACCATCACGGCTTCGACGTCGAGCTCCGGCAAGGGCGCCGGCGCACCGGCAACATCCGGCCGCTGCGGCGGCAAGTTCGTGCCGGTCGGCGGCAGCTGGAGCGGCGGCGATGCGTCAAGCGCGGAGCCGAGCCCGTCCATCACGCTGGCGAACGCGGGCGGCGCCGCCCCGTCGGTCGCCGCGATCGGACTCGCGGCGACCGGTGAGAGGCCGGTGAGCAGGGTCGGAACCCCGGGCAGAGAGATGTTGAGCGACGGCATCAGCCGTCCTTCAGCAAGGTCCGTGCCAGCGCACGTGCATGATGCGGCGCGTTTTCGAGCGCCTTGCGCGCCGCCGCCGCCTGCAGCTCCAGCTCGCGCTCGATCAGCTTCTCGACGACGCCATGATCGCGCTTGGCGGCGCTGGCCGCGTCGCGCGCCTGGTCGAGCTGCTGGTGCGCGATCTGGACCCGCCGCTGCGCCTCGACCTGGCTCTTCGCCAGCCGGTCGCGATAATGGGCGGCGGCGAACAGGCTGAGGCCCTGGTCACGCCCCTCTCGCGGGGCGACGTCCTGGCGGAGCGACTCGATCCGTGCGGCAAGCGCGGTGGCGCTGGAGGCGCGCTCGGCGGCGGCCGCCTGCTCCGCGCGCGCAAGGTCGAGCTGGAGCGAGCGGACGCGCAGCATCCGGCCGAGCCGCTTCGCGTCGCGTGCCATCAGCCGTCGCCGAAGATGCCGACCAGCTCGGCGGCGGAATCATCCAGAGAAACGGCGGCATCGGCGTCCTGCCGGATATAGTCGAGGATCGCCGGGTGATAGGCGAGCGCCTGGTCGATCTGCGGATCGGCGCCGCCGCGATAGGCGCCCATCAGGATCAGGTCCCGATTCTCCTCATAGGTGGCGAGGTGGCGGCGCAGCACGCGCGCGGCGGCGATATGTTCGGGTGCGGCAATGTCGGTCATCACCCGGCTGACCGAGGGGCCGAGATCGATCGCCGGATAGACGGCGCGCTCCGCGAGGCTGCGCGAAAGCACGATGTGGCCGTCCAGGATCGAGCGGGCCGAGTCGACGACCGGGTCGCTGCCGTCGTCGCCGTCGGCGAGCACGGTGTAGATCGCCGTGATCGAGCCGCCGCCCTTGGCATCGGCGCCGGCCCGCTCGATCAGGTTCGGCAGCATCGCGATCGCGGACGGCGGATAGCCGCGCGCCGAGGCCGGTTCGCCCAGCGCAAGGCCGATCTCCCGGCCCGCGTGCGCGACGCGCGTCAGCGAATCCATGATGAGCAGCACGCGCTTTCCTTCGGCGCGGAACGCCTCGGCGATCGCGGTCGCGCGCATCGCGCCGCGGATGCGGAGCACCGGCGAATGATTGGCGGGCACGGCGACGATTACCGCGCGCTCGCGCGCCGCGCCGGCGACCTTGGTTTCAAGGAAGTCCGTAACCTCGCGGCTGCGCTCGCCGATCAGACCGACCACGACCACGTCCGCCTTCACTTGGCGGACGATCATGCCCAGCAGCACCGACTTGCCGACGCCGGAGCCGGCCATGATGCCGACGCGCTGGCCCTGACCGATCGTCAGCAGGCCGTTGATCGCGCGTACGCCGACGTCGAGCGGCTGCGTCACGCGGGCGCGGTCGAGCGGGTTCTGCGGCCTGCCGGCAAGCGGCCAGCTCTTGGCGCCGCGGATCGGGCCGAGCCCGTCGATCGGATTGCCGGCGCCGTCGACGACGCGACCGAGCAGCGCGGAGCCGACCTGCGCCTCGCCCGGCTGGCCGACCGGCCGCACCGGCGCGTCGGGAAGCAGCGGCGCGGGGCCGCCCAGGTTCATCAGCAAGGTCTTGCCGGCCCGAAAGCCGATCACTTCGGCTTCCACCGCGCCCGCGCCGGAGCCGATCCGGCAGACGGTTCCGACTGGCACCGTGATGCCGACGGCCTCCATCAGCAGCCCGTCGAACGAGGCGAGCCGCCCGACCACTTCAGGTTGCGGCGAGAAGTCCAGGGCCAGGCGCGAGAGATAGTCTTCGGCAAATCGCTTCAGCATCAGCCGGCATCCGGCAGTGCCGCCCGATCGAGCGCGGCGGCGAGTTGGGCGAGCCAGGCGTCCGGACCGTCCTCGATCGAGGTGGTGCGGGTCTCGATACGGAAGCCGCCGCGATCGATCTCCACGTCGGCGACCGCCGTCACCGTCGCGGGCAGCTGTGCCTCGACCAGCGGCAGGTCCTCAGGATTGAGCTTCAGCACCGCGGCTTCGGCGCTGTCGGCAAGCAAGGCGACCGCCGACTCGACGCGGCGGCCGAGCATCTCGGCCGAAACCCCCGCCTCGCCGATCAGGCGCGACACCAGAAACATGACGGTCTGCCTCAACCGGCCGGCGAGCGCGTCGCGATCGAAGGCGCTGATCGCCTCCAGGCCGGCGGCAATACGGGCGAGCGCCTGCGCATCTGCCTCGCCACGCTCGGCCGCCATCCGTTCGGCGGCGGCCATGCCCTCGGCAAAGCCTTCGGCGCGCGCGGCATCGATCGCGTCGTGCGGCGGCTGCCGGTCCGAATTTCCCTTCTCGCCCATCGGGTCGAACGGATCCCAACCCGCCGTCGGGTTGGCGCCCGGCGTGGCCGGGCGGAAATGCTGCGGCTGCGGTGCCGGCGAGAAATGGACCGGGCCGCCCGCCGCGAAGCCGCCGCGCATGCCCGACATCGCCGCCCCCAGCGCACCGAAATCCACCGGCCGCGCCTCAGCGGCCCCTGCGAACCTAGACATAGTCGTCGTCTCCGCCGGCGAGGCGGATCGCGCCGTCCTTGGCCATCTGGCGGGCGATGCCGAGGATCGTCTTCTGCGCCTCCAGCACCTCCGACAGCTTGACCGGGCCGCGTGCTTCCATCTCGTCGCGGATGCCGTCCGCCGCGCGGCTGGACATGCAGCCGAGGAACTTGCCCCGCGCCGCATCGTCGACGCCCTTCAGCGCCAGCACCAGCACGTCCGATTCGACGCCGCGCAGCAGCGTGCCCATGCTCTTGTCGTCGAGCGCGAGCAGATGATCGAAGACGAACATCTCTTCCTCGATCGCCTTCGCGGTCTCCTTGCTGATCTTGGCGACCTTCGGCATCACCCGCTGCTCGGTGGCCTTGCGGGCATTGTTCATGATCGCCGCCGCTTCCTTGGCGCCGCCGAGCGGGACCGCCGCCGCGCTCTGGGCGGCGCTGGCGCGGCGCGACAGCACGTCGCGCAGCATGTCGAGCGCATCGGGCGGAATCGGACCCAGCGTCGCGATCCGGTGCAGCACGTCCGGCTGCATCGCGTCCGGCAGCTGCTCGATCACCTGGGCGGCGACGGCCGGATCGAGATTGACCAGCAGCACTGCCGCGATCTGCGGATGCTCGTCCTTGACCATCGCCGCGATCTCGCCTGCGTCGAGCCAGTCGAGCAGCGGAATCGCGCACGCTTCCTCGCGCGGGGTGATGCGGGCCAGCACGTTCTCCGCCTTGTCCGCGCCCAGCGCCTTGGTCATCATCGTCTCAATCTGCGGACGCGGATCGAAGCCGATCGTGTTCTTGCCCTTCGCCTTGCCGACAAACTCGTCCAGCACCTCGACGACCTGCGGCTCGGCGACGTCCGCGACCGCGAACATCGCGCGGCCCAGCATCCGCACTTCCTCCGGGTCGAGGTTCTGCAGGATGGCGGCGGCTTCGTCGTCGCCGACCAGCATCATCAGCACCGCCGCCTTTTCGACCCCGGTGAACGCCCGGGCGGGCTCCTGCATCATGCGGCGGCCTTCCCGTCGGAGCGGATCATGTCCTTGACCGCGAGCGCGGCGCGCGCCGGGTTGTCGCGGGTGAAATCGCGCACCAGCTTCACCTTGTCCTCATAGTCCTGGGCATTCTCCAGCGCCTCGACGCTGACCCCCTGCGGCCGCGTCATCGCGAACTCGCCGAGGTCGCTGCCGCCTTCCTCGCGCTTCCTGCCCATCATCTTCAGCATCGGCTTCAGCCCGACGAAGAGCACCAGCAGGGCAATCACCAGCGCGGTCAGGTTGCGGGCGACGACCGGGAACCAGCCGGCATCATACCAGGGCGACTTCGCCTCTTCCTCGCTCGCTCCCGCAAACTTGCGCGAGATGACCGTCACCTGGTCGTTGCGGGCGGCATCGTAGCCGACAGCGGCGCGGACCAGGTCCGTGATCTGCGCGATCTCCTGCGGGTTGCGCGGCTTGCCCGTCTCGGGATCGCGCAGCACCACCGCGACCGACAGCCGCTTGATGCTGCCCGGCACCGCGCGGGTGACGGAGATTTCCTTGTCGAGCTCATAGGCCCGCGAGAACTGGTCCGACTGCTTCAGCTGGTCCGGCACCTTGCCGCCAGGAACCGGCGTCGCGGCACCGGCAGGAGCGGCTGCCTGACCGGCCTTGACCTGCGCTGCGGGCGGCGGCGTGTTCGAGAGCGTGCCGGGAATACCTTCGGCACCGACCGGCCCCGCCTGGTTGCCCGTCCAATTGCCCTGTTCGGCGCGCAGCGCCCCTTCCTTGCCGTAAGCCTCGCGCGTCGCCTGGCTTTCGTCCAGATTGACCTCGGCCTGCACCTCGGCGCTGAAATTCCCCGCGCCGACCAAGGGCGTCAGCAGCTGCGTCAGCTGCTCGCGATACTTGTTCTCAACCCGGCGCTGGAAATCAATGCGCTCGTCGTTGACGCCGCTCGCGCCGGCGCCGCCGGGCTTGGTCAGCAGCGAGCCGGCGCCGTCGACGATCGTCACCGCATCGGGCTTCATGCCCGGCACGGACGACGCGACGAGGTTCACGATCGAGCGGACCTGCGCTTCCGACAGCGACTGGTTGGCGGCGAGCCGCACGATCACCGACGCGGACGGCGCCGCGTTGTCGCGGACGAACACGGTGTTTTCCGGCATCGCGAGGTGCACGCGCGCCTCGGTGACGCCTTCGATCTCCTCGATCGACTTGGCCAGCTCCGTCTCGCGCGCCTGGCGCAGGCGTTCGCCTTCCACCGCGCGGCTGACGCCCATCGGCAGCTGGTCGAGGATCGCATAGCCACCCGGCGTCGCCTTGGGCAGGTTCTGCGAGGCGAGCAGCATCCGCGCCTTGTAATAATCGTCCGCGGCGACGGTCAGCGTGCCGGTCTGCGGGTCGATATGGCTGTCGATCTTGGCCTGGGACAATGCCTCGGACGCGGATGCCTTGTCGGCGTCCGATAGGCCTGAGAACAGGATCTTCTGCGGCGGCGTCGCGACCAGGGTCCAGGCGAGCGCGGCGGAGCCGAGCAGGCCCAGCAGGCCGATCAGCGGCGCGCTTTTCTTGACCGCGGGCTGAGCCCAGACGCGCTGCAGCGCGCCCATCGGGTTGCGCCCGGCATCGCCGAGAGCGGCGCCGGCGGGAGCGGCGGGGAGGACCTCGCCTTGCGAAGCTGGGGTGAGTGCGTTGCTGGCCATCTAGATTATACCGGCATGCTCATGATGTCCTTGTAGGCGGACAGGAGTTTGTTGCGGGCCTGCAGCGTCGCTTCGAACGCGACCGAGGCCTTCTGGCGGGCGAGCATCACCTGGGCGACGTCGACGGTCTCGCCGCGCTCATAGGCTTCGCTGGCCTGCTGCGCGGCGCTCTGGCTGGCATTGACCTGCTTCAGCGCCGCGTTGAGGGTCGCCGCAAAGCTGTTGCCGGCGCCCGAGGCGGCGTCGTTCGTCGCCGGAGCGGCATTGCCGCCGACCTGCGCCGCCTTTTGCAGGGCGGCGTTGCGCTCGAGGATTTGGGCGCGGATCGCCATCACGCGATCGGCGCCCGAGATGCTGCTGATGCTCATGCCCAGGCACTCCGGCTAGGGGCGATATTGCCGCCGGCTTCGCGGATGCGGGCCAGGCGGTAGCGCAGGGTGCGCTCGGAAATCCCGAGGCGCTTGGCGGTCTCGGTGCGGTTGCCGCCGCAGGCCGCGAGCGCGTCCTGGATCGCCTGGACCTCGTGCAGCCGCACGATGTTGCCGAGGGTCGGATCGGCGGCGGGAACCGGCACCGGGGCCGGACGCGCGGTCGCATCGAACACGATGTGGCTGGCCTCGATCCGGTCAGCGGGCGCGAGCAGCAGCGCGCGCTGGATGACGTTCTCGAGCTCGCGGACGTTGCCCGGCCAGTCATGCGCCTGCAGCGCATCGAGCGCGGCCTGGGTCGGCCAGGGCATCGCGGCCCGATTGCCGGCGTGGCGCAGGATCATCGTCGCGGCCAGCGCGGCAATGTCCTGCCGGCGATGCGCCAGCGGCGTGGTGGTGAGCGGGAAAACGCTGAGGCGGTAATAAAGGTCGGCGCGGAAGCGGCCGGCCTCGACTTCGGCGGGCAGGTCGCGGTTCGCGCAGGCGATGACGCGGACATCGATCGGCTCGGGCGTGGTCGCGCCCAGCGGCACCACTTCGCGCTCCTGGAGCACGCGCAGCAGCTTGGCCTGCAGGCCAAGCGGCATTTCCGCGATTTCGTCGAGCAGCAGCGTGCCGCCATGCGCGGCGCGGAAGAAGCCCTGCGCAGCCTGGCCGGCGCCGGTGAAAGCGCCCTTGGTGTGGCCGAACAGCAGCGCCTCGAGCATGGTTTCCGGGAGCGCGGCGCAATTGACGGCAACGAACGGTCCGTCCGCGCGCGGCGAGTTAGCGTGGATGTGGCGGGCCAGCACTTCCTTGCCGGTCCCGGTCGGGCCGTTCACCAGCACGGTGATGTCGCTGGCGGCCACCCGCTCCGCGAGCGCGAACAGGGCGAGCGTATTCGGATCGGCGGCAGTCGGCGCGGTGCCGCGCAGCAACGCGGCGGCAAAGGCGTGGCCGAACACCAGGTCTTCCTGGCCATAGCCGAGGCGTGCCGGCGCGGTATCGCCGGCCGCAACGAGCCGGCGGTCGTCGCCCGATCCCAGCACCAGCGTGGAGCGCGGAGCCGGCAGCGGCTCGCCTTCGGTCACGATGAACGAGTCGCCGGCATTGATGCGGCCGCCGGCGAACGGCCGGACATCCCAGCCGAGTCCGCGCAGCCACGACAGCAGCACCGTCTGGGTCTGTCCCGCGGCCTCGCTGTAGAAAATCGACTGCATCTTCTGTTCTGCCCCCGAGATTGTCCGGCCTCGCGGCCTTCGGGGGCTGGTATCGGCGAACAGGGTAAAGCCCCGGTTAACGCTGCCTTCTTTGCCGCATGCGCGCGTGAGGGACGCCGGAAAAATCCGCCAGGCCACCCTAAAGTCCGGCTGATGGCGGCCGTTCAGTGCAGTGGCGGCTCTGGCTTCGATCCGGCTCTCCGGGGGGAAGGAGCGACAGCCGGAGTGACATTTGGAGACGTGTTATGACTGTTATTTCCACCAACTCGGCAGCCCTGCGCGCCCAGAACGGTTCGCGCATGGCAGAAGCTTCGCTGCAGACGGCGATGGAGCGCCTGTCGACCGGCAAGCGCATCAACAGCGCCAAGGACGACGCGGCGGGCCTCGCCATCGCCTCGACGATGACCGCGGCGATCCGCGGCATGAGCCAGTCGATCCGCAACGCCAATGACGGCATTTCGTACGCCCAGACCGCTGAAGGCGCGCTGAGCGAGGTTTCGAACATGCTGCAGCGCATCCGCGAGCTGGCGGTGCAGTCGGCTTCGGGCACCTACTCGAACACCGACCGCACCAACCTCAACACCGAGGTCACGGAGCTCAAGGCGCAGATCACCAACATCCTGGCGACCACCGAGTTCAACGGCACCCGCATCTTCAACTCGGGCAGCGGCTCGGGCTACACGGCGAAGGCGGGTTCGGTTGCGATCCAGATCGGCGCGAACAACGGCGACTCGATCAGCCTGACCTTCACCTCGCTGTCGAACCTGAACTCGAGCACGGCCGTCGACAGCGACACCAACGCGAAGACGGCGATGGACAATGTCGACACCGCGCTGGATGCGGTCAACACGACCCGCGCGTCGCTCGGCGCCGGCCAGAGCCGCCTGCAGTCGGTGGTCAACAACCTGACGCAGAACGTCGCCAACCTGTCCGATGCGCGTAGCCGCATCGAGGACACGGACTTCTCGGTCGAGACGACCAATCTCGCCAAGTCCCAGATCCTGTCGCAGGCCGCGACGGCGATGCTCGCCCAGGCGAACCAGAGCCAGCAGAACGTGCTGAGCCTGCTGCGCTAAACGGCTTCGCACCAGTAGCGTAAGCGTTCCAAGCCCCCGGCGCCCTGCGGCGCCGGGGGTTTTCTTTTGGCAGCCGCGGGCCGACAAACGGCCATGGCAGAGCGAAAAACGCCCCCGATTGCGAAGCTGGGCCTGGCCGCAGCGGCTTTGGGCGCGGCCGCGCTCTACAATCGCCGCCGGGCCCGTGACGCCGAGGCGGCAACGCCGCCGGCCGGCCGCTTCGTCGAAGTCGATGGCGTCCGGCTGCATTATGTCGAGCGCGGCGCGGGCCGGCCCCTGGTGATGTTGCACGGCATGGCGGCGCTGGTGCAGGACCTTCTCGGCTCCGGCCTCGTCGATCGCGCCGCCGCGCAATACCGGGTGATCGCGTTCGATCGCCCCGGCTACGGCTATAGCGAGAGGCCCGGCGGCCGATTGTCCACGCCTGAAGCGCAGGCGGCCCTGATCCGCGGCGCGCTCGCCGGGCTCGGCATCGAGCGGCCGCTTGTGCTGGGGCACAGCTGGGGCACTCTGCCCGCACTCGCCCTGGCGCTCGGGCATCCGCGGGACGTGGCCGGGCTGGTGCTGCTCGCCGGCCCCTATTTCCCGGTGATGCGGGCGGAACCGATGCTGCTCGCTGTGCCGGCGCTGCCGATCCTCGGCACCTTGCTGGCAAACACGGCGATGCCGCTGCTGGCCCGCGCCGCGCGCGCCCGAATTGTCGAGCAGATCTTCGCGCCCGATCCGGTGCCTGCGGCCTTCGCCGCCTTCCCGGCCGAGCTGGGGCTGAGGCCAAGCCACATCCGGGCGACGGCAGGCGATGCCGGGCTTCTGCAGCTTGCCGAGCTTCGACTCTCTAAGCGTTATGCCGAGCTGCAGCTTCCGGTCGCGATCGTTGCCGGCGTTGGTGACCGGCTGGTACCTTTTGCGCAGGCCGAGCGGCTGCACCGGCTATTGCCGCAGAGCAGCCTTCACCGGCTGGAGAGGCACGGTCACATGGTCCATTGGGTCGCGCCGGACCGGGTCATGACCGCCATCCGGGAGGTCGACCAGCGCGCCGTATGACGTCCGCCCCGACAGGCCGGCCACGAAGATGAGGAGGCCCGCGAGAGTGTAGGACGCCATATAGGCGATCGTGCTGGGCCAGACCTGCTCATACGGGACCGGCCCCGCCCCGATCAGCAGAGCGAAATTGATCGGACGGAAGACGAGGCCGAGGGCAAGGCACAGGCACACCGCCGCCCAGCGCCGGAGATGCCGGATCAGCAGCAACAGGGTCCCGGCCAGCAAGAAGTCATAGCCGTGGAGCGGCAGCACGAAGACCGCGGCGGCAACCGTGGCGATCCAGACGTCCTCGATCGGCCCGTGGCGGCGGAGCGCGAGCAGGCAGCTGCCGATCGCGAGAGCGACGTAAAGCAGCGCCGACAGCTCGGGACCGCCGCTCAGCGCGGCAACAAAGTCCAGCCCCGCCAGCTCCAGCGGCCGGTTCCATTTCAATGTCGGATAGACGGAGAGATTGGCGAGCAGGCGCTCCATGCTTTCGGCAAAGCCGCCGAGCCCGGACACGACGATGAGCGGAAGACACAGCAGGCCGGTCGCTGCCAGCGCCAGCATGGCCGGACGGCGCAGCTCCCGCCTGGACAGGGCGACCGCTGCGAAGATCAGCCCGAACTGGGGCTTGAGCAGCAGCAATGTCAGGCCCAGGCCCGATATGGCCGCATTGCCCCGACGGAGCCCGAACATCATCGCGGCGAAGCCGAACAGGACGAGGACATTGGTCTGGCCCAGATCGAACCCGGCCAGCGCGGCATCCGAGAAGCACGCGAACAGCAGGAAGGCGATCGCCGCGGCGGGAGGAACGGGCCGACCGGGACCGTTCGCGGCCAGCCAGGCTAGGATCGCGGCGCCGCCCAGTAGCACCAGGTTGGCGGCCTTCCATGCCAGGAACGCGTGATGCGGCGCAAGGCACGCCAGTCCGGTCGCGATCAGCCACCATTGCGGCGGATAGACCCACACGAACTGCGGCGGCAGGCCGTGCGCCGCCGCATAGGCCGCGAACTGCGGTCCATAGGGATCGAGCCCGTCCAGCCACATGCGGCCGGCGGCGTAGAAGGTCGTCGCGTCGACCTGGAACAGATTGCCCAGCTGCGAGACGGCGAGGACCAGCAGACCGGCGCCGAGAGCCGCCGCGAGCGCTATCGGCCGGAGAGCATGGCCGCGCATCGAATCGATCAGGCTGCCTGCCTGACGTCCGCCGCTTCGCCGCGCCGCACGACCGGGCGGAAGACGATGTACAACATCACGTCGACATCGCGCTTCAGTCCTGGCGGCGGGACCATGGTCAGCGACGCCAGGCTGGTGCAGCGATACAGGCCCGGCGCGAGCGTCTCCATGCCGTCATGGACCGGCGTCGCCGGCACCGACAGCCCGTCGCCCTTGGTGCCGAAGCTTTCGACGATATGGACGCGGGCCGATTCGATCTGCACGCATTCGAGCACGGCGCCCCATTGCACGCCGACCGTGAACCGCCCGGCGCCCATCGGCACCGCCATCGCATAATAGCCGTCATGGGTCGGATGCGCTTCGATCTCGGTCAGGGTCTGGCCCTGCGCGTCCGCGATGATCACCGGGAGCGTCATCGGGAAGCCGGCCATGTCGCCGGTCGTAATCTCCAAGCCGTAGCGGCACCAGGCGAGCATCGACAGGTTGAGCGACAGGCCCTGCCCGCGAATCTCGCCCGGGATGTAGATGCGATTGGCGTGCATCAGATAGGGAAGGCCGCGCGATCTGAGGCCGGCGACGGCCGCTTCCGAGTCGACCAGCGGAACCAACGCTTCGGTGCCGAGATTCACGTCGTGATCGAAGCGGAGAAGCACCTCCACTTCTTCCGGCGTCGGCAGGTACAGCAGCCGCGCGAGCGATGCCCCGGCCGCGATGCGCCACGGCTCGAAGTCTCCCGGCAAGGCGACGTCCTTGCTGCGGCGGGCGAAGGCGACCGCCCCGGCCTGCGCCCGATCACGCGTCGCGCTCTGGGCGGACTTGATTCCCGCCACTTTCCGGACCGGCGTACCGTCGAATTTATAGTCGACGACCGATCCCTGCGCGATCGTGCAGAGCTGCTCAAGCACCGCGATGGGGCCGAACAGCGAGTCGAGCACCCTTTGATCATAATGGCGCGCATCGATCAGCCCCCGCTTGTCGAGGCCGGTCTGCTGGCCTTCGCGCAGCAGCAGGTAGCGACCGGCCACCTGAAGCCCCATGCGCTCGACCAGCATCGGGGCGATCTGATCCTGAACGGAACCCTGGTAACCGAGGTCGGCGAATATGACGGCATCGCCTTCCGCGACGCCGACGCGCTTGAGGTGCGCCATCAGCCGATCCGCGAACCGCGCTGAACGATGGACGATCTGGCGCAGCATCTCGGGCCGCAGCACGGTCGCGACGAAGTCCGGATCGTCGGCCAGCTCGTCAAGCTTCAGCTTCGCAAGCTCGCCTTGCTTGAAGTGAAACTGCCCCGCCAGCATCCCCACGGAGATGTACTTGCCTTCGTGAAAAAGGCGGGCCCGCACCGCCGCCTCGTCGACCAGGCTGGCGCCTGCGGCGGTGTGGCGGCTGATCTCGACCAGCCGAGCGGGCTCGTCGGCGAACAGCTCTTCGAACACCCGGCCGGGAAGAAAGCCGTCGCGCAGCAGGAACAACAGGTGCGTGCGCCGGCCGCTCCGCTCGGCGATCGCGCGCCGCTCCTCGCGCAGCCAATGGGCGTAGGTCTGCAGCAACGGCCCCAGAACATCGTGGCCGAGCGCAAAGGCCGGGTCCGATTCCTCGCGGAGGGAAACGAGCGGACGGTGCGGCTGCCATGCGGGCCGCGTGACGCGCACGTCCGGCTGGATCATCGCGCTGGCCGCCGCTTCGAGGCGAAGCCGCGCCCTGGCCGCGTCGTCGAATTGCAGCAGGTGAACCGTGTTGATCCCGAGTTCGCTGGGCGCGACCTGGTCGGCAACGGGATTGTCGCCGACATGGAGCAGCTCGCCGGGCGCGGCGCCGAGCGCTTCCAGCACCGGCCCGAACAGCCCGTCGCTCTTGTTCATTCCATAAGCGCTCGACGGGAAGACGCGATCGATCAGCGCCGCGATGTCCGCGCCCGCCGCCGTCGCGATCAGTGCGCGCAGCTGGGCCTCGTCCAGGTAGGTGTCGGACACGATCATCACGCCCAGCCCCCGCGCCTTGGCGTCGCGGATCAGCTGCTTGACCGGCTCGAACCCGAAGCAGTGGCGCGCTTCGGCAGCCAGTTCGGCCTCGACCGAGGCAGCGACATCGCCGCCGGGCCGAAGCCGCTCGTGGATATCATCAAGCGACACCTCGAAGCTGTCGCGGTACAATTTGGCCCAAGCTCGCGCAGCGTCTTCGGCGCGGCGCCGCGGCTCGATCGCGCCGCCGGGGAAATCGAGGTCGGCGAACACATCGGCCGGCGTCGCCGTATCGCGCCAGACGAGCGTATCGAAACAGTCGAGCGACAGCCAGCGCACACCCGGCGGCGCCTGGTCGAGCAGGGTGGAGAGTTCGGACGAACGCAGCTGGATCTTCATGGGCACCTCGATTTGGCGCCCTTGTTGGCGGAAGATGGTTGAGAAGGCTTTAACCGTGCCAGGCGATGGCGCTGCCGTGCGGATGGCCGGTCGCCAAATGCCGTTCGCGCCCGCCGGGCCACTGCGTCAGGTGCAGCTCGGCGACCCCGCCCTGCCCGTTGAGCTCGTAGCGTGCCCAGGCGAGTGGCCGCGCGCGCGTCGCGCGTTCGCCGGCTCTGGCCAGCGCAGAGCGCACCCGCGCCTGCTTGTCGGCCGGCACATAGGTCCAGAAAATGGTGTGGAAGATCACCCGGCAGACCCCGTCCGCCTGCGGCTCAGAGAGCACCGCCTCGACAAAATCGGCGGCATCGGCCTGCTGGACCCGGGGCGGGTGCGCGGCGGCGAGCGCAAGCGCGGCTTCGAGCCGCTGGATGCGCTCCGCCTGGTCGGCCCAGCAATAGGCCATCAGCCGCTCGCGTTGCGCAGGATCGGCGACCGGCACCGGACTCTGGTCGATCGCGCAGCGAGAGACGACCCTGACCTCGGCTTGAGGCGGCGAACCGCCTTCCCATGCGGGCGCAAGCTGGAGTGGCGACTCGGCATAGCCCGCCTGCGTTTCGCCGAGACGATAGCCGAAGCGGTCGAGGTTCTGGTTGAGCCCGGCGCTCGCGCCCAGCTCGATCAGCTCGAACGGCAGCCCATAGTCTTCGGCGAGCAGCAGCAACGCCGCCATGATCGGCGCGGCGCGGCCGGTCTCGTTGGTTTGCGGTGGCGAATCGAGCCAGGACGAGAGCTCCGCATCGAAGCGATGCAGTACGCCGGCGACCACGGCGTCGCTGCCCTCGAGCTCACCCCTGTAGAGCCGCGACAGCCGCTCGTCGGCCCCGCGCCGCGCGAGCGCGTGGAAGCCGCCGGCGAGCCGCAGCGGCACCGAATCGCCGCTGCCGCGCGGATCGCCCTGCCAATCAAGCACGCGCCGGCCGGTTTCGGTCGACCGATCCAGCGCCGCGGCGATCCCGCGCACCACGGCGGCAGTGACGGGCGTGCCAGAGCGGTCGCAGAAGATCGCCTGGTTGCGGAAGGCTTCACGTACGTCTTGCTCGCTCATGCACCGCGGGTGGCATGGCGTGAGTTTCGGGTAAAGCTGCCTCTTATTCCGTTCGGTCTCTGGAGACCGCGCTATGCCTCCGCCATCTCCGCTTCCGCCGCCTGGCGCGCCCACATCTCCGCGTAGAGCCCGCCCTGCCGCAGCAGGCTGGCGTGGGTGCCGCGTTCGGCGACGCGGCCTTCGTTCAGCACGACGATCTCGTCGGCGTCGACGATCGTCGACAGGCGGTGGGCGATGACGATCGTGGTGCGGCGCTCCGACACGTCGCGCAGCGTACGCTGGATCGCGCTTTCGGTGCGGCTGTCGAGCGCGCTGGTCGCTTCGTCGAGGATCAGGATCGGCGGGTCCTTCAGCAAGGTGCGAGCGATCGCGACGCGCTGCTTTTCGCCGCCCGACAGCTTCAGCCCGCGCTCGCCGACCTGGGATCGGTAGCCCTCCGGCAGCTTCGAAACGAAGCCGTGGATCGCAGCGCCCTGTGCCGCAGCCTCGATCTCGTCCTGGGTCGCCCCGGCGCGGCCATAGCCGATATTGTAGCCGATCGTGTCGTTGAACAGCACCGTGTCCTGCGGGACGATGCCGATATTGGCGCGCAGCGTCCGCTGCTGCACGCGGCCGATATCCTGCCCGTCGATCGAGATGCTGCCGCCGCTCACGTCGTAAAAGCGGAACAGCAGCCGCGCGATCGTTGACTTGCCGGCGCCCGACGGCCCGACGATCGCCAGCGTCTTGCCGCCGGGCACCAGGAAGCTGACGCCCTTCAGGATTGGCCGGCCCGATTCATAGCCGAAGCGGACATTGTCGAACTTCACCCGGCCCTCGCTGACGATCAGCGGCTGGGCGTTGGGCACGTCGACGACTTCGGCATTGGTGTCGATCAGGTTGAACATCGCCGCCATGTCGATCAGCCCTTGGCGGATCGTGCGATAGACCATGCCGAGCATGTCCAATGGCCGGAACAGCTGGGCGAGCAGCGTGTTCACCAGCACCACGTCGCCGGGCGTGAAGCGGCCCTTGCTCCACCCCCAGACCGTGAAGCCCATCGCGCCCGCCATCATCAGGTTGGTGATCAGCGACTGGCCGATATTGAGCCAGGCGAGCGAGTTCTCGGACTTGACTGCGGCATCGGCATAGGCGCGCGCGGCCTTTTCGTAGCGCGCGGCCTCACGGTCCTCGGCGTTGAAATATTTGACCGTCTCGTAGTTCAGCAGCGAATCGACCGCCTTCGCGACCGCGCCGGTGTCGAGCTCGTTCATCTGCTCGCGCAGCTTCGCGCGCCAGTCGGTCACCTTGCGGGTAAAAAGGATGTACGCCGCCACCATACTGAACGTCGCCGCGACCATGCCGAAACCGAATTTGACCCAGAAGATCACCGCGACCGCGCCCAGCTCGATCACGGTCGGGCCGATGTTGAACAGCAGGAAATAGAGCATCACGTCGATGCTCTTGGTGCCGCGCTCGATCACCTTGGTGACGGCGCCCGTCCGCCGCTCCAGGTGGAAGCGCAGCGACAGGTCGTGCAGGTGCCGGAACACATGGGTCGCCAGCCGCTGCGTCGCGTCCTGGCCGACCCGCTCGAAGATCGTGTTCCGCACATTGTCGAAGAACACGCCGCCGAAGCGGGCGGCCGCATAGGCGACGACCAGCGCGACCGCGAGGGCGGCGCCCGGCTCCAGCCCCGGCGCCATCCGGTCGATCGCGCCTTTGTAGGCGAACGGCATCAGCAGCGTCGTCGCCTTCGCGATCAGGATCAGCGCCAGCGAGGCGACGACGCGCCTGCGGATCGCCGGCTCATGCTCCGGCCACAGATAGGGAAGGAAGCGGCGGAACATCGCCCAGCTGAGCCGGTCGTCCGATGTGCCCCCGGTCACAGATTTCGACATCCTCGTCGATGTAGGGAGGACCGCGCGCGAAACCAATGCAACCGGTCGCAATGTCATTGGTTGAGTCGCTCCCGAGGAGAGTGGCGATGGGCCCGTTCATTTACGTGATGGCGATCATGGGCTGCGGCGACGGCGGCTATCAATGCACGCAGGCCCGCATCGTCGACACGCGCTTCGAAACGATGGCCCAATGCCAGCAGGCCGCCGAAGCCGAGCTGATCAGGAACGGCGACCTCGACTTCCCCGAACTGATGGCGAGCTGCCGCTCAGTCACCAACCAGATTGCGCTCAACGACACGAAGCCGCGGCAGCGTTAGTTGCCCGGCGGTGGCGGCACCTCTAAAGCCGCCCGGCCATGGCCGATCCCGTCATCATCGCCGTGCCGAAGGGGCGCATCCTCGACGAGGCACTCCCCTTGCTCGCGCGCGCCGGGATCAAGCCTGAGCCCGCCTTTGCCGATGAAGCCAGCCGCGCGCTCCGCTTCGCGACCAACCGGCCGGACATCTCGCTGATCCGCGTGCGTGCGTTCGACGTCGCGACCTTCGTCGCGCACGGTGCCGCGCAACTGGGGATCGTCGGCTCCGACGTGCTGATGGAGTTCGACTATTCCGAGCTCTACGCGCCGGTCGACCTCGGCATCGGGCGCTGCCGCGTATCGGTGGCCGAGCCGGCGACGCTCGCCGCGCTGGACGACCCGCGCGAATGGAGCCACGTCCGCGTCGCGACCAAATATCCGGCGCTGACCCGCCGGCATTTCGAGGCGCGGGGCGTGCAGGCCGAATGCGTGAAGCTCAATGGCGCGATGGAGCTGGCGCCGCTGCTCGGCCTGTCCAGCCGGATCGTCGACCTGGTGTCCTCCGGCCGCACGCTCAGGGAGAACGGGCTGGTCGAGGTTGAGGTCATCGCCGAGGTCAGCGCGCGCCTGATCGCCAACCGCGCGGCGTTCAAGATGCGCTCGCCGCAGATCGGGCCGCTGATAGACGCGTTCCGGGCGGCGGTGCGATGATCCGCCTTTCCGCCTCCGATCCCGATTTCCGCGCCCGCTTCGACGCGCTGGTGAATGCGCGGTGCGAGGCAGATGCCAACGTGTCGCTTGACGTGCTCGGGATTCTCTCTCGCGTGCGTGCAGAAGGCGACGCTGCGCTGCGCGACTACACACAAGCGTTCGATGGCCACGACCTCGAAACGAGCGGCTGGCAGATCGATGCGGCGGAATGCGGGGCGGCGCTCGATGCGCTCAGGCCCGATCTGCGCGAGGCGCTGGAGCTCGCTGCCGCGCGCATCGCTGCCTATCACGAAAAGCAACGGCCGGCGGATCGCGACGAAGTCGACGCCGCAGGCGTGCGGATTGGCGCACGGTGGCGGCCGGTCGAGGCGGCAGGGCTGTACGTGCCCGGGGGACGGGCGGCATACCCGAGTTCGCTGCTGATGAACGCGATTCCCGCCAAGGTCGCCGGAGTCGAGCGGCTGGCGATGGTGACGCCGACGCCTAAAGGCGAGGTCAATCCGCTCGTGCTGGCGGCGGCGGCGCTGGTCGGCATCGAGGAAATCTGGCGCATCGGCGGCGCGCAGGCGATCGGGGCGCTCGCGTACGGGACCGACCGGATCGATCCGGTCGACGTGATCGTCGGGCCCGGCAACGCCTGGGTCGCGGAAGCCAAGCGCCAGCTCTACGGCGTGGTCGGCATCGACATGGTGGCGGGGCCATCGGAAATCCTGGTCATCGCCGATGCGGACAACGATCCCGAATGGATCGCCGCCGACCTGCTGAGCCAGGCCGAGCATGACCCGACCAGCCAGTCGATCCTGTTCACAGACGACCATGGGTTCGCCGGCGCGGTTGCGGCCGCGGTCGACCGCCAGACCGGCGAACTCGCCACCGGCGCGACGGCGCGAGCGAGCTGGGACGCGAACGGCGCGATCATCCTGGTCGAACGGCTGATCGACGCCGCGCCGCTGATCGACCGGCTCGCGCCCGAGCATCTGGAGCTGGCCGTCACCGATCCCGAGCCGCTGTTCGCGGCCGTGCGCCACGCCGGCTCTGTCTTCCTTGGCCGCCACACGCCGGAAGCGATCGGCGATTATCTGGGCGGCCCAAATCATGTCCTTCCGACCGGCCGCCGCGCGCGCTTTTCGTCGGGGCTCAGCGTGCTGGATTTCATGAAGCGCACGAGCTTTCTCGGCTGCTCGGCGGAGTCGCTGCAAAAACTTGGGCCGGCCGCGGTTGCACTGGCGGAGGCGGAAGGGCTACCGGCCCACGCACGCTCCGTCGCCCTCAGATTAGGCCAATGACCCAGACCGCACGATCCAAATCCCGTTCCGCCGCCCGCCTTGCCGCGGTGCAGGCGCTGTACCAGCAGGAAATGGAAGGGACCGCGCTCCGTCCGCTGTTGCACGAATTCCACATGCACCGGCTTGGCGCGACGATCGAAGACGTCGAATATGCCGATGCCGAGGTCGCCTTCTTCGACGACATCGTGACCGGCGTCGACGCGCGGCGCGAGGAAATCGACCGGCTGATCGCGGCCAAGCTCGCCCAGGGCTGGAGCCTGTCCCGGCTCGACCGCCCGATGCGCCAGATCCTGCGCGCCGGCACCTACGAGCTGCTCGCCCGCGCCGATGTGTCGGTGGCGAGCGTGATCAGCGAATATGTCGACGTGGCGCACGCCTTCTACGACAAGCGCGAGACCGCCTTCGTGAACGGGCTGCTCGATACCGTGGCGAAAGAGGTGCGGAAGTAGCCCCTCTCCCGCTTGCGGGAGAGGGTGCCGAGCGTAAGCGAGGCGGGTGAGGGCCTGTCACGCGCCGAGTACCCTCACCCCGGCGTCGTTCCGCTCCGCACCCTCTCCCGCAAGCGGGAGAGGGGCTGCATCAGTGCCCCGCCTGCGGCCCCCGCTTGATTCCTGACGCCGCGAGCTGATCGTCGATCTGGGCGACGAGCCGGTCCAGCCCCGCCTGGTCCTTCGCTTCGGCGCGCGCGACCAGCACGTCCTGGGTGTTGGACGCGCGCAGCAGCCACCAGCCATCGGCAGTGGTGACGCGGGCGCCGTCGGTGCGGTTCACGTCGGCCCCGTTCTTCTCCAGCCGGTCGAGCACTTCGTCCACGACCGCGAATTTGCGGCTTTCGTCGACCTGGAAGCGCATCTCGGGCGTGTTGAGCACCAGCGGCATCTCGGACTTCAGCTGCGTCAGCGACTTGCCCGACAGCCGCACCGCCCCCAGCAGCCGCACCGCGGCGTAGAGCGCGTCGTCATAACCGTAATAATCGTGCGCGAAGAAGATATGGCCGCTCATCTCGCCGGCGAGCGGCGCATGGATCTCCTTCATCTTCGCCTTGATGTGGCTGTGGCCGGTCTTCCACATCAGCGGCTTGCCGCCGAGCTCCGCGATGCGATCGTAGAGCGCCTGGCTCGCCTTGACGTCGCCGATGATGGTCGCGCCCGGCTCAGCCTTCAGCACCGGCTCGGCCAGGATGCCGAGCAATTGGTCCCCCCAGACGATCCGGCCCTCGCCGTCGATCGCGCCGATCCGGTCGCCGTCGCCGTCGAAGGCGATGCCGAAATCGAGGCCCTTGCTCCGCACTTCGGCGCGAAGATGCTCGAGGTTCCTTTCCTCGGTCGGATCGGGGTGGTGGTTGGGAAAGCGCGAATCGACATCGGTGAAGAGGAGATGATGCTCGCCCGGCAGCTGCTGGACGAGCTTTTCCAGTGCCGGTCCGGCGGCGCCGTTGCCCGCGTCCCAGGCGATGCGGAACGCGCCGCCCTGATAGCCAGCGACCAGCCGCCCGACATATTGGTCGAGAATGTCGAAGTCGCCGACCTGCCCGGGCGTTTCGGCCGCTTCCCAGTCGCCTTCGGCGGCCAGCCTGCCGATCTGCTGGATGTCCGCGCCGAAGAAGGGCCGGTGCTGGAACACCATCTTGAAGCCGTTGTAGCTCGGCGGATTGTGGCTGCCGGTGATCATGATGCCGCCGTCCACTTCAAGGACTGCCTCGGCATAATAGAGCATCGGCGTCGGGCCGAGGCCGACCCGCACCACGTCGCAGCCGCTTTGCGTCAACCCTTCCACCAGCGCGTCGGCCAGCACCGGCGAGCTTTCGCGCCCGTCCCAGCCCACCGCCACCCGCGTGCCGCCGGCGCGGCGCAACAGTGTCGCGAATCCGCGCCCGATCGCGCGTGCATCGTTGGGCCCGAGCGTCTCGCCGATCACGCCGCGGATATCGTACTCGCGCAGCGACGTGGGGTGGAATTGATGAGTCATTTGATCTCCGTCGTGGATGGCCCGCGTTTCGAGCCTAATCTGTCGAGGGCCGCGCCAGTTCCTTCAGCAGCACGTCGCGAGCGAGATTGGTGCGTCGCGCAAGCTCGATCGTGCCACCGGCATCCGGATGCACTCGCGCGATGATGCGGCGATGGGCGTCGCGGACCTGATCGGCATCCGCATCGGCGCCGAGCCCCAGCAACTGGCGCGCCTCGGCAAGCGGCATGCTGACGCGCCGCCGCTGCTGATTCCCCCGCCACCAGAAAACGACCAGCGCCGCCAGTGCGACCAGGGTCAGCAGCTTGGCCATCAGGCGGCGGCGCCGATCCGGTCCGGCAGCGCGAGTCCGGCGACCAGCTCGCGCAATTCCTGGCGCGCCGCGACATGGCCGAGGCCGATGTCCGGGATCTGGCCGATGTCGAGCATGGTGAGGCCGCTCGGGAACAGCTCGCGATAGATGACGCGCTCGCCGAGGCCGGGGATGATACGGAAGCCGACGCGCTTGGACAGCGCGACCAGCGCCTCGCCGACCCGGCGCATGTTGCGCGCCTCGATATGCTGCATCCGGTTGCGCAGCACGATCCAGTCGATCGTCGCGCCGTCGGTCTTCGCCCGCACCTTGCGCGCATCCCAGATCAGCTCGGAATAGAAGCTCGGCCGGCTGACCTTGTAATTCTCCGGATCGACCTGGCCGATCAGGTCGAAATCGACGAAGCTGTCGTTCATCGGCGTGACCAAAGTATTGGCCATCGTCGCCGCCCGCCGGGCGATCGGGTCGTCGCGGCCCGGCGTGTCGATCACGACGAACTCGGCATCGGCGGCTGCCTCGGCCAGCGCCGCGTCGAAGCCCGCCTCGCTCGATCCGTCGACGACGGCGAAGCGCGGCTGCGGCAGGTCGACACCGCGCCGCTTCATCGTCGCGGCGCGGTTCTCGAGGTAGCGGGCGAGGGTCCGCTGGCGATGATCCAGGTCCAGCGCCGCGACCGAACGCCCCTGGGCGGCGAGCGCGACCGCCACGTGCACCGCCGTGGTGGATTTCCCGGTGCCTCCCTTTTCGTTCGCGAAAACAATGACGTGCGCGCCGTGCAAGGCCATGCGACCGCTTTCCATGATCAGGTTACTTGATCGGGAACATGAGCGCCCCCTATGGAGCCCGCTCATATCAGCCCCGAGTCACCGTGCAAACCATCCGTCAATTGAAACCGCTGCGCAAAGCGCTCGCGGCGCTTTGTGCCGAAGGGGGCAAGCTGGCGCTGGTGCCGACGATGGGCGCGCTTCATGCCGGGCACATGGCGCTGGTTGCGGAGGCGCGGAAGCGCGCGAAGCACGTCGTCGTCTCGATCTTCGTCAACCCCAGGCAGTTCGGCGCGAACGAGGATCTGGGCGCCTATCCGCGCCGTGCCGCCAAGGATTCGGCGATGCTGAGCGAGGCCGGGGCCGCGCTGCTGTGGATGCCCGACGCCGAGGTCATGTATCCGGCCGGCTATGCGACGAGCATTTCGGTCGCCGGCGTCAGCGAGGGGCTCGACGGCGCGGCGCGGCCGGGCCATTTCGAGGGCGTGGCGACCGTCGTCGCCAAATTGTTCAACCAGGTCCGGCCGGACGTCGCGCTGTTCGGCGAAAAGGATTTCCAGCAGCTCGCGGTGGTCCGCCGGATGGTCGCGGACCTGGATTTCGGCATCGAGATCGTCGGCGTCCCGACCGAGCGTGACGAGGACGGCCTCGCGCTGTCGTCGCGCAACGTCTACCTGACCGAAGAGGAGCGGCAGCAGGCGCGCGCACTTCCCCGGGCGCTGGGCATGGCCGCGTCCGCGATCGAAGGCGGCGGCGACGTGGGCGAAGCGCTCGCCCGCGCCGAAGCGGCACTGGTCGAGGGCGGCTTTCAATCGGTCGATTATGTCACCCTGTGCGACGCCGCGACGCTGCAGCCGCTGGAGTCGCTGGACCGCCCGGCACGGCTGCTGGCGGCCGCCCGGATCGGCGCGGCGCGGCTGATCGACAACGTCCCCGTCATGCCCAGGGATTTATCCACCGACCCCGTTAACCATTCTTCAAAACCCTGACCCCACTCTGCCCCATGCAGCAGAAGGGGATTTGCTGAGATGGGAAGCAGTTACAAGAGTGCCGCGTTCCTGATCGAGAGCCGGCTTGCCGACGCGGCCCGCGGCGATGCCGATGCGTGCTTCGACCTGGGAATCGCCTATTCGTCGGGCGCAGGCGGCCTGGAGGTCGACCTGATCGAGGCGCACAAATGGTTTAACCTGTCGGCGCTGTCGGGATCGACGCGCGCCGCCGAATGCCGGGCCGAAGTCGCCGACGAAATGACGGCGCGGGAGATCGCCGAGGCGCAGCGCCAGGCGCGCGCCTGGCTGCACGCGACGCAACGCCGGGCGGCCTGAGTCTTTCGAGCCGGGCCGCCCCGGCTTCTTATTTTCCGCTTTCCGCTCCTTCCGCCTCCAGCGCGGCGAGCGCTTCGCGCAGCGCCCGGGCGGCATCGCGAACCGCCTTCATCCGGTCGGGCGCAACCGCCGGCTTCGGCGCATCGACCGCCGCGACCTGCACCGGCTCGGCCGGTTTTGCCGGCATCGCCGCCGGCGGGGGCGGGGCTTCCGCCAGCTTCACTGCATTGGGATCGACCGCGCGCGCCGGACCCTCAGGCTGGACCGGAGCCAGGTCCGGCCATTCGGTTTGCGCCATTTCGTCCGCTGCCTGCGGCGCCGGCTCGGGCGCGGCCGCGACCGGAGCGGGCGGCAATACCGGCTCGGCCTGCGCCGCCAAGGGCGGGGGGGACGGATCGGCCCGCGGCATCATCAGCGGCGGCGGCGGCGCGTAAGTGGCCGGCCGTTCCGCATAGCGCCGTTCGGGCGGGCACAGCAGCGCGTCGCCTTCGTCCGGCACCGACCGGATCATGTCCGTCAACCCGCGTTCGGACACATAGCCGGCGTCGCGCAGATCGGCCGCCGCGTCTGCGCAACGATCGGGGGTGAAATCGGCATCCGAATATTGGTTGCCGAGCGCGGTTTCATATTCCGAATAGGCGTCGAGCCCGGCAAGGGCGCCGCGCGTGCGGACGAAATGCGCGCGCACGATCGCCTGCTTTTCCGCGATCAGCGCGCGGTTGGCGCGCACGAAGCGGTTGGAATCGACCACGATCCCGGGTTCCAGATCCCGGCAGTTCAGCATTGCGACCAGCAGCATCGTCTTGAATCGCTGAACCTTCAACGCATCCAGTTCGCTGCTCTGCCAGCAGTCTGTGTCGAACGAGGAGATGTTCGCGTGCAGCGGCGCTGACGCGCACGACAATAGGAGCGCAAAAGCGCTGATACGCCCACCAATCATGTGAGTTCCCCTTCACGACCGGCGCCCCCTACCGCTGTTACGGCCGAGGAGAGTCGCCGGGTGAGAAGGTATCACATCACTTATCCACAGCAACGGCAAGCTGTTCAGAAAAGGCGGTAAAACCGGCCCGTTTCTGTTCAGGAACGATCAGCCGACTGCCTAACGCGATATTGCGAAGCCGGAATGATTTCAGGCAGCAAGCGCGGGGAGCGTGCGGGCATCGGAGGTCACGAGCTCGACCGCCATCGCCTCGCCGATCCAGAATTCGACGAGGCCGCTGCGCCCCAGCTCCTCTGCATGAAAACCATGCATGCACGCGATCTCGATGACCTGCTCGACGCTACGGGCGACAGGCAGCGGCAGTCGCTCGATAATGCTCGCACTCGATTCCGCCGGCAGCACGGTAATCCGCCCGCCGACCGCCCGGCCGCCCGGACTGATGGACGACGGTGCGCCCAGCAGCGCCGCAAGCGCAGCCGCCGCGCGCTCGGGATGGTCGGCGCGAACGATCATCGCACGTCTCCTCAGCCTTGAAGCGACAAGAGCGCATAGAGCAGCGGCAGCGTGCCTAGGCTCAGGAAGATGCTCGCCAGCACGGCAAGCGCGGGATCGAGCCGGGGACGAGGCCGGATTTGGAGGGGCTGCATCATCGTCTTCATGACTCCGGCTAATCGCATTTTCCGCCGTATCCGCTGTGGCCAACGGCACAGAATGGCCGGCCGGGGTGTAGCGGCGGCCCGGCTGGACAGGCAATCAACGATCCTGCAGACCTGTTCTGCAAATCCGCAGAAGGGGGGTCGGCATGCCGGCATGGGAATGGAGCGACGTGCGCTGCTTCCTGGCCGTCGCCCGGCACGGTGCGACGCTGCGCGCCGCGCGCGATCTCGGCATGAACCAGACGACCTGCGCGCGGCGGATCACGGCGCTGGAGGGCGCGCTGGGACTGCGCCTGTTCGACAAGTCAGGCAGCGGCTACCAGCCTACTCCGGCCGGCCAGCGATTGGTGGCCGCCGGCGAGCGGCTGGCGGATGCCGCGGCCGCGTTCGAGGACGCGGCGACCGCGCTCCGGCGCGCCGCGAGCTTCGCCCTGAAACTGACGACCGTGGACGGGTTCGAGCATGCGCTGGTCGCGCCCGCCGTGGCCGCCGCGCGCCGGAAGCTGCCCGGCCTCGCGGTCGAGATCGACGTCGGCAGCGAGCGGCGGGACCTGCTCCGCGGCGAGGCCGACCTGGCCGTGCGGGCCGGACCGGAGCCCGACGAACTCGGGCTCGTCGCGCGCAAGCTCGCGCAGACTCCGTGGGGCCTGTACCGCCATCGCGATTATCCGGCCCCCGTCACCCCCGACAACATGCTGGAGCATCCGATCGCGAGCGTGGACGGCTATCCGCTCGAATCGACGCGCGCGATGGCGCCGCACGCCCGCATCGTCCATGTCACCAGCAGCCTGACCGGGCTGCTCGCGGCGCTCGGCGGCGCCGACTGTATTGCCGGCCTGCCGCTGTTCATCGGCGATGCCGAGCCCGACCTCGTTCGCTGCGGCCTGTTCGAGGGAGACCGGACCGGCCTCTGGGCGGTCTATCCCGAGCGGCTCCGCGGCCGGCACGAAATCCGCGTGCTGGTCGACTGCCTCGCGGACCAGGTGAAGGCATTGGGATGGCGGCCGTAACACCAGCGGGCGCAACGGTGCGTCAGAAGTCCGGCAGCACCTGCTCAGCCACCCCCCAGCCTTTCAGCGGGCGCGAATTGGCGCGTTCGATCAATTCCTCCCCGTCGAGCACCGTGAACCGGGCGGCGGTATCGAGGTCCTTCAGCTCGTCCCAGGCGATCGGCGCCGCGACCGGCGCGTGCGGCCGCGCGCGCGCGGCGTAGGGCATGATCGCGGTCGCGCCGCGCTGGTTGCGCAGATAGTCGACGAATATCCGGCCGACCCGCTTCGCCTTTGACATATTGGCGACGAAGCGCTCCGGCTCCGACTGCTCCAGCGCCAGCGCGAAGCGGTGGGTGAAATCCTTGACCGCCGGCCAGGCCGCCTCCGGCGTCAGCGGCGCCACCACGTGCACGCCCTTGCCGCCGGTCAGCATCGGGAAAGTGACGAGGCCGAGATCGCCCAGATAGCGTTTCAGGTCGAGCGCCGCCTTCTTCACCTGCTCGAAATCGAGGCCTTCGTCCGGGTCGAGGTCGAACACGATCCTATTCGGCCGCTCGATATCGGGCACCAGCGAGCCCCAGCCATGGAATTCGATCGTGCCCATCTGCACGCAGGTCAGCAGCCCCTCGGCGGAATCGACGTAGAGATAGTCTTCGGTCGCGCCGTTCTTTTCCTTCACCGGCACGTGACGCACATGCTCGCCGAAGCTGCCGGCATCGTGCTTCTGGAAAAAGCACTTCTTCGCGCGTCCCTGCGGACACCGCACCAAGCTGATCGGGCGGTTCGCGAGCCAGGGCAGCATGATGCCGGACACCTGCGCATAATAGGACGCCAACTGGCCCTTGGTGATGCCCGAATCCGGGTAGATCACGCGTTCGGGATTGCTGATCTTCACGCTGGTCTCCGGCGCGGCGGGCGGCTCGACCGGCTTTTCGGGCTTCACCTCGGCCGGCTTCTTGTCCTCCCGCAGGCCGATGAAGCTGCCGTGGCGAACGACATTGTCGGCGGTGAACTCGGCGAAGGCGATCTCGGCCACCAGCTGCGGCTTGACCCAATGCGCGCCGCGCACGGCCGCACGCGGCGCCTCGACGGTCGGCTTGTCGCTCTTCAGCTTTTCAAGCTTCGCGCTCAGCTCCTCGATCAGCCGGGCGTTGAAGCCGGTCCCGACCTTGCCGGCATAGCGCAGCTTTCCGCCCTCGTTCAGGCCCAGCAGCAGCGAACGGAAGCCGCGTCCGCGCGCTTCGCTGGCGGTCCAGCCGACAATGACGAATTCCTGGCGCTGGATGCATTTGATCTTCAGCCAGTTCTGCGTGCGCTTGCCGAGATATGGAGCGTCGGCGCGCTTGGAGACGATGCCTTCGAATCCTTCTCGGCACATGGCCTGGAACAATTTCTCGCCCTCGCCGATCACATGCTCGGCGAACAGGATCGGCCCCTCGGCGGGAATGATCGTGCGCAGCAGCTCCTTGCGCTCCAGGTTCGGCAGCCGCTTCAGCTCCTCGCCGTCCAGCGACAGCAGGTCGAACGCGAACATCGTGAGATCCCGGCTGCCGCGCGACAGCGCGTCCTGCAGCGCCGAGAAGCTGGGCTTGCCCGCCTGGTCGAGCGCGACCACTTCGCCGTCGATCAGCGCGGCGCCAACATCGAGCGACTGCGCCGCCTCGGCGATGACGGCGAATTTGTCGGTCCAGTCGAGGCCGGTGCGCGTGAACAGCTTCGCCTCTGAGCCTGTCGAAGGACCGCGGCCGACCGCGAGCAGCACGCGATAGCCGTCGTATTTCGCTTCGTGCAGCCAGTTGGAGCCGGTGGGGACGGTATCCACGAGCGTGGCGAGCTGGGGCGGGGTGAAAGCGGGGAGTTCAGGTCCTCCCCGAGCTTTGCTCGGGGAGGGGGACCGCGCGGAGCGCGGTGGAGGGGCAGCGCCGGCACGGCGCTGACGCGCCGCCCCTCCACCCCTCGCCTTCGGCGAGCGGTCCCCCTCCCCCAGCTGAGCTGGGGGAGGATCTTTGCCCGCCGCGATCTCGTCCATCGTGCGGCCGGTGCTGACGCTGGTCAGGCAGCGGTCGACCAGGCCGCCGGACGGGCCCGCATATTCGTCGTCGATCTTGCGCAGGAGCCAATTCTCCGTCCGCTCCTTCGGTCGCGGCTTCAGGCGGATCAGCAGCCATTCGCCCTTCATCCGCTCGCCGTCCAGGATGAAGTGGAGGTGCCCTTTCTCCAGGTCCTTCGCGCTCTTGCCCTTGACCGGCGCCCAGGTGCCGCGGTCCCACAGCATCACCGTGCCGCCGCCATATTCGCCCTTGGGGATCGTGCCTTCGAACGTGGCGTAGGAAAGCGGATGGTCCTCGGTGCGGACGGCGAGCCGCTTGTCGTCGGGATCGAGGCTCGGCCCGCGCGTCACTGCCCAGGATTTGAGCACGCCGTCCATCTCCAGCCGCAAATCCCAGTGCAGCCGCGTCGCGTCGTGCTTCTGGACCATGAAACTATGACCGGTCCCCTTCGCGATCGCGCCGGCCGGCTCCGCGGTCTTGGTGAAATCGCGCTTGGCATTGTAGCGGGCGAGCGGGTCGGCCATCTAAATCCTCCCCTCGCTTGTCGAGGGGACCGCGGGAAGCGCGGTGGAGGGGACCGGAACGAAGCGGAGGGTTAAGCTCGGCGCTACGCGCCGCCCCGCCACCATGCTTCGCATGGTCCCCCTCCCCTGCCGCGCAGGGGAGGATTTCATCCCGCCGCCCTCTTCTTCACCGTCGCCGCCTTCTTCGCCGGCGCCTTGGCCGCCGGCTTGCGGGCCGGCTCCCCGGGTTTTTCGAGCGACTTCTTCAGCGCGGCCATCAGATCGACGACATTGCCGCCGCGCTTCGGCGCTTCCTCCTCGGGCTCGGGCGCGACCTTGCCGCCTTTCGCCTTCAGCTTCTTCTGCACCAGCGCCTTCAGCGCGTCGACATAGCGGTCGTGGAACTGGTCCGGCTTGAACGGCGCGCTCTTCTTCGCGATCAGCGTTTCGGCGAGGTCGAGCAATTCCTCGTCCGGTTTCGTGTCGGCGATGTCGCGGAAATAGCCCTGCGCCTTGTTGACTTCATCCGAATAGCGCAGCGTTTCCAGCACGATGCCGCGCCCGCACGGCTTCAGGCTGATGATGTATTCGCGACCCCTGAGCGTCAGCTGGCCGAGGCCGACCTTCTTCGTCCGCTTCAGCGCCTCGCGCAGCACGATGAATGCTTCCTCGGCGAGGTCGTCGGCGGGGACGACATAATAGGGCTTCTCGAAATAGAGCACGTCGATCTCATGCGCGTCGACGAACTGGGTCAGCTCCAGAGTCTTCTTGCTCTCGAGCTTGACCGCATCGATCTCGCTCTCGTCGAGCAGGACATAATGGCCCTTCTCATACTCGAAGCCCTTACGGATATCCTCCGGATCGACCGCGCCGACGCCCGGCGCGACTTTCTCATATTTGATCCGCTTGCCGGTCGGCTCGTGGATCTGGTGGAATTGGATCTGCGCGCCGCTCTTCGTCGCCGAATAGAGCTCGACCGGAATCGAGACGAGCGCGAGTCTGATCTGTCCCTGCCAATAGGCGCGTGCGGCCATGGGTCACCTTCGTTGCGAGACCGATTCAATCGCCGGAGCGCCCGCTGGTTCCTTGCGGGGCCCCGCCGCGCCACTTAAACGCGCGAGCCATGCAGACCGACCCCTTCGCCCTGTTCCGCGCCTGGTATGCCGAAGCGCGCGAGACCGAGATCAACGATTCGAACGCGGTGGCGCTGGCCACGGCCGACGCCGAAGGGCGGCCATCGGTGCGGATGGTGCTGCTGAAGGGCTTCGACGAGCGCGGGTTCGTCTTCTATACCAACCGCGAAAGCCGCAAGGCCGTGGAGCTGGCCGCCA
This sequence comes from Sphingomonas horti, assembly GCF_009753715.1. Taxonomy (GTDB): domain Bacteria; phylum Pseudomonadota; class Alphaproteobacteria; order Sphingomonadales; family Sphingomonadaceae; genus Sphingomonas_B; species Sphingomonas_B horti. Next base: position 174,532 of record NZ_WQMS01000016.1, on the reverse strand, counting down.
ATCCGCACGCCGCCTTGCTGTTCCACTGGAAGTCGCTTCGCCGCCAGGTGCGGATCGAAGGGCCGGTGGCGCTCGCGTCCGACCAGGAATCGGACGCCTATTTCGCGTCGCGCAGCCGCGACTCGCAGCTCGGCGCCTGGGCGTCGGACCAGTCGCGGCCGCTCGACCGGCGCGAGACCTTCGAACAGCGTTACGAGGCGATGGGGCAGCGCTTCGAAGGGCAGTTGGTGCCGCGGCCGCCGCATTGGGGGGGCTATCGGCTGGCGCCAGAGCGGATCGAGTTCTGGCAGGACCGTGAGCATCGGCTGCACGAGCGGCGCCTGCTGGAGCGCGACGGCGCCGGCTGGCGCGAAAGCCTGCTCTACCCGTGAGCGACGCCCGGCTTCAGGAGCGCGGCTCGCTGACCGCGCGCGCGGCGATCGCCAGCGTGTCGATGGCGCTGTTCCTGCTCGGGCTGAAGGCCTGGGCGGCATGGACGACCGGCTCGGTCGCGATGCTCGGCTCGCTCGCCGACACCGCCTTCGACGTATGCGCCTCGCTGATCACGCTCTATGGCGTCCGGCTGGCGGCGCAGCCGGCCGACTATGATCACCGCTTCGGCCACGGCAAGGCGGAAGCGCTGGCCGCACTGGTCCAGGTCGCGCTGATCGCAGTTTCTGCCGCCGCCATCCTGTGGCGTGCCGTCGACCGGCTGCGCAGCGGCGGCGAGACCCAGGGCGCGGAGTTCGGCATCGGCGTCTCGGCGATCGCGATCCTGTCGACCTTCCTGCTGCTCGCCTATCAGCGGCGGGTGATCGCCCGCACCGGATCGGTCGCGATCCACGCCGACAACGTCCATTACCAATCCGACCTGCTGCTGAACGGCAGCGTTATCGTCGCGCTCGTCCTGGAGCAATTCGCCGGCCTGCGCGGCGCCGATCCGGTGTTCGGCATCGGCATCGCGCTGTGGCTGGCATGGGGCGCCTGGCAGGCATCGTCGCAGGCGATCGACCAACTGATGGACCGCGAATGGCCGGAAGAGCGGCGGCGACGCTTCGTTGAGCTCGCCAATGCGCAAGCCGGCTTTCGTGGAATCCACGACCTGCGCACCCGCACCAGCGGCGCGCATGATTTCGCCCAATTCCATGCCTGGGTCGATCCGCAGATGACGATCGCGGAAGCGCACGACATCGTCGAAGCCGCAGAGCACGCATTGCAGTCGGCCTTTCCCGGGGCGGAAGTGCTGATCCACCTCGATCCCGAGGGGCAGATCGACCGCGCCGGGCAATATGACGAGGATCTGCGGGAGACGCCGGAGACGTGAGGTCCGAAACGATTCGCTTTGAGCGGGGTCGAGAAGCAACCCGTGGTTACGACAACGGCTTAGCCGGCCGGCCGAAGTTCGCGCTGTCTTCGGCTAGGCTGCGCCGAGCCGCGCGCGCTCACTCGTAATCGCCGCCCATGTTCTGGTTGCGCGGCGGGGCGGCCGCAGTGAGGCGGAGCGCCTCCGCCTGCTGCGCCAGCGAGCCGAGCTCGTCGACCGCGTCGTCGTCGTCGACCTGCACGCGCTGCAGGCTGCCGATCAGCGTGTCGCGCAGATTGTCCGGCCGGATCGTCTCTTCGGCGATCTCGCGCAGCGCGACGACCGGGTTCTTGTCGCGATCGCGATCGATCGTCAGCTCGGCGCCGCCCGAGACCTGGCGCGCGCGCTGAGCGGCCAGCAGCACCAAGTCGAACCGGTTCGGGACCTTGTCGACGCAATCCTCGACGGTAACGCGCGCCATTGAACGCTCCAAAAAATCGGCACTTCGGGAAGGCGGGCGACATAAGGTCGGGCGTCCCGTGAGTCAATGTTCCTGTCCCCGGCCCTACCGCCAGCTCGGAACGCAAGTGTCTCGACTTCGCTCGACATGAGCCGGATTGTTGTCGATGAATGGGTGATGCCTGAGCAAAGCGACAGCTTCGACGTCGAAGGCAACCGCCTGACCCTGCTGGTGGAGCCGCGCGACCGGCTGACCGGCCTGCTTACCCTGATCGAAGGCGCGGAGCAGAGCCTGCGCCTTCTCTATTACACTTTCGCGGATGACCATATCGGCGGGCGCGTGCGCAACGCGCTGATCGCCGCGTGCGAGCGGGGGGTGCATGTCAGCCTGATCATCGACGGCTTCGGCAGCGACCCGGACGACGCGTTCCTGCAGCCCCTGCGCGACGCCTGCGTCGACATCTGCCGGTTCCTGCCGCGCTACGGCCGACGCTTCCTGCTGCGCAACCACCAGAAGCTGTGCATCGCCGACGAGACTCGCCTGGTGATCGGCGGCTTCAACATCGAGGACGCCTATTTCGCAGGCCCCGAGGAGGATGGTTGGCGCGACCTGGGCCTGATCGTGGAAGGGCCCGCGGCCGGGCGGCTTGTCGGCTATTTCGACGCGCTGTCCGCCTGGACCAAGCGGCCGCAGGCGCGGATGCGCGACTTGCGGCGCGCGCTGAGGCGCTGGAGCGAGCCTGAAGGAAAAGTGCGCTGGCTGCTCGGCGGACCGGCGCGGCGCCTGAGCCCCTGGGCACGCGCGATGCGCTCCGACATGCTGAAGGCGCGCTCGGCCTCGCTGATCGCGGCCTATTTCGCGCCCAGCCCGGCAATGCTGCAGCGGCTCGACAAGGCCGGCATCCGCGGCGACGTGCGCGTGATCACCGCCGCCAAGTCCGACAATACGACGACCATTGCGGCCGCGCGATTCACCTATCCGGGCCTGTTGCGCAAGGGCGTGCGGATCTTCGAATATCAGCGGGCAAAGCTGCACACCAAGCTCTACATCATCGATGATGCGGTCCATATCGGCTCCGCGAATTTCGACATGCGTAGCCTGTTCCTGAACATGGAGCTGATGCTGCGGATCGAGGACCGCGTCTTCGCGGACCGCCTGCGCGCGCTCTTCAATCACGAGCTGAACGACAGCGTCGAGATCACGCTCGATGCGATGATCGGCTGGGGCCACACCCTGGCCCGCGCACGCAACGCCATCGCCTATTTCCTGGTCTCGACGCTCGACTACGGCGTCACGCGCCGGCTGAACATCGACGCCGAATGACCTCGTCATCCCGGCCCTGAGCCGGGGCGACGAGAACCGCTCAGCCCTTCCGCGCCCAGAACAGGCGCATCGGCGGGATGTTCAGCCATTCGAAGCCGCGCTCGATCGCCGGGAAATGCGGGCCGATATAGTCGGCGACCTTGGCTGAGACCTGATAGACCAGGAATGCGCCGTCGGCCTTCAGCACGGCGGCCGTTTCCGCGGCGATCCGGTCGCCGACACCTTCCGGAAGAGTCGAGAAAGGCAGGCCGGAGAGCACATAATCGGCCTGGTCGAAGCCGAAATCGGCGACGATCCGCCGCACGTCTGCGGCCGACCCGCGCACCGCGTGCAGGCGCGGGTCGGCCATCTCGCGGCGCAGGAAAGTGACGAAGTCCGGATTCGTGTCGATCGCGATCAACGTCGCGTCGGGGCCGAGCCGGTCCAGGATCGGCGCGGTGTAGGTGCCGACGCCGGGGCCGTATTCGACGAACAGCTTCACGCGCTCCCAGTCGACGGGAGCAAGCATCTTGTCGACCAGCGCTCGCGACGACGGGATCACCGATCCAACCATCGCGGGATGCTTCAGGAATCCCTTGAAGAACAAGGCGAGCGGGTGGCTCGGCCGGCGCCGGGGAAGTGCCCCGGCCTTCTCGCCGGCGGAGGAAACGGACATTGACGAACCTCTTTCTTCGTTTCAGCGCCGTCGCAAATCTTTCAGGCACTTGCAACCGCGCTTCCGGCCGCGGCCGCTCTGCACTATCGCGCCTGTTGATGGCGGCGGACAGCGGCATGGCGGGGCACCCCGGCCCAGATACAACGCGAGGCGAGGCACTTGGTGCCGCTCCGCCCTTCACGCTGCTGTTCCTGGTGATGTTGACGATCGCGGCCGGGAACACCGCATTGCAGTCGGTGCTGCCCGCGCTCGGCCGATCGCTGAAAGTGCCTGACAATGCCGTCGCCGCCGCCTTTTCGGTGTCCGCGCTGGTCTGGGTGATCTCCGCACCCTATTGGGCGCGCCGGTCGGACCGGCAGGGACGGCGGCAGATGGTGCTGCTCGGCCTGTTCGGCTTCTGCTCCTCGGTTTTCCTGTGCGGCGCGTTCCTGGCCGCCGGCATCCTCGGCTGGCTGGCGCCGCTGCCCGCCTTCGGCTGCTTCATCGTCGCGCGGATGCTCTATGGCACGTTCGGCGCCGCAGCCCCGCCCGCCGCCCAGGCGATCGTCGCCGCCGGCACCTCGCGCGAGGAGCGCACGCGGGCGCTGACCCTGCTCGCGTCCGCGTTCGGGCTCGGCACCATCCTCGGCCCCGCACTCGCGCCCTTCTTCGTGCTGCCGGTGGTCGGGCTTTCCGGGCCGGCCTTCGTCTTCTCGATCTTCGGCATGGGCATGTTGGCGGTCGCGGCCCGGCTGCTGCCCGACGACGCGCCCGGCGATGCGCGGGGTGCCGCGACCAGCTATCCGTCGATCGGCGGCGAGCCGACCGGCGCCAGCGTCCGCGCCGCGACCGCGGAGGACCATGGCAAGCCGATGCCGCTCACCGATCCGCGCATCTGGCCGTGGATGGTGCTGGGGCTGGTTACCGGCCATGCCCAGGCCATGACGGGGCAAGCGGTCGGCTTCCTTATCATCGACCGGCTCAATATCTCCGCGGAACAGGCCGCGGCAGAGACTGGCGTGGTGCTGATGGTCGGCGCCGGGGCTGCGCTGCTCGCCCAATGGGGGCTGATCCCGAACCTTAATCTGAAACCCCGCGCGCTCGCCATTTCCGGCGCGCTGCTGGCCGCGGCCGGCTGCGTGCTGACCGGCTTTTCGGAGTCGCTGCACATGCTGGCCGTTTCCTACGGGCTCGCCTCGCTCGGCTTCGGCTTCCTGCGTCCGGCCTTCACCGCCGGCGCCTCGCTGGCCGTCGGCCATCATGAGCAGGGCGCAGTGGCCGGCCGCACCACATCGGTCAACGGCGCTTGCTTCGTGCTCGGCCCCTCGATCGGCGTGGGACTCTATCAGTTCTGGGGCTCGCTGCCCTATCTCGTCGCCGGCGGGGCGCTGCTGGCGATGCTGCCCTGGCTGTGGCGGCGCCTAAGGGGTTGATTGACCGTCGCCTTCGCACGTTGCATGTGCTCTCCCGGGTGGTCGAGGAGAGAGGCAAGAGGATGCGTTCGACGATCGCGCTGATATTGTTGATGACAGCGGTGGCAGCTCCGGCACAGGAGCTCCCCGCCGACAAGGCCACCCCCGCCAGCAAGATGGCGAAGACCCACCAGGAAGCGATGATCGCAGAGGCGGAGGACGCCTGGGTCAAGCCGCCGGTGGACGAGGCAAGCGCGGTCAGCCACGGCGCCGTCACCGTCGGAGGGCAGCGGATCGCCTATACCGCGACCGCCGGCACGCTCACGATCCGCGACAATGACGGCAAGCCCACCGGCTCGATGTTCTACACTGCATATACCAAGGACGGCGCGGCGCCATCCTCGCGGCCGGTGACGTTCTTCTACAATGGCGGTCCCGGCTCGGCGACCGTGTGGCTGCACATGGGCAGCTTTGCCCCGGTGCGGGTGACCACGGCCAACCCGGAGTACATCCGCCCCGCCCCCTATGGCTTCGGCCCCAACCCGCACTCGCTCATCGACAAGAGCGACCTGGTCTTCATCGATGCGATGGGTGCGGGCTGGTCGCGGCCGCTGGGCGCCAAGACCGGCAAGGATTTCTGGGGCGTCGATCAGGACGCCGATGCCTTCGCCCGCACCGTCGAGCGCTACGTCACCAAGACGGGCCGCTGGTCGTCGCCGAAATTCCTGTTCGGCGAGAGCTATGGCACGCTTCGGAACGGCGCGGTCGCCGCGCTGCTGGAGGAACGCGGCCTCAGCCTCAACGGTATCGTTTATCTGTCGTCGATCATGAACTACGGCGTTCGCCAGCCCGGCTATGACGCCAACTACCTGACGCTGTTCCCCGGCTATGCGGCGACCGCCTGGTACCACAACCACCTGCAGAACCGGCCGCCGAACCTGGAAGCGTTCCTGCAGGAGGTCCGCGCCTTTACCAGCGGGCCCTATGCCGCGGCGCTGGCCAAGGGCTCGACGATCAGCCCCGACGAGAAGCGCCAGGTTGCCGAGCAGATGTCGAAATATATCGGCATCAGCCCCGACTTCATCATGCGTGCGGACCTTCGCATCGACCTCAACCATTTCCGGACCGAGCTGCTGCGCGACCGGCGGCTGGTGGTCGGCCGGCTCGATTCGCGCTACACGCTGATCCCCAGCGACGCCAATGCCGAGCGGCCGGACGACGATCCCTCGTCCACCGCCATCTCCGGCGCGTTCGTGTCGAGCTTTATGGACTATGCCAAGAAGACGCTCGGCTATCAGACCGCGATGCCGTACAAGATCTCGGCACGCGACAAGGGTTTCGACTGGGACTGGAAGCACGTCGCGCCGGGCAGCAATTTCCCGCAGAACAATCCCAACACGGCGATCGACCTGGCCTATACGATGCGGACCAATCCGTATCTCAAGGCGCTCTTCCTGAACGGCTATTACGACATGGCGACGCCGTTCTACGGGACCGAATTCGACGTCAATCACATGCTGCTGGAGCCGTCGCTCCAGAAGAATGTCGAGTTCAAATATTACGAGTCCGGGCACATGGTGTATCTGAACCCGGCCGAGCTGGCGAAGATGCACGCCGACCTCGCCGCCTGGTATGACGCGACGCTGGCTGACGCGCGCTCCAGCCAGCCGCCGGCGCGGCCGGTCGCCCGCACCGGCGATGCGGGGCCGGGGCCGAACTGAGGCCTTCGCCCGGTTGACACCGCCGCCGGCCTTGCGGATGCCGGCGGCGCATGGGCGAGATCAAACTGCATCCGGGCTGGCGGGAGCCGCTCAGCGGCGAGTTCGCCAGCCCCTACATGGCCGAGCTGCGCGCCTTCCTCGTCGCGGAGAAGGCCGCCGGCAAGCGCATCTTTCCGGCCGGGAGCGAGTGGTTCCGCGCGCTCGACCTGACGCCGCTCGACCGGGTGCGCGTCGTGATCCTGGGGCAGGACCCGTATCACGGGCCGGGCCAGGCGCACGGCCTGTGCTTTTCGGTGCGGCCGGGGACGCGGATTCCGCCGAGCCTGGTCAATATCTACAAGGAGATGGAGTCTGACCTGGGCATCGCGCCGGCGCGGCACGGGTTTCTGGAGCATTGGGCGCGCCAGGGCGTGCTGCTGCTCAACAGCGTGCTGACGGTCGAGCACGGGCTCGCCGCCTCGCACCAGGGCCGCGGCTGGGAACGGTTCACCGACGCGGTGATCCGCCTGGTCAACGCCCGCCCGGACCCTGTCGTCTTCCTGCTGTGGGGCAGCCACGCGCAGAAGAAAGCCGCGTCCGTCGATTCACTGGATCGCGGCGGGCCGCACCTGGTACTGAAGGCGCCCCACCCGTCGCCGCTTTCCGCCCATTCGGGCTTTTTCGGTTGCCGCCATTTCAGCAAGGCGAACGTGTTCCTGGAGAGCAGAGGCCTGCCGCCGATCGACTGGGCGCTCCCGGACGCATAGCGCCTCAGGCGGGGTGCTCGAATGCTGCAATGATCGGACACGGGCCGGACGCGCTGCCGGCGCAGGCAGTGGCAAGGCGAGTGAGCGCCGCGCGCGCCTGCTGCAGCTCGGCGATCTTCGCGTCGAGCGCCGTGAGCCGGGCCGACGCAAGCGCACGGGCGCGCGCGCGGTCCTCCGACGCATCGAGCGCCAGCAGCTCCCCGATCTCCTCGAGCGTGAAGCCAGCGCTCTGCGCGGCACGGATGAAACGCAGCCGCCGTACGTCGTCCGCGCCGTAACGCCGGACCCCGCCGCCGAGCCCGATGCCGCCGGTGCGCGGCGGCTCCGGCAACAGGCCGCGGCGCTGGTAATAGCGGATCGTTTCCACCCCGACGTCACCGGCCTTGGCGAGCGCCCCGATCGTGAGCGAATTCATCGCTTGACTCCGTACTATGGTACAGATGCCATATGGGTCAGGCTCGATCCCCGGGCAAGAAGGAGACACGCGATGACCAAGACCGAAGAGACCAAGGCGGCCTGCACCTGCAGGTCCAGCGGCTGCAAGTGCAATCCTTGCACCTGCAAGAACTGCAACTGCTGAGCCACGGGCCGCGCTCTCCGCAAACAGGGGAGCGCGGCTGATGGACCCTCCGCGCCGTTCGCGTGTTTGCCTAAGGGCGCGCCCGTCAGGGCCCAAACATCATCCGGGAGGGATCGAATGGACAATTGGCTGCCCACTCTCATCGTCGCCACGCCGGAACAGGGTTTCGACCTGGCGTTCAAACTGTCTCGGATGGCGGTGAAGAAAGCCCAGCCCTCTGAAGACGTGCGGGAGAAGGTGCGCAAGGATTATGAAGACGACGCCGAATCGCTGATCGCGATCTCTCAGGTGGTCGCCATCAATTTCCAGACGATCGCCGCCGCCAACGGCTATTGGCGCTAAGAGCTGGGCCGACCCCCGGCCGCCGCTGCGTCAGGGGCGCGGCAGCGCGAAGATGTCGCGCTCGATCCCGTCGGGGAACCGTTCGCGAGCGATGATCACGCCGCCAAGCCTTACCGCAAGCCCGCGAGCAGCCACATTGTCGTCCTTCATGTGCGTCTCGACCCGCTCCCAGCCCAAGGCCGCATAGGCCCAGCCGATGGCGGCGCACGACGATTCGAACGCAAAGCCGCGACGGCGCGCGCCCGGCATGATCCACCAAGTGAGCTCATGTCGTGGCCAGCCTTCCGGCCGGACGAGGCCGCAGCCGCCCACCATCGTGCCGCTCGCCCGCTCGGCCACCGACCACATGCCGAAACCGCGCAGGCTCCAATGGCCGATGTCGAAGGCCAGCTTGCGCCATGCAAGCGCCGGCGCGAGCGGGCCTCCATAGAAGGCCGAAGCGTCCGCATCGGCATAAAAGTCGCGATAGACGGGAAAGTCAGAAGCCGCGGGGGCACGCAGGACCAACCGCGCGGTCTCGATCGCCGGGTCAGTCACCAAGGCACCGACTATGCGCAGGGCACGCGGGCGGCGAGGCCCCACCGGCCGTGCACAATGTGTCGGGCCCGGCCGACGACACTTTCAACCAGCAGCACTTCTTGAACCGACCAGTGGATTGGCAAGATCGCCTCCGATCCCAAGCCGTCGCAATGGTAGGCGATCGTGACGTGCGGGACCAAGCGGTACGGTGGGACCGGGAAACCGCGTTCGATAAGCGCCGAAACGATCGCTCTTTGAAACGCGATCGCCCCCTCCGCCGGTTGGCTGCCGCGCAGCGAAACCGTGCGGGCGCTCTCAACGATCCGGTCAAAGACCAACTGAAATGAGGGCAACTGGCCGTTCAACAGCCCGGCCACCCAAGCCGCGACGCCGGCCGGAAGCGTTGCGAGGTCGCAAAGCGGCTGGATGGTCATATGCAGCAAGCCGGCATCGCGGAACGGATCGACCCGCCCGGTCGCGATCATTTGCGTACGCACTTCGTCCGAAGGCTTCGCCATCAGATAGAGCGGATTTGATGCACGCGAACGATCTGGTCTGCGGCCGGTCATAGACTACTCCCCGCGACTTAACTCCGAAATACAGAACATAGAACGAACATACGGGGTTTGGAGCGCGCAGGCTCGCAAACGAGCATCGAAGTCTCTGCCGTGATCGGGCCCGCGCTCACCATAGGGAATACCGACGCGAGATGACGTCGTGGCGTAACCCACGTGAAGGGTCACTCAGTGCATCACGCGGCGAGCGGGCGACCAAGGACATGAGGTGCTGCGGATTGCGGGCCGCAAAATACATCGCAAACTCTGCCTTTGCGAACCACTCGATCCGGGCAGAACCGCCTACACGTCCAGGTTCGCGACGCTCAGCGCATTCTCCTGGATGAACTCGCGGCGGGGTTCGACGACGTCGCCCATCAGGCGGGTGAAGACTTCGTCGGCCACGTCGGCCTGCGCGATCTCGACCTTCAGCAGCGAGCGCACGTCCGGGTCGAGCGTGGTTTCCCACAATTGCTCGGCGTTCATTTCGCCCAGCCCCTTGTAGCGCTGCACCGACAGGCCTTTGCGGCCGGCGGCGAAGATCGCGTCGAGCAACTCGGACGGCCGTGTGACCGCCGTGCCCTTCGGGTCCGCCGGCGCGTCGTCGCCGTCCTCGGCGGCGGCCGCCTTGGCGGAGACCAGCCGGGACGGCTGCGCGTAAGTGTCCGCCTGCTCCTTGGCGAGAATGTGCAGCTTGCGCGCCTCGGCCGAGCCCAGGAAGCTCGCCTCGATGATGTGATGGTCGGTCACGCCGCGCCACAGCCGTTCAAGATGATAGCCGCCTTCGGCCGCGACGCGTCCGGTCCAGCGCGCTTCCGGGTCGCTCCGGTTCAGCCATTCCGCCACCCGCGCGATCGCCTCGGACTTGGCCTCCGGGGTCATGTCCGGGGCGAGCGCGCCGTTCAGCGCCAGCGCCTCGACGATCCGCGGATCATAGCGCCGCGGCACATAGCCCATCAGCGCGCGCATCCGCCGCGCATGGTCGACCACCTGGCGCAGGTCGTCGCCGAAGCGCGTGCCTTCGGCCGTCTCCAGCCGCATCGCGTCGACGCCTGCGCCGATCAGATACTCGTCCATCGCCGCCTGATCCTTCAGATAGCTTTCGGACCGGCCGCGCGCGACTTTGTAGAGCGGCGGCTGGGCGATGTAGAGGTGGCCGTTCGCGATGATCTCCGGCATCTGGCGATAGAAGAAGGTCAGCAGCAGCGTGCGGATATGGGCACCGTCCACGTCCGCGTCGGTCATGATGATGATCTTGTGATACCGAAGCTTCTCGATGTTGAAGTCGTCGCGGCCGATGCCCGTGCCCAGCGCCTGGATCAGCGTGCCGATCTCCTTGGACGACAGCATCCGGTCGAAACGGGCGCGCTCCACGTTCAGGATCTTGCCCTTCAGCGGGAGGATCGCCTGGTAATGCCGGTCGCGGCCCTGCTTGGCGGAGCCGCCGGCTGAGTCGCCCTCGACCAGGAACAGCTCGGACTTGGCAGGATCGCGCTCCTGGCAGTCGGCGAGCTTGCCGGGCAGCGAGGCGATGTCCATCACGCCCTTGCGCCTTGTCAGCTCGCGCGCCTTGCGCGCCGCCTCGCGCGCCGCCGCCGCGTCGATGATCTTCTGGACGATCGCGCGCGCGTGCGCCGGGTTTTCCTCCAGCCACTCGTCCATCTTGTCCGCCATCAGCTGCTCCATCGGCTGGCGGACTTCGGACGAGACGAGCTTGTCCTTGGTCTGGGAGCTGAACTTCGGGTCCGGCAGCTTGACCGACACGATGGCGGTCAGGCCTTCGCGCATGTCGTCGCCGGTCAGCGTCACCTTTTCCTTCTTCAGCAGGCCCGAGCGCTCGGCATAATTGTTCAGCGTGCGCGTCAGCGCCGCGCGGAACGCGGCCATGTGCGTGCCGCCGTCGCGCTGGGGGATGTTGTTGGTGAAGGCGAGGACGTTCTCGTAATAGCTGTCGTTCCACTCCAGGGCGATGTCGATGCCGATCGCGTCGCGCTGCCCGTTGATCGCGATCGGATCGGGGAACAGCGGCGTCTTGGCGCGGTCGAGCCACTTCACGAAGGCGGCGATCCCGCCCTCGTAAAATAGGTCATGCTCGACCCGCTCCTCGTGGCGCGCGTCAACCAGCCGCAGCCGCACGCCCGAGTTCAGGAAAGCGAGCTCGCGATAGCGATGCTCCAATTTCTCGAAATCGAATTCGGTGACCTTGAACGTCTCAGGGGAAGGCAGGAAGGTGACGCGCGTGCCCTTCTTGCCCTCGGGCGCATCGCCCACCACCTTCAGCGGCGCGACCGCGTCGCCGTGGCGGAAGCGCATGTAATGCTCCTTACCGTCGCGCCAGATGGTCAGGTCCAGCCATTCGCTGAGCGCGTTCACCACCGACACGCCGACGCCGTGCAGGCCGCCAGAGACCTTGTAGGCATTGTCGTCGGAGGTGTTCTCGAACTTCCCGCCCGCGTGCAGCTGGGTCATGATGACCTCGGCCGCAGACACGCCCTCTTCCGGGTGGATGCCGACGGGGATGCCGCGGCCATTATCCTCGACGGAGACGGAGCCGTCGGGGTTCAGCTGGATCAGAATGAGGTCGCAATGCCCGGCCAGCGCTTCGTCGATCGCGTTGTCGGAGACCTCGAACACCATGTGGTGGAGGCCGGAGCCGTCGTCGGTATCGCCGATATACATGCCGGGCCGCTTACGGACCGCGTCCAGGCCCTTCAGCACCTTGATCGAATCGGCGCCGTAACTGTTCGCATTGGGGGAGCTTTCCATGCCGAGCATATAGGAAGCGGCGTCTCGAAACGGAAGCAAAATGGCCGGTTTTCCACAGCCGAAAGGACCGCTAGACCGGGCGGGAATACTGGGAGGGCAGCATGAAGGCGGGCGCGGTCATCGGCATTGCGATCGGCATATTCGCGGCGTTCGGCACGGCGCGCGCGGCGCCGCGCGGCGGCCTCTCGGTTCCAGCCGACCAGGTCGTCGCGGCGCGGCGCGCGGCGATGGCCATGTCCGGCGTCACGCTCGCCGCGCTGAAGGCGCAGGCCGGGGCCGAGGATCTGAAGCGCGCCGGCTTCCCCGCACGCGGGCTCGACGCCTGGGCGAAAGCCTTGCCAGGCATGTTCCCGCCGGGCAGCGACATGACGTCCAGCGAGGCGCTGCCAGCGGTCTGGGCCGATCGCGCCGGCTTCGATGCGGCCGCGCGGTCGTTCGTCACCGCCACCGCCGCGCTCGCCCCCGCCATTTCCGCCAACGACAAAGCTGCCTATACGGCCGCTCTTGACCAGGTCGACAAGACGTGCTCCGCCTGCCACGACAAGTACCGCAAGCCGCGGGAAAAACGCTGAACGCCGGCTGCGGCCGGAACCGGCCTCAGGAGCTGAAGCCGGTGAAGGTCTGCGCGATCTCTTCGCCGCTCTGAGTGGCCCAGTCGCGGGCACTGGCGGTGGTGTCGAACAGCTTCACCGTCAGCATCCCGTGATTGAACGCCCGGTCGCAGACCAGGGTCAACGCCAGCGCGATCGACATGGACGTGATCAGCTTCATGCGATCCGGCATAAACGGAACTGCTTAAGGAAAGGCGAAGGATCGCGCTTGCGCATTGGTTAGTGATGTGATGTTATCACATTAATTATTGAGGGAGGATGGGATGCGCCGTACTTTTGTTGCTGCCCCCGAATTCCGGCCGTTCGCGCAGATGAACACGACTCCGCTGATCGACGTGCTGCTGGTGCTGCTGATCATGTTCATCCTGACCATCCCGGCGCAGACCGACAAGGTCGCCGTCGACCTGCCCCGGCAGCGTCCCGGGCCGCCGGTACAGTTGGAAGCGCACCGCCTCGCGATCGCCGCCGATGGCACGCTCCGCTGGGATGGCACGCCGATCAGCGGCGCTGCGCTGGCAGCGCGGCTGCGCGCGATAGCCGCGCGGCCGGACGCCGTTCTTCAGCTCGAATCCGCCGCCGAGGCGCGCTACGCCCGCTTCGACGCGGTGCTGGCCGAAATAAAACGCGCCGGAATCACCCGCTTGGGCTTCGTCGGCAACGACCGCTTCCCTATATAAGGTGCAGCCGCGCGGGGCCGACCGGTTCGAGCGCGGGTGGAGGTAAGCAATGTCGATGAGGGAACCGGGCGCGGACGAGCGCTCAGGGGGCGGGTCCGCCCCGGTGCCGACGCGCGAACAGGCGGTGGCCGAATTCAAGCGGAAGATGATGTGGATCACGCTGGGCGGAATCATCCTAGCCGCCGCCGCGCTCTGGTACCTGTCGCTGTTCGGACCGCTGCGCGCCCACATGGTCGTCGCGACGATCGCGGGCGTGTTCCTGTCGGTCGTGGTTGGCTGCGGCCTGTTCGCCGCGGCCTTTTTCAGCGACCAGAGCGGCCATGACCGCGACGTCACCGACGCCACCCGGCAAAAGAAGCTCGACTGATTCCTGAACCCGAATAGCGGTCGGGGGTTCAGCGTCTCGTCGTAGCGTGCGAGGCCTCGTGAACCGCCCGATCCGAGAACCGCTGGAATCGGATACCCAGGCTGAGGCGCCTCCGCCGCCTCCAGGGCTGCTGAAGCTGGTCGGCGCCGGCATCGTCACCGGCGCTGCCGACGACGATCCTTCCGCGATCGGGACCTACGCGAGCGCGGGCGCGCGCTACGGGCTCGGCTTCCTGTGGATCGCCCCCGTCCTGCTGCCGATGATGTACGTCGTCACCTACCTGTCGGCGAAGGTCGGGCAGGTGTACGGCAAGGGACTGTTCGCCTGCATCCGCGACCAATTCCCGCGCTGGGTGCTGGTGCCGATGGTTGTGCTGGCCTTTGCCGGCAACATCATCGAGGCCGCGGCGGACCTGGGCGGCATCGCCTCTGCGCTGAACCTGCTGGTGCCGGTGCCGATCCCCGCGATCGTGGTCGCCGCCGCCGCGCTGATCTACGGCGTCCAGTATTTCGGTTCCTACACGCTGATCCGCGCGATGTTCCGCTGGCTCGCGCTGGTGCTGTTCGCCTATGTCGCCGCCGCGGTGATGGCGCGGCCCGACCCCATCGAGGTGCTCCGCGCGACCTTCCTGCCCCGCATCCACTTCGATACCGAGTTCCTGGCGCTGGTGGTCGCCTGCATCGGCACGTCGCTTTCCGCCTACATCTATACCTGGCAGTCAAACCAGGAAGTTGAGGAGCAGATCGCGATCGGCCGCCGCCAGCTGTGGCAGCGTAAAGGTGCCAGCCGGCGCGAGATGAAGCGGACCAGCCGCGACGTGCTGACCGGCATGATCTTTTCCAACCTGATCCTCTATTTCATCATCCTCGCCACCGGCCTGACGTTGCACCCGGCCGGCCAGCACCAGATCGAGACCGCCGCCCAGGCCGCCGCCGCGCTGGAGCCGCTCGCCGGCGACGCCGCCAAATACCTGTTCGCGGCCGGCGTGATCGGCGTCGGCTTCCTCGCCGTGCCGGTGATGACCACCGGCGCCGCCTACGATATCGTCCAGGGCCTCGGCCGCCAGGGCAGCCTGCACGACGATCCCAGTGACAACCGCCTGTTCTACGGCGTGATCGCGCTGGTGACCGTGTTGGCGATGGGGCTCAATTTCCTCGGCTTCAATCCGATGCGGGCGCTGGTCTGGTCCGGCATCGTCCAGGGCTTTTCGGTGCCGCCGCTCCTGTTCCTGATGATGCTGCTCACCAACAGCCGCCGCGTCGTCGGCGCGCGCACCAACAGCCGCTGGACCAATTTCCTCGGCTGGGCGACGACGGCGATCACGTTCCTGTGCACCGCCACGCTGGTGATCAGCTGGTTCTGATGGGGCGTGGTTTGGCGGTCACGACTTCCCGGCGTGGTCGCCATATTCCCAGTCGAACGGCACGCCGGTGTCGCCCAGCACCGCTTTGACCAGCTCCCCGACGCCCGCTTCGGCGCGGACATCGTTCGACATCAGCAGCACGCAACTCCGGCTCCGTTCGATGCAGACCATCATGTTGGCGGTCTGCTCGTCGTGCCCGCCCTTGAAGAAGCCGGGACCCTGTGGCCCCCTAAAGACAATCACGCCGAGGCCGGCGGCCAGGTTCTTGTGGCGGCGCGAGACCGGCAGCTCGGGCGCGAAGTTCGGAAATTGGTGCGCCGTTCCGATCGGCAGTTGCGCCTTCAGTATCTCCGCATAGGCTTTCGCGCTGAGCCCCTCGTTTCGGACAAGGGCTGCGACAAACTTCGAGAGATCGGCGATCGTCGTGTCCATCGATCCGGCGACGCGGACCTTCGACCGCTCGTCGTGCGGAACCGCTGCGCCGTGATCGTTGAACCCGTCGGCCAGGTTCGGCCGGAATTCGGGGCGCCACATCAGGCTGGTGCGGGCCATGCCCAGTCGCGTGAAGCTCGACTGGGTAAGCGCGCCCAGGTCGAGGCAGAGCCCCATGTCCTTGCGCCCGTTCTCGATCACGAACTGCAGCAGGATCATGCCCTCGCCGGAATAGCTGTAGCGCGTGCCCGGATCGAAATGGATGCGCAGCTTCTGGTCCGGCTCGTCCCACCAGAAATTGGGAAAGCCGGTGGAATGGGTCAGCACCGTCCGCGCGGTGATCCGCCGCCAGCGCGGATCACCGGCCAGATCGCGATAGGGGCCGTATTTGCCGGGATAGATCGCCTCGGTGTCATAGTCCGGCAGCGGCTTGTCGAGATAATCGGCGAGAGGCCTGTCGAGCGCGATCGTCCCGCGGTCGACAAGCTGCAGCACCGAATAGGCAAACACGGTCTTGGTCAGCGAGGCGCCGTACATGACCGTGTCGGGAGTCAGCGGATCGCCCGCCGCATCGCGCACGCCATAGGCCTGCACGTAGCGAACGCGCCCGCCCTTGATCACGGCCAAGGCCAGTCCCTTGGCGCCGGTGCGCGCCATCACCCGATGAACGGCCGAATCTATCGCGGAGACCTTGCCGGCCGGCAAGCCGCCCTCCATCGCAGCGGGCGGCTGAAGCAGAACCAGCAGCGGCAGCAGCCAGGTCTTCATCGCCGGGATAGTAACGACAACCACCGCGCCCGCAACGGGTGGAGGGCGGCCATCGACGCTTCCCCGGCGGGAACCGAGGGTGGGCAAAGCCCACCCCGGCGCCTCACATGCCGTCCACGGCCTTGCTGACCAGGATATTCACCGCGACGCGGCGATTCTGTGCCTTGCCCTCGACGGTGTCATTGCTCGCCGCCGGGTCCGACTCGGCCATTCCGGTGGGGGTCAGCATGCGATAAGGTTTCCAGCCGCAGGCCTGTTGAAGGTAGTTGACGACGCTGCCCGCGCGCTTTTCGCTCAGCTGCTGGTTGAATTCCTGGCTTCCCGTCGAATCGGTGTAGCCCACGACGAGCAGCAGGGCGTTATCCATCGCGTCGGCCGCTGCTGCCGTGGCGCAGAGATCGTTCTTTGCCTGAGCGGACAGCGCTGCCTTGCCGGTATCGAAGTTCACGTTCGTCGTGCTTTTGACGTTATACTGGTCGATATCCCCCATGCGGCCGCGCAGTGCCTCCGTTGCCGCGGCGTTCTGCGCGATTGCCGCACCCTGTTCGCCGAAGCGCTGGTCGGTGCCGTTCCGGATCATCGAGGCGGCCTTGAGGTCCTTGCTTTTCAGATCGATCTGGCTCGCCACCAGGACACCACCCGATTGCATCGTCTTGACGGTGACGGGTAGGCCGTTGAGCAGCGCGTCCGCGGTCAGCTTGCTGCGGTTGAGGCCCAGGAACCCACCGCTGCTCTTGATCCGGGTGGCGTCGTTGAAGGCAATGACCGTGTCGCTGCCGTCGGCGGTCGTGATCTTCATCGTGTCCCGGCTGCGCGCGGAAATGATGCCTTCGATCTCCGGCCCCGGGGCCATCGCAGCCGCATCAAGCGCGGGCGAGCCGTTTACAGTTACAGCGCTGTCGGCCTCTGGCAGCTCTTGCGGCTGCTGGGCCAGGCTCGCCGAAGCCGACCCGGCCAGCAAGGCAAGCGGCAGGAGAACTCTTGGACTCTTGGACATGACAGTCATTGCGCGACTCCTCCGAAGTTCATGTGCCGGGCGTGCGTGGTTTAAGCTTCCGCCCGGCTGCAGGCTTGATCGCGCACCTCCACCTTGCGGGCACATGAACGTGCGTGGCATCGCGGGTGGTGGTTAGGTCAATTCGAGCGGATCGTGGGGCGAACCGATGCAGGTCATGCCGCATCACCCTCTGGGCCGCTTCCCAACCCCAATTGAGCACGCGCCGCACCGGCGCTAGCCTGCGTCATGGCCTTGCCTGCACTGAAGCGGATCCTTGCCTATGGCGCGCTGCTCGCCGCCGGCGCCTTCGCGTTGCAGTGGCTCGACTATCAGCGGCTCGCCCGCACCCGCACCGGGGAGCTCTACGGTTTCCTGATCGCCGCCGCCTTTCTGGCGCTCGGCGTCGCGATTGGCGTCCGGCTGTTCGCGCCGCGTGCCGCTCCGTTCGACGGCAACCCGCTCGCCGTCGCCGCGCTCGGCATCAGCCCGCGCGAGATGGCTGTGCTGCGCCAACTGGCCGACGGCCGCTCGAACAAGGAAATCGCGGCGATGCTCCACGTCTCGCCGAACACGGTGAAGACGCACGTCGCGCGGCTGCTCGAGAAGCTCGACGCTCGCCGCCGCACCGAAGCGATCGCCCGCGCCCGCGAATTGGGCCTGCTGCGCTGATTTTTTTCGGGCGATCGCGACCAAATCACCCATTCGGGCGATTGCGTCCGCCGGCGATCGGCGCATCCTCGGCCACTCACCAAGGGGAGGGTGCGATGCTGAAGCGAATCCTGATCTACGGCACCATGGCCGGCTTGGCGGTCGGCGCCATGCTCTACGCCACCACCGCGGCGCCTTGGGGCATGCCGCACGGCGCCGTAGGCATGCTGATCGGCTACACGACGATGCTGATTGCGCTGAGCCTGGTCTTTGTCGGCATCAAGCGGCAGCGCGACGATGCCGGCGGCGGCGTGATCGGCTTCTGGCCCGCCTTCGGCATGGGACTCGGCATCAGCGCGGTTGCCGGCATTTTCTACGTACTGGCGTGGGAGCTCGCCCAGGCGACGACGGTGTCCGGCTTCATCGACAGCTACACGGCGGCGCTGATCGCGGACAAGAAGGCGTCGGGCGCCAGCGCGGCCGAGCTCGCCCGCTATGCCGCCGAGATGAAGGCGTTCGCCGCCCAATATGCGGACCCGCTGTTCCGCCTGCCGATGACGTTCGCGGAAATCTTCCCGGTCGGCGTGCTGGTATCGCTGGTTTCGGCGGCCCTGCTCCGCAACCCGCGCTTCCTGCCGGCCCGGCGCGAACCGGCGCCGGCTTGATCAGCGCCTTTTGCGGGGCGGAGGAGGAGGTGGCGGCCGCAGCCTGCAGGCGCCCTCCACCACCGTTTCACCGGTGGTGCCGGGTGTCGGCGGGTTGATGCGCTGCATCGCCAGCTCCTCGCCGTCGCGCTGGTTGGCGATGACTTGCCCGGCGCCGTTCAGCGACACCGTTTCGATCACAGCTGATTCGCCGCTGCGGCAGTCGATCAGCTCCAGATGCCGCTCTTCGACCGTGCCGTCGCGCTTGGCCGGCACATAGCGGATGCGCCACCAGACGCGCTGCTGCGCCCGCCAGGTGAGCGAGGCGCGGTCGATTTCGATCGCGCCGCCGCCGGCCCCCGTTCCGACCGCCGCCCAGCGCGGCATCGGCGCCGCGGCCGCCGCGGGCATGGCCAGCACCGCGATCAGCATCCATATGGGTCTCATCGCATTAACCTCCCTTGTCAGGACGCCATTAACACGGCGTGCGGCTTCTGCCGTGCGTTCGATCACATATCCTTATGTCGGCTGGCGGACAGATTCGCGGTCGGGCCTGTGCTAGTAAGACCGCTGTCGGGGGGTCGTTGTGCGTGGCCGAGTATAAGCTTTACTGCCTGGACCCCAAGGGTCGCATCCAGCGTCGCCACGAATTCGAGGCGGCGGACGATGCCGCCGCGATTGCCGGGGCGCGCACCGAATTTCCTGACGAGACCTGCGAGCTCTGGTGCGGCACGCGCAAGATCGCGCTGATCCCGGCCGGCCGCGAGCCTGTCCTCGCCCGCCCCGTCGCTTAGGCGATCGTCCGGCTGACGGGGGCCGGCTCCGGCCGCCCTCCCTGCTCGCGTTCCGCCGCCAGGCGCGCGCCTTCCCTGGCCAGCATGTCGAACAGCCGCTCGGGATCGCTGAAGCGCAGCGCCGCGGCATGCGCTTCCGCCCCTTGCGCAACCAGGATTTCGCGTTCTCCCGCGGCGATGCCGGCCAGGATTCGCCGCGCGCATTCCGCCGGGTCCATGCCAGCCTCGATGTTAGGGTCCGATGCGCCGCGCGCCGAGCCGTCGGCCAGCAGCGCGTTGGCCGCGACCCGGGTGCGCACCGATCCCGGCAGCACCGTCGTCACGCTGATGCCATAGGCCTGCTCGACCTCGGCACGCAGCGCGTCCAGATAGCCGATCAGCCCGTGCTTCGCGGCGCAATATCCGGTCCTCAGCACCGTCCCGATCCGCCCGGCGACCGAGCTGATGCCGATGATGTGGCCGGAGCGGCGGGCCGCCATGCCGGGCAGCACCAGCTGGGTCAGCCAGATCGGCGCCAGCAGGTCGGTCTCGACGATCGTGCGATACACTTCGGGCCGCGTGTCGACGGCCAGACTGCGCTGGCTGATCCCGGCATTGTTGACCAGCACGTCGATCACGCCGGCCTCCGCCGCGACGCGCGGCAGCGCCGCCCAGTCGGTAGCGTCGAACGGCAGGATCGCGGCGTCCGGCTGCACCCGTGCCGCCACCTGGGCCAGCGCGTCTCGCCGCCGGCCTGACAGCACCAGCCGCGCGCCTTCGGCCGCAAACGCTTCAGCCAGCGCTGCACCTATTCCCGACGAGGCGCCGGTGATCCACACTCGCTTGCCCCGAAAGCTCATCCGCGCTCCTCCCAATAATCGAAGGCCTGTCCCTGCAGCTCGCGGACCAGCGCGCGTGCCTGCGGCCCGGTCCAGTCGCCTTCATGGCCGAGCGGATCGGCCCGCGCCACCCACCAACCCTGGCCGGGCAGCCCGTCCGATTCGCGCACCACCAACACTGCCAGCTCCGGCTCTCCGGCACCCGCGCCGGCCTCGTCGATCCGCCCCAGCACCGCGCAGAGCGCCCGCATCTTCGGCCGGGTGAAGCGGTGGCCCAGGCCCGCCAGCATCTCCGAATAGGAGACCGCGCGCCGCTCCCGCGCCGCCGCGACCAGCAGCGCACGCACCGCGGCCACGTCGAACGCCGCAGCCCGTCCCGTCCCGACACAGTCCCCGATTGAGACAGCGTTAACCATAACCCTCTCCCGCGCTGGGCCTGCGCATGCGCCACAAGGGGGCGTGTTGCATAGGGGAGTCGCGATTATGAAGATGCGTTCGTTGCTTGCCGCGGCCGTGCTTGCCGCCGCCGTGCCGAGCGGCGCCCAGGCCGCCGCCTACACCATCACCGGCTACAGCTTCGCGCCCGGCTCGCTGACCGGGAACATCAAGTACACGCCCACCAATCTCAGCCTCAACGTCGGCATCGGCCGGCTGAACCTGACGGGCACGGAGCAGGGGAGCGGCGATACCGCCAGCTTCCTCACCTACTGCATCGACATCTTCCACACGCTGACGGTTCCCGCGACGTTCGACGTGCTGCCGATCGGCGCGCTGATCCCGGATGCGACCAAGCAGACGCGGCTGCTGACGCTGATCGGCAACGCAAACGCGGTGATCGCGCACGCGTCGAACAAGACGGAGGCGACCGCCGCGATCCAGCTCGCCACCTGGGAGATCGTCAACGAGAACACCGGCAGCTACGGCTTTGCGACCGGCACCTTCCGCTCGTCCGGCGGCAACAGCGACGGCGCCCGCGCGCTCGCCATGACCTATCTGGACGGGATCACCAGCGGCGCCTGGGGCACCCCGCAGAGCGGCTCGCTGAAGCTGTTCCATTCGGCGACCAGCCAGAGCCAGGTGCTGACCGCGGTGCCGGAGCCCGCCACCTGGGCAATGATGATCGCCGGCTTCGGGCTGGTGGGCGGCGTCGCCCGCCGCCGCCAGCGGTCGACGACGGTCGTCTACGCCTGATAAAAGAGCGCCCGGGTCGCTGGGCCAACGGGGGTGAAGGAACGGCGCGGGTATTGCTCCCGCGCCGTTTTCGCTTTCCGATTCCCGCCACGCCGCGAAGACCAAGGTCAAGCCGGGCCTGGGCGACCGCTTGGACCGGTGAAGCTGGCGCCTAGCTTTCATCCCCCATCCGCAGGGCCGCGATGAACGCCTCCTGCGGAATCTGCACGGACCCATATTCCCGCATCCGCTTCTTGCCCTCTTTCTGCTTCTCCAGCAGCTTGCGCTTCCGCGTGATGTCGCCGCCATAGCATTTGGCCGTCACGTCCTTCCTCAGCGCGGCGATCGTCTCGCGGGCGATTACCTTGCCGCCGATCGCGGCCTGGATCGGGATTTTGAACAGGTGTCTCGGGATCAGGTCCTTCAGCCGTTCGCACATGCCGCGGCCGCGCGTCTCGGCGGTGCCACGGTGGACGATCATGCTCAGCGCGTCGACCGGCTCGTTGTTCACCAGGATCGACATCTTGACCAGGTCGCCCTCGCGATAGCCGATCTGGTGATAGTCGAAGCTCGCATAGCCGCGGCTGATCGATTTCAGTCGGTCGTAGAAATCGAACACCACTTCGTTCAGCGGCAGCTCGTAGGTCAGCTGCGCACGGCCGCCGACGTAAGTGAGGTTCTTCTGGATGCCGCGCCGGTCCTGGCACAGCTTCAGGATCGCGCCCAGATATTCGTCGGGCACATAGATGGTCGCCTCGATCCACGGCTCCTCGATCGTATCGATCTTGTTCGGGTCCGGCATGTCGGCGGGGTTGTGGAGCTCGATCGTGCGCGCCTCCGCTTCGCCGGCACTGCGAGTCAGGTTGAGCCGATAGACGACGCTGGGGGCGGTCGTGATCAGGTCCAGGTCGTATTCGCGGGTCAGCCGCTCCTGGATGATTTCCAGGTGGAGCAGCCCCAGGAAGCCGCAGCGAAAGCCGAAGCCCAGCGCGGCACTCGTCTCCATCTCGAAGCTGAAGCTGGCGTCGTTCAGGCGCAGCTTTGAAATCGATTCCCTGAGCTTCTCGAAATCATTGGCGTCGACCGGGAACAGGCCGCAGAACACGACCGGCTGCACTTCCTTGAAGCCGGGCAGCGGGGCATCGGCGGGGCGGCGGGCGTCGGTCAGCGTATCGCCGACCCGGGCCTGCGCCACGTCCTTGATCTGGGCGGTGATGAAGCCGATCTCGCCGGGGCCGAGCTCCGGCAGGTGCTCGATCTTGGGGCGGAACACGCCAACCCGGTCGACCAGATGCTGGGTGCCGGCCTGCATGAACTTGATCTGCTGGCCCTTCTTCAACGTGCCGTCGATCACGCGCACCAGGATCACGACGCCCAGATACGGGTCGTACCAGCTGTCGACCAGCATCGCCTTGAGCGGCGCGCCGGCGTCGCCCTTGGGCGGGGGAATCCGGGCGACGATCGCGTCCAGCACTTCGTCGATGCCGATGCCGGACTTGGCGCTCGCCAGCACCGCGTTGCTCGCGTCAAGGCCGATGATCTCCTCGATCTCGGCGCGCACCTTTTCGGGCTCGGCGGCGGGAAGGTCGATCTTGTTGATGACGGGCACGATCTCATGGTCGTGCTCGATCGACTGATAGACATTGGCCAGCGTCTGCGCCTCCACGCCCTGGGCGGCATCAACAACCAGTAGGGCGCCTTCGCAAGCGGCGAGCGAGCGGCTCACTTCATAGGCGAAGTCGACATGGCCCGGCGTGTCCATCAGATTCAGGACATAGCCGTTCCAGTCCAGGCGCACGGTCTGCGCCTTGATCGTGATGCCCCGTTCCTTTTCGATGTCCATATTGTCGAGGACTTGCGCGGACATTTCACGGTCGGACAGGCCGCCGGTCCGCTGGATCAGGCGGTCGGCCAGAGTCGACTTGCCATGGTCGATATGCGCGATGATGCTGAAGTTACGGATGCGGGAAAGGTCGGTCATGTCGCGGGGCCGTTAGCAGGGGGCGGGGAACGGGGGAAGCATGCCGCGCGTCATTCGGACATGACGGCGTGGCGCATCGGGACTGCGGGCTGGACGATCCCGCGCGCTGCCGCCGATGGTTTCCCGCGCGAGGGCAGCGCATTGCAGCGCTATGCTGCGCGGCTGAGCGCGACGGAAATCAACTCCAGCTTCCACCGGCCGCACCGGCCGTCGACGTACGCGCGCTGGGCCGACAGCGTGCCTGCGGGCTTTCGCTTCGCGGTCAAGCTCCCGAAGGCGATCACGCACGTCCGCCGCCTCGCCGGCTGCGGCGATCTGCTCGCGGCCTTCGCGGCGGAGATCGCGGCGCTGGATGGAAAACGCGGCCCCACCCTCGTGCAGCTTCCGCCAAGCCTGGCGTTCGACGCCGGCCTGGCGGCGGCCTTCTTCGCCGATGCCGGCAACGCCCTGACCGGCGCACTCGTTTGCGAACCGCGGCACCCGAGCTGGTTCACGCCCGCCGCCGACGCTCTGCTCGCGAAGCACCGCGTCGCCCGGGTTGCGGCCGATCCCGGCTCGTTGGCGGACGCGAGTATGCCCGGCGGCTGGCACGGCCTGGCTTATTTCCGGCTGCATGGCTCGCCGCGCGTTTACTGGTCTGCCTATGACGAGGACGCGCTCCGGCTGTGGGCGGAACGCGTGCGCGGAGCGGCGCCGGAGGTTTGGGTGGTGTTCGACAACACGGCCGGGGGCGCCGCTACGGCCAATGCGCTACGCTTCCTCGAACTGGCCGAGGTCGAGCCAGAATAGCGTCGCAATCCAGCCGCTTCTGCAGTATCGTCGAACAAAAGGGGTCGCACATCGCAAAACCTGTGACTGGGGTCACACGCCCGTGGCTTCGGCCGCGCTAGGGCGCATCCGGATTCGGACCAAGCGCCTGGGTTTAGGGAGACTTTGAAGTGCGCAACCTGATTTCGATTTTCGCGGCCGCGACCATTCTCGCGACCACGCCGGCCGCCGCCCAGACGGCGACCTCATCTTCGGGCAGAACCTACAAGGACGGCACCACGAAGGGCGCCTCGTCCGGGCGCCGCGACCAGGAACGGGGCGAGCGCCAGATCCCGGTCTGCAGCCGCAAGCTCGGCACCGTCGCCATCGTCGAGCCGGACAATCAATGGTGGCGTGAGCTGAACCTGGGCAGCCCGGAAGCGATTCTGAAGGTGTTCGTCCAGCAGTCTGGCTGCTTCACCATCGTCAATCGCGGCCGCGCGATGGCGAGCCGCAATTTTGAGCGCGCCATGGCCGATTCGGGCGAGCTGCAGGCCGGCTCGAACCTGGGCCGCGGCCAGGTGAAGACCGCCGACTATTATCTGCAGCCGGACATCGTCAGCTCGAACAAGAATTCGGGGGGCGGCGGGCTCGGCGGCGCGCTCGGCGGCTTCCTCGGCCGCTCGACCTTCGGCTCGATCCTCGGCGGCATTTCGGTCAAGAAATCGGAAGCGAACGTGACGCTTTCGATCGTCAATGCCCGTACCACCGAGGAAGAAGCACTGACCCAAGGCTATGCCCGCAAGTCGGACGTCAGCTTCGCGGGCGGCGGCGGCGCCGGCTGGTGGGGCGGTTTCGCCGCGGCCGGCGGGGGCGGCTACCAGAATACCGAGATCGGGCAGGTGATCGTGCTCGCCTATCTCGACGCCTATACCAAGCTGGTGACGCAGCTGGGCGGCCTGCCGGAGAATGCGGCGGCGGCGGCGCCCCAGGCCCGCTAGCCTACGTCGCGACGGGTCGCGCGCCGGACATCGTCGGGGAAGCAGCCGCGCTCGGCGGCTTCCCCGATCGCCTTCATGGCATTGTCGAAGCGCGCATTGCCCTGGCCGCCGACCAGCGCCCAAGGCAGGCCGCGCCGCTCCAGCTCCGCGCGCGACAGGTCGAAGAATTTCCTGCGCAGCTCTTCGCTGCCAAACATCCGCGTGCCGTCCGCGACCCAGGGCAGGTCGATGTCGAACATCAGGTAGAAATCGGCCGTGTCGGTGAAGCGATCGAACCAGGGATCGCGCTCGCCGAACAGCATGTCCGCCCAGACCGCGGTCATCAGCGGATCCGTGTCGAGCACCAGCCAGGGCGGGCGCCGATTCAGCGCCTCGCGGGTCGCCGCCATATGGCCTTTCGCGATCGCGATCAGGTCGGTCATGGTGAAGCCGATGCCCTTGGCTTCGGACCAGGTCCGGCCGAACTCGGCCACGTAAAGGCCGCCGAGCGCTTTCGCAATGCGCGGGCCCAGCGTCGACTTGCCGGTGCTTTCCGGGCCATGCAGACAGATGGTGCGGGTCATGCCGGCATCGCCCCGCGTTCAGCCAGCAGCGCCTTGCGCCAGCTCAGCAGTCCGACGCCTGACAGGATCAGGAACATTGTATAAAGTATCGCGGTCAGCATCAGACCCTTGGCCGCATAGACGCCGATCGCGACCACGTCGACAGCAATCCACAAGACCCAATTCTCCAGATAGCGCCGGGCCATCAGGAGCTGGGCCGAAACGCTCGTCATCGCAATGAACGCGTCCCACCAGGGCAGGGCGGCGCTCGTGTAGCGGTGCATAACGGCGCCCCAGACCAGCGTCGCCCCCGTAATTGCCGCAATCCAGCCGATGCGGCCGCCGGCGGAGAGCAGCAGCACCTCGACCTCGCCGCTTTGGGCTTCGGATTTCAACCAGTTCCACCAGCCGTAAAGCTGGACGATGAAGAAAAAGGCCTGCAGCCCGACATCGCTATACAAGCGCACGTCAGGCTGCGCGAAGATCCACGCGTAGATCGCGACCATCGCCAGCCCGAACGGGTAATTCCAGACGCTGCGGCGGACGATCAGCGAGATATTGATCAGGCCCAGCAGCACGGCCAGCGCTTCCAACGGTCTCACCGCCGTCCCCCTATCACCGCGCGCCACGCCGCCGACCGGCTTCGCGACGAACGCCCCGATTCGTTCGACCGCGAGCGGGCTTGCGCTCCCCTGCCGTCCCGTTAGCATCCGATGCCATAGGGCGGGAGAGCGGAATGCGCCACGTCGCGGTGATCGGGTCGGGTCCGGCGGGTTTCTATACGGCGGAAGCGACGTTGAAGGCGTTCGGTGACGGCGTGTGCGTCGACCTGATCGACCGGCTGCCCGTCCCTTACGGCCTGATCCGTTTCGGCGTCGCGCCCGACCACCAGTCGATCAAGGCCGTCTCGCGACGCTACGAGCAGGTCGCGCTGACTCCGCATGTGCGGTTCGTCGGCAACGTGACGGTGGGACAGGACGTCTCGATCCCGGAGTTGCAGTCGCTGTACGACGCGGTCGTGCTTGCGACCGGCGCACCGCACGACCGGCCACTGGACATCCCGGGCAGCGACCTCGCTGGCGTGGTGGGATCGGCGGCGTTCGTCGGCTGGTACAATGGCCATCCCGATTTCGTCGACCTCGACCCGCCGCTTCTGGGTCCGGGAGCGGTGGTTGTCGGCAACGGCAATGTCGCGCTCGACGTCGCCCGCATTCTTTCCAAGACGCGCGCGGAGTTCGAAGGGTCGGACATCACCGCCCACGCGCTCGACGCGCTTCAGGTGTCGCGGATCGCCCGCATCACTTTGCTCGGCCGGCGCGGGCCGCATCAGATCGCGATGACACCGAAGGAACTGGGCGAGCTGGGGCATCTGGAACGGGCGCAGCCGCGCGTCGACCTTTCCGACTTTCCGGCCGCGGGCGACGACGCCTTGCTCGAGCCGGGCATGCGCAAGTCGGTCGGTCATCTGCGCGACTTCGCCGCGACTCCCCCGACCGGCAAGCCGGTTACGATCGACTTCGACTTCTTCGCGATGCCGGTCGCGATCGAAGGGCGGGCCGGGCGCGCGGAGCGGGTGATCGTCGCGCGCACGAGGCTCGACGCGGAGCTGCGCTCGGTGCCGACCGGAGAGACCTACGCCGTGCCGGCCTCGCTGGTGGTCAGCTGCATCGGCTACAAGACTCCGCCGATCGAGGGCGTGCCGTACGAACATGGCCGCGGACGCTTCGCCAACAGCGACGGCCGCATCCTGCCCGGCCTGTACTGTGTCGGCTGGGCGCGTCGCGGGCCGACCGGCACTATCGGCACCAACCGGCCGGACGGCTATGCGGTCGTCGAGCTGATCGCGACCGACACGAACGACGACAGCGGCAAGGCGGGGCCGGACGGATTGAACGCCTTGCTCGCTGCCCGCGGCGCGGACGTCGTCACCTTCCGCGACTGGCAGAAGATCGAGGCCGCCGAGGCCGCGCGCGCCCGCGACGGCAGCCCACGGGAGAAGTTCGTCTCCATCGACGAGATGATCGCCGCTAGTCGAACCTGAAGCTCGCCCATTCCTGCACCGGCGCACGGCTGCTGCGCAGGCGGTTGGCGGGCTCGTCCGGGTCCTCGTAGCCGATCGCCATGCCACAAAAGAGCATCCGTTCCGGCGGGGTTCGGAGGAACCGCGTCACTGTCTCGGGATACATCGCCCAGCATTCCTGCGGGCAGCAAGCGAGGCCGGCGTCGACGATCAGCAGCATCAGCGTCTGCAGATACATGCCGAGGTCGGACCATTGCGGCGGGCCCATGCCGCGGCCGACGGTGCAGAACAAGGCGACCGGCGCCCCGAAGAACGCAAAGTTGCGCGCGAACCAGGCGCGGCGCGCCGGCCGATCCTCGCGCGGAATGCCGACATGGCCGTACATCGCCTCGCCGATCTCGAACCGCCGGGTGCGGTACGGATCGTCGAGCTCCAGCGGATAGATGTCGTAGGCGGGTTGTTCGCGCTCCCCGGCCATGATCTTCGCGGCGATCTCGCGCTTGAATGCGGCCAGCGCGGCGCCCCCCACCACGTCGATATGCCAGGACTGCAGGTTGCCGCCGGACGGGGCCCGCGCGGCGAGCTCGACCAGCCGCCGGATCAGCGCCGGATCGACCGGCTTGTCCAGGAACCCGCGGACGGAACGGCGGGCGAGCACGGCTTCGGCGACAGTCATGCCCTTGTCATAAGGGCGCTCGTTCCGCCTTGCCAATCAACTCGATCCGGCCTGGATCGTTGGATGAGCGAGGAGGATCGCAATGTCGCTTGAGAAAATGATCGCGCTTCACCCGGACGTCGCCGGCAACGTCAATGCGGAGCTCGCCACTGCCGCCCGGCATGCGATGCTCTGTACCCTGTTCTGCACCTCGTGCGCGGATGCATGCATCGCCGAAGACATGGACATGACGCAGTGCATCCGCACCTGCCTGGACTGCGCTGATATCTGCGCAGCGACGTCGCGAATGGCGGTCCGTCGCGCCGGGCAGAACATCGCGATGCTCCGCGCGCAGGTGGAGACCTGCATCCGCGCCTGCGAGTTCTGCGCTGAGGAATGCGACAAGCATGACCACGATCATTGCAAGCTGTGCGCGACCATGTGCCGCGAATGCGCCGATGATTGCCGCAAGGCGCTGCCCACGATCCAGTGATGGGCCTCTCCCTAACGTAAACGTAAATTCCCGCTTGCCCGGGATGCGGCGATGCGCGATGCATCGGCGCACACGGACAATGGGAGTTCTGGGATGGCCGAGGCCTATATCGTCGATGCAGTGCGGACCGCGGGCGGCAAGCGGGGCGGCAAGCTCGCCGGCTGGCATCCGGTCGACATGGCCGCTTCGGTGCTGGACGCGCTGGTCGAGCGGACTGGCGTCGACGGCGGCGCGGTCGAGGACGTGATCATGGGCTGCGTGATGCAGGGCGGCCAGCAGGCAGTGCAGGTCGGCCGCAATGCGGTGCTGGCGTCGAACCATCTGGGCGAGCGCACGCCCGCCGTTACGATCGACCGGCAATGCGGCTCCTCGCAGCAGTCGATCCAGTTCGCGGCGCAGGCGGTCATGTCCGGCACCCAGGACGTGGTGATTGCCGCCGGCGTCGAATCGATGACGCGCGTGCCGATGGGCTCAACCGTCGCGTTCCACGCCAAGGAAGGGCTCGGCACCTACAAGTCGCCGGGGCTGGAGGCGAAATATCCGGGCGTCCAATGGTCCCAGTTCATGGGCGCCGAGATGATGGTGAAGAAGCACGGCTTCGCCAAGGAGGACTTGGACCGCTTCGCGCTCGCGTCGCACCAGAAGGCCAAGGCGGCGACCGAAGCGGGCCGCTTCGACAGGGAGATCGTGGCGCTGGAGATCGAGACGCCCGAAGGCACCGAACTGCACCGGGTCGACGAAGGCATCCGCTTCGATGCGACGCTGGAGGGCATTGCCGGCGTGAAGCTGCTGCAGGAAGGCGGCGCGATCACCGCCGCGAGCGCCAGCCAGATCTGCGATGGCGCATCGGCCGTGCTGATCGTCTCGGAAGCGGCGCTGAAGGCGCACAACCTGACGCCGCTCGCCCGCATACACAATCTGACCGTCACCGCCGGCGATCCGGTGATCATGCTGGAAGAGCCGCTGTTCGCCACGGACAAGGCGCTTAAGCGGGCGGGGCTTCGGATCGAGGACATCGACCTTTATGAAGTCAACGAGGCGTTCGCGCCGGTGCCGCTCGCCTGGTTGAAACACACCGGAGCCGATCCTGAGCGACTGAACGTGCACGGCGGCGCGATCGCGCTCGGCCATCCCCTCGGCGCCTCGGGCACCAAGCTGATGGCCACGTTGCTGAACGCACTGAAGGCACGCGGCGGCCGCTATGGGCTGCAGACGATGTGCGAAGGCGGCGGCGTCGCCAACGTGACGATCGTCGAGCGGCTCTAAGGGTTCAACCGACAAGAGAGACCGTTCGTATCGAGCGTAGTCGAGATACGCTTCTCGACTACGCTCGAAGCGAGCGGAGAAGGGGAGATGAGAATGAAATTGGGAAGTGACATCGCCGCGGTCGTAACCGGCGGCGCCTCGGGCCTCGGCGCGGCGACAGCGCGGTCGCTGGCGGCGAAGGGGGTGAAGGTCGCGATCTTCGACCTTCAGGCCGGCAAGGGTGAGGAGGTCGCGCGCGAGATCGGCGGCGTGTTCTGCGAAGTGAACGTGACATCGGACGAAAGCGTCGACGCCGGCTTCGCCAAGGCCCGCGAAGCGCACGGGCAGGAACGGATCCTGGTCAATTGCGCGGGCGTCGGCAACGCGATCAAGACCGCCAGCCGCTCCAAGGAAGACGGCTCGATCAAGCATTTCCCGCTGGATGCGTTCAACTGGATCATCCAGATCAACCTGGTCGGCACCTTCCGCTGCATCGCCAAGTCGGCGGCGGGCATGCTGACGCTGGAGCCGCTGGACAGCGGCGAGCGCGGCGCGATCGTCAACACCGCGTCGGTCGCGGCCGAGGACGGGCAGATGGGCCAGGCGGCCTATTCGGCGTCCAAGGGTGGCGTGGTCGGCATGACGCTGCCGATCGCGCGCGATCTGATGAGCGAAGGCATTCGCGTCAACACGATCCTGCCCGGCATCTTCGACACGCCGCTGCTCGCCGCCGCCCCGCAGAACGTTCGCGATGCGCTCGCCGCCTCGGTGCCGTTCCCGAAACGGCTCGGCCGGCCGGACGAGTATGCCCAGCTTGCGCTGACGATGATCGAATGCGGCTATTTCAACGGCGAGGATGTGCGGCTGGACGGCGCGATCCGGATGGCGCCACGGTGATGTAACCCGCCGTCACCCCGGACCCACCTTCTCTTCTCGTGCGCAAAAAAAGGTAGGCCCCGGCTCAAGGCCGGGGTGACGGTTCAATTGCCCTTCGCTGCCTTCGCACGTTCGATCGCTTCGACCACGATCCGGCGCGCGGTTTCGGCGCCTTCCCAATGGCCGATGCGGACCCACTTCTTGGCCTCGAGGTCCTTGTAGTGGGTGAAGAAGTGCTCGATCTGCTGGGCGACGATCTCGGGCAGGTCGCTGCGCTCTTCCACCTTGGTGTAGTAGGGGAAGGTGTCATCGACCGGGACGGTCAGCAATTTCTCGTCGCCGCCGGCTTCGTCTTCCAGCATCAGCACCGCGATCGGGCGGACGCGGACCACGCAGCCGGGAATGAAGGGCGAGCGCGCGACGACCAGCGCGTCGAGCGGATCGCCATCCGGCGACAGTGTGTGCGGAATGAAGCCGTAGTTCGCAGGATAGCGCATCGGCGTGTGCAGGATGCGGTCGACGAACAGGGCCCCCGACTTCTTGTCGAACTCATATTTCACCGGCTCGCCGCCGACCGGCACTTCGATGATGACGTTGAGGTTGTGCGGCGGCTCGTCGCCGCACGGGATCAGGTCGATATTCATGTGTCTGTCTCGAAACTGAAGGGTCAGCTCATCTGGGCGTGAGCAGCCTGTCCAGCGCACCCTCTCCGGTGCCGAATTTTTCGAGGCGCGGGTAGCGCAAGCCGCCGTGCCAGTCGAGCGGGAGCGTGCGATACTGGTCGAAATTGCGCACCAGCAGCTGAATCGGCTCCTTGGCCGACGCAGCGGCGGTGATCGCGTCCTTGATCACCTCGGCCGAATAGGGCTTGCCGTTCACCGCCGCGATCTCGGTGCCGACGGTCAGCCCCGCCTTGTAAGCTGGACTGTCCCAGATCACCGACGAGATCTTGCGGTCCTTGTCCACCGAAAAGCCGCCCGAGAAGCTGAGGTCGGTGCCTTTGGAGCGCTTCTCCGCATCCTTGAAGAACGGCGTCGGCTCCGCCGTGTAGACCAATTTATAGCCGCTCGCAGTGAAGCCGGTCAGCGGCGCGCCCTCGGCATGTTCGAACAGCCGCTTGTCGAGCAGCCCGGCCCAGTCATAAGGCGCGATGCCGTTCAGCGTGCGGACGATGTCGTCGAGCGTGTAGGTGACGACGCCCCAGTCCCGGTCGCCAATGCCGAAAAAGGCGCGGGCGAAATCGTCCATGCCGCGCCGGCCATCGGTCAGGCGGCGGAGCGTCGCGTCGACTTCCAGCCAGACCAGCATGCCTTCGTTGTAATAATCCTCCGACCGCTGCCAGCTGACCCAGCCCTTGGGGCGTCGCGCGGAGATGATCGGGTCGTAGGTGGTGTCCTCCAGCCCGCGCCATTCGCGCGCCGGCCGCTGGTCGAGCGTGGCAGCGATCGAGGCGAGCGCGTCCAGCGTCTCCTGCTTGGTGAACAGGCCGGAGCGCGCGCCCAGCACATAACCCCAGAATTGCGTCTGCCCCTCATAGACCCAGAGCAGGCTGTTCTTCGTGGGCGTGTTGTGATCGGGCGTCCATAGGCCGGCCGGGCGGCGGAATTTGCCGTTCCAGCTATGCGTGAACTCGTGCGCCAGCAGGTTGCGGCGACCCGGCCCGTCGTTCCACTTGGTGAAATATTCCGGGTTCGCGCCGTTCTCGGAGCTGCGGTGATGCTCCAGCCCGATGCCCCCCATCTCGTCGGTTAGCGCGAGCAGGAACTCGTATTTGTCGTAATGCTGCGCGCCGAACAGCTTGACCGCCTGCTCGACGAGGCGCCGGTGCGTCTCGATCTGCTCGGGCGTCGCGGCGAGATCTGCTGGCTCGTCGGCGACGATGTTCAGCCGGACGTCGGGCGTCAGCTGCTCCTGCCGGGCATATTTGCCGGCGAAGACCGGTGAATCGAGCAGCGTCTCGTAGCTCGTCTTTTCATAGCGATAGACGCCGCCAGCCACGTCGGACGGCAACCCGGAGAAAGCGCGCCAGCCTTCGGGATAGCGCGCGGTCGCCTGGATCGGGATCTGCCGGGCGTAGTAGCCGGCCGGGTAGAGCGACACCGAGTTCCACTGCAGGTTCAGCATCGCCGGCGTGGCGACGATTCGGCCCTGGCTCGGCGCCGTGGCTGAGAGGAATTGAAACGACAGCTCGACCGTCTTCGCGCCCTGCGGCACGTCGATATGGAAGGCATAGACGTCGTACGGATCGCGCCGCCACGGCACAGTCTTGCCGTTCGCGGTGACGACCAGGTCGGCAAGCTTGTCGATCTCGCCGCGCGGCGCATGGTTACCCTGCAGCCATTTGGGAAAGAGCAGGGTCATCGGCCCCGGTTTGTCGACCGGGATCGATTCCTTCACACGGAAGATTCCGCGCGCGACGTCGGTCGCGTCGACGTCCAGCCGGATCGTGCCGGGATAGGGCTCGTCCTTCGACTGCGGAACCTGGGCGATCGCGGGAATCGCCTCCGGCCGGCTGTTCTCGGCGAGAAGCGGAGCGGCGGCGACCAGCGAGGTGGCGAGGAGGAGCGAGCGGATGATCATGACGGCTCGCTAACGGCAATTGTCGCGTCGCGCTAGGAGCCCAACACGTTGATCGTGAAGGCGAGCACGCCGATGTTGAACACGAACGCCGCCATGCTGTGCATCAGCACGAGCTGACGCATGCGGCGGCTGCAGATCGACACGTCCGACGTCTGGAAGGTCATGCCCAGCGTGAAGGCGAAATAGAAGAAGTCCGCATAATCCGGTTCGCGGCGGCCGGGGAATTCGAGTCCGCCCCGGTCCCGATTCCCGTCCGGCAGGTAGAAGACGTGCGCGTAGTGCAGCGCATAAACGGCGTTGGAGAACAGCCAGGCAAGCGCCAGCGTCGCGATGACCAAGGCCTTGCCGAGCGCGTCGAGCCTGTCCTTCTGCGACACTTCGGAGCCGATCGCGACCAAGATCGCAAGGATCACTGCGCCCGATACAGCCAGCAACATCGCGCGATTGGCGTCGTTCAGCCGGGAGCTTTCGCGCATATGCCGCGCGTCCTTGCGCAGCAGCGGCAGGATGATGAGCAGGAATGCCAGCGCAGCGACATCGAAACCGATCATCGCGGCCCGCTCGATCGGCGCCTGTTGCGCAGCAAGCCAGGTCGTCAGCGCCAGCACGACGAGGAACGCGAGAAAGCGTTCTGGCGCGAGATAGGTACCCACCGGCCGCATGCATTGCGGACGCTAGCGAAAGCGCCGCGTCTCGCATAGAGAGCGGCGCCTTATGGGAAAGATCGAAACACCCCGCCCGATCCGCGGTACGCAGGACATGCTTGGCGAGCAGGCCCTGCGCTTCCAGCATGTGGTCGACACGTTCGACCGGGTGCGAAAGCTGTACGCCTTCCAGCGCGTCGAGGTGCCAGTGTTCGAGGCGACCGCCGTATTCGCGCGCTCGCTGGGCGAAACCACCGACGTCGTCTCGAAGGAAATGTACACCTTCGAAGATCGCGGCGGGGATTCGCTGACGCTCCGGCCGGAATTCACCGCCGGCATCGCCCGCGCCTATCTGACCGAAGGCTGGCAGCAATATGCGCCGCTGAAGGTCGCGACGCACGGGCCGCTGTTCCGCTACGAACGGCCGCAGAAAGGCCGGTTCCGGCAATTCCACCAGCTCGACGCCGAAGTGATCGGCGCGGCCGAGCCGGCGGCCGATGTCGAGCTGCTGGTGATGGCCGATCAGTTGTTGAAGGAACTGGGCGTCAGCGATGGCGTGACGCTGCAGCTGAACACGCTGGGCGATGCCGAGACGCGGACCGCCTGGCGCGACGCGCTGGTCCGCCACTTTGCGGCGCATCGCGGCGAGATGTCGCAGGAGAGCCTCGACCGGCTGGAGCGCAACCCGATGCGCATCCTCGACAGCAAGGACCCGCGCGATCGCCCGATCGCCGACGCGGCGCCGTCGATCGACGACGTGTTGACCAGCGAGGCCGGCGCCTTCTTCGAAGCGGTGACGAAAGGCCTCGACGCCGCCGGCGTCGCCTGGACTCGCAACCCCAGCCTCGTCCGCGGCCTCGATTATTACCGCCACACCGCGTTCGAGTTCGTGACCGACCGCCTGGGCGCGCAGGGGACGGTGCTGGGCGGTGGCCGCTATGACGGACTGATCGAAAATCTCGGCGGCCCGCACACGCCAGCCGTCGGCTGGGCGGCGGGAATCGAGCGGCTGGCGATGCTGGTCGAGGCGCCGGCTAGTCAGGTCTTGGACGTCGTTATCGCTGTCGAAGACGACGAGGCCCTTACCGATGCAACTGCTCGATTATCCGATCTAAGACGTGCTGGCTTGTCAGCGGACATGATCGCATCGGGTTCCCCCCGAAAACGCTTCGATAAGGCTGCTAAAGTGCCGGCACGGATTATCTTGAGCTTTGTTGTGCGCGATGGAAAGGTGCGTGTCGGCTCGCGAGGTGACAAGGAATTAGTCGAGCGGATCAGTCATCTGTTGCCGCTTTCCTCACCTGAGGCCGCATGACTACAATCTCCCCCGAACGGATCGCGCAGATCGAGGCGCGGCGGGACGAGTTGCAGGCGCTGATGGCGTCGGGCGAGCTTGCCGCCGAGCGGTTCGTCGCCGTCTCCAAGGAGTATGCCGAGCTGGAGCCGGTCGCCAAAGCCGCGGGCGAGGTGCGGCGGCTGCGCGCCGAGCTCGGCGTGCTCGCCGACATGGCGAACGACAATGATCCCGACATCCGCGAAATGGCGGTCGAGGAAGCCGCCTCGATCCGCGAACGGCTGCCGGCGGCGGAGCGTGACCTGGCAGTCAAGCTGCTCCCCCGGGACGCGGCCGACGAGCGCGCGGCGATGCTCGAAATCCGCGCCGGCACCGGCGGCGACGAGGCCGCGCTGTTCGCGGGCGACCTGTTCCGCATGTACCAGCGCTATGCCGAGGAGCGCGGCTGGCGGGTCGAGCTGATCTCCGCGAGCCCGTCGGAGCTCGGCGGCTACAAGGAAGTGGTGGCGAGCGTGACCGGCCAGGGCGTGTTCGCGCGGCTGAAGTTCGAAAGCGGCGTGCACCGCGTCCAGCGCGTGCCGGCGACCGAAAGCGGCGGCCGCATCCACACCTCCGCCGCCACCGTCGCGGTCTTGCCCGAGGCGGAGGACGTCGACGTGCATATCGACGAAGCGAAGGATCTGCGCATCGACATCTACCGCTCGTCCGGGCCCGGCGGCCAGTCCGTCAACACGACGGACTCGGCCGTGCGCATCACCCATTTGCCGACCGGCCTGGTGGTGATCCAGCAGGACGAGAAATCGCAGCACAAGAACAAGGCCAAGGCGCTGAAAGTGCTGCGCACCCGCCTTTACGAGATGGAACGCGAGCGGCTGCACAACGAACGCGCCGGCGCGCGCAAGTCGATGGTCGGCTCAGGCGACCGATCGGAGCGCATCCGCACCTATAATTTCCCGCAAGGCCGGGTGACCGACCACCGCATCAACCTGACGCTGCACCGCCTGCCCGAAATCCTCGAAGGCCATATGGACGAGCTGATCGAGGCGCTGATCGCGGAGGATCAGGCGGAAAAACTGGCGAATCTGGATGGGTAAGAAAACCCCTCCCCTTCAGGGAAGGGGTTGGGGTGGGGCCGGTCCGTCGGACTCCGAGCGTCAAACCAGCCCCAGCCCCAACCCCTTCCCTGAAGGGGAGGAGCTTAGTTTGGCTGCCGCCGCCCGGCGCCTCGCCCCTATCTCCCCCACCCCGCGTCTCGACGCCGAACTGCTGCTCGCCCACGCGCTCGGCATCTCACGGGAGGCGCTGCTGCTCGGGCCCGGCCGCCCCGTGCCGCCCGCCTTCGAAGCGCTGCTCCGCCGCCGCCTCGCGCACGAGCCGGTCGCCTATATCACCGGCACCAGGAGCTTCTGGACGCTCGATCTCCACGTCACGCCGGACGTGCTGATTCCCCGACCGGACACCGAGACGCTGCTCGAAACGGCGATCGCGCATTTCACCGGCCGCGCCCCGCGTATCATGCTCGATCTCGGCACCGGCTCCGGCGCGCTGCTGCTGGCGGGCCTCGACCAGTGGCGGTCCGCATGGGGACTCGGCCTCGACCAGTCCGCGGCGGCGCTGAAGGTCGCGCGCGGCAACGCCGAACGGCTCGGTTTTGGCGACCGCGCCGCGTTCGTCCGCGGGAGCTGGGCCGACGCACTCGATGCCCGCGTCGACCTGGTCCTGTGCAACCCGCCCTATGTCGAATCCGGCGCTGCCCTGCCGCCCGACGTCGCCGACCACGAGCCATCCGCGGCGCTTTATGCAGGGCCGGAGGGGCTGGACGATTATCGCTCCCTCATTCCCCAGCTGCCACGCCTGCTGGCGCCGCAGGGGCTCGCCGTGCTCGAAATCGGCGCCACCCAGGCGGCGGCCGTGAGGCGGCTGGTCGAGGCGGCCGGACTGAAGGCCGTGACGGCGAAGGACCTGGCGGGACTTGACCGCTGCCTGGCCGTGACTGCGCCCTGACACAGATCAGCAAGAATTTGCCGCTAATTTCCACTTGGTTTTTGTGACACGACCCACTAGATAAGGGGCCAGAGGGGAAGGCAGTTTTTCGAAAACGGCGCCCAACGGCGGTTCGAAAAGGGCCTCCCATCCCCACAGCTAAGACGCGGTTATGACCCGGCCGCGCTGGCGAATGGCGTGAGCCTGCGCATGCGGCGCGGCTCCCCAGGGCCGCGCATCCGACGGAGTTCGAGAAGGAACTGGACGGGGCCGGAACGGACAAGTTTTTGGGTGAAGTAGAGGACATCCTTTGATCGACAATCGTCAGGGCGGCCGCCGTCGCGGCCGTGGCGGCCAGCGGCCGCAGGGCAATCCGGGGCGTCCCGGCGGTGGCGGTGGCAACCGCATCGACAATCGCGCCCGCGGGAACGCCCAGCAGCTTCACGAGAAATACAAGAATCTGGCGCGCGACGCGCAGATGGCCGGCGACCGCGTCACCACCGAATATTATCTGCAGTTTGCAGATCATTATTTCCGGGTGCTGAGCGAATCCCGCGCCCGCTTCGAGGAACAGCGGCCGCAGCGCAGCGGCTCGGACGACGAGTTCGAGGGCGAAGACGGCGGCGACGAGTTCGAAGCGCGCGACAACAACCAGCGGCGCGAGCGCAACGATCGCGATCGCGGCGACCGCAACGGCTTCCGCCGCGACGATGAGCGACGCGACCGGCAGCCGGCGCAAGCGGCCGAAGCAGCGGGCGATGGCTCCGAAGCCTCGGAGACCCGCAGCGGCGACGAGGAAGGCCAGCGCCGCAACCGCCGTCCCCGCCGCCAGCGCGAGGATAGCGAGCCGGTCGAGGCGTTCGATGTCGATCGCCTGCCACCGTCGATCGCCGCCGACACCGGCGCGGCCGAGGAGCAGCCGGCACCGCGCCGCCGCACACGCCGCCCGCGGCCGGAAGGGGCCAACGACACGGTCGAAGTGCCGCCCGCAGCCTGATCGATCGCCGCTAACAGAAAAGGGCGTCCACCGTTGCGGTGCGCGCCCTTTCTCTATTCGGCGAGATCAGAATTTGCCGGCGGTAATCAGCCGTCCGGGCCCGAGCCGCTCCAGCACGCGCGGCAGGTCGGCCTCGCTGAACGCGAAGCAGCCTTCGCTGCGGCCTAGCTTGCCGTGCTCCGCGACCATCTGCGGGCTGACATACCAGGCGCCGTGAATCACGACCGCCCGCGGCTCGGCATTGCAGTTGGTGGGGTCAAGTCCCTGCAGGCGCATCGAGCGGCCATGCTTGCCCTCATATTCGCCGGCCGTCAGGTACACGCCCGAAGAAGTCGCGTTCGACCCTTCGTCGTTCGAAAAACGCTTCAGCCAGCCGCTGTGATCCGGGTCAGACCCGCGGCCGTGCGCGACCAGGAAGCTCGACACACGCCCGTTGGCCATGTCGACGAGGTAAAAACGCGGATCGCGTGAAGCCGGGCTGAAATCGGCAACGCCGACCAGGTCGCGATGCTCGGCCGCGCCGCCATGCGTTGCCAGCGCCCGCCGCGCTGCCTTCACGATATCCGATTCATTCTGTTTCGGGGCGACCAGTGTCCCCAGTGCCGCCGGCGCGCGGGCCGTCCCCGTCACCGCCAACGCCGCCACGGACCCGATCAGCCCCCGCCGCGAAATCAACATGCATCGAAGGTATGGGCGAAGGTTCCCGACAACAACGATCGTCAACGCGGCCCAGGCACGGTTCGTCGCCTAAAGAGAGGGAAGGTCCAGCCCTTTTTCCCGCGCGCATTCCACCGCGATGTCGTAGCCGGCATCCGCGTGGCGCATGACCCCGGTGGCGGGGTCGTTCCACAGCACGCGTTCCAGCCGGGTGGCGGCTTCGTCGGTTCCGTCGGCAACGATCACCATGCCGGCGTGCTGCGAATAGCCCATGCCGACGCCGCCGCCATGGTGCAGCGAGACCCAGGTCGCGCCGCTCGCGGTGTTCAGCAGCGCGTTCAGCAGCGGCCAGTCCGAGACCGCGTCGGAGCCGTCGCGCATCGCTTCGGTCTCGCGATTCGGGCTGGCGACGGAGCCCGAATCGAGATGGTCGCGGCCGATCACAACCGGCGCCTTCAGCTCGCCAGAGCGCACCATCTCGTTGAAGGCGAGGCCGAGGCGGTGGCGGTCGCCCAGGCCCACCCAGCAGATGCGCGCCGGCAGGCCTTGGAAGGCGATCCGCTCCTTCGCCATGTCGAGCCAGCGATGGAGATGCGCATTGCCGGGCAGCAGTTCCTTCACCTTGGCGTCGGTCCTGTAGATGTCCTCCGGATCGCCGGACAACGCACACCAGCGGAACGGGCCGACACCGCGGCAGAAGAGCGGGCGGATATAGGCGGGCACGAAGCCGGGGAAAGCGAACGCGTCCGCGACGCCTTCATCTTTCGCCATCTGGCGGATATTGTTGCCGTAATCGAGCGTCGGCACGCCCGCTTTCCAGAAATCGAGCATCGCGCGGACATGCTCGGCCATCGACGCCTTGGCCGCGTGCTCGACTGCCTTGGGATCGGCCTCGCGCTCGCGCATCCAGCGGTCGAGCGTCCAGCCCTTGGGGAGGTACCCGTTGACCGGATCGTGGGCCGAGGTCTGGTCCGTCACCACGTCCGGCCGCACGCCGCGCCGCACCAGCTCCGGATAGGTATCCGCGGCATTGCCGAGCAGACCGACCGAGATCGGCGCCTTCGCGGTCGTGACCAGCTCCAGCGCTTCGTCCAGGCTGTCGGTCGCGCGATCGAGATAGCGGGTCTTCAGCCGCATCTCGATCCGGCTCGGTTGGCATTCGACCGCAAGGCACGAGGCGCCGGCCATCACCGCCGCCAGCGGCTGCGCGCCGCCCATGCCGCCCAGGCCCGCCGTCAGAATCCATTTGCCGGAAAGGTCGCCGCCATAATGCTGGCGCCCGACCTCGACGAAGGTCTCGTAGGTGCCTTGGACGATACCCTGCGTGCCGATGTAGATCCAGCTGCCGGCCGTCATCTGGCCGTACATCATCAGCCCTTTGCGATCGAGCTCGTTGAAATGGTCCCAATCGGCCCAGCGCGGCACGAGGTTGGAGTTGGCGATCAGCACGCGCGGCGCGTCACGGTGGGTGCGGAACACGCCGACCGGCTTGCCGGACTGGACCAGCAGCGTCTCCTCGTCCCCTAGCCGCTTCAGCACGGCTGCGATGCGGTCGAAGCTTTCCCAGTCCCGCGCCGCCCGGCCGATGCCGCCATAGACGACGAGCTCCTGCGGGTTCTCGGCGACCTCGTCGTCGAGATTGTTCATCAGCATCCGCAAGGGGGCCTCGGTCAGCCAGCTTTTCGCATTGAGCTCGGACCCACGGGGCGCGCGGATGTGGCGGCTGTTGTCGAGGCGGCTCATGCTTGCTCCTTGGCAAAGGCGATGCAGGCGCGGAGCACTTGGGCAAGCGTGTCGCGCATCGGGGCCGCGCGCGCGTCGTCGTAGCGCACGGGCCAGGTTTCGGGGGTGAAGGCGGTGGGTTCGTCGAGATAGCCGCGCATCGCCAGCTCCATCTGGATCGCGTGCACGCCGTCTTCCGGGCGGCCATAATGGCGCGTCGTCCAGCCGCCCTTGAAGCGGCCATCGATGACAACGCCGTGCTCCGGCGAAGGCCGAGCAACGCTCCGGCCTTCGCCGGAGCACGCGGAGCGGACTGCTTCCGCCAGTTCAGGCGCGCAGCTCTTCCCGCTGTTGGTGCCGATGTTGAACTGCGGCAACTCGCCGTCGAACAGGCGCGGCACGACGCTGCGGATCGAATGGGCTTCATAGAGCACGATCGCCGGGTGCAGCGCCCGCAGACGCGCGATCTCGCTGTCAAGCGCGGCATGATAGGGGCGGAAATAGGCGTCCACGCGCCGCGCGATTTCCACTTCGACCGGCGCTTCCCGCCAGAGCGGCTCGCCATCGAAGGTCGTGGTCGGGCACAGTTCCGTGGTCGCCTGGCCAGGGTAGAGCGACGCGCCCGACGGGTCGCGATTCACGTCGACGACAGTCCGCGAGATCGACGTGGCGACGATCGTCGCGCCGAGCTCGCGCGCAAAGTCGTAGAGCCGATCGACATGCCAGTCGGCGTCCTGGCGCCCGATCCACGGCGAGACCAGCGCGGTTTCGACGTCCGCAGGCATATCCGTGCCGGCATGCGGGATCGAGACGATCAGCGGCGCGTCGCCGCGGCGGATCGTCAGCCAGTCGGTCACGCGGCCAGCTCCGGCAGAGTCACGCCGGCGGCTGCGGCGAGTTCGCCGCTCGCGACCAGCCGCGTGGCTGCGAGCATATCGGGATGGAAATAGCGGTCGTCCTGCAGTTTCGACACGGCATTGCGCACCGCCGTCCGCGCACGCTCCAGCGGCTCGCTGGAGGTGAGGGGCGCCAGGAAGTCGCAGCCCTGCGCGGCCGCCAGCAGCTCGATGCCGATCACGTTGC
Organism: Sphingomonas horti; assembly: GCF_009753715.1. GTDB lineage: Bacteria > Pseudomonadota > Alphaproteobacteria > Sphingomonadales > Sphingomonadaceae > Sphingomonas_B > Sphingomonas_B horti. The sequence goes on along the minus strand of NZ_WQMS01000016.1, from coordinate 132,384 downwards.
CCAGATTCTCCGCCATCGCGACCAGCCGCCGCGCGCCATGGGCGGCCATCGAAACATGGTCTTCCTGGTTGGCGGAGGTCGGGATCGAATCGACGCTGGCCGGATAAGCGCGCTGCTTGTTCTCCGAGACGAGCGCCGCCGCCGTCACCTGCGGGATCATGAACCCGGAATTGAGGCCGGGTGCGGGGGTCAGGAACGCCGGCAGTCCCGACAGCGCCGGATCGACCAGCATCGCGATCCGCCGCTCGGCGATCGAGCCGATCTCGCACAGCGCCAGCGCGATCATGTCGGCGGCGAAGGCGACCGGCTCCGCGTGGAAATTGCCGCCGGACAGCGCCTCGTCGCTGTCGGCGAAGATCAGCGGATTGTCGGAAACGCCGTTCGCTTCGTCGGCCAGCGTCGCCGCCGTCTGGCGCAGTAGGTCGAGCACCGCGCCCATCACCTGCGGCTGGCAGCGCAGGCAATAGGGGTCCTGCACGCGCGTGTCGTTCTCGCGGTGCGATTCACGGATCGCGGAGCCGGCGACCAGTGCGCGCAACGCCTCGGCCACTTCGATCTGCCCGCGCTGGCGGCGAAGCGCATGGATGCGCGGATCGAAGGGCGTGTCGGAGCCACGTGCCGCCTCGGTCGACAGCGCGCCGGTGACCAGCGCGGCCTGCAGTAGCCGCTCCGCCTCGAACAGCCCGGCGAGCGCATAGGCGCAGGAGAATTGCGTGCCGTTCAGCAGCGCCAGCCCTTCCTTGGGCCCGAGCGACAGCGGCTTGAGGCCCGCGCCGTCCAGCGCGACAGCGGCGGGCCGTCGTTCGCCCGAAACGCAGATCTCGCCCACTCCGATCATCGTTGCCGCGAGGTGCGCCAGCGGCGCCAGATCGCCGCTCGCGCCGACCGACCCCTGCGCCGGGATCACCGGCACCAGGTCCCGCTCGATCATCGCCGCGAGCAGCTCGATCGTCGCGCGCCGCACGCCGGACGCACCCTGCGCCAGGCTGGCGAGCTTCAGCGCCATCATCAGCCGCGCGACCGGCGCGGGCATCGGCTCGCCGACGCCCGCGGCATGGCTGAGCACGATGTTGCGCTGGAGCATCGCCAGGTCCGCGTCGGCGATGCGCACGCTTGCCAGCTTCCCGAAGCCGGTGTTGATGCCATAGACCGGTTCGCCCCTGGCGACGATCCGCTCGACCGCCGCGGCGCCGGCGTCGATCGCCGCCATGCAGGCGGGATCGAGCGCGACCGCGCCGCCTTCATAGATGTTGCGCCACTCTGCGAGCGAAACCGAACCGGGCGTGAGCATGGGCACAATCTTGCCGTGCGCGGCAAATATGTCTAGTCATAATAATCAGGAGGAGGCCCGGATGACGCAGCTTTGGTTCAAAACGGCATTGCTGCCCCAGGGCTGGGCCGGCCGGGTGCGCGTACGGATCGAGGGCGGCCGGATTGCAGGCGTAGAGACGCAGGTCGAGCCCGCCTCCGGCGACGAGCGCCACGCGATCGCCCTTCCCGGCCAGTGCAACGTGCACAGCCACGGCTTCCAGCGCGGCATGGCGGGGCTGACCGAGCAGCGCGGCCGCCCACACGACGATTTCTGGAGCTGGCGGGAGCTGATGTACCGCTTCCTCGACCGGCTCGATCCCGAGGATATCGCGGCGATCACGGCCCAGGCCTATGTCGAGATGCTGGAGACCGGGTATACGCGGGTCGGAGAGTTCCACTATCTCCACAACGCAGCGAATGGCCAACGCTATGACGCGCCCGAGGCAACGGCCGCGGCGATCGTGGAGGCCGCACGGCAGACCGGCATCGGCCTGACCTTGCTGCCGGTCTTTTACGCTCATGCCGATTTCGGCGGCACTCCGCCCGCGCCCGGCCAGCGCCGCTTCATCTCGAACCTGGACGGCTTCGCGCGGCTGGTCGACGCCAGCGAAAAGCTGTTGGACGGCGACGATCGGATCGGCATCGCGCCCCACTCGCTGCGCGCGGTCACGCCCGACGAGCTGAAACAGCTGCTGACGCTCCGCCCCGCCGCGCCCGTGCACATCCATGCGGCCGAGCAGACAAAGGAAGTGGAGGCCAGCATCGCGCACCTGAGGGCGCGGCCCGTCGAGTGGCTGCTAGGCAATGCTGGCGTCGATGCGCGCTGGTGCCTCGTGCACTCGATCCACCTGACGGAGGTTGAGACCGACGCGCTCGCCGCCAGCGACGCGGCGGCCGGCCTGTGCCCGGTCACCGAAGCGAACCTCGGGGACGGCATCTTCCCGGCCCGGCGCTATCTGGATGCAGGCGGGCGGTTCGCGACCGGCACCGATTCGAACATCCAGATCGACATCGCCGCCGAGCTGCGCCAGCTCGAATACAGCCAGCGCCTGCGCGACCGCGCGCGGGGATGCCTCGCCACCCCCGAAGAGCCGTCGGTCGGCGGTCGCCTGTTCCGTGCGGCCGGCACGGGCGGGGCGCAGGCGCTGCAGGGCGAATTCGGCATTGTCGTGGGCCATTCCGCTGATATCGTCTCGCTCGATGCCGACCATTCGTCGCTGATCGAGCGCAATGGCGACGCGCTGATCGACGGCTGGATCTTCGGCAGCAATCGTCCGGCGGTCGATTGCGTCTGGCGCGGCGGAAAACCGGTCGTACGCGACGGAGCGCATCTCGCACGCGCAGAAGTGGCGACGCGCTACCGCAAGACCCTCGCCAAGCTCCTTGCATGACGATCGAGGCGCGCATCCGCGCCGACCTCGAACACCGCATCCGCTCGGGCGAGCTCCGCCCCGGTGCGCGCATCCCGTTCGAGCATGAGCTGGTCGCCCATTATGGCTGCGCTCGCGCGACCGTCGGCAAGGCGCTGGCGTCGCTTGCCCGTGCGGGACTGATCGAGCGACGGCGCAAGGCCGGATCGTTCGTCGCCCATCCGCACAGCGAAGCGGCCGTGCTCGACATTCCCGACATCGGCGCGGCGGTCGCGGCGCGCGGCGGCGGCTATCGTTTCGAGCGGATCGCGCGGGTCGCGGAGCAGGGAGACGCGAGTCCATTCGCCCCCGGCACCGAGCTGCTGCGGCTCGAGGGCGTGCATCACGCGATTGACGGCCCGTTCGCGCACGAGCTGCGTTGGATCAGCCTCGCCGTGGTCCCGGACGCGCGCGCCGAGCCGTTCGAAGCGGTCGCCCCCGGCGTGTGGCTGCTCGACCATGTGCCATGGAGCGAGGCCGAACACCGGATTTCGGCGACCGGCGCGACGGGCGATATCGCGACGTGCCTCCAGCTGCCGCGCGGCACGCCGTGCCTCCGCCTCACCCGCACGACCTGGCGCAATGGCGAGCCAGTCACGCATGTGCGCCAGACCTTCCCAGGCGACCGCTACGACCTGGTCGCCCGCTTCACGCCGGCCGGGCGCTAGTCTCACCCCCGAACACCCGCGCATGGAGCGGGTTGAAGCCGATCCGGTAAACCAGCTCCGCCGGCTCCCGCACGTCCCAAATGGCCAGATCACAGGCCTTGCCGATCTCGATCGTGCCGATCTCGTCCGAAAGGCCCAGCGCGGCGGCGGCGTTGCGGGTAACGCCCAGCAGGCACTCCTCGACCGTCATCCGGAAGAAAGTCGCCGCCATGTTCATCACCAGCAGCAGCGAGGTCATCGGCGAGGTGCCCGGATTGCTGTCGGTCGCAAGCGCGACCGGCACGCCGGCGGCGCGGAGCCCGTCGATCGGCGGCAGCTTCGTCTCGCGCGTGAAGTAATAGGCGCCGGGCAGCAGGGTCGCGACGGTGCCTGCGCGCGCCATCGCGGCGACGCCGGCTTCGTCGAGATGCTCGAGATGATCGGCTGAGAGAGCGCCATAGCTGGCCGCGAGCGCCGCCCCGTGCAGGTTCGAAAGCTGCTCGGCATGGAGCTTCACCGGCAGGCCGGCTTCGCGCGCAGCCGCGAACACCCGCTCCACCTGCGCCGACGAAAAGCCGATGCCTTCGCAGAACGCGTCCACCGCGTCAGCCAGACCGCCGAGCGCGGAGATCATCTCGGCGACGGCGTCGACATAATCGTCGGCACGCCCGGCAAATTCCGGCGGCAGCGCGTGAGCGCCGAGGAATGTCGTCGCGACCCGCACCGGCCGGCGCTCACCGAGCGAGCGCGCCGCGCTCAGCATCTTGCGCTCGGACTCAACGTCCAGACCGTAACCCGACTTGATCTCGATCGTCGTCACGCCTTCGGCCAGCAGCGCGTCGAGTCGGGTCAGCGATTGCTCGACCAGCTCCGCCTCGCTTGCCTCACGCGTGTGGCGCATGGTCGAGACGATGCCGCCGCCGGCGCGCGCTATCTCCTCGTAGCTCGCGCCTTTCAGCCGCAGCTCGAACTCGGCGGCGCGGTTGCCGGCATAGACGAGGTGGGTGTGGCAATCGATCAGCCCGGGCGTCACCAGCCGCCCGACGCAGTCGATCGTGCGCTCGGCCTCGACGGCCTGCGGCCCGACATGGACGATCCGGCCCTGTCTGGCTGCAATCGTGCCCAGCTCGGCCGAAACCGGCCGGCCCGGGGCCATCGTCAGCAAGCGGGCATTGGTCCAGAGTGTGTCGGCGCGCATCGCGCCCTGCCTACAAGAGCGCGGCGTCAGACCGCAACGCCGTCGATCCAGGTGCCGCGCAGGTTCAGCTCGCTATCGAGCCGGACAAGACTGGCCATGGCTCCGGGCGCGATCCGGCCATGGCTTGACCCCAGTCCGAGGAAACGAGCGGGCACCGCAGAAGCCATCGTCAGTGCCTGTTCCGGTGCGAGACCCAACATCGAAACCGCGTTCCGCACTGCCAGCGCCATGTCGAGATCGGAACCCGCAAGCGTGCCCGTGTCGTCGACGCACACGCCGTTCTCGACGCGGATATGCTTGCCTTGCAGAATGAAATCGTCGCCGTCGCCGACCGTCGGCATCGCGTCCGTGACCAGCATGAAGGCGTCGGGCGACCGCGCCCGGATCGCGATTCGCAACGTCGCCGGGTTGACGTGGCGGCCGTCGACGATGATCCCGGCCGTCACGCGGTCGCTGTCGAGCACTGCCCCCACCATGCCCGGCTCGCGATTGCCGAGCGGCGACATCGCATTGAACAGATGCGTTGCGCCGCTGAGCCCAGCCTCGATCGCGGCCATCGCCTCGGAATAGGTCGCGTTGGTGTGACCGGCCGAAATGATCGCCCCGCGCTCGGCCAGCGCCCGGATCATCGCGGGGCTTGTGCGCTCCGGCGCCAGCGTCACCAGCGTCCGGCCGTTGCGCAGCCGCGTCACCTTCCCGACAGCCTCGACATCGAGCGAGCGGATCTTGCTCGCAAGATGGATGCCTCTGCGCTCCACGTTCAGGAACGGCCCTTCGATGTGAATGCCGAGCACGCCCGGCACGCCTTGCTCGATCGCCGCTTCGGCCGCCTCGATCGCGCGGCCGATCACCGGCAGATCGTCGCTGATCAGCGTCGGCAGGAAGCCGGTGGTGCCGAAGCGGCGGTGCGCGGCGCCGATCCGCGCGATCGCCTCGACCGTCGGCGCGTCGTTGAACAGCACGCCGCCGCCGCCGTTCACCTGGGTGTCGATGAAACCCGGCGCAAGGATGTCGCCGTCGAGATCGATGCGCTGTCCCTCCATCTCTCCGCCAAGGGCCGCGATCCGCCCGTCCTCGACCGCCACCGTGACATTCTCGCGGAACGCACCATCGATCAGCACGCGGCCGTTGTGGAAGACGGTTCGCATCAGACCGTCTCGGTCACTTTGCTGAGGTGCGGCGGCCGGTCCGGATCGAATCCCCGCGCGACCGCCAGCTGCGCGGCGGCCCGGTAAAAGCTCTGCACCTGCAGCAAGGGAGTGGCGGCCGCACTGGCGTCCGGCGTCGGCAGCGCGATCGCACCTGGCACCGCGCCGCCGGCCACAAACACGGGTGTGCCGCGCGCCGCCGCGTCTGCCGCCAATGTCTCAACTCCGACGGCGGTCTCGTCGGGCTGCCGGAACACGAGCAGCGGGAAATCGGGCCCGACCAGCGCCATCGGCCCGTGCCGGACCTCGGCCGTGCTGAACGCCTCGGCATGGAGACCGCTGGTTTCCTTCAGCTTCAGCGCCGCTTCCTGCGCGGCACCCAGGCCGAGGCCGCGGCCGAGGACATAGAGGCCCCGCGCGTCGCGCAGGCCCTCGACCAGCGGCGACCAGTCGCATTCCCAGCTTTGCGCCAGCAGGGCCGGCAGTTCACCCAAATCGCTCGCATCCTGCGTCCAGGCGGACACGATCTGCAGCAGCGCCGCCAGGCTGGCGATGAAGCTCTTGGTGGCGGCGACGCTCCGTTCCGGGCCGGCATGGAGCGGCAGCAGCCAGTCGGCGCGTTCTCCGAGCGGCGAATCGGCGACGTTCACCAGCGCGGCGACCGAGGCGCCGGCACGCACCGCGGCGTCGACGGTCGCGAGCAGGTCGGGGCTGGCGCCGGATTGCGAGACGGCGAGGCACAGCGTTCGCCTCAGCCTGGGCGCGACCCCGTAAACCGACGCGGTGGACGGCGCGGCGGAGGCAACCGGCGTGCCGGTGCGCGTCTCGATCAGATATTTGGCGAAGGTCGCCGCATGGTCGGAACTGCCACGCGCGCAGGTCAGCACCAGCTCCGGCGGCGCCTCGCGCAGGCGGCGGCCGAGCGCCGCGAAGATCTCGGCATTGCCGGCCAGCATCCGCTCGACCGCCGCGGGGGCCTCGGCGGCTTCGGTGAACATCAGGGTCGATTCGGCCGCGATCACAACAGGTTCAGCTCCGTCAGGGACACAGGCGGTTCTCCGATACCAGATGCGGACCGGCCCAGGCCACAGCCGCGGGTTGACCAGAATCGTATACGATGTAGGGAGGCCGTTCCGTCACCGAAAGGCCGCCCATGATCACCGGCTCCATCCTGATCGGCTCCAGCGACATCGAGAGCGACGAGCACTTCGACGCGGTCGACCCCGCGATCGGCGAGGCGATCGCGCCGCGATTCAGCGCGGCCGATGCCGGTCATGTCGAGCAGGCCTGCGTGCTGGCCGATGCTGCCGCTGCGACCTTCGCCGCGACCCAGCCGGAGACTCGCGCCATGTTCCTGGAGGAAATCGCGGACGCGATCCTTGGCATTGGCGACGCGCTGATGGTCCGTGCGATGGCGGAGACCGGCCTGCCGCGCGCGCGCCTGGAGGGCGAGCGCGGCCGCACCGTCGGGCAGCTGCGGATGTTCGCCGAACATGTGCGCGGCGGCGACTGGCTGCATGCGACGATCGACTCCGCGCTTCCGGACCGTGCGCCGTCGGCGCGCCCGGACCTGCGCCGGCGCCATGTCGCGCTCGGCCCTGTCGCGGTGTTCGGGGCAAGCAATTTCCCGCTCGCCTTCTCGGTCGCGGGCGGGGACACGGCATCGGCGCTCGCCGCGGGCTGCCCGGTCGTGGTCAAGGGCCATCCGGCGCATCCGGGCACCGGCGAGCTGGTCGCGCGCGCGATCCGCAGTGCGGTGCAGGCATGCGGGCTGCACGAAGGCGTGTTTTCCTACCTGCCCGGCCCCTCCAACGCGCTCGGCGGCGCGCTGGTCGCCGATCCGCGGATCAAGGCGGTCGGCTTTACCGGCTCGCGCGCCGGCGGACTCGCGCTGATGCAGCTTGCCGCCGCACGGCCGGAGCCGATCCCGGTCTATGCGGAGATGAGCAGCATCAACCCGATCCTGCTGTTCCCGGCCGCGCTCCGTAATCGCGCCGAGACGATCGCGACCGGCTTCGTCGGCTCGCTAACGATGGGGGCCGGCCAGTTCTGTACCAATCCCGGCCTGCTGATCGCGCTCGCCGGACCCGATCTCGACCGCTTCGCGACCGCGGCCGGCGCCGCTCTCCAGGCCACCGCGCCCGGCCAGATGCTGACCGCGGCTATCCATGGCAATTACGAGGCCGGAGTCGAAGCGCTTCTCGGCCACAACGCCGTGCAGTTGATCGCGCGCGGCGCGACCGGCCAGGACGGATGCCAGGCGCGGGCGGCGCTGTTCGCGACCGATGCCGATAATTTCGTCGCCGACTCCGCGCTCGGCCATGAAGTGTTCGGGTCATCGTCGATCATCGTGCGCTGCCGCGACCTGACTCAAGTGGCGGAGGTCGTCGCGGGCCTCGAAGGCCAGCTGACCGCTACGCTGCAGATCGATGCGGAGGACGAGCCAGCGGCGGCCGAATTGCTGCCGCTGCTGGAACGCAAGGCCGGGCGCATCCTCGCCAATGGCTGGCCGACCGGCGTCGAGGTCTGCCACGCGATGGTGCATGGCGGGCCCTATCCCGCCACGTCCGACGGCCGCACCACCTCGGTCGGCACGCTGGCGATCGAGCGCTTCCTGCGCCCGGTCTGCTACCAGAACCTGCCGGCCGGGCTGCTGCCCGCCGCGCTCAAGCCGGACAATCCCTGGAGTCTCGGCCGGTTCGTGGACGGGCAAAACGGCGTTCGATCGGCCGCCTGAGCGCGAGCAGCACGACCAGCCCGGCCACGCCGATCGCGACGTTCATCGCCCAGAAGCCGGTCGGCGTCATCCGCTCGTAAAAGCCGCCAATCCAGCCGATCATGCTGTACGATACGAACAGAGACAGGAACGCGACGCCCATCATCGTCGCATTGACCTGCGGCGGCGCGACGCGCGACACCAGCGCCAGCAATGTCGGCCAGTAATAGAGGAACGACACGCCCAGCAGCAGGTCGTAGGCGACGGGGAAGATCACCGGCACCGGCGGTCCGAACCGGCTGCCGAGCACGAGCAGCAGGTTCGCGACCGTCGCGATCGCAAGGCCGATGACGATTTTCGTCATCTCGCCCGGCTCCCTGCCCCTGGCGGCCTGGCGACGCCAGAAGGCGAGCAGCAGCGGCACGCCCAGCACGCTCGCGATCGGGTCGATCGAAGCGAACCACGGCACCGGGATGCGGAAGCCGGCATAATCCAGCGCTACGGTCCGATCGATCCAGACAAGGGCCATGTTGGCGTTCTGGTAATAGATGATCGAGTGGAAGACGGTCAGCGCGATGACGAGCAGCAGCAGCGCGATCGTCCTCCAATCCTGTGCGCTCAGCTTCTCGTGCGTGTCGCGCGCCCGCTTCTCCACCGCGGGATCGGGCAGATAGCGATAGCCGACGATGTACGTCGCGAGGCCGATCAGCATCAGCGCCCCGGCGGCTGCGAAGCCGGCATGCCAGCCGAACCGCTGCGCGAGGAGCCCGCAGGCGAGCGGCCCCAGGATCGCGCCGATATTGATGCCGGTCGAAAAGATTGCGAACGCGCGCGTCCGCCGCTCGGCCTCGTCGCGTCCGTAGAGCTGGCCGACCTGGGCCGAAATATTCCCTTTCAGGAAGCCGCAGCCGACGATCAGCAGTGCGAGCGCGAGCAGGAACGATCTGCCGAACGCCATCGCGACATGGCCACCGCTCATCATCACCGCGCCCAGCATCACCGCGCGCCTGCGGCCGATGAACCGGTCGGCGATCCAGCCGCCGAGCACCGGCGTGAAATAGACCAGGCCGCTGTAGAGGCCGTAGATCTGCGAGGCGAGCGCCAGCGTCCCCATCGGCCCGAACACGGCTTCCAGCCCGCTCCGAAAAGCGGCGAACCCCGCGACATGCTCGACATGGCCGGGCAGCAGCAGCGCCTGGCTCATGTACAGAACCAGGATCGCCGTCATGCCATAGTAGGAGAAGCGCTCCCACGCTTCGGTCAACACCAGGAAGGTGAGGCCGATCGGCTCGCCGAACAGGCGGCGCTGCCGCCGCTCGTCGGGCGGCAGCGCGGCAGATGCGGCGGCGAGGCTCATCCGGCGGATTTCCCCACGCTCAGGGGGTGCCGAGCACCGGGTCCTTTCCGCCGCTGGCGATGAACCGGTCGAGCTCGGCCTCGAGCACCGGCAGCGGCACCGACCCGAGGTTCAGGAAGGCGTCGTGGAAGGCGCGCTGGTCGAATTTGGGCCCAAGCTCCTTCTCCGCCTTCGCGCGCATCTTCCGAATCGTCAGCTCGCCCAATTTGTAGGCGAGCGCCTGGCCCGGCCAGCTGATGTAGCGGTCCACCTCGGTCTCGATGTCGTGCTGGGCCAAGGCGGAGTGGCTGGCGAGATAGTCGATCGCCTGCTGGCGGGTCCAGCCATAGTGATGGAGGCCGGTATCGATGACCAGCCGGCAGGCGCGCCAGATCTCGAACGAGAGGCGGCCGAAATCCTCATAGGGCGTGCGATAGATGCCCATCTTGGTGCCCAGCCACTCGGTGTACAGGCCCCAGCCCTCGCCATAGCCGGAGAAATAGGTCTCGCGGCGGAAGGCGGGACGGCTCGGCGCTTCCAGCGCGAACGCAGCCTGGAAGCTATGGCCCGGGTTGCACTCGTGCAGCGTCAGCGCCGGAATCTGGTAGAGCGGCCGCGACGGCAGGTCGTAGGTGTTCATCATACAGGCGTCGAGCCCGCCGCGTCCGGACGTGTAGGTGGGCGCGATCTCCGCGGGCACCGGGATGATCGTGAACCGATAGCGCGGCAGGAAGCCGATCGTGTATTTCAGCTGCCCGTCGACGCGCTTGGCGACATAGGCGGAGACGCCGAGCAGCTCGTCCGGCGTCTTCGCGTAGAATTGCGGGTCGGTGCGCAGGAACTTCAGGAACGCGGCCATGTCGCCCTTGAAGCCGGTCTTCGCCTTCACCGCTTCCATCTCGGCCGTGATGCGCGCGACTTCCTTCAGCCCGATCTCGTGGATCTGCTCCGGCGTCAGGTCGGTGGTCGTGTATTCCTTGATCTGCGCCTGGTAGTAGGCCTTGCCGTCGGGCATCGCCTCGGCCGCGATGGTGGTGCGGGTCTTCGGCAGGTATTCTGTGCGGTAGAAGGCCAGCAGCTTCCGATAGGCCGGGACCACCGCCTCCGCGATCACCTGCCGCGCTTCGGCTTGCAGCCTGTCCTGGTCGGCGGCCGGAATCGTCGACGGCATCTTGGCGAACGGCGCGTAGAAAGGGGTCTTCGCCGCGTCGGCATCGATATAGGCGGCGATCGTCGCGTCGCGCCCTTCCAGCGATGCGCGCGGGACGCTGAACCCACGCTTCAGGCCGGCGCGCATGTTGACGATCTGTTCGTCGAAATAGCGCGGGATGTCGCGCATCCGGCCCAGATAGCGCCGATACTCGTCGGCCGACGGATAGGGGTTGCGCGCGCTCAGCCCCGACCAGAATTGGCTGTCGGAGTTGAACGGCATTTCCCAGCCGCGGAACCTGCCGTCGGCGACGAACGCCTCCAGGCTGGTGCGGAACACGGCGGCGTTGATCTGCTCTTCGTGAGAGAGCTGGTCCAGCGGGATCCTGTCCAGCTCGGCCAGCATATTCCGCCAATATTTCTGTCGCGTTTCCTGGCTGGCGGCGTCGACGCGCGGCAGGTGATCGGCCGAGACGGTCGCGGCGCCTTCGCCGGTGTCGCGGGCGAACTCCTTCTGCCGCCACGCCCATTCGGCTTCGTAGAGCGCGCGCAGCCGCGCATCGGCGCTTTGCGCGGCAGGGGCGGATGCGGGCGCGGGTGCGGCTTGGACGCCGGCCGGAACCGGCGCGAAGGCAGCAAGCGCGAGGGCGGAAGTCAGCAAGGGACGAAGGATCAAGATTGGTCTCCGTTCAGGACAGAATGGTCAGGACGTAGCGTCTGATACGAGCGAGGGGTTCGGGTTCTTGCCGCCGCCCGCGATCCATTCGTCGATCACGCGCTCCAGCGTCGGCAGCGGGACCGAGCCGAGACCCAGGATGACGTCATGGAACCAGCGCTGGTCGAAGCCGGCGCCCAGCTTCGCTTCGGCCTCGGCTCGCTTGCGGCGGATCAGCATCTCGCCAAGCTTGTAGGCCAGCGCCTGGCCCGGATCGTTGATGTAGCGATCGACCTCGATCGTCACTTCATGGTCGGACAGCGCCGTGTGTCCGGCGAGATAGTCGATCGCCTGCTGCCGGCTCCAGCCCATGTGATGCAGCCCGGTATCGACCACCAGCCGCGCCGCCCGCCACATCTCGTACGTCTCCCGGCCGAACTCCTCATAGGGCGTCTCGTAGATGGCCATCTTCGTCCCCAGCCACTCCATATAGAGCGCCCAGCCTTCGCCATAGCCTGAGAAATAGGTCGTCTTGCGGATCGCCGGCCGGTTCGGACCTTCCAGCGCCAGCGCCGCCTGGAAGCTGTGGCCGGGCACGCATTCGTGCAACGTCAGCGGCGGGATCGTGTAGAGCGGGCGTGCCGGCAGGTTGTAGGTGTTCATCAGGCAGGATTCGAGCCCGCCATTGCCGCCAGTGCCGAACGGGGCGATCGCCGGCGGCGTCTGCTTGATCGTGAAGCGATAGCGCGGCAGCAGGCCGATCGTGTATTTCAGCTGGCCATAGACCTTGTTGGCCACATAGGCCGATTTGGCGACCAGCTCGTACGGCGTCTTCGCGTAGAATTGCGGGTCGGTCTTCAGATAATTAAGGAAACCCTTGAAGTCGCCGGTCCAGCCCGCCTGCTTCATCGTCGCCTGCATGTCGGCGTCGATCCGCGCGACTTCCTTCAGGCCGATCTGATGGATCTGCTCCGGCGTAAGGTCCAGCGTCGTATATTCCCTGATCTTCGCCCGGTAATAGGCCTTGCCGTCGGGCAGGGACTCCGCCGCCGTCGTCGTGCGCGCGTGCGGGATGTAGTCGTCGCGAACGAAAGCGAGCAGCTTGGCGAAAGCCGGGGCCGCCGCTTCGGCCACCGCGGCACGCCCTTCCGCGATCAGCGCGTCGCGCTCGCCGGCCGGGATGTTCGACGGCATGCTGGCGAACGGCGTGAAGAACGGATTGGCGGAGACGTCGCTTGCGGCGAGCGGCGCGATCGTCTTGTCGCGGCCCTGGATCGCCACCCTGGCGGGAACGAAGCCGCGCTTCTGCCCCGCCTTCATGTTGGCGATCTGCTCGTCGACATAGCGCGGCGTGTCTCTCAGCCTGCCGATATAGGCCCGATACTCGGCCACGGTGCCGAAGCCGCGGTCCGGCGCCATCCAGGTCCAGAAGCCGAACGGGTCCTCATATTCCCGGAACCTGATCCGTGCGACGAACGCTTCCAGCGCGGTGCGGAAGACCTCGGCATTGATCCGTTCCTCCGGCGACAGCTGCTCCGCCGGGATCTTGTCGAGCTCGGCCAGCTTCGCCGACCAATAAGCGAGCCGCCGCTGCTGGCTCGCCGGATCCACGCGCGGCAAATGGTCGCTGACAGCGGCGCCCTCGTCCTCGGGATCTTGGCCCAGCTCGGCCTGCCGCCAGGTCCATTCGGCGTCGTAGAGCGCCTTCAGCCGCGCATCCGCCGATTGCGGGGCTGGTGAAGCGGACGCCGGCTGCTGGGGTGCAGCAATCAGCGGCGCCGCCAATCCGGTCGCCAGCCAGAGGCCTATTGCCGATCGCGCCCGCTTCGTCATCAAGCCCTTCCCTCCACCGCCCCTCGCGCAAGCCTCGGCCACGATATTGCCGATCATATTATACTGTATACAGGTGGCAAGCTTCCAAACCTGTCACACGGGCATGATCATGACTTACGACGAATCGGACATAGCCTTGTCGCTTGAGGAAGTCGCGGCGCTGTCGCGGGCTGCGCTGTCGCGCCTCGGCCTGGCGCCGGCGCATGTGGAGGCGGTGACCGCGACCGTCGTCGCCGGGGAGCGCGACGGCTGTGCCAGCCACGGCATCTATCGGCTGCTCGTCTGCGCCGACACGCTGAAGTCCGGTAAGGTCGCCAGGGACGCGGAGCCGGTGGTCGACGACCGGGCCGGCGGCGTCGTGCGGGTCGATGCGCGTGGCGGCTATGCGCAACTCTCCTTCCAGCGCGGCCTGCCGCTGCTGGTCGAGAAGGCGCGGCGGAACGGGATCGCGGCGCTTGCGATCAACGATTGCGTCCACTTCGCCGCGCTCTGGCCGGAAATCGAGGCGGTGACCGCGGAAGGGCTGGTCGCGCTGGCCTTCACGCCCAGCCATGCCTGGGTCGCGCCGGCGGGCGGGACCCGGCCGCTGCTCGGCACCAACCCGGTCGCGTTCGGTTGGCCCCGGCCGGGCGAGCATCCGTTCGTGTTCGACTTCGCGACCAGCGCCGTCGCGCGCGGCGAGATCGAGCTTCACCGCCGTGCCGGCGAGCCGATTCCCGCCGGCTGGGGCATCGATGCCGAGGGCCGGCCGACCACCGACGCGGCGGCTGCCCTTGACGGCGCGATGCTGACGTTCGGCGGGCACAAGGGATCGGCGCTGTCGGTGATGGTCGAGCTGATCGCGGGCCCGTTGATCGGCGACTTGACCAGCGCCGAGTCGCTGGCGCTCGACGCTGGCGCCAAGGCCTCGCCCATCGGCGGCGAGCTGGTCATCGCGATCGACCCCGCCGGATTCCTGGGCGGCGAGGCCGCGCAGCACATCGCACGCGCCGAGAAGCTGTTCGACGCCATCGTCGGCCAAGGGGCGCGCCTGCCCTCGCAGCGCCGGTTCGAGGCGCGCAAGAGGAGCCTGTCCGAAGGGGTGCGGGTTCCTCGAAAGCTCTACGACGATGTCCGCGCGCTCGTCGATTAGCCGAACGGCGCGTCGATCGCGGGCGACGGCTCGGTGAACCATCTCGGCCCGTCGCCGGTCATGTAGAAATGATCTTCGAGCCGGACGCCGAAGCGGTCCGGCAGCACGATCATCGGCTCGTTCGAAAAGCACATGCCGGCGGCCAGCGGGGTGCGGTCGCCGCGGACCAGATAGGCCGGCTCGTGGATCGACAGGCCAATGCCGTGGCCGGTGCGGTGCGGCAGGCCCGGCAGCCGGTAGTCCGGGCCCAGTCCGGCCCTTTCGAGCACGCGGCGCGCGGCGGCGTCGACGTCCTCGCAGGGCCGGCCGGGTTGCGCCGCATCGAACGCCGCCGCCTGCGCTTCCTTTTCCAGATTCCAGATCCGGCGCTGCTCCGCGTCCGCTTCGCCGAAGACATAGGTGCGGGTGATGTCCGAATGATAGCCCTGGATGGTGCAGCCGGTGTCGATCAGCACGACGTCGCCTTCATGCAATTCGGCATCGCCGGGCAGGCCGTGCGGGAATGCCGTCGAGCGGCCGAACTGGACGATGCAGAAGCTGTTGCCGCCCGGCGCGCCGATCGCGCGATGCGCGTCGTCCAGAAAGCGGGTGACTTCGCTGGCGCGGATGCCCGGACGCAACACGCGCGCGGCGCGGCGGTGGACCTCCAGCGTCATCGACTTGGCCTGTTGCAGTAGCGCAAGCTCGGCCGGCGACTTGTACATCCGGCAGCCGTCGACGATCGGGCTCGCGTCCATGATGTCGAGAGAAGGCGAGGCGCGGCGAATGCGCTCGACGAACAGCAAGGCCATCGACGGATCGATCGCCAGCACCGATGCGCCGAGCTCGCGCAGCGCATCGGCGACAAGCGCGGACGGGCTTTCGTCCTCCTGCCAGAGCCGGATATCCGCGTCGATGACGAGCTCCGCCTGCAGCGTGCCGAGTTCGAACGCGGGCGCGATCACGATCGGCCTGCCGTCGGCCGGCAGCAGCATCGCCACCAGCCGCTCGCTCGCGTCCCAGGATATGCCGGTAAAGTAGCGCAGGCTCGCGCCGGCACCGATCAGCAAGGCGCCCGCGCCGGTCTCCGCCGTCAGCCGGCGGGCTTTTTCGAGCCGAGCCTGGCGCTCTCCGTCGCCGATCGGCGCCGCGGGCCTTGTCCAGGGCCGAATGGCCGCAAGCTCCCGGGCCGCGGTGGACCCGCCTATTCCTTTGGTCATGCGCCTCCTCGAAAACGGTCGATGTCGAACGGGCGGATATCGAAGGGGGTCGTCTTGCCCGCAACCAGCGCCCGAACCGCCTCGGCCGTGGCGGCGGCAAGCGTCAGGCCGAGATGCTGGTGCCCGAACGCGTAGAACAGGTTGCCGGCGCGCCGGCTGCGGCCGATCGCCGGCAGATAGTCGGGCAGGGTCGGCCGCGCGCCCATCCATTCGCGCCCGGGCTGATCGAAGGAGAGGCCGAGCTCTGCGACATGCTTGCGCAGCCGCGCCCATTTGCGCGCGTCGGCGGCGCGGCCGAGGCGCCCGAACTCCACGAAGCTCGCCGCGCGCAGGCCGGACCGGAAGCGCGTGACGATCATCGACCGGTCTTCGAACACAACCGGCGGCGTGCCCATCGGCCAGGCAGTGTCTTGCGACTGGATGTGATAGCCGCGCTCCGCGATCAGCGGCACGCCATGGCCGATCGGCTCCAGCAGCGCGCGCGAGGCCGCCCCGGCCGTGACGACGATCGCCGACGCCTGGTGCCGCGTGCCGCTCGCCTGAAGCGCAACGGCGCGCCCGCCTTCCACCGCGATATGATCGATCCGCGCTTCGACGCGCGCGCCGCCGGCCTTCTTGAAGCCGCCGATCAGCGCCTGCGCCAGCGCGTCCAGGTCCGAAATCTGTCCGGACCCGGAGAAGCGCACTGCACCCGCGATCGGCCCGCGGGTGAGCTTTGCGAGCTCGCTCAGCTCGTCGGGCGTCGCGTCACGGAATGTCGCCCTGCCGGTGTTCGCGGCAGCCCAGCGAGCGCGGCCGGCACGCGCGCTACGGTCGGTTTCCCAAACGATAAAATGGCCATCCTCCAGCAACAGCTCGCGTGCGCTGACCTGCTCCAGCAGGCGTTTCCAGGCGCCCATCGCATCTTCGAGCGCTCCCGTCAGGGCGGCGCAGCCCACGGCGAAGCGCGCGGGGCTTGCCGCCGCCAGCAGCCGCATCGCGAACGGCACCCAGGCGAGGAGGTCGCGCGGCGGCAGCGACAGGGCGCCGCCGCGCCAGAACAGCCGCCCGGGCATCGACCGGATGGCCGCGCGCGAGGCGAGCGGCTCCACCTGCTCGATCGCGATATGGCCGGCATTGCCCCAAGATGCTGCCGGGGAGTCGCTGGGCATGTCGATCAGCGTGGTGGCCATGCCATCGAGCTGCAGACTGAGTGCGGTGGCGAGACCAACGACTCCGCCGCCGATCACCACGGCCGTCGCGGGACCGACGGAAAGACCAAAATCAGTTTGCATGCGCTAGTTCATATCGTATACGATTTTTCGCTTCAACGGGAGGTGGTGAATGACAGCGTCGCGGAAACTGTGGGAAGGCGTTTATCCCGCGGCTACCACTCAGTTCGCGGAAGATATGTCGGTCGATCTGGACGCGACGCAGCGCGTTCAGTCCGCGCTGATCGACGACGGCGTCACTGGACTCATCATTCTCGGCACCTGCGGCGAGAATAACTCGCTCGAGCCGGACGAGAAGCGAACCGTGCTGAGGGGCGCAGTGGAGGCGGCCGCGGGGCGGGTGCCGGTCGTCGCCGGCGTCTCCGAATTCACGACCGCGCGTGCGATCGACTATGCGCGCGACGCGGAAAAACTCGGCGTCGACGCGCTGATGGTGCTGCCGGCGATGGTCTATGTGCCGACGCCCGAGGAGCTGCAGGCGCATTTCCGCGCCGTCGCGAACGCCACCTCGCTGCCTGTCATGCTCTACAACAATCCGCCCGCCTATCGCGTCGGCGTCGATTTCGCGACGCTGGAGGCGCTGTCGGACGTGCCGAACATCGTCTGCATCAAGGAAAGCGCGCCCGATCCACGCCGCTTCACCGACGTCTTCAACCGCTTCGGCGACCGCTACACCGTGATGGCGGGCCTGGACGACGTCGCGCTGGAAGGTCTGTTCCTGGGCGCGAGCGGCTGGGTATCGGGCCTGACCAGCGCCTTCCCGACCGAATCGGTGCGGCTGGTCCAGGCGTTCTACGAGGGCAAGTATGACGAGGCGCTGGCGATCTATCGCTGGTTCATGCCGCTGCTTCACCTGGATTCCGAACATGACCTCGTCCAGTCGATCAAGCTTGCCGAGCAGATCATGGGCCGCGGATCGGAACGGGTGCGCATGCCGCGCATGCCGCTGACGGGCCAGCGCCGCAAGGACGTGATCGCCTGGGTGGAGCAGTGCGCCGCCACCCAGCCGAGCAAGGCCCGCGCCCAGGCCGCCTGACATTTCATGCGACATACCTTCTTCTGCATCGACGGCCATACGGCGGGAAACCCGGTGCGGCTGGTCGCGGGCGGCGCGCCGCTGCTGCGGGGGGATTCGATGGCCGAGCGGCGGCAGGATTTCATCGAGCGGTTCGACTGGATCCGCACCGGCCTTTGCTTCGAGCCGCGGGGCCACGACATGATGTCGGGCGGGTTCCTCTACCCGCCGACACAGGGCGACAGCGACGTCGGCATCCTGTTCATCGAGACCAGCGGCTGCCTGCCGATGTGCGGCCACGGCACGATCGGCATGGTGACGTTCGGGCTGGAGCATGGGCTGATCGCGCCGCGGCAGCCGGGCAAGCTGCGCGTCGAAGTGCCGGCCGGCATCATCGACATCGATTACGGCGTCGAGGGCGAGAAAGTGTCGTGGGTCCGCATCCGCAACGTCCCCGCCTATCTGGCCGCCGAGGGCATTGCGATCGAGGCCCCCGGCTTCGGGCCGCTGACCGTCGACGTTGCCTATGGCGGCAACTATTACGCGATCGTCGAGCCGCAGGGGCCGTACCAGGGGCTCGACGCGTTGAGCGCTTCCCGGATCGTGGAGCTCAGCCGTACGATCCGGGCCCTGGTGCGTCAGGTCTATGAGCCGGTCCACCCGCTCGACGACCGCATCCGCGGGGTCAGCCATGTGCTTTGGGCCGACGCGCCGAAGCACCAGGATGCCGACGGGCGCAACGCGGTCTTCTACGGCGAACGGGCGATCGACCGCAGCCCTTGCGGCACCGGCACTTCGGCGCGGATGGCCCATTTGGCGGCGAAGGGCAGGCTGGCGGTCGGCGATCGTTTCGTCCACGAAAGCTATATCGGCAGCCGGTTCACCGGGCGGGTCGAGGAGGCGACGATGGTGGGCGGCATGCCGGCCATCGTCCCGTCGATCGAGGGGTCGGCCATCGCCACCGGTTTCAACACGATCTGGCTCGATCGCGCTGATAGCTTCTGGACGGGATTTTCGGTGGTATGAGCCGGGCATGAGCCTCGTCATCCGCACCCTGTCCGACCAGCTGGTCGACCTCGTCCGCAACCGCATCCTGTCTGGCGTCGTCTCAAGCGATCACGCGATCCGCCAGGACGCGCTCGCCGCCGAGCTGGGCGTCAGCAAGATCCCGCTGCGCGAAGCGCTCGCGCGGCTGGAGGAAGAAGGGCTGATCCGATCGCAGGCCAATCGCGGCTTCTTCGTCTCTCCAATGAGCGCATCGGAAGCCCGGGAAGTCTATGATCTGCGCCTGACCCTGGAGCCCGAGGCGACGGCCCTGGCCGCCAGACTCGCGACCGAGACGGATCACGCCCATGCGCAGGAGACTTTGGCCTCGCTCTACAGCGTCACCGACGAGCATGGCGAAGGCGTTGGCGCGTTCAATCGCGCTTTCCATCGCGCGCTTTTCCGGCCCTGCGGCAAGCCGATCACGATCAACATTCTCGAGCGGCTGCAGGTGCTTTCAGAACGCTATGTACGGATGCATCTCGAGCCGCTCGGCCGTGACGAGCGCGCCAATGAAGAGCATCAGGAGCTGCTGCAGGCCTGGCTTGCGCGCGACGCCGATCGCGTCGGCGCGCTGGTGCGTGCGCACATCGGCAAGACGATCGAGGACCTGCATCAGCAGCTCGGCGAATAAGAAAGGGAGCCGGCTGCCGTCGGCTCCGGCAAGGGGAAGGGTGACCGAGTGGCATCTGGATTGTTTGGCCCGATCAAGCCGATCGAGGTGTCTCGGGAGGAAGCCGGCCATGGCCTGCGCGCCACGCTCAGCTGGCCGCACCTGGTGGCGCTGGGCGTGGGCGCGATCGTCGGCACCGGCATCTACACGCTGACCGGGGTCGGCGCCGAGCGGGCCGGACCCGCGGTGATCCTGGCCTTTGCGATCGCCGGCGCCGTCTGCGCCTGCGCCGCGCTCGCCTATGCCGAGCTGGCGACCCTGATCCCGACCTCAGGAAGCGCCTATACCTATACCTATTCGGTGCTGGGAGAGACGCTCGCCTGGATCGTCGGCTGGAGCCTGATCCTCGAATATTCGCTCGCCTGTTCCGGCGTGGCGGTCGGCTGGTCCGGCTATCTGGTCGGCCTGATCGAATCTGCCGGTGTGCACCTGCCGCCATGGATGCTGGCGGGGCCGCACGCGGGCGGGATCATCAACCTGCCCGCGGTGCTGGTGTCGGTCGGCATCGCCGCGATGCTGATGGCCGGCACGCGAGAGAGCGCCACCGTCAACATCCTTCTGGTGGTCATCAAGCTCGCCGCGCTTGCAGTGTTCGTGGTCGTCGTGATGCCGTCCTTCAACCCGGCGAACCTCGACCCCTTCATGCCCTATGGCTTCGGCAGCCATTTCCAGGATGGCGAAAAGCGGGGCGTAATGGCGGCGGCCGCGATCGTCTTCTTCGCCTTCTACGGTTTCGATGCCGTCGCGACCTCGGCCGAGGAGACGCGCAATCCCAAGCGCGACCTGACCATCGGCATCGTCGGGTCGATGGCGCTTTCGACCACCATCTACATCCTAGTTGCCATCGCCGCCGTGGGCGCGGTCTCGTACACCACGCTGGGCGGCTCCCCCGAGCCGCTCGCGCTGGCGCTGCGCACGCTGGGGCACCCGGTCGTCTCCTGGGTAGTGGCGAGCGCGGCGATCGTCGCGCTGCCGTCGGTGATCCTGGTGATGATGTATGGCCAAAGCCGCATCTTCTTCGTGATGGCGCGAGACGGCTTGCTGCCGCGCCGCCTGTCGACCGTGTCAAAGCGCGGAACGCCGATGTTCGTGACCGGGATCACCTGCCTGTTCGTGTCGCTGATCGCCGCCTTTTTTGATGTCGGCGAGATCGCGGCGCTCGCCAATGCCGGGACGCTGCTCGCGTTCATCGCGGTCGGCGTCTGCCTGATGGTCCTGCGGAAGCGGGCGCCCGACCTGCCGCGCGTGTTCCGCTGCCCGGCGCCCTATCTGGTCGGCTCGCTCGCGGTGCTGGGCTGCATCTACCTGCTGGTCAGCCTGCCCAGTTCGACGCTGATCCGCTTCCTGATCTGGAACGCGATCGGCCTGGCCGTCTATTTTCTCTACAGCCGCGCGCGCAGCATGGTCCGCATGGACCGGCCGGTGGTGGGCATCTGACGGTGCGGAGCGGCCTGCTCACCCGCCTGCTCGGGCCGGCGCTCGCCTTGCTGCTGCTCGGCGCGGTGCCGGCCCATGCTGGCGAGGCCGAGGACAAGGCGGCGATCCTGAACGTGATCGCGTCGATGGAGCAGGCCTGGAATCGCGGCGATTTCGCCGGCTACATGGCCGGCTTCTGGAATCCCGGCGTGGTGTTCGTGTCGGGCGGCAAGATCCAGGCCGGCTGGCAAGGCACGCTCGACCATTATGTCCGCGACTATGGCGGCTCGCCCGAGAAGCGCGGCAATCTCCATTTCTATGACATGACGGTCGACATGCTCGCGCCCGACGCGGCGCTGTTGATCAGCCATTATCACCTCGAACGGCCCGAGCATCCGCAGGAAGGGATCAACACCCGCCTGTTCCGCAAAATCGACGGCCACTGGGTGATCGCGATGAACCACGTCTCCTCATACGAGGCGCACGCGGCGAAATAGATCAGCGCGCGCTGCGGGCGAGCAGCTCGATCAGATCCTGCTTCCAGAATTTGGCCCAGCTATGGGTGCCGTGCCCGTGCGTGCCGTCGGATTCGGCGATCAGGCGGAAGCGGGCGTTCGGCATCCGCTTCAGCGCTTCCTGCGGAAACGTGAAATTGCGCGGGTTGATGAAGTCGTCGGCCGAGTTGATCCACGTCATCGGCGCCTTGATCTTCTCCAGGTCCGGCCACGGATTGTAGGTCTTCGAGGATTCGAACTGGTAGATCATGTCGTTTGCGTCGCGGCTGGCGATGTCAGCGTCGATACGCTCGCGGACATAGGCTATCGCGGCGTCGCGGTCGGAATAGAGCTTCTGCAGATTGAGCGGTGCGCCGCCGACAATCAGGGAGATCGAGGCGGCAGTCCGCAGCCCCTGGATCGGCTGGGTCGTATAGTCGCCGTTCATCCACGCCGGGTCCGCCTTGATCCCGTCGACGATCATCTGCCGCCACATCCGGTTCAGGCCCGCGATCTGCACCGGCTCGCAGGCGAGCGGCATCAGCGCCTGCATAAAGTCGGGATACATCTCGCCCCAGACGAAGCCCTGCATGCAGCCCATCGACGTGCCCATGATCAGCCGCATGCGCCTGATGCCCAGCCCGTCCGTCAGCAGCCGGTGCTGGAGCTCGACCATGTCGTCATAGTCGTAATGCGGAAACTTCATTCGCAGTCCGTCCGACGGCTTGGACGAGCCGCCATGGCCGACATTGTCAGGCAGGATGATATAGTAGCGCGTGATGTCGAGCGGCTGGCCGGGGCCGTAGAGCTCGTCCGCGAATTGCGGCCGCAGGAACTGCTTGCCGCTGCCGCCGGTGCCGTGGATCACCATCACCGCATTGTCGATCTCGCCCCGCGCATTGCGATGCGGCGAACCAAGCGTCGTGTAGTGCAGCCGCACTTCCGGCAGCGTCTCGCCCGAACGGAAGCGGAAATCGCGGACGGTGAAGTTCCCTTCGCGGGTCGGCCACTGCTTCGCGGCCGGGGTTGCGGCCGGGGCCGACGGCGCCGCCGCGGCGGGCGTGGCCTGCATCGCCAGCATGGCGAGGGCGAGAGACATCATCGGCATTGCTCCATGGTCATGACCGGCGGCGCCGGGCGGTGATGACGACGTCGATCTCGTCCGTACGCGGGTTGATGAACTCGATCCGGATGCGGCCGTCGTCGGTCTGGCTGATCGTGCCCGGAATCGAGCTGTTGGTCAGCACCCAGCCGGCGGGCAGCACGACGGTGTTGAGCGGCCGCCCGAACGAGCGGTGCCAAACCAGCTCGTCGCCGACGAGCTTGTAGCGGTCGGGATCGGTGTAGGTCTCGGAGAAGCGCAGCCGCGCGCTTGTCCCGGGCTTCACCGTATCGAAACGGAACACGACCGCTTCGGTGTCTGCCGTCACGCCTTGTTCATGGGGGTCGGCTTTCAGTATGTCGGCCCCCTTCACGATTTCCCATTTGAGCGGCTGCCCGGTGTCGAGGTTGCGGCCCGACGGATTGGACGCGGCGCTGCCGGCGCGGACGATGTTCACATAGGTGCCGACGCCCGGCCGTGACTCGGTGTAATCGTGATACAGATCGAAGCTGTGCGTCTCGGGCGGGTTCAGGAAATAAACGATCTCGCGATTTTGGTGCGCACGCTCCTCGAGCAAATTCGCAATGCTGGAGGGCGACACCGCAAGAGCGGATGACGGCCGCGCCTTGATCACCAGAGGCGCTTGCGCCGGCGTGTTGTTCCAGAAGGCGACCTTGATACGGCCGTCCGCTTCCTGCAGCAGCTGCGCCGGATAGTTGCACGACACGAGTTCGTAGCCCGGCGGCAGCACGACGGCGTTCCGTTTCACGCCGAGCGGCCGGTCGAACACGATCGTGTCCCCTTCCCGGTAGTAGCTCTTTGCGTCCTCATAGGTCTTGTCGATGAGCACGCGGCCTTCGCCGCCGTCCGCCGGCACCGGGCGCGCAAGCTCGACGCGGATATAGTCCGTGTCCGGCGGGGCGCCGGAGACGCCGCCCGATTTCGCGACCGAGCCGGGGACGACACCGAATTTCAGCGGCTTTCCCGTCGCACGGTCGGTGACGCGCTCGTCGGAGGCGGTGCTCCCGGGTCGGATCGGATTGTAATAGGCACTCGCGCCGGGCGTGGTCGCCGTCACCTCATAGAGAATGCGGAATTTGTGGCTGTCGGGCGCGAGCAGCTCATAGCGGGTATAGTCATCGGATTCCGACTGCTGCGCCTGGGCGTGGGATGCGAGTGCAATCAGGGCGGCCGCGATCGGGCCTTTCCGGACGACCGGCTTCATCATCGCCTCTCCTCCTGCCGTATACGATATCTGGCTAGGCCGGGCGACGCGGTGGGTCAACGCGGGTGCGGCCTCAGCCGGTTTCGCCTTGCTGCGCGTCGGAGGGCGGTTCCCAGCCGAACACGCTACGGCCTCCGTACGCGTGCGAGCGGCTTCGCTCCTCTGCGATGAAAGCCTCGACCGACGGACCGGTCGCCCGCGCTTCCAGCAGCCGCGCTTGCCGGTCCAGCCGCCGAATCGCAGCAAGCTCCTCCTCCCGGCCGAGCTTGGCCTGGCGGACGGCATTGGTCAGGACCGCAACGGTGCGGTCATAGACCTTGGTGGGAACCGGGTAGGGATGCCGGTCCTTGCCGCCATGGGCGAGCGAGTAGCGCGCCGGGTCGGTGAAGCGGCACGGCGCGCCGTGCACCACCTCGGCGACCATCGCCAGCGCTCGCACCGTGCGCGCGCCGACTCCCGGCACCAGCAGCAGCTCGGGAAAGTCGGCCGGCCCGCATTCGGCGGCGGCGGCGAGCGTTGCGTGCAGGCGCCGCGCGACGACGTCCTGCGGGCGGACGTCGTGCCGGTCCGGCAGCACAAGATGCGGCAGGTCGAGCTGGGGCGGTGCGGGCGGGCGGCCCTCAAGCTTCGCCAGCATCGCCGCGATCGCGTCGGGCGCCTGCGATCCAAGCAGAGCAAGCTGGGCGGCTCGCGACGCTTCGGCGCGGCGATCGGCGAGATTGACGATCTCCCCCTGCCCGCGCCCATCGATCGCCGCGTGCGGCGAATCGACGAAGCTCTCCAGCCCTTCGGAGAGCCAGTGGTAGCGGCGGGCCTGGCGACGATCGCCGTTCATGCCCTGCTGCACCACCACCCATTTGCCGTCGTCGGCGACGATGAAGCCGTGCAGATAGAGGTCGAACCCGTCCTGCACGGCGGCGCTGTCGACCTTCGCGACGAGCCGGCTGGTGCGTGCAAGCCCGTGTCCATCGAGGCCGGTGCGATCGCCGATCGCGACCAGCTCCTCGGGCGTGCGCCGCGAATGCCTGCCGCGGCCGCCGCAGACATGCAGCCCGAGCTCGGCGGAGAGCGGCCCGAGCCCGCGCTTCAGCGCGCCCAGCACGCTGGTGGTGATGCCGGACGAATGCCAGTCCATCCCCATCACCGCGCCGAACGACTGGAACCAGAAGGGGTGGGACAAACGCCGCAGGAACTCGTCGCGGCCATATTCGATCACGATCGCCTGCGCGACGACGGCGCCGAGCCGGGCCATGCGCTGGCCCAGCCAGGCCGGCACGCGGCCGCCGTGCAGCGGCAGGTCCGCGCTTCCCGCACGGCGGCTCATCAGAGATGCTCCCGGATCACCGCCGTAGCATAGCGCCAGTTGAACAGATAGGGAACGGATTTTGACGCGGCAAAGCCTGCCGCTTCGGGCACGCCGCTGTCCGCGCTTGCCGGCGAGGCCTCAAACCGACAGCTTGGGGTCGCCTTCGATGATGCGCTGCTCGAGCCTGGGCGGCCCGCCGGCGCGCCATTTCGCGGCGCTGTGGACGACGCGGTAGCGCACCGGGCCCCCATCGGGGGCCGTCACCTCCGCCACCGGGCGCGGGATGCATACGAACTCGGTGTCGATCCGGTCGGCGGCCGCAGTCACGACCGAATAGCCGTGGCCGCCCATGTCGACGAACGTCAGGTGCGGCGCGAGGTCGGGATTGCTGAGCGCCCGCGCGCGGTCGATGTCGCCGCTCCGCGCATATTCGAGCGCGCTTCGAACGCCGTGGCGGAGCATGACGTTCAGCGTGCATTCCTGCTTCGGCTCGCCCGCCCGTTGGACGACGTAGAGCGGCCTCAGCGGATGATCCTTCAGGCCATGCTCCAAGGCTTCCTGCGCGCCCGCGGCGGAGATCGAGCCGGTGATGAAGGCGATGCCCACCGGCTCGAAGCGGGCCGGCGGCAAGGTCTTCGCCGCATAGCCGGCCCAGAAGCTGTGACGATCGCCCGACACGGTCACGAACCCGCCGATGCCGCGATCGCGCACGAAATCGTACAGCTCGGCGCGCTCGGTATAGGCGCCGCTGAGATCGCCGCCGCCGGAGCAGGCATAGCCGCGCCCGGGCCAGGGCTTGCCGAAACCGGCGGGCAGGTTCTGCGGGTCGGCGCGCCAGTCGAGCGTCCCGTTCGAGGCTGCCCAGATTTTCCAGGTCGCGCGGGAAGCCGAGAGCCGCTGCTTGAACCACGCCTTCTGCTCGCGGCCCAGCAGGGTGAAGGGCGGCTCTTCCTTGCGAAAGTTCGGCACGGCCGCGTCGCCGAACGCGATCGTGTCGGGCGCACCTCCGGGAAGCGCGCGGCCGGCGTCCAGAGCCCGCAGCGCCTCTTCGGGGAAGAACATCGGGAAGTCGCGCGAGGAGAAGACCGCCGCCTCGGGCCTCCCGGTCGGGTCCTCCATCATATAGCTGTGCATGTCGGTGATGATCAGGTCGACATGCGCGCCGTAGCGAAGCGCGCGATAGGCGGTCATGCTGCCGATCGCGGCGCGGTTGTTCGGCTCGTCGCCCAGCCCGTGATCGTCAAAGCGCGCGACTGCAGCCTTCTCGACCTTCGGACCGTCGAAGCGGTCGAGGTCTGGGCCCGATGCCTTGGAGACGCGCGAGGGGATATATTCCCACCACGCCTGGTTGGCGGCGACGCGGAGCGGCTGCGCCGGCTCGGGCAGCCCGCCATATTGGATGAAGCTCTGCCAGCCCTGCCACGAGAATTCGTGGTTGTCGCCGATGCAGACGAACGGGAAGCGGGCGCGGGCATCCTGGATGTCCGGATCGGCGATGTGCGCGCGATAGACGGTGCGATAGCCGTCCAGATCCGTCGGCACGTGGAAGTTCAGCACCTTTCGCGCATTGGGTACGCGGCCGATATCCCGGATCGTGCGGTCGTAGCGGTGCGTGACCTCGTCCGGATATTCGACGACTTCGTAGATGAAGTCGCCCAGATGGAGCACGAAGCCGAGCTGCCGTTCCGGCGGCGCCCGATCGTCTTCCCAGATCATCCGCCGATAGGCGTGCTGCCAGCCTTCGTTGACGCTCTGGCACGACACGAAGGCGAAGCGAACCGGGTCGGGATCGTCGGGCCGCGGCGCGGTGACGGTCCGCCCGGCCCGGCTGGCATTCCCTTCGTCGTCGATGAAGCGATACCAATAGACAGTGCGCGGCTTCAGGCCCGCGGCGAGCACGCGGCACGTCCAGTCCGCCTCGGCCAGAACGGGCGCGCGCCGCGTCGCGACGAGCTGCGCGAAGGCCGGGTCGCGCGCCAGCTCGACCGTCAGCTGGCGCCGCTCGCCTTCCGCATAAGGCCGGCGCGTCCACAGGATCACGCTGTCCGGCTCCGGATCGCCCGATGCGACGCCTTCGGGGAACAGGTCGCGCCGTTCGCGCGCCTCGATCCGCTTCGCCCGCACCGCTCCCGGCCAGAGCAAGGTGGCACCCATGGCGGCCGCGCCGGCCAGAGCGGTGCGACGGTCGATCTTCGGAAATGAGTCGCTCATGGAACAAGTCTATGCCGGACTCGCGAGGCGCGCGGAATGGCCCCCTTGCATGTGCTCGTGGCAAGGGCTTGATAGCGCAGTGACCGACGCAAATGCTCAACTCGACGCGATCATCGCCGCGCACCAGGGGCGCGAGGGGCCATTGCTGCCGATCCTGCACGAGGTGCAGCGCGCGTTCGGCTGCATTCCGGAAGACGCGATCCGCCACATCGCGCACGCGCTGAACCTCAGCCGCGCCGAAGTGTCGGGCGTGGTCGGCTTCTACCATGATTTCCGCCGCGCGCCGGAGCCGCTGCCGGTCATCAAGCTGTGCCGCGCCGAGGCGTGCCAAGCGCGCGGCAGCGACGCGCTCGCGCGCTGGGCGGAAGAGGCCGCCGCCGGCCGGGTCGCGATCGAGACGGTCTATTGCCTGGGACTCTGCTCGGTCGGGCCGTCCGCGATGGTCGGAAGCGAAGTCCATGCGCGGCTCGACCCCGCGGCGCTCGACCAGCTGATCGAGCGCGCCGCGTGAGGCTGTTCGTCTCCGACGACGCGGCAGCGGTGGCCTGCGGGGCGGACGCGGTTGCGGCGCGCGCGGATGCGCTGGGCGCCGAAGTGGTGCGCACCAGCAGCTGGGGCCTGCACTGGCTCGAGCCGCTGGTGGAGATCGAGACGGACGACGGCCGGATCGGCTACGGCCCGGTTGCGGCGGCTGACGTGGACGCGCTGCTGGCGGGAGAATTGGAGCAGCGGCGCATCGGCGACATCGCGTCGCACCCCTTCATCCGCCGCCAGACCCGCCTGACCTTCGCGCGCGCCGGCAGGACCCGGCCGCTGAGCCTGGACGACTATGCCGCCACCGGCGGCTGGGCCGGGCTGGAGCAGGCACGGGCGATCGGCCCCGAGGCCATCGTCCAGCAGGTGACCACGTCCGGCCTGCGCGGACGCGGCGGCGCCGGCTTCCCGGCCGGAATCAAATGGGAGACCGCGCGACGTGCGGCAGGCCCGCGCAAATACATCGTCTGCAATGCCGATGAAGGGGACAGCGGCACTTTCGCCGACCGGATGCTGATGGAAGGCGATCCATTCTGCCTGATCGAAGGCATGGCGATCGCCGGTCTCGCGGTCGGCGCAGACAAGGGCTTCGTCTATATCCGTTCCGAATATCCGCATGCGATCGCGAAGATGGAAGCGGCGGTGCGACTGTGCGCCCATCTGGTCGCGCCGTTCGAGATTGAGGTGCGGGTGGGAGCCGGCGCCTATGTCTGCGGCGAGGAGACGTCGCTGCTGAACTCGCTGGAAGGCAAGCGCGGCGAGGTGCGCGTCAAGCCGCCCTTGCCCGCGATCGAAGGCCTGTTCGGCCGTCCGACCGTCGTCAACAATGTGCTGACGCTCGCGGCGGTGCCGTGGATCCTCGCCAATGGCGGCCCGGCCTATGCCGATTTCGGGAGTGGCCGGTCGCGCGGCACCATGCCGGTCCAGCTGGCCGGCAATATCCGGCATGCCGGCCTGTTCGAAACCGCGTTCGGACTGACGCTCGGCGAGCTGGTGCACGATATCGGCGGCGGCACCGCGTCGGGCCGGCCGGTTAAGGCCGTGCAGGTGGGCGGGCCGCTGGGCGCCTATTTCCCGCCGAGCCTATTCGACACTGTGCTGGATTATGAGGCGTTCGCGGCGCGCGACGGCCTGGTCGGCCATGCCGGCATCGTCGTGTTCGACGACACGGTGGACATGGCGCGCCAGGCGCGCTTCGCCTTCGAATTCTGCGCGGCCGAAAGCTGCGGCAAATGCACGCCGTGCCGGCTGGGCTCGGTGCGCGGTTACGAGACGATGGCGCGGGTCCTCGCGGGCGAGGACGCGGCCGCCAATCTCGCGCTGATCGAGGAGTTGTGCGAGACGATGACGTTCGGCTCGCTCTGCGCGCTGGGCGGCCTCACGCCCTATCCGGTGCTGAGCGCGATCCGGCACTTTCCCGAGGATTTCGCGCGGTGAGCGTGCTGGGCGCGGTGCTGGCCGGCGGCCGATCGAGCCGCTTCGGCAGCGACAAGGCGCTGGCGTGCTGGCGCGGCAAGCCGCTGCTGGCACATGCCGTCGATGCCCTTGCCGGCCAATGCGATGCCGTGGTGGTCGTCGGCCGCGACGATCCCGCCTTCACCTGTGTGCCGGACTGGCCGGCGCCCGGACAGGGACCGCTCGGCGGTCTCGCCGGCGCTCTGCGCCACGCGCTCGACGCGGGATTCGACTTCGTGCTGACCTGCGGCGTCGACAGCGTCGGCGTGCCGCATGACTTGCGCAGCCGGCTCGCGCCGGCGCCCGCCTTCGTCGCCGCTCAGCCGGTGCTCGGCCTGTGGCCGGCAGAGGCGGCCGCACTGGTCGAGGAAATGCTGTTCGGCAGCGGCTCGCATGCGATGCACGCTTTTGCCGCAAGGATCGGCGCAAGGCCGGTGAAGCTGCCGCTGGAACCTGCTAATGTGAATGCGCCCGAGGATCTGGCGCGATTGGAGCAGCACCATGGGCTATGAGTTCCAGCCCGATTTCGGCACGCCCGCCTCACGCGCGGACGTGGACGTCACGCTCAGCATCGACGGACGCAGCGTCACCGTGCCGGCGGGAACCACCGTGATGCGCGCCGCCGCCGAGGCGGGGCTGGCGATCCCGAAGCTCTGCGCGACCGATACGCTGAAGCCGTTCGGCTCCTGCCGCCTGTGCCTGGTCGAAGTGGAGGGCGCGCGGGGCACGCCGGCTTCCTGCACCACGCCGGTTGCCGAAGCCATGGTGGTGCGCACCGACAGCGACCGGCTGCGCCGGCTGCGGCGCGGGGTGATGGAG
Organism: Sphingomonas horti; assembly: GCF_009753715.1. GTDB lineage: Bacteria > Pseudomonadota > Alphaproteobacteria > Sphingomonadales > Sphingomonadaceae > Sphingomonas_B > Sphingomonas_B horti. The sequence continues at coordinate 102,146 of NZ_WQMS01000016.1, read as the reverse complement.
CTGTACCTGACCGATCACCCGGCCGATTGCAGCGCCTGCGCCGAGGGCGATTGCGAGGTGCTGGCGCAGGCGGACGCGGCCGGGCTGCGCACCGTGCGCTACGGCCCGGGCGCGGACCACCAATGCGAGGCGATGGATGTCTCGAACCCCTATTTCGATTTCGATCCCGCCAAGTGCATCGTCTGCTCGCGCTGCGTGCGCGCCTGCGACGAGATCCAGGGCACGTTCGCGCTGACCATCGACGGCCGCGGCTTCGGCTCCAAAGTCGCGGCGGGGCTGCCGAGCGACGATTTCCTTTCGTCCGAATGCGTGTCGTGCGGCGCCTGCGTGCAGGCCTGCCCGACCGGCGCCCTGCAGGAGCGGTCGGTCAAGGAGCTCGGCATGCCCGACCGCGCGATCGTCACGACGTGCGGCTATTGCGGCGTCGGCTGCACCTTCCGCGCGGAAATGCAGGGCGAGCAGCTGGTCCGGATGGTGCCGTGGAAGGACGGCAAGGCCAATCGCGGGCATAGCTGCGTCAAGGGCCGCTTCGCCTGGGGCTATGCGAACCACAAGGAACGCATCCTGAACCCGATGATCCGCGCGTCGATCGACGAGCCGTGGCGCGAAGTGAGCTGGGGGGAGGCGTTCGCCCATGCCGCGTCGGAGCTGAAGCGCATCCAGGCGACATACGGCCGGCTCTCGATCGGCGGCATCACCTCGTCGCGCTGCACCAATGAAGAGACGTTCCTGGTCCAGAAGCTGGTCCGCGCCGGATTCCAGAACAACAATGTCGATACCTGCGCGCGGGTATGCCATTCGCCGACCGGCTATGGGCTGAAGACGACGCTCGGCACGTCGGCCGGCACGCAGGACTTCGATTCGGTCGAGCAGTGCGACGTGATGATGGTGATCGGCGCCAACCCGACCGACGGCCATCCGGTGTTCGCCAGCCGGATGAAGCAAAGGCTGCGCCAGGGCGCGAAGCTGATCGTCATCGATCCGCGCCGGATCGACCTGGTGCGCGCCCCGCACGTGGAGGCGGCCCATCACCTGCCGCTCCGCCCCGGCACCAACGTCGCGGTGCTGACTGCGATGGCGCATGTCGTCATAACCGAAGGGCTGGCCGACGAGGCGTTCGTCCGCGCGCGCTGCGACTGGGACGCCTATTGCGACTGGGCGGCGTTCGTTGCGGACGCCAGGCACAGCCCGGAGGCGCTTGCCCCGGTCACCCTGGTCGACCCGCCGGCACTGCGGGCGGCGGCGCGGCTCTACGCGACCGGCGGCAATGCGGCGATTTACTACGGCCTCGGCGTCACCGAGCACAGCCAGGGGTCGTCGGCGGTGATCGCGCTCGCCAACCTGGCGATGGCGACCGGCAATTTCGGCCGCCCCGGCGTCGGCGTGAACCCGCTGCGCGGCCAGAACAACGTCCAGGGCAGCTGCGACATGGGCAGCTTCCCGCACGAGCTGAGCGGCTATCGCCACATCGCCGACCCGGCGCTGCGCGCCCTGTTCGAAGCGGATTGGGGCGTCCCGCTCGATCCCGAGCCGGGGCTGCGCATCCCGAACATGCTCGACGCGGCGGTCGATGGCGCGTTCAAGGCGCTCTACGTCCAGGGCGAGGACATCCTGCAGTCCGATCCGAACACGAAGCACGTCGCCGCCGGGCTGGCGGCGATGGAATGCGTGATCGTCCACGACTTGTTCCTGAACGAGACCGCGAACTACGCGCACATCTTCCTGCCCGGCTCGACCTTCCTCGAAAAGGACGGCACCTTCGTCAATGCCGAGCGGCGCATCCAGCCGGTGCGCAAGGTGATGGCGCCGCTGAACGGGTTCGAGGATTGGCAAGTGACGCAGGGCCTCGCCAACGCGCTGGGGCTTGGCTGGACCTATACTCACCCGTCCGAGATCATGGACGAGATCGCGCGGCTGACGCCCACATTTGCCGGAGTCTCGTTCGCGAAACTGGACGAGCTCGGATCGATCCAATGGCCGTGCAACGACGCCGCGCCCGAAGGCACGCCGGTCATGCACGTCGACAGCTTCGTGCGCGGCAAGGGGCGGTTCGTGGTCACCGAATATATCCCGACGGACGAGAAGACCGGTCCGCGCTATCCGATGCTGCTGACCACCGGCCGCATCCTCAGCCAATATAATGTCGGCGCGCAGACCCGGCGGACGGCGAACACGGTGTGGCACCCGGAAGACCTGCTGGAAATCCATCCGCACGACGCGGAGCAGCATGGGCTGAAGGAAGGCGACTGGGCCAAGCTCGCCAGCCGGTCGGGCGAGACCACCTTGCGCGTGACCGTCACCGACCGCGTCGCGCCGGGCGTCGTCTATACGACCTTCCATCACCCGGCGACGCAGGCGAACGTCGTCACCACCGAATATTCGGACTGGGCGACCAGTTGCCCCGAATACAAGGTCACTGCCGTCCAGGTGTCGCCGTCGAACGGCCCGACGGAATGGCAGGAAGATTACGAGGCGCTGACCGAACGCTCGCGGCGCATTTCGGCAGAGGCCGCCGAGTGAGCGGCAGTCTCGAACGGCTGATCTACATGGCCAACCAGATCGCGCGGAATCTTGCCACCGATGCAGACCCGGTTGCGGCGACGGCCCAGCATATCCGAAGCTTCTGGGACCCGCGGATGCGCGCGATGATCCTCGCCCACCTCGCGGAAGGCGGGAGCGGACTGGACCCGACCAGCCGGGCGGCGTTGCTACGCCTTCGGGAAGCCGCATGACCGGCTGCCGGCCGCAGCGTTTCCGGGAGCAGCTGGCAGAAGGCGAAGCGCGGGAGGTCGAACGCGGCGTCGCGGTCGAAGATCCCTGCGCGGTCGAGCTGAACGGCCTCGGTTACGCCGTGATGATGCTCACGCCCGAGGATCTGGAGGATTTCGCCTATGGTTTCTGCCTGTCCGAGCGGCTGATCGACGGCGCCGAGGACATCGTCTCGGCCGATGCGCATGCGATGCCTGAAGGGACGTTGCTGCGGATCGGCACGCGTCCGGGTCTGCGCGAGCGCGTGGCCGAGCGGGTGCGGCACCGGATATCGGACAGCTCCTGCGGGCTGTGCGGGATCGAGAATCTGGAGCAGGCGCTGCGGCCATTGCCGAGAGTGGCGCCGCGGCGGCGCGAGATCGATCCTGCCGCGATCTTCACGGCGACGGCCGCAATGCGCGCGCACCAGCCGCTGAATCGCGCGACCGGCGCCGTGCATGCCGCGGCGCTCTGCTCGGAAGACGGGAGCATCCTCGTCGCGCGCGAGGATGTCGGCCGCCACAACGCGTTCGACAAATTGGTCGGGGCGATGCTCCGCGCCGGCCGGGGCTGGGGCGACGGCTTCGCGCTGCTCTCGTCGCGCTGCTCGTACGAGCTGGTCGAAACGGCGGCGCTTTCGGGCTGCCCGACGCTCGTCACCGTCTCCGCGCCGACGACGCTTGCGCTCGCGCGTGCCGAGGAAGCGGGGATCGAGCTGATCGCGCTGGCCCGCTCCGACTCCTATCTGACCGCCCGTTAGCGATAGCGCGCCAGCAGCGCCTCCACCTCGTCCCGATGCGCGGTAAGCCAGGCGTTCAGCTCGGCCCGCAATTTGTCGTCCTCGCGGCGCACGCCCATCGAGACGTCGAACTGCATCGGCAGCTGCGGCCCGTCGAGCCAGGGCGTCGGGGTGAGCTTCAGCGGGACGGCCGAGCTCTTCGCATACCACTGGGCGGTCGGCCCCCAGACCAATGCCACGTCCACCTCGCCCGCTGCGACGGCGCGAACGATCGCCGCCTGCGGGTCGTGCTCCGCATAGTCACCATAGATCAGATAGCCACGCACATTGTCGACGATCCCGCGCTTCGCCAGCGCATGGGCGGGCGGCGTGTTGGAGCCGTCGTCGCCGACCATCTGCACGCCGATCTTCAGCGTCCTCAGCCGCGGATCGTCGAAGCCGGCAATGTCCAGGCTCCGATCGGCTCGCGTCACGAACATGTAGCGCGCGCGGTAATAGGGGCGGGTGGTGCCGACCATCTCGACAGCGCTGCCGATGCCGGGAATCAGGTCGCATTCGCCCGCTTTCAACGTGTTGCGGACGTTGCCGCGCCGCTGCGCCCACCAGGTATATTGGACGGTCCGTCCCCAATCCGCCGCGATGCGTTCGACCAGCTTGTTTTCGAAGCCTTCGCCTTTGGCATTGGAGAAAGGCATGTTGTTCGGGTCCGCACAGACGCGCAGCTCCGCGGCGCCGGCCGGCGCGGCGGCGAGCGCCAGCATCAGCGCGAGACCGCGACGCCCCATGGCTTTCCTCCAAGTTGGACCGAGCGAACCTTGCCGCTCGCCACGTCGATGATGCTCAGGTCGCCGCTGAGGCCGTTGGCGGCGTAAACCCGCGCCCCGTCCGCCGATACGGCCAGCTCCCACACGCGTTCGCCGACCGGAAAGCGGCGCAGGATCGTGAGGCTCGCGGCGTCCACCTCCGCCACTGCGTTGCCGCGCCCCAGCGCGACATAGGCGCGGGCGCCGTCCGGGCGGAACGCGATCCCGACCGGCTGGGCGTTGGGGATGCTGGTAAAATCCACCTTGCCGGCCGGCTGCCAGGCCGCGGCATCGAACACCGTCACCGTCCCGCCGAGCTCCGACGACACCCATAGGTGCTTGCCGTCGCGCGTGAACTCGGCCCAGCGCGGCCGCGCATCGACGGGGAGATTCTCCTTCAGCGTCGCGGAAGCGCGGTCGATCACATGCGCCATGCTGCTGGTTTCCGACGTGGCGATCACGGTTGCGCCGTCCGGGCTGACGGCGACGCCCTCCGGCTCGATCCCGACCGGCACTTCGTGCGTCACCCTGGCGCTGCCCACGTCGATAAACGAGACCAGATTGTCTTCCTCGTTCGACACGAACGCAGTCGCCGCATCCGGCGCCACCGCGATCACTTCCGGGTCCGGCCCGGAGGGCAGGCGGCCGGCAACTTTGCCATTCGCAAGATCGACGATCGCCACGTCATTGTCGTTGCTGACAGCGACGAACAGCCGCTTGCCGTCCGGCGCCATCGCCAACCCGCGTGGCCGCTTGCCGACCGCTATGTCGCCGCGCCGCGCGCCGGTCGCGCCGTCGATCACATGCACCACGTCCGACGCTTCGTTGGAGACGTAGACGGTGTCGGCCACTGCCGGGGCAATCGTCATCGTCATCCCGGCGAAAGCCGAGGCCCACCTTTTCTTCAGGGTGGCGGTAAAGAAAGTGGGTCCCGGCTTTCGCCGGGATGACGGGGTCTCGCTCATAACGTGTACAAATAGGCCGCGATGTCGCGGGCCTGCGGTTCGGTCACGCCCAGTTCCGGCATTGCGGTCTGCGGGTCGACGGCGCGCGGATGCTGCACCCAGGCGATCAGGTTCTCGGGCCGGTTCTCCAGCCGGCCGGCGAGATAGACGCGCTCGCCGACTCCAGAGAGCGGCGGCCCGACCTTGCCTGCCGCCTGCGGCACGCGCGGGATGGTGTGGCAGCCGCCGCAGCCGTATTGCTGGATGAGCTGCCAGCCGCGCACCGGGTCGCCGCCGGTCAGCAGGTGCGCGCGCGTCGCGACCTGACGCTGCGCGTCGAGATAATTCCAGGTATAGCCGCCGGCGATCAGCAGCAGCGCCACGCCCCCGGTCCAGCCGATGATGCTAGCCGATCGCATCGGCCTGCCTTTCCGGGCGGAACAATCGCGCGAGCAGCACGAGAGCGGCGCCCGCATGGGCCATGCCGCCCGGAATCCACATCACGAGCCCGGCAAGCTGCTGGTCCTGGGCGGGCGTCAGCCCGAACGGCATCATGCCCATGGCGGCATAGCCCGCGTACCAGGGGCTGGTGGAGAAGGCCATCAAAGCGCCCAGCCCGCCGCCGATCAGCGACGTCACGAACAGGCAGCTCGCCGCGACCAGCGCGTTTCGCCCCGCCGCCCGCGTCATCGCCCACCAGAACAGCAAAGCCGTGACCAGGAACGACAGATGCTGGGCGATATGCCAGCCCTCATGCCCCAAGGCCCGGTCGAACAAGGGCGGGGCGTGCCAAAGGATCAGCGCCAGCGCCTGGAGCGCCGTCGCGACCACCGGGTCGGCCAGGCCCTGCCACCAGCGCGCTCCGCCGCCGAGGCCTTGGCGAAGCGGCAGGGGCAGCGCCCAGAACATCACGCCCAACGGCCGCGCGCTGGCGATCAGCAGCGCGGCGGGAACCATGATCAGCTCGTGCTCGATCATGTGCAGGGTGAAGCTGCGCTCCCCGCCTTCGTGCAGCGGCGAGACGATCGCCAAGGCCAGCACCGCCCAGCCCGCAGCGAAGCGCCACGCGTGGCGCCGGTGCTGCGGCCGCCCGGCGTCGGCGCGGCGTTGCAGCCGTACATAGCCGATCGCGTAAAGCGCGGCCGCAAGCAGCAGCGGCACCGTGACGCTCGGCGCCCAGGTCCAGCCCGGCGCCTCGTCCGGCAATCGGTGCGCGCCGGCATGCAGCATCGCGAGCGCGATCATCCGAAGCACCCGGGCAGGAGCAGGGCGGCCGCCGTCTGCATGAAGATCGCGACTGAAAGCAGCGCGGCCATCAGCACGCCCACATAGGCGACGAACTTCCGGCCGCCATGCTCGCCCGGCACCGCGCGCCAGCTGACCAGCCCGCCGAAGCCTGCGATCGCGAAGCCGATCAGGCCGATCAGGATCATCACCACCGGGTTCGCGGCATTGCAGTTGTCCTGCGCGAGATCCGATCCGACCTGATGCGACAGCGCCCAGCCGAAGCCGGCGCCCAGCATTCCCGCCCACGGGGCGAGCAGGTATTTGGCGCGCCGTATTAAGGGGGGAGGAGGGGTCACCACCGCGGCACCCAATAGATCAGCAGGTAGATGGGCAGCCAGGTCAGCCACACGAAACGCCAGTAGAGCGAGTTCTCGCTGACATCGACGAAGCGCTTGCCCGTCGGCCCATGCCGGGTGAACATCAGCGCGGTCAGCACCAGCGTGTCGACCCAGTCGGTTACAATGTGCGTCGTGTGCAGCACCAGCAGTGCCCAGACGATCGAGCCATAGGGATTGTCAGTCCACAGCACGTTCAGGCTGCCGAACTCGAACGCACGGATCACCAGCAGCAGCCCGCCGATCGCCGCGATGATCGGCAGCAGCAGCCGCACCGGCGCGATCTCTTCCGCCTCGGCCTTTTTCTTGACGATCGTGTTCGGGATTTCACTTGCCAGCATCACGAGCGTGAAAAGCGTGCCGGCAAGCAGGTCCGGCGGCAGGATGGGCGAGGGCGGCCAATCCCCCTGATGGCTTTTCAGGATAAAATAGGCGCCGCCCGCCAGCGCGAAGCCGGCTCCCTCCATCAGCATGAACAGGATCACGCCCCACCAGGTGAGGCTGCGGTTGCCGAACGCATGCGTCGGCAGCGCGGACACGTCCCGGACGAAGCGATGGGGCGCGCTCATGCGGACACCGGCTCCTCGCCCGGCTCCAGGGCCTTTTTAGGCCAGAACCAGGCGATCAGCGCGATCGCGACCGGGATCGAGCCCCAGACGATCGCCCATGGGGTGAAGACTGACCCGACGAACAGGATTGCCGTCACGATCGCGGCGACCAGCGGCCAGATCGAGGGTTCGGCCGACGCTTCGAGCACGTCGGGCTCGGCATCGATCAGCGTCGTCATCAGCGTTTCGCGCTCGTCGACCTGCAGGCCCGTCATCACGGGCAGCGGCCCGCCGTCCACGTCCCATAAGGGCGTCCGGCTCTCAACCACCGGCACATGTGCGAAATTGTAGGGCGGCGGCGGCGAGGTCGTCGCCCATTCCAGCGATGTGCCGCCCCAGGGATTGGGCCCGGCCGGTTCGCCTTTCCAATAGGAGGTGAAGACGTTCACCAGGAACAGGATCACCGCGACGGCGATGCCGAACGCGCCGATCGTCGAGACCAGGTTCAGCACGTCCCAGCCCATGCCGGCCGGATAGGTATAGACCCGCCGAGGCATGCCCATCAGCCCGGTCCAGTGCATCGGCATGAACGTCAGGTTGAACGCGGCAAACAGGAGGCCGAAGCCCCAGCGCCCCAGCCGCTCCGACATCATCCGTCCCGTGATCTTCGGGAACCAGTAGGTGACGACGCCCAGCAGCGGGAACACCGCGCCGCCGATCAGCACGTAATGGAAGTGCGCGACGACGAAATAGGTGTCGTGCATCTGCAGGTCGAGCGGCACGCTCGCGACCATCACGCCGGACAGGCCGCCGATCACGAAGGTGATGATGAACCCGACCACGTACAGCATCGGCACCGCGAAGCGCGGGCGCCCGCTCCACATCGTCGCGATCCAGCAGAAGATCTGGATGCCGGACGGGATCGCAACCGTCATGCTCGCGGCGGTGTAGAAGGCATAGCCCAGCCGCGGCAGCCCGGTCGCGAACATGTGGTGCACCCACAGCCCGAACGCGAGCAGCCCGGTCGCGACCAAGGCCAGCACCATGAACGGATAGCCGAAGATCGAGCGGCCGGAGAAGGTCTCGGTGATCTGGCTGACGAAGCCGGTGGCCGGCAGGAAGATGATGTACACTTCCGGGTGGCCGAAGAACCAGAACATGTGCTGCCACAGGATCGGGTCGCCGCCTTCCGCCGGGTTGAAGAACTGCGTCCCCACCAGCCGGTCCGAGATCAGGAAGGCGGAGGCGAGCGCGATCGCCGGCATCGCGAAGATCACCATGAACGACACGACCAGCATCGCCCAGGCGAACAGCGGCATCCGGTCCAGCCGCATGCCGGGCGCGCGCAGCTTGAAGATCGTGCCGATGATCGAGGCGGATAGGGCGAGCGCCGCGACCTCGGTGAAGGTGATCATCTGCGCCCACATGTCGGCGCGCTTGCCGGGATCATATTCGGGACCGGAGAGGGGCGTGTAGGCAAACCAGCCGATATCGGGGCCGATGTTCAGGGCAAAGGCGATCCAAAGCATCAGCCCGCCGCCCAGATACATGTAATAGCTGAAGGCGTGCAGGCGCGGGAAAGCGATGGTCCTGGCGCCCACCATCAGCGGGATCAGGTAGATCGCGATGGCGTCCATCACCGGCACGGCGAACAGGAACATCATCGTCGAGCCGTGCATCGTGAAGATCTGGTTGTAGCGGTCGGCGGAGATCAGCCCGCTCTCCGGCGTCGCCAGCTGCGTGCGCATGATCAGCGCCAACACGCCGGCCAGCGCGAAGAAGATGAACGCGGTGACGGCGTAACGCCGGCCGACTTCCTTATGGTCGACGGTCGAGAGCCAGCCGATCAGCCCGGGCTTGCGGCTCCAGGTCCGTGCCAGCCGGTCGTGCAGCTCCGCGCCCTGCAGCTCCGGCCCGTCGCGCGCGATCATTTGAGACTCTCGAGATAGGCAACGACCGCATCCAGCTCCCGCGCCTCAAGACCGATATAGGGCATGTGCGCGCCGGGCTTCACGCCCTGCGGGTCGGCGATCCAGGCATAGAGACCGCCCCGGCCCATCGGCAGCGTGCCCGCCGCGATCGTGCTGCGGCTGGCGACATGGGTGAGGTCCGGCCCGACCGACGCCGAGGCGCTGGTGCCCGCGATGGCGTGGCAGGTCGCGCATTCGCGCGTCGTCACATAGGCCATGCCGGCAAGCTGCTGCGCCGTGGTGGGCGTACGCGCAGTAGCGAGTTGCCGGCGCGACCAGGCACGGAACTGGGCCTCGGGCTCGACGATCACTGTCAGCGCCATGTGCGCGTGCTGGGCGCCGCAGAACTCCGCGCATTGTCCGCGAAACACGCCCGATTTCCGCGGCAGCAGTGCGATGTCTCCCGTGCGGCCGGGAATCAGGTCCTGCTTGCCGGCGAGGTTCGGCACCCAGAAGCTGTGGATCACGTCATTCGACTTGAGCTCGATCAGCGCGGGCCGCCCGACCGGCAGGTGCAGTTCGTTCGCCGTGCGGATATCCTCGCTGTGGCTGGCGCCGAAATAGGTCACGTCCCACCACCATTGGTTGGCGGTCAGGCGCACGCGGACCGGCGAGCCCTGCTCGCTATAGCTCGCCATCGCCCGGTCGGTGAGCCAGCTCGCGAAGGCGAGGCCGACCAGCGAGACGCTGACCAGCGCGACCCAGGCGCGGAACAGCATCGGCACGCCCGTATCGCCCTCGCGCCGCCGCCTGAGGATCGCCGCGCCGAGGAAGCCGATCACCAGCAGGTAGAAGAACCCGCACACGACCAGGAAAATGACGAACAGGTTGTTGAACGCCGCGGTGTGGGCGCCGCCCGAAGGCGCGATCGACTGGACGCCCGCACAGCCGGTCAGAAGCAGCAGGCCGCCTCCCATCCCGGCTTGGGTGGCTTTGCTCACCGCGCCGGGCCCTTCGCGCCCGCCGGGTCGGATGCACTCGGCGGCTCGGGCTCGGCCAGCGTGCGCGGATAGATGTTCGACATCGTATCGTTCCGGCTCGGCGCCGCGTCCTTGGGCACGTTCGCCGACAGCGTCCGCACATAGGCGGCGAGCTGCCACATCTGGGTCGGCGTGAGCTTGCCGCGCCAGCTGGGCATCCCGTTCGGCCTGCCCTGGTCTATGCTGGCGACGATCTGGTCCATGCGGCCGCCGTAGCGCCACTGGTCGTCCATCAGCGCCGGCCCCATCCCGCCGCCGCCGTTCGCGTGGCAGCCGACGCAGTTCATCTGGCGATAGAGGCGGCCGCCTTCGGAAATGTGATACGCGTTCTCGGCATACATTTCCGCGCGGGGGTCTTCGGGGCCGGCGCTGCCGCCGCCGGGGAACAATGTCGACGTCTGCGCGGCGACGGCCGTCTCGGGCAGCGGCTTGCCCCGCACTTCCCGCGCCTCTCGATCGCAGCCGGAAAGAAGGGCGAGGCCAAGAATCATCATTCCTCCCCAAGCTCGCTTGGGGAGGGGGACCGCGCGCCGTAGGCGCGTGGTGGAGGGGCCGCAGCGAAGCGAGGACTGCCGACCGCCCGCTCCGCGGTGGGCCCCTCCACCACTCGCTTCGCGAGCGGTCCCCCGCCCCTGCAAAGGCAGGGGAGGATTTCTAAGGCAGAACGAAGTCATACAGCATGCCTCCGCCCGTGGTCTTGCCCGGCAGGTCGGCGGTCGCGCCGGCAAAGCCCAGCGCCGCGGTCGGGTCGCGCGGGTCCAGCCCGCCCGCGACCACCGCGCCGGCCCAGCCGCCGACGCCGGCCAGCACCGCGATGTGCTGCTTGCCGTCGGGCGCGCGATAGCTGATCGGCTGGCCGATGATTCCGGAGCCGGCCTTGAACTGCCACAGGAGCTTGCCGTTGGTGGCATCGAGCGCCTTGAACCAGCCGTCCATGGTTCCGTAGAAGACCACGTCGCCGGCAGTCACCAGCGCGCCGCTCCACAGCGGCAGGTCCTCCTTGATTTCCCATACCGCCTTGCGCGCGCCCGGATCCCAGGCGGTGAAGACGCCGCGATTGCCGCCGGGCCCCGCGTACATCTTCACGTCCGCGCCGACATAGGGTGTGCCGGCGATGTAGTTCGCCTCCATCGCGCCATAGTCCATGCACAGGTTCATGTGCGGGATGTAGACGAGCCCGGTGCGGGGGGAGAACGCGGCCGGGTTCCAGTCTTTCATGCCGGGCGAGGCGGGGCAGATGCCGCGCACGACCTTTCCCTGCGTCGTTACCTTGTCCGGGTTGGGGATCAGCCGCCCGGTCTTCAGGTCCACCCCCAGCGACGCGTTGACGTTGCCGTAGGGATCGGCGGCGATCACCTGACCCGTCACCCGGTCCATCACGTAGAAATAGCCGTTGCGTTCGGCCCGCAGCAGCACTTTGCGCGGCTTCCCGTTGACCTTCATCGTGATCAGGATCTGCTCGTTGATCCCGTCATGGTCGAACAGGTCGTGCGGGGAGAATTGATAATACCAGCGCGCCTGGCCGGTGGTCACGTCGCGCGCGAAGATGCCCGCCGTCCACTTGTTGTCGCCGGGCCGCTGGTCCGGATTCCACGGCCCCGGGTTGCCGGTGCCGTAATAGACCAGCTTCAGCTCCGGATCGTAGCTGATCCAGCCCCAGACGTTGCCGCCGCCGATCTTCCAAGCCTCGGGCGGCCAGGTCTTGACGCCCAGATCCTTGCCGCGGTCCATCGCGTAGTAGGGCTTGAAGTCGGGACCGATCAGCACGTCCTTGTCGGGACCCGTCGACCAGGCGCGCCACACGATCTTGCCCGTTCCGGCGTCGAGCGCCGTCAGCCAGCCGCGCACGCCCATCTCGCCGCCGGAATTGCCGACCAGCACCTTGCCGTCGGCGACCAGCGGCGCCATCGTCATGGTCTCGCCCAGGTTGATGTCGCCCAACTTGGTGCGCCAGACTTCGGCGCCCGTCTCGGCATCCACCGCGACCGTGTAGTCGTCCAACGTGTTGAAGAAGATGCGGCCGTTCGCATAGGCCGCGCCGCGATTGACGACATCGCAGCAGGCGACGCCCTGCGAGGCAGCGGCGGGCTTGGGGTCATATTTCCATTTGAGCGGGGCGCCGGGCCGGTTGAGGTCCAGCGCGTAGAGGTAGTTCGGAAACGGCGTGACGATGTACATCGTCGACCCGACCACCAGCGGCGCCGCCTCATGGCCCTTCAGCAGCCCGGTCGAGAAAGTGAAAGCGATCTTCAGCTGGCCGACATTGCCGCGGTTGATCTGGTCCAGCCGGCTGAAGCGCGTGCTCGCATAGTCATGGGCCGGCATCACCCACTGGCCGTCGTCGGTGCCGTTTCCCTGCGCGCGTGCCTGCATCGCCGGCCATATCGCCAGCGCAGCCATTACGCACGCCCGCATCCGCCAGCGCACCCGCATTCCTCCCGATATCGGCTTGGCGCCGAACGATTATTTCAGCGCCTTAACCGATGTTGCGGGACAAAGTTCCGGGTGCGAATCGATGTCGAGAATAATCCTTGTCAGTTGCTCGCTGCCGGTCCGTAATAGATGCCGTTGAACAGCAGCTTGAACGTGGCGAACGGCTGCGCGCGGGAAGTGACTTCGGGCCCAAGCAGGAACACCCGCCCCTTGCCGAGCGACGCGTCGACGATCGCCGTCGTGCCCTTCAGCGCCTTCTGCCCCCAGGCCCAGCCGGAGCGGAGCGGCGCCTCGCTATCGAACCAGGCTACCTTCTTCGCGCCCGGCCCGGTCACGGTGAACACCGGGCTGTTGTAGAAGAACACGTCTGCCGTCTCCGGCATGCCATAGGCAAGCGGGTCGGTAACGTCGAACTTCGCGCTGAGGATCGATCCGGGAATGTAGAACTCGGTCGAAGGCAGCGGCACGCGCTTGCCGTCCTTGTCCGCCCTTGTCAGCGGATCGCTGACCGGCAACCCCAGCGCTTCCCCGAGCGACCCCGCGTCGCCGACCGTGATGACGGTGCCGCCGGCCTTCGCGAACGCGGCGATCTGCGGATAGCTCTTCTCCCTGGTCACCGCGCCCAGCATCGGCCGGTATTCGGCGGGAATGTCGGCGGCGGCCGGCTGCCGGCGGGTCCGCCCTTCGCGGCCCAGCACGTCCGACTGGAACACCAGCACGTCATATTTCCTGTCGAGCCCGCCCTTGTCGAGCTCCTGCGGAAAGACCTGGGTGTAGGGGAATTCGAACTGCTCGAAGATCCAGCGGGTCCAGCCTGAGGCCATCGAGCCCCCATAGACGTCGACAAGCCCGATCCGCACCGGCTTGATCGCGATCGTCTCGCCCTCGGGCTTAGCTGCGGTATAGGCATCGATGCCGAGCGGGCCGACGCTGGCCTCGACGATCCGGCGCGCCTCGGCCGAGGCGGGGATCCACAGCGCACCGGGCGCGAGCACCTGCCCCGCGACTGTCACCGGTGCCTTCAGCCAGAACACCGGCTGCTTCGCCTTCAGCAGGCGGTTGGAAAGGATGAAGCTGTTGTTCGTCGCGTGGCTGACGATGAAGCCGTCGCCGCCGTTCCCCACGACATGGCCGGGCGGCGGCGCAAGCTCGTCGGGCACGGCCGGGAATTGCTGCGGAAACGCGTCCAGCACCCGGTCGAACGTCACGTTCATCTGGTAGGACAGGTTGTAGCCAGTGACATCGTAGGGCTTGACCGGCGGTCCGCCCGGATAGGCGAAGTCCTGCGGATGGTCCTGCGGCTCGAACATGTCGAGCACGTGCGGGCGGAACGCCTGGTCGCTGCGGACGACGAACGATCCCGCCGGATATGTCTTGCCTCCGAAGGTGAAGGGCTGGTCGGCGCGCTGGACCTCGACCCCCAGCTTGATCAGGGCGTTGAGGAACCGGATCGTCGTCGGCATGTCCGCCTGGCGGTCGGCCGGGATCAGGAAGGCGCGCGGCGCGCGGGCGGCGGGATCGCGCAGCACCGTGTCGTAGAGCTTGGAATCGACGACCTGCGCGCCGCGGAACTCGCCACTGTCCTCGGGCTTCGGCAGGTGCTTCGCGGCTTCCCTGACCGCCGCGATCCGCTTCGGCGTGACGACCCAGCTGTCCTCGCTGCCTTTGCGGATCTGGTTCCGCCCCATCACATAGCGGTTGTAGAGCAGCGTCTCGCTGTTGCGCGATGCCCAGTCCATCACCGCCCGGTCCAGCGACTTCACATAGTCGATCGATTGCTGGAAATGCCATGGCTGCGGCGCGACCGGCGCGATCAGGTCTTCGCGGGCAAGCTGGTTGTCCGGCACCAGCGGGATGGCCATCGGCGTGGGGCTGCCGATGATCTCGGTCAGGATGCCGATCGCGTTGTGGAAATAGCCGGCGGTGCGCACACTGCCGTTGAACCAGGTCGAATAGGGCGCGCCCGATCGCATCGTGGAGCCCGGCTTGCCTTCCGCGATCAGCCGGCCGTGCATCTGATAGGCAAGCGCGTCGGTCTGGTTGATGACCAGCGGATCGTAGTTGAAGTTCGGGTAATCGCGGAACGGCGGGATGAAAACGACGGTGCCGACCGGCCCGGTCTGATGCTCGTTGTAGATGATCTGCGGGAACCACTCGCGGTACGACGCTCGGTTCATGTTCGTCGTCTCGGCGAGGTTCGACATGTAGCTGTCGCGATTGTTATCGTGCCCGACATATTTCTGGTACAGGACCGGGATCGTGTCGGTGCGCCGCGCCAGCTTGTCGGCGGGGCGCATGTACCAGTCAGCGACCAGCTCCAGCCCGTCGGGATTGGCGAACGGGAACAGCACGATCTCGTCGTCGAGGATGCGCAGCGTTTCGGGATCGTTGCCGGTCAGCAGCTCGTAGATGATCTGCGGATGGGTCTGGGCATTGACCACTTCGGTCGCGTGCAGGCCGGCATCGATCCAGACGATCGGCTTGCCTTCCCTGGCGAGCGTCCGCGCCTGCTCGTTGGTTAGGTCCTTGGCGAGCGCCAGCTTCTTCGAGATCTCCTTGTAGTGGTCGAGCTTCGCCAGGTTCGCCGGCGAGGAGACCACCGCCATATATTGCTCGCGCCCCTCGGCCGTCTTGCCGATGCTGAGCAGCTTCATCCGGCTGCTTTCGGCGGCCACCGTCTTCAGCCATTTGGTGATCGTCGAATAGTCGGCGAGGAAATAGTCGCTTCCCGCCTTGGTGCCGAACGCGGCGTCCGGCGTCGTGATGCGGTCGGCCGTGGCGGGCGCGGGCGCTGCCGAAGCCGGGAGCGCCCCGGCCGCGATGACGAGGGCAATGGCGGTCGCGGACCAGGCACGGCTCATGTCTGTCTCCCCAGTGTTCGAGCAAGCCGGGTCTTATCGTATCCCGTATACGATACAAGCGCCGGGGCGCCGGCCGGGGCGCTAACGCGCGGAACGCGAAGGAGATGGTGCCCAGGGGCGGAATCGAACCACCGACACTGCGATTTTCAGTCGCATGCTCTACCAACTGAGCTACCTGGGCACGGGAGCTTAGGCCAAGCGAGGCGCGGCCTATAGCGAGGGGTCTGCGCGGCTGTCCAGTGGGTTCTCGTGCGCGGGCGGGCCGGGCACGCGATAACCTTCGCCCAGCCAGTTCAGCAGGTCCCGATCCTTGCAGCCGCGGCTGCAGAAGGGTTGGTGCTCGGCAGCCGTCGGCTTGCCGCACAACGGGCAGGTGTCGCTCTTCGCCATGACGGGGAGATGGGGCCGGGAGCGGCGGCGCTCAAGCCGTTCCGTTTGATCGGCTCGCCATTCCGCCTAGATTGATGGCGACAGGGAGAGAATCATGGCCGACCAGACCGACGTCCCCCACCCGCCGAGCCTGGAGGACATGCAGCGCTGGACCTGGGTGATCGGCCGCGCGCAGCAGCTGATGCTCGAGCACGGCGTGGAGATGGCAATGAAGGCGGCCGAGGCGCCGCCGCCTGCCGCCTTTCCCAACATGATGGATTCGACCGCGCTGACCCGGGCGGCCACGGACTTCTGGTCCGACAGCCTGAAGCTGTGGCAGCGATTCGTGACGCCGGGCGAGGCTGGCGCGGACCCTAAGGACAGGCGCTTCGCTGCGCCCGAATGGCGGCAGCATCCGCTCTACGACCTGATCCGCCAGACCTATCTGACGATCGCCGATCACATGCTGAAGTCCGTCGATCTACTGGACGGCGTGGACGCGGCGCAGAAGGAGAGGCTGCGCTTCGCGACGCGCACGGTGGTCGAGGCGATGAGTCCGTCCAACTTCGTGCTGACCAATCCGGAAGTGATGAAGCGGACGCTGGAGACAGGCGGCGAAAACCTGCTGAAGGGCCTGGAGCATCTGCTGCGCGACCTTCGCCAGGGGCAGCTCAGCCATGTAAGGCAAGGGGCGTTCGAGGTCGGACGCAATCTCGCGACCACGCCCGGCAAGGTGGTGAAGCGCACGCCGCTCTACGAGCTGATCCAGTACGCGCCGACGACCGACCAGGTATTCGAGACGCCGCTGGTGATTTTCCCGCCCTGGATCAACCGCTTCTACATCCTCGACCTGAATCCGGAAAAGAGCTTCATCCGCTGGGCGGTCGAGCAGGGGCTCAGCGTATTCATGGTCAGCTGGAAATCGGCCGACGCTTCGATGAAGGACGTGATCTGGGACGATTATGTCGCCGCCCAGATCGATGCGATCGACACCATCGGCGAAGCGCTGGACGTCAAGTCGGTGCACGCGATCGGCTATTGCGTCGCCGGAACCACGCTTGCCGCGACGCTGGCGGTGCTCGCCGGGCGCGGCGAGGCGGACAAGGTCAGGAGCGCGACCTTCTTCACCGCCCAGGTCGATTTCAGCCATGCGGGGGAGCTGAAGAACTTCGTCGACGACGAGCAGCTGAAGCTGCTGGAAGGTCTTGCGCCGGACGGGTTTTTCGACGGCCGCTATATGGCCGCGACCTTCAACCTGCTGCGCGGGCGCGATCTGATCTGGAACTATGTCGTCAGCAATTACCTGCTCGGCAACGACTATCCCGCGTTCGACCTGCTGCACTGGAACGGCGACACGACCAACCTGCCGGCCAAATGGCACCGGGCGTACCTGACCGACCTCTACCGCGACAACAAGCTGGTGGTGCCCAATGCGCTGACCGTATTGGGCGTGCCGCTCGACCTACGGGATGTGACGACGCCGACCTATGTCCAGGCCGGGCGGGAAGACCATATCGCGCCTGCCGAAAGCGTGTGGAAGATCACCGACCATTTCGACGGGCCAGTGCGCTTCGTGCTCGCCGGTTCCGGTCACATCGCGGGCGTGGTCAACCCGCCCTCGACCGGCAAATACCAATATTGGACCAACGACAGGCCGGTCGGCTCGCTCGACGAATTCGTCGCCGGCGCGACCGAGACCAAGGGCAGCTGGTGGCCGGACTGGATCGGCTGGATCGAGGCGCGGGGCGCGGAGAAGGTGCCGGCCGAAGGCGCGCGCGTGCCGGGCGCGGGCAAGCTCCCCGCGATCGAGGAAGCGCCCGGCAGCTATGTCCGGGCAAGCTGAACCGCGGCTAACATCGGCATTCAGCCTGCCCTCAAGCGAATCAGGTCATAACCATCTCCGACGTGAGGGCGCAGGGGCGCCGCTGACGAAGGAGATTGACGATGATGAAGAAGATCGGCCTGATCGGCGCGGCGCTAGCAACCGTCGCGGGCGGCGCGTTCGCTGCCGCACCCGCCAATGCCCAGTACTATGGCGGCTACAGCAGCCGCGGCCATTACGGGAACGGCTATAACGGCAATCGCGGCTATTACGACAGCCGCTACGGCAACGGCTATTACGGCAACCGTTACTACGGGAACCGCTACGGCAACGGCTATTACGGCAACCGCAGCTATTATGGCCGCCACAGCTATGCCTATCGCTGCCGCGGCAGCGGCACCACCGGCACGGTCCTCGGCGCGATCGTCGGCGGCTTGCTGGGCGACGCCGCGGTCGGCCGTCACGGCGACGGCACCGCGGGCGCGATCGTCGGCGCGGGCGTCGGGGCGCTGGCGGGACGCGCGATCGACCGCAGCGGCGACCGCTGCTGATCGGCAGCGACAGCTTTCCCCTCCGGTGGCGTAACGAGGGGACGGAGGCCGGGGCGGCAACGCTCCGGCCTCTTGCCATCGGCTATTGCTGGTGCACGCCCCGGTAGAGCAAGGTGATCGAGACGCGCCGGTTGCGCGGATCGGCGGGGTTCTTCTCGATATAGGGATCGCGGTCGGCCACGCCTTCGATCCGCTCGAAGCGGCGCTCCAGGACGCTGCCCATTGCCAGCCGGCGCCGGGTCGCTTCGGCGCGGCCGCTCGACAGCATCCAGTTGTTCATCGACCGCGGATCGCCATAGCCCAGGCTGTCGGTATGGCCGCGGATCGAAACCTGGTTCGGCATCGACGAGATTCCCTTCGCGACCGTGTCGATCAAATCGGCCGCTTCCGGATTCAGCGCAGTCGTGCCCAGCGCGAACATCGAATAATCGGCATCGTCGATCAGATCGATGCGCAGGCCCTCGCGAGTGGGGGTGAAGCGGACATGGCTGGCGATCTTCCGGAAACGCGGATCGGCGCCTAGCTGGCTTTGCAGCCGGTGGCTCAGCCGCTTGAAATTCTCGACATCCTCGTTGCGCAGCTTGTTGCCCTGGCCTTCCTTGGCGCCGCCGGTGGCGTCCAGCGGAACGGTCAGCGCGCGGGTGCCGGTCTGCGCCGCCTTGAACGGATAGGCGTCCTTGTCCATCAGCGACGACCCGCCGAGCAGGCCGTTCGAGCCCGCGCTTTCCCGCTTGGTCTCGACCAGGGTCGGCGAGAAATAGTCGGCGATCGACTTGCGCTGCTTCTCGGTGGTCGCGCCGAGCAGCCACATCAGCAGGAAGAACGCCATCATCGCGGTCACGAAATCGGCATAGGCGACTTTCCAGGCGCCGCCGTGATGGCCGCCATGGTCGTCGCCGACGATCTTCTTGACGATGATCTTCGGCGGCTCGTTCGAGCCGGCACGGGCCGGGACGGTGATCCGCTTCGCCATCTTACTTGCCGCGCAGGCCGTCGAAGACTTCGGCGAAGCTCGGCTGCTTCGCATGGACGATGCCGGACCGTGCCGCCTCGATGACCAGAGGCTGCGGATGGCCGTGCAGCGACGCGATGATGATCTGCTTCACCGTCTGGTAGATCGCGGCATCCTCCTCCAGCACCGCCTTCAGCCGGCTCGCCAGCGGACCGACCAGGCCATAGGCGAGCAGCACGCCCAGAAAGGTGCCGACCAGCGCCGAGCCGATCATCGCGCCCAGGATCGCAGGCGGCTTGTCGATCGAGCCCATCGTCTTCACCACGCCCAGCACGGCGGCGACGATGCCGAGCGCCGGCAGCGCGTCGGCCAGGCCCTGAAGCTGGTTGGCCGGGTGCAGCGTCTCGTGGTGGTGAGTCTTGATGCTGTTGTCGACGACTTCCTCGACCGCGTGCACATCCAGCGTGCCCGACGAGACCACGACCAGCCGCAGCGTGTCTGCGATCAGGTGGACCAACGTCGTATCCTTCAACAGCTTGGGAAACTCGGCGAAGATCGCGCTCGACTTCGGGTCCTCGACGTGCGGCTCCAGCGCGATCGGGCCTTCGACGCGCAGCATCTTCATCAAGCGCGAGACCAGGAAGATGACGTCCAGGAAATCCTTCTTGGTATAGCTCGGACCCTTGAACGCCTTGCCCAGGCCCGCGCCCAGCGCCTTCAGCTGCTTGCCCGAATTGCCGATGATCAGCGAGCCGACCGCGGCGCCGCCGATGATGATCATTTCGTGCGGAAGTGCCTCAAGCACAGGGCCGAGGGCGCCGCCGGTAAAGGCAAAGCCGCCGAACACCATGACCAGGAGGACGACAAGACCGATCGCAGGAAACATCGGGCCTTCGCCGCCTCCCCAGAAACAAAACTTCGCGGATGCGCCCGCGCTCGAGTCCTAAGACGGCAGCAGGGCTGGAAGTTTGAGGAATATTGTTGGTTAAAGGTCCGGTAAGGCGTCGAATTTCCCTCCCCCGCGACGCGGGAGAGGGACGCGCCTACCGGATATAGTCGAACAGGCTGAGGCGGCTGAGCATGGTGAAGCTCGACTGCGTCGCCTGCAGCGTGAGCATGGTCTTCTGCAGATCGGTGATCGCCGCCTGGACGTCGACTCCTTCCAGATTGCCGCGCTCGATGTCGTAATTGTTGGCTGCCTTGGCGAGGCTGTCGGCCTGGATGTCGAGCCGTGCGCCGCGAGCGCCGATCGAGGCGCGCGCGGTGGTCACGTTCTGCATCGCCTGGGAGAGGCCGTCGCTGGCATCGGCGAGCGCCTGCTTGCGGTCGGCCGGCGTCGCGCTGCCGCCGAGGTCCAGCGCCGCGGCAAGGTCGGAGACAATCTTGAACACGTCCTTGGCGGTGCCGCCCACCTGGATGCCGCCGAAGATGCGCTGGCCGCTGTCGGTCGCTTGCACGGTGATGCCCTCGCCGACCGGTATCGGCGGCGCTTCGCCTTCGCCGGCGAAGGACACGGTGCCGTCGGCCGCGCGCGTATAGGCCGGGCCGGCCCCGCTGCCGCCGAACAGGGCGGTGCCGCGCACGTCGGTAGTGTTGGCGGTGGCGTAGAGATTGTCGGCGATCGACTTGAGCTCGGCGGCGAGCGCGGCGCGATTGTCGTCGTTCAGCGTGTCGCTTCCGGCGCGGATGAGCAGTTCCTGGACCCGCTGCAAGTCGTTCGAAACGCTTTCCAGCGCGGTGTCGGTCTGGCCGAGCAGGCCCTGGGCAAGCTTCACGTTGCTCGCGAACTGGCTCTGGTCGGCCGCGGTACCGGACATGCGCGCGAGGCGCGCCGAGACGATCGGATCGTCGGAAGGCGCAAGGATGCGCTTTCCGGTCGCGATCTGCTCCTGCAGCTTCGCGGCAAGCCCGGACAGGTCGCCCATCTGGCGATTGCGCGAGTCGAAGAAATAGGCGGTGCCGATCTTCATGGCTCTCGTCCCTTAGTTCACCGCGTCCAGGATCGACTGGAAGATGTCGCGCGAGACCTGGATGATGCGGCTCGACGCCTGATAGGCTTGCTGGAAGCGCATCAGGTCGACCGCTTCCTGGTCCAGGTTGACGCCGGTCACGGCGTCCCGCGCCGCGGTCGCGCCTTCCAGGATCGCGTTCTGCGCGTCCGCCACCTGGCGTTTCGCCGATAGGGCGGAAGCGTTCGACGAGACCATCTCGTTCGAGGTCGCTTCGAACTGACCGCTCTTGCGCAGCTCGTCGAGCGCGGCGAGATTGCCGTTGTCGCGGCTACCGGGCCTGGTCGCGCCGACCGTGAAGCTGTCGCCGTCGGCGGCGCTGCCGTTCACGGTGATGTCGAGGCCGGCCAATGTGACCGGCGTGCCGGGCGTATAGGGCGCGGTGCCGATCACGCTGTTGGTCACCGGATCGGTCGCGGTCAGCACGCCGCCGCTGATCGAGATGCGGGTCGAAGCCAGCGGCGTGCCGTTGGTCTGGATGCTGAGCGTCGCCGCGCCGGCGTTGCCCGCGGTCGCACCAACCGTCCACGGACGCGCCGCCGCAATCTGGCGGCCCGAGAGCGTGTTGACGGCGAGCTTGCCGTCGCCCGAGCTGGCGTCGAACAGCGCCGCGCCCGGCTGGCCGTCGAGATCGACGCCGCCCGCCTGGACCTGGTTGACGCCGTCCGCGAAGGACTGGGCGAGGTTAGTGAGCTGCAGCCGCATGTCGGACACGCGGTTCGCGGCTTCCATGAAGCCGGCGAGCGAGCCGCCCTTCAGCGGCACCGGCTCGGGCGTGCCGTTCGGATCCAGCGTCAGCGCCATCGTGCCCGACGTGTTGAACGCGACGTCGAGCGGCCTGCTCGATACGCCCGCGACCATCGTCGGCCCGCTCGCGTCATTGAGCTTGACCGTCGCGACGCCGCGCTCGTCGGTGGTGACGCTGAGCGAGGCGAGCTGACTCATCTGGTCGATCAGCCGGTCGCGCTGGTCCAGCAGCTGCGCCTGCTCGTTGCTGCCGTCGCGCGCCTTGACGAGCCCGGCATTGGCCTCGACCAGACCGGCGGCGAGGCCATTCAGCTGCTCGACCGCAAGCTTGGCCGAGGCGCGCAGGTCGCCGTCGATGGCGGCGAGCCCGTCGGCGCTGGTCAAAAAGGCCGCGGACACGCCATAGGCGGCATCGAGATAGCCGGTGCGCGGGGCGGATCCGGTCGGATCGGCCGCGATCGCCTGGCCCGCGTTGAAGAATTTGGTCATCGCCGCCGAAATGCCGGCTGTGTTCAGCGTGTTCTCGATCCGCTCCAGCCAGACGATCGTCGAGCCGGTGCGGCCGGATTCCGCCGTCGCGTTGCGCATGTCGGCGGCGCGGAACGCGTCCCAGTTGCGGCCGACCGTGTTCGCCGCAACGCCGCTGCCGACGGTCAGGTTGGAGAGCAGGATGTAGCGGCCGGCGCCGCCCGAAATCTCGGTCAGCTGCGCTTCGCGGCGGACATAGCCCTTGGTGCTCGCATTAGCGATGTTTTCGCCGACGACGTTCAGCGCCGTCTGATAGGCGCGCACGCTGGTCGAGCCGATCGAGAGCAGGTCGCTCATTTCGCTTCTCCGCCTGTCGCGTTCGCGTCCCCGCCCTTCAGGTCAGGCCGGTTGCGGGCCAGGAATTCGGTCAGGGCCTTGCCGATCCCCATCGGGGTATGAAGCGCGATGGTTTCGGAAAGCTTAGCGTCCTGCATGTCGCGGAACTGATCGACCGCGTCGCTGTCGAACAGCCCGTCGTCGAGCTTCGCGGCACGCGCGGCCTTCAGCATCTGGTTGATGAACACCGCCTCGAACTGCGCGGCGGCCTTGGCCAGATTGTCCTTTGTCGCCAGCCGACTGGT
Source organism: Sphingomonas horti (assembly GCF_009753715.1). Taxonomy (GTDB): domain Bacteria; phylum Pseudomonadota; class Alphaproteobacteria; order Sphingomonadales; family Sphingomonadaceae; genus Sphingomonas_B; species Sphingomonas_B horti. Next base: position 78,939 of record NZ_WQMS01000016.1, on the reverse strand, counting down.
GTCGGCGGCGACGCTGGGGCCGCCGACGATCGGCGGCGTGAGGGGCGGAAGATCGCTCACAGCACGATCAGCTCGGCTTTCAAGGCGCCTGCTTCCTTCAGCGCCTCGAGGATCGCGACCAGGTCGGCCGGGCTGGCGCCGATGCCGTTCACCGCTTTCACGATGTCGGCCAGCTTCGGCCCGGGTGCGAGCATGAACATCGGGTTTGCCTTTTCCTCGACCTCGACATTGCTCTGCTGCTCGACGGCAGTGGTGCCGTTGGACAGCGGCCGCGGCTGGACCACGCGCGGGGCCTCGTCGATGCGGACGGTCAGGCGCCCGTGCGTCACCGCCGCCGGCCCGACGCGGACCGCCGAGTTGATGACGACGGTGCCGGTACGGGCGTTGACGATCACCTTCGCCGGCGGCTCGGCCGACACCACGGTCAGGTTCTCGATGTCGCTCATCAGCGCAGTGCGGACCTCGGCGCCCTGCGGCGCCTTGATGCCGATCGACACGCCGTCGATGGTGCGCGCGGTGCCGGCGCCGAGGCGGGCGTTGATCGCCTGGGCGACGCGCTCGGACGTGGTGAAGTCGGCCTTCTGCAGGTTGAAGCGCAACTCCTCGCTGGTCGCGAAGCCGGTGTCGACCGCACGCTCGACGGTGGCGCCGTCGGGGATGCGCCCGGTGGAGGGCACGTTGACGATCACCTTGGACCCGTCGGCGCCTTCGGCGCCCAGGCCGCCGACCGCCAGCGAACCCTGCGCCATCGCATAGATCTGGCCGTCCGCGCCCTGCAAGGGCACCATCAGCAGGCTGCCGCCCCGCAGCGACTTGGCCTTGCCGATCGCCGCCACCGTCACGTCGATGCGCTGGCCGGGCTTCGCGAAGGCCGGCAACTCCGCCGTCACCATCACCGCCGCCGCGTTCTTCAGGCCAGGATTGATGCCGGCCGGCAGGTTCAACCCGAACCGCGAGGCGACGCCTTTCATCGACTGGACCGTATATTCCAGATTGTCGTCGCCGGTGCCGGCCAGGCCGACCACGATGCCGTAACCGACCAGCTGGTTCGGGCGGACGCCCGCGAACGAGCCCAGGTCCTTGATCCGCTCGGCATGAGCGGGGACGGCGAGCAGCGCGAAAAAGGCGATCAGGAAGCGGATCATCACGAAATCCTAGAAGGGGCTGACCAGCGAGAAGAAGCGCTGCAGCCAGCCGGGCCGGGCCTGGCGCTGGAGGTCGCCGCGGCCGGTGTAGCTGATCTTCGCGTCCGCCACGCGCGTGGAGAGGACACGGTTGTCGAAATCGATGTCGGCGATGCGCACGATGCCCTGGATCTGGACATATTCGTCGCCGCGGTTCAGCTGCAGCTGCTTCTGTCCGCGCACCAGCATCGTGCCGTTCGGATAGACTTCGGCGACGGTCACGCTGATCTCGCCCGACAGCATGTTCGACTGGCTCGCGCTGCCCGCGCCCTTGAAGGCCTGGGTGCCGCTCGCCGCCGCTTCCGCGGGGCTGAACAGCGACAGCGGACCCGCCGAGGGCGGGGTCAGCCCGATATTGCCGTCGCGGCCGGACTTGGAGCCGACGTCCTTCTGGGCGACGGTGCGCTCCGCGAGCACGATCGTCAGCGGATCGCCGACGCGGCGCGCGCGCGGGCCTTCATACAGCGCGGCATAGCCGTTCGAGGCCTGGAAGATCGCGCCGTTCGCCGCCGGGGGCGGCGGCGCGACCGGCAGCACCGGGGCATAGTCGATCTTCGGCTTCTTGCGCGCGAGCGCGGGGGACGCGGCAAAGGCCAAAGCGACTAGTGCTCCGGCGAAAGCCGGAGCGGTGCGGGCAAGGCTCCAGCCTTCGCCGGAGCGCAGCTTTGCGCCTGACCGCATGTTACAGGTTCTGGTTGGCATATTGCAGCATCTGGTCGGTGGCCGAGATCATCTTCGAGTTGACCTCATAGGCGCGCTGGGTCTCGATCATGTCGACCAGCTCCTCGACGACATTGACGTTCGAGCCTTCGAGCATGCCCTGGCGGATCGAGCCGCGCCCGTCCTGCCCGGCGACGCCGATATTGGGCGCGCCGCTGGCGGCGGTCTCGGTCAGGAAATTCTGCCCGAGCGGCTGCAGGCCGGCAGCGTTGGGGAAGGTCGCGATCTGGATCTGGCCGATCTCGGTCGGCGCGGTCTGGCCCTGCACGGTCGCCGAGACGGTGCCGTCGGTGCCGATCGTGATCGACGTCGTCCCTTCCGGAACCGTGATCCCCGGCTGCACCTGATAGCCTTCGCTGGTGACCAGCAGGCCTTCGGGCGAGCGCGTGAAGTTGCCGGCGCGCGTATAACCGATCTGGCCGCCGGGCATCTGCACCTGGAAATAGCCGCTGCCGTCCAGCGCCAGGTCCAGCGAGTTGCCGGTGGTCTGGAGCGATCCCTGGGTATCGATCCGCGCCGTGCCCTGGACACGCACGCCAGTGCCGAGGTTGAGGCCGGTCGCGTACTTCGTCTCCGCCGTGCTCGGCGCGCCATTCGCGGTCACGGTCTGGTAGGCGAGGGTCTCGAACGAGGCGCGGTCGCGCTTGAACCCGGTCGTGTTGACGTTCGCCAGGTTGTTCGAAATCACGCGCATCCGCTCGTTCTGAGCGTCGAGGCCCGTGCGGGCGATGTGCATCGCTGCGCTGGTCATTGCATCAATCCTTTCACGGCAGGCGCATCAGGGATGCGCCGCCATCGTCCATGTCCTTGGCGGTCGAGAGCATCTTGGCTTGCACTTCGTAGCTGCGCTGGTTCTCGATCATCTGGATCAGCGTCTCGGTGACGTTGACGTTCGACTGCTCGAGCGAGCCCGACTTCACGGTCGCGTCGAGATTGGCTGGAAGCGTCCCGCCATCCTTGACGCGCAGCAGGTTATCCATGCCCTTCAGCGTGACGCTGCCCTTGGGGTCGACCAGCTTCAGCCGGTCGAGCACCTGCGGCTTGTCGAGGTCGCCGCCGGGCGGCACGATCAGGACCGATCCGTCGTCGGCGATCGTCACTTTCTGCGCCGGCGGGATCGTGATCGGGCCGCTGTTGCCGATGACGGGAAAGCCGTCGCCGGTCTGCAGCACGCCCGAAGCCGCGATCGTCAGATCGCCCCGCCTTGTATAGGCTTCCTCGCCATCGGCGGCCTGGACCGCCATCCACGCATCGCCGTTGATCGCGACGTCAAGGTCGCGGCCGGTCGAGACGACCGGGCCCGCCTTGCGGTCCGCGTCGACGACTTCTTCCGAGGTCAGCGCCCGCGAGTCGAAGCCGGTGCCCTTCAGCGCCAGCTGCTCGAAGTTGAAGCTGTCCGCGCGAAAGCCGACCGTCGACGCGTTCGCCATGTTGTTGGCGATCGACGCCTGCGCGGCCATGCGGCCCCGCATGCCGGAATAGGCGGTATAGACCAGTCTATCCATCGATCGCCCCCAGGCCCTCGCTCATTAGCTGCGGATGTTGATGATCGTCTGGCTGAGCTGCGTGGCGGTATCGATCGCCTTCGCATTCGCCTGGAAGTTGCGCTGCGCGGCGATCAGGCCGACCAGCTCTTCGGTGATGTCGACGTTCGACCGCTCGATCGCGCCGGCCATCAGGTTGCCGAAGCCGCTTTCGCCGGGCTGGCCGACCGTCGCGTCACCGGACAGGCCGGAGACCGACCAGTAGCTGTTGCCGATCTGGCGCAGACCCTGCGGGTTCGCGAACTGCGCCAGCACGATCTTGCCGAGCGCTTCGTTCTGGCCGTTCGAGAAGCTGGCCTTGACCAGGCCGTTCGCGTCTACCGTGACGCCCTGCAGCTGGCCGATCGGCGCGCCGTCCTGCGACTGGGCGATGATCGTGAAAGCCGAGGGGCGCTGCGTGGTGGCGATCGAGAAGTCGACCGTCATGTCCTGCGGCGCGGCATTCGGCGGGGTGAAGGTCGCGAAAGTGGTCGGGCCGGCCGGCGACTGAAGGACGCCGTTCGAATCGAACGTCATCGTCAGCGGCACCGGCGGGTCCGGCTGGGTCGGATCGGCCGAGATCTGCTGGCCGCCGACGAAAGAGTAGACGAGCCAATCGCTGGTCGTGACCGCGCCGCCCGGCTGGGTCTGGCGGACATAGTAATTGGTCAGCGTGTTCGGGTTGCCGACCGAGTCGTAGATCACGGTCGACGACGCGAAATTGTACGTGTCCGGATCGAAGCGGCTGAACGCATAGGGGCTGGCCGCCGTCCATTGCGGGTCCTGCGACGGGATCGGCGCGTTGGCCGACAGGTTGACCGAGACCTTGGCCTGCTTGGTCGCCTTGGGCGTGCCGCTGGTCTGCGGCAGGCGCAGGCTGACGGTGTCCTCAAGGCTGGTCGCGACCACGGTGCCGCTGCCGTCCACCGGGAAGACCTGCACGGTCGCGCCCTGCGAGTCGGTGACGAGCCGGTCGGCCGAGACGGAGAAGGATCCGTTGCGAGTGAAGGCCACTTCGCTGGTGTTCGGATTGGGCTTCACGACGAAAAAGCCCTCGCCGCTGATCGCAAGATCGAGCGACGACTGCGACTGCTGCAGCCCTCCCTGCGAGAATTGCTGGCGGATGCTCTTCACGTAGGAGCCGGAGCCGATCAGCTGGTTCGGGCTCTTGGTCGCGGTCGACGCGATGACGTCGCCGAACTCGACGCGGCTGCGCTTGAAGCCGTTGGTGCTGACGTTCGCGAGGTTATGCGCGATCGTCGACAGCTCGGTCTGAGCGCCCTGCAGGCCCGAAAGCGAGGTGTAGAAAGACATTGTTCAACTCCTACGAAAAGCTCAGCCGACCTGGCGGACGGCGGTGAGAGGCTTCGGGCCCAGGCCGGCCAGGTTCAGCACCGGCGCGCCGCCGTCCGAACCCAGGCTGACCGAGGTAACCGGCGCCCATACGTTGATGGCAGAAGCAACCCGCGTGCCATTTCGAAGCACGCTGGACGTGATCTTGTACGGACCGGCCGGTGCGGCGCCGCCGTCGTCGGTCTTGCCGTCCCAGTTGATGGCCAGGTCGCCGGCGCCCTGCGCCCCGTAATTGATCGTGCGCAGCAGGTTGCCCGCATTGTCGCTGATCTGGACCTGGACATCGTCGGCCGGGTCGGCGAGCGGCAGCACCGCGTCGAGCGAGCCGTCGGTGTTCGGAAAGGCGGTGTCGCCTTCGACCAGCACAGTCTTGCCGACATAGGAGATCGCCTGGGCGGCGTTGGCGCCGTCGAGCCGGGTCGCGACTTCCTTCAGCGTCTTGTTCATCTCCGAAATGCCGGCGACGTTGGAGAAGGTCGCCATCTGAGCGACCATGTCCTCGTTCTTGACCGGATCGAACGGGTCCTGGTTCTTCATCTGCTCGGTCAGCAGCTTCAGGAACGAGTCCTGGCCCAGCGCATTCGCCTGGTCCGCCGTCTGCACTTTGGGGGTGCCGGCGGCGCCGGTGCGCGAAATGCCGAGCTTGGCGAGAGTGTCGTCGAACGACGAGCTGACGGCGTCGGTCATTTGCCGAGCCTCAGCGTGTCGAGGATCAGGCTCTTGGCCGTCTGCAATACCTCGACATTGTTCTTATAGGTCCGTGCGGTTTCGAGCATGTCGACCATCTCCCGGGTCTCGTCGACGGCGGATTCCCAGACGTCGCCGTCTGCGTTCGCCATCGGGTTGTTCGGATCGTGGCGCTTGGTGGGCGCGGGGCCCGCGGTCACGACCTGCGTGACGTCGACGGTCGCCATCCCGCTCGCCTTGTCGTAGCTGGTCTTGAAGACCGGCTTCATCGAGCGATAGGCATCCGCCTCGCTGCCGGCGACGCCGCCGGCATTGGCGAGGTTTGACGCGGTGGTGTTCATCCGTACCAGCTGCGCCGACATGGCCCGCCCGGCGACGTCGAAAATGGTGAGCGGCTGCGCCATTCTTATTCGCCCTTCAGCGCGCGCGTGAGGGTCTGGATGCGGCCGTTCAGGAACGACAGCGTCGTCTGGTAGGCGACGGCGTTCTCGGCGAACTCGGTCTGCTCGGTGTTGAGCTCGACCGTGTTGCCGTCCAGCGACGGCTGCAGCGGCACCCGATATTTGGTGGCGGCGTCGATTGCCGACGATACCGATGCGCCCGGCTTCTCGGCCGCGGCGAGCGCTTCCGAAAAGTCGATGTCGCGCGCCTTGTATCCCGGCGTCGATGCATTGGCGATGTTGGACGCAAGGAGGCCCAGCCGCTGCGACCGCAGCGCCAGCGCCTTTCCATGCACTCCGAACAGATCGTCACCCAAAGCCATGATGGCCCCTCGCGAATGTTGCGCGGGAATATCTGCAAAGGGTGTGCCAACTCCGCGATTGCCGGCCGGCAGGCATCCGCGGCCGCGGTGGCGGCAGCGAACCGGCAACATCTTGCCGCCGCCCGGCAACCTGCCTTGCCGCTGCCGCGGCCGGTTGCCGCCCGCGCGCAATTGGCCCGGGTCTTGCTGAACGCGGAGGCGATGAACCTCGACCTGGCTTCCCTGCTCGTGTTCTACGATCCGGTCGCGCTGGCGATCGTCGGCGGCGGCACGCTGCTGGCGACGGCTGCGCGCGGGCCGATCGGCGACACCGTCGACGCGCTCCGCTGCCTGCCGGTGCTGGTGCGCCGCCCGTTCGACTTCGGGCGGGCCCGCGCCGAGCTGGCCCGCGCCGAGCGCGTCGCCCATGCCAAGAGCCTGCTCGCGATCGACCCGCAGGTGCTGAAGGATCCGGACGTCGCGCGCGGCGTCGAGGCAGTCACGGACGGCGCCACCGCCGACGAGGTCGAGCAGCTACTCGACCGGCTGCGCCAGGCGCGGCTCGACCGCCATGCCACTGTCCAGGAATTCTGGGCCGCGGCAGCGGAAGCGGCGCCTGCAATGGGCATGGTCGGGACGCTGGTCGGCCTGGTGCGGATGTTCCGGTCGATGGACGATCCGGCGACGATCGGCGCCGCGATGGCGGTGGCCCTGCTGGCGACGCTCTACGGCGCGCTGTTCGCCAACCTGGTCGCCGCGCCGATCGCGGCGCGCCTGCGCCGCCTCGCACGCGCGGAAGAGAATGAGCGGCGCGCGCTGATCGCTCCGTTCCGCGCCTTTGCCCGGCGCGAGACGCCGGTCCGGCGGAGCCGCGCCGCGTGATGCTCCGCGTTCTCGCGCCATCGCGGCCGCTCTGGCTGATCACCCTCGCTGACCTTTCGCTCCTGCTGGTCGGCTTTTTCGTGTTCCTGCAGGCGACCTCGCACAAGCCGCGGCCGGAGCGCGAAGCGATTCAGGCCGGCATCCGCGAGGCGTTCGGCGGCGTCGGCGCCTCGCCGCTCGCCGTCGAGGCGAACGCGGTTACCGGCTTCGCGCCCGGCCGTGCGAAGCTTCCGCAGGACGCGTCGGCACTCGCCGGCTGGGCCGGCGATGCACTCGCGGACCCGCGCACGCGGCTGATCGTGACCGGCTATGCCGACGGCTCGAGCGAGGACCGCAGCGACGGCAGCGCGATGGCGCTGGCCGGCCGCCGCGCCGAGGCCGTCGCGGCCGCTCTGGGCCGCACCGTTCCCCGCGAGCGTGTTCGGCTCTCCGCCGCCGTCGCGCCCGGTGCACGCCGGGTGACGCTCGTCATTTCCTACGATCCCTGAAGGAGCCGATCATGCTCTCGCTTCTCCTCCTCCTCTCCGCGACCGCGCCGACCGACCTGGCGCTGCTCGACCGCGCTGCCGAGATTTTCGCCGGCGCGCGCCAGGGCGAGCCCGGCGGCCCGATCGCGCCCATCGATCGCCGGCTGCGCCTGTCGGCCTGCGGGTCGAGCCCGGAGTTCACCTGGCGCACCGATGCGCATGACGCGATCGTGATCCGCTGCCCCGACCCGCGGGGCTGGCGCATCTTCGTCTCGGTCCGCGCCGCTCCTGCCGTGCCTGCGGTGCAGCAGGCCGTGGCCGCGAAGCCGGTGAAGGAAGAGCCGGTGATCCGACGCGGCGATCCGGTGATGCTGGAGGCCGGCGACACCGGCTTTGCCGTCTCGGCCGACGGCGTCGCCATGGCCGACGCGGCGCCCGGCGAGCGGCTGCAGGTCAAGGTCGATGGCGCCAAGGCTCCGGTCCAGGCGATCGCGGTCGAGGCCGGCAAGGCGAAACTTCCGGGCTGGTGAGCAACTTTTCCTAAAGGTTCTGCGCAGCCGGCCGTTCAATCATAGCGAACCCCACTCCAGCGAGGAAAGGACGCGGGCATGATTGATCCGATCGGCGTAACGCCCGGCACCGTCCCTGGCGTTCGCGTAGAGCCGCAGGACACGACCAAGGTCGTGCCTTTGCAAGCCGTTCGTGCGCCCCAGCCGGCGGCGGTCGCGGAAACGAGCGCGCGGGAAACCGCAAAGGCGCTTGGCGCGAAGCCGCCCGTCGACCTGGAGCGCGTGCACCAGATCAAGCGAGCGCTCCAGGAAGGGCGCTATCCGCTGGTCCCCGCCAAGATCGCCGATCGGATGATCGCGGCGCAACTGAGATGGGCAGAAAAGAAATGACCCGCACCGATGCCCTGAAGGCCGTGATCGCCTCGCTGCAGGCCGAGCTCGACGCGCTGAAGAGCTTCGACATCGAAGCGCTCGCCGCCGCGACGGCCGAGAAGGAAGGCCGGATCGGCGTGCTCGCCGCGCGCAACGACAACCCGATCTCGGCCGAAGAGCGCGTACTCGCCGAGGAGGCGATGCGTCTGAACGAGACCGCGCGCGTCTACGTCAACCTGATGAGCGCGAACGTGAAGCAGCGCCTCGAAGCGCTGACCGGCATCAAGCCGGTGGCCTACGCTCCGAGCCGGGCGGTGGCGTAACTGACAGCCCTCTCCCGCTTGCGGGAGAGGGCGACTCGCGCGCAGCGCGAGCGGGGTGAGGGCGCAGAGCGAAGCGCAGCGAGCGTGGACAGGCGAAGACCCTCACCCTCCCATTCGCTTCCCGAGCGGCCCCTCCCTCTCCCGCAAGCGGGAGAGGCTTCAGTTAACTAAAACTGGCACACCCCTTGCAGTTCGGCACCCGAATAGAACCGGGTGCATGAATGACCGTTGCCACGCTTCAATCGCTGCTTTCGACCGGGGGAGTGCAGTCCGCGATCCAGCGGGCGAGCCTGAAGACAGGCGTCGATTTCTCCTACCTGCTCGGGCAGGCGCAGGTGGAGTCGAGCCTGCGCCCTGATGCGAAGGCGCCGACCAGCAGCGCGTCGGGCCTCTACCAGTTCGTCGAGCAGAGCTGGCTTGGCACCGTCAAGCAGCACGGCGCGGAGCACGGCCTCGGCTGGGCGGCGGACAAGATCAGCCAGGGCGCGAACGGCCGCTATTACGTCTCGGACACCGCGACCCGCGATTATATCCTGAAGCTGCGCAACAATCCCGAAGTCGCCTCGCTGATGGCGGCGGAGCATGCGTCAGACAACAAGGCCGAGCTGGAAGCGAGCCTGGGGCGCGAGGTCGGCGGCGCCGATCTCTACATGGCGCATTTCCTGGGGATCGGTGGGGCGAAGAAGTTCCTGTCGACGCTGGCCGGCAACCCCGGCGCGGCGGCGGCGCAGCTGTTCCCGGCGGCAGCAGCCTCGAACCGCAACATCTTCTTCGGCGAAGGCGGCCGGGCCCGCTCGGTTTCGGAAATCTACGACCGTTTCGCTGCCAAGCTGCAGCGCGGCGCCGAGATTGCCGCCGGCGGCAAGGAGTTGCCGCCCATTGCCGCGCCCGGCAAGGCGAACCCGTTCCAGCTCGCAATGCTCGAACGGCAGCAGGGCGGGGACTATCAGGGTGAGGTCGCGACCCTCGACCAGCTGTTGGCGTCCGCCGACCGGCCCGCCTCGCTGTTCCGGCCGACGCCGGACAATGCGAAGCTCGCTTATATGCTGCTCGCGAGCATGGGGGCGTAACGGGTGGCGTCGATCGCTCTGACCCCCGCCGCCGCGGGCAAGGCCGGCCGCCTCGCGGCGCTTCCGGCCGGCATCCTGATCCTCGTCCTGCTGATGGTCGTGCCGATTCCGGCCGCGCTGCTGGACGTGTTCTTCATCATGAACATCATGATCTCGGTGGCGGTGCTGATGGTGGCGCTGAACGCCGAGAAGCCGCTCGACTTCTCCAGCTTCCCGACCGTGCTGCTGCTGGCGACCCTGTTCCGCCTGTCGCTGAACGTCGCCTCCACCCGCGTCGTGCTGGTGCACGGCCATGAAGGCAAGGGCGCCGCCGGCCATGTGATCGAGGCGTTCGGCGCGTTCCTGATCGGCGGCAACTATGTCGTCGGCCTGCTGGTGTTCGCGATCCTGGTCATCATCAACATGGTGGTGATCACCAAAGGCGCCGGCCGCGTGTCCGAAGTGTCGGCGCGCTTCACCCTGGACGCCTTGCCCGGCAAGCAGATGGCGATCGACGCCGACCTGAACTCCGGCCTGATCACGCCCGAGGAAGCGAAGGCCCGCCGCGTCGAGACGGCGGTCGAAGCCGACTTCTACGGCTCGATGGACGGTTCGTCCAAGTTCGTGAAGGGCGACGCCGTCGCGGCGCTGCTGATCCTGGGCGTCAACGTGATCGGCGGCCTGATCATCGGCGTCGCCAGCCACGGCCTCGGCATCGGCGAAGCGGCCAAGGCCTATGTGCTGCTCGCGGTCGGCGACGCGCTGGTCGCGCAGATCCCGGCGCTGCTGCTGTCGATCGCCGCCGCCGCGATCGTTACCCGCGTTGCCTCCAGCCACGATTTGGCCGGCCAGATCGGCCATCAGTTTGCCTCCCCCCGGACCTGGGCGCCGGTCGCCGCGATCCTGGGCATCATGGGCGTGCTGCCCGGCATGCCGCACATGCTGATGCTGCCGGCCGCCGCGATCGCCGGCTTCGGTGCCTGGCATCTGGCGAAGAAGAAGGCCGCCGCGGAGGCGCTGCCCGAACCGGCCAATGACGACGTGCCCGCCGACCTCAGCCGCATCGACTGGTCCGAAGTCTCGGACGCGATGCAGGTCAATCTGGAGATCGGCTACGGCCTGGTGCCGCTGGTCGACGAACGCCAGGGCGCGCCGCTGATGGCCCGCATCACCGGCGTTCGCCGCCAGCTGTCGAAGGAGCTGGGCTTCGTCGTGCCGCAGGTGCGCGTGCGCGACAACATCTCGATCGCGCCATACAATTACCGCATCCTCGTGGGCGGCGTCGTCGTTGGCGAGGACATGGCATCGCCGGACGAGATGCTGGCGCTCGACACCGGCCAGGCGATCGGGAGCCTGCCGGGCAAGGTCGCCAAGGACCCGACCTTCGGTCTCGACGCCGTCTGGATTTCGCCGAACGACGCCGATGCCGCCACTGCGGCCGGCTATATGGTCGTCGATTCCGGCACGGTCATCGCCACGCACCTGAACCATGTTCTGGGCGCGCATGCGGCCGAGCTGCTCGGCCCGGACGAAGTGCAGAGCCTGCTCGATCGGCTGAAGGAGTCGGCCGCGCAGCTGGTCGCTTCGCTCTGCCCGGCGCCGGTGCCGCTGACCGCTCTCACCCAGGTGCTGCGCGCGCTGCTTGCCGAAGGCATTTCGCTGAAGGAATTCCGCCGCATCGCCGCCGCGATCGCGATCGCCGCCCAGCGCACGCTCGACCCGGAGGAACTGGTGGAAGCGATCCGGCCCGAGCTCGGTGCGCTCATCATCCAGCGCCTGTGCGGTCCGCGCGAGCCGCTCCGCGTGATGACGCTGGAGGGCGGTCTCGAAGCGATCCTGGGCCAGGCCGTGCGCTCCGACCCCGCCAATCGCCACATGGTGGAGCCGGAGCTCGGCCGCCGCATCATGGACGCGCTGCAGCAGGCGGCGCGTCCGCTGATCGCCGAAAGCAAGCCGTTCGCGCTGGTCGTCCAGCCCGCGGTGCGGCTGGCGGTGCGCAAGCTGGTGCGCACCGCGCTGCCTGACACGCCGGTGATGAGCTTCCTTGAAGTCCCCGAAGACAAGGCCGTCGAGGTCGTTGCCGTGATCGGCGCGCCCGAGCGGCTGGCTGCGTGAGAAAGACAATGGCTGCGCAACCGCTCTCCTCTCCCACCTATACGCGCACCGGGCCCGGCGCCGCGGCGGCGCACGAGGCGCTGATCCGCGATCACATGCCGCTGGTCCGCCGGATCGCGTGGCACGTCCACGGCTCCGTCTCCAGCTCGGTTGAGGTCGAGGATCTGGTGCAGACCGGCCTGGTCGCGCTGGTCGAGGCTGCCGGCTCGTTCGAGGATCGCGGGCAAGTCACCTTCGCCCAATATCTCGGCACCCGCATCCGCGGCGCGATGATCGACGAGCTCAGGCGGCAGGCGACGATCACCCGGGGCGCGATGCGCCGCCGCCGCGAGATCGCCGAAGCCGAGTCCGCGCTCTCGGTCCAGCTCGGCCGCGCGCCGACCGACGAGGAGCTTGCCTTCCAGCTGGGCGTGCCGACCGAGCGGCTGCGGCAGGAACGCGACGCCGCCCAGCCGATCCGCTTCGAGCCGATCGACGGCGTCTATTCGGACGACAATCCCTGGTTCATGAGCGACGATCCGAACCCGTTCGAGCTGCTCGAAAGCGAGGATTTGCGCCAGGCACTGATCGAGGCGATCGGCCGGTTGTCGGAGCGCGAGGCGCAGGTGATCCAGCTCTACTATGTCGAGGAATTAAACCTCGAGGAAATCGGCCTGGTGCTGGGCGTCGGCGCCGCCCGCGTCTGCCAGATCAAGAAAAGCGCGCACGACCGGCTGAAAAAGGCGCTGGAAGCGCGGATCGGCTAGGCGTCGTCCATCTGCAGCTCCGGCGTCAGCGGCTTTTCCTTCAGGAACTGCCGGATCGCCGCGTTCACCGCATCGGGCGCTTCCCAGGTGACGAAGTGGCCGGCGTCCACTTCGTCGACTGTCAGGTCGTCGACAAAGGCGGAGAGGCCATCGAGCTGCACCGGCAGCAGCGCCGTGTCGCGCATGCCCCAGATCACCAGCGCCGGCATTTTCAATGACGGGAACGGCGCATCCAGGAAGGCCGGACGCTCGACCCGCTCGTCCGTTGCCGGAACGATGATCGAGGACGCGCGGTACCAATTCAGCATCGCCGTGAACGCGCCTGGCGTGCGCCACTGGTCGAGATAGGTTTCCTTTTCCTCTTCGCTCAAAAGCTGCGCGTCGGCGGAGCGCATGAAGCTGATCTCAAAGAATTTCTCGAGGCCAGTGGCGCCTAGCTTGGTCTCGAACGCCGGGTCGCGGAAGGTGCGGATATATTGGGACGCGGCGCGCTGCTCGGGATCGTCGATCAGCGTGCGCTGGAAGAGGAACGGATGCGGCGCGTTGGCGATGACCAGCCGGCCGATCCGGTCGGGGTGGCGCAGCGCGGCCAGCCACGCGATCGCGCCGCCCCAATCGTGCCCGACCAGCGTGAAGCGCTCCAGCTCCAGCGCGTCGGCGAGCGCGATCAGGTCCGCGACCGGCTTTTCGGGCGCATAGTCCTCGACCTCCGGCGGCTTCGACGACCCCGCGTAGCCGCGCTGGTCGGGAGCTACGACGAAATAATCGTCGCACAGCGCGGCAAGCTGATGCCGCCAGGTCCGGTGCGATTCGGGAAAGCCGTGCAGGAAAATCAGCGCTTCGCTGTCCCGGGGGCCGCCCATCGTCACGTCCAGCTCGACGCCGGTGGTCAGGTGAAAGCGTTGCTGCTGCAGGGTCATCTCACTCGCCTCCTCGTCCGTGCGCCCAAACGAACGGATGCGCGGAAGGTCGCAATCAGGGATAGCTGACCGTGATCGGCACCTCGGGTAACGGAATGAATTCTTCCTTGTCGCCAGGGACGCTCGGAAAGCGACCGCCTTTCCAGTCGTGCTTGGCCTGGTTGATCCGGTCGCGGCTGGAGGAAACGAAGTTCCACCAGACGTGCCGCGGTGTCGCGAAGGCCTCGCCGCCCAGCAGCATCACCCGCGCGCCGCCTTCGCTGCGCAGCGTCATCGGCACGCCCGGCTTCAGGATATAGAGGGTGTAGAGCTCCAGCGGTTCGCCATCGAGGCTGGCGTCGCCCAGTGCGATCAGCACCGCCCGCTCGTCGGCGCCAGCATCGATCGGGACCGATGCACCCGTATTCAGCCGGATATCGGCGTAGATCGTCTCGGCATAGCAGGTGGTCGGCGCGGTGCGGCCCCAGAGCGAGCCCATGATCACCCGCGCCGTGATCCCATCACCTTCGATGCTCGGAAGCTGGTCCGCCGCGACATGCTCGAAGGCCGGGTCGATCTCCTCGCGACCGTCGGGCAGCGCCAGCCAGGTCTGCATGCCGGACATGATCGCGCCGCCCTGCCGCTCGGACGCGGGCGAGCGCTCCGAATGGACGATGCCGCGCCCCGCCGTCATCAGATTGACCGCACCCGGCTCGATCCGCGCGCAGGTGCCGAGCGAATCGCGATGGTCGATGGCGCCGCCGAACAAATAGGTGACGGTCGCCAGGTTGATGTGCGGGTGCGGGCGCACGTCCATGCCGTCCCCCGGCGCGAGTTGGGCCGGGCCGAATTGGTCGACGAAGATGAACGGGCCGACCATGGTCCGCGGCTTTGAGGGCAGCGTCCGCCGTACCTTGAACCCGCCCAGATCATGGGTCGTGGGCGTGATCGTCAGCGTGAACAGGTCCGTCATCAGGCTTCTCCCGGCGCTTTCGTCACCATCGCCAGCGCGTGGACGCGGTCGCGCAGCAGGTCGGCGAGGGCGGCATTGATCATCCGCTGCCGGGCCACGCGTCCCTGGCCCGCGAACGCGGCGCTGACGACCGTCACCGTGAAATGGCTCTCGCCGCGCGGATCGTGGCCGGCATGGCCGCGATGCTTCTCGCTGTCGTCGACGACGTGCAGCCGTTCGGGCGCGAGCGCGTCCCGCAGCCGCTTTTCGATTTCGGCCGCGACGGGCCCCTTCGCAGTTCCGGTCATTCTCCCCATATACGCGCTTTTGCTCCGGACAGAATGCGTCAGCCTCCCAAGGATCGTCCCAACGCCCGCTTCCACGGACGTGTCGAGAACGCGGCCGATCGCTGTGCGCATCCCGGCTGCGAGGCGCCCGGCGAGTTCCGCGCGCCGCCGCCCGACGAAGGACGCCCCGGCGACCGGCCGCCCGAATGGCGCTGGCTCTGCCTGGATCATGTCCGCGAATTCAACGCGGGCTACAACTTCTTCTCGGGCATGAGCGCGGAGCAGATCGAGGCGGCGCAGCGGCCCTATGCCGGCTGGGACCGCGAGACGCGGGCCTTCGCCCATAGCGGCGCCGACCGTCCGCCGCGCTGGGCCGACTTCGCGGACCCGCTGGACGCGATCGGCGCCCGTTTCCGGCGGGCTGCGCCGAAGCAGCGCGCCGACGGCAAGCCGCTGTCGGGCGAGAACCGCCGCGACCTCGACACGCTCGGCCTGGAGGCCGATGCCGACCGCAAGGCACTGCGCCAGCGCTACACGGAGCTGGTCCGTCGCTACCACCCCGACCGCAACGGCGGCGACCGCAGCCATGAAGGCCGGCTGCAGCAGGTGATCGACGCCTATCAGCGGCTGAGGAAGGCGCCGGCGTTCGCCTGAAGTCGCGCAGTCACCTCAGGCATCAGCCTTGGCATGTTCGGCGAGCTCGGCCAGCTGCTCGGCGACCTTGCCCCAGCCGTCGGCGAAGCCCATCGCCTGGTGCTGCTGCTTGGCGACTTCGGTCCAGTGGCGGGCGCGGCCGGTGTAGCGGGTCTTGCCGTCCTCCTCCTCGAACTCGAAGAAGCCGACCATGAACGGGCCCTGCGGCACCCAGTCACCCTTGAACGTATCGGTGAAGACGACGCGCTTGCCCGGAATGGCCTCGAGGATGATGCCTTCCATCCGGTTCTCCTCGCCATTCGGGCCGTACATGACGGTCGACGAGCGACCGCCGGCGCGCAGCTCCCAATCGACTTCCGCACGCCACGGCTTGGGGCAGAACCATTCGTTCGTTCGCTCGGTGAAGATCCGCCACACCACGTCCAGCGGCGCGTCGATCAGACGGGTAACCGACAGCTCCAGTTCGTCGCTCATCCCTGCCTCCCGGGCTATTTGTTGAGCGCGTGGGCGATCGACCAGCGATAGCCGAACGGATCGGTGACCTGGCCGTAGCGGTCGCCCCAGAACATGTCCTGCAGCGCCATCGTCTCGGTCGCGCCGGCCTGCTTGGCGCGCTCGAACCAGCGATCGGCATCGTCGACCTGAAGGTGCAGGGTCAGTCCTGCCGGTGCTCCTTCTGCACTGCCGCCGCGATATTCGGGGAAGTCGTCGTTCAGCATCAGCGAGCTGCCGTTGATGAGCAGATGGGCATGCATCAGCCGCTTGCCGTCGTCCGCCGGCATCCGCATCCGCTCGGTCGCGCCGAACGCGCGCGCGTAGAAGTCGATCGCCTCGGCAGCACGGCCGCCGCCGATCGTCAGATGCGGGGTCAAGCCGCTGGTCGGGCCTTGTTCTTCGGTCGCCATATTTGCCTCCTCTTCCTCAATCGCGGTCCGGCGCGCCGAGCGGGAACAGCGGCCGGTAGGGCCGCGCCTCCTCGACACAGCGCGAAATCGACGGGCGAGCGAGCAGCCGCGCCCGATAGGCTTTCACATTGGCCAGCTCGTCCGGAATCCGGTGCACCCAGTCGGCATAGAACAGGGCGGGCCCAAAGGCGCAGTCGGCCATGCTGAACCGGCCGGAGGCCGCCCATTCGCGCCCGCCCAACCAGCCGTCGAGCCAGCGATAGGCGGTCTCCAGCGCCGCTTTCGCCTGGTCCACCTCGACGGGGTCGCGCCGCTCGGGCGGACGCAAGGCGTTCGCGACCACGCGCTGCATGTTGCCCATCACGTAATTGTCGGAAATCCGGTCGAGCATCCGCACCTCGATCGCCTGCTCCGGGCTTTCCGGGATCAGCCGGACCGGGCCGGGATGGTGCAGCTGGAGATGCTCGATGATCGTGCTCGACTCCATGACGGTCCGGCCGCCGTCGACCAGCATCGGAAATTTGCCGATCGGCCACAGCTCGGCGAAGCGCGCGCCGTTTTCCGGCTGATCGGGCCCCAGCGCGCGGAAGGCGAAGGGAATGTCGTTCTCATAAAAGGCGATCAGCGCCTTCCAGGTGTAGGACGAGAAAAGATGCCCGAAGAGCTCCATCACCATGTTCCTTCCGCCATCCGGCGCTGCCGTTGCTGCTCGCTTTCGCTGTCGACCGGCGGTCCAGCCCAGCCATAGGTTAGCTCGCCTGCGGGCGCATAGGTGGCGATCACGGCCCCTTTCGGCGTGATCCTGTGCTCGATCAGACGGAAGACCTTGCCTGGGGTGCCGTCGCCGAACAGCCGCTTGCCGGCTCCCAGAACCAGAGGGAAGGTCATCAGCACCAATTGGTCGAGAAGCCCTGCCGCCAGCAGCTGCGGGTAGAGCGTGCTGCTGCCCTGGATCAGGAGGTCGGGCCCGCTGCCTGCCTTCAGCGTCGCCAGATCGTCGATGCTGGCCAGACGATGGGAGTTCGCCCAACTGAGCGGCGCGTTCCCCCGGGTCAGGACATATTTGCCGGCACGGGTGAAGGCTTCGCCCATCGCCGCCGCCTCGCCCCCCACATGAGGCCAATAGGCAGCGAAGATGTCATAGGTGCGCCGGCCGAGCAGCAGGTCATAATCGCGCGCGAAGAGCTGATCGATCTCGCGCCCGACCTCTTCATCGAAGAACTGGGGCAGCCAGCCGCCATGCGCGAAGCCGCCGGTGGGGTTTTCGTTCGGACCGCCCGGCGCCTGGATCACGCCGTCGAGCGACTGGAAAACGCCGCCCAGGATCCTACGCATCGACGCCTTCGCCCGCCGCCGCGCGCTCGATCGCCGCGATGTCGATCTTGCGCATGGTCATCATAGACGCCATCGCCCGCTTCGCGCGCTCGGTATCCTTGTCGGTGGTGAGCTCGAGCAGCCGCCTGGGCGTCACCTGCCACGACACGCCCCATTTGTCCTTGCACCAGCCGCAGGCGCTTTCCTTGCCGCCATTGTTGACGATCGCGTTCCACAGCCGGTCGGTTTCCTCCTGGCTGTCGGTCTCGATCATGAACGAGACCGCTTCGGTCTGCGGAAAGATCGGCCCGCCATTCAGCAGGCAAAAGCGCTGGCCGGCCAGCGTGATGATCGCGGTCAGCACCTGGCCCTCGGGGCCAGACGGCGTGTCGATCGGCGAGCGGTTGATCGACTCGACCCGACTCTCCGGAAGCAGCGACACATAGAATTCCGCTGCCTCCTCGACGCCGCCGTTGAACCAGAGCGTGGGGGTGATCTTGGACATGCGTCTCTCCTCAAGCGAAAGGCGGGGTGCCGACGATGGCGCTATGGCCCAGCAGGGCCACGGCTGTGACCAGATAGCCGGCCAGACCGATCAGCAAGGTGCGCGCCGTGGTCACGCCGACACCTTGGCGGTGTCGAGGATCGGCTCGAACCCGCCCCAGAACATGCGCGGCCCTGCGAACGGCATGTCGCCTTCCGGCTTCATCCGCTCGTCCGCCATCATCTTCTGCCAGCCGGCGTCGCGCGTGGCCTTGTCTGGCCATTCGATGAAGGAAAAAACGATCGCCTCGCCCTCTTCCGCCTTCACCGCGCGGTAGAAATCGGTGACCCGACCTTTCGGCACATCGTCGGCCATCGCCTCGATCACGCGTAGGGCACCGTGCTCCCGGAAGACGGGCGCTGCCTTTGCGGCCATGGCGCGATAAGCCTCACCTTTGCCGGGCAGGACCGGCACGACGAAGCCGTCGATATAGCTGCCCTGGCCGGCGCCCTCGTCGACGATCGCTTCGAACCCGCCGAAGATCATGCGCTTGCCGTCAAAGGGTGCCGAAGTGGCGAGTTGCTCCATCCGCGGATCGCTCATCATCCGCTGGTTGGCAGCATCTCGCGCGTCCTTCGATGGATATTCGAACCAGGAAAAGACCACCGCTTCGCCGGCTTCAGCCTGCACCGCGCGCTTGAAATCGGTCACCTTGCCGTCGGGCAGGTCGTCGCCCCAGCTCTCGACCATCCGGCGCGCACCGAATTCGAGCAGCAGCGGCGCAGCGCCCCGCGCGTGCGCACGGTAAGCATCCTTCTTGTCCGCTGGCACCGGGACAAGAAATCCTTCGACATAGGTCATGCTGTCCTCCCCTTGTTCGTGGGCGCGGTCCGCCGGCCGCTGGTTGGAAGGCGGCGCGCGCTTTTCTCTCGCGTCCGTTTCAGGCCGCATCCTGCCGAGGCATTGCGGACGGTGCGGCCTCGACGTCCATCCACACTGGTCCGAAGCCGTGGCCGTCCGGGTCCTCAAAGGCGCAGCTATACATGAAACCCAGGTCCTCGGCGGCATGATGTTCGCGTCCGCCGGCACCGATCGCGGCTTCCATCATCGCATCCACCTCGGCGCGGCTGTCGCACGACAGCGCCAGCAGCACTTGGCTGACCGCATGCGCGTCCGCGATCGGCTTCGATGTGAAGCCCTGATAGAAGCCATGCGTCAGCAGCATGAAGCTGACCGCGTCGGACCAGACCATCATCGCCGCCTGATCGTTGGAGAAGCGCGGATCCCTTGTGCAGCCGATCGCTTCGTAGAAGGCGATCGAGCGGTCGAGATTTTCGACCGGCAGGTTCACGAAGATCATCTTGGCCATTTCGTGTCTCCCCTTCGGCTTCGGTTCAGTAGGCGAGCGACGGGTACCAGTCCTTGCCACGGCCTTCCGGCGTCATGTCGAGGATGTTCCAGAGCGGCGTCGGATCGGGCGCGAGGTGCGGATCGAAGCCGGGGTCCGCGGTCTCGGGCCCGCCCTCGGCTGCCCAGAACAGGCGCACCGTATCGCCATCGCGCCTCCAGACGAACACGCCGGCGCCTTCGTTGCCGTCGATCACCAGGCCAAGATCGTGCGGGAAATCCTCGCCGATGGTCTGGTAGAAATTCAGATGCGCCCAGCCGCGCTCGCGGGCGACGGCCAGCTGCCGCTCGACTGGCGATCGGCCGATGATCGCCAGCGCCAGGCGCTGCTCGATGTCCGGCGCGGGGATATCGAGCGATCCGACAAACGAGGTGCACATCGGGCAGGGCCGCTCCCGCTCCGGCCCGAACATCCAGAAATAGGTGAGCAGCGTGTCGTGACGGCCGAACAGGTCGGCCAGCGTCAGCTCGCCGTCCCTGTCGCGGAATCGATAATCCTTGGCGACCGGGCCGGGAGGAAGGGCGCGGCGATGTTCGGCGACGCGCTGGATCTGGCGGCGCAGCTCGATCTCCTCGGCCAGGAGCGCGCTCCGCGCGCGGCGATACTCGGCGCTTTCGCCCGGCCAACGCGTCGGATTGGCTTCCGCCATGTCGGTCGCACGCTTCAGTTTCTCCAGCGGCGGCAATGTCGCAGTGTCAGCCATCTCCACATCCTTTCTGTGGGGCAGAAGCGAATCACTTGTTGATCTTGATGGGCGACTCAGTTACAAAAAGCAACTGTGAAGTTAGAAAAAGGAACTATTGGCCCAAAGCTGCCCCGGCAACGCTGGTATGACGACGCCTGCGGCACAGCGATGGCGCTGGAATTGGTCGGCGAGCGCTGGTCGCTGCTGATCGTGCGCGAGCTGATGTTCGGCCCCCGACGCTTCAACGAGCTGAGGAACGGGCTGCCGGGCATCAGCGCCAATGTGCTGACGCAGCGACTCGAAGGCATGGAAGCGTCGGGCATGCTGACTCGCCGCAAGCTCCCGCCGCCGGCTTCCGTCCAGGTTTATGAGCTGACACGCCTCGGTTACGCGGCGGAGACGGTGGTGAAAGAGCTCGGGCGCTGGGCGGCCCAGTCGCCGCTCCACGACCCGACGCTGCCGCTTTCCGCCGCATCGGTCATGCTGTCGTTCCGCACGATGCTGGACGCTGGGCGGGCCGAAGGCATCGACGCGCAGATCGGCTTTCGCTTCGGCGAGGAGGAATTCCGCGCGCACCTCGCGGACGGCGCGATCCCGATCCGGCGCGGCGAGGCCGCCGGTGCCGAGCTGGTCTTCACAACGATGCCGACGGTGCTTGCCGCCGCCGTCTATGGCGGCGTCCCGCTCGCCGAACTTGAAAAGGCCGGGGTGCTCTCGATCGAAGGGAACCGGAGCCTGGCCGAGCGCTTCGTGACCTTGTTTCCGCTGCCGCCCAAGCTCATCTGAGGGGCGGCTTGCGGCGAGCGCCGCGCGCCCCTAACGCAGAGCCGCCATGACCGACCTCGCCAATACCCAGCCCGACAGCCGCGACAGTACCATCCTTGCTGCGCCCGATCGCCAGATCAGCGTGCGCGAGCTGTTCGGCATCGAAACCGACATGGTCTGCCCGGCCTTCAGCGAGCCGGACGAGCGGGTGCCCGATCTCGATCCCGCCTATGTGTTCGATCCGGATACGACGCTCGCGATCCTGGCCGGCTTCGCGCACAACCGGCGGGTAATGGTCCAGGGCTATCACGGCACCGGCAAGTCGACCCATATCGAGCAGGTCGCGGCGCGGCTTAACTGGCCCTGCATCCGCATCAACCTGGACGCGCATATCAGCCGCATCGACCTGGTCGGCCGCGACGCGATCGTGCTGCGCGACGGCCAGCAGGTGACGGAGTTCCGCGAAGGCCTGCTGCCCTGGGCGCTGCAGCACCCGGTGGCGCTGGTGTTCGACGAATATGACGCGGGCCGGCCGGACGTGATGTTCGTGATCCAGCGCGTGCTGGAGACAGAGGGCAAGCTGACCCTGCTCGACCAGAACCGGGTGATCCGGCCGAACCATTATTTCCGCCTGTTCGCGACGGCGAACACGGTCGGCTTGGGCGATACGACCGGCCTTTATCACGGCACCCAGCAGATCAACCAGGGCCAGATGGATCGCTGGAACATCGTAGTCACGCTCAATTACCTGCCCGCGCAGGTCGAGGCGCAGATCGTGCTCGCCAAGTCCGGCGAGTACGACCAGCCGGAGGGCAAGAAGACGGTGGACGACATGGTCAAGGTCGCCGAGCTGACTCGCCAGGGTTTCATCGCCGGCGACATCTCGACCGTGATGAGCCCGCGCACCGTCATCACCTGGGCGCAGAACACGCTCATCTTCGGCGACGTCGGCTTCGCTTTCCGCCTCTCGTTCCTGAACAAGTGCGACGAAGCCGAACGCCCGCTGGTCGCCGAATATTACCAGCGCGTGTTTGGCAAGGACCTGCCGGAAAGCGTGGTCGGGAAAGCCTAGGCGGTCCGCAGCCGCCGCCGCTGCATGCGGAAGGCGGTGCCCATCACGCCGAAGCCCAGGATCAGCATCGCCCAGGTCTGCACTTCCGGCACCGCGGTGACGGCGGCCAGCTGGCCCACCCGCACGTTGCTGAAGGCCAGGCTGCCGGCCTTGCGGTTGAAGCGGATCTCGTCGATGCCTTCGTCGACGAAGAAGTTCACATAGCGATAGACCCCGCCGTAGCGCGCGGGATCGCTGCCGAAGCCCGCCGCGGCGGCGCTGTCGACCAGCGTCAGATAGCCGAGATTGTGGCCGTGGCTGAACAGCTCGATCGTGTCGTTGCCGTCGAAGGCGCCGGTGAGGAAGCTGAGATAGCCGGCGGTGCGGTCGAGCCTGAGGCTGGCGCTGCCGCCGGTCGTCGCATAGCCGCCGCCGGCTTGCGCGGTGAGGCCGGTGAACGACACGGCAACGCCGGACTCGCCAAGAGCGACGGAATTGGCCGCGATCGCTGCCTGCCGGTCGGGCGAGGTTTCCACATGCACCGTGACCCAGGCCTGCGCCGGCACCGCCATGCTCGCGGCCAGCGCCGCCGCCACAATCGACCAAAGCCGTGTCATTCTGCGTCCCCCGATCCGGTTTCGACCGTCCTTACGCCGCGAAGGTTGACCGAAGGTTAGGCAGCGGCGCCGTTTACGCGCTTGCAACCGGGCCGCCTCCGGCCACATTGAGCGGCGATGGCCGATTCCCCTCTCGACCGCTTCCGCTCCGTCCTGACCGGCGCGTCGCGCGCGATCGCGCACGAGCCTGAGGTCGAGCTTGCCTTCACCGCCGATGCGCCGGCGCAATCGGGCAAGAACATGCGCGTGCCGATGCCGGCGCGGTCGCTGCCGCCCGAGCAGGTCGCGGAGGCGCGCGGCTTCGCGGACAGCTTCTCGCTGCGTCTGCGGCATCATGATGCGGCCCTGCATGCGAAGGGCGCGCCGCCGGACACAGTCGCGCGCGCCGTGTTCGACGCGGTCGAGACCGCGCGGATCGAGGCGCTGGGCGCCAAGGGCATGGCAGGGATCGCCGCCAATCTGGGCCACGCGCTCGACATGCGGATGCGCTCCGACCCGATCACGCGCGCGCGTTCGGCGGACGAAGTGCCGCTGTCGACGGCGCTGCAATTGCTGGTGCGCGAGCGGCTGACCGGGCAGGCGCCGCCCGAGGCCGCCGCGGCCGGGCTGGCGCTGGTGCGGCCCTGGATCGAGGGCAAGGCGTCGGCCGACTTGGACGGCCTCGCGCTGGCGCTCGACGACCAGTCCGCCTTCGCGAAGCTCGCCACCAAGCTGCTCGAGGACCTTGAGCTCGTCGACGGCGAGGCCGAGCCGACCGAGGACCCGGAAGCAGGCGAGGAAGGCGAGGGCGACGAGCCGGAGGAGGGCGAGCAAGGCGACGACGAGGACGAGGGCTCGGCCGGCGCCGACGGCGAGATCCAGTCCCGCGCCGAGCGGCAGGAGGGCGACGACAGCGACGCCGAGAGCGGCGAGTCCGAAGAGGATTACGAGGCCGAGGGCGAATCGCAGGCCGGCGACGACGGCGACGAAGGCATGCTGCCCGTCCGCCCCAACCGCCCCTTCTCCGACCTGTCGCCGCAGTTCGACTATAAGGTCTGGACCACGCGTCACGACGAGGTGATCGAGGCGGGCGCGCTGTGCGACGAGGACGAGCTGGGGCGTCTGCGCGCCTATCTCGACCAGCAGCTGGTGCATCTGCAGGGCGCGGTGACGAAGCTTGCCAATCGCCTTCAGCGGCGGCTGATGGCGCAGCAGTCGCGCTCATGGGATTTCGACCAGGAGGAAGGGCTGCTCGACGCGGCGCGGCTGGCCCGTGTGATCGTCAACCCGACCCATTCGCTCAGCTACAAGATCGAGAAGGACACCGAATTCAAGGACACGGTCGTCACCCTGCTGCTCGACAATTCCGGGTCGATGCGCGGGCGGCCGATCTCGATCGCGGCGATCAGCGCCGATATCCTGGCGCGCACGCTGGAGCGAGTCGGCGTCAAGACCGAGATCCTGGGCTTCACCACCCGCGCGTGGAAGGGGGGGCAAGCGCGCGAGGACTGGCTGGCGCAGGGACGCCCGCCGCACCCGGGCCGCCTCAACGACCTGCGCCACATCGTCTACAAGCGCGCCGACGAGCCGTGGCGCCGCGCGCGCAAGAGCCTGGGCCTGATGATGCGCGAAGGGCTGTTGAAGGAGAATATCGACGGCGAGGCGCTGCTGTGGGCGCACAACCGGCTGATCGCGCGCCACGAGGAGCGCAAGATCCTGATGGTGATCTCCGACGGCGCGCCGGTCGATGATTCGACGCTGTCGGTCAACAGCGGCTCCTATCTTGAAAAGCACCTGCGCCAGGTGATCGCCTGGATCGAGAATCGCTCCCCGGTCGAGCTCGCCGCGATCGGCATCGGTCATGACGTGACGCGTTACTATCAGCGCGCGGTCACCATCATGGATGCCGAGCAACTGGGCGGCACGATGGTCGAGCAACTCGCGGGCCTGTTCGACGCGCCCTGATTTCGGTTCACGCGAACCCTTAGGGGCTGACGGTGGCGAGTCGCTGTTCCAGCCCACGCTGAACCGCCGGCCACTCGTCCCGCAGCACCGAGAACACGACCGTGTCCCGCACCCGCCCGGTCCAGACCACGCGGTCCTGCCGCAATATCCCCTCCTGCACCGCGCCCAGTTTCATCACGGCCGCGCGGGAGCGGGCGTTGACCGCGTCGACCTTGAACGCCACCCGCCGCGCACCGCTGTCGAAGGCATGGCCGAGCAGCAGCAGCTTCGCCGCCGGGTTGACGACGCCGCCGCGTCCGTCCGGCCGGTAATAGGTGCCGCCGATATCGCAGCTATCCTGCGCGGCGTCGATGTTCAGATAGCAGCTGATGCCGACGCATTCGCCCTCCAGGGAGACCGCGAATGGCAGCGCGATGCCGCTCGCCTGGCGTGCGCGGAGCCCGGCCCAGAAACCGTCGAAATGCGGGTCGGCCATCGAATAGGGATAGAGCGGCCAGATCTCCGGATCGGCATTGGCGGCGGCGCGCAGCGGCTCGCGGTGTCGCTCCTCGATCGGCTCCAGCGCCACCGGGCCCCAGGCCAGTCTCTCCGCCCGCAAATCCATTCGTCCCTCCGCTGAACGCCGCCGCGGGTCGCGCGTTTGAAACGCAATTCAAGCAGGAGTGAGGCGATGAGCGACACCGACGTCCAGCCGATGATCCATGAAGACCCGCAACCGGGCCACGAGTCGCAGCTGGAGCCGAAGCCGGACTGGCAGCCGCGCTATCCCGGATCGGGGCGGCTGCATGGCAAGGTCGCGCTGGTCACCGGCGGCGACAGCGGCATCGGCCGTGCGGTCGCCGCGCTTTATGCCCGGGAAGGCGCCGACGTGGCAATCGTCTATCTGCGCGAGCATGACGATGCGCAGAAGACCTGCGGAATCGTCGAAAGCGAGGGCCGGCGCGCGATCCGCATCGCAGGCGACGTCGGCGACAAGGACTTCTGCAAACAGGCGGTGGAACGCACCGTCGCCGAGCTGGGCGGGCTCGACATCCTCGTCAACAATGCCGGCGAGCAGCACCCTGACAAGAATATCGAGGACATCACCGAGGAGCAGCTGAAGCGCACTTTCCAAACCAACATCTTCGCGATGTTCTACCTGGTCCAGGCCGCGCAGAAGCATCTGCAAAAGGGATCGGCGATCATCAACTGCACCAGCGTGACGATGTACAAGGGCTCGTCCGGCCTGCTCGATTATTCGGCGACCAAGGGCGCGATCACGGCCTTTACCCGCTCATTGAGCGAAAATCTGATCAAGGACGGGATTCGCGTGAACGCGGTCGCGCCGGGGCCGATCTGGACACCGCTGAATCCGATGGGCGGCGCGCCGCCCGAAAAGCTGAAGGATTTCGGCAAGAACACGCCGATGGGCCGCCCCGGCCAGCCCAACGAAGTCGCGCCCGCCTTCCTGTTCCTCGCGTGCGAGGATTCCAGCTACATGTCGGGCCAGGTGCTGCACCCGAACGGTGGAGAGATTGTCGGGAGCTAAAATCCTCCCCTGCTTCGCAGGGGAGGGGGACCATGCGAAGCATGGTGGAGGGGCGGCAGCGCAGCTGCCGAACTCATCCTCCGCTTCGCTCCGGCCCCTCCACCACTCGCTTCGCGAGCGGTCCCCCTCCCCTCAGCGCAGCTGAGGGGAGGATCGATTACCCTGGCAGCTTTTCCGTCAGCTCCGGCACCACCTTGAACAAGTCGCCGACCAGGCCGATGTCCGCGACCTGGAAGATCGGGGCGTCCTCGTCCTTGTTGATGGCAATGATGGTCTTGGAATCCTTCATGCCGGCAAGGTGCTGGATCGCGCCGGAAATGCCGATCGCGATATAGACTTCGGGGGCGACGATCTTGCCGGTCTGGCCGACCTGATAATCGTTGGGCACATAGCCCGCATCCACCGCCGCGCGGCTGGCGCCGACCGCGGCCTTCAGCTTGTCGGCGAGCGGCTCGATCAGCGCGTGGAAATTCTCGCCATTCTGCAGCGCACGGCCGCCCGAGACGATCACCTTGGCACTGGTCAGCTCCGGCCGTTCCGACTTGGACAGTTCCGCGCCGACGAAGTTCGACAGGCCCGCATCGCCGGTGGTTCCGATCTTCTCGACCTGGGCGTTGCCGCCCTCGCGCGCCGCCTTCTCGAACGCGGTGCCGCGGACGGTGATCACCTTCTTCGCATCCGACGACTGCACGGTCGCGATCGCATTGCCGGCATAGATCGGGCGCGTGAATGTGTCAGGTCCCTCGACCGAGAGGATGTCCGACACCTGCATGACGTCGAGCAGGGCGGCGACGCGCGGCGCGACATTCTTGCCGGTGGAGGTCGCGGGCGCGAGGAACGCGTCGCGGTCGGCCATCAGGTTGACGATCAGCGGCGCGACATTCTCGGCCAGCTCATGCTCATAGGCTGGGTCTTCCGCCAGCAGCACCAGGCTGACGCCCGCGACCTTTGCCGCATGATCGGCGACCAGCTCGCAATTGGTGCCGGCGACGAGGATGTGGACCTCGCCCAGCTTTGCCGCCGCGGTCACGACGGCCAGCGTCGCGTCCTTCAGCACCTTGTTGTCGTGATCGGCGAGAACGAGCGTCTTCATGCGACCACTCCCAGGTTCGTCAGCTTGGCGATGAGTTCGTCGACATCGGCGACCTTGACGCCGGCGGAGCGCTTGGGCGGCTCGGCGACCTTCAGCGTCTTGAGCCTGGGCGCGGTGTCGACGCCGTAGTCGGCCGGCGTTTTCTGCGCGAGCGGCTTGGACTTCGCCTTCATGATGTTCGGCAGTGACGCGTAGCGCGGCTCGTTGAGGCGCAGGTCGGTCGTGACGATCGCCGGCGTCTTCAGGCTCACCGTCTCGAGGCCGCCATCGACTTCCCGGGTCACGGTCACGGTGTCGCCCGACAGCTCGACCTTCGACGCGAACGTGCCCTGTGGCCGGCCCATCATCGCCGCCAGCATCTGTCCGGTCTGGTTCGAGTCGTCGTCGATCGCCTGCTTGCCGAGAATGACCAGCCCCGGCTGCTCCTCGTCGGCGACCGCCTTCAGCAGCTTGGCGACGGCCAGCGGCTCGACCTCGTCGTCGGTCTGGATCAG
Organism: Sphingomonas horti; assembly: GCF_009753715.1. GTDB lineage: Bacteria > Pseudomonadota > Alphaproteobacteria > Sphingomonadales > Sphingomonadaceae > Sphingomonas_B > Sphingomonas_B horti. Next base: position 51,187 of record NZ_WQMS01000016.1, on the reverse strand, counting down.
GATCGCGCGATCGGCGCCCATCGCCAGCGCGGTGCGCAGCGTCTCCTGCGCCTTGGCCGGCCCGATCGAAACCGCGACGATCTCGGTCGCCGCGCCCTTTTCCTTAAGCCGGATCGCTTCCTCGACCGCGATCTCATCGAACGGGTTCATCGACATCTTTACGTTGGCAAGGTCGACGCCGGTGCCGTCGGGCTTCACCCGCGGCTTCACATTGTAATCGATCACCCGTTTGACGGGGACGAGGATTTTCATCGATCCACCCTTCCTGCATCGTCATCCCGGCCTTGAGCCGGGACCCACCTTCTCATCAAAGGCAGATAGGCCCCGGCTCTAGGCCGGGGTGACGGGTTGAAACTCACGCCGCCTTGTTCACCTCGGCGACGATCTTGCGCGCGGCGTCGCCCAGGTCGTTGGCCGGCACGATCGCGAGGCCGGAATCGGCCAGGATGCGCTTGCCTTCCTCGACGTTGGTGCCCTCCAGCCGCACGACCAGCGGCACGGAGAGCGACACTTCCTTCGCCGCGGCGATGATGCCGTCGGCGATGATGTCGCAGCGCATGATCCCGCCGAAGATGTTGACCAGGATGCCCTTCACGGCGGGATCGGAAAGGATGATCTTGAACGCCGCCGTCACCTTCTCCTTCGAGGCGCCGCCGCCGACATCGAGGAAGTTGGCCGGGAAGGCGCCGTTCAGCTTGATGATGTCCATCGTCGCCATGGCAAGGCCGGCGCCGTTCACCATGCAGCCGATATTGCCGTCCAGCTTGATATAGGCGAGGTCGTATTTCGACGCCTCGACTTCCATCGCATCCTCTTCGGTCAGGTCGCGCAGCTCGGCCAGGTCCTTGTGGCGGAACATCGCGTTCGAATCGAAGCCCACCTTCGCGTCCAACACCATCAGCTTGCCGTCTTCGGTGACCGCGAGCGGGTTGATCTCGATCTGGCTGGCGTCGGTGCCCAGGAAGGCGTCGTACAGCTTGGACGCAACGTTCGCCGCCTGCTTGGCGAGGTCGCCGGTCAGGCCCAAAGCCGCCGCGACGGCGCGACCGTGATGCGGCATGAAGCCGGTCGCCGGGTCGATGTCGAGCGTGTGGATCTTCTCCGGCGTGTCATGCGCGACCGTCTCGATGTCCATGCCGCCTTCGGTGGACGCGACCATCGCGATGCGGCCGGTGCCGCGATCGACCAGCACCGCCAGGTAGAATTCCTTGGCGATGTCGACCCCGTCGGTAATGTAGAGGCGCTGCACCTGCTTGCCGGCCTCGCCGGTCTGCACGGTGACCAGCGTATTCCCGAGCATCTCCGCCGCGTGGGCGCGGACTTCGTCCAGCGTCTTCGCCAGCCGGACGCCGCCCTTGGCGTCGGGGCCCAGCTCCTTGAACTTGCCTTTGCCGCGGCCGCCGGCGTGAATCTGCGCTTTCACGACATAGAGCGGCCCGGGCAGCCGCTTCGCCGCCTCGACCGCTTCCTCGACGCTCATTGCCGCGTAACCCGCAGGGACCGGCACGCCGAACTTCGCGAGCAATTCCTTGGCCTGATATTCGTGGATGTTCATGGGGACGCTTCTCCGTTCGGACAGGGCCTAAAGCATGCGAGGGCCGCCTTGCCAAGTTATTCGCGCCCTCCTTCGTCACCCCGGCCTTGACCCGGGACCCGCCTTCTTCCGAAGGCAGATGTTCAAGCTCGCGCCCGGGATGACTGGGGAGAGGGTGAGGCCTATATCGCGACCATGCCCTGGCTCGGCCCGATCCTCTTCCTGCTGACTGTGGCCGCAATGGAAGGCGTCGCCTATGCCGCGCATCGCTGGGTGATGCATGGCCCCGGCTGGTTCCTCCACAAGAGCCATCACCGACCGCGTACCGGAGCGTGGGAACTGAACGACCTCTACGCGGTGATCTTCGCGCTCCCCTCGATCCTGCTGATCCTGGGAGGCGTGCATCTCGGCTGGGGCGGCTGGGCCGTGTGGGTTGGCGCCGGGATCGCCGGCTATGGCGCGATCTATGCCGGCTTTCACGACGTGATCGTGCACCGGCGGCTCGCCCACCGTTACGTGCCGCGCTCCGCTTACATGAAGCGGATCGTCCAGGCGCACCGGCTGCACCACGCGGTCGAATCGAAGCACGGCACCGTCAGCTTCGGCTTTCTGGTTGCGCCGCGGCCGGAGGTGCTGAAGGCCGAGCTCGATCGCCGTGGCCGCGCCGGCCTCAGAGCGCCTGCCGGAACGCCCTGACCACCCAGGCCAGCTTCGCGCGCCTGCTGATCACCACCCGCGAATCGAGCGCCGCCGTGCCCCGCCGCGCAACCTCGCGCGCGATATCGCCGTAGATTCCCGCCGCCGCCAGCACCGCCCAGCGCGACCGGAACGGCAGCCGCCGCGCGCCGACTCGTGCGCTCGCCTCATAGCCGGCTGCGAGACCGGCGAGGCGGCGGGTGAGGATCGCGATCGTCTCTCTTTCCCCGTCATGTTCTTCAAGCCATTCCCCCGGCAGGTAACATCGCCCGCCCTCGGCATCCTCGCGCACGTCACGAGCGATGTTGGCGAGCTGGAATGCCAGCCCGAGATGCTCGGCACGCTCCAGCGTGTCGGCATCGTCCGGCGCCACGTCCATCAGCAGCGCCATCATCCGCCCGACCGTTCCGGCGACATGGTAGCAATAGCGGATCAGGTCCCCCTCGGTCCGCGGCCGCCATCCTTCCGCGTCGAGCGCGAAGCCCGCGATATGATCCTCGATCAGCGCGCGCGGGATCGGCACATCGGAAAGCAGCACGCGCAACCCGTCGAACGAAGCCTCGCCGACCCATTCGCCGTCGAGCGCGCGCGCCGTCAGCGACCGGATCGCCGCGATCCGCGCCGCCGGATCGCCGACCGCGTGCAGCGTCCCGCCATGGTCCTGCCCGTCGGCCAGGTCGTCGCACGCCCGGCACCAGGCATAGAGCAGCCACGCCCGCTCCCGGGTCGTCCGGTCGAACAACCTGCTCGCCAGCCCGAAGCTCTTGGACCCCCGCGCGATCGACTCGCGCGCGGTCGCGACCAGCGCGTCGCGACTCGGCCGGCTAGAGCTCATCCTGCGTCATGCGGAAGATCGTCTGATGCGGCTCGTACGCCGCCATCTTCGCGAGCAGGTCGTCCAGCGTCTCGTCGACGATGATGATGCCGCGATGCTGCGGCCGCACGAAGCCGACCTCCGCCATGTGGCGGTTGAACGCGATCAGATGGTCGTAGAAGCCGCCGGCGTTGAGCAGGCCGACCGGCTTTTCGTGATAGCCGAGCTGCGCCCAGCTGACCGCTTCCCACAGCTCGTCCATCGTGCCGACGCCGCCCGGCAGGGTCAGGAAGCCGTCGGAGAGGTCGGTGAACAGCGCCTTTCGCTGGTGCATGGTCTGCACTGTGTGCAGCCGCGTCAGGCCGCCATGCGCGACCTCCGGCTTGACCAGGGCTTCGGGGATCACGCCGATCACCTCGCCGCCTGCGGCCAGCGCCGAGTCGGCGATCGCGCCCATCAGCCCGAGCTTGCCGCCGCCATAGACGACGCCGATTCCGCGCTCGGCAAGCGTGCGTCCGATGGTCCGGGCAAGGTCGACATAGAAGGGATCGGCCGGCGTGGCGGAGCCACAATAGACAGCAAGTCGTTTCATTGAGGCTCCCTATCCGCTCGTCCCGAGCGAAGTCGAGGGGCGCGACTCTAAGCCCGCCTGAAATCCGCCAGCATCAAGGCCGCCGTTGCCTTGGCGCTGGCGACGACACCCGGAATCCCCGCGCCCGGATGGGTGCCGGCGCCGACGAAGTAGAGGTTGAGGACCACATCGTCCCGGTTGTGGGTGCGGAACCAGGCGCTCTGAGTCAGCACCGGCTCCAGGCTGAAGGCGGAGCCAAGATGCGCGTTCAGGTCGCGCGCGAAATCGGGCGGGGCATAGTGGAAGCGGGTGACGATCCGCTCCTTCAGGTCCGGCACGCCGATCCGCCGTGCGACTTCGTCTAGGATGCGATCTGCGAGGCGGGGCCCCTCGGCGTCCCAGTCGATCCGCAACCGCCCGAGATGCCCGACCGGCGCCAGCGCATAGAAGGTCGAATGCCCTGCCGGCGCCATCCCCGGATCGGTCGCGCTCGGATGGTGGAGGTAGAGCGAGAAATCCTCCGGCAGCGCATCGCCGCGATAGATCTCGTCGAGCAGCCCGCGATAGCGCGGGCCGAACAGGATCATGTGGTGCGGCAGCTCAGGGAAGGTCCCCCGCACCCCGAAATGCACCAGGAACAGCGAAGGGGAGAATCGCTTCTTCTGCAGCCGCCGCGCCTCGGCCGCGCCGCGCCGGTGGCTCAGCAAATCGCGATAGCTGTGCACGATGTCCGCGTTGGACGCGACAGCATCGGCATCGGCGCGCCAGCCGCTCGCCGTCCGGACGCCGGTGACGCGCTCGCCCTCGCTCTCGATCTCTACGACGGGGTCCCCGAGCTTTAGCGTTCCGCCGATCCGCTCGAAGTGGCGCACCATGCCCGCGACCAGCCGGTTGGTACCGCCTTTGGCAAACCAGACGCCGCCGTCGCGTTCGAGCTTGTGGATCAGTGCATAGATCGCGCTGGTCGTCATCGGATTGCCGCCGACCAGCAACGTGTGAAAGCTCAGCGCCTGGCGCAATTTCTCGTCTTTGACGAAGCCGGACACAACCGAATAGACCGACCGCCACGCCTGGTAGCGCGCCAGCGCCGGCGCCGCCTTCAGCATCGACGCGAAGTCGAGGAACGGCACCGCCCCCAGCTTCACATAGCCTTCGCGGTACACGCCCGCCGCATAGTCGAGGAAGCGCCGGTATCCCGCGACATCGGCCGCGTTCAGCCTCGCGATCTCGGCCGCCAGCGTCGCGTCGTCGTTCGTATAGTCGAACACCGTCCCGTCCGGCCAGGTGAGTCGGTAGAAGGGCGAGACCGGCACCAGCTCCACGTCCTCGGCCATGTCGCGGCCGCTGAGCGCCCACAGCGCCTTCAGGCAGTCGGGATCGGTGATGACGGTCGGCCCGGCATCGAAAGTGAAGCCGTCCTTTTCCCAGACATAGGCGCGTCCGCCCGGCCGGTCGCGCGCTTCGACCACCGTCGTCGGCACGCCCGCCGATTGCAGCCGGATCGCCAGCGCCAGCCCGCCGAACCCGGCGCCGATCACCACCGCGTGCTTCATCGCTTCATCACCGCGGCGATCGCGCGCCCGATCGGCACCGGCGGCTTGCCGATCAGTAGGCGCATCATATCAGCGGTGGTGCTCCGCCCGCCATAGAAGCGCCCGATCAGCGGCTCCGGCAGCCGGTAGAAGCGCTCCAGCACACGGTAGCGCTGCGCCGGTTCGGCCGCGCGGAACAGCATCGCGTCGAGCAGCCTATAAAAGCCGCGCGCCCGCCACGTCCGCTCCGCATGAGCCCGCGTAAGCCGCGCCAGCCCCTCCGCCGACAGGTCGGGGGCCTTCGCTATGGCTGAAGCAAGCCGCACCGCGTCGGGCAGCGAATAGCCGGTCGTCGGATGGAACAGTCCGGCGCGCATTCCCGCTTTCGCGAGTCCTGCGCCGGTCGAACGCCAATAGGCGTCGAAGTCGCCGCCGATCACTACCGGCAGCACGCCCGTTTCCTCGCGCTGCGTTGCGGTGACGCGCCAGCCCTGCGCTGCCGCATAGGCCTCGATCCGCGCGCCGATCGCCGCCACGTCCAGCGCGGCGGAGTCGCTGTAATAGGTATCCTCCACGAACACGCGCTCGGCATCGAACGGCAGCAGATAGACGAAGCGATAGCCGTCGATCTGCTCGACGGTCGCGTCCATCACCACTGGTCGCGTGAGGCCGTGCCCGCCTTCGACCCGCAGCACCTGCCCGACGAATTTCTGCCAGCCGAGCTGCAAGGTGCCGAGATCGCCCGCGCCCCGTGCATCGATGGCCGCGCCCTCCGGCTCTCCGTCCTCGTTCAGCCGCACCGCCGGCAGCCGCGACCGCAACACGCGGTCGAACTGCCCCGACTCGATAGAATTGTATCCGGTCGAAAGCACTCGCCGGTGCCCCGGGAAGCGCACGTCGTAGCCGTCCCAGCGATGCGACACGAACGGCGCGACGATCCAGCGATCCTCCTCGGCAATGTCGGTGTCGAAGAAGGACCAGATGTGATTGCCGCCCAGCGTTGGCTCCCGCTCGACCAGCGTCACGCCCATGTCTGGCCGGCGTTGGCTCAGCGCAAAGGCGATCAGCCCGCCCGCCAGCCCGCCCCCGAGGATCGTGATGTCGGCCCGGTCGCTCACCCTGAAGCCCTAGCCGCAACCGCGCGACGCGCCAAACTGTTGCCCGGCCGCCCCGCCGCTGCGACAAGGTGCGCGGGAGGAAAGGGGTCATGGATCGCAGGCAGATCGTGAAGCTGATGGCGGCGGCGCCCGCGCTGGCTGCAATCCCGAAGGCAGGCTTCGGCCGACCAGCGCCCGCCGATTGGGACGCGCTTCGCCGCCGCGTGGGCGACAGGCTGATGGTGGTCCGCTCGCCGTTGGCCGAATGCGCGAGATCCGGTGGCCAGGGTGCCGACGCGCTCTTCGCCAAGCTGAAGAACCCCTATTATCTGGGCGACGAGCCGGGCCTGACCCAGACCCTCGGCTGGACTGACGCCTGGACCTCTCGTCCCAGCGACTACGCCGTCGCGGCCGAATCCGCGGCCGATATCGCCGCCGCAGTCGATTTCGCGCGCGCGCATGGCGTCCGCCTGGTCGTGAAGGGCGGCGGCCACAGCTATTTCGGCAACTCGAACGCGCCGAACTCGCTGCTGGTCTGGACGCGCCGCATGACCACGGTCGCGATGCATGACGGGTTCGTGCCTTCCGGCGCTCCGGCCGACACCGCTCCGCAGCCGGCCGTGTCGATCGGTGCCGGCGCGATCTGGGGCGACGTGTACCGCACCGTCTCGGTCGAGGGCGGGCGCTATGTCCAGGGCGGCGGCTGCCTGACGGTCGGCGTCGCCGGCTTCGTGCAGGGCGGCGGCTTCGGCAGCCTGTCGAAGAGCTTCGGCACCGGCGCCGGCAATCTGCTGGAGGCTGAAATCGTCACCGCCGACGGCCGGGTCCGCATCGTCAATCGCTGGCGCCACCCGGACCTGTTCTTCGCGCTGCGCGGCGGAGGCGGCGGCACCTTCGGCGTCGTCACGCGCGTCACGCAGCGGACCGACCCGCTGCCGCCGACGATCGGCGCGATCCTGTTCTCGGTCGAGGCGAACAGCGACGCCGCCTGGCGTGCGCTCGTTGCGCGGACCACGGCCTTCTACGCCGAGGCGCTGTTCCGGCCCGAATGGGGCGAGCAGATCGGCTTCAGCCCCGGCCGCCGGCTCAGCATCTCGATGCTCTGCCACAGCCTCGGGGAGCCGGCGATCCGCGCAACCTGGGCACCCTTGCTGTCATGGCTCAAGGAACGGCCGCAGGACTATAAGCTCACCGGCGAGCCGCTGGTGCTGGCCGTGGATGCGCGCCGCTTCTGGGACCCGAAATTTCTCCGCGCGTTGCCCGGCGTGGTGCTGCCTGACGACCGTCCCGGCGCTTCGCCCGACCATGTCTTCTGGGCCACCAATCGCGGCGAGGCGGGGCAGGTGCTCCACGCCTATCAGTCCGCCTGGCTGCCCAAGGACCTGCTCTCGCCGGCGCGCCGGCCGGCGCTGGTCGATGCGATCGTCGCCGCGTCGGCCGAATGGAGCTTCAGTCTTCACACCAACAAAGGGCTCGCCGGCGGCGCTCCGCAAGCGATCGCCGCCGCGCGCGAGACGGCGATGAACCCTGAGGTTGCCGACGCCTTCGCGCTGCTGATCTGCTCCGCCGATGGGCAGCCCGCCTGGCCCGGCATTCCCGGCCACGAACCCATGCCGCGACCGGCCGCAAGGAAGCCGCCGCCGTCACCCGCGCGATGGCACCGTTCCGCAGGCTGGTGCCGAATGCCGGCTGCTACATGTCCGAATCCGACTATTTCCGCCGCGACTGGCAACGCGCCTATTGGGGCGACAATTACCCCCGCCTGCTGGCGGCCAAACGCAAATACGATCCGGCCAATCTGTTCACCGGCCACAATTGCGTGAGTGGAGCAATCTAGTCTCACTTCCCAAACCGCAGCCTTGGGTCCGATGAGGGTGGCTAGCGGAAATAGCAGCGTAAGCCGAATCCTGATCCTAGGTTCTTTTGCGACCCCGGAGCCACCACATTAGAGGAACAGCGGGAGAAGCCAAAAAGAGCAAGAGCTGCCAGTTGCCGGCAAACGCGTTACGCCATCCTCCAGCAAAGCCGGTCGCAAACAGAACGCCCACCGCAACGAATGCTGACCAAACAATCAGCAACCCACGCCTTTCCCACTGCCCCACTCAACTTCTCCCGAATTGCAACAGCGACAATCTCGTTGCGCGGGAAAGTCCGCAACGGGTCGTTTCGCGACATAAGAGCGCAGGTAAGCGCCTCCCGGATCGGTTCGATTTCCTCTAAGGCCAAGCCGTGGCCGCGATCCTCCTCTCCGCCCTCGCGATGACGCTGATCGTCGGCGTGCGCTATCTCGCGGTGAGCGGTGCCTTCGCATTCGCGACGCGCACGGTGCGGCCGGGCCTCTATTCCCAGCTCCGTCCGCAGATCGGGAGGGAGATCGGCTGGTCGCTCGCCTCCGCCGCGATCTACGGCGTTCCTGCCGGCATCGTCGCCTGGGGCTGGCAGGCGCGGGGCTGGACGCGGATCTACACCGATCCGGTCGCTTATCCGCTGTGGTGGATGCCGGTCTCCGTCCTGCTCTACCTCGCCGCCCACGATACATGGTTCTACTGGACGCATCGTTGGATGCACCGACCGCGGGTGTTCCGCGCCATCCATGCGGTCCATCATGCCAGCCGGCCGCCGACAGCCTGGGCCGCGATGAGCTTTTCGCCGCTGGAGGCTCTGACCGGCGCGGTCGTGATCCCCGCGCTCGTCTTCCTGATCCCGATCCACGCCGCGACGCTCGGCCTGGTGCTCGCGATCATGACCGTGATGGGCGTCACCAACCATATGGGCTGGGAAATGTTTCCGCGCGCGATCGTCGGCGGCCCGGTCGGCCGCTGGATCATCACCGCCAGCCACCACCAGCGCCACCACGACCGATATCGCTGCAATTACGGCCTTTATTTTCGTGTCTGGGACCGGCTGTGCGGCACCGATCATGGCCTTGGCCGCTTCGACGACGCAACTGATCGCAGTTCCGTACGTTGCGCGTCCGTATCGGAAGCATAGGGGTCGTTTCGTGAAGCCAGTCCTGATCGTCGTTGCGTCACTCGCCGCCGCTCCCGCCGCCGCGCAGACCGCGATCGCCGACCCGCTCTTGAAGGAGACGGTGACGATCGCGGCGGGCGCGGCGTACATCCCGTCCTATGTCGGCTCGGACGATTATCTGGTGGCGCCGGCGCTGGGCGCGCGCGGCAGCGTGTCGGGCTTCAACTTCCAATTCCGGGGCACCGAGGCGAGCGTCGACCTGATCCGCAACCGCGATCCGCACGCGGTCGACTTTCAGCTGGGCCCGGTCGCGGGCGTCAACCTGAACCGCACGCGGTCAATCAAGGATGCGCAAGTGAAAGCGCTCGGCAAGCTCGACACCGCGATCGAGCTCGGCGGCTATGTCGGCATCGGCAAGACCGGCGTCATTACCAGCGCCTATGACACGCTTTCGGCAAGCGTCACCTACACGCACGACGTGGCCGGCGCCCACGGCAGCTACCAGATCACGCCTGCCATCACCTACGGCACGCCGCTGAGCCGCAAGGCCTATGTGCTCGTCTCCGGCTATGCCGATTATGTCGGCAGGGACTATGGCGACTATTACTTCACGGTCACGCCCGCCGGGGCCGTCGCGAGCGGCCTGCCCGCGTTCAGCGCGCGCAAGGGAGGCATGCTCGGCTGGGGCGCGACCACGCTCGTCAACCTGTCGCTGACCGGCGACCTGACCGGCGGCCTCTCGCTGGTCGGCGGCGGCGGCTATTACCGCGTGCACGGCCGCTACGCCCGCTCGCCGATCGTGGCGATCGCCGGTGACCGCGACCAATGGTATGGCGGGCTCGGACTGGCCTATACGTTCTGAACAACCGGACGCCGGGAGAAATCCTATGCGTGCTTCTGCTTTTGTTGTCGGACTTTCCGCTCTCGCGCTGCTCGTTGCCTGCGGCGGCGACGGCGCCGGCCCGATTCCGCAGCCGAGCCCGACCCCTGCGCCCGTGCCGACACCGACGCCGACTCCCGCGCCCACGCCTGGCCCGAAGCCGACGCTCGGCGCGAAGGTCGTCGACTTCTCGTTCCTCAACGACATGAACGGCTTCCAGGCCAATTATTCCGACTATGTGCCGGGGCAGGAGCCGGTGATCGCGTTCCGCGCCGAGATCGAGCCGCTGCCCGCGCCGCTCGCCAATCTCACCGGATTCGCGATCTCCGCGCCCAATCCGTCGAACGACCTGTTCATCTTCATCTGGAAGCCCGTCACGGGGCTGGCACCCAACACCCGCTATCAGGTGACGGTCAGCTTGCGCTTTGCGACCAACGCTCCGCCGAACTGCCCCGGCAATCCGGGCGAGAACGTGACGATCAAGGCCGGCGCGAGTGCGGTCCAGCCTGCCCCCGTCGCTCAGCTGAACCGCGTCACCGTCAATTTCGACAAAGGCAATCAGGCGACCGGTGGAGCCGACGTCGCGGCGATCGGCAATTTCGCGCAGGTCGCCCCGGCCGGCACCTGCGACCAGCCGCTCTATGCCGAAAAGACGCTCACCACCGGTGCCGGCGCGCCGACGCTGATAAGCGATGCCAACGGTCGCCTGTGGCTGGTGATCGGCGCCGATTCGGGATTTACCGGCCGTACCAGAATCTATTTCCTGGACGGACAGGCGACGTTCGCGCCGGTGAGCGGCTGAAGCCGCTGGCCGCAAATCCGGTTCCCGGCGCAGCCATCGCCGCGCTGAAGCGTCGCCGCCAGATGGCGCGAGCCCCTTCCGTCCGGTCCGATAGCAGGGTAGAGGAAGACCATTCCCCGGGGGACCGCGCCTGAGCGGTTGAGAGGTGGCTGAAGCCACGACCCGCCGAACCTGATCCGGTTGAGACCGGCGGAGGGAGGGACGTCCTGGAACGCCCGCTCTCCGTCCATTTGGAGAGCATCATGGCCGACGTCCACGCCCGCACCGAACTGAAGGTCACCACCGGCCCGATCCGCGGCAGCCGCAAGGTGCATGTCGGCCCGCTCAAGGTCGCGATGCGCGAGATCGACCTCGAGCCTTCCTCGGGCGAGCCGCCGCTTCGCGTCTACGACACCTCCGGCCCCTACACCGACCCGACCACGCGCATCGACATCATGGCTGGCCTGCCGGAGCTGCGCCGCGACTGGATTCGCGCGCGCGGCGACGTCGAGGACGTCACCCAGCGCGAGGTCCGGCCGGAAGATAACGGCCAGCTCGGCCCCGACCGCTCCGGCGGGGTGCAGCCCTTCCCGAACGTCCGCCGCATGGTGCTGCGCGCCAGGCCGGGCGCGAACGTCAGCCAGATGCACTATGCCCGCCGCGGCATCATCACGCCCGAAATGGAATATGTGGCGGAGCGCGAGAATCTCGGCCGGGAGAAGCTGGTCCGCGAGCGCGACGGGGAGTCGTTCGGGGCGGCGATCCCCGATTTCGTGACGCCGGAATTCGTCCGTGACGAGGTCGCGCGCGGCCGCGCGATCATCCCGTCGAACATCAACCACCCCGAGAGCGAGCCGATGGCGATCGGCCGCAATTTCCTGGTCAAGATCAACGCCAATATCGGCAATTCGGCCGTCGCTTCGGACGTGGCGAGCGAAGTTGACAAGATGGTCTGGGCGATCCGCTGGGGCGCCGACACGGTCATGGACCTGTCGACCGGGCGCAACATCCACGACACCCGCGAATGGATCATCCGCAACAGCCCCGTCCCGATCGGCACCGTGCCGATCTACCAGGCGCTGGAGAAGGTCGGCGGCATCGCCGAGGACCTGACCTGGGAAATCTTCCGCGACACGCTGATCGAGCAGGCCGAGCAGGGCGTCGACTATTTCACGATCCATGCCGGCGTCCGCCTGCCCTATGTCCCGCTGACGGCGAAGCGCGTCACCGGCATCGTGTCACGCGGCGGCTCGATCATGGCGAAATGGTGCCTCGCGCACCACAAGGAGAGCTTCCTCTACGAGCGGTTCGACGAGATCAGCGAGATCATGAAGGCGTACGACATCGCCTATTCGCTGGGCGACGGCCTCCGCCCCGGCAGCATCGCCGACGCCAACGACGAGGCCCAGTTCGCCGAGCTCTACACTCTGGGCGAGCTCACCAGGCGCGCCTGGGCGCAGGACGTGCAGGTGATGATCGAGGGCCCCGGCCACGTGCCCATGCACAAGATCAAGGAGAATATGGACAAGCAGCTGGAAAGCTGCGGCGAGGCGCCCTTCTACACCTTGGGGCCGCTCACCACCGACATCGCGCCCGGCTACGACCACATCACCAGCGGCATCGGCGCCGCGATGATCGGCTGGTACGGCACCGCGATGCTCTGCTACGTCACGCCGAAGGAGCATCTCGGCCTGCCCGACCGCGACGACGTCAAGGTCGGCGTCGTCACCTACAAGCTCGCCGCCCACGCCGCCGACCTTGCCAAGGGCCACCCTGCCGCCAAGCTCCGCGACGACGCCCTGTCACGCGCAAGGTTCGAATTCCGCTGGCGCGACCAGTTCAACCTGTCGCTCGATCCCGACACGGCGGAGCAATATCACGACCAGACCTTGCCCGCAGAAGGCGCCAAGACCGCCCACTTCTGCTCGATGTGCGGCCCGAAGTTCTGCTCGATGAAGATCACCCAGGAAGTGCGCGATTTCGCCGCTAAGCAGAACCAATCGTCCGATCAGTTCCTGGCGGCAACCCCCAGCGCCGTTCGGGGTGAGCCTGTTGAAGCCCTCCTTTCTTCTTCCGAAGCCGACGCGGAAAAGGGCATGAATGAAATGTCCGAACGCTTCCGCGAGAAGGGCGGAGAAATCTACCTCCCCGCCGCCGAGTGATCGCATCCGGTCCGCATCGATGGTAAAAAGGCGCGCCAGCGTTCTACCAAGGAGAAACGACATGGCGCACAGGAAACTGGTTTGGGCGTTGAGCCTGCTCGCCGCCGCGGCGCCGGCCTGGGCTGCCCCCGAGGACCGGCCCAGGCCGGCAACCGCGCCGCCCGGAACTGCCGAAACCCGCTACTGCATGTGGATCGCCCCCTTTACCGGCACCCTGATCGAACAGGTCAAGTGCTGGACTCGCGAGCAATGGGCCAGGCAGGGCGTCGATGTCGACAAGGACTGGCCCAGGGAAGGCGTCCGCGTTGAAGGCTGATCGGGAACTCGGCCGAGGCGGACTTCGGCGGAGCGACCGCCCATAGAATGGCCAAGTGGGTCGACGTCGGCGTCCCTCAATTGCGGCGGCGAGCGGTCAAGGGGTCGACGAGAGTGCGCGGCGTGACGCCGCAACTCTCCGCCTGCGAAACGGTTTAGCTCCTGACAGGATCGGGAGTGAGGTCATGGACATTTCGAACACGCCGCTGGTCGAGCGGATCGCGCGGGTGCTGGCGGGGCAGCGGCTGAGCTCGAACGCGGAAGGGTCGAACCCGTCGGCGGGCGACGTGGTCGACCGCGCCTGGCACGAGCATCTGGACGACGCGCGCGCGGTGCTGAGGACGCTGCGCGAGCCGGACGAGGAAATGGCGGCGGCCGGAGATGCGGCAGTGTGGGAACGGATGGTGCGCGCCGCGATCGATTCCGATGGCGCGGGCAAGCCCAATGCGGAGCGCACGCAGGACGAAGCGGCGGCCGTCGCCCCCTAGAATTCCCGGCTGAGCGCGAACTCCACGCGCGTGCGCCGGAAGTTGTAGATCGGGATCGTCGAATCGCTTTCGGTGTGGATCACGCGGATCAGGGGCGCGAGGCCGCGCCAGGTGAAGCGCCGCAGGATCAGCCCCGCGGTGACGTCGAAACGCCGGTCCTCGCGCGTCATCCCGAACAGCGGATCGGGCCCATCCGCGCCGAGGCGGAAGCCGCTCAGCTGGATAAAGCCCAATTGCTTGCCGAAGGCGCGCGAGGCGAGCAGGTCGACGCCGACACTGTCGGTCGACAAAAAATCGACCTGGGCGTCCTGGCGGGTCGCGCGGACGCTCACGCGCGCGCTGAAGCGGGGGCTGAACGCGCGGTCATAGGCGATGTTCACGTCTGTCAGCAGGCCGTCCTGGATCGGAACGTGCGCATAATTGCTCTGCAGTACGGTCAGTTCGCCTTCGATCTGGCTGACGCGGTCGAGCGGCTTCAGCAGGTTCAGCGAGCCGCCATAGCTCTCCGAATAGAGATCGCCGCCGAACCAGCGCCGCTGCGCGATCGCGGCCGGCCGCACGCGCGCGCCGCCGATACGGAATTCCGGGCCTGATGCGAGCGTCATCACCACATCGTTGAAGCGCGACTTGCCGTACAGATCGGCGCGAATCGAGGCGCGGCTGAGCAGGTCGACGCTGTCCGTGATGTCGCCACGGGCGAAACCCTGCAGCGACAAGGAGAAGCCGATGCCGGACGTGGCGCGCGCATCGCGGCTAAGCGTCAGCGGCGCGACGACGGTGTCGACCCGTTCCTGCGTGGTGGCACGGTTGATGTTGCTGTCGGGCGCGACCGCAATCTCGATCGACCCGCCGATCGACCGGCTGGAGCGGAGCGCCGTCGCAAACCGATCGACCACGCGCGCGACGTCCTCGGGCAGCCCGGCCGCGCCGGCGCGGCGCAGCTCCCGCCGGGCGCCGGATTCGTCGCCGGTCTCCGCCAGCAGCCGCGCCAGCTCGAGCCGGGGCCGTCCGGCGTTCGGCTTTTCGTCGAGCAGGGCCTTCAGCCATTCGATCGCACCCTGGCGATCGCCTTGCGCTTCGCGCAGCGCCGCAAGGCGGAAGCGCGCTTCCGCTCGATAATCGGCATTGGGATCGCGGGTGAGGCCTTTGAGCAATGTCTCGGCATCGGCGAAGCGCCGCGCCGCCGCATAGCGTTCGGCGATGCCGAAGACCTGGGACGCGGTCAGCCCCTGCGCGCAGCCCTTTGCCGGATCGCAATCCTGCGCCTGGGCGAACGCCGCCGGTGCTGCGAAGGCGGCAAGCAGAATGACGGAGGCGACACGAACGAACAGAACCGCCTCCGCGGAAACCAGGAGGAGTGCGGCTAGCGGGCCTTGCCGACGACCGCGCCCGCGGCGGTTCCGCTTGACCCTGCAGCCGCGCGCAGGCTGAACGTATAGCCCATTTCCTGGCCCTGGGGTCCGAAGAAAGCGCCGGCGAACGTGCCGTTCAGCGTGTTGCCGAACGCATCCGTTCCCTGGTGCGCCAAGGTTCCGCTGAACCCGCCGCCCATCGCCGCGATGCTGCCGGTGCCGGCAAAGCGGCCGAGGTCCTTCGGCGGCTGAAGCGGAGCGCTCGCGTTCGTGCCTTGCAGGTCCAGCGTGGTCGCGACCGTCATATTGCCGAAATTCGCCGTGAAGTCGCTGGTTCCCGCCAATTTGTAGAGGCCGCTGCCGGTGCTCCAGATGCCGTCGACGGTGGTGGTGTAGGAGGCGGAGCCGGTGCTCGGCTGGTTCGCCGCTTGGCGGATGCCATAGACAAAGAATTGCTGCGAGAAGTCGATGGTCGCGCCATTGTCCACGGCGCGCTGCCATGCCCCATAGCTCACATAGCTGAGCTTGAGCGTCGGGTTGTTCGCGCCCGGATTGAACAAGGTCAACTGGTCGTCGACGTTGCCGGCGGCCTTGGCGAAGGTCGTCACGCTGTCGTTGCTCTGCGACGGCACCTTCATCTGCGGCAGGAAAGTCGCGGAGGCGCCGCTTGCATCCTTGACCGTGTAGCCGCCGGTGGCCGCATCATAGGCGAGCGATACCCCTTCGCCGAACCCGTTGGCGACGAAGCCAAGATTGGACGCCGTTCCGTCCGCGCGCAGCACCGTGGACGAGGTGCGGCCGCCGGTCGCGTCGAATGTCTCGCTGTACAGCAGCGGAGCCAGGCTCGTGTTGGTCGGCGTCGGCGTGGGAGTCGGCGTCGGAGTCGGAGACGGAGTGGGAGTCGGCGTCGGCGTCGGCGTGGGAGTCGGCGTCGGCGTGGGAGTCGGCGTCGGCGTGGGAGTCGGCGTCGGCGTCGGCGTCGGCGTGGGAGTCGGCGTCGGCGTCGGCGTCGGCGTGGGAGTCGGCGTCGGCGTCGGCGTGGGAGTCGGCGTCGGCGTCGGCGTCGGAGTCGGCGTCGGCGTGGGAGTCGGCGTCGGCGTGGGAGTCGGCGTCGGCGTCGGCGTGGGCGTGGGAGTCGGCGTCGGCGTGGGAGTCGGCGTCGGCGTGGGAGTCGGCGTCGGCGTCGGCGTCGGAGTGGGAGTCGGCGCGGGCGCGGGCGTGCTGCCGGCAGAGCCAACGCCACCGCCGCCACAGGCCGCGAGCGCGAGTCCGAGGCTCAAAACACACGAATTCCGAAGCTTATGCATTACCTTACCCTGCCCGCGAACGACGGTTTCGTTAACGATAGTTGGTAGGGGTTGATAGGCTGTTAAAAACGGCTCAGGCGACGCGCAGCACCTTCTGTCTCCTGCGCTGGACCGACGAGCCGATCCCCATCGCCTCGCGATACTTGGCGACGGTGCGCCGGGCGATGTCGAATCCCTTGCCGCGCAGCAGGTCCACCAGCGTGTCGTCGGACAGGATCGCGGTCGCGTCCTCGGCCGCGATCAGCGACCGGATCGCACTTTTCACCGCCTCCGCCGACACCGCCTCGCCGCCATCGGCCGCCTGGATCGCAGAGGTGAAGAAATATTTGAGCTCGAACAGCCCGCGCGCGCAGCTCAGATATTTGTTCGATGTGACGCGGCTGACCGTGGATTCGTGCATGCCGATCGCTTCCGCGACCTGGCGGAGCGTCAGCGGCTTCAAATGCTCGACCCCTTTCAGGAAGAAGCTTTCCTGCTGCTTCACGATCTCGGCCGCGACCTTGATGATCGTGCGCTGGCGCTGGTCAAGCGCCTTGATCAGCCAATTGGCGCTTTGCAGGCAATCGGCGAGCCAGGCCTTCGATGCCTTGTCCTGCGGGCCGGACGCGAGCTCCGCATAATAGGTGCGGTTGACGAGCAGGCGCGGCAGCGTCGCGGCGTTGAGCTCGATCGCCCAGCCGCCCGGCCGCTTCGCGACGAAGATGTCGGGCACGACCGTCTCGGTGCGGACCGCGCCGAACCTGAGCCCGGGCTTGGGATCGTAATTCCTGAGCTCGCGGATCATGTCCGCCAGATCCTCGTCGTCGACCTGGCAGATGCGCTTCAGCTGCTGGAGCTTGCCCGCCGCGACCAGATCTAGATTGGCGATCAGGCGGACCATGCAGGGATCGTAGCGATCGGCTTCCTTTGCCTGGAGCGCGAGGCATTCGGCGAGGCTCCGTGCGCCAACCCCGGTGGGATCGAAGGTCTGGACCACGCCCAGCACGCGGTCGACGTCGCACGGCACGACGCCGAGCCGCTGGGCCACGTCGGCGGCATCGGCTGTCAGATAGCCGGCTTCGTCGATCTGCCCGATCAGCTGAACCGCGATCAGATGGTCGCGGCCGGCGAGGGTCTCGCCCGCCTGGGCAAGCAGATGGTCCTGCAGCGATTCAGGCGCGCTGGCGAAGCTGTCGAAGTCGATCGCGTCCTCGCCGCCGCCGGGTGCCGCCGCGCCGAGACCCAGCGAGCCGTCCAGGCCATAGCTTTCGGTCGGACCGTCGTGGTGGAAGGTCTCCGCGACGAAATCGACGTCGAGCGGCGCGTCGGCGACGGCGTCGCCATGCTCGACCAGCCGGTCGGCTGTCACCGGCTCCGGCGGCTCGTCGCCGTCCCACGGCTCGGCGTCCGGCTCGGGCGCGTCAGCCGGGCCGCGCTCTTCGCCGCCGGTCTCGAGCAGCGGGTTCTTCTCCAGCTCCTCGGCGATGAAGCCCTCGATCTCGAGGTTCGACAGCGCCAGCAGCTTGATCGCCTGCTGCAGCTGCGGCGTCATCACCAGCGATTGCGACTGGCGAAGATCGAGGCGCGGCGCGAGACTCGCCACGGCTAGTCTATAGTCGTCACCCCGGCGAAAGCCGGGGCCCGCCTGCCTTGGGCGCGGCAAGTGGGGGAAGAAGGTGGGTCCCCGATTTCGCGGGGATGATGAGAAAGGGCGAGCGTCACAGCTCGAAATGCTCGCCGAGATAGAGGCGGCGGACATTCTCGTCGGCGACCAGCGCTTCCGGGCTGCCGGCGAACAGCACGCGGCCGTCGTAGATGATGCAGGCGCGGTCGACGATGTCCAGCGTCTCGCGGACATTGTGGTCGGTGATCAGCACGCCGATGCCGCGCTTCTTCAGCTGGCAGATCAGGTCACGGATGTCGGAGATCGAGATCGGGTCGATGCCGGCGAACGGCTCGTCCATCAGGATGATCGACGGATTGGCGGCGAGCGCGCGCGCGATTTCGCAGCGGCGCCGCTCGCCGCCCGAAAGGCCCATGGCCGGCGAGGCGCGGAGGCGCGTCAGGCCGAATTCGTCGAGCAGTTGCTCGAGCCGGTCCGCCCGCGCCGCGCGGTCGGGCTCGGCGAGCTCCAGCACCGCGAGGATGTTCTTTTCGACCGTGAGGCCGCGGAAGATCGAGGTTTCCTGCGGCAGATAGCCGAGCCCCAGGATCGCGCGGCGGTACATGGGAAGGCCGGTGATATCGAGCCCGTCGAGCATGATCCGGCCCGAATCGGGCTTCACCAGCCCCATCACCGAATAGAAGCAGGTCGTCTTGCCGGCGCCGTTGGGGCCGAGCAGGCCGACCACTTCGCCGCGGCCGACGGCGAGCGACACGTCCGACAGCACCACGCGCTTGTCGTAGGATTTCGCGATCGACACGACGGCGAGCCCGGCGCCGACCTCCGGCTCCGGGCTGGGCGCGATGGGCGCGGTCAAGGTAACGACGTCGTTCATGCCGGCTCCGGCTGCTCGCAGATCAGGGTTATTGATCGGTAAACAAGAGGCATTTGGCAAGGTTCGTGCATGACAATGCGACGAAGCGTGGCGCCGCTGCCCCTAGCCGCCCTTGCGCTGCGGCACCGAGAAGCGCCCGGTGACGCGGCCGCCCTGGCCGCGCGTGCCAGGCGCGCCGCCGACCGCCGAGCCATCGACCACGGCGCGGCCACTGTCGAGGTCGATCACCAGCCGCCCGCCGCGGACCGTGTTTGGCCCCTGGTTCAGCACGACGCCGCCGGTCATCGTGATCAGCCGGCGGTTCAGGTCATAGACCGCGAATTGGCCGCGCGCGGTTTCGGATGGCGACTTGACGGTGACGCCGCCGGCGGCGTCGACCCGGTCGATCTGGGTGTTGCCGCCCGACCGGTCATAGGCAACCGTGACGCGAGCGGCATCGAGCGTCAGCTCCGCCTGGGTCACGTGCACGTTGCCGGCGAAGATCGCGCGATCGGCGCGGTCCTGCACCTCGATCCGATCGGCGGTGACGTCCACCGGCGCGTTGGTGTTGTGACTGCGCAGCGCCTGGGCGACGAGCGGCGCCGCCAGCGCCATTGCGCCGCCGAAGATGCTTCCCAGGATCAGCCGCCGGATCATCGGGTTCCTCTGGCGGCTCCCTGGACGATGTGCAAGCGCGCCCCGCCAGTCAGCCGCACCACCCGCTCCGGCAGGTTGGCGGAAATATGCCCGCCGCTGAACGTGCCGAGCGGCATCCGCCCTTCGACCGGGCCCTGGCTGGCCATGGTCCGAGTCTTCAAGTCGACATCGACGTCGCGCGTGACCAGCCGGTAGCCGTCGGCCGACTGGTAGGTGACCGGTCCTTCGACCTGCACCTGTTCTTTGTCCATGTCGTAGCGAGCGCGGTCGGCGCGGAGCATCGCCGGCCCGTCGCGCATCGCAAGGCTGGCGGATAGGTCCTGCATGCGCACGATCGGCTCTTTCGACGTCGCCTGGACGGCCGACCCCGCGTGCAGCGCGAACGGCTGGCCCTTTGAATCCTCGCCCCGGTACAGCGCTTCGGTGACGCGCAGCCTTTCCCTGGCGACCTGCACCTTGTTCTTGTCGAGAACGAAGCTCATGTCGCCGGCGATCGTCATCGGCGCGATCGACATGAACGCCACCAGCGCGCCGATTCCCATCGGAAGCAGCATGCGCAGCCAGCGGATCACGCGATCATGGCTGCTGCCGGGCATCGCCCAGCGCATGCGCGCGTCGCGCGAGCGGATCGCCGCTTCAGACATGGGCGAAGATGTCGACCTCCGGCCAGCCCGCCAGGTCCAGCTTCGCGCGGGCGGGCAGGAAATCGAAGCAGGCCTGGGCCAGCTCCGTCCGCCCTTCGCGCGCCAGCCGGCGGTCGAGCTCGTCCCGCAGCGCGTGGAGGTAGCGCACGTCCGAGGCCGCATAGTCCTTCTGCGCGTCGGACAGCACCGGCCCGCCCCAATCGGAGCTTTGCTGCTGCTTCGAGATTTCCTGGCCGAGCAATTCGCGCACCAGGTCCTTCAACCCGTGGCGGTCGGTATAGGTCCTGACCAGCCGGGACGCGATCTTCGTGCAATAGACCGGCGCCGCGGTGATGCCGAGATAGAGCTGGATCGCGGCCAGGTCGAAACGCGCGAAATGGTAGAGCTTCAGCCTGGCCGGATCGGCGAGCGCCGCCTTCAGGTTCGGCGCGTCGTAGCGGCTGCCGGGGCCGAAACGGACCAGATGCTCGTCGCCGCGCCCGTCGGAAATCTGCACCAGGCAGAGCCGGTCGCGGTGCGATTGGAGACCCATTGTTTCGGTATCGACGGCGACCGGGCCGTCGGCGAGCGCACCGGCGGGCAAGTCTTCTTCATGGAAATGAACGGCCATATCGCGTCAGGGCATAGGCGGACCGGCGTGAACGCTCAATGGCGAAGCAGCTATTGACCCAGGCTGTGGATTATTTCGTTCGCCCGATTGTCCAAACTCGGCTATGACGAATCGTGGACGCGACTATGGGGTATGCGTCTCAAGGACTTGGCGTGCGCGCCCGGCGTGCGAGGTTCGAGAGTACAGGTGGGCGACCGGAAGGCAAGAATGGGTTTCGATAGAGGACGACGGGGTCAGCGCGGCGGCGGCAAAGACAAGCGCGACGGTTTCGGTGACGAGAATTACGGCGGCTACAGCGAATCCGGCGGCGGCCGCTATGGCGGCGGCTTCGGCGGCGGTGACCGCTTCGGCGGTGGCGGCGGCTTCGGTGGCCCGCGCGGTGGCGGCTTCGGCGGCGGCGGTGGCGGGGGCTTCGGCGGCCCGCGCGGCGGCGGCATGCCCCAGCAGGTGATCGGCGAAGGCACCGGCGTCGTGAAATTCTTCAACGCGCAGAAGGGCTTCGGCTTTGTCGTGCGCGACGATGGCGGGGAGGACGTGTTCGTCCACATCTCCGCCGTCGAGCGCGCCGGTCTGACCGGGCTCGCCGAAGGGCAGCCGCTCGGCTTCACCCTGGTCGATCGCGGCGGCCGCGTCTCGGCCACCGACCTGAAGATCGAGGGCGAACCGCTCCCGGTGACGGGCGGCGGCGGCGGCGCGCGCGAGGATCGCGGCGGTGGCCCGCAGCGGCAGCTGACCGGCGAAAAGGCCAGCGGCACGGTCAAGTTCTTCAACGCGATGAAGGGCTTCGGTTTCATCCAGCGCGACGACGGACAGCCGGACGCGTTCGTCCACATCTCCGCCGTCGAGCGGGCCGGCATGCCGAGCCTGAACGAAGGCGACCGGCTCGAATTCGAGCTGGAAGTGGACCGCCGCGGCAAATACGCCGCAGTGAATCTGGTTCCGCTGCAGTCTTGATCAACCCGTCACCCGGTCTTGAGCCGGGGCCGCCCTTCTTCGCCAGAAGCAGGCAGGTCCCGGATCAAGGCCGGGATGATGATGGTGGTCGGTTCAGCCGCTCCGCGGCGGCGCGGTAGCGCGCCGGTCGATCTGACGCGGACTTCGCCACCATCGCGCGATAGCGCTCCAGCGTCGCCGCATCGGCCTTGCCGGGCGACCCCGAATCGAGTGGCGGCGCCGGATCATACTCCAGGCTGAGCTGCACGAAGCGCGCATAGTCCTCGCCTTCGATCGCGGCGACCAGCGCCAGGCCGAAATCGATGCCGGCCGTCACGCCGCCGCCGGTGACGCGGTTGCGATCGAACACCACCCGCTCCTTCACCGGAATCGCGCCGAACGCTGCCAGATATTCATGGCTGGCCCAATGCGTGGTCGCGCGATAGCCGCGGAGCAGCCCGGCCGCGCCCAGCACCAGCACGCCGGTGCAGACGCTGGTCACCCACGCCGCGCCCTCGGCCGCGCGGCGCAGCCAGGCGAGCGTCGCCTCGTTCTCCATCGCGCCGGTGACGCCGAACCCGCCGGGAACGCAGAGGATGTCCGGCGGGGCGGCGGACTCGAAGGTCGCGGTCGGCAACAGCGCGAAGCCAGCGTCGGTCGGCACCGGCTCCAGCGTCTTCGCGACCAGCGCAATCTTTGCGTCTGGCATGCGCGACAGCACCTGCGCCGGGCCGGTTAGGTCGAGCTGCGTGACCTGAGGAAAGAGGAGGAAGGAGATTTGGGCCATCTACACCTCCGTTGACATTCCTTACTCCGCCGCCAGCAGCTGCTCTGCGCCGCCCAGGTCGACCGAGACCAAGCGGCTGACGCCCCGTTCGACCATCGTCACGCCGAACAGGCGGTGCATGCGGCTCATCGTCACCGCATTATGGGTGACGATCAGGTAGCGGGTGTCGGTTTCCGTCACCATCGTGTCGAGCAGGTCGCAGAAGCGCTCGATATTGGCATCGTCGAGCGGCGCATCGACTTCGTCGAGCACGCAGATCGGCGCCGGGTTGGTCAGAAACAGGCCGAAGATCAGCGCGACCGCGGTCAGCGCCTGCTCGCCGCCGGACAGGAGGGTAAGGCTGCCGAGCTTCTTGCCCGGCGGCTGCGCCATGATCTCCAGCCCCGCTTCGAGCGGATCGTCCGAATCGACAAGCTGCAGATAGGCTTCGCCGCCTTCGAACAGGCGGGAGAACAAGCGGCGGAATTGACGGTCGACTTCTTCGAAGGCGGCGAGCAGGCGCGTGCGGCCTTCGCGGTTCAGGCTGCCGATCGAGCCGCGCAGGCGGTTGACTGCCTGGGCCAGCTCGTCACGCTCGGCAATCGAACGCTCGAGCTCGGTCTCCAGCTCGCGCAATTCCTGCTCGGCGACGAGATTGACCGGGCCCAGCCGCTCGCGATCGAGGTTCAGCTTGTCGTGGCGCGCCGATTCTTCGGCCGGGTCGCAGACTTCGGCCGACGCGAAACCGACCCGCTCCGGCAGCACCGGCGGCGGGCATTCGAACCGCTCACCAGAGACGCGGCCCATTTCCACGCGCCGCGTATCGGCGGCTTCGGCGCGGGCGGCGGCGCCGGCGCGGAGCTCGCGCGCCTGTGCCAGAGCTTCGCCGGCATGAGCGAGGGTTGCCTCGCCTTCACGCACGCCGGCCTCCGCCGCGCGCTCGTCGGCGGCAAGCGACTCGGCCTCGGCGCGCGCTTCGGCCTGACGTGATTCGAGCGCCGCGATCTCCTGGCGCAGCGCGCCTGGCGCGCCGGTCAGCGCGGCAAGCTCGGCCTCGGCCGCGCGCTCGCGGCGGCCCATCTCCTCGATCCGCTTCGCCGCCTCGCCGGCGCGCGCGCGCCAGCCCTTGACCTCAGCCTGCGCCGCGACCTGCCGCTCGCGGTCGGCCGCGATCGAGCGCTCAAGCGTCGCCGCGAGCGCACGCTTCTCCGATACCGCCGCGCGTGCGGCTTCGTTTTGCGCAGACAGGGAAGCGACGAGCTGGGCGGTGGCGGCACCGTCGGGCAAAGCGGCCGATCGCGCATTCGCCTCTTCCGCCTCGCGCGCAGCTTCGTCGCGCTCGCCGGCCGCGCGTTCGTGCCTGCTCGCCAGCTCCGCCCTGCGCGCCGTGAAGCGCTCGATCGCGGCCTCGGCGGAATCCTCCTCGCGCCGCGCAGTGCGCGCGTCGGCCTCAGCCTGGCCCAAGGCGCGCCGCGCGTCCTCGGCAGCGGCGCGGGCAGCGGCGAGGCGAGTCGACGCCGCATCCATCGCTCCCTGTGCCTGCGCCACCACCGCTTCCGTAGCGGGCAGCGTGGCGCGGAGCGCATCGAGCCGGTTGGCGCGGATCAGCCGTTCGGCCGCGGCAGCACCGGCATCCGCCGCGACAAAGCCGTCCCAGCGCCGCATCGCGCCAGCCAGCGTGACGAGCTGCTGGCCCGGAGCGAGAGCGCGTCCGTCGTCGGCCTCAGCGACCGCAATCTGCGCGAGCCGCCGCGCGAGCGCCGCCGGGGCGGTGACATGGGCGGCGAGGCTGCCCGCGATCGCCTGATCGGGCGCGACCTCCGCCCAGCTCGCCAGCGCCGTCTCCAGTTCGTCGCCAAACGCCGCCGCGAGCGCGCGTTCATAGCCGGGCGCGGCGCGGACATGATCGATCAGCCGATCGCCCGACGCGCGCTGCAGCGCCTTGTCGAGCGCCGCCGTTTCGCTTTGCAGCGCGGCGAGAACGGCGCGGGCGGAGGCGAGCTCGGCCTCGGCGCGCTCGCGTTCGGCGGCGGCTTCGGCCCGCTCCGATTCGCCGCGCTCGATCGCCTGGGCGGCGGCGGCAGCAGCCTGCTCCGCCACGCCACGGCGGGAGGCCGCTTCCTCGCGGGCAGCCGCAAGATCGGTGCCGCCACCCAGCTGCGCGATGTCGGCCTCGACGCGGGCCAGCTCGGCCTGGGCGCGGGCGAGACGCGCCTGGGCGGCGCTTGCGGCGGAGCGGGCGATCTGCGCCTCGGCCTGCTCGCGCGCCTGCGCCGACAAGGCCTGGGCCAGCGCCACCTCGGCATCGCGCGCCGCGCTTTCGGCGCCCGCCAGCTCCGCCGCGAGGGCGGGCCGACCCGCTTCCGCCGCAGCGATGCGTAATTCCAATGCCCTCGCCTCGGCCGTAAGGCGCGCGATCGCCTCGGCGGCGTCGTTTGCCAGCGCACCTTCACGTTCGCGATCGGACGCGAGCCGCTCGCGCGCCTGGGCGAGTTCCTCAAGCCGCCGTTCGGCCGACGTCAGCTCCGCGCGCGCGGTCGCGAGCTTGTGCCCGGCCTCGCTCGCCCGATCGCGGGCAGCCTGAGCGGCGGCGCGGGCGTGGCCGAGCTTCTTCGTCGCCTCGGCATTCCACGCGGCGGCGGCGCGCTGGGCCTCGGCGAGCTGGTGGACCCGTTCATCGGCTGCGGCGGCTTCCTTCTTCGCGGCGTCCGCCGCCTGCGCGGCCTCGCGCCAGCGGGCGAAGATCAGCCGCGCCTCGGCGACCTTGATCTCGGCGGAGATCGCCCGGTAGCGCTCGGCCGCGCGGGCCTGCCGCTTCAGCTGGCCGGAACGCGTCTCCATGTCGCCGATCAGCTCGCCCAGCCGGGCCAGATTCGCCTCGGTCGCGCGGAGCTTCTGCTCGGCGTCCTTGCGGCGAACATGGAGGCCGGCGATGCCCGCCGCTTCCTCCAGCATCGCGCGGCGCTCGGTCGGCCTGGCGGCGATGACCGCGCTGATCCGCCCCTGGCTGACGAGCGCCGGCGAATGGGCGCCGGTCGCGGCATCGGCGAACAGCAGCGCGACGTCCTTGGCGCGCACGTCACGGCCGTTCAGCCGATAGGCGGAGCCGGCGCCGCGCTCGATCCGGCGGACGACCTCGATCTCGCCATCGTCATTGTCGGCCGTCTCCGCGAGCAATTGCACTTCGGCGAAGTCGCGCGCCGGACGCTGGGCCGTGCCGGCGAAGATCACGTCTTCCATACCGCCGCCGCGCAGTGACTTGGCCGAGCCTTCGCCCATCACCCAACGCAAGGCTTCCAGCAGGTTGGACTTGCCGCAGCCATTCGGGCCGACGACGCCGGTCAGCCCCGGCTCGATCCGCAACTCGGTCGGATCGACGAAGCTCTTGAAGCCGCTGAGCTTCAGCCGCTTGAACCGCAACTGGCGTTCTCCTCCGGCCCCGACTTTATCGCGCACGTGCGCGCGAGGAAGGGGCGCGAGGCCCCTTATCCCCAAGATTTAGGCGGACGGAGGCGGAAATGAGTCCAGTGGTTGTGGCTACGCCCCCGCCGCCTTCAGCTCCGGCTCCAGCTGCTCCCAGGTGCCGACATTCTGCAGCATCGTGCCGTTGAGGAAGAAGGCCGGCGTGCCGGGGATCTGCATCGTGTTCGCCTTCTGCTGCATGTCGACCAGCTTATCGACCGCGGCCTTGTCGCTGAGGCACGCGTCGAGCTTCGCCTGGGTAATGCCGCGCTGTTTCGCAAACTGGTCGATGCCGATCAGGGATGCGACCGCCTTGAACTGCTCGGCAGGGGTCAGGCCCTGGAGCCGCTGCTGCTCGGCGGGGGGCACGTTCTGGAGCTTCTCGAAAATCTCGTTCTGCTGCTCCATGATCTGCTGGGTCATCGGGAAATAGGGATCGGCCCCGCCGCAGCGGCTGACCAGCGTCGCGGTCATGTCCACGAAATCGCGGACATAGTTGCGGACCTCGAGGCTGACCGTGCCCTTCTTCACATATTGGTCACGCAAGGGGGGGAAGCCCTTTTCCTCGAACTCCTTGCAGTGCGGACAGGTGAGCGACAGATATTCGATCAGCTTCACCTTCGCATTGGGATTGCCCATCAGGAAGCCGCCCTCGGGCGTGATGGTGACAACCTGCGTCCAGTCCTTGCCGGCCGGCGGCGGCACCGCCGCGGCGGCACCGGAGGCGTTCGCGGCCGCCGTCGCATTATCGGCAGCCTTGTCGCATGCGGCGAGCGCGAGCGCGGCGGCGCCCAGCGCCAGGAAATGGGCCTTGATCATTCCAGTCTCCGTCAGTTCCGTTTGAGGTGCGGCTCCAGCGCCGCCCAGCTGGTGGTGGCATCGACGCCAGTGCCGTTGATCATGAAATAGGGCGTGCCCGGAATCTTGCGGATGCCCCATGCTTCCTCGGCCATCCCGAGCACCGGCCGTTCGGCGGCGGTGTCAGCCAGGCAGGCATTCACCTGCGCGTCGCTCAAGCCGACGATCGAGCCCAGGCCGGCGCCCTTCGCGACCATCTGCAGCTGCTGCGGCTGCTTCGCCTTGTCGAGCGCGTCGCGATTGGCCTCGATGTAGCGGCCGGCCGCTTCGAACCAGGTCTGCTGCGTGGCGAACAATTTGTCGTGGACGGCGAAGAAGCGCGCCGGGCCGGTGCAGCGGGCGAGCAGAGTAGCGGTGAGGTCGACCGCGTCACGCACGGCGTGCCGGATCTCGACCGCGGTGCCGCCGCTGGCCACATATTTGCGCAATGGCGCGCTCGCCTCGCCGGTGAAGTGCGCGCAGTGCGGGCAGGTGTAGCTGACATATTCGACCAGCCGCGTCTTCGCCGCCGGATTGCCGAGCACGAACGCGCCGGCCGGAGTCTGCGTCACCTTGTGGATCCAGTCGACCGCCGCGGCCGCGCCGGCGAGCGCCAGCGCGCCCAGCGCGGCGACGGCGATTTTCAACGGCTTCACGCCTTCACTCTCCCGAGAATGGGGATGGATTCGGTGGTGGCGATGCCGCGGGCGAGCGATTCGAGCACCGCGCGCAGCTCCGGATCGCCGACGGCGCGGAGCGAATCGCCGAGCTCCACCGGCACCGGCTTCAGCTCCGGGCGCGCCGGCTTCGGCGCTGCTCGGGTTACAATGCCCTGGCGGATCGCGACGCGCTCGACCGCCGGATAGCCGAAGAAGCGGTTCACCCGCTCGACGATTTCCGGCAGCACATGCTGCATCATCGGAGCATGCGCGCCCGACACGGTCAGCGTCAGCGTACCGTTGGCGCGCTTGCCCTGCGGGAAGCGGATCGATTCGGGCGCCGACACGCCGGCGTAGCGGCTGCCGACGATCTCCGCCCAGCGGCTGACGATCGAATGCTGGACGAAACCGAACTTGCGGAACGAAGCGCGGCCGGCATCGGGCAGCAACTCGGCGACCGAGCGCGCGCGCCCGCCGCGCGGGGTTTCATCCTGCTTCGCCTTGCGACCGCTCATCGCACCGGTCATTGCCACAGCTCCCATGAACCGTCCATTGGGATGCGCGTGATCGCTGCCCGACTCCTCGAATGGTACGACCGGCACGCGCGCGTGCTGCCGTGGCGGAGCCCGCCCGGCGGGGCGCCGCCGGACCCGTATCGCGTCTGGCTGTCCGAAGTGATGCTGCAGCAGACGACGGTCGCGGCGGTGAAGCCCTATTATGAGCGGTTCCTCGCGCGCTGGCCGAGCGTGGAGGCATTGGCCGCGGCCGACAATGCCGAGCTGATGGCCGCCTGGGCCGGCCTTGGCTATTACAGCCGCGCGCGCAACCTGCTCGCCTGCGCACGGACGCTGGTCGCCGAACATGGCGGGCGCTTTCCCGGCAGCGCGGCCGAGCTGAGAAGGCTTCCCGGTATCGGCGACTATACGGCCGGGGCGATTGCCGCGATCGCGTTCGGCGAGCCGGCCGCGGTCGTCGACGGCAATGTCGAGCGGGTGGTGTCGCGGCTGTTCGCGCTGGACAACAAGCCGGCAGTGCGCGCCCGGGCCGCGGCGCTGACTCCGGCCGAGCGGCCCGGCGACCATGCCCAGGCGATGATGGACCTGGGGGCGACCATCTGCACGCCGAAGAGGCCCGCCTGCGCGATCTGTCCGGTGCGGAGCGACTGCCGCGCCTTCGCGCTGGGCGTGCAGGAGGCCTATCCGATCAGGCCGGCCAAGGCGGCGCGGCCACACCGGCGCGGCTTTGCCTACTGGGCCGAGGCGGACGGCCACGTGCTGCTGGTGACGCGGCCGGCCAAGGGGCTGCTCGGCGGCATGCGCGCGCTGCCGACCGGCGCGTGGGGCGCGGCGCCGAGCCTCGCCGACGCGCCGCTCTCGGCCGAATGGCGGCTGCTGCCTGAGCCGGTGCGCCACGTCTTCACTCACTTCTCGCTGGACCTGAGCGTCGCCTGCGCGCGGGTGCGGCGCGACGAGGCGGCCGGCGAATGGTGGCCGATCGAGCGGCTCGGTGAGGCCGGGCTGCCGACGCTGTTTGACAAGGCCGCGCGGCTCGCCTTGAGGGAGCGGATGACCGAGACCGCCATCGCATGCTGAGGCCCGGCTTCACGGGCTCGCCGCTCGACCGCGCCGACAGGCTCCGCAACGACCCCGACGCTTTCATGACCGCCGTATCGGACTGGCGGGCCCGGCTGCTGAGGCTCGACGGCATCGACCCGGTGCTGGGCGAGGACGGGCGGCTGAGCTGGGGAAGCCTGGCGGAGGCGGACGAAGGGGCCGAACTGCTGCTGCTTGGCCTGATCGACGGGCGGCCGCACTTCGCCGCGCTCGACTATGGCATGCCCGAAGGCGCGACGCGCTCGATGGGCATTTTCCGCACGCTCGACCTGCTGCCGCCGGAGGAAGCCTCGACCTATGCCGGGGCGCGCAGCCTGATCGACTGGCATTTGCGCCACCGCTTCTGCGCCAAGTGCGGCAATGGCGACACCGTGATCCACCGCGCCGGCTGGGGGCGGCAGTGCGGCCGCTGCGGCGCCGAGCATTTTCCGCGCGTCGACCCGGTCGTGATCATGCTTGCCGAGCATGGCGA
This sequence comes from Sphingomonas horti, assembly GCF_009753715.1. Lineage (GTDB taxonomy): Bacteria > Pseudomonadota > Alphaproteobacteria > Sphingomonadales > Sphingomonadaceae > Sphingomonas_B > Sphingomonas_B horti. Next base: position 21,579 of record NZ_WQMS01000016.1, on the reverse strand, counting down.
CAAGGTGCTGGTCGGGCGGCAATATCGCTATCCGCCCGGCCGCTATTCGGCGCTGGCTGGCTTCGTCGAGCCGGGCGAGTCGGTCGAGGAAGCGGTCGCGCGCGAGCTGCACGAGGAAGCGGGGCTGACGGTTCGCGACGTGCGCTATGTCGTAAGCCAGCCCTGGCCCTTCCCATCGTCGCTGATGATGGCCTGCATGGCGACCGCCGACGAGGCGGCGCTGACGATCGACACGACAGAACTGGAAGATGCGTTCTGGGTCGACCGCGCGGGGGTCGAAGCCGCCCTGGCCGGCGCGCCGGGAGCGCCGTTCCTGGCGCCGCCCCATTACGCGATCGCGCACACGCTGTTTCGCTGGTGGCTGGAGCAGGCGGCGTAATCCGGAGACACGTCCCTGGACTCAGCCGCGCTTTCTCGCCTGCTGGTAGACGCCAAGCACGTTCACCCATTTCGAGTGAAACCTGAGCTCGTCCAGCGCACGGTCGACGGCGGGGTCGCCGGGGGCACCTTCGATATCGGCGTAGAATTCGGTGGCGGAGAAGCTGGCACCGCGCTGATAGCTTTCCAGCTTCGTCATGTTGACGCCGTTGGTCGCGAAGCCGCCCATCGCCTTGTACAGCGCGGCGGGGATGTTCTTCACCTCGAACGTGAAGGTCGTCATCCGGTCGCCCGATTCGGGGCGGCGCTGCTCCCGCGCCAGGATCATGAAGCGCGTCATGTTGTGCGCTTCGTCGGCAATCCCCTCCTCCAGCACGTCGAGGCCGTACAGCTCGGCGGCGAAGGCGGGCGCGATCGCCGCGATACCCCAGTCCCGCAGCTCGGCGACTGCGGCGACGGCGGCGGCAGTGTCGGCATAAGCGACCGGGCGCAGCCCCCGCGTGCGCAGCCAGTGGCGGCTCTGCCCCAGCGCCTGCGGGTGGCTCATCACTTCGCGAATGGGATGGCCGGCCTTGCCGATCAGCGACGGCTCGATCGGCAGGAAATGCTCGCCGACGATGGCGAGACCCGATTCGGGCAGCAGGAAATGGATGTCGGCGACGCGCCCGTGCAGCGAGTTCTCGATCGGGATCATCGCCTGGCCGGCCCGCCCTTCCTTCACCGCGTCAAGCGCATCCTCGAAGCTGAAGCAGGGATAGGGAAGGCCGCCGGGAAACTGCTCGATCACCGCGCGGTGCGAGTTGGCGCCGGGCGCGCCCTGGAAGGCGACCGCGCGCGCCGGCTCGCGCTCGGCCGCGGCGATCATCTCCGCGACCAGGCGCCGCGCGGGTTCGGGGTAATTCTGCATGACCGGGGCGCGCCTAGAGTCTTTCGCCCGACAAGGAAACCCGCGCGACTTGCGGGACGCGCGGGCTGTTCCTAAAGGAAGCGCGCGATTTAGGGGCAGGCCCGCGTCCGGGCCGGGACTTTTCGAGGATCTGGGATGAACGACCGCAACAACACGATCGCCGGCTGGGTATTGGGCGCCGGTATCGTGGCGCTGGGCGCTGGTATCGTGTCCAGCGAGTATTTCCATGCCGAGCGCCCGGAGAAGATGGGCTATCCGATCGAAGGCGTGGCCGAGGCCGGCGAAGGCGGCGGTGCGGCCGCCGAGGAGCCGATCGCGAACCGGCTGGCGACTGCCGACCCGGCCAACGGCGCCAAGGTGTTCCAGAAGTGCGCGGCCTGCCATAACGACAGCAAGGGCGCCCCCAACGGCGTCGGCCCCAACCTGTGGGGCGTGGTCGGCGAAGGCATCGCGGTGGGCGCGGGCGGCTTCGCCTTTTCCGACGCGCTGAAGGCGAAGGGCGGCACCTGGGACTTCGAATCGCTCGACAAATGGCTGCAGAGCCCGCGCAAGTTCGCGGACGGCACCAAGATGACGTTCGCCGGCTTGTCCAAGGGATCGGACCGCGCCGACGTGATCGCCTATCTGAACCAGCAGAGCGACAGCCCGCATCCGCTGCCCAAGCCCGAAGCGGCGCCCGCCGACACGGCCGGCGGCCCGGAAGCGAAGGCGGCCGACACCGGCGCGGTGCCCGGCACCCCGGCGGCGGGCGCCCCCTCAGTCGATCCCGCGGCCGCCGAGCGGGCTGCGACGCGGGGCGACATGCCGGCGGTCGAGAAGAAGTAGGCAGATCGTCACCCCGGGCTCGACCCGGGGTCCACCTGTCCCTCGTTTGAAGAAGGTAGGTCCCGGCTCAGGGCCGGGATGACGGTCAATCCGCGAAGGGGTCGCGGACCAGGATCGTGTCGTCGCGCTCGGGACTGGTCGAGACCAGGGCGACCGGGCAGCGGATCAGCTCCTCGATGCGGCGGATATATTTGATCGCCTGGGCCGGCAGCTGCGCCCAGCTGCGCGCGCCGGCGGTCGATTCCTGCCAACCCTCGATCTCCTCATAGACCGGCTCGACCGCGGCCTGGTCCGCGGCATGGGCGGGGAAATGGCCGAGCGTGCGGCCGCTGAGCCGGTAGCCGGTGCAGATGCGGATCGTCTCCATCCCGTCCAGCACGTCCAGCTTGGTCAGCGCGACCCCCGTCACGCCCGACACGGCGACCGACTGGCGCACCAGCACCGCGTCGAACCAGCCGCAGCGGCGGCGGCGGCCGGTGACGGTGCCGAACTCATGGCCGCGCTCGCCGAGCCGCTGCCCGATCGCATCGTCGAGCTCGGTCGGAAACGGGCCGGAGCCGACCCGTGTCGTGTATGCCTTGACGATGCCGAGCACGAAGCCGACCGCGCCCGGCCCCAGCCCGGAGCCGCCCGCCGCGGTGCCGGCGATGGTGTTGGAGCTGGTCACGAACGGATAGGTGCCGTGATCGACGTCCAGCAGCACGCCCTGGGCGCCTTCGAACAGGATGCGGCGGCCGCGCGCGCGCGCCTCGTTCAGGTCGAGCCAGACGGGCTTGGCGAATTGCAGCACGAATTCGGCGACGTCGCGGAGCTCGCGCAGCAGCCGCTCGCGGTCGATCGGCGGCTCGCCGAAGCCGGCGCGCAGCGCGTCGTGGTGCGCAGTCAGCCGGTCGAGCTGCGGGCCGAGATCGCCCAGATGGGCGAGATCGCAGACGCGGATCGCACGCCTGCCGACCTTGTCTTCATAGGCCGGGCCGATGCCGCGCCGCGTGGTGCCGATCTTGCCGGCCCCCGACGCATCCTCGCGCAGCGCGTCCAAGTCGCGGTGGAAGGGCAGGATCAGCGCGCAATTGTCGGCGATCGACAGCGTGTTCGGGCTGACCTCCACGCCCTGTGCGCGCAGCTTCTCGACTTCCGCCTTCAGCGCCCAGGGATCAAGCACGACGCCGTTGCCGATCACCGACGGCGTGCCGCGCACGATGCCGGAGGGCAGCAGCGACAGCTTGTACACCTCGCTGCCGATGACGAGCGTGTGCCCGGCATTGTGGCCGCCCTGGAAGCGGACGACCATGTCGGCCCGCTCGGCCAGCCAGTCGACGATCTTGCCTTTGCCCTCGTCACCCCATTGGGCGCCGATCACCGTGACGTTGGCCACATTCGCTCCTTTCGTGTCGGCGCCCGACTAGTGGAGCCGCGCCGCCGGGTCCAGTTCGGCGCGGAAGGTTAGGAAGGTTCGGCGCGCGGAAAAAATCCAGTCGATCAATCCCGGCGTTTCAAGTGATCCAGTCGATCTGTGGCGTCATGTGGAGGCGCCCGCGCTCCTGCAGCCGCTCGCCTTCCTCACGCGTGAGCGCACGGCGATAGCGGGCGTGGCCGAACCGGAAAGACTGCCGGCCCCGAAACCCGTCCGGCGGCGGCAGGTTGGTGTACCAATCCCCTTGCCCGTCGGTCCACAAGCGGAAGCCGCCGAGCGGGGCATCCTCGTCCTCGCGTTCGAGGGCCTGCATCCAGCCGTCCCAATCGTGCTGCACCCGGGCGCGCTCGGGCGCGCGAGACAGGCCCGCCCGCGCCTGCTTCAGAAGATGGATCAGCAGCCGGTCCGAATGGACGCGCTCCTCCGCGACCAGCTCGCCATGATAATAGATGCGCTTGCGCGTGCCGTTGATGGCGCGGTCGAAGGCGATCGCCGTCAGCCTCTGGATGCCGCGTTCCAGTGCCGCTTCCCAGGCGGCGTCGAACGCGACCGCATCGCTGCGGCGGCGCAGGCGGTAGGCGCTCTGCTCGCTCATGCCGACCTGCGCCGCGGCCTCGGCCACGCAGCCGGTATCGGCCAGATGCTCGATGAAGGAGCGCTGGCGCTCGGGGGTCCAGCCGTCATGGCGGGCGCGCACGGGGACGAGGGCGGAATCGGGAAGGTGCGAATCGGTCATCGCTGATTCTATAACCATATAGGTTCATGTAGGACAGAAAAAGATTTGCTGCCTGGAAAGAGGCCCGCGCGATCCGCCCCGTTGCGGCGCGCGGCGCGATCGCTATCGCGCGCCCGAACGCAAGCAGCCCGACGATGCCGATTACCTTGCCGAACAGCTCCAGCTGCCGTGAGGGCGGGAGCATAGGGCCAGCGGATCAGGCTGCGGGCGCGTTCGGGGCGGCGGCCGCGCGCATCTCGTCCTCGAGGCGAAGGCGTTCATGGGCGAGCGCGGCCTGGGCGAGCAAGGTCGCGAGCAGCACTTTCTGGTCGGCGCGCACCGGATCGCGCCCGTCCTCGCTCGCCAGCCCCAGCACCGCGAGCGTGCCGAGCGACGTGCGGAGCGGCTGGAACTGCCAATTGGCGTCAGCCAGGATGCGCGTGCCGCTGCCGGCTTCCTCGCCCTTCTGCCAGGCCCATTCAAGCGCGGTGGTATCGACCGGGCTGAACATCGCCTCGCCCGGGAAGCCGGCGATGCATGTGAGCTCGCCTTCGACCTCGCGGACCACCACCGTCTGCAGCCCGCCCATCAGGCTCGATACCTCGGAGCAGACGATGCGGGCGGTGCCGGCCCAGTCGGAGACGCGCGTCAGCTGGAGCGCGAAGCCGGCCAGGCTGGCATTCTCCCGCGCATTGCGGTCGCTCAGGCCCACCCGGCGCCTCAGCTCCGACGTGACGAAGCCGGTATGGGCCGCGGCCAGCCCCAGCACCACCGCCAGCACCCAGCTCTGCGGCATCGACGGCTTGAACGCGAAGTGCGGCTCGACGAACAGGAAATTGGTGAGCAGCACCGCCAGCGCAGCGCTGAGCAGGCCCGGCCGCGTGCCGAACAGCGCCGCCGCGCCGATCACCGGGAACAGGAACAACAGGCTGAGCGCGCCGGTGCTGAGCCAGGGCGACAGCGCCATCGCGACCGCCGCCGTCGCCACCGTAAGGCCGGCCGTCTTCCAATAGGGAGCGGCCGGATCGCGCGCCGGAACCGCCCGCTTGCCGCGCTTCGGCAGCGGCCGGGCGGCCGAAGGGACCAGGTGGATATCGGCCGCGACGCCGCGATCGACCAGCTGGCCGGGCAGCCGCCGCTGCACGAACGCGCGCCAGCCGCTGCGCCGGTGCGTGCCCATCACGATGTCGGTGACGTGCGCATCCTCGATATGGGCGCACAGCCCGTCCGCCACCGAGGCAGCGGGAATGCGGGCGACGGCGGCGCCGAGCTCGGCGGCTTCCGTCAGCGCCTCGGCGGCATCGAGGTCGCTATTCTTGTCGAACGCGTCCGGGGTGACGACGTGCACCGCTTCCCACGGGCAGCGATAGGCGCGAGCAAGGTCCGCCGCGCGGCGCACGACCGACAGCGAGGTCGAGCCCCGCCCGATCGCCGCGAGAATGCTGCGCGGCGCGTCCGCTCCGATCGACCCATCGGCTGCCACCCCCGCCTTCTGTCACGCCCGCCCGGCGCTGACAACGACGGCGCATGCCGCCCGGGCGGTCACGAAGCGCAGCGCCAGCGGAACTGGCATCGCTCCTGCGATGTTGGGGGGTGGAGCGGCAGACAAGGCCACATGCATGGCGAACAGGGATATCATAGCGATCGGCGGTTCCGCCGGCAGCGGCGCCGTGCTGAGGGAAGTCGTGCGCGGCCTGCCGCGCGACCTGCCGGCGAGCATCTTCATCAGCACGCATGTGCCATCCAACTCACGCGGCTACCTCGCCGAGACGCTCGGCACGTCGGACAGCCTGCCGGTATCGGAGGCGACCGACGGCCAGGCGATCGAAAAAGGCCGCGTCTATGTCGCCGTGCCCGACCGGCACCTGCTGCTGATCGACGGCACGATCCGCCTGGGCGACGGCCCGCGCGAGAATATGGTGCGGCCGGCGATCGACCCGCTGTTCCGGTCGGCGGCCCTGTCCTACGGTTCGCGCGCCGTCGGCGTCGTCCTTACGGGCGCGCTGAACGATGGGGCGGCGGGCCTGCATGCGATCAAGTCGGTGGGGGGCACCGCCGTGGTCCAGCATCCGCTCGACGCGGAAGTGGACCAGATGCCGCTGGCCGCGCTGGAGGCGGTCGAGGCCGACCATGTCGCAGCGGCTGTGGATCTGGCCGACGTGATCGCCGGCATTGCGCGGAGCGATGCCGGACCCGAGCGGCCGCCCCCGGAGTCGCTGGCGCTGGAAGTCGAGATCGCAGCCGGACGCAGGCTGGGCAGCGACGATCTCGCACGTATAGCGAGACCCAGTCCCTTGTCCTGCCCGGATTGTCACGGTGTGCTTTCGGAGGTCAACGACGCGCGGCCGCTGCGCTACCGGTGCCAGATCGGCCATTCCTACACCGCGGAGATCCTGGCGTCGCGGATCGACGAGGTGGACGAGGCGATGCGGATCGCAATGCGGGTGATGGAGGAGCGCGTGACGCTGGTCGAGCGGATGGCGCGCGACGCCCGGGACACCGGCCGCCAGGCGGTTGCCGAACTGTATGACTCCCGCGCCGAGGAATATCGCCGCTACGCCCGCACCTTGCGTGAGGCGGCGACGCTGTCGCGGCGGATGGGCCGCGCCCGGCGAGACCAGGAGATTTGACACGGCTGCTTCTGTCGGCGCCGCAATGCGATTAAGATGCGGAAAAAGCTAGGCGGGCCATGAAGTGAGCGATTCGGACGACAAGCGGAAGCCCGCGCGCAAGCGAGAGGCAGGCCGGGCGACCAGCCCCGCCGCGATCGTCGGAATCGGCGTCAGCGCCGCCTCGCTTCGTTCGCTCGAGCAGCTGTTCGCCGCCCTGGGCCCTGAACTGGGTGCTGCCTATATCGTCGCCGTCCGGCAGCAGGAAGGGCTGGGCGTCGAAACCGTCTGCGAGTCCCTGTCGCGTGCAGGCAGCTTCGGCGTGAAGCTCGCCGCCAACGGCGAGCCGCTGGAAGCCAACCAGATCTATGTGTGCGGACCCGACGACCTGATCACGCTGGAGGACGGCCATGTCCGCACGCGTGTCGCCGGCAATCCGGTCGGGCACCGCGCCACCGTGGATTCGATGCTGATCTCGCTGGCCGAGCACGCGCAGGACCGCGCCATCGGCGTCCTGCTGACCGGGCTTGGCAATGACGGCACGGCGGGCGTGACGGCGACGAAGGAATTCGGCGGCCTTTCAATCGCCGAATCCGTTCCCGGCGATCCCAACCCGGCCGATCAGACCGCCTCCAGCGCGGCCGGCGTCGTCGACATGCTGCTGCCGATCGCGCTGATCCCGAAGCAGATCGCGCTTTATATCAGCAACCTGCGCCAGGTCGGCGCCGGGCGGCAGAGCGATGAGGAAGAGGCCGAAAGCCGGGCCGACGAGATCGGCAAGATCGCCACCATCCTGCGCAACGTCACCGGCAATGATTTCCACGGCTATAAGCGCAATACCTTCCTGCGCCGCATCCAGCGCCGGATGCAGGTGGTGCAGATCCAGGAGATCGCCGCCTATATCGACCGGCTGCGCGGCGACCGCGAGGAAGTGCACCACCTGTTCCAGGACCTGCTGATCGGCGTCACCCAATTCTTCCGCGACCCGCAGGAATTCGACGCGCTGGAGCAGGAGCTGCCGCGCCTCTTTGAAGGAAAGGGCGCGGACGATCATCTCCGGGTCTGGGTGCTGGGCTGCGCGACCGGCGAGGAAGCCTATTCGATCGCGATGCTGCTGCGCGAGCACATGGCGACGCTCGACACGCCGCCGCAGGTGCAGATCTTCGCAACGGACCTGGACGCCCGCGCGCTCGCGATCGCGCGGGCGGGACGCTATTCGGAATCGATCGCCGAACACGTCACGCCCGAGCGGCTGGCGCGCTGGTTCGTCAAGGAAGGCGATACCTATTGCGTGGCGAAGGAGCTGCGCGAGATGTGCATCTTCTCGCCGCACAATCTGGTCAAGGACGCGCCCTTTTCGCGGATCGACCTGCTGTCGTGCCGCAACCTGCTGATCTACCTGAACGCGGACCTGCAGAACCGGGTGATCCCGATCTTTCACTTCTCGCTACGGCCGGGCGGCGTGCTGTTCCTCGGTCCTTCGGAGAACGTCACGCGCCACCAGAAGCTGTTCGCGCCGGTCGACCGCAAGAACCGCGTGTTTCGCCGGCTGGATACGGCGACGCGCGTCCTGCCCGATTTCCCGCTGTCGCCGCGCGCGCACCGGATGCCGGACGCGCATGAAGCGATGCCCGCGCTGCCAAGGGCGGCGCGCTGACCGGCACGATCAGCCGGCGCGCCGAAGCGGTCGCTGAGCGCTACGCCCCCGCTTACGTGGTCATCGACCCGCAATATGACGTGCTGCACTTTTCGGGCCGGACCGGCCGCTACCTCGAACCCGCAGCCGGGGCCGCCAGCCTGAACCTGCTGGCGCTCGTCCATCGCGATCTGCGGCTGGACCTCAGGTCCGCGCTGCATCGCGCCGCCGAGGAACGGCAGCGGGTCGAGATGGCGCGCGTGCCGATGGGCCGGAACGGCTCCGCTTCGCTCGCCAACCTGATCGTCGAGCCGATCGGGGACGACAGGGAAGTGACCGCCTTCGTCGTGCTGTTCCAGGATGGGGGCCCGACCCCGGAAGAGGGCGAATGGAGCGGCGACCAGAAGCTGGTCAGCGACGAGCATGTCCAGCAGATCGAGGCCGAGCTGCGGCTGACCATGGAGCGGCTGCAGACCACGATCGAGGAGCTGGAAAGCACCAACGAGGAGCTGAAATCCTCCAACGAGGAATATCAGTCGATCAACGAGGAGCTGCAGTCCGCCAACGAGGAGCTCGAGACCTCCAAGGAGGAGCTGCAGTCGGTCAACGAGGAACTGCAGACCGTCAACGGCGAGCTCGCGCACCGGGTCGGCGAGCTGGCGCGCACCAACTCGGACCTGAAGAACCTGCTCGAATCGACGCAGATCGCGACCGTCTTCCTCGACAACGACCTGCGGCTGCGCAACTTCACGCCCGCCGCGACCGACATCTTCCACCTGATCGAGACCGATCTGGGCCGGCCGATCGACCATGTCGCGAGCCGCGTCGCCTATGCGGAATTGCAGGACGACGTCCGGCGGGTGCTGAAGACGCTGGGCACCAGCGAGCGCGCGGTCACGTCGGCAGACGGCGAACGCAATTACATCGCGCGGATCCTGCCCTATCGCAGCATCGACAATTTCATCGCCGGCGCCGTGCTGACCTTTCTGGATGTCACCTCGACCACCCGCGCCGAGGCCGCGCTCCGGGAAAGCCAGGAGCGCTACAGCCGGCTGTTCAAGTCGATCGACCAGGGCTTCTGCATCGTCGAGATGCTGTTCGACGAGGCGGGCCGGGGCCGCGACTATCGCTTCGTCGAGGTGAATCCGGCGTTCGAGCGGCAGACGGGCCTGAAGGACGCAGTCGGCAAGAGGATGCGCGAACTGGCGCCGGGCCATGAGGACCATTGGTTCGAGACTTACGGGCGGGTCGCGCTGACCGGCGAGCCGGCCCGGTTCGAGCAGCGGGCGAAGGCGCTGGATGGACGCTGGTACGATGTCTATGCGATGCGCGCGGGCGACCCCGACCAGCACCGCGTCGCGATCCTGTTCAACGACATCTCCCGCCGCAAGCGCGACGAGGAGCTGCAGCAGACGCTGGTTGCGGAGCTGCAGCACCGCACGCGCAACCTGCTTGCGATCGTGCGCGGGATCGCGCAGCAGACGCTGCGGTCGAGCGCCAGCCTGGATCAATTCGGGCAGGAATTCGGCGACCGGCTTTCCGCGCTGAGCCGGGTGCAGAGCCTGCTGTCCAGCGGCGCGGACGAAGTGAAGGTCGACGACCTCGTCCGCGGCGAGCTGGACGCGCACGGCGCGCCGCTCGACAGCGATCGCATCGTCGTCGCCGGGCCGGAAGTGCCGCTGACCGCGCGCGAGGTTCAGGTGCTGACGCTGGCGCTGCACGAGCTGACGACCAACGCGATCAAATATGGCGCGCTCGCCAACCATTCCGGCCAATTGGCGATCTCCTGGGATCTGGCCAGGCCCGACTGGCGCGAGCTGCTGGTCATCCGCTGGACCGAGAGCGGCGTCGAGATGGATGGCGCGGCGCAGCGCGACCGCCGCGGCTTCGGCCGCAAGCTGATCGAGCAGGCGCTGCCTTACGACCTTGGCGCGGAAACGGACTTCAGGTTCGCAGAGGACGGCATCCACTGCGAGCTGCGGATTCCGATCGGACGGGAGAAACCGGATGGAAAGGCCCAAACGCATCCTGCTGGTTGAGGACGAGTTCCTGGTCGCGGCAGAGATGTGCGAGGAAGTTGGCGATCTGGGCCTTGAGGTGGTCGGGCCCTGCGGCTCGGTCGAGGAGGCCGTGGCGGCGATCCGGTCGACGCCGATCGACGCGGCGCTGGTCGACATCAACCTGGGCGGGATCTGGGCCTATCCGATCGCCGACGAGCTGATCGCGCGCGACGTGCCCTTCGCCTTCACCACCGGCTATGACCGCGCCTCGATTCAGGACCGCTACGCGGAGGTGCCGCGGATCAGCAAACCGGTCCCGGCGCGCGTGCTGCGCAGCCTGATCCAGACCATCCTCGAAAGCCGCCCCGCCGGCCGCAAGGCAGCGACCAGCTAGCACTGGCGGCGTCACGGACCCGGTGCTGCGACGGCCGACCGGCGCGGCCGGACAGATGGGGGCAGCGGCTTAGAGGATGTTGGTCGGGGAGAGAGGATTCGCAACCCATTCTTCCCGACCCCAGCGCGGCCCGCCAAAAATGGCTGAAAACTGCGCATGCGCCGCGCGAACCGCGGCTGCAAGCCGCCGCTTGGCACATCCGAAAGCACAATCGCAAGCACAAATGTGCCAACAAGATGGCGGCACGCTCATTACAGGCGACCGTCAACTCAGCGCCCATATCTGCCGGACGCGTTATGATTGCTGCGCGTCCGCTCAGGGCGTTGAAATCGGACCTCGGGCGGTTCAGTGCCAATGACGATATCGGATCTTACGCAGGGGTCGCACGCGACCTAGCTTGAACAGCCCGAGAAGCGCTGTCGCCGACCCATTCCACCATGTCGAAGCAGAACACGCGCCGACACCGTCCAGCGAAGATTTCGCTCAGGCGACGGCGCCGATTTCGTCGCGTCGCCATGCGGTCAGCTGATCCTTGACCGCAAGCTTCAGCCTTTTCAGCCGGGCAATTTCAATGCCATCGGGACGCAGCTTTGCCTGTTCGTGCTGAATCGCCGCATCCAGACGCGCGTGCTCCCGCTCGAGATACTCGAAGAACCGGTTGCTCATTGAAGGTCACCTCCGCTTGTGGCGCTGCAGGTGCGTGCCTTCCGCCGGCGTCCTCGTTCAGCTAGGGCCCATTTCGCCATGATCGCGCGCCGAACTTCTGGCTCGGGCGCAGGCCGCGAAGATGCCGTATCCAGATAATCGTATCGGGAGATGGACATGGTTTGTCAGCCTCCTCTTACCTGTCACTCCTTTCGATCGGCACGATCGCCGACAACTATTTTGATATCGACTTTTTGGGCGTCAAGCCTACCCCGTGCACCGACCACCGGATCGGCCAAGTCGGCACGCCTTGCCGCGCGGGCAGCTCGTGCTGCGCAATCGCGAGCCGCGCCGACGCAAATTCCATCAGGGTCTCGCGCGTCAGCGCGACGTGGATAGTTCGGCGGCCCCGCTACCGCCAGCGCCAAAGGGGGCCGCACATCACTGGAGGGGGATGATGCCGTCGACCGCCCGCCACACGGCGGGTCGGATCAGCTGGTCATGCGCGATGCGAACCGAATGAAGGGCTGCTTTAATTTCCCGGCCCCAAAAATCGAGAAAATCGAACAGCACCGGGAAATCGGGCGCGAGGTCATATTCCTGCCAGACGAACAGCTGCAACAGCGAGGGGGCGTCGGGCCGGTAGTAATGGATCTCGGCCGTTGTCAGTCCATAGCCGCCAAGCTGGGCAATCAAGGCCCGATCGGTCATTGCAGACTTGCCGCGCTGGCCCCCTCCTGGCGGTCGATCGAGCGGAGTGCCTCAAAGATATCATCGACCGGAATGGGGCGTCGGATTCCCGGCGGATTGCGCAATGAGGGCTGTCCTTCGACCGCGGCGCGGTCGGATGCCCACGATGCGAGGATGGCGCGCTTGAGATCGGGTTCGAGCGAGGGATGGCGCGCCACGTCGAAGGGATGAAGGAACTGGGAGACGGGTTGCGACACGGTCGGTCCTCCTTTCCTTGTCGTCGCTCCTTTCTCATCGGCCGCATGACCGGGGTGCAAATTTCCCTCGAGTGGGGCGACCGTCAAGAGAGAGTACGGTGCCCGGCTCGGACAAATTTAGCACTCCATGCCAACCAGCGCCAAAAATTTTTGTTCCGGCTCTTGAACGGAAAAGCGGGTTTCTTAGGTCGTCGGAACCCGTCGTTCGGACTGAACCACGGGGACATCACATCATGTTTTGCAACTGGAGGTTATGCATGCATTTCCGCCCCTTGCACGACCGTGTGGTCGTCCGCCGCATCGTAGCCGAGGAGAAGACCTCGGGCGGCATCATTATTCCCGACACAGCCAAGGAAAAGCCACAGGAAGGTGAGGTCCTTGCGGTCGGGCCCGGCGCCCGCGACGACAATGGCAAGCTGGTCGAGCTGTCGGTCAAGGCCGGCGACCGCATCCTGTTCGGCAAATGGTCGGGCACCGAGGTCAAGATCGACGGCGAGGACCTGCTCATCATGAAAGAAAGCGATATCCTCGGCGTGATCGACAACGTCGTGCCGCTCAAGCAGGCCGCCTGACGGGCGCATCAGCATTCAGGAAGGAACGAAAGGAGTTTTGCCAAAATGGCTGCCAAGGAAGTGAAGTTTGCGTCCGACGCGCGTGATCGCATGCTGCGCGGCGTGGATACGCTTGCGAACGCAGTGAAGGTGACGCTGGGCCCGAAGGGCCGCAACGTCGTCATCGAAAAGAGCTTCGGCGCACCGCGTATCACCAAGGACGGCGTCACCGTCGCCAAGGAGATCGAGCTCGCGGACAAGTTCGAGAACATGGGTGCGCAGATGCTGCGCGAGGTCGCGAACAAGCAGAACGACCAGGCGGGCGACGGCACCACCACCGCGACCGTGCTCGCGCAGGCGATCGTCCGCGAAGGGTCCAAGGCCGTCGCCGCCGGCATGAACCCGATGGACGTCAAGCGCGGCATCGACCTGGCGGTGAGTGCGGTGGTCAAGGACCTCGCGGCGCATGCGAAGAAAGTCAGCGCTAACAGCGAGATCGCGCAGGTCGCCACCATCTCCGCCAATGGCGATGCGGAGGTTGGCCGCATCCTGGCTGAGGCGATGGACAAGGTCGGCAACGAAGGCGTGATCACCGTCGAGGAGGCCAAGAGCCTCGAAACCGAGCTCGAGACCGTCGAGGGCATGCAGTTCGACCGCGGCTATTTGAGTCCCTATTTCATCACCAACACCGAGAAGCTGAAGGTGGAGCTGGATGAGCCCTGTATCCTGATCCACGAAAAGAAGCTCTCGAACCTGCAAGCGCTGGTGCCGTTGCTCGAACAGGTTGTGCAGGCGGGCCGTCCGCTGCTGATCATCGCCGAAGATGTGGAAGGCGAGGCGCTGGCGACGCTGGTCGTCAACAAGCTGCGCGGCGGCCTCAAGGTTGCGGCGGTCAAGGCGCCGGGCTTTGGCGAACGCCGCAAGGCAATGCTGGAGGACATCGCGGTCCTCACCGGCGGCAGCGTCATTAGCGAAGAGCTCGGCACGAAACTCGAGAATGTCACCGTCTCGATGCTCGGCCGGGCCAAAAAGGCCGTGATCGACAAGGACAACACGACGATCGTCGACGGTGTCGGAGCCAAATGCGACATCGACGGCCGCATCGCCCAGATCCGGCAGCAGATCGAGACGACCACGTCCGATTATGATCGTGAGAAGCTGCAGGAGCGGCTGGCGAAGCTCGCGGGCGGCGTTGCGGTGATCCGCGTCGGCGGCGCGACCGAGGTCGAGGTGAAGGAGAAGAAGGACCGCGTCGACGACGCGCTCCACGCCACGCGTGCCGCGGTCGAGGAAGGCATCCTGCCGGGCGGCGGGATCGCGCTGCTGCGCGCGATCAAGGCGCTCGACGGGGTCAAGGCAGCGAACGACGACCAGCAATCGGGTATCGATATCGTTCGTCGTGCGCTGCGCGCGCCCGCCCGTCAAATCGCCGAAAATGCCGGCGAAGACGGTGCGTACATCGTCGGCAAGCTGCTCGAGAACCAGGACTATAGCTGGGGCTTCAACGCCGCGACCGGCGAGTATGCGGACCTGGTAAAGGCCGGCGTGATCGATCCGGCCAAGGTCGTGCGCACGGCTTTGCAGGATGCGGCTTCAGTTGCCTCGTTGCTCATCACGACTGAGGCCTTGGTGGCAGAACTGCCCAAGGAAGAGAAGTCGCCGCAGGTACCGGCGATGGACTATTGAACGTGGAGGCCCGGCGACGCCGGGCCTCCCTTTTTGTGCTGGAACGCTCGCGCCACGCCCCGATGGGCTCAACTTGGCTTGCGAGCTTGGCAGAGCTGGTCGGCCGGTTGGCGCCCACACCCGCCGTGTCGGTCCCCCACGCTCGAACGGGTTAGCGGACCTTTGCGGACCGGCCGTTGAACGGCAGTTTGCGGCCCACCGCTGACGTTCGGCAGCCCCGTTCGAACATCATGTTTCGCGTCCGCTATGGTCATTGCGAGGGGATTAGCTGCACGTCGAAAAGCAGGTTTTCGCGCCCGCTACCGTGGAAGCCGGCCCTCCGCCGGCATTCTACGATTACGCCCGACATCTCGCCATCTGCTCGGATCACCGTCAGCACCGAAGCCGTACGCTTGAGCGGTGCTGAAGGCCGAGAACGTCGGGCCTAAAGCGCCTGTCTTCCGATCGACGCTCCGCCGTCGACGAACAGGGTCTGACCGGTGATGAACCCGGCGCCATCCGACAGCAGAAACGCGATCGCCGCCGCGATCTCGTCCGGTCTGCCCAGGCGGTGCATCGGGATTGCGGAGAGGAACCTTGCCTCGGCTTCGCTCCCCACGGGCGTGTTTCGGCGGAACAGTTCCGTCTCGACCGGGCCGGGTGCAACGGCGTTGACCGTGATTCCTGTGTCGGCCAACTCCATGGCCCAGGTGCGGGTAAGACTATTAAGTGCGGCTTTCGCGGCGGCGTAGGCGCCGCGCAGGGGGATACCGGTGACCACCAGGCTGGTCACGTTGACGATGCGGCCCCAGCGCTTCTTGCGCAACGTTGGCAGGACCGCTTGGCCGGCCAAAATGGCCGAGTGCACATTCATCCGAAAGAGCTCGTCGACATCGCCCAGTTCGATCTCTCCGAATGGCGCCAGCTTAACCAGGCCCACATTGTTGACCAACCCATCGAACGAGAAGCGGTGGGCGAGCTCTTCCAAGCCGTCCTTTGCTACCTGGGTGTCGCTTAGGTCCATAGGAACCAGGGTGCCGGGGAATCCTGCGTCAGGTCCGCGGGCGAGGCCGACCACGTTGTGTCCGGCGTCCGCGAGCATGGTTGAAACTGCGCGACCGATGCCCTTGCTGGCGCCGGTCACGAGAAAAGTACGCCTGATCATCATTCAATCCTTACTGAAATAGGGCTGCGAGGCAGGGTGCCTCCTGGCCAAGCGGATCGTCTCCGCGGCCTGATGGGAATCTGGAAGCGTTCGCGCGTCGGGCAGTGACCGGCGTCAGGTCTTCCAGGCCGAGGTGAGGATGACGCTGCACATGTCGATCCGGCGGAAATCCGGATCCTTGAAGGCCAGGACATCGTCGTTGAAGGTCCCGAACGTGCTGCCGGGGCGGTGTTTCATGCCCTGATAAAAGGCATCGATGATGGCGTGCTTGAAATCGGCTTCTCTGGGAGCTGCGGCGAGAACCGCGTCGCGCTGGGCGTCGGTGAATTCGTCATAGCCGCGGCCGGCCACGTCCATGCCGGCGCCGGCCTGCACCAACGCGATCTCCGGCGCCATGAACTCCGGTATGCCTGGCGTCGTATGCAGCGCGACGGCATTCCATACAGTCTGGATATCCCTCTCCGGAATGCCGTGGGTCCGCAGGAAATCGCGCGCTGCATTCGCGCCGTTCACCTCGAAACGCAGCTGGCTGTCCCGATAGCGTTCGGTGAGCCCAAGGTCGTGGAACATCGCGGCCGCGTAAAGCAGTTCCGGGTCGAAGCTCAGTCCGAGTCGATGCCCGTTCAGCGCGCCCCAGAAATAGACCCTCACCGAGTGATGGAACAGCAGGTCGCTTTCCGTGTCACGAATGAACTGGGTCACTTCGCGCGCAAGCCGGCTATCGGGAAGGCTCACGCCGGCGATCCGTGTCAGGGCGTGCGTCATTCCCCGATCCCTCCGGCATGAACGCGCGTGACGCCGGCGGCCCAACGGCCGTTTCGCATCAGGCCGCAGAAGTCCCGCCGGTGGAAGTGCGGATTCTTCTCAGCCACAACGTCGGCAAGGCCGGTGCCCTGGGTTGTCTCGGGCCGGTGTTCGAGACCGTCGTACAAGGCCTGAAGCACGTGCTCGGCAAACCCCGGTGGATGAGGATAAGCGGCCTCAATGGCCTTGCGCTGCGTATCGGTGAAAGCGTCGTAGCCAAGGCCCACCAGATCCATCATCACCCCCTCTGCAGTGAGCGCGATCAGCGGGTGCAGATGTTCTGAAATCCCGGGCGTGGTGTGCAGCGCGATCGCGAGCCAGACTTTCTCGATATCCGCTTCCGAAATGCCATGGCTCCGCAGGAAATCGCGCGCGGCATTGGCGCCATCGACTTCGAAGCGCACATGGCTTTCACGGAAGCGGGAAGTGAGACCGACGTCGTGGAACATGGCAGCGGTGTAGAAGAGCTCTGGATCAAACCTGAGCCCCTTGCGCTGCCCAGCCAACGCACCCCAGAAATAGACGCGGCGGGAGTGATCGAACAGCAAGTCGCTCTCGGTGTCCCTAATGAATTGCGTCACTTCCTGCGCGATCTTGCTGTCAGGAATCTTCACGCCGGCGATCTGGTCCAGGGTCATGGCCTGTCCTTTCAGGTGCAGCGCTTGCGCTCAGCGCTCGCGGACCGCCTGGGGCGTATTCCGGAAGCTGATCGCCATGCGGTTGTAGCTGTTCATCAGGCTGATCGCGATCGTGAGGTCGACCAGCTGCTTCTCATCGAAGACCTTGCGTGCGGCTTCATACGCGCTGTCCGGGACGCCGGTGTCGGCGACGCGCGTCACGCATTCTGACCAGGCAAGCGCGGCGCGCTCGGTCTCGCTGAAGAGGCTGTCCCCTTCCGCCCAGGCCTGCAGCAGCGCAAGCTTCTCGACTGCGACACCCATCTTGATGAGGTCGCGGGTGTGCATGTCGAGGCAGTAGGCGCAGTTGTTGATCTGGGAGACCCGCAGATAAACAAGGTTCACCAGTTCGGCCGGCAAGCCGCTCTGAACGACATAGCCATAGACGCCGCCGAGCGCTTTCGCTCCCGCCGGAGCAACCTGGTTGTAGTCGAGCCGCTGAGTCATTGTCCTGGTTCCTTCGATGCTATTTGACGGGGGTGGTGAGTGCTTTGTCGTCGGAGTCGACGACGAACACCGCGAGCAGCTTCGCCGGCTCAGTCTTGCTCGCATTGCGGCTGATCGAGTGGACGGCGCCCGGCGGTTCCGACCAGCTCTCGCCGGCCCTGTAGATTCGCGCCGCGCCGTCATTCACTTTCGACTCGATCTCGCCGGAAATCACGTAAGCGTAGATGAAGGCCGACTTTGCGTGCGTGTGCGCCGGCGACGCAGCTCCCGGCGCATATTCGACCTCCACCGCCACCAGCGACTTGCCGGGAATGGTCGGGATCGCCTGCGCGAACCGCGGAATAACCGTTTCGGCACCTTCGCCGTGCGCCAGCGCGGGCGCTGCGGCGACGACCACTGCAGCGGCAAGAACTGTGCGGAATTTCATTGCTAATCTCCTTGTGGAGGCTCTTTTGGTTGGGCGGGCATCGTCGGCCTCGCGCCGATCAGTGGGGCCAGGCCGAGCCGAGGATGATTGCGCAGAAATTCTGCCGAACATAGGCCATGTCCTTGAGCGCCAACACGTCTGCCTTGACGTTGCCGAAGGTCGTCAGCGGCTTGTGGCCAATCCCCGCCGCGAAGTGGTCGATGATGTTTTCTTTGAAGTTCGCTTCGCGCGGGTGGTGCGCGCAGACATGGTCGCGCTGCTCCGCGGTGAAGGCGTCATAGCCGATGCCGAGCACGTCCATCTCAACGCCCGCCGTCAGCATGGCGATGGTCGGACGCATATGCTCAGGGATGCCGGGCGTGGTGTGGAGCGCGATCGCGGTCCACACGTCCTCCACGTCGCGTTCCGGAACCCCATAGCTCTTCATGAAGTCACGAGCGGCATTCGCGCCGTCGACCTCGAAGCGCAGGTCCGCGCTGGAATAGGCCTTGGTCAGGCCCATGTCGTGGAACATGGCGCCGAGATAGAGAAGCTCGGCATCGTACTCCAGGGATCGCCGCTCGCCGGTGAGTGCACCCCAGAAAAATACGCGGCGGCTGTGGTTGTAGAGAAGGTCGTCCTCGGTGTCCCGGACGAGCTCGGTGGCGGCGCGGGCGATCACGCTGTCGGGAATCCGGATGCCGGCAATCGAATGGATCATCGCAAGCTCCTCATCGGCACGGCCTCTCGTGGCGCGAACCAGCACGCAAAGCCGTTCCAGTTTGCAATCTAACGTCACGGCCGCGTCTGAATTCGCTTCCGCTGCACCTGTATTGGGGTTTGGCTGATCTCGACTCAACGACTCCGGGGCGGCAAATCAGGACAAGCGCACGTGGTTTTCCGCCACTGAAGGCGCAGCAAGGACTCTATGCCGGCTCGCAAGGCAGCCCTGGTTATTCACGACGGCGTTCAGGCCCTGGACGTGGCCGGGCCGATTGATGTGTTCGCCGAAGCCAATGCCTTCATCGCCGAAGAGGATCGTTACGAGACCCTGCTGGTCGCCCGAACCCGCGCGCCGCTTCGGGCATCGAACAAGATGCAGCTCGTGGCTGATCTCGCCTTTGACGAGGCGCATCAGCCGTTCGATCTGGTTTTGGTGGCGGGTGGACCGGAGCTGCCTTACGCGCAGCCGGATTCCTCAATGACGGACTGGCTGCAGGCCATCGCGACAACATCGACCGTTCATGGCTCGATCTGCACAGGGGCGTTCGCTCTCGGACACGCCGGTCTGCTCGACGGGCGCCGGGTGACCACGCATTGGCAGATCGCGCAGAAGCTCGCCGCTCGCTTTCCCGCGGCACGGGTCGAGCCTGACCTGATATATGTCCGCGACGGACCTCTGATCACCTCCGCCGGGGTGACCGCCGGCATCGACCTGGCCCTCGCGCTGATCAGGGAGCATCACGGGCCGGACGTCGCCGTTGCGGTTGCGAAGCGTCTTGTGGTCGTCGCCCAGCGTCAGGGCGGGCAGTCCCAGTTCAGTCCGTACCTCTCGGCCCCCGCCGATCCGGTGTCGCCGATCGCGCGGCTCCAGACCTTTGTCATGGAAAATGTGGGCGAGCGCCACACGCTCCAGTCTCTCGCAGAGCAAGTCGGCATGAGCGCTCGCAATCTCGCGCGGCATTTCGTCCGGGAGACAGGAATCACGCCGCACGAGTTCGTCGAGCGCGCGCGCGTTGACACGGCCCGCATGCTGCTGGAAGGCACGCGGCTGCCATTGAAGAGTGTTGCTTACGATTGCGGCTTTGGCACGGCGGACCGCATGCGCATCGTTTTTGTCGATCGCCTCGGAATTTCGCCCGCGCAATATCGCGCCAGCTTTCAGCACGATCCGGTAGAGTAGCCCAGTGGAACCACAGTCCTGGCGAACGGCACGCTGCGAGCCGCTGCCGCTGCCTCGTGACGTCCGACGTCCCCGCTGTTGCAATTGCTCCAGAGTGCGTCTCCCAAGCATATCGTTACGCACCGGAATGATGGCCAGTTGGCGCCCTTCTCAGACAGAAGCGGCAGCTTCTGCCACGCTCTATACCGGCCATTCGCGATTAGGCAGCATCGGCCCCCTGGCGCGATGTCGTTTGCGAATTTGGCCCGGTCGCGGCTTAGTCGTCACGTCGGAGCGTCGCGCTGAACGCGCGATCCGCTTCATCGATGGCTTGCAGAAGGCCGCCGGAGCACGGTGCTTCATCGACGGGATAGGCTCGTTTGAAGCCTTCGCCGAGCAACTGGAGTTCGGCCTCGGTCACCAGAGCGACAGCCACGATACGTTCGGTCACTGCCGCCTCGATTTTTTTGCCTGAAGTTTCTCTCAACGCGCCGGGCAAAAAATGATCCCGGCCGGACAAATAAAGTTTCTGATTGCCATCGCCTAGGCGGAAATAAAAATAACTGCGCAGCTGCACGATTTCATGACCCTTATCTTGGCCGGCTGTGCTATGAGGAAGCCATCACCTGCAGCTGGTAGCTCGCTTCTCGTGCCAGGGGGCTTTTTTGCTCTCGCTTTTGCATGGGAGTGCGTATTTTGGATATCAATTCACTTTTGGCTAAGGAGCAGGTCTCTCTGCTCCGCGCCCGCTTCGCGCCTGCAAGGGAAGCGCGCGATCGCCACCTGACGATCGCAGCCGGCCTCGCGACGAGCCTGCGACTTACGACCTATCCGCATCGTCGCCTTGTATTCGAGATGCTCGCATGAGCAGCACCGAGACCCGTTCCGACCCATTCGGTCTGGGCATGAAGGCCTTTGCGCGAGGCGCCGCTCGGTCGAGCTGTCCTTTCCCGCCGAGCTTTTTTGAGGGCAGAAACTGGTTCCGGGGCTGGGACTATGGTCGGTTACGAGCAGCGGCTCGCCAGTTCCGGGTCGGACAGGAGAAGGGCGCATGAGCCCCACCGAAACGCTCAATCGGCAGAACGAACTCGAGGAGCGCCGGCTCGGCATGCGCACTCTCGACCCGGCTGAAATCGCGCTGCACTTCGGGAGGGCAGCGGAGTTGCGCGCCCTCATCGCCAGAGAGCGCATACAACTTGTTCCTGGTGCAACCGGAACCAAGGGCGCCTGCGCGCCGGAGGCTCAATGAGTGGGCGATCCCATTCGCAGCGTCGCTGGACCCACGGTGATCTGGTGGTGCTGAGGACGCTCGCCAAAAGTGGCGAGACCCCCGGCAGTCTTGCCAGCCGCCTTGGGCGCCCACGCGGCGTCGTCATGCTCAAATGCGCAGAACTGACGCTGCCGCTGCCGTCGATTTGAATCCCCGCTTAAACCCGGAGAACCCATGAGCAGAGCGATCAACCTCAACCTCACAAAGGATGAGGTCAAGGCCGCCGTGCTGAAGCACAAAGC
>NZ_WQMS01000015.1 GCF_009753715.1 Sphingomonas horti | reverse complement strand
GCCTTGAGACCGGGCGGACTGCTGGCGGTCTGGTCGGCCTACCCGGACCGGTCCTTTGCCGACCGGCTTCAGGAGACGGGATTCGAGGTCGAAGAGGTTGTCGTTGACCCGGGCGGGATCTTGCAGGAACCGCCCCACATCATCTGGCTTGCGTCCAAACAGAGTTGAACTGAGTGGCGAGCGGCGCCCGCCGCCAGACGCCATTTTGCGCTTGCGCGTCCTAAGTCGGCTTCGTTGAATGCGTTGAGTTCCGCTCGGCGAGCGGCGGCTGCCATCGTCTGAGCAGTCGAGCGCCTCCCTCTGCCTAGCGCGTCAGTCGGCGACGGTTGGCCCGAACAGCACGTCGGTAGTGCGCAACCGTCTTTCCAACAGTTTCTGGCGCTGTCGCGCCCAGCTTGCCCGCGAGTGCCAGTTGCTGGAGCTCGAACAACGCTGCGATCTTCTCGCCGACCATTCGCTGAGCTTCGGCATGGGCCGCCGCCCCGCCTTGGGCCATTCTGATGCCCCGAAAGCCAATGACGGCCGCCGCTTCAAAACCGAGCAACCAAGCATCGGCCCCAATAGAAAACCAGGCGGAAAGGGGATTTGACTGGTGCATGGTGTTCTTTCGGGCGCTGAACGCACAAGCTCTTCCAACCTAGGGCCGGGGTGGAGCGCGGCGGAGATGGTGTAGCGGCGATCAAGAGCAGCTCGGCGGTGCAGGCACATAGGCGGCGATAGCGGCTTCGACAGCGCGCAGGCCTACTTCGGTTGGGACGGCAAGATCGATGGGGTGTCCGCCGAGTGCATCGTAGTGGGTGTTGAGGAATGCCACTGCTGCGCCCGACTGGGGCATGCGTTCGCAGGCCAAGCGCGCAGCACGGCCATGGCGTGCGGCTTGCTCGGTCGGGGACGGTCAAAGCGCTTCTTGAATTGCATGTTCAACGGTGACCTTTTGGGTTGGATTGAGTCGCGAGCGCGGTCAGCTTAGCCGGTGCACCGGTGCACCGGTGCAGAAGCCGACCGCGGCGAGCGTCGTGCCGGCAATCGCGAAGTTTAGGTCCATGGGAGGCTGCGGGTTGGACGGGGGCCTGGGTCCTATGAGACCCGATCTGCCAGCGGACGCATCTAAAGATGCCAATGATCCTTGCTCAGGACGGTTTACCGGTCGGAGCGGCCGGCGTTCCCTTCTTGCTCGGAGCAGACGCGTTCTGCTTGGGCGGCCCTTCCTTCTTCGGCTTGCGGATTTCCTTGTTACTCTTGCGCTGACCCTTGGCCATTTATCGCTCCTCTTTTGCGTTCGCGCCGGTGGCCAACGCACTGATCCGGGTCGGAGCAGCTAAATCTATTGCCCGTGCCAACCGCCGTTGTCCGGCGAGTGGGCGGCCCTGGTGCAAACACCAGCTGCTCGCCCGCGCCTATTCGGGAATGTTCTGGACCAATGGCAGTAGGTCTCGCGCGCGCATCAACGCGAGATCGTCTGTCATCTGCCGAAGGACGCGAGTCCGGTGCGAGAACGTATTATGGCGTTGTCCTATCAGACCATTGGCAAAATCACTGGAAAATGCAGCTGTCATATCCTGGAGAGCCGCGTCGAGCGCGTCGATCTCCGAACGATGCTGAACACTGTCAGGGGTCGAGGTCTGCGTCTGTGTGGCGGGTGAGAAGATCATCATGCACAGCTCCGTCATGAGCGGGAGCACAAAGCATCTCTCAGTCGCAGCTGCGCTCGTGGCAGGTGCTGCGATGGCTCCAATATAGGAGGCGCGGCTGTTATTGTTAGGCAAGGATGCCAATTCGGCCCGGTGCAGCCCTTTTGGAGAGAAAGAAGCGGGATTGGCGCCGCCTGCCGTCGCGAATTCGGATGCAGCGGTCGTAGTGGGTTTAGAA
>NZ_WQMS01000014.1 GCF_009753715.1 Sphingomonas horti | reverse complement strand
TTCGCTCCACCTACGGGCGGGCATGGCGGCGGAGGAACGAATGCACTAACATCAAACCCGGACCACTCGGTGGGGGCCGATCATGGTCAGGATTGCGATTGAGTGATGCGGGATCATCGCTTTCATGTAGCTGACGTCGTCGACCGTTTCCTGGCTGCGGACGAGCCACAGGGCGAGAGCGAACACGACCACGCTGCCGGCGAGGATGGCGAGGTTCACCTTCATGTTCTTATACATGCCCCACATCCAGCCGAGCATGATGACAGCCATGGCGGCTCCCATGACGAATGCCATCCAGAACCGGGTCTGGCTGAACTGGATGTGCCCGAGCGCGTAGACGTTGACATACATGAGGATGAACATGACCGCCGTCGAGGTGGCGATCATGGCGGCGAAGCGGCCGTAGCCCATGCCCATTTTCATGTTCTTCTGCTGGTTCTGGTCGTCCATCTCGTTCTCCGCTTTCAGGCCCCCTGCCGCCGCTCACGGCACGTCAATGGTGGTCTCCGCCTCCCATCTCCTTCATCATGGCGTCGTGGTCCTCGGGTGCGCTGGCGACGAGGCGACGATATTCCTCGGGCGACATGCCGGGCAGCCTTCTAACGAATGAAACCATGTCCCAGATCAGCGTGTCCGAATGCGTCTTGCCCCAAGCGGGCATGGCGGTGAGCTTCACGCCGTGCTTGATTGTCCAGAACTGCTCGGCGGCGGTCATGTCGTCGCCCTTCGAGAGTTGCGGCGCCTGCGGATAGAGGCCTTGCGACAGCTCCGAGGGCTCGACACCGGGCCCGAGATGGCAGCCCGAGCACATCTCGCCGTAGAGGCCGGCGCCGGCCGCGATGCGCTGGGCGGAGCCGAGATCCGGAGGGCCGGCGATGTCATGGGCGCGAACGGCGATCGACCGCTTGCGCAGCGTGTTTAGGATCGAGTGGACGGCGCGCGTGTGCGGCGCGTCCGCCCCGACGTCGTAGGCGCCGGACCAGACGAACGCCCCCGCGACCAAGGCTCCGAAAATGAGGGCCGCAAAGATCAGCTGAGTGCTGGGGAGATGCCCGCGAAGGCCCGTCCGCCGATGGATGGAGGACCTGATCGGCTCGGGATCCTCCGCCATGATCAGAACCAGAACCTCACACCCATGACCAGGCTCGTGCTCGACACGTCTTCGCCCGCCAGTCTGGCGAAGCGGGCGGTATCGCCGATCTTCCGGTCGTAGGACACACCGATATAGGGCGCGAACTCGCGAGCGATCTCGTAACGGAGGCGGAGGCCGAGTTCGGCATTGGACAGCCCCGATCCAATCCTGTTCTCCGGCACGTCCTGGGCGGCGAGATTGAACTCGATGCGCGGCTGCAGGATCAGCCGCTGCGTGATCCGCTGATCGTAATAGCCTTCGAGGCGGCCGAGCAGGTCGCCCTTGTCGGACAGGAACAGCGCGCCCTCGACCTCGAACCAATAGGGGGCGAGCCCCTCGAAGCCAACGGTGGCATAGGTTCTGGCCGGACCGGGCTGGAAGTCGTGACGGACGCCGGCCTGGAGGTTGAAATAAGGTCCAATCGCGCGGCTGTAGAGCGCCTGGACTTCGGCACTCTCGACGCCTTCGTGGAAGGCGCCTTCGCCCTCGGTCTTGAGCGTCAGGCGGTTGATGTCGCCGCCGAACCAGGCCTCGCCGTCCCAGCGGTAGCCGTCACGACCTTTCCTCGCCTGGTATTCGGCGAGATTGAACATCACCTGGTAGTAGGTCCGGCCGCCGCCTTCGTCGGTCATCATGATGTGGCGGGCGCGGTCCATCTCGGCCTTCGAGAAGAACCGGTCCGCATAATGATCCATCGGCGGTGCGGGCGCGGGTGCGTCGCCGGCCGGGAGATCGGTGCCCTTCGGGGCCGCCTCGCCGGCACTCGGGCCGGGCTGCATTCCAGGCATAGCGTGGCCGGCGTGCTCGTCACCAGTCATACCCTGCATGGCGCCAGCAGGAGGGGAGGCGCTCGGCGCGGCGTCCTGCATCCGCATTCCCTGCATCGAGCTGTGATCCATTCCCTGCGTGCCGGGCACTGCTGAATGATTACGCGGCGACGCAGCCGGCAGCGCGGGGTTCGACGCAGGTTGCGCTGACCGCTTGGCCGGGGGTTTTGCCTTGGTCGGCGCCTTGCTGACCGGCGCGGGCATGCTCATCCCCGGCATGCCGTGCATCGATTGATCCTCCGCGACGGCGGGTGACGCGATAGCGAGCGTGGCAGCGAGGCTCGCGGCAAAGTCCCTTGCACGCATCATGCCTGCTCCTCGCGCGGACGAACGCTCACCACCCGCATCATGCCGGCTTCCATGTGGAAGAGCAGATGACAGTGAAACGCCCAATCGCCGACCGCGTCCGCAGTCAGATCGAACGTCACTTTTCCGCCGGGCTGGACGATGACGGTGTGCTTTCTCGGCGCATGATCGCCATGCCCTGTCACCATTTCGAAGAAGTGCCCGTGGATGTGGATCGGGTGTCCCATCATAGTGTCGTTGATGAGGTTTACCCGCACCCGCTCGTTCTGGAGGAACGGGATTGGCTCCATGTGGTCCGACATCTTCACGCCATCGAACGACCACATGAAGCGCTCCATGTTGCCGGTGAGATGGATGTCGAGCGAGCGATCGGGCGCGCGGACGTCGGGATTGCGGTCTAGCGCGACCAGGTCGCGATAGACGAGCACCTTGTGCCCGACATCCTCGAGGCCCTGGCCGGGCTCGCCGGTCCGGTCCATCGGCATCGGCGAGATGGTCTGGACGCCGGGGTTCTTTTCGACCTGCGCGGCGTTCGAGAAGTCGCGCATGTTCATGCTCATGTCGTGACCGCCGCCGCCCGACATGCCAGGCATCGCGCCGGACTGCTCCATGCCCGGCATCGCCTGACCCTGGCCGCCATGCTCCATGCCGGCCATATCGCCACCGGGCGTTGCATGGCCCATCGCCGCGTGATCCATGCCCTGCATCCCGGCCATGTTGCCGGAACCATGGTCCGTTCCGGACATGCCCGACATGTCCATGCCCATGTCCTTCATGGTCGCGAGCGGCCGCTTCCGGAGCGGTGGCACTGCTGCAGCCATGCCAGCACGCGGGGCCAGGGTGGCACGCGCCATGCCCGAACGATCGATGCTTTCGCCGACGAGCGTGTAGGCCCGGTCGTCGGCCGGGGTCACGATCGCGTCATAGGTCTCGGCAACGCCGATCTGGAACTCGTCGACCTCGACCGGCCGCACATTCATGCCGTCCGCCTGGACGATCGTGAGCTTCAACCCAGGAATTCGCACGTTGAAGGTCGTCATCGCCGAGGCGTTGATGAAGCGCAGACGGACCCGCTCGCCGGGCGTGAACAGGGCGGTCCAGTTGTCCTGCGGCCCATGGCCGTTGACGAGGTAGGTGTAGGTCGAGCCGGTGACATCGGCGATGTCGGTCGGGTCCATCCGCATCCCGCCCCACATCAACCGGTCCTTCAGCGGCTGCCCCTTGCCCGCGAGAAGGCCGGCGAGAGTTTGCTTCTGATAATTGAAGTATCCCGGCTGCTGCTTCAGCTTCCGCAGGATCGCCGTCGCCGCCATCTGGCTGTGGTCGGACAGGACGATGACGTGCTCGCGATCGTATTTGACTGGGTCTTCGCCGGCCGGATCGATCACGATGGGGCCGTAATGGCCAAGCTGTTCCTGCACGCCCGAATGGCTGTGATACCAGTAGGTGCCGGACTGCCGGATCGGGAACTCGTAGAGGAACGTCGAACGCGGGCGGATTCCGGGAAAGGATATTCCGGGCACGCCATCGAACTGCGTCGGCACCAGCAGTCCGTGCCAGTGGATCGAGCTGTCCTCGTCCAGATCGTTGACGACGTGGAACCGAACATTCTGCCCCTCGCGCAGCCGGATTAGGGGTGCTGGCACCGTTCCATTGACACCGATCGCACGGCTGAGGCGACCGTCGATCATCATTGTCTGCCGCGCGATCCTGAGCGTGATGTCCTGGCCCGAGACGGTCGCCAGCGGGGTGGCGATGCCGGACGAGACCGGCTGCGCCCAGGCGGGGAAGTGGGCCAGCAGCGCAGCCCCACCGCCGGCGACCGCAGCGCCGCGCATTACTTGCCGGCGACTCATCTCTTTATCAAGCAATGCACTATCTTTCTTCAGCTTGCATCCGATACGCGTCGGATTGGGCGATCCCTCACCCACGGTCTCGAAAATGGGGTTTGACACCGTGTTAGGGTCAAGAGGCGCCGCGGTGATCCCGCTCGAGCAGCTCCGAAAGTCTCCTTCGCGCCCGATAGACGCGCACTTCTATGGCCTTCTCCGACAGGCCGAGCGTCGCGGCCGCCTCGGCCTGTGATTGCCCCTCGATTGCAGTCAGGATCAGCGGCTCCTTGAGGCTGGCGGGCAGTCTCGCAATGGCCGCGGAAACGCGCTCGAGTTCACGGACATCGCCAGTCCGGGTTTCGGGATCGGCGGCCGGATCGGGGGTCGCGCGCGCATCGTCGACGGGGGTCGCGAACAGAAGCAGCCGCCGCACGGCCCGCCGGCGCGACCAGTCCCGGCATTTGTTGAGCGCGATGCGCAGCAGCCACGGGCGGAAGGCGCGGGAGGGGTCGTAGCGGTCCAAGGCAGCGAAGGCCGCGATGAAGGCTTCCTGCGTGAGATCAAGTGCATCGTCGGCATCACCGGCGTAGCTGCGTGCTAGGCGGAAGACCGCGTCGCGATGCCTTGTCATCAGTTCGCGGTAGGCGGCCTGCTCGCGCCCACGCGCTCTCGCCGCCAACTCGGCGTCCGTGAACGCCTCATTGCCGACGGTCACGGCTGAGGGTCGGTCAGGGCCTTGACCACCGCCCGGTCGAATTTGGCCTTCTGGTCGGGACGCAGGACGGCGCGCATCGCAAAGATGTGCTCGAGCGTCGCTTTTTGCAGATCGCCCATCAGCATGTGGGAGTGACCGATCGCCGCCGATACGCGCGGACCGTAACCCTGTTCTGCGGCGATCGCCTCCGCGAGCCTCGAGTTGTCAGAGCGCATGCCCGTTTCGATCGCCTTTCGTCGGGCTGCGAATTCGGCTTCTATCTTTTCCAGCTTCGCGTGCTGGTCGGCTGTTAGATCGAGCTGACGATGAAGCAGGGCGTGGAGCTCGGTCTCGGACGGCTCCGGCGCAGGGAACAGCAGTCGCCCGGTCGCGACGCCAGCTAGCGCCGCGAGGAATGCTATGACGGCGATAAGGACGATGCGGCTCTTTGGCATCAGCGCCCGACGAGCAGCGTCGAAGGTGCGTAGGCAAGCGGCGCAAGAACCGGAGAGGCCGACGCGGACGCGTCCGGGAACGTCGTCCCAGCCAGTCCGACCAGCATTGCGCCTGCCCCGGCGAGCATCATGGTGCGGGGGCCGATCGCGCTCTGCGCCCGCGCTTCGCCGAGGCCCGCGATCACCGCTTCGTCGAGCCCTTCCA
This sequence comes from Sphingomonas horti, assembly GCF_009753715.1. Classification (GTDB taxonomy): domain Bacteria; phylum Pseudomonadota; class Alphaproteobacteria; order Sphingomonadales; family Sphingomonadaceae; genus Sphingomonas_B; species Sphingomonas_B horti. The sequence continues at coordinate 201,610 of NZ_WQMS01000014.1, read as the reverse complement.
GTCGAATATCGGTCGGTGCTGCGCGCAACCCGGCCAGAGCCGTATCGATGTCCATAGCTTCGTCCTTCCCGCTCTTCGGAATCACTACGCACGCAATCGATTTTCCCCTCATTTGAGGGGTGTGCTGCCGTCAGCCGTATTCTGGACGACGATAACACAAGGAATCCCCGATGCTGCGTAGGTTGACAATTCTCTCGGCCCTGATCGCTGCGGGTGTCGCGCTACCCGCGCAGGCGCACACGAAGCTGGTCGCCTCCACTCCTGCCGCCAATGCGACGGTCGGCAAGACGACGAAGATCATGCTGACCTTCAACGAGAAGGTTCTGTCCCAGTTCGCAGGTGCTTCGCTGGTCATGACCGGGATGCCGGGAATGGCGAACCATGCTCCGATGAAGATGACCGGCGTTTCGTCCCAGATGGGCAGCGACGGCAAGTCGATGACCCTGCTCCTGCAGCGCCCGCTCGCTGCCGGCACCTACCGGGTCGACTGGCACGCGGCCGGCGCCGACACGCACCGCATGGAGGGCAACTTCACCTTCGCGGTGAAGTGAGCCGATGGCCGACACGCCGATGATCATGCTGAGGTTCGCACTCTATGCCGACCTCGCCCTGGTCTTCGGCGTGCCACTGTTCGGTCTTTACGCGCTTCGTGCGCCGGAGCGGCGGCGACTGGTCGCGCCGCTCTGGCCATGGGCAGCCGGAGCGGCGCTGCTGGGCGCGCTCCTGAGTGCGCTCGGGGTCGCGATGCTCGCCGCCTCTATGGCCGGCGTGTCGCTGGCCGAGGTCGACCGGGCCAGCATCGACGCCATTCTTTGGCAGACGAGCATCGGCTCCGCCGCGATCCTCCGCATCTGCGCGTTGATCGCCGCCGCCCTGCTGGCGCCGCTGATCGGCCGGTTTCCCAAGCTGGGTTTGAGCGCGGTCGCGTTCGGCGGCGGCGTTGCGCTGAGCTTGCTCGCCTGGACCGGCCATGGCGCGATGGATGAAGGCACGGCTGGCTGGATCCATCTGGCTGCCGACATCGTGCACTTGCTCGCGGCCGGAGCATGGATCGGGGCAATCCTTGGATTGGCGCTGCTTCTCGTGGGTCCGCGCGTGCGGTTCGACGACGCACACCTCCTCCTGTCTCACCACGCGCTCGAGGGGTTCGCGATGACCGGCACGATCGTCGTCACGCTTCTTGTGCTGACTGGGATCGTCAACAGCTGGATCCTCGTCGGGCCGGATCGGGTGTTGGCGTTGCCGGCCTCACTCTACGGCCAGCTGCTTATCGCGAAGCTGGTGGTATTCTCTGCGATGCTGGGGCTCGCGGCTGCAAACCGCTTTTGCCTCACGCCGCGATTGGCTGGCCAGCTTGGCGGTGCACGCCACGGAACGGCGGTCGGCGCGCTGCGTAGGAGCCTTCTGATCGAAGTGACGCTCGGCTTCGTCATCCTCGCGATCGTCGCCTGGCTCGGAATGGTCGAGCCGCCGGCGTCCTGAACGAGGGGCTTGACCCTGACATGATGTCAAGGACCATATCGCCGCGTGCTGAAGGAGAATCGAGATGGACCAGCACGCCGCCCATGAACACGCGCACGCCCATGATTGTGCGCAGCATCGAGGCGAATCGAGCGTAATCGATCCGGTCTGCGGGATGACCGTCGATCCGGCGAAGACGCCGCACCACGCCGAACATGATGGGCAAGCCTATCATTTCTGCAGCGCCGGCTGCCGGACCAAGTTCGCCGCTGATCCCGAGGCCTATCTCGGCGGAAAGCCGAGGCCCGAGCCGAAGGCGACGCCGGGCGCGATCTGGACCTGCCCCATGCATCCCCAGATTCGTCGCGAAGGGCCCGGCACCTGCCCGATCTGCGGCATGGCGCTGGAGCCGGAGGAGCCGTCGCTCGACGATACGCCCAATCCCGAGCTGGTCGACTTCACCAAGCGGCTTTGGGTCGCCGGGACCCTGACAGTCCCGCTGCTGATCGTCTCGATGGTTGCTGAGATGTTGGGGCTCAGGATCGTCAGTCCGGCCGCCTCGCCCTGGGTGCAGCTCGCGCTCACTGCCCCGATCGTGCTCTGGGCGGGCAAGCCGTTCTTCGAGCGGGGCTGGGCCTCGATCCGCACCCGCCACCTGAACATGTTCACGCTGATAGCGATCGGCGTCGGGGCCGCCTTCCTCTACAGCCTGGTGGCGACCGTCGCGCCGGGCCTGTTCCCGGCCAGCTTTCGCATGCACGGCACGGTGCCCGTCTATTACGAGGCGGCGGGTGTCGTCGTCACGCTGGTGCTGCTCGGCCAGGTGCTCGAGCTTCGCGCCCGGGCCGCGACTGGCCGGGCGATCCGCGCCTTGATGGACCTCGCCCCCAAGACCGCGCGTCGGATCCGTTCCGACGGCAGCGACGAGGAGATCGACCTCGGCGATGTGCACGCAGGCGACCGGCTGCGCGTGCGGCCCGGCGAGGCGGTCCCGGTCGATGGTATGGTGATCGATGGACGCTCGTCAGTCGACGAGTCGATGCTGACCGGCGAGCCTGCGCCTGTCCTCAAGGAGCATGGCGCGGCGCTCACCGGCGGCACGGTCAACGGCACCGGCAGCCTTGTCATGGAAGCCCAAGCGGTCGGCTCCGACACGGTGCTCGCGCGGATCGTGCGGATGGTCGCCGAGGCGCAGCGCAGCCGCGCCCCGATCCAGGCGGTCGCCGACCGGATCTCGGGCTGGTTCGTGCCGCTGGTGGTCGCGATCTCGATTGTCACGTTCATCGTCTGGAACCTGGTCGGGCCGGAACCGCGCTTCGGCCACGCGCTGCTGAACGCGATCGCTGTCCTCATTATCGCCTGCCCCTGCGCGCTCGGGCTCGCGACGCCGATGTCGATCATGGTCGGCGCCGGACGCGGCGCCCATGCCGGCGTGCTGATCAAGAACGCCGAGGCGCTGCAGGCGTTCGAAAAGGTCGATACGATCGTGATCGACAAGACCGGCACGCTGACGGAAGGCAGGCCGGCGCTGATCGGCGTAGAAACCGTCAACGGCTTTGCCGAGGACGAACTGGTCTCGGCCGCCGCTTCCCTTGAGCGCCATTCGGAGCATCCGATGGCGCATGCGATCGTGACGGACGCCGAGGAGCGCGGGCTGGAATTCGCGTCCGTCGAAGGATTCCAATCGCACACCGGCCTTGGGGTCAGCGGGAGGGTTGCGGGACGCCAGGTCTCCGTCGGGAATGCCGCGCTGATGCAGCAGCTTGGGATTGACCCTGCGCCAGTTACGGCCAGTGCCGATCAGCGCCGTCGCGATGGCGCCGGTGTCATGCTGGTGGGAATAGACGGGAAGTTGGCTGGCCTGCTTGCGGTCGCCGATCCTGTCCGGGCCACAGCGGCCCAGGCAATCGCCGATCTTAAGGCGGACGGGCTCAGGATCGTCATGCTGACCGGGGACAATGCCACGACTGCCGACGCGGTCGCGCGGCAGGTCGGCGGTATCGACGAGGTTCGCGCCGATCTGCGCCCCGACGACAAAGCGCGGATCGTCGGCGAGCTGAAGGCAAACGGCGCGCGCGTGGCGATGGCCGGCGACGGTATCAACGATGCGCCGGCGCTCGCGGTGGCAGACGTGGGGGTCGCGATGGGCACCGGCACCGACGTGGCGATCGAGAGCGCCGGCATGACGCTCACTAAGGGCGACCTGGCCGCGATCGTCCGCGCGCGTCACCTCGCCAAGGCGACGATGGCGAACATCCGGCAGAACCTGTTCTTCTCTTTCGTGTTCAACGGCGTCGGCGTGCCGGTCGCGGCGGGCGTGCTCTATCCGGTGGCCGGCATCCTGCTCTCGCCGATGTTCGCGGGCGCGGCGATGGCGCTGTCTAGCTTCACTGTCGTGACGAACGCGCTGCGGCTCAACGCGGTGAAGCTGTGAGGGTGGAAAGGGGCGCAGACGCGCCCCTCCCCGGTCGTCCTTACTTCGGCTTCTGCATGTCGTGATCCATGTGGTCCATGTGATCGCCATGCTTCATGTTGTCGGACTGCCTGTCCTTGCAGCAGTCGGGCTTCTGCCCGTCCTTGTCTTTGCAGCAGTCGGCGCCTTCCTTGCAGCATGCCTTGTCCGCGCAACACGGCGCGGCGGCGAAGGAGGCGGTCGAGATGGCGAGGCCGAAAGCCACGCCCAGAGTCTTCAACGAAATCATGATCATTCTCCGTTTAGCTTGCTGTTTCTGTAGAGGGCAGCGCGCGCGGAGGTGGAGAAGGCGGCGGCAAGGACCGTCTCTCTCGCGTTACTGGAACCATCGGTTCCAACAGTGCCTCGCCGGTCATCGTGAGGGATTCCGCAACTTTCGCATCAGGCGTCAGCGCCGTGCAGGCCATGCAGTCCAGCGACACGATCTTCGTGGGCGCTTCGGTCGGATGCGTTGGGCAGGAAGCAACTGCATGGTGCGAAACGGTAGCGGCCATTGCAGCCCCGCACACCGGTCCAACGCGGAGCGCAAGGACGGCGAGCACGATCGCTAGAAGCAAGGCGCGCAACAGCGGCCGGACGGTTGGGCGGGCGGTCACGGTGCACGTTATAGGACGGGGCGGTAGCGCGGGAAAGGCGCGCTAAGGTGAGAGCGACTTCTTGCTCGCTTCGGGCTTGGCCCGGGGCGAGCCTCTATCCTACAATCGCCACATGAACATCGGACAGGCTTCCAGTGCAAGCGGCGTCAGCCAGCGGATGATCCGCCATTACGAGAAGCTCGAGCTGATCCCGCCGCCGCCCCGGCGCGAAAGCGGCTATCGCGACTATTCCGACGCCGACGTGCACCGTCTGCAGTTTATCGCGAACGCGCGCGACCTCGGCTTTCCGATCGAGGACATCCGAAGTCTGCTGTCGCTCTGGAGCGATCGGTCCAGGTCCAGCGCGGAGGTAAAGACGCTTGCACTGACCCGAGCGGCCGAACTGAGGACCAAGGTCGAGGCATTGGAAGCGATGCGCGGGACTCTCGTCGAGCTCGCCGAGCGATGTCAGGGGGACGACCGCCCGGACTGCCCGATCATCACGCGTCTGGCGGGCCCTCGATCCGTTCCAGGAGAGTCCTAACCACCGCGTTCAAGACCTTCGCTCCGGCTGCGCGCCTTGATCGTCACCGTCGGCGCGAATGTCGCTCGATGAAGCGCTTCAGCTCGACGCGGTCGGTTGCCGCTAGCGCGAACATGCGGGTCGGGTATTGTCCGTCGCCCGACTTGCTGACGCGGCGGTCATCGATCCGGGTGACGAGCACGCTCAATGCTGGGTTGAACCGGCGATGGTCCCATCCCGATTTCGCGTGCAGGTCCGCTACGTTCACACCGCTCTCGAACTCCAGCGCGAGGCCGGCCAGCGTAACGGCGTCCAGCGTCGGGTCCGTTCCGCGCGTGAGCGGGTCGAAAGTCGCGAACAGCTCGACGCGGTAGCGCATGAGGGGGAGCTTCGTATTCAGCATCGAGCGCGCGGTTATGTAGCCGTCCGTCTCCAGTTCCGCGACCGCGTCCTGAAGGTCGCGGGCGTTGGTGTCCGCGAACGCCGCCGTGACGGCGTCCCCGTCGATTGGATACGGGAGGCCACGTTCGGAATTGTCCGCCAGCCAAGCGCCAAGCCGATAGGCAAGTTCGCTGAGGCCCATCCCGGCAGCCGGCGTCGTCTCCATCTCGGCCTCTTCATTCACAGACGCCGCCCGCTCGCGCGGGGGAATGGCAACGCCGCCAAGCCAGCCGTCGAGGCCATCGACCACCTTTTGCGCCGTTCTGGCGAACAGGCGGATGTCCTCGGCCACCAGGTGAACGGTCTCGCCGATCCCGGCCTCGTCGGAAAGCTGGGCGAACTTCGCGTCAACCACACCGAGATTGTGCCCAATCACGTGCCGCTTCTGAATGTTGAGCTTCATCGCCGCGAGCTCGTCGTCGTCGAGCATGGCGTAAGGATCGAGACTCAGCTCCGCGAACAGCTTCTGCCCGCGTTCGACGTTTTGGAAGGCGTTGCCGACACGCGGCATGTCTACCCCGGGGAAGGCAGTGACGCGGCCGAACAGGTATAGTGTCTTCAAGGTCGCCTCAAACGCGGTCAATACGTCCTCGTGGGCATTGCCGAGCAGACGGTAGGCGAGTTCCTCGAGGTCCGGATCGAGCGCGTCGGCAAGCTGCACCTGGGCGTCGACCAGGTCGACCTCGCGCGCAAAGTGGAGCCGCAGGTTTGGCGCACCGCAACCGGGACAGAAGAGGCCGATCGCGTAAACGCCATAGTCACGGCCGCAGTGGTCGCACTCCAGTTCACGAAGCAGGTCGGTGCGATAGAACCGGGGTCGTGGGCGTGGATTTCTCTTCGTATCCACTTCGATCTTGAGCATGCTGTTTCGGGGCTGCCGTCGGCCCAGGCCCTCCAGCATTCCACGGACCTGCTCCTCCATGTCGGCGAAGGCCGCGTGCTTGGCGATCTCGATCGCCGCCTCGCGGTCGTCCGGATGGGTGAATTCGTCGTCATCGGCGACGATGCCGCTATATGGGCAGACCGTCTGCGGGGAGCCGGGCTCGAGCTTCATCCGCGCGCGCATGGCGTCGCTGATCTGGCAGGGCCGGGTTGCTTGTCCCAGGACGAAATGTCGAGGCTGGGCATTCTCGTTCGGTGAGTAGCGATAGACGCGCCCGTCCGGGGTCGTCGGAACGGGAATGCTCAGCTCCATTCGCGTCCCCACCCCTCCAGTGCGATATCGGTCGAGATTCTTGAAGCGCATCCTGCGGGTCCAGCGTTGTTGAATGCGCTGTATCCCGCAGCATCGTCGGCTCTGCAACGTGACCGACGAGCCGTTACGGCCGCTTTATGGACAGGTCGGGGGTGGGGATTATAACGCTGGTATTGTTGAGGTGCCTGATCCAGCCGCAGTCCGACAACGTCCTCGCGTCTGACTAGCGTGCGCCCTTCGGCATTGAGCTTCCGCCTGTGCAGCGCCGTTGCGGTCAGACCAGCCGTTTGCCACCTTAATCGCGGCGCTCCGGAAGGAGATTGGCCATTCAGAGACGGCGGATGATGAACGAACTCAATCGCATTTCCGAAGTGACGCGGCGCAACGTTTTCGACGAACTGCGTCTGACGCGGGTCAGTTGGGCGGGGCGCCTCAGCGAGACCGATTTCCTGAGCCGGATCTTCGACCTGAAGCAGCTCCCCTCGAACGATTACCGGGTTCACGGGTTGGACGGGGACATCCTGATACACCGCCAGCGTTTTAACGACTGGCCGGACGACTGGGTGTATGATGACGTGCGCCTGAATCTCTTGCGCGGCCCCGATGACGTGTTCCTGCAGTTTCTGTGTGAGATGATTCACCCTGTCGTTCGCCCCGACCGGGCGGAAGTCGCGAGCCTGCAGGGTATCTTCAATCGACATCTGGCTCTCGATGGATTCGAGATCGTCGCTCGCACGGTGATTTCGGGTCAGCCGATCTTTTCCGGCCGCCCTCTGTTCCAGACGGCACATGCGGCCACGCTGGCAGGACATCGAATTGCGCACGCGCTGGCGTCTGACCAGATCGCCGCCCAGATCACGCGCATGGAGACGTCGATCGACACTGATCCGGCGCTCGCTATCGGCTCGGCCAAGGAGTTCGTCGAGAGCATCTGCAAGGGAATTCTCATGGAGGCCGGCGCATCGTTGTCCGGTAGCGAAACACTTCCTCAGCTCGTGAAAAGTGTGCGGCGGGTCCTCGACCTCGAGGCTGCCGGTGCAAGCAACGAAACGATCAAGCGGACGGTGAGCGCTATCGCCGGGCTTACCCAAGGCATTGCGGAGCTTCGCGGCCAGTTGGGATCGGGCCACGGTCATCACCCGGCAACCGAACGGCCGAGCCCCGCAGTGGCTCGGCTTGCGGTCGGGGCAGCCGTGACGCTCGGTGTCTTCCTGTTTGATCACTATCGTAACAGGACGGCGAAGGCAGCGGCTTGACGAGCAGATGCCGAGCCGCGGAACTAGCCGGATAGGGCGTGCTCTGGGTAACACACGAATTCGCTGCGGAAGGATCAGAATGCCTCGTCACGACTATCTCGAAGAGTGTCGCGCCAAATGGCTCACAGCTGTTGAGCAGGCCTGCGGCGCAACGCCGGCAACGAGCTCGACGTGGCGAGGCGGCTCGGCAATTGTAGCTGCCCTGCAGCCGTTCATGCGCGCAGTTAACCACTTGCACTTTCCGGAAGGCGGCGGACACGACATCAAGGAGATCAAGTCCGGCCGGGAGCACGGCACGATCGAGTTCGTCGTCAACGAGCACATCGCGTATGTGACGAAACCTCTTGCGATGACCCTCGAGTATGTCGAAGCCGCTCCAGCCGAGTCCTTCATCATCGTGGAACTCGATCGCCTGAATGCCAGTGGCGTTTATGAAGTGGATGGCGACGCGCGCACGGAGCGCCGCAGCGAGGAAGTCGTAGAGCTGTCACCCGGACTCTATGTCGAACGAGCGATCTGGGACGCCGGGTATTCGGGTCAAGACAAGACCGGGCGCGACCTTCCCCTCCCAAGCGAAGCCCGACTCGTTCATCGCTTGTTCGATGGTCGCCTCATGCTGGTCACCAAGGGCAGCATCTGGAACGGATCTCCGGGCACCTACGATGGCCGTCATGACCGGTGGAGCAACGGGCAGATCCGCATGTTCATCGAGCGCGCGATCTCATCCCGTGGAGATGAGAACCGTGTTTGATCTTTGCCAATCGCACGCGCGGGCTGGGTTCTGATGGAATCCGGCGACTTGCTCCGTCGCTACACCAGCCTTCCGGCCTTGATCGACATGCTGGTTCGGAAACAGCTTACCCTGTTGAGTTATCGGACTTGGATCGACGCGAACGATCGTCGGGCGCTTCAGCTCTACCAGGACAACCTCAATTATGGCTTCGTCGGAGCGATGTGCCTGACCCAAGCCGCGGAAACCTTCCACCACTGGCAGGTCTTTGCGAGCGGCGACGCAGGCGTGTGTGTCGTCTTCAATCGCGCGCGGTTTGAGGCCCTGTTTGCGGCCCGTCCCCATTTTCGCGCACGGTCGATGGAGTATGTCCTGCTGGATCAGATTGACGAGATCGAAGCGGTCGACATTGATCGGCTGCCGTTCCTGAAGCGCTGGGGATTCCGCGACGAACGGGAGTTCCGCGTCATCGGCTTTGCCGTCGAGCAGTGCAATTCCCTGTGCGCGGGCTTTGAGCCTTCGCTGGTCGAGCGGGTTATCATGAGCCCATTTGCACATCCAAATCTGGTCGAGAGCGCCAGAGCGGCCTTGCAGAATATTCCCGGGTGGGAGGGCTTGCGAATTGTTCGGTCACAGCTGACGGACAATCAAAGCTGGCAAACCGCGCTTACCAGCTTTGTTCAGCGGCATGGCGTGTTTTACGGGCCATGGATCGAAACTCAATTCGACTTCAGCGGAGAGTGACGGTGTTGGCGCGTCGACGACGGCTCGTTAAGGCAGCCTTGCGCGCCAGGCTGGCGTTCAGTCCTCCGTAGGGCGCTCGGGCAGTTCAATGTATTCCACGCCTGTGACGGCGAGCGCTTGCAGGAAGAAGGACGCCGGGAATTTTCCACGGGCGAGCCGGGCGCTGATCAACTTGTGATGATCGCTCACGCCGAGCTTCGTAAGCTCGCGTTCCAAGTCGACGTAGCTCATGCGGGCCACCTTGAGGTTCGCCTTCACGATAGCCGCGGCGAGTTGTTCCCAGTCGACTTGCGTCGCGGGCCAGTCGAACTTCCTCATTCCAATACTCCTTTGGGTAGCCGCGGCCGGCATGGCTGCGTCCGGACTCGCGGGCCGCGAAGAGTCAAAGGTTTAATTCCGGACGAGTGCAGAAATTGTGCTTGCGAGTCAGACGATGATCGAATGCAATTGAGAGCGTAGACTGTCGTTCTGGAGAGACGTTATGGGTGCTGCAGAGTTGCGAATGGCGTTGTTTTCAACGCGCATCGTTGGTGCGCTCGTGATTGCGCATGTCATGTTGCTGAGTGCGGGCCACGTGCTGTCCGCCATTGGTCTGCCCGAGTTGTTGTCGGCGGAAATGACCGCGCTTCAGATACTGAAGCCGTTCATGGAGTGGATATTGGCGCTGCTACCGGCAGCGGTATTGGTCGACGGGGCTCGCCTGGCGCTCGTGGATTCCTGATCTCACTGCGCAGCCTGGGCAGGGCTTAGGGCCGGCGGCGGCGACATTTAGGGCCACTCGCTTTGCTCCGGCGAGCAGGATATTGTGTGGCAGGGGTGCTGATCTTTCGGCGGCGTATCCGGCTGAACACCGTTGGGGGTGCCCGAGTTCGCGCTGGACTGCGGCGAAGATTGCGGAATCGCCGCAGCAGTCCCTGACCAGGAACACGGCCAGTTTGCCGACGACGCCGGGGACGGCCCGATAGAGGATGTTGCGGCCCTGACGCTGCGACGTGACGAGCCCGGCCTGCGTCAGGATTGCGAGATGGGCGGACATCGTATTGGCGGGCGTCCCCGTCTTCTCGGCGAGCTGTCCGGCCATGATGCCTTCCTTACCCGCGTGCGCCAGCAGGGAGAAGACCGCCAGCCTGGTCGGCTGTGCGAGCGCGCTCATGACCGTGACGGCGTTCATCTTTTCCACTTCTCCAAGATAATTGAGCTCATCCCGCCCGCAATCGGCAGTGCCCTCTCATACGGGCAGGCCGCGATTTGATTCGAAACGGGACAGCCCGGCCGCATAACACTTCAACAGCTCTAGAACTATTGAACTGCACAACCTTGACATTATGTCAGAGTTATGCAGGCAATGCTGCCCTTGCCTGCGAAAGAAGACGCGAGGGCGGCACGGAGGCACGTAATGAATGCAGTGACCATCGTCCGTGGTGACACCGATGCCGGCCCAAACGCTTTCGGCGGTTGCTATGAGGATCCGCTCGACGCCGACTCCATCGGCGACATCGCCGTGACGACATCGCGGCGCGGACTTACCCGCCTCGCCCTGGTGGCGGCGGAGACCGGAGCCAGGTTCCAGCGCGAAGGTCTCGGTCACGATCCGATGGCCTGGATGTTGGCTCCGCGCACGCTGTTCGGCGGCGGCATCGCGGTCGAGGCGTGCCTTGAACGGAAGCACTGCCTGCGCGCCGTCCTGCTTCACGGGCTGTCGCTTGGTTTCGATGCGCCGGCGCAGGCCATCGACGCCTTGCTGGCGGACGGCTCGGGCGACGACGGAGAAGATCACTGGGCAGGCGGAGCGCAGGGCCGCTCGTGGGAAGTCCCGCGCTCGAGCCGCCGCCTGCGTCTCTATAGCGCCATAATTGTAATGGCCCGTGGCGGCGAGTTGCTCAACGCCTTCCACGCGTCGGTCGCGCCTTCCGCCGCGGTGGTGCGCGAGCGAATCCGCGCGCGTCTCGGCTCTGCCGCGGCGGCTCAGGCGGAGATTCGCATCGGCGTCGACCCTGATTGCCCGATGACGCTCGGGATGGTCCCGCCAGCAATCCTCGAGACGCTGATCCGCGATGGCCGGCGGCGCCGCTGGTCGATTGCCGCCGGCATCGACATCACCGTCGAGCAGCGTCTGCCGTCCTAAGTTCTCATCGCAGACCGTCTCGGGCCCGACCCCGGCCCGGACCGAAGCCCATAAACGTGACAATCGGGAGAATGAGCATGCCGCACGCGAATGGCGGATGCGGCGTCGCGCCAGTGCGCGAAGCCGACGGCTGCCGAATCCTGCACCGTCTCGAGATCAGGGAAGGGCCGACCGGCGAGGGCGACACGGATGCGCCGTTCGTCGCCGCGATCGTGGACGTGGAGACCACCGGCATCGACCACGAGCAGGACGCGATCATCCAGCTTGGGCTCCGGCGGTTCCGCTTCGACCGCTCCGGCGTGGTCACGAAGATCGATCGGCCCTATTCGTGGCTGGAGGATCCCGGACGGCCGATCCCGCCCGAGATCACCCGGCTCACCGGGATCACGGATGCGATGGTCGCCGGTCACGAGATCGACGCCGGGGCGGTCGAGCGGATGCTGACGAATTCCGCGATCGTCATCGCCCACAACTCGGCCTTCGATCGAAAGTGGATCGAGCGGCGGATGCCGGCGGCGGCCGGGCTGGCCTGGGCCTGTTCCATGGCGGACGTCGATTGGCAGGCGCGTGGCTTCGATGGCTGCAAGCTAGGGTTCCTGGTCATGCAGTGCGGCTGGTGGTTCGAGGCCCACCGCGCGGATGCGGACGTCGATGCGGTCATAGCGTTGCTGCGGCATCGCTTCGACGACGGCCGGACGGCTCTGCAGGAATTGCTCGAGACCGCCGCCGAGCCGAGCTGGATCGTGCGCGCCCGCGGCGCAGCGTTCGAGCAGAAGAACCGGCTGCGCGCCCGCGGCTACCGGTGGGATGCGGACCGGAAGGTTTGGTGGAAGCACGTGCGCGATGGCGAGCGCGTCGCCGAGGAATTCTGGCTCGCGGGTCACGTCTACTCTGCCGAGGCACGGCCCCGTGTGTTGGGCCCCGACTTCGAGCGGGTCGACTGCTGGAGGCGCTACGCCTGACGGTGCGAACTGGGAATGCGGCGTTCGCTCGGTTCGTGACCTGAGCGCATGCCTCGCCCTGTTTAGCGAACTCGGCGGATCTCGCCGATCATTGAGCTGAGCTCATCGGCACTCATGGCTGGATCGGTCGAGCGTTCGCCATCGACGCCGAAGACGTAGGCTGGGAGAGGGACTCGCTGAAGCGGGCCAATGTCCGCGACGAATAGCTCCGGCGCAAACAGCCCCTCGTCGTCATACCAAATGTCGTGCGAGTCGCCGAGCGGGTGCGCTCCCCACACGATCTCCGGCGACAGGATGTCACCCTCCTCCCCTTCGACTTCCGTCACTCCGGTCTGGTCGATTCTTAAAGCCTTCACGAGCGTCCTCCCGCTCCCGGCTAGCGTGGCGAGGGTTGAAGAACGGTAACTTGGCCGAGGGCGATTGGGGCCGCCGGCTGCATCCGACGTGGATCTTTCATCATTGAACATTACCCCTCGCCGACTCTGTCGGTGATCACGCTGCTAAGCGCTCGAAGTCTCATATTCGTGGATTGCTGTCACCCGCGACCCTGGCTCCGTAGCTGGCTTAGGTGCGCCATCTGTGCTGGCGTAAGCGCCGGTCGAGTCTCATCGCTTTCCCGGCCGTTGCGCTCTCGTTCCTCCTTCAACCTGACCGCGTCGCGCACGACGCCGACATATTCGGACATGGTGCGCTCAAGGCGACGGTGCATAAGCAACTGGAACGGCTCGCGCTTGCCAGTGAGCTGCGCGTGCTCGAGAGCGTCCAGATACTCCCTTCGGTCGCGGAGGCCGACCGGCACCGGGCGGTAGCCGCCCCGAACCAGCATCAGGTTCATAAGCAGCCTGGCCGTCCGACCGTTCCCGTCGTCGAAGGGATGCAGGGTCACCAGCCGGTAGTGCGCTTCGAACGCGGTCTCGGGCTTGCTGTCCGTCTCCCTGAGCCAATCGCCGAAGTCGGTCATCAGCGCCGGGACCTGTTCGGCAGGAGGGAACTGCACGACCGAGCCGGTAATGCCGCGCTGCGTCAGCGCGATCTGCCCGGCCAGGTCAGGCCGGCTCTTCGCCAGCACGAGCTGGTGTAGGTTGCGCACGACCATGGCCGTGAGTGGCTGGTCGGTGCCCGCGAAGGCATACATCCACTCGAGCGCATGGTGATGGTCGACGGCTTCAAGATGGTCCTTGAGCGGCTTGCCGCTGACCGTCACGCCGTGCGAGACGACCTCCGACGTCTCCCGCAGGGTCAGCGTATTCCCCTCAATGGCATTGGAGGTATACGTCAGCTCGAGATCGTAGCGCTCCCGGATCGTGGCCAGCACGTCGCCCGGCAGCGGGCGCATAGCTTTGAGTTCATCGCGCAGATCGTCGATCCGCCTTGCCAAGTCTGCGATTTCGGTCATCTTTGTCTCCTGGTGGATCATAGGCGATTTGAACGCGATGCGCCTTCATTTTCGCCGCCTGGTCCGGCTGGTGGCGGTCGGGCGCGCAGTTTTGCTTTTCGCACCAGCTTGCGGTCGTGCAGCTCCTGTCAGGGAAGAACCAACTTCAGTCGGTCGGTTTGCGCGCTCGCATGGCGGGAAACTGATGCTCAGCGCTCCAGATGGTGAGAGGTAGAGCAGAGCCTGACGAGGCGACAGGTTCCGTTCTAGGGCTCGGTGCTCGCCCAATCTTGCCTCAGCAAGATCTCGGCTTCGCTGCCCAGGCGATTCGATATGGGACTCCGCTCCGGATTTAGCCCTTTCGATGCATTCTTCGTCGGCGTAGAAAGAGCCTGGCCGCGCGCCCACCGGTGCACCTTTGTGCGCCAGCGGCGCAGCTAAATTGGCACCGGACAAGCAGCTGGCGCGCCCGGCAGGATTCGAACCTGCGACCCCAAGCTTAGAAGGCTCGTGCTCTATCCATCTGAGCTACGGGCGCGTTGGGGCGACATAGCGAGGATTGTGCGGCGGCGAAACGGCGATACTGTGCGCCGCCATGAGCGAAGGGGAGCAGGGTCCGGTCCGCGCGGTCGACGCGCGAACGCTGGCGGGGACGCATTTCCGCTATTTCGACTTCGCGATGGCGGCGTTCGTGGCGATCATCCTGCTGTCGAACGTGCTGGGCGCCGGCAAGGTCGCCGAGATCTGGCTGCCCGGCCTGGACATCTACTGGCCGTTCGGCGCGGGCATCCTGTTCTTCCCGGTCTCCTACGTGCTGGGCGACGTACTGACCGAAGTCTATGGCTATGCGCGCGCGCGGCGCGTGATCTGGGCGGGCTTCGCGGCCTTGCTGTTCATGGCCTTCATGTCCTGGGTGGTGGTCGCGCTGCCGCCCGCGCCCGAGTGGAAGAACCAAGGCGCGTACGAGACCGTCTTCGGCCAGGTGCCGCGGATCGTCTTCTCGTCGATCGTGGCGTTCTGGGCGGGCGAGTTCGTCAACTCCTTCGTGCTCGCCAAGATGAAGATCAGGACCGGCGGGCGCCATCTGTGGATGCGCACGATCGGCTCGACCATCGCCGGCGAAGGCGTCGACAGCCTGATCTTCTACCCGCTCGCCTTCTGGGGCGCGGAAGGCTGGACGCCGGGACTCGTGCTGACCGTGCTGGTCACGCAATGGGTGCTGAAGGTCAGCTGGGAAGTGCTGCTGACGCCCGTCACCTACGCGGTGATCGGCTTCCTGAAGCGCCGCGAGGGCGTCGACGTGTTCGACGCGCATACCGACTTCACGCCGTTCACGGCGCGCCTATGAGCCCGCTGCAACAGGCCAAGCTCTTCATCGGCGACCATGTGCATCTGGCGAAGGACGCCCTGCACATCTACGTCGCACTCGCCCTGTTCCTCGGCAGCGCGATGCTGTTCCGCTGGCCGCTGAAGAGCTGGCGGCCCTGGCTGGTGGTGCTCGCGGCGGCACTGATCGGCGAGGCCTGGGACCTGCGCGACAGCCTGGTCTATCACACCCCGATCGAGCTGGGCGGCAACCTGAAGGACGTGCTGAACACGCTGTTCTGGCCGACGGTGCTGGTGCTGCTGGCGCGCGGCACGCGCGTGCTGAAACGGGGCTAAGCCCCCACGGTCTCCAGCAGGCCTTCGAACAGGCGGCGGCCGTCGGTGCCGCCATGGGCGGGTTCGACCTTGCGTTCGGGGTGGGGCATCATGCCGAGGACGTTGCCCTGGGCGTTCAGGATGCCGGCGATGTTGCGGGCGGAGCCGTTGCAGGCCTCGGCATAGCGGAAGGCGACGCGGCCTTCTCCTTCGAGCCGGTCCAGCGTCGCGTCGTCCGCGAAATAATTGCCGTCGTGATGGGCGACGGGAATCGTGATCGTCTCGCCGGCATCGTAGCGGCTGGTGAAGGCGGACTGGGCGTTCTCGACCGTCAGCGCCACGTCGCGGCAGATGAAATTGAGGCCGGCGTTGCGCATCAGCGCGCCCGGCAGCAGCCCGGCTTCGGTCAGCACCTGGAAGCCGTTGCAGACGCCGAGCACCGGCACGCCGCGATCCGCCGCCCTGGCGACCGCGTCCATGACCGGGCTGCGCGCCGAGATCGCGCCGGTGCGCAGGTAGTCGCCATAGGAAAAGCCGCCCGGCAGGGCGATCAGGCTGGTGCCGTCGGGCAGCTCCGTCTCGCGGTGCCAGACCATCGCTGGCGCCCGGCCGGTGACCTGCTCGATCGCGACGGCCAAGTCGCGGTCGCAGTTGGAGCCGGGGAAGACGATGACCGCGCTTTTCATGTCAGAGCCGTTCGATCCTGAAATTCTCAATCACGGTGTTGGCGAGCAGTTTCGTGCACATCGCCTCGATATCGGCATCGGAGGTGCCGTCCGCCAGGTCGAGCTCGATCAGCTTGCCGGCGCGGACGTCGTTGACGCCCGAGAAGCCGAGGCCTTCCAGCGCGTGGTGGATGGCCTTGCCTTGCGGATCGAGGACGCCGTTCTTGAGCGTGACGAAGATGCGGGCTTTCATGCGCGTGCCCCTAGGCCGGGCGACGCGCGGGGGCAAGCGGGCGGAAGGTTAGGAAGGTTCGGCGTGCGGAAAAAATCCCCTCGATCAATGACCGCCGATTGATCGGCCGGAGCGATCAATGCGGTGGCGCGAAGGGTGGTCGAATCCTTGATCATGCCGGGAACATAGACAGAACAGCGCCGTGTAGGACAGACAATTCTTGACCGAAGCGGGCCGCCGGCGTCCGTCGCCGCGGCCGTCAGAAATAGTGGGCCAGCGCGAAGCGGATGCGGTGCCGGTCGGAATTGTAGAGCGTGTAGTTCGAGCCGTTGTGCGTGAAGGTGTAGGTGATCGACGGCGAGAAGCCGAGCACGCGGACCGAGCGCAGGCCGAGATAGGCGCGGACGCTGGCGCGGAAATCGTGACGGGCATCGTCCGAGAAGAACAGGATCGGCGCGTCATAGGCGGCGTAGGACAGGCCGCCCGACAGCCCGGCATTGAGCCCGTGCGACAGCTCGCCGCCGATGCCGAGATTGAAGCCGCCTTCGGTGTTCGACAGCCCGTCCGAGTGCAGCGATTCGCGCCGGGCGAACAGGCTGGCCGAAGCGATCATCGTGCGCATCACCACGCGTTCGTAGGTCGCGTAGCTGCTATACTGCCAGCCTGTATAGCTGTCGCCGAAGCTGGAATCGGTGTGGCGGACGTCCGCCTGGAGCCCGACGCGCTGGCCCTTGTCGAGCAGGGCCTGGAAGCCGGTCTTCACCCCGACCTGCTGCTGCGCGGTCTTGCCGCCGTACCAATGCTGCAGCGCGACCGCCTGGACCGAGACGCTGCGCGACGTGCTCAGCTTGAACTCGGGGCCGACCGCGAGCTGGACGACATCGTCGTTGAAGTCGGAATTGCCGTAATGGGTGAACTGGCCGTCGGCGTCCGCCAGCAGCGCGAGCCTGTCGCTCTGCCTGAGCCGCGCGCCGGCCGAGAAGCTGGCGACGAGGCCGAGACCGGATTGCGCCTTCGCGTCCGGGTTCAGCATGAAGGGCTGGCGATTGTTGGGGCTGACCAGCAGGTCGACCTGCTCGGCCGAGGTCGCGTTGTTGATGTTGGTGTCCGGCGCGGCGCCGAAATCGAAGCTGAAGCGCCAGGCGCGCTGGTCGCGGATAATGCCACGCACGGAGCGGATCGTCGCCGCGATCTCGGGCGGCAGGCTCTTGTCCTGCGAGGCGAGGCGGAAATGATGGTCCGCCGCCTCGCGTTCGCCCTTCAGCATCAGCACGCGGGCGAGCTCCAGCCGCACCCGCGTCTGCTTCGGGTCGCCGTTCAGAATCTCGCGAAAGGCGTTCTCGGCATCGTCGTAGCGGCCGGATTCCACCGCGACATAGCCGGTGAGGAACAGCGACTGGATGCGGTAGCGCGGCACCGTGCCGAGCGCGTCGATCAGCGGCTGGGCCTCGGCGAAGCGGCGCTGGCGGACCAATTTCTCGGCCGCGGAGAGGAGCTGGTCGCCGGTGAGCTTCAGCTCGCAGGTCTTGCCGTCGCAGCTCGGCCTGGGCGCGGCCGCCGGGGCCGGAGCGACGGCCGCTCCGGCTGCAAGCAGGGCCAGGCCGAGCACGCGGAGCTTAGTTGCCGGTCTTCGCGCCGGTGAAGGCGCCGTTCAGGTCGACGCGCTGGTCCGGCACGCCCCCGACGATGCGGAAGCTGCCGCCGACATTGACCGCGTTGGGACCGTAGAAGGCGCCGTCGATCGAGCTGGCGCCCGCGGTGCTGGAGCCGGGCGAGACCGACGCGAAGTCGATCGGCACCGCGCCCGCCGCGCCGCAAGCTGCGACGAAGCAGGCGCTGGTGAAGGAGCCCGTGAAGCCGCCGGCGCCGACCAGGCTGACGGTGCCGCCGCCGGCCGCCGTGAAGCTCGATCCGTTGGCGATCGTGACGGCGGTGGTCGCCGAATTGTCGACGGTGCCGTTGAGGCTGAGCGCGAAGCTCTGCTTGCCGAAGTCGATGTCGATCTTGCTCGATCCGTACACCCACTGATAGGTCGAGGCCAGCGAGGCGCCGGTGTCGTAGCTGGGATTGTTGATCATCGCGCCGATGAAGCCGCCGGTGTAGCTGGCCGTCCCCTTGGTCGGGATCTGCAGCACCGGCGTCAGGTCGCCGAACACCATCGCGCCGCGCTCGAATATCTGGGTGGCGGTGGGATCGGCGGGCACGCTGTTGCGGACATAGCCGGCCAGCGTCACGTAAGTCGTCGCCGCGCCCGGGCGCTGGTAGAAGAAAGTCGTGACGTCGGTGACCGCCTCGCCGACGACTTCCAGATAGTTGAAGCCGTTGAAGCTCGGCACGCCCGCCTGCGGCACGCGCGCGGGGTCGAAGTCGATGCGGTGCGCCGGGTCCTGGGTGCGTACGTTGACGTCGATGCCGGCCTTGGTGTCCGACAGCTGGATGGTGAAGATGCCGTCGCGCGGATCATAGGCGATCGTGCCGAGCGGCGTGGTCGCGGTGCTGGCATTGCCCTGGTAGAGCGTGCCGCCGCCATTCAGACGCTTGAACGAGCTTGCCGCGCCGACTGCGTTATAGGTTTTCGCGCTGCCGGTGCCGAGGAAGCTGGTCGCGGTGGCGGTCGAGCCGCTGCCGCCATTGCCCGCCGTCACGCCGGCGCCGGTGCCCGGGTCGACCGCGCCGGTCGAGCCGCCGGAGCCGGAATCGCCGCCGCCGAGACCGCCCGGCGCCGCGACGCTGCCTGCCGTATGGATGCCGGAACCGCCGCTGCCGCACGCGGCGAGGGCAAGAAGCGGCACGAAACCCAGGAACTTGCGCATCTGAAAGGCACCTTCGCGATCTGTTCGCGCAACGATCTAAAGAACAGGGGTTAAAGCCGCCTAAAGCCGCGGCGAAGGGGCGCCCTGTTTCCGGCATCCTTGCCGGCGATAGATGATCGCTGGTCAAGCTGTATTAGCTATGCAATACACGCGTCCGGTTCGGCAATCCGGGGGTGGCGCGATGGCCAGTAGAATCTTGATTCCTGCCGCTTCGATTGCGGCGCTCGCGATCGCTGCCCTTTGCTGGCAGCCGGTCATGGCCCTGGTCGGGCAGGCAGCGACGACGAGCGAGGCGTTGCTGTCGACCGGCGACGGCATCGACCGGGCGGCGCTCGATTTGCGCGCCGATCCCTGCACCGATTTCTACCAGCATGCCTGCGGAGGGTTTCTCGCCAACCACCCGGCGACCGCGGACCGGCCTGTCATCAGCCTGGCTCAGGTCCAGTTCGATGCGGACCTGCAGCGAAGCCTGGACAGGCTGCTGGCAGAGCGACGGCCGGACGACGGGGAGCTCGGCCGGCTGCAGACCTTCTACGCGGCCTGTCGGTCCGGAACGCTGAACGACGGCGTGGTGGTCCGGCGCTGGCTTGCGCGGATAGAGGCGGCGGACGACCGTGACGGCATCCAGCGCATGGCCCGCGCGCTTGCGAGCATCGGCGTGGACGCCTTCATCACCTATGGCGGGCGGCCGGACCGCACCGACCCGACGCACTACCGCGGCGAAATCCACAGCGGCGCGCTCTGGGCCGACCAGAAGCTCGTGCAGAAGGCGTTCGCGCTGGCAGGGCAGGACGAGGCAGGCGCGGCGAGGGATGCTGCGGCGGTTGCGTCGATCACGTCCGCCTTGCGCAAGCACCGCGTCGACCGATGGGATGCGGCCAGGGCCGAGAATCCGCGGTCGCTCCGGCAGATCGAGGCGCTCGCGCCGGCGTTCGACTGGAGGCCCTATCTCGCCCAGGCGAGGGCAAGTTCGGTCCGGCCGATCAACGTCACATCACCGCAGTTCCTGCGCGACCTGGACCGGGAGCTGCGCACCCGCACGCCCGCGGAACTGCGCGCCTATCTGCGATGGGTCTTCCTCTTTTCGCTGCGCGGCGAGCTGCCCGCGCCCTACAATCAGGCGTTCGGCGATCTGTCGCCCGACCTGCGTCCCGAGCTGCACGATGTCGACGCACGCTGCCGCGACGCGACCGTCCGGTCCATGGGCGTCGAGTTCTCGCGCCAATATGCCACGCATATTCTGGGGATACCGGCGCGCGACGCGGCGCGACGCCTGTCGGAGACGATCAAGGAGGAGATCGTCGCCTCGATCGAGGCCAATGACTGGTTGTCGCCTGAGGCCCGAAGGGCGACCGCCGACAAGCTCCGTCGCACCGACCTGAAGATCGGCTTTCCGGACATCTGGCCCGCGGTCGGCCATTATCCGCTTCGTCGCAACCGCTTTCTGGACAATGTGATCGCGGCGCGTCGCTTCGAGCAGCAGCGCGAATGGGCTCGCGTCGCACAGCCGAGGGTTCGCACCGATTGGGAAATGAAGGTCGCTCCCTGGGTCGGCGAAGGCATGGCCGCCGCGCGGCTGGTCATCCCCAACGGCTTTCCCGATGCATTCACCAACTCGCTGATCATGACGGCGGCGTTCCTGTCGGCGCCACGCTTCGTCGGCGATGCGCCGCCGGAGCTCAATTACGCGACCTACGGATCGGTGTTCGCGCACGAGTTCGTGCACGTCGCGCAGCTGCACATGTTCGGGCCAACCGGCCTGGACCAGGAGCTATGGACGCCGGCCGACGAAAAGGCCGCCGACGCGCGCGGGCAGTGCGTGGTGCAGCAGGCGGACGACTATCATCCGCTTCCCGGGCTGTCGCTGCCGGGCAAGGACCAGTTCGACGAGAATGTCGCCGATTATGGCGGGGTCCGGCTCGCCTATCAGGCACTGAAGAAGCGGCTGGGTCCCGCCATCGACAAACAGGATTCGAGCGGCACGAGCCCGGCGCAGCGCTTCTTCTACCGATATGCCCAGTATCGCTGCACGTCGCAAACTGATGCGAGCCTGCGCCAGTCGGTCGCGCATGACGGCCATGCTCCGCCCGCCTTTCGCGTCAACGCGCCGCTGTCGAACATGCCGGAATTCGGGCGTGCCTTTTCGTGCCCGGCGGGAGCGGCCATGGTGCGGCCGGCGGCAAAGCAATGCCGCGTCTGGTAGGCGATGACGGGCGTTCGTGATAGCGAGGCCGGATTGAGGGGGAGGGGAGACGCGATGCGCATGGGCAGATCGACACTCTGGATGTTCGGTGGCGCGTTGGCGTTCGCTACGGCTTCGGCGCCGGCGATGGCACAAAAGGACGGCTGGGTGTCATTGCCGCCGGTCCGCTACCACGTGCTGAAATCGGCGCCTGCGGGCGCGGCGTCGCCGGCCCGCAAGGACATCATCACCGTCAATTACGAGCTGAAGCTCGACGACGGCACGCTGGTCGAATCGACCTTCGACAAGAACGAGCCCGCGAGCTTTCCGCTGAACCGGCTGATCGGCGCGTGGCAGGCCGTGCTGCCGCTGATGCATGTCGGCGACGAATGGGAGATCGTCGCCCCGCCAGAGTTCGCCTATGGCGCCAAAGGCACCGACGGCATCCCGCCCGGCGCGACGCTTCATTTCCGCATCCAGCTGCTCGCCGTGGCGCCGCCGCCGGCGGCCCAATAGCCGAGGCGGGAGGCGCCGAAACGGCTACCGCCCGCGGCGCTTCCTGTGGCTCTCCAGGTCCAGCACCGCGTTCTCGCCGTCTTCCGGCAGCAGGCCGAGGCGGCGGGCCACTTCCTGATAGGCCTCGACTTCCCCGCCCAGGTCACGGCGGAAGCGGTCCTTGTCGAGCTTTTCGTTGGTTTCCATGTCCCACAGCCGGCAGCCGTCGGGGCTGATCTCGTCCGCCAGGATCACGCGGCCGTAATCATTGTCCCAGATGCGGCCGAACTCCAGCTTGAAGTCGATCAGGCGGATGCCGATCGCGGCGAACAGGCCGCACATGAAGTCGTTCACGCGGATCGCCATGTCCGTGATGTCGTGCATCTCGTCCTGGCTGGCCCAGCCGAAGCAGGCGATATGCTCTTCCGAGATCATCGGATCGCCGAGCGCATCGTCCTTGTAGTAATATTCGACGATCGTACGCGGCAGCTGGGTGCCTTCCTCGATGCCGAGGCGCTTGGAAAGGGTGCCGGCGGCGACGTTACGCACCACCACCTCGATCGGGATGATCTCGACCTGGCGGATCAGCTGCTCGCGCATGTTCAGCCGGCGGATGAAATGCGTCGGCACCCCGATCTGCCCGAGCAGCGTGAAGATGTGCTCCGAAATCCGGTTGTTGAGCACGCCCTTGCCGCTGATCGTGCCCTTTTTCTGCGCGTTGAAGGCAGTCGCGTCGTCCTTGAAATACTGGATCAGCGTACCCGGTTCGGGACCTTCGTAGAGGATCTTCGCCTTGCCTTCGTAGATCTGGCGGCGGCGGGCCATAAGCTGGGCTCCCTTGGCGTCCGAAGACGCGTAAAAGTAATGCGCCTCGGCAAGCGCGGGGCGCAGCCGAGGCGATTGGGGACCCTTAGCCCATGCGGGCAGGGGGTGCAATCAGATGGGGCGCTCGCCGATCACATTGCCGCCCTCGGCATAGCGACAGACGAGCACGTCTTCGCGGGCCGAGGCGAGGGCGCAGCCGAGCCGGCGCGTGCTGCGCCAGATCACCTGCGTGTAATGGCCGACGTTGCGGACATCGCCGCTGCGCGAGACGGCGGGGAAGATGCCCGGGCGATAGTCGCTTTTCTCGGCGAGCCAGAGGCTGACCATCTCCTCGGGCGACCAGGCGCCGCGCGTGCCGGCCCAGAGATTTTCGCCGTCATCCGAGCGGGAATGTTCGAAGCGGCCGGTGCGGGCGAGGGTTTCGGCCCAGACCTTGGCGCCGGCGGCGAGGGAATCGTCCCAGGCCAGCGCCGGCACGCCGAGCGCGGCACGCTCGCGGTTGTGCGCCGCGAGCAGGCGCGCTTCCAGCGCGCTCGTGCGGCCGACGGCGCCGGCGAGACACGGCATCGTCACGACAAGCGCCAGCGTACAAAGCAGCCTTACCCTGTGCATGACGGCGCGTGTGCCGTCGAAAGCTTTACCGCGCGGTAAGCTCTGCCTTGCGGGTTTCCCGGTGGCCTGCGGCCAGCAAAGCCGGAACGCCGACAGCGCGCGCGCTTTGCTGAGGATGGGCCGGCCCGGAATCATGGGCCGGCCAATTG
The DNA here is from genome assembly GCF_009753715.1 of Sphingomonas horti. Taxonomy (GTDB): domain Bacteria; phylum Pseudomonadota; class Alphaproteobacteria; order Sphingomonadales; family Sphingomonadaceae; genus Sphingomonas_B; species Sphingomonas_B horti. The sequence continues at coordinate 178,136 of NZ_WQMS01000014.1, read as the reverse complement.
CACCCGAACAGGTAAATGGGCGTCAGCATCCTATGGTTACCGCGTCGTCAACCGGTTGGCCTTGCATCGCGGATTGCGGGCGTTCCACGGCGCGCCGTAAAGGCGCTCGTGCAGCCGATCGAAGGCGTGGCCGACGGCGTTGGCGATGGCGCGGAGGTTGCCGGCGAAATCGTGGCGAAGCGCCTGGTAGATGCAGTCATCATATTCGTCGCGCATGTTCAGCTCCTGTCCCTGCGGTGGCGTTCAGGACAGGGGCTAGATGCTCGTTCCGGTGCCGGAACGCCAACAAAGCGATGGACGGACGCTATAAGTCAGGCTTATAGACGCGGCCCATGCGCCGCCTGCCGCCTCTCTCTGCCGTCCGCGTGTTCGAAGCGGCGGCGCGGCATCAGAATTTCACGACCGCCGGCACCGAGCTGGGGATGACCCAGGCAGCGGTCAGCTACCAGATCAAGCTGCTGGAGGAGCGGCTGGGCGTCAGCCTGTTCCGGCGCGAGCGGGGCCGGGTGAGCCTGAGCGAGACCGGGCAGCGGATCGGGCCGCTGGTCGCCAAGGCGTTCGACGATCTCGACACCGCCTTCGGCGTCGCCCGATCGAGCGGGGAAGGCGTGCTGACGGTCAGCTGCTCGACGACCTTCGGGCCGAACTGGCTCGCTTCGCGGATCGGCGCGTTCCAGCTGAAAGTGCCGGACATCGCGGTTCGGCTGCATACGTCGAACGCGCTGGTCGATTTCGCGCGCGACGATGTCGACGTGGCGATCCGCGGCGGCAAGGGCGAATGGCCGGGGCTGTGCTCGCACTTCCTGATGCGGATGCCGCTGATGGCGCTGGCGAGCCCCGAATTCCTGGAGCGCGTGCCGCCGGTGCGCAGCCCGGATGACGTGATGCGGCTGCCGCGCATCAGCCCCGACGACAGCTGGTGGCGCGTCTGGCGCGAGCAGGTCGGCGGCGATGCGGCCGACGGCGTACCGTCCGGCATCAAGATGGACACCCAGATCGCCGAAGGGCAGGCGGCGATCGCGGGCGCCGGAATCGCGGTGCTGAACCCTGTGCTGTGGCGGCTGGAGCTGGCGACCGGGCGGCTGGTGCCGGTGATCGACGCGGTCGCCTACGACCCCAGCGACTTCTGGCTGGTCTATCCCGAGCACCACCGTCATTCGCGCAAGATCCGCCTGTTCCGCGACTGGATGCTGGACACGATCGCGCAGGAGTCCGCGCGGGGCGTGCCGGCCTATTACCGGCAGGCAGAGGTTGGCGTTGCCGCGGAAGCGTGATTAGACGGGATTCCATGCGCGCCAGCGACGCCCCGCATCCGCAGATCACGCGCCGCCGGCTGCTGGTGACCGGCGGGCTGGGCGTCGGGCTGGTCGTCGCCTGGGCCGCCTGGCCGCGCCATTACGAGCCGAACCTGTCGGCGGGACGCGGCGAGCATGTGCTCGGCGCCTATCTGAAGGTCGGCGAGGACGGCCGGGTGATGGTCGCGGTCCCGCAGACTGAAACGGGGCAGGGCGTGTTCACCACCCTGCCGCAGATCGTCGCCGACGAGCTTGGCGCCGACTGGCGGACCGTGGGCGTGGAGCCGGCGCCCATCAATCCCCTTTATGCCAATACCTTGTTCGCCGAGGAGCTGGCGGCGGACGTGGCGCCCGATTTCGGCCGTTTCGCCGCGACCTTCGCGACGCGCAGCGCGACGATGGTGACGGCGGGATCGACCTCGGCACGCATGTACGAGGCGCCGCTGCGCGCGGCGGCGGCGGCAGCGCGGGCGCGGCTGTGCATGGTGGCGGCGCGGCGCTGGGGCGTCGAATGGGAGGCGTGCGAGACCGCGAACGGATTCGTCACGCATGAGGCCAAGCGGCTGCGTTTCGGCGAGCTGGCGGCGGACGCGGCCGAGCTCGACGCGCCCGACAATCCGCCGCTGCGCATGACCGCCGGCGAGCGGCTCGCTGGACGCTCGCTGCCGCGGCTCGACGCGCCGGCCAAGCTGGACGGGTCCGCGAACTTCACCGCCGACGTGCGCTTGCCGAACATGGTGTTCGCCGCGATCCGGCAGGGGCCGATCGGGGCCTTGCGCTGCCTGGGCGACGACAAGGCGGCGGCGGAGCGCGTGCAGGGGGTGCTGCAGATCATCGAGCGCCCCGACTGGGTCGCGGCGATCGGGCAGACCAGCTGGGCGGCCGAGCGCGCGCTGGAGCTGATGCGGCCGCGTTTCGAGACCCGCGGCGAGCTGGTGTCGGACGAGACGATCGCGCGCGACCTGGACGCGGCGCTGGAGGGCGACGGCGACCGCATCGTCGCGCGCGGCGACCTAGCAAAGGCGTTCAAGGGCGCGACCGTGCAGATGGCGCGCTACGCCGTGGTGCCGGCCGTCCATGCCGCGCCCGAGCCGGTGACCGCGACCGCGTCGTGGGAAGACGGGCTGCTTTCGGTCTGGGCGCCGACGCTCGCGCCCGAAGCCGCGCGGCAGACGGTTGCCCGGGCGCTGCGGCTGAGCGAGCGCAACGTGATCGTCCACCCGATGCTGGCCGGCGGCAGTTTCGGCCGCGGCATCGACAGCGAGCCGGCGGTACAGGCGGGATTCCTCAGCCGGCTGCTGAAGCGTCCGGTGCAGCTCGCCTGGAGCCGGGGCGAGGACATTCTCCACGACCGCTTCCGCCCGCCGGCGCTCGGCCAGCTCGCAGCCAAGATCAATGGCGGCCGGATCGAGGCGCTGCTGACCAAGATCGCCGCGCCAGCCTATGGCGAGATCGTCGCGAGCCGGCTGTTGCCCGACGCCGCGGTCGCGCGGGCGATCGTCCGGGCGGGGAGCGACGCTTTCGCCGTCGCCGGCGCGCAGACGCCCTATGCGATCCGGCACCTGGCGGTCGACCATCATGTCGCCGAGACCGGGCTTGCCTCCGGCTATTGGCGGTCCGCGGCGCACAGCTACACCTGCTTCTTCACCGAGAGTTTCGTCGACGAGCTGGCGCGGATCGCGGGTGTCGAACCCTTTTCCTTCCGAATGGCGATGCTGGGCGGGCAGCCGCGGCTGGCGCGCTGCCTTTCGACCGCGGCGGCGCTGGGCGGATGGCAAGGCGGCGAACCCGGGACGGGGCAGGGCATCGCCGTCCATGCCGCGCATGGCAGCCATATCGCGGTGCTGGTCGAGGCCCATGCCGAAGGCGCGCGCGTGCGCTGCGACCGGATCGTCGCGGTCGCCGATGTCGGGCGGATGATCCATCCCGATATCGTGCGCCAGCAGATCGAGGGCGGGCTGGTCTTCGGCCTGGCCGGGGCGCTGGGCTGCGCGCCGGGGTTCGAGGCGGGGCTGACCCGCGCCCACCGGCTGGGACAGCTGGGCCTGCCCGTGCTTGCCGACACGCCCGACATCACCGTCGAGCTGCTGCCGAGCAACGAAGAGCCGGGGGGCGCCAGCGAGCTTGCCGTGCCGCCAGTGGCGCCGGCGATCGCCAACGCGTTGTACGCGGCGACCGGCCGCCGCTTCCGCGACCTTCCGATCGCGCTCACCTGAGCGAGGCCGACAATGGCGGCCTGGCCCTTTGAACGGTGTTTGGGACACTGTCGATGAATCCTCTCGATTACCCCGTCAGGCATTCTGGCCGGATCGGCGTGCTGCTGATCAACCTCGGCACGCCCGATGCGCCGACCGCCCCCGCGGTGCGGCGATACCTGGCCGAGTTCCTGTCGGACCGGCGCGTGGTCGAGGTCCCGCCGATCGCCTGGCAGCCGATCCTGCGCGGCATCATCCTGAACACCCGGCCGAAAAAGTCCGCCCATGCCTATGGCCTGGTCTGGACCGAGCATGGCTCCCCACTGGCGCATTACACGCGGCGCAAGGCGGAGAAGCTGGCTGACGCGTTCGGCGACGGCGTGATCGTCGACTGGGCGATGCGTTACGGCAGCCCGTCGATCGCCGACCGGCTAGCGGCGCTGCAGGCGGGCGGGTGCGCGCGCATCCTGCTGGCGCCGATGTACCCGCAATATTGCGCGGCGACGACGGCGACCGCGAACGACAAGGCATTCGCGGTGCTGGCGTCGCGGCGCGTGCAGCCGGCGATCCGGACGCTGCCACCCTATCATGACGACCCGGCCTATATCGGCGCGCTGAAGGGCTCGATCGAAGGCGCCCTCGCCGGGCTCGATTTCGCGCCGGACCTGATCCTCGCCAGCTTCCACGGCATGCCGGAGCGGACGCGGGCGCTGGGCGATCCCTATTACGACCAGTGCATCGCGACCGCGCGGCTGCTCGGCGAAGCGCTGGGGCGGGAAGTGCGGGTCGCGTTCCAGTCGCGCTTCGGCCGCGCGAAATGGCTGGAGCCGGCGACCGACCGGACGCTTGCCGAGCTGCCGGGCCAAGGGGTGCGGAAACTGGCCGTGGTCGCGCCGGGCTTCTCGGTCGACTGCCTGGAGACGCTGGAAGAACTGGCGATCAGGGGGCGGCAGAGCTTCCTGGACGCGGGCGGCAGTGATTTCGCCTATATCCCCTGCCTCAACGACAGCGACGAGAGCATCGCGCTGCTGCGCGGCTTACTTGCGCGTGAACTTGCGGGGTGGGTGCCGGCTTCGTAGGGTTTCGACAAACAAAAGGGAGTGGATGCAATGGCACGTGTGGCGATCGTGACGGGGGGAACGCGCGGCATCGGCGAGGCGATCAGCCTGGCGCTCAGGGACGCGGGAGTGACGGTCGCGGCGAATTATGCCGGCAACGAGGAGCGCGCGCGGGCGTTCACCGACCGCACCGGCATCAAGGCGTATAAATGGGACGTCGCCGATTTCGACGCGTGCGTGGCCGGCGTCCAGCAGGTCGAAGGCGAGCTCGGGCCCGTCGACGTGCTGGTCAACAATGCCGGCATCACCCGCGACGGCACGATGAAGCGGATGAACCGCCAGGCGTGGGAAGAAGTGATCGACACCAATCTGGGCGGCTGCTTCAACATGGCCAAGGCGGTGTGGGACGGGATGAACGCGCGCAAATATGGCCGCATCGTCAACATCGGATCGATCAACGGTCAGGCGGGGCAGTACGGCCAGGTCAACTATGCCGCCGCCAAGTCCGGCATCCACGGCTTCACCAAGGCGCTGGCGCAGGAAGGCGCGCGCGCCGGCATCACCGTCAACGCGATCGCGCCGGGCTATATCGACACCGACATGGTGGCGGCGGTTCCGCCGGACGTGCTGGAGAAGATCGTCGCCAGAATTCCGGTCGGCCGGCTCGGCAAGGCCGAGGAGATCGCGCGCGGGGTGACTTTCCTGTGCGCCGAGGATGCGGGGTTCGTCACCGGATCGACGCTGTCGATCAACGGGGGGCAGCACATGTATTGAGGTTCGCGGGCGGCATCGCGCCGCCCGCTGCCAAGACGCTATTCGATCGTCACGCCCGCAACGCGCCAGTCATTGCCGTTACGCTCAAGGCTGACCTTTTCGATCGCATTCGCCTTGTTTGCGAAGTTCGTGCGGAACTTGACCACTTCATAGCCGTGCGGCGGTGTCGGCACGTCGTCGTGGCTGATCATCGTCCGTGAAATCATCGCGCCGAGCGGACGGCGGGCTTGTTCCGACACTTCGGCCCAGACTTTGCCGGTGTTGACCTTTTGGAATGACGCGGTGGTCAGCGCGTAGCTTTCGTTCCATTTGCTCTGGTCGAGCAACGTGAGGAACCGGCGCGCGGCAGTCTCGACCTCTGCGGTCTCGGCCGCAACGGAAGGGCTGCTGTCGGCGGATGCCAGCATGGCTGGCGGCAGTGAGCTGATGGCGGCGAGCGCCAGGACGAGCGACATCAGTGCGACTCCAAATAAGATCCAGGCAGGGCGCTTCCGCCCGGCGCCGTTCTCCGGCATCGCGGGGTGTTCCATATCGGCACTCGGCCTGGCTTCCCCGATTTGCTTGTCCGCAGAATATTCGGGGGCGGCCGTTTCGCGTTCGAACAGCATCCGCGCGGCTTCCCGGCTGCTGGAAACGGCGAGCTTGCGCCGCGCGTCGCGCAGCCGTTCGTTGATCGTGTGCACCGAGAGGCCGAGATGGCGCGCGGTCGACTTGGCGTCGTGGCCGCGCACGATCAGGCGCAGCGTCTGCTTTTCCTTTTCGGTCAGCGCCGCGCAGCGATCCGTCATCGGTTCCAGCATCGCTGCAAGGCCTAGAGTCCGCCCGCGCTACCAGCCACCCTTAAAATATTGTATCCCGGGCGCTCGGCTCTTTAGGCTGGCGCGCATGGCCACGCCCTATTCTTTCCCGGTCAAGCGGTCGATCACGATCGCCGGGCACCCGACCTCGGTCAGCCTGGAGCCGGTCTTCTGGTCGGCGCTGGAGGAGGCCGCGCGCGAGGCGAAGCTGCCGCTGTCGGCGCTGGTCGCGCGCATCGACGCGGAGCGGATCGCCGCGCCCGATCCATCCAACCTCGCCAGCGCGATCCGGGTCTGGCTTTTCCAGCGCGCTCGCGGCTAAGTCTTCGCATCCGTAACCGGAGTTCCTAGATGCGCCTGCTCGCCCTTGCCCTTCTGCTCACGTCCGCGAGTGTTTCCGCCCAGATGAATTATCCGACGACCCAGGCGGTGCCGCTGGTCGAAGACCATTTCGGCATCCAGGTTTCCGATCCCTATCGCTGGCTGGAGAATGACGTCCGCCAGGACCAGAAGGTCCGTGACTGGGTGACGGCCGAGAACCAGGTGACCGAAGCCTATCTCGCGACTTTGCCCGCGCGCGACGCGTTCAAGGCGCGGCTGAAGGCGCTGTTCGATTACGAGCGGTTCGGCGTGCCGGCCAAGAAAGGCGGGCGCTATTTCTACCAGCATAATTCGGGGCTGCAGAACCAGTCGCCGCTCTATGTCCGCGACAGCGTCGACGGGCCGGCGCGGCTGCTGATCGACCCGAACCTGTGGGCCAAGGACGGCGCCACCGCGCTTGCCGAATGGCTGCCGTCGGAGGACGGCCGCCATCTCGCCTATGCGGTGCAGGACGGCGGCACCGACTGGCGCACGATCAAGGTGCTGGACGTCGCGACCGGCAAGGAGACCGGCGACAGCGTCGAATGGGCCAAGTTCACCGGCCTCGCCTGGACCAAGGACGGCTCGGGCTTTTTCTATTCGCGCTTTCCCAAGCCCGAAGGCGCGCAGTTCCAGGCGCTGAACGAGAACCACGAAGTCTATTTCCACAAGCTCGGCACGCCGCAGAGTGCGGACCGCAAGGTCTTCGCCACGCCCGATCACCCGAAGTGGAACAACACCGCCGAAGTGACCGACGACGGCCGCTGGCTGGTCATCACGTCATCGGAAGGGACGGACGAGCGCTATCAGATCAGCGTCGTCGACCTGACCGCGGCCGGAGCGGCGCCGCGCACGCTGATCCCCGGCCTCGACAATAATTGGCAGCTGATCGGCAACAGCGGCGACACTTTCTATTTCCTGACCAACAGGGACGCGCCGCGCCAGCGCATCGTCGCGCTGGCTGCCGGTGGCGGGCAGCCGCGCGAGATCGTGCCGCAGGACATGGCGACGCTGCAGGGCGCGTCGATGGTGGGCGACGAGATCGTCGCGACCTACCTGGTCGACGCGAAGAGCGAAGTGCGGCGCTACACGGCCGACGGCACGCTGAAAGGCAAGCTCGCGTTGCCGGGCATCGGCACCGCCGCCGGCTTCGACGGCGAGGCGGGCGATCCGGAAAGCTTCTTCTCCTTCACCAGCTTCGCGACTCCGACGACCATCTACCGCTATGACGCGAAGACCGGCCAAGCGAGCGTCTGGGCGCGGCCGAAGGTCGCGTTCAACCCGGCCGACTATTCGGTCGAGCAGCGATTCTATGCGTCGAAGGACGGGACCAGGGTGCCGATGTTCGTCGTGCGCAAGAAAGGCGCGACCGGGCCGGCGCCGACCCTGCTCTACGCTTATGGCGGGTTCAACGTGTCGATGCTGCCGGCCTTTTCCGCGTCGCGGCTGGCCTGGGTGCAGGCGGGCGGCACGTTCGTGCTGGCGAACATCCGCGGCGGTGGCGAGTACGGCAAGGCGTGGCACGATGCCGGCCGGCTTGGGCACAAGCAGAACGTGTTCGACGACTTCATCGCCGCCGGCGAGTATCTGAAGACGGAAGGGATCACCGGCCCGGACCAGCTGGCGATCCAGGGCGGCTCCAATGGCGGGCTGCTGATCGGCGCCGTCGTCAACCAGCGGCCGGACCTGTTCGCGGCGGCGCTGCCGGCCGTGGGCGTGATGGACATGACCCGCTTCGACCGCTTCACCGCCGGCCGCTACTGGGTCGATGATTACGGCTATCCGGCGAAGGAAGCCGATTTCAAAACGCTCTGGGCCTATTCGCCCTACCATAATGTGAAGGGCGGGCGGGACTATCCGGCGGTGCTGGTGACGACGGCCGATACCGACGACCGCGTCGTGCCCGGCCACAGCTTCAAATACACGGCGGCGCTGCAGAACGCGGCAATCGGGCCGAAGCCGCACCTCATCCGCATCGAAACGCGCGCCGGCCACGGATCCGGCAAGCCGACCGACAAGATCATCGAGGAAACCGCCGACCAATGGGCGTTCATCGCCAAGTGGACCGGGCTGGAAGTGAAGTGACCTAGATCCTCCCCGAGCAAGCTCGGGGAGGATTTGAATCATTCATGCGCCACTCATTTGGAACCGCTATACCCCTCCCGATTTGTTTCTCGGGGATTTGGGAGTGGTTCCTATGAAGAAGCTGATTCTGCTCTCGGCGATGGCGGCGATGATCGGCGGCACGGCCGCGCAGGCGCAGGTCGTCGATCCCGCGCTCTCTCGCGACATCGGCCGCGCGGTCGGCCAGGCGGCAGTGGCCGCCGAGCGTGCTGCCGCCGAAGCACGGATCGCGGCGCGCGAAGCGATGCGGGCCGCGCGCCAGGGCTATGCCGAGGGCGTCGCCGGCGCCTATGCCGACGCGCCGGCCGGTCCCTATGCCCGGCCCGGCCTGATCGGTACCGAGGACCAGGCGGTCGACGCCTGCGCGATGGCGGCCGAGGATCGCGGCTATGGCGAAGGCTTCCGCGCCACTGTCCGCGATATCGAGGGTGTCAACCGGCTGCCCGACGGCTGGGACGTGGACGGCGTGCTCGACGCCCGCCGCAGCTGGCGCGACCAGCCCGCCGCCTGGGGCTTCCGCTGCCAGGTCCGCCACGGCCAGGTGGTGAACGTCGATATCGGCCACGATTACGCGCGGCGATAGGCGCCGGGGGTTTCCCGGCGCGCGACGTCTGCTAACAGCCTCGGCGCATGGAAACCCATGACTCGATCCTGATCATCGACTTCGGCAGCCAGGTCACGCAGCTGATCGCGAGGCGAGTGCGCGAGGCGGGCGTCTATTCGGAGATCGCGCCGTTCAATGCCGCCGCCGAGGCGTTCGACCGGCTGAAGCCGAAAGGCATCATCCTGTCGGGCGGCCCGTCCTCGGTAATGTGGGAAGACAGCCCGCGCGCGCCGCAACATATCTTCGACGCCGGGCTGCCGATCCTCGGCATCTGCTACGGCCAGCAGACCATGTCGCACCAGCTGGGCGGCGTGGTCGCGCCGTCCGAAAGCCGCGAGTTCGGCCGCGCCTATATCGAGATCAGCGGCCGTTCGGCGCTGTTCGACGGGCTGTGGAGCGAAGGCGAGACGCACCAGGTCTGGATGAGCCACGGCGACCGGGTCGAGCGGCTGCCCGAAGGCTTCAGCGTCGTCGCCCAGTCCGAAGGCGCACCCTATGCGATCGCGACCGATGAGGCGCGGCGCTTCTACAGCCTGATGTTCCACCCCGAAGTCGTGCACACGCCCGACGGGGGCAAGCTGCTCGCCAACTTCGTGCGCCACATCTGCGGCTGCCCCGGCGACTGGACGATGGCGGAGTACCGCCAGACCAAGATCGCCGACATCCGGCAGCAGGTCGGCAAGGGCAAGGTGATCTGCGGGCTGTCGGGCGGCGTGGACTCGGCGGTTGCGGCAGTGCTGATCCACGAAGCGATCGGCGACCAGCTCACCTGCGTGTTCGTCGACCACGGCCTGATGCGCAAGGGCGAGGCCGAGCAGGTCGTGAGCCTGTTCCGCAACAGCTACAACATCCCGCTGGTCCATGTGAACGCGGAGACTTTGTTCCTGTCCGGCCTGAAGGGTGTTTCCGATCCGGAGGCCAAGCGCAAGTTCATCGGCAAGACCTTCATCGACGTGTTCGAGGAAGAAGCGAAGAAGATCGGCGGCGCCGACTTCCTGGCGCAGGGCACGCTGTATCCGGACGTGATCGAGAGCGTCAGCTTCACCGGCGGCCCGTCGGTGACGATCAAGAGCCACCACAATGTCGGCGGCCTGCCCGAGCGCATGAACATGAAGCTGGTGGAGCCCCTGCGCGAGCTGTTCAAGGACGAAGTGCGGGAGCTCGGCCGCGAGCTGGGCCTGCCCGACGCGTTCGTCGGCCGGCATCCGTTCCCCGGCCCCGGCCTCGCGATCCGCATCCCCGGCGATATCACCAAGGACAAGTGCGACATCCTGCGCAAGGCCGACGCGATCTACCTCGAGGAAATCAGGAACGCCGGCCTGTACGACGCGATCTGGCAGGCGTTCGCGGTGCTGCTGCCGGTCAAGACCGTGGGCGTGATGGGCGATCACCGCACTTACGAGCATGTCTGCGCGCTCCGCGCCGTCACCTCCACCGACGGCATGACGGCGGACATCTTCCCGTTCGACCCCCATTTCCTCGCCCGCGTCGCGACGCGGATCGTCAACGAGGTGCAGGGCATCAACCGCGTGGTCTATGACTTCACGTCGAAGCCGCCAGGGACCATCGAGTGGGAGTAAGCCGGATCGAGCGGGGGCAGAGCGAAACGCAGCGAGCGTGGACAGGGCAGACCCTCACCCTCGCTTCGCGAGCGGGCCCCTCCCTCTCCCACAAGCGATAGAGGAGCTAACGTTCGCAACGGGTCGTAAGCGGGCCCCGCACCTCTCCCACAGGGAGAGGTCGAGTCAGCGCTTGCGCTGACCGGGTGAGGGGATTGTGCCTCCCCACAAAATCCCGGTCCCTTCACCCCGCTCGCGCTCACGCGCGAGTCGCCCTTTCCTGCGGGAGAGGGACCAATGGTCAGCGATGGGTCGAAGGAGGACAGGATGAGCATTTCGGTTTACGGCATCAGGAACTGCGATACCGTCAAGAAGGCGCGGGCGTGGCTGGATGCGCGCGGGGTCGCCTACGCGTTTCACGACTACAGGACCGCCGGGATCGACGAGGCACGGCTGCAGGGCTGGGCGCGGGAGCTGGGCTGGGAGCGGCTCCTGAACCGCGCGGGGACGACGTTCCGCAAGCTGCCCGAGGCCGACAGGCAGGCCATCGACGAGCATAAGGCCGTCGCGCTGATGCTGGCGCAGCCGTCGATGATCAAGCGGCCGGTGCTGGATTTGGGCGATCGGCGGCTGGTCGGCTTCAGGGAAGCGGAGTGGGCGGAGGCGCTGCCGGCGTAGCCGCATCGGCGGCGCGCCGGCTGCACACGTCGACCCATTCCGCGCCGATCAGCGTGGCGAGCCGGTCCGGCGCCACCTCGACCGAGCTGGTCAGCGAGCCGGCGGCGGGGAAGACGGCCGGATAGGGCTTGAGCGACAGGTCGCAATAGATCGGCAGCGGGGTGGCGAGGCCGAACGGGCAGACGCCCCCGACCTGGTGGCCGGTCACGGCGAGCGTCTCGTCCGGCGGCAGCATGCGCGGGCGGGCGCCGAACGCCGCCTTGGCCTTGGCATTGTCGAGCCGCACGTCGCCGGCGGCGAGCAACAGCACGATGCGATCGCCGAAGCGGAGCGCCAGCGTCTTGGCGATCCGCGCTTCCTCCACGCCCAGGGCCGCGGCCGCCTCGCGCACCGTCGCGGTGCTGACGCCGTGATCGATCAGGCGGAGATCGGGGGCGTGTTCGGCGAGCCAGGCCTGGGCGGATTCGAAAGACATGCGGTCGCCATACACAAAAAATCGCCGCCGGTCGGGTGACCGGCGGCGACTTTCCTGGTTCTGGACCGACGCTTAGGCGTAGGTGACCGCGGTCGTCCGCGCGCGGCGGCGCATCGCGCCACCGAGCAGGCCGAAGCCCGCGATCATCAGTGCCCAGCTGGTCGGCTCCGGCACGCCCAGCGCCTGCGCGTAGATCTGCGCGGTGGTGCGCTGATAGCCGAGGTTGTTCAGCACGTCGAAGTTCAGGTTCCAGCCCATCGCGTCGTACGCCGCGAGGTCCAGGCCCTTCACCACGCCCATCTCGCCGTAGCAGAAGGTCGGGTCGAGAATGCCGAGCTGGTTGTAGCCGCTGCAGCCGCCCTTGTTGCTCGGCGTGTCCTTGAAGTGCGACGCCTGACGGCCGTCGCCATTATAGGCACCGGTCGAGAACAGCGCGTTGCCATTGACCTGGGTCAGGCCGCCATCGATCGAGAAATAGCTGGCGGTGCCGACGCTCAGGTCGCGGGTCGGGCCGCTGCCCGGCGCGACGTTGTTCGGATCATTGCTGAACCGGAACATGTCCAGTGCCGAGAAGATCGACGTGTCGTTCAGGTCGTAGCCGAGAGTGCCGGCGCCCGGGCCGCTCGGATAACCATAGGCATCCAGCAGGTCGACGCCCGAGACGAAGCCCAGCGCGTGGCCGATTTCATGGATGGCGACGCCGATGAAATCCATGTGGCCCGACTGGATGCCGTCCAGCGGATTGAAGTCGAAGTTGAAATTGGTGCTGAACGTGACGTTGCCGTCGCGCTGGTTCGACGGGCCGGTATAGATGCCGACCGCCTTCTGCACCGACGTGTTCAGGTACAGGACCTTGCTGCTCGTCGTCGCGCCATCGTTATAGAACTGGATCGCGGTGTCGTTGTTGCCGTCAGGACGCGCACCGTTGGTGACGAAGCTGGCGCCGCCATCGGCGTTCAACGTCGGCAGCACCGCCGTCTGGTCCAGCGTGTAGCCGCTGCGGGTCGCGATCACGCCGTTCTTCCAGGCCGCCACGGTCGTGTCCGAACGGGTGCTGCCGGTCGAGCCGATCACGTTCGGCGCCAGCGGAGCGAACCTTACGCCGAGATTGATCGTCGCGTTGTTGCTGAGCACCGAGGCCCAATAGCCGGCCGCGATCTTGAAGCCCTGCTCCGCCGGAGACCCGGTCACCCCACCGAGGTCGATCAGGTTGATCGTGGCGGCACTGGCACCGGACGCAGCCAGCGTGGCTGCGGCGATGCCGCAGAAAAGCATACCCTTTTTCATTGTTAACCCCTTCCCCTACACCCGGAAGAAAGCCCGGGCTGAGCATTGAGGATTGCAGGGGCGCGCGACCAGGGTCAACATGCTTAATCAGATATTTACGGTTAACGCGGCGATTGTTCCGTAATCGGACAGAATCGTGCGGGGCGCCGCGCCGGCGCTGGCCCGATGCGGCCGCAATCCGCTAGTGAAGAGGGCCATGAGCACCCCCTGGACGACCCATATCGAAAGCCTGAGGCAGGCACTCGCGGCCAAGGACCGCGCCGCCGCGAACGCCGCCGTCGCCTCGCTGCTCGACGCGAACGCGCCGCTTGGCCAGCAATGGCGGCAGATCGCCGAGCTTATGCGGGTCAGCGGCGAGCTCACGCTGGCGCTGCGGGCGATCGACGCCTTCGTGGCCGCCGCCAAAGGCGTGCCGGCGGCGCGCTATTCGAAAGTGGTGCTGCTGACCCAGGCCGGGCGGCTGCGGGAAGCGCATGAGCTGGCGGAGACGCTGCCCGCCGACATTCCGGACCCCGCCGGGCGCGCCTATCTGCTCGGCAACACCGCGCTGACGCTGGGGCGGGTCGAGGATGCGCGCGAATATCTGCTGACCGCGGTCAAGCACCGGCCCGGCTGGGGCCCGGCCTGGCTGACGCTGTCGTCAAGCGGGTCGCTGAAGGACAATCCGATCGGCGAGCGGATGCTGGCAGATCGCGCCGCCGCCGAGCGCCAGCCGGAGGGCGACCTTGCCCGCTATTGGTATGCGGTCGGCAAGCTCCACGCCGATCGCGGCGAACATGACGACGCGTTCGGCGCCTTCGCCAGGGGCGCCGGGCTGCTGCGCAGGCTGACGCCCTATAGCCGGCAGGGCAATGAGAGCAACGCGCAGGCGGCGATGACCGGCTTTGCGCCCGGCTTCATCGAGCGGCTGAACGGGCAGCAGCGCATCGGCACCGGCCGTCCGATCTTCGTGACCGGGCTGCCGCGGTCGGGCACGACCCTGGTCGAGCAGATCCTCGCCAGCCACTCGGCGGTCGCCGACGGCGCCGAGCTCAATCTGCTGCAGCACATGGCCGTGGCCGCGGGCGGCATCTCCGGCGAGGCGATCGAGGGGCATCTGGCTGCAGGCGGGTCGGTCGAGAAGCTCGGCAGCCTCTACCTCCACCTGATGGCGGAGCGGTTCGGACGCGACGGGCGGATCGTCGACAAGACGGTCGACGCGAGCCGCTTCCTGGGCCTTGCCGCATCGGTGCTGCCGGACGCGCCGCTGATCTGGATGCGCCGCGACCCGCTCGATTCGGCCTGGTCGTGCTTCCGCACCTTCTTCATCCACGGCGTCGCCTGGAGCTACGACCTGACCGACATCGCCCATCATTTCCGGCTGGAGGACCAGCTGGTCGCCTTCTGGCAGGAGCGACTGGGCGAGCGGCTGCTGGTCGTGTCCTATCCGGCGCTGGTTGACGCGCCGGAGGAGTGGACGAGCCGCATCCTGAGGCATTGCGGGCTGGCGGAAGAGGCGGGCGTCTATGCGCACCACAAGACCGAGCGGGCGGTCGCGACCGCCAGCTCGCTGCAGGTCCGCCGCCCGATCAACCGCGACGGGCTGAACGTCGCGGCGCCCTATGCGAAGCACCTGCAGCCGTTCGTCGACGCCTATTTCGGCTGAGCCGCCAGGCCCGGCTTCGCCGCCCGCTGCTTCCTGATCGCCGCGCCGGCCAGCGCGAAGCCGGTCAGCATCAGCGCCCATTCCGCCGGCTCCGGGATCGGCGGGGGTGGCGGAGGTGGCGGCGGCGGTGGTGGTGGCGGCGGAGGCGGAGGAGGCGGTGGTGGCGGCGGGGCCGCGCCGCCCGGGGTGAACAGGCCGACCGTCAACAGGTTGAAGTTGGACGCGACCGCGACGTTGTTGCCCTTGCCGGTGGTCGCGACATCGGTGTCGAAGACGTCGAACAGCAGCCGGAATTGATAGTCATGGCCGCTCTGCAGCGTGCCGGCGGGCAGGAACACGCTGGTCGCCGACGGGTCGAGGGCGCCGGACGTGAAGTCGAACATATTGTCGGTCAGGTCGAAGATGTTGAAGAAGATCGCTCCTCCCGACGCGGACGGGTCGGGCGTGAAATTGTTGAAGGCGATCGTCACGTCCCGGGACGGGTCGAGCCCCTGCAGCGCGTCGAAGCTGGCGGCGGTTAGCATCGGCGTGGCAGCCGCATAGACATCGTCGGGCCGGACGAAGATGGAGACGGTGTCGAAATCGGCGTTGAAGCCGTTGACCGCCGTCAGCGTGTAGAGATCGCCATTGGGGAAAGCGGCGTCCATCTGCGCCTTGGTGACGGCCGGGCTCTGGTAGATCTGGAACGCGCCCTGCGCCGAGACGCCGGCGCCGTTGAACAGATAGGTGTCGACCGAATTCGACACGTCGCCGCCCTCGAAATCGCCGGGATTGGGATAGAAGGCCCGCGCAAAGAAATAGGCGTTGCTGCCCCCGAACGACGGCACCACCGTCGTGCCGCCGTTCTGGTCGAACTGCAGGTTCTTGGCGAGGTCGGCGGCGGTGATGACCGCGGACATGGCCGGCGTGATCGCCGTGCAGGCGAGGAACGCGGCGAGCAGCGAGCGCATGGTTCAACCCCTTTCGGCCCCGCTTGCGAGCCAGAGCGGCGGATGAACGTGTCGGAGGCCGGTTCCCTTACGCACCGCGTGGCCTGTGGTTCCGCCCCCGGGGCGGACGCGATCAGCCGCGAAAGGAAAGGGCGGCGAGCGCGGGCCGTTCCGCGCTCGCCGCCCCATTGCGCCGCGTCAGAACTTCTGGCGGGCGGTGATGCCGTAGGTGCGCGGCTGGCCGACGTTGAAGCCGAGCCGGGCGCGCCCGCCGCGCTCGCGGTCGAACGACAGCAGCGGGTTCGTGTCGAACAGGTTGTGGACATAGGCGGTGAGCTCGAAGCCGGACTGGGTCCTGACCCCGACGCTTAGATTGACCAGCTGATAATTGGGCAGCTTCAGGTCGACCGTGGTCGCCGCGGTGGCGGGTGCGCCGCCGAACGGCAGGCCGTGCACGAAGGTGCGCGGATTATTTTCCTGGTCGCTCGGCTGGGTGTAGCGGCTGCCGACATGCTGGATGCTGGCGTCGACATAGCCGGTCCAGTCGGTGCGGATCGGGAATTCGTAGTCCGCATTGGCCGAGAACTGGAATTTGGGCACCGTCGGCAGCCGGTTGCCGTCGCGGATACCGGCGATCACGACGCCGTTCGCATCGACGACGCTGCTGTCGAACTTGGATTCGACATAGGTACCGTTGATGCCCAGCGTGAAGCCGGGCGCCGGCCGCGCGGAGAGCTCCATCTCCACGCCGGCCGCGTGCGCCTTGGGCACGTTGAACACGACGCGCGACGAGCAGCTGCCCGCATCGGCGGTGACCTGCAGGTTCTTGATGTCGTTGTAGAAGCCGGCCGCGTTGAAGGTGATGCCGGCGAACTGGCTCTTCACGCCCAGCTCATAGTTCCACAGCGTCTCGTCCTTGTAGGTCGGGCGGTTGCCGTAGGTCGCAGCGTCCGGCCCGGTCGCGCCGCCCGAGCAGAGCGGCAGGTTCAGCGGATCATTGACGCCGCCCAGCCGGAAGCCCTTCGCAGCCTGCAGGTTGACCGAGACGTTCGCGCTCGGCTCGTAGGTGACGATGAAGCGCGGCGTGAAGCCGTCTGACTTGGTCTTGTCGCCGATCCTCCTGTCGCCGTTCGCGAACAGGCCGCCCGAGACGAAATCGCGGGTTTCCTTGAAGTCGTAATAGCGGCCGCCCGCGGTCAGCTTCAGCTGGCCGAAATCGTAGCTCGCTTCTCCGAACACCGCCTTCTGCTTGATCTTGTACGGAATGTCGGAGTTGTAGGGCGAGTTTGCCGGGAAGCCGTTGGCGACCGCCGCCGATGTGCCGGCGCCGAGCGCGGCGTCGGTGAAGGCATCATAGCCCGGGGTCGGCAGGCGCTGCGTGTAGCCGCGGTCGATGTCCGAATAGAAGCCGCCGATCAGCCACTGGAACGGCCCCGACCCGTTGGAGGCGAGCCGCACTTCCTGGGTGAAGGTCTCCAGGTCGGTCGTGTCGCGCAGGTTCGACGGCAACAGCACCGCCGCGGCGGGGAAGCCCAGATCGACCGACACCGATCCGGTCAGCGCGCTGGCATCGCGCGACACCAGGATGTCGCGGTTGATGTAGCTGGTGACGGAGGTCAGCGTGACCGCGCCGATGTCGAAATTGGCGGTCAGGTCGGCCAGGAACGTCTCGTCGCTGAACGCTTCGTCGAGCAGCAGATATTGCTGCCGCTTGCCGAGCGTGATCGCGGGCCGCGTGGTCGTGAACGGATTGGCGAAGAGGTTGTACACCTCCTGCCGGTTGAAGCCGTCGGCGGTGACCTTCTGGTACACGACGCGCGGCGTGATCGAGATGCCATCGGCCGGCTTGAACAGCATAGACAGGCGGCCGCCGTAACGCTCGCCGTCATTGACGTTGCGGTCGATGCCGCCGCCTTCGCGCAGCGCATCGATGAAGCCGCCATAGCGGGTGTAGTAGCCGACCGCGCGCACCGCGACCATCTCGGACAAGGGCAGGTTGACCGCGCCCTTCGCCGAGCCGCCCATCGAGCCGCCGTCGATGACGTTGAGGTTGCCTTCGACCTGGCCCTCGACCCGCTCGGTATTCGGCTGGTTGGTGATGTAGCGGATCGTGCCGCCCACCGATCCCGACCCGAACAAAGTGCCCTGCGGCCCGCGCAGCGTCTCGACGCGGTTCAGGTCGAACAGGTCGAAATCGGGCGTGAACAGCGACAGCGAGACGACGCTTTCGTCGAGATAGACGCCGACCTGTTCTTTCACGCCCGGCTGGTCGCGGACGATCTGGCCGGCCGACACGCCGCGCACCGACACCTGGCTCTGGCCCGGCCCGAGATTCTGCACGGTCAGGCCGGCGACGTTGCGGGACAGGTCCTCCAGCGTCACCGCGCCCGAGCGCTGAATGTCTTCCTGCGTCTGCGCGTTGATCGAGAAGGGCACGTCCTGCACCGTCGTCGCGCGCTTGGTGGCGGTGACGATGATGTCGGTGTTGGCATCGGTGGTGGCGCCCTGCGCGCCGGTCTGGGCAAGCGCGGGGGCGGCGAGCCCCAGCAGCAGCAACGACGCGCCGGCAGACAGGCGCGACTTATGGCGTTCGAAACCCGGCATCCCTTTTCTCCCCAAGCCGTGTATCTGTTCCACAACTGTATCGACATGGGACGACAGGGAGAAGGTGGCGCGGCCACCGATGCGGCTTTTCGCGCACAGGTGTGATGTTTTTGCGACTAGTCTCGGGTGATTGAGGCGAGCGGAAGGGGAAGGGCGGCGCCGGCGGTTCCCGGCGCCGCTGCGGGTCAGGCCGCGACCACGCGCGCCGTGCGGCGGCGTGCTGCGCCGCCGACCACGCCGAAGCCGCCGATCAGCATCGCCCAGGTCGCCGGCTCGGGCACGCCCGGTGCCGCGAGCGTGCCGTTGAACTGCACTTCGCCCAGCCCGTAGAGACTGTCGCCGCCCGAGGCGGTGACCAGCGCATAGGCGGCGCCGCTCACCGGCGCGAAGGCGCGCGTGAAGGTCTCGACGCCATAGCCGACCGAGCCCTCCGGCCCGGTGATCGCGACGCTGGCCAGCAGCGCGCCGGCGCCGTCAAAGAAGCGGAACTGGTAATCGTCGTTGTTGTCGACCGTGGCGAGCAGCGAGTCGATCGTGGCGAGGCCGCCGAAATCGAAGCGGAACACGGCATTGCCGAACGCGGTGAACGCGACCTTGTCGGGCGCGTTGTAGTTGGAGCCGTTTGCTGGCACGACGCCGTCGTTCAGCACCGCAAGATTGCCGGAATAAGTGCCGGTGGCGCTGACCGTGACCGGCACCACCGCCGCCGGCGCCGCGCCCGCCGCCATGACGCCAGCCAAAAAGCTACCCAGAACGAATGATTTACGCATGATATCTCCCTGATTGAGGCGTGCGCCTGAGCACAGGGAGCGGGCGGCGGGCGTCAGCCGTTCGACGAAATACGCAGCAGCCTAGACGAAAGCGCGTCCCGCGGCGGGACGGCCGGCGCTGCGCGCTACCAGCGCCAGCCCTGCTTGTCGGTGATCGCGTTGATTGCGTCGAGCAGCGCCTGTTTGCTTGGCGTGCGGCGAGTGCCGGAATTGCGGGGGACGGGGATGGGGCCGTTCTTGGCTTCGTACTCGGCGCGACGGCGCGCGAGATCGCGGCCGAACTCAGCCAAGTCGATCGGATCGCCCCAATTCTGCTCGTCAGCCAAGCGCTTCGACACCGTATTCGCCCACTGTTTCCGTGCGGATGCGGTGTTCAAGATAGTCGCGGTCAAGGTCCGCGGAAAGGGCGTAGAGCTCGCGGGCCTGAGCCAGCATTTCGCGTGCGGTGCCGCTGGCATATTGGCCCATGCGGTCGGCGATCATGTCTTCGAGCGAAAGCACGCGCAGGCCGGGTTCGGCCGGATCGGGATAGACGAGGCGCAAGCGGACCGGATCGGGCGTGTCGCCCATCGGCGACTCCCCGACCACTTCGAATCCGAGCCCGATATCCGGGTGTATCCAGCCGCGCGTGCTTTTCCCCGGACCGGACGGGCGGATGAAGCCGAGCTTTTGCAGCTCCTCCTCCAGCTCCGGCTGCACGGGCGTGGTGACGTCGATGTCACCAGTCATGATCGCCGAGCCGGTGTAGAACTCGACGGCCCCACCCCCGACCAGCACCGGCCGCGAGTAGCCGCGCTGCGCGAGCCCCTCGCTGGCGCGGGCGAGCATGCGGAGCGCCGCGAGGAATTCGGGGCGCCAGGGGAGGGCGGGGTCGTCGGTCATGCTTCGGCTCCCTCCCTCGTCACCCCGGACTTGATCCGGGGCCCACCTTCTCTTTTACTGACTCAGACAAGAACAAGGTGGATGCCGGATCAAGTCCGGCATGACGAGGGGGGTGGGGCAATGCGGCGCGAGAAATTTCCCGCCGTGTACATCATGGCGAGCGGGTTCCACGGCACGATCTATGTCGGCGTCACCTCCGACCTGATCGGACGCGTGTGGCAGCACCGGAACGGCGCCTTTCGCGGCTTCACCGACCGCTATGGCTGCAAGCGGCTCGTCTGGTTCGAGGCCGGCGGCGACATGGCCGGGGCGATCGCGCGCGAGAAGCAGTTGAAGAACTGGCTGCGCGATTGGAAGCTGGCGCTGATCGAGGCGGAAAACCCGACCTGGCGCGACTTGGCCGAGGATTTCGGCTTCGACCCGCTGCTCAAGACACCGGGCGCGGACGCCGCCGAAGCGGGGTAGTGCCTGACCAACCTCCGCCTCGTCATGCCGGACTTGATCCGGCACCCACCTTCCCTTCTACTGAGCCTGCCAAGAAGAAGGTGGACCCCGGATCAAGTCCGGGGTGACGGCAAAGGAATGCATTTCGGGGGTTTAGTAAACTGTCACCGTAACCCTAGTAAACTGTCACCGTAACCCCCACGCCGGGCGCGTCGACAAGCTGAGGGCGGGTTGATCCGGCATCCGCGACGGCGGTTTCGAGTATTTGGTAAACTGGCACCGTAATCCAACTGGCACCGTAATCCACCGTAATCCGAACTATGTATTTTAGGCGAGGGTCTTATAACCCTCCAAGCTGACCGTCGCATCGAGCTTATCTCTAAAGAGGCGCATTAGAGCTGTGGTTCGATTTACAAGATCGACTGGATCGACGGCTTCGAGAAAGACGTTTTCTCCGTGCGCAATTTCGTTACGCCTCCGCAGCAATATCCGATCAATGAAATCGGACTCTGCTTCAAAATCTGTGTAATCTAGATCGCAGACTAGGCATAACTCCTGCAGTACCATAGAGTTAAGATTTGACCTCGTATTCACCAATTCCTTCGAGAAATTTGAAAACCTATCTTCTTTTGAAGATAGTATCTTTCTGACCAGCTCTGTCCGTCTAGAGTAATCAAGGTCGGAAGCGGCCGCCAGTTCCCTAACAAATCTTACCTCGTAAAATCTCGAGCTAATCTCCGAAAACCGCAACCGACGCCTGGTTAAATACTCTAAATACCGATCAGCACAAAACTTTGCATGCCCTTCCCAATGGGCATAGCACATAACCACCAAGGCTCTAATGAGAGCGTCTCTGTCTGTCCCCGTCGCCTGACTGACCGCGAGCTTGAGAGCTGAGAGCTCTCTAAGGCGCCAATTGAAGTTCTCGATTACTAGTGTAGAGAACTCAGCCGGCGTGCTCGGCTTAGCCATTCGCGAACCACTCGCGACCAAAAGGAACGGTGCGCTGGATGCGTGTCGTGCCACGCATACCTGCTGAGAAGAATTGCTCTATTTCGGGCGCTTGCCAAAGCGCGGCAACTCTGTCGCGAACATATTCGACTGGGTCGGCCCGTTGAAGGATGGCCGCGATATTGGCAGCAACGCCTACGGCTATAACCTCGAAGGCTACCAAGCTGACCTTGCCGCGGGGGACGCCATTTTCTAACCGCCGAAGGGCGTTCACACCATGCGCTTCATTTAAAATGCGAAAGGTCTCTCGGGCGCCTTCTGCCGTAACATTATCCAAGCCCTGCTCAGCCTGAGAGATAATCCCCTCATTGATGTATTCTTCAACATCCAAGCGTCCATCATACGGCACACGTAAATGGACAAGAAGCCTACTAATATACTCCATCGGTCGCTGCTTCTCGATCTGATCGTCAGTCATACCGGCGACCGCAAGGAAATCCGCATTATCCGCGAGCGCTCTTAATCCTTGGAAGAACTCTCTATTTGCCATTATAATGATGCAGTTACGAAGCTCTTGAGCGTTCGCCGGAGTCCCGCCCGCATTCAATCTCTGGAATAAATCATATTTAGTATTATTGTCGCTCGGTCTCTTCAGAATTTCAACGGCGATCCTTGATCTGCGCACGGCCAATTTGAGGTCGCTTGTGAGCTCCATCTGTTGATCTATCGGAACGCCCGAAATCTGATCAGACTTTTCCCAAACCACATTGTAGAGTGAAGGTAAGTACCTAGTGGCCTCTAAGACCGATGGCGCTTTCAGGTCCCCTTCTGGCGAACGGAGTAGACCCATAAATTCAAGAATCGTTGAAGTCCTCTGAAGGCCGTCAATTAATTCCCACTTAGAGTCTTCTCTTTCGAAAACAAAGATCGAAGGCAATGGAATGCCCAGCAAGATTGATTCGAAAAGACGAGATTTTTGGCCAGCATCCCAACGAAAAAGTCGCTGAAACTCGGGGTCTATTATTATCTCTTTGTCCCGGTACATGTTTACAACTTCGCCAATAGACATCTGATAGGCGTCAGTTTTGACAAGTCGCTGCGCGGTAGAGATTTCTTCGTTGAGCATGGTGCCTCCCACGGCCAGCATAGTGCCAGTTGTGATAGCTTCAAGGACCGATCGGCGCGTTGCCGTGACAACCACGCGCATACAGGCGGATAGATCAGGATTGACTAAGGTGTCGTCGGTAGAGCGAATATTCGTCCAGAATTTACTCCGCCGCCACAGCTTCTTTCTCCGCGCCCGCGCCCTGCCGCCCCCGTTCCAGCAGCGGCTTGAGATACGCGCCCGTGTAGCTCCGCGGCTCCTCCGCCACCGTTTCCGGCGTTCCCGTCACCAGCACTTCGCCGCTCCCTCGACAAGCTCGGGACAGGCCTTGACGCCGCCTTCGGGGCCGAGGTCGATGATCCAGTCGGCGGTCTTGATGACGTCGTGCTTCGCATTGCTCGATCGGGCAGTCCCCCCGACCGCCCGACCTTCGGCCACCACCACGGTGTCACTCGGCCGCCTCTCGCTGGCGCATCGAGGTCGCTCGCCGCGCTTTGACCTCCGGTTCGGATGCGGGCTTGGCTTCCTTTCCCTTGAGCAGCGGCGCGAGATACTGGCCTGTGAACGAACGCGGCTCCGCGACGACATCCTCGGGCGTGCCGGTTGCGATGATCTCTCCGCCTTTGACGCCGCCTTCCGGTCCAAGATCGATCACCCAGTCCGCCGTCTTGATGACGTCGAGGTTATGTTCGATCACGACCACGGTGTTGCCTTGCTCGACCAGGGCGTGGAGGACTTCCAGCAGTTTGCGGACGTCTTCGAAGTGGAGGCCGGTGGTGGGTTCGTCGAGGATGTAGAGGGTCTGGCCGGTGCTTCGCCGCGACAACTCCTTGGCGAGCTTGACGCGCTGGGCTTCGCCGCCGCTGAGCGTCGTCGCTTGCTGGCCTACCTTGATATAGCCTAGCCCCACTTCGACCAGCATCGCCATCTTGTCGCGGATGCCGGGCACCGCCTTGAAGAACTCGGCGGCGTCCTCGACCGTCATGTCGAGCACGTCGGCGATCGACTTGCCCTTGAACTTCACTTCCAGCGTTTCGCGATTGTAGCGGGCGCCGTGGCAGACGTCGCACGTCACATAGACGTCCGGCAGGAAGTGCATCTCGATCTTCAGCACGCCATCGCCCTGGCACGCCTCGCACCGGCCGCCCTTCACGTTGAAGCTGAAGCGACCGGGCTTGTAGCCGCGGGCCTGGCTTTCCGGCAGGCCCGCGAACCAGTCGCGGATCTGGGTGAAGGCGCCGGTGTAGGTTGCGGGGTTGGAGCGCGGGGTGCGGCCGATCGGCGACTGATCGATGTCGATCACCTTGTCGAGATGCTCGAGCCCGGTGATCTTCTCGCACGGGCCGCAGACCATCCGCGCATTGTTCAGCGCGCGCGCGGCGCCGGCATAGAGCGTGTCGATGGTGAAGCTCGACTTGCCCGAGCCCGACACGCCGGTGATGCAGGTGAAGGTGCCGAGCGGGATCGAGGCGGTCACGTCGCGCAGGTTATTGGCGCGGGCGCCGTGGACGGTCAGCTTCTTGCCATTGCCCTTGCGGCGCTTTGAGGGGACCGCGATCTCGCGCCGGCCGGCGAGATAGTCGGCGGTGATGCTGTTGTCGTGGGACAGGAGCTCGGCGAGGTCGCCCTGCGCGACGATCTCGCCGCCGTGGACGCCCGCGCCCGGTCCCATGTCGACGATATAGTCCGCGGTGCGGATCGCGTCCTCGTCATGCTCGACGACGATCACGGTGTTGCCGAGGTCGCGGAGCCTTTTCAGGGTGGCGAGCAGCATGTCGTTGTCGCGCTGATGGAGGCCGATCGAGGGCTCGTCGAGCACGTAGAGCACGCCCGACAGGCCGGAGCCGATCTGCGAGGCGAGGCGGATGCGCTGGCTCTCGCCGCCGGAGAGGGTGCCGGAGGTGCGATCGAGGTTCAGATAGTCGAGGCCGACATTGTTGAGGAAGCCCAGCCGCTCGACGATTTCCTTCAGGATGCGTTCGGCGATCGCGCGCTGCTGGTCGGAAAGCTGGGGCGGCAGCGACGTGAACCAGGCAAGGGCGTCGACCACCGACATACGCGTCGCGTGGCTGATGTTCTCGCCGGCGATCTTCACGGCCAGCGCCTCGGGCTTCAGGCGCGCGCCGCCGCAGGTCTCGCAGGGCTGGGCCGACTGGTATTTGCCGAGCTCCTCGCGCATCCAGGCGCTCTCGGTCTGGAGCAGGCGGCGGTTGAGATTGCCGATCACGCCTTCGAACGGCTTCTTCACTTCATAGGATTTGCGGCCGTCGATGAAGCGGAGCGTGACCGGGCGGCCCTCGGTGCCGTGCAGGATCACGCGCTGGACCTCGGGCGACAGCTCGTTCCAGGGGGTCTCCAAACTGAAATCGAACTCGCGGGCGAGGGAGGCGAGCACCTGCATATAATAGGGGCTGGGCGGTTGCGACTTGGCCCAGGGCACGATCGCGCCTTTCTTCAAGGACAGCGTCTCGTTCGGGACGACCAGCATCTCGTCGAAGATCAATTTCTCGCCGAGACCATCGCAGGCGGGGCAGGCGCCCTGCGGCGCGTTGAAGCTGAACAGGCGCGGCTCGATCTCGGGGATGGTGAAGCCGGAGACCGGGCAGGCAAAGCGCTCGGAGAAGGTGATGCGGCCGGGCGGGGCGTAGTCGAGCTTCATGCCGGAACTCCCCTCCCGCTCGCGGGAGGGGTTGGGGGAGGGACTGTCTCCCCCCTCGCCTCTGCCTGACAGGCCCTCCGCTAGCCCCTCCCGCGAGCGGGAGGGGGACGCATCCGCCGGGTCCACATAGGCCAGCCCATCCGCCAGCTTCAGCGCCTGTTCGAAGCTGTCGGCCAGCCGTGTCTCGATGCCTTCGCGCACCACGATGCGGTCGACCACCACCTCGATGTCGTGCTTGTATTTCTTGTCGAGCGCGGGCGCGTCCTCGATGTCGTAGAATTGGCCGTCGATGCGGACGCGGGTGAAGCCGGCTTTCTGCCACTCGGCCAGCTCCTTGCGATACTCGCCCTTGCGGCCGCGCACGACCGGGGCGAGCAGGTAGGCGCGGGTGCCCTCGGGGAGCGCCATGACGCGATCCACCATCTGCGACACCTGCTGCGCCGCGATCGGCTCGCCGGTGACGGGCGAGTAGGGGATGCCGACGCGCGCCCACAGCAGGCGCATGTAATCGTAGATCTCCGTGACGGTCGCGACCGTGGAGCGCGGGTTGCGGCTGGTCGTCTTCTGCTCGATCGAGATGGCGGGGCTGAGGCCCTCGATATGGTCGACGTCCGGCTTCTGCATCAGCTCCAGGAACTGGCGCGCATAGGCGGACAGGCTCTCGACATAGCGCCTTTGCCCCTCGGCATAGATGGTGTCGAAGGCGAGGCTGGACTTGCCGGAGCCCGACAGGCCGGTGATCACGATCAGCTTGTCACGCGGCAGGTCGACGTCGACGCCCTTGAGATTATGCTCGCGCGCGCCGCGGACGCTTATCGTTGTCAGCATACGGTAAACCTAAGCTGATGGATGTGAGTCAGCATGGAGGTCGTTCTACTTCTGTTCTGAAGGGGAATCCAGACCAGTAAATAGGGTGACGACCGGCAATTCGCCAGGCGGGCCGGGGATTTGACGCGGTCCAGCCCCACGTTAAAGTAGCTCCATGAGAGTGGGGGGCGTCGCAAATGACTGGATTGAACAGGTTAATGCTCGCGTCGTGCGTGCTGCTGGCGGCGTGCGGCGGCGGGGGCAGCGGAGGTGGAAACACCGGGGGCACCCCGACACCCACGATCTCGACTTTGAACGTGACGCTCTCGTCGACCTCGACGAGCGCCACCGTGGCCGAAGGCGCCAAAACGAATGTCGGCTTCACAGCAAGCTATACGGGCACTCCCTCCGGTGCTGTCGTACCCGACGTGCAGGTGAACGGTAGCCGCATCGCATTGGCGGGCGCGCCCACAGCGAATGGCGCGAGCGCGTACGACGTGAAGCTCACCAGCGCCGATTTCCTTCCCGGCGGTCAAACGGCCAATCAGGTGACGTTCCGCCTTTGCACCGACAGCAACTGCGGCACCGTCTACCCCGGCTCGACGCAGACCTTCACGGTCAACCTGACCGTCAATCTTAAAGACTGGCAGACCGTCCAACGCGATGCCGCGCACACCGGCTATGTCGCGGTGAAATTTGCGACATCGGCGTTCGGAACGGCTCCGCTGTGGAACGTGCCGAAGGATGCGTTCAGGCCGAGCGCGATCGCCGCGCGAGCCGGCACCGTCTATGCGAACTTCATCCAGCAGGCTGTGAACGGCGGTCGGGTCACGACCCGCGCAATCGCGTCCGACACCGGGGCGGTGCGGTGGAGCTATGATCTGGGCCAGACCGGGTTCAATACCAGCGCGCCGAGTTACGACAACGGGCGCGTCGTTTCCGCTGCGGTCGACCTTTCGTCAGGATCGATTCCGATGCCGGTTCTCGACGCGGCCGACGGCCACCCGCTCAAGGTGTTGAGCTACGCCAGCCAGTTCGCCAAAGGGGGCGCGCCGGTCCCCTTTGCGGACAAGCTCTATCATCAGGCGGGCTATTACGGGAACGTCGTCTATGCGTTCGACCCTGCGGCAGGAACGACCGATTGGGTTTCGGATCAATCGCGTTTGGGCGGAGTCTCGGAAGGCGAAAGCGTCGCGGTCGATGCGCAATATGTTTACTTCTATCGGGCCGATGCGCTTATCGTGCTGAACCGTCTCAGCGGCGCGTTGGTCTCGAAAATTGCCGATCCGTTCTTCTCGCGCGAGGGGCTGAGTTACTTTGGAACCTATTTTGGCGCGCCTGTCTTGGACGGGGCGGGCAGGATTTTCACATTTTCCGACAATCGCAGCCAGAATCAGCCCGCGCCTTTGATCGCGTTCGCGCTCGCACAACCCACTTACCTCTGGCGCACCAACGCCAGTTACATCAATCAGCCTGCGTTGCGCGGCGGCCGCCTCTATGCTCCGCGCGCCGATTCGACCTTCGTCGACGTCATCGACGCCGCGACCGGGTCGGTGGTGACCTCGATCAATGTCGGAACAGGAAAACCTAACCTGACCAGCAACGTCATTGTCACCGAGAGTCACATCTTCGTCGGAAGCGATACCGAAACCTACGCCATCGACCTGAACGCGGCGGGAAATCCGGTGGTGTGGACAGCAGCCCAGGGCGGGGATCTCGCGATCACTCCCGACAACCTGCTCGTCATAGCCGGAGACAACGGCCTCTCCGCCTACAGGCTGAATTAACGGCATGACGATCAGCTTGCCGCGCAACAGATCGACGTCGGCGCGCTTGACATTTCGCTCGCGC
Source organism: Sphingomonas horti (assembly GCF_009753715.1). Lineage (GTDB taxonomy): Bacteria > Pseudomonadota > Alphaproteobacteria > Sphingomonadales > Sphingomonadaceae > Sphingomonas_B > Sphingomonas_B horti. The sequence continues at coordinate 150,283 of NZ_WQMS01000014.1, read as the reverse complement.
GCGCCACGGGCCTGGATGTGGGTCAGCATGGATGCCGTTCTACTTCTGTTCTGACGAGGGGCTAGTCGGGAAAGATAGGAAGCGGATGCGCGGTTCGTCAGCCGAACGCGGTTCACTCCGAAACGGAGGATGAGAACCGTCCGAAATGGCGCAAGTGTTTGTGGATAAGCAGTAAAATCCGCGCCAGCTTCCCCGCCGGGGGGCAGGGGCGTGGCGGACCAGGGGGCGTTCGACCGGTTCATCGACCGGTGGCGGAAGAATGAGGGCGGGGCGGAGCGGGCGAATTTCCCGCTGTTCCTGACCGAGCTGTGCGCGCTGCTGGACCTGCCGCAGCCCGACCCGGCCGACGCGACGCACGAGCATAACGACTATGTGTTCGAGCGCGACGTCACCACGGTCGACGACGACGGCAAGGTCGATCATCGCCGCATCGACCTGTATCGCCGCGGCTGCTTCGTGCTGGAAGCGAAGCAGAGCCGGCAGAAGGGCGGAGCGAAGGAAGTCGCGCTCGCGCCGGAGCTGGATCTGGGGCTGGAAGCCGCGCGCGGGCGGCGGAGCGCGCATCGCGGCTGGGACGTGCTGATGCGCAACGCGCGGACGCAGGCGGAGGAATATGCGCGCGCGCTGCCGGCGTCGCACGGCTGGCCGCCCTTCATCCTGGTCTGCGATGTCGGGCACGTGATCGAGGTGTTCGCGGACTTTTCCGGCCAGGGGAAGAATTACCGCCAATTCCCGGACCGCGAGAGCTTCCGCATCTATCTCGACGACCTGAAGCGGCCCGAGGCGCAGGCGCGGCTGCGGGCGATCTGGCACGAGCCGCATTCACTCGATCCCGCGCGTCATGCGGCGGCGGTGACGCGCGACATCGCCAGGCGGCTCGCCCGGGTCAGCCAGTCGCTGGAGACGCGCGGCCACCCGGCCGAGCGGGTCGCGCACTTCTTGATGCGCTGCCTTTTCACGATGTTCGCGGAGGACGTCGGGCTGATCGACAAGGCCAGCTTCGCCGACGTGCTGAACGACGCGCGCGCCAATCCGGACAGCTTCGGGCCGATGGTGCAGGACTTGTGGGCGACGATGGACAAGGGCGGTTTCTCGCCCGTGCTGCGGCGCAACGTGCGACGCTTCAACGGCGGCCTGTTCGCCGACCGCACCGCGATCCCGCTGGAGAAGGAAGAGATCGGCGAGCTGTATGAGGCAGCGCGGCACGACTGGCGCGACGTCGAGCCGGCGATCTTCGGCACGCTGCTTGAACAGGCGCTGGACCCGGCCGAGCGCAAGCGGCTGGGCGCGCATTACACGCCGCGCCCCTATGTCGAGCGGCTGGTGCTAGCGACGGTGATCGAGCCGCTGCGCGCCGAATGGGACGGGGCCGTGCTGGGCACGGTCGAGCGCGAGCGCGGCGCCGATCCGCAGGCGGCGATCCGCGCGGTGCACGATTTCCATGAGAAGCTGGCGGGCACGCGCGTGCTCGACCCGGCCTGCGGGACCGGCAATTTCCTCTATGTCGCGCTGGAGCTGATGAAGCAGCTGGAAGGCGAGGTGCTGGAAGTGCTCGCCGATCTGGGCGGCCAGGAAGCGCTGCAACTGGAGACGATGAGCGTCCACCCGAAGAACTTCCTGGGGCTGGAGCTCAACCCGCGCGCCGCCGCGATCGCGGAGCTGGTGCTGTGGCTCGGCTATCTCCAGTGGCAGCTGAGGAACGGCGGCGCGATCAGCGACCCGGTGCTGGAGCGGCTGGACAACATCAAGGCGCTGGACGCGGTACTCGCCCATGACCCGGAGCGGCCGAAGTCGGACGGCAGCGGCACCGAGCTCCCCAATCCGCGCCGCCCCGAATGGCCCGAGGCGGACTATATCGTCGGGAATCCGCCGTTCATCGGCGGCAAGGATATTCGTGCGCGGCTGGGCGAGGCCTACGCGACTGCGCTCTGGAAAGCGCATCCGAAGATCAACAGGTCCGCCGATTTCGTCATGTATTGGTGGGACCGCGCTGCCGATCAGCTGGCGCGCAAGGGCACCCGGCTGAAGCGCTTCGGCTTCGTTACGACCAACTCCATCACGCAGGAATTCTCGCGGCGCGTGATCCAGGCGCGAATGGACGGACGACCGCCCGTCAGTCTCATTATGGCAATACCGGATCACCCCTGGACCAAAGCGACCAGGGACACGGCGGCGGTGCGCATCGCGATGACGGTTGCGACTTCAGGACTGACGGAAGGTAGCCTCTATCAAATCATGCGCGAAGCCGGCCTTGACACGGACGCGCCGGATATCGTGCTGGCCAGCCGGACCGGGATGATTGGATCTGGCCTGACGATCGGGACCGACGTGACGCGAACACTGCCATTGCTTGCCAATGACGGGATTTGCGCACGGGGCGTTTCCCTCCATGGTGCCGGGTTCATGGTCCGAAGCTCGGAAGCCGAGCATCTGGGGCTTGGCAGGCGCGCCGGCTTGGACCGCCACATCCGGCCCTACCGCAACGGGCGCGATCTGACCGGGCGCTCACGCGACTTGCTCGTCATCGATCTATTGGGGTTGGATGCGGACCAGGTCCGCCAACGCTTTCCCGAGGTCTATCAGCACCTGCTGACGACAGTGAAGCCGGAGAGAGACGGGAACAACCGCGAGGTTTATCGCGACAATTGGTGGTTGTTCGGCGAACCCCGACGCGAGCTTCGACCGGCTTTGGAACGCCTCTCCCGCTACATCGCGACCGTGGAGACGACGAAACATCGGGTCTTCCAATTCGTCGACGCGACCGTCCTGCCCGACAACAAGCTTATCTGCGTCGCATCGGCCGAAGCATGGCACCTGGCCGTCCTGCAAAGCGCGATGCACGAGAAATGGTATCTGGCGAAAGCCGGTATGTTAGGCGTTTACGACCGCCCCGCGGTTTACGTGAAGTCGTCGACGTTTGATCCCTTTCCCTTCCCCGACATCGGCGATCGGCAGCGCGCGCTTATCGGAGCGCTCGCGGACGAGCTGGACGCGACGCGCAAAGAGGTTCTTGCCGAGCATCCCGACCTGACGCTGACGACGCTCTACAATCTGCGCGAAAAGCTGGAGCGCGGAGGGACGCTCACCTCTGCCGAGCAGGACCAGCGGATGCGCGGGCGGGTTGATATCGTGCGCGAACTGCACGACCGGATCGATGCGGCAGTGGCCGAAGCCTATGGCTGGCCGCTGGACCTGAGCGACGAGGCCATCGTCGCGCGGCTGGTGGCGCTGAACGCGGAGCGGCGCGCCGAGGAGAAGGCCGGGAAAGTCCGCTGGCTGCGGCCCGATTACCAGATCGCACGCGCCGGGATCGCGCGGCTGGCCTCGGGCGGGCGGGAGGAGCAGATCGAGGCGGTGCTGCCGCAGGCGGCCGCGCGAAAGCCGAGCTTCCCGCGCGACCCGATCGGGCAGACGGCGGCGGTGCTCGCCGCGCTCCGCGCCGGCGGCGTGCTCGGGCCCGAGGACATCGCCCGCGGCTATGCCCAGGGCCGCCGGATCGTGCCCAAGGTCACCGCGACGATGCAGGCGCTGGCGCGGCTGGGCTATGTGTCCGCGGCAGCGGGCGGATACCGGCTGCGCAAGGCCGCCTGACGCCCGACGGGCCGCGCGAACCCGCTTGGCAGCCCCGGCCCGAGCGGTTACGCAGCACCTTCAATCCGGGGGGAATCGATGAAATTCGCGTATTATTCGATCGGCTTGTCGGTGGCCGCGCTGGCCGCGTCGCAGGCGTCGGCGCAGCAGCACAGGCCGTCGGTCCACGATCTGCAGCCGGCCCATATTCCGCTGCTGATGGCGCCTCTCGACACCACGCAGCCGAGCGCTCCGATCTGGTTCAAGGGCGATGCGCCCGAAAACCGGCTGCTTGCCAAAGTCGCCTTCCGCCCGCTCGATGCGGTTGCGATCGACAGCGGCGCGCCGGCGCCGCTCAAGACGCCGCTGGTGCTGTGGCGCGCGATCAGCGGCGACAACGCGCGCTTCGCGACGGTGCCGGAAATCCGCCAGGCCAAGGAAGGACGGACCTATTGCGCCCGCCCGGACGCGCTGAAGGGCGCCTTTCTGTGCTTCGTCGACGCGGACGAGAATGGCAGCTTCGAAAAGATCGCGCGCGGCACCGGCGAACGCGCGCCCGGCGTCGCCCGGCTGACGATCGTCGGGCCGGCCGAGGCGTTGCCCAAGCCGGTCGGCTATCGCCCCGCGCGGCCTGACGAGATCGAGGCGATCCCGGCGAGCGTGGTCAATTGCGCGAAGGATCACGACCGCCCGCGCTATGCGGTCCAGCTGGCCCGCCCCGAGCCGAGCGAGGAGCAGATCGCGGCGATCGCCGACCAACTGGGCGGTACCAACCGAGAGGCGGCGATCGCGGCGGCGCGCCGGCTCGCCAGCCGGAGCATGGGGATCGCGGCCTGCCAGGCAAGCGAGCCCATCGGCGCGTCCGACTATGGCTTTCCCGCGACGCCGCTGCGCCCGGATGCTTTTGCCGTGCGAATGGGCGAGCTGGTGGTCGAGGTGGGGGCCAAGAACGAAAGCGCGCCGAGCCGCCTGCTGGGCGTACGCAATGCCGACCGGCTGTACCGGGTGGTCGGCGCCGGCGTCGCCCCGCTGTCGGAGACGCTGACCGATGCCGAGCGCGAGCTGGCGATCCGGCAGAAATTCGACAAGCCGATCCTGATGACCGCGGCCGGCGCGCAGGTGAACGCGGGCGTGCATGGCCCCGGCGACGTGATCGCGACCCTGCCGGTCAGCCATGGCTATATGGGCGTGCTGACCGCCGACACGACGATCCGCACGATCCTGTCGACGCGCTCGGTGCCGGCGGGGACGGTGGTTTACGGCGTGCCGATGTCGTCGCGGCTGACGGTGACCCGCAACGGCATCCCGATGGGGCCGTGGGAGACGCCGAAGCCGACCGCCGAGAATTTCAACCTGGTCTGGTGCCTGCCGGTCGAAGACGAGGGGCGGTGGAGCGCCACCTGCCTGCCGATCGGCGGCGCCGGCTACACGATCCTGAAAGGCCAGCAGCCGGCCTTTCACGTGTCTTCCCTCAGCTATGCGGCCGATACCAGCACCAATGACGGTTTGCCGCCGGTGAAGGAGCAGGCGGGCAATTTTGGCAAGCCGCTGGTCCTCCGCCTGCGCCTGAAGTCGGTGACCCCCACGCAGATCGCCGTCGCCCAGGAAACGGTGTTCGGCGACGCCGTGGTGTCGACTCGCGACTGGATCGTTCCGCGCCTGCCCGGCAAGGGGAGCGGGCTGGTGATCGGCGGCGGCGTGATCGGCCTGTCCCCGGCCCCGGCCGGCAGCGACAAGATCGACGTCGCCGCCGTCAAGCCGATCGAGGCGGGGGAAGACGCGAGCCGGGTCGATTCAGGCCTGCTTCGCGAAAACCTTGCCGCGCCGGCCGAGGAGATCGGCGGCGAAGCGGCGGCTCCTCTGGGATAGACGGCTTGGCCCGAATCTGCTGAACAGTCGCTGTGGAGGAAGGCATGACGGGCATCCTCGAAGGCGGCTGTGCGTGCGGGGCGGTGCGGTACCGCCTGACGTCGGCGCCGATGTTCGTCCATTGCTGCCACTGCACCAGCTGCCAGACCGAGACCGGCAGCGCCTTCGTGATCAACGCGCTGATCGAATCCGATCGGGTCGAGACGGTCGCGGGCGCGGCCGAGCCGCTGATGACGCCGTCGGAAAGCGGGCGCGGGCAGCAGGTCTGGCGCTGTCCCGCCTGTCGTGTCGCGCTGTGGAGCAATTACGGCGGCGCCACCGACGTGCTGCGCTTCGTGCGGGTCGGCACGCTGGACGAGCCGGCGGCGCTTGCCCCCGATATCCATATCTACACCCGCTCGAAGCTGCCCTGGGTTGCGCTGCCGGACGGCGTGCCGGCGGTCGAAGCCTATTACGATAGCTCGAAGCTCTGGCCGGCGGAGAGCCGGGCGCGCCGCAAGGCGCTGTTCGGCTGATGTTCGTCGCCATCTATTGGTGGCGCGTCCATCCCGGCAAGGAACAGCAATTCCGCGCGGCGTGGCGGCGGGGCACGGAGTTGATCACCGCGAAATATGGCAGCCTGGGATCGCGGCTGCACCGCGACGGCGAGGGGCGTTTCATCGGCGTCGCCGAATGGCCGGACGAGGCGACCTGGCGCGCCGCCTTCGACGCGAAGATGGTCTATGACGACCCGGAGACCCGGGCGGCGTTCGTCGACGCGATCGCGGAGGCGCCGCGCGAGCCCCTGCTGCTGATGGAGGTAACGGACGACCTCTATACAAGCCGGTAAAAGGCGCCCGCGCCGGGCACGGGCGCCTTCCCCCTGTAAGCCGCAGATCGCGCGGCAGCGCCTCGCGGGCCCCGCGGCACGATTCGCTTGTACGGCAGATCGGCGCCGCCGGATTGGAAGAATACGACAAGTGGCTGCAAACAGGCGCCTTGTTCCAGAATCATACAGACACGGAGGGGCAGCGCCGCCAGGCCCTGTCCATGTTCGCGCCGCCATGCGAAGGAATGCCATGCCCGTTGCCCTGCATCGCGCCGTGCCGGCGCTCGGCCTGCTGCTCGGCGCCTGCTCGCCGATCTCGATGTTCGACGGGCTGGTCCCGAAGGACGGCGGCGCGCGGCAGGTCGCGAAGGGCGTGTCCTATGGCGAGGGGCCGCGCCAGAAGCTCGATGTCTATGCGCCCACCGGCGTGGCACAGGGGCCGCGGCCGGTGATCGTCTTCTTCTATGGCGGATCGTGGAATTCGGGATCGCGCGGCGGCTATGGCTTTGTCGGGCGGGCGCTGGCGGCGCGCGGCTTCGTGACCGTGATCCCCGATTACCGGCTGGTCCCCGAAGTCGTCTATCCCGGTTTCGTGCTGGACGGGGCGAACGCAGTGCGCTGGGTGCGCGCGCACGCGAAGGATTATGGCGGGGACGGCGATCGCATCGTGCTCGCCGGCCATTCGGCAGGCGCGTACATCGCGGCGATGCTGGCGGTCGACGATCGCTGGCTGGGAAGCGACCGCGAAGCGGTGCGCGGCTTCGCCGGGCTGGCCGGGCCGTACGACTTCGCGCCGTTCACCGTCGGCGCCAGCATCCAGGCGTTCGGCGACTGGCGCGAACCGGCGGAGACGCAGCCGGTCACCTGGGCCGGGGCGGGCGATCCGCCGGCGCTGCTGCTGGCCGGCGCCGAGGACAGCATCGTCCGCCCGCGCAACGGCGACACGCTGGCGGCGAAGCTCCGCGCCGGCGGCGTGCCGGCCGTGGTCAAGCGCTATCCCGGCATCGGCCATATCGGCATCCTCACCGCGATCGCGCGGCCGTTCCGGGGCAAGGCGCCGGTGGTCGACGACGTCGCGGCATTTGCCGATCGGGTGACGCGGGAGTAGCGTGCCGCGCATTCGCCGCAAAGAAGCAGGGAAGCAGGCGCGATGGTGTCCAGACTGGCAGTGCTGATCCCGCTCGGCCTGGCCGCCCCGGCGGCGGCCGCCGACCCGATCGACGCCTATATGGAGCTGACGAGCGTCGCGCCCAAATGCCGGCAGCCGGCGGGTGAGGAGATCATGGTCTGCGGCCGGCGCGACGCGGACCGCTACCGCGTGCCGTTCCTGACAGCGACGCCCGGCGACCCGAAGACGCGCGGCGTGCCCGAGGAACGCGCCTTGCTGATCGCCCAGCAGAGCCCGTGCGACAGCAAGGGCCCGTTCCTGGTCGGCTGCGGCGCGGTCGGGATCACCGTCAGCACCAGGATCGGCAGCGGCAAGGTCGAATACCGCCCACTGGCACCTTAGCCCGCGCGCTCCACATCTTCCTTCAGCCGCGCCAGCATCGCGGCGGCGCGTGCGGCGTGAGGGCCGATCCAGCGCTCGTGAATCTGCTGGATCGGGACGGCGTTCAGGTGGTTCCAGCGCTCGCGGCCGCGCTTGACCGGCACGACCAGCTCGGCATCTTCCAGCACCTTGATGTGCTGCATCACCGTGCAGCGGTCGAGCTCCGGGAAATGCGCGCAGAGCGTGCCGGTAGTGAGCGGCTGGTCCTTAAGGTCGTCGAGGATCTGCCGCCGGACGGGGGACGCCAGCGCCTTGAAGATTCCATCGAAACGGTCGCTGATTGACATGTTGTGAAAATATAACATAATCAACCCGCCGACAAGGAGGCGAGTCGATGGACCTGCAATTCCGCGTGTTCGCGCACATTTCGAAGCCGGTGGACCAGGTGTTCGAGGCGGTCGCCGATCCGGACCAGCTGTCGCGCTATTTCACGACCGGCGGCGCCAAGGGGCGGCTGGAGACGGGCGCGACGGTCACCTGGGACTTCCACGATTTCCCGGGCGCGTTTCCGGTGCATGTGATCGAGGTGGTGCCGAACGCGCGGATCGTGCTGGAATGGAAGGCCAACGACGATTCCGGCGCGCCCTACAACACGCGCGTGACGATGAGCTTCGAGCCTACCGAGGATGGCCGCACCCTGGTCGCGATCGAGGAAGGCGGCTGGCGCGAGACCGAGGCGGGGCTGAAATCCGCCTTCGGCAATTGCATGGGCTGGTCGCAGATGCTGTGCGCGCTGAAGGTCTGGGTCGAGCACGGCTTAAACCTGCGCGAGGGCATGTATCGCTAACCGCAATATTTTTTCGTCATTCCGGCTCAAGGCCGGGATGACGATAGAATTGTCCCTAATCCAGGATGTGCATCAGCATCGGGCGCCCGCGGATGCTCGGCGATCCCTCCAGCCGTTCCAGCGCCTGCATGACGCAGCGTTCGGGGCAATCGTGGGTGACGATCGCGACCAGGACGCTGCCGTCCGGCATCGCGCCGCGCTGGATCAGGCTTTCGATCGACACGTTCGAATCGCGCATCGCCGCCGCGATCTCGGCCAGCACGCCGACCTTGTCCTCGACCGTGAAGCGCAGATAGGCGCGGCCGCGGCCTTCGCCAGGGTCGGCGGCGGGGCGGTCGGCGAGCGCCGCGACCGGCATCGCGAAGGCGGGACCATATTCGCCGCGCGCGATGTCGATCAGGTCGGCAACGACGGCGCTGGCGGTCGGGCCGTCGCCGGCGCCGCGTCCTTCGAACAGCAGCCGGCCGACGAAATTGCCTTCCGCGACCACGGCGTTCAGTGAGCCGGAGACGTGCGCGAGCGGATGGGCGACCGGAACCAAATGCGGATGCACGCGCTGGAACAGGCCGTCGGACCGCGTCTCGGCATAACCCAGCAGCCGCACCTTGAAGCCGAGCGCGGCCGCTTCCGCGATATCGGCGGCGAGCACGTGGCGGATGCCGGTCACGGCGACCGCGTCGAAATCGATCCGCGTGCCGAATGCGAGGCTGGCGAGGATCGACAGCTTGTGCGCGGCGTCAACCCCGTCGATGTCGAAGCTGGGATCGGCCTCGGCAAAGCCCAGCGCCTGCGCCTCGGCCAGCACCTCGGCAAAGTCGCGGCCTTCCGCCTCCATCGTCGAGAGGATGTAATTGCAGGTGCCGTTGAGGATGCCGTAGACATGCGCCAGCTCATTGGCGGCGGCGCCTTCGCGCAGGCCCTTGATGACCGGGATGCCGCCGGCGACCGCCGCTTCGTATTTGAGCGGGACGCCCTTCGCTTCCGCGGCTTCGGCCAGCTCCAGCCCATGATGCGCGATCATCGCCTTGTTCGCGGTGACGAACGCGCAGCCGGCCGCGATGCTGCTTCGGGCCAGCGCCAGCGCCGGGCCGTCGGCGCCGCCAATCAACTCGACCACGACGTCGATGCCGTCGAGTGTCGCAAGCGTCTGGGTGTCATCGACCCAGCGGAAGCAGGACAGGTCGACGCCGCGATCCTTGCTGCGGTCGCGGGCGGAAACGGCGACGATTTCGATCGGCCGCCCGGCGCGACGCGCGATCAGCTCGGCATTGGCGTCCAGCAGCCGGATCACGCCGCCGCCGACGGTGCCGAGCCCGGCGAGTGCGATTTTCAGGGGTTCAGTCATTCCGCAACCGCGCTAAACGGCGCGAGTGCCAAGTCAATCACCGACCATCCTGATCCTCGCCGGCAAGCGCGACGGCAAGCTCGACCCGTTGGCCGAAAAGGCCGGCGTCAGCCACAAGGCCGTGGTGCCGATCCGCGGCAAGCCGCTGATCGTGTGGGTGCTGGAAGCGACCGAAGCCGCCTGGCCCGACGCGCCGATCCTGGTCTCGATCCACGATCCGGCGGTGCTGGCGGAGCTTCCGATCGTGCAGCGTCTGACCGAGGCGGGCCGCTTGCGCTTTCCGCCCGCGCAGCACGGCATCGTCGAAAGCCTCGAGGCCGCCGCGGCTGAGGGCGATCCCTTCCCGCTGCTGATCACCACCGGCGACAATGTGCTGGTCACGCCCGAGGCGCTGCGGCGGCTGCACGATGAGGCGATGGCGTCCGGCGCAGGGGCGGCGCTGTCGATCGCCACGCGCGAGCAGATCTTCGCCGCGCACCCTGAAGGCCAGCGCCGCTTCTATGAATTCAAGGACAAGGCGATCAGCAACTGCAACGCCTATTGGCTGCGCGACCGCCAGGCGCTGAAGGCCGCGGAAAGCTTCCGCGGCGGCGGCCAGTTCAGCAAGACGCCGGGCGCCATCCTGAAGGCATTCGGCCTGTGGAACCTGATCGGCTTCCGCCGCAAATGGTGGACGCTGGACAAGGCGATGCGCAACCTGTCGCGGCGCTTCGGCGTCAGGATCGCGCCGGTCTTCGTCACCGACGGCGCGCTGGCGGTCGATGTCGACAATGAGCGGACCTACAGGATCGCCGAGACCCTGCTCGAAAGCCGCAAGCCTTGAACCTGCGGGGCCGCTTCTTCATCGCGCGGCATGGCGAGACCGTGTTCAACGCGGCCGGGCGCATGCAGGGCTCGGCGATCGACACGCCGCTGACCCGCGCCGGCTTCGCCCAGGCCGATGCGATGGGGGCGGGGCTTGCCGCCTTCCTGGGCGATGGCGGCGTGCCCCACCAGCTCTGGGCGTCACCCTATGGCCGCGCGCTGCAGACGCTGGCGATCGTCTGCGAGCATGTGGGCGCCGATTGGCACCAGGCGCGGCGCGACGACCGGCTGTCGGAGATCAACGTCGGCGGCTGGGACGGCTGTACCTATGCCGAGATCATCGCGCGCCAGGGCGAGATCATCGACCGGTCGTGCGGCCTGTTCTCGGTCCGCCCGCCGCAAGGGGAATGGTATGACGAGATCGCGGCGCGGCTGACCTCGTGGCTCGACGAGCATGGCGGCGCAGACGGCGACAAATTGATCATCATGCACGGCATGTCCAGCCGCGTGCTGCGCGGCCTGCTGACCGGCATCGACGTCGACCCGCGCTGGAGCGCCCCGGTCGCGCCCGGCCTGCCGCAGGGCAGCATGGTGGTGATCGAAAACGGGACGGAGCGGCTCGTGCATCTGGGCGCCGCGAGGGCGCCGGCGTGATGCGCTTCGCTGCCGCGTTCCTCCTCATTGCCACCCCCGCCGCCGCGCGCGACACTCTCGGCATGTTCGAAAGCTGGGGCGCGTTCCGCGACGCCGATCCGCCGCGCTGCTTCGCGATCGCGGAGCCGGTGCGGCCAGCGGCGAAGGACGCGCCATGGCGGCCGTTCGCCAGCGTCGCGGTCTGGCCGGCGCTCCACCAGCGCAACCAGGTCCATATCCGGCTGCGCCAGGCGCGGCCGCAGGGGAGCCGGGTCACGCTGACGATCGGCCGCGGCCGCTTCCCGCTGATCGCCGGCGGTGCCGATGCCTGGTCGCCGGACGCGCGCACCGACGCCGCCATCGTCGCCGCGATGCGCAGCGCCGAGCGGATGGCGGTCCACGCCGGGGGCACCAGCGACACCTACCAGCTTCGCGGCGCCGCCACCGCGATCGACGCGGCCACTTTGGGCTGCGCGCGGCGCTGACATTGACTTTTATGGCCAATTTGGCTATGTGAAATGCATCACGTCCCCGGCATGCCGTCTTGAGGCGCTCGCAAGAGCAGATATCAACTCAAGGCCGCTCCCGGGGACAAAATTTGTTTGGTGACCGCCGATGCCCACCGCTGTCGTGATCGACGGTTCATACTTTCTGCGTCGCTTCTCTCATAGCTTTCCGCTTCTGGATTCCAGCGATGCCCGGCAAGTTTCGATGGGTGTATGCGCGTTAGCGGCGTGGCATGTCGCTGTGCGGCTTCATGCTTCTCCAGCATGGGTCGCTCACCGGGCCGAGAATTTTCGCCCCGAGGAAACCTCTGAACTCTATAGGATCTTCTTCTACGACTGTCCGCCGCTCACGAAGCGATTGCACTATCCAATTTCAAGAAAGTCCCTCAATCTGGGCCAAACAGATGGCGCGCGATTGCGACTTGCCATTCACGAGGAACTGCACGGTACGCGCAAGGTTGCCGTGCGCCTCGGTCGGCTCAATGAGAATTTTGCCATCTGGCGACCCAAGCCTGAGGCCGTAAAGCGATGGTTGAATCCTGCCGAAGGCTTTGCTCCTGTCGACGACGACTTCGAAATCGACGTTGTTCAAAAGGGCGTGGATATGCGCCTCGGCCTGGACGTCGCTTCGATGGCCTTCAAACGACAGGTCGACCAGATCGTGATGGTGGCTGGCGATGCCGACTTCGTGCCCGCGGCGAAATTGGCGCGGCGGGAAGGCATTGATGTCGTTCTTGACCCGATGGGTGGCGTAGCAGCGCCAGACCTATTGCAACACGTCGATGGCGTACGCACGTGTATCATGGCGACATTTAGAAGCGAATAGACCGACGATGCAGATTCCCGGCCATATCGATCCCGTGCCCGTGCCGCGCGCGGCGCCTGCGCGTGCCGATGGCCGCGTCGATCTTGTCGGCCTGTCGAAGGCGGAGATCCGCGCCGCGCTGGCCGGCGCCGGGCTGGACGAGCGGCAGGCGAAGCTGCGCGCCAAGCAGCTGTGGCACTGGATCTACAATCGCGGCGTCACCGACTTTGCGCTGATGACCGACATCGCCAAGGCGCAGCAGCCCTGGCTCGCCGAGCGCTTCGTGATCGGCCGGCCCGACGTCGTCACGGCGCAGGTCTCGACCGACGGCACCCGCAAATGGCTGCTGCGCTCGGACGACGGCCAGGATTACGAGATGGTCTTCATCCCAGACGCGGACCGGGGCACCCTGTGCGTCTCGAGCCAGGTCGGCTGCACCCTCAACTGCCGCTTCTGCCATACCGGGACGATGCGGCTGGTGCGCAACCTCACCGCCGGCGAGATCGTCGGCCAGGTGATGCTGGCGCGCGACGGCCTCGGCGAATGGCCGAGCCAGCCGGACGGACGGCTGCTCACCAACATCGTGATGATGGGGATGGGCGAGCCGCTTTATAATTTCGAGCAGGTTCGCGACGCGCTCCGGATCGTGATGGACGGCGACGGCCTCGCCCTGTCGAAGCGCCGCATCACGCTCTCGACTTCGGGCGTGGTGCCGAAAATGGCGCAGGCGGGCGAGGAGATCGGCGTCAACCTCGCCGTCTCGCTGCACGCGGTGACGAAGGAAATCCGCGACGAGATCGTGCCCCTGAACCGCAAATACGGCATCGAGGAGCTGCTCCAGGCCTGTGCCGACTATCCGGGCGCCAACAATGCCCGCCGCATCACGTTCGAATATGTGATGCTGAAGGACAAGAACGACAGCGACGAGGACGCGCGCGAGCTCGTCCGCCTGCTGCGCAAATACAAGCTGCCGGCGAAGGTGAACCTGATCCCGTTCAATCCTTGGCCCGGCGCCCCCTATGAATGCTCGGACCCGGAGCGGATCAGGGCCTTTTCGAACATCGTCTTCGAAGCCGGCATCTCCGCCCCCATCCGCACGCCCCGTGGCCGCGACATCATGGCCGCCTGCGGGCAGCTGAAGTCGGCGGCAGAGAAGAAGAGCCGCGCGGAGCTCGATCGGCTGGCGGAAGAGAAATTGGCGGCGCTGGGCTGACGTCTTACTCGGCGGGGCGGTGCCGCTTCTCACGCGCGGCGATCAGCTTCCGGCGCTCGTTGAGGATGTAAAGATACATTCCACCTGCGATCAGGAGAGGAACGACTACGCTCGCAATCTCGCCTTGAGTCATAGCTCCTCCTCCGGCTGCAGGAGATCGTTCAGCCTAACCGCTGTCCATATAAACATTGCGCCAAGAATAATCCATGCCGCGGTCGTTGTATCCGCGTCGCGGTCGAGCCATCGAGTGATTGCTGTCAGGATGAATGCCAAGCCCGCTCCGCCAAGGAGAGTCGAGAGCCGCTTCACCTTCTCATTATAGCGGACCGCGTCCATGTCTTTCATGGGCTCGGGATATTGGCTGAGGGTATCGCTCGCAAGCTCCGCCTCTCTTCTTGCAACTCATTCGCATTTGCAAAGATAATCCCGCGGGCGAAGGTTGAACCCTTAACCGTATCGGCCTATCGGGCCCGGACTCATCTTCCGGGAGGACCGCATGGCTCGGCACAAGATCGCTCTTATCGGCGCTGGCAATATCGGGGGCACGCTCGCGCATCTGGCGCTGACGCGGGACCTGGGCGACGTGGTGCTGTTCGACGTGGTCGAGGGCGTGCCGGAGGGCAAGGCGCTGGACCTCAACCAGTGCGGTCCGATCGAGGCCAAGGACGGCAACCTCAAGGGTACCAACGACTACGCCGACATTGCCGGCGCCGATGTCTGCATCGTCACCGCCGGCGTCGCCCGCAAGCCGGGCATGAGCCGCGACGACCTGCTCGGCATCAACCTGAAGGTGATGAAGGCGGTCGGCGAGGGCATCAAGGCGCATGCGCCGAACGCCTTCGTCATCTGCATCACCAATCCGTTGGACGCGATGGTCTGGGCGTTGCGCGAATTCTCCGGCCTCCCGCACCACATGGTGGTCGGCATGGCGGGCGTGCTCGACTCGGCGCGCTTCCGCCACTTCCTCGCCGAGGAATTCGGAGTCTCGAAGCAGGACGTGACCGCGTTTGTGCTCGGCGGGCACGGTGACACGATGGTCCCGGTCATCGAATATTCGACCGTCGCCGGCATCCCGATCCCGGCGCTGATCAAGATGGGCTGGTCCACCCAGGAACGCATCGATGCGATCGTCGATCGCACCCGCAAGGGCGGCGGCGAGATCGTCGCGCTGCTGAAGACCGGCTCCGCCTATTACGCGCCCGCGACCAGCGGCATCGAAATGGCCGAGGCGTATCTGAAGGACAAGAAGCGCCTGCTCCCCTGCGCCGCCTATCTGGACGGCCAGTACGGCCAGAAGGGCCTCTATGTCGGCGTGCCGGTGATCCTGGGCGCCGGCGGCGTCGAGAAGGTCGTCGAGATCGAGTTGAACGACAAGGCAAAGGCGAACTTCCAGACCTCGGTCGAGGCGGTCAGGGAACTGATGGCGGCCTGCCAGGGCATCGACGGAAGCCTGAAATCCTGATGCACAAGCTTCTGCTCTTGAGCGGCGCTCTGGCTGTCGCCGTTTCAGCGACGGCCCAGAACGGAGCGAATTGGTCGACGGGCGCCGGATCGATCACGACGATCCAATTTGCGGGCGGTAGCGGATCGGCGCCGGATGCGGTTGCGCGCACGCCGATCGAGGCCGCGATAGCTTTCAAGAAGTGGTGCCTGGATTCAGGTGGCGACCCGGCATTGGCGGCCGCTGAATTCCAGGACTTCGGCGGAGCCATCCTCCCGGTCAGCGGGGGCAAGGACAAGCCGCCGGCAAAGCTGCACATCTACAACGGTCCCGGTGCCGTGGTGGCGCAGACGGACGGGTTCTTCGCTGTGCCGCAAGCGCAGTGCAATGTCAGCTTCTACGTGCCGGCGCTGCCGGACAAGGCGGAGATGCAGGAGGCCGTTTCTGCGCTGTTTGCCACGCCGCCTACGAACGCAGCCGACGCAGTCAAGAAAAACGGCAAGCCCAACAAGCGCTATGTGCCGACCTGGGAGGTTACTGACGCCAAGGGCAATGTGCGGCTGATCACCTATTCCACTTTGGGGAGCGGCTTCGACGCGGCGGGGAACCGCGTGATGCTTGTTGCCCTCTTCAACCCCGGAGCCACTCGGTAATGAGCATTCTCGTCAACGCGAACACCAAGGTGATCACCCAGGGCTTCACCGGCGCCCAGGGCACGTTCCATTCGGAGCAGGCGATCGCCTATGGCACCAAGGTCGTCGGCGGCGTCACGCCCGGCAAGGGCGGACAGACCCATATCGGCCTGCCGGTGTTCGACACCGTCGAGGAGGCGGTCGCGAAGACGGGGGCGGACGCGTCGGTGATCTACGTGCCGCCGGCCTTTGCCGCGGACTCGATCCTGGAAGCGATCGACGCCGAAGTGCCGCTGATCGTCTGCATCACCGAGGGCATTCCAGTGCTCGACATGGTGAAGGTGAAGCGCGCGCTGTCGGGCTCGAAATCGCGGCTGATCGGGCCGAACTGCCCGGGCGTGCTGACGCCCAATGAGTGCAAGATCGGCATCATGCCGGGCAACATCTTCAAGAAGGGCTCGGTCGGCGTCGTCTCGCGCTCTGGCACGCTGACCTACGAAGCGGTGTTCCAGACCACGAACGCGGGCCTGGGCCAGACCACCGCGGTCGGCATCGGCGGCGATCCGGTCAACGGCACCAACTTCATCGACGTGCTGGAGCTGTTCCTGGCCGACGACGAGACCAAGTCGATCATCATGATCGGTGAGATCGGCGGCGACGCCGAGGAGCAGGCCGCGCAGTTCCTGATCGACGAGGCGAAGAAGGGTCGCAGCAAGCCCACCGTCGGCTTCATTGCCGGCCGCACCGCGCCTCCGGGCCGTCGCATGGGCCATGCCGGCGCGATCGTCTCGGGCGGCAAGGGCGGCGCCGAGGACAAGATCGCGGCAATGGAGGCCGCCGGCATCCGCGTGTCTCCGAGTCCCGCGGAACTGGGCGAGACGCTGATGGCTTTGTTGAAGGGCTGATTAAGTCCTCCCCTGCATTTGCAGGGGAGGGGGACCGCGCACCGGAGGTGCGTGGTGGAGGGGCCGCAGCGAAGCGAGGACCGCCAACCCTCCGCTTCGCTCCGGGCCCCTCCACCACCGGCTTCGCCGGCGGTCCCCCTCCCCTCGCAGGCGAGGGGAGGAGTTGGAGCACACGTAATGGGATACCAGAATCTGAGCTTCGACCAGCTGGAGGGCGTGTCGCCGTCCTTCGTTGAGGCGCTGTACCGCAACTATGCGGCCGACCCGAACTCGGTCGAGCCGAGCTGGCGCGATTTCTTTGCCGGGCTCGAGGGCAGCAGCGAGGGGCCGAGCTGGAAGCGTCCGAACTGGCCGCTTCCCGACACCGACGCGCTGACCGCCGCGCTCGATCCGACCCAGAGCGCGATTCAGCCTAAGCCCGACAGGAAGGCGGCTGCCGCGCCCGCCGCCGTGCCGGATACGGACGCGATCGCCAAGGCCGCGGGCGACTCGATCCGCGCGATGATGCTGATCCGCACCTACCGGGTGCGCGGGCACCTGGCGGCGCAGCTCGACCCGCTCGGCCTTTCCAAGCGCGAGCTGCCGGCGGACCTGACGCCCGAATATCACGGCTTTTCCGGCGCCGACCTTGACCGGCCGGTCTATCTGGGCGGCACGCTCGGCCTGCAGACCGCGACGGTGCGCGAGATCGTCGAGATCCTGCGCCGCAATTATTGCGGGCCCGTCGGCCTTGAGTACATGCACATCGCCGATACCGAGGAACGGCGCTTTCTGCAGGAGCGGTTCGAGGGCCGCGACAAGGCGATCGAGTTCACGCCCGAGGGCAAGACCGCGATCCTGTCGGCAGTGATCCGCGGCGAGCAGTTCGAGAAATTCCTGGGCCGCAAATATGTCGGCACCAAGCGCTTCGGCCTGGATGGCGGCGAGGCGATGATCCCCGCGCTGGAAGCGGTGATCAAATATGGCGGCGCGATGGGCGTGCGCGAGATCGTCTATGGCATGGCGCATCGCGGCCGGCTGAACATCCTCGCCAACGTGATGGCGAAGCCGTTCCGTGTGATCTTCCACGAATTCTCCGGCGGCTCGGCCAACCCGGAGGACGTCGGCGGCTCGGGCGATGTGAAGTATCACCTCGGCACCTCCACCGATCGCGAGTTCGACGGGATCAGCGTCCATATGTCGCTGGTGCCGAACCCCTCGCACCTTGAGGCGGTCGATCCGGTCGTGCTCGGCAAGGTCCGCGCGACGCAGGTGATGCGCGACAATCTTGGCAAGCACGACCAGGTGCTGCCGGTGCTGATCCACGGCGACGCGGCGTTCGCGGGGCAGGGGATTGTCTGGGAATGCCTCGGCTTCTCGGGCGTGCGCGGCTACAATACCGGCGGCTGCGTCCATTTCATCATCAACAACCAGATCGGCTTCACGACCAGCCCGCAATTCGCGCGCTCCTCGCCCTATCCCTCGGACGTGGCGAAGGGCGTGCAGGCGCCGATTTTCCACGTGAACGGCGACGATCCCGAAGCCGTCACCTATGCCTGCAAGATCGCGATCGAGTTCCGCCAGCGCTTCAACCGCGACATCGTGATCGACATGTGGTGCTACCGGCGGTTCGGCCACAACGAGGGCGACGAGCCGAGCTTCACCCAGCCGCTGATGTACGCGGCGATCAAGGGCCATCCGCCGGTCAGCGGCATCTATGGCGCGCGGCTGAAGCAGCAGGGCGTGATCGACGACGCCTTCGCCGACCAGACTGCGCAGGCCTTCACCTCGCATCTGGAGGAGGAGTTCGAGAGCGCCAAATCCTATCTGCCCAACAAGGCGGACTGGTTTGCGGGCCGCTGGTCGGGCCTCAGCAAGCCCGCCGACGCGGAGACCGCGCGGCGCAACGTCGATACCGGCATCGACCGCAAATTGTTCGACAGCCTGGGCCGCACGCTGACGACCGTTCCGGAAGGCGTGAACGTCCACAAGACGCTCGGGCGCATCCTGGATGCGAAACGCGAGATGTTCACGTCCGGCCACGGCTTCGACTGGGCGACCGGCGAGGCGCTCGCTTTCGGCAGCCTCGTCACCGAAGGCTATGGCGTGCGCCTGTCGGGCCAGGATTCGGGTCGCGGCACGTTCAGCCAGCGCCACGCCGTTTGGGTCGACCAGGCGACCGAGGACAAATATGTGCCTTTGTCGACGCTGCCGCACGGCCGCTTCGAGGTGCTGGACTCGCCGCTTTCCGAATATGGCGTGCTCGGCTTCGAATATGGCTATGCCGGCGCTGACCCGAAGACGCTCGTCCTCTGGGAAGCGCAGTTCGGCGACTTCGCGAACGGCGCGCAGATCATGATCGACCAGTTCATCGCCGCCGGCGAGGCCAAGTGGCTGCGCGCCAACGGCCTTGTGATGCTGCTGCCCCATGGCTACGAAGGCCAGGGGCCGGAGCACAGCTCGGCGCGGCTGGAGCGTTATCTCCAGCTCTGCGCGCAGGACAATATGCAGGTCGCTAACTGCACCACGCCCGCGAATTATTTCCACATCCTGCGCCGGCAGATGCTGCGGCCGTTCCGCAAGCCGCTGGTGATCATGACGCCGAAGTCGCTGCTCAGGCACAAGATGGCAGTGTCCTCGACCGACGATTTCCTGGGGGCCAGCCATTTCCGGCGCATCCTTTCCGACCCGTCGGGCCCCGGGGACAAGGACGTGAAGCGGCTGGTGCTGTGCTCCGGCAAGGTCGCCTACGACCTGATCGAGGCGCGCGACGCGGCGGGCGACAAGAACACGTTGATCGTGCGGCTGGAGCAGCTCTATCCGTTCCCGGGCGAGCCGCTGACCGCGCGCCTCCAGCGCATGACCAACCTGGAAGAGGTGGTCTGGGCGCAGGAGGAGCCGCGGAACAACGGCGCCTGGTTCTTCGTCGAGCCGTTCATCGAGGAGTGCCTGCGCGATGCGGGCGTGAAGCCGCAGCGGCCGCGCTACGCCGGGCGCGCGGCGGCGGCGTCGCCGGCGACCGGCCTCGCCAAGCGGCACGTGGCGGAGCAGGGCGCGCTGATCGCCGACGCGCTCGGCCATAATGTCCGCGAGGAAATCCGGCGCACCCGCTCCGGCAAGACGACTGCGACCAAGGGCCCGAAGCAAGGGCCGGCGAGCTAGGGAACGAAAGAATGGCGACCGAAATCAAGGTTCCGACTCTCGGCGAATCGATCACCGAGGCAACGATCGGCGAATGGCTGAAGAAGCCGGGCGAGGCCGTGAAGGCGGACGAGCCCGTCGCCAGCCTGGAGACCGACAAGGTGTCGGTCGAGGTGCCGTCGCCCGTCGCCGGCGTGATGGGGCAATATGCCGCGCAGGTCGGCGATACCGTCCAGGTTGGCGCCGTCATCGGCTCGATCGAGGAAGGCGGGGCGGCTGCCGCCGCTCCGGCCCCGGCGCCTGCCGCTGCACCGGCGCCCGCTCCTGCACCCGCCTCTGCGCCGGCCGAGGAGCCGGCCGGCGACTTGACGCTGTCGCCATCGGTGCGGCGGATGGTGCTGGAGCACGGGCTCGATCCGACCCAGATCAAGGGCACGGGCAAGGACGGGCGTCTCACCAAGGAAGACGTGCAGCAGGCGATCGAAGCCGCCAGGGCGAAGCCGGCGGCCGCTCCCGCACCCGCACCCGCGCCCGCTCCGGCACCGGCCCCCATTCAGGCCGGCGAGCGCCGCGAGGAGCGCGTGCGCATGACGCGCCTCAGGCAGACGATCGCGACGCGCCTCAAGGAAGCGCAGAACACCGCCGCGATGCTGACGACGTTCAACGACGTCGACATGACCGCGGTCATGGAAGCGCGGGCGAAATACAAGGACCTGTTCGAGAAGAAGCACGGCGTCCGCCTCGGCTTCATGGGCTTCTTCGTGAAAGCGGCGGTCCAGGCGCTCCGCGACATTCCCGCCGTCAACGGCTCGATCGAAGGCGACGAGATTGTCTATCGCGACTATGTCGACGTCTCGGTCGCCGTCTCCGCGCCCAACGGCCTGGTCGTGCCGGTGGTCCGCGACGCGCAGGACCTGTCGGTCGCCGGGATCGAGAAGCAGATCGCGGACTTCGGCAAGCGCGCCAAGGATGGCACGCTGAAGATGGAGGAAATGCGCGGCGGCACCTTCACGATCTCGAACGGCGGCGTGTTCGGCTCGCTGCTTTCGACGCCGATCATCAATCCGCCGCAGAGCGCCGTGCTCGGCCTCCACCGGATCGAGGAACGCCCGGTCGTCCGCGACGGCCAGATCGTCATCCGCCCGATGATGTACCTCGCGCTCAGCTACGACCACCGCCTGGTCGACGGCCGCGAGGCAGTCACGTTCCTCGTGGCCCTCAAAGATGCTATCGAGGACCCGACAAGGCTGCTGATTGATTTGTGAGGCAATGATGAACTGGCGTGACCATATCCATTCGGATCCCAGTATTTTGGGCGGCAAGCCGGTTGTAAAGGGCACGCGCATCTCCGTGGAGCTGATTCTCGAATACTTCGCCGACGGCTGCTCGATGCATGACGTGCTTGAGGCCTATCCGCATATCACGGAAGCGCAGGTTCGCGCCGCCTTGGCGTTCGCGCACGATATGGTTGCAGAAGAGCGCACGATAGCCGAGCGCCGCGCGGCCTGACGCGTGTTGTTCGTCGCCGATGAGAATGTATCGTTCCTCCTCGTCGCGCGCCTCCGCGGTGCCGGATATGAAGTCGACTGGATTGCGGAGAGTGCGCCGGGCATTGGCGATACCGATGTGTTGTCGCGCGCGCGAGCGGTGGACGCGGTGCTCGTGACCTTTGACCGGGATTTCGGTGAACTCGTCTTCGTCCGGGGCGAACAGGCGCCGAGAAACATTGTTTATTCGCGGCTCGGGCGCGCCGAACCGGATGTCGCGGCTGATCTGATCCTTTCAACCCTCGCGGCTGGCCTGACACCGGGGCAAATGGTCACCGTCACTCGAGACAATGTTCGCTTTACCGATTTTCCCTCTGGAGCTTTCAATGGCTGACTATGATTTCGACGTTCTCGTGATCGGCGCCGGTCCTGGCGGTTACGTCGCGGCGATCCGCGCGGCGCAGCTGGGGTTGAAGACCGCGTGCGCGGAAAGCCGGGAGACGTTGGGCGGCACCTGCCTCAACGTCGGCTGCATCCCGTCCAAGGCGATGCTGCATGCGTCCGAATATTACGACCAGGCCGCGAACGGCAGCTTCGCGAAGCTGGGCATCAAGGTGAAGCCGGAGCTCGACCTCGATGCGATGCACGGCCAGCGCAAGGACGCGGTCAAGCAGCTGACCGGCGGCATCGAATTCCTGTTCAAGAAGAACAAGGTCGAATGGCTGAAAGGCCGTGCCGCCTTCACGGCCAAAGACACGGTCAAGGTCGGCGAGCGCGAGGTGCGTGCAAAGAACATCGTCATCGCCACCGGCTCCTCGGTGACGCCGCTGCCCGGCGTGGAGGTCGACAACGCCAAGGGCGTGATCGTCGATTCGACCGGCGCGCTGGAGCTGGCCAAGGTGCCCGAGCACCTCGTCGTGATCGGCGCCGGCGTGATCGGGCTGGAGCTCGGCTCCGTCTGGCGCCGCCTGGGCGCCAAGGTCACCTGCGTCGAGTTCCTCGACCAGATTCTGCCCGGCTTCGACGGCGAGGTCCGCAAGGAAGCGAACAAGATCTTCAAGAAGCAGGGCTTCGAGTTCAAGCTCGCCACCAAAGTCACAGGCGCGGCCGTCAAGGGCAAGAAAGCGACGCTGACGGTCGAGCCGGCCGCGGGCGGCGCGTCGGAAACGATCGAAGCCGATGCCGTGCTGGTCTCGATCGGCCGGCGTCCCAACACCGATGGGCTGAACCTTGAAGCCGCTGGCCTCAAGACCAATCAGCGCGGCCAGATCGAGACGGACCATGATTTCCGCACTTCGGTGCCCGGCATCTGGGCGATCGGCGACGTGATCCCCGGTCCGATGCTCGCCCACAAGGCCGAGGACGAAGGCATTGCGGTCGCCGAGAACATCGCCGGCCAGACCGGAATCGTGAATCACGACGTGATCCCGTCGGTCGTCTACACCTGGCCGGAGATCGCCGGCGTCGGCCTGACCGAGGAGCAGGCGAAGGAGCGGGGCCCGGTCAAGACCGGCAAATTCCCGATGCTCGCCAACAGCCGCGCCAAGACCAATCACGAGCCGGACGGCTTCGTGAAGGTCGTGGCCGACGCGAACACCGATCGCGTATTGGGCGTTTGGATGATCGCCAGCGTCGCCGGCACGATGATCGCCCAGGCCGCGCAGGCGATGGAGTTCGGCGCGACCAGCGAGGACATCGCCTATACCTGCCACGCCCACCCGACGCATTCGGAAGCGCTGAAGGAAGCGGCGATGGCGGTGACGGGGAAGCCTATACACATTTAGTCCTCTCCAAGCTTTGCTTGGGGAGGGGGACCATGCGGAGCATGGTGGAGGGGCGGCGCGCAGCGCCGAGCCAAACCTCCGCTTCGCTCCGGCCCCTCCACCGCGCTTCGCGCGGTCCCCCTCCCCGAGCAAGCTCGGGGAGGATTTGGGAACCCTCCGCCCCCTCATCCGTCTCCCCCTCGTTACGGAGGAGAGACGATGCGCGCGGCCTGGATCATGCTGGTTTTGGCTCTCGCCGCGTGCGGCAAGAAGGAAGCCGGCTTGCCCGACGATCCGATCAGGCGCGCGGCGACCTGCGGCGTGGTCGCGGCGGCGGATGCGCGGCGGTCGCTCGGCAGCGTCGATGCGAAGCTGACGATCGAGCAGCAGGGGCACATTCTGCATTACGCGCTGATCGAGGGCGCGGCAGGCGGCAGCTTCGACCGCACGCGCTCGGCGGCGGTGGTCAACGCAATGCCGCAACTCGGCGACAAGGTGACCGGCGATGACTGGCAGTCGCTGATTGGCGAGTGCGCGAACGCCTATCCGGCGACAAAACCGGTCGAGCGCGTCACGCTCCCGTCCGACGCGCTGACGGCGCAGGCCGGCTGCCACGACCTGTCCGACTTCATCACCACGGCGCTGCGCAGCCAGGAGAATAATTTCATCGATCGCATCCGCGCCTATGACGCGATGGAGCGCACGCTCGACAACAAGATGGGTGCGACGCTGAAGGCGCGGGGGCTGAACCAGGCCCGGGCGAACGAGGCCCGGGCAAAGGCGCTCGCCAAAGTCGCGACGCTCGGCCCGCCGATCGCCGTGCTGGACCAGTGCGTAAAGAAATTCGGGTCCTGATCGTCGTCATCCCGGGCTTGACCCAGGACCCACCTTCCTTTCTGGCGCGCGCACCGACATGACAGGGAGGTTCCGGGTCGAGACCGGATGACGGCCAACAGACAGATGGACCCCCTCACGCCTTTCCTCCCCTGGTTCGACCTGTTCGGCATCGCGGTGTTCGCCGCCTCCGGCGCGCTCGCCGCGGCGCGGCACCGGCAGACGCTGGTCACCTTCGCCTTTTTCGCGCTGGTCACCGGCGTCGGCGGCGGCACGGTGCGCGACTTGCTGATCGACGCGCCGGTCTTCTGGGTCCGCGACTGGCGCGTGGCCGCCGTGTGCCTGGCGATGGCGGCGCTGATCTGGCTGACGCCGCAGCGCTGGTGGCACGGCCGCGCACTCGACTGGTTCGACGCGGTCGGGCTTGCCGCCTATGCCGTGTTCGGCGCCGCCAAGTCACTGGCCTTCGGCGTGCCGCCGGTCGTCGCGGTGCTGATGGGCGTGATCACCGCCAGCGTCGGCGGCATCATCCGCGACGTGCTGGCCGGCGAGCCCTCGATCTTGCTCCGTCCGGAACTCTACGTCACCGCCGCCGCACTCGCCGCCGCCCTGTTCGTGCTGCTCAGCTGGGCCGGCATCGCGATCGGCATCGCCGCGCCGATCGCTGCGCTCACCGGCTTCGCGCTCCGGGCCCTCGCGATCTGGCGCGGCCTGAAACTGCCGGCGTATCAGCGCTAGCACGTCAGTGGACCGTCGGCGGGAGTCCATCGGTCACGACGGCGACCACGGCCCAAAATTCGCGCGGAATGGCCTCGATCGCGCTTACGGTCTGCTCCTGCCGCACCTGCGCTTTGGTGAAATAGAATGCGACTTCCCGCTCATCCAAAGTCTCCACGAAGGAAGGCTCCACGCCGTATGAATGGAAGAGCGAGGCTACTTCTTCTGCGTGCGCATGCTTGATACGGATCCGCGCGCCTATGGAGCGTCGGCCTGGCCGGCGCTTAGCCATTGGCGGAATTGACCTCACCAAACGCCTTCGGCTCCGCGGGCGGGTGCTCCGGCTCCCGCAGCTGCGCCTGCCACAGGCCGACATCGATCCACCGTCCCAGCTTCCATCCGACCTGCCGGTACACGCCGGCGCGGCGGAAGCCGGCCAGTTCGTGCAGCTTCACCGACGCGTCGTTCGGCAGCGAGATCGCGGCGATCGCCTGGGTGAAGCCTTGGGCGCGCAGGATGTCGAGCAGCCGCGCATAGAGCAGCCGCCCGACACCGCGCCGCTGCGCCCCTTCGGCGATATAGACGGTGGTCTCCACCGCCCAGCGATAGGCGGTGCGGTCGCGGAACCGGTCGGCGTAAGCATAGCCGAGAACTGTCCCATCCGCCTCGGCGACCAGCCACGGAAAACGGCCATCCAGCTTCGCGATTCGCGCGCGCATCTCGTCCGGCGTCGGCGCCTGTTCCTCGAACGAGGCGATGCCGCGCGTCACGTGGGGCGCGTAGATGGCGGCGAACGCCGCCGCGTCCTCGCCGCGGGCGCGGCGGATGCGGATCATCGCGCGATCAGGCTCAGCAGCCAGCGGCCGAGCCCCGCATCCGGCGTGCGCGGGGGCAGGGCGGCGGCGCATTCGAGGCAGCGGGCCTGGATCGAGGCGCCGGTCGCGAGGCTCTGCGCGTCCGCGACCGCACTCCAGGCGAGCGCCTTCTGCCGGGCCGCCAGCCGCGACAGCATATCGGTCCCGTCCCGCTCGCCCTCGTCATCCGGGCGCGACCAGTCGCTCGCCCATTGCTCCCACCAGCTCGGCCGCTTCTCCAGATAGACGAGCGCCGGCTTGTCGATCTTCGCCCGCCGCGCGGCTTCGGCGACCGCGTCGCTCAGGCCGCCGAACGCGTCGACCAGCCCCAGCTGCCGGGCGCTGCCGCCGTCCCACACCCGGCCTTGGCCGATCTCGTTGACGCGCGCCGTCGCCAGCTTGCGCGACTGGGCGACCAGCGCGACGAAGCGGCCGTAAATGTCCTCGACGCCGGTCTGGGCGAGCCGGTCGAACTCGGGGCTGGTGCCGCCGAACAGGTCCGGCTGGCCGGACAGCGGCGTCGTCTTCACGCCGTCGGTGGTCACGCCGATCTTGGCGAGCGTCGCCTCGAATGTCGGCAGTACGCCGAACACGCCGATCGATCCGGTGATCGTGCTCGGCTCGGCGAAGATGCGGTCGCCCGCCGTCGCGACCCAATAGCCGCCGGATGCTGCGACCGACCCCATCGACACGACCACCGGCAGCCCCTTGGCCTTGGCTTCAAGGAGGGCCGAGCGGATGCGCTCCGACGCCAGCGCCGATCCGCCAGGCGAATCGATCCGCACCACAAGCGCCTTCACGTCGCCGTCCGCGACTGCCTTGCGGATCGCACGCGCGATCGTGTCGCCGCCGGCCGTTCCGGGCCCGGCAAAGCCGTCCTGGATCGTGCCCGCCACGGTCACGATGCCGATGTCGCCATTCTCGTATTTGAGCGGATTGGCCGCGACCCAATCCTCCAGCCGCACGGTCTTGAAGCTGCCGTTCTTGTCGTCCTTGCCGGCAACCGCGGCGACCCGGTCGGAGAAAGCGGCCCGCTCGCCCAGCCTGTCGACCAGGCCATAGGCCAGCGCCGCCTGCGACAGGTTGCCCGCGCCCGCCGGGTTCGCGATCGCCTCGGCCAGCTTCGCCCGCGGCCGCGCGCGCGACACGTCGGTCTTCCACCCTTCCCACAGCGCGGACGCCAGCGCCTCGTTCGCCTGCCGCGCCTCGGGCGACTGGTCGGCGCGGATATACGGTTCGACCGCCGACTTGAACGCGCCGACCCGATAGACGTGCGCGGTCACGCCCAGCTTGTCGAGCAGCCCCTTGTAGTAGAGCCGCGATCCGCCCGGCCCGGCAAAGGCGGCGCCGCCCATCGGGCTCATCCACACTTCGGACGCGTGCGCGGCGAGCTGGTAGCTGTCGTCGGTATAGCCGGTCGCATAGGCAAACACCGGCTTGCCCGACCGCTTCACCCGATCGATCGCTTCGCCGACCGTTTCCAGCGCGACCTGGCCCGCGCCCAGGAAGCGGTCGAGGTCGAGCACGACGGCCTTGATGCTCCCGTCGGTCCGCGCCGCGTCGAGCGCGCGGACGACGTCGCGCAAACGGTGCTCGCGCGCGACGGCGGCACCGCCCGCGGTCAGCGAATCGAACGGACCGCGCTCGGCCGGCTGCTCGACGATCGTGCCGTTCAGGTCCAGCAGCAGCGCGCCCGATCCGACCGGCCGGTTGGGATTGTAGGTGAGCACGGCGTGCAGCGCGCCGAAGAACAGCAGCATCAGGATCAGGACCAGCGCGTCCTTGATGCCGACGAGCAGCCGCCAGAAACCGGCCAGGAATCGCATGAAACACCGCCTCGCTGTTGCCGTCCGACAATCCAGCGTGGCGCTGCGCTTTTCAAGCCGGCCGTGCAAGGCCCGCGGCATGCCCCGAATTTGCCGGCCGCCGCGCCTTGACGACCCATGAACGCGGTCACATATGGCCCTCGCTGGCACTCGCCGCGGCTGAGTGCCAACAGTCCTAGTTTTGGAGGGAAAACCCAGATGAACTTTCGTCCGCTGCACGATCGCGTGCTCGTTCGCCGTGTCGAGGCCGAGGAGAAGACGGCCGGCGGCATCATCATCCCCGACACCGCCAAGGAAAAGCCGCAGGAAGGCGAAGTGGTCGCCGTCGGCGGCGGCGCCAAGAATGAGGACGGCAAGGTCACCCCGCTGGACGTGAAGGCCGGCGACCGCATCCTGTTCGGCAAATGGTCGGGCACCGAGGTCAAGGTCAACGGCGAAGACCTGATCATCATGAAGGAATCCGACATCCTCGGGATCGTCGGCTGATTTCAACCCGCGCGCCGTGCTCCGGCGAAGGCCGGAGCCCTGCTCGCAACGCTCCGGGCTGCGCCGGAGCACAGGAATAGAAGGAAACAACGAACATGGCAGCCAAAGACGTCCGTTTTGCCCGCGACGCGCGCGAGCGCATCCTGCGCGGCGTGGACATTCTCGCCGACGCGGTGAAGGTCACCCTCGGCCCCAAGGGCCGCAACGTCGTCATCGACAAGTCGTTCGGCGCCCCGCGCATCACCAAGGATGGCGTGACGGTCGCTAAAGAGATCGAACTGAAGGACAAGTTCGAGAATATGGGCGCGCAGATGCTGCGCGAGGTCGCGTCGAAGACCAACGACCTGGCCGGCGATGGCACCACCACCGCCACCGTGCTTGCCCAGGCGATCGTGCGCGAGGGCATGAAGTCGGTCTCCGCCGGCATGAACCCGATGGACCTGAAGCGCGGCATCGACTTCGCCGTCGCCAAGGTCGTCGACGACCTGAAGCAGCGCTCGAAGCCGGTCGCCGGCAGCCAGGAAATCGCCCAGGTCGGCATCATCTCGGCCAATGGCGACACCGAAGTCGGCCAGAAGATCGCCGAGGCGATGGAGAAGGTCGGCAAGGAAGGCGTGATCACCGTCGAAGAGGCGAAGGGTCTCGAATTCGAGCTCGACGTCGTCGAGGGCATGCAGTTCGACCGCGGCTATCTGAGCCCGTACTTCATCACCAATCCGGAAAAGATGCAGGTCGAGCTCAACGACCCGTACATCCTGATCCACGAAAAGAAGCTCTCCAACCTGCAGGCGATGCTGCCGATCCTCGAAGCGGTCGTGCAGAGTGGCCGTCCGCTGCTGATCATCGCCGAGGACATCGAGGGCGAGGCGCTGGCGACGCTCGTCGTCAACAAGCTGCGCGGCGGCCTGAAGGTCGCGGCGGTCAAGGCGCCGGGCTTCGGCGATCGCCGCAAGGCGATGCTGGAAGACATCGCGATCCTGACCAAGGGCGAGATGATTTCGGAGGATCTGGGCATCAAGCTGGAGAACGTCACGCTCGGCATGCTCGGCCAGGCCAAGCGCGTCACCATCGACAAGGACAACACCACGATCGTCGACGGCGCCGGCGAGGCGGATGCCATCAAGGGCCGCACCGAGGCGATCCGCCAGCAGATCGAGGTGACCACGTCCGACTATGACCGCGAGAAGCTGCAGGAGCGGCTGGCGAAGCTCGCCGGCGGCGTCGCAGTGATCAAGGTCGGCGGCGCGTCCGAAGTCGAGGTGAAGGAGCGCAAGGACCGCGTCGACGACGCTCTCCACGCGACCCGTGCGGCCGTGGAAGAGGGCATCGTCCCCGGCGGCGGCACCGCGCTCCTCTACGCGACCAAGGCGCTCGATGGCCTGAAGGGTCAGAACGACGACCAGACCCGCGGCATCGACATCATCCGCAAGGCGATCACCGCGCCGGTCAAGCAGATCGCGCAGAACGCCGGTGTCGACGGCGCCGTCGTCTCGGGCAACCTGCTGCGCGAGGGCGACGAGACCCAGGGCTTCAACGCCCAGACCGAAGCCTATGAGAACCTGGTCCAGGCCGGCGTGATCGACCCGACCAAGGTCGTCCGCACCGCCCTGCAGGACGCGGCCTCGGTCGCCGGCCTGCTGATCACCACCGAAGCCACCATCGCGGAACTGCCGGAAGACAAGCCGGCAATGCCGATGGGCGGCGCCGGCATGGGCGGCATGGGCGGCATGGACTTCTGACCGAGTTCGGCCCGCGCTAGCGTGCAGCTAGCGCGGGACTCGAACCGGTCCGGCCGGCGCCCCTCCGGGGCGACCGACGGCGCGGGATTAACTCCCGCGCCCCGTCCCGAAGCAAAAAACGAAGGGCCGGAGAGCACCAAGCTCCCCGGCCCTTTCTCTTTTCCCTCTCCCATAGGGAGAGGGCGACTCGCGAAGCGAGCGGGGTGAGGGGCCCGCAACCTTCCGTATAGCGCCAAACCCCTCACCCGGACGCGCTCCCGCGCGTCTCGACCTCTCCCATGGGAGAGGTGTCATCGCCCCCGCGCGATCAGCACCGTGCGCCTGATCTCCTCCAGCACCCCGTCCAGATTCTCCGTCACATCCGAATTCCAGAACCGCAGCACCACATAGCCCGCCTGCTCCAGCGAGAGCGTTCGCGCCCGATCCGCTTCCACCTGACCGGCATGCTGCCCGCCGTCGAGCTCCACGATCAGCTTCACCTCATCGCAGCCAAAGTCCGCGACCGATCCCGAAACCGGCCGCTGAAACCGAAACTTTGCCCCCTCGACCTGCCGATTCCGCAGCCGCTGCCACAACCGGTCCTCCACCTCCGTCCGCCCCCGCCGCAACTTCCGGGCAACAGGCGTCAAGCGCTTGGCCATGTGATTCCCCTCGTTCCCTCTTCCATAGGAAGAGGGCGACTCGCGCGCCAGCGCGAGCGGGGTGAGGGGGTGCGGAGCTCGACGTCACGCCCCCAACCCCTCACCCGGTCAGGCTGGCGCCTGACTCGACCTCTCCCGATGGGAGAGGTGCGCAACCCTCTCCCAAAGGGAGAGGGCGACTCGCGCGCCAGCGCGAGCGGGGTGAGGGGGTGCGGAGCTCGACGTCACGCCCCCAACCCCTCACCCGGACGCGCTATCGCGCGTCTCGACCTCTCCCCATGGGAGAGGTAACGCACGCCCTCTCCCCATGGGAGAGGCGGCTCACAACAAGCTGCCCTGCACCCCGCTTTCCTCGCGCTTCGCTTTCCGGAAGCCGGCCTGGCGGTCGAGCAGCGGCACCTTGGGCAGATGGCCCTGGAACAGCTCGGCCAGCGTGAAGATCTGCAGGCGGGGATAGGTCCGCCCGTCGGCGGCTTCGTACATGCCGGCGGCGGCGGCTTCGCGCTCCATTTCGCGGCTGGGGTTCACGACGCAGACGAAGATGCCGATCGGCGCCTTTTCCCGCTCGATCACGCCTTTCAGATCGCGCACCATCGCCACGCCCACATTGCGCCCAGCCTTCACGGACACGATCGCCGCCTCGGTCTTGCGGTCGTGGCCGGTGAAATAGACATAGCCGTCGATGCCGCGGTCGGCGCCCTTGCGCCCGCCCTGATAGGGCTGGCCCCCGATCTTCTGCGTGATCCAGTATTGGAATTGGTGCGGCTCGGTCTCGGCCAGATGCTCGGCATCCATCAGCCCCTTGGGCTCGCCGACAACCTCGAACGCGATGCCGGGAAAGGCCTCCTTCAGCCGCCGCTCGATCAGGCCGATCGCGAGATAGGTCACGTCGATCCCGATCCACTGCCGCCCGAGCTTCTGCGCCGCATGCACCGCCGTGCCGCAGCCGCAGAACGGGTCGAGCACCACGTCGCCGGGGTTGGACGAGGCGGAGATGATGCGTTCGAGAAGGGCGAGCGGCTTTTGGGTGGGGTAGCCGAGGCGCTCTTTCGCTTGGGCCGATATGGGCGGAATATCAGTCCACACGTCTCCAATCCGAGTCCCGTCCAAATCCGAAACGAACCATTTCAGTCTCGGAGTTCCTCCGTCGATCGCAGGCCATGCGATCCGCCCAACTTGGTCTAGCGCGTCCAGATTCTCCTGCGGCGATCCACTCTCGATTCCCTCTCTCTCCAAAATTGCCTTTGGGATGGCCCAGTGACGTCCGACGCCGGTCGGGTTTACGCCGCGCCACTCCTTTCCGCTGTCCCATTACGGACACCGGCCCCGGTTAGAGAAATCGCTTGAAACCGATCCTGCTTCGCCTCGTCGAACGATCGAAAGTGCTTTTCAATATATCCCTCGTCATGGCCGACCTTGATATCATTCCAGAGGTATTGGTCTGACTTGCTGTAGAACAGAAGCGTATCGTGGACGGGACCGAACGGCTTCGCAGAGCCGTGAGCAAAGGTGCGCTTCCACGTCACCTCATTGCGAAACTTGTCCGCCCCAAACACCCCATCGAGCAACAGCTTCAGGTAGTGCGACGCGGTCGGGTCGCAGTGCAGATACAGGCTGCCGGTCGGCTTCAGCACGCGGTGGAGCTCGATCAGCCGCACCGCCATCATCGCCAGATAGGCCATCATGTCGTTCTGGCCCAGAAACTCCTGCATCGCGCGGAGCAGGTTGGCGACATCGGTGTTGCCGCTGGTCATCACTTCGTGGAACGCCTGCGCGGCTTCGGGGCCGTAATGCCAGGTGTCCTCGAACGCCTCGATCTGGCTGTCGGCGGCGGCGCCCTTCGGCGACTTGAACAGGATGTTGTAGTTGGCGTTCGAGTTGAATGGCGGGTCCAGATAGACGAGATCGACGCTCTCGTCCGCGATATGCTCGCGCAGCACGCCGAGATTGTCGCCGTAGAACAGCTTGTTGGTCACGCAGGCCCTCCCGGCCGCCACCTAAGCACAGAACGCGTCCCTCTCCCATAGGGAGAGGCGGCTCCCCTCTCCCAAAGGGAGAGGGCGACTCGCGCGCCAGCGCGAGCGGGGTGAGGGGTTCGGACCTGTCCGTATAGCGCCAACCCCTCACCCGGTCAGGCTGGCGCCTGACTCGACCTCTCCCGATGGGAGAGGTGCGCAACCCTCTCCCAAAGGGAGAGGGCGACTCGCGCGCCAGCGCGAGCGGGGTGAGGGGTTCGGACCTATCCGTATAGCGCCCAGCCCCTCACCCGGTCAGGCTGGCGCCTGACTCGACCTCTCCCGATGGGAGAGGTGCGCAACCCTCTCCCAAAGGGAGAGGGCGACTCGCGCAAAGCGCGAGCGGGGTGAGGGGGTCGGACCTCTCCGTATAGCGCCAGGCCCCTCACCCGGACGCGCTCACGCGCGTCTCGACCTCTCCCTATGGGAGAGGTGCGTGTCACTCTCCTTCGGAGAGAGAAAAAATCCTGTCCTACACGCCCGCCGCCGTGCCACAGTCCGTGTCGGCTCTTTCGAATTGTTCGGATCACCGCAGGCCGGCGCGCGGCACGCCGCCCGGCGCCCCGGGGAGTGAATTTCCCCCGCGGAAGGTAACGCTTTCGCCGTGGACGTGGCGTGACTTTCGTTACCTTTCGCCGCCGCATTTCCCTTCGCCGCCCTCACGCGCTAACGGGGGCGCCCCATGCCTCGTCCCCTTCCCACCGTCGCGATCGTCGGCCGGCCCAATGTCGGCAAGTCGACGCTGTTCAACCGGCTTGTCGGCAAGAAGCTGGCGCTGGTCGACGACCGGCCCGGCGTCACGCGCGACCGGCGCGAGGGGGAAGCGCATCTGATCGGCCTCGACTTCCGCGTCATCGACACGGCCGGGTTCGAGGACGAGGACCCGCAGTCGCTGCCCGGCCGGATGCGCGTGCAGACGGAGGCTGCCGTGCGCGAGGCCGACGTCGCGCTGTTCCTGGTCGATGCCCGAGCGGGCGTCGTGCCGCTGGACGAGGAGATCGCCCGCTGGCTCCGCGCCGCCGACCGGCCGGTGGTGCTTGCCGTCAACAAGGCCGAAGGGCGCGCGGGCGAGCAGGGCGCGCTGGAGGCGCTGGCGCTGGGGCTCGGCGAGCCGGTCCAGATCTCGGCCGAGCATGGCGAAGGCGTCGCCGACCTGTTCGAGGCTTTGCTCCCCTATCTGGAGCGCGACGGGGACGAGCCGGAGGAGGCGTTTGACGAGGACGATCCGTCCGCGCCGCTGAAGCTCGCGATCGTCGGGCGGCCGAACGCGGGCAAGTCGACGCTCGTCAACCGCATCCTGGGCGAGGAGCGGATGATCACCGGGCCCGAGGCCGGGATCACGCGCGATTCGATCGCGATCGACATGGAATGGGAGGGGCGGCCGATCCGGCTGATCGACACTGCCGGCATGCGCAAGCGCGCGAACGTGGTCGACAAGCTGGAAAAGCTCTCGGTCGCGGACGGGCTGCGTGCGGTCGATTTCGCCGAGGTCGTGGTGCTGCTGCTCGACGCCACCCGCGGCCTCGAGGCGCAGGACCTGCGGATCGCCGATTCGGTGCTGCAGGAAGGGCGCGCGCTCGTCATCGCGCTCAACAAATGGGACGTGGCGGAGAATCCGAGCGCGCTGTTCAACGGGGTCAAGGCGGCGCTGGAGGAAGGGCTGGCGCAGGTGAAGGGCCTGCCGGTGCTGACCGTCTCGGCGGCGACGGGGAAGGGCCTCGACACGCTGCTGAAGGTCGCGTTCGAGACGCGCGACGCCTGGTCGCGGCGGGTGCCGACCGGCGAGCTCAACCGCTGGTTCGAGGCGGCGATCGAGAAGAACCCGCCGCCCGCGCCCGGCGGCAAGCGGATCAAGCCGCGCTATATCACCCAGGCGAAGACGCGGCCGCCCGGCTTCGTGCTGTTCGGCACCCGCGTCGACCTGCTGCCCGAAAGCTATCGCCGCTACCTGGTCAACGGCATCCGGCGGGACCTCGGCTTCGGCGCGGTGCCGGTGCGGCTGACGATGCGGGCGCCGAAGAACCCGTTCGATCGCGGCTGAACCGCAACCGACTGTTTACCTGAACGGCCTAAAGCTCGTCCCATGGCCGGGAACACTGCTTCGCTGATCGACTGGAACGCCTTCAACCAGGCGCGCGCCGAGCTGGGCTCGGGCTTCGTCCGCATCCTCGGCTATTTCAAGGAAGACGGCGTCAAGTCGCTGGACGTGATCGAGGAAGCGATGCGCAACAAGAGCGCGGCCGCTTTGGTCCGCCCGGCGCACACGCTGAAGGGTGAGGCGCGGCAGTTCGGCGCCGAGCCGTTGGCCGCGATCGCCGAGCGGATCGAGATGGTCGCGCGGCGCTGCGTCGAGCTCCACACCACGCCGGACGAGCTGATCCCCGACGTGGTGCAGCTCCGCCCGATGTTCGAGCAGACGATGCAGATGTTCGATCGGGAGACCAACCCGCTGATGGAACGCCGCCCCGGCGCCGGCTTCGGCCGCAAGGCGGTGTTCGGCCGCGCGGGCTGAGCGCTATTCCTCCGCCGGCTTCGACTGGAGCTGGATGAAGTTCTCGATGCCCATCAGCTTGATCTGGTCGAACAGCCGCTCGAGCGTGTCGACATGCTCTTCCTCATTCTCGAGGATGCGCTTCAGCAGGTCGCGGGTGACATAATCGCGGACCGATTCGCAGTGCTGGATGGCGTCGCGGAGCAGCGGGATCGCTTCCTGCTCCAGCTGCAGGTCCGAGCGCAGCACTTCCTCCACCGTCTCGCCGATCCTGAGCCGGCCGAGCATCTGGAAATTGGGATGGCCTTCCAGGAACAGGATGCGCTCCGCCAGCCAGTCGGCGTGCTTCATCTCGTCGATCGATTCGCCGTATTCGAACTTGGCGAGTCGCTGCACGCCCCAATGATCGAGCATGCGGTAGTGCAGGAAATACTGGTTGATCGCCGTCAGCTCGTTCTTGAGCGCGTCGTTCAGATATTCGATGACCTTCGGATCGCCCTGCATGCCGGTCCTCCTGTTCGGGAGACCCTAGGCCGCGTCGCGTTCCTCTTCAATGATCTGCCGGGCATAGGGCACGCACTGCCCGCACCGAAGGCGGCGGCCGAGCGAGGCATAGGCGGACAGCGGATCGGCACAGCCGGAGCGGGCAGCTTCCCGCACCTGGCGCTCGCGAATCGCATTGCAGTTGCAGACGATCATGAGTGCGCAGGTACAGCTATTGCGACTTAGTCGCAAGTCTTCTCTATGCCAGCGCGGCGTCCGCGCCCATCAGCTTGGGGAAGAATCCTTCATGCGAAGCGCGCAGCTCGTCGAGGGTGACGACGCAGTCGCGGTCCGGGCGCTCGAAGATCAGGCGGTTCTTGATCGTGCGGCCGAGCGGCTCGACGGTGACGCCCGCCACCAGAGCGGTGTCGAGGAACGGCACCAGCGCATGATCGGGCACGGTCACGATATAGACGCCCTGGTCTTCGCCGAAGAAGGATTGGGCGCAAGGGTAGGGCTGGGGCTTGTCGACCATCGCGCCGATGCCGCTCGCCAGCGCCATCTCGGCCAGCGCGACGGCGATGCCGCCGTCCGACACGTCGTGGCATGCGGAGACATGGCGGTGCTCGATCGCGGCGCGGATGAAATCGCCGGTGCGGCGCTCCGCCTCCAGGTCGACCGGCGGCGGGGGACCGTCCTCGCGGCCGTGCAGCTCGCGCAGCCATAACGACTGGCCGAGATGGCCGGTGCGGTCGCCGACGACGAGGATGATGTCGCCGATGTCCTTGAAGCCGATCGTCATCGACCGGGTCCAGTCGTCGATCAAGCCGACCGCGCCGATTGCCGGCGTCGGCAGGATCGCGGAGCCGCCTCCGGTCGCCTTGCTTTCGTTGTAGAGCGAGACGTTGCCGGACACGATCGGCATGTCGAGCTTCGTGCAGGCCTCCGCCATGCCCTCTATGCAGCCGACGAACTGTCCCATGATCTCGGGCCGCTGCGGGTTGCCGAAATTCATGCAGTCGGTCGCCGCCAGCGGCCGCGCGCCGACCGCGGTCAGGTTGCGCCAAGCTTCCGCGATCGCCTGCTTGCCGCCCTCGACCGGGTCCGCGAAGCAGTAACGCGGCGTGCAGTCGGTCGTGATCGCCAGCGCCTTGTCGGTGCCGTGGACACGCACGACAGCGGCGTCGCCGCCTGGGCGCTGCACCGTGTCGGCGCCGACCATATGGTCGTACTGCTCCCAGACCCAGCGGCGCGAGGCGAGGTCGGGCGAGCCGATCAGCACCTTCAGGTCGGCGGCGATGTCGATATGCTGGTCGGGAAGGTCGGCCAGCGGGGCGGGTTTCGGCGTCGCGACCCAGGGGCGATCGTAGCAGGGCGCGTCGTCGCCCAAAGGACCCAGCGGGATATCGGCGACGGTGTCGCCTTTCCAGGTCAGCACCATCCGCCCAGTATCGGTGACGCGGCCGATCACCGCGAAATCCAGCTCCCATTTGCGGAAGATCGCCTCCGCCTCGGCCTCGCGGCCGGGCTTCAGCACCATCAGCATGCGCTCCTGCGATTCGGAGAGCATCATCTCGTAGGGCGTCATGCCCTCTTCGCGGCACGGCACCGCGTCCATGTCGAGTTCGATGCCGACGCCGCCCTTCGACGCCATCTCAACCGAGGAGGACGTGAGGCCGGCCGCGCCCATGTCCTGGATCGCGACGATCGCGTCCGACGCCATCAGCTCCAGGCAGGCTTCGATCAGCAGCTTTTCGGTGAACGGGTCGCCGACCTGCACGGTCGGGCGCTTTTCCTCCGAATCCTCGGAGAAGTCGGCCGACGCCATGGTCGCGCCATGGATGCCGTCGCGGCCGGTCTTGGACCCGACATAGACGACCGGGTTCCCGACGCCAGCGGCGGCCGAATAGAAGATCTTGTCGGTTTTCGCGATGCCGACCGTCATCGCATTGACCAGGATGTTGCCGTCATAGGCGGAGTGAAAATTCACTTCGCCGCCGACGGTCGGCACGCCGACGCAATTGCCGTAGCCGCCGATGCCGTGGACGACGCCGGCGATCAGGTGGCGCATCTTCGGATGGTCCGGCTGGCCGAAGCGGAGCGCATTCATGCTCGCGACGGGGCGCGCGCCCATCGTGAACACGTCGCGCAATATGCCGCCGACGCCGGTCGCCGCGCCTTGGTAAGGTTCGATATAGCTCGGGTGGTTGTGGCTCTCCATCTTGAAGATGGCGGCCAGGCCGTCGCCAATATCGATCACGCCGGCATTCTCGCCCGGCCCCTGGATGACCCATGGTGCCTTGGTCGGCAGCTTCTTCAGATGCACGCGCGAGGATTTGTACGAGCAATGCTCGGACCACATGACGGAGAAGATGC
Organism: Sphingomonas horti; assembly: GCF_009753715.1. Classification (GTDB taxonomy): domain Bacteria; phylum Pseudomonadota; class Alphaproteobacteria; order Sphingomonadales; family Sphingomonadaceae; genus Sphingomonas_B; species Sphingomonas_B horti. Next base: position 112,584 of record NZ_WQMS01000014.1, on the reverse strand, counting down.
CGAGCTCGGTCAGGTTCGGCGCGCGGCCCAGCGCGTGCAGGACGCGCTCATATTCCTCGGGAGAGAGGCTGTGCTCGGCGACGATTTCGGGCGTGATCTCGGACATGCGGGGCCCTTAGCCGGGCGCGCCGCCGAAGCCTAGGGTGTGCGCTCAGATGTCGCGGCGCTCGAAGCGATGGCCGGAGAAGATCATCGTGTGCGGATGCCCGCCGAGCATGTTCGCGAACGAGACGCGCTCGGGCGACCATTCCTCCTTGCCGAATCGCCACACGCCGTCGGCGATCGGCGTCATCGGCACGAACCCGCCGCCCCAGAGCCGGCCGCCGCGCTCGACGATGCGCGCGACGCCGAGCCAGGGACTGTCGTTCACATATTTGCCGGCGTGGCGGGCGAGCGCCGGATCGGATGCCGCGATCTTCGCTCCAGCGCCATCGCGGGTGAATCCCTCAGCTCCCCACCCAGCGCCGGTGACGCTTGGCCCGGTGCGGTCGAATTGAAGCGGCCAGTCGGCAAAAGCGGGGTGGCCGCATACGAACACGTCTTCGTCGATCGGGATCAGCGACGCCTCGGTGCCGCCGGCGACGAGCGTCAGCCGGGGGGCGGCGCGAACCTCGAAGGTTCGGCGGCCGCCGGAATAGCGGCCCGCATAATCCTGCGCGTTCGGGAGCGGCTTTTCGAAGGGCGGCGGCGCCGGGATCGCCGCGCCGGCGAGCGCCGCCCGCAGCGCCTTGATTGCGTAGAGCGTCAGCGCGCGCGGGCGGTATTCGGGCATGTAGCTGATCGACGCGGACGCGAAGGCGCCGATTCCGTCCGCCGGGTCCAGATGGAAGGAGGAGGAGAAACTGACCATGCCGCCGGTGTGATGAAGATAGGCGCGCCCTTCGTCCGCCACGTGCATCAACCCGTTGCCGTAGCTCATGCCCGGCGGCGCCGACGCCACGGCGTGGCTGGCAAAGGCGCGGCCGCGCGCGGGATCGAGGCCGAGGCCGCCCTTGCCCGTCGCCGCAACCCCAAGCTCCCGCAGGAACAGGACCATGTCGGCCGCGGTCGAGGCGACGCAACCCGCGCCCGAGCTTTCGTCGATCCAAGCGGCGGGCGCGAGCGGGGCGCCGCGCAGGAACGGCCGGTCGAGCACCGCAGGCTCATAGCCCTGCGCGTAGAGCATGCGGTCGGCGGAAGCGATCGCGCCCCTCGTGCGGCGCATGCCGAGCGGGGCGAACAGCCGCTTCTCGAAGATGCGGTCGAGGGTCGTGCCGTCGATCCGCTCGGCGAGCATGCCAAGGCAGGCATAGCCGAGGTTGGAATAGGACCAGTGGCTGCCGGGCGCGAAGCCGAGCCACAGGCCTTCGGCAACAAAGGGCGGCGCTTCGCTGGGCAGCCCGGCGACGTGGTCGAGCACTTGCTGGACGGCGAGCGGCGCCTCCGCCGGCCAGGCGACCTCCGGAAGCAACGGGCGGATGTCCGCGTCGAGCCTGAGCTTTCCGTCGGCCGCCTGCTGGTGGATCACGGCCGCGGTCATGCATTTGCTGATCGAGCCGATCTGGAACAGCGTTTCTCCCGTGACAGGCGCCTGCGCGTCGGGACGGGCGAGGCCGAAATGCATAGCGGTCGAGAAGCCGCCGGGCGTGAACACCGACAGCGTCAACGCCGGCAGCCCCATCCATTGCCGGTGCGCCTCGCCATAGGCGCGGATCGCCTCGAGCGCGGCCCGGAGCGGCGGCGGGACAGCGGTCCCGATCTCTGCCATGGCCGGTGATGCGAGCGCCAGTCCGGCGGCTCCCCCGATGAACGCGCGCCGGCTTGCTTTCATGATCGGCCTCCCCTCGGCCGAGCTTCGCGCCCGCGCGGCCGTGGGTCAAGACATGGTCGACTGGGCCTTGCAGCGCGACCGCGGCCGGGAGATCATTCCGCCTTCGAGTCGAAGGAGGGTGAGATGGCGGTCAATGCGATTCCCGAAGGCTATCGCAGCGTGACCCCGTATCTGGTCGTCGACGGCGCGGCGGCGGCGATCGACTGGTATGCGCGCGCGTTCGGCGCGACCGAGCTGCTGCGCATGCCGATGGGCGAAAGGATCGCGCACGCGGAGATCCGGATCGGCGATTCGGTCGTGATGCTGTCCGACGAATGGCCGGACGTGAATCTGCGCGGGCCGAAAAACCGCGGCGGCGTCACGGCCAGCCTGATGGTCTATCTGCCCGACGTCGACGCCGCCTTCGCGCGGGCGATCGAGGCTGGCGCCACGGAGGAGCGGCCGGTTGCAAATCAGTTCTATGGCGATCGCTCCGGCACGCTGATCGATCCGTTCGGCCACCGCTGGATGATCTCGACGCACGTCGAGGACGTATCGCCGGAGGAAATGGAGCGGCGGATGGCGGCGATGGAGCCTGCCTGATCAGGCGATCCGGCGCTTGCCGGCCAGCAGCTCGTCAATCGCGGTCTTCGGCGCCGGGCGGCCGAACAGATAGCCCTGGCCGGCCGAGCAGCCATGCTCGCGCAGGAACTCGGCCTGGCGCTCGGTCTCGATTCCTTCGGCGACGACGGTCTTGCCGAGGCCCTGGCCGAGCTTGATGATCGCGGACACGATCGCCGCGCTGTCGTTGCCGGTATTGCCGAACAGGTCCTGGATGAAGCTCCGATCGATCTTGAGCGCATCGACCGGAATCTCGCGCAAGTGGGTCAGCGACGCGTAGCCGGTGCCGAAATCGTCAAGCGAGATGCCGAACCCCGCCTGCTTCAGCTCGGTGATCATGTCGCTCGCCATCGGCGCGGAGCGGCCGACGAACACGCCTTCGGTCACTTCGATGATCAGCCGGTCGCGCGGGATGCCGGCGCGGTCGGTATGGTCGATCAGCCGGTGGATGAAGTCGCGGTTGCGGAACTCCGCCGCCGACGCGTTGATCGAGACCTTGCCCCAGTCGAGCCCGCGGCTGCGCCAGTCGATCATGTCGGCGATCACCATGTCGAGCATGTTGATGCCGATCGCCTCGGCCACTTCATAGTCGTTGAACGCTTCGGCGATCGTGCCCGGCAGGCAGATCTGGCCGGAGCGGTCGCGGCGGCGCAGCAGCGCCTCGAACCCCATGACCTCGCCCGTCTGCATCGAGATCTGCGGCTGGTAATAGGGCAGCAGCCGCTTGTTCTCGACCGCCTCGCGGCCGATGTTGATCATCGCCACGCGGCGCTGCATCTTGCTGCGCATCGAAGGTTCGAAGCTCAGATAGCGGCCGCGCCCGGCGTTCTTCGCTTCGTAAAGCGCGATGTCGGCGTGCTTGAACAGCTCCGACGCGTTGGTCGCGTGGATCGGGAAGATCGCGGAGCCGGCGCTGGCGCGGCAGTCGAATTCGCGGCCGTTGAGGCGCAGCGGCTTCTTGAGATTGGTGAACAGGTCCTCGATCAGGGCCTCGATCGCCTCGCTGCTCTCGACGTTCGGCAGCAGGATCGCGAACTCGTCGCCGCCCAGCCGCGCCACCGTCGCTTCGCAGATGATCGTCTCGCGCAGCACCTTGGCGAACTCGGTCAGCAGCCGGTCGCCGGCATGGTGGCCGAGAATGTCGTTGACGTCCTTGAAATGATCGAGGTCGAGCATGACGAGGCCGAGCCGCCCCAGCCCCTCCGCCGCACGTGAGGTCAGCTCGTCCAGCCGCTGGTTGAACAGCGCTCTGTTCGGCAAGCCGGTGAGGGGGTCGTGCTCGGCGGCCCAGCGCGTCTCGATCTCGTTCAGGACGAGCTCGTGAATATCTTCCGTGTATCCGTACCAGCGGACGATATTGCCTTCGTCGTCGTGGCGCGGAAAGGCGCGGGAGCGCATCCAGCGATAGCTGCCGTCGGCGACCTTGAAGCGGCAGCGGACGTCATGCGGGCCGCCGGCCAGCATCGCCGCGCCGACCGTGGACTGCATCCGCGGCAGGTCCTCCGGATGGAGGACGTTCATCCAGCCTAGGAAGCCGAGCGCCTGATCTTCCTCCAGACCGACCATCTGCAGATAGCGCTCGGTCACCCGGGTGACGCCGTGCTCGTTGTCGGCGACCCAGGGCAGCTGCGGGTTGAGCTCGACCGTGTACCAGAGGTGCTCCACGGTGCGGTTGAGGTGCGCGATTTCCTCGCGCTCCTCCGTGCGGTCGATCAGCGTGACGAACAACGCGCGGCGTCCGCCTTCGGTCGATAGGCTGAGGCCGGCATCGACGTGCAGCACGGCGCCGTTGGCCGCCTTGCCCGATACCGCGATCGTCACCGGCATCCCGGTCAGCGCCTGGCGAATGGCGCGGATCACCACCGGCGCGAGCGTGGCGGACACCAGGCGCAGCAGGGCGCGTCCGCTCAGCGTGCGGCGAGTGCCGAGCAGCGTGGCAGCGCGCGCGTCCGCATGGATTTTTGCGTCGAGCGAGGAAATGACCACAGTGCCCAGGCCCGCCAGGTCGAGAACCTTGGCGGCCATGTTCGCGTCGCGCGACGACAGGGCCGGCGAGCCGCCGCCTTCCCCCATCGCTTCGCCGTCCGGATTCCGGGCTTCCCTCACGCGGTTCGGGATATCGGGGAAGGGTTAACGTGTTCTTACCCTTTGCCTCGCGAGAAGGCGGAAACCAATCGTTAACCTTACCGGCGCATGAGGATCGCCACGCCATGTCACACGTTCTTTCGACCGCTGCCCGCCCGCGCATGCACCTTCCGGCAACGACCCGGCTCCGCGCCGAAATCCTGATCGCGCCGGATGCGGAGCGGCTCGTCACCCTGTTCGCGGATTCGCTGGCGGAGCACGGAATCTCGGGGCATTTCTGCCTGCGCAAAACGGGCTCGGCGCTCACTCCGCTGGTTGGCGACGCGCCGGAACTGATTGCTCGCTCCCACAGCTTCTTCGTCGATAGCGACGACATGTATTTCGCCGGCGCGCGGGTGCTGCTGGCGGAGCCCGATCGCGCGCTGAACAACGAGGAAATGGCCCGGGTGCGCGGCTATGCCCAATTGTTCGCGGCGCGCGCGCTGGCCCTGCAGGAACTGGCCGACGATATCGAGACCGACTGCGGCCTGTCGCTGCGCGAGCGCTATGTGCTCGGACGGCGGCTCGCGGGTCTCGCCCCTATCGATATCGCGCTGGAAGCGAAGTTGACGGTGCAGAGCGTCACCGCGGCCATCGACAATGCGGTTGCGCGGCTGGGCGCCGAAACTCAGGCGGAAGCGATTTCGGTCGCCGCGCGGCGGGGGTGGCTGGCTGTCACCAGTCTTGAAAACTGTTCTTCAAGTTGCCAGAATTTAACGTATAAGGCGGCCCAGAACGGCTGAGGCCGTCCGGGGTGGGGTCGTCGCCAGATGTTGCATGTTGTCGCGAAGGACAATCGCGCGCTCTACGAGCGTGAGATTGAGGAATTCCATCGATTGCGCAAGGCCGTGTTCGTCGACGAACTCGGCTGGGACATTCCGGTCAGCGAAGGCGGCCTGGAAATCGACCAGTATGACGACGACGAGGCGGTGTACGGCCTGTCGTTCGATGCCGAGCAGCAACTGACGATGGCGTGCCGCTACCGGCCGACCCATGATCGCTCGCTGCTGACCGACATCTTCGCGCACGCGATCGCGCCCGGCACGCCGGACCCGACCGGCCCCGGCGTGTGGGAGATCACGCGCGGCATCTGCCTGGAATCGGGTGGGGCCCGGCATAACCAGCGCCGGCGCGCCTGCAACATGATCACGCCGCTGGAGCTGACCCGCGCCGCCGGCGGCACCAAGTGCATCGCCTTTGCCGAGGTGCGGCTGCTGCCGCTGTTCATGCAGATGGGCTGGCGCGTCACGCTGCTCGGCGACCCGACCGACTTCGGCCAGGGCACCGGAATCGCGTTCGAGATCGACGCGAGCGACGTCGCGATCGCCAAGATTCGCCGCGACTTCGACCTGCCGGACCAGGGCTATATCAAGCTGATGCCGGACCCGGCCGATCGGCGCTCGATCCACGAACGCGCGGCCGAACTGGCGCTGCAGTCCGCGCTGACCGCGTCGCTGCAGCCGCAGCCGGAGGACCTGCGCGAAGTGGCGCAGAACGCGATGCGGACCATCGCCAACACCAAGCTCAACCAGCGCGCGTTCGATTTCGTGCGCCGCAACCAGGCGACGCCGCTCAGCGCGACCGCCTGACGCGAAAAGGGCCGGCGCGGTTGCCCGCGCGGCCCCTTCACGCCATCGATGGGCGCTTAGCGATTGCAGGTCTGGGCAGCGCCGCCGTTGACGGCGATCTGCACCGTCTTGCCGCTGCCGGAAACGGAGAAGCCGTTGCCGCCGGTGAGCGGCTTGCCTTCGCCTTCGGCCTGGACATGGACCGGCGTGCCGCCCTTCTTGGTGCGGACGTTCGCCTGCGTCTTGTCGCCCAGGAAGTCGACATAGACGATCGAGTTGTCCTTGCAGCGATAGATGCCGCTGTCGGTGACGGCCGGCGGCAGCTCGACCGGCGCGGCATTGGCGATCTGGTTGGCCATCGGATCCGGATTGGTGTCGATCACCTCCGGCTCCTTGTTGTTGCACGCGGCCAGCACCAGCATGGCCGCAACGGCGGTAAGGGGAGCGATTCGGGTCATAAGGTTTTCGGCTTTCGCGGGTGAGGCCTTTGCGGTCAAGCCCGCGTGCGACAATGTATCATGACGCTCGTCGATTGTCCCTGTCATTCATGGAATTCCGCGAGCTCCGGAATCCGGCCGAACGCGATCTGCCTGCCGACCCGATCCGCTCGGCCGCCGGCGAGCGGGCCTAGCGTCACCGCATTCCGCCCGAAGCGCGCGTTCAGACGGTCGATCGCGCGGCTGAGCGCCAGGTTACGCGTTTCGCGGGCCAGCGCGCTGTCAGGATCGAGATGGGCGAACAGCGATTCCTGCTCGCCCCGGACGGGCTCGATTCCGGCGAGAGTGACGCCGACCATGCGCAGCCGGAAGCCGCCCGGCCGCGCCCGCCCCGCCGCCTCCAGCCGCGGCCAGAGCGCGTCAAGGGCAGCCAGGATCGCGAAACTGTCCTGCGTCGCCGCGAGCCGCCGGGCGGTGCGCCAGCCCGACTTGTCGTCCTCGAACCTGCCGTGAAGCACCAGCGTGCGCGCGATATAGCCCTTGCGGCGCAGCCGGCTGGCGGCCTTCAGCGCAAGCCGCCGCGCCACCAGCCGGGTCGGCGCCAGCCCGCGCGAACGAGGCGCGAGCACATGGCTGTGGCCGATCGTCCGGCTTTGCGTCGGCTTTTCCGGCAGGTCGACACCGTGCAGCAGATACCAGAGCCGGTCGCCATTGGTGCCGCCCCAGGCCGTTCCCGCGTCGCGCGGCCGCCTGGCGCAGAGCCCGGCAATGTCGTTGATCCCGGCGCGCGCCAGCTGCCGCTCCATCCTGGCGCCGATGCCGGCAATGTCGCGCAGGTGCAGCGCGAACAGCCGATGCGGCAGCTGATCGGCCGTCAGGACAACGAGCCCGTCAGGCTTCTGCATGTCGGACGCGAGCTTCGCCAGCAGCCGGTTCGGGGCGATGCCGACCGAGGACGTCAGGCAGTCGCCGATATTGGCCCGGATGCCCGCCTTGATCCGGAGCGCCAGCGCACGGGCGGCTGCGGGGCCGTTCTCATTGTCGAGCAGGCGGCACGCGACCTCGTCGATCGAGCAGACCCGTTCCACCGGCACGTGCCTCCAGATTTCGGCGACGATCGCGTCGTGGAACTCGACATAGCGCTCGTGCCGCGCGGGCGTGATCAGCAGGTCGGGGCATTTCTGCTTCGCTTCCCAGACCGGCGTGCCGGTGTTGATGCCGTAGCGCCTGGCTTCGTAGGAGGCGGCGATCGCGACCGTGGTGTCGCTGCCGACCGGAGCGACGATCACCGGCCTGCCGCGCAGTTCCGGCTGAAGCTGCTGCTCGACGCTCGCGAAATAGCTGTTCAGGTCGAGAAACAGCCAGCGCAGCGGCCGGGGCGGAAGGTCGAGCGAAAGGTAACGAAGGTCATGGCACGTCTGCGGAGAAATGCGTGAACTTTGCCGGACCGGCGGCTCAGGTGGAGGGGGAGAGGGGTTTGCTGGCCGACTCATTGGAGTGGAACATTAGCAGAACATCGGCGTGTAGGACAGGATCAGACGAGCTGACGCCATATCGCCAGCTTGCCCTCGAACGAGCGGGCGGCATGGGCCGGGCTGCTGGAGGGGAGGGTGACGAGACGATAGCGTTCCGCCAGCGGACCGAACTGCGCGCGTCCGATCTTTGACGCAGTGCCGCCGTTGAAGCCGATCGTGCGGAGCGCGGGCAGGCGCGCGACGAGCTTCTGCAAATCATTGGCCGCGTGATTGCGGATGGCCGCGTCGAGGCTGCCGGCGCGCTCGGCATCGGCGATCACGTCCCACAGGCCGATCCGGTGATGGAGCAGCATCGTCAGGCGCTCGTCATAGGGCAGGCCGGCGAGGTCCGCGCCGATCACGGCGCCGATCAACCGCCAGAACTGGTTCCGCGGATGCGCGTAGTAGCGCCCGGCCGCCAGCGACGCGGCCCCGGGCAGGCTGCCGAGGATCAGGGTTTCGGTGTCGCTATCGACGACAGGCGCGAAGGAGGTGTGGCGGGTCAAAGCGCCGGAGCGATATCAGTCAGGACGAAATCATTCCCTTTGAAAAGGAGCGGGCGTCCTGTCGCCTTGGCCAAGGCATAGGAGAAGCAATCGCCAAAGTTCAGGCGCGCTTCGTGACGGCCGCGGCCGAATTCCAGATAGGCCCTGTGTCCTATGCGCGCCTGCTCTGTCGTCACTTCGGCGATCGACAGGCCGAGCTTGTCCAGTAGAGATTCTGCCTCCTCGGCAAGTTCGGGCTTGCGGCGGCCCAGGACGGCGCCAAGCTCCACCCAGGATCCCGCCGAGATCGAGCATTCCGAACTTGAAAGGATTGCGGCGATGAACGCCGGTTGCTCGGGCTCCTGCTGAATGATGGCCATCAAGGCCGACGTGTCGACGATCATATTGGCAGGCCGTCTTCGTCGTAGATTTCGTCCATCCACTCCTTGCTGCTCTTGGCGCGGTCCTCGGGCGACATCAGTGCGCGCATTCTCTCGACAATCTCCAGAACGGCCTTCGTCTTGGCCTCGGCCGCTTCCTCGCGCGCCCGCTCTTCGCGTTCGAGCAGGTCGCGCAGCACCTGGGTAACGGACTTGTGTTCCGCCTTGGCGAGCTTGCGTGCCAGGCGAACGACATTTTCGTCCTTGATGTTCAGCTGGACGCCCATTTCTACCTCCGAAGTGCATATATCTACCCCGGAAGTCTGGTATGCAAGGCGACCGCCTAGCTTGGCGGAAGTCCGGCTGCTACCAAGCGCCCATGTCGGGGCTTTCTGATGCAGGCGATGTGGTGACCGGCGGGCTGTGGGCGGCCGCGGTCGAGCCGGGGCATGGGCGCGCGGTCGAGGGCACGCATGGCGGCGTTTGCCTCAACTGCGGCGAAGCGCTGACCGGGCCCTATTGCGCGCAATGCGGCCAGACGGCGCATGTGCACCGGACGCTCGGTGCGATGTGGCACGACCTGTCGCACAGCGTGCTGCATTTCGACGGCAAGATCTGGCGGACGCTGCCGGAGCTGGCGGTGAGGCCGGGAGAACTGACCCGGCGCTACATCCACGGCGAGCGGGCGAAGTTCGTCTCGCCCTTCGCGCTGTTCCTGTTCAGCGCGCTCTTGATGTACGCGGTCTATTCGATCTTCGGCCACCACGACAGCTCGCCCCAGGCCAATGCGCAGGAAAGCGCCCGCACGCTGCAGCGGCAGGTGGAGAAGCTCGACGACCGGATCGCGGCGACGGAAGCCGATCTGAAGCAGCCGGACCTGAGCGCGGCCCGGCGCGCCAAGCTGCAGCAGCGGCTGACCGAGGTGCGCGACGACCGGCAGGAACTGGCCGCGGCGAGCGCGATCACCGCCGATGTCGGCAGCAAGGCGAAGGACGATCTCGCCGGCCGCTCGGTGGCCGAGCAGATCCGGACGAACAAGGAGTTCGTCGCCTATCGGCTGAAGGCGAACGCCTATAAATTCTCCTGGGCGCTGATCCTGATCAGCACGCCGATGATGTGGCTGCTGTTCGCGTGGCGGCGGGACTATGGTCTGTACGATCACGCGACCTTCGTGACCTATTCGATCTCGTTCATGTCGCTGCTGTTCTCGCTGTGGATGGTCGCAAGCTCGCTCGGCCTGGCGAGCGGCGTCGTCATGCTGGCGCTGATGCTCTACGCACTGTGGCACATGTACGTGGACATGCGCGGCGCCTACCAGCTCTCCCGCAGCGGCGCGCTGCTGCGCCTGCCGCTGCTGTACGGCATAGCGGCCGTTTCGGGCGGCATGTTCTACGCGCTCGTGACCGCGATGAGCTGAGCAAGCCGAGCCGTTCCGTTCGAAACCGATGTCGCCAGTCGAGCGGCATGCGCATCCTGTCGAAACCTGTCGCGGCCGTCTTCGGTGGACGGTAACCCAAGCCAATGTCTATCGATGTCTCACGCCGCTCCGCATTGATGGGAGCCGCGGCACTTGCCGTCACCGGCCCCGCGGCGGCGAAATCGGCCGAATCCCGGTTTCGGCTTCGGACCGTGCCGACGAAGATTTATCGGTCCACCTTCAATCCGCGTGAGAAGCTGGATGGATGGGTGTTCTTTCTCATGCTGGAGACGGAGCAAAGCCAGACGCTCGCGCCGCTTTCGCTTCGCATCACCTACAGGGCGGCCGGCGCGTCTGTCCGGGAGGAACGGATCGAAGGGGCCGCGCTCACCAGCATCGCGCGGCAGGACCTCTCTCCGAGCCGGCTGACCGGGCAGGCGCCCGACCCGCCATTCTATTGGCCGCAGGCATTCCGGCTGCATTGCTATGTTCCGCAAACGCCCGCGATCGACGAACTCGTGCTGGAACTTCGCGTCGCCGATGATCGGGGCCGCGGCCACGTGGTGTCGGCGCGCGTTCCAATCCTCGATTTTCGGCAGCGGACATCGTTGATTTTTCCGTTTCGCGGTCCCGCCATCATCTCGCAGGGAGGCGTGCTGAGCGGGGGGCACCGAAACCGCAGCGGCGGATTCGCCATCGATGCTCTCGGTCTGGACGCCAACTACGCTCCGATGAGGAAGGTCGGTTCCGATCGGCCCGAGGACTATGCCGGATGGGGCCGCCCCATCATCGCGCCGGCGGGCGGGATCGTGGTGCAAGCGCGGAACGACAGGCCGGACCAGCCAAAGGACGGAGAGAGCAACCCGGCCTATTTCGCGCCGGAATATCCGGATGGCGGCGACGTCGGGAACAATGTCGTCATCGACCATCGCAACGGTGAGTTCAGCTTGATCGCCCATATGAGAATGGGCTCGGTGCGTGTGCGTGCGGGCGACGAGATTGCTCAAGGGCATCAGATCGGCGAGCTCGGGAACTCGGGCGACACGAGCGGCCCCCATATGCATTATCAGTTGCAGGACGGGCCGCGCTGGGAATTCGCCGATGGCCTGCCGATGCACTTTACGAACGTTTCATCGCTGACGCGCGGAAGCTACTTCAGCGCGACGTAGGGGCCAATCGGGCCGAGGCGATCGCGCTGGCTCGTTCAGTTTTTCCGCTGCGAGCATTTGAGGCTGAGGACGGCTTCCTCCAGCGGCGTCGGATGCGCAGTCGCGTTGCGCTCGCGGCAGCGGGCTTCGGTGTCGGGAAGCTGGATCGGACCCAGGTCTGCGCCGGCGCGGACGGCGGCGTCGAGGCGGCGGATTTCCTCCAGCTCCAGCGGCGTCAGCTCCTGCGGCTGCTTCCGGCCGGCCTGAAGGTCGCGATAATTCTGCAGGGCGCGGTCATAGTCATATTGCGCCGCGGCCGGCGCCGGCAGGAGGAGCGCGGCCAACAGCGCCGCGGCTGCCAGGCTTTTCATTCTTCTTCCCCTTGTCAGCCTGCGATGTCGTACCGGGGGCGGGTGAACGGGGATTGAATGGCTTGGGCGGCCCCAAGTTTCGGCTGCTTGCCCGGCGGGCGGCGGCGGCTTACGTCAACGTCATGAGTCTTCCCGATACGCTGGCGCTGATCGGCCATACGCCTTTGGTGCGCCTGAAAGGGCCCAGCGAAGCGACCGGCTGCGATATCTTCGGCAAGTGCGAATTCCTGAACCCCGGCGCGTCGGTCAAGGACCGGGCGGCGCTGGGCATCGTCGAGGATGCCGAGGAGCAGGGGCTGATCGGGCCGGGCGCGACGATCGTCGAAGGGACGGCGGGCAATACCGGCATCGGCCTGGCGCTGGTCGGCAATGCCAAGGGCTATCGCACGATCATCGTGATGCCCGAGACGCAGAGCCGCGAGAAAATGGACACGCTACGCGCGCTGGGCGCCGAGCTGGTGCTGGTCGCGGCCGCGCCCTATTCGAGCCCGTGCCACTTCGTCCATGTCTCGCGCCGCATCGCCGAGGAGACGCCGAACGCGCTCTGGGCCAACCAGTTCGACAACATCGCGAACCGCCGCGCACACATCCGCTGGACCGCCGAGGAAATCTGGGAACAGATGGACGGGCGAATCGACGGCTTCACCTGCGCGGTGGGGACGGGGGGGACGCTGGCGGGCGTCGGCCTGGGCCTGAAGGCCAAGGACCCGAACGTGACGATCGCGCTGACCGACCCGCACGGCGCCGCGCTGTACAGCTATTACCGCGACGGCGAGCTGAAGTCGGAAGGCAGCTCGGTCGCCGAAGGAATCGGGCAGGGGCGGATCACCGCCAACCTGGAAGGCGCGCCGATCGACACGCAATTCCGCATTTCCGACGCGGAAGGGCTGGCGCAGGTCGAGGCGCTGCTGATGGACGAAGGCCTGTGCCTGGGCCTCTCCTCCGGCATCAACGTCGCCGGCGCGATGGCGCTGGCGCGCGCGCTCGGGCCGGGCAAGCGGATTGTGACGATCCTGGCCGATACCGGCTTCCGCTATCTCTCGACGCTGTACAATCCGGAGTGGCTGGCTGCGAAGGGGCTGAAATCGCAGGCAAAGGCCTGATTTTGCTTTCGCGGGCGAACGCGCTACACTCCCGGCCGATGTCGGAAGACAAACGCGCTGGAATGCAACGTGTGCGCGTCGGGCTGACGGGGCTGGGCGCCGTCTTGCTGGTCGTCGCCGTGTCTGCCGCGATCTTCGAATCCGCACGCAAGCAGCCGGGCGACAATGTCGTCGCGATGAATGCCTCGCAGGCGCAAGTCGCGAACATGGTCGGAAACACGGCGGATCAGGCGCCGAACGATCCGCTGACCGAGATCGGCGTTACCCCGGCCGGCCCGCCGACCACCAATGCCGCTGCCGCCGCGCCTGCGCCGCCTGCACCGAACCAATAACCCGCGCTTTCCCGTGCGCTCCCTGGAACAGAGCTGGAACATAGATAGCGTGCGAGGCGGCGCGCCCCGTCGGCGCGTCAAGATGTGAGGATTTCCCGCAAAATCCCGCAAAATCCCGTTGTATCCCGTGACTGCCCGCGATATGTCAGTGTCACAGGCGGGGCTAATCCCTTGAGTCGAGTCGACACCGGACGGCGCGCGATACGTGCTTTCCGGAACGAGGAGTGTTGCGCCCCGGCCTGAGAGGGTGTGCGTGGGCGAACGGGAGGCCTTTAACGGATTTGCGATGACCGCGGTCGACGGCAAGGGCCGCGTCGCGATCCCCGCATCCATGCGCGCCGTCATCGAGCGGAACGTCGAGGCCGGCGGCGGCGATCCCCGCACCGTCGTCATCGCGCTGCACCCCCAGGACCCGTGCCTGATCGCTTACGACCCCGCCTGGTTGAAGCGCAGCCACGACCGGCTTGAGCGGCGCGAGGAAATGCTGGAAGCGGACGGCGCCGCGCTCGACTACAACGCCAAGCGCCGGACGCTGGCGATGACCGAATCGGCCGGCTTCGACGCGAGCGGCCGGTTCGTGCTGCCCGACTTCTACGCGATGAAGGCGAAGCTGACGCCCGGCACCGACGCGGTGTTCACCGGCGCCGGCAATTTCTTCGAGATCTGGAACCCCGACGTGCTGCTCTCGGCCGAGGGTGTCGACCCGAACCTGAAGGAGCTGGTCGAGTTCACCCGCGCCAAGCGAGGCGCGAAATGAGCGCGCACATCCCCGTCCTGCTCGACGAAGTGATCGCGGCGCTGGCGATTGAGCCGGGCGAGCGGCATGTCGACGGCACATTCGGCGCCGGCGGCTACACGCGGGCGATGCTGGCGAAGGGCGCGCGCGTCTATGCGTTCGATCGGGACCCGGACGCGATCGCGGCCGGCCGCGCGATCGACGACCCGAAGCTGACGCTGATCGAACGGCGCTTCTCGGAAATGGCTGCCGCCCTGGCGGACGCGGAGGCGCTGCCGGTCGACGGCGTGACGCTGGATATTGGCGTGTCGTCGATGCAGTTCGACCAGCCCGAGCGCGGCTTTTCGGTGCAGGCGGACGGGCCGCTCGACATGCGGATGGAGCAGGCCGGTCAGACCGCGGCCGAGTGGCTGAACACGGCCGACGAGGCGGAGATCGCGGACGTGATCTACCGCTACGGCGAGGAACGGCGGTCGCGCCGGATCGCGCGGGCGATCGTCGCCGCGCGGCCGCTGGCGCGCACGCTCGAGCTGGCCGCGGCGGTGCGCAAGAGCGTCGGCTATATCGCGGGCAAGGACAAGGACCCGGCAGTCCAGGTGTTCCAGGCGATCCGGATTCACCTCAATCGCGAGCTGGACGAGCTGACCGGCGGGCTGGAAGCCGCTGAGCGCGCGCTCGCGCCGGGTGGCCGGCTGGCGGTCGTCACCTTCCACAGCCTGGAAGACCGGATCGTGAAGCAGTTCCTGCGCGACCGCAGCGGCCATGCGCCTGCCGCGTCGCGCCATCTGCCGGCGGCGAAGACGCGCCGGCCCAGTTTCGAGGCGGTGGGCAAGGCGGTGCGGCCGGGCGCGCGCGAGACGGCGACGAATCCGCGGGCGCGCTCGGCCACGCTGCGCATCGCCCGGCGCACATCGGCGGAGCCTTGGAGCAAGGGAGAGGCGGCATGATCACCAGGCGGCTGCGGCCGATCGGCTGGGTGGCGGGCGTCGCGGGCGCCGCGCTGTCCTTCTATCTCGTCTCGCTGCAGGTCGCGGCCGAGCGCGCCGCGCTGGAAAGCGTCGAGCACCGGATCGCGGTCACGCAGCGCGATATCCGCCGGCTGGAGACGGAGTTCAGCGCGCGCGCTAGCCTGCGCCAGCTGGAGGAATACAACAACGAGGTGCTGGCGCTCGCCGCGCCCAAGGTCGGCCAATATGTCCCGAGCGGCGTGCAGCTCGCCGCCTATGCGCCGGACGCCGGCGGCGATATCGGCCAGCCGGTCGCGAGCACAGCGCTGGCCAGTGCCGAGGCCGCGCCGCCGCCCGCGAACCGCCCGACCTTCCGCCCTGCCGTGGTGCAGGACGCGCGGACCGACGGCGCGCCGGTGATCCCGGCCGTCAAGGCGCCGCCGCTGATCCAGACCGTCGCCATGATCGAGCCGGCCCCGGCGCCGATGGCCAAGCCGAAGGCGCAGGCGAAGCCGGCCCGAACCCCGGTGGTGCAGAAGGTCGCCCTGCTCGACGACGCGTCAATCGGCGAGATCGCCCGCGCCGCCGCCAAGGAAGCGAAAGGCCGCTGATGGCCACCGCCGCGCCCAGCCCGATCCAGCTCCGCGCGCTTCCGGAGCGCCGGCCCGAGCTCGCGTTGGCGCATGTCCGGCTGATGCTGCTGATGCTGCTGTTCGTCGGCGCGACCGCGATGATCGGGCTGCGGATCGCGTATCTGGCGGTATTTGCGGACAACAGCACCAACCGCGCCCATATCTCGGCGATCGCGCGCGGCGACATCCTCGACCGCAACGGGATCCCGCTCGCGCAGACCATCGAGGCCTGGTCGATCGGCGTGCATCCGGAAAAGGTGATCGGCGACAAGCGCGCGCTTGCGATCTCGCTCGCTCAGCTAATGCCGGAGCGGAGCGCGGCCGAATATCTGAAGATCCTGAATTCGAAGCTGACCTTCACTTATCTGCGCCGCCGCGCCACGCCGGAGCTGGTCGCGGCGGTCAACCGGCTGGGCGAGCCGGGCATCGACCTCGGCCGCGAGCCGGAGCGCATCTACCCGCAGGGCATGCTCGCCGCGCACGTGCTCGGCTTCACCAATTTCGACGGCCAGGGCGTCTCCGGCATGGAAAAGGTGCTGGAGAGCGAGCTGACCGGCTCCGCGCGCGGCACCGGCGTGATGCTGTCGATCGACAGCCGGGTCCAGCAGGCGCTGGAGGCGGAGCTGGGCGCGGCGATGGCGAAGTTCAGCGCGATCGGCGCAGCCGGGGTCGTGATGGACATCCAGACCGGCGAGGTCGTCGCGCTGACGTCGATGCCCGAGCTGAACCCCAACAAGCCGGCGCAGCAGGGGCCGGATGCGGCGTTCAACCGCGCGACGCTGGGCGTGTACGAGCTCGGATCGACCTTCAAGCCGTTCACCGTCGCAATGGCCATGGACGACGGCATCATCACCAGCTTCGGCCAGACCTATAATTGCCCGCGCGTGCTGCAGGCCGGCCGCTTCTCGATCACCGACACCCATCCGTTCGGCGGCTCCTGCACGGTCGCGCAGATCATGCAGGAATCGTCGAACATCGGCACTGCGCAGATCGCGGCGCAGGTCGGCGCGGCGCGGCAGCGCGAATGGCTGCGGCGGATGCATTTCCTTGAAAAGGTTTCGATCGAGCTGCCCGAGCGTGGCCGGCCGCTCACGCCCGGCGCCAATTGGGGAGACATTGCGACGATGACGGTCGGCTACGGCCACGGCATTGCCGTTTCGCCGCTCCACCTCGCGACCGGCTATGCCACCTTGTTCAACGGCGGCTTTTGGCGGCCGGCGACGCTGCTGAAGCATGATGCCGGCCGGCCGGTGCCGAAGGGCGAGCGCGTCTTTTCCGCCGAGACCTCGTACAAGATGCGCGCGCTGCTGCGCCTGGTCGTAATGAAAGGCACCGGCCGCAAGGCGGACGCGCCCGGCTACCGCGTCGGCGGCAAGACCGGCACGGCAGAGAAGATTGTCGGCGGCCGCTACACCAGTGGTTCGGTGGTCACGACCTTTGCCGGTGTGTTCCCGATGGAGGCGCCGCGCTATGTGGTGGTGGCGATGCTGGACGATCCCAAGGCCACCAAGGATACCTACGGCTTCCACACGGCCGGCTGGAACGTCGCGCCTGTCATCTCGGGCGTGATCAGCCGGATCGGACCGATGCTGGGCGTGATGCCGGACCCGAACCGGGAGGCGAACATGGCCGAGGTGCTGCCCTATATCCATGAGAAGGAAGAATGATCGATGCGGCTCAGCGACCTGGCCGGCATCGATTCCCCGATTGAGGTAACCGGCTTCGCGATCGACCACCGCAAGGTGGCCCCGGGCACGATTTTCGGCGCCTTCAAGGGCGCGCGCTTCAACGGCGAGGACTTCATCCCCCAGGCGATCGCGTCGGGCGCCGCCGCGATCGTCGCGCGGCCGGAAGCGCGCGTCGAAGGCGCGCCGCACATCGCCGCTTCGGAGCCGCGCCGCGCCTTCGCGCTGCTCGCCGCCCGGTTCTTCGCGCCTTATCCGGACGTGACGGTCGCCGTCACCGGCACCAACGGCAAGACGTCGAGCGTCGAGCTGACGCGGCAGCTCTGGCGGCTGGCCGGGCACAATGCCGCGTCGATCGGCACGCTGGGCGTCACCACCGCCCACGACCAGGTGCTGACGGGGCTGACCACGCCCGACATCGTCACCTTCCTGTCGAACGTCGCCGGGCTGAAGCGCGAGGGCGTGACCCATCTCTCCTTCGAAGCATCGAGCCACGGGCTCGACCAGAAGCGGACCGAGGGTCTGCCGGTGCGCGCCGCCGGCTTCACCAACCTCAGCCGCGATCATCTCGACTATCACGGCGACATGGACAGCTATTTCGCCGCCAAGCTGCGCCTGTTCGAAGAAGTTGTGGATGAGGACGGGGCGGCGGTTGTCTGGGCCGACGATGGCGCGCATTCGCAAAAGGTGATCGAGGTCGCCCGGGCCAGGGGATTGCGTGTGCTGACGGTCGGTGAGCGAGGTGAGGCGTTGCGGCTGGTGTCGCGCACGCCCTCGCGGCTGGGCCAGCAGCTGATGATCGAGGCGGACGGCAGGAGCTACAAGGTCATGCTGCCGCTGATCGGCGCCTATCAGGCGGCGAACGCGTGCGTGGCGGCGGGCCTGGCGATCGCGACCGGGGGGCAGCTGGGCCGGACGCTCGATCACCTCGCGCGCGTGACCCCGGTGCGCGGCCGGCTGGAGCGGGCGGCGATCACGCGCGCCGGCGCGCCGGTCTATGTCGATTACGCGCACACGCCCGACGCGATCGAGGCGGCGGCGGCGGCGCTGCGGCCCCACACCAAGGGTCGGCTGATCATCGTGTTCGGAGCGGGCGGCGACCGCGACCAGGGCAAAAGGCCGGACATGGGGCGCGTGGCGACGCAGGCGGGGGATGTCGTCATCGTCACCGACGACAATCCGCGGAGCGAGGACCCGGCCGCGATCCGCCGCGACATCCTCGCCGGCGCGCCCGACGCGCGCGAAGTCCCGGGCCGCCGCGAAGCGATCGCCGAAGCGGTGGCGATGGCGACCGGCGACGACGTCGTGCTGCTGGCCGGCAAGGGCCACGAACAGGGCCAGATCGTCGGCGACCGCGTGCTGCCGTTCGACGACGTCACCGTCGCGCGGGAGTGCGCGGCATGAGGGGGATCGTCCTGGCCTTAATCGCCAGCGCACTCGGGTCCGCACCGAAGGGTTGTGGTCCGCTTCACCCCAACCCCTCCCCTGAAGGGGAGGGGCTTAGATGACCGCGCTGTGGACCTCCGCCGAGGTCGCGGCTGCCGTTTCGGGCGTTGCCTCGGCCGATTTCATCACGGCCGGCGTCGCGTTCGATTCGCGCGAGGTGGGGGCGGGCGATCTGTTCATCGCATTGCCTGGCGAGACGACGGACGGGCATCGCTTCGTCGATCAGGCTTTCGCGCAAGGGGCGGCAGGGGCGATCGTCGCCCGGCCGGTGCCTTATCCCCATATTCTGGTCGCCGACACGCGCGCGGCGCTGGATGCCCTCGGGATCGCAGGGAGGGCGCGCACGGCGGCGAAGATCGTCGGCGTCACGGGGTCGGTGGGCAAGACGGGCACGAAGGAAGCGTTGTTCGCGGCGTTCGACCGCATCGCGCCCGGCCGTGCCCACCGATCGCTGAAAAGCTACAACAACCATACCGGCGTGCCGCTGAGCCTTGCCCGGATGCCGGAGGGGACGCGCTTCGGCGTGTTCGAGATGGGCATGAACCATGAAGGCGAGATCGCGGCGCTGACCCGGTTGGTGCGGCCGCACATCGCCGTCGTCACCACGATCGCACCCGCGCATATCGAGATGCTGGGATCGATCGAGGCGATCGCGCGCGCGAAGGCGGAGATTTTCGAGGGGCTGGAGCCGGGCGGCACCGCGATCATCCCCTATGACTCGCCGCAATGCGCGATCCTGGCCGAGGCGGCGAACGCGCACGGCGCGCGGGTGCTGACCTTCGGGCTGGGCGAGGGCGCGGACGTGCGGGCGCAGGAGCGCGTGCCGGCAAAGGCCGGCGGCACGCTGGTTTCCGTGCAATTGCCCGAAGCGAGCCTGACGATGACGATCGGCCAGCCGGGCGAGCATTGGGTATCGAACGCGCTGGCGGTGATCGCCGCGGTCGAGGCAGCGGGCGCGGACCTGGCCGTTGCGGGCCTTGCCATCGCCGAGCTTCCGGGAATGGCCGGGCGAGGCGCGCGGGTGCCGGTGGAAGTGCCGGGCGGCACCGCGCTGGTGATCGACGAAAGCTACAACGCTAACCCGGCCTCGATGCGCGCGACGCTGAAAATGCTGGGCGACGGCGAGGCCCGGCGCCGCATCGCCGTTCTGGGCGCGATGCGCGAGCTGGGCGAGCATGGGCCCCGCTTCCACGCCGAGCTGGCCGAGCCGATCCGGGCAGCCAACGTCGATTTTGCACTGCTCGTCGGGGACGAGATGGCGCCGCTGGCGAAAGAACTTGAGGGGACGATCGAGTTCGCGCATGTGCCCGCCGCCGCAGCTGCGCTCGACGCTCTCAAGGGGCATGTCGGCGCGGGCGACGCGGTTCTCATCAAGGCGTCGAACTCCGTGGGGCTGGGCCGGCTGGTTGCCGAGCTTGGCGCCGGGGCACTGGCGGAGGCAGACAGAGGCTAATGCTTTACCTGATCGCGGAGCAGCTCGGCTTTCCCGGCGTCCTGAACCTGATCCGCTATTTGAGCTTTCGCGCGGGCGGGGCGGTCGCGACAGCGCTGTTCCTGGGCCTGATCATCGGGCCGAAGTTCATCGGTTGGTTGCGGCTGCGTCAGGGCAAGGGCCAGCCGATCCGCACCGACGGGCCGCAGACGCATCTCGCCAAACGCGGCACGCCGACGATGGGCGGGCTGATGATCCTGACTGCGCTGACCGTCTCGCTGCTGCTGTGGATGGACCCGCGCAATCCCTATGTCTGGGCGTGTCTGGCAGTGACGCTCGGCTTCGGCGCGATCGGGTTCCTCGACGATTGGGACAAGGTGCGCAAGGCGACCACCGCCGGCGTGTCCGGCCGGGTGCGGCTGCTGCTCGAATTCCTGATCGCCGGCATCGCCGCCTGGCTGATCGTGCGGCACAACGGCACGCACCTGTGGCTGCCTTTCATCGCGCAGCCGGTCGCGGACATCGGCTGGTTCTATATCGTCTTTGCGGCCTTCACGATCGTCGCGTTCGGCAATGCCGTGAACCTGACCGACGGGCTCGACGGGCTGGCGACCATGCCGGTGATCATCGCCTCCGTCGCGTTCATGGTGATCACCTACCTGGTCGGCAACGCGAAGTTCGCCGCCTATCTGGGCATTCCGCACGTGCCGGGCGCGGGCGACCTGGCGCTGTTCTGCGGCGCGATTGCGGGGGCGGGGCTTGCCTTTCTCTGGTTCAACGCGCCGCCGGCCGCCGTCTTCATGGGCGATACCGGCAGCCTGGCGCTGGGCGGCGCGCTCGGCACAATCGCGGTCGTCGCGCACCATGAGATCGTGCTGGGGATCATAGGCGGACTGTTCGTGGTGGAAGCGCTGTCGGTCATCATCCAGGTCTTCTTCTACAAACGCACCGGCAAGCGCGTGTTCAAGATGGCGCCGATCCACCACCATTTCGAGCAGCTCGGCTGGAGCGAGCCGACCGTCGTGATCCGCTTCTGGATCATCGCCCTGGTGCTGGCGCTGGCCGGCCTGTCGACGCTGAAGGTCAGATGATCACGTCGCGCGCCTGGGCCGGGAAGCGGTATGCGGTGCTGGGGCTGGCGCGCTCCGGGCTGGCGACGGTCGACGCGTTGCTGGCGAGCGGCGCGAGCGTGTGGGCGTGGGATGAGAAGGAAGAGGCGCGGTCTAAGCTCCTCCCCTGCTCTGCAGGGGAGGGGGACCATGCGAAGCATGGTGGAGGGGCCGACCGCGAAGCGGGCGGAGACACCCTCCGCTACGCTGCGGGCCCCTCCACCACCGGCTCCGCCGGCGGTCCCCCTCCCCTCGCGCCGCGAGGGGAGGAGCTTTACGTCGCCGACCCCCTCAGCCTCGACCTCACCGGCTTTGCCGGCGTGGTCGTTTCCCCCGGCGTGCCGATCAACCGCCACCCGATCGCGGCGCATGCGGCGAAGTTCGGCGTCCCGCTGATCGGCGACATCGAGTTGTTCGCCCAGGCGCGGAGCGGGATGCCGGCGCACAAGGTGGTCGGCATCACCGGCACCAACGGCAAGTCGACCACGACCGCGCTCGTCACCCATATCCTGAAGACGGCGGGCGTGCCGGCGCTGATGGGCGGCAATATCGGCCTGCCGATCCTCGCGCAGGACGCGCTACCGGAAGGCGGCGTCTATGTGCTGGAGCTCTCCAGCTACCAGATCGACCTGACCTACAGCCTCGACTGCGACGTCGCGGTGCTCCTCAACATCACGCCGGATCATCTCGACCGGTATGGGAGCTTCGAAGCCTATGCGGCCTCGAAGGCGCGGCTGTTCGAGATGCAGTCGGTTGGTGGGTCTGCTGTCATCGTCGGCGACGATCCACCTTCCCGCGCCCTAGCTGCTCGATTTGTGTCGCGAGTTGTGGAGACCGGGTTTGGCGTTTGGGTCGGTGACGGCGTCAGCCTGTGCGACAGTACGAAGAAGCGTCTCTTGCGTGCAGATGAAACCACCGTGAATACCTTGCTCGTCGGAGACGATATCTACGGCTCGCAATCTGATTTCCCAACTTTGCAAGGCCCCCATAACGCGATGAACTTGGTGGCTGCGGTTGCTGCTTGCTATGCGCTTCTGAGCCGTCACGGCGTTCCTCAGTCTGATGAGGCGTGGGCCACGGCCCTCCGCACATATCCCGGCCTTCCCCACCGCATGGAGCGCGTCGCCGAGCACTCCGGCGTGCTGTTCGTGAACGACAGCAAGGCGACCAACCCGACTTCGACCGCGCCGGCGCTGGCGGCGTTTCCGAAGGTGCGGTGGATTTTGGGCGGGCTCGCCAAGACCGACGATCTCGACGCCTGCGCGCCGCATTTCGGGCATGTCCGCTCGGCCTATACGATCGGCGAGGCGGGGGCGATGTTCGCGCGGCTGCTTGAGCCGCACATGCCGGTGGCCGAATGCGGCATGCTCGATGAGGCGGTGCGGCGCGCCGCCGACGACGCGGAGCCGGGGGACACGGTGCTGCTGTCGCCGGCCTGCGCGTCGTTCGATCAGTTCAGGGACTATGAAGCGCGCGGGGAGGCTTTCCGCGCGGCCGTGGGGGCATTGCAATGACCGACACCGCAGCGATCCGGCGCAAGAAACAGGTCACGCGCCTCGGCCGTGCCGACCGGAGCCCGCTGGGCCTCTGGTTCTGGGAAATCGACCGCGTGCTGCTGATCCTGATCACGGTGCTGATCTCGATCGGCCTCGTCGCGGTGGCCGCCGCCAGCCCGTCCGCCGCGCATCGCTATTCGGGCGCGGGCGTGAGCTTCGCGCCGCTCCATTATTTCTGGCGCCAGCTGTTCTGGGTCGTGCTGAGCGTGCCGGTGATGCTCGGCATCTCGATGCTGCCCAAGGCGACCGCCCGGCGCTTCGCGCTGGCCGGCGCCGCGTTCATGACGGTGATGCTTGCCGCCGTTCCGCTGATCGGCTTCGAGAAGAACGGCGCGACGCGCTGGATCGGCGTCGGCTTCACGCAATTCCAGCCGTCGGAATTCCTGAAGCCGCTGTTCGTCGTCAGCTTGGCCTGGCTGCTGTCGCTGCGCCAGCAGGACAAGAGCCTGCCGGTCGTGCCGCTGACCGGCGCGCTGCTGGGCGTGATCGCGATCCTGCTGATGAAGCAGCCCGATTTCGGCCAGACGATCGTGTTCGGCACGATGTGGATGGCGCTGCTGCTGCTGTCGGGCGTGTCGGCGCGCGTGATCGGCGGGCTGGTCGGCGCCGGCTTCGGGGGGATCGTCTGCGCCTATCTGTTCTACCCGGTCGCGACGAGCCGGATCGACAATTTCATCTATGGCGAGGGCGATACCTACCAGGTCGACAAGGCGCATGCGACGATCACCGGCGGCGGACTGTTCGGCACCGGCCCTGGTGGCGGCGTCGCCAAGTTCCAGCTGCCCGAAGCGCATACCGACTATATCTATTCGGTGATCGGCGAGGAATTCGGGCTGATTGCCTGCCTGGCGGTGGCCCTGATTTACCTTGCCGTGGTCGTGCGCGTGTTCCTGAAGCTGCTGGACGAGGAAGACTCGTTCACGATGCTGGCGGCGGCCGGCCTGACCACGCAGATCGGCGTGCAGGCGACGATCAACATGGCGGTGAACCTGCAGCTCGCGCCGTCCAAGGGGATGACCCTGCCGCTGATCAGCTATGGCGGATCGTCGATGATCGCGCTGGCGATCGGCCTCGGCCTGCTGCTCGCCTTCACCAGGCGGAACCCGTACCTGCACCGCTCCCCCTATGTCGTGAAATGGGGCGGGCAGCGATGAGTCAATTCATCCTCGCAGCAGGCGGCACCGGCGGGCACATGGTGCCCGCGCACGCATTGGCGGAAGAGCTGATGCGGCGCGGCCATGATGTCGCGCTGGTGACGGACGAGCGCGGCACGCGCTTTCCCGGCCTGTTCGAGAATGTCGACACGCATGTGCTGCCGGCTGGACGGCTGGGCGGCGGACCGGTCGGCTGGCTGCGCGCCGGGCGCGCCATCCTGGCCGGGCGCCGACAGGCGCTGCGGCTGTTCCGGGAATTCCAGCCCGCGGCGGTGATGGGCTTTGGCGGCTATCCGGCGCTGCCCGCCCTGCTCGCCGCGTTCGAGGCGAAGATCCCGACCGCGGTGCACGAGCAGAACGCGGTGCTGGGCCGCGTCAATCGGCTGGTCGCGGGCAAGGTGGACGCCGTCGCGACCGCCTATCCGGACATCCAGCGGCTCCCTTCCAAGGCCGCGATGAAGGTGCGGCTGGTCGGCAATCCGGTGCGCCGCGAAGTGCTGGAGCTGCGCGACAAGCCCTATCCTGCGCTCGACCATGACGGCGTGTTCCGGGTGCTGGTGACCGGCGGCAGCCAGGGCGCGACGATCCTGTCCGACGTGGTGCCGGAAGGGCTGGGGCTGCTGCCGCCGGTGTTCCGCGCGCGGCTGCAGGTGACGCACCAAGCGCGCGCCGAGGATATCGATCGGGTCCGTGCCCGCTATGCCGATCAGGGAATTCCGGCCGAGCTCGCCACCTACCTGCCCGACCTGCCCGAGCGACTGGGACGCGCGCATCTCGTCATCGCCCGATCGGGCGCCTCGACGGTGGCGGAGCTGGCGGCGGCGGGACGGCCCGCGATCCTGGTGCCGTTCGCGGCGGCGACCGACGATCACCAGACCTACAATGCGAAGGAATTGGTCGAAGCCGGCGGCGCCCGCTCGATCCCGCAATCGCGGTTCACGCCGGTCGAGCTCGCGAAGCAGATGCAGAAACTGGGACTGGAGCCCGAAGCCCTCGCCAACGCCGCCCGCCGCGCGAAAGGCTGCGGCCGCCCCGACGCGGTCAAGGCCCTTGCCGACCTGATCGAGGAGATCGGGGGGTGAGGGGCGTTGGCATCCAGTTCCTCCCCTGCGCAGCAGGGGAGGGGGGCCGCTCGCCGCAGGCGAGTGGTGGAGGGGCCGGCCGCAAAGCGGGCGGAAACACCCTTCCCCCGGCCCGAGCCCGGGGGAAGGGCCCCTCCACCGCCTTCGGCGGTCCCCCTCCCCAAGCGNCATCCAGTTCCTCCCCTGCGCAGCAGGGGAGGGGGGCCGCTCGCCGCAGGCGAGTGGTGGAGGGGCCGGCCGCAAAGCGGGCGGAAACACCCTTCCCCCGGCCCGAGCCCGGGGGAAGGGCCCCTCCACCGCCTTTGGCGGTCCCCCTCCCCAAGCAAGCTTGGGGAGGATTTGATGAAAGGCGTCGGGACCGATATCGGCACGATCCATTTCGTGGGGATCGGGGGCATCGGCATGTCCGGGATCGCCGAGGTGATGCACAATCTCGGCTATTCGGTGCAGGGCTCGGATGTGGCCGAAGGCTATGCGATCGAAGGCCTGCGCCGCCGCGGCATCAAGGTGATGATCGGGCATGAAGCGGCCAACGTCGAAGGGGCGGCGGTGGTCGTCGTCTCGACCGCGATCAAGCGCGACAATCCCGAGGTCGCCTATGCGTACGAGCGCCGCATCCCCGTCGTGCGGCGCGCGGAGATGCTGGCCGAGCTGATGCGGCTGAAATCGACGATCGCGGTCGCCGGTACGCACGGCAAGACCACGACCACGTCGATGGCGGCGGCGTTGCTCGACGCGGGCGGGATCGACGCGACCGTGATCAACGGCGGCATCATCAACAGCTATGGCTCCAACGCCCGGCTCGGCGCGTCGGACTGGATGGTGGTCGAGGCCGACGAAAGCGACGGCAGCTTCCTGCGGCTGGACGGCACGATCGCCGTCGTGACCAACATCGACCCCGAGCATCTCGACCATTATGGCGACTTCGACCGCGCCAAGGCCGCCTATCTGGAGTTCGTGCACAACGTGCCTTTCTATGGTGCGGCGGTGATGTGCCTCGACCATCCCGAAGTGCAGAACATCCTGCCGCTGATCCGCGACCGGCGGGTCGTGACCTACGGCTTTTCGGCGCAGGCGGACGTGCGCGCGACGTTCGTGGCGCCTGAAAGCGGCGGCAATTGCTTCCATGTCGCGATCCGCGGCCGCGACGGCGAGGTCCGCGCCATCGAGGACGTGCGGCTGCCGATGCCGGGCAAGCACAATGTCCAGAACGCGCTGGCGGCGATCGCGGTCGCGGTGGAACTGGGCGTCCCCGACGAGATGATCCGCGGCGGCTTTGCCAAGTTCGGCGGCGTCAAGCGGCGCTTCACCAAGGTCGGCGAGGTGGGCGGCGTCACGATCATCGACGACTACGGCCACCATCCGGTCGAGATCCGTGCGGTGCTGGCGGCGGCGCGCGAAGCGACGCAGGGGCGGGTGATCGCGGTCTGCCAGCCGCACCGCTATTCGCGCCTGTCCAACCTGCTCAGCGAGTTCGAGACCGCATTCAACGACGCCGATATGGTCTATGTGGCGCCGGTCTATGCCGCGGGCGAGGCGCCGATCGACGGCGTGAACGCGGCGGCGCTGGTGGCGGGGCTGAAAGCGAGCGGCCATCGCGCGGCGGCCGAGATTGCGGATGCCGCGTCGCTGGCACGCGAGCTGGCCGGCATCGCGCAGCCGGGCGACCTGGTCGTCTGCCTGGGCGCCGGCGACATCACCAAATGGGCGGCGGGGCTAGCGGATGCGATGCGGAGGGAGGCGGCATGATGGTCGCCAACCTCCGGCACCCGCCCGTGCTGAGCGAGACGCGGGGCAAGCTTACGCCTCACGCCCCGCTGGCCCCCCTTGTCTGGTTCAAGTCGGGCGGCGCGGCCGAGTGGTTGTTCGAGCCGAAGGACGTGGACGACCTGTCGGCGTTCCTTGCCGTTCTCGACCCGTCGGTGCCGGTGATGGCGCTGGGGCTCGGCTCCAACATGATCGTGCGCGACGGCGGCGTACCGGGCGTGGTCGTGCGGCTGGGCAAGGCGTTCGCCAAGGTTGACGTGTTGGACGCGACGACCCTGCGCTGCGGCGGCGGAGCCAGCGGTATTCTCGTTTCCTCGACCGCGCGCGATGCCGGCATCGGAGGCGTCGAGTTCCTGCGCTCGATCCCGGGCACTGTCGGCGGCTTCGTGCGGATGAACGGCGGCGCCTATGGCCGAGAGGTGAAGGACATTCTCGTCGAATGCGACGTCGTGCTCCGTTCCGGCGAGCGGCGGACGCTGCCGCTCGATGCGCTTGGCTATACCTATCGTCATTCGGAGCTGCCCGAAGGCGCGGTGGTGGTCGGCGCCACCTTCCGCGGTCATCCCGCTGAGCCTGCTGCGATCCAGGCGGAGATGGACCGCATCGCCGCATCGCGCGAAGCGACGCAGCCGCTCCGCTCCAAGACCGGCGGGTCCACCTTCAAGAACCCGCCCGGCACCAGGGCGTGGAAGGAAATCGACGAGGCGGGCTGCCGCGGCCTTCGGCTCGGCGACGCTCAAGTCTCTGAAAAGCATTGCAACTTCCTGCTCAATCTGGGCAAGGCCAGCAGCGCCGAGATCGAGGCGCTGGGCGAGGAAGTCCGCGCGCGCGTGAAGGCGCATTCGGGGATCGAGCTGGAATGGGAGATTCAGCGCGTGGGGGTGGCGAGGTGACGGCAGCTGTTCAAATCCTCCCCGAGCTCTGCTCGGGGAGGGGGACCGCGCGAAGCGCGGTGGAGGGGCCCGGAGCGAAGCGGAGGGTCAGCATCCTCCCCCGGCTCGCGGCCGAGGTGCGGCCCCTCCACCACGCGCTGGCGCGCGCGGTCCCCCTCCCCTCATTTCATGAGGGGAGGATTTAGTGTCCCTCCACATCCTCGTCCTGATGGGCGGCTGGTCGGCCGAACGTGAGGTTTCGCTGATGTCGGGCGCGGGCGTGGCCGATGCGCTGGAGAGCCTTGGCTACAAGGTGACGCGGCTCGACATGGGCCGCGACGTCGCCGAGCGGATCGCGGAGGCCAAGCCCGACCTCGTCTTCAACGCGCTGCACGGCACGCCGGGCGAGGACGGGTCGGTGCAGGGCATGCTCGACCTGATGGGCGTCAGATACACCCATTCGGGCATGGTCACCTCGGTGATCGCTGTCGACAAGCAGCTGACCAAGCAGGCGCTTGTTCCCCACGGCATCCGCATGCCCGGCGGGCATGTGGTGAAGTCAGAAAGCCTGTATTTCGGCGATCCGCTCGCACGGCCCTATGTGCTGAAGCCGGTCAACGAAGGCTCGTCGGTCGGCGTCGCGATCGTGACGGCCGAGGGCAATTACGGCGAACCGATCGGCCGCCACGTGGCTGGGCCCTGGCAGGATTTCGACGAACTGCTTGCCGAGCCGTTCATCCGCGGGCGCGAGCTGACGACGGCGGTGCTGGGCGGCCGCGCGCTGGGCGTCACGGAGCTGAGGCCCAAGAGCGGCTTCTACGACTATGACGCCAAATATACCGAGGGGCTGACCGAGCATGTCTGCCCGGCGAACATTCCGCCGAACATCGCCGAAGCGTGCCTGGAGATAGCGCTGAAGGCGCACAAATTGCTCGGCTGCAAAGGCGCATCGCGCTCGGACTTCCGCTGGGACGACGAGAGGGGCGCGGAGGGCCTCTATCTGCTCGAAGTGAACACCCAGCCGGGCATGACGCCGCTGAGCCTGGTGCCCGAACAAGGGCGGCTGGTCGGGCTGAGCTACGCCGAGCTGGTCGATGCGATCGTGAAGGAGGCGCTTGGCGATGGCTAGCGCATCCGCGAAGATCCGGCGCGGCACCCCCGCGCGCGCGCCGGCGCGGCGGAAGCCGGCGGCGAAGAAGCCGGGGCTGTTCGCGCGGATGTTCGGCGCGATCCCGGTCAGCCACGAGACGGTGCAGCGGGCCGTCACCTGGGGCACGCTGGGGCTGGGCGCGGCGCTTGGCCTTGCGGTGCTGCAGGCGTTCGGCGTGCCGGCGATGGCGGGCACCGAGGTCGCGAACGCGTTCGGGCGCGCCGGCTTCGAGGTGAAGCGCGTCGACCTGCGCGGCATCCGGAACATGGACCGGCTGACCGTCTATGCGATCGCGTTCGACCAGCATTCGATGGCAATGCCGCTGGTCGACCTCGACGGGGTGCGGGAGAAGCTGCTGCGCTATGGCTGGGTGCAGGACGCGCGGGTCTCGCGGCGGCTGCCCGACACGCTGGTGGTGGACATCGTCGAGCGCACGCCGGCCGCGGTCTGGCAATATCAGGGCCGGCTGCGGCTGATCGACGCGAGCGGTGTCGTGCTGCAGGACGTGACCGCCGCCCCGAGCGGGGACCTGCCGCTGCTGATCGGCGCCGACGCCAATCTTCATGCCGGCGAGCTCGCCGGGCTGCTCGCCAAGGCGCCGGCGCTGAAGCCGGTGATCGCCGGCGCGACCTGGATCGGGGAGCGGCGCTGGGACCTGCGCTTCCAGTCCGGCGAGACGCTGTCGCTGCCGGAGGGACGGGATGAATCGGAACGCGCGCTGGTGCGTTTCGCGCGCATGGATTCCTCGCAAAACCTTCTCGGACGGGGCTTTTTGAAGTTCGACATGCGCGACCCGACCCGGTTCGTCGCGCGGATCGACCGGCAGGTGCGCGCGATCGACGGCAGCGCGCTTTCGCCCGAGCCGACCCCTGCCGCTCCCGCCGCGACCCAGCAGCATCCCGGCCTCGAAAAGGTGAACGACACATTATGAGCAGGCGTGAATCCCGTGCCGCCGCCGCGCGCGGTGATAAGCTGATCACCGCGCTGGATATCGGCTCCTGGAAGGTGTCCGCCCTGATCGTCGAGCGCGGAGAGGATGGGGGTCTGAACGTGCTCGGCACCGGCCAGCGCGAAAGCCGGGGCGTGCGGCGCGGCTATGTCGCCGACATGAGCGCGACCGAGCTTGCGGTGCGCGAGGCGGTCGAGCAGGCGGAGCGGATCGCCGGCGTCAACATCGAGGATGTGTGGGTCGGCTTCTCGGCCGGCGGGCTGGCGAGCAACGTCGCCTCGGTCGAGGTCGAGCTTGGCGGCCACCGGATCGAGCAGGAGGATATCGATCATCTGCTCGCCGCCGGGCGGGATTCGGTCGATCCGGGCGGCCGGATGGTGCTGCACGCGCAGCCGACGCTCTACACGCTGGACGGGCTCAACGACGTCAAGGACCCGCGCGGTATGCATGCCGACAGACTTGGCGTCGGCATCCATGTCGTCGCGGCCGAGCCGTCGCCGGTCCGCAACCTCGACCTGTGCGTGCGCAGCGCGCATCTGGAAGTGAAGTCGATCGTCGCTTCCCCGTTCGCGACCGGCATGGCGTGCCTGTCGGACGAGGAGCGTGAGCTCGGCATCGCGCTGGTCGAGCTGGGCGCGGGCGTCACCAACGTGTCGCTGTTCATCGGCGGGATGCTGGTGGACCTGGCGTCGATCCCGCTGGGCGCGGCCGACATCACCGACGACATCGCGTCCGCGTTCGGCACGCGCCGGGCGCAGGCGGAGCGGATGAAATGCTTCTACGGCTCCGCGACGGCGACCCCGCGCGACAATCACGACATGATCGAGGTCGCGCCGATTTCGGCCGAGGAGGGGCAGGGCGAGCCGGCGCGGATCACCCGGGCGCAGCTGATCAGCGTGATCCGGCCCCGCCTGGACCAGATTTTCGGCGAGGTCGCGAAGGCGCTGACGGAGCTCGGCTTCAGCCGCGGGCGGCAGGTGGTGCTGACCGGCGGCGGTGCGGAGCTGAAGGGCGTGGCGGATTACGCCCAGGGCCTGCTCGGCCGATCGGTCCGGGTCGGGCGTCCGCGCGGACTGACCGGCCTGCCCGACGCGCACAGCGGCCCGGCCTTCGCGACGCTGGCGGGCCTGACCCGCTACGCCGCGTCGGACCCGATCGACCTGCGGCTGCTGACGGCGGGGCGCGACCAGACCGTGGTCAAGCCGTCGGCGCCGGCGCTGATCCAGCGGCTGGTGACAGCCTTCCGGACAAACCTGTGAATAAAATTGTGGGCCGTTAACTTTGGTGTCGATTTGGCGAATCCGTTGATTCATAAGCCCGTGTTGGGGGCGAGCGCTTCGCCGGCGATTTGCGACGAGGAGTCAATCACATGAGCATCGAATTCATCCCGCCCGAGGTGGATGAGCTGAAGCCGAGGATCAGCGTGATCGGCGTCGGTGGCGCGGGCGGCAACGCGATTGCGAACATGATCGCGTCGGACGTGCAGGGGGTCGATTTCATCGTCGCCAACACCGACGCGCAGGCGCTGAACGCGTCGCCGGCCGAAAGCCGCATCCAGCTTGGCCTCAAGATCACGCAGGGCCTGGGCGCCGGCTCGCGGCCCGAGATCGGCCGCGCCGCCGCCGAAGAGACGATCGACCAGGTCGAGCGCTCGCTGGACGGCGCGCACATGTGCTTCATCGCCGCCGGCATGGGCGGCGGCACCGGCACCGGCGCCGCTCCCGTGATCGCCAAGGCGGCGCGCGAGCGCGGCATCCTCACTGTCGGGGTGGTGACCAAGCCGTTCAGCTTCGAAGGCTCGCGCCGGATGAAGTCGGCCGAAGCCGGCATCGCCGAGCTGCAGAAGCATGTCGACACGCTGATCGTGATCCCGAACCAGAACCTGTTCCTGATCGCCAACCCGAACACGACCTTCAAGGAAGCGTTCCAGATGGCCGACCAGGTGCTGCAGCAGGGCGTGCGCGGCATCACCGACCTGATGGTCATGCCCGGCCTGATCAACCTCGACTTCGCGGACGTCCGCTCGGTGATGGGCGAGATGGGCAAGGCGATGATGGGCACCGGCGAGGCGTCCGGCGACAATCGCGCGATCGAGGCGGCCGAAAAGGCGATCGCCAATCCGCTGCTGGACGGCGTCAGCATGAAGGGCGCCAAGGGCGTGATCATCTCGATCACCGGCGGCGAGGACATGCGCCTGATGGAGGTGGACGAGGCCGCCAACCACATCAAGGAGCTGGTCGACCCGGACGCCAATATCATCTGGGGTTCGGCCTTCAACAACGATCTGGAAGGCAAGATCCGGGTGTCGGTCGTCGCCACCGGCATCGAGGCGGAAGTGAGCGAAAAGCCGGAGCCGGCGCGCGTCTTCTCCTTCCCCGGCACCAAGAAGGCCGACGCCGAGCCGCGGCCGTTCGTAATGCCGGCGGCAGCCAAGCCGGTCGAGCCGGCCCCGGTCGCCGCGCCGGAACCGGCCGCGGAAATGGCGCCCGAGCCCGAGCTGAAAGTGGAAGCACCAACGGCCGAGGACGAGCCGCTGACGCTCGACGCGCCGATCGAGGAAACCGCGTCGGACGAGCTGCTGCTGGACGCGCCGGAGCCGGAGCCCGAGCCGCTGATCGACGAAGACCTGACCGGCGGCCGCCGCTGGTTCGGCGGCACCAAGGCCGAAGCCAAGCCGGAGCCGGCCCCCGCGCCGCGCCAGGGTGGCGGCACGCTGTTCGAGCGCATGTCCTCGATCGCCCGCGGCAATGCCAAGGCGCCGAGCGCCGACGACGATGCCGACAGCGATCCGCTGGATATTCCGCGGTTTCTGAATCGCCAGAATAATCAGTAACATGGCCGCCATCCCGGGCTTGACCGGGGACCCACCTTCCTGTGGCCGGAAGCAGACGGCCGGTGGGTCCCGGATCAAGTCCGGGATGGCGCGTGTGTTTCGTCGCCGCTCCGCCACGCTTCGGCGCGAGCGTGGCCGCGTTCACATTGCCCTAAGCCTTTGCGCCCCATCTAGTCGCGCATAGTGATCCGTTCGATTTTCCATTCGACCGCCATGGGGCTGGCCGCGGTGCTGCTTGCGTCCGCTGCGGCCGCGCCCGCTCAGGTGCCCGAGCGGCCTGCCGACCGGCTGTCGCGCTATCTCCGCGAACTTGCCGCCGATCCGACCAGCCTGTCGGCGCTGATCGGCGCCGGCCAGGCGGCGCTCGACGTCGGCGACGGCAATGCCGCGCTCGGCTTCTTCGCGCGTGCGGACGAACGTTCCCCGCGCAATGGCCAGATCAAGGCCGGTCTCGCCCGAGCGCTGCTGATGGTCGACAATCCGCGCGAGGCGCTGAAGATGTTCGACGCCGCGCGCTCGCTGGGCGTGCCGGAGATCGAGATCGCGGGGGATCGCGGCCTTGCCTATGACCTGCGCGGCGATACCCGGAAGGCGCAGCACGACTATGCGCTGGCGCTGACGCGGGGGGCCAATGACGAGGTCACCAAACGCTATGCGCTGTCGCTCGGCATCAGCGGCGAGCGGGAGCAGGCGCTGAAGCTGATCGATCCCTTGCTCTACAAGCGGGACCAGGGCGCCTGGCGCGCACGCGCCTTCGTACTGGCGATGACCGGCGACCTGCCCGGCGCGAGCCGGATCGTCCACAAGGTCATGCCGGAGCGCATGGCCCAGACGATGGACCCGTTCCTGGCCAAGCTGTCGGCGCTGAACCCGGCGCAGAAAGCGGCGGCGGTGCATCTGGGCGAAATGCCGGCCAATGTCCGCGTCGCATCGGCCGAGCCGATCCCGCAGCCGACCGCGCCCCCGACCTATTATGCGCCGACGCCTGCCCCGACCCAGGCCGCACGGACCCAGGCGCAGCCGACGCGCCGCGGCGCACGGGCAAGCGCGCTGCTCGCCTCGCCCCCGCCTGAAAAGGTCCGGGCGAAGCCCGTTCCCACGCCGACGCCCACGCCGACGCCAGCACCCTCGCCCGCGCGCCTCGCTGCGACCGAACCGGCCACGCTGCCGCCGGCCGAGCGCGGCGATCTCGACGCGATCATGCGCGATATCCGCTCGGCGGCCGCGCAGGACGCGCCGGTGCGCAGCCCGGTCCGCGTCGCGCAGGCCGCGCCCCGCCCGACGCCGACGCCCACGCCGCGTGCTGCTGCCAGGAAGGAAGAGGCGGCCGCGAAGGCTAAGACGACCCAGGCTGACGAGGATTGCAAGCCGGCGCCGCGCAAGGTGAAGGGCAGGGCGGTCAAGACGACCTGCGCGCCGGCCGCCAAGGCGACGAAGGAAGCCGCGGCCAAGAAGAAGGGCGAGCCGAAGAATCCTGCGCGCATCTGGGTGCAGGTCGCGGGCGGCGCCAACGACGACGCCTTGCCCAAGGAGTGGGCCCGCGTGACCGCAAAGGACGCGACCCTGAAGGCGAAGGGCCCCTGGACCGCCAAGAACCGGGCGACCAATCGCCTGCTCGCCGGCCCATACAAGACCGACGATGAAGCGCAGGCCGTCGTCCGCAAGCTGCGCAAGGCGGGGATCGGCGCGTTCCAATGGCACAGCGACGCAGGCGAGGCGGTCGAGAAGATCGGGGGCAAATGAGGGGCCTGAGCTCCTGGGCCTGCGATCCCGCCCGGAGCCGCGGCCGCCTGCATCCGGAAGAACGCACCGCCCTGCGCGGGCCGCGGGATGAATATCAGCGCGACCGGGACCGGGTGATCCATTCGATCCCCTTCCGTCGGCTGCGGCACAAGACGCAGGTGTTCGTCGCGCCCGACGGCGACCATTTCCGCGTGCGGCTGACCCACAGCCTGGAAGTCGCGCAGATCGGCCGCACGATCGCCCGCGCGCTGGGGCTGAACGAGGACCTGACCGAAGCCCTGTGCCTGGCACACGACATCGGCCATCCGCCGTTCGGCCATGCGGGGGAGGATGCGCTGAAGGCCGCCACGGCGCATGCCGGCGGCTTCGATCACAACGCCCACACGCTGCGCGTGCTGATGCGGATCGAGAAACCCTATCCGCGCTTCGATGGGCTTAACCTGACCTGGGAAACGCTGGAGGGCCTGGCCAAGCACAACGGCCCGATCGAGCACCCGAGCTGGGCGATGGCGGAAGCGAATGCCGCGTTTCCGCTGGAGCTGGGCAGCTGGCCATCCCTGGAAGCGCAGGTCGCCGCAGTGGCGGACGACATCGCCTACGACAATCACGACATCGACGACGGCCTGCGCGCCGGCCTGCTCGGCCGCGAGCAGATCCTGGCGGTGCCGCTGGTCGCGCGCGGCTGGCGGGCGGCGCAGGAACGCTATCCCGACATTTCCGAGCGGCGGCTACTGTCGGAGCTGGTGCGCTCGCAGATCGGCCTGATGGTCAACGACCTGATCGCCGAGACGCGGCGCCGCATCCGCGAGACTGGCGTTGAGACCGTAGAGGACGTGCGCGCCGCCGGGCAGGCGCTGGTCGGCTTCAGCCACGCGATGCGTGCCGAGGAGCGCGAGCTGAAGCGCTTCATGTATCGCGAGCTCTACCACCATGAGCGGCAGCTGGAGGCAGCGCGGATCGCGGCTGTGATCGTCGGCGGGCTGTTCGGCGCCTATGCCGGCGATCCGTCGCGGCTTCCGGACGGCTGGCGCGAAACCCTGCCGCCCGCGGATCCCGAGCGCAGCCGGCACATCGCCGACTTCATCGCCGGCATGACCGATCGCTACGCCATCGCCCGCTATCGCGAGTTGGTCGGGCCACTTGACCTGCCCGAGGGGTTCTAGGGTTCACGCTCGCGCCGATCTCCGTTACACGCGCGGCTTTCCAGACCGTTCGGATCCGAATGACTCTCCACGCCCGCTTCACTGCCGCCATCGACGCGGTGCTCGATGACCTCACGACCGACGGCACGCTGCCGGCCGGATTGCCGCGCGCCGCGGTGACGGTCGAGCCGCCGCGCGATCCGTCGCATGGCGATCTCGCGACCAATGCGGCGATGGTACTGGCCAAACCGGCGGGCACCAATCCGCGCGCGCTGGCGGAGAGGATCGTCGCGAAGCTGACGGCGCTGCCCGAGGTGGCGGGCGCGGAGATTGCCGGCCCGGGGTTCATAAACCTGCGCCTGACGGACGGGACCTGGCGCGAGGAGCTGCGCGCGATCCACGCGGACGGCGGCGACTATGGCCGCTCGTCGGTGGGCGCGGGCAGGAAAGTGAATGTCGAGTACGTGTCCGCCAACCCGACGGGGCCGATGCACATGGGCCATTGCCGGGGCGCGGTGGTCGGCGACGCGCTTGCCGCGCTGCTCGAATATGCGGGGCATGAGGTTGTCCGCGAATATTATGTCAATGATGCCGGGGGGCAGGTCGACGTGCTCGCCCGCTCCGCCCACCTCCGCTACCGCGAGGCGCTCGGCGAGGACATCGGCGAGATTCCCGAAGGCCTTTATCCGGGCGACTATCTGAAGCCGGTGGGGGAGGCGCTCGCGGCCGAGTTCGGCAGGCGCTTCGTCGACGCGCCGGAAGCCGAATGGCTGAAGCTGTTCCGCGAGCGCGCGGTCGCGGCGATGCTGGTGATGATCAAGGCGGACCTCGCCCTGCTCGGCATCCATCACGACTTGTTCGCGTCCGAGGCCGAGGTGCAGGCGGCGGGCAAGCCGGAGGCCGCCGAGCAATGGCTGCGCGCCCACGACCTCGTCTATGACGGCTTCCTAGAAGCGCCGAAGGGCGAGACGCCGGAAGATTGGGAGCCGGTCGAGCTGCCGTTGTTCCGCTCGACGAAGTTCGGCGACGATCAGGACCGGCCGATCAAGAAGTCCGACGGCAGCTGGACCTATTTCGGCGCCGACATGGCCTATCATTTCCAGAAGGCCCAGGACGTCGACGCGATGATCGACATCTGGGGCGCCGACCATGCCGGCACCGTCAAGCGGATCAAGGCAGCGGTCGCGGCGCTGACCGAGAACAAGGTCCAGTTCGACGTCAAGCTGATCCAAATGGTGCGGCTGCTGCGCGCCGGCGAGCCGGTCAAGATGTCGAAACGCGCCGGCAATTTCGTCACGCTGGCAGATGTGGTGCGCGAGGTAGGCAAGGACGTCGTCCGCTTCACGATGCTGACGCGCAAGGCCGACGCGCAGATGGACTTCGACTTCGCCAAGGTCGTCGAGGCGTCGAAGGACAACCCGGTCTTTTACGTGCAATACGCCCATGCCCGCATCCGCTCGATCGCGCGACGGATCAGGGAGGCGGGGATCGACTGCACCGGCACCCCCGATCTCGACCGGCTGGACGTGGAGGAGCTGGCGCTGGTGAAGCTCGCCGCGCAATTCCCGCGCGTGGTCGAAGGGGCGGCGGCGGCGCGGGAGCCGCACCGGATCGCTTTCTACCTCTACGATCTGGCGGCGGCGTTCCACGCCTTCTTCAACATGG
This sequence comes from Sphingomonas horti, assembly GCF_009753715.1. Taxonomy (GTDB): domain Bacteria; phylum Pseudomonadota; class Alphaproteobacteria; order Sphingomonadales; family Sphingomonadaceae; genus Sphingomonas_B; species Sphingomonas_B horti. Next base: position 75,395 of record NZ_WQMS01000014.1, on the reverse strand, counting down.
GCAACGACCGGCCGGACCGACGCGTGCTGGTGGCGGACGATCCCGCGACGACCTGCGCGCGGCTTTATCTGGTCGACGGGATCGGGCAGATCATCCGCAACGGCCTCGGCATCATGGGGGTGACCGCGGTCGAGGAGATGCATTGATGGCGCATGACCCGTACGCGCTGTCCGACGAGGATCGGCTGCCCTGGCTGGAGCCGGTCGACGAGGTCGACGAGACTCCGCGCGGGCCGTCGCTGGGCTGGGTCATGCCGCTGCTCGGCTTGCTGCTGCTCGCTGTAATCGCGGTCGGCGCAGTCTGGTGGTGGCAGAACCGTGAAGTGACGCCGTCGGGATCGGGGGCGCTGATCCAGGCGCCGAAGGAGCCGTACAAGGTCCGCCCCGCCGAGGAAGGCGGCACCAGGTTCGAAGGCCAGGGCGACGTGGTGTACAAGACCAGCCAGGGCCAGCAGGTGGAAGGCAGCCTCGACCTGAGCGCGGTTCCCGAGGCGCCGGTGACGCGCGCGCCGCCGGCGCCCCGGGTCGAGCCCAAGCCTGCGCGCAGCGCGACGGCCGAGGTTGAGGACGGCGACGCAAAGCCGCTCGCAAAGGCGCCCCCGCCGGCCGCGGCGGAGCCGGAAGGCCCCGCCGGCGCGACGATCCAGCTCGGCGCCTTCCCGAGCGAGGCGAGCGCGAAGAAGAGCTGGGACACCAAGTCCAAGCGCTTCGCCTATCTTGCGGACCTGGGCCATAGCGTCCTGAAGGCGGACGTGAACGGCCGCACCTATTACCGGCTCCGCGTCACTGCCGGCTCCGCCGCGCAGGCGAAGGACATCTGCGCGCGGCTGAAAGTGGCGGGGGAGAGCTGTCTTGTCGTGCAGTGACGTGGTCCTCCCCTCGCTAAGCGAGGGGAGGGGGACCATGCGGAGCATGGTGGAGGGGCCGTCGGCGCAGCCGACGGTGCTCACCCTCCGCTTCGCTGCGGGCCCCTCCACCACGACGCTGCGCGTCGCGGTCCCCCTCCCCTGCGGAGCAGGGGAGGATTTATGAAGTCGGTCATATTCGGCCTGTCCGGGCTCGAGCTCACCGTTGACGAGCGCGGCTTCTTCCGGGATGCGGACCCGGCCGGCTATATCCTGTTCAAGCGCAATTGCGGCGACCGGGTGCAGCTTCGGGCGCTGACCGACTCGCTGCGCGACCTGCACGGGCGCAGCGACCTGCTGATCATGATCGACCAGGAAGGCGGGCGCGTCGCGCGGATGCAGCCGCCCGAATGGCCGGCCTTCCCCCCCGGCGCCGCGTTTGACGCGCTCTACGAGAAGGCACCGATCTCCGCGATCGAGGCGGCGCGGGCGAATGCCGAGGCGATCGGGCTGACCTTGAGCGAGGCCGGCATCACCGTCGATGCACTGCCCCTGCTCGACGTGCGGCAGGAAGGCGCGAACGACGTGATCGGCGACCGCGCCTATGGCCATGAGCCGATGCGCGTCGCCGCGATCGGACGCGCGGTGATCGAGGGGCTGCAGGCAGGCGGCGTCACCGGAATCGTCAAGCACATGCCGGGGCACGGCCGGGTGCTGGTCGACAGCCACAAGGCGCTGCCGATCGTCGAGGCGAGCGAGGACGAGCTGGAGAGCGACCTGCGGCCGTTCCGGCAGCTGAACTGGGCGCCGATCGGCATGACCGCGCACATCGTCTATTCCGCCTGGGACGACGCCCGGCCGGGCACGCTGTCCGCCTATGTGATCGAGACGATCATCCGCGAGCGGATCGGCTTCAACGGCCTGCTGATAACCGATGATATCGACATGAAGGCGCTGTCCGGCACCCCGGCCGAGAAAGCGTGCGGCGCGATCGAGGCAGGCGTGGACCTGGTGCTCGATTGCTGGGCGCGGATGGATGAGATGGTCGCGATCGCCGACGCGCTGCCGGACGCGGGCGCGAAGACGCTGGAGCGGCTGGAGCGGGCGCTCGCGTTCCGCAAGGCGCCAGAGCCGGCGCGGTTGGCGGAGCTGGTGAAGAAAAGGGACGAGCTGCTGGGGCTGGTTTGAGTCCTCCCCAAGCTTGCTTGGGGAAGGGGACCAAGGCGCGAAGCGGCTTGGTGGAGGGGCGGAGCGCAGCGACGTGCAGAACCTCCGCTTCGCTCCGGCCCCTCCACCGCCTGCGGCGGTGCCCCTCCCCATCTTCGATGGGGAGGAATAAGAAGGGCCATGTCCACCGAATCGGACGCCCTCACGATCGATATTGACGGCTGGGAAGGGCCGCTCGACCTGCTGCTGGCGCTTGCCCGCGCGCAGAAGGTGGATTTGCGCGAAATCTCGATCCTGGCGCTGGTCGAGCAGTATCTGGCCTTCATCGCCGATGCGAAGGCGCTGAAGCTGGAGATCGCCGCCGATTACCTGGTGATGGCGGCGTGGCTCGCTTACCTCAAGTCCGCGCTGCTGCTGCCGAAGGACCCGACGATCGATCCGAGCCCGGAGGAACTGGCGCTGAGGCTCCAGATCCGGCTGCAGCGCTTGCAGGCGATGCGCGAGGCGGGCGCGCGGCTGATCGCGCGGGACCGGATCGGCCGCGACGTGTTCCTGCGCGGGCACCCCGAGGGCCTGCGCGTGGTGCGCAGGAGCGACTGGCAGGCCGACCTGTACGAGCTGATCGCTGCCTATGGCGCAGTGATGGCGCGGACGCGGCCGGTGGTGCACCAGGTGATGCGCCGACCGGTCATGTCGCTCGAGGAAGCGCTGCAGCGCGTCGAGGCGATGCTGGGCCAGAAGGTCGACTGGACTCGGATCGAGGCGTTCCTGCCCGGCATTTCCGACCCGCAGCTGCGCCGCTCCGCGCTTGCGTCCAGCTTCGTTGCCGCGCTGGAACTGGCGAAGCAGGGCAAGGCCGAGCTGAAGCAGGACGAGGCGTTCGCGCCGCTGTTCGTGAGGGCCGCTTGATCCCTCGATACGCTGTCTCGATACGCTGCGGTGCAGCTACTCGACAGCTACTCGGGACGAGCGGATTTTGCGTTCCGTTCGTCCCGAGTAGAGACCGAGTAGCGCCGCCAGGCGCGTATCGAGGGCTCATATCGAGGGATGCTACGATGGGAGCACCCGGTGGCTGAACTTGATCCCGCCGTTCGGGCGGTGGAGGCGGTGCTGTTCGCGGCCGAGGCGCCGCTGACGCCGGACGAGATCGCCGCCTATGTCGGGCCAGATGTCGAGTTGAAGCAGGCGCTGCGGCTGCTCCGGGAGGATTATGCCGGGCGCGGCGTCGAGCTGGTCGAGCGGGGCGGGCGCTGGCATTTCCAGACCGCGGCGGACATGGCGCATTTCCTGCGGCGCGAGCGCGAGGAGCCCAAGCGGCTGAGCCGCGCCGCCGTCGAGACGCTGGCGATCATCGCCTATCAGGAGCCGGTCAGCCGCGCCGAGATCGAGGCGATCCGCGGCGTGCAGATTTCCAAGGGCACGCTCGACGTGCTGATGGAGGCGGGCTGGGTGCGGCCGGCCGGGCGCCGTGAAGGGCCGGGGCGGCCGCTCCTCTACGCGACTACGCAGGGCTTCCTCACCCATTTCGGGCTGAAGACCCGGCGCGACCTGCCGGGGATCGACGACCTGAAGGCGGCGGGCCTGCTCGACCCGGTCGAGGCGACATTGGGCGACGTCGAACTGGAAAGCGTCGACGAGAGCGATTAGATAGGGCGTGTGATGGCGCCCTCCCGGCGCGCGGCGGCGGCTGCCGCCCTCAGGAGAGATCGATATGGGCGGTTTGAGTATCTGGCATTGGCTGATCGTCGGCATCGTGGTGATGCTGCTGTTCGGCAAGGGCCGCTTTTCCGACCTGATGGGCGACGTCGCCAAGGGCATCAAGAGCTTCAAGAAAGGCATGGCCGAAGAGGACGAGCCGGTGCGGGAGCGCCGGGTCGAAGCGCTCGACAAGCCGCGCCCGGCCGCGACGGTGGAGAAGGAACCGGTCGAGGAGCAGCGGCCGCTGTAGGCTGCCGGTGCAGCCAAAAATCCGACTTGCCTGAGCTTGTCGAAGGCCTTCTCTTCTTTCTTCGGCTTCTGCGCAAAGAAGAAGGAAAGGGCTTCGACAAGCTCAGCCAAGCCGGTGTTTGGTTGTGACACACTTGTTCCACCTCTGACAGTTGCGCCGATCCCTTTCCGCGTGATACGCGCGCCGCTTTGAAGCCGGCCGGTGCCGGCTCGACCTTTATCAGGCGTCCGACCACACGATGTTCGAATCTCCCGCTTACGCCCAGGCCGCCGGTCAAGCCGGTGCGAGCTCCGGCGCCGCTTTCTTCGTCCAGATGATCCCGCTGCTGGCGATCTTCGTGATCTTCTGGTTCCTGCTCATCCGCCCGCAGCAGCGCCGGATGAAGCAGCACCAGGCGCTGATCGCCGCCGTCAAGAAGGGCGACACCGTCGTCACCGGCGGCGGCCTGGTCGGCAAGGTGACCAAGGTCGAGGACCAGCATGTCGAGGTCGAGCTGGCGCCGCAGCTGCGCGTGCGCGCCGTCAAGTCGACGCTCAGCGACGTGACGCCGCTCGGCGGTTCGAAGCCCGCGAACGACTAGGCCGGCCTGATGCTCGAATTCCCTCGCTGGAAACGGCTCTACATCGTCGGATTGCTGCTGATCGGCATCCTGCTGTCGGTGCCGAGCTTCGTTCCGCAGCACCTGATGCCGTTCAAGGCGCCGCGCATCAACCTGGGTCTCGACCTGTCGGGCGGCTCGCACCTGCTGCTGGAGGCCGACGCGACCAGCCTGCTGAAGCAGCGGCTCGAGCAGATGAGCGAGACGATCCGCACCGAGATGCGGCGCGGCGATCCCCGGATCGAGATCGGCGACATCTCCACCGCCGGCGGCCGGCTGACGTTCTTCGTCCGCGACGTGACCAAGATCGACCAGGCGGTCGAGCGCGCTCGCGCCCAGACCACCGGGATCGGCGTCACCGGCCAGCGCGACTGGGACGTGCGGGTGGTGGATAGCAACCGCATCGTCATGACGCCGACCGCGGCCGGCCAGAAGGACGCGGTCGACAAGGCGATGGAAGTGGCGACCGAAGTCGTCCGCAAGCGCATCGACGAGCTGGGCACCCGCGAGCCGACGATCATCCGCCAAGGCTCGACCCGGATCGTCGTCCAGGTGCCGGGCCTGCAGAATCCGGCCGCGCTGAAGGCGCTGCTCGGCAAGACCGCGAAGCTGGAATTCAAGCTGGTCGACGTCACCGCGTCGCCCACCGACGTCGCCGCCGGCCGCGCGCCGGTCGGCAGCCAGATCCTGCCCTATCCGGACAATCCGCTCGGCGTGCCGCGCATCGCGGTTCACCGTGGCGTGCTGATTTCGGGCGACCAGCTGATCAACGCCACCCAGGCCTTCGATCAGCGCACCAACGCACCGGTCGTGAACATCACGTTCAACGGCCAGGGTGGCCGCCGCTTCGCCAAGGTGACGCAGGAGAACGTCAACAAGCCGTTCGCGATCATCCTCGACAACCAGGTGATTTCGGCCCCGAACATCAACGAGCCGATCCTGGGCGGCACGGCGCAGATTTCCGGCAACTTCACCGTCGAGAGCGCGAACGAGCTGGCGATCGCGCTGCGATCGGGCAAGCTGCCGGTCGATCTGAAGGTGATCGAGGAGCGCACCGTCGGGCCGCAGCTCGGCGCCGATTCGATCAAAGCCGGCGTGACCGCATCGATTCTGTCGGTTGCGCTGGTGGTCGCCTTCATGCTGGTGACCTATGGCCGGTTCGGAATCTACGCCAACGCGGCCGTCATCATCAACGTCTTCGTGATCCTGGGCGTGATGTCGCTGCTGAACGCGACGCTGACCTTGCCCGGCATTGCCGGCTTCGTGCTGACGATCGGCACCGCGGTCGACGCGAACGTGCTGATCAATGAGCGTATCCGGGAGGAGAAAAGGCGCGGGCGCGGCGTCGTCCAGGCGGTCGAGCTCGGCTACAAGGAAGCCAGCCGCACGATCTTCGAGGCGAACACGGTCCACACCATTTCCGGCCTGATCATGCTCGTGCTGGGCTCCGGCCCGGTCAAGGGCTTCGCGGTCGTGCTGCTGATCGGCATCGTCACGTCGGTGTTCACCGCCGTCACCTTCACGCGCATGCTGGTCGCCGGATGGATCCGCCGCAACCGGCCGACGGAGATCCATATCTGATGCGCCTGCTGAAACTCGTTCCCGACAACACGAACCTTCCGTTCGTCAGCCTGCGCCACTGGGCGTTCGGCATCACGGCGGTGCTGACGCTCGCGGCGATCGCGCTGGTCGGCGTGCGCGGCCTGAACCTGGGCGTCGATTTCGTCGGCGGCCTGATGATCGAGGCGAAATTCGACCAGCCGCCGCAGCTGGACAAAGTCCGCGCGACGATCGACCGGCTTGGCGTGGGCGAGGGCTCGTTACAGACCTTTGGCGATCCCAAGACGGTATCGATCCGTCTGCCGGTCCCGGAGAATGCCGACGAAGGCGCGACGAACCGGGTCGTCCAGCGCGTGCAGACCGCGCTGAAGCAGGTTTATCCGACGATCCAGTTCAGCCGCTACGATACCGTGTCCGGCAAGGTGTCGGGCGAGCTGATTCGCAACGGCCTGCTCGCGGTGGTGCTGGCGGTGCTCGGCATCGCGATCTTTTCCTGGCTGCGTTACGAATGGCAGTTCGGCGTCTCGACGTTCGTCGCGATCATGCACGACGTGCTGATGACGATGGGCTTCTTCGCGCTGACGCGGCTCGAGTTCGACCTGAACATAGTCGCGGCGGTGCTGACCATCATCGGCTATTCGATCAATGACAAGATCGTCATCGACGACCGGATTCGCGAGAATATGCGCAAATACCGGCAGATGGACATGCGGTCGCTGATCGACCTGTCGGTCAACGAGACGCTGCCGCGCACGGTGATGACCTCGGTGACGATCCTGCTCGCGCTCGGCGCGCTGCTGATCTTCGGCGGCCATGTGCTGCGCGGCTTCACCGCGGCGATGATCCTCGGCATCGTGATCGGCACCTATTCGTCGATCTACGTCTCCTCCTCGCTGCTGATCACGCTCGGCCTGCGCCCGGGCGTGCCGCTGGGCGGGCAGAGCGACGAGAAGCCGAGCGTGAACGTCGGCAAAAGGTGAAGATCGACCGGAACCCGCGCGCGGCGGGGCCGGTGGTGACCGGCTTCGCCGGCAGCGGTTTCAAGGTCGACGGCGAGGCGACGCCCGGCGGGGTGCTGCTGACGCCGGAATGGTGGCAGCCGTGGGATGGCGCGCTGACTCTCGACGCGCTGGAGCCGCTCGCCGCGATCGGACCGGAATTCATCGTGATCGGCACCGGGCCGACGCTGGTGCGGCCGGCGCGCGAACTGGTCGCGGCGCTCGACGCGCGCGGCATCGGGGTCGAGCCGATGGACAGCCGCGCTGCCGCGCGCGCCTGGGGGATGCTGCGCGGCGAGGACCGCTGGATCGCCGCCGCGCTGATGCCGCTTTCCCTTCCTGCCGCCGCTCGCTAGAACCCGCCTCCGATGCGTAACTCCGTGCTGAAGCCGTTTGCCGCCCTGATCGGCCTGTCCCTTCTCACCACTGCCTGCGCCACCGGCCGCGGCGGCAAGAAGGAACTCGCCTACGTCGCGCGCGACGTGAACTCGCTCTACACCGCGGCGAAGACGCGGCTGGACCAGCACCGCTACAAGGAAGCGGCGCTGCTGTTCGACGAAGTCGAGCGGCAGCATCCCTATTCGGTGTGGGCGCGGCGCGCGCAGCTGATGAGCGCGTTCAGCTATTACCTGGCCGGCAATTACGTCGAATCGATCGGTTCGGCGCAGCGCTTCCTGGCGGTGCATCCGGGCAACAAGGACGCGCCCTACGCCTATTACCTGATCGCGCTCGATTATTACGAGCAGATCAGCGACGTGACCCGCGACCAGAAGATCACCCAGCAAGCGCTGGACGCGCTGGGCGAGCTGATCCGCCGCTACCCGAACACCGACTATGCGGCCGACGCGCGGCTGAAGGTCGACCTGGTTCGCGATCACCTCGCCGGCAAGGAAATGGAGATCGGCCGCTTCTACCAGCGACGCGGCCAGTGGCTGGCGGCGACGATCCGCTTCCGCCACGTGATCGACGAGTATCAGACCACGACCCACACGCCCGAGGCGCTGGAGCGGCTCACCGAAAGCTATCTCGCGCTCGGCATCCCCGAGGAAGCGAAGAAGGCGGCGGCAGTGCTGGGCGCGAACTATCCCGGCAGCATCTGGTACCAGCGCGCGTACAAGCTGATGCAGGAACATCCGGTTCCAGGCTCGGCGTCGTAAGCCCGGCCTCGTGATGGCGGACTTGATCCGGCATCCGCCTGCCTATTCCGACGTCTGATAAGAAAAGGTGGGCCCCGGATCATGTCCGGGGTGACGAGAACCGATGTGTCACGCTAATCACGGCCCATGCTGACCGGCCTCTCGATCCGCGACGTGGTGCTCATCGAGGCGCTGGAGCTGAGCTTCGGACAGGGCCTCGGCGTGCTGACCGGCGAGACAGGCGCGGGCAAGTCGATCCTGTTGGACGCGCTGGGGCTGGCGCTCGGCGCGCGCGCGGACAGTTCGCTGGTGCGCCAGGGCGCTGCGCAGGCGTCGGTGACGGCGACGTTCGAGCCGGTGTTCGATGTCGCGGCGCTTCTGGCGGGAAGCGGCATCGAGGCCGAGCCCGGCGAAGCCCTGATCGTGCGCCGTACGGTACGCGCCGACGGCGGCAGCCGTGCTTTCGTCAACGACCAGCCGGTCTCCGCCGCGCTGCTGCGGGAGCTTGGCGGCGCGCTCGTCGAGATTCACGGCCAGCATGACGATCGCGGGCTGCTGAACGCACGCGGCCACCGCGCGCTGCTCGACGCGTTCGGCAGCCTCGACACGGCGGGCGTCGCGGCGGCGCACCGGCTGTGGCGGGCCGCCGCCGAAACCTTGGCCCATGCTCGCGAGGAACTGGACAATGCGGCGCGGGACCGGGAATGGCTGGAACATGCGGTCGCCGAATTGCGGGCGGCGGCGCCGGAGCCGGGCGAGGAGGAAATGCTCGCCGAGGCCCGCGCCAACATGCAGCGCGGAGCGCGGCTGACCGACGATCTGGCAGCGCTCGACCAGCATCTGCAAGGCTCGGCCGGCGCTCTGTCCAATCTGCGCCAGGCGGCGCGGCGGCTGGACCGGATGGGATCGGAGCATCCGATGCTGGCCGAAGCCCTGTCCGCGCTCGACCGCGCGGTGATCGAGGCGGCCGAGGCGGAAGACCGGATCCAGCGGGCGAAGGAAGCGCTGGCGCACGATCCGGCCCGGCTGGAGCAGATCGAGGCGCGGCTGTTCGACCTGCGCGGGCTCGCCCGGAAATACCGGGTCGAGGTCGACGGCCTGCCTGCCCTCGCCGAGGAGCTTGCCGGGCGGCTTCAGACGATCGAGGCGGGCGGCGAGGGGCTCGCGCGGCTCGAGCGCGAGGCGGCGAAGCGGCGCGCGGATTACGAAGCGCTGGCGGCCGCGCTCAGCGCGGCGCGCGAGGCGGCTGCAGGCCGGCTCGATGCGGCGGTGACGGCGGAGCTGGCGCCGTTGAAGCTGGACGCGGCGCGCTTCCGGACGACAGTCGAGACGCTGCCGGAAGAGCAATGGAGCGCTGCCGGGCGCGACCGCGTCGAATTCCTGATCTCGACCAACCCAGGCGCGCCGTTCGGGCCGCTGGCCAAAATCGCGAGCGGCGGCGAGTTGTCGCGCTTCATCCTGGCGCTGAAGGTCGCGCTGGCCGAGGAAGGCGGTGCGGCGACGATGATCTTCGACGAGATCGATCGCGGCGTCGGCGGCGCTGTCGCCAGCGCGATCGGCGAACGCCTCGCCCGGCTGGCGGAGCGCGCGCAACTGCTGGTGGTGACCCACAGCCCGCAAGTCGCCGCCCGCGGCGCCAGCCAGTGGCTGATCGCCAAAAGCCATGACGGTCTCGTCACCCGCACCGGCGTCCGCGCGCTGGACGAGGACGAACGCCGCGAGGAAATCGCCCGAATGCTGTCGGGCGCGACAGTGACGGACGAGGCGCGAGCGCAGGCGGTGCGCCTGCTGGAGGCGGCTTAGCCTTCTTTCGTCACCCCGGGCTTGACCCTGGGTCCCGCTTCCTTTTGTCAGTCCGACGAAAAGCGGGACCCCGGCTCGGAGGCCGGGGTGACGGAGAGAAGCGCAAATGGCAGATCAACGGACATGACCGAAACGGAAGCCGCCGAGCGCCTTGCCTTTCTCGCCGCCGAGATTGCGCGGCATAGTCGGCTTTATCACACCGACGACGCGCCCGAGATTTCGGACTCCGAGTATGACGCGCTGGTGCGGGAAAATGCCGCGCTGGAGGCGGAGTATCCGCAGCTGGTGCGCGCCGATAGTCCGGCGAAGCTGGTCGGGGCGGCGCCGGCGGCGCATCTGGCGAAGGTTGCTCATGCCAGGCCGATGCTCAGCCTCGACAACGCCTTTTCCGACGAGGATGTGCGCGAATTCGTCGGGCGGGTGCGGCGGTTCCTGAACCTGGCCGAGGGGGAGCCGATTGCGCTGACCGCAGAGCCGAAGATCGACGGGCTGTCCTGCTCGCTCCGCTACGAGCGCGGGCGGCTGGTGCTGGCGGCGACGCGCGGGGACGGGACGGTCGGGGAGGATGTGACCGCGAACGTTCGGACGATCGGGGACGTGCCGCACCAGCTGTGCTCCGGCGAAGGCCAGTGCTCTGCGCTCGCACCGCTCCGGCCTTCGCCGGAGCACGCGGTGCCGGAGACATTCGAAATCCGCGGCGAAGTTTACATGTCCAAGGCCGACTTCGCCCAGCTGAACGAGCGGCTGGCGGGGGAGCGGGTGTTCGCCAATCCGCGCAATGCCGCCGCCGGATCGCTGCGGCAGAAGGACCCGTCGGTCACTGCGTCGCGGCCGCTGTGCTTTCTCGCGCACGGCTGGGGCGAGGCGTCGGCGCTGCCCGCCGATACACAGGCCGGCATGATGCGCGCGATCGAAAGCTGGGGACTGCCGGTGACCGATCTGCTGGTGCGGGTCGAGAATGTCGACGAGGCGCTGGCCCATTACCGCAAGATCGAAGCAATGCGCGCCGACCTGCCGTTCGACATCGACGGCGTGGTCTACAAGGTCGACCGGCTCGACTGGCAGGCGCGGCTGGGGCAGGTCGCGAAAGCGCCGCGCTGGGCGATCGCACATAAATTCCCGGCCGAGCGCGCGCAGACCACGTTGCTGAGCATCGACATCCAGGTCGGCCGCACCGGCAAGCTGACGCCGGTTGCGCGGCTGGAGCCGGTGACGGTCGGCGGCGTCGTCGTCACCAACGCGACGCTGCACAATGCGGACGAGATCGCGCGACTGGGCGTCCGCCCCGGCGACCGGGTGACGCTGCAGCGCGCGGGCGACGTGATCCCGCAAATCCTGGAGAATCTGACGCCCGACGAAATGCGCCCGGATTATGTTTTCCCCACCACCTGCCCCGAATGCGGTTCGGACGCGGTGCGCGAGGAAGGCGAGGTCGATATCCGCTGCACCGGCGGGCTGATCTGCCCCGCGCAGCGGGTCGAGCGGCTGCGCCATTTCGTCAGCCGCGGCGCGATGGACATTGAGGGGTTGGGCGGCAAGCAGATCGAGGACTTCTTCCGCGACGGTCTGATCCACAGCCCGGCCGACATCTTCAGGCTGAGCGAGGAGCAATTGGTCGCGCGCAAGAAGGACGGGCGCGTCTGGGCAGGCAATCTGCTCCGCGCGATCGCGGACAAGACCGCGCCCGATCCGGTGCGTTTCCTGTTCGGCATCGGCATCCGCCATGTCGGCACCGTCACCGCGCGCGACCTGATGCGGCATTTCGGCACGGTCGAGGAGTTGGCGCAGATTGCGACAGCGGCGGCGACCGAGCCGGCGGAGTTCGAGCGGCTGACTCATGTCGAGGGCGTCGGGCCCGTGGTCGCCCAGTCGCTCGCCGACTTCTTTGCCGAGGAGCATAACCGTGCCGCGTGGGATGACCTGCTCAGCGTCGTCAGCCCAAGACCATTCGAGGCGAACGAGCGCGCGTCGCAAGTGACCGGCAAGACGGTCGTGTTCACCGGCACGCTGGAGACCATGTCGCGCGACGAGGCCAAGGCGCAGGCATTGTCGCTGGGCGCGAAAGTGGCCGGATCGGTATCGGCCAAGACCGACCTGGTGGTGGCGGGGCCGGGCGCGGGATCGAAGCTGAAGAAGGCCGAAGAGCTCGGCATCCGCGTGATCGACGAAGCGGCGTGGGCGGATATCGTCGCTTCTGCTAGATAACGAGGCGGAACGGGCCACGGCCCGGCTCGTTCCTCAGAGCGGGTCCAGCCAATGCAGGGGTCCTGTCATGGTTCGTGCGGCGGTCTTTCTTTCGGTCGCGATGCTGACGACCTCACCGGCTTGGGCTGCGGTGCTGATGGACTCCGCTCCGTCCGCGCCGGCGGACCGGCCAGTCCTGCCGCCAAGCGCCAACGGCCTTCCGCGCGGTCATGTCGTGATCGACAATTTCGAGAACACGTTGAAGGACGACGCGATCTTCGCGAGCTACGATGCGGCACCCGCCGCCGTGCCCGCCGCGCCGAACGTCTCCGCCGCGCCGGAGCCGGCGACCTGGGCGATGATGCTGGGCGGCTTCGTCCTGGCCGGTGCAGCGATCCGCCGCCGCGCGGCGCGGGCGTTGCCATCGCGCTGACCGCGCGCCCATGGAACCGGAACGCCTGATTCCGGTTGTGCAACGAGCCCCGGCGCGGTCGGACACATCGCCACTGCTGCCGGAGCACGTGAGTCGCTTTGCGGTTTTCTCGACAAGGGGAGAGCTGCCGTGATTCGTCCTTCATTGATTCTGCTGGCCGCCGGTACCGCCCTGGCTTCATCGCCGGCCGCTGCGGCGGTGCTGGTCTATACTGCCTCGCTGATCGGCGCGCACGAGGTGCCGCCGGCCGCGACGCCCGGTTCGGGGTTCGCGGTCGTCACGGTCGACGACGTCGCGAACACGATGCGGGTGCAGGTCGACTTTTCGGGTCTGGTCGGCAACACCGTGGCGTCGCACATCCATTGCTGCCAGCCGGCCGGCACTAACGCCCAGGTCGCGACGACCACCCCGACATTCCCGGGCTTCCCGCTCGGCGTGACGGCGGGCACTTACGATCAAACCTTCGATATGACGCTCGCCAGCTCGTATAATCCGGCGTTCGTGACCGCTCATGGCGCCAACGTGACCCAGGCCCGCACCGATTTCTTCGCGGGACTGGCAGCGCGACAGGCCTATCTGAACGTCCATTCGAGCGTGTTCCCGGGCGGCGAGATCCGCGGCCAGCTGTTCGCGCGGGTCCCCGAGCCGGCGTCGTGGGCGCTGATGCTCGCCGGCTTCGGCCTGTTGGGCGGCGCGGTGCGGGTGTCCCGGTTCAGAACCACTGCATCACTGTCGCGCTGAACGGAGTCCAGGCGCCAACGCGAACACCCGCGCGGGCAAGCATGCGGCTGGTCCACCAGTTGCAGGTGCGGATCGCGTCATAGTGGCCACGTGCCGGGTAGAAGACGTCGGCGACATCATAGCCGCGGATGGGGCGGCGATCGGCCGGATCGAAGCTGGCGCGGATCGCCGCCGCCAGCCGGTGGTACTGTTCCGGGCTCAGCCGGATCGGACGCGCGTCGCCCCAGGGCGCGAGCAGATGGTCGACATGCATCAGCGTGCGGTCGCTGCCGGCCAGCGCATGGAGGGCAGTGCGGGGCGACAGCTCGCGCCAGGTCGGCGTGTTCAGGTAGAAATCGCGCTCGCCCCAGCCGAACCACAGCCAGCGCCCGGCATAGCGCGGGTCGGCGATGTCCTGCGGCCGGGCGATCGTGGACCAGTCTATGCCCCCTGCGCGCGCGGGCAGCACGAGGCCGGTGTGGATGCCGTTTGTCGCGACATAGATGGTGACGCCGTCCCCGGCCTCCCGCCAGCCGGCATTGCGCGGGACCGCCCCGCCGATCGCGCCGGCTGCGAGGTAGAGCAGCGGAAGCATCAGCAGCCAGCCGAGCAGCCTCAAGCGAGCGTCCTCCCTAGATATCGCGGGCCCAATTTTCCCGGCCGGTGACATCGGGAATCGGCCCGGCGAAGGCCTGCTCGGCGGCGGTCAGGCGCAGGATCGTCCAGTCGCCGCGCGTCTCCGCCTCCGCGACCGTGCAGCCGGTCGCGCGATAGGCCGCCTGCACTGCCTCCGCCTGCGTGGCGAGCAGGCCGGCGAGCACGATCGTCGCATGGGGCGCGGCGATGGCCGCGATTTCAGGCGCCATCGCGATCAGCGGCCCGGCCAGGATGTTCGCGAGGATCAGGTCATAGGGACCCGCCGCGGTGATGACCGGATCGCGCGCGCCATCCGCGACGACCAGCTCGATCCCGTCGACGCGATTCAGTGCGGCGTTCTCGCGCGTGACGTCGATCGCGACCGGGTCAATGTCGGTCGCCGTCACCCGCGCGCCGGGCCAGAGATGGCGCGCCGCGAATGCGAGCAGGCCGGTGCCGGTGCCGAGATCGATGGCGTTTGTGAAGCCGCGCCCGGCGAGCCGGTCGAGCATCGCGAGGCAGCCCGAGGTCGTTGCATGATGGCCGGTGCCGAACGCCTGGCCGGCGTTGATCAGGAAAGCGCGTTCGCCAGGCAGAGCCGCGACCGGGTGAGCGTCGGTATGCACGAGGAAGCGCCCTTCGCGGATGGGCTCCAGCCCCTGCTGGCTCATCGCCACCCAATCGGCATCGGTGAGCGGCTCGATCCGGGGCGCGATGCCGGCGGCACTGGGCACCAGTGCGCGGATGGCGGCGATCATCGCCGCGTCGGGCTTGGCCTCGCTATAGGCGTCGAGGCGCCATTTCTCGACATCGTCCTCGACCGTCTCGGTCGTCATCAGCACCGCGTCGATCGCGATCGCGCCCGCATCGATCGCCTCCGCCTCCGCGCGGGTGCACGGGAGCGTCAGCTTCCAGCTGTCAGCGGACATAGCTCGCGCCGTTGATGTCGATGACGGCACCGGTCATCGACGGCGGCGCCTCCAGCGCGAGGTAGCGGACGGCGCTGGCGACTTCGTCGGGCGTCGCGACCCGGCCGAGCGGGATGTCGGCCAGCAATTTGTCGCCGCCGCGGCTCGCCAGATAGTCGTCGGCCATGCCGGTCATCGTGAAGCCGGGACAGACCGCAAAGGCGAGGATGTTTTCCCGCGCAAAGCCGCGGGCGATCGACTTGGTCATGCCGACCATTCCGGCTTTGGACGCGGCATAATGCCAGTGCGCCGGCGAGTCGCCGCGGTAGGCGGCGCGGCTGGCGACGTTGACGATCCGGCCGCCGCCATGCTCGCGGAAGTGGAGCACGGCGAGGCGGCAGAGCTCGGCCGAGGCGGTCAGGTTGATCCGAATCGTCCGTTCCCATTGGCCGACCCATTCATCATGGGCGAGGTCGATCGGCGCCGCTTCGAACACGCCGGCGTTGTTGACCAGCACGTCGATCCGTCCGCCCAGCCGCTCCAGCGCACGGTCCCACAGCCTGCGGGGCGTGGCCGGATCGGCGAGGTCGCCGTCGGCGCTGCTAGTGCCGACAAGATTCTGGGACTGAAGCGCCTCGGCGCAGGCCGCGCCGATCCCGCGCGATGCGCCGGTGAGGAGGACGTTGGTCATGATGGCGGCGGTTACCCGCAGTTGCTCAACACGCCAACCCGTCATGCCAGGCTTGATCCGGCATCCACGTCTTTCTTTCGAATGACGGCTAAGAAGGTGGGCCCCGGATCAAGTCCGGGGTGACGGAATCAAGCCACCAGCTTCACATAATCCTGCGCGGCGTGCTTCAGCTGGCCGAGCTGGGTGTCGACCTTGCGGAAGCCGGTCTCGAGCTGATCGATCTCGCTGGCGACGGTCTCGGTATCCTCGCGGATCGAGGCGATCGTGGAGGACATGGAGTCGGCCGCGAGCGCGGTTTCGTCGACCGCGGCGGTGATCATCGTCACCGTCTGCGCCTGCGTCTCCATCGCCGAGCGGATGCGGTCGGCGGACTGCTGGACTTCGCCGACCGTCGCGCGGATCGACCCGTTCGCTTCCACCGTGGTGCGGGTGGCGGCCTGGATGGCGGCGATCTTGGCGGCGATGTCGTCGGTGGCGCGCGCGGTCTGGTTGGCGAGGCTCTTCACTTCCTGCGCCACCACCGCGAAGCCGCGGCCGGCATCGCCGGCGCGCGCCGCCTCGATCGTGGCGTTCAGAGCAAGGAGATTGGTCTGGCCCGCAATGTCGCGGATCAGGCCCAGGATCGATTCGATCGACTCGGCGTGGTTGGACAAGGCCTCCGACACGCTGACCGCGTCCGACGCCTGCGATGCGGCGCGGGTGGCGATGTTGGCCGCGATTTCGACTTCGTTGCGCGCGTCCTCGATCGCGCGGATCAAGCCGGCTGCGGTGTGCGCCGCCTCGCGCATCGCGACCGCCGACTGCTCGGCGGCGGCGGCGACTTCGGACGACTTTCCGAGCATGCCGCGCGCGGCCACCGAAGCCTCGGCCGCCTGGGTGCGCAGCGACTCGCCGAGCGACACGGCGGAGGTCACTTCCGACGCGATACGGTCCTGGAACTTGTCGGCCTGGTCGGAGCGAGTCGCGGCAGCTTCGCGGGCGCGATATTCACTGACGAAAGCGGCCATGATCTCCGCTTCCATCATCCCCATCTGGCGAAGCGCGCGACCGAGCCGCGCAAGCTTCTCAGTGTCGCCGTCGCAGCCGCGGAACACGATACGGACGACCACGTCATAAGCCGCGGCGAACGCCGCCATCGTCGCGAACAGCGGCACGCCCGCCCGCTCGGCCCATGCCGCATTGGTGAGCGCCATGTCCGCCCAGCGCTGGCCGGTGACGTTGGTAAATTTCTCGCGGCTGTAGTCGATGCTGGCCTTGATCCGGCTATCGAGCGTGTCGGCCGTGTTCTTCGGCTGCACATAGGGCGATTCGTCGAACGCGGACCAGAAGGCGCGGGCGACATCTTCCTCGTGCGGGCGCATCAGCTCATAGGCCTCGCGAAGATTCGCGGCGAGCGTTCCGTCGCGGTCGAACTCCTGCAGCCGTTCGCGGATGGAAATCGTGATCTGCGCCTGCGGGTCGGGTCTTTTGGAGGCCTTGGGGGAGCTCACGTCACGTCTTTCCTTCGATACGCCAGGTAGCGCGTGACTAGCCGCACGCTGGTAAAGCTCCGGTTAAACACGCGTCGCGCCCAGTCCTGCCCGTTGCATGCCGCGCGGCAATGATTAAGACGGGCGCCGCAACCATCCTAGACAGGGGCCCAGATGAGCAGCAGCAACCGCCAGCGGCCGCTTTCGCCGCATCTCAGCATCTGGCGCTGGGGGCCGGGCATGGCGACGTCGATCCTGCACCGCGCGACCGGCACCGGCATGGCGACGGTCGGCGCCGTGCTGCTGGTCTGGTGGCTGGCGGCAGCGGCCAGCGGGGAGGCCGCCTATGGCGAGTTCCTCGACATCTTCACCTACAAGTCCGGCGCGCTGAATATCGTCGGCTATATCTTCGGCATCGGCCTGACGCTCACCTTCTTCCAGCATATGAGCTCGGGCATCAGGCATTTCTTCCTGGACGCCGGCGCCAATTACGAGCTGAAAGGCAACAAGATGTCCGCCCAGGCAACCTGGGTGGCCGCGATCGTGCTGACCATCCTGTTCTGGGGTTATCTGATCGGAGTGAAGGGCTGATGGGCACCGGCACCGAAATCGGCCGCGTGCGCGGTCTCGGCTCCGCCAAGGAAGGCGCGCATCACTGGTGGATCCAGCGACTGACAGCGGGCTCCAACCTGCTGCTGATGCTGTGGTTCCTGTTCTCGCTGCTGCGGCTGCCGCATTATGATCACGCGACGATCATGGCGTGGCTTTCGGAGCCGCTGGCCGCGATCCCGATGATCCTGCTGGTGCTGAGCGTCTTCTGGCATTTCCGATTGGGGCTGCAGGTCGTCATCGAGGATTACCAGCATGGCGAGTCGCGGGTGGTGATGCTCGTGCTGCTGAATTTCTACACCATCGCGATGGCCGCCTTCGCGATCTTCGCGATCCTCAAGATCGCCTTCACCGGGGGTGCGGTCTGATGGCCGACGCATATAAGATCATCGACCATACCTATGACGCGGTCGTCGTCGGCGCGGGCGGCGCCGGCCTGCGCGCGACGATGGGTATCGCCAATTCCGGCCTGAAGACCGCCTGCATCACCAAGGTGTTCCCGACGCGCAGCCACACGGTCGCCGCGCAGGGCGGCATCGCCGCGTCGCTCGGCAACATGGGGCCGGACCACTGGACCTGGCACATGTACGATACCGTCAAGGGATCGGACTGGCTGGGCGATCAGGACGCGATCGAATATCTGGTCCGCGAGGCGCCGGCCGCGGTCTATGAGCTCGAACATGCCGGCATGCCGTTCAGCCGGACGACCGAGGGCAAGATCTACCAGCGGCCGTTCGGCGGCATGATGCAGAATATGGGCGAAGGCCCGCCCGCCCAGCGTACCTGCGCGGCGGCGGACCGGACCGGGCACGCGATGCTCCACACGCTCTATCAGCAGAGCCTGAAATACGACGCCGACTTCTTCATCGAATATTTCGCGCTCGACCTGATCATGGAGAATGGCGAGTGCCGGGGCGTGATCGCGCTCTGCATGGAAGACGGCACGATCCACCGCTTCCGCGCGCACAACACGGTGCTGGCGACCGGCGGCTATGGTCGCTGCTATTTCTCGGCAACCTCCGCGCATACCTGCACCGGCGATGGCAACGCGATGGTGCTGCGTGCCGGCCTGCCGCTCCAGGACATGGAGTTCGTGCAGTTCCACCCGACCGGCATCTACGGCGCCGGCGTGCTGATCACCGAAGGCGCGCGCGGCGAGGGCGGATATCTCACCAACTCTGAAGGCGAGCGCTTCATGGAGCGCTACGCGCCGTCCGCGAAGGACCTCGCCTCGCGCGACGTGGTCTCGCGCTCTATGGCGATGGAGATCCGAGAAGGGCGCGGCGTCGGCAAGGAGAAGGACCACATCTTCCTTCACCTCGACCATATCGATCCGAAAATCCTGCACGAGCGGCTGCCCGGCATTACGGAGACCGGCAAGATTTTCGCCGGCGTCGATCTGACCCGCCAGCCGCTGCCGGTGGTGCCGACCGTCCACTATAATATGGGCGGCATTCCGACCAATTATCACGGCGAGGTCGTGACGGTGAAGGACGGCAATCCGGACCATGTTGTGCCCGGCCTGTTCGCGGTCGGCGAGGCGGCGTGCGTGTCGGTGCACGGCGCCAATCGTCTCGGCTCCAATTCGTTGATCGACTTGGTCGTGTTCGGCCGTGCGACAGGGCTCCGGGTCGCCGAAATCCTGAAGCCGAATACGCCGCACAATCCGCTGCCCAAGGGCTCGGAGGAGCAGGCGCTGACCCGGCTCGACAAATTCCGCTATGCGAACGGCGGCTCGCCGACCGCCCAACTCCGCCGCGACATGCAGCGGACGATGCAGGCGCATTGCGCGGTGTTCCGCAACAACGAACTGCTCGCCGAAGGCCAGACGAAGATCGACGCGATCGCCAAGGGCATTGCCGACGTGAAGGTCAGCGACCGCTCGCTGATCTGGAACACCGACCTGGTTGAGACGCTGGAGCTCGACAACTTGCTCGACCAGGCTGTCGTGACGATGCACTCCGCCGCGAACCGCCACGAAAGCCGCGGCGCGCACGTGAACGAGGATTACCCGGACCGCGACGACGCCAATTGGATGAAGCACACGGTCGCATGGCTGGGCGCGGGCGAGGCGGTGGCGATCGACTACCGCCCGGTCCACAACTACACGCTCACCGACGACGTCGAATACATCAAGCCGAAGAAGCGGGTGTATTGAGGCTTTAGTGCCGTGCGGGACGTCGCGAATAACCTGCACGGTGGTCCCAGTGCGGCGCGCTAGTTGTCGAGCCGTCCGGCCGCGATATTATATGCCTCGTTGCGGTCGCGGCGACCAATCGCGATTACGATAACGACTAGCTGATCATCCTCCACCTGATAGACTAGTCGATAGCCCACACGTCGTAGCTTGATTTTATAGCAATTGGGGAGGCCGGAAAGCCGTGCAGACGGAACGTGCGGGTTTCGGACCCGCTCCGACAGCTTCTTTCTGAATTGCGCGCGAACGCTATCGTCGAGTTTACGCCATTCCTTCAGCGCGGCCTCGACGAAATCGAGTTCATAAGTCTTCAAGCCGCACCCTGACGCGCTTTTCACCCTGACGCTCGCGAACGATCTCAGCGAGTTCAATGTCCTCGAGGCGATCGATCAGCTCTTCCCATGCCTTGGCGGGGATCAGGTAAGCCGTAGGCGTATTGTGATTGAGCACGGCAACCGGAAAACCTTCCGCTGCCTCGATCACTGCTGACGGATTCTTCTTAAGCTGGCTGATGCTTACGCTGGTTGCGGCAAGAATGGGATCGAGCATGACTAATATATAATACGAAAATCCGGTCTTCACAACCGCGGCAGCGTCACGCCCTGTTGGCCCATATATTTGCCCGCGCGGTCCGCGTAGCTGACCTCGCACGGCTCGTTCCCCTGGAGGAACAGGAACTGGCAGGCGCCTTCGTTGGCGTAGATTTTGGCAGGGAGCGGCGTGGTATTGGAGAATTCCAGCGTCACATGGCCTTCCCAGCCGGGTTCCAGCGGAGTTACATTCACGATGATGCCGCAGCGCGCATAGGTGGACTTGCCGAGGCAGATGACGAGCACGTCGCGGGGCACGCGGAAATATTCGACCGTGCGGGCGAGTGCGAAGCTGTTCGGCGGGATGATGCAGACGTCAGTCTTGCGATCGACGAAGCTGTTGCCCGCGAAATCCTTCGGGTCGACGACCGCATTGTCGACATTGGTGAAGATCTTGAACTCGTCCGCAACCCGCGCGTCATAGCCATAGCTGGATAGGCCGTAGCTGATGCAGCCCTCGCGCCGCTGGCTTTCGACGAACGGCTCGATCATGCCGTTCGCCAGTGCCTGTTCACGAATCCAGCGGTCGGACAGAATCGCCATCGGTATGCCTCCCCGCTGATCCTTTCGAGGCTCGCGCCGGTTCGGTCAATCGCGGATGGAGCAGCGCCTGGGCCGGAGCACCCAGGATTTGCATGCGCAGCCGGGCCGAGGCGTCGTTGAGCGGCTTGGGCAGGCGCATGAACTCGCCCGGCGACATACCGAGGAATTCCTGCGCGTCGCGATTGAAGTGCGAGTGGTCGTAATAGCTGCTTTCGATGCGCGAGGCCCAGGTGCTGGCGCTCGCGCCGCGCAGCGCCATCAGCGAGCGCAGGAAGCGGGCCCGACGGACCAGCAGCTTCGGACCGAAGCCGAACGCAGCGCGGGCGACCCGATTCAGGGTGCGGTGCGACAGGCCGAGCCTGGCCGCCATCTCGGCGACGCCGCCCTGGCCGGGGTCCATCAGATAGCGATGGACCTGCGCCACCCGCGCTTCATCCGAGCGGGGCTGGTCCAGCAGCCGCAGGAAGATCGTATCGAAACGCGCCTTGATGTCCTCACGCGGCGCGGCGGCGGCCGTGGCGAGCGGCGCGGCTTCGCTTCCGATCAGCTCCGCCAGCGGCGCGATCCGATCGGCGAAGCCGACCGCATCGCCGCGGTTCAGCCGGTACCAGCCGAGCGGCGTGATGCCCGCGCCGACGACAATGCCGCTCGCGCCTTCGCTGTAGCCGGCTTTGCTGGTCGGACCGAACAGGGCAGTGCGCGGCACGTCGAAGCTGTCGTCGCCGAGCCTGACGCGCCAATGTTCGCCGGCGACGTGGAAGCGCATATTCGCCCAGCCGGGGAAGAACACGTCCCGGTGTCGTTCGCCGGCGGCCGGCTCGATCGCATAGCGGTGATAGCCCGAAACCAGGCCGTCGAGGCGCGGAT
Source organism: Sphingomonas horti (assembly GCF_009753715.1). GTDB lineage: Bacteria > Pseudomonadota > Alphaproteobacteria > Sphingomonadales > Sphingomonadaceae > Sphingomonas_B > Sphingomonas_B horti. Next base: position 53,494 of record NZ_WQMS01000014.1, on the reverse strand, counting down.
CGGGCAGCCAGTAATCGACGTCGAACGCGAGTTTCGGCGGCATCACGTCAAGTAAACGGCGCGTGGGCGGACGGGTTGCGCATCATTCGAGGCCAAGGTCCGCCGGGCCGAAGGCATGGGGCAGCAGCTCCGACAGGCGGTAGGTCTCGACCGCCTCGCCCTCGGCCGCCGCGCAGTGGACGACCAGGTCGCGGCCGCTAAGCTGTGCCGATTCGTTCAGCACCTGCCGGCAGCGGCCGCACGGGCTGACCGGCGCGCGTCCGCCCAGCCCACTATCGCCAAGCGTGCCGCCGACCACCGCGACTTCCACCACGTCGCGCAGCCGGCCCTCGCTGTTCGCCTTGGCGAGTGCGACGGTCTCGGCGCAGAGCGAGAGGCCGTAGCTCGCATTCTCGAAATTGCAGCCGGTCACGACGGAACCGTCGTGCATCAGCAAGGCGGCGCCCACGCCACAGCGCGAATAGGGCGCGTGGGCGTTGCGTGCCGCGTCGCGTGCGGCAGCAATCAGTTGGTGTTTCGTCATTTCATCCCTTGATATGCAGCACGCAGATGAGCGTGAACAGGCGGCGCGCGGTGTCGAAATCGACCTCGATCTTGCCGGCCAGCCTTTCCTTCAGCAAGTCGGCGGCGTCGTTGTGGATGCTGCGCCTGGCCATGTCGATCGTCTCGATTTGTTGCGGGGAGGCATGGCGGATCGCCTGATAGTAGCTGTCGCAGATCGCGAAATAATCCTTGATCGGGCGCCGAAAGCGGCCGAGCCCGAGCACCAGCGTCTCGAGATGCGACCCGTCCTCGCGGAACATGTCGATCGCGAGCCGCCCTTCCTCGACGCGCAGCTTGATCCGGTAAGGGCCGGCATAGCCGTCCGGATGCTCGCGCTGCGGCGCGAACTGGTTGCCTTCGAGCAAATCGAAGATCGCGATCCGCCGCTCCTGCTCGACATCCGCCGACCGCCACAGGATCGTGTGCTCGTCCAGGTCGATGGCAATGATCCGCGGATCGGACATGTGGTTCGTCTAGCCGTGTCGATGCCCTTCGTCATCCCGCGCTTGACCCGGGGCCCACCTGTCCTTGCAAGAAGGCGGGTCCGGCTCGGGCTGGCATGACGGGGAATTTTCGTCCTCGTTATCCACAGTTTGAACAGCTTGAGCCGGACTCCGAAACAGCGGACAATGGGCGCATCATGGCCGACCCCATCCGACTCGTCCCGCCCGTGGAGGGCGCTGCTCAGACTCTGCCCTGCAACATCGAGGCGGAGGCGGCGCTGCTGGGCGCGCTAATGATCGACAACCGGCTGGTCGAGGATGTCCAGCTGAAGCTGAAGCCTGAGCATTTCTTCGAGAGCATCCACGGCCGCATCTACGACGCGATCCTGAAGCTCGCCGACCGCAACATGGTCGCGAACCCGGTGACGCTGAAGCCGATGTTCGAGGCCGACGAGGCGATGAAGGAGCTGGGTGGCCCGGCCTATCTGGCCCAGCTGACGGGAAGCGGCGCGGCGCTGATCGGCGCGCGTGACTTTGCCGAGCAGGTCTATGACCTGGCGCTGTTGCGCGAGTTGGTCGGTGTCGGCCGCGACATGGTCGAAAAGGCGCTCGACACGTCGGAGGAGATCAACCCCAAAGGGCTGGTCGAGGAAGCCGAGGTAGCGCTCTACCGCGTCGCCGAGCAGGGCGGCGAGACCGGCGGCACCAAGACCTTCCGCCAGGCGACGCTGCTGGCCGTGCAGCAGGCGGAAAAGGCGCAGAATTCGGGCGGCCACATCTCCGGCGTCACGACGGGCCTGACCGATGTGAACCACCGCACCGGCGGCCTGCAGCGGTCCGACCTGCTGATCCTCGCCGGGCGGCCGGGCATGGGTAAGACGTCGCTGGCCACCAACATCGCGTTCAACGCGGCGCAGCGTTACCAGCGCGATATGGACGACGGCATCGATCCGGCCAAGACGCTGGGGGCGCCGGTTGCTTTTTTCAGCCTCGAAATGTCCTCCGACCAGCTGGCGACGCGCATCCTGGCCGAGCAATCCGGCGTGGTCGGGTCGAAAATCCGCTCCGGCTCGCTGAGCCGGGAGGAGTTCAACCATTTCGCGCGCGCCGCGGCCGAGCTTGAGAATCTGCCGCTCTACATCGACGACACGCCTGGGCTGACGATCGCGGCGCTGCGCACCCGCGCGCGGCGGATGAAGCGCAAGCACGGCATCGGCTTGATCATCGTCGATTATCTGCAGCTGCTGACCGGTGGGGGCAAGAACAGCGGCGATAACCGCGTGCAGGAAATCTCCGAGATCAGCCGCGGCCTGAAGACGCTTGCCAAGGAGCTGAACGTGCCGGTGATGGCGCTGTCGCAGCTCAGCCGCGCGGTCGAGCAGCGCGAGGATAAGAAGCCCCAGCTGTCGGACCTGCGCGAATCTGGCTCGATCGAGCAGGACGCGGACATCGTCCTGTTCGTCTATCGCGAGGAATATTACGTCGCCGCCAAGGAGCCGAAGGGCGACAGCGCCGACCCCAAGGCGGATGAAGCCTATCGTCAGTGGCAGCTGGAAATGCAGGAGGCGTTCCAGAAGGCCGAATTGATCATCGCCAAGCAGCGCCACGGCGCCACCGGCAAGGTGCGGCTGAAGTTCGAGAGCAACATCACCAAGTTCAGCGACTTCGTCGACGACGCCTATCTGCCCCAGCGGATGAGCTGAGGCCGCCGCTCGCTCGCGAAGGCGAGGAGCGCGCCGAGGATCAGCGCGGCGAACAGCCAGGCCGCGTGGGAGAGGCCGCTGTCGATCAGCCGGCCCACCGGATTGTCCACGCCCAGGCTTCGTTCCAGGATCCAGGCTGTCGCGGCGATCCCAGCGAAAGCGGCGCCGCCGGTGCGGACGGCGGGATACCAGCGGGTTCGCGCCAGCATGACCAGCGGCGGCATCACCGCGGCGACGACCATCAGCTGCACCAGCTCGATGCCCAGGTTGAAGCCGAGGATCGACTTCGCCTTCTGCATCGGGTCGAGGCCGAAACGCCCGATCAACGTCGCGAAGGCAAGGCCGTGGATCAGCCCGAAGCCGGCGGCGACGAAGGCCTCGCGCCCGGGGAAGAGCGGGCGCCAGCCATGAATGGCGGAGACCAGGATCGAGACCGCAATGCCGACCTCGACCGGCTGCACCGGCAGCTGCCAGCCGAAGAAGGCGCCGCCGATCAGCGTCACCGAATGGCCGACGGTGAAGGCGCTGACCACGGCCACCAGCGTGCGCATCGTATGGCGCCAGCCGCCATAGCCGTTCCAGAACCGCCCCGCCGCGAGCACCGGCGCCGGCAGCAGCAGCGCGATCAGGAACAGCAAATGGTCGTGCCCTTCCGCGATATGATGCATGCCGAGCCGGATCGCGGAGACGAAGCCGCGCCAGTCGCTGCCCGCCCCGCGGTCGACGCGCAGCACCGTCGCGCCGGGCTGGAGGCCGCCCAGCATCTGCGCCCGTTCCGACAAGTGGCCGCCGGCGAAATCATTGCGCGCGACGACCAGCACGATGTGATTGGGTACGCGGTCGATCACCGCGCTGTAGTGGAGGTCGAAGCGGCGCGGGGTCGTTCCCGATGGCGGGATCAGCATGTAGCGCGCGCGCAGATCGGGCGGACCGGCTTCGTGCACGACCTCGAAAGCGAGCGGCCGCACCTGCCAGCCGGGAACGCCGAGGCGAGTCGCCAGATAGCGGCGCGCCTCCGCATCGCGAACCGGACCGACGACATCCGGGATTTGGCGATGCAGCGCGAAGCTGAGCTCGGAAAGAGGGACGATTGCCTCGGCCTCGACCCGGCGCTCCCCGAAGTCGAGCCGGATTTCGGAGTTGGGCGTCAGGTGCGCGGTCACGGGCGCTGCCGCCAGCAACAGCGCCAGCCAGGCGAGCAGCCGGATCAATGGCCGTACCACAGGAGCGTCGCGTTCGGATCGAGCGCGTGCGGATTGAGACCAAGCGCCCTGTCCTGCTCGGCGTCGGCGGCCTCGCTTTGGCCGAGCAACCCATGCGCCCGCGCCGCGACCAGATGCTGTTCGGCCGATTGCCAGCTGGAGCGGTTGACCGCGTCGATCACCCGCAGCGCCTCTGCCGGCCGATTGTTCGCGATCAGCGCCCAGCCGAGCGCGATCGCGGTCGCCCCGTGCGGACGATTGGCGAAATCCTGCCGCGCCAGGGCCAGCGCGCGCGCAGGCGTGCCGAATGCCAGCTCGTGCTCCACAGCGTGACCCAGCGCCGCTTCGGGCAGCAGGCGCAGCCGTTCGTCCCAGCCGCGCGCAGCACGCTCGGCCCAGAGCTCGGTGCGGGCATAGTCCCCGCGCGCCCTGTAGATGCCGGCAATGGCGTCACGAAGCGCCGGATCGTCGTTGCGCTGGGCCAGCGCCTCGAATGCGCGTGTCGCTTCGGGCAAGCGGCCGCGCAAGGCGAGCATCTGCGCCTGGTAGGCGGCGGTGAGCCACCAGCCGGGGAAGCGGCGCGCTGCGTCGGCAAAGGCGGCGTCGGCCGCATCCCAATCGCCGCGCCGCAGCTCGATGGTGCCACGCAACAGCGCGAGCTGCGCCAGTGCCTGGCCTGGCGTCAGGCCGGCCCGCTCGACGCGCCGGAGCGCTGCCAATGCGTCGTCAGGGCGCCCTGTGACCGACCAGAAGATCGCCAGCCGCTGGTCGGGCCGATCGCCGATCTTCGACAGAGCCAGATAGGCCTGCTCTGCCGCCGCGTAGCGGCCCCGATAAAGCGCGATGTCGCCGCGCATCGCATCGGCGCCCGCGCGCACTTCCGCCTCCGCCGGCACGGCATAATGGTCGACGGCATCAAGCATCCGCTCGGCGAGGGCGAGCCGATGCAGACTGAGCGCGAGCGCGGCCTGGGTGAGGTGGGGGCCGGCGCCTGGTGTGGCCATGGCGAAGCCCCGGTCCAGCGTCGCCTGCGCATCGGCATAGTCGCGGAACGAGCCGGTCAGCCGCGCGCGCTGCATCAGCTGGTGCGCGATCCGCTCCTGCATCAGCCAGTCATCAGTCCGTGCATCGGCGAGCGGCCTCAAGCCGGTCAGCTTGCGGTCAATGTCACGGACCGCGGCGGCGTAGCTCGGCGGCCCTGCGCTGCTCTGCCGGATCGGCCGTTCCGGAATCGCGCGCGGCTCCAGCCACCGCGCGAGCGCGAACACCGCCAGCGCCGCGACCAGCAGCCCGGCGAGCGCCCGCACCGGCAGCGGGCGCGCGGCGAGGGTCAAATGGGCGTCGCGCACATGTTGAGGCTCAGCCGCTGGAAATCGTCGGCCAGTTGTTCGGTGAGGTGGGTCAGTGTCGTGCCGAGCTCGACCACGAATTTGCCGGAGGCGTCGTCCGTCGGGTTCGCATCATTATAGGCGTTCTTCATCGAGCTGGACACGAGCGCCGTCGCCACGGCCGGCATGCCCATGCGGTCGACCCGCACATACGCGGAGGGTGGATCGGTCCTGAAGTTGAAGTTGGTGCCGCCGGCCGGAGGCAGCGGCGGGTTGCCGTTGGCCGGCGCGAGATACGGGAAATCGGGCAAGGTCTTCACTTCGTTCCCCGGCGGATCGAGCGGCAGACTCGCCAGCAGATTGGCCGGATGTTTCGTCAGGTCGAGGAAGATAACGGCCAGAGTCAGGTCAACGACGGGATCGTTCAGCCCGCGCCCGTTCGGGAAACCGTTCGGCTTCGTCACGTCGAGCTTGACCGTGTCCGGTATCACCAGATTTGCCACGCTGACGCCGGGCGCGACCTGCTGGTTCAGGCATCGCGTCACGTCGAATGCGGTCCCGGTCGCGGTCGGCGACGGCGTGGGCGTCGGCGTGGGTGTCGAGCCGATCGGGCCGGGCCGCGGAGCCGCGGTGCTGCTGTCGCTGCTGCAGGCATTGAGCGCGGGCAATGTCAGGGCGAGGGCGAGGAGCGGAAGCGCGCGCATCACAGATTCCCTCCGAAACGGGCGGTATCCGCCCAGACGTCCAATGGATTGGTGCCGTTCAGCACCGCAGAGCGCGGAATCTCGATCACGACCGATGTGTCGTTCTGCCCGTCGAAGAAATCGCGCGTGTTGCGGATCGCGAGCGTGCCCGTCGAGCGCGTCTCCCTGAAGCCGAGCAGGTCGAAGAAGAAGGGATCGTCGAACACGCCGGCGATGGCCTTCACGCCGCCCTGTTGCAGAACCGTCTGCACCGGGCCCTGAAGCGGTCCGGTCGTGCCGGGTATGCCGGTGAACTGGACGCCCGGCGACTGGCCGTCGAAGCCGAAGCGGAAGCGGATCTGGATTTCCGGATCGGTGCGTGCGCCTGCGTTCGAGATGTTGATCGTGTAGAGCACGTCACGGTCGTAGAACGGCGGCATGTTGCCCGGCTGCGGACCGGCAAAGGTCAGGGCAACGACGATGGAGGTGGGCGTGTACCAGGCGAACACATCGGCGATATCGGCCGGCACGTCAGGCGTCGGATCGAAATCCTTGTCGGTTCGGGCCGGTGGATCGAGGTGGTCGGCGGCTCTGGTCGCGTAATCGGCCGATACGAGTGCCAGAGGCAAGGCAAGCGCCGTCGCCCCCAGCGTCATCCACGTGCGTGAGATGCGCATGTCACCCTCCCTGTTCTGCGGCCAAGCCTCTGCCTCTCCGGGCAGATCGTAAAGCCACTCGTCGACGAAAATGACGCCCCGATTGACCAAGATACGGCCTGTGATCATAGCGGATGCATGACGGACATCGCGCCAACACATGTTACCGATTTGTCGTTCGAGGACGCGCTGAAGCGACTGGAGGCGATCGTGTCGCGACTGGAAAGCGGCGAGGCTTCGCTGGACGAGTCGATCTTGCTCTACGCCGAGGGTGACAAGCTGCGCGGCCAGTGCGAAGCGCGGCTGGCCGACGCCCAGGCGCGGATCGAGAAGATCACTCTGGGCCAGGACGGTCGGCCGACGGGCGTGCAGCCGTTCGACGGCGGCTGATCCGATGACCAGGGGGGGCACGGGGCTGGGGCATGCGATGGCGCAGGTTGCGCGCGACATCGATCACGCCTTCGACCTGCTGCTCGCGATTCCCGACGATCCGCGCCGCCGGTTGTACGAGGCGATGCGCTATGCCGCGATTGGCGGGGGCAAGCGGCTGCGGCCGCTGCTGGTCTGCGCATCATGCGAGCTTTATGCCGTCGATCGCGCCGCCGCCCTGCGCGTCGCCACAGCGATCGAATGCATCCATGTCTATTCGCTGGTCCATGACGACCTGCCGGCAATGGACGACGACGACGTCCGGCGCGGCAAGCCGACCGTCCACCGCGCGTTCGACGAAGCGGCCGCGGTGCTGGCGGGCGACGCGCTCCACGCGCTCGCCTTCGAAGTGCTCGCCGATCCCGCCACTCATGCCGATCCGTTCGTCCGCGCCGAGCTGTGCCTTGAGCTCGCGCGCGCCGCCGGGCCGAGCGGCATGGCGGGCGGGCAGATGATGGACCTGGCGGCAAGTGCCGTGGTGATGGATCTTGCGACCGTCACCCGGCTCCAGCAGCTGAAGACGGGCGCGCTGTTCGGCTTTTGCCTCGAGGCCGGCGCCATCATGGGGCGCATCCCGCCCGAGGGCCGAACGCACCTACGCGGCTATGCCCGCAACGTCGGCCTCGCCTTCCAGATCGTCGACGACCTGATCGACGTCGAAGGAAGCGCGGAAACCGCGGGCAAGGCGGTCGGCAAGGACGCGGCGGCGGGCAAGGCGACGTTCGTGTCGCACCTGGGTGTCGACCGCGCGCGTGAGCAGGCGCGGCTGCTGGTCGCGCAGGCGATCGAGCATTTGAGCGACCATGGCAGCGAGGCCGACCTGCTGCGCGCGATCGCAAGCTACATCATCGATCGGGACAGGTAAGATGAGGACAGGCGTTTATCCGGGCACGTTTGACCCGATCACCCTGGGGCATATGGACATCATCCGGCGCGGCGCCAAGCTGGTCGACAGGCTGGTGATCGGCGTCACCACCAATCCGTCCAAATCTCCGATGTTCTCGGTCGAGGAGCGGATCGAGATGGTCCGCCGCGAGGTCGACGGCGAAGCCGGCCATATCGACGTGGTGCCGTTCGATTCGCTGCTGATGACCTTCGCCGAGCGGCAGGGCGCGTCGGTGATCGTGCGCGGGCTGCGCGCCGTCGCCGACTTCGAATACGAATATCAGATGGCCGGCATGAACCAGCAGCTCAACGACCGGATCGAGACCGTCTTCCTGATGGCCGATGTGTCGCTGCAGCCGATCGCGTCGCGGCTGGTCAAGGAAATCGCGATCTATGGCGGCGATATCGGCAAGTTCGTCACGCCCGCCGTCGCCCAGGATGTCGTCGCCCGCGTCGAAAGGCTTGGCCGGAAGGGCGATTAGCCCTATTCAGCCGCCGCTAAGCCGCGTTCGACTAGCGGCCCGAGTTTCCCGGAGACGGAGTTTCGAATGCGCCTGATTGCCGCCATCCTTGCCTTGTTCGGCGCGATCTTTGCGACGGCGGCGATCGCGAAGAAGGCGCCGAAGCCGGAACCGACGCCGACCCCTGCGGCCGCGCCGGTCACGCCGCCGGTGACGCCCGCCGACACCTGGGTGCTGCAGCTGTCGACCGGCGGTCCGGTCCTGATCCAGCTTCGCCCCGACAAGGCGCCGAACACGGTCGAGCGGATCAAGACGCTGACGCGCGCCGGCTTCTACAACGGCCTCACCTTTCACCGCGTGATCGACGGCTTCATGGCGCAGGGCGGCGATCCCAAAGGCACCGGAGAGGGCGGCTCGCCCCTTCCCGACCTGAAAGCCGAGTTCAACGACCTGCCGCACGTGCGCGGCGCCGTTTCGATGGCCCGCGCGGAGGCGGCCGATTCCGCCAACAGCCAATTCTTCATCATGCTGATGCCGACGCTGCGCCTCGACAATCACTACACCGTCTTCGGCCGCGTCATTTCCGGCATGCAGTTCGTCGACGCGATCGAGAAGGGCGAGCCGCCGGCCAATCCCACGCACATCGTCAAGGCCTGGATCCAGGCGGACGGGGAGAACGCGGCGCCGGTGCCGCTGCCGGCCGTGGCGCCGACGCCTGTTCCCACGCCGACCGCGGCACCAGAGGCGGCAGCGCCGGCTCCTTCGCCCACGCCTGCCCCAGCGCCGACGCCGACCCCCGAACCGATGCCTCAGCCCGTCAACTAAGCGGCATCGGACCGCATTATGAAGGTCGATCTATTCGATTTCGACCTGCCGCAGGACCGCATCGCGCTCCGTCCCGCCGAGCCGCGGGACAGCGCGAGGCTGCTGGTGCTCGACGGCGATCGCCGCGCCGACCACATCGTTAGCGAGCTGCCGGCACTGCTGCGCGCGGGGGACTGCCTCGTGTTCAACGACACCCGCGTGATCCCGGCCCAGCTCGAGGGGCGGCGCGGGGAAGCGCGAATCGGGGCCACGCTGCACAAGCGGCAGGACCTCAGGCGCTGGCACGCTTTCATCCGCAACGCCAAGCGGCTGCGGATCGGTGACGAGATCGAGTTCCCCGCCGACGTCCGCGCGATTGCGGAGGCGCGCAATGCCGACGGCAGCTTCCTGCTTCGTTTCCTTGGCGACGACCCGGTCGAAGTGCTGCTCGACCGTGCCGGCCGGATGCCGCTGCCGCCCTATATCGCGAGCAAGCGCGAGGCGGACGAGCGGGATCGCGCCGATTACCAGACGATGTTCGCGCGAGAGAAGGGCGCCGTTGCCGCACCGACGGCCGCGCTGCACTTCACACCCGCGCTGATGACGGCGCTGGCCCAGGCCGGGATCGGGCACGAAACCCTGACGCTTCACGTCGGCGCCGGCACGTTCCTGCCGGTCAAGGCGGAGGACACGGCCGACCACCGGATGCATGCCGAATGGGGCCGCATCGACACCGCCACCGCCGAGCGGCTGAACGCGGTGCGCGGGAAAGGCGGCCGGGTGATCGCCGTCGGCACCACCAGCCTCCGCCTGCTCGAAAGCGCGGCCTCGGAAGACGGCCGCATCCAAGCGTTCGAGGGTGACACGGAGATCTTCATCACCCCCGGCTACGGCTTCCGCGCGATCGATGGCCTGATGACCAATTTCCACCTGCCGAAATCCACGCTGTTCATGCTGGTCTCGGCGCTGATGGGCCGCGAACGCATGCTGGCTGCCTATGCGCACGCAATCGCGAGCGGCTATCGCTTCTACAGCTACGGCGACGCCTCGCTGCTGCTCCCCTAGCCGCGCGCGATCTGGCCGAGGGCGGCGGGCGACAAAAGCCTGACCGCGCCATAGGCCCGTTCGATCAGGCCGGCCTGCTCCAGCGCGGCGAGATGGTCGTTCACCGCCTTGCGGGTGATGCCGCACATTTCCGCCAGGTCCGACTGGCGTGCCTGCACCTGGCCCTCGCCACCGAGCTGCAGCAGGCGGGCCGCGACGCGGGCGCGCGGCTTCAGCACCAGCAATTGCGCGGCCAGGTGGACGATCGCGTCGAGTTGCTCGTAGACAAGCTCGCTTACGTCCTTCCACACGTCGGGATGCGCCGCGGCGATGCGGTCGAGCGCCGCGTCCGAGATCGCCAGGATCGTCGCCGGCCCTTGCGCGCGCGTGGTGACGATGCGCGGACCGCCGCCGCGCCGGCGGCTCTGGCCGAGGATGCTGACGGGCTGCGCCAATCCGATCAACACGTCGCGCTCGGCATCGACGGCGACTTCCAGCCTCAACGCGCCTTCCAGCACCGCGCACAGGCCCGTGTCCGGATCGCCTTCGCTATAGACCCATTGACCGGGTGCGAGGCGGATGACCTGCCCTTCCGCGCACAGCCGCTCCTGCAAGGCCGGGGTGCGGCGCGCGAACCAGCGGTTGCGGCGGAGCGTTGCGGGCAGGTCGAATGTCACCCGAGTGATATTTGTGCAAAGCCGTTGCCGCTACAACCGCGGAAACGTCAGGAGAGGCGCGATGGCATTGGAGCTGCGGCCGCTGGGCAAGCATGTCGGCGTGGAAGCGATCGGCGTCGATCTCAACCGCCTGGACGACACGGATTTCGGCCGGATGACGGCCGCGCTGGCCGAGCATGGCGTCGTGTTCGTCCGCGACCAGCAGCTGACGCCCGAGCAGCATATCGCCTTCGCCCGGCGCTGGGGTGCGATCGACATCAACAATTACTTCCCGGCGAATGGCGGCCATCCCGAGATCGCCGAGGTGCGCAAGTCCGAGACGCAGACGACCAATATCGGCGGCGGCTGGCATACCGACCACAGCTACGACCAGGTGCCCGCGATGGGCTCCGTGCTGCTGGCGCGCGAGACGCCGCCGCAGGGTGGGGATACGCTGTTCGCCGGGATGAGCGCCGCGTTCGATGCGCTGAGTCCGGGCCTTCAGGACACGCTGCGCGGTCTGCGCGCGGTCCATTCGGCCGACCACATCTACAGCCATGACGGCATCTATGCCCAGACCGACCAGGCCGCGGACCTGAAAGGACACGACATCAGAACGCGCGCCGTGCATCCGGCGGTGATCCGTCATCCGGTGACGGGCCGCGAAATCCTGTATGTGAACCCGGCTTTCACGCTGCACTTTGAGGGCTGGGCGCGTGAGGAAAGCATGCCTCTGCTCGCCTATCTCTACGGCGTCGGCATGCGCGAGGAATTCCACTGCCGGCTGCAATGGTCGCCGGGATCGCTCGCGATCTGGGACAACCGGTCGACGTGGCACTGCGCGATGAACGATTATCAGGGCCACCGCCGCCTGATGCACCGGATCACCATCTCCGGCCAGCCGCTGCACTGAACGGTCAGTTGATCCGTAACCCGACCCGGATCGCGCGGCCGGGGAGGGGAAGGCCGAGCTGGGGCGTGATCACGTCGTCGGTGAGGTTGTCGACGCTGGCGGTGAGCGACATCGGTGTGCCGCTGCCGAGCATCGCCACTTGCCAGCGGGCGCGCAGGTTGATCTCGTTTCCGCCCGGCAGCCGCGCCTTGTTTCCGGCCGGGTCCTGATCGTCGGCGCCGCCGACCCGGCGATACTCGCCGCGAAGGGACAGCACCTCGGTCGGCCGCCAGTCGAGCGCGCTGTACAGCTCGAAACCGGGGTGTTGCGTCAGCCGCCGGAACGGCGCGGCGCCGCGGTCCGCCCGCGCGCTGAGGATGCTTGCGTTCAGCTCCCAATCCAGCCGGGGCCCGAGCCGCGCCGTCGCACCGGCATCGATGCCCAGGCTTTCCGAGCCCGAGAGGTTGTAGCGCTGGCGCAGGTTGCGGCCATCGACGCGGACGGCGCGCTGCGCGATTGTGTCCTCGCTTCGCACATAGAAGGGGTTGAGCCGCAGGCTGAAGTCGGGGCGCTCGAACGTCACCTCGACATCGGCGAGCCAGGCCCGTTCCGGAGCCAGCGCGGGGTTGGGCAGGAAACGGCCGAGCGCCTCGCCGAACAGCTCGCGCGCCGTGGGAAAGCGGCTGCGGCGTCCGCCGGACACCGCGACCGAGAGTCCGTCTGCCACGGACAGCCGATAGGCAGCCGAGAAGGCGAGCGAGTCCTTGGCGGGCTGGGCCGGCTTGTCGCCGGTCCGGGGATTGATGGAGCGGTCATAGGCAAGGCCGATCGTCAGCTTGCCGCCGAGCAGCGGCGCGTCGGCCTCGGTGCCCAGCGTGTAGAGGTTCTGGCGGAAGAGACGCTCCGGCCCGCCCGAATCCTGCTGGATATGCCGGCTCGTCTGGGCCGTGCCGACGACGCGGAGCGTCAGTTGGTCTAGGGGCGCCGAGAGCACGAGCCGCGCGCCCTGGGTGCTGTCGTCATTCTTTTCCTGCCCGCGGACGGCGGAATAGGTCCCGTCGCGATACTGGACGATGCGCTGGTCGAACCATTGCTGCCAGGCGACCAGGCGCGCGCTGCCGCGCCCCATCTTCAGCTCCGAGGAGAGCGCGACTTGGGTCAGGTCCTTGTCCGGATAGCGCCAGTAGCGCGGCGCATCGATGGCCGGGTCGCGATCGGATTCGGGCGCGATGCCGAAGCGGCTTTCGATATGCAGGGCATAGGCGCGGAGCGTGAGCGGGCCCGCGGCATAGCTCGCCGCCGCGAACAGAGTGCCGCTGTCGAGGTCGCTATTGGTGCGGCGATTGCTGTGCGCCTGGCTGAACGGCAGGGCGGCGAGGTTCGCCACGGGCTCTGCGTCCCGGGTCAGGCCCGACCCGGCGAAAGTCCAGTCGACCGCGCCGGTCCGCACCGTCCCCACCGCTGAAGCCTGCGCGAAGCCGAGCGATCCCGTTTCCGCCATCGCCCGGAAATTGGTCTCGCCGCCCGATCGGGTCTCCAGATCGACCGCGCCTGCGACCGCGTTCGTGCCATATTCGATCGGCACCGCGCCCTTGGTCACGCGCACCGCGCCGATCAGCCCCGCCGGGATCACGCCCAGATCGACGCGCCCGTCCCACGGCACTGCCAGCGGCGCCCCGTCGAGGAAGACCTGCGTCTGCCGTTCCTCGGCGCCGCGCACGCGCGCGACCGACTCGCCGCGCGAGTTGGGCCGGATCGAGACGCCGTCGATGCCCTTTAGGGCCTCGGCCGCGCTTCGTGGCTGGCGTTCCAGTAGTCGCTCCTCGCCGATCTCGACCGAAGGCGGCAGCACGCGGGTGGCTTGCGGCTCCGCCGTGACGGTTATCGTCTGCCACTGCTCCTGTTCCGGCGGCAGCAGGGCGACCAAGAGAACGCGTACGAACATGACCGATCCCGGCGAAGGCCGAGGATCGGCCTGATTGAACTGATGTCGATCTAAAGCCGAAGCACGCGGCCAGGGCAATGCCGCTAACCGACCTGCACGCCTTTCCAGAAAGCGACGCGGTCCTTGATTTCGGCGGCAGCCGGCTTGGGGTCGGGGTAATACCAAGCGGCGTCCCTGTTCTCCGCGCCCCCCACCGCCAGCGTGTAGTAGCTGGCAACGCCCTTCCACGGGCAGGTCGTATGCGTGTCGCTGGGGCGGAGTACCGACGCGTCGACCGCCTCGCGCCGGAAGTAGTGGTTGCCCTCGACGAGTACGGTGTCGTCGCTGTCAGCGATCGTGGCGCCGTTCCAGACTGCTTTGGGCATGTTCGTTCTATATCGTCATTCCCGCGAAAGCGGGAACCCACCCGTTTCTCTGATCGCAAGCCGACAAAAGGGAGGTGGGTCCCCGCTTTCGCGGGGATGACGGCGAACTGTTACGCCGCCCTGCGGCTGAGTGCGTGGGTGGCTTCGTCCATCAGCTCGGCGATGATCGCGGCGACCGGTTCCTCGTTGCGGACCATGCCGACCGACTGGCCGGCCATCAGCGAGCCGTGCTCGACATCGCCGTCGATCACTGCACGGCGGAGTGCGCCGGCCCAATAATGTTCGATCTGCAGCTGCGCCTCGGCCATCGCGACCTTGCCTTCATCGAGTGCCTGCGCGACTTCGCGCTGCTTGGCGGTGAACAGCTCGGTACCGGCGTTCTTCAGCGCGCGGACCGGGATCACCGGCAGGCGGGGATCGACCTGCACGCTCGCGATCGCGTCGCGGGCGGAGGCGCGGATGAACGCCTTCTTGAAGTTGGGATGCGCGATGCTCTCGGTCGCGCAGACGAAGCGGGTGCCGAGCTGCACGCCGGACGCGCCCATTTCGAGATAGCCGGCGATCAGCTCGCCGCGGCCGATCCCGCCCGCGATGAAGACCGGCATCTGATCGGCGACTTCGGGGAGGATCTCCTGCGCCAGCACGGATGTCGAGACCGGGCCGATATGGCCGCCGGCTTCCATCCCCTCGATCACCAGCGCGTCCACGCCGGAGCGTATCAGCTTCTTCGCCAGCGAGAGCGCCGGGGCGAAGCAGATCAGCTTCGCGCCGCGGCCTTTGATCGCGTCCAGGCTTCCCGCCGGCGGCAGGCCACCCGCGAGCACGATGTGGCCGACCTCATGCTTCGCGCAGACCTCAATCAGGTCGAAAAGCTGCGGATGCATGGTGATCAGGTTGACGCCGAAGGGCTTCGAGGTGAGCGCCTTGGTGCCCGCAATCTCCGCGTCCAGCAGCTCGGGCGTCATCGCGCCGCACGCGATCACGCCGAACCCGCCCGCGTTCGAGATCGCCGCGACCAGGTTGCGCTCGCTGACCCAGGACATGGCGCCCCCCAGGATCGCCACGTCGCAGCCCAGGAACGCCGCGCCGCGGTGCATCAGCCTTTTAAGCCGTTGACTTGAAACCATTTTACTTCCTCGACAGCATCAGCGCGATGTCAAAAACAGCCACGCTTGCGCGATAACCACGACGATCGCGCGCACTAACTGAAAAACCGAATAGAACCAAAACGCGCATAGGATGATTAGCGGCAATGCGATCAGCTTGCCTTTCACCAGAGCGAACGCAGCGCTCGCGATGAAAAAGGGCATGAAGAACAGCCAAGTGAGCGGGAGCGTCAGAATGAAACTAAACGGGCCATCCGCGCCGGTTCCACGACAGGCAATGTAGGGCAGCATTGCGTCGGTCCAAAAACAGCCCGGCTCAGTTCGACCATAGAAATCGGGCACGATCAGTTGGAACAGAACCAGCGTCAACGTGAAGAACGGCCATGTCGCGAGTGCGAGTTTAGCGTGCCAGCGCTGCTTGGCCCACCATACCCTCAAGCCGCGACCTGCTCCGCGTCGAGGCCGTAAGCGGTGTGCAGCACGCGTACGGCCAGTTCGGTGTAATCTTCTTCGATCAGCACCGAGACCTTGATCTCCGAGGTGGTGATCGCCTGGATGTTGATGCCGCGGTCGCCCAGCGTCTTGAACATCTTCGCGGCGACGCCCGCATGGCTGCGCATGCCGACGCCGACGATCGTGATCTTCGACACGTTCGTGTCGTGCACCAGCCGCGTGTAGCCGATCGCGTCCTTCGCCTTTTCCAGCACGTCGAGCGAGCGGGCCAACTCCGCGCTCGGCACGGTGAACGTCACGTCGGTCGATCCCGTCGAATGCGCGATGTTCTGTACGATCATGTCGACGTTGATGCTCGCCTCGGCCAGTGGCGCGAAGATCGCCGCGACCGCGCCGGGCCGATCGGGCACGTCGGTCAGCGTGATCTTCGCTTCGTTCTTGTCGTGGGCGATGCCGGTGATGAACTGTCGTTCCATAGCTTCCTCGATCTCGTCGTCGCCGACGATCATGGTGCCGGGCCGGTCGTCGAACGAGGACAGCACCTGCAACCGCACATTTTCCTTCATCGCGAGCCCGACGGAGCGGGTCTGCAGCACCTTGGCGCCGACGCTTGCGAGCTCCAGCATTTCCTCGAAGGTGATCTTCTGGAGCTTGCGCGCCCGGGGCACGATGCGCGGATCGGTCGTGTAGACGCCGTCGACATCGGTGTAGATGTCGCAGCGGTCCGCCTTCATCGCCGCGGCGACCGCGACCGCCGACGTGTCGGAGCCGCCGCGGCCGAGCGTCGTCACGCGCTCTCCTGCCGCCACGCCCTGGAACCCCGGAATAACCGCGACCTGCCCCTGTTCGAGCGCGGCGTTCAGCGTCGCCGTGTCGATTTCGGCGATCCTGGCGGACCCGTGTCCGTCGGAGGTGCGGATCGGCAGCTGCCAGCCCATCCAGCTGCGCGCCGGGACGCCGATCGCCTGCAGCGAGATCGCCAGCAGCCCGCTCGTCACCTGCTCGCCCGATGCGACGACGACGTCATACTCGCGCGGATCGTAGAGCGGGGAGACCTCGCGGCAGAAAGCGACCAGCCGGTCGGTCTCACCTGCCATAGCCGAGACGACGACGGCGACCTGGTTGCCGGCGTCGACTTCGCGCTTCACCCGCTCCGCGACCGCGCGAATTCGCTCGACCCCCGCCATCGAGGTGCCGCCGAACTTCATCACGATCCGGGCCATTCGAGTGTTGCGACCGCCTTGGAGGTTTTGGTGGGTCCTGTTACGGACGGCATGGCATGAACGCAACCGCTCCGACGACCGTCCGCGCGCAAGAAGCGGCGCATTTCGGCAAGCTCGCAGCCGACTGGTGGGACCCGAAGGGCTCGTCGGCGATGCTGCACCGGCTGAACCCGGTGCGGCTGCGCTACATCCGCGAGCAGCTCGATCATCATTGGGAACTGGACGAGCATGACCGCCGCCCCCTTGCCGGCAAGCGCGCGGCGGACGTCGGCTGCGGCGCCGGCCTCTTGTGCGAACCGCTCGCGCGCCTGGGCGCGGAGGTGATCGGCATCGACGCGGCGCCCGAGAACATCGCCGCCGCGCGCATCCACGCCGAAGGGCAGGGCCTGGCGATCGACTATCGCGCCGGCAGCATCGACATGCTGGGAGCACAGCCGTTCGACCTGGTCACGTCGCTGGAAGTGATCGAGCATGTCGAGGACCCGGCCGCGTTCGTGCGCGGTCTTGCCGGCGCGCTGAAGGCAGGCGGCCTGCTGATCCTGTCGACGCCTAACCGCACGCCCGTCTCGCGCCTGGCGATGATCACGCTCGGCGAAGGCCTGGGCGCCATCCCGCGCGGGACACACGATTGGGATCGCTTCCTGACGCCCGACGAGTTGCGCACGCACCTGGAAGCGGCCGGCCTCGAGGTTCTCGACACCGAAGGCCTGAGCTTCAGCCCCACCCGCGGCTTCGTGCTGGGCGACAACCTGGCGCTGAACTACTTCGTCACCGCACGCCGCCGCTGATCAGTCGCTCGTAGAAGCCGATGGCGCGCACGAAGTCTTCGATCGCGATGCGTTCGTCATTGCCGTGGAAGCGGGCGAGGTCGGCGGGGCGCATCGTCATCGGCGTGAAGCGCAGGCTCGCGGCGGCGACGGGCTCGTAATAGCGGCCGTCTGTGGCGCCGAGCACCAGGCCCGGCGCGATCGGCACGCTGGGGTAGGTCGCGCGGATCGCCGCCGCCAGCTCCCGGAAGCCGGCGCTGCGGGTCGACGCGGGATGGCTCGGGTTGTGGCCGCCGGCGATCGCGCGCACCGTGACCTTCGGATCGTCGACCACCTCGCGGTCGCGGGCGACGACGCTGTCGATCGTGTCGCCGGGCAGGATGCGGTGATTGACGACGGCGCGCGCGGATTGCGGCAGCACATTGTCCTTGGTGCCGGCCTGGACGATCGTCGGCGCTGTGGTCGTGCGTAGCGCCGCCGCGGTGCGGGGATTGGCGACCAGCTGGCGGCGGATCAGCGGCTCGGTCAGCCAGCGGTTGGCGATCACCGTCTTCAGCGGCTGGTCCATATAGGGCGCGAGCGCCGTCAGCATGTCGCCGGTCAGGCCCTGCACACGCGCCGGGAAGGGATCGTCCGCCAGCCGCTCGACCGCGCGGGCGATGTGGACGGCCGCGTTGTCGGGCGTCGGCATCGACGAGTGGCCGCCGGCGCCGCTCGCGGTCAGCTCGACCGAGACATAGCCCTTCTCCGCCATGCCGACGACCGCGACCGGGCGGGAGACGCCCGCCAGCACGCCGTCCAGCACCGCATAGCCTTCGTCAAGCGCAAGGCCGATCCTGGCGCCGCGCGCCTTCAGCAGCGCCGCCATCGTCCTGGCGCCGGAGCCGCCGCGCTCCTCGTCATGGCCGAAGGCGAGGTAGATGGTCTGGCGCGGGCGATAGCCGCGCGCGAGCAGCCGCTCGGCCGCTTCCAGGATCGCGATCAGGGACATCTTGTCGTCGATCGTGCCGCGGCCCCAGATGAAGCCGTCGGCCACCGTTCCGTCGAAGCGAGGGTGCGTCCATTTGGCTCCGCTCGAGCCTTCGATCGGCACCACGTCCTGGTGCGCGGCGAGCAGCAGGGCGGGCGCACCCGGATCGGTGCCGGGCCAGGTGAAGAGCAGGCTGTGGCCGGCGACGACTTCCTTCGCAAGCGTCGCATGGACACGCGGATAGCTGGCGGCGAGGTGCGCGGCGAAGGCGTCGAGCACCGCATCGGGGGCGGGGCCGGCCTCGGTCGAGATGGTCGGGATGCGGATCGCCTGCGCGAGGTGCTGCACCGCGGCCCCGTCGACCGGCGGCGGGGGCAGGGGGCGGCCGAGCTTTTCGGGGCGAAGGCGGAGGGTGTTGATCGCAAGGACGGCGATCAGCAGCGCCAGGGCTGCGAGCATGACCAGACCGATACGCTTCAGCATTCCTGCCCCCCTTATTCGTCATCCCGGCCTTGAGCCGGGATCCCGCTTCTTGTCAGCTAACGAAGAAGAAGCGGGACCCCGGGTCAAGCCCGGGGTGACGGCTCTGGCGAGCCGTCAGAAATCGACCTTGTCGTAGTGCTGGGGCGGGCTGATCACTTCCATCCGTTCGCTCAGCAGCGGGCGGAAGCTGGGGCGGCTCTTCAGGCCCGAATACCAGCGTTTGGTCTGCTCGTGCCCGCGCCAGTCGATGCCGCCCAGATAGTCGGCGACCGAGATGTGCGCGGCGGCGCTCAGGTCGGCGAGGCTCATCGTCGCGCCGCCGAGCCAATTGCGGTGGTCGAGCAGATAGTCGGTATAGTCGAGATGGTTGAGCGCGAGCTTCATCGCCTCGCGCAGCACCCGCGCGTCGGGGCTTGCGCGCTCGATCAGCCGCTTCTTCATCCGCTCGTGCATCAGCGGCGCGACCACGTCGGCGAAGAACTGCTCGTCGAACCAAGCGACCAGGCGGCGGATCTCGGCGCGGTTGATCGCGGTGCCGTTGATCATCGGCGCCTTGTTGACCGTCTCCTCGAAGAACTCGCAGATCGCCCAGCTGTCGATCAGCACATTGCCCTTGTCCGCCTCCACCATCATCGGCGTGCGGCCGGCCGGGTTCAGGTCGAGGAACTCGTCGCGCCGCTCCCAGGGAGACTCGCGGACCAGCTCATAGCCGACGCCCTTCTCGCCGAGCAGCAGCCGGACCTTGCGCGAGAAGGGGCAGAGCGGGAATTGGAAGAGTTGCCACATCGGCATTTCTGTTAGGGGCGAAGCGGCGAGGGGGGAAGATGCTGACGATGGTGTTTCTGCTCGGCGCCGCCATCGGCCTGAGCCTGGCGAGCGAACGCTGGCCGTGGAGCATCCCGGCAACGGTCCTGCTCGCCGCTTGGGCGATGACGCGGCTGCCGGACATCGACCTGGTGCTGGGCCTCGGCCACCGTAGCGGTTTGACGCACAGCCTGCTGCCGGCCGGGCTCGCGTGCGGGAGGCGACGCTGGTGGCCGCTCGCGGCAGGCGTGGCGCTCGGGCTCGGCTTCCACCTGTCGGCCGACATGTTTCCGAACGCGATGCGCGGCTATGCGACCGTGAAGCTGCCGGGGCTCGGCTCGATCGGCAGCGGCGCATCCTATCTCTGGCTTGCCGCCAATGCGGTCGCGGCGCTGATCCTGGGCGCATGGCTGCTCGGGCGGGTACTCGCCCCGAGGGCCGCGCTGGCGGTGCTCGGCGCGATCGCGCTGCTGGGCATTGCCTATCTGTTCGCGACCGACGGCGGCTGGTGGGCGCTGGCGATGTTCGGCGGCACCGGCTGGCTGGCGCTGCGCGGCCGGCGGGCCGCTCAGCCGGGATAGCGCTCGAACTTGGGAAGCTGGTCCAGCCGCTCGGTCCAGCGCAGATGCTCGGCATATTGGATGTGCGCGGCCGGCGGCACCGCCTCGGGATCGTCGAGCGTCGCGCTCTGGATGTCGGTGAGCCCGGCGAGCGCAGTGTCGTTGGTGTAGAACAGGCCGGTGCCGCAGTCCGGGCAGAAATGGCGGCGGCCATGTTCGGACGACGCATGCACCCTGGGCTCGCCTTTGGTGACGCTGACGTCGTCGGACTTGAACGCGATCCAGCCGACCATCGGCGCGCCGGCCGAACGCCGGCAGTCATAACAATGGCAGATCGCGTGGTGCAGCGGTTCCCCCTCCGCCACGTAGCGCACGTTCCCGCACTGGCAGCCACCGGTCGACATGAGTCTCTCCTATTGGTGCGAAAGGTTAGGAAGGTTCGGCGTGTGGAAAAAATCCCTTCGATCAATTCCGGGGCAGTGATCAGGTTTCTCGATCAAGGAAGGGCGGGGTCGGAACATAGTGGGAACGTGTAGCACCCTCGAGAACGTGTAGGAAAGAATTATCTCGCACGAAGAGCACGAAGGCCACGAAGAAGAAGCGGAATTCGTGGGGATGCATCCTTCGTGCTCTTGGTGTGCTTCGTGCGAGATGAATTTACTCGGCTGCGGCGAGCTCCTGCTCATCCGACAGAGGCATTTCCAGCCGCGAGAGCATTTCCTTCGGCACCACCTGCCAGAAGCGGCCACGCCAGCGGTCCCATTCGTCGAGAATGGCATGGGCCCATTTGCTGTCGGTCGCCTCCGCGTGCTCGGCTACAGCCGCGCGGAGCTGCGTCTCCCAATGGCGGGATGCGAGGCGCTGCCAGACGATGTTTTCCGGGTTGGGGCGGGTGGGGAAGCCGTCGTCGGCGTCCAGCACGAAGGCCATGCCGCCGGTCATGCCGGCGCCGAAATTCATGCCGACGCCGCCCAGGATCACTGCCGTGCCGCCGGTCATATATTCGCAGCCATTGGCGCCGCAGCCTTCGACGACGACTGTCGCGCCGGAATTGCGGACCGCGAACCGCTCGCCCGCCTGGCCGGCGGCGAAGAGCTTCCCGGCCGTCGCGCCGTACAGGACGGTATTGCCGACGATGGTGTTCTCCTGGCTGGCCAGGGGCGAGCTGACCATCGGGCGGACGACGATCGTGCCGCCGCTGAGGCCCTTGCCGACATAGTCGTTGGCGTCGCCGAACACCTCCAGCGTGATGCCCTTGCAGAGAAAGGCCCCGAGCGACTGGCCGGCCGAGCCCCGCAGCCGCACCTGGACGTGGCCGTCGGCGAGCGCCGACATGCCGAAGCGCTGCACGATCTCCGCCGAAAGCCGCGTGCCGACCGCGCGATGGGTGTTGCGGACATTGTAGGTCAGCTGCATCCGCTCGCCGCGATCGAACACCGCGCGCGCGTCGGCGATCATCTGCGCGTCGAGGCTGTCCGGCACTTCGTTGCGGAAGGTCGAGAGGCTGAAGCGCCGCTCGAAATCCTCGGCGTCCACCTTGGCGAGGATCGGATTCAGGTCGAGATCGTCGAGATGCTCGGCGCCGCGGCTGACCTGGCGCAGCAGCTCGGTGCGGCCGATCACCTCGTCCAGCGAGCGGAAGCCCAGCTTCGCCAGAATCTCGCGCACTTCCTCAGCGATGAAGCTCATCAGGTTGATGACCTTCTCCGGGCTGCCGGTGAATTTGGCGCGCAGCCTTTCGTCCTGCGTGCAGACGCCGACCGGGCAGGTGTTCGAGTGGCACTGGCGGACCATGATGCAGCCCATAGCGACGAGGCTGAGGGTGCCGATGCCGAATTCCTCCGCGCCCAGGATCGCGGCGATGACGATGTCGCGCCCAGTCTTGAGGCCGCCGTCGGTGCGCAGCTTGATGCGACCGCGCAGGCCGTTCAGCGTCAACGTCTGGTTGACTTCGGAAAGGCCCATTTCCCAGGGCGTGCCGGCATATTTGATGCTGGTCTGCGGGCTCGCGCCGGTGCCGCCGACATGGCCGGAGACCAGGATCACGTCGGCATGCGCCTTGGCGACGCCGGCCGCGACCGTGCCGATCCCGGCCGAGCTGACCAATTTGACGCAGACTCGCGCGCGCGGATTGATCATCTTCAGGTCGTAGATGAGCTGGGCGAGGTCCTCGATCGAATAGATGTCGTGGTGCGGCGGCGGGCTGATCAGGGTCACGCCGGGCGTCGAGTGGCGCAGGCGCGCGATCATGTCGGTGACCTTGAAGCCGGGGAGCTGCCCGCCCTCGCCGGGCTTGGCGCCCTGGGCGACCTTGATTTCGATCTCCTCGCACGCGCCCAGATATTCGGCGGTCACGCCGAACCGGCCGGAGGCGATCTGCTTGATCACCGAGTTCGCATTGTCGCCGTTCGCGCGGGGGCGGTAGCGCGACGGGTCCTCGCCGCCTTCGCCCGAGACGGCCTTCGCGCCGATCCGGTTCATTGCGATCGCCAGCGTCTCGTGCGCTTCGGGCGAGAGTGCGCCGAGGCTCATGCCCGGCGTGACGAAGCGCTTCCTGATCTCGGTGATCGCCTCGACCTGGTCGAGCGGGACGGGGGCGGGCGCGTAATTGAACTCCAGCAGGTCGCGCAGATAGACCGGCGGCAGGTCGTTCACGCCGCGCGCGAATTGCAGGTAGGTCGAATAGCTGTCGGTCGCGACCGCCGTCTGCAGCAGGTGCATCAGCTGCGCGGAATAGGCATGCGTCTCGCCGCCGTGGCGCTGGCGGTAGAAGCCGCCGATCGGCAGCGCCGCCACGTCGGGATCGAACGCGGCCCGGTGACGGACCTGCGTGTTCAGATGGAGCGATGCATAGCCCTCGCCTGAAATCTTCGCCGGCATGCCGGGGAACAGGTCGTTGACCAGCGCGCGGGAAAGGCCGACCGCCTCGAAATTATAGCCGCCGCGATAGCTGGAGATCACCGCGATCCCCATCTTCGACATGATCTTGAGCAGGCCGTCGCCGATCGCCTTTTTGTAGCGGGCGACGCCGTCGTTGAGGCTGAGGCTGCCGAACAGCCCGCGGGCGTGGCGGTCGGCGATCGACGCCTCGGCCAGCCAGGCGTTCACGGTGGTCGCGCCGACGCCGATCAGCACCGCGAAATAATGGGTGTCGAGGCATTCGGCCGAGCGGACGTTGACCGAGGCGTAGGAGCGCAGGCCCTTGCGCACCAGGTGCGTGTGCACCGCGGCGGCGGCGAGGATCATCTGGATCGCCATCCGGTCCGAGCCGAGCGCTTCGTCGGTCAGGAACAGCTCGGTCCGGCCTTCGCGCACTGCGCGTTCGGCCTCGGCGCGGATGCCGGCGATCGCGGCGCGCAGCTGCTCGGGCCCGCCCTCTGCCGGATAGGTGCAGTCGATCACGGCGGCCTGCGCGCCGAACGAGGCCTTCAGCCGATCCCAGTCGGCGCAGCTCAGCACCGGCGTGTCGAGCACCAGCACGCTGGAGCTCTGCCCCTCGATGTCGAGGATGTTGGCGAGGTTTCCGAACCGCGTGTTCAGCGACATCACCTGCTTTTCGCGCAAGCTGTCGACCGGGGGGTTGGTCACCTGGCTGAAATTCTGCCGGAAGAATTGCGCGATGTTGCGGGGCTTGTCCGAAATGACGGCCAGCGGCGTGTCGTCGCCCATCGACCCGACCGCTTCCTTCGCGTCCTCGACCATCGGGGCGAGGATCAGCTCCATGTCCTCCAGCGTCTGCCCGGCCGCGACCTGGAGGCGAGTAAGTTGTGCCCGGTCTACACCACCGCTGTGCTCCGGCGGAGGCCGGAGCCCTGCGGGGTGTGCCTCCAAGGCTCCGGCCTTCGCCGGAGCACGGGGGAGGGGCAGGTCCTCGAACGTGCGGAAACCCGCGACCATGCGTTCGTACGGCTGCTCGGCGGCGATCCGGGCCTTGATCGCGCGGTCCTCGAGCACGCCGCCGGCGTCCAGGTCGACCGCGATCATCTCGCCGGGGCCGAGCCGGCCCTTGCGGACGACGGTCGCCTCGGGGACCACGACCATGCCGGATTCGGAGCCGACGATCAGCAGCCCGTCGGCGGTCTGGGTGAAACGCAGTGGCCGGAGCGCGCTGCGGTCCGTGCCGGCGACCGCCCAGCGGCCGTCGGTCATCGCCAGCGCCGCCGGCCCGTCCCATGGCTCCATCACCGAGGCGAGATAGGCGTACATGGCTTTTTGGGGCCCGGGCAGGTCGGCCGCGTTCCACGCCTCGGGCACCAGCATGATCTTGGCGGTCGGCGCGTCGCGGCCGGAGCGGCAGATCGCCTCGAACACCGCGTCCAGCGCCGCGGTGTCGGACGCGCCCGCCGGGATCACCGGCTTGATGTCCTCCGACGCCTCGCCGAACGCCAGCGACGCCATCTTGATCTCGTGGCTTTTCATCCAGTTGCGGTTGCCGCGGATCGTGTTGATCTCGCCATTATGGGCGAGGCAGCGGAACGGCTGGGCGAGCCACCATTGCGGGAAGGTGTTGGTCGAATAACGCTGGTGGAAAATCGCGACGCGGCTTTCGAACCGGTCGTCGGTCAGGTCCGGGTAGAAGAGGCTGAGGCTCTCGGCCAGGAACAGCCCCTTGTAGACGATCGAGCGGCAGGAGAGGGAGCAGATGTAGAAGCCCGCGATCTGCGCGGCGATCACTTGTCTCTCGATCCGGCGGCGGACCAGGTACAGCTTCTTCTCGAACTCCGCCGCGCCTTCGGCATCGGGCAGGGGCCCCGCGATCATGATCTGCTCGATCTCGGGCCGCGTCGCCTGCGCTTTCTGGCCGATCACGGAGATGTCGACCGGCACCTGCCGCCAGCCATAGATGGTGTAGCCGGCGTCGATGACTTCGGATTCGACGATCGTGCGGCAGGTCTCCTGCGCGGCAAGGTCGGTGCGGGGCAGGAAGATCATGCCGACCGCCAGCCGGTTGGGCCGCACCTTGTGCCCGGACGCCTCGATCGCCTCGTCGAAGAAGCGGGTGGGCAGGTCGAGCAGCAGGCCGGCGCCATCGCCGGTCTTGCCGTCCGCATCAACGGCGCCCCGGTGCCACACCGCCTTCAGCGCATCGATCGCAGCAGCGACGACGCGGCGGGACGCGCGGCCATCGGTGGCGGCGATCAGCCCGACGCCGCAGGCATCGGATTCGAACTCCGGCCGGTACATGCCCTCGCGGGCGAGACGGGCGCGCTGGCCGGTCATTGGCTCGGCTTTTTGGGCGGCGGCGGCAGGTGCTTGGTCGCTTCCGCGACCTTCCGCATGATCGTCGGCATCGCCTTGACCAGCTCGGGCGTCGCGCTCTGCATCGCAGTCATCATGCGCGGGTCCATGAAGCTCAGCATCCATTCGCGGCCGTAAATCTGGCCCGTGGGCGTGTTCAGGAACGCGTTCAGGTCGTTCAGCTGGGCGACGGTGAACTTGTTCGCGTAGATCTGGGCGAGGCTGTCGCGCATCTGCGGCTCAAGCCGGTCGAAGATCGGAATCATTTCCTGGAACATCACGTTCGTGGAAATGCGCATCCGCTCCCTGAAATGGGGATCGGTCTCAGCGGCGATCTCGGCCATGGATTTGTTGCCGACCTTGTCGGCTCCCTTGGTGCCGGGCGGCACCAGATCGGCCGCACGCATCTGGAACATCTGCTCCATCATCGCGTCCATCATCTTGGACATGGTGCCGTCCATCAGGCGCCGGTACGTGCCGATCGGCCACAGCTTGTCGATCACCGGCCGTGCCGCATTCAGCGCCGCTGCATCGACGGCCGCCGCAGGCGCGGGCGCCGTTTGGGCGACTGCCGGCGCCGCCGCGGCCAGCGCCAGAGTGAACCAGATCGATTTCATGCCGCTTTTCTCCCCTTTGTTGCGGATGCGTTCAAATAGGCCTGCATCTTCTCCGCGACGTCACGCCCGTCCCGGATCGCCCAGACGACCAGGCTGGCGCCGCGGACGATGTCGCCGGCGGCGAAGACGCCGTCCAGTGAGGTCATCATGGTCTGGTGGTCGATGCGCAGCGTGCCCCAGCGGGTGACGCCGAGCTCGGGCGTGGCGAACATCGCCGGCAGGTCCTCGGGGTCGAAGCCCAGCGCCTTGATGACGAGGTCGGCATCCAGCTGGAAGCCGCTGTCGGGCTCCGGCTCCGGCGTTCGCCGGCCGCTGGCGTCGGCGGCGCCCAGGCGCATGCGGGTCGCGCGGACGCCCGACACCCAGCCATTCTCCGCCGCCTCGAAAGTCTCGGGCGCGGAGAGCCAGAGGAATTCGACGCCTTCCTCCTCCGCGTGCGCGACTTCGCGCTGCGAGCCGGGCATGTTGGCGCGGTCGCGGCGGTAGAGGCATTTCACCGACGCCGCGCCCTGGCGGATCGCGGTGCGCACGCAGTCCATCGCCGTGTCGCCGCCGCCGATCACGACGACGTGCCTGCCCGCGGCGTCCAGCGCGCCGTTGTCGAACGCCGGCACCCGGTCGCCAAAGCCCTTGCGATTGGAGGCGACCAGATAGTCGAGCGCCTCGACGATGCCGTTCGCGCCCGCGCCCGGCGCGGTGATGTCGCGCGGCTTGTACACGCCGGTCGCGACCAGCAGCGCGTCGTGGCGGGCGCGGAGCTCGGCGAAGGGGAGGGCTTGGCCCACATGCGCGCCCAGGTGAAAGGCGATGCCGCCTTCCTCCAGCCGGGCGACGCGGCGCGCGACGACTTCCTTCTCCAGCTTGAAGCCGGGAATGCCGTAGGTCAGCAGGCCGCCGGCGCGGTCGTGGCGGTCATAGACATGGACCGCGTGCCCGGCCGCGCGCAGATATTCGGCCGCGGTGAGCCCGGCCGGCCCGGCGCCGATCACGCCGACCGACTGGCCGGTCGGCCGGCCCGGGCGCAGCGGCTCGACCCAGCCTTCGTCCCAGGCCGTGTCGGTGATGAATTTCTCGACCGAGCCGATCGTCACCGCGCCATGGCCGGAGAATTCGATCACGCAATTGCCTTCGCACAGCCGGTCCTGCGGGCAGATGCGGCCGCAGATCTCCGGCATCGTCGAGGTCGCGTTCGACAGCTCGTACGCCTCGCGCAGCCGCCCTTCGGCGGTCAGCCGCAGCCAATCGGGAATATAGTTGTGCAGCGGGCAATGCACCGCGCAATAAGGCACCCCGCATTGCGAGCAGCGCGCCGACTGCGCCGCGGCGTCGGGCGCGGCATAGCGATCGGCGATCTCGCGGAAATCCTCGGCGCGCAAGCCGGCCGGCCGCTTGGCCGGATAGGCCTGGGCCCGATCGACGAACTTCAGCATCGGCTGCTCGGCCACCGTATGCCCTCCTTCGCCGCCGTTATCGCCACGGCGATCGAGGGAAGTCACGCGCAAATTCGAACGTAGGTCAGTGCTATTGACGCTGTTATGGCGAGCCGGCCGCTAAGTTGCTGTTGCCGGCCATCATAGATGATGAAGATAGGTGCCGTAGCGGACCTATCTTGCCAGCAGCCAGACCAGCGCGACGCTGCCGGCGACGATCCGGTACCAGGCGAAAGGCGCGAATCCCCGGCGCGAGATCAGCCCGACGAACCAGCGGATCACGACGATCGCGACCAGGAAAGAGACGACGAAGCCCACCCCGACCAGTCCCCAGTCGACATGGCCGGAGGTCAGCTCGTCATGGTTCTTGACCACCTCCAGCGTGGTCGCGCCGAGCATCGTCGGGACCGCCAGGAAGAAGCTGAACTCGGCCGCGGTGCGCCGCTCGACCCCCAGCGCCAGCGCCCCCATGATCGTCGCGCCGGAGCGGCTGACGCCCGGGATCATCGCCAGGCATTGCAGCAGGCCGATGCCGAGCGCCTTGCGCCACGGGACGGCGGCGACGCCGGGCGCCTCCTCCGGCGCTTTCACCAGCGCCTCGATCACCAGGATCGCGACGCCGCCCAGCACCAGCGCGACCGCGACCACCACGGCATTGCCCAGCAGCGCTTCGATCCGGTCGATGAAGATCAGCCCCAGCACGACCGACGGCACGAAGGCGAGCAGCAGGTTGGCGATGAAGCGGAACGACGTCGCCTCGCCCTTGAACACGCCGGTCGCGACTGCCCAGAAGGTCCGCCAGTAGAGCACGATCACGGCCAGGATCGCGCCCAGCTGGATGATCACGTTGAACGTCGCCCAGGTCTCCGCCTTGTAGCCGAGCAATTCGGACGCGAGGATCAGGTGGCCGGTGGAGGAGACCGGCAGGAACTCGGTCAGCCCCTCCACGATGCCGAGCAGGATGGCGGTCAACAGGAGCGGCATTCAGATTCCGTTCGTTTCGAGCGAAGTCGAGAAACGCCCGGTCAAACGTGTCTCGACTTCGCTCGACACGAACGGGACTGACGAACTCAGCTCTCGACCGCCCGCACCACGCCGAAGCGGCCCTGCTTGCGGTACTGGACGAGCCAGCCCGGCGCCACCGCGGCGAGCGGAGTCGGGGTGATGCCGAACGCCTCCAGCCCGGTGCTACCGGGCGCCGGCACATTGTCGCGCTGGAGCATCAGCCACTGGTCCCAGGTGATCGGCGCGCCCGGCGCCCAGCCGCCGAACCGCGCCATCGCGGCCACGACCGAATCGGGCAGCGAAAGGAAATGCGGCGAGCGGCCGGTCCATTCGGCCAGCCGGCGGAGCAGCGCGTCCATCGTCATCGGCTCCGGCCCGGCGATGTCGCAGGTCATGCCGCCATGGGCCTGCGGATCGGCGACGGCCCTGGCGATCGCCTGCGCCAGGTCGGCGACGAACACCGGCTGGAACCGCGTCTCCCCGCGCACCACTGGCACCAGCGGGTATTTCAGCATCCGGGCGAAACGGTTGGTGAAGCTGTCCTCGCGGCCGAACACGATCGATGGGCGCAGGATCGTCGCTTCGGGGAAGGCGGCGCGGACGGCGGCTTCGCCCTCGCCCTTGCTGCGGCCGTAGCGCGAGGGCGATTCGGGCGCGGCGCCGATCGCCGACAGATGGACCAGCGCGCGGACACCGGCGGCCTTCGCGGCTTCGGCGACGTTGCGCGCGCCGTCGACATGGATGCCGCGGAAATCGCCGCCCAGCACGCCGACCAGGTTCACCACCGCGTCGGAGCCGGCGACGGCGCGCTCGACCGAGGCGCGGTTGCGCACGTCGGCGGCGAGGAACTGGATGCGGCCGATCCGGCCCAGGCGGAGGAAGAAGGCGGCCTTGGGATCGCGCTGGGCGATCCGCACCCGCGCGCCCGCGTTGAACAGCTCCTGCACCAGATAGCGGCCGATAAATCCGCCGCCGCCGAGCACCGTGACGATCGCGTCTTGCATGCGCGGGCCTTTGCCCCGGACAAGTCCGGTTGACAAGCGCGCAGAGCCGCCGCTAAGCGCGCCGCCTACCCCGTGCCCAGGTGGCGGAATTGGTAGACGCACCAGCTTCAGGTGCTGGCGCTCGCAAGGGCGTGGAGGTTCGAGTCCTCTCCTGGGCACCAGGGTTTCCAAGGCGCTGAAATGCCTGGGGAAACTCTACGATAATCCGTTTGTCGAGTGGTGGTCGGGTCCGTTGCGGGACCGGGGCCGTGCCTGGTGCCCGCGTGGGCCAGGCTATCGTGGCGAGCGCCGCCGGGCGCGCGATCCGATCCGGCGCGGCAACGGTAGATCGGATCGCCTCTGGATCGCACGACGAGTGTCCGCGCGACTGTCTCGACACGATCTGTGGCGATTCGCCGCCGTGGCGGCGCCGGAAGGGCCGGGGGTCTTCGGAACCGTTCGCGCCGGGCGGTCGTTGCGGGGCCATCATCTCCAGCAAGGAGTGAGAGAGATGGCTGAAGAACGGGTCGTGGAGCGGACGGTGGAGCGTGAGCCGCACACCACGGTTATCGAGCGGCGCGGCAGCGGTGCGGGCGTGGTGATCGGCATCCTGGTGCTGGTCGCGATCGCACTGCTTGCCTGGTTCCTGTTCGCGCAGAACCGCAACGACGCGGTGCGCACCGACGCGGTGACCGGCGCCGCGCAGAGCGTCGGCCACGCGGCCGACAAGGTCGGCGACGCCGCCGACAAGGCGGCGGATGGGAAATAGGGACTCTCCCTCCTTACAAGGGAGGCGAATTCATCGCACGCACGCGTCCATCCGCTCGCGCTTCACCACGGCCGCTCGGCGAACGATCAGATTGCCGTAGCGGCGCGTGTAGCCGGTGGGGGCCACGCCGGGCCGCTTCTTGGGAAGCGGCAGCACGGCAGCGATGCGCGCCGCCTCGACCGGGCTCATCCGGGAGGCGTCGTGCCTGAAATAGCGCTGCGATCCGGCATTGACGCCATAGGTGCCGATACCGGTCTCCGCGATGTTCAGATAGACTTCCATGATCCGCTGCTTGCCCCAGATTGCCTCGATCAGGACGGTGAACCAGGCTTCCAGCCCTTTGCGGAAATAGCCGCCGCCCTGCCACAGGAACGCGTTCTTTGCGGCCTGCTGGCTGATCGTCGAGCCGCCGCGGATGATGTGGCCGCCGGCTGCGTTACGCATCATCGCCGCGCCGATCGCGTCGACGTCGAAACCGTGATGCGCGCAGAATTTCGAATCCTCGGCCGCGATTGCCGCGCGCGCCATGTCCGGATCGATGCGCGACAAGGGCAGCCAGTCCTTGTTGACGCTGCGGCCGGACAGCACGTCGCCCAGCATCGTGAAGGTGAAGGGTGGCGGCACGAAGCGGTACAGCGCGACCCATGCGACCGAGAAGATCACCAACCCGAACACCGCCTTGATCAGGAAGCGGATCGGACGGAAGGAGCGGGCGCGGGGCTTGGAACGGGGGCGAGCGCGAGTGGCCATGATCGTTGCTAGCGCGGGCCGGCGCGTCCGTCACCTGATCCTCGCTGCCGCCCTGCTTTCGGGTCCGGCCCTTGCCGAGGAGCGCGCGCTCTGTCCCGATCGTCCCGGCCTCAACGCGCCGCCCTGCATCGTCGACGCCGGCCACGTGCTGGTCGAACTGGGCGCGGCGGACTGGACGCTCGAGCGTCATGGCCGTGAGCGGGTCGACACGCTGGTCTCGGGCGACCTGGCGGTGCGGGTGGGGCTTGCCGAGCGCATGGAAGTCCAGCTCGGCTGGACCGCCTATGGGCATGTCCGCAACCGCGACGCGTCGGGGCGCGTGACGCGGCGATCGGGAACCGGCGACGTGGCGCTAGGCTTCAAATATGGCCTGGTGCGGCCCGACGGCGAGGGGATATCGATCGCGCTGCAGCCCTATGTGACGTTGCCGACCGGCGGCGAGGCGATCGGCGCCGGCACATGGGGCGCCGGCGTGCTGGTGCCGCTGAGCTTCGACCTGGGACACGACGTCGCGCTGGTCGCGACGCCGGAAGCCAGTGCGGCGCCCGATGCCGACGGGTCGGGCCGGCATCTCGCCTGGGGCAGCGCAATCGGCATCGAGATGCCGGTGGCGACGGCCTGGGCGATCAGTGCCGAGCTGCAGGCGATCCGCGACGACGATCCCGCGGGGCCCCGCACGCTGGCGCTGGGCGCGGTTTCGCTGGCCTGGCAGCCGGGCGCCAATACGCAGCTCGATATCGGCGTGGTCACGGGCCTGAACCGCGCCAGCCCGGACCTAGAGCTGATGGCCGGCATCGCGCGACGCTTCTGACTGGTTGACTTTTTCGTGCCGTTCCGCTTTAGGGCCGCGCTTCTGGCGGACGTCATTCGGGCGCCGCCTGGCTTGGGGTGCCTGACACGGCCCCTTGACGAACGAAAGGACTATTCATGCGTCACCGCGTCGGCGGCCGTAAGCTTCAGCGCACCGCCTCTCACCGCGCCGCCCTGTTCCGCAACCAGGCCGCCGCCCTGATCAAACACGAGCAGATCACGACCACGCTCGCCAAGGCGAAGGAGCTTCGCCCCTATGTCGAGAAGCTGGTGACGCTGGCGAAGAAGGGCGGACTTTCGAACCGTCGCCTCGCCCACAGCCGGCTGATGGACGATACGCAGCTGAAGAAGCTGTTCGACGTGATCGGCCCGCGCTACGCCGAGCGCGCGGGCGGCTACACCCGCATCATCAAGGCGGGCATCCGCGCCTCCGATGCCGCGCCGATGGCGATCATCGAGTTCGTCGACCGCGATGTCGCCGCCAAGGGCCAGGATTCGGGCCCGGTGCAGAGCGACGACGAGTACGCCGAAGCCGCCTGAGCGGCGCGTAAGTTCCGGGAACGGAACGTCTTCGCAACCATGAAATGACGCGCTACACCCCCCTGCTGAACGGCAGGGGGGAGGATCTATGCGTGTGCTGATTGCGGCGGTGTTGCTTGCGGGCTCCGGCCCGGCCTGGGCACAAAACTGCCCGAAGCCGCAGGACTGGGCGAAGCCGGAACGGCATCTCGCCGCCCGCGCGCCGGAGATGAAGTTCGCGCTGAAACCCGGCGGCGCGGTGCAGATCGGGCTGCTGCCGCAGGCAGCCGTCCGGTTCGCGGCCGGCAAACCGTCGCGCAAAGGCTATGCGGGCATGGCCGCGATCGACGTGCCCAGGGCCGGCACGCTGCAGCTTTCAGTCGGAAACAAGACGTTCGTGGACCTGGTCCGCGACGGCAAGCCGCTCGCGCTCGCGGCCGAGCCGAAAACGAAAGCATGCCCCGGCGTCCAGAAGACCCTCGACTTCAAGGTCGCGTCCGGCCGCTACCTGGTCCAGCTTTCGGGCTCGCCGGATCGATCGGTGAAGCTCGCGACCAGCTTGCGCTAACTTGTCCAGGCGGCGTGTACACATTATGTGTGCACAAGAGGTGTGCCATGGCGCAAGTCGAACAAGTCGGCGTCCGCGATCTGCGGGCGAAACTCAGCCACTATCTGCGCGTCGTCGCCGAAGGCGGACGCGTGGTGGTGATGCAGCGCGGGAAGCCGATCGCACAGCTCGGCGCACCGACGCTGGATGATGGTGTTCGCCGGACGCCCGGCACGATGAAAGGCGAGATCTGGATGGCCGAGGACTTCGACGAATGGCCTGAGGATATCCTGGCCAGCTTCGAAGAGCCGCTGCGTTGAACCTGATGCTCGATACCAATGCCGTGCTGTGGTGGTTCGAGGATAACCCGCGGCTCGGAAAGGCGCGAGAGCTGATCAAGTCGAACACTGGCGGCGTCGCTGTCAGCGTGGTTTCCCTCTGGGAATGCGTGATCAAGTCGAAGACGGGCAAGCTGCAGGTCGCCATCGAGCGGCTGGAACGCGAGTTGGCGGACCAAGGCTTCGAACGGCTGTCGATCACGCGCCAGCATCTCGCCCGGCTCGAAGCGCTGGTGCCGATGCACCGCGATCCGTTCGACCTGATGATCATCGCGCAGGCGCAGGTCGAGGGATACACGATCGTCACGTCCGACGCGCGCTTCGGCGACTATCCGGTTCCCGTGATCCGCTGCGGCTGATCAGGCACGGTTTGCCGCGCTGAGCACGGCCCGGACGCTTGCCGTCGCCACGTCGGCGTCGATGCCGATACCGAAGATGGTGCGACCGTCCGGGGTGCGGCATTCGAGATAGGCCGCGGCCTGCGCGTCGGCGCCATGGCCGATCGCGTGCTCGTTATAGTCGGCCACGTCGAGCGCGACGCCGTAGCTTTCGCGGAGCGCGGCGAGGACGGACGAGATCAGGCCGTTGCCGCGGCCGCTGACGCTGCGCTGTTCGCCATCGCAGGCGATGCGGCCCGCGAAGATGCGGGTGCTTGCCTCCTGCTGCTCGTGATAGTCGACCAGCGCGAAGCGACCGGGGGCGAGATAGCTCGTCTCGAACACCGACCAGATGTCCTCGGCATTCAGCTCGCGGCTGGTGGCGTCGGCCAGCGCCTGGACGTGGCGGCTGAAATCGGCCTGCAGGCGCTTGGGCAGCTTGAGGCCGCGATCCTGCTCCAGCACCCAGGCGACGCCGCCCTTGCCCGATTGCGAGTTGACGCGGATCACTGCCTCGTAGCTGCGGCCGAGATCGGCGGGGTCGATCGGCAGGTAGGGCACGTCCCAGATCTCGTCGTTGCGCCGCGCCTGGGCGGCGAAGCCCTTCCTGATCGCGTCCTGGTGGGAGCCGGAAAAGGCCGTGAACACCAGGTCGCCGGCATAGGGCTGGCGCGGGTGCGTCTTGATCGCCGTGCAATATTCGACCGTGTTCACGACCTCATCGATGTTCGAGAAATCGAGCCCCGGATCGACGCCCTGCGAGTACATGTTGAGCGCGACCGTCACCAGGTCGACATTGCCGGTGCGCTCGCCATTGCCGAGCAGGCAGCCCTCGACCCGGTCGGCGCCGGCGAGCAGGCCGAGCTCCGTCGCGGCGACGCCGGTGCCGCGATCGTTATGCGCGTGGAGCGAGATGATGACCGCTTCGCGATTGGGGATGTTGCGGCAGAAATATTCGATCTGGTCGGCATAGACGTTCGGCGTCGCCGCCTCGACGGTCGCCGGCAGGTTGAGGATAATCGGCCGCTCGCTTGTGGGACGGAGCACGTCCATCACCGCCGAGCAGACCTCCAGCGACACGTCGAGCTCGGCGGTCGAGAAGGTCTCGGGGCTGTATTCGAAGCGCCAGTCGGTGCCGGGCCGTTTCGCCGCCTCGTCGCGCAGGATCGCCGCGCCTTCGACCGCGATCGCCTTCACGCCGGCGACATCGAGGCCGAACACGATCCGGCGCCATGACGGCGAGACCGCATTGTAGAGGTGCACGATCGCGGTCTTCGCGCCTTCCAGGCTTTCGAAGCTGCGCTCGATCAGGTCGCGGCGGGCTTGAGTGAGGACCTGGACGGTCACGTCTTCGGGCACGCGGCCGGATCGGACCAGGCCGGAGATGAAGTCGAACTCCGTCTGGCCGGCGGAAGGAAATCCGACCTCGATCTCCTTGATGCCGATCCTGACCAGCAGGTCGAAGAAGCGCTGCTTCTTCTCCCCGTCCATCGGGTCGATCAGCGCCTGGTTGCCGTCACGCATGTCGGTCGACAGCCAGCGCGGCGCCTTGGCGATCGTGCGGCCGGGCCATTGCCGGTCGGGCAGCGGAACCTGGGGGAACGGGCGGTATTTGACGGACGGGTCGCGCAACATGAGTGTCTTCCTCAAGCGGGGAGCAGCGGGGTCTGGAATGCCCTTAGGCGCTTACCCGCGGGGAAAACCCGCGCACGGACGCACGCGCCTAAGGGCGCGTAAGTCGAAAAAGAAGGGCGCGAGGCGCGGTCATCTGCGGCGTGGTTAGCCGCTCCCGGTCAGCGATGTCTAGGCCGAAGCGTCGAACAGCCGATCGATCGGGCCGGTCGGCAGGATCCACATCATCGCGACGCCGGCCGCGCAGGCGATGCCCAGCCACGGCGTCACCAGCGCCAGCGGTATGCCGAGCAGGTAGACGCCGGTGCTGAGCAGGCCCTTGCGCAGCGACTGGCGGTGATAGGCGCGCGCAGCCTCGCTTTGCCGGCCGCTGCAGCGGACGATCCGCTGCACCCAGGCATAGCTGACCGAGGGCAGCAGCAGGGTTAGAAGGTACAGGATCGTCGCGCCGCGCGCGAAATGATGCTCGCCCAGATAGGAGGTCGAGAAGGGGATCAGCGACAGGGTGAACAGCAGCAGCATATTCGACCAGAGCAGGCCGTTCGAGACGCGCGTCGCGTGCGCGAACAGGCGATGATGGTTCACCCAGTAGATCGCGACATAGGCGTAGCTCAGCACATAGGCGACGAAGACCGGCCACAGGCCCCAGAGCTGCTCCATCCGCTCGGAAATCGGCGCGTGCAGCTCCAGCACCATGATCGTGATGATGATCGCGATCACGCCATCTGAGAAGGCTTCGATCCGGCCGACGCCGGCGCGGCCTTCCCCTTCCTCCGCGGTCATTTCTGGAAGGCGGCGGCGATCTCGAGCGCGACTTCGTCGGACACGAGCGGGATGCCCATCGTCACGCCGAAATCGCTGCGCTTAATCTTGCCGGTCGCGCGGAAGCCGACATTTTCCTGCCCGCCCATCTCCGCCGGCATCTTGCCCGCGCCGTAGAAGCTGGCGTCGAGCGTGACCGGGCGGGTGACGCCGTTCAGCGTCAGGTTGCCGGTGATCTTCGCCTTCTGGCCGCTCGCGACGACGCTGGTGGAGACGAAGCGCGCATCGGCGGGGTTGGGGCCGAAGAAGTCAGGCTTGCTGCCGTCCTTGCCGGCGCGGAGCAGATGGTCGGTCAGGCCGGCGCTCGCGGTCGTCACTTTCGAGACGGGGATGGTGACGTCGACCTTGGCTGCGTTCGGGTTCTTCGGATCGAGCACCAGCGTGCCCGTCACGCTGCCGAAAATGCCGGTATAGGGCGTGAACCCCAGGTGATCGACGGTCCACATGACGAGCGTGTGGTCGGGATCGGCCTTGTAGGTGCCGCCCGTCACCGCTGCGGGATTGGCCGAGCCCGGTTTCGACATGGGCCCTTGGGCGACGGCAATGGTCGATGCGAGCGCCAGAGCGGCGACATAGGCAAGGCGCATGGGTTCTCTCCTCGTCACCCCGGCCCCTTCGACAGGCTCAGGACAGGCTTGAGCCGGGGTCCACCTCACTTCTTGAAGAAGGTGGATGCCGGATCAAGTCCGGCATGACGAGAGGAATCAATTCTTCTCCTTGTCGACCAATTTGTTGGCGCCGATCCAGGGCATCATCGCGCGGAGCTCGGCGCCGACCTTCTCGATCGGGTGGGCGGCGGCGCGCTTGCGGGCGGCTTTCAGCTCGGGTTGGCCGGCGCGGTTCTCGGTCACGAAGCGGCTGACGAAACGGCCGGCCTGGATATCGTCCAACACGCGCTTCATCTCGCGCTTGGTCTCGTCGGTGATGATGCGCGGACCCGACGTGATGTCGCCATATTCGGCGGTGTTCGAGATCGAGTAGCGCATGTTCGCGATGCCGCCTTCGTACATCAGGTCGACGATCAATTTCACTTCGTGCAGGCACTCGAAATAGGCCATTTCGGGCGCGTAGCCGGCCTCCACCAGCGTTTCGAAGCCGGCGGTGATCAGGTGGGTCAGGCCGCCGCACAGCACGGCCTGCTCGCCGAACAGGTCGGTCTCGCATTCCTCCCGGAAATTGGTCTCGATCACGCCGGAGCGGCCGCCGCCGATTGCCGAGGCATAAGCGAGGCAGAGGTCGTGCGCGTTGCCGGACGCGTCCTGGTGCACCGCCATCAGGCACGGTACGCCGCCACCACGCAGATATTCGGAGCGGACGGTATGGCCTGGGCCCTTGGGCGCGATCATGATCACGTCGAGGTCCGCGCGCGGCTCGATCAGGCCGAAATGGATGTTGAGCCCGTGGGCGAAGGCGAGGGCGGCGCCTTGCTTCATGTTCGGCGCGAGGTCTTCCGCGTAGATCGCGGCCTGGTGCTCGTCGGGCGCGAGCATCATGATCAGGTCTGCCCATTTCGCGGCCTCGGCGTTGCCGAGGACCTTGAAGCCGGCGGCTTCGGCCTTCCTGGCGGTCGCCGAGCCGGGGCGGAGCGCAACCGCAACGTCGGTGACGCCCGAATCCCTGAGGTTCAGCGCATGGGCGTGGCCCTGGCTGCCATAGCCCAGCACCGCGACCTTGCGGCTCTTGATCAGGCCGAGATCGGCGTCCCGGTCGTAATAAACGCGCATTCTTCATTTCCTCCCTGTGCTCCGGCGAAGGCCGGAGCCATGCGTTACTGGGCTTCGGCCCTCGCCGGAGCACGATCAGTCTTCGTTACACCGCCTCCCGCCCGCGGGCGATGGCGGCGACGCCGGTGCGGGCGACCTCGACCAGCCCGACTTCGCGCATCAGGCCGACGAAGGTGTCGACCTTCTCCGACGCGCCGGTGACTTCGAACACGAAGCTGCCGGTCGTCGCGTCGACCACGCGGGCGCGGTACACGTCGGCGAGGCGAAGCGCCTCGATTCGGTGGTCGCCGACGCCTGCCACCTTCACCAGCGCCAACTCGCGTTCCACGTGCGGGCCAAGCGCGGTCAGGTCGGCGACCTTGTGCACCGGCACCAGCCGGTCGAGCTGGGCGATGATCTGATCGATGTTCGCCTGCGCGCCCGAAGTGACGATGGTGATGCGGCTGATGCTCTCGTCCGCCGTCACGTCGGCGACGGTCAGGCTTTCGATATTGTAGCCGCGCGCGGAGAACATGCCTGCGATCCGGGCGAGGATGCCGGCTTCGTTGTCGACGGTGACGGAGAGCGTGTGCCGCTCGGCGGGAGCAGGGTGGATGTGCATGGCCTAAGCTCCTCCCCGCGGCGGTCTGCGCCCGCCGCGCCCCTCCACCGCCTTCGGCAGTCCCCCTCCCCAAGCGAGCTTGGGGAGGACTTTCGAATGTTCCCCCATCACACCAGCGCCTTTGCTTCGTCGGCCATGGTGCCGGAGACCTGGTCGGCCTGGAGGATCATCTCCGTGTGCGCGGCGCCGGACGGGATCATCGGGAGGCAATTGGCAAGTTTGGCAACCCGGCAGTCGACCAGCACCGGGCCGGGCGTGTCGAGCATCGTCGCGATGCCGCCGTCGAGCTCGTCGGGGCGCTCGATGCGCAGGCCGGTCCAGCCATAGGCCTCGGCGAGCCGCACGAAATCGGGCAGCGCCGCCGAATAGCTTTCCGCATGACGGCCGTCATAGGTCAGGTCCTGCCACTGGCGGACCATGCCCATATATTCGTTGTTCAGGATGAAGACCTTGACCGGCAGCCGGTACTGGGTCGCGGTCGCCAGCTCCTGGATGTTCATCTGGATCGAGGCTTCGCCGGCAATGTCGATCACCAGCGCGCGGGGATTGCCGATCTGCGCGCCGATGGCGGCGGGCAGGCCATAACCCATCGTGCCGAGCCCGCCCGAGGTCAGCCAGCGATTCGGCCGCTCGAAGCCGAAATGCTGCGCCGCCCACATCTGGTGCTGGCCGACCTCCGTGGTGACGATCGGCTTGCGGGCCTTGCTGGCTTCGTAGAGGGCGCGGATGGCGCGCTGGGGCATGATTTCGCCTCCGTCCTCGGGGAAGTCGAGACAGTCCTTCGCGCGCCATTCGGCGATCCGCCGCCACCAGGCGGAGAGGTCGTTCTTCTGGTGGCCGCGGGCCTTCCAGATGCGGACCATGTCCTCCAGCGTGCGGCCGACATCGCCGACGATGCCGAGGTCGACGCGCACCGTCTTGTTGATCGACGAGCGGTCGATATCGACGTGGATCTTCTTCGATCGCGGGCTGAACGCGTCGAGCCGGCCGGTGACGCGGTCGTCGAACCGGGCGCCGAGGCAGACCATCAGGTCCGCGTCGTGCATCGCCATGTTCGCTTCGTAGGTGCCGTGCATGCCGAGCATGCCGAGCCATTGGCCGGACGAGGCGGGAAAGGCGCCGAGGCCCATCAGCGTTGAGGTGACCGGCGCGCCGGTGGCGCGCGCGAGCTCGTGCAGCAGCATGCTCGCGCACGGGCCCGAGTTGATGACGCCGCCTCCGGTGTAGAGGATCGGCCGTTCCGCGGCCGCGAGCATCTCGACCGCGGCTTCGACCAGACCCTGCTCCGGCTTCACCTGGGGCCGGTAGGTCTTGTGCCGGATCGTGCCGGGCGCGCGGTAGGCCGCGGTCGCGACCTGCACGTCCTTGGGGATATCGATAACGACCGGGCCGGGACGGCCGGACGTGGCGATGTGGAAGGCCTCATGCACGACCGCGCCAAGCTGGGCCGGGTCCTTCACCAGGTAATTATGCTTGGTGCAGTGGCGGGTGATGCCGATCGTGTCCGCCTCCTGGAACGCGTCGGTGCCGATCAGGTGCGTGGCGACCTGGCCGGTGATCACGACCATCGGGATCGAATCGAGCAGCGCGTCGGTGATGCCGGTCACGGCGTTGGTCGCGCCGGGGCCCGAGGTGACCAGCACGACCCCCGGCTTGCCGGTCGAGCGGGCATAGCCTTCGGCCGCGTGAGTGGCCGCCTGCTCGTGGCGGACAAGGATGTGCTTGATGCGGTTCTGCCGGAACAGCGCGTCGTAGATCGGCAGCACCGCGCCGCCCGGATAGCCGAAGACGTGATCGACGCCGAGGTCGCACAGCGCCTGGACCAGGATATCGGCTCCGCTCAATTCTTGGGGCATTGACATCAACCTTGCTGGGCGGAGGTCTCCGGAGACACGAACACGCGATTTCCGGAGCTCCCGCGTAATTTTCTAACCTGCTCGGGCAATGAAAAAGGCCGCCCGGAGAACCGAGCGGCCTGCATGTGGCCATAGGCTCCGGACGGCGGATCAGGGAATAATAATAAGGCTCCGTACGGAGAGAATGCGCGCGCGCACGACCGCGGCGCCAGCGGCGCTGCGAAGGTCGCGAAGGAGGACGGCGCGAGTCATTGTGCCTTGCGTAGCAGCAACTTTGTTAAAGGCAAACCAGCTTTTCGGATATTTTTCCACCTCAGCCGATCAGCTGCTTGCCCAGCCGCTCCATCAGGTACGGCGTCAGCGGGTCTTCGATGCGAGGCCATTCTTCCGGCGCCTGGTGGCGGAACCAGGTATATTGGCGCTTGGCGTATTGGCGGGTCGCGAGGCGGCCGGCGTCTACCATTTCGCCGCGGGTCATCTCGCCGTGCAGCCAGGCCGAGATTTCGCGCACGCCGATCGCGCGCATCACCGGCAGCTCCGGGTCGAGGCGGCGCATCAGCAGCCGCTCGACCTCGTCGATCGCGCCGCTTTCGACCATGCCCAGGAAGCGCGCGTCGCTGCGGCGAACGAGCCAGTCGCGCGGCGGCACCAGGATCACCGCCCGCAGCGCCATCAGCGAGGCAATGCCGCCGGTGCGGCGCTGATGCCAATAGCCGAGCGGATGGCCGGTCGAGCGGACCACTTCGAGCGCGCGCTGCACGCGCGTCGTATCGGCAGGGGCGAGGCGGGCGGCACTCTCGGGGTCTTCCTGGCGAAGCGCGATATGGGCGGCGTCGACCGCCATGCCGCGCACCGCGGCGCGGACGGCGGGCTCGATCTCCGGGATCGGGGCGATGCCGTTCAGCAGCGTGCGGATATAAAGGCCGGTGCCGCCGACCAGCACCGGCAGGCGGCCGGCCTCATGCGCCCTGGCGATCTCGGCGCGGGCGTCGGCGGCCCAGCGCGCGGCGGAGCAGGCCTCGGCGCCGTCGATATAGCCGAACAGCCGGTGCGGCGCCTCCGCCATGTCGAGCTCGTCGGGGCGCGCCGAGAGGATGCGCAGGTCGCGATAGACCTGGGCGGAATCGGCATTGATGATCGTCACGTCCGCATGGCCGGCGAGGTCGAGGGCAAGGCCGCTCTTGCCGCTCGCAGTCGGCCCTGCGATGAGCGCCAGCGGCGGGAGGTCGGGCGTGTTCATCGCAACAATCGTAGCAGCGGAAGAGTTAACGGAGCAGTCACTTCCGACGCTGCCCGGCACGCGCAAGGTAGAAGCGGTCGAGCCGGGCGTGTGGCGGGTCTGGTTCGAGGGAGACCCGGTGGCGGCGCGGCGCACGCTGGAGGCGCTGCCGGCCGACATCTTCGTGCGCGATGCCGCCGCGCCGGCGCCGCGGCTGCTGGTCGCCGACATGGATTCGACGATGATCACCGTCGAGTGCATCGACGAACTGGCCGACTATGCCGGCGTGAAGCCGCAGGTCGCCGAGGTCACCGAGCGGGCGATGCGCGGCGAGCTGGATTTCGCCGGATCGCTGCGCGCGCGGGTCAAGCTGCTGGCCGGACTGGAGGCGAGCGTGCTGGCGCGCTGCCATGACGAGCGCGTCCGGATCACCCCGGGTGCGCCCACGCTGGTGCAGACGCTGCGGGCGCGTGGCGTGCGGACAATGCTGGTGTCGGGCGGCTTCACATTCTTTGCCGAGCGCGTTGCGGCGGATATCGGTTTCGACGCCTGTCGCGCCAACCTTCTCGGGATCGGCGGGGGGCGGCTGGACGGCACGGTCGCCGAGCCGGTCCTCGGCGCCGATGCCAAGCGCGCCGCGCTGCTGGGGGAAGGCATCGATCCGGCGGCGGCGATCGCGATCGGCGACGGTGCCAACGACGTGCCGATGCTGGAGGCGGCGGGCTTCGCGGTCGCCTATCACGCAAAGCCGGCGGCGGTAGCGGCAGCGGATGCGGCGGTGCGCTATGGCGACCTGACCGCCATCTTACACGGATTGGGCGTGCCGCGAGGCGAGTGGGTTGGCTCCCCTCGCTGAAAGGGCGGGAGACTAGGAGCTCATGTCCAGCGGCTCACCCCTGAACGCGTCGATCGCTTCGAACAGGGCGGTCAAAGCGGCGCGCTCCTCGGGGTCGATTTCCGGGCGCCAGATTTCGAACAGCAGCACCACGCGCCGGGACGTGCCGTCGTTCCAGGCCTCGTGTTCGACTGAATCGTCGAAAATGAGGAGCTTGCCTTCCTCCCACTGCCGGACTTCGTTGCCGACGCGGAAGCGGCAGCCGTCCGGCACGATCAGCGGCAGGTGGCAGATCAGCCGCGTGTTGATCAGGCCGTTGTGGGCGAAGATGTGAGTGCCGGGCTTCAGCAGCGAGAACAGCGCCATCGGGGAGCGGCCGCGGATCACCGGCTGTGGGGCGTGCTTCAATGCAGCGATGGTGTTCGGGCACATTGACGCGTTCGGCTCGACCGGGGCGCCGTTCAGCAGGTGGAACGCGCCCCAATCGCGGTTGGCGACCAGGTAATGCGCCTTGTTCGGCCGCGACGGGTCATCCTCGACATAAGGCGGGAAATCGTGGGTCTGCGCCAGCACGGCGTCGAGCTCCGCGCGGATCGCCGCTGTCTCTGCCTCGATCGCCGGTACCCAGTCGAAGCCCTCGCGCTCGTAGAACTGAATCTGTGGCAAGCCTGGGAAATAGAAGCTGGTCGGCTGCTGGAGATAGAGCGTCTTTTCGCCGCTCGCGATCGCCAGCGCGTCGCGGACGCGCGGACGCAGGCTCGTGAACCCGGCTTTCTCCAGCGCCTGGTCCAGATGCGCGCGATAATCGCCCTGGCCGCGCTGGAGCTCGGCGGCGGCGCGCTGCACCTCGGCGGCGAGATTGGGTGGCAGGTTGGGCGTGTTCTGGGCAGCGCCGACAGCCACCCGGTAGAAGCTGTGCGCCGCGCGCAGGTCGCCGCGCCGGCCCATCACATCGCCCTTCATGATCAGCCCGCGCAGGTGGCGCGGCTGCTCGGCCAGCAGCCGGTCGAGCGCGGCCAGCTCGGCATCCTCGTCGCGCTCCAGCCGGCAGGCCTGGGCGATCAGCAGCCAGGGCGGGGCCACGCCGTTTCCGGCCGCCGCGACCTGCTCGAACAGGCGCCGCGCCGTCGCTCCGTCGCCGCGCTGCATCGCGGCGACGCCTTCCCGCACCAATCGATCCGCATCCTGGGCATTCAGCATGGCGCGATGGTTAGCCCGGCTGCGGCGCCGGCGCCACCGCGCTTAACCACATCTTAGAGTCTGGCGTGCCACTTCGTGCCCCGAACACCACACCCCGAAGGGATCCTATGCGCGTACTCGCAATGGCATCGCAGAAGGGCGGATCGGGCAAGACGACCCTTTCCGGCCATCTCGCCGTGCAGGCCCAGCTGGCGGGCGCAGGCCCGGTCGTGCTGATCGATATCGACCCGCAGGGCTCGCTCGCCGATTGGTGGAACGAGCGCGAGGCGGAATTGCCGGCGTTCGCGCAGACCACGGTCGCGCGCCTCGCCAGCGACCTCGACATCCTCAGGCAGCAAGGCTTCAAGCTCGCCGTCATCGACACGCCGCCGGCGATCACCATGGCAATCCAGAGCGTGATCGCGGTGGCCGAGCTGATCGTGATCCCGACACGGCCGAGCCCGCACGACCTGCGCGCGGTCGGCGCCACCGTCGATCTGTGCGACCGCGCCGGCAAGTCGCTGATGTTCGTCGTCAACGCCGCCACGCCCAAGGCCAAGATCACGGCCGAAGCCGCGGTCGCGCTGTCGCAGCATGGCACCGTCGCCCCCGTCACGATCCACCAGCGCACCGATTTCGCGGCCTCGATGATCGACGGCCGCACGGTCATGGAAGTCGATCCCAAGGGTAAGTCCGCCCAGGAGGTCGCCGGGCTGTGGAGCTACATCTCCGACCGGCTCGAGAAGAATTTCCGCCGCACCGTGTTCAGCGTCCCCGGCGCCGGCGCCGCCGG
Source organism: Sphingomonas horti (assembly GCF_009753715.1). Taxonomy (GTDB): domain Bacteria; phylum Pseudomonadota; class Alphaproteobacteria; order Sphingomonadales; family Sphingomonadaceae; genus Sphingomonas_B; species Sphingomonas_B horti. Next base: position 9,045 of record NZ_WQMS01000014.1, on the reverse strand, counting down.
CGCACAGCGCCAGGCGGGCGGCTTCGGCCGCCGCGTCGTCGGCCAGTAAGGGGGGCGGAGATGGAAGCAAAGCCGTTCGCTTCGCTCAGCTCGTCGCTGCTCGCGCGCAAGGGGCAGGCCAAGCCCGCGATGCGCCCGCAAGGGTTCAACGGGTTCGGGACGCCTCAGGAAGACCTGGGCTGGAACGACATGGGCTTCGATGCCCCGCGGCCGGCGCCCGCGGATGCACCCCCGGTCGTCCGCCAGCAGGAAGAACTGGCGACGCACTTCGCAGCGCCGGCACCGGCAAAGCCCGCCGCCAAGGCGCGCACGCCGCGCGTCGCCAGCGTCCGCAACGGCCACAAGGCGGCGTTCACGCTGCGGCTGGACGAGGAGCGGCACCTGCGCCTGCGCCTCGCCTCGGCGCTGCAGCGGCGGTCGTCGCAGCGGCTGGTGACCGAAGCGCTCGATGCGCTGCTGAACGCGATGCCGGGGCTCGACGAGATGGTCGCCAAGGCCGGGCGCAACCTGGGGAAAGGCAATGCGTAAACTGTCGGCGCTGCGGCTTGCCGCCGCTTCGGTGATCGTGCTGTCGGCCGCCGCGCACGCGGCCGAGATCAGCGACGCGGCCAAGGCCGCACTGCGTTCCGAAAAGGCACTCGACAAGAACAAGCCGCAGACCGCCGTGTCCGAAGCCGAGGACGCAGTCGCGGCGGCACCGCGCGACCCTTCGTACCGGATGCTGCTCGGCCGCGCCTATCTGCAGAGCGGCCGGTTCCATTCGGCCGCCGCGAGCTTCGCGGAGGCGCTGGAGCTGGATCCGTCGAACGGCAGCGCAGCGCTGAACCTGGCTCTGGCGCGGATCGGCGCTGGCGACCGTGATGGCGCCCGGTCTGTGCTGGGCGAGCATGGCCGCACGATCGGGGCCGGCGACCGCGGGCTCGCGCTCGCGCTCGCGGGCGATCCGCCCGCTGGCGTCGCGCTGCTCGAATCGGCAGTGCGGAGCGGCCAGGCCGATGCCAAGACCCGCCAGAACCTGGCGCTCGCCTACGCGCTTTCCGGGCGCTGGGCCGAGGCCAAGGTCATGGCGTCGTACGACCTTTCGCCGCAGCTGGTCACGCAGCGGATGCTGCAATGGTCCCAGTTCGCGCTGGACCTGAACCCGACCGCCCAGGTGGCATCGCTGCTGGGCGTGCAGCCGCACGACGATGCCGGCCGGCCGGAGCGGCTCGCGCTGCACGCGGCCCCGCAAGCACCGGTGCAGATGGCAGAAGCGGCTCCGCCGCCGCCGCTGCCGCTTGCCGTCGCCGACCTGCCGGCGGTCGAGACCTCTGCCGTTGCCGTTCCCTCGGCGAACGTGCCGCAGGTCGAGACCGTCGCCGCGGAAGCGAAATCATTGTTCACGCCGCCGGTTCAAGTCGTGCATTTCGCGCCCCGCTCCGAAATCGTGCAGGCGATCGCCGGGCCGAGGCCCGCCATGGCTGCGCCCAAGCCTGCGCCGCGCGTCCAGCGCGCCGTGTTCGTGCAGCCGCAGGGCGGCCGCTACGTCGTCCAGATCGGCGCCTATGACAGCGTCGGCGTGGCCGAGGACGCGTGGGGCCGCTTCGCGCGGCGCCTGCCGGCATTCCGCGACCTCACCCCGTCGACGGCGGTGTTCGTCAAGGATTCGCGGACCTTCTATCGCCTGTCGGTCGGCGGGTTCGCGACGCGGGCGACGGCGGTCAGCTTCTGCGAGACCTTCCGCACCCGCGGCGGCAGCTGCTTCGTCCGCGAACAGGCGGGCGACGCTCCGCTGCAATGGGCGGCGCGCGGCGGCGCGGTGAAGTTCGCGGCGCGGTAACTCCCCTCCTGCTTGCGGGAGGGGAACGCTTAGGCGATCTCCCGTCCGTCCTTGAACAGGCGGAGCACGCGACCCTGGACCGGCAATTTGTCGAACGGCGTGTTGCCGGCGGCGGCGCGCATCCGGCCGGAATCGACTCGCCAGGGCGCATCCTGATCGACCAGGATCAGGTCGGCGGGCGCCCCGGGTTCGAGCCGGCCGCCTTCGAGGCCGAGCAGCCGCGACGGATTTGCGGCAATAAGCTCGAACAGCCGTTCGAGGGCGATCACTCCGTCGCGGACCAGATTGAGCGACAGTGCCAGCAAGGTTTCCGCGCCGGCCGCACCCGCGGCCGAGTCGGCGAAAGGCAGGCGCTTGTCCTCGGGCCCGCGCGGATCGTGGCCGGATGCGATCACGTCGATCGTGCCGTCGCGCACCGCCTCCAGGGCGGCGTGGCGATCTGCCTCGCTCCTCAGCGGGGGCGACAGATGCGCGAACGTGCGGAAGTCCGACACTGCGAGGTCCGACAGCAGCAGGTGAGCGGGCGTGATGCCGCAGGTGACCGGCAGCCCCCGGACCTTGGCAGCGCGGATCAGATCGAATCCGGCCGCGGTCGTGACCTGGCGGACGTGCAGGCGCGCGCCGCTGATCTCAGCCAGCGCCAGATCGCGGGCGATCGCCATCGCCTCGGCTTCGGCGGGCGCGGCGGGCAGGCCGAGCCGGGTCGCCGTCTCCCCGGCCGTCGCGACTGCGCTGCCCGTCAGGCCACTGTCCTCGGCATGTGAAACGACGGTCAGGTCGAAGGCCGCAGCATAGCGCATCACGCGGAGCATCACGCCCGAATCGGCGATCCAGCGGCGGCCGGTCGCGACCGCCTTCGCGCCCGCCGCCTGCATCAAGCCGAACTCGGCCAACTCCTCGCCCTTCAATCCGCGCGTGGCGGCGGCGAGCGGGTGGACCCAGATGTCGGGCTTGCCCGAATAGGCGGCGCGCTGGATCAGGCCGGGATCGTCAAGCGGCGGCGACTGGTCCGGCATCAGCGCGGCGCGGACGATGCCGCCGAAGCGGAACGCCGGCCCGTCGACCCGGAACACGCCCAGATCGACGATGCCGGGGGCGAGCAGCTTGCCCTGGCCGTCGATCGTCTCGGCGCCGGCCGGTATGTCGCCGCCGATCGCGGCGATCCGCTCGCCGCCGATCATGACGTTCGCCGACCCGCCATCGGGCAAATGCACGTTGGTGAAGGCTTTCATGCCCAGCCCTCCACACCGCGGCGCCTGCGGGTCAGAACGTCCAGGCAGGCCATGCGGACCGCGACGCCCATTTCGACCTGCTCGGTGATCGCCGAACGGTCGGGATCGTCGGCGATGGCGGAAGCGATCTCGACGCCGCGGTTCATCGGCCCCGGATGCATCACCAGCGCGTCGGGCGCGGCGCGGGCCAGCCGTTCGGGCGTCAGGCCCCAAAACGCGTGATATTCGCGTAGGCTCGGCACGAAGCCGCCGGTCATCCGCTCCATCTGGAGGCGCAGCATCATCACCACGTCGGCGCCGTCCAGCCCGGCGTCGAAATCGGTGAAGGTCGCGACCCCCAATTGCTCGATCCCGGCCGGGATGAGGGTCGGCGGGCCGACCACGCGGACGTCGGCGCCCAGCGACGTCAGGCACAGGATGTTCGATCGCGCGACGCGGCTGTGCAGCACGTCGCCGCAGATCGCGACGGTCAGGCCATGGACGCGACCCTTGCGCCGGCGGATCGTCAGCGCGTCGAGCAGCGCCTGGGTCGGGTGTTCGTGGCGGCCGTCGCCCGCGTTCAGCACCGGGCAGTCGACCTTGTCGGCGATCAGCCGCACCGCGCCCGAGCTGGCGTGGCGGATCACGAGCATATCGGCGCGCATCGCGTTCAGCGTCATCGCCGTGTCGATCAGCGTCTCGCCCTTCTTCACGCTCGACTGCGCGGCGTGCATGTTGACGACGTCGGCGCCGAGCCGTTTGCCGGCGATCTCGAAGCTCAACAGCGTGCGCGTCGAATTCTCGAAAAAGGCATTGATCAGCGTCAGGCCGCGCAAGCGGTCGTCATGCTTGGAGGTGGCGCGATTCAGCTCCACCCATTGTTCCGCCTCGTCGAGCAGAAAGCCGATCTCGTGCGGCTGAAGCCCCGCAATCCCGAGCAGATGGCGGTGAGGGAACATGCGTGCGTCGGACATTAAAGCGGCTTCCTAATGGCGAATTCGTCCGCCGTCACCCGCGTCAATCATTCCTGCCCTCAAATGAACAAGCCGCTCCGAATCGGTTCAGGCGGGGTCGGGCAAAAGCCGATTCGCGAGATCAAAAAAAGGAGACGATCATGCGCAAGCTGATGATGGCCCTGGCAGTGGCCGGCACCGCGGTTCCCGCGATCGAGGCACCCGCCAACGCCCGCCCGCACTACAGCCACAGTCGCACCTATCATGCGAGCGACCGCTATTATCGCTGCAGCCGCGGCAACGGCACGACCGGCCTGATCCTGGGCGGCGCGATCGGCGCACTGCTGGGCCGCGCGGTCGATGGCGGCCGCGATCATACGCTCGGCACCGTGGTCGGCGCTGCCGGCGGTGCGCTGCTCGGCCGCGAGGTCCAGCGCAACCAGCAGTCGCGCCGCTGCTACCGCTGATCGGTCAAGGGAGGAGAAGAGCCATGCGTAAGTTGATTCTGAGTGCCGCGATGGCGGCAGTTGCGGTCCCGGTGCCGGCCCTGGCGGACCCGCCGCCCTGGGCGCCGGCGCATGGCCGCCGCGCCCATGACCGCGACGCCCGCCAATATTATCACGGGCAATATTATTCGGGGCCGGTGTGGCAGGGCCGCGATGGCCGGGTCTATTGCCGCCGCTCCAACGGCACCACCGGACTGATCATCGGCGCGGCCGGCGGCGCCCTGCTGGGCCGCGCGATCGACACCCATGGCGAGCGGACCACCGGCACGGTGCTCGGCGCCGCCGTGGGCGCCCTGCTGGGCCGTGAGGCGACCCGCAAGGTGCGGTGCCGATAGTCTGGAGCCGATAGCCAGGGCCGTTCGTATCGAGCGAAGTCGAGATACGCTTCTCGACTTCGCTCGAAGCGAACGGTTCTTGTCATCCGCCGGGTTACGCCGCCTCTAATTCCTTCTTCTGGTGAACCACTTCGTCCGCCAGCTTGCCGCTGATTTCCTGCAGGTGGTCGAACTCGGCACTGTAGGTGGCGAGGCCTTGGCTCAGCGAGCGGAGCTCCGCATCGAGCCCCCGCAGCGACGCTTCCGGCATCAGCGCCTCGATCCGGTCCCAGCGATTCCAGCCGACGCGCGGCTCCATCCCCAGCATCTGTCCGCGCCGCGACGAGATCGCCGACGTCACGCGCGAGGTTGCCGCATTGGGTGCGGTGATCGTCACTTTGACGATCGGCTCCAGCAGATAGGGCGCGGCGGCGGCCAGGGCCTCGCTCATCGCGATCCGCCCGGCGGTGCGGAAGGCGAGCTCGGAGCTGTCGACCGAGTGGAAGCTGCCGTCGGTCAGCGTCACCGCCACGTCCACCACCGGGAAGCCAAGCGGTCCTTTCTCCATCGCGTCCCTGATCCCGGCCTCGACTGCCGGGATATATTGGCGCGGAATCGCGCCGCCGGTGATCTTGTCCTCGAACACGAAGCCGGATCCGCGCGGCAGCGGCCTCAGCTCGATCACGCAATCGCCATATTGGCCATGGCCGCCCGACTGCTTCTTGTGCCGCCCGCGCTGGGTCACTGTCTTGCGGATCGATTCCTTGTAGCCGATCGTCGCGGGCCTTGAGGTCACGTCGACGCCGTAGCGGCGCTTCAGCCGGGCGAGCACCACGTTCAGATGCTCGTCGCCCACGCCCTTCAGCAGCGTCTCGTGGTGCACTTCGTCCTGTTCCCAGGTCAGCGAGCCGTCCTCCTCGGTCAGCTTGTGCAGCGCGGTCGAGAGCTTGACGTCGTCATTGCGGTTCCGGGGCGCGATGGCGACGACATGATTGGTCGCGATGCGCTCGATCGCCGGGGCGGGCGGGGCCTCGCCCTTGGCCGTCAGCCATTCGCCGGCCTGGACGCCCTCCAGCTTCGCGATCGCGATCACGTCGCCGGCCTCGGCGCGGGAGACCTTGCTGGTCTTGTCGCCCTGAAGCTTCAGCAGCGTGCCGACGCGCGTGCCATTCAGCTCGGCGCCTTCCTGCAGCGCGCCGCCGAAAACGCGGGCGAGCGCAAGCCGACCGATCTGGTTGCCGTTGGAGACCTTGAACACCAAGGCGCAGGCGCCGTCCGCGCCGAGCCGCTCCGCCGCCCGCTCGGGCGCCGGCGCCTCGTGGCGCAGCGCTTTCAGCAGCCGCCGTACGCCGAAGCCGTTCTGCGCCGATCCGAACATCACCGGCACGCCCAGATTGTCGCCGGTCTCACGGGCGAGATCGGACAGCACTGTCTTCTGGTCAGGAGTCTCGTCCATCAGCAATTGCTCGAGCAGAGCGTCGTCATGATCGGCGAGCTGCTCCAGCAGATGCATCCGGTCGGCGATCTCGCGATCCATCAGCTCGGCCGGAATCTCGGTCCGCTCGGAAGGCTTGCCGGGCACGTAATGGAACGCACGCTCCAGCCCGACATCGACGAAGCCGGTGATCCGGTCGCCTTCCCAGATCGGGATGTGCCGGGCGAGCAGAGGCTTGGCGGAAAGCGGCTGCAGCGCCTCCAGCAGGTCGCGCAGCCGGCCGCGCGCCTGGTCGATCTTATTGACGAAGATGATGTGCGGAATGTCCATCGCTTCGAGCTGGCGCAGCGCCGGCTCGGCGAGCTGGGCGCGGTCCTGCTCCGGATCGATCACGACCACGGCCAGGTCGCAGGCGGCGACGCCGAGCGCCCCGTCGGCGACGAAGCCGACCGATCCGGGCGAATCGACGAGCGCGAACCGGTCGCCCAGATAATCGAAATGCATCAGGTTGAGCTCGGTCGAGCCGCGGCGGGCCCGGGCTTCGGGCGAGGAATCGCCGACGCAGCTGCCAGCATCGACGCTGCCCTGGCGTCCGATCGCCTCGCTGCAAAAAAGAAGGGCCTCGGCAAGGCTGGTCTTGCCAGCTCCGCCGGGCCCGACAAGCGCGATCGCGCGCGTGCCATCCGATCTACCAGGCATGATCGTCTCCTTCGTCTGCCGCGCGGCAGACCCACGAAGGAGACGCGGGCCTGCGCGCGTCTGTGAGTCGAAGCGGGGATGGTCGGCCTGTGGATTGTTCGGGTCAAGGGGCGATCGTCAGCGCGCCTCCAGCCAGTCGATCAGCGCCGCTCGGCTCGCCGCATCGGCCAGTCCCGGAAAGCCCATCTCGGTGCCCGGCACCACTCGCTCCGGCGCGGCGATGAAACGGTCGAGCAGCTCCTGCGTCCAGCGCGGATTGGCGGCCGCGAAGCGGCGCAGCGCGGGCGAGTAATTATAGGCCTTTTCCGCAGCGACCGGGCGCCCGACGACGCGATACAGAGTCGGCGCGGCGGCGGTGTTGGCGCCGGCCTCCAGCGCATGGCAGGCGGTGCATTTGCGGGCCAGCGCCGCGCCGTCGGGCGCCGCCGCCATCGCCGCCAGCAGCAGGATCACCGCGCGCGCATGTCCACGACCATGATCCGGTCGAGGCCGGATTCGGGCAAATAGATCAGGCCGTCCGCGCCCAGTATCTGCCGCACGTTCGCATTCTCGCCGCTGCCGGGAAAGCGGCGCCATTGCTCGATCGCCGGATCGAAGGACAACACAGCGTTGGCGCCGAAATCGCTGATCCAGACCGTGTCGCGCCCGTCGACATAGACGGCATAGACGCGCGGCCGCTCGCCCGCCGGCTTCCAGCTTTTCCACGTGCCCGTCGACGGCGTGTAGCGGGTCAGCTGTCCGCCATTCCATTCCGAAATCCACAGATGGCCCTTGCTGTCGGCCCAGACGCGCCGCGCGCCCTGCTCCGCGGTCGGGGGCTCGACGATCGTCGGCGCGCCGGTGTCGAGGTCGACCTTGGCCACATGGCTGCCGGCCAGCGACACATACCATATCTGCCCGTCCGGGGTGGCGGCAATGCCATAGGGCCCGCGCCCTTCCGGATCGCGCCATACGTCCATCTTGCCCGTCTTCGGGTCGAGCCGGCCATAGACGCCCGCCTGGCCGGTGAACCAGATGCGTCCGCGCCCGTCGAAGGCGGCGGTGTTCAGGTTCGAATCGGGGAAATCGGCGGGTAGCGGCCAGCTCTGCACGGCCTTGGTCTTAGGATCGTAGCGGACAATCGCGTTCAGCCCGCCGTCGGTGATCCAGGCCGCGCCGTCCGGCCCCTGGATCACGCCGTGCGGCGCCGATCCGTCGCCCAGCGGCACTTCCTCGATCCGGCCGGTCTTCGGGTCCAGGGTGCCGAGCTTGCCGGTGCGCTGCGCGGTGTACCAGATGCGGCCATCCGGCGCGGGCGCCACGTCGTGCAGGCGGCTGCCGGCAGGCACGTCGAACACCCGGACATTGCCGGACTGAGCGGTGACGGGCGCCGGCTGCGCACAGGCCGGCACTGCGACACCGGCGACGAGGAGCAGGGCAGGGACGACGAAGCGGGTCATGCGATCCTCCTTTGGCTTCCACCCTAGCCGTTCGGCCCGCGCGAAGGAACATTGGGATTGCCGCGAGCAAGCCGCTGCGCGATGCTCGCGCCATGACCGCGCCGATCGAACTGGACCTGCCCCACAAGCTTGGCCGCGCCGCCGCCCGCGCCCGGATCGAGCACGGCATCGGCCGGCTCGCGAGCTTCATCCCCGGCGGAACCGTCAGCGAGCACCGCTGGGACGGCGACACGCTGAGCTTTTCGGTCGAGGCCATGGGCCAGCGCGTCGCCAGCCGCCTGACCGTGTTCGATGACAAGGTCCACGCGGTGTTCGACCTGCCGCCGATGCTGTCGATGCTCGCCGGCCCGATCCGGGCGATGCTGGCGAAGGAAGGGCCGAAGCTGCTGGAGTAGGGGAGAGGGGCTGATGTCCGAAAGAGGTGGTTTGCGGACCAATCACCTCTCCCCTAGGGAGAGGTCGAGTCAGCGCTTGCGCTGACCGGGTGAGGGGTTGGACCTCTCCACGAAGTCCTGGTCCCCTCACCCCGCTCGCGCTGAAGCGCGAATCGCCCTCTCCCTATGGGAGAGGGGCTGCTAAGGGTCGTTAGAGCGTTTTCAGCTTAGGTAGCGGCATAGCCACAGTTGCGGAGATAGTTTGCGCATTCGGCTGGCGGGAAGCGGTCGAGGA
>NZ_WQMS01000013.1 GCF_009753715.1 Sphingomonas horti | reverse complement strand
GCAACGGCGGCGCCGACACCCTCATGGGCGGACTCGGCCGCGACAAGCTGACCGGCGGCGAAGGGAACGATGTCTTCGTGTTCAACACCCGGATCGGCCAGGGCGATGTCGACCAGCTAACCGACTTCATCAGTGGAACCGACAAAATCCACCTGGAAAACGCAATATTCACGCAATTGGCTGTCGGCAGCCTTTCGGCGGATGCTTTTACGATCGGGACCGCGGCAGCGGACTCCAGCGATCGCATCATCTTCGATCAGGCGACCGGTAGTCTATTCTACGACGCCGACGGCCGTGGTGGCGCGTCGGCCACGCTTTTTGCGACGTTGCAGCCGCACGCGGCGCTGTCATCGACGGACTTCTTCGTCATCTGACGTCCGATCTCCAGACGGGCAGTCGGCGACGCGGAATCGGCGGCAGCGATCTCGGGCAATCTGCCTCTGAACAAGAAGGGCCCGCGCGAGCGTGTCGCGCGGGCCAGGGACGGAACCGGTGCTTAGAAGCGGAAGCCGGCGGCGATGCCGTAGCGGCGTGGTTCCAGCGTGAAGGCATTGGTGAACAGGCCTGACGACTGGTCTGTCACATAGAGGCCGGTGATCGCGTTGTTCTTGGTCAGGTTCTGGACGAACAGCCGGACGAAATAGCGATCATCGGGGCCGTTCAGCTGCACCTGGGCATTGACGACCTCGTAGCCCTGGATGCGGTTGATCGGGTTGCCGAAGATGCTGCCGTAATAGCCGCCGGTATAGTTGAAGTCGACGCGCGGAACGAGCGTCCAGCCGTTCGAGAAGTCCGCCGTGTATTGCAGGCCCGCCGAGAATTTGAAGTGCGGCGACTGCGGCAGGTTGTTGCCGCGGATGTTCACCGGCACGCCGGCTTCCAGCACCGTCACCCCCGCGGCAGGCGTCGCAGCCGCCGCAGCGGCCAGGACCGAGCAGACGCTGAACGCGCCGGTCGTGCTGGTGCCGGGGATCGGAGTCGTGCCCTGCAGCCCACCGCCGGCGGCGTTGGGGAAGGCCGGGCTGGCGAACGCGCCGGCGTTCAGCCCAGCGTTGATCGTGTTCACGAAACCGTTGGATACGGCGGCATTGCCGCTGTTCGCCACCACCGCGCAGTTGGATGCGTTGGTGATATCCTTGATGATGACGGCGTCCGAGCGTCCGCCCGACACATCCTGCGGGTTTACCAGGAGCTTGTCGGACGAGACTTTCGTCCTGAGGAAGCTGGCGCCGAAATTCGCAAGCACCGAGCGCGACGGGCGGATGATTGCTTCCGCCTCTATGCCGTAGATGTTCGCATCGACATTGTCGTTCACCGACGTGCGAGCGACGATGCGGCTCAGCTGCAGCTGCTTGTACTGATAATAGAAGGCGGTGAGGTTCAGGCGCACCGTTCCGTCGAGGAACGTGTTTTTGGAGCCGATCTCGAACGCGTTCACCGTCTCCGGCCCGAACGACAGCGGCACGTTGAACCCGGGGGGCAGGGGCGGGTTGATGCCGCCCGATTTATAGCCGCGCGAGTAGGACGCGTAGAGCAGGTTCTGGTCGGTGATCTGGAAGTCGAGCACGGCACGGCCCGTCAACCGCCCGAATGTCACGTCGTTGATTGCAAGTGGCTGGTTGCCGGTCCGTGCCGGATCGGCATCGAAACAGGCGAAAGTGGGCTCCGCATAGGCATTGGTCGCACTTAGCGGCACCGGACAGTTCAGCAGCGTGGTGCGTGCTTCGTAATGCTTGTCGTCATGGTTGTAGCGAAGACCGGCGGTCAGCTTCAGCCGGTCGGAGATATCCCAATAAGCTTCGCCGAAGATGCCGTAGCTCTTCAGATGGTAGAGCACCGAATTGTTACGATAGAACGGCGTCGCGATATAGGCGGAGCCGCCGCCGAGCAGGCCGGCCGCGTAATCGAGCCCGAACGAGTTCACATAGTAGCTGTTGTCCTTGACCGTATAGTCCAAATAGCCGGCGCCGATCAGGAAATTGAGCGGGCCGTCGAACTTCGACGTCAGGATGCCTTCGCCGAACCACTGATGGCCGTGCGCATTCGACCGGTCGAAATCGAGGCTGGTCGGCGCGCACACGGAGTGACCGCCGAACACGCCGGTGCCGGTTTCCTCGGCTGTCGACTGGCAAAGGGAGCTCGGTCCGTTCGGGATCAGCAAGTTGCGGATCGCCTGGTAGCCGGGCCCTAGCGCGCCGGATCCGGCAACTGCGTTGAAGGCGTTCAGGCCCGGATTGGTCGCGTAGGACCGCTCGATGCCGATATTATAATCGACCGTCGAATCCGTCCGCCCCTGCGTATAGCCGCCATCGACCTTCAGGTTCAGCGAGCCCAGCACCTGGTTGAAGCTCAGCAGCACCTGTTTCTCGTTGGTGCGGAAGCGCGGCAGCGAGTCGATGTTGACCGTGCGCAGGTTGGGCGGATTGACATATCCCGTGTAGGAGTCGCCGTCGGTCTGGTAGATGCTCCCGAGCGCAAAGGGCGCGAGCGGCGCGGTGTTGGACCGAAGCCGCAGGAACTCGCTCGAGGTCAGGATCGACGCCAGAGTGGCATCTCCGTTCACCTGCTCGAAGCCGAGCCGGTCGGGCAGGCAGCCGAGCACGCCGGTCGGGTCGCGGTGGCAGAGCTGCTTCTGGATGCGCGAGCGGTCGTCATTCTCGCGGAAATAATGGGCGACGACGTCGAAGGTGGTGTCGGCGCTCGGCTCCCAACGCAGCGAGGCGCGGATGTCGTACTGGTCGCGCCCGTCGATGCGGTTGTTGGTGAACAGGTTCCTCGTGAAGCCGTCGCGGTTCAGATAATAGCCGGCGAGGCGGATGCCGAAGGTATCCCCTACGGGCAGGTTGAACATGCCCTTGACGCGGATGCTCTGGTAATTGCCATATTCGGCCTCGCCCGATGCGTGGATGCCGGTCAGGTCGGGCTTGGCGGTGATGAAGTTGATGACGCCGCCGGTCGCGTTGCGGCCGAACAGCGTGCCCTGCGGCCCGCGCAGCACCTCGATCCGCTCGACGTCGAAAAACTCGTTCTGGAAGATCGGCGAGCCGAGCACCGGCACGTCGTTGACATGGACCGCGGTCGCCGCGTCGCAGGTGACGCCGACGCAGAGGTCGCCGATGCCGCGGATGTTGAAGGACGAGGAGGAGGTGAAGTTGCTCTTGGTGTAGGTGATGTTCGGCAGCGACAGCTGCAGATCGCTGGTCGAGTTGATCTGCTGCTGCCGGAGATTGTCGGACGTGAAGGCGGACACGGCGATCGGCACGTTCTGCAGCGCCTCCGATTGGCGCTGCGCGGTGACGATGATGTCGGCGATCCCCTGGTCCCCAGCGGCCGCGGATGCCGCTGCGCCCGAAGGCGGCGTGGCCGTGTCCTGGGCTACGGCCGGGGCCGTCAGCAGGGCCAGCGCTGTTGCACCGAGCAGGTCGAATTTCCGCGTCATGAGCATCCCCTCCCAATAGCTGCCGTGCAGGCCGCGGACGCATTGTTGCGCCTCCAGAGGCGGGATCATGCGGATTGTTTCTTTTTGGTCAACAAAAGATCGCCGCAGGAATCGCGGATTTCTGCCGATTGTGGCGCTTGTGCCGCACTGACTGCGCGTGCCGTAGCGTCATTTGCGCATGCGCGATCGCCGCCTATATCGAGCGCGGGAGCAACAAAGGGCGGGACGGCGTGGGCGATCATCTGGAAGACGGCGATCTGATCGAGACCGAGGGCAAGATCCCGGTGCCGCGCGAGGTGGCCGAAGCGGTGCGCACGCTGATCGCCTGGGCCGGGGACGACGCCGATCGCGAAGGGCTGACGGACACGCCGCTCCGCGTCGCCCGCGCCTGGAAGGAATATTGCCAGGGTTACGGCGAGGACCCGTCGATCCACCTGAGCCGCACGTTCGAGGAAGTCGGCGGCTATGACGAGATCGTGATCCTGCGCGACATCCCGTTCCAGTCGCATTGCGAGCACCACATGGCGCCGATCATCGGCAAGGCGCATATTGCCTATCTGCCTAAGGACCGGGTGGTCGGCATATCGAAGCTTGCCCGGGTCCTCCACGGGTTCGCGCGGCGGCTGCAGGTGCAGGAGCGGCTGACGGCGGAAGTGGCCGATTGCATCTGGGACAATCTTCATCCTCAAGGGGTCGCCGTGGTGATCGAGGCCAGCCACAGCTGCATGACGGCGCGGGGCGTGCGCACGCCGGGTGTCGTGATGACCACCAGCCGCATGATGGGCGTGTTCCGCGAGGACGAACGAAGCCGCAAGGAAGTGCTCGCGCTGATGGGGTGCTGAGAGCGAGCTGGAATACCCCGCGACGTCGCTCGGGCCGAGCGGAGCGGGGCGACCAAATTCGCGCATCCCGGGCGAAGTCGAGGGTGACTGGTCCAGATCGGTCGATCAGCGCGCCACCTTCGTCGCAGCCATCGCCCGATTTCGCGCCTGTGTCGCACTTCACAGCAGTGCTTCCGCGAATCGTTTATCCGGCGTTCATGCTCAGGAACATCATCCCGCTCATGGCTTCGCTGACCGCCCTGTTCTCGACGCTGTACATGTACGCGGCGTAACGGGCGCAACCGGAGCACCGCCTCGATCATTGCACTGCCATGATCGCCAAGGCCGTTCCCGTCGCCGTCGCCCTGACGTCACTCGCCGCCACGCTGTTCGCCGTCGTAGCCTGCAGCTGAGCCGCGCTCCATGAATGGCTGACGCGTTCGTCCCCTATGCGCCGCTGAACGTCCCGAAGCCGTTCGCCGACGCGGTGTGGATCGTCGACGGCCCCGAGATCGCGATGGACTATCTCGGGCTGAAGCTGCCGTTCCCGACGCGGATGACCGTGGTGCGGCTGCCGGACGGCGGCCTGTGGCTGCATTCGCCGATCGCGTTCGACCAGGGACTTGCCGCCAGCATCGCCGCGTTTGGGCCGGTCCGCCACCTGATCGCGCCGAACACGCTTCATTATTGGTGGATACCGGATTGGGCGGCGCGCTTTCCCGAGGCGCAGCTGCACGCCGCGCCCGGCCTCGACAAAGCGGCGAAGCGGCCGCTGCCGCCGCACCGGGTGCTCGGCGACGCGCCCGATCCGGCATGGACGGAAGTGATCGATCAGCTGCTGGTGCCCGGCGGGCTGTTGACCGAAGTGGATTTCCTGCATCGCCCGTCGCGGACACTGATCCTGACCGATCTGATCGAGAATTTCGAGCCGCGGCGTATCCGCCCGCGGTGGCTGCGGGCGCTGGTCAGATGGTCGGGCGCGGCTGATCCGGACGGCAAGGCGCCGATCGACATGCAGCTGAGCTTCTGGCGCCACAAGCGCACGCTTCGGAGTGCCGTCCGCCGAATGATCGACTGGGCGCCCGAGCAGATCGTCCTCGCCCATGGCCGATGCTACGACCGTGACGGCACCGTCGAGCTGAAGCGCGCCTTCCGCTGGGCGCTTTAGGCGCTACTGCGTCCGCTCTTCCTCCGGTGTCGGCGCCGTGTTCGAGCGCGTGGCGACGTGGCCGCCGAGCGCGCTCGCATTGTCGGCCTTGTCGTCCGGGTCCTCGCGCTTGCGCCGGGGCGTGTCGTGAGGCTCGGCCGTGCCTTGCTCCACGTCGCGCAGGGTCGGGTCGCGGACATTGTTCTTGCCTTTGCCGCTGCCGCTGTTGTCGCGCATCGTCGATCTCCTTCGGCGGGACCAACGAGCGCGAAAGAAAAGGGCTCCGCCTCCTGGGGAGGGGAGCCCTGTTTCGTCTTCTGCCATCATGCCTTGATCCGGCATCCACCTCTCTTCGAAAACAAGGTGGACCCCGGATCAAGTCCGGGGTGACGAAGGAGTTCAAGCCGCGGCTTCCTCGCCTTCGGCCGGAGCCGGAGCCGCGGTGGCGGCGGCGATGTCGCCCGGCTCCGCGTTCGGGTCGAACGCTTCGGTGAAGCCGGCCGCGTCCTTTTCGAACATCTCGGCCATCACGTCGACGCCCTGCGCCTGCAGCTCGGCCTCTTCAGGCGAGCGGGCGACGTTGACGGTGATGTTGACCGAAACCTCGGGGTGCAGCGCGACCTTGACCGTGTTCACGCCGATCGCCTTGATCGGCTTGTCGAGCACGATCTGGTTCTTCTGAACCTTCACGCCGTCGGCCTGCAGCGCCTCGGCGATATCGCGCACCGAAACCGAGCCATACAGCTGGCCGGTGTTCGACGCCTGGCGGATCAGGGTGACCGACTTGCCGTCGACGCCCTTCGAATCCTTTTCCGCGGTCGCCTTGCGGGCCGCGTTGTCGGCCTCGATCTGGGCGCGGTTGGCTTCGAAGACCTTGCGGTTCGCTTCGTTGGCGCGCAGCGCCTTCTTGCGCGGCAGCAGATAGTTGCGCGCGAAGCCCGGCTTCACGGAGACGACGTCTCCGATGGCGCCCAGCTTTTCGACGCGTTCAAGCAGAATGACGTCCATGTGGGCGGTTCCTTACTTCACGATATAGGGCAGGAGGCCGAGGTGCCGCGCGCGCTTGATCGCCTGGGCGAGCTCGCGCTGCTTCTTGGCCGAAACCGCGGTGATGCGGCTGGGAACGATCTTGCCGCGCTCGGACACAAAGCCCTGGAGCAGCCGGACGTCCTTGTAATCGATGCGCGGCGCATCCTTCGCGGAGAAGGGGCAGCTCTTGCGGCGGCGGAAAAAGGGACGTGCCATCTGATTAAGCTCCCATCTCGTCGCGATCGCCGCGATCACGGCGGCGGCCTTCGCTGCGCTCGCTCTTGCGCATCATCACCGACGGGCCCTGCTCATGCGCGTCGACGCGGACGGTCATGTAGCGGATCACGTCCTCGTTGATCGCGGTCTGGCGCTCAAGCTCGGCGACGGCGCCGGCCGGCGCGTCGATGTCGAGCATCACGTAATGCGCCTTGCGGTTCTTCTTGACCCGGTAGGCGAGGTTGCGGAGTCCCCAGGTCTCGGTCTTGACGACCTTGCCCTGCATGTCCTCGATGATCTTGGTGGCGGCTTCCGCCAGCTGGTCCACTTGCGCCTGCGCCAGATCCTGGCGCGCAAGGAACACGTGCTCGTAAAGAGCCATGTTGGTCCTTCAATGTTGGCCGATCGCTGACGCCGCCCCATGCGGACGCCCCTCCGGCTGTCGTCTCAATGCTAAGCGGGGCGGAGAGACTGGCTCTCCACCCCGGAAGCGGCCAATGCACGAAATCAGTCTCGAACGCAAGGCCGGCGGGGATGCTGGGCGGGAGCCCTGCGTCCCTCGTGAGTCGGTTTACCACAGAAGGGGGCGCTCACCTATCTCCGTTCGTCCCGTGTAGAGACCGAGTAGCGCCCTTCAGGCACATGTCGAGGACGCATTACTTCGGCTCGCGTTTAGTCTGCAGCCTTTTCTCCCACATCCCTATCAAGCCAGCCAGGAGCCAGAGCGGAGTGGCCCCGAGCGCGATCGTTCCTCCAACATAGAAAGCAAATCGGCCGCTTTCGCTCGTCAAATCAAAAACAGGACGCCCAAATAAGACCGCATCTCGCACAGAAAGCGCGAGCCAAAGCAATGTCGGCATAGACGCCGCGATCAATAACGAGGTGTACCTCAACCACGCGCGCGCTGCACTCGCACCGAAGCGTCCAATCAGAATGGCGGCAAGCAAATAGCAAGCGAGAAAGACTAGTAGGCCCACTAACGTTTGCCCTTCGAATCTACTCCGCCGCGATCGCCATCGGCTCGGCTTGCGGGCCGCGGATGACCTTGCCCGGCCGGGCCGGCTGTAGCTTCCCATCGCGGAAGGTGATTTCGCCCGATTTCACCGTCGCCACATAGCCGCGGGCTTTTTGCAGTAGGCGGCGGCCGCCGACGGGGAGGTCCCAGGCGAGGTAGGGTTTTTCAAGGGCGAGAGCGTCGAGGTCGATCACGTTCAGGTCGGCGAGGTAGCCGGGGCGGAGCAGGCCGCGCTCGTTAAGGCCGTACAGCAAAGCCGTGTCGCGGCACTGGCGGCGGACGGCGAGTTCCAGCGGGATGGTGCCGCGCGCGCGGTCGCGGACCCAGTGCTGGAGCAGGAAGGTCGGCGAGGCGGCGTCGCAGATCGTGCCGCAATGCGCGCCGCCGTCGGACAGCGAGATGACGATATCGTCGCGGTTCAGCAGCAGGTCGCGGACGAAATCGAGATTGCCGTCGGCGTAGTTGAGCAGCGGCAGGTAGATGAAGCCGTTGCCCTCGTCCGCCATCAGCATGTCATAGGCAATCTCGGCCGGGCTGCGGCCCTGCGCTGAGGCGAGAGCCGCGATGCTTTCCTCCGGCATCGGCTCGTAATTCGGCACCTCGCCCAGCGGGAATTGCATGTGCCAGCCGCCGGTCACGATCATCAGCAGCGCGGCGATGTCCGGGTGCGGCGCCGGCAGATTGTCCTCGGCCAGCAGTTGCGCCTTGAATGCAGGGTCGGACAGGCGGGCATATTGCTCCGGCCAGGGCAGCTCCGCGATCGCCTGCCAGCTCGGGCGCAGGCGGAACGGGTGCACGGTGCCGCGCCAGTTCATCAATATCCCGGTGCCGCGCAGCGAAATCTGGGCGACGACGTTCGCGCCATTGTCGTTGGCATGGCCGGTCGAGCGCATCTGCTCGGTCCAGTGCATCGCCTTCAGCGGCGACTGGAGCATCGCGAACGTGACCGGCAGGCCGGTTTCCTTCGACAGCTTCTCCATCCAGCCGAACTCGTTCCATTCGGGCTGAAGGTCTGACGCCATTTCGAACACGCTGTGGCCGACGCGCGCCATCGCCCGGCCGATGCCGATCAGCTCCTCCGCGGTCGCGGTGGTGCCGGGGACGAGCTCGCCGTCCACCGACTTGTGGATCACGGTGCGGCTGGTCGAGAAACCGAGCGCGCCGGCGCGCAAGCCCTCCTCGACGATGCGCGACATCTCGGCGATCTCGGCCTCGGTCGGCGCATCGTTGCGCGCGCCGCGCTCGCCCATCACATAGGCGCGGACGGCGCCGTGCGGCACGTGGCAGCCGACGTCGATCGTGCGCGGCAGCTTCTCCAGCGCCGCCATATATTCGGGAAAGCTCTCCCAATCCCAGGTCATGCCCTCGGCGAGCGCGGTGCCGGGAATGTCCTCGACGCCTTCCATCAGGCCGATCAGCCATTGGTGCCGCTCGGGCGCGGCCGGCGCGAAGCCGACGCCGCAATTGCCCATCACGACCGTGGTGACGCCGTGCCAGGACGAGGGCGCCATTTCCGCGTCCCAGGTCGCCTGACCGTCATAATGGGTGTGGATGTCGACAAAGCCGGGGATCACGATCCTGCCCGCCGCGTCGATCTCCTCGCGGCCAGGGGAGGGGATCTGGCCGACCGCGCTGATCAAGCCGCCGTCGATCGCCACGTCCGCCCGGAAGGGCGCGCCGCCCGACCCGTCGACCACCGTCCCGCCGCGAATGACCAGATCGTGCATCGCTCTCTCCCGGTTTTCGCGCACAGTATCACGCACGCGCGCGAGACGCTAAGACGTTACGGTATGACTGCCGAGCCCGTCCGAATCACTTCGTTAGACGTCGATCCCGACGATCATCTGTCGCTGCCCGGCTGGCTGTACCGCGATCCGGAGTTCTTCGAGGCCGAGACGGCGCGCTTCCTGCGTGCGGCGCCCCAGGTCGTGTGCCACATGAATGAGCTCGCCCGCCCCGGCGAGTGGCGCAGCCTCGACTATCTGGGCGAAAGCGTGCTCGTCATTCGCGGCGACGACGGCGCGGTGCGGGCGTTCGCGAATGTCTGCCGCCACCGCGGCTCGCGCCTGACCGACGGCACCGGCGGCTGCGCGAAGAAGCTGGTCTGCCCCTATCACGCCTGGACCTATGATCTCGACGGGCGGCTGGCCGGCGTGCCGATGAAGGCGCAGTATCCTGGCCTCGACCAGTCGAAGCTCGGCCTGTTCCCGATCGCGATGGAGGCGTGGCGCGGCTTCGTGTTCGTCACGCTGGAGCCCGGTGTCCCCACGGTCGCCGAGATGATGGCGCCCTATGAACACGAGATCGCGCCCTATCGCTTCGAGGAGCTGCAGCCGATCGGCCGCGTGACGCTCCGTCCGCGCGCGCTCAACTGGAAGACGATCGCGGACAATTATTCGGACGGGCTGCATATCCCCGTCGGCCATCCCGGCCTGACGCGGCTGTTCGGGCGATCCTACGAGATCGAGGCGAACGCGCATGTCGACCGCATGTCCGGCCTGCTGGTCGAGCGGCCCTCGGCCAACCCCAGCGAGCGCGCCTACCAGCATTTCCTGCCGCGCGTCGCCCACCTGCCCGAGGCACAGCAGCGGCTGTGGCTCTATTACAAGCTCTGGCCGAACGTCGCGTTCGACATCTACCCGGACCAGGTCGACTTCATGCAGTTCCTGCCGACATCCGCGACCACCACGACGATCCGCGAGATCAGCTACGCGCTGCCCGACGATCGCCGCGAGATGCGCGCGGCGCGCCACCTGAACTGGCGGATCAACCGGCAGGTCAATGCCGAGGACACGAAGCTGATCGAGCGCGTGCAGGCCGGCATGGCCTCGCCCAGCTATGTCGCCGGCCCGCTCGGGGAAAGCGAAGTCTGCCTGCGCAGCTTCGCGCGCAAGTTGCGGCGGCTGATCCCGGAGGCGCGCTTGCCGCAACCGCCCGCGCCGGGCTGGAGCCGCCGCGCACCGGTTCAGGCGGTGTGACCGCGTCTATTCATTTGTCCCCGTTCGTCCCGAGTAGTCGTCGAGTAGCTGCGCAGCAGCGTATCGAGGCGACGTATCGAGGGATACGCTCCCTCGATACGGGCTCTCGCTACGCGCCTTCGGCGCTATTCGATCCCTACTCGGGACGAACGGGAAGGGGCATCATGTGACGCTCGCCGTCCTGCTGAACTGTTCCGGCGGCGCGCTTCGGAAGAATCCGGACCTGGTTCAGCAGGTGGAGCAGGGGTTTCGCGCAGCCGGCGTCGGCGTGCGCATAGAGGCGCTGGAGCCCGAAGCGCTGCATCGCAGGGCTGAAGCGCTGGTCGCGAGCGGCGAGGTGGATGCGATCGTCGTCGGCGGCGGCGACGGGACGGTAGGCGCGGTCGCTGGCCTGCTGGCGGATGTCGATATCGCGCTCGGCGTTCTCCCGCTCGGGACGCTGAACCATTTCGCCAAGGACGCGGGCCTTCCCGCCGACTTGGACGGGGCCGTCGCCGTGATCGCCGCCGGCCATGTCCGCCACGTGGACCTGGCCGAAGTGAATGGCCGCGTGTTCGTCAACAACAGCTCGGTCGGCCTTTACCCGCTGATGGTGCGCGATCGGGAGCGGCAGCAGGAGCATCTGGGCCGCGGCAAATGGCCGGCGATGGCGCGCGCGGCGGGGCGGGCGGTCTGGCGACTGTCCAAATGGCGGCTGCGGATCAGCGCGGACGGCGAGACGGCGCGGCTGGAAACGCCGATCCTGTTCGTGGGCAACAACCGCTATGAAACCGGGCTGTTCGGGCTGGGCACCCGCGCCTCGCTCGATGAGGGCAAGCTCTATCTCTACGCGATTAAGGCGGGCAGCCGCTTCGGGCTGGCCAAGGCCATGCTGCGGGCATTGCTCGGCCGGCTCGACCAGGCGCGGGACTTCATCGTGGTTTCTGGTTGCGAAGCGCGGATCGACAGCCCGCGCGTCCGGTTGCACGTGGCCGCGGACGGCGAGGCGATGGTGCTGGAGACGCCGCTCGTCTACCGCATCCGCCCCAAGGCGCTGAAGCTGATCGCGCCGCTTGCATCGGAGCCGTCAGCTTCCTAACCGGCGCCCTTCTCAACGAGGGTCAGAGACATGCGCGCATTCATCTTTCCGGGGCAGGGCAGTCAGGTGGTCGGCATGGGTCAGGCACTCGCCGATGCCAGCGCCGCCGCCCGCGAAGTCTTTCAGGAAGTCGACGAGGCGCTGGGCCAGAACCTGTTCCGCCTGATGTGCGAAGGCCCGGCGGACGAACTGACGCTGACCGAGAACGCCCAGCCGGCGATCATGGCGAATGCGATCGCGACCCTGCGCGTGCTGGAGCGCGAAGGCGGCGTGCGGCTGGCCGACAAGGCCGAGTTCGTCGCCGGCCATTCGCTGGGCGAATACACCGCCCTGTGCGCGGCCGAAGCGCTCGACCTGACCATGACCGCCAAGCTGCTGCGGCTGCGCGGGCAGGCGATGCAGGCGGCGGTGCCGGTCGGCGAGGGCGCGATGGCAGCGATCCTGAAGCTCGACTTCGAACAGGTCGCGAAGATCGCGGCGGAGGCGGCGCAGGGTGAGGTCTGCACGGTCGCCAACGACAATGCGCCGGGGCAGGTCGTGCTGTCCGGCCACAAGGCCGCGATCGAGCGCGCGTCGGAGCTGGTGAAGTCAGCGGGCGGCCGCGCGATGCCGCTGCCGGTCTCCGCGCCCTTCCACTGCCCGCTAATGCAACCCGCCGCCGACGCCATGGCCGACGCGCTGGGGAAGGCCGACCTGCGCGCGCCGCTGGTCGCAGTCTATGCGAACGTAACCGCGGCGCCGATTGCCGATCCGGCCGAGATCAAGCGCCTGCTGGTCGATCAGGTCACCGGCACCGTCCGCTGGCGCGAAAGCGTCCTCGCGATGCAGGAAGCAGGCGTCCACCATTTCGTCGAACTCGGCGGCAAAGTCCTCGCCCCCATGATCAAACGCATCACCCCCGACGCAGAGGCTGTGAGCGTCGTCAGCATGGACGACATCGAGACCCTTGCGAAGAGCCTCTGAGGAGAAGAACATGTTCAGCCTGGAAGGAATGACTGCACTCGTGACCGGCGCGTCCGGGGGTATCGGGTCGGCGATTACGGAGGCGTTGGCGGGGCAGGGGGCTCGGGTGGCGCTTTCGGGGACGCGGGAGGATGCGCTGCGCGACGTCGCGCAGCGGATCGGGGGCGATCCGGTCGTGCTGCCGTGCAACCTGTCCGACGCCGCTGCTGTCGACGGCCTGGTTCCGCAGGCGGTGGATGCGCTGGGGGGCAAGCTCGATATTCTGGTCAACAATGCCGGCGTCACGCGCGACAACCTGATCCTGCGCATGAAGGACGAGGAATGGGATCAGGTGATCCGCGTGAACCTCGAAGCCGCGTTCCGTCTCTGCCGCGCCGCGGCCAAGCCGATGATGAAGGCGCGCTTCGGCCGCATCGTCTCGATCACCTCGGTCGTCGGCGCGACCGGCAATCCGGGTCAGGCGAATTATGCCGCGTCCAAGGGGGCGCTGACCGCCATGTCCAAGGCGCTGGCGCAGGAACTCGCCAGCCGCGGCATCACCGTCAACTGCGTCGCGCCCGGCTTCATCACCTCGCCGATGACCGACGCCTTGCCCGACGCGCAGAAGGACGCGCTGACCACCCGCATTCCCGCCGGCCGGTTGGGCGAAGGCGCGGACGTGGGTGCCGCGGTTGCCTATCTCGCCAGCAGGGAAGCAAGCTACGTCACCGGCCAGACGCTGCACGTCAACGGCGGCATGGCGATGATCTGATCAACCCGTCATGCCGGAGTTGATCCGGCATGCACCGAATCTTGCGTTGGCTCAGCTGGAAGATGGGCCCCGGATCAAGTCCGGGGTGACAAAGGGGTTGGAAGGGTGACGGGACCGCTATGGCCGTTTGCCAGGAATATCCTCTGACGCCCAAACGTCAGGTGGGGACCATGTGGATCGGGCCAGGGCCCGGCCAGGGACAGCCCCCTAGGATTCTGAATCGGCTCAGGGATAATGCTGAGGCTCGCACCGAGCAGTACCCGTCGCCTCTAATCTAGGCGGCGGCGGCCCCGCTCTCAAGATGCTCCGCCAGCGTTTCGACGCGCGCGGCGAGCTCCTCGACCGCATCGGCGAGGGCGGAACCGGTGTCGGGCGGCAGCGGCGCGCGCGTGCCCTGGCGCAGATCGTTCAGCTCGTCGGCGAGAAGCAGCGCCGCCAGCAGCAGCAGCCGGCTTTCATTGGCGTTGCCGACGGCTGCGCGCGCCTGCTCCGCCTTCTGGTCCACCAGCATGGCTACACGGCGGAGCTGGGCCTCCTCGCCATCGCGGCAGGCCACGTCATAGCGGCGCCCGCCCACCTCGATCGTCACTTCGGCCATTCACCCCCCAATCCGGCGCTCAGCCCGTCCCCGTCAGCCGATCGATTGCGGCGATCGCCTCGCGCGTTCGCTCGCGCAGGCGCTCGTGACGACGCACCAGCCGTGCGAGCTCGGGATCGGGCCGCGCCGCGGCGCGCTGCGACGCGAGCTCGACCCTGGCCAGGGCCCGGTCGAGCCGTCTGATCGCATGTGCAAGCCGCTCATCTGTCACGGCGTCTTAAGTAGCACGGTTAACCTTCCCGGCAAACGAGTCTCTTTGGGCCAAGGTTGACGCACCGCGGGGAACATCCCAAAGCACCCGCGCCTGGGCGCGACTCAGCACTCGGACTCTATCAACTTCGGGACCGCAAATGACCGTCACGCACGACCAGCTCGCCAACGCGATCCGCGCCCTGGCGATGGATGCGGTCGAGGCGGCGAACTCCGGCCATCCCGGCATGCCGATGGGCATGGCCGATGTCGCGACGGTGCTGTTCACGCGTTATCTGAAGTATGATCCCGCCGATCCGCACTGGCCGGATCGCGACCGCTTCGTGCTGTCGGCCGGGCACGGATCGATGCTGATCTACTCGCTGCTGTATTTGACCGGATACCAGCGGCCGACAATCGACGACATCAAGCGCTTCCGCCAGCTCGGGAGCCCGTGCGCGGGGCACCCCGAGAATTTCGAGCTGCCGGGCGTGGAGACGACGACCGGGCCGCTGGGGCAGGGGTTCGCGACGGCGGTCGGCATGGCGATCGCGGAGCGGCACCTGAACGCCTCCTATGGGGACGATCTGGTCGACCACCGCACATGGGTGGTCGCGGGCGATGGCTGCCTGATGGAAGGGATCAACCATGAAGCGGTCGGTCTGGCCGGGCATCTGAGGCTCGGCCGCCTGATCGTGCTGTGGGACGACAACCATATCACGATCGACGGCTCGACCGACCTGTCGACCAGCGAGAATGTC
This sequence comes from Sphingomonas horti, assembly GCF_009753715.1. GTDB lineage: Bacteria > Pseudomonadota > Alphaproteobacteria > Sphingomonadales > Sphingomonadaceae > Sphingomonas_B > Sphingomonas_B horti. Next base: position 425,335 of record NZ_WQMS01000013.1, on the reverse strand, counting down.
CCGGCGCGCTACGAAGCATCGGGCTGGCATGTGGTGCGCTGCGACGGCCACGACGCCGCCGACATCGCGCGCGCGTTCGACGAAGCGATCGCCGATCCGCGGCCGTCGCTGGTCGCGTGCCGGACGATCATCGGCAAGGGTGCGCCGAACAAGCAGGGCACGTCCGCGACGCACGGCGCGGCTTTGGGAGCGGCGGAAGTGGCGGCGGCGCGGGAGGCGCTGGTCTGGACCGCGGAGCCGTTCGTGATCCCCGAGGAGATCACGGCCGAATGGAAGCGCTACGGCGCGCGGGGCGCGGCCGACCGTTCGGCGTGGACCTCGCGGTTCGACGGCAGCGGCCGCAAGGCGGAGCTGCAGGCGCAGCTCGCCGGCCGCGTTTCGTCGGACTGGCTGAAGCCCTATCTCGACGGGCTGCTCGCCAGCCCGCAGAAGGTCGCGACACGCAAGGCGAGCGAGATGGCGCTGGAGGCGATCAACGCCGCCGTGCCGTGGACGATCGGCGGCTCGGCCGACTTGACGGGTTCAAACAACACCAAGACAAAGGCGCTGAAGCCTTTGACGCGGGACGATTATTCGGGGCGCTACATCTATTACGGCATCCGCGAGTTCGGGATGGCGGCGGCGATGAACGGCCTCGCGCTGCACGGCGGCGTGATCCCCTATGGCGGCACGTTCCTGGTCTTTTCCGACTATTGCCGGCCCGCGATCCGCCTCTCCGCGCTGCAGGGCGCGCGCGTCGTCTATGTGATGACGCACGATTCGATCGGCCTGGGCGAGGACGGCCCGACCCACCAGCCGATCGAGCATCTGACCTCGCTGCGGCTGATCCCGAACCTCGACGTGCTCCGTCCCTGCGACGCGGTCGAGACGGCCGAATGCTGGGCGCTCGCGCTGGAGCGGACGGATGGGCCGTCGCTGATCGCGCTTTCCCGCCAGAACCTGCCGCAGCTTCGCGACGAGGCGGCCGAGAACCGCTCGGCGCGCGGCGCCTATCGGCTGCGTGCGGCCGGTGCGGCGCGCCGGGTCGTGCTGATCGCCACCGGCTCCGAAGTCGAGATTGCGGTCGGCGTCCGTGACAGGCTCGAAGATCAGGGGATCGGCGCCGATGTCGTCTCGATGCCCAGCTGGGAACGCTTCGACGCGCAGGACGCCGCTTATCGCGCCGACCTGCTGCCGGGCGATGTGCTCAAGGTATCGATCGAGGCCGGCACCACGCTTGGCTGGGAACGCTACACAGGTGCCGATGGCCTGCGCTTCGGCATTGACGGCTATGGCGCTTCCGCGCCGGCCGCCGACCTCTACAAGCATTTCGGGCTCACCCCCGACGCGATCGCGCCGCAAATCCTCGCGGCGCTCAAAGCATAAGGAGCGAACATGACGGTCAAGGTTGCGATCAACGGCTTCGGGCGTATCGGGCGGCTCGTCGCGCGGGCAATGCTGGAGCGCAAGAGCTCGGAGCTGGAGCTGGTCACGATCAACGATCTGGCCGATGCCCGGTCCAACGCCTGGCTGTTCAAGCGCGATTCCGTGCACGGCAAATATCCGGGCGAAGTACATGCCGAGGGCAATGACTTGGTCATTGACGGCAAGCATATCCGCGTGACCGCCGAGAAGGATCCGGCCAACCTGATCCATGGCGAGCTGGGCGTTGACCTGGTGCTGGAATGCACCGGCTTCTTCACCGACCGCGCGAGCGCCGAGAAGCATATTGCCGCGGGTGCGAAGAAGGTGCTGATCTCGGCGCCGGGCAAGAATGTCGACCTGACCGTCGTTTACGGCGTCAACGACGACAAGCTGACGGCGGAGCACAAGATCGTCTCGAACGCGTCATGCACCACCAACTGCCTGGCCCCGGTCGCCAAGGTGCTGAACGACAGCGTCGGCATCGAGCGCGGGCTGATGACGACCGTCCACGCTTACACCAACGACCAGAAGATCCTGGACCAGATCCATTCGGACCTACGCCGCGCCCGCGCCGCCGCCATGTCGATGATTCCGACGACCACCGGCGCAGCTCGCGCCGTGGGCGAAGTGCTGCCGGAACTGAAGGGCAAGCTGGACGGCTCGGCGATCCGCGTGCCGGTGCCGGACGTCAGCCTGGTCGACCTGACCTTCACGCCGAAGCGCGACACGACCAAGGACGAGGTCAACGCGATCCTGAAGGCCGCCGCGGAAAGCGGCCGCCTCGCCGGCATCCTCGACTATTCTGACGAGCCTTTGGTCTCGATCGACCTGATGCACACGCCGGCGTCGTCCACCGTCGACAGCCTCGAGACCGCGGTGCTGGAAGGCAAGCTGGTCCGCGTCGTGTCCTGGTACGACAATGAATGGGGCTTTTCGAACCGCATGGTCGATACCGCGACCGCGATGGCGAGGCTCGGCTGACGACAGGCACTCTGCGCGGGATCGCGCGCCACGCCTTCCCGCGGGCGCCGATGGAAGTGCTCGACCATGTCCATGTCACGCGTGACGGCGGGCTGGCCGGCGACTTTCGCGGCGCCATCCGCCCCGGCGGCAAGGACAGGCGCCAGGTCTCGATGATCGCGGCGGACAAATGGCTCGCCGCGATCGAGGAGCTGGGCACCGTCGTCGAATGGCAGGAGCGGCGGGCGAACCTGCTGCTCGACGGCATCGAGCTGCCCCAGCGAGCGGGCGCGGTGATCCGCATCGGCGCGGACGTGCGGCTGGAGATCACGTGCGAGTGCGATCCGTGCAGCCGCATGGATGCCATCGTGCCGGGGTTGAAGGCAGTCCTCATGCCCGACTGGCGCGGCGGCGCGCTGGCGCGGGTGCTGGACGGCGGCGACATACGGGTCGGCGACCCGGTTTCAATCGAAGGTGAGGAATGACCTACAAGACGCTGGACGACATGGGGGATATCAGCGGCAAGCGCGTGGTGGTCCGCGAAGACCTGAACGTGCCGACCCAGGAAGCGAAGGTGACCGACGACACGCGGCTGCGCGCCGCCGTCCCGACCATCGCCGAGCTGTCGGACCGGGGCGCGATCGTGCTGGTCCTCGCCCATTTCGGCCGGCCCAAGGGCAAGCGCGATCCGGAACTGTCGCTGGCGCTGGTGACGAAACCCTTGTCCGACCTGCTTGGCCGGCCGGTCCAGTTCATCGACGATTGCGAAGGCGAGATCGCTGAAGCCGCGGTCGCCGACCTGAAGCCAGGCGATATCGCGGTGCTGGAGAACACTCGCTTCCATGCCGGCGAGGAGCGGAACGATGCCGAGCTGGTCGCCGGCATGTCGCGGTTGGGCGATCTCTACGTGAATGACGCTTTCTCCGCCGCGCATCGGGCGCACGCCTCGACCGAGGGGCTGGCGCGCATCCTGCCCGCCTTTGCCGGGCGGCAGATGGAGGCGGAGCTGGGCGCGCTCGAAAAGGCGCTCGGCAATCCCGAGCATCCGGTCGCGACGGTGGTCGGCGGCGCCAAGGTCTCGACCAAGCTGGACGTGCTGAAGCACCTCGTCGCCAAGGTCGATCACCTGATCATCGGCGGCGGCATGGCGAACACCTTCCTCGCCGCGCGCGGCGTGAATGTCGGCAAGTCGCTGTGCGAGCACGACCTGACCGCCACGGCCGAAGCGATCCTGGAGGCTGCAGACCGCGCCAACTGCACCGTGCACCTGCCCTATGACGTGGTGGTCGCGAAGGAGTTCAAGCCGAACCCGCCGACCCGCACCGTCAACGTGCATGAGGTCAGCGCCGACGAGATGATCCTTGATATCGGCCCGGCCGCAACCGAAGCGCTCGCCGACGTGCTGAAGACCTGCCGCACTTTGGTGTGGAACGGCCCGCTCGGCGCGTTCGAGACGCCGCCCTTCGACGCGGCCACCGTCAGCCTCGCCAAGACGGCCGCAGCGCTGACCCGCGAGGGTTCGCTGGTCTCGGTCGCCGGCGGCGGCGATACGGTCGCGGCGCTGAACCAGGCCGGCGTGGCGGACGACTTCACTTTCGTCTCGACCGCGGGCGGCGCCTTCCTCGAATGGATGGAAGGCAAGGAGCTTCCCGGCGTGGCGGCGCTGGACCGCTGACGCCCGTCAAGCTAGGCGTTCGGAACGCAGGAACCACAAATCAGGGAATGACATGAACACCGCCGACATGACTGCCAAGATTGCCGACGGAAACGGATTTATCGCCGCGCTGGACCAGAGCGGCGGCTCCACGCCCAAGGCGCTGAAGGGTTATGGCGTCGAGGAAGGCGCCTGGTCGAACGACGAGGAGATGTTCGGCCTGATCCACCAGATGCGCAGCCGCATTATCACTTCGCCCTGCTTCAACGGCCAGAAAGTGATCGGCGCGATCCTGTTCGAGCGCACGATGGACGGGCAGGTGGACGGCAAGCCGGTCCCGCAGGCGCTGATCGAGAAGGGCGTCGTGCCTTTCATCAAGATCGACAAGGGGCTGGAGGCAGAAGCGAACGGCGTGCAGCTGATGAAGCCGATGCCGGAGCTCGATGCGCTGCTCACCCGCGCCAAGGGGCTGGGCGTGTTCGGCACCAAGGAGCGGTCGGTGATCAACCTCGCCAATCGCGAGGGCATCGCCGCGATCGTGAAGCAGCAGTTCGAGGTGGCGCAGCAGGTGCTCGCGCACGCTCTGGTGCCGATCATCGAGCCGGAAGTGAACATCAAGAGTGCAGAGCGGGCCGAGGCGGACGCGATCCTGCTCGACGAGCTCACCAAGGCGCTCGACGCAATGCCGGGCAGCGACAAGGTGATGCTGAAGCTGTCGATCCCGGCCAAGTCCGGCCTGTTCGACACGCTGGTCGACCACCCGCGCGTGCTGCGCGTCGTGGCGCTGTCCGGCGGCTACAGCCGGCCCGACGCCTGCGCCGAGCTCGCCAAGAACCGCGGCATGATCGCCAGCTTCAGCCGCGCGCTGCTGGAAGACCTGCGCCACCAGATGAGCGACGACGCGTTCAACCGCTCGCTGGGCGGCGCGATCGACGAGATCCACCACGCGTCGACGCAGAAGGTGCCGGTCACGGCATGATCGACCGCCGCACCATGGTCGCGGCCGGTCTGATCGCGACCCTGGGCGGCGGCGCCTTCGCGGCGGAAGGAGGCACGGGCATGTACGGCATGATCGGCAAGATCACCGCGACGCCGGGTCAGCGCGATGCACTTGCCAGGCTGTTGCTCAGCGGGAGTGCCGACATGCCCGGCTGCCTCAGCTATGTCGTGTCGGAAGACCTGAAGGACCCGGACGCGCTCTGGGTTGCCGAGGCCTGGGACAGCAAGGACAGTCACGCCGCCTCGCTGAAGCTTCCCGCCGTCCGGGACGCGATCGCCAAGGCCCGGCCGCTGATCGCCGGCTTCGACGCCGCCGCCGAGCTGAAGCCGATCGGTGGCATCGGCCTTGGAGGCAAGTGAGATGAACCAATGGTCTGCGGTCGATGACTATATCGCGGGCCATCTGCTGGGCGACGACCCCGTGCTGGACGCGGCGCTGGCGGCGAACGCGGCGGCCGGGCTGCCCGCGATCGACGTATCGGCGGTCCAGGGCAAGATGCTCCATTTGCTCGCGCTCGGCACCGGCGCGCGGCGGATTCTGGAGGTCGGCACGCTCGGCGGCTATTCGACGATCTGGCTGGCGCGTGCGCTGCCGGAAGGCGGGCATCTGGTCACGCTGGAGCTGGACCCGCATCATGCCGACGTTGCCCGCGCGAACCTCGCGCGGGCCACGCTGGCGGACAAGGTGGACGTGCGCGTCGGCCCGGCATCTGAAACGCTCGAAGCGATGATCGCGGGCGGCGAGGCGCCGTTCGACTTCATCTTCGTCGACGCGGACAAGGAAGGTTATCCGGGCTATCTCCGCGCAGCCCTGCGCCTGTCTCGCGCCGGCACGATGATCGTGTTCGACAATGTCGTGCGCGAAGGCGGCATCCTCGATCCCGGCCATGCCGACTCACGCGTGCAGGGGACTCGCGCCCTGTTCGAGGCGATGGCCGCCGAACCGCGGCTGAGCGCGACGGCCGTGCAGACAGTCGGCACCAAGAAATGGGACGGCTTCGCGCTCGGCGTGGTCACGGGCTGACCGGCGATTGCAGGCATCGGGTCGCTCTGGACGCCCGAACAGGCGAAAGGTCAGCAAAGGTCGCGGTACGTAGAGGATAAAAATGCTGTACCGGCCAACCGGCGAAGCGGCGAACCTGTCGAGAGCACACGATGTCAAAGAGCCAAGCCTGATTTGGCACATCCCGACGCATGTAGGACAGCACATTTTGAGGAGGCGCCGCTCTCGTGAGGGCTTTCGCGTGCCCGGGCCGACCGCGCCAAATACAAGGTCTGCTTTCGACCATTGCGGCCCCTCTCCCATGGGAGAGGGCGACTCGCGGCTCCGCCGCGAGCGGGGTGAGGGGACCAGGACTTCGTGGAGAGGTCCAACCCCTCACCCGGTCAGCGCAAGCGCTGACTCGACCTCTCCCTAATGGAGAGGTGATTGGTCCGGTAACCACCCCTAGCTGACATAGACGCCCGATTAGACCAAGCGCTTCAGCGCCATTGCATCCTCGATCGCGTGGCCGTGGATGTCGTTGTTGAAATAGGCCCAGACGGTTCGGCCTGCCGCCTCCTGCTCACGCATCCAGTCGGCCCATTCTGAGAGAGCGTCGTCCGGGTAGCGGCCCCAATATTTGCCGCTGCTGCCGTGGAAGCGCACATAGGCGACAGGCCCGGTCGCGGCGCGCTGGGTGGCGAGGCCGGGGAAGTCGTGGGCGCAGAAGCCGACGTCGGCTTCGTCCAGCAAGGCCAATACCTCGTCCGCCAGCCAGCTCGGCTCGCGGAACTCGAAGACATGGGTGAGGTCTTTCGGCAGCGAGGCCAGGAAGCTTTGCAGCCGCTCGCGGTCGAAGTGCCATCTGGGCGGGAGCTGGTAGAGGATCGGACCGAGCGCCGGCTGGAGGTGGCGCGCGCGGGTGAGGAACTCGGCCATGCCCGGCTCGCAGTCCTTCAGCTTGCGCATATGAGTGATGAAGCGGGGCGCCTTGACCGCGTAGCAGAAGCCGGGCGGCGCCTGATCGCGCCATTTCGCGAACGTCTCGGCGGTGGGGAGGCGGTAGAAGCTCGCGTTGATCTCGACCGTGTCGAAGTGCGCTGCATAGTGTGCGAACCAGCGCTTGACGGGCAGGCCTTCGGGATAGAACAGCCCTTGCCAATGCCGGTAGTTCCAGCCGGAGCAACCGATACGGATCATCGATGCCCAACGAATCCTTTGCCGAACTGTTCTCCCGTGACGAGGAACGCGGGCCCTGCCAGCTTTACCTGATCTCGCCGCTCGACGTGGGCGGCGACTTTCCCGACCGGCTGGCGCGGGCGCTGGGTGCAGGGCCGGTCGCGGCCTTCCAGTTCCGGGTGAAGGATATCGACCAACACAAGGCGGCCGCGCTCGCCGAGCCGCTGCAGCGCATCTGCGCCGAGCGGGATGTCGCATTCATGGTCAATGATTCGGTGGCGCTGGCGAAGCGGCTGGGCGCCGACGGCGTGCACCTGGGGCAGGACGACGGGGACCCCCGCGAGGCACGGCGCGTGCTCGGGCCCGGCGCGCAGATCGGCGTGACGGCTCATGACAGCAAGCATCTGGCGATGGAAGCGGGCGAGGCTGGCGCCGACTATGTCGCGTTCGGCGCCTTCTACCCGACCACGACCAAGGAAGTGCGGCACCGACCGGACCCGTCGATCCTCGGCTGGTGGTCGACCCTGTTCGAGATCCCTTGCGTCGCGATCGGCGGCATCACGCCCGACAATGCGCGGCCATTGGTCGAAGCCGGCGCCGATTTCCTGGCGGTGTGCGGCGCGGTGTGGAACGCGCCCGAAGGCGAGGCCGAGGCGGTGCGGCGCTTTGCCGCGCTGCTTTCCTAGGCGGCGTGCGGCGGCTGCTTCGGGTCGTTGGCGAACAGGAAGCGCGCTTCGAACTGGTCGGGGCTCGGGCAGCCCGCTGGCCGGTAGCCGCCCGAAGACGCGCTGACGGCGCGCTCGCCGAACTTTCCGGCGGCGGGCGGCAGCGGCTTTGACCCGAGAGGCTTGAACACATCTGGCACGAGGCGACTCCTGCCGGCCGCATACGCGCAGAGCGGCCAAGCGTATTGCACAGAAGCGACGAAAGCGACCGGCGCGGCGACGAAGCTTCGCGTCAAGGCGTTCATTTCCCTGCCGGAAAGAAATCCGCGGCTTCGCGTTTGGTCTGGATTGGCAGGGAGTAGCACAGGCGTGAAACGAACTCTGGTGTCGGCGGCGATGGCCGCAATCGCGGTTGCGGCGGCGGCGCAAACCGGCAAGCAACAGGACCAGCCGGCGATCGATCGCACGGTGATGCACGTGCAGGTGATCCTCGACCGGCTCGGCTTTTCGCCGGGCGTGATCGACGGGATGGAAGGGGAATCGCTGCGGCTCGCGCTGCGCGGCTTCCAGGAGACGCATGGCCTCAAGCCGACCGGCAAGATCGACCAGCCGACGCTGCGTGCGCTCTATCCCTATCGGGCGAACCGGCCGACAGTCACGCTCAGGATCGGGCAGGGCGACGTCGCGGGGCCGTTCGTCAACCCGATCCCGGACGATCCGGAGGCGCAGGCGAAGCTGCCCTGCTTCTGCTACCGCACCGCGCTGGAGAAGCTGGCCGAGCGGTTCCACACCACGCCGGCGACTTTGGTGGCGCTCAACAGCCCCGACACGCCGCTGAAGGCGGGCCAGCCGATCACCGTGCCCGGCGCGATCCCCACGTCGCGCGACTATTCGGGCGTGAAGGACGCGGCGTGGCGGCAGACTCTGTCCGGCCTGAACGTCGACGCCAACCAGCCCAAGGGCGACCGGATCATCGTCGACAAGTCCGATGGCGTGCTGCGGGTGTTCGCGGGCGACACGGTCGTCGCGCAATTCCCGGTCACGATGGGCTCGACCCACGACCCGCTGCCGATCGGCAACTGGAAGATCACGACCTATTCCTACAATCCCAAGTTCCACTACAACCCGGACCTGTTCTGGGACGCGAAGGCGAGCGACGAGAAGCAGCTGCTTCCGGCCGGCCCGAACGGCCCGGTGGGGGTGATCTGGATGGACCTGACCAAGGATCATTACGGCATCCACGGCACGTCCGAGCCGCAGACGATCGGCCGGACCGAAAGCCATGGCTGCATCCGCATGACCAACTGGGACGCGGCGCGGCTGTCGCTGATCGTGAAGCCCGGCACGCCCGCCATCTTCGAGGAGTGAGCCCTTGAACAGGTTCGGCTGGTTCCTGCTGCTGATCTTCATCCTCGCGGCGATCGGGTTCGCGCTGATGCTGCGGCCGGGGAGCCGGGCACCGGCGCCCGCTCCGCAGCCTGCGCCCAGCGCGACCGCGACGCCGGTGCAGGCGAGCTCCGGCCTTATCATCCCGGTCGCGGGCGTCAGCGCCGACCAGCTGACCGACACCTGGGGGCAGAGCCGGGGCGGCGGCAGCCGCGAGCATCACGCGATCGATATCATGGCGCCGCGCGGCACGCCGGTGATCGCGGCGGCGCCGGGGCGGGTCGAGAAGCTCTTCGAAAGCGACAATGGCGGGCACACCGTCTATGTGCGCAGCCCCGACGGATCGACCGTCTATTACTACGCACATCTGGACGCCTACCGCCCGGGGCTGGCCGAGGGGAAGCAGGTCCGGACCGGCGAGCAGATCGCGACGGTCGGCTCCACGGGCGATGCCAGCCCGGAGGCGCCGCACCTTCATTTCGAGATCAAGCGCATGGGCGCGGGCCAAGGCTGGTGGCAGGGACAGGAAGTGAATCCCTACCCGCTGCTTGCCGGACAGCCCGGCGCCCGCTAAGGCGCGCGCCACTTTCCAGTCTTTCTCAAGGTCCGACACATGAAGATCAGCGGCGTGGACATTCGTCCCGGCAACATCATCGAATATGAAGGCGGCCTGTGGCGCGCGGTGAAGATCCAGCACACCCAGCCGGGCAAGGGCGGCGCCTATATGCAGGTCGAGATGAAGAACCTGATCGACGGCCGCAAGACCAACGTCCGCTTCCGTTCCGCCGAGACCGTCGAGCGCGTGCGGCTGGATACCAAGGACTTCCAGTTCCTGTTCCGCGACGGCGACCAGCTGACCTTCATGGACAAGGACACCTACGACCAGATCACGCTCAGTGCCGACATGCTGGGCGACGAAGCCGCGTTCCTGCAGGACGGCATGGACGTGGTGCTGGAGCTGTACGACGAGCGCCCGATCTCGGTGCAGCTGCCCGACACGATCGAAGCGACGATCGTCGAGGCCGACGCAGTGGTGAAGGGTCAGACGGCGTCCTCCAGCTACAAGCCCGCCGTGCTGGACAACGGCGTCCGCGTGATGGTGCCGCCGCACATCGCCAGCGGAACCCGGATCGTCGTCGACGTGTATGAGAAGACCTACGTCCGCCGGGCGGATTGACCAGTTCCCCTCCCGCTTGCGGGAGGGGTTAGGGGAGGGCGTGTAGCGGCACGCTCTTCCGTTTGACTCAGGCCCTCCCCCAGCCCCTCCCGCAAGCGGGAGGGGAGGAGAAACAGATGCCATCCCATTCCGGCCTTCTTACCGTCATGGAGCGCGCGGCGCGCAAGGCGGCGCCGCGGCTGCGGCGCGACTTCAACGAGGTCCAGCACCTCCAGGTCTCGCGGAAGGGGCCGGCCGACTTCGTGTCGATGGCCGACCAGCGCGCCGAGCGGACGCTGTTCGACGAGCTGAAGAAAGCGCGGCCGGACTGGGGCTTCCTGATGGAGGAAGCGGGCGAGATCGAAGGCGATCCCGCCAAGCCGCGCTGGATCGTCGATCCCTTGGACGGCACTTCCAACTTCCTGCACGGCATCCCGCACTTCGCGATCTCGATCGCGGTGCAGGAGCCGACGGGCGAGATCACCAGCGGCCTGGTCTATCAGCCGCTGACCGACGAGAGCTTCTGGGCCGAGAAGGGCCGGGGCGCCTGGCTGCAGGACCAGCGGCTGCGCGTGTCCTCCCGCCGCAGCCTGGACGAAGCGCTGATCGCGACCGGCATCCCGTTCAAGGGACACGGTGACATGGCGCAGTGGAGCCGCATCTTCGGCGCGGTCGCGCCCGAGATCGCCGGCATTCGCCGCTTCGGCTCCGCCGCGCTCGACCTCGCCTGGGTTGCGGGCGGACGTTATGACGGCTTCTGGGAAGCTGGGCTGAAGCCCTGGGACGTCGCCGCCGGCATGCTGCTGGTGCGCGAGGCGGGCGGGTTCGTCACCGACTTCCGCGGCGGCGACCGCGCTATGGAGCGGGGCGAGTTCCTCGCCGCCAACGACGCGCTTCATTCCCGCCTGCACAAGCTGGTCGCCGGCGCGCTGCGCTGAGCCTTCCTTCCGGGTGGAAGGTTAGGAAGGTTCGGCGTGCGGAAAAAATCCCCTCTATCAATGCGAAGGTATTGATCGACTGAGGCGATCATTCGCCGCGGAAGATGGGAAGGTCCGACTCGCCATGCGTGGAACGTAGCAGGAACATGACCTGTAGGACAGCGCGACGTTCAGGCGGCGCGGTCCAGCCGCTTCAGCAGCTCGTCGAAGGATCCGTCGTTGGCCGGGGCGTTGAACGCGGAGTCGAGCAGCGCGTGCATCGCCGCGATCGGCGGCGGGGCGGGGCTGACATGCTTTTCATCCTCGTAAATGTCCTCCAGCAGCAGCGGCGCGCGCTCGCGCAGCTTGACCAGCTCGCCGCCGGGGAAGCTCACCGCGAGCCGGAGGCCCGCGACCGACGACGCGTTGCGCAAGGTGCGGCGCGCGGAAGTGAAGATGTGCTGCACCACTTCGCGCCGTTCGACCGCGCCCGGCTCGTCGACCGTCGACAGCCGGTGCAGGCTGTAGAGGCCGAGCAGCGCCGAGAGCAGGAAGAAGAATTCCCAGTGCGAGAAGGTGATGCCGAGCAATTGCTCGACGCCGGACGGGCTGAACCAGTTCAGCGACAGCTCCAGCCGCCGCCGCGCGAAGAAGTCCGCCGCCCAGCCGCCGACGATCGGCGCGGAGCCGGCGGCGAGCGCGCTGACCAGCGCGTTGGTCGCCATGAAGCTGGTCGCGGCGCCCGCCGGGCTCAGCTTCATCACCATGTTGCCGGCGGCGAGGCCGACGCCGGCGCCGCTGGCGCCCATCAGCACGTGCAGCAGGATCAGATAGGCGGCGCGCCCGCCATCGGCCGGCACGTCGCTGGCGAAGGCCATGGCGGCGACGCAGAGGATGTAGAGCGGCGTCGCCACCGCCAAGGTCGACTTGTTCGCGAAGCGGTCGCTGATCCGCCCCCATTGGCGCACCACGGCGACGTTGGCGAGCTGGCTGATCACGGTCAGCGCGAGCACGAAGCTGAGGCTGAAGCCCAATGCGCGGACGAAATAGACGGTGAAGAAGGGCGTCGCGAGATTGACCGCGAATTGCCAGCTGGCGACGTAGCGCAGCAGCTTGCGGAAATTGGGCTGGCGCAGCGGCTCCAGCAGCAGACGGTGCAGCGGCGCGCTGACGCTTTCGGCCGTCATCACCGGCTCCGGCACCTGGGCGAGCGCCACGGTGCTGATCAGCCCGAACACGAAGCCGGCGACGTAGAGACCGCTGAAGATCAGGTTGCCGACCGCGTGCGACCCCTGCGCCCAGCCGAGCGCGACGGCGGCCGCGACGGTGGCGCCTGCGCTGACGATGGTGCCGTAAACGCCGCGCCTGGACGAGAAATGGCCGAGCCGGTCCGGCGGGATCAGGTCGCGGATCCAGCTGTTCCAGCTGCACGCCGAGGCCGCGTTCAGCCCGTAATGGAGCAGCGCGGCCGCGAGCAGCACCGCCGCGGCGAGTCGCGGATCGGGAATGAAAGGGACAGCGGCGTAGATCGGCAGCGCGAGGCGCGCGGTGAACACGCCCATGACCGAGATCAGCTTCCGCCGCCGCCAGCGCTCCACCAGCTTGACGGTCGGGGCCTGCAGCACCTGGGTGAGCAGCGGAATCGCCGCGAGCAGCCCGATCTCGACCGTCGACGCGCCGAGGTGCAGCGCCAGCGCCAGCAGCACGACGCCGCTGTTGAGCGCGCCGATCGCGGTCGCCGCCGCCGCGTCGATCATCAGGAAGCGGATGCCGCGCGCGCATTCCTGCGCGCTGATCGTCGGCTGAGGCTGGAGCATGGGGAGTGAACCGGCGAGGGGGAACAGGCGTTCCCTTTTCACAGGCCGCTAAGGTGTTGCGTCGCAAACGCCTCCGGCCTAGATGCCCGCGCAAGTCCGCTGCGCGTGTCTCGCGCGGCGCGCACCTGACGGAGTTCTCACGATGGCGTCGGTCGCCGCCGGCTATTTGCCGATCCTGTTGTTCCTGGGCGTGGCGCTGCTGCTGTCGTCCGCGTTCGTCTTCCTGCCGATGATCGCGGCGCGCTTCACCGGATCGCACAAGCCGTATCCGGAAAAGCTCAGCGAATATGAGTGCGGCTTCCCGGCGTTCGAGGACAGCCGCAGCCAGTTCGACGTGCGCTTCTACCTGGTCGCGATCCTGTTCATCATCTTCGACCTGGAAGCCGCGTTCCTGTGGCCCTGGGCGGTGTCGCTGTTCAGCGTCGGCTGGGCGAGCTGGATCGCGATGATGATCTTCCTCGGCGAATTGGTGCTCGGCTACATCTATGCCTGGAAGAAGGGAGCGCTCGAATGGGAGTGATGCTGAGCCCGGCCGAGAACGTCTTCCCGCCCGAAGGCAAGCTTCCCGACCAGAATTACTTCAACGACCTGAATGCCGAGCTGGGCGACAAGGGCTTCCTCGTCACCACGACCGAGGACCTGTTCCAGTGGGCGCGGACCGGCTCTTTGTGGTGGATGACCTTCGGTCTTGCCTGCTGCGCGGTCGAGATGATCCACGTCAACATGCCGCGCTATGACCTGGAGCGGTTCGGCGTCGCGCCGCGCGCTTCCCCGCGCCAGTCGGACGTGATGATCGTCGCCGGCACGCTCTGCAACAAGATGGCCCCGGCGCTGCGCCGCGTGTACGACCAGATGTCGGAGCCGAAATACGTGATCTCGATGGGATCGTGCGCGAACGGCGGCGGCTATTATCATTACAGCTATTCGGTGGTGCGCGGCTGCGATCGCATCGTGCCGGTCGACATCTACGTCCCCGGCTGCCCGCCGACTGCGGAGGCCTTGCTGTACGGCATCATGCAGCTGCAGCGGAAAATCCGCCGCGAAGGGACGATCGAGCGGTGAGGGTAATGCATAATCATATTCCTCCCCTGCCAAAGGCAGGGGAGGGTGACCATGCGCAGCATGGTGGAGGGGCCGGCGGCGCAGCCGACGGACTAACCCTCCGCTTCGCCCGCCGGCTGCTTCGCAGCCGCGCTCCGCTGCTGCGGCATGCCCTCGGCATGCCGCTGGTCGCAGCTACGCGCCCCTCCACCGCGCTGCGCGCGGTCCCCCTCCCCTCGAAAATCGAGGGGAGGATCTGATGCTGAGTCCTGCTCCCCGCCAGGCCTCCAACGAGGGGGTGATCGCGGCGATCGTGCCGGCGCTGGGCGGCGCGCTGATCGAGGCGGTCGAGCGTGTCTATGAAGTCACGTTCACCGTCGAGCGTTCGGCGATCGTGGAGGTGCTGCGGACGCTGCGCGACCGGTTCGACTATCAGCAGCTGATGGAGATCGCGGGCGTCGACTATCCCGCGCGGGGCGAGCGGTTCGAGGTCGTCTATCACCTGCTGTCGGTGACGAAGAACCACCGCGTCCGCGTCAAACTCTCGACCGATGAGGAGACGCCGGTGCCGAGCGTGACCGGGCTGTGGCCGGTCGCGGGCTGGCTGGAGCGTGAAATCTACGACATGTACGGCGTGCTGTTCGACGGCAACCAGGACCTGCGCCGCATCCTCACCGACTATGGCTTCAAGGGCTTTCCGCAGCGCAAGGACTTCCCGCTGACCGGCTATGTCGAGATGCGCTATTCCGAAGAGCATAAGCGCGTGATCTACGAGCCGGTGACGCTGGCGCAGGATTTCCGCGGCTTCGACTTCACCTCGCCCTGGGAAGGCGCGGACTATGTGCTGCCCGGCGACGAAAAGGCCTCACCCGAGGCCAAGGGCGCGCCGACGCCGCTGACCGCCGACCAGATCGCCAAGGCGGGCACCGTCACCGTGACCGACAAGCCGCCGGTCGAGCAGGCGAAGACCACCGAGCATCCGGGCCAGACCGGCGCCGGCCAGGCGCATCCGGGCAACCAGCCGGGCGAGAAGCCGGTCCAGGCCGACGGCAAGCCCGCCGAGCCGCCCGCCGAAGCGAGCAAACCCGAGACGGCGGAGCCCAAGCCGCCGCGGACGACCAAGAAGAAGGAGGGCAAATGACCTCCTTGCCGTCATCCCGGCGAAAGCCGGGACCCACCTTCTTCGTTCTTCCCCGCCGCCGCCAAGGCAGGTGGGTCCCCGCTTTCGCGGGGATGACGATCCATATTTGCGAGGCTGATCATGGCTGACGCCCTCGATCTGATCGATGCGCGCGAGCCCGCGCAGCCGGACACGCCCGGCGACATCGACATCCAGAACTACACGATCAACTTCGGCCCGCAGCATCCGGCCGCGCACGGCGTGCTGCGCATGGTGCTGGAGCTGGACGGCGAGATCGTGGAGCGCGTCGATCCGCATGTCGGGCTGCTCCACCGCGGCACCGAAAAGCTGATCGAGAACAAAACCTATCTGCAGGCTTTGCCCTATTTCGACCGGCTCGATTACGCGTCGCCGATGAGCCAGGAGCACAGTTACGTGCTCGCGGTCGAGAAGCTGCTCGACCTGGAAGTGCCGCTGCGCGCCCAGTATCTGCGCGTGCTGTTCGCGGAGCTGACGCGGATCAAGAACCACACGCTGAACCTCGGCTCCCACGTGATGGACGTGGGCGCGATGACGCCGAACCTGTGGCTGTTCGAACTGCGCGAGGACATCATGCAGTTCTACGAGCGGGTCTCCGGCGCGCGGATGCACGCGGCCTGGTTCCGCCCGGGCGGCGTCCACCAGGATGCGCCGCTGGCGCTGCTGGACGGTATCGGGGAATGGGCCGAAAAGCGGCTGCCGCGGCTGTTCGAGGACGCGATCAGCCTTGTCGCCGACAACCGCATCTTCAAGCAGCGCAACGTCGATATCGCGACGGTGTCGAAGGAAGACGCGCTGCGCTGGGGCTTTTCGGGCCCGATGATCCGTGGCTCCGGCATTCCGTGGGACCTGCGCAAGTCGCAGCCCTATGACGCCTATGACCGGGTCGAGTTCGACGTGCCGGTCGGCACGCGCGGCGACTGCTACGACCGGTTCATGGTGCGGGTGGAGGAAGTCCGCCAGTCCGCGCGGATCATCAAGCAGTGCCTGAACGACATGCCCGCCGGCCCGATCGCGAGCCTCGACCGCAAGGTGGTGCCGCCCAAGCGCGGCGAGATGAAGCGATCGATGGAAGCGCTGATCCACCACTTCAAGCTCTACACCGAAGGCTTCCACGTGCCGGCCGGCGAAGTCTATGTCGCGACCGAAAGCCCGAAGGGCGAGTTCGGCGTGTACCTGGTCTCCGACGGCACCAACAAGCCGTGGCGCTGCAAGATCCGCCCGACCGCGTTCAGCCACCTGCAGGCGATGGACTTCATGACCAAGGGCCACATGCTCGCCGACGTGACCGCGATCCTGGGCGCGATCGACATCGTGTTCGGGGAGTGCGACCGGTGAGCGCTCGTGCTAGGTGTGACGCATGGCTGAGAATGTAACAAACGAGCTGATCTACTCGGTGCTGCAGAAACTTCAGGCCGATCTGACTGAGCTGCGGTTTGACGTCGGCGAGCTCAAAATGCGCGCAACGGCGACCGATGAGCATCTCGGCAACCTCGTGCTCGGCGTGTCAGGTGTAAACCGCCGGCTTGACCGCGTAGAAGAGCGGCTCTCCCGCGTCGAACGTCGACTGGATCTTACAGAAGCGAAGTAATGGCTGACGCAATTCAAATTCCCGATGAGGCCGAGACCCGCGCGCGCTGGGGTGCGTTCGCGTGGACGGCGGAGAATGCCGCAGCGGCGCAGGACATCATCGGCCGCTATCCGCCGGGGCGGCAGCAATCGGCGGTGATGCCGTTGCTCGATCTCGCCCAGCGGCAGGTCGGCGCCGAGACGAACACGCAGGGCTGGCTGCCGATCCCGGTGATCGAGTTCGTCGCGCGCGAGCTCGATATGCCGTTCATCCGCGCCTACGAAGTCGCGACCTTCTACACCATGTACAATCTGGCGCCGGTCGGCCGCTACCACGTGCAGGTGTGCGGAACGACGCCGTGCCAGCTGCGCGGCTCCGACGACGTGATGCGTGCCTGCCACGATCGGGGCTTGAAGAAGGGCGCGACGACGGCCGACGGGCTGTTCACGCTCTCCGAAGTCGAGTGTCTGGGCGTGTGCGCGAATGCGCCGATGGTGCAGATCAACGACGACAATTACGAAGACCTGGATTACGACCGCACGCTCGCCGTGATCGACGCGCTGGCCAAGGGCGAGACGCCGGAGCCCGGCTCCACGATCGGCCGGCGCGCGAGCGTGCCGGAGGGTGGGCCGACCACGCTCACCGAGATGGTCGACGAGAACCACGATTATCGCGGGGAGTGGGCGGCGTGATGGTCGGCTCTTCTCCGTCATCCCGGCGCAAGCCGGGACCCACCTTCTTCTTCGTCCCGCCGCCGCAAGGCAGGTGGGCCCCGGCTTTCGCCGGGGTGACGACCGGATATCGTCATGCTCGCTGACAAGGACCGCATCTTCACCAACCTGTACGGCTATCAGTCGTGGCACATCGATGCCGCGATGAAGCGCGGGGATTGGGACGACACCAAGGCGCTGATGGCGCGCGGCCAGGACGCGATCATCGACGAAGTGAAGGCGTCCGGCCTGCGTGGGCGCGGCGGCGCGGGCTTCCCGACCGGCATGAAGTGGAGCTTCATGCCCAAGGAGCCGAAGCCGGGTAAGCCGAACTTCCTCGTCATCAACGCGGACGAATCCGAGCCGGGCAGCTGCAAGGACCGCGAGATCATCCGCCACGATCCGCACAGGCTGGTCGAAGGCGCGCTGATCGCGGGCTTCGCGATGCGCGCGCGGGCGGCGTACATCTACATCCGCGGCGAATATATCCGCGAGGCCGAAGTGCTGTTCGCGGCCGTCCGCGAGGCGTACGACAAGGGCTTCCTCGGCAAGAACGCCTGCGGCTCCGGCTACGATTTCGACGTGTTCGTCCACCGTGGCGCCGGCGCCTATATCTGCGGCGAAGAGACGGCGATGCTGGAGAGCCTGGAAGGGCATAAGGGCCAGCCCCGCCTGAAGCCGCCATTCCCGGCCGGCGCCGGCCTCTACGGCTGCCCGACCACCGTCAACAATGTCGAATCGATCGCCGTGGTGCCGACGATCCTGCGGCGCGGGGCCTCGTGGTTCGCGAGCATCGGTCGGCCGAAGAACGAAGGCACGAAACTGTTCCAGATCAGCGGCCATGTGAACAAGCCCTGCGTGGTCGAGGAAGCGATGAGCATCCCGTTCCGCGAGCTGATCGAGAAGCATTGCGGCGGCATCCGCGGCGGCTGGGACAATCTTCTGGCGGTGATCCCCGGCGGCTCATCCGTGCCGCTGGTGCCGGCGCACGAGATCATCGACTGCCCGATGGACTTCGACGCGCTGAAGGAGCTGAAGTCCGGTCTCGGCACCGCCGCGGTGATCGTGATGGACAAGTCGACCGACGTGGTCCGCGCGATTTCGCGCCTCAGCTATTTCTACAAGCACGAAAGCTGCGGCCAGTGCACGCCGTGCCGCGAAGGCACCGGCTGGATGTGGCGGGTGATGGAGCGTCTGCGCACCGGCGAGGCGGAGATCGAGGAAATCGACACGCTGCACGAGGTGACCAAGCAGGTCGAAGGCCACACCATCTGCGCGCTGGGCGACGCGGCCGCGTGGCCGATCCAGGGTCTTATCAGGCACTTCCGCCCCGAATTGGAGCGCCGTATCGTCGAACGGCGGGGCGAGTCGAGCTTCGCGCAAGCGGCGGAGTAGGCGTTGAAAACAGGGGGAGGGAGGCGCCGGCTGGTCTTCGGGGCATTGCTCGCGGCGGCGATCTGCGCGCCCGCCGAGGCACAGGAAACCGGCACGCTGATCCAGCGCAAGGCCGCGCAGATCCAGGATCGCGGCAAGAACGCCGCCCGGCTGACGATGGAATCCTTCGCCCAGTGCCTGGTGTCGCGCTCGCGCGGGCGGGTGACGAAGTTCGCCGAGATGCGCGTCGACGATGCCGCCTATGGCAAATATCTGCGCAGCCTGTTCGACGCCGCGGGCGACGCCTGCCTGAGCGGCGGGCAGCTGCAGTTCAACTCGGTCGTGTTCCGCGGCACCGTCTTCCAGGCGCTGTATGCGGCCGAGTTTCCCACCGCCGATGCCCCGGTCGAGTTTTCCACGGTCGCTTCGAGCGGTTATCGCGCCCGCTATGGAGACGCGGTTCCGGACGCGGCGCGAAGCGCGCTCGCGCTGGAGCAATTCGGGGAATGCGTGGCCCGCGCGGATGGTGCGGGCGTGCGCGCGCTGCTGGGCGCGAACGCCAACTCGTCGGACGAGACCGCGCGCTTCAACGCGCTGGTGCCGAGGTTCAGCGCCTGCATCCCGAAAGGTGAGACGCTGGCCTTTTCCAAGATCATCCTGAAAGGCGCGCTCGCCGAAGGACTCTACTGGCTGTCCAAAGCGGCCGAGTCCGGCGCCCCCGCGGCGCCCTGACGCCTCTTTTCATTCCGTTTTCCCCAGCGCATGATGGCCGGGCATCGGAGCCGCGCGCTCCCGCCAGAGGAGGGTGACATGGGGAAGCTTTTGATCGTTGCCGCCGCGGTTTCGGCCGCCGCTTTCGCCACGCCGGCGCTGGCCGATAACGACAGCATGGGCGAGGTCGGGGTCCAGACCGGCAAGTGCATCGTCAAGGCCGACCGCGGCGCCGCCATCTCGATGCTGAAGACGCTGCCGCTGACCGGGGACCGGGTCGACTGGAGCAGCGTCTCGCTCGGCAATGCGGCGAGCTGCCGGACGGCGGCGAACACGGCCGTCAGCGTCAGCGCGCTGCGCGGCGGGATCGCCGAGGAGCTCTTCAAGCGCGATTTCGTCGAATATGGCGTGCAGCCGCAGCGCGACATCGTGAATCTCGCCAAATTCGACCTGCCGGTCGAAAAGAACACGATGGGCGTCGAGGACCCGACCAAGACCTTGTTCCTGACCGCCGACTGCGTCGCGCGGAGCAACCCGAACGACACCGAGCGGCTGATCAAGTCCGATCCGGGATCGAGCCAGGAAATGAAGGTCTTCCAGATGCTCGGGCCGTGGCTATCGGCCTGCCAGGGCTCCAGCCGGATCGCCTATGGACGCACGGAGCTCAGAAGCGCGATCGTGCAGGCGGCGTATCATGTGTCCCAGCGCTATTGGGCGGGCGACATGACCTATGCCGGCCCGGCCTTCCGGCCCGAGGGGGCGCGGTAGGAATTCCGTGCTCCGGCGCAGGCCGGGGCCCTGCGTCCGGGGCTCCGGCCTGCGCCGGAGCACCTTGTTCCGCGTTCATCCCTTGCCCCCGCCATAACCCCCGTCTAGAGGCTCCGCCCGGAGCCTAGTTTTGTATGCCTAAACTCACCGTCGATGGGATCGAGGTCGAAGTCCCGCAGGGCGCGACCGTCCTTCAGGCCTGCGAAGCCGCGGGCAAGGAGATTCCCCGCTTCTGCTTTCACGAGCGCCTGGCGATCGCCGGCAATTGCCGCATGTGCCTGGTCGAAGTGAAGCCGGGGCCGCCCAAGCCGCAGGCCAGCTGCGCGCTGCCCGCCTCCGACAACCAGGAAGTCCGCACCGACAGCCTGATGGTCAAGAAGGCGCGCGAAGGGGTGATGGAGTTCCTGCTGATCAACCATCCGCTCGACTGCCCGATCTGCGACCAGGGCGGCGAGTGCGACCTGCAGGACCAGGCGATGGCCTATGGCCGCGGGTTCAGCCGGTTCGACGAGAACAAGCGCGCCGTCACCGACAAATATATGGGCCCGATCATCAAGACGTCGATGAATCGGTGCATCCAGTGCACGCGCTGCGTGCGCTTTTCCGAGCAGGTCGCCGGCGTCGAAGAAATCGGCGCGATCGGGCGCGGCGAGAACATGCAGATCACGACCTATCTGGAAAAGACGCTGACCAGCGAGTTGTCCGGGAACGTCGCCGATCTCTGCCCGGTCGGCGCGCTGCTGCAGAAGCCCTACAGCTTCGAGGCGCGGCCGTGGGAGCTGAAGAAGACGCCGTCGATCGACGTGCACGACGCGGTGGGCTCGAATGTCCGCCTCGACAGCCGCGGGCGGCAGGTGATGCGCGTGCTGCCGCGCATCAACGAGGACGTGAACGAGGAGTGGCTGTCCGACAAGTCGCGGCACGCGATCGACGGCATGGTCCGCCGGCGTCTCGACCGGGTGTTCGTGCGCAAGAGCGGCAAATTGCAGCCGGCCAGCTGGGAAGAGGCGTTCGCGGAGATCGCCAAGCATGCCGACGGCACGATGGCGGCGATCGCCGGCGATCTGGTCGATTGCGAGACGATGTACGCAGCGAAGACGCTGCTCAAGTCGTTCGGGTCGGAGCTGCTGGAAGGCCGGCAGACCGGCATGGACTATGACTGCTCCAGCCTGGCCGCGGTCAATTTCAACACGACGATCGCCGGGATCGAGGACGCGGACGCGATCCTGCTGGTCGGCACCAACGTCCGGCTGGAAGCGCCTTTGGTCAACACGCGCATCCGCAAGGCGGTGCGGCGCGGCGCCAAGGTGTTCGCGATCGGGCCGGAAGCGGACCTGACCTACAAGGTCGAATGGCTGGGCAACGATCTCGGGCTGCTCGGCAAGCTGCCGCAAGCGGCGGCGGACGCGTTCGGCGCGGCCGAGCGGCCGGCGGTGATCGTCGGCGGCGGCGCGCTGAAGGCGGGGGCGCTCGGCGCTGCGCTGGCGCTGGTCGGGCCGCTGAACCTCGTGCGCGACGACTGGAACGGCTTCAACGTGCTGCACATGGCGGCGAGCCGGATGGGCGGGCTGATGCTCGGCTATGCGCAGAAGGGCGGCATCGCCGACATTCTGGCGGCGAGCCCGAAGCTGACCTTCTTCCTGGGCGCCGACGAAGTCGATTTCTCCAAGTTCGACAACAGCTTCAAGGTCTATGTCGGCCATCATGGCGACAAGGGCGCGCACCACGCCGACGTGATCCTGCCGGCGGCGTCCTATGTCGAAAAGAGCGGGACCTTCGTGAACCTGGAAGGGCGCGTGCAGGTCGCGCAGCAGGCCGTGTTCGCGCCGGGCGAAGCGCGCGAGGACTGGAAGATATTCCGCGCGTTGTCCGAAGTGCTGGGCAAGCCGCTGTCCTTCGACACGCTCGCGGAGCTCCGCGCGGCGATGATCGGCGAAGTCCCTGCGCTGGGCCTCGACGGGGCGATCGCGCCGTTCGAATGGACGCTGCCGAAGCTGCCGGCCAAGGCCTCGGGCCCGGTCGGTTATCCGATTTCCGACTTCTACCTGACCAACGCGATCTGCCGCGCGAGCCCGACGATGCAGCGTTGTTCGGCCGAGATCGTTCACGGGCAGGAATTCGCGGAGGCGGCGGAATGAGCGCGTTCGCTTCGTGCCCCTGCGAAAGCAGGGGTCCATGCCTCCGGGCCCGTGACTCTGGACCCCTGCTTTCGCAGGGGAACGGGAGCGCGCTATGACCGATTTCTTCGCCTCATACCTCGGCTATGAAGCCGGGTGGTTCGTCGCCACGCTGATCGGCATATTGCTGATCGCGCTGCCGCTGATGCTGGCGGTCGCGATGATCATCTATGCGGACCGCAAGATCTGGGCGGCGATGGCGCTGCGCCGGGGTCCCAACGTGGTCGGTCCGTGGGGCCTGCTGCAGAGCTTCGCCGACGGGCTGAAGGTGTTCCTGCAGGAAACGATCATCCCGTCCGCGGCGAACCGTGGCCTGTTCCTGCTGGCGCCGATCATCACGTTCACGGTCGCGCTGATCGCCTGGGCGGTAATCCCGTTCGGGCCGGGCATGATCCTCGCCGACATCAATGTCGGGCTGCTCTACATCCTCGCGGTGTCGTCGCTGGGCGTGTACGGCGTGATCATCGCCGGCTGGTCGTCCAACTCCAAATACCCGTTCTATTCGGCGCTCCGCGCGGCGGCGCAGATGGTCTCCTACGAAGTCTCGATCGGCTTCGTGCTGATCTCGGTCGTGCTGTGGGCGGGGACGTTCAACCTGCAGGGCATCATCGACGCGCAGCGGGGCCTGTACGGCTTCGTCAACGGCTTCGGCTTCAACCCGCTGCTGTTCCCGATGTGGGTGGTGTTCCTGATCTCCTCGATGGCGGAGACGGCGCGCACGCCGTTCGACCTGACCGAGGCTGAAAGCGAGCTCGTCGCCGGCTACCAGACCGAATATTCGTCGATGGCGTTCGCGCTGTTCTGGCTCGGCGAATATGCGAACGTGCTGCTGATGTGTGCGCTGAACGCGGTGCTGTTCTGGGGCGGCTGGCTGCCCCCGATCGACTGGGCGCCGCTCTACGCCGTGCCGGGCATCATTTGGTTCTTTGCGAAGATATTCTTTTTCTTCTTCGTGTTCAGCTGGGTGAAGGCGACGGTGCCGCGCTATCGCTACGACCAGCTGATGCGGCTGGGCTGGAAAATCTTCCTGCCGCTGTCGCTTCTGTGGATTTTCATCGTGTCAGGCTTCCTGATGCTGACACGATACCCATGCACAGCAAGCAGTTCCGGCGCTCGGGTTACCCATGTTCTGACTACGAGCGGAGAGCGAGAGATAGTCGAGTGCCCGCGGTCTAACGGCACGATTGCCAGGGTCAAATCATGAGCATCGCCCAATATATCAAGGCCTTCACCCTGTGGGAGTTCCTGCAGGCGCACTGGCTGACGCTGAAATATTTCTTCAAGCCCAAGGCGACGATCAATTACCCCTATGAGCGCAACCCGCTCTCGCCGCGGTTCCGGGGCGAGCATGCGCTGCGGCGCTATCCGAACGGGGAAGAGCGCTGCATCGCGTGCAAGCTGTGCGAGGCCGTGTGTCCGGCGCTGGCGATCACGATCGAGTCGGAACCGCGCGAGGACGGCAGCCGCCGCACGACGCGCTACGACATCGACATGGTGAAGTGCATCTATTGCGGGCTGTGCCAGGAAGCCTGCCCGGTCGATGCGATCGTCGAGGGGCCGAACCTGGAGTTCTCGACCGAGACGCGCGAGGAGCTGATCTACACCAAGGAGAAATTGCTCGCGAACGGTGACCGTTGGGAACGCGCGATCGCCGGCAACCTTGCCGCCGATGCGCCCTATCGTTAAGCGGCCCCCACCCAAATGATCCAAGCGTTCGCCTTCTACCTGTTCGCAGGCCTGATGATCCTGTCGGCCGGCCTGACGATCACCGCGCGCAACCCGGTACATTCGGTGCTGTGGCTGATCCTGGCGTTCTTCAACGCGGCCGGGCTGATGCTGCTGCTGGGCGCCGAGTTCATCGCGATGCTGCTGGTCATCGTCTATGTCGGCGCGGTCGCGGTGCTGTTCCTGTTCGTCGTGATGATGCTCGACATCGATTTCGCCGAGCTGCGCGCGGGCTTTACCCGCTATCTTGGCATCGGTTCGGTGCTGGCGGTGGCGCTGGCGGCCGAGATCGTCATCGCGGTCGCGGTGCACAGCGCCGGCCCGATCGAGCTCAGCAACCGCATCGGGCCGACGCCCGCGACGATCTCCAACGTGCAGGCGATCGGCGAGCTGCTCTATACGCGCTACCTTTATGTGTTCGAGGCGGCGGGGCTGGTGCTGCTGGTCGCGATGATCGGCGCGATCGTGCTGACCCACCGCACCCGCCGCGACGACCGCGCGCAGAACGCGAGCCGCCAGATCGCGCGCCGTCCGCATGAGGCGACGCGTCTGGTCAATCAGCCGGTGGGCGAGGGGGTCGAACTGTGATCGGCCTCGAACATTATCTCGTCGTGTCCGCGATCCTGTTCGTGATGGGCGTGCTCGGCATATTCCTGAACCGGAAGAACGTGATCATCATCCTGATGGCGATCGAGCTGATCCTGCTTTCGGTGAACATCAACCTGGTGGCCTTCAGCGCCTATCTGCACGACCTGGTCGGCCAGGTGTTCGCGATGTTCGTGCTGACCGTGGCCGCCGGCGAGGCGGCGATCGGGCTCGCGATCCTCGTCATCTATTTCCGCAACCGCGGCACCATCGCGGTGGACGACGTCGACAGGTTGAGGGGGTGAAGGTGTTCGTTTCTCGTCTTCTCCCCTCCCGCTTGCGGGAGGGGCCGGGGGTGGGCCTGACTGGCTTGCTCTGCGATGGAGGCCTGCCCACCCCTAATCCCTCCCGCAAGCGGGAGGGGGACCGATGATCCAGGCAATCGTTTTCCTGCCGCTCCTGGCCGCGATCGTGGCCGGGCTGGGCAATCGGGCGCTCGGCAATACCGTTGCCAAGGCGATCACGACCGGCGCGCTGTTCGTGTCGTGCGCGCTCAGCTGGCCGATCTTCATCGATTTCCTTTCGGGAAATGCGGCGGCTCAGGTCGTGCCGGTGCTGCAGTGGATGAAGTCCGACGACTTCGACGTCCTCTGGTCGCTCCGCGTCGACACGCTGACGGCGGTGATGCTGGTCGTGGTGACGACGGTCTCCGCGCTCGTGCACTTGTATAGCTGGGGCTATATGGCGGAGGACGACAGCCAGCCGCGTTTCTTCGCGTACCTGTCGCTGTTCACCTTCGCGATGCTGATGCTGGTGACGGCGGACAACCTGGTCCAGATGTTCTTCGGCTGGGAAGGCGTCGGCCTCGCATCCTATCTGCTGATCGGCTTCTGGTATCACAAGCCGTCGGCCAACGCGGCGGCGATCAAGGCGTTCGTGGTCAATCGCATCGGCGATTTCGGCTTCATGCTCGGCATTTTCGGCACGTTCCTGGTGTTCGGCACCGTCTCCATCCCCGAGATCCTGGCGGCGGCGCCGGGCATGGCGGGCTCGACCATGGGCTTCCTCGGCGGCCGGGTCGACACGATGACCTTGCTCTGCCTGCTGCTGTTCATCGGCGCGTGCGGCAAGTCGGCGCAGCTGGGCCTCCACACCTGGTTGCCGGACGCGATGGAGGGCCCGACGCCGGTCTCCGCGCTGATCCACGCCGCGACGATGGTGACGGCGGGCGTGTTCATGGTCTGCCGCATGTCGCCCATGTTCGAGGCGAGCCACACCGCGATGACCGTGGTGACGATCGTCGGCGCCGCGACCGCCCTGTTCGCGGCGACGGTCGGCACGACCCAGACCGACATCAAGCGGGTGATCGCCTATTCGACCTGCTCGCAGCTCGGCTACATGTTCTTTGCAGCGGGCGTCGGCGCGTACGGCGCGGCGATGTTCCACCTGTTCACCCACGCCTTCTTCAAGGCGCTGCTGTTCCTCGGCGCCGGCTCGGTCATCCACGCGATGCACCATGAGCAGGACATGCGCTTCTATGGCGGCCTGAGGAAATCGATCCCGATCACCTTCTGGGCGATGACGATCGGCACGCTCGCGATCACCGGCGTCGGCGTGGCGGGCGTGTTCGGGTTTGCCGGCTTCTATTCGAAGGACGCGATCATCGAGGCGGCGTTCGCGAGCGGGACCCAGATCGGCGGCATCGCCTTCGCGGTCGGCGTGTTCGCCGCGCTCCTCACCAGCTTCTATTCGTGGCGGCTGGTGTTCCTGACCTTCTTCGGCACGCCCCGCTGGGCCGCTTCGGAACATATCCAGCATGCGGTGCACGGCGAGCATGACGCGCCGTCGGCCGAGCATGGCGACAGCCCGCACCACGACGTGCACGCGCCCGAGGGAACGGCGGGCTATCATCCGCACGAAAGCCCCTGGTCGATGCTGGTGCCGCTGATCGCCTTGTCGCTGGGCGCGGTGTTCGCCGGCTGGGTTTTCCAGCGGCCGTTCCTCGACGCCGAGGGCGGTGCCGAGTTCTGGAAGGGCAGCCTGTTCTTCGACGCGCACCTGATGCACGAGATGCACCTGGTCCCGACCTGGGTGAAGCTGTCGGCGACGTTCGCGATGCTTGCCGGCCTGCTGATCGCCTGGTGGGCCTATATCCGGGACACGAGCGTCCCGGCGCGCTTCGCCGGCACTTTCCGCGGGCTGTACGCCTTCCTGCTCAACAAATGGTATTTCGACGAATTGTATAACCTGATCTTCGTCCGCCCCGCGTTCGCGCTCGGCCGGCTGCTCTGGAAGAAGGGCGACGAGGGCACGATCGACCGGTTCGGCCCGAACGGCGCCGCGGCCCTGGTCGCGGGCACCAGCCGCGTCAGCGTGCGGCTCCAGTCCGGCTATGTCTATACCTACGCGTTCGTCATGCTGATCGGCCTCGCCGGGGCCGCGACCTGGGCGATCGCGGGATGAACCAGCTCGACTTTCCGATCCTGTCGATCATGCTCGCCGTGCCGATGGCGGCGGGCATCGCGTGCCTGTACCTGAAGGACGAAGGCGCGCGCTGGCTGGCGCTGATCGCCACGCTGGTCGACCTGGCGCTGGGCATCCTGCTGTGGGCGACGTTCGATTCGTCGCCGGGTGCGCCGCAATGGCAGTTCCAGGAGCATGTCGGCGTGTTCGGCCGCTTCGCCTGGGCGCTCGGCATCGACGGCATCGCGCTGATGCTGATCATGCTCACTTTGTTCCTGATGCCGATCTGCATCCTGGCGAGCTGGACCTCGATCGAGAAGCGCGTGCCGGAGTATATGGCCGCGTTCATGCTGATGGAGGTGCTGATGGTCGGCACCTTCGCGGCGCAGGACCTGTTCCTGTTCTACATCTTCTTCGAAGGCGGCCTGATCCCGATGTACCTGATCATCGGCATCTGGGGCGGCGCCAACCGCATCTACGCATCATACAAATTCTTTCTCTACACGCTGCTCGGATCGGTGCTGATGCTGATCGCGATGCTGTGGATGGCGAATTACGCCGGCACCACGGATATCCCGACGCTGATGCAGACCGATTTCCCGGTGGAGGCGCAGAGCTGGCTGTGGCTGGCGTTCTTCGCAAGCTTCGCGGTCAAGGTACCGATGTGGCCGGTCCATACCTGGCTGCCGGACGCGCACGTGCAGGCGCCGACTGCGGGTTCGGTGATCCTGGCCGGCGTGCTGCTGAAGCTGGGCGGCTATGGCTTCATCCGCTTCTCGCTGCCGATGTTCCCGGAAGCGTCGTCGGCGCTGATCTGGCTGATCCTGGTGCTGTCCGGGGTCGCGGTCGTCTATACCTCGCTGGTCGCGCTGGTGCAGAACGACATGAAGAAGCTGATCGCCTATTCGTCGGTCGCGCACATGGCAATCGTCACGATCGGGCTGTTCGCGTTCAACCGCCAGGGCCTGGAAGGCTCGATGATGGTGATGCTGAGCCACGGCCTGGTCTCCGGCGCGCTGTTCATGTGCGTGGGCGTGATCTACGACCGGCTGCATACGCGTGAGATCGCGCGCTATGGCGGGCTGTCGAACAACATGCCGCGCTACGCGCTGCTGTTCATGCTGTTCACCATGGCCTCGATCGGCCTGCCCGGCACCAGCGGCTTCGTCGGCGAGTTCCTGTCGCTGATGGGCGCGTGGCAGGTCAGCAGCTGGGCGACGGCGGTCTGCACGACCGGCATCATCCTGGGCGCCTGCTATATGCTGTACCTCTACTGGCGCATCGCGTTCGGCGTTTCCGACAAGCCGGACGCCGCGGCGATGCCCGACCTCAACGGCCGCGAGCTGATCAGCCTAGGCGCGATCGCGGCGGTGGTGCTGTGGATGGGCGTGTATCCGGAAAGCTTCCTGAAGCCGATGCGCAACGACATCGGCTCGCTGGTCGCCCGCGTCGACCGCGCGAAGCCGCGCTTCGATCCGGACTTCGCGGTCGGCAAACGCCGGATGCCGACGGCCCATGCCGAAGGGGAGGCGCACTGATGCACGCGTCTGCCGCCGTCCCGGCGAAAGCCGGCACTCAATTTCTTCTTCGCTGCCTTGCCGCAAAGGGCAGGTGGGCCCCGGCTTTCGCCGGGGTGACGAGGTAATATGGATTACGCTCAGAACCTCCTGATCACGCTTCCGGAGCTGATCCTCTCGATCGGCGCGATCGCGCTGATGATGGTCGCCGCCTTTGCGGGCGACGGCTCGACGCGCACCGTCGGCTGGATCGCGGTCGTCCTGCTGGTCCTGGCCGGCATCGCCGCAACGCATGCGCCGGCGAGCCTGAACCTGCCGATTCTCGGATTCGAGAATTGGGGGTCGGCATTCGGAGGACTCTACAAGGCGGACGCGTTTTCGGCCTTCTCCAAGGTGCTGATCTACGGATCGGCCGCGGTGGCGATCATCGCCGGGCCGGACTTTTTCGAGCGGCGGGGCGGGCGCCTGCGCGCCGAATATCCGGTGCTGATCCTGCTTTCCTCGGTCGGCATGGGCATGATGGTGTCGGCTTCCGACCTGCTGACGCTCTATGTGGGCCTCGAGCTGCAGAGCCTTGCCGGCTATGTGCTCGCGAGTTTCATGCGCCGGGACGCGCGCTCCGCCGAAGCCGGCCTGAAGTATTTCGTGCTGGGCGCGCTGGCGAGCGGCATCCTGCTCTACGGCATCACGCTGCTTTACGGGTTCACGGGCACGACGCAGTTCGACACGCTTGCCACCATCGTCGGGGCCGGCCCGCTTTCGACCGGCATGTTGTTCGGCCTGGTGTTCGCGCTGGCGGGCATCGCGTTCAAGATCAGCGCCGTGCCGTTCCATATGTGGACGCCCGACGTGTACGAAGGCGCACCGACGCCGGTGACGACCTTCTTCGCCTCCGCGCCGAAGATGGCAGCGATGGGCCTGATGATCAGGCTTGCCGTTGAGGCGATGGGGCCGGCCTACGAATCGTGGCGGCAGATCGTGATTTTCTCCGCGCTGGCTTCGATCGTCCTGGGCGCGGTGGCCGCGATCGGCCAGAAGAGCATCAAGCGGCTGCTGGCCTATTCGACGATCAACAATATCGGCTTCGCCCTGATCGGGCTCGCCGCCGTGCAGCCGGGCCGCCCGGACGGGGTGGCGTCGGTGATGACCTATATGGCGATCTATCTCGTCATGACGGTCGGCTCGTTCCTGGTCGTGCTGCAGATGCGCGATTCAGAAGGGAACAATGTCGAGACGATCGCCAGCCTGTCCGGGCTGTCGCGCAATCATCCCGGGCTGGCGGCCGCGTTCGCGATCTTCATGTTCTCGCTGGCCGGGGTGCCGCCGCTGCTCGGCTTCTGGGCCAAGTTCGTGGTGTTCGACGCCGCCGTGAAGGCCGGGCTGTGGCCGCTCGCCGCGATCGGCATCGCGGCATCGGTGATCAGCGCCTTCTATTACCTGATGATCGTCAAGACGATGTACTTCGACGAGCCGGCGCCGGCCTATCACCGGGTCGAGAGCCGGATCGAGGGCGGGCTGATCGCGGCGACCGCGCTCGCCGTGTCGCCGCTCGGCTATTTCCTGATCCCGGCGCTGGGCCTGTTCAGCACCCAGGCCGCGCAGGCGCTGTTCTAAGTTCCTGAGTCCGTTCGCTTCGAGCGTAGTCGAGAAGCGCTTGCTTCGGAGCTGATCGTTTCTTGACTTCGCTCGAAACGAACGGGTTTTGATGATCGACATCCGGACCGTCCCTTCCACCGCGTCGACCAATGCCGACATGCTTGCGCTTGCCGCGGCGGGGGCCGGCGAGGGGCTGTGGCTGCGCGCGGTCGAGCAGACGGCGGGCAGGGGACGGCAGGGCCGCGCCTGGGTGTCGCCGCCGGGCAATCTGTACGCGAGCAATTTGGTGCGGCTGCGGCCGGGGGATCCCAATCCGGCGACGCTGGCGATGGTCGCCGCGGTCGCGCTGGACGAAGTGCTGCGGGCCTATGGCGCGACGCCGACGATCAAGTGGCCGAACGACCTGCTGATCGAAGGCGCGAAGCTGACCGGCATCCTGCTGGAGCGCAGCGGGGACGCCGTGGTCGTCGGCATCGGCGTCAATCTCGCGCATTCTCCCGAGGGGCTGGGTCGGGCCGTGACCAGCGTCGCGGCGCAGGGACTCGGCGCGCCCGAT
This sequence comes from Sphingomonas horti, assembly GCF_009753715.1. Taxonomy (GTDB): domain Bacteria; phylum Pseudomonadota; class Alphaproteobacteria; order Sphingomonadales; family Sphingomonadaceae; genus Sphingomonas_B; species Sphingomonas_B horti. Next base: position 394,264 of record NZ_WQMS01000013.1, on the reverse strand, counting down.
CCGGAGCTGTTCCTGCGCGACCTGGCCGAGGCGTTCGCGCGCTGGCTGGCGGTCTGGCGCAGCGGGCTGGAGCCGGTGCGCCGGCGCTGGCTGGAACGGGCGCATCCGCCGGGAACGGCGCTGTCCGTGCGCCTGCCGGACCAGGCGGCGATCGACGGCCTGTTCGACGGCCTGTTCGACGGCCTTGACGCGGACGGCGCGCTCCGCTTGCGCCTGGCCTCTGGCGAGGTGCAAGTGATCCATGCCGGCGATGTGTTTCTGATCTGAAGGGGGCCAAGATGCTGCTCGCGGTCGACGCAGGGAATACCAATATCGTCTTCGCGCTGTTCGACAGCGGCGACGTCCGCGCCCGGTGGCGGATCGCGACCGATGCCAGGCGCACGGGCGACGAATATGCGGTGTGGCTGACGCAGTTGCTGGCCCTGGAAGGGCTGGAGCGGTCCGCAGTCGACCGAGTCATCATCTCGACCGTGGTGCCGCGCGCGCTCCATAACCTCGAGGTGCTGTCGACCAAATATTTCGGCGTGGAGCCGCTGATCGCCGGGCGCGCGCCGGTCGAGTGGGGCATGGACCTGGACGTCGAGGAGCCGCAGAATCTGGGCGCCGACCGCGCCGTGAACGCGATCGCCGCGCACGCGCTGCACGAAGGCGACCTGATCATCGTCGATTTCGGCACGGCCTCCACGATCGACTGGATCGACTATCGCGGCGCCTATAAGGGCGGGATCATCGCGCCGGGCATCAACCTGTCGCTCGACGCGCTGGTCAGCGCCGCCGCGAAGCTGCCGCGCATCGCCATCGAGGCGCCGGCGACCAGCTCCGTCGTCGGGCGCAACACCGTCGACCAGATGAACATCGGCATCTATTGGGGTTATGTCGCGCTGATCGAAGGGCTGATCGCGCGGATGAAGGCGGAGATCGGCCGGCCGGCCAAGGTGATCGCGACCGGAGGCCTCGCGATCCTGTTCGAGAAGCACACGGACGTGTTCGACGCAGTCGAGCACGACCTGACGCTGCGCGGGCTGGCGATGTTGGCCGAGCGCGCCCATATGGGCAGGTGACCAGATACAGGTCGTCATCCCCGCGAAAGCGAGGACCCACTTTTTTCTGATGAAGCGTTGGCAGCCCAAGGCAGGTGGGTTCCCGCTTTTGCGGGAATGACGAAGAAGGAAACGACGCGATAGTGACCCCCGGTAACGAACTTCTTTTCCTTGCGCTCGGCGGTTCCGGCGAGATCGGGATGAACGTCAATCTCTATGGCTGCCAGGGCAAATGGGTGATGGTCGATTGCGGCATCACCTTTGCCGATCCGGCCTATCCCGGCATCGATTTGATCCTGCCCGACTTGAGCTTCATCGAGGAGCGCAGCGACGACCTGCTCGGCATCGTGCTGACGCACGGGCATGAGGATCATATCGGTGCGCTGCCCTATCTGGCGGCGGACCTGGGCGTGCCGCTGTACGCGACGCCGTTCACCGCCGGGCTGATCCGTGGCAAGCTGGAAGAGGAAGGCGTTTCCGACCAGGTGAAATTGCACGTGATCGAGCGCGAGCACGGGCAGTTTCATCTCGGGCCGTTCGGCTTCGAATATGTGCCGCTGGCGCACTCGATCCCGGAAGGCAACGCGCTACTGATCGAGACGCCGCACGGAAACATCTTCCACACCGGCGACTGGAAGCTGGACGAGGAGCCTTTGCTCGGCACGCCCTCCACCGCGGCTGAGCTGGAGGCGATCGGCGACAAGGGCGTGCTGGCGCTGGTCTGCGATTCGACCAATGTGTTCAACGAGGACGCGTCGGGCTCCGAAGCGGCGGTGCGCGAGGGGCTTGACGCAGTGATCTCCGAAGCGACGGGGCGCGTGCTGGTCACGACTTTCGCGTCGAATGCGGCGCGGCTGGCGACGTTGGGCGAGGTGGCGCGCGATACCGGGCGGCAGCTATGCGTCGCCGGGCGCTCGCTCGATCGCATCCTGAAGGTGGCGAAAAGCGTCGGCTATCTGCGCGACTTTCCCGAGCCGATCGATTTTGACGCGGCGATGAAGCTGCCGCACCGCGAAGTGATGATCGTCGCGACCGGCGGGCAGGGCGAGGCGCGCGCGGCGCTGGGTCGCATCGCGTTCGACCAGCATCCGCTGAAGCTGGACGAAGGCGATCTGGTCGTCTTCTCGTCCAAGCAGATCCCGGGCAACGAAGTTGCGATCGGGCGCATCCAGAATGCGCTGGCGGCAAAGAACATCCGGATGATCACCGACCGGCAGGCGCATGTGCATGTGTCCGGCCACCCGGGACGGCCCGAGCTCGCGCTGATGTACAAATGGATCCGGCCGGAGATCATCCTGCCGGTCCATGGCGAGCGGCGGCACATGGCCGAGCAGGCGCGCTTCGCCGAGGAACAGGGCGTGCCGAAATCGATCGTGCAGGAGAACGGGACGGTGGTGCGGCTGGCGCCGAACGGGCCGGTGGTGATCGGCAACGAGCGTGCCGGGCGGCTGGTCGTCGACGGCGACGTGATCCTGCCGGCCGACGGCGCGACGATCAACGAACGCCGGCGGATCGCTGCCTATGGCCAGATCTCGGTCGCGGTGGCGCTCGGCAAAGGCGGCCGGGTGCAGGACACGGCGGTGCGGCTGCAGGGCATCCCGGTCGAGGAGGACAAGGACGATTTCATCGCCGACGCCTGCGACGCCGCCGAGGACGCCGCGGGCAAGGGCGGGGCGGACGAGGAAAAGCTCCGCGAGGCGATCCGGCTCGCGGTGCGCCGCAAGGCGGTCGAATGGACCGGCAAGAAGCCGGTCGTCGACGTGATGATCTTGCGCGTCTGATCGGCTAGAGACGCCGCATGCGCTGGACCTCGATCGTCGCCATCTACCTGCTGTTCTGGTCGCTCTCGGCCTTTCTGGTGCTGCCGTTCGGCGTGCGCACGCATGAGGAAGCGGGCGCGGACCGGGTGCCCGGCCAGGCCGACAGCGCGCCGCACGACTATCGTTTCGGCAAGCTGATCCTCCGCACGACGATCGTCGCCGCGGTGCTGTTCGGCCTCTATTACGCGAATTACGTCAACGGCTGGATCACCCCGGCGGACCTGGATTATTCGCGCTAGGTCCTGAGCCTTTCGATCGCCTGGGCGAGGGCGACGTACAGCTTGCCCATGTCCGACGACAGCAGAGTGACCGCGACCTGCGAGCCTTCGCGGGTGGCGAGGACGTTCCTGAGCATCGCCTCGAAATCGTGGATGTAGCGGCCGACCTGCTCGCGGAACTCCGGGTCGCTTTCGTAGTAGGACTGGACCGCGCGGCTCTCGCCGGCTTCGAGCAGCCGCACCGCGCGGCGCGTGAAGACGCCGCGATCGCCCTTCAGATAGGCCGCCCAGGCACTGTCGGTGACTTCGTTCGACAGGATCTTGGCGACGTCGATCGCGGTCGAGTTGAGCGCTTCCATCAGCAGCGCCGCGCGGCGGGCGAAATTGTCGCGATTGGCTTCGTCCGCCTGCTCGCGCGCGGAATCGATCCGCGCCTCGATCGCGGCGGCGCCCTGCTCGACGGCGGCCATCTGCTCCTGCAGCTGGATGGCCGCGGCGTTGGCGGCGGCGACCGCGCGCTCGGCGGCATCGGCGACCGACAGCACCTGCTTCTCGACTCGTGCGGCGACGACGTCCTGGATCGCCTTGTCGGTCGCGTGGCCGATCGAGGCCGCGGCCTGCGGCACGATGCGCTCGAACGTCTCTCGCGCGCGCTCGGCGGCCTGGTTGGCGGCGTCGCGGACGCGGAGCATCACGTCGATCAGCTGCGGGCCCGAGCCGTCGGCAACCGCGGCCATCTGCGCCTGCGCGGAGTCGAGCGCAGCGGTGAGCTCGCCCGCGCTGCGCTTGCCGGACTGGAGCTGGCGATCGGCGGCCTGGCCGAACAGCTCGATCGCCTCGCGCTGCTGCTGGAGCAATTTCTCGGTCTGGGCGAGACGGTCCAGCGCGGCGGTCGCACCCGCCTCGATGCCGCCGACCTCGGGCCGCATCGCTTCGATCCGGCCGCGGCTCGCCTCGGCATAGCCGTCGAGACGGGCGAGGGCGGCGGGAAGCGTCTCGTCGATCTCGCGCGCGCTGGCGTCGAGCGCGGTCAGAAGCGCCTCGCTGCGGGCGATGAAGCCGTCGGCGGCATCGCCGGCGCCGGCGAGCGAGCTCGACAGCCGGTCCGCATTCTCGCCGAGCGCGGCGATCGCGGCGGCAAGCTGCTCGGTCCGTGCCGTGCCGCTCTGGTCCAGCCGCTCGAGCCGCTGCTCGATTTCCGCCATGCCGGTCGACAGCTGCTCGACCAGGGCGCGCCCGGTCTCGTCATGGGCGCCGATGCTGCGGCCGAGATTGTCGACCAGGGTGCCGATCTCGCCGATCCGCGCGGCCAGCGCTTCGGCCGATTGGGTGCCGGTGCTGTCGAGCGCGGCCTTGGACTGGTCGACCATCGCCAGCATCGCCGCGCCCTGCGCCTCCACGCTGCGCCGCGCCTCGTCGAGGGCCTCGGAGGCGCGGGCGAGGGCGGACTGGACCGCGTCGTTCATCTGACCGGCGGTCGCGTCGAGCTGCGTCCGCGCGGTCTGGGTGGCGGCGTCGATCTGGGAGATGTGCGCGGCCAGCTTCTCGGCCGCGCCGCTCGCGATCTCGTCGGCTTCCCGGCCGCGCTCGCGCAAGACCTCGAGCTGCGCTTCCAAGGCACTGGCCTGACCCACGGCGGCCTCGCCGGCCTGGCCGAGGGCGGCGGCGAGGCCGTCGGTCTGCTGCTGCGCCTGGGGGAGGCTGGCGAGCAGGGCGTTCAGCTCGCTACTCGCCGCGCTGGCCGACTGGGCGAGAGTGCCGGCGTGCCGGTCCAGCGCCTCGCCATCCTGGCGGAAGGTCGCGGTGACGCTCGCAAGCCTGGCGGCCGCTTCCTCGCCGATCTGGGTCAGCTGGATGGTCTGGTCGGCAAGGGCTTCGCGATTGGCGGCGATGCGCGCGGTGAGCTCCCCGATCTTCGCTTCGAGCCGGGCGGATTCCGCTCGCATGCCGTGCGCGGTCGCAAGATAGCGCCGGGCCTCGCGGCGGCTGGTGCGGAGCGTCAGTAGCGCGACCACGCCGATCAGCGTCAACGGCGTGCTGGCGGCGCCGATGATCATCGCCAGATTGGCATAGGCGTCCGGCCCGGCGACGATGCTCCACGTGACGAACGCCGTCCAGGCGATCGCGAGCAGGGCGAGCAGGACGGCGATCGCGATGCCGAGCGCGCTCGGCGGCGCCGGCTCCTCGTCCGTCTCCGCTTCGTAAACCGGCGCAGTCTCTTCCACGATCAGTTCGTCTTCATGCTCGGGCCGCAGGCCCACCACTTTTTTCGACCCGTTCATGGACGCGGAACATACCAGCTTTTGCCGGGGTGAGAACAAGGGCGGGTTACCGGCCCTTAAGGTTTTCGGGGATAAGCTTGGTCCATGTCGTTCGAACAGGCCCTCCACACCTCGCTCGCCGCCGCGGTCGGCGACGACCAGGCGCTCGTCGCGGAGCTGCGCGGCGCGTTTCTTGAAAGCGCGACGCGGCACCTGGACGCCATGCGCCGGGCCGCCAGCGACACCGATTGGCGCGAGGCGGGGCTGCGCCTGAAGGGGCTGGCGGCAAGTTTCGGCGCGACTGCGCTGATGAACGAGGCCGGCTGGGCGGCGCAATGCCCGCGCGGCGACGCCGAGGCGCTGGCCGACATCGAGCGCGGCCTGGCGGTGCTGACCATCTAAACGCCTTTTGCCGGGCGCGATTACCGCCTAACGAAAGCCCCGATGCGGGGCGTGCCATGCTGACCGGACTGATCATCGCCTGCGAGGACATCGCCGGCGGGACGGGACTGCGCGCGGAATTGCCGGTCGCGGGGCAAACCGTGCTGGAACAGCAGGTCCGGGTTCTCGCCGAAGCCGGTGCCGAGCGGACCATCGCGATTGCCGAGCGGCTGCCGCCGGGCCTCGCCGCCGCGCTCGCGCGTCTGCGCCGCGACGGCCTGGTCGTGGAAGTGCTGCGCCGGGTCGACGACGTGGCCCAGCGGGTCCGGCCGGACGACCGGCTGCTGGTGATGGGCGACGGCATCGTCACCGACACGGCGGCGGCGGAGCGGCTGCTCGGCGCCTCGCCACCGGCGATCCTGACCATTCCCGACGCGCCGGAAACGCGCGAGTGGGAGCTGATCGACGCCAGCGCGCGCTGGGCCGGGCTGCTGCTTGTCGATGGCGATCTGGTGCGGCGGACGGCACGGATGCTGGGAGACTGGGACCTGCAATCGACGCTGCTGCGCAACGCCGTGCAGGCCGGCGCGGAACGCGTGCCGCTGGAGCGCGGGCCATTGCTGGCCCAGGTGGCGGACCCGGCGGCCGCGCTGGCGGCGGAGCAGGCGATCAGCCAGGCCGCCGCGCGCCGGCCGACCGGGCTGCTCGACCGTTATGTCTTCGACCCGCTGGCGCGCGCGATCGCGCCCCGGGCTATGGCGGCGATGATCGATCCGGCCTGGCTGCGCGGCGGCGCGTCCGGGCTGCTGATTCTCGCGGCGCTCGTCTTCATGGGCGGCTGGCGCTGGCCGGGGCTGGTGCTGGCGATGCTCTCCGGACCCGTGGACGTGCTCGGGCGACATCTGGCCGGGCTGACGATGCGGCTGCGCAAGGACCATAAGCGCTGGACGCAGCTTCGCTATGGCGCGGCGAGCGCGGCGCTGCTCGCGCTGGGCTGGAACACGCGCGATTTCGGCTGGGGAACGCTGGCGCTGGCGGCGGGGACGATCGGCGTCATGACGGCGCTGTTGGAGCACCAGCGCTGGATCGGAAAGCCGCAGCGCCGCCCGCTCTGGCTTGCCGAGCCCGACCTGCTGGTCTGGTTGCTCGCGCCATTCGCCGTCGCCGGCTGGTGGCCCGCCGGCTTGGCCGCGCAGGCGGTGCTGGCGTTCGCGTCGCTGCTTGCGGTGCAGCGCCTGACCCGGCGTCAGACCTGAGGGCCGATCGTCTCGGGCGTGACCTGGCCGACCGGGTCTTCGCCGGAAAACAGGCGATCGAGACGCTGGCGGAGATGCTCGTCGAAATTCGCCGCCGAGACCGATCGTGGGCGATTGAGCGAGATTTCCTTCGCGATCGCTTCCTTGATGCGGTCGACCGCGCCCTGATCCAGCAGGTTCGCGCGCTGAAGCTCGATCGCCAGCTGGATCAGCCCGACCGTGGTCGCCTGCGCACGCATGCCGATCAGATCGATCGAATCATGCACTCGCTTGTCTTCGGCATATCCCATGTTCCGCGCTCCCCGAGAGGAGAGACGATAGAACGCTCGTGCGCCGGTGCAAGGCTCAGAGGATGATGCGGAAGCGGGCGCCGCCGAGCGGGCTGTCCTCGATCGCGATGGTGCCGTCGTGCGCCAGCACGATCTGGCGGGCGAGGCTGAGGCCGACGCCGGTGCCTTTGGCCTTGGTCGTGAAGAAGGGAAGGAAGACTTCGCTGCGCTTGCCCTCCGGAATGCCGGGGCCGTTGTCGTCGACCAGGATCGTCGCGCCGCCGCCGCGGACCGCTTCGAAACGGACCGCGACGCGCGGCTCCGCGCCCTGCGCCTCAGCGGCGTCCGCGCCGTTCCGCAGCAGGTTGATCAGCACCTGCGCGAGCAGGTCCGGATCGGCGTCGAGCATCATCGTCTCGGGTTCGACCGACAGCTCGAAGCCGATCCGATCGGCCGGCCAATCGGCCTGGAACAGCCGCCTCAGCTCGTCGCCGAACGAAGCCGCGACGAAGACCTGCCGGTTGACCTGGGGCGTGCGGCTGATCTGGCGGTAGCTTTCGACGAAGTGCATCACGCCGTCGGCACGCCGGGCGAGCGTCTCGACGGCGGCGCGTGCGTCGGCGATCGTCTCGTCCCCACCGCAATCGGCGCTTGCCATCAGGTCGGCGGCGGTGCGCGCGAGCGAGGTCACCGGCGTCATCGAGTTCATGATCTCATGAGTGAGCACGCGGACCAGGTCGCTTTGGGTCGCGATCTCGACCGCGTTCAGCGCTTCCTGGATCGGCTGGACGGTGACCACCCGGTGCGAGCTGCCGAGCCGGTGCACGGCGGCGACGCGCAACAGGACGCGCTGGGCCTGGCCGCCCTCCGACGTCATCGTGACCAATTGCCGCTGCCCTGGCTGGAGCGCGCGCAGGCACTGGGCGAAGCCGGCGCCGAATTGCGCATAATCGTCGACCCTGACGCCGGACAGCGCGCCGAACATCCGCCGCGCGCTCTTACCGACCGGTTCGACCCGCTCCTCCGGATCGACCAGCAGCAGCGGGATCGGCATGTCGTCGACGATCGCCTGGTAGAAGCGGCTCTCGTCGGCCATCCGCGAGCGCTCGTCGCGCAGCGCGCGGATGCCGGAATCGAGCGCTTCGCCCAGCGCTTCGAAGCCGGAGCCGGCCTCCGGCCGTGCGAAGCTGGCCGACATGTCGCCGAAGCGGATCGCCTCGATGAAGCGCGCGACCTCGCGATTGGTGCGCTGGATGTAGTTCCACAAACCGATCGCGGCGCCCGCAACCATGGCCGCGGCGATGATCCGCGCGGCCCCCAGATTGGGTGCGGCGAGCGAGGCGGCGAAGGCCGCCAGCGCCGCCAGCAGCAGCAGCATCCGCCAGGCAAGGCCCAGCGCGAAGCGGCCGCGGAAGCCGATGCCGTCAGAGGGCATGCTTCTCCATGCGGCGATAGAGGGACGCGCGGGTGAGACCGAGCTCGTTCGCGGCGAGCGAGATGTTGTACGAATGCTTCTGCAGCGCCCGCTCGATCATCTGCTTTTCGGCACGTTCGAGATTGAGGTCGCTGCCGCTCTCGACGGTGACGACCGGGATGTGCCCGGCCTGGCGTCGGATCGAGAAGTCCTCGATCGAGAGCGGGCCGCCGTCCGACAGGATGACCGCGCGCTCGGCGGCGTGGCGCAGCGCCCGGACATTGCCCGGCCAGTCATAGTCGGTCAGCGCCGCGAGCACCGGGGACGCGAGAGGCAGCACCGGCTTGTCGTATTTGCGCGCATAGAGGCCCAGATAATGGTCCAGCAGCAGTGGAATGTCCTCGCGCCGCTGGCGGAGCGGCGGCAGCTCGATCTCGACCGTGTTCAGGCGGAACAGCAGGTCAGGCCGGAAACGGCTCTCGTCGGCCAGGGCCGAAGGGGGCAGGTTGGTCGCCGCCACCACGCGCACGTCGAACGGCACCGACTTGTTCGCGCCGACTGGCGTCACGCGTCGCTGCTCCAGCGCAGTGAGCAGCTTGGGCTGGAGATGAAGCGGCAGGTTGCCGATCTCGTCCAGGAACAAGGTGCCGCCGTCCGCCGCCTGCAGCCGGCCGACGCGGTCGGCGCGCGCATCGGTGAACGCCCCTTTCACATGGCCGAACAGCTCGGAATCGAACAGGGTCTCGGCGATCGCGCCCAGGTCCACCGACAGCATCACCCGGTCGGCGCGGCGCGAGCGGCGGTGCAGCTCGCGCGCGACGAGCTCCTTGCCGGTGCCGTTTTCGCCCAGGATCAGCACGTTCGCATCGGTCGGGGCGGCGCGCTCGATCAGCTGCATCACCCGCTTCATCGCCGGCGAGGTGCCGAGCAGCGGGGTCTCGCCGGCGGCCGGCGCGGCGATGGCGACGGCCTTCTGCCGCTCGGTCGACACCGCGTTGCGCGACTGGCGGAGCGATGCCGCCGTACGTACAGTGGCGAGCAGCCGCTCGTTCGACCAGGGCTTGGATACGAAATCGGTTGCGCCACGTTTCATCGCTTCCACGGCGATCTGCACTCCTCCATGCGCGGTGATCATCACGACCACCGCTTCCGGATCACGTTCGAGGAACCGGGCCAGCGCCTCGAATCCTTCAGCGGCGTTGGTCGCGCCGCGGGCAAAATTGGCGTCGAGCAGGATGACGTCCGGGTTACGCCCCTCGGTCTTCGCGAGCGCCTGGTCCGGCTGCTCAGCGACGATCACTTCGGCGAACAGATCGCGCAGCAACAGGCGCGCGGCGAGCAGGATGTCGGGATCGTCGTCGACCACCAATGCCAGGTCGAAAGGCTTGCTGCTCACTGCGTCCGGCTCCGCACAGTCCGTGTCCGAATCCGAACATAGACCATTCCAGTGTATGATGCACCTAGTACAGTCAATGGCGCATGATTTTTCCGGAAACGGCAGAAATCCGTGATTTTCGAGCGTCTGGCACGGGTTTCGCTGAGCATCCGGCAGCCGGGCAGACGGTCCGGGGGAACAGCTTTCAGGAGCCGAGCCATGATCAAGATTCGCCTGTCCTTCGCGTTTGCGGCGACGGTCGCCGCGGCTTTGACTACATTTGTAACCGTCGCGCCGCAACCGGCCAGTGCGGGCACGGTCGCCTGCCTGCATGCCGACCAGCGGCCGGTGCTCGCTTGAGCCGCGGACGCCCTGTTCAGGATCGGACACTTCTGTCCGCTTCCGGACAGGACTGCCGCCGCCTCGCGCGCGGCCTCTCTTGACTACAAATGTTTTCGTGAATGGCATGATGCTTGCTGCCAAGCCTTGTGGAGACCTGAATGAGCGTTGTTCGAATGAGTTCTGAGCCGCAGTCGCCCCGCGAGCCGGTGAGCGGCGGCGCGATGGACAAGGTCGTCGAGCGGCGCGGTATCTCCAACCGGCTGAAGGCGGGGATCGCGGCCGGCGCGCTCGCGATCGCCGGGATCGGCTTCTATGCCTATGCGCCGAGCGGCAATTCGCAGACGGTCGCGGCCGACCGGGTTACCGTCTCGACAGTGCAGCGCGGCACTTTTGACGACTTCCTGCCGCTGCGCGCACGCGTGACGCCTTTGCTGACCATCTATCTGGACTCGGTCGAGGGCGGCCGGGTCGAGGAAAAGCTCGTCGAGGACGGCGCCACCGTCGAGAAGGGGCAGCTGCTCGCGGTGCTCTCCAATCCCGAGCTGCAGCTGTCGGTGCTCGCTCGCCAGACCGATGTGTCGCGCGAGCTGAACTCGATGCGCAGCCAGGAGCTGGCGCTTGCCCAGACCCGGATGAGCGACGAACGCAACCTGCTGGAAGCCAAGCTCGCGCTCGAAAAGGCCGAACGCCAGTATCGCCGCGAAGCGCCGCTCGCCAAGCGCGGCTTCATTCCAGCCAAGCAGTTCGCCGATACCGAGGACGAGCTCCAGTACCAGCGCGAGCGCCACGAAGTGCTGCGCCGCACCCAGGCCACCGACGAGCGGCTGCAATCGAGCCAACTGGCGCAATTGCGCAAGTCGTCCGCATCGATGAGCACCAGCCTGGACGTCGCCCGGCTGAACCTTGAATCGCTGAAGCTGCGCGCGCCGGTCTCCGGCCAGCTTTCCGGTTTCGACATCCAGGTCGGCCAGTCGATGAACCGCGGCGAGCGGATCGGCCAGATCGACAGCCCGGGCGCGAACAAGCTGATCGCGGGCGTCGACGAATTCTATCTCGGCCGCGTCGCGGTGGGGCAGAAGGCGACGATCGACCAGGGCGGCAAGACCTATCAGCTGAAGGTCACGAAAATCTATCCGCAGGTGCGGAACGGCCAGTTCGAAGTCGACCTGCAATTCCAGGGTCCGCAGCCGGACGGGCTGCAGCGCGGTCAGACGCTCCAGGCCAAGCTGACCTTGGGCGACCCGACGCCGGCGCTGCTGATCCCGAACGGCAGCTTCTACAACGACACCGGCGGCGCCTGGGTGTTCGTCGTCACCGACGATGGCAAGGAAGCGGTGAAGCGCAATGTCCGCCTGGGCCGCCGCAACGCCGACTTCATCGAAGTGCTCGACGGGCTCCAGCCCGGCGAGAAAGTCCTGACCTCTCCCTACACCGGTTTCGCCGACAAGGACCGGCTCGACCTCCAGCAGAAGTGAAAGGAAGCCACATGCTGAGCATGCGCGAACTGTCGCGAGTTTACCGCACCGACACTGTCGAGACGACCGCGCTCGACCGGATCGACCTCGACATCGCGGACGGCGAGTTCGTCGCGATCATGGGTCCCTCCGGCTGCGGCAAGTCGACGCTGCTGAACGTGATCGGCATGCTCGACAGCCCGTCGAGCGGCTCCTACGTCTTCAACGGCGGCGAAGTGGCCGGCCTGCCGGAATCGAAGCTGGCCGATATCCGCAAGAAGCACATCGGCTTCATCTTCCAGAGCTTCAACCTGATCGACGAGCTGTCGGTCCGCGAGAATGTCGAGCTGGCGCTGCTGTACCACGACATCCCGTCGTCCGAGCGCAAGCAGCGGGTCGAAGCGGTGATGGACAAGGTCGGCATCGCCCACCGCGCCAAGCACCGGCCGAGCCAGCTTTCAGGCGGCCAGCAGCAGCGCGTCGCCGTCGCCCGCGCGGTGGTCGGCGAGCCCAAGCTGATCCTCGCCGACGAGCCGACCGGCAACCTCGACACCCAGCATGGCGAGGAAGTGATGCGGATGCTCCAGAAGCTGAACGCGGAAGGCTCGACCATCGTGATGGTCACGCACTCGCCCGCGCACGCCGACTATGCCGGCCGCGTCGTCAACATGCTGGACGGCAAGGTGCTGGTGGAGCGCCGCCGGGCCGCCTGAACCGCGGGGAGGAAAGGGGTAGAGCACGATGTGGCGCAGCAATCTGGTCGCCGGGCTCCGGGCGTTGCAGAAGAACCGGACTTACGCGTTCATCAACATCTTCGGGCTCGCGATCGGGCTCGCCGCGTGCATCGTTCTCCTTCTCTATGTCCGTTACGAGCTGACCTATGACGATTGGCTGAAAGACGCCGATCGCGTCTATCAGGTCCAGCTGATCCACACCGACCCGGAGACCGGCGTCCGCACGATCCAGCAGGAATCGGAAGGGGCGGCCGCGGCGCCGCTGGCCAAGGATTTCCAGCAGATCGATGCGGTCGTGCGCGCGGACGGCGACCGGCCGGTGTTCCTGCGCGACGGCGAGCCGGTCTTTGCCGACATGCTCTCCGCCGACCCGCAATTCTTCCAGGTCGTCAGCGTGCCGTTCCTGCGCGGCGACCCGCGTCATGCGCTCGACCAGGCGAACAGCCTGGTGATGAGCCGGGCCGAGGCGATCAAGCAGTTCGGCACCGACGACGTGCTGGGCCGCACCGTCACCCGCATCATGCGCGGCGAGAAGGTCGAACTGCGCGTCACCGGCGTATTCGAGGATCTGCCGCGCCACAGCCACATGAAATTCGGGCTGGTGACGAAGATCGATCCCGAGGACGCGGCCAGCTGCACGTGGGGCTGCGTCAACGGCTTCGTCTATCTGAAGCTGCGCCCCGGCGCATCGCCCGACCCGATCACGGCGGGCCTGCCGGCCTGGGAGAAGCGCAACATCCCGTCGCGCAACGTCGGCGGCGCGATGGTCAGCGAAGGCGACGATTTCGACTGGCGGCTGGTCAATGTGCGCGACGTGCATCTGTCGGGCGCGTCCGGCGGCGATCCCGAGCGGCCGAACAACGACCGCACCACGGTCGTGACGTTCGCGGTGATCGCGCTGCTGATCCTGGGCATAGCGGTCGCGAACTTCGTCAACCTGGCGACGGCGCGGGCCGGGCAGCGGGCGCGCGAAGTGGCACTGCGCAAGCTCGCCGGCGCGGCGCGGCGACAGCTGATCGCGCAGTTCCTGGGCGAATCGCTGCTGATCGTCGGCCTGTCGATGCTGATCGCGCTGGCGCTGGCGGAGCTGAGCCTGCCCTATATCGCCGCCTATCTCGGCACAGACCTGCATCTCGTGTATCTCGGCGCGGACGGCGTGCTGCTGCCGATCCTCGGCCTGTGGCTGGCGGTCGGGCTGCTGGGCGGTCTCTATCCGGCCTTCTACCTGACGCGGTTCCAGCCGGGCGTGATCCTGCGCTCCAACCGGTCCGCAGCCGAGCCACCCGGGACGGGAAAGCTGCGCGCGCTGCTGGTCGTTGCGCAATTCGCGGTCTCGATCGGCCTGATCGTCTGCACCCTGGTGGTTTACAGCCAGATCCGCTTCGCCCGGTCGATCGACGCCGGCTTCCGCCGCGACGGCCTGATCACGGTCGCCAATCTGGACCGCGCCGTCGTCGTGCCGCTGGTCGACACGCTGATCCGGGAGGCGCAGCGCCTGCCCGCCGTCCGCTCCGCAGCGGCGACGTCGATCTTCCCCGCGACGGGGCAGACGCTCAACACCGATTTCAGCGTCGAGGGACGCGTGAAGCCGATCACGATCGGCTGGTACAGCGTCTCGCCCGAATTCTTCGAGACGGCGGGCGTCGGCCTGCTGGCCGGCCGGCTGCCGTCGCGCGCCAACCAGATGGACGCGACGCTGCTGCCGGTCGATGCCGACGCGCGCAAGGCGATCGCGCAGAGCTATGTCGATCGGGGCGCCAACATCGTCGTCAACCGGCTCGCCGCCCGGCAGCTCGGCTTCGCCGATCCGGAGGCGGCGATCGGCAAGACGGTCCGCGTCAACGCGTTCGGGGCCAAGAACGGGCTGATGCCGGCGACCATCGTGGGCGTCGTCAAGGACTCGCGGTTCCGCTCCTTGCGCGAGCAGCCGGAAGCGGTCGCCTATATGAACAATGGCTTCTATTCGCGGCTGCTGGTGCATTTCGAGGGCGCCGAGCCGGCCGTGGTGCGCGAGCGGCTCGCGCAGCTGTGGAAGCGGCTGGTGCCGACAGTGCCGTTCGAGGCCGATTATGCGGATGCCGAGCTGGCCGAGCTGTACCGCGTCGACCAGGCGCGCGGCCTGAGCTTCGCCGGGTTCGCCGGGCTTGCCGTCGCGGTCGCCTGCCTGGGCCTGTTCGGGCTGGCCGCCTTCACGGCCGAGCGTCGCACCAAGGAGATCGGCATCCGCAAGGTGTTCGGCGCCAGCATCGCCGACATCGTCCGGCTGCTGGTCTGGCAGTTCACCAAGCCGGTGGTGATCGCCAACCTGATCGCCTGGCCCGCGGCGTGGTGGATCATGCGCGACTGGCTGAACCAGTTCGACGCCCGCATCGCGCTGACGCCGGGGCCGTTCCTGCTCGCCGGCCTGATCGCCTTCGCCATCGCGATCGGCACCGTCGCCGGCCATGCCATCCGTATCGCGCGTACCAACCCGATCCACGCCCTCCGCTACGAGTAGGACCCAGACGATGTGGCGCAATTACCTGACGGTCGGTCTCCGCTCCCTGATGAAGAACCGCACCTATGCGTTCATCAACATCCTGGGGCTCGCGATCGGCATGGCCGCGTGCCTGATGATCCTGCTCTTCGTGCGCTATGAGTTCAGCTACGACAAATGGCTGCCCGATTCCGAAAACGTCTATCAGGTCCAGACCTACTTCAAGAACCCGGATTCGGGCGAACTCAGCTACGGGCAGATGTCGACCTACACGTCGGAAGCGGCGCTGAGGAAGGATTTCCCGCAGATCATCGCCTCCGTCTATGTGCTGTCGTCAGAGCCGGTCTTCTACAAAGACGGGCAGGCGAGCTCGACGGAGAATTACCGCTACGTCAACGGCGACCTGCTCGCCACCATCCCGCTGCCGCTGGTCGCGGGCGACAAGAACGCGCTGGGCCGCGTCGGCGACGCGATCCTGAGCGAGACCGAGGCGATGAAGCGGTTCGGCACCACCAACGTGGTCGGGAAGACCTTCACCGTCATCTCAAAGGGCAAGCAGCGCGACTTCCGCGTGACCGGCGTGTTCAAGGACATTCCGAAGAACAGCTCGTTCGCCGCGAACATGATCGGGCGGATGGACTTCCCGAGCTTCTTCGCGACCGAGCCCGGCTTCCTCGACTGCTGGGGCTGCAATTCCGGCTGGGTCTATGTGCGGCTGAAGCCAGGTAGCGACGTAAAGACGATTGAGGCGCAGATGCCGGCCTGGGAAAAGCGCAACATCCCGGACCAGAACAGCGGCGAGGCGCGCTTCAACGCCGGCGATTTCGGCGACTGGCACCTGGTCAACATCCGCGACGTCCACCTGGGCAAGGCGCAGGACGCGGCGGTCACGCCCGGCAACGACAAGGCGTCGATCCTGACCTTCGCGGTGATCGCGATCCTGATCCTCGGCATGGCGGTGGTGAACTTCACCAACCTGTCGACCGCGCGGGCCAGCCAGAGGGCGCGCGAAGTCGCGCTGCGCAAGGTGCTCGGCGCCACCCGCAAGCAGCTGATCATACAGTTCATCGGGGAATCGGTGATCGTCACTTTCCTGGCGATGGTGATCGCTCTGGCGGTGGTGGAGCTTGCGATGCCGGCCTTCTCCGCGTTCCTGAAGGCGGATATCCAGGTCCATTATTTCGGGGCGGACGGCATCCTGCTGCCGGTATTGCTGCTGGTCGCGGTGGTGGGCGTCCTGGGCGGCCTCTATCCCGCCTTCTTCATCTCGCGCTTCCAGCCGGCGTCGGTGCTCCGCGCCAACAAATCGTCGGCGGAAACGCCGGGCTCGGGCCGGCTGCGGCAGGTGCTGGTGGTCGGTCAATTCGCGGTGTCGATCGGGCTGATCATCTGCACGGCGGTGATCTACGCCCAGACCGTTTACGCGCGCACCGTCGATCCCGGCTACAAGCGGGACCATATCCTGCAGATCGGCGATATGAATCGCTACCAGCTGCTCGACAAGGGCGAGATGATCGAGGAACGGGCGCGGCGCGTGCCCGGCGTCGACGCGGTCGGCCGCACCTCGATCGGGATCGCGACGGAAAGCCAGAACAACACCGGCGTGATGCTGCCGGGCCGGAAGGAGCCGGTCACGATCGGCAATTACGTCGTCGATCCCGGCTTCCTGGACGCGATGGGGCTGAAGCTGGTCGCCGGGCGCTGGTTCGACGAGAAGCGGCCGCTCGACGACATGAGCCTTCCGTTCCCGCCGGACGATGCCGCCCAGCAGGCTTTGGCGGCGCGCGGCGCCAACGTGGTGGTGAACGAATATGGCGCGCAGCGGCTCGGCTATCGCAATCCGGCCGACATCGTCGGCAAGACGTTCCGGGCAGCCCTGGTCGACAACAAGATCGGGCTGGTGCCGGTGACGGTGATCGGCGTGGTCGGCGACAGCCGGTTCCGCTCGATCAAGCAGCCGCTCGACCCGATCATGTTCCTGAACGCGCGCAGCGGCGGCGGGCATACGCACATGATCGTGCGCTATCACGGCGATCCCGAGAACGTCCGCCGCGGGCTCGAGCAGATGTGGCAGGGCGTCACCACCGAAGTGCCGTTCCTCGCCAAGTATAGCGACGACATCGTCGGCAAGCTGTACGAGGCGGAGGACGCGCGCGCGGAGACCTTCGCCGCCTTCGCGCTGTTGTCGGTGGTCGTCGGCTGCCTTGGCCTGTTCGGCCTCGCCGCCTTCACCGCCGAGCGCCGGACCAAGGAAATCGGCATCCGCAAGGTCATGGGCGCGCGCACCCGCGACATCGTGCGGCTGCTGGTCTGGCAGTTCACAAGGCCGGTGATCATCGCAAACATCATCGCCTGGCCGGTCGCCTGGTGGCTGATGCGCGACTGGCTGAACAAATTCGACGCACGAATTGACCTTGGCCCGACGCCTTTCGTCGCGGCCGGCCTGCTCGCGCTGCTGATCGCGATCGGCACCATCGCGGCGCACGCGATCAAGGTCGCAAGTGCCAACCCCATCCGCGCCCTGCGCTACGAATAGAGGTATCCATGTGGCAGAATTACCTGACGGTCGGCTTTCGATCGCTGCTGAAGAATCGCGCCTATGCCCTGATCAACATCCTGGGGCTGGCGATCGGCATGGCCGCGTGCCTGATCATCCTGCTGTTCGTCCGCTATGAGCTGACCTACGACAAAGCGCTCCCGGGGTCCGAGAACGCGTATCAGTTCCAGACCTATTATCACGATCCGGATACCGGCGAGCAGAGCTATCTGCAGATGGCCGCCTATGTGACCAAGCAGGCGCTGCTGAAGGATTTCCCGCAGATCGAGCAGGCGGTCTATATCCAATCGAGCCGCCCGGTCGTGATCCGCAACGGCGAGCCGTTCGAAGTCGAGGACTTCAAGTTCACCGACGGGCCGCTGTTCGACATCCTGCAATTCCCGTTCGTGCAGGGAAATCCCAAGACCGCGCTCGCCAATCCCGGGTCGATCGTGCTGACCGAAAGCGAGGCACAAAAGCGGTTCGGCGGCGAGAACCCGATCGGGCAGACGCTGACTGTCGCCGCCCAGGGCAAGAACACCGATTATCGGGTCACCGGCGTCGTCCAGGACCCGCCGAAGAACAGCCATGTGAAGCTCAGCATGGTCGCCCGCTATGACCCGAGCAGCTATTGGGCCGACAATCCCGATTTCCTGACCCAATGGGGCTGGCAATCCGGGCACATGTACCTGCGGCTGAAGCCGGGCACCGACGCCGCGGCGATCAACGCGCAGCTGCCGGCCTGGGAGAAGCGCAACATCGCCGACCAGGTGTTCGGTGGCCAGCGCTTCAACCAGGGCGACATCGCCGACTTCGCGCTGGTCAACATCCGCGACGTGCATCTCGGCAAGGCGCAGGACGGCGCGATGACCCCGGGCAACGACCGGCGCACCATCACGACGTTCGCCGTCGTCGCGCTGCTGATCCTTGGCATGGCCTGCGTCAACTTCGTCAACCTGGCGACCGCGCGGGCGAGCCAGCGGGCGCGCGAAGTGGCGCTGCGCAAGGTGCTCGGCGCGAACCGGCGGCAGCTGATCACCCAATTCCTGGGCGAATCCGTGCTGGTCGCCGGGATCTCGATGCTGGTCGCGCTGGCGATCGCGGAAGTCACGCTGCCGGCGATTTCCGGCTTCCTCGATGCCGATCTGGAAATGACCTATTTCGGCAGCGGCGGGCTGGTGCTGCCGATCCTGGCGCTGGTGCTGATCGTCGGCGCCGCCGGTGGCCTCTACCCCGCCTTCTACCTGTCGCGCTTCCAGCCCGCCAAGGTGCTGAAGGCGAACAAGTCGGCGGCCGATGCGGAAGGGAGCGGCCGCCTGCGCGGCGTGCTGGTGGTCAGCCAGTTCGCGGTGTCGATCGGCCTGATCATCTGCACGGCCGTGGTGTATGCGCAGACCGCCTATGCCCGCACGTCCGACCCCGGCTATCAGCGCGAAGGGCTGATCCAGATCGACGGCGCCGGGCGCCGCCAGATCCAGCCCGTGCTCGACACGATGGTCGCGGAAATGGCCAAGGTCGACGGCGTGGTCTCGGTCGGCCGCACGACGATCGGCATCGCCACGCCCAACAGCAGCAACACCGGCGTGCAGCTGCCCGGGCGGCAGGAGCCGGTCAATATCGGCCAGTACAATATCGACGACGGCTTCTTCAAAACCATGGGCATCAAGCTGATCGCCGGCCGCAGCTTCGACCGAAGCCGCCCCGCCGACAGTGCCGAACGCCCGTTTCCCGAGGATCCGGCCGCCGAGCGTGCCTTTGCCGCGCGCGGCGCCAACGTCGTCGTCAACGAGCTGGCGGCGAAGCGGATGGGCTTCAAGAACCCGGCGGATGCCGTCGGCAAGCAGCTGAAGGCGGCGCTGGTCGATCCCGAATATGGCGGCATGGTGCCGATCAACATCATCGGCGTCGTCCAGGATTCGCGCTTCCGCTCCGTCCGGGAGCCGATCGACTCGATCATGTTCTTCTACGATCCCAAGTCGATCAACCAGATACTGGTGCGCTACAGCAGCAAGGATCCAGCGGCCGTGCGCGGCCGGCTGGAGGGCGTGTGGAAGCGGCTGGCGCCGGAGGTGCCGTTCCAGGCCAAGTTCAGCGACGAGATCGTCGGCAAGCTGTACCAGGCGGAAGCATCCAGAGCGGCCATCTTCGCGGCCTTCGCGCTGCTGGCGGTGATCGTCGGCTGCCTCGGCCTGTTCGGCCTCGCCTCGTTCACGGCGGAGCGGCGGACCAAGGAGATCGGCATCCGCAAGGTGCTGGGTGCGCGCACCCGCGACATCGTGCGGCTGCTGGTGTGGCAGTTCACCCGGCCCGTGATCATCGCCAACCTGATCGCCTGGCCGGTCGCCTGGTGGGTGATGCGCGACTGGCTGAACAAGTTCGACGACCGGATCGCGCTCGGCCCGACGCCGTTCGTCGCGGCGGGCCTGCTCGCCCTCGTCATCGCCATCGGCACCATCGCCGCCCACGCGGTCAAGGTCGCCAGCGCCAATCCGATCCGCGCACTGCGCTACGAATAGGATTGTAGGATGTGGCGTAATTACCTGACCGTCGGCCTTCGTGCCCTGACCAAGAACCGCGTCTATGCGGCGATCAACATCGTCGGTCTGGCGCTCGGCCTCGCCGCGTGCGTGATGATCCTGCTCTACGTCCGCTACGAGATGACGTACGACGACTGGGTGCCTGACGCGGACCAGGTCTTTCAGCTGCAGACCAACTACAAGGCGACCGCGCAGGGCGGCGAGGAAATGCACCTGCAGGTCGCCGCGATCGCGGCCGGCCGCGCGCTGCAGAAGGACTATCCGGACGAGGTCGAGAAGCTGGTCTGGGTGCGCGGCTTCGCGCCGATCGTGATCCAGGACGGGCAGGCGGGGCAGATCAAAGAGCTCCGCATGGTCGACGGCAACCTGTTCGACATCCTGAAGATGCCGTTCGTCCGCGGCAGCGCGGCGAGCGCTCTGCCGGACAGCCATTCGATCGCACTGAGCGAAACCGAAGCGAAGAAGCGCTTCGGCAACCGCGACCCGATCGGGCAGACGCTGACGATCGTCGATAATATGGGCGACGTCGACTACAAGGTCACCGGCGTCTTCAAGGACTGGCCGAAGCATTCGAGCTTCACGGCCGATGCCGTGGCGCGGTTCGACCTAAACACCCAATTCTCCGATCGTCCGCGCGACCTGACCAGCTGGAACAACCAGCAGGGCTGGTATTACGCGCGGCTGCGTTCTCCAAAGGACGCGGCGCTGATCAATTCGCGCATGGATGCATGGAAAAAGCGCAACATTCCGGACGAGGAAGTCGCGGGCCAGAAAACCAATGCCGGCGACGTGCAGGATTATCGCCTGGTCAATATCCGCGACGTCCATCTGGGCGAGGCGCAGCGCGCGCCCGTCACGCCCGGAAATGATCGCTTCACCGTGATCACGTTCGGGGTGATCGCGCTGCTCATCCTTGGCATCGCCTGCGTCAATTTCACGAACCTGACGACAGCACGCGCCTCGCAACGCGCCCGCGAGGTGGCGTTGCGCAAGGTGCTCGGGGCGTCGCGCGGGCAGCTGCTCGTCCAGTTCCTCGGCGAATCGGTCCTGATCGCGTTCGTCGCGATGGTGCTGGCGCTGGCCATGGTCGAGCTGCTGCTGCCGTCCTTCAACGCGTTCCTGGGCAGCGACATCGCGCTTCATTATGTCGGCAGGGGCGGCGTGATATTGCCGCTGATCGGCCTGGTCGTGCTGGTCGGCATCGTCGCCGGCCTTTATCCCGCCTTCTACCTCGCCCGGTTCGAACCCGCGAAGATCCTGAAGGCCAACAAGTCGTCGGCCGACGCGCAGGGCTCGGGCCGGTTGCGCAACATCCTCGTCGTCGGGCAGTTCGCGATCTCGATCGGGCTGATCATCTGCACGGCCGTCATCTACTCGCAGACGATCTATGCGCGCACCGTCGATGCCGGATACCGCCGCGACGGGCTGCTGCAGGTCGGTAACCTCGGTTATCGCGGCGTCGACGGCCGCGACCAGGCCGTGACAGAGCAGATCCGGCGCATCCCGGGGGTGCAAGCCGCGGCGCGAACCCAGATCGCGGTCGATCCCGACAGCAACTCGATCACTCGCGTCTATTTTCCCGGCGCGACCCAGTCGGTCGATCTGGGCGACTATTCGGTCGAGCCGGGCTTCTTCGAAGCGATGGGCATGAAGATGCTCGCCGGCCGCGCCTTTTCGGAAGCGCAGGGGCGGGACGACGTGACCACGCCGCCGCGATCCGACCCGGGGCGCGAAGCCGCGTTGCAGGCGCTGGCCCAGCGCGGCGCCAATGTCGTCGTGACGATGGAGGCGGCGCGCCGGCTCGGCTTCAAGACGGCGCAGGACGCGATCGGAAAGCAGTTCCAGGGCGACATGCTGCCGTCCGAATACGGCCTGCTGCCGGTCACGATCGTCGGCGTGGTGGAGGACGCGCGCTTCCGCTCCGTTCGCGAACCGCTGCAGCCGATCATCTACACGATGCGCCGCAACGGCTTCGAGACGATCGCGGTGCGTTTCTCGGGCGATCCTGCCGCCATCCGTCAGCAGATCGAGACGGTGTGGAAGCGCAACATCCCGCAGGTGCCATTCCAGGCGCGCTTCGCCCAGGACATCGTGCGCGAGCAATATGACCGCGAGGCAGCCCGCGCCCAGATTTTCGCCACCTTCGCGGCGCTGGCGGTCGTGATCGGGTGCCTCGGCCTGTTCGGCCTTGCCGCGTTCACCGCCGAGCGGCGCACCAAGGAGATCGGCATCCGCAAGGTGCTGGGCGCCCGCACCCGCGACATCGTGCGGCTGCTGGTGTGGCAGTTCACCCGGCCGGTGATTGTCGCCAACCTGATCGCCTGGCCGGTGGCCTGGTGGGTGATGCGCGACTGGCTGAACAAGTTCGACACGCGGATCGAGCTGACGCCCACGCCCTTCGTCGTCGCCGGCCTGATCGCCTTCGCCATCGCGATCGCGACGGTGGCCGCCCACGCGATGCGGGTCGCGCGCACCAACCCGATCCACGCCCTCAGATACGAGTAGGCCAACTGCTCCGCCCCGGTCTTGCAAGCGCCGGGGCGGAGTCTTTCCCTCTCTCCGCGCGTTCCGCCGGCATGCGCGTGTTCGTGGATTTCGAAGCCTCGTCGCTGTCGAAGAACAGCTATCCGATCGAGGTCGCCTGGGTGTTCGAGGACGGCGCGCACGAGACGTGGCTGATCCGCCCGGCGCCGGCCTGGAGCGATTGGGACGCGCGCGCCGAGCGCATCCACGGCATCCCGCGCGCGCTGCTGGAGCGGGAAGGGGAGGCGCACGACCGCGTCGCCGCGCGGATGCTCGATGCGCTCAGCGGCCATGACCTGCTTGCCAGCGCGCCGTCCTGGGACGGCAAATGGCTGAGCGCGCTGCTCCGCGCCGCCGGGCTGTCGCGGCATGCGCTCCGCCTGCGCGACAGCGACGACGCGCACCTGGAGACCGCAATGGCGCTGCTGCAGGGCGCGGTCGAGCCGCAGAAGATCGAGCAAGTGGCGTCATCCCTCGTCGCTGGCGCCGAAGTCCGGCCGCCCGACCAGCCGCCCGCCCACCGTGCCCTCGCCGACGCGCAGGAAGAGCGGCTGCGCTGGTTCAGGGTGCGGGAGGAAGCGCGGCTACTGGCGGAACGGTTGCGCGGCTAGACGTCCGCCGCCGCCTTGTCCTTGTCCGAGGTCTCGCCGCGCTCCCGGTCGTCGGGCGAGGGGTCCTGGCCCTTGCGCCGCACATTGCCGGAGACTTCTTCCTCGAACTGCCGCTTCTGATCGAACATCGCGCTCTTCTGCGCGGGACCCTTGCGCCTTTGGCCCGTCATCTGTGCCTCCATCATGCGCGGGAGGAACGAAGCGCGGCAAAGGCCGATCCGGCCCATGCGGCCAGGGGTGCGGAGGGAAAGGCTCGGCACAAGAAGGGAAGGCGTTCGACAAGCTCAGGCCGGCTGGTGACGGGTTGGTCGGTCTCTCCGGAATGTCGGCAATAGGGCGGCAAGCCGACATTGTCGGCCATCACGTAACCTGTCATCTTCATGCTATGGGATACGAGACGCCGCCGTTCTCGCGGCGTACGCGATTAGTGTGGGCGCTATTCTTCGCAGCGTCCCCGCTCGTCCTGATGACGGCCTATCTAGCGATCTCTAGGGGTATGGTGGATAGGTGGAGCGGAGCGACCGACTACTCCGCGCTCGCCGTCAGTGTTGCCGTGGGATTGAGTGGTGTCTGGGTGCTTCCTTGTTCGCGGCTCGCTCGAGCATTGCTCTCGCTGTTGTACGGCGCCGGCGCGCTCTTTCTTCTGTTTGCGTGGAGCTTGGGCTTTGTGTGCGCCGCCTTCGGCGACTGTCTCTAGTCGGCAAAGGGTGGTTACCGGACCAATCACCTCTCCCATAGGGAGAGGTCGAGTCAGCGCTTGCGCTGACCGGGTGAGGGGTCTGGGCCTCTCCACGAAGTCCTGGTCCCCTCACCCCGCTCGCGGCGGAGCCGCGAGTCGCCCTCTCCCATGGGAGAGGGGCCGCAATGGGTCGTTTGCAGACGGACGGCATCTCACGCCGGTGACCGGGCGCGTTCAGTTGGGCTGGGCCCAACTTCCAATGACGGCCCACCAATGGTGCGGACGGCGGGACTCGAACCCGCACGCCCATGGGGCAGAAGATTTTAAGTCTCCAGCGTCTACCGGTTCCGCCACGTCCGCACGCGCCAGCTTGATCGGGGCGGCGCGGGGCGGGGTCAAGCCTGCGGTTGCCCATGGCCCCACGAAACCGCTACCGGAACGAGATGGACCCGATCATCCGCATTTCCGGCCTGACCAAGACCTATGAGTCCGGCCTCCAGGCGCTGAAGGCCGTCGATCTGGAGATCGGGCGCGGCGAGATCTTCGCGCTGCTAGGCCCGAACGGCGCCGGCAAGACGACGCTGATCAGCATCGTCTGCGGGATCGTGCGGCCAAGCGGCGGGACCGTGACGGTCGACGGGCACGACATCATCGCCGGCTATCGCGCGACGCGAAGCGCGATCGGGCTGGTGCCGCAGGAACTGACCACCGACGCGTTCGAGACAGTCTGGGACACGGTCAGCTTCAGCCGTGGGCTGTTCGGCAAGCCGCGCGAACCGGCCTATATCGAGCGGCTGCTGAAGCAGCTGTCGCTGTGGGACAAGCGCACGACCAGGATCAAGGAGCTGTCCGGCGGCATGAAGCGCCGGGTGATGATCGCCAAGGCGCTCTCCCACCAGCCGACCGTGCTGTTCCTCGACGAGCCGAGCGCCGGCGTCGATGTCGAGCTGCGGCGCGGCATGTGGGAGATGGTGCGGGAGCTCAGGGAGCAGGGCGTCACGATCATCCTGACGACCCATTATATCGAGGAAGCCGAGGAAATGGCCGATCGCGTCGGCGTGATCAGCCATGGCGAGCTGATCCTGGTCGAGGAGACGGCGTCGCTGATGCAGAAGCTCGGCAAGCGCGAGCTGACGCTGAAGCTGGTCGAGCCGATGGCGTCGATCCCGCCGGAGCTCGACGAATGGGCGCTGGAGTTGCGCGACGAAGGCAATGAGCTGCTCTTCACGTTCGACGCCAAGGCGGAGCGCACCGGCATCGCGTCCCTGATCCGGCGGATGACCGACCTCGGCATCGGCTTCAAGGACCTGGCGACGCGGCAGAGCTCGCTGGAGGACATTTTCGTCCGCCTGGTACATGAAGGGGAGAGCGCATGACCGGCATCAACTGGCGCGGCGTGCTCGCCATCTACAAATTCGAGATGCACCGGTTCGCGCGGACGCTGTGGACCGGGCTTGCGGTGCCGGTCATCACGACATCGCTGTATTTCATCGTGTTCGGATCGGCGATCGGCTCGCGGATGAGCGAAGTGGATGGCGTGCCCTATGGCGCGTTCATCGTGCCGGGGCTGATGATGCTGTCGCTGTTCACGGAGAGCATCTTCAACGCCTCGTTCGGCATCCACATGCCGCGCTTCACCGGCACCATCTACGAGATCCTGTCGGCGCCCTTGTCGGCGTTCGAGACGGTGCTCGGCTATGTCGGCGCGGCGATGACCAAGTCGACGACCGTCGCGCTGGTGATCCTGTTGACGGCGAACCTGTTCGTCGACGTGCGGATCGAGCACCCGCTGCCGATGATCGCGTTCCTGCTGCTGATCGCCGCGACCTTCTGCCTGTTCGGCTTCATCGTCGGCATCTGGGCCAAGGGCTTCGAGCAGCTGCAGGTGATCCCGCTGCTGATCGTGACGCCGATGACGTTCCTGGGCGGCGCCTTTTATTCGATCGACATGCTGGCCGAGCCGTGGCGCACCGTGACGTTGTTCAATCCGGTCGTGTATCTGATCAACGCGTTCCGCTGGACTTTCTACGGAACCTCGGACGTGGCGGTGGGCGTGAGCTTCGCGATCACGCTCGCAATCTTCGTCATTTGCCTGGCAGTGGTCGCCTGGATTTTCCGCACCGGGTATCGGCTGAAGAGCTGAAACAAGACGGCCGGAGCCCGAAGGCTCCGGCCGCCGATGATAATGGGATCAGGCGAACCGAACGGTCGCGCGGCGACGGCTGCGCAGCGCGCCGCCGACGAAGCCGAAGCCGCCGATCATCATCGCCCAGGTCGCAGGCTCGGGCACGCCGGCGCCGAGCTTCGCATCGATGCTGAGCGACTGCGGGCCACCGGCCAGGCCGCTCACGTCGAGCGTGACGCGGTAGGTGTCGTTGACCCCCGGGTTGAAGCCGATCGGAGCCCAGTTCAGCCGGAAGCTGTTCTGCGAGCTGCCAGCGCCGTTGCTGTTGTCGTTGCCGACGAAAAACGGATCGTAGCTGAACGTCTGTCCCGTTCCGAGATTCTTGAGCGTCAGCAGCGCGGTGATCGAGGCGCCCGCGTTATTGTCGATGCCCCAGTCGAAGCTCATCGGATCGGTGCCCAGCGCAAAGCTGTACACGTTGCCGCTCGAAGCGGGAGCAACCGCGAAGGTCTTGTGGAAGCGCAGGTAGAGCTGGTCGTTGTCGTCGGTCGTCAGCACCGCGGTGTTGGCCGGCGAATAGTCGTTGCCGTTGCCGTAGAACCAGCCATCGGCCGGAGTCGAATTATAGGAAGTCGAGGCGGCCTGGGCCGAACCGGCGACGCAAAGAGCCGTGGCGGCAAGCGCAAGATAGACAGTCTTCATGGCAATCCCCCTGATTTACACGAGCCCCCTTAGACTCGCCCAAGGGAGCGCCTGCAACGTAGATTAAAAAACCGCTAACATACAAGCCGAAAAGACTTGGGCGCTGTTTCAGGCGCGCGACGCGCCGTTGCCGGGCAAGCCGGTCGCACAGTCGCGAGTGATCGGGGATCGTAAACTTCCCTGGCGGGAAGGCAGGCGTCAGACGTTCAGCCGCTGACGCATTTCCTTGCCGGGCTTGAAATAGGGGACGCGCTTCGCATCGACCGCGACGGTTTCGCCGGTGCGCGGGTTGCGGCCGGTGCGAGCGTCGCGCGCGCGCGTCGAGAAAGCGCCGAAGCCGCGCAGCTCGACGCGGCCGCCCTCGGCGAGGCGCTGGCTGATCTCGTCAAAGAAGATCGAGACGATCCTGTCGATCTCCTTGACCGCGAGGCCCGGATTTTCCTCGGCGAGCATCTGGACCAGTTCCGACCGGATCATAGGCTTCCTTTCAAGCTGGCGGTTCCGTGCTGGACCGCCGCCGGGGCCTTTCCCAGCGCTGGCCCCCCTCTGACAATCGACGGCCCCCCCCCGGACCGCCACTCGACTGATAAGCGACAATAGCTGGTACGAATATAGCGCAAGCCAAAAGCCGGCGCGAGTCGCATCGGACGAAACCGCCACCCGGATCGACCGGGTGGCGGTTCCGCTTCGTTACTTGCCCTGCTTCGCCTTGTTCAAGGCTGCGCCCAGGATATCCCCGAGCGACGCGCCGGAGTCGGACGAGCCGTACTGGGCGACGGCCTGCTTCTCCTCGGCGATCTGCATCGCCTTGACCGAGAAGGTCGGCTTCTTCGAGCGATCGAAGCCGGTGACCATGGCGTCGAACTTCTGGCCGACCTGGAAGCGCTCGGGGCGCTGCTCGTCGCGGTCGCGGCCAAGGTCGGAACGCTTGATGAAGCCGGTCGCGCCATCCTCGCCCGCCTGCACCTCGAGCCCGCCGTCGCGGACTTCCAGCACGGTGACGGTGATGACGTCGTTCTTCTTGAGCGTGCCGCCCGCCGATACGCCGCCCGCCGCCGGCGCACCGCGCTCCAGCTGCTTCATGCCGAGCGAGATGCGCTCCTTCTCGACATCGACGTCGAGCACGATCGCCTGCACCATCTCGCCCTTGCGGTGGAGATTGAGCGCGTCCTCGCCGGAGATGCCCCAGGCGATGTCCGACATGTGGACCATGCCGTCGACGTCATTGTCGAGCCCGATGAACAGGCCGAACTCGGTCGCGTTCTTGACCTCGCCCTCGACCTGGCTGCCGACCGGGTGCGCCTCGGCGAACTTCTCCCACGGATTCTGCTGCGCCTGCTTCAGGCCCAGCGAGATGCGGCGCTTGTCCTCGTCGACCTCAAGGATGATCACGTCGACTTCCTGACTGGTCGAGACGATCTTGCCCGGATGCACGTTCTTCTTGGTCCAGCTCATCTCGGAGACATGGACCAGACCCTCGATGCCCGGTTCCAGCTCGACGAAGGCGCCATATTCGGTGATGTTGGTCACGCGGCCATGGAACTTCGCGCCGATCGGATACTTGGCGGCAGCGCCTTCCCACGGATCGCTTTCCAGCTGCTTCATGCCGAGCGAGATGCGCTGGGTGTCGCGGTTGATGCGGATGATCTGCACCTTCACCGTGTCGCCGATGTTCAGCACCTCGGACGGGTGGTTGACCCGCTTGTAGCTGAGGTCGGTGACGTGGAGCAGGCCGTCGATGCCGCCCAGGTCCACGAACGCGCCGTAATCGGTGATGTTCTTCACGACGCCGTCGATCACCTGGCCTTCATGCAGCGACTGGATCAGACCGGTGCGCTGCTCGGCGCGGGTCTCTTCGAGAACGGCGCGGCGCGACACGACGATGTTGCCGCGGCGACGGTCCATCTTCAGCACCTGGAAGGGCTGCGGAATGTCCATCAGCGGCTGCACGTCGCGGACCGGACGGATGTCGACCTGCGAACCGGGCAGGAACGCCACGGCGCCGCCCAGATCGACAGTGAAGCCGCCCTTCACGCGGCCGAAGATCACGCCGTCGACGCGGTTGCCGGCGGCGAACTCGCCTTCCAGCTTGTCCCAGGCGGCTTCGCGGCGCGCGCGGTCGCGCGACAGCATCGCTTCGCCGTTGATGTTCTCGACACGGTCGACGAACACCTCGACCTCGTCGCCGACCTTCAGGTCCGCCTTCTGGCCCGGCGCCGCGAACTCGCGCAGCGGCACGCGGCCTTCGGACTTCAGGCCGACATCGATGACGGCCAGGTCATTCTCGATCGCGGTGACAGTGCCCTTGACGACCCGGCCCTCAAAGCCGTCGTTGTCGCCGAGCGTTTCGTTGAGAAGA
Source organism: Sphingomonas horti (assembly GCF_009753715.1). Taxonomy (GTDB): domain Bacteria; phylum Pseudomonadota; class Alphaproteobacteria; order Sphingomonadales; family Sphingomonadaceae; genus Sphingomonas_B; species Sphingomonas_B horti. The sequence continues at coordinate 365,152 of NZ_WQMS01000013.1, read as the reverse complement.
GCCGCGAAATCGTCGCGGGTGGGAAAAGCCGCAGTGGCCATAAAGAAAGAGCTTCCTACACTGTCATTGCTGGCCAGCCGGTTGTCTCCGGCGGTCTAGGCGCGACGAACAGGGCGCGCCCAAGGCCAATCCGCCCCGTCGGCCGCATGCCGATGGAGCATCCGAGGGGAGCAGGGAACGGAGGCGCCCAGAAAGCCAAAACGGCGCGTCGGGACACCCCACGCGCCTTCCTCCGCGAACCTAGGCCCGCCGGACGCGGGCGCACATAGGGGAAGCGAGGCGCGATGGCAAGGTGGAGCGGATCAGAACAGCCGGCGCGACGGGCGCCCGCGCGTCGGCCGGAAGGGGAACTGCCGTTCGCTTGTCATGAACGCCGGGCACAACCCGTGTGGCCGCGCTGTGCAAGAATGGGACGGACGCATATTTGGGCGTGCATATTACGCTTAACATGCTTTAGAAACGGCCTGCTATCCACGGTTGAGGGGAAGACCAGTGAAAGCTTCAAAATTAGCCGCTTTGGCCGCGCTCGGCATTGTTGCAGCAGGGAGCAGCAGCGCCCAGGCCGGTGTGTTCACCGTCACGTATAGCGGAATAGTTTCGCAGGGGTTCGATCTGGACAATTACTTTGGTGCCGGGATCGACGTTTACCATCTAGACTATACGATGCGATTCACGATCGACCCGGGAACGCCCGGCTCTTACTTCGCACTCTTTCCATATGCGTCGGTATTGGCCACGGGCCCCGGCGCCAATCCTTTCATCGAATCATCCCTGACCATCAACAATCGATCGCTGACCTGGAGCAATTCGCGTGACGACGGCTACGACAACAGCTCCGGGAAGGCCACCCAGAACGACGATCTGGGAATAATCTTCGGTGGATATGACAAGGTCAGCCATACCAGCATTGATTTCAAGGGTAGCGGCAGCAGCTACGATTACGCCGATTTCTTCATTTCCAGCGCCTTCAATCAGATTGTGAATTCGCCCGATCTCAGGACTCCGCTCGACTATGACGTGCAGCAGGGGGACGTTACTCGGGGCTATTTCCGAAGGCAGACGCTCAACACCGGTGGAATGGATTTGAATCTGCAAGTCCGGCGGATCACGATCGCGCCGCTGGCGGTTACGCCCGTTCCCGAGCCGGCGAGTTGGGCCATGATGATCGCCGGCTTTGCGGTTGCGGGCGCCGCATGCCGCCGCCGCCGGGCGATCGGGCCGCGGTGGTCAAGCGCGGCCTTCTAAAGGCGATCGCGCGAAATCCTCTTTCGCTGAAAGGAGTTGCGGGCTAGCGTCCGGGCGCCGGCGGCGGGGGCTCGACGGTTGGGAATGCCAGAGGCCGATGCGGCTGCACGCGGAAGACGACGAGACACGGACGGCCGCCTTTTTGGAGGGCGGCGGTGAGATGGGTGCGCTGATGCGCGCGCACGACTGGGCTGCAACCTCACTGGGGCCGCCGGAGCGCTGGCCGGCGCCGCTGCGCACAGCCGTTCGGATCATGCTCAATACCGGACACCCGATGTATATCTGGTGGGGCCGAGAGCTCGCTTGCCTGTATAACGACGCCTATCGCCGCTCGATCGGGCCAGAGCGGCACCCTGGATCGCTGGGGCAGCCGGCGCGCGCGGTGTGGGATGAGATCTGGAACATCATTGGCCCGCAGATCGAGCAGGTCATGTCAGGCGGCGGCGCGACCTGGCATGTGAACCAGCTGGTCCCCATCACGCGCAACGGCCGGCGCGAGGACGTGTACTGGACCTACAGCTACAGTCCGATCGACGAGCCCGACGCAACGAGTGGCGTCGGCGGCGTGCTGGTGGTCTGCACCGAGACGACCGAAGCAGTGTTGGCGCAGCGAAGCCTGGCCGAGCAGAGCGAGCGGCAGCGCCGCCTTTTTGAGCAGGCGCCGGGCTTTATCTGCACGCTTCGCGGCCCCGAGCATGTCTTCGAATTCGCGAACCAGGCCTATCGCCGGCTGATCGGGGACCGCCCGCTGCTGGGCCTGCCGGTCCGCACGGCCATTCCCGAGATCGAGGGGCAAGGCTTTTTCGAGCGGCTGGATCATGTCTATGCAACCGGCGAGCGGTTCGTCGGCGACCAGCTTTCGGTCCGCATCGCGCGCAGCTCCGGCGCCGCGCCGGAGCTGCGCGTGCTGGATTTCATCTACGAGCCGGTGATCGAAGGCGGCCGCGTCACCGGCATTTTCGTCGAAGGCTATGACGTGACCGAGCGGACGCGCGCGGAAGCGGCGCTGGCCGAGAGCGAGGCGCGGTTGCGGCTGGTGCAGGCGGCAGGCGGCATCGGCAGCTTCGACTTCGACCTCGTCCGGGACGAGGCGGTCTGCTCGCCCGAATATTATGCGCTGTTCGGCCTGCCCGATGGCACGCCGATGAACCGGGGCACGTGGACGGCGGCGATCCACCCGGACGACCGCGCCCGTGCGATCGAGACGCTGGAGCGGGCGATCGCCGAGCGCAAACCGTTCGACTATGAATATCGCATCGTGCGCGCCGATACCGGCCAGGTGCGCTGGCTGACGGGTCGCGCGGCGATCGTGCTGGATGCGGCCGGGCAGCCGGCGCGACTGGTCGGCGGCAATATCGATATCACCCCGGTCAAGCAGGCGGATATCCGCCAGCGTGCGTTGATCGAGCTGAGCGATTGCATTCGCGATCTCGAGGACCCCGCCGACCTGGCCTATGCGGCGGCTGAAATCCTGGGCCGCTCGCTGGGCGTGAGCAGGGCGGGCTATGGCGCGATCAATCCGGCCGCCGAGACGATCACGATCGAGCGCGACTGGAACGCACCGGGCATCCAGAGCCTGGCGGGCGTGCTGCACTTCAGGGACTATGGTTCGTATATCGAGGACCTGAAGCGGGGCGAGACCGTCGTGTTCGCCGACGCCGAGACGGATCCCCGCACCGCGGCGACCGCGGACGCGCTGAAGGCGATCAGCGCACGCGCGGTCGTCAACATGCCGGTCAGCGAGCGCCGCGGGCTGGTCGGTCTTCTCTACCTGAACCATGCCGAGGCGCGGGAGTGGCCGCCGGAAGAACTGGCGCTGATCAAGGAAGTCGCCGAGCGGACCCGGACCGCGATTGCGCGTCGCGAGGTCGAGGAAGAGCTGCGCGGCCTCGCGGCATCGCTGGAGACCAAGGTCGAGGAACGGACCCGCGAGCTGATGCTGGCACAGGAAGCGTTGCGCCAGTCGCAGAAGTTGGAGGCCATGGGGCAGCTGACCGGCGGCGTCGCGCACGACTTCAACAACCTGTTGACGCCGATCATCGGCAGCCTGGACCTGCTGCACCGGCGGGCCGCCGGAAGCGAGCGGGAGCAGAGGCTGATCGACGGAGCGCTGCAATCGGCCGAGCGCGCGAAGACGCTGGTGCAGCGGCTGCTTGCCTTTGCCAGGCGCCAGCCGCTGCAGCCACGCCCGGTGGACGTGGGGGCGCTGGTCGAGGGCATGGCCGATCTGGTTGCGAGCACCTCCGGCCCGCGCACCCGAGTGACGGTGGATGTCGGCGCGGGCGTTCCGGCCGCGGTCGCCGATCCGAACCAGCTGGAAATGGCGATCCTGAACCTCAGCGTGAACGCCCGCGACGCGATGCCGGAAGGCGGACGGCTGTCGATCACCGTGGGCGCCGAGACTGTCGGCGGCGGTCACCGATCGGGACTGGCGCCGGGGCGCTATGTGACTCTCTGCGTCGCGGATACGGGCGCAGGCATGGAACCGGAGACGCTAAAACGGGCGGTCGAGCCTTTCTTTTCGACCAAAGGCATCGGCAAGGGCACCGGGCTGGGCCTGTCCATGGTCCACGGCCTTGTCGTGCAGCTGGGCGGCGCGATGCAGCTGTCGAGCCGCCCGGGACTGGGCACCCAGGTCGAGCTGTGGCTGCCCGCCACCGAACAGCGCGCGGAATCGGAAACGGAGGCGCGGAGGCCTGGCGCCGCGCTCGCCACCGGCCGCGCTCTCGTGGTCGACGACGAGGATCTGGTGCGCGCCAGTACGGCGGACATGCTCGGCGAGCTCGGTTATGAGGTGACCGAGTGCGGATCGGCCGACGAGGCGCTGCGGCTGCTGCAGGCGAGCGCGCCGTTCGACCTGCTGGTGACGGACCATCTGATGCCCGGCATGACAGGCACCGAGCTTGGGCGCGTGGCGATCCAGTGCCGGCCCGATCTGCGCGTGCTGGTTATTTCCGGCTATGCCGACCTGGACGGCATCGCGCCCGACCTGCCGCGGCTGACCAAGCCGTTCCGCCAGGCCGAGCTCGCCGAGGTGCTGGGCGGCATCGCAAGCGCCACGTGCGCGGAGACTGTCGGCTCGATCGGCCCTCGCTGATCGGAACGATCGAGGCGCATCCGATTACCGGCCCATTTCGCCCGACGGAAGGACGGAGGCAGCGGCTCGTCGCATCCGCCTGCCAAAGCTGTTGATTTCGCGGCAGTTCTCGGCAAGAGGCGAGTCCATGGGGTGGTGATCTGTAAGTAAGGGCGTTTAATGCGTACCACCTCCCGTGCTCGCTTGCTCGCGAGCGCTTTGTTTGTCGTTCCTGCTCTTTGGACTTCCCCGGCATCGGCCCAGAACACTGCAGATGCCACTCCCCAAACCACCAGTCCCGCGACGGCAGACGCCGCGGCCGCCGAGGAAGAGGCTGACGCGATCGTCGTCACCGGCTCTCGCATCACGTCGCCGGCCGCGACCGCTGCGTCGCCACTCCAGATCGTCGATTCGCGCCAGATCGCCAATGCGGGCGCCGTCAACATTCAGGACGTGCTGCTGCAGAACCCGACCTTCGGCACGCCGAGCATCAGCCGCACCAACTCGTCCTTCGCGACGTCGAGTGCCGGCGTTGCGACGGTCGACCTGCGCAACCTGGGCGTCGACCGCACGCTGGTCCTGGTGAACGGCCGCCGCTTCGTCTCCGGCATCCCCGGCAGCAATGCGGTCGACCTGAACGTGATCCCGACCCAGTTCCTGGAGCGGGTCGACGTGCTGACCGGCGGCGCATCGGCACTCTACGGGTCGGACGCGGTCGCGGGCGTCGTGAACTTCATTTACAAGAAGGACTTCGACGGCATCCAGGCCGACGCGCAGACCGGCATCACCGACCGGGGTGACGGCTTCGACTATCAGGCGAACCTGCTCGTCGGCAAGAATTTCGCCGATGGCCGCGGCAACATCATGGCGTTCGGCGGCTATTCGAAGCAGGGCGCGATCTACAAGCGCAAGCACCCGACCGAGGCGGGCCCCTCCGATGTCGACCAGACCAGCCTGGGCGGCCTGACCGGCAACGATGCCGATCTGTTCAAGCCCGAGCGGCCGTTCCTGTCCGGCTACAGCCCGCGCGGACGCTACTACACGGACAATTTCGCCTTCACCTACGACCCGGTGACCGGCGCGCTGCGTCCGTGCACCTCGACCAATGGCGGGCCGGCGCCTGACGATTGCGGGCTGCCGGCGGGCACGCAGATCGGTCCCGACGGCTTCAACCGCTCGGCTTTCCGCTACCTGGCGGTGCCGGTGGAACGCTATGTCGCGGCGCTGCGAGGCAATTTCGAAGTGTCCGACGCGCTGAACCTGTTCGTCGAAGGTAATTACGCTCGCACCCAGGTGAAGACCGAGATCGAGCCGTTCCCGCTTGATTCCAGTTACATCACGCCGGAGGCCGGCGGCCAGATCCCGATCGAATCGCTGGTGAACGGCGTGCTTTACCGCAATCCGTTCGTGCCCGACGCGATCTACGCCGACGCGTCCGACACCGACGGCGACGGGCTGAAGGACATCTTCTTCGACAAGCGCCTGTCGGACTTCGGCCCCCGCACCTCGACTGCGAAGCGCGACACGTTCCGCATCGCCGGCGGCGCCAACGGCAAGTTCTGGGACGATTGGAGCTACGAGGCCTATGGCATCTACGGCCAGACCGTGGAGCACCAGAAGGGTTCGGGCCAGTTCAACAGCCTGAACTTCCAGCAGGCGCTGAACGCGATCCGCGACGTCAACGACATCGACGGGGACGGCGACCGCACCGAGATCATCTGCGCCGACGCCGCGGCACGCGCGGCCGGCTGCGTTCCGGCCAACATCTACGGCCCCGGCAGCCTGACCCCGGCGGTCGGCTACCTCGCCGCGCCGCAGACGCTGGACACGAAGGTGACCGAAACGGTCGCCGGCGCCAACGTGTCGGGCGGCCTGTTCTCGCTGTTCGGCAATCGCGACAAGGTCAGCATCGCGCTGGGCGGCGAATATCGCCGCGAGACCTCGTCGAGCGTGTTCGACCCGCTTAGCCAGGCCGGCCTGAACGGCGGCAACGCGCTGCCCTCGACCAAGGGCAAATTCGACCTGGTCGAAGGCTTTGGCGAAGTGATCGCGCCGATCCTGGAGGATCGTCCGTTCTTCCATCGCCTGTCGCTGCGTGGCGCGGTGCGCGTGTCGCACTATTCGACCGTCGGCGGAACGTTCAGCTACAACTATGGCGGCGAATGGGCGCCGATCGAGGACGTGCGCTTCCGGGTCATGCAGGCCCGGTCGGTGCGCGCGCCCAACGTCAGCGAGCTGTTCGCGCCGCCGCAGCAGGACTTCCCGAGCGGCCTGCAGGATCCCTGCACCGGCATCACGGCGGCCACCACCGGAACGCTGGCGGACCTGTGCCGCGCCGCGCCCGGCGTCAACGCGAACATCGCCGCCAACGGCGCGTTCACGGTGACGCAGGCGGACCGGCAGGGCATCACCAGCTTTGCCGGCGGCAACCCCAACCTGCAGGAGGAAAAGGGCGACAGCTTCACCGCCGGCGTGGTGATCAACCCGCGTTCGCTGGGCGGGGCGCTGCGCAACCTTGTGCTGACGGTCGATTACTTCGACATCAAGATCAGGGACGCCATCGTCCAGACGCCGCTGCAGTTCATCCTGGACCAGTGCTATTCCGGCGCGAACCAGGCGCTGTGCCAGTTCATCACCCGCCGGCCTGCGGCCCAGGGTGCGAACAGCGCGGGCTCGATCGACGAGGTGAACAGCGGCCCGACCAACAGCGGCGGCGTGCGCACGTCGGGTCTCGACACGACCGTCAACTGGCGCACCGACCTGTGGGGCGGCAATTTCGGCCTCAGGGCATCGTACACGCACCTGTTCAAGGGCTATTCGGTGCCGCTGCCGGGCTCTGACCGCGATTATTTCGCGGGCGAGATCGGCGCCGCCAAGGACCGGTTCACGACGACCGTGTCGTTCGACCAGGAGCACGGGATCGGCGGCACGCTGACCGGCACCTTCATCGGCGCGTCCTATCTGGACGACCAGCTGACGGGGGCGAAGCCCGGCGCGAACAAGCTGTACCGGGTCGGCGCCGAGTTCTACCTGGACGGCCAGATCCGCTTCAACGTGGGCGAGCGGTACCAGCTGTACGTCGGCGTCAACAACCTGCTCGACAACAAGGCGCCGTTCCTTGCCGATATCGGCGCGTCGGCGGGCCAGGACACCGACGCGGGAACCTATGACGCGCTTGGCCGGCGCTATTATGCCGGTGCGCGCCTGCGGTTCTGATCGCGACAGACGCCGAAACTTGAGGGGGCGGTCCGGCAAGCCGGGCCGCCCCTTTCATTTCAGCGCTTGCACGCCTCGCTGCCGCGATCGGACGAGAGGCGGGCGAGCGACGACGAATGCTGCGTGCTGATGATGATGCCGCGCGATCCGCAATTCTTGAGCTGGAACCGCACCTTGCGCGCGCGGAAATCGAGCGAGACGCGGCGGAAGGATTCGAGCAGGTCGGTGCCGAGCAGCAGCGCCGGCTCCTCGGACAGGCCGAAGACGGCGAACGGCGGGACTTCGGCAAAGGCGATCGGCACGTTGCGCAGCACGATCGAGCCGATCCGCAGCTCCGCCACGCGCGCCAGCTGCAGGTTCAGGGTCACGCCGGTCACGCCGGTGACGCCGATCGTCGTAAATTTGTCCGGGTCGCGCCGGATCAGCCGGTCGCGCAGCGCCAGATTGCCGATCGTGATCTCGGAACCCGTGTCGATCACGGCGTCGATAGTCTTCCGGTTGGCGGTGACCTGGGTCAGGATCAGCTGGCCCCGGCGGCGGCGCGCCGTCACCACGATCTCGTCGGCCAGGCGCGGCGGCGGGATGCGCGCGTCCTCGACCTTGATGGTGCGCGTTTCGAAATCCATCATCAGCCGCTGCTCGACCAGCGCATCGATGCCGATCATGCCGTCGCCGCCCAGATCCTGTTCCTTCAGCACCGGCAGATGCAGGTCCGGGATCGTGCTTTGGCCAAGCTGCAGCGAATCGACCAGCACGCGGTCGACGCGGCTGCTGTCCGTGATTCCGTTCAGCAGCACCGGCGTGCCCGCCGGCAATTGCAGCGCGCGGGCGATGCGCTGGCCGATCACCGAAGTGTCGGCGCCGCTGTCGACGACGAAGCGGTAGGGGCCCTGGCCGTTCACCTTCACCGCGACCGTCATTCGCGTGCGGACCTTGCGGGCGTCGATATCCTCGCCGCCGATCGTCAGCTTGTCGTCAATGACGGCGGGCGGGAGCGGCGGCATCTTTGCGGCCGGGTCGATCGGCTTGGGTCGCGGCGCTGCCGAAGCGGGAGAGCCGCTCGCGGCGAGCATCAATCCCAGGGCGAGGGCGGTGGTGCTCCGAAGCCTCATCGTCCCCGGGTTGTGAAATGGCGGGGTTGCGATTGCAAGCGGCGATCAGACGCGCGCGCGGGCGCTTTCGACGAGCGTGATGGCGCGGCTGATCGCGGTTTCGATCGACATGTAGCTGGTGTCGAGCAGCGCCGCGTCCTGGGCCTGGCGCAACGGCGCCGTGGCCCGCGTCGAATCGCGCAAATCGCGCGCCTTGATATCGGTCAGCACCTTGTCGAAGCTGGTCGCGACGCCGGCGCGGACAAGCTCCTCGTAACGGCGGCGCGCGCGGATCGCGGAGGTCGCGCGGACGAAAATCTTGGCGTCCGCTTGAGGCGCGATCACGGTGCCGATGTCGCGCCCGTCGAGCACCGCGCCACCGGGCTGGGCGGCGAAAGCGCACTGGCGCTCGATCAGGGCCTGGCGCACCGCCGGATGGGCCGAGACCACCGAGGCCGCATTGCCGGCCGCGGCAAGCTTGAGCCGCGGGTCGAGCAGCAGGTCGTCCGTGAAATCGCAGGCGGCGAGCGCCTCCAGCGCGTTGGCCGGATCGCCGCCACGGTCGAGCACCGTCTGCCCGACCGCGCGGTACAGCAGGCCGGTGTCGAGGTGCGGCAGCTTGTAATGGCGGGCCAGCGCGCGGGCGATCGTGCCCTTGCCGCTGGCGGCGGGTCCGTCGACGGCAATGATCATTTCAGGCGCTCGATCAGGTTTTCGAAATCGGGGAAGCTGGTGGCAACCGGGCCCATATCGTCGATGATGACCGGCGCAAGGCAGTTGAGGCCGGCGACGGCGAAGCTCATCGCGATGCGATGGTCCAGGCGCGAGGCGACGGTTGCGGCGCCTGGCAGGGGATCGCCGCCGGTGCCGTCGACGATCAGGCCGTCGGGCAACTCCTCGACCCGGGCGCCGATCGCGCGCAGGCCTTCGGCCATCGTCGCGATCCTGTCGGACTCCTTCACCCGAAGCTCCTCCAGCCCGCGCATGACGGTGCGGCCCTGGGCGAAGGCGGCGGCGACGAACAGGGCCGGGAATTCGTCGATCATGCTGGGCGCGAGCTCCGGCGGCACGTCGACACCGGACAGCGTCGAGAAGCAGGCAGTGATGTCGGCGACCGGTTCGCCGCCGACCTCGCGCGGGTTCGCGAAGGCGATTTCCGCGCCCATCATGCGCAGCACTTCATAGAGGCCCGCGCGGGTCGGGTTCACGCCGACATTCTCGACCGTCACGGCCGAGCCGGGGACGATCAGCGCGGCGACGATCGGGAAAGCCGCGGAGGAGGGGTCGCCGGGCACGGTGATGCGCTGCGGCTTCAGCTCCGCCTCTCCCCGAATCCGGATATGGCGTTCCCCGTTCTCGAGCTCGACCGTGAGGTCGGCGCCGAAGCCGGTCAGCATACGCTCGCTATGATCGCGGGTCGGGATCGGCTCGATCACGCGCGTGATCCCTGGCGTATTGAGGCCGGCCAGCAGCACCGCGCTCTTTACTTGCGCGGATGCCACGGGAAGGCGGTAGGCGATTGGTACGGCAGGGCAGAGGCCGCGCAGCATCAGCGGCAGGCGTCCGCCCGGCGAGGCGGTCACGTCCGCCCCCATAAGCGACAGCGGCTCGATCACCCGGTTCATCGGCCGCCGGGAAAGCGAGGCATCGCCGGTGAAGGTGGCGGTGATCGGGTGCGAAGCGACGAGGCCCATCAGCAGGCGGGTCGAGGTGCCGCTGTTGCCCATGTCCAGCGCCTGCTGAGGCTGGAGCAGCCCGCCGACACCCACGCCTGCGACCGACCAGCCGTCAGCGTCACGTTCGATCGTCGCGCCCATCGCCCGCATCGCCGCGGCGGTGGCGAGTACGTCGTCTCCTTCGAGAAGCCCGTTGATCCGGCTTTCGCCTACTGCGAGCGCGGCGAGCATCAGCGCGCGGTGGCTGATCGACTTGTCGCCGGGCACCCGGACGGCGCCGGAAAGGGGGCCGGAGCGCGCGAAGCTTTGCGGGCGCGGACTGGCATGCAACGGACAGCGTTCCTATCTTGTCGGAAGGGCGAGCGCGGGGCTTTTGACAGCGCCCCTTTGCTATGGCAAGGCGCGCGCCGATTGGCGGGGCATCGACACGTGATGCGCCGCTGTTTTTCTTTACGTCACACTCGGAGCAAGGCCACAGATGGTGAAGCCTGAATGGGGAGCCAAGCGCAGCTGCCCGAAATGCGCGACCCGATTCTATGATCTCGGCAAGGACGACCCCGTCCAGTGCATCAACTGCGGTTATGCGTGGGAGCCGGAGCCGGTGCTGAAGTCGAAGCAGCCGCTGCCGTTCGACGCGCCCAAGAAGGAAGAGGCGAAGAGCGAGGACGATGAAGTCCTGGTCGGCGGCGACGACGATCTGGACATCGACGAGGGCGAGCCCTCGGCGGACGAGGAAGTCGATCTGGGCGGCGACGACGATCTTGGCGTCGCCACCGGCGACGGCGACGACGAAAGCTGATCGATTTAGGCGATTGATTTACCCGCGCCGCCCCGCTAACGGGCGGCGCTCAAGCCCGCCGGACCAGCCCGGCGGAAAGGCGTGGGGCCGTAGCTCAGCTGGGAGAGCGTCGCAATGGCATTGCGAAGGTCAGGGGTTCGATCCCCCTCGGCTCCACCATTTCACTTCGAGCGCGCCGATCGCTGAGCCGCTCTTTTTCCGAATCGACGTGAACGGCCGGTCTGATCGTTCGTCAGAAAGGCATAGCCCCTCTCCCGGCGAAGGAGAGGGGCTGCATCAGGCTTGCTCCGCCGCGATCCGGCGGAGATTTTCATCGGTTAGGACGTGACGCGGCCCGGGCGCGCGCGGCGGCGCGCGGTGGCGCCGAGCAGGCCGAAGCCGCCGAGCATCATTGCCCAGGTGGCCGGCTCCGGAACCGCGGCGGCGGGGACGGTGACCTGCCCCAGCGAGAACACGGCCGTGTTCGAGCCGCCGGGCGTCCCGTCCGGATTGTTCTTCGTCGACAGGCCGAAAAAGGCATCGACGCCCATCCCGCCGAGGGTCGAGCGCGCGCTGAGCCCGTTGAAGTCGAACGGCGTGAACGGGCCGCCGGTGTTGCGGAAATCCGGTCCCATGTAGGTGAAGACCAGGTTCACGAGGCTCGGATCGTCGTTGAAGCCTGGCGTCACGATACCGCCGGGCGATGTGTTCTCGACCGACACGACGACGTTCGCGTTGCCGTCCGCGGAAATCGAACCGTCGATATAGCCGCGGAAGTCATAGATGATCAGCCGATCGCCGGCGCGCAGACCTTCGTCCGGCCCCAGCGTGCCCTGATAGGTGAAGGTGAAGTCGTTGGCGCCGTTCTGGGTGATGCCACCCAGCGTGATGACGCCCGCGCTGGCCGGTACCGCGAACCCGATCGCCGCAGCTGCGGCCAAGATTGCTTTTTTCATACGCGCACACTCCCTGAGCAGTTGAACCCCCCGTCGATGACGGCTTGCCGCTCTGGGATATCAACCCGCTGCGTGCGCTTCGGTTCATTTCGCGTTCAGTATAATTTTCAAGGCCCAGCCGGGCCTGGGAACCCGGTCAGCCGATCAGCCGCTCGATGATCAGGTCGGCCGCCTGTTCGGGCGACATCGTGGTCGTATCGATGCGCAATTCCGGGTGCTCCGGCGGCTCGTACGGGCTGTCGATCCCGGTGAAATTCTTCAGCTCCCCGGCGCGCGCCTTCTTGTAGAGGCCCTTCACGTCGCGCGCTTCCGCCTCGGCGAGCGGCGTATCGACGAAGACCTCGACGAATTCGCCGGGCGCCATCATCTCGCGCACCATCCGCCGCTCGGCACGGAACGGCGAGATGAAGGCGGTCACCACGATCAGTCCGGCATCGGTCATCAGCTTCGCGACCTCGCCGATGCGGCGGATATTCTCGACCCGGTCAGCGTCGGTGAACCCCAGGTCCTTGTTGAGCCCGTGGCGGACATTGTCGCCGTCGAGCAGGAAAGTGTGGCGGTTCATCCGCGCGAGCTTCTTTTCGACCAGGTTCGCGATCGTCGATTTGCCGGCGCCGGACAGGCCGGTGAGCCACAGCACGGCGGGCTTCTGGTTCTTCAGGGCGGCGCGCCGCTCCCGCGTGACGTCGAGCGCCTGCCAATGGACGTTCTGACTGCGCCGCAGCGCGAAGTGCAGCAGCCCCGCGCCCACGGTCGCGTTGCTGAGCTTGTCGATCAGGATGAAGCCGCCCAGGTCGCGACTTGTCTCGTAAGGTTCGAACACCAGCGGCCGGTCGGTCGACAGGTTGGCGACGCCGATCGCGTTCAGCTCCAGCGTCTTCGCCGCCAGATGCTCCATCGTGTTGACGTTCACCTGGTATTTCGGATGCTGCATGCTGGCGGTGACGGTCTGCGTGCCGAGCTTCAGCCAATAGGGGCGGCCGGGCAGCATCTCCTCGTCCGCCATCCAGACGATCGTCGCTTCGAATTGATCGGCGACCTCGGGCGGCGCGTCGGCGGCCGCGATCACGCACCCGCGCGAGCAGTCGATCTCGTCGGCGAAGGTCAGCGTCACCGATTGGCCGGCCACGGCCTGGGGTAAGTCGCCGTCGAGCGTGACGATCCGCGCGACCGTCGTGGTGCGGCCGGAGGGCAGGACCCGCACCGGATCGCCGGGCCGCACCGTGCCGCTCGCGATCAGCCCGGCAAAGCCGCGAAAGGCGTGATCGGGGCGGTTCACCCATTGAACCGGCAGGCGGAAGGGAGCCCGCTGCCCCTGCTCCGCGTCTATCGGTACCGCCTCAAGATGGCCGATCAACGTCGGTCCGGAATACCAGGGCATATTGCCGCTCGGCCCGGCGATGTTGTCACCCGCGAGGCCGGAAACCGGGATGGCGAGGAAGTCGGCGATGCCGATGCTCGCCGCGAAGGCGCGATAGTCGGCGACGATCCGGTCGAACACGGCCTCGCCGTAGCCGACCAGGTCCATCTTGTTCACCGCCAGCACGATCCGGCGGATGCCGATCAGATGCGCGAGATAGGAATGGCGGCGCGTCTGGGTCAGCACGCCCTTGCGCGCGTCGATCAGGATGACGGCCAGGTCGGCGGTCGAGGCGCCGGTGACCATGTTGCGGGTGTACTGCTCGTGTCCCGGCGTGTCGGCGACGATGAATTTGCGCTTGTCGGTCGCGAAGAAGCGGTAGGCGACGTCGATCGTGATGCCTTGCTCGCGCTCGGCGGCGAGGCCGTCGACCAGCAGCGCGAAGTCGATATTCTCGCCCTGCGTGCCGACGCGCCTGCTGTCGGCCTCCAGGCTGGCGAGCTGGTCCTCGAAAATCTGCTTCGAATCGTAGAGGAGGCGGCCGATCAGCGTCGACTTGCCGTCATCGACCGAGCCGCAGGTGATGAAGCGCAGCAGCGACTTGTCGCGGTGCCGGTCGAGATATGTCTCGATGTCCTCGCCGATAAGGGCGTCGGGCCGGTAGGAGGGCGCGTGCATCAGAAGTACCCCTCCTGCTTCTTCTTCTCCATGCTGCCGCTGCCGGCCTCCTTGTCGATCGCGCGGCCCTGCCGCTCGGACGTGGGGCTGAGGAGCATCTCGCGGATGATGTCGGGCAATGTCGCGGCCGTGCTCTCGACCGCGCCCGTCAGCGGATAGCAGCCGAGGGTGCGGAAGCGGATCGAGCGTTCGACAGGCACTTCGCCGGGGCGGAGACGGAAGCGGTCGTCGTCGACCATCAGGATCAGCCCGTCGCGCTCCACGGTCGGCCGGCGTGCTGCGAAATAGAGGGGCACGATCTCGATATTCTCGAGGTGGATATATTGCCAGATGTCCAGCTCGGTCCAGTTGGAGAGCGGGAAGACGCGGATGCTCTCGCCCCTGGCCTTGCGGGCATTGTAGAGATGCCACAGCTCCGGCCGCTGGTTCTTCGGGTCCCAGCGATGATTGGCGGAGCGGAAGCTGAAGATACGTTCCTTGGCGCGGCTCTTTTCCTCGTCACGCCGGGCGCCGCCGAACGCCGCGTCGAAGCCGTAATGGTCGAGCGCCTGACGCAGGCCTTCGGTTTTCCAGAGGTCGGTGTGGAGTGCGCCGTGATCGAAGGGATTGATGCCTTTCGCGCGCGCTTCGGGGTTGCGCCAGACCAGCAACTCCATGCCGGCGGCGCGCGCCGCCTTCTCGCGCAGCTCGTACATCGCACGGAATTTCCAGGTCGTGTCGACGTGCAGCAGCGGGAAGGGCGGCGGCGCCGGGAAGAAGGCCTTCCGGGCAAGGTGCAGCATCACCGCCGAATCCTTGCCGATCGAATAGAGCATCACCGGCCGATCCGCCTCGGCCACCACCTCGCGCATGATGTGGATGCTTTCGGCCTCCAGCCGCTGGAGGTGGGTCAGGCGCAGCGCGGACGCGGATTCGATGCCGGCGGTCTCGTTCATCGGCGACGCTTATAAACGCGCCGGCGCGGGTTCCCATAGCGCACGCGGTCTTCCCCGGGATCAAGTTTCTCTTCGCCCCGATTGCGCTTTGACCGAGGTTAATTATGGAAGGGAGCGGAAGAGGAGATCCCATATATGACCGGACGGCGCCTGCTGCTCTCGACGATCGCCTGCCTCGCGCTCAGCTCCGCGGCTGCTGCGGCCGATCGGGAGAAGCTGGAAGCGACGTTCGACGCCGGCATCAGCTCCGAAGACCAGCTCGGCTGGCTGAGGCAGATGTCGTCCGCCCCGAACCATGTCGGCTCCCCTCACGACAAGTTCAATGCGGAGTTCATTCTCGCCCGCTTCAAAGAATGGGGCTGGGACGCGCATATCGAGACGTTCCATGTGTTGTATCCGACGCCGATCTCGACCACCGTCGAGCTGATCGCCCCAGAGCATGTCGTGCTGGGCGGGCAGGAGCCTGCGCTGGCGGAGGACCCGACCTCATCGAACCTGGCGGGCGCGATTCCGCCCTATGTCGCTTATCAGGGCGACGGCGATGTCACGGCAGACCTGGTCTATGTGAACTACGGCATGCCGGACGACTACAAGGCGCTGGCCCGCCGCGGCATCGACGTCAAAGGCAAGATCGTCATCGCGCGCTATGGCGGCGGCTGGCGCGGCCTGAAGCCGAAGCTGGCGCAGGATCACGGCGCCGTCGGCTGCATCATCTATTCCGACCCGGCCGACGACGGCTATGTCCAGGGAGACGTCTATCCCAAAGGCGGGACCCGGCCCGCGTTCGGCGTGCAGCGCGGATCGGTGCAGGACATGGCGATCTCGCCCGGCGATCCGCTGACGCCCGGCATCGGCGCGACGGAGAACGCGAAGCGCCTGACCCGCGAGACCGCGCCGACGGTCCTGAAAATCCCGGCGCTGCCGATGTCCTACGGCGACGCATCGAAGCTGCTGGCGCGGTTGGAAGGGCCGGTGGCGCCGGACGGCTGGCGCGGCGCGCTGCCGCTCACCTACCATATGGGCGGGACCGGCGCGGTGAAAGTGCACCTGGCGGTCAAATCCGACTGGTCGATCCGGCCCATATACGACGTGATCGCGACGCTGAAGGGCGCGCGTTACCCGGACCAGTGGATCGTGCGCGGCAATCATCATGACGGCTGGGTGTTCGGCGCGAACGATCCCCTGTCCGGCAACGTCGCGATGCTGTCGGAGGCGAAGGCGCTGGGCGCGCTGTGGAAGCAGGGCTGGCGGCCGGATCGCACGATCGTCTATGCGAGCTGGGATGGCGAGGAGCCGGGGCTGCTCGGGTCGACCGAATGGGCCGAGACGCACGAGGCCGAGCTGAAGCGCAAGGCGCTCATCTACATCAACACGGACGGCAACGGCCGCGGCTTCTTCAACGCCCAGGGCAGCCACGACTTCCAGCACCTAGTCAACGACGTGATCCGCGACGTGATCGATCCGGAGACGGGCGCAACCGCCTATGAGCGCCGCCGCGGCGCCATCCTCGCCAACGCCTTCGACAAGAACGGGCGACGGGACGAGACTGCGATCGCGGCCGCCGAGAAGGGCGCCGACCTGCCGATCGGACCGCTCGGCTCGGGATCGGACTATTCCGGCATGCTGCAGCATGTCGGCATCCCGGCGCTGAACATGGGCTATGGCGGGGAGGACGAGAGCGACGGCGTCTATCATTCGATCTACGACAGCTATCGCCATGTCACGATGTTCGACGATCCGGGCCTGAAATATGGCGCGGCGCTGTCGAAGACGGTCGGTCGGATCGTCATGCGGATCGCCGATGCGGACACGGTGCCGCAGCGCTTCGGGGACTTTGCGGAGGCGGTCGGGCGGTACCTGGGCGAGGTGAAGAAGCTTGAGGCAGACCGTCGCACCGACGACGAGAAGCGCGCGCGATTGCTCGCGGCCGGCGATTTCAGGCTGGCGAGCGATCCGCTGAAGCCGGTCGCGCCGCCCGCGCCCGAAGCCGCGACGCCGCACATCGAGCTCGCGGCGCTTGAGAATGCGGTCGACCGGCTGAAGGCAAGCGCAAAAGCCTATGATGCGGCCTACGCCGCGAAAGGTGCGGGCCTGACGCCGCAGCAGCGGGACAGGCTGAACGCCCTGCTGGCCGATATCGACCAGCTGCTGCTCGATCCGCGGGGGCTGCCGGGGCGGCCCTGGTTCCGCAACATGGTCTATGCGCCCGGCCGGTTCACCGGCTATGGCGCCAAGACGCTGCCGGGCGTGCGCGAGGCGATCGAGGAGCGGCGTTTTGCCGATGCCAACGAATATGCCGGGCGGACAGCCGCCGTACTCGACGCCTATTCCACGCGGCTCGACCAGGCGAAGGCGATCGTGGAGGGCAAATAGCCGCTAGTCGCCTGGAAGAGAGGCTTCGATCAGGCATCGGAGCCCTTCGGGAAGGAACTGCAGCTCGACTTTCCCGCCAAGCTCGGCGGCCAGGGCGCGCTCGATCATGCGGCTGCCGAAGCCGCGCGTGGCGGGCGGCGCGACGGGCGGCCCGCCCTGTTCCCGCCAGACGAGGCGCAGGCGCGGGCCGGCGCCGTCGTGCACGCTCCACTCAATGTCGACGCGGCCCCCGCCGTTCGACAGTGCGCCGTACTTGACCGCATTCGTGCAGAGTTCGTGGAATGCGAGCGACAGCGCGACCGCCGTTCTCGCGTCGAGGCGCAGGTCCGGGCCGTCCGCACGCACGCGGTCACGATCGGCGCCGCAACCCAGCCCTGCCTTGCGGATCAACTCGTGAAGGGATGCGCTTTCCCAATTCCTTGCGATCAGCACGTCGTGCGCGGAGGCGAGCGCGGCCAGGCGCCCGTCAAAGGCGCGTAGGGCGCCGGGCGCTGCGGCGTCCTTGAAGGTCTGCGCCGCCACGCTCTGCACGATCGACAGCATGTTCTTGACGCGGTGGTTGAGCTCGTGCGCGAGGAGCCGCTGCAGTTCCTCGGTGCGCTTGCGTTCGAGCACGCGCCCGACCTGGTCGCCGAGCGCGCGGACGATCAGCATCAGGTCCTCGTCGGGCCGGACATGATCGTAGGTGAAGAACTCCAGCACCGCGATGATGCGGCCTTCGCTCTTGATCGGAAAGCCGAAGGCGGCGCCGAGGCCGAGCCCTTTGCGCGGGAAATGCGGGTCCTGGTCGGCGTCCGCGATCCAGATCGGATCTTCGGCGTCGAGAACCATGCCCGGAAGCCCGACACCGGCCGTGAAGCGGATCTGTTCGGTCGCTTCGCGAAGCCGATCGGCGGCGCCGTCGGTCTCGTCATGCCACACGGTCGTAGACACCAGTTCCTGCCCCGCCAGCAGCAACGCGTGGCCGAGCGGCCAGCCGGTCAGGTCGCAGATCGCCTGAAGGCAAGCGCGCAAGGCATCTTCGAACGAATGGGTGGCGGCGGCGAGGCTCGTCACTTCGAACAGCAATTGCGCTTCGCGGGCCTGCCGCTGGAGTAGCGCTTCGGCCATGCGCCGCGTAGTGATGTCGCGCAGGAAGCCGACGAAAATGTCGTCGCCTTCGAACTTGGCCGTGGTGATCGACAGCTCGATCGGGAATTCGTGGCCGGCCCTGTTGATCGCAGTGATCTCGATGCGGCGGTCGAGAATGCTCGCCTTGGCGGTCCGGTTGAAGCGGGCGATGCCGCGGCGATGGGCGTCGCGATGCTGCGGCGGGATGATGAGTTCGGCCAATGGGCGGCCCAGCACCTCCTGCTCGTTCCAGCCGAAGACCTGTTCCGCCACCCGGTTCCACGCGGCGACGCGGCCATCGGGATAGAGCACGATCACGGCGTCGAGCGCCGTCTCAAGGACGGGCTGAAGCGATTTCAGCATCGGAAGATCGTGCGGCAGCGCATGCGCCACCCGTTGTGCATAGCGGCGCACGCAGGCGCAAGCGCGGCGGATTGCTTTAATCCTAAAATACCCTAGGCTGCCGTGATGGCGCAGCAGGGCAGGCGGGTGCTGGTGACCGGCGGGAGCAGCGGGATCGGGCTGGCCATCGCCCGCGCGTTCCGCGATGCCGGCGAGCAGGTCTGCGTGGCCGGCCGCGACCCCGCCAAGCTGGAGGCGAGCGGCTTCGAACGGCTCCAGGTCGATGTGTGCGACGAAGCCGCGCTGGATGCCGCGATCGCCTCGGCCCCGCCTTTCGACATCGTCATCGCCAATGCAGGCGGCGCCGCGACCGCACCGCTGATGAAGATGGCGCGCGCCGACTGGGACCGGATGCTCGCCCTGAACCTGACCAGCGTGTGGCTGACCGCGCGCGCCACGGTGCCGGCAATGATCCGGGAAGGTCAGGGCCGTTTCATCGCGATCGGATCGACGGCATCGGTGAAGGGCTATGCCTATGCCGGCGCCTATGCGGCGGCGAAGCACGGGGTGCTGGGCATGATCCGCTCGCTGGCGCTGGAGCTTGCGAAGACCGGCGCCACCGCGAACGCGATCTGCCCCGGCTATACCGATACGCCGATGCTGCGCGCGGCGATGGACGGCGTGGCCGCGAAGACCGGGCGAGGCGACGTCGAGGCGTCGTTCGCGGCTATCAACCCGATGGGGCGGCTGATCGCGCCGCATGAAGTCGCGGCGGCGGCGCTGTGGCTGGCGAGCGACGCGGCGGCGAGCGTCAACGGGCAGGCGATCCTGATCGACGGGGGCGAGACGGCGTGAGCCACGACCGCGATGCGCTGCGGGCCTGGCTGGCGCTGCTGGGCACCGCCAATGCCGTCAAGAAAGGCGTCGACACGCGGCTGCGGCAGCGTTTCGGGCTTTCGATCGCGCGCTTCGACGTGCTGGCGGCGCTGGACCGTGCCGGCGAGGACGGGCTTACCGCCGGCGGCCTCACGTCCAGGCTGAAAGTCACCGAGGGCAATACGACGCAGGTCACCGCCCCCTTGGTCGAGGCCGGCCTGGTCGAACGCCGGCCCGACCCGAACGACAGGCGCGTCGCGATCTTTCGCCTCAGCCCCGAAGGGCGGGCGCTGTTCGCGCAAATGGCGGCGGAGAACCGGTCCTGGATCGACGCGGCCTTTGCCGGGCTGAGCACGGCCGAGATCGCCAGACTGCGCGACCTGCTTGGCGCGCTCCAGCCGCCGCTGCACAAGGAAGCCGCATGAACCCGACCAGCTTCGCACCCGAACATTTCCGCTGGACGTTCGCGGACGGCGTCGCGCTGATCACGCTCGACCGGCCGGAGCGGAAGAACCCGCTGACGTTCGAGTCCTATGCCGAGCTGCGCGATACGTTCCGTGCGCTGGTCTACGCGCGCGAGGTCAAGGCGGTGGTGTTCGGCAGCCGCGGGGGCAACTTCTGCTCGGGCGGCGACGTGCACGAGATCATCGCGCCGCTGACCCGCATGGCGATGCCCGAACTGCTCGACTTCACGCGGATGACCGGCGACCTGGTCAAGGCGATGCGCGCCTGCCCGCAGCCGATTATCGCCGCTGTCGATGGCGTCTGCGCGGGGGCGGGCGCGATCGTCGCGATGGCGTCCGACCTGCGCTACGGCAGCCCGGAGGCGAAGACGGCGTTCCTGTTCAACCGCGTCGGGCTGGCCGGCTGCGACATGGGTGCGTGCGCGATCCTGCCGCGGATCATCGGCCACGGCCGGGCCAGCGAGCTGCTGTTCTTCGGCCGCAGCTTCGGCGCCGAGGAGGGGAAGGCCTGGGGGTGGTTCAACGACGTCGTGCCGGCGGACCGGCTCGACGGACACGCGATGGAGGCGGCGCGGCGGATTGCGGCGGGGCCGAGCTTCGCCAACGGCATGACCAAGAACCAGCTCAACATGGAATGGAATATGAGCCTGGAGACGGCGATCGAATCCGAGGCGCAGGCGCAGGCGATCTGCATGCAGACGAAGGACTTCGAGCGCGCCTACCAGGCGTTCGTCGCGAAGCAGAAGCCGGTGTTCGAGGGCGACTGAGATGGACCGGAGCTATCTCGACTGGCCGTTCCTGGGCGCCGAGCACAAGGCGCTGGCGCTGGCGGTCGACGACTGGGCGCGCGCGGCGCTACCCTCGATCGGCGATCATGACGATGTCGACGCCTCCTGCCGGGCGCTTGTCCCCGCGCTGGGGGAAGCGGGATGGCTGCGTTACTGCGTGCCGCAGGCCTATGGCGGCGTGCACGAGGTGCTGGACGTGCGATCGCTGTCGATCATCCGCGAGACGCTCGCCTATCATTCCGCGCTCGCCGACTTCGCGTTCGCGATGCAGGGGCTAGGATCGGGCGCGATCAGTTCCTTCGGATCGGAAGCGCTGAAGCAGGACTATCTGCCGGCCGTTTGCGCGGGCGAAAAGATCGCCGCTTTCGCCTTGTCGGAACCCGAGGCCGGATCGGACGCGGCCGCGCTGTCGGCCTCGCTCGCCGCGACCAGCGACGGCTATGTGCTGAACGGCGAGAAGACCTGGATCTCGAACGGCGGCATCGCCGATTTCTACTGCCTGTTCGCGCGCACCGGCGTCGGCTCGCGCGGGGTCACGGCGGTGGTGGTCGATGCCGGCGCGCATGGCTTTTCCATCGCCGAGCGAATCGAGGTGATCGCGCCGCATCCGCTCGCCCGGCTGCGCTTCGACGATTGCGTGGTGCCGTTCGACAAGCGCATCGGTGAGGAAGGCGAGGGGTTCCGGATCGCGCTTGCGACGCTCGACATCTTCCGCACGACGGTGGGCGCCGCCGCGCTCGGCTTTGCGCGGCGGGCGTTCGACGAGGCCGGGCGGCATGCGCTCAATCGGCGGATGTTCGGCGGCACGCTCGCCGACCTGCCGCTGGCGCAGGAGCGGCTGGCGGAAATGGCGCTCGACATCGATGCCGCCGCGCTGCTCGTCTATCGCTCCGCCTGGACCAAGGACGTGAAGCGCCAGCGCGTCACCCGCGAAGCGGCGATGGCGAAGCTGTTCGCGACCGACCAGGCGCAGGTGGTGATCGACAAGGCCGTGCAGATGTTCGGCGGGATGGGCATCGCCAAGGGCGTGAAGGTCGAGGAGCTGTACCGCGAGGTCCGGGCGCTCCGCATCTATGAAGGTGCGTCGGAAGTGCAGAAGCTGATCATTGCCGGGCAGCAGCTGAACGTGCTGCGGGAGGAGTTATGAAGATCCTGCAGCCGCCCGGCTGGGTCAGGCCGAAGGGCTATGCGAACGGCATTGCCGCCACCGGCCGCATGGTGTTCACCGCCGGCGTGATCGGCTGGAACGAGCGGGAGGAATTCGAGCATCACGACCTGGCCGGCCAGTTCCGCCAGGTCCTGCTGAACACCCGCGCGATCCTGGCCGAGGGCGGGGCGGACCCGTCGGATATCGTGCGGATGACCTGCTACGTGACCGACAAGCGCGAATATGTCGCGGCCCGCACCGCGATCGGCGAAGCGTGGCGCGAGGTGCTGGGCAAGGTCTTTCCCTGCATGGCGGTTGTCGAAGTCTCCGGGCTGGTCGAGGACGCGGCCAGGGTAGAGATCGAGACGATAGCGGTGGTCGAATGAAGATCGCGGTGATCGGCGGCGGGCCGGGCGGGCTCTATTTCGCGCTGCTGACGAAGAAGCAGCTGCCGGACGCGACAATCGACGTGTACGAACAGAACCGCGCCGACGACACGTTCGGTTTCGGCGTCGTCTTTTCCGACGAGACGCTGGACGAATTCCTGTCCGCCGATCCGGAATCCTACGACGCGATCCGGTCCAACTTCGCCTGGTGGGACGATATCGTCATCGAGCACGCCGGCGACAGGACCGTGGTCGGCGGCAACGGCTTCGCGGGCTGTTCGCGCCAGACATTGCTGGGCCTGTTGCAGCAGCGATGCGCGGACCTGGGCGTCGGGCTGCATTTTTCGACGCATATCGACCCGGACGCGGTCGAGACCCGCTTCGGAGACTGCGACCTGGTCGTGGTGGCGGAAGGGGTGAACAGCCCGATCCGCGCTGCGCACGCCGACGCGTTCGGGGTGCGCGCAATCGACACGCGCAACAAATTCTGCTGGCTCGGCTCGACCCGTCCGCTTGACGCCTTCACTTTCTTCTTCGTGCGGACCGAGCGCGGCTATTTCTGCGCGCATAGCTATCAGTACGAAGCGGGCCATTCGACCTGGGTGATCGAGACCACCCCCGAAAGCTGGGCGGGGCACGGCTTCGACACGCTCGACGAGGAGCAAAGCGCGCAGGCGCTGGAGGCAATTTTCGCCGGGCCGCTGCAAGGGCACGGCCTCATTACCAACCGGTCGATCTGGCGCAGCTTCCAGACGATCAGCTGCGCGAAGTGGCGGCACGGCAGGATGCTGCTGCTAGGCGACGCCAAGGCGACCGCGCATTGGTCGATCGGCTCTGGCACCAAGCTGGCGATGGAATGCGCGGCGGCGTTGTCGGGCGCAGTGGTCGCGAATGGGCACGATCTCGACGCGGTCGAGGCGGCCTATGAGAAAGCACGGCGCACACCGGTCGAGATTACCCAGCACAATGCGCAGGTGTCGCTGCGCTGGTTCGAGGACATGCCGCTGCACTGGCGCAAGCCGCGATACCATTTCGCCTTCTCGCTGATGTCCCGCGCCAAGGCGTTAACCTGGGACAATATCGGCTTGCGTGACTCACGATTCCTGGCGGCCGTGGAGGACGAGTTCTACGCGCGCTATTCCGACGAGACCGGCCGCGACACCGCCGACCGACCGACGCCGATGTTCACGCCGTTCGACCTGCGCGGGCTCACCCTGCCCAACCGCGTCGTGATGGCGCCGATGGCCCAGTACAGCGCGATCGAGGGCGACCTGACGCCCTGGCATTTCAGCCACTACACGGCGCGTGCTTTGGGCGGGGCGGGGCTCATCTTCACGGAAATGACGTGCCCGACGCCCGACGCGCGGATCACGACCGCCTGCACCGGCCTGTGGAACGACGCGCAGCAGGCGGACTGGACCCGGCTGGTCGAGTTCATTCACGTGGCGACGCCGGCCAAGGTGGCGCTGCAGCTGGGCCATGCCGGGCGCAAGGGCTCGACCAACGTGCCGGAGCTGGGCGAGAACCTGCCGATGGCTGAGGGCAACTGGCCGGTCTGGTCGGCCTCGCCGCTTCCCTATTTCGACAATGCTTCGCCCGTGCCGATCGAGCTCGACCGGGCGAAGATGCACGACATCCGCGACAGCTTTGTCGCCGCGACGATCCGCGGCGCGCGCGCCGGGTTCGACATGCTGGAGCTGCACGCGGCGCACGGCTATCTGCTGGCCGGCTTCCTGTCGCCGCTGACCAACCGGCGCACCGACGACTATGGCGGCAGCGCGCTCAACCGCGCGCGCTTTCCGCTGGAAGTGTTCATGGCGATGCGGGAGGCCTGGCCGGCGGACCGGCCGATGTCCGTGCGGCTGTCGTGCAGCGACTGGGCCGAGGGCGGGCTGACGCTCGATGATCTCGCGACCATTGCCACGGCCTTCAAGGCAGCCGGCGCCGACATCATCCACGCCTCGTCCGGCCAGACGGTTCCGTGGCAGAAGCCGGTCTATGGCCGGATGTGGCAGACGCCGTTCGCGGAGTTCATCCGCCTGACCTGCGATATCCCGACGATCGCAGTGGGGGACATCACGCTGCCCGAGCAGATCAACGCGATCGTCGCCGCCGGCCGCGCCGACCTGTGCGCGCTCGCCCGGCCGATGCTGAACAACCCCTTCTTTGCGCGACAGGCGGCCGGCCATTATGGCGTCCGGACTGCGTGCGGCATGCCGCTCGACTGGCCGGTGCAGCTGAAGTCCGGCGAATATCAACTGTATCGCGAGGCGGAGAAAGCGAACGAGAAGCTGGCCGAGTTGAACGCGCGCGCCAGGCCCAACCGCCGCCATTACAGCCACGCGGAGCAGGCGCATGGATGATCCGGTGTTTCCCGACGACTTCAATATGGCGGACTGGTTCCTGGCCACCGGCGCCGCGGACAAGACGGCGATCCTGTTTGAGGATCAGGCAATCACCTACGCGGAAGTGCGAGAGAAGGTGGATCGCGTCGCCCGGCGGCTGGTGACGGAAGGCTTGCTGCCGGAGCAGCGCGTGCTGGTGTGCATGCGCGATTGTCCCGAGTTCGCCTATGCCTGGTTCGGCGCGATCAAGGCAGGCGCGGTGGTCACCCAGATCAACCCGTTGCTGCCCGAGGCCGACTATTCCTATTATCTCGATTATGTGAAGCCGCAGTTCGTGTTCGTCGACGAGGCCAGCGCGGTGGCGTTCGGGGCAGCGGCGAAGGCGTCGCGGCACGGACGGGGCGTGATCGGCGATTTTGACGCATGGCTGGCAGCCCCGATCGCGCCGGACGCGGAGCCCTGGCCGACGCGGCTGGACGACCCGGCCGTGTGGCTGTTCACCAGCGGATCGACCGGCAAGAGCAAGGGCGCGGTCCACAGCCACGGCCATTTCCCGTTCAACACCGAAGTCTATGCCAAGCGCTTCATCGGGATGCGCGAGAGCGACGTCACGATTTCAGGCGCGCGACTCTATTTCGGCTATGCGACGGGCACCAACCTGATGTTCCCGTTCGCCGTGGGCGCGACCACCGTCCTGTTTAGCGAGCAGCCAAGCGCGGAGCGGCTGTTCGACCTGATCGAGCGGCATCGCCCCAGCGTGTTCACCAGCGTGCCCACCCTTATTCACAAGATGCTGGAAAGCAGGCGCAAGGCG
The DNA here is from genome assembly GCF_009753715.1 of Sphingomonas horti. Lineage (GTDB taxonomy): Bacteria > Pseudomonadota > Alphaproteobacteria > Sphingomonadales > Sphingomonadaceae > Sphingomonas_B > Sphingomonas_B horti. The sequence continues at coordinate 339,496 of NZ_WQMS01000013.1, read as the reverse complement.
GACCTGTCGAGCATCCGCTTCATGTGGAGCGCGGGCGAGGCGCTCCCGCGGGAGCTCCATGGGCGCTGGGACCAGGCGTTCGGCGTGCCGATCATCGACGGCATCGGCAGCGCCGAGAGTTTCCACATCTATATCAGCAATCATCCCGACGATATCCGCCCGGGCAGCCTGGGCCGGCTGGTGCCCGGATACGAAGCGCGGCTGCTGGACGACGAGGGCAATCAGGTCGGGAAGGGCGATGTCGGGACCTTGTGGCTGAAGGGCGCGTCGGCGGCGCTCTGCTACCATGCCGATTATGCGAAGTCGGTCGAGCATCTGCGCGGCGGCTGGATCGTCAGCGGCGACAAATTCCGCGAGGATGAAGACGGCTATTGGTATTACGAGGGGCGCGGCGACGACCTGATCAAGAGCGGCGGCATCTATGTCAGTCCGATCGAGGTCGAGAATGTGCTGGCCCAGCACCATGCGGTCGGCGAGTGCTGCGTGACGGGGAAGAAGGACGGCGCGGGGCTGGAGAAGCCGGTCGCGATCGTGTTCCCGCGGCCGGGCGTTTCAGCGTCGGAGGTGCTTGCCGAGGAGCTGATCGCCTTCGCCCGCAGCAGGCTCGTCCATTACAAGGCGCCGCGGGAAGTGATCTTCGCCCAAGCCGCGCTGCCGAGGAACGATCGCGACAAGCTCGACCGCAAGGCGCTGAGGGCGCGGTTCGGATGAGGCTGGGCGATGCACCCTGGACCGCGGTCCGCGACGCGTTGGCAAGCGGAGCGCCGGTGGCGGCGATCCTGCCGCTGGGTGCGGTGGAGGCGCACGGGCCGCACCTGCCGCTCATCACCGACGTGGTGATCAGCGACGGCATGGCCGCGCGCACGGCGGCGATGCTCGAAGGGCAGGGCGTGCGCGCCTTCGTGCTGCCGGCGCTCGCCTATGCGCCGGCCGGCTATGCGTCGGAGTTCGCGGGCACGATCTCGATCGGCGCGGCGGCGGGCAGGGCGGTGCTGATCGACATCGCGCGATCGCTGAAGGAGCAGGGCTTTGCCTGTCTTGCTTTCGCCAACAGCCATTTCGATCCCGAGAACGTCGCGATGCTGCGCGAGGCGGCGGCGGAGGTTGCGGCGCTCGGCCTGCCGGTCGCTTTCCCGGATTTCACGCGCCGCGCGCTCGCGGCGACGCTGACCGAGGAGTTCCAGTCCGGCGCCTGCCATGCCGGCCAGTTCGAGACGAGCCTGGTGCTGGCCGACCGGCCCGAGCTGGTCGATGCCGCCGGCGGCAAGGTGCTGGCGGATAATCCGTCGAGCCTCGTGACCGCTTTTGCGCAAGGCGCAACGACCTTCGCCGAGGCAGGCGGCCCGGATGCCTATTTCGGCAGCCCCTCCAATGCGAGCGCTGCGGAGGGCGCGCGAAGCTATGACATCATGGCCGCGGCGCTTGCCGAAACCATCCTTGCGTGCCTTCGCTGATGCTGGTGGGCGGCGTCGAGCTTGGCGGCACCAAGATAAGGGTGGCGCGTGGCAGCGACGACGGCCGCATCGAGGCGTCGGAGACGTTCCAGACGACGGGCCCTGAGCCGAGCTTTGCCCGGATCCTGAACTTTTTCCGCGGCGGCCCTCCGATAAGCGCGCTCGGCGTAGGCGCGTTCGGACCGGTCGCGGTCCGGCCGAGTGATTCCGACTATGGCCGGCTGCGCGGAACACCCAAGCCCGGCTGGCGCGATTTCGACATTGCCGCTGCCGCCGGCGCGCTGGGTGTGCCGGTCGCGCTCGACACGGACGTCAGTGCGGCGGGGCGCGGGGAAGCGGCGCTGGGCGCCCTCGCGGGGCTGGACTGCGGCATCTACCTGACCGTCGGAACCGGCATCGGCGGTGCGCTGGTGGCGCACGGACAGCCTTTGCCCGGGGCGAGCCATGCCGAGATGGGGCACGTGTCGCTGGTGCGGACGCCGGGCGATGATTTCGGCTCGGTCTGTCCCTGGCACGCGAACTGCGCGGAAGGGCTGGCGAGCGGCCCGGCGATCGAGCGGCGGTTCGGCGCCAATCTGGGCGCCCTGCCGGACGACCATCCCGGCCATGCGCTGATCGCGGGCTATCTGGGTCAGTTGCTCGCAAGCCTGGTGCTGGTGGCGGCGCCGAACCGGATCGTGATCGGAGGCGGGGTGTCGAAGGCGCCGGGCCTGCACGCCCGCGCCCATGCCGCGTTGCTGGCCGGACTCAACGGCTATGGCTTCTACCCGGAGGCCGGGCGTCCCGGCTTCGTCGTGCCGCCCGCGCTCGGCGACGATGCCGGGCTGGCCGGCGCCTTGCTGATGGCCGGCGCTGAAGCCCGTCGTCGCTAGTCGCAAGCCGGTCGACGGCGCGCTTGCCCGTTCCGGCCCGGCACGCCATGGCTCCGGTCCCTTCGATTCGGAACCGCGACCTGACTCTTGCCGGCCTCGAGGCGGTGTTTCTTGCCCACCGCGCCGCGCTGCTGCGCTTCCTCCGCGCCCGCGGCGCTGGAGACGATGCCGAGGATCTGCTGCAGGAGCTGTGGTTCCGGGTCGCCGCTGCCCCCGCCGGGCCGATCGCCGAGCCGGTCGGCTATCTGGTGCGCGCGGCGAACAACCTGATGCTGGACCGGCATCGGGGGCAGATGCGGGCGATGCGGCGCGATCTCGACTGGGCCGAAGCCGCCACCGCGGCCGATCACGAGATGCCCAATGCGGAGCGCGCGCTGGTCGGGCGCGAGGCGCTGGGGCGGGCGGAGGCAGTGCTCGCCGCGCTCGGATCGCGGGTCGAGGCGATCTTCCGCCGCTACCGGCTCGACGAGGTGACGATCGACCAGGTCGCACGCGAGTTCGGGGTCAGCCGCAGCACGGTCGAGAAGGACCTGCAAAAGGCTTATCGCGCCCTGCTGGAGCTGAGGAGCGGCGGCGATGCGTAGTTGCCCGAGCGGCGGCGTCATCCAGGCGGAGGGCCAATGAGCGCGCGCGTGACCAGGGAAGCGGAAGACCAGGCGGTCGCCTGGGTGATGCTGACGCGCGACCCCTCCTTCGCGGACTGGGACGGCTTCACCGCCTGGCTGGAGGCGGACCCCGGCCATGCGCGGCTGTACGACGAGCTGTCGGTCGCGGACGAGCGGATCGCCGAGCAGCTGGCGCGGCGCGAGCCCATCGCGCGGCGGCGCTGGCGCTGGCCGGTCATGGGCGGCGCCGTCGCGGCGGCGCTGGCGCTGGTCGCGGTGGTGCCGAGCATGATGCAGCCCGGCTTTGCGCCGCAGACGATCGCCAGCGCAGCCGGGCAGAAGCTGACCGTGCGCCTGGCGGATGGCAGCCGGATCGACATGAACGGCGGCACGCGGCTGGTGCTCGAAGGCCCGCGCCATGCCCGGCTGGAACGCGGCGAGGCGCTGTTCACCGTCGCGCACGACGAGGCGCGGCCGTTCGAGGTTAGGAGCGGCGATGCGCTGATCCGTGACATCGGCACCGCCTTCAATGTCGTGCGCGAGCCGATGCGCTTCACCGTCACCGTCTCCGAAGGCGAGATCGTGTTCAATCCGGAACGGGAGCAGGTGCATGTGCCCGCCGGCCAGCAGATCGAGGAATCAGGCGACCAATTGCTCGTCACGCGCGTCGACGCGGCGCAGGTCGGTGCGTGGCGGCAGGGACGGCTGATCTACCGCGGCGCGAAGCTTGACCGTGTCGCCGGCGACCTGTCGCGGGGGCTCGGGCTGACCGTCGCCGCCGATGCGAGCGTCTCCGCGCGGCCGTTCAGCGGGATCATCCAGCTGGAAGGGAAGGGGGAGGACGCGCTCCGTTCCGCCGCCACGATCCTGGGTGTCGAGGTGCGCCGCTCGGGCGACCGCTGGCTGCTGGTCGCGCCCTGAGATGAGCGCCGGACGGGCGGCCGTGGCCGCGATCCTGTTGCTTGCGCCGCTGACGGCGGCTGCCGCGGAGGCGTTGCCCGCGACGCGGCTGGACCGGGCGGTGATCCTGCTCGGCAAGCGGGAAGGGGTCAGCATCGGCATTTCCGATCCAACGCTGGCTGGCCTGCGCACCCGGCCGGTCGGCTCGACCGCCGATGTCGGCGCAGCGCTCGGCCGGATGCTTGCCGGCACCGGAGCCGGGGCGGTGCGGGTGGGGGCTAGAAGCTGGCGGATCGTCCGGCTCCCCGCCGCGCCTTATCCGCGCGCCAGGCCGGCGCCCGCGGAGACCCCGGAGCCGCCGGGCGACGAAGAGATTGTCGTCATTGCCAGCAAGCGCGACACGCCGCTCGGCCGCTATTCGGCCTCTGTGTCGATCGTCGACGGCGAGATGGCGGCGGCGGGGCTCGAATCGCTCGGGACCGAAGCTCTGGTCGCCTATCTGCCGAGCCTGACCTCGACGCATCTGGGCCCGGGCCGGAACAAATTGTTCGTCCGCGGCCTCGCCGATTCGAGCTTCAACGGCCCGACCCAGGCGACCGTCGGCGAATATCTGGGGGAAGCCCGGCTCAACTATAACGGGCCGGATCCCGACCTTCGGCTCTATGACGTGCGCTCGGTCGAAGTGCTGGAGGGGCCGCAGGGCACGCTGCACGGCGTCGGCACGCTGGGCGGCGTGATCCGGCTGCAGCCGGCGCCGCCGAACCTGGAGCGGCCGGAAGCGTCGCTCAGCTCCGGCGTCTCCTTCACCGAGCATGGCGATCCCGGTGCCGATATCAGCGCGATCATCGACCTGCCGCTCGGCGATACGATGGGGCTGCGCACCGTCGCCTATCGGGTCCGCGAGGGCGGCTATATCGACGACACGCTGCGCGGGAAGGGCGACGTCAATCGCGTCGACACGGTCGGCGGCCGCGCCTGGCTGCGCTTCACGCCAGGCGGCGACTGGACGATCGATCTGGGCGGCGCGCTGCAGGAGATCAAGGGCCGTGATTCCCAATATGCCGACCGCGACGCGCCGCCGCTGACCAAGGCGAGCCCAATCGCGGAAGGGTTCGCCAGCCGCTACGGGCTCGGCCAGCTGGTGATCCGCAAGAGCTGGGGCGGCCTGACTCTCACCTCCGCGACCAGTTTTGCGCGGCAGCGCATCCGCGAGAGCTTCGACGCGTCCACTGCCGGCGATCCGACGCGCTTCGACCAGCATGCCCGCGTCGATTTCTTCTCGAACGAGAACCGGCTGGTCCGCAACAATCCGGACGGCAGCGGCTGGGTGGTCGGCACCAGCATCGTCGAGAACCGCTACGCGCTGGAACGCAGCTTCGCGCCGATCGCGCTGGCGGCGCGTCTGGGCGGTATTTCCAACCGCATCCAGGAAGCGACGGCGTTCGGCGAAGGCAGCGTCGCGATCGGGGATCGGCTGCTCGCCTCGATCGGCGGCCGGCTGACGGTGCTGGAGCTGTCCGGCTCTGCCGAAGGAGTCACCAGCTTCGCTTTCGCGCGCGCCGCGCAGGACAAGGCGAGCCGGCGCGAAGTGGCGCTGCTGCCGTCGCTGTCGCTGAGCTGGCGGCCGGCCGACGGGCTGCTCGCCTATGCGCGCTACCAGCAGAGCTTCCGCCCGGGCGGCATCGTCGTCCGCGACGCCTTCGTGCAGCGCTATCGGCCCGACGACGTGCGGGCGGGGGAGATCGGCGTGCGCTGGGAAGCGCCGGACGAGACGGTACGGCTGTCGAGCGCGCTGTCCTATACCAGCTGGCGGAACATCCAGGCCGACCAGGTCGACGCCGGCGGGCTGCCGACCACCGTCAATATCGGCAATGGCCGCATCGTCACCCTCGACGCAAAGGCGAGTGTACGCCCGATGCCCGGCCTCAGCCTGGACCTGGCCGGCGTCCTCGCCAACAGCCGGCTGACGCGGCCGGCCCTAGTCCTCGCGGCGATTGTCGCGGCGGACCGGTCCGACCTGCCGAACGTCGCCCGGCTGAACGCGTCGGCTGCGTTGCGCTACGGCACCGCGCTGGGCGCTTTCGACATCAGCTTCTCGGCCTGGGCGCGCTATGTGGGCCGGTCGCGGCTGGGCGTCGGCCCGATCCTCGGCCAACGCCAGGGCGAATATGTCGACACGGGGCTGTCATTGCGCGCGACCCGCGGCCGCTATGCAATCGCGGCGACGCTCACCAACCTGACCGGCGAGACCGGCAACCGCTTCGCGCTCGGCTCGCCGTTGATGCTGGGGCATGAGCAGCAAGTGACGCCGCTGCGCCCGCGCACGCTGCGCATCGGGTTCGAAACCGCCTTTTGATTTTTCATTACGCACTCGCGCCGGCCGCGGCGTCCTCCTGGTGTAAAGGGGGGCCGCTGGGCACTCCCGACATCATGGGAGTTCCTACGTGCGCCGTTTGCTTGCCTGTTCCTGTCTGACCCCGATCCTGTTCATCCCAGCCGTCGCCCATGCCGAAACCACGATCGATGCGAAGCGCACGGCCGGGGTCGCGACCTCGACCGTCAAGAACGGCGCGCGCGACGACCTGCGCATCACCAGCACCGGCTCGATCGAGCCGACCGGCGGCACCGCGGTCACCCTCGACACCGCCAATACGGTCAAGAACGAGGGGTCAATCAGCCTGAAGGACGCGAACGACGCGACAGGCATCCTCGCGACCTCCGGCGCCGGCGAGATCAACAGCAGCGGCAAGATCGTGATCGGCGAAACCTATGTCGCGACCGACACGGACAAGGACGGCGATCTCGACGGACCCTTCTCGAAGCAGGCGCGCAACGCCGGCATCAAGACGAGCGGCGCCTTTGCCGGCAATGTCACCAACAGCGGCGCGATCAGCGTCAGGGGCAATGAGAGCGCGGGGATCATGCTCTCCGGACCGCTGACCGGCAACCTGACGCAAAGCGGCACGGTCGACGTGCTCGGCGACCAGTCGGTGGGTGTCCGGACCAACGGCGTCAGCGGTTCGGTCAAGGTGCTGGGCGGCGTCACGGTGCAGGGGGCCGGTGCGGTCGGGGTGGCGGTCAACGGCCCGGTCGGCGGCGCGCTGCAGATCCAGAGCAGTGTCGTGACCAGCGGCTACCGCACCGCGACGCCGCCAGCCGACGTGTCGAAATTCGATCCTGAGGACCTGCTGCAGGGCGGCCCGGCTGTACGCGTGGCCGGATCGGTTGCCGGCGGCATCATTTTCGACGTCAAGCCGAAGGACGCCGATCCGAAGGACAATGACGAAGACAAGGACGGCATCGAGGACGCGAAGGAAGGCAGTGCCTCGGTGACCTCGTTCGGCGCGGCGCCGGCCGTGCAGATCGGGTCGAGCAGCGGCACTGTCGCGGTCGGCGCGCTTGCCGGCAATGCCGACGGCTTCGGCCTCGTGATCAACGGCGATGTGCTCGGCTCGGGCGTGTACAAGACCATCGACGGCACCGGCCTGCAGATTGGCGGGACCGGCGGGGCGGTCACTATCGCCGGCGGCGCTGCGGTGAACGGCACGGTCGGCGCCAAGTCGCTGGATGCCAACGCGACCGCGATCCGGATCGGCTCCGGCGCGGCGGTTCCGAAGCTGCGGGTCGGCGGTGCCGTGGCGGCAACGAGCGGCGCGGGTGCGGCCGGGCAGGTGCGCGCGGTCTCGATCGATAGCGGCGGCTCGCTGCCGACGATCACCAACAGCGGCCAAATCAGCGCGGTCGCCAGTGGCGACGCCACGGCCACCGCGATCCGCGATGCGTCGGGCACGCTGACGCTGGTCGAGAATACGGGCGCGATCAGCGCGACCTCGAAAAAGGCGGCGGTGGAAAGCGCGGTCGCGATCGACCTGCAAGCCAACAGCAGCGGCGCGACGGTGCGCCAGAACAAGGTCGCCGATACCGCGACCGCGCCGAAGATCGTGGGCGCAGTGCTGTTCGGATCGGGCAACGACGTGTTCGAGGTCGCCGACGGCACGGTTGCGGGAACAACCCGCTTCGGCGCCGGCAACAACCGGCTGGCGCTTTCGGGCGACGCGCTGGTCCAAGACGACGTGGCGTTCGGCGCCGGTGCCGACTCGCTGGCGCTGGGCGGCACCTCCGCCCTGACCGGCGCGGTCGATTTCGGTGGTGGTGCGGACACGCTGACGCTGGCCGACAAGGCGGTGTTCCGCGGCACGCTCGCCAACAGTGGCGGCGCGGCGGTGACGATGACCGGCGGCATGCTCGACGTGCGCACTGCGGGCATTGTTTCGCTAGCCGCTCTCGATGTCTCCGGAGACAGCACGATCGGCGTGACCATCGACCCGGCCACCCGCAGCGCGACTCAGTATCAGGTGGGCAGCGCCAGCTTCGGCCAGGGTGCGAAGGTGTCCGTCTCGGTCGCCAGCGTCGGCAGCGCCGAAGGCAATTACGTGATTGTGAAGGCGGGGACCCTGACCGGCGGCGGTAATCTGACGGCCACCAGCGCGGCGCTGCCGTTCATGTTCAAGGGGGATGTCAGCGCCGATGACCCGGCGGGGCAAGTGACGCTGAAGGTGCAGCGCAAGGCCGCGACCGAGCTTGGCCTCAACCGCTCGCAGGCGGCCGCTTACGATGCGGTGTTCAAGGCGCTCGACAAGGATGCGAAGGTGGCCGGCTCGTTCCTGGGAATCCGGGAGCAGGGCGATTTCCGGGACGCCGTCGCGCAGATGCTGCCCGACCATGCCGGCGGCGTGTTCGAGACGGTGACGCGCGGATCGCGGACGCTCGGCGGCTATATCGCCGACCCGAACGCGATGGTGGCGGAGCTGGGCGGCGGACTGGGCTTCTGGCTGCAGCAGGCGGTCTGGGGCACAAGCAAGCCGCAGCAGGACAGCGCATCCTACCGCTCGTCCGGCTGGGGCGCGAGCGGTGGCATCGAGCTCAACAGCGGCGTCGGCAAATTCGGCGTGTCGCTCGCCTATCTGAACGGCAAGACCGAGCAGCGCCGGACCGACGGCCAGGTCGATGCGAACCAGTATGAAGCAGCGGCGCACTGGAGGAACGCTTGGGGCGGGTTCAACGCCTTCGCCCGAGCATCCGCCGCGCTGGTGAATCTTGACGGGTCGCGCCGGTTTGCCGGCACGTTCGGCACCGAGCAGGTGGTGCGCACCGCCACCGGCGACTGGGACGGCCGGCTCTATTCGGCATCGGGCGGGCTTTCCTATCAGTTCCGCACCGGCCGGCTGACGATCCGTCCCGCGGCGACGATCGACTATTTCCGGCTGCACGAGGACGGCCGCGCCGAAAAGGGGGGCGGCGATGCCTTCGATCTGACCGTCGCGTCGCGCACCAGCGACGAGCTTGCCGCCACCGGCACGATCGCGGCGGGCTACGAGCTGAGCACGTCCGACACGGGCTTCCTGCGCGTCGAGCTGGAAGGCGGCCGGCGCGAGATCGTCGGCGGATCGCTTGGGCGCACTGAAGCCCATTTCAAGGACGGCGACAGCTTCACCCTCACGCCCGAGGATCGCAAGGCGGGCTGGCTGGGCCGGGTGCGGCTGGTCGGCGGCGGCGACGGCTTCCGCGCGGGAGCGGAGGCTAGTGCGGAACAGCAGAATGGCCGCGCGGCGCTGGGCTTCCGCGCGACACTGAGTGTCGGCTTCTGATCGAAGCCGAGGCGCACCTCTTCCCCCCTTCCCACGGTCCGTGCGGACGGGGTGCGCCGGCGAGGGCGGGCTTTTCACCCCCGCCCGTCCTCGCCCTGTTTTCCTTGCCGGGAGGGATCGGACGGCTATTCTCTGAGTGAGGGAGGGGACCGGCGTGTCGACAACCCGTTCGCAGGCGCAGGAGAACGCCTTGCCGCTCCAGGGCATGAGCGAGCGCGGCGCCATCGCCACTCCTGACCATCCGGCGCTGATCCATGGCCAGCGGCGGGTCAGCTATGCGGAGCTGCACGGGCTGGTGCTCCGCTGCGTGGGCGCGCTGCGATCGATCGGGATCGGCGAGGGCGACCGGGTCGGCTATCTCGGCCTCAACAGCATCGACTATGCGGTGCTGATGCAAGCGGCGCTCAGGATCGGCGCCGTGACCGTCGCGATCAACTGGCGCCTGGTCGCGCGCGAGATCGCCTATATCGCCGCCGACGCCGAGCTGGCGCTGCTGGTCACCGAAGCGGAGCGGCTGCCGCAGATCGGGTCCGGCACCGTAGGGCGCGTGATGCTGGTCGACGCGCCGCATCAGGACATGCCGGCTTTCGAAATCTGGGTGCGCGAACATGCCCCGGATCCGGATGTCCTTGCCGTCGGCCCGGACCATGCGGCGATCCAGCTCTACACCAGCGGCACCACCGGCCACCCGAAAGGGGCGATCCTGACCCATGGCAATTTCGCCGCCGCGATCGCGCAGAGCCGGCTGATCGGCGAGAGCTGGGCGGAGTGGGACGCAAACGACGTGTCGCTGATCGCCATGCCGCAATTCCATATCGCGGGGACCGGCTGGACGGTCAGCACGCTGAACGCCGGCGTGACCGGCGTGTTGCTCGACCGGCCCGAGATCGGCGAGTTGATCGACGCGATCGAGCGGCACCGGGTGACCAGGATGTTCGCGGTCCCGGCGGTGCTGGGCATGATCCTCGATCACCCCCGCGCCGCGGATGCGGACCTGAACTCGGTCCGCTGCCTGCTCTACGGCGCCTCGCCCATTCCGCTCGATGTCCTGAAGCGCTCGATGGCGATGTTCCCGAACGCGCGCTTCGTGCAGATGTATGGCGCGACGGAGACCTGCGGCACGATCGTCTATCTGCCGCCCGAGGATCACCGGATCGAAGGGACGCCGCGCATGGCCGGCTGCGGCAAGCCCTATCCCGAGGTCGAGCTGCGCATCGTCGACGCCGCGGGCGAAGCGCTGCCGGCGGGCGCGATCGGCGAGGTGCTGGTGCGATCGCCGCTGGTGATGAGCGGCTATCACAAGCTTGCCGACGCGACCGTCTCCGCGTTCGTTGAGGGCGGCTGGTACCGGACCGGGGATGCCGGCTATCTCGACCAGGACGGCTATCTCTATCTCTACGACCGGGTGCGGGACATGATCGTCTCGGGCGGCGAGAACATCTATCCCGTCGAGGTCGAGAATGTGCTGCATGAGCATGATGCCGTTCGCGACTGCGCGGTGATCGCCGTGCCGGACCCGCGTTGGGGCGAAGCGGTGAAGGCGATCGTGGTGCCGGAGCCCGGCGCGGCCATCGACGCGGCCGCGCTGATCGCATTCGCGCGCGAGCGCATCGCCGGCTACAAGGTGCCGAAATCGGTCGATTTCGTCGACGAGCTACCCCGCAATCCGTCAGGCAAGATCCTGAAGCGGGAGCTGCGCCGGCCCTATTGGCCGCTCGGCGAACGGAAGATCGGATAGGGAGGGACTGATGGCCTATGCAGGCGGCGAGGGGCATTTCGGGGATCTGCAGAACGCGATCTACGGCGCGGGCCTGAGCGGAATCCTGCCGACCATCCCGGTCGATTTCCCGACGCTGGAGAAGCGCGCCCAGGCCGCGTTGCCGCCGCATGTGCTGAGCTATGTCCAGGGCGGATGCGGGGACGAATGGACGCAGGACAGCAACGCCGCCGCCTTCCGCCACTGGGGCATGGTGCCGCGGATGATGGTCGACTGCACCAGGCGCGACCTGTCGACGGAGCTGTTCGGGCTGACGCTGAAGAGCCCGCTGTTCATGGCGCCGATCGGCGTCAACGGCATCATGACGGCGGACCAGCATGGCGATCTGGCCGCCGCCCGTGCCTCGGCGCTGACCAGCGTTCCCTATTGCTCGTCGACTCTCTCCAACGATCCGCTGGAGACAGTGGCTGAGGCGCAGGGCGACACGCCCGGCTTCTTCCAGCTCTACACGCCGCGCGACAAGGCGCTGGCGGAAAGCCTGGTCCGGCGCGCCGAGGCGGCCGGGTACAAGGCGATCGTTGTCACGCTCGACACCTGGGTGACGGGCTGGCGGCCGCGCGACCTCAACACCGCGAATTTCCCGCAGCTGCGCGGGGCGGTGCTGATGAACTATTTCAGCGACCCCGTCTTCCGCGCGAGCCTTCCGAAGCCGCCCGAGGAGGACCCGGCGGCGGCGATCCGCGCCTGGGCGGGCGTGTTCGGCAAGGTGCTGACCTGGGACGACATGCCGTGGCTCCGCAGCATGACGAAGCTGCCGCTGGTGCTGAAGGGCATCTGCCACCCCGACGACGCGCGGCGCGCGATCGATAGCGGGGCGGATGCGATCTATTGCTCCAATCATGGCGGCCGGCAGGCCAATGGCGGGATCGCCGCGATCGACATGCTGCCCGATGTCGTCGAGGCGGCGGGCGGCAAGCCGGTGCTGTTCGATTCCGGCATCCGATCGGGCACCGACGTGATCAAGGCGATCGCGCTGGGCGCCGCCGCGGTCGGCGTCGGGCGGCCTTATGCCTATGGCATGGCGCTCGGCGGCGCCGAGGGCGCGGCCGCGGTGCTGCGCGCGATCCTCGCCGAAGCCGACCTGCTGATGGCCGTGAACGGCTATCCGACGCTCGCGGCCGTGCGCGCGGCGGGCGCCCGCCGATTGTAGAAATTCGCCACTCCCCACGGCCTGTGTCGGGAACCTGACATAAAGGTTCGCCGTTGGTGCGGCCGTGGGGACATGGGTTTGAAGCTGCGTCAGTCTTGCGTTCGACGGCCGTTCCCGGAAGCGGCACGATGAGTGGGCCGCTTGCCGGCCTGCGCGTCCTGCTGGTCGAGGACGAGCCGCTGATCGGCATGGGCATCGAGGACGCGCTGGCGCGCGCCGGTGCCAGCGTGCGCCTGATGCGGACTGACCGCGAAGCCTATGCGACGCTGGAGCAGGCTGCCGGCCGCACCGACCTGCTGATCACCGACATCAACCTGCGCGAAGGGACCACCGGGTACGACGTCGCCCGCTTCGGCCGCCGCCTGAATCCTTCGCTGGACGTGCTGTACCTGAGCGGCGGGCCACCGGAATCGGCGATGTCGTTCGGCGTCGAGGGTGCCGAATTCGTCGCCAAGCCGGTCACGGAAGCCAGGCTGATCGCCAGGGTGGAGACGATGATCCGCGGCCGCCAATCGGCGCTGTGTCCTCCGCCCGCGGTCGCGTGAGCGCGAAACGATGGTGAGCCCTGCTGGATTCGAACCAGCGACCTACTGATTAAAAGTCAGTTGCTCTACCGACTGAGCTAAGGGCCCTTGAGGCGGTGCTGACTAGGCGCGGGGAAAGCGGCGGTCAACCGCATGGCGCAGTTGACGGACAGTGCGGCCGGTCAGCGGGTCGCGCGCACCGGGGGCGATCTGCTCCAGCGGAGCGAGCACGAAGCGGCGCTTGCGGAACTCGGGGTGCGGGATGGTGAGGCCATTCTCCGCCCACACGCCGCCTGACCAGAGGATGATGTCCAGATCGAGCACCCGCGCCCCCCAGCGGCGGCCGCGGCGGCGGCCGAACTGGCGCTCCAGCTGCTTCAGGCTCGCGAGCACGGCAGGGGGCGGGAGGTCCGTCTCGAGAATCGCGACGGCGTTGGCGAAGCTGCGCCCTGCGGGCCCCAGCGGCGCGGTCCGCAGGATGCGCGAGCGTGCCTGCACGGTGCCCAGCTCCGCCAGCGCGTGCATCGCGGCGCGGACCACGCCCGCCGGGTCGCCGTGACGGTGGTGCGGGCGGTTGGAGCCGATCGCGATCGCATAGCTTGAGACGGGCACCCTGACGCGCCTATCGCGTGGCATGGCCTTCGTCAGCCCCATTCCGGAAACCGAGCCGCCGCACGACTGCCCGCGCTGCCCGCGGCTGGTCGCGTTCCGCGAGGCGCTCAGGGTCGAGCATCCCGACTGGTGGAACGCGCCGGTGCCGGCATTCGGCGATCCCGACGCCTGGCTCTGCATCGTCGGCCTCGCACCGGGCAAGCACGGCGCCAACCGCACCGGCCGGCCGTTCACCGGCGACTATGCCGGCGATCTGCTGTTCGAAACCTTGGCCAAATACGGGCTTGCGCACGGCACCTACCGTGCCGATCCGGATGACGGGCTGAGCCTGCAAGGGATCGTCATCTGCAACTCGGTCAAATGCCTGCCGCCGGAGAACAAGCCGCTGCCGCAGGAGATCGCGAACTGCCGCCCGTTTCTGGCCGCGCAGATCGACGCGGTGGCGAAGGCCCGCGTCTATGTTGCGCTCGGCCAGATCGCGCATCAATCGGCCGTACGGACGCTCGGCGGCAAGCTTTCCGAGTGCAAATTCGGGCATCTGGCGGAGCACCGCTTTCCCGGCGGCGAGGTGCTGATCGATAGCTACCATTGCTCGCGCTACAACCAGAACACCGGCCGGTTGACGCGCGAGATGTTCGAAGCGGTGTTCGAACGGGCGCTTGCACTCCGGCCCTGAGCTTTTCGCAAGGCGCGGAAAGGCTTATCTTGGCGACAACGAGAGGAGAGTCGCGATGAGCCTGATTGCGATCGCCCTGTCCGCCGCCGCTGTGGCGCAGAACCCGCACGCGCTGCCGATCTGCGGCCAGACCAGGCCGACGCCGGTCGACGTGTCGGAGAAGGCGAAGCTGAAACGCCTCGACAGATTGCCGCCGGCGGAAGCCTATCTGACCGTCATGCGCACCGAGAATGGCTGCATCCGCCCGGTCAAGGTGAGCGAGGAACGCGCGCGGCGCCGTTAGCGCCCGCTTTCCGACTCCCCCACTCCCAACGTTTCGACAGATTCGAGTCGATCGGCAGCAGCTTTGCGCACACCGCTATCCAAGGTGGAAAAGCAGGTGCCGCCAGCCTCGCTCGCTAGGGCGAGATGCAACATATCGGCAAAGTCGGCACCAGCCGCGAACCTGTCCATTGCCCAGCGCACCGCTGCGCCCTCGATGAGCTGGGTCAGCGGGGTAGCCCAGAATCTGGCTCAGATGATGCGATATGTCCGCTCGGGACATTCGATACGACGATTGCAGTACCCACACCGTCTCGATGAGCACCGTGGGGAGAATGAGGATCGGCTCATGCAAGAGCGACTGGGCAATTTTTGCTTGTTCAGGGTCGTCCTGGGTCACCAGGCGAACCAGGACGTTCGCGTCAACTGCGCGCATTGCGCTCCTGCTCGGCAAAGATTTCCCGCAGCGCGTCGTCGCTTAACCGACTGATCTCCCCGATTGACTTGGCGGGCCCCTGCCATTTCGGCAGCGAGAGAATGTCGTCGAGAGTCGTTCTGGGAAAGGGGTTGTGCCGGGCGATCGGCTTCAACCGGATTTCCCCGGCTTTTTCAATAACTTCGAACCGCGTTCCGGGGGTCAGCTGCAACCGCTCCCTGACGTCGCGGGGAATGACGACCTGGCCTTTGGCGGAAAGAGTCGTGCGCGCGTTCATGTGGTCGTCTTACATGTAAGACCGAGTCGGATCAAATATCCTCCACCAAGCGCCCGTAAAGTTCCGGCCGTCGGTCGCGGAAGAATCCGAAGGCGGCGCGGTGGCGTTTGACGCGGTCGAGATCCAGCGTGGCGGTGAGGACGCCGGTTTCCGTCGCGCCGAATTCGGCCAGCAGGTCACCGCGTTCGTCGCAGATGAAGCTGTGGCCGTAGAAGCGCTGGCCGTCCTCGGTGCCGATGCGGTTGGCGGCGACTACCGGCACGACGTTCGACACTGCATGGCCGATCATCGCGCGGCGCCACAGCCGGCTGGTGTCGAGATCCGGGTCGTGCGGCTCTGAGCCGATCGCGGTCGGGTAGAACAGGATTTCCGCGCCCATCAGCATCATCGCCCGGGCGGTCTCCGGATACCATTGGTCCCAGCACACGCCGACACCCAGCGTCGCGGATGGCGTCTTCCAGGTCTTGAAGCCGGTATTGCCGGGACGAAAATAGAATTTCTCCTCATATCCGGGGCCGTCCGGAATGTGGCTCTTGCGATACAGCCCCATGATCGCGCCCTTGTCGTCGATCATCGCGAGGCTGTTGTAATGGTGCGGCCCGTCGCATTCGAAGAAGCTGGTCGGGATATAGACGTTCAGCTCTGCCGCGAGCTTCCGCATCGCGACCACGGACGGGTGCTCGGAGGTGGGCCGGGCGTTCGAGAACAGGCCTTCATCCTCGACGCGGCAGAAATAAGGGCCCTCGAACAATTCGGGCGGCAGGATGACCTTGGCGCCCTTCGCCGCCGCTTCCCGGACGAGCTCGGACACGTGCGCGATATTCTCGGCCTCGGGGCCGGGCAGCGCGAGCTGCAGGGCGGCTACGGTGATTTCCGACAATTTAGTCTCCGTTCGTTTCGAGCGAAGTCGAGAAACGCTTCCCGCTACTGCGTGTCTCGACTTCGCTCGACACGAACGGGGAAGATGTCCCTAGGCGACCGGCACTTGCTGGCTGATGCAGTGAAAGCTGCCGCCGCCGGTCAAGATATGATCGGCGCGGAAGCCGACAACCCTGCGGGTGGGAAACAGTGCCTGGATCGCATCGACCGCGGCCTGGTCGTTGGCCGCGCCGTAGAGCGGCACCACCACCGCGGCGTTGCCGATATAGAAATTCATGTAGCTGGCCGGGATGATCTCCCCATCGCGCAGCACGCGGCCGGGCGAGGGGAGGGGCACGACCGCCAAGCCGAACGCACGGGCGCGGGCCTGGGCGTCGCGATAGACCGTCGCGTTCGGGTCGTCCGCGCCGGCCGGCTCGGGGATTGCGATCCGGCCTTCGCCGACGAAGCGAGCGAGATTGTCGACATGCCCGTCGGTATGGTCGTTGAGCAGCCCGTCGCCGAGCCACAGCACGCGGTCGAGCCCAAGGTCGCCCAGCAGCCGCGCCTCGATCTCCGCCTGGCTCAGGTTCGGATTGCGGTTCGGGTTCAGCAGGCATTGCTCGGTGGTGACGGCAAGGCCGGTGCCGTCGACGTCGATCGCGCCGCCTTCGAGCACATATTTGCACCGCCTCGCCTCGCTGAAGCCGCCGCTTTTCGCCAGCCGCAGGGCGAGATCGTCGTCGCCTGCCAGCCGGTATTTCCCGCCCCAGCCGTTGAAGAGGAAGGCGCGCGCCGCACGCGCCCCCCCGTCGGAAACGATGATCGGCCCGGTATCGCGCAGCCAGATGTCGCCGAACGGCGCGACGATCACGTCCACGCCCGGCTGCACGAGAGCGCGGGCCGCGTCGGCGGACTCGGTATCGGCCGCGACCAGCCGCACCGTTTCGCCCGCGCCGCCCGCGTGCACGGCATCGGCAAAGGCCGCGACCTCGGCGCGTGCTGGCTCCAGATCGTCTTCCCAAAGGTCAGCGTGGCTGGGGAACCCGATCCAGACGCTTTCGTGCGGCGCCCATTCGGGGGGCTGGCGCTCGATCCGATTCATGAGGTTTTAGCCATTGTTTTCAACTCCGAAACGGACCTGGGGCTTGCCTTCGGTCGCGAGACCGGCTGCTATAGGCAGGTCCGTCCAGGGGGGGAAGAATGAAGCTCGTCCGTTACGCCGCACTCGCCGCAGTTCTCGCCGGTGGGGTCTCGACATTTGCGCTGGCCCAGCAGGTCCCGCCGGAAAAGGCGTTCGGCGCGCGCGAGTCCGTGACCAGCGCCAGCCTGTCGCCCGACGGCAAGACGATGGCTTTTCTTGCGCCGACGACCGGCAAGGGAAATGCCCTCTTCACGGTGCCCGTCGACGGGAGCACGCCGCCCAAGCGCTCCATGGTCGCCAGCGGCGAGCCCGAGATGATTGCCGGCTGCGGCTGGGTCGCGAACGATCGCCTGCTCTGCACGGTCGTCGCCCCGCGCGAGGAATCGGGTTTCATCCTGAACGCGTCCCGGCTGGTCGCGATCGACGCCGCCGGCACCAACTTCAAAATGGTCAGCGAGCGCAACACCGACAATGCGCTCTATTTCAACCGCTATGGCGGCGGAATCGTCGACTGGCTGCCAGGCCAGGACGGCGCTTTTCTGATGAGCAAATGGGTGGTGCCCGAAGTCACCACGGGCACGCTGATCCAGAAGCGGAAGGAGGGCTTTACGGTCGAACGGATCGACACGCGCAACATGCAGTCGCGGACCGTGGTCAAGCCCATCATCGATGGTTCGGAGTTCATCAGCGACGGCAGCGGGGAAGTGCGGATCGCCGGCGTCACCCAGTTCACCGGTGACTACAGCGCGACCGGCATGGTCAAATACATGTACCGGGCAAAGGGAAGCGGCGACTGGAAAGACCTGGGCGTGCTCGACACGCGAACCGACGAAGGCTTCAATCCTTATATCGTCGACCCGGCGGAGGACGTCGCCTATGGCTTGAAGAAGGAGAACGGCCGGCTGGCACTCTACAAGCGCAAGCTGGATGGATCGAACCTCGAAACGAAGGTGTTTGCGCGGCCGGATGTCGATATCGACGGGCCGCTCCGCCTGGGTCGCAAGCAGCGCGTGATCGGCGCGACCTTCGCCACCGACAAGAGGCAGGCCGTCTATTTCGATCCCGCGCTGTCCAAGCTGGCCGACTCGCTTTCGAAAGCGCTGCCAGGCGCGCCGCTGATCAATTTCGAAGGCGCAAGCGACGATGAGAAGCGGCTGCTGATCCGGGCCGGGAGCGACACCGACCCCGGACGCTATTACCTGCTGGATCGCGAGACGAGGCAGATGCGCCCGCTGCTGCTCAGCCGTCCGGAGCTGGACGGCTACAAGCTCGCACCGGTCAAGAGCGTGCAGGTGAAAGCCGCAGACGGGACCCTGGTGCCGGCCTATCTGACGCTGCCCGTCGGATCGTCAGGCAAGAAATTGCCGGCTATCGTGATGCCGCACGGCGGGCCCAATTCGCGCGACGAATGGGGCTTCGACTGGCTGGCGCAGTATTTCGCCTACAAAGGCTATGCGGTGCTGCAGCCGAACTTCCGCGGGTCATCCGGCTATGGCGACCAGTGGTTCCAGGACAATGGCTTCCAGTCATGGAAGACCGCGATCGGCGACGTGACCGATAGCGGCCGCTGGCTCGTCTCCGAAGGGATTGCAGATCCGGCCAAGCTTGCGATCGTCGGCTGGTCCTATGGCGGCTATGCGGCGTTGCAATCGGGCGTGGTCGCGCCCGACCTGTTCAAGGCGATCGTCGCGATCGCGCCGGTCACCGATCTGGAAGAGCTGAAGCGCCAATATGTCGGCACCACCGGCCAGCGCGTCATCCGCGATTTTGTCGGCAACGGTCCGCATGTCCGCGAGGGCTCGCCTGCCCAGAACGCCGCGGCGATCAAGGCGCCGGTGCTGATGTTCCACGGAGACCTGGACGTGAATGTCAGGATCGTCGAATCGAAGCTGATGGAGGGCAAGCTGCGCGAGGCCGGCAAGCAGGTGACGCTGATCACCTATCCCAATCTCGCCCACTCGCTGAATACAAGCGAGGCGCGCGCCGACCTGCTGGCGAAGAGCGACGCCTTCCTGCGGACGAGCCTGGGTCTGCAATAGCAAAAGGGGCGGCCGTTTCGGGCCGCCCCTTTCGTTTTGCGGCTGAGGCCTCCGCTTAGAAGCGGTAACCGATGGTCGCCGCGAGCTGGTGGCGCGACAGGCCGGCTTCGTAGTTCGAATAGCGATACTCGGCGCCGACATAGGCGTTCGAGGTCACCATATACTGCGCGCCCACGCCGGCGCGGATGCCGTCGGCGTTGCCCGACGCGCTGGTCGTGGTGGTGCCGGTCGTCACGCTGCCCTTGAAGCGGGCGTTGGTGTAGCCGACCTTCGCATAGACGTTGAACGTGTCGGAGACGGCGCCGGTGACGCGGCCGCCGACATACAGGTCGCGGCCGGCCGAGAGGCGCGCGCGCGTGGTACCGGCGGTCACGTCGAAATCGGTCGAGGCATCCGAGATCTCGGCGTCGAGGCCCAGCGCGACCTTGCCGCCGACGGCGAAGTCGTAGCCGAGGCCGAGGCCGTACAGGAAGCCATCGCTGTTCAGGCTGCCGGTGCCCGCCGGGTTGGCCCGGACATGATCCCAGCCAAGGACCGCTTCGACGCGCGGGCCGGCAATGTCTCCGGCGAAGGCAGGCGCGGAAGCGGTGGCCGCGACGGCGGCCAGCAGAACGGAAATCTTACGCATTTTAGGAAAAGCCCCTTGTGCTCTTTTGATGTTGTTGAAGGGTGTCTTTCGACGCGGTGCGGCATGCCGCCTGGAGCGCATGGAATCAAATGGTTGCTCGACCAATGTGGCATTTTGATCGACCAGAGTTGCTGCGATGCAACATGGCGCAGGCACAAAAAAGGGCGGGGAAACCCGCCCTTCGTTGCGCGATGAAGCTCAGCCTCAGCGCGAGTAGAATTCCACCACCAGGTTCGGCTCCATCTTCACCGGATACGGCACCTCGTCGAGGCTCGGCACGCGGGTGAAGGTCACCTTGGCATTGCCGTCGGGCGCGACGTAGTCGGGGATGTCGCGCTCGGGCAGGCTCTGCGCTTCCAGCACCAGCGCCATTTCCTGCGCCTTGCTGCCCAGCGTGATCTCGTCGCCGACATAGCAGCGGCGCGAGGCGATGTTGCACTTGACGCCGTTCACGCGGACGTGGCCGTGGCTGACCAGCTGGCGCGCGGCCCAGATCGTCGGCGCGAACTTGGCGCGATAGACGATCATGTCCAGCCGCTGCTCGAGCAGGCCGATCAGGTTCTGGCCGGTATCGCCCTTCATCCGCGACGCTTCCTGATAGCAGGCCTTGAACTGCTTTTCGGTGACGTCGCCGTAATAGCCCTTCAGCTTCTGCTTGGCGCGGAGCTGCAGGCCGAAGTCCGACATCTTGCCCTTGCGGCGCTGGCCGTGCTGGCCGGGGCCGTATTCGCGCTTGTTGACCGGGGATTTCGGGCGGCCCCAGATGTTCTCGCCCATCCGGCGGTCGAGCTTGTGCTTGGCGCTATGGCGCTTCGACATGATCGTTCCTTCAATTGCTACAACGTTGGTTCCGGTCTCGCCTGCTTGTCCCGTGTTGGGGGCAGGGCCGCCGCTTCACCGGAGTGCGGGGCCAATTGCGAAGGGGGCGCGCCTATACGACGCGCCGCTTCAGGTCAAGCACGGTGAAATCAGAAGGGGCAGACGCCGCCGTCATGACCGCACGCGCCGGCGCCGTCCTCGACGAGCGCGCGGGCAGTCGCGTTTCCGTCGTCCGCGCGCTTCTGCCATTCCTTCTTGGTCAGGCACATCTTGCGCGTGGCGATCAGCGATCCGATCGGCACTTCCCGTCTGCAGATCAGCGGATCCTTATCGGGCGCCGGCTTCACCGCGTTCGGCTGCTCGGCCGCATAGACCGCCCCACCAGCGGCGACCGCGAGCAGGGCTGCGATGACGATCCTCATCCTCTTGCCTCCTCAGCCGCTCGGGGTGGGATTGCGCGCGGCATTGTCCTCCATCTGCTTGCGCGCCTCCTCGTTGCCACGAGTCGACCGCTCCTCCCATTGCGATTTGGTCAGGCAGACCTTGCGGGACGCGATCAGCGAGCCGATCGGAACCTCGCGGCGGCAGATCACGCGATTATCGTCCTTGTTGTCGCCCTGCGACTTCGGGTTCGCGGCGAATGCGGGGGTGCTGAGCACGATCAGCAGCATGGCAGTAGCAAGACGCATTGGGCCCTCTGTCTCGATGGGACTCAGGTTGCTAAGGCTAACCCGAAATCGCGCCATCGCAAAGGGAATGTATCAAGTTGCTGCAGCCTGAAGAGTGCCGGACGATGACCGAAGTGCGCATGGGCGTAGATGCCGTGGACCGGGAGCTGGTGCAGCTGCTCAAGCGCCGCTTCGGCTATATGGACGCGGCCGCCCGCATCAAGCCGGAGCGCGGGCTGGTCCGCGACGAGCCGCGCAAGGCGCAGGTGATCGAGAATGTGCGCCGGCACGCGGCCGAGGCCGGCATCCCCGATCAGCCGATCGCCGACTTGTGGGACCGGCTGATCGAAGCCTCGATCGCCTATGAATTCGAGAAATTCGACCGGATGCGCGGCTAGCGCTGTTGCCGGCCAAGCGCGCTCAGCACGCCGCGCAGGGTCCGGATTTCAAGGCTGTTCCAGGCCGGCCTGGTGAGCACGCCGCGCAGCGTGCGCTTCGTCGCCCGGACCCGCTCGGGCGGGGCGAAATAGCCGGTCGGCTCCAGCAGCGTTTCGAAATGCCCGATCAGCGCCTCCAGCTCGGCATGCGGGGCCGGGGGCAGCACGTCGGTCGCGGTCGGCTGCACCAGGCCCGCGCCCCCCTCGGCTGTGCCGGGGGCATGCTTCGACCATTCATAGGCGAGCAGGATCACCGCCTGGGCAAGGTTCAGCGAACCGAATTCGGGGTTGATCGGCACCGTCACGATCGCGCGGGAAAGAGCCACGTCCTCGGTGTCGAGCCCGGACCGCTCGGCGCCGAACAGGATCGCGCTGCGGCCAGGCGCGGAGCGGATGCCGCGCGCCGCCTCCTCGGGCGTCAGCACCGGCTTGGTGATGCCGCGCTTGCGCACCGTGGTGGCGAAGATGTGCGCGCAATCCCCGACCGCTTCGGCGGTGGTGTCGAAAACACGGGCGTGTTCGAGCACGCTGTCGGCGCCCGAAGCCGCGGGGCCGGCGGACGGGTTCGGCCAGCCGTCGCGCGGCGCCACCAGCCGCAGCTCCGTCAGCCCGAAATTGAGCATGGCGCGCGCCGCCTTGCCGATATTCTCACCCAGCTGCGGCCGGACCAGGACGATGATGGGGGGAGGGGGAGTGGCGGGATTCCTCCTGGCCCGTTCGTCCCGAGTAGCCGTCGAGCTTGTCGAGACGGCGTATCGAGGGATCGACTCCGAACGGGATTTCTTGTGCCCCGCCGCCGACACGCCATCCCAATCGCCCCGGATCAGCGCTTCCTTCTTTGCCTGGGACCAGTTCTTGATCTGGCGCTCTGCGGCCAGCGCCTCATGGCGGCTTGGGAAGGACTCGCTCCAGACGAGCTCCACCGGACGGCGGCTGCTGGTCCAGCCGCCGAATTCACCGCTCTGATGTTGAGCGACGCGGATTTCGAGATCTTCGGTGTGACCGGTGTAGAAGCGACCGTCGCTGCAGCGGAGCATGTAGGTGTAAAAAGCCATTGCGGCACGCGGTCCCTCGATATGCCGTCTCGATACGCTCGCTTGCGCGAGCTACTCGACGGCTACTCGGGACGAACGGGAAGGGAAAGACCGACAGCCTATTTTGACGGATCCCCCGCTTCCGCCACCGCCCCCGCAAACTCATGAAAGTCGCGCGCTTCGGCGAAGTCCTTATAGACGCTGGCGAAGCGGATGTAGGCGACGCTGTCCAGCCCGCGCAGCGCCTCCATCACCAGTTCGCCGATATGCTTGGCCGCGACCTCGTTTTCGCCGCTGGTCTCGAGCTGGCGCTGGATGCCGCTGATCAGCCGTTCGATGCGGACCGGATCGATCGGCCGCTTGCGGCAGGCGATCGCGACCGATCGGGCGAGCTTCTCGCGGTCGAACGGCTCGCGCCGGTCCTCGCTTTTCACGACCGTCAGGTCGCGAAGCTGGATGCGCTCAAAGGTGGTGAAGCGGGCCGCGCAGCCTTCGCACTGGCGCCGGCGCCGGATCGCGGCGCCGTCATCGGTCGGCCGGCTGTCCTTGACCTGGCTGTCCTCATGTCCGCAATAGGGGCAGCGCAACTCAGCCCCGCCGCTTGTGGATGCGGTAGGCGGCGATCGCGCCGCCGATCAGGCCGCCGGTGAACCAGGTGACGATCGGGAGCGGCATGCCCAGCACGGCGCCGATCGCGGCGCCGGTGAGCAGCTCCTTGGTATCGGGCGACATGCTGCCGTCAGGCCGGCGCTTCAGGTCCATGCTCAGAGCTCCGGATAGATCGGGAAACGTTCGCACAGGGCGCGGACGCGGGCGCGGACATCCGCCTCGACCGCGGCATCGCCATGCTCGCCCTTGGCGCGCAGACCGTCAAGCACGTCGGCGATCATGTCGCCGATCTCGCGGAACTCGGCCGGGCCGAAGCCGCGCGTGGTGCCGGCGGGCGAGCCGACGCGGATGCCGCTGGTCTTGACCGGCGGCAGCGGGTCGAACGGGATGCCGTTCTTGTTGCAGGTGATGGCGGCGCGCTCCAGCGCCTCGTCGGCGTCCTTGCCGGTGACGCCCAGCGGCCGCAGGTCGACCAGGGCCAGATGCGTGTCGGTGCCGCCGGCGACCAGGTCGGCGCCGCGCTCCTTCAGCCGGCCGGCGAGCACCTTCGCATTCTCGACGACGGCAGCGATATAGCTGCGATAATCGGGGCGCAAAGCCTCGCCGAACGCAACCGCCTTGGCGGCGATCACGTGCATCAGAGGGCCGCCCTGAAGGCCCGGGAACACCGCCGAGTTGATCTTCTTCGCGATCCCCTCGTCGTTGGTCATCACCATGCCGCCGCGCGGGCCGCGCAATGTCTTGTGCGTGGTGGTGGTGACGACATGCGCGTGCTCGAAGGGGGAGGGGTGCAAGCCCCCGGCGACGATGCCCGCGAAATGAGCCATGTCGACCATGAACAACGCGCCGACCTCATCCGCGATCTGGCGGAAGGTGGCGAAGTCGATGATGCGCGGATAGGCCGAGCCGCCGGCGATGATCAGTTTCGGCTGGTGCTGCTTCGCCAGGTCGCGCACCTGGTCGAAATCAATCAGGTGGGTGTCGGGCCGCACGCCATATTGCACGGCGTTGAACCATTTGCCCGACATCGCCGGCTTAGCGCCGTGGGTCAGGTGGCCGCCGGCATCGAGGCTCATGCCCATGATCGTGTCGCCGGGCTTGGTCAGCGCCAGCATCACCGCGCCGTTGGCCTGCGCGCCCGAATGGGGCTGGACGTTGGCGAAGCCGCAGCCGAACAGCTGCTTGGCGCGCTCGATCGCCAGCGTCTCGACCTCGTCGGACGGTGCGCAGCCCTGGTAATAGCGCCTGCCCGGATAGCCCTCGGCATATTTGTTGGTGAAGACAGAGCCCTGCGCTTCCAGCACTGCCTTGGAGACGATGTTCTCCGACGCGATCAGTTCGATCTGATAGCGTTCGCGCGCGATCTCGTGCTCGACGCCGGCGAAGACCTGCGGGTCCGCCTCGGCCAACCGCCGCGTGAAAAAGCCTTCGAACTGAACGTCGTGCAGCGTCTGCGGATGAGTGCTCATGCGGGTTCCCTGGCGGATGCGGAGAGTTTGTCGACGCGGCGCTGGTGGCGCCCGCCGAGGAAATCGGTGGCGAGGAACGCCTCGATGCAGGCCTTGGCCATGTCCGGCCCGATCAGGCGCGCGCCCATCGCGATCACGTTGGCGTCATTATGCTTGCGCGCGAGGCGGGCGGACAGCGGCTCCGATACCAGCGCGCAGCGGCAGGCCGGGTTGCGGTTGACCGCGATCGAGATGCCGATGCCGGAGCCGCACAAGGCAATTCCCTGATCCGCGTCTCCCTTCTCGATGGCGGCGGCGAGACGGTAGCCGAAGTCCGGATAGTCGACCGACGCCTCGGTCGCGGTGCCGAGATCGAGCACCTCGTGCCCGCGCTCGCCCAGCCAGTCGCGCAGCATCGTCTTCAGCTCGACAGCAGCATGATCGGAGGCGATGGCGATGCGGGTCATGGCTCTTTCCTGAATCGTTGCGCGGTCTTTAGGATTGGGCCCGCGGAATTGCCACAGCGTATGACCCAAAACCCGTTCGGGCTGAGCTTGTCGAAGCGCTTCCTTCTTCTTACGACGAAGCAGAAAGCAAAGGGAGGGCTTCGACAGGCTCAACCCGAACGGAGTCCTCGTCGTGCCTATCCGAAGCGCACCCGAAATCCGCACCGAGCGCCTGCGCCTGCGCCCCCATCGGCGCGACGATGCCGCGGATATCGTCAAACTCTGGCAAGACCCGGCCGTCGTGCATCACTTCGGCGGCCAGCCGGTCGCGGCTGAGGACTGCTGGAACCGATTGCTCCGCTATGTCGGCCATTGGGCGGTGAACGGCTATGGCCTTTGGGCGGTCGAGGAGCTGGAGACCGGGCGCTTCATCGGCGACGTTGGGTTGTTCGAGGGGCGGCGGGGGCTGGGCGAGCGCTTTGACAGTGCGCCCGAAGCGGGCTGGGTGCTGCTGCCCGCCGGGCACGGCAAAGGCTATGCCCGCGAGGCGATGAACGCGGCCCTGCGCTGGGGCGAATCGGAGCATCGCTGGCCGCGCACGGTTTGCATGATCGACCCGGAGAACCTGCCCTCGATCCGCACCGCCCAGGCGCTCGGCTATGCCGAATATGGACGGGGCAGCTATCGCGGCAAGGAGCTGGTTTTGCTCGAGCGCACTAAGCCCTGAAAAGAAACAGCTTTTCCGGCGCGTTAACCGGATTTCAAAAGACTCCCGACAAGCTCGATCCCGCAGGATGGGAACGGTCGCGCTGATGCGGCCGCAGATCGGGGACTTTTATGGGGATCATCGACAAGGGGCTTGCCGCTGCCGCCGCGGCCGCGATGCTGGCCACTCCGGCCAGTGCCGCCTGCTGGACCGACGCCGCCTACCAGGCCGCGCAGGTCCGCGAACTCGACACGATGCTGATGGTGCAGGCGCTGCGTTGCCGCAAGACGTCCGCCAGCTTCCTGACCGAATATAACCGTTTCGTTCAGATCAGCCGCCCGGCGCTGCTGAAGGCGAATGCGGAGCTGAAGGCCCATTTCGGCGGCCTCAATGCCTATGACAATTACATGACCACGGTCGCGAACCGCTACGGTGCGGGCACCGGCGACCTCGATTGCGCGGACACCGCGTCGATCGTCCGGGCGGCGGTGGCGACCAAGGGTTCGGCCGAGGCGCTGTACCGCCTCGCTGCCGATGCCCGGATGGAGCC
This sequence comes from Sphingomonas horti, assembly GCF_009753715.1. Taxonomy (GTDB): domain Bacteria; phylum Pseudomonadota; class Alphaproteobacteria; order Sphingomonadales; family Sphingomonadaceae; genus Sphingomonas_B; species Sphingomonas_B horti. Next base: position 312,918 of record NZ_WQMS01000013.1, on the reverse strand, counting down.
GGCGATCGACGGCGCGCGCTGCCGCGGCGTGACCAAGGCGCCGCTGACCTACGCGTCCAATCGCTAAGACATATATGCCCCGCCCCGATCTCTGGGGGGCATATAAAGATATCTTTATATTTGCCTTGAGCGCTTCACGGCGCTAAGGGCTCCGGCAACCCGGCCGTCCGCGACTCTGCAGACGGCCGGTTTTGTTCTTACGCCGGAGATTGCCCGTGGCCACCGTTCTCGAAGCCAAAGATTATGTCGTCGCCGACCTGAGCCTTGCCGATTTCGGCCGCAAGGAGATCGAGATCGCCGAGACCGAAATGCCCGGCCTGATGGCGCTGCGCGAGGAATATGGCGCGGAGCAGCCGCTGAAGGGCGCGCGCATCACCGGATCGCTGCACATGACGATCCAGACGGCGGTGCTGATCGAGACGCTGACCGCGCTCGGCGCGCAGGTGCGCTGGGCAAGCTGCAACATCTTTTCGACCCAGGACCATGCTGCCGCCGCGATCGCCAGGTCGGGCGTGCCGGTGTTCGCGGTGAAGGGCGAGACGCTCGAGGAATATTGGGATTACGTCGTCCGCATCTTCGACTGGGGGCAGGACATGACTGCCAACATGATCCTGGACGATGGCGGCGACGCGACGATGTTCGCGCTGTGGGGCGCGCGGGCCGAGGCGGGCGAGGAGCTGTTCACGCCGACCAATGAGGAAGAGGAAATCTTCGTCGCCACGCTGAAGCGCTTCCTCGCGGAACGTCCGGGCTACCTCACCAGGACCGTGCAGACGATCAAGGGCGTGTCGGAAGAGACCACCACCGGCGTCCACCGGCTGTATGACCTCGCCAAGAAGGGCAAGCTCCCGTTCCCGGCGATCAACGTCAACGACAGCGTCACCAAGTCGAAGTTTGACAATCTCTATGGCTGCAAGGAATCGCTGGTCGACGCGATCCGCCGCGCGACCGACGTGATGCTGGCCGGCAAGGTCGCCTGCGTCGCCGGCTTCGGCGATGTCGGCAAGGGTTCGGCCGCGTCGCTGCGCAACGGCGGTGCCCGCGTGCTCGTCACCGAGATCGATCCGATCTGCGCGCTGCAGGCGGCGATGGAAGGCTATGAAGTCGTGACGATGGAAGAGGCGGTGAAGCGCGCCGACATCTTCGTGACCGCCACCGGCAACGCGGACGTGATCACGCTCGATCACATGCGCGAGATGAAGAACATGGCGATCGTCTGCAACATCGGCCACTTCGACAGCGAGATCCAGATCGGCGCGCTCGCCAACATGAAGTGGACCGAGATCAAGCCGCAGGTCGATGAGGTCGAGTTTCCGGATGGGAAGAAGATCATCGTGCTCGCCAAGGGGCGGCTGGTGAATTTGGGCTGCGCGACGGGGCATCCGAGCTTCGTGATGTCGTCCTCTTTCACCAACCAGACGCTGGCGCAGATCGAGCTGTGGAAGAACCACGCCAGCTACAAGAACGAAGTGTACGTGCTGCCCAAGCACCTCGACGAGAAGGTGGCGATGCTGCACCTGGAAAAGCTGGGCGTGAAGCTGACCAAGCTCAGCAAGAAGCAGGCCGACTATATCGGCGTATCGACCGAAGGCCCGTTCAAGCCGGACCATTACCGCTATTAACCGCGATTGAGAGAAACCGGAGCGCCTGTCCGCTGTTTTCCCGGCATGGTTGAAGGGAGAACAAGGTGCTCTGGCTGATCGGCGCCGCGCTCGGCACCGTCGCATTGCCGGCGCAGGCGGCGGCGGCGGAATGGTGGTGGGTCGCGGGCGACTCGCACGATGCGGCGGCGGTGTTCGCCGATGCCGGCAGCATTCGCCGCGACGGCGACCGGGCGAGCGTGCGCGCGGTCCGCATCACCCGCGACGGCGCGGCCAGCATCGCGAGCTGGTCGGGCCGTTGCGACGGTGTTCATGCCGAGACCGCCCCCCTCGCCCACTTCGCCTGCGGAAGCGATGCCGATCGCATGCGCCAGGCGGCGATCCTGCCCGGCCTCAGTCCGGCCGAGGCGGCGCGGGCGATCTTCGGGGTGCGCGGGCTCGGCGCCGATCGGCAACGGACTGGCGCTCGTCGAACGGACTGATCACATAGCCTTGTCGGGCAGGGCGGTTTGTTCCTAGAGCAGTCCCCCAGAATAGAATCCTGGGGATGCTCACGACATGACGATTCGATTGACCGCGCTGCTGGCCGGATTGCTGGCGACGACCTCGGCCTTTGCGCAGGCGCCGACCCCGCCAAAGCCCCAGCCGCAACCGGTCGAGGAGACCCAGGCGCCTGAAAACCAGGTGCTCAATCCGGAGCAGCGCAGCGCGCCACTGCCGCCCACCGGTGCCACGACGCCGGCAGTGAACCCGGCCCAGCCAGAAAAATGGGACGTGAACGCACCCCCGGGCATGGCCACGCGCCAGATCGCGGTCGACGTGCGCGAAGGCAGCTGGATGAACACCGACGTGTCACCCGACGGGCGATGGATCGCGTTCGACCTGCTGGGCGACATCTACACCATTCCAATCGCCGGCGGCACGCCGACCCGGATCGCGGAAGGCCTGGCCTATGAGCAGCAGCCGCGTTTTTCGCCCGACGGCAAGCGCATCGCCTTCGTCTCCGACCGCGGCGGCGGCGACAATATCTGGGTGATGAACGTCGACGGCTCCGACAAACGGCAGGTGACGAAGGAGGACTTCCGCCTGCTGAACCAGCCGAGCTGGAGCCCGGACGGCCGCTTCATCGTCGCCAAGAAGCATTTCACGACCGGGCGTTCGCTCGGCACCGGCGAGGTGTGGCTGTATCACGTCTCTGGCGGGGGCGGCGTGCCGCTCGTCAAGCGCGCAAGCGAGCAGCTGCAGAAGGAGTTGGGCGAGCCGATCTTCGCGCCCGACGGCAAGAGCGTCTATTACGAACGCAACGTCACGCCGGGCCCGATCTTCGAATACGCGCAGAACTCGAACAGCGACCTGTTCCACATAGAGAATTACGACCTCGAAACCGGCGAGGTGACGACGATCGCGTCGGGGGCGGGTGGGTCGGTGCGGCCGACGCCATCGCCGGACGGCAAGAAGATCGCCTTCGTGCGGCGCGAGCGCACCAAGTCGAAGCTTTACGTGCGCGACCTCGCCTCGGGCGAGGAGCGCAAGATCTACGACGATCTCGACCAGGACGTGCAGGAGACCTGGGCCGTGACGGGCGTGTACCCGAACATGGCCTGGACGCCGGACGCGAAGAGCGTCGTCTTCTGGGCGGGCGGCAAGATCCGGCGCGTCAACGCCGACGGCACGGGCGCCGCCGAAATCCCTTTCCACGTGCAGGACACGCGGGTGGTGATCGACGCTACCCATCCGCAGGTGGAGGTCGCTCCCGACAGCTTCACGACCAAGATGCCGCGCTGGGCCACCGTCTCGCCGGACGGGCGGCAGGTCGTGTTCGAAACGCTCGGCAAGCTCTGGGTGAAGCCGATGGCTGGCGGCACGGCGCGGCGGCTGACCAACGCCAAGGACGACAGCTTCGAGATGTACCCGACCTGGTCGCGCGACGGGCGGACGATCGCCTTTGTCGACTGGACCGACCTGGGAGTGGGGCGCGTCCGTACCGTCTCTGCGAGCGGCGGGACGGCGAAGGACGTGACGACGCAGCCCGGCCATTATGCGCGGCCGCAATTCTCGCCCGACGGCAAGACGATCGTGTTCGAGCGCGTCGAGGGCGGCTTCCTGACCTCCGACAAATGGTCGAACGATCCCGGCGTCTACAAGGTCGCGGCAAGCGGCGGGGCCCCGGCGCGCGTCGCGAAGGACGGCGCAGTGCCGCAATTCGGCGCGGCCAGCGACCGGGTGTTCATGATCGTGAGCGAGCGGGGCAAGCGCCAGCTCGTCTCGACCGACTTGAGCGGCCAGGCGAAGCGGGTCCATGCGACCGGCGAGCTGGTCAACGACTATGAAGTCTCGGCCGACGGCCGGCTGCTCGCGTTCCGCCAGAATTACGAGGCGTTCGTGATGCCGCTGATGCCGGGCACGCAAGACGTATCCGCCGACCAGAAGGGCGGGCCGCTGCCAGTGACGCGGGTCAGCGCCGAGGGCGCCGACTTCATTCACTGGTCGAACGACGGGCGGCAGCTCCACTGGAGCATGGGGCCGACCGTGTTCACCGCAGACTCGGCGAGCTTCTTCCAGCTCGCGCCCGCCGGCGAGAATGCCCCGAAATTCCAGCCGCCGCGGACGGGCGTGAACCTGTCGATGCAGGTCCCGGCCGACAAGCCGACCGCCACCATCGCGCTGACCGGCGCGAAGATCGTCACCATGGCGAGCAAGGACGGCGGCATCGTCGAGGATGGCGTGATCGTGATCCGCGGCGACCGCATCGTCGCGGTCGGCCCGCGCGGCTCCACGACGATCCCGGCCGGCGCCAGGACAATCGACGTTGCCGGCAAGACGATCATCCCCGGCCTGGTCGATGCGCATGCGCACGGCCCGCAGGGCGAGGACGGGCTGGTCCCGCAGCAGAATTGGTCGAATATCGTCAATCTGGCGATGGGAACGACGACGATTCACGATCCCTCGGCACGGGCGTCGGAGATCTTCGTCGCGTCCGAGATGCAGCGGGCGGGCAAGATGCTGGCACCGCGCATCTTCTCGACGGGCGAGATCATCTACGGCGCCAAGGCGCCTGACGTGTACGCGGAAATCAACAAGTACGAGGACGCGCTGGCCGATGTGCGCCGCCTGAAGGCGCAGGGCGCCCATTCGGTCAAGAACTACAACCAGCCGCGCCGCGAGCAGCGGCAAATGATCGTGCGCGCCGCCCAGGCCGAGAATATGGAGGTCGTGCCGGAAGGCGGCTCGCTGTTCACGCTGGACATTACCCATATCCAGGACGGCAACTCGACGGTCGAGCACAACGTGCCGCTCAACGTCTTCTACGACGACCTAGTCCAGTTCTGGACCCAGACCAAGACCAATTACACGCCGACCCTGGTGGTGACCTATGGCGGACCCGCGGGCGATCCCTATTGGCGATCGCATACCGACGTGTTCCGCCAGCCCGTGCTGATGCGGCACATTCCGCCCGGCATCCTGGCATCGCAGAACACGCGCCGCGAGATCGCGCCCGAGGAAGACTATGTCGACGACGACAGCGCGCGCGAGGCCAAGAAGCTCGCCGACAAGGGCGTGCAGGTCGCGATCGGCGCGCACGGCCAGCAGGCGGGGATGGGTGCGCATTGGGAGCTCTGGTCGTTCGTCCGCGGCGGCTGGTCGCCGCTCGAGGCGCTGCGCGCCGGCACGATCATGGCGGCGACCTCGCTCGGCTATGCGAAGGACGTCGGCTCGCTGGAGCCGGGCAAGCTGGCCGACCTTCTCGTGCTCGACGCCGATCCGACCGAGAACATCCGCAACAGCGAGAAGATCAGCCGCGTGATGCTGGGCGGCCGCATGTTCGACCCGCTGACGATGAATGAGGTCGAGACCGGCAGCCGGAAGCGTCAGCCCTATTGGTGGGAAGCGTCCGGCAGCGCTTCAGCCGGCCGGGCGGGCGCGTCGCACAGCGATGGGGATATCTGATCCAGGCAAGTCCGGCTAAGACGCTCGCGTGCTCCAGCTGACGACCTCCGCGGCCGCGATTGTCGGCGCGCTCCTTGCCCTCTGGCTCGGGGCCGCCGCCTGGGCGCTCGCGACCGGGCTGCGGCTGCGGCGTAGCGCCCAGGAGGCGGCGCTGCGCAGCAGCCGGCTGCAGGCGCTGATCGGCGCGGCGCCGGCGCTGATCGTGCTGGTCCATGCGGACGGCACGCTGGAAGGGTCAGACCGCCTGGCCGACTGGATGGGGCTCGACGAGCAGCCGGCGACGCTCGACGCGCTGACGGCGGCGGACAAGGGACTTTCGGAGGCCGATCTCGAGGCGCTGCGCGACGATGTCCGGCTTGCCCAGTCGACCGGCAAGGCGGTCTACCGCTCATTGCGGCCGCAACAATCGAACCGCACCTTCACCGTGCGCGGCGGGCCCGCGCCGCCCGGCGTGGCCGAGCCGGGCGCGGCCATTCTCTATCTGTTCGACGCCACCCAGGTGCGCGGCGAAATCGCGCGGCTGACCGACGAGGCCGATCGGCTGGCCAAGGCCTTCGACGCGCTCTCCGGGCTGATCGAGGCGTCGCCCATTCCGATGTGGCATCGCGGGCCGGACCTGAAGCTGACGCTCGTCAACACCGCCTATGTGAAGGCGGTCGAGGCGGAGAGCGCCGCGGACGTGATCGCGCGCGGGGTCGAGCTGGTAGAGGCGGCGCCGGGCCGGAACCCGATCGCAGCTGCGGCCGCCGCGCGCGACGGCGACCGCACCATTTCCCGCGTCCTGCCCGCCACCGTGGGCGGCGAACGGCGTAGCCTTTCGGTCGTCGACGTGCCGCTCGGCAAGGCAGGAGTGGCGGGCTATGCCATCGACGTCGAGGAGCTGGAGCAGGCGCGCGTTGCGTTCCGGCGCTTCGCCGAAGCGCAGCGCGACCTGCTCGACCGTCTGTCGGCCGGCGTCGCGCAGTTCGCGGCGGACCGGACGCTCAGCTTTCACAACCAGGCTTTCATGCGGCTGTTCGCGATGAAGTCCGAATGGCTGTCGGAGGGCCCCGAGTTCGACCGGGTGATCGAGCGGATGCGCGAGGCGGGGCGGCTGCCGGAAGTGCGCGACTTCCGCGCCTGGCGCAACGAGCGGCGCGGCTGGTTCACTGCCGCCGACGAAGGGCAGGAAGAAGCGTGGATGCTGCCGGGCGGCGTTCACCTGCGCGTCGTCGCCCAGCCCCTGCCCGATGGTGGGCTGCTGCTCATCTTCGAGGACCGGACCGAGCAGGTCGCGCTGGCGAGCGCGCGCGACACGCTGCTGCGGGTGCGGGCGGCGACGATCGACAACCTGTTCGAGGCGATCGGCGTGTTCGCGGCCGACGGGCGGCTGCAGCTTTGGAACCAGAAATTCCGCGAGGTCTGGGACCTCGACGAGAGCTTCCTGACCGCGCACCCGCGCGTCGACCATCTGGCCGAGGCGGCGGGCCGCCAGCTCGCCAACCCCTCCCGCGCGGCGGTGATCCGCGAGCTGGTGCGGGTGGCGACGCAGGAGCGCAAGCAGCGCAGCGGCCGCGTCGCGTTGAAGAACGGCCGGCATTTCGAGTTCGCCGCGGTGCCGCTGCCCGACGGCAACGCGCTGTTCACGATGCTCGACATTTCCGACAGCCGCCGGATCGAGGCCGCGCTCAGGGATCGCAACGAGGCGCTGGAGGACGCCGACCGCGTCAAGACCGCCTTCGTCGCGAACATGAGCTATGAACTCAGGACACCGCTAACCTCGATCGGCGGCTTCGCGGAGATGCTGGCAGGCGGCTATGCCGGTCAGCTGGCGCCGGCCGCAGACGAATATGTCCGGGCGATCCTCGATTCGGTGGCGCGGCTGAGCACCCTGATCGATCATGTGCTCGACCTGACGCAGAGCGAGGCCGGGGGACTGCCGCTGGAGCGCAAGTCGGTCGACATGCGCCGCGTCGCGCGCGAGGCGTGCAAGGCGGCGGAGTCGGCGGCGGCCGAGAAATCCATCGAATTCGTGGCCGAGCTCGACAAGAGCCTCGGCACGCTGCACGGCGATGCGCGGCGGATCCGGCAAGTGCTCGACAATCTGCTGGCCAATGCGATCCGCTTCACGCCGCCCGGGGGCCGCATCCTGCTGAAGGGTGAAGGATTCGCGGAAACGGCGCGGATCGTGATTTCCGACAATGGCCCCGGCATGACGCCGAAGGAGCAGGCGCGCGCATTCGACCGCTTCAGCCGCGCGACCGGCGAGGGCGAGCGCGGCGCCTCGCTGGGGCTTGGCCTTCCGCTCGCGAGACAGTTCGTCGAGGCGCATGGCGGCTCGCTGAGCCTGGCGTCGGAGCCGGGCCAGGGCACCGCCGTCACGGTCGAGCTGCCGCGGACGTGATCCTCCGGGACGAGGCGGCCACGCTCGCAGCGGGCGCGGAATTGGCGGCGCTGGCGAAAGCGGGCGACGTGATCACCCTTTCGGGCGAACTGGGCGCGGGCAAGACGACGCTCGCGCGCGGCCTGCTGGCAGCGCTGGGGCTGCAAGGCGAGGCGCCGAGCCCGACCTTCGCGATCGTGCAGGCCTATGGCCCCCCGGAAACGCGCCTGCCCGTCGCTCATGTCGACCTGTACCGGATCGAGCATCCGGAGGAGGCGGAGGAGCTCGGGGTGGACGAGCTGCGGGGCGATCACCTGCTGCTCGTCGAATGGCCGGAACGGCTGGGCGCAGAGTTTTGGCGCGGGGCGCTCAGGCTGCGGATCGAGGCGGCGGCGGAGGGCGGGCGGCGCTTGACAGCGGACGTGCCGCCGTCATGGGAGGCGCGATGGTCGCCCCGATGAATCCGCCTGCCGCCGCGCCCGAATTCCTGAAGCGCGCGGGCTGGCACGATGCCGAAATCCTGCCGCTTGCCGGCGATGCCTCGTTCCGACGCTATTTCCGGGTGGAGGCGCCCGGCCGGCATGCGGTTCTGATGGATTCGCCCGCGCCGCACGAGGATCCGCGGCCGTTCCTGACGGTCGCCGAGCACCTGATCGCGATCGGCCTGTCGGCTCCGCGGACGCTTGCCGCCGACCTGGAACAGGGGCTGGTGCTGCTCGAGGATTTCGGCGACGCGCGGATGCGCGAGGTGCTCGACGCCGCGCCCGAGGCGGAGCTGCGCATCTATTCCGACGCGGTCGACCTGCTCGCGCGGCTGCACAAGCATCGTGCCGCCGACCTGCCGCCCTATGACGAGCAGGAATATCTGCGCGAGGCGGGACTGCTGACCGAATGGTTCGCGCCGGCGGTCGGGCTGGACCTGGATCCGGGCAGCTATCGCGTGGCCTGGTCCGAAGCGCTTGCCCCGCTGCTGCACGACCGGTCGGTCACGGTGCTGCGCGACTATCACGCCGAGAACATCATGCTGATCGAGGGCCGCGAGGGGATCGAAGGCCTGGGCCTGCTCGATTTCCAGGACGCGCTTGCGGGGCATCCGGCCTACGACCTGGTGTCGCTGCTGCAGGACGCGCGCCGCGATGTGCCGAAAGCGCTCGAAGCCGACATGCTGAACCGCTATTTGGAGGCGACGCGCCCGGGCGAGGGTTTCACCGATGCCTATTGGCTGCTCGGCGCCCAGCGCAACGCCAAGATCGTCGGCATCTTCACGCGCCTGTGGAAGCGGGATGGCAAACCGCGCTATCTCTCCTACCTGCCGCGCGTCTGGGGTTATCTGGAACGGGATCTGGCGCAGCCGGCGCTGGCGCCGGTCCGCGCCTGGTTCGACGCCAACATCCCCGCCGACAAGCGCGGCAGCGCGACGATCGCATGAGCCGCTACAGGAAGCCGCTCGCGCTGCGCCCGCAGCCGGACGCGCCGCCGCTCGACACCGCGATGGTGCTGGCGGCCGGGCTCGGCAAGCGGATGCGCCCGCTGACCGCGACCCGGCCCAAGCCGCTGGTCGTGGTCGCCGGCAAGCCGCTGCTCGACCATGCGCTCGACCGGCTGAAGGCGGCGGGGGTGAAGCGGGCGGTCGTCAACGTCCATTACCTCGCCGACGCGCTCGAAGCTCATCTGAAGCGCCGGGTGCAAGGGATTGATATTGCTATCTCTGATGAACGGGAGCAATTGCTCGACAGCGGCGGCGGGCTGGTCAAGGCGCTGCCGCTGATCGGCGATGATCCGTTCCTGGTCGTGAACAGCGACAGCCTCTGGGTCGACGGGCCGGCCGACTCGATCCGCGCGCTGGCGGCGCGCTGGAACGACGCGGAGATGGACGCGCTGCTGCTGCTGGTGCCGTTCGCCCGCGCCAATGGCTATCCGGGCCGCGGCGACTTTCACATGGACGGGGCCGGACGGCTCAGCCGGCGCAGGCCGGGGCGAGTGGCGCCGTTCGTGTACACGGGCGTGCAGATCCTCTCGAAGCGGCTGTTCGAAGGCGCGAAGCCGGAGCCGTTTTCGCTGAACCTGCTCTGGGACCGCGCGATCGCGCAAGGCCGCGCCTATGGGCAGGTGCACAACGGCTTGTGGTTCGAGGTCGGCACGCCGCCGGCGGTCAAGCTGACCGAAGCCATGCTGGCCAGGGAATAGCGCCAAAGCGGAACAAAAGGTGCTCGACTTGAGGCGTGCCGTCGCTATCGTCGCCGCGTGATCCGCCCGTCGCTCTACACCATCCCGCCGCATCGCAGTTTCGCCGACGCGCTTGTCGCCGGGCTGATGGCGCGGGAGGGGCGGGACCGGATGACACTGGCCCGCGGGCTGGTGCTGGTGCCGAACAACCGCGCGGCGCGTGCCGTTCAGGACGCGTTCGTGCGGCGGGCAGAAGGCGGGTTGCTGCTGCCGCGGCTGGTGCCGATCGGCGATCCGGAGCTGGACGAGCGTATCGGCGCCTTCCTCGACCCGATCGACGAGGAGCCGATTCCGCCCGCGGTGGGTCCGCTGCAGCGCCAGTTGATCCTCGCGCGGCTGATCGAGGAAAGCGGCGGCGCTGCCGGCGCCGAGGCGATGCGGCTGGCGGCGGAACTCGCACGCACGCTGGACCAGCTGCACGTCGAGAGCGTGCCGCCGCAGCGGCTGCGCGAGATCGATGTGGGGGAGCTGACCGAGCATTGGGCCCGCTCGCTGAAGCTGTTCGAGCTGGTGCTCGACCGCTGGCCGAGGGAGCTGGCGCGGCTCGGACGAATCGACCTCAGTGATCGCCGCAACCGGCTGCTGGAGCGCGTCGCGAACCGCTGGCGTGAGTCGCCGCCGCCCGGGTTCGTCGTCGCCGCGGGTATTTCCACCGCGGCTCCGGCGGTCGCCGCGCTGCTCAGGACGGTTGCGTTCATGCCGAACGGGCGCGTGGTGTTCGACGCGCTCGACCCGGGCATGCCGGAGGAGCAATGGGCGGCGCTCGGACCGCACCGCGCCGATCCCGAGACTGGCATCGCCGAACGGCCCGTGGAGACGCACCCGCAATTTCACCTGAAGCTGCTGCTCGACCGGATGGGCGTCGCGCGCGGGGAAGTGGAGCGCTGGCGCTGGGGCGGCGGCCACGCCGCGCGCGCGGGACGCAGCCGGCTGATCTCCAACGCGCTCGCGCCGGCGCGCTTCACGACCGAGTGGACCGACCTGCCGCGCAAGGAGCGGGACCGGTCGGGAGTCGAAGTGCTCGAGGTCGCGACTCCGGCCGACGAAGCGCAGGCGATCGCGCTGGCGCTGCGCGAAGGGCTGGAGGTGCCCGGACGCACCGCGGCGCTGGTGACGCCGGATCGCGGGCTCGCCCAGCGCGTGTCGGCGCATCTGAAGCGGTGGAACATCGACGCCGACGATTCCGCGGGCGTGCCATTGTCAGTGACACCGCCGGGCACGTTGCTGCTCGCGATCGCCGAGGCGGTGGCGGAGCGGTTCGCCCCGGTACCGCTGCTGGCTTTGTTGAAACACCCGCTGGTGCAGGCCGGCGAGGGCAGAGCGGAATGGCTGGAGCAGGTGCGGCGGCTCGACCGCAAGCTGCGCGGGCCGCGGCCCGCACCGGGGCTCGCGCATCTGCCGGATACGGTGGCCTCGGAGCGCGTGTGGGCGTGGCTGGCGCCTTTGGAAGCCGTGTTCGCTGCCGGCGCGAGCTTTGTAGATCTCTTGGCCGCGGTCCGCGAGACGGCGGAGCGGCTTGCGGGGGACGAGGTCTGGGCGAAGCCGGCCGGGCGGGCTGCGGCTGAGCTTTTTGCCGGCCTTGAGGAACACGCGGCCGACGGGCCGGCGCGGATCGACGCCGATGCGCTCGGTCCGATGCTCACCGAGCTGATGAACGGGGTCGCGGTGCGGCCGCCGCAGGGCGGGCATCCGCGCATTTTCATCCGCGGCCTGATCGAGGCGCGATTGCAACAGGCCGACCTGACGATCCTGGCCGGCCTGAACGAAGGCACCTGGCCCGCACTGCCGTCGCCCGACCCGTGGCTAGCGCCGCGCATCCGCGCGGAACTCGGCCTGCCTGGGCTGGAGACCCGGATCGGTTTGGCGGCACACAGCTTTGCCGGAGCGCTGGGCGCGCCGCAGGTGCTGATCACGCGAGCGCGGCGCGATGCGCGGGGGCCAGCGGTGGCATCGCGCTTTTGGCTGCGGCTGGAGGCGCTGACCGGCGGACTGCCGCGCGCGGAGCGGCTGAAGCATTGGGCACAATCGCTGGACGGCGTGGAGGAGCCGAAACCCACGCCGCGGCCAGCGCCCGCGCCGCCGGTCGAGGCTCGGCCCAAGCGGCTGTCGGTCACCGACTTGGACCGGCTGAAAGCCGATCCGTTCGCCTTTTACGCAAAGGCCATGCTCAAACTTTTCCCGCTCGATCCGGTCGATGCCGACCCGACGGCGGCGTGGCGCGGGACGATGGTCCACAAGGTGCTGGAGCTCTGGGCGAAGGAGGACGACTGCGATCCCGCCAGGCTCCGCCCCCGCGCCGAGGCGATGTTGGCCGACGCCGATGCGCACCCGCTGATGCGCGCGCTATGGGAGCCGCGGCTGATCGAGGCGATCGACTGGATCGCGGCGGAAATGGCTGTGCGCAAGGCGGACGGGCACCGCGTGCTCGCCGTCGAATGCAAGGGCGAGATCGAGGACTTCGGCGTGACGCTGAAGGGTGTCGCCGACCGCATCGACCGGCGGCCGGACGGCAGCCTCGCGATCATCGACTACAAGACCGGCAACGCGCCGTCGCCGAAGCAGGTCGCGAGCGGCTATGCCCAGCAATTGGGGCTGATCGGGCTGATGGCCGAGCGCGGCGCGTTCGATGGCGTGGCCGGCACGGCGGGTGGCTTCGAATATTGGTCGCTCGCGCGCAACACGCAGGACGGGTTCGGCAAGATCGTGACGCCGGTCGATCCGGTGGGGAAGGGCGGGCGCATCTTCACTGACCAGTTCGTCGCGCGCGCGGCGAGCAACCTGCAAGGCGCGGTCGAGCGCTGGCTGACCGGCGCCGAGCCGTTCACCGCCAAGCTGCACCCGGAGCATGCGCCGTACGGGGATTACGACCAGTTGATGCGGCTGGAGGAATGGTATGGGCGGGATCAATCCTCCCCTGCGAATGCAGGGGAGGGGGCCCATGCGAAGCACGGTGGAGGGGCGGGCCGCGAAGCGGACGGAAATACCCATCCCCCGGCTCAAGGCCGGGGAACGGGCCCCTCCACCGCCTTCGGCGGTCCCCCTCCCCAAGCACAGCTTGGGGAGGATTTGTGATGCGGCCCCTTCCCCCCCTCCAGCCCGAACAGCGCGAGGCGTCCGATCCGCGCGCGCAGGTGTGGCTTTCGGCGTCGGCCGGGACCGGCAAGACGCAGGTGCTGGTCGCGCGGGTGCTGCGGCTGCTGCTCAGGTCCGGCACCGATCCGTCTTCGATCCTGTGCCTCACTTTCACCAAGGCGGGCGCCGCCGAGATGGCGAACCGCTTGAGCGAGCGGCTCGCGCATTGGGTGCGGCTGCCCGGTGCGGAACTGGCGACTGAACTCAAGGCGCTGGGGGAGGACTTCGGACCCGCCGCGCAAGCCCAGGCGCGGGGCCTTTTCGCGCGGGTGCTCGACGCGCGCGGCGGCGGCTTGCGCATCCAGACGATCCACAGCTTCGCTCAGGCGCTGCTCGCCTCGTTTCCGCTGGAGGCCGGGCTTGCCCCCGGCATGCGGCCGCTGGAGGGGCGCGAGGAGACGGCGCTCGCGCGCCGCGTGCTCGCCGACCTGGTGCTCCAGGCTGAGCGCGAGGGGCGGCGCGGGCTGATTGCCGACCTGCAGGCGCTGAGCCGCCGGCTGGGCGAAGAAGGGGCCGAGACTTTCCTTCGCGACTGCGCCCGTGCGCCGGACGCGATGGCGCAATTGCCTCCGGGCATTGCGCCGTTCGTGCGCCGCGCGCTCGACATTCCGGTCGATGACATCGAGGCGCATATCGCAGAGCAATGCGGAGACGCGCTGTTCGACCTCGCCAGCCTGGAGCAGGTCGCGTTCGACAATCGCGACTGGGGCACGGCGAAGGGGCTCGACCGGGCGGAGGTCATCGGCAGGTGGCGCGGCCTATCGCCGGGCGATCGCGCGCTGGCGCTGGAGGAGCTGCACAGCGTCTGGGCGACGACGAAGGGCGACCCGCGCTCGTTCGGCAAGGGCCAGGCGCCGCAGACCAGCGGTTATGCCGAGCTAGCCTCGCGGCTGCACGGGCGCTGCAAGGAACTGATCGAGATCCGCGTGCGCGCGCGGCTTGCCGACCTGTTCGCAGCTGCGCTGGACGCGGGCCGTGCCTATGCCCATGCCTATGCCGAAGCGAAGCGCGCCGCGGGCGTAGTCGACTTCGACGACCTGATCCGCGCGACGGTGCGGCTGCTGGGCGAACCAGGCATGGGCGAGTGGATCCGCTACAAGCTCGACCAGGCGACCGACCATATCCTGGTCGACGAGGCGCAGGATACGAATGCGAACCAATGGGCGATCGTCGGCAAGCTGGCCGAGGAATTCTATGCAGGGACCGGACGCAAGGGATTGAAGCTGCGCACGATTTTTTCCGTCGGCGATTTCAAGCAGGCGATCTTCGGCTTCCAGGGCACCGACCCCAACCTGTTCAACGGCGCGCGCGAATGGTTCCGGGCGCGGATCGACGGCGTCGAGGGGTGGCGGCTGAAGGACCTGTCGCTCGACCGTTCCTTCCGGTCGACGCCGCCGGTGCTGGAAGCGGTGGACGCGACGCTGGCCGGGCTGGTGGATGGCGCACTCGGAGACGGCGTGCGGCTGGAGCCGCATCGCAGCGCCGTCGGCGGGCCGGGCCTGGTCACGCTGTGGAAGCCGGTCTCGGCCGAGCAGGCGGATGACGAAGAGGGCGAGGAAGGCTGGGTCGACGATGCCCAGCGCCAGTTCGCGACCGGCCTCGCGCGCCAGATCAAGGGTTGGCTTTCCGCGCCGATGATGCTCGGCAAGGGGCCGCTCCGCCCGCAGGATATCATGGTGCTGGTCAGGAAGCGCGGCGACCTCGCCTCGCTGATCGTCGCGCGGCTCTATGCCGAAGGCGTGCCGGTGGCGGGACTCGACCGGCTGCGGCTGAACGCACCGCTCGGCGTCCGCGACCTGCTCGCGGCGGCGCGGTTCGCGCTCCAGCCCGATGACGACCTGACGCTCGCCAGTTTGCTGGTCTCGCCGTTGATCGGCTGGAGCCAGGAGCAACTGCTGGCAAATGCCGTGCCGCGGCAAGGAAGTTTGTGGCGGCATCTCCGTCAAGGGCGCCAAAGCCCGCTCGTCCGGAGCGAAGTCGAGGGGCGCAACCCGGACTCTGTGCCAGCGCCCCTCGACTACGCTCGGGACGAGCGAGTCCTGGTGCCGGCCGTCGAGTCCTTGACGGCCATCCTCAACGCCGCCGACTTCACCACGCCGTACCGCTTCTTCGAAAACATCCTTTCCGGCCCGCTCGACGGCAGGCGCAGGCTGCTCGCCCGGCTGGGCGAGGAAGCGCGCGACCCGGTCGAGGAATTGCTCTCCGCCGCGCTGGCGTTCGAGCGGCAGGCGACGCCGTCGCTGCAGCGCTTCCTCGACTGGTTCGATCGTGGCGATGTCGACATCGTGCGCGACCCGTCGCAGCCGCTCGACGCGGTGCGGGTGATGACCGCGCACGGCGCCAAGGGCCTGCAGGCGCCGCTGGTGATCCTGGCCGACGCGACGACCGATCCGGGCGCCAATCGTCGCAATCGGCTCGACTGGAAAGTGGAAGGACTGGCCGAACCGCTGCCGCTGTTCCGCCCGCGCAAGGACGAGCTGGCCGGCTCGCTCGCCGACGATCTTGCCGAGGCGGAGCGAAAGGACCGCGAGGAGCATTGGCGGCTGCTCTATGTCGCGATGACGCGTGCGGAGGAGCGGCTGTATGTCGGCGGCGCGCTCGGACCGCGCGCGAAAGGGGTTCCGCCGGAGGACAGCTGGTATGCGGCGGTCGAGCGGGGCCTGAAGGCGCTCGGCGCCGAGCCGCTGGAGGATGGTCGGCTCGAATGGGCCGGGCGCGTTCGCCAGCCGGCGGGCAAGGCAAGGACAGACCAGGCGACGCGCGACCGGACGCCGGAGTCCGTGCCGGAATGGGCACGCCGGCCGGCGCCGCAGGAAGCGAGGCCGCCGCGGCCGCTCGCGCCGTCGTCGATCGGGCTGGACGAGGCCGCCGATCCGCCGCCATCGCCACAGATGCGCGCAGCCGCCGAGCGAGGGCGGCTGCTGCACGCGCTGTTCGAGCGGCTGCCGACGGTTCGGACGGAGACGCGCGCCGAGGCCGGCGAGCGCTGGCTGACGGGCGCTGGTGGCGTGGCTGACCCGGAACTCCGTGCCGAATTGATCGCAACCAGCTGTGCGATCATCGCCGATCCCCGTTTTGCCGACGTGTTCGCGGCCGATGCCCTCGCCGAGGTGCCGCTGGCAGCGGTGGTCGAGGGCCGTGTGGTGGCGGGCAAGGTCGACCGGCTTCACGTGTCGGACGATCGCGTCCGGGTGGTCGACTTCAAAACCAATCGCCGCGCCCCCTCCGTCCTGGCCGAAGCGCCCGGATCGCACCTGAAGCAGATGGCTGCCTATGCCGCCGCGCTCGCCAGGGTCTTTCCCGGCCGGTCCATCGAGGCCGCACTGCTCTACACCGCCGGGCCGGTGCTGCTGCCGCTCGACGCCGAGACGCTGGAGCGGTTCAAGCCCGGCTTGGCGGACGCGTAACAATCTTTGGCGGTCGCGGCGGTTGAGCGCTCCGCGCGCCCTCCCTAAGTAGGGCCGAAACAAGGAGTCGAACGCATGGCCACCAAACAGATCACCGACGCGAGCTTCCAGACCGACGTGCTCCAGGCCGACAAGCCGGTGCTGGTCGATTTCTGGGCGGAATGGTGCGGGCCCTGCAAGCAGATCGGCCCAGCACTCGAGGAGATTTCCGACGAGCTGGGCGACCGCATTACTATCGCGAAGCTGAACATCGACGATCATCCCGATGCCCCCGTCCGCTACGGCGTGCGCGGCATCCCGACGATGATCCTGTTCAAGGGCGGCGTCCCCGCCGCCACCAAGGTCGGCGCCGCACCCAAGAGCCATATCAAGGGCTGGCTTGAGGGCGAGCTCTGAGCCTTACTTCGGGGGTTCGGTCCCGCTGAGCCCCCGCGTATCCGGCCGGAAGCGGTCGTGGCGCGGCAGGTCGTCGCATGCGTGCGCCCAGGGAATTCGGCTGGCGTAGAAGATGTGGAATGTGGGCGGGAGACGCTGCGGCTGGTCCAGCGTCGCGACGCTGAAATCGATCGTATCGGGCTGGTGCCGGACGTGCATGCCGAGCGGCGTGCCGCATGCGCCGCAGAAGATGCGCCAGCCGAAGTCGCTGGAGGCGAATCGCTTCACGCTGTCCTTGCCGACCATCACCTCATAGTCGTCAAACGGTACCGTCGCGAACGCCATTGCCGGGGAGCCGGAGTTCAGCTGGCAGGTCCGGCAATGACACCAGCCGGCGTCATGCGGATCGCTGTTCAGCCGGTAGCGGACCGTCCCGCACGCGCAGCCGCCCGTCCATTCCGTCATCGCTCAGCTCCGGTAATCGGCGTTGATCGAGATATAGCCGTGGGTCAGGTCGCAGGTCCAAACCGTCGCGCGGCCGGCGCCGAGTCCGAGGTCGACGCCGATCTCGATTTCCTGGCCTTTCAGGTGCGTCGCGACCGGCGTTTCGTCATAGCCGGTGACCGCGCAGCCGCCTTCCGCGACGATGGTGTTGCCGAAGCGGATCGATAGCTTGTCGCGATCCGCGGGCTCGCCGGCTTTGCCGACTGCCATCACTACGCGGCCCCAGTTCGCGTCCTCGCCGGCGATCGCGGTCTTGACCAGGGGCGAGTTGGCGATGCTCATCGCGACCCGGTGCGCGCTGCCGTCGGTGGTGGCGCCCGTGACCTGCACCTCGATGAACTTGGCCGCGCCTTCGCCGTCGCGCACCACCAGCTGGGCAAGCTCCAGGCAGAGCGCGTCCAGCGCCGCCGCGAACGCGTCCGCGCCGGGATCGCCGAACGAGGCGAGGGGCGGGTTGCCGGCCTTTCCGGTCGCGAAGGCGAGCACCGTGTCCGACGTCGACGTGTCGCCGTCAACGGTGATGCAGGAGAAGGTGCGGCGATTGGCGGCGCTCAGCAGCTGCTGGAGGAAACCGGGCTCGACGGCCGCGTCGGTGAAGATGAAGCCCAGCATCGTCGCCATATCGGGCGCGATCATGCCGGAGCCCTTGATGATGCCCGCGAGCGTGACCGTGCGGCCGCCGATCACCGCGCGCTGGACGGCGCCCTTGGGGAAGGTGTCGGTCGTGCCGATCGCCTCGGCTGCAGCCAGCCAGTCGCATGCGGGCGCGGTGAAGGCAGCGTCGAGGCCGGCCTCCGCCTTGTCGATTGGCAGCGGCACCCCGATCACCCCGGTCGAGGCGACGAAGACGTCCGACGGCTGGCAGCCCAGACGCGCCGCCGCTCGCGCCGCGATCGCCTCCACGGCCGCGCGTCCGCGGCTGCCGGTGAAGGCATTGGAGTTGCCGGCGTTCACGACCAGCGCGCGCGCCTGCCCCAGCGCCAGCGCGTTGCGGCACCATTCGACTTCCGGCGACGGACATTTGCTGTTGGTCAGCACCCCTGCGACAGCCGTGCCTTCGTCCAGCGTGACGAAAGTCAGATCACAGCGATCCCATTCCTTGTAGCGCGCTCGAGCGACGGCGGGCCGGGCGCCGGCGATCTGCGGCAAAGCAGGGAAGGGACGGGCGAGGGGGGAGGGAGTCATGGCCGAGCCGATACTCACCCGGGCCTTGCGACGCCAGACGTGGCGAACACGCATCGTCGCCAGTGGACGTGGGCGCGGGGCGACACTATGTCACGGCCGTTACCGGACCCATTTTGTCGAACGGACTAGCGTTTGCGTTTGCTGCTGCACCTCCTGGCGTTGATTGCGGGCTTCAACGGCTTGATCGCCGGCCCGGCGGTCGCGCGTGCCAGCGAGCCGGCGGTGATCGCCGCACCGGCGCCCGCCGACGTCGAGCAGATGCGCGAATCGATCGCCGTCCAGCACGTGGCGCCGCCGCTCTGGCCGATCGCTGCGCCGCCCACCCAGGCCGACGCACGCGCTCCGGTCTTCGCGCCGCAGACGCATCCGGTCGACGAGCGCCGGATCGAATAGCGCGCAGCCGCGCTATTCCTGATTATCGCCGGGCGCTGGCGCCCGACCTGACCCCAGTTATCGATAGGTATGTCCATGTTCGGCGCACTCGCCAAAACGGTTTTCGGTTCTTCCAACGATCGTTACGTCAAATCGCTCGGCCCCATCGTCAATCGGATCAACGGGTTCGAACCCAGCGTCTCGGCGATGAACGACGAGGAACTGGCGCAGCAGACCGTCCGCTTCCGCGAGCGGCTGGCGAATGGCGAAAGCCTCGATGCGATCCTGCCCGAAGCATTCGCGACGGTGCGCGAGGCGGCGAAGCGCACGCTCGGCCAGCGCCATTATGACGTGCAGATGATCGGCGGCATCGTGCTTCACCGCGGCGAGATCGCGGAAATGCGCACCGGCGAAGGCAAGACCCTGGTGGCGACGCTTGCCACCTATCTGAACGCGTTGCCGGGCCAGGGCGTCCACGTCGTCACCGTCAACGACTATCTCGCCCGTCGCGACGCCGAGTGGATGGGCCAGATCTACCGCTTCCTCGGCCTCACCGTCGGCGTGATCGTGCCGAACCTGACCGACCAGCAGCGTCGCGAAGCCTATGCTTCGGATATCACCTACGGCACGAACAACGAATTCGGCTTCGACTATCTGCGCGACAACATGAAGTACGAGCGTGAGTCGATGGTGCAGCGCGCGTTCAATTTCGCTATCGTCGACGAGGTCGACTCGATCCTGATCGACGAGGCGCGCACGCCGCTGATCATTTCCGGCCCCACGGACGACAAGTCGGAGCTCTACAAGCAGGTCGACGCGGTGGTGAAGCAGTTCGTTCCCGACGACTATGAGCTGGACGAGAAGCAGAAGACGATCATCCTGACAGAGGAAGGCACCGAAAAGGCCGAGCGGATGCTCGAGGCCGCGGGCCTGCTGCAGGGCGACAATCTCTATGATTTCGAGAACACGCAGGTGGTCCACCACCTGAACCAGTCGTTGCGCGCAAACGCGATGTTCAAGCTGGACACCGACTATATCGTCAAGGACGGCAAGATCGTCATCATTGACGAATTCACCGGCCGCATGATGGACGGGCGCCGCTGGTCCGACGGCCTGCACCAGGCAGTCGAAGCCAAGGAAGGCGTGAACATCGAGCCTGAGAACCAGACGCTCGCCTCGATCACGTTCCAGAATTACTTCCGCATGTATCCGAAGCTGTCGGGCATGACCGGCACCGCCGCGACGGAGGCCGGCGAGTTCAACGACATCTACAAGCTGAACGTCGTCACGATCCCGACCAACCTGCCCGTCAAGCGCGTCGATGAAGACGACCAGTTCTACAAGAATATCAAGGACAAGTTCGCGGCGATTGCCAAGTCGATCGAAGAGCATAGTTCGCGCGGGCAGCCGGTGCTCGTGGGCACGGTCTCGATCGAGAAGTCGGAGCTGCTGAGCCAGTTTCTGCGCCAGCTGAACGTGCCGCACAACGTGCTAAACGCCCGCTTTCACGAGCAGGAAGCGCACATCGTCGCTCAGGCCGGCCAGCCCGGCGCGGTGACGATCGCCACCAACATGGCCGGCCGCGGGACCGACATCCAGCTGGGCGGCAATGTCGAATTCCGCGTCGAGGACGAGCTGTCCGGCCTGCCCGAAGGCCCCGACCGCGACGCCGCGATCGCCCGCATCAAGCGCGAGGTCGAGGAATCGAAGCGCAAGGTGATCGAGGCGGGCGGCCTGTTCGTGCTCGGCACCGAGCGGCACGAGAGCCGGCGCATCGACAACCAGCTGCGCGGCCGCTCGGGCCGCCAGGGCGATCCGGGCCTGTCGCGCTTCTACCTGTCGCTGGATGACGACCTGCTGCGTATCTTCGGACCGGACACGATGTTCGCCAAGATGATGAACTCGAACCTGGCCGATGGTGAGGCGATCGGGTCGCGCTGGCTGAACAAGGCGATCGAAACCGCGCAGAAGAAGGTCGAAGCCCGCAACTACGACATCCGCAAGCAGCTGCTCGAATATGACGACGTCATGAACGACCAGCGTAAGGTGATCTACGAGCAGCGCACCGACATCATGGACTCCGAAACGCTGGAGGACGTGGTCGAGGACATGCGGCACGAGACCGTCAACACGCTGGTCGCGGAGGCCTGCCCACCGCACACCTATCCCGAGCAGTGGAACATCGAGGGACTGAAGACCCGCGCGCGGGAGATCCTGGCGGCCGAAGTTCCCATCGACGACTGGATCAAGGAAGCGGCGGTCGATCCCGAAATGATCGAGGAACGGCTGCGTGCGATGACCGACGAGGCGATGGCGGCGAAGGCGAAGGAGCTGGAGCCCTCGACCTGGGCGCAGGTCGAAAAGAGCGTGCTGCTGCAATCGCTCGACCATCACTGGAAGGAGCATCTGGCCACGCTCGACGCGCTGCGCCAGGTCGTTCACCTGCGCGCCTATGCCCAGAAGACGCCAATCAACGAATATAAGCAGGAAGCCTTCGCGCTGTTCGAGCGGATGCTCGAATCGATCCGCGAGGACGTGACGCGAGTGCTCGCGCACGCCCAGTTCATGGCCGCGCCGCCGGAACTGCCGCCGATGCCGGAGTTCGTGACGACGCACATCGATCCGCTGACCGGAGACGACAACAGCTGGGACCAGGACGCGGCGAGCGGTCTCGTCACCTCGACGCTGCCGCCGCTGCAGATCGCGCAGCCGGCAATGGCGGCGGAACTCGGCACCGATCCGGCCCAGTGGGAAGGCCGGGTCAGCCGCAACGCGCCGTGCCCGTGCGGATCGGGGCAAAAGTACAAGCACTGCCACGGGGCGCTTTAACGGCCCCAGCCCCAAACTTCGTTGGGCCTGAGCTTGTCGAAGGCCTCCCTTCTTCTTACCAGCGATCGAAAGAAGAAAGGGGGGGCTTCGGCAAGCTCAGCCCGAATGGAGCTGAGGCTTGGCCTTTCTCGCGTTAGCCTTCGTCGTCACTGCCATCCTTTACGCGAGCGTCGGCTTTGCGGGCGGCTCGACCTATAATGCATTGCTGGCGCTGGCCGGGGTCGACCATCGGGTCTTTCCGATCGTCGCCCTCGCTTGCAACCTGATCGTCGCGACGGGGGGCACGATCAGGTTCGCACGCGCGCGGCTGGTGCCGTGGCGACGGTTGGCGCCGCTGCTGGCGTTATCGGTTCCCGCCGCCTGGATCGGCGGCATGCTGCCCGTTTCAAAGCATCTGTTCCTCGCCCTGCTCGGAGGCTCGTTGCTCGTCGCCGGCATCCTGCTGCTGGTCCAGCCGGAGCGCGAGATGGAACCCCGCCGCGCTGCGCTGGTCGGCCCTGCGGTTGCCGCGCCGATCGGGCTGCTGTCCGGCATCGTCGGCATCGGCGGTGGCATCTTCCTCGCCCCGGTGCTGCACCTGGTCGGCTGGGACCGCGCGCGACGCGTCGCGGCGACGGCCTCGATCTTCATCCTTGCCAATTCGATTGCGGGACTGGGCGGGCAGCTGACCAAGCTTGCGGGCCATCCGGAGCTGATCGAAGCGGCGTTCGGCTATTGGCCGCTTGCCCTGGCCGTCCTTGTCGGCGGTCAGATCGGCAGCCGCGCCGGGGTCCAGCTGCTGCCGCCGACGTGGCTGCGGCGGCTGACGGCGCTGCTGATCCTCTACGTCTCGGTCCGCATCCTGCTGCAGGTCTGGGGCGGATAGGCCAGGCAGCGGCCCGCGGCGGCCCCGGAACATTGGCGCGAGCCGAGGCATTACGTCCGGTGTCGCTGAGCCAGCACAGACGAACCGCCGAGCGGCTGATCCTCGCCTTGCTGCTGATCGCGCTCGCCGCTGCACTGTGGACGCTCAGGGCCGTCGTGCTGACGGCTTTCGCGGCGGTGCTGGTCGCGCTGCTGCTGTCGGAGATCGCTCGGCTGCTCTCCACGCGGCTCCGCCTGCCGCGCCGGGCCGCACTGGCCGCCGCCGTCGTCATCGCGCTCAGCATTCCGCTCGGCGCGGCCTGGCTGTTCGGCCGGGAAGTCTCCGCTCAGCTTCAGCTGATCGTCGAGGCGATCCCGCGGGCGATCGACCGACTGGGCACGTTGCTCGACACGATCGGGGCGGGCGATGCGTTCCGAAGCTCGGTCAGCACTTTGTTCGCCCCTGAGGCGCTGATGCGGCACATGGGCAGCATCGCCTCGTCCTCGGCCGGCGCCGCGGTCGACCTGCTGCTGGTGATCTTCGGCGGCATCTATTTCGCCGCCCAGCCGCTGTTGTACCGGACCGGGCTGGTGAAGCTGGTGCCGCCCCGGTCGCGCGCGCTCGCCGGCGACGCGCTTGACAATGTCGGCGTGGCGCTCCGGCGCTGGCTGCTGGGGCAACTCGCGGCGATGGCCCTGGTCGGGCTGCTGACCGGCATCGGGCTGCTGCTGCTCGGCTCACCTTCGGCGCTGGCGCTCGGCGTCCTCGCCGCGCTGCTGGAGTTCATCCCCTATCTCGGCCCGATTCTTTCGGCCGTGCCTGCGATCGCGGTCGCGCTGGTCCAGGGGCCCGAGCATGCGGCCTGGGTGACCGGTCTCTATATTCTCGTGCAGCCGATCGAGAATCACCTGATCCAGCCGCTGATCCAGCAGCAGGCCGTGGATATCCCGCCGGCGCTGTTGCTGTTCGGCGTCGCGGCGATGGGGACGTTGTTCGGCATCCCGGGCGTCGTTCTCGCGGCCCCGCTGGCCGTAATGATCTTCGTCCTGGTCAAGCAGCTCTGACGTACGCGAGGCGCTGCACACGCCGACGCCCCTGCCGAGCGAACAATGAGCTGTGGTGAGGCGCTGGCTCCCCGGGCCTGATTCGAACAGGCGGCCGTCCGATTAACAGTCGGATGCTCTACCGCTGAGCTACCGGGGAATGCCGAGCGAGGCCGGGCCTATAGCAAGGCTTCCGGCCTTTGCAAGCGGGTTAGGCGATGAACTGCTCCATCGTGATGCGATCATCGAGCGCGTGCTCGGGATCGAACATCAGGCAGAGCGTCTGGCTACGGTCGATCGCGACCTCGACGGTGGCGACGTCGCGCACTTCGCGCTGGTCGGCAACCGCGCTGACCGGGCGCTTGACCGGCTCCAGCACACGGAATTTGACCGTCGCGCTGTCCGGCAGGATCGCGCCGCGCCAGCGCCGCGGGCGGAACGGGCTGATCGGCGTCAGTGCGTGGAGCGCGGAGCCGAGCGGCAGGATCGGCCCGTTCGCCGACAGGTTGTAGGCAGTCGACCCGGCCGGCGTGGCGACCAGCACGCCGTCGCAGACCAACTCGTCGAGCACGACCCGCCCGCTGACCGTCACTTCCAGCTTTGCGGTCTGGCGGGTCTCGCGAAGCAGCGAGACTTCGTTGATCGCCGGCAGTGTCGAGAATTCGCCGGCGACCGTCTCGGTCGTCATCCGCAGCGGCGAGACCTCGAAGCGCTTGGCGCGAGCGAGCCGCTCGTCGAGATGCTCCAGGCTCCAGTCGTTCATCAGAAAGCCGACGGTGCCGCGGTTCATTCCGTAGATCGGGCAGATGCGCCGCCGCTCCAGCATCGCGTGCAGCGTCTGCAGCATGAACCCGTCGCCGCCCAGGGCGACGACCATGTCCGCTTCGGCGATGTCGTGCCATTCGTAGCGCCGGCGCAGCTCGCGCTCGGCCTCGACGGCGACATCGACGGTGGACGCGACGAGCGCGCGGCGAATGTTCATCCCCCGGTGACGCTCATGTGCCGGGATACGGCGGTGCGCTCGATCCTGAAATCGTGCGCCTTGGGCTTGATGCGCATGGCTTCGTCCAGCGCGGCATCGAGCGCCCGCGGGCCGCCGCCGCGTAGCGCCGCCTTCAGGTCGACGCAATCGGCCTGGCCGAGGCACAGATATAGCTTGCCTTCCGCCGTCAGCCGAACGCGATTGCAGCTGGCGCAGAAATTATGCGTGAGCGGCGAGATGAAGCCGATATGGATGTCCAGTTCCCGGGCATGGATGTAGCGCGATGGCCCCCCGGTGCTGTGGTCCGAATCCTCGAGGGTGAAGCGCTGCGCCAGCCGCTCGCGCGCCAGGTTGAGCGGCAGGAAGCGATCGGTGCGGTCCTCGTCGATCTGGCCGAGCGGCATCGTCTCGATGATCGAGAGGTCGAAGCCCTGCGCCGCGCACCACTCGGCCATCTCGACAAAGCCGTCGTCGTTAAGGCCCTTCAGCGCGACCATGTTGATCTTGATCGCCAGCCCCGCCGTGCGTGCCGCCGCGATTCCCGCGAGCACCTCGTCCAGGCAGTCGCGGCGCGCGATATAGGCGAAGCGTTCGCGATCGAGCGTGTCGAGGCTGACATTGATGCGGCGGACGCCCGCTTCCGCAAGCGGGCGCGCGGCCTCGGTCAGCCGAGTGCCGTTGGTGGTGAGCGTCAGTTCGTTCAGGCCGGTGCCGATCCGCTCCCCGATACGCTTCGCCAGCTCCGGCAGGCCGCGGCGGACGAGCGGTTCGCCCCCGGTCAGCCGCACCTTGGTGACGCCGCGATCGACAAAGCGGTCGACGATCAGCGCCAGCTCCTCCAGCGACAGCAGTTCCCGGCGGGGAAGGAACGTCATCGCCTCGGCCATGCAATAGCGGCAGCGGAAATCGCAACGATCGGTGACGGACACGCGCAAATAGCTGACTCGCCGACCGAAGCTGTCGACCAGCAGAGGCTTGGGGGCGGGGTCGGCGACGATCATGACGGGCAAAGCTTATGTGGCGGGCGTGCGCGCGGCAAGCCATTGGCGAAAACGCACGGC
Source organism: Sphingomonas horti (assembly GCF_009753715.1). GTDB lineage: Bacteria > Pseudomonadota > Alphaproteobacteria > Sphingomonadales > Sphingomonadaceae > Sphingomonas_B > Sphingomonas_B horti. Next base: position 287,047 of record NZ_WQMS01000013.1, on the reverse strand, counting down.
GCGCTAGAATGAGCCGAAAAGGGGAGCGCATTTGATCGATCAGGCCGGCGGATCACCCGGGGAGGGTGCTTCCCTGTTCATCCTGTCGTTCCGGCATCGCGACGAATTGCTGGAAGCGGCGAGCCGGGGGGGATGGTTCCCGATTGCGGCGCGCCGCGCGGGCGGCGTGGAGCGGCGCTTCATCGATAGCGGCGCCGCCCTCGCCATTGTCGACGGGCGCGGTGCCTTCGACGAGGCGATCGGCGCGATCCGCACGCTCGCCGATCCGGTCGAGGCGAACAGCGCCGCGCTGGTTGTGCTTCTCTCCCGGGGAGACGTGGCGCGGCTGGGCGAAGTCCATGCGGCGGGCGCGACCCATTATCTGGCGAGCCCGTTCGGCGAAGCCGAGCTGCTGCAGGCATTGCGCTTTGCCGCCCGCTACGCCCGGCGGCTCGGCGGCGGACCGATCAGCCGGCCGGCGCTGAGCCGGGCGGAAGGGATGCGCTGGAGCTTCGGACCGGACGGCCTGACGCTCAGCGTCGCACTCAACCGGCGCTATGGGCTGGGCGACGAACCGCTCAGCCTGCGCTGCGCCTATCGGCTGCTGGGGCCGGGCGACCGGCGCGCAGCCCGTGCCGCGCGGCTGCGGCTGAAGGCCGGCTATGCCTCGACCGCCTTTTCGCATCTGCTGCCGGACGGGAGCCGCGTTGCCCATCACCTGATGGCAAGCGCGGGCGAGGTGAACGGACTGCTCGAGCCGCTCGACCGGGAGCGGGTGCTGCCGCTCCACCGTGATCCGTTGACCGGCCTGCCCGACGGCACCGCCGCACGGCGCTGGCTGTCATCCCAGCTCACCGGTGACGGGCGGCCGGGCGTGCTGCTGATCGGCGTCAGCCGCCTGCCGGTGATCAACAGCCTGTACGGCCGTGGCGGCGGCGACGCGCTGCTGCAGGCGGCGGCGCGGCGGATCGAGCGGGTCGCGCGCGAGGTCTGCGCGGGGGCATGGGTGGCGCGGCTCGCAGGGACCGAGTTCATGGTCGGCCTGCCGCGCGCCGACGCCGCCCAGCTCGGCGACGCGGCGGAACGAATCGTCGCGGCGGTCGAACGCCGAGTCGCGGTCGCGCCCGATGCGGTGCTGATGGGCGCCGATGTCGGCGGCGCCATCGCCCGCGAAGAAGATCCAAGCGCGCTGCTGCGCCGGGTCAGCGCCGCGCTCGCCGAGGCGCGGGAAGCGAGCGGCAGCGCGATCCGCCTGCTCGACGGCGGCGGCGCCGAGGCGGCCGAGCGCGCGCAGCAGCTCGCCACCGACCTGCGCGGGGCGATGGCGGAGGGGCAAATCGAAATCCTGTTCCAGCCGCAGGTCCGCATCGGTGACGGAGTCATCGAAGGAGTGGAGGCGCTGGCGCGCTGGCGCCACCCGCTGTTCGGAGAGCTCGGCGCGGAAGCGCTGTTCGGGGCGGCACAGCGCGCCGACCTGGTCGCGCCGCTGTCGGAGCTCGTCCAGCGCTGCGCGCTCGACGCAGCCGCAGCCTGGCCGAAGCCGCTCGACGGGCTGCGCCTGTCGCTGAACGTCACCGCGGCCGATCTGGCGCGCGCCGATTTTGCCGAGCACATGCTGGCGGCCATCGACGCCAGCGGCTTCGCGCGCGACCGGGTCACGGCCGAGGTCACCGAGGAAGGGCTGATCGAAGATCTGGGCACCGCCGCCGCCGCGCTCGCGCGCCTGCGCCAGGGCGGCTGCCGTGTCGCCGTCGACGATTTCGGGACGGGCTATTCCAGCCTCGCCTATCTGAAGGCGCTGCCGCTGGATTATCTGAAGCTGGACCGGCGCTTGAGCCAGGACATTGCCGGCTCGGCGCGGGGACGCGTGGTTGTGCGCAGCGTCATCGACATGGCCCGTGCGCTCGGCCTGGGCGTGATCGCGGAAGGGGTGGAGACCGAGGAGCAACTCGCCCTGCTCGCCGCCGAGGGCTGTACCTTGTACCAGGGCTTCCTGTGCTCGGGGCCGGTGGGCGTGGCGGAGCTGGTCAACCTGGTGGGAGCCTAGTCATGAACAAGCCTGACTCTGCGCAAGTCCTTCACGATCCGGGCAAGCACCGGTTCGAGCTGCCGATCGAAGGAGAGGCGATCGCGGCCGCTTATTATCGGCGCGATGATGAGGGGCGCTTCGTGCTCACCCACACCGAAGTGCCGAGCGAATATGAGGGGCGGGGTCTCGGATCGGCGCTGGCGCGCGGCGTGTTCGAGATCGCGCGCGCTCAAGGGTTCAGGCTGGTGCTGCGCTGCCCGTTCATGCAGCGCTGGTCTGCGCGCCATCCGGAATTCGGCGATGTCGTGGACGGCTAGAAGAGCGCGATCCTGTGGAGGACCCGATGGTACGCAATGACGATCCCGCCGCCGTGAATGGCGTGGTTGCCCGAGCGACGGGCACCGGCCTGTTCCAGACCCGGATCGCGGTGCGGGAGACGGTGTTTCTGACGGACGAGCCGGTCGCGGTAGGCGGCGAGGGCAGCGGGCCTACGCCCTACGAATTGCTGTCGGCCGCGCTTGCCGCCTGCACGTCGATGACGCTGCGGCTCTATGCGAAGCGCAAGGGCTGGGAGCTCCCCGCCTTCTCGGTCGAGGTCGCGCATGAGATCGTTCCCGGCGGGCGGCCGCGCGATCGCCTCAATCGCCAGATCACGTTCGAGGGGCCGCTTCCGCCGGCAGCGCGCGAAAAGCTGCTGGAGATTGCCGATAAGTGCCCGGTCCACCGGACGCTGGTCGGCGGTTTCGAGGTGCGCAGCTATGTCGGCCAGCCCGAGGTCCATCCGGCAGGCGACCCCGTCGTGCGCCACGAGCAGGAGATGGAGCGCGCCTGCGACGACTAACCAGCGTCGTCAGGATAATTTGGCCAGGCCGCGCGACAGCTGCAGCGCGCCATTCAGCCGCTGCTTCGGGTTGGTCCAGTCGCGGCTGATCACAAGCTTAGAATCCGGCCTGAGCTTGGCCGACGCGCCGATCTTCTGGACATAGCCGAGCAGTGCCGGCACGTCGGGCGGCGTGTCGTTGTGGAAGGTGACGACCGCGCCGCGCGGGCCGGTCTCGATCTTCGCCACACCGGCTTTCCTAGCATTGAGCTTGATTTCGATCAGCCGGATCAGGTTCTCGGTCGGGGACGGAAGCTTGCCGAAGCGATCGATCAGCTCGGCGGCGAAGCCCTCGATCTGCTCGGCCGAATCAAGCTCGTTGATGCGGCGGTAGAGGCCCATCCGCAGGTCGAGATCGGGGACGTAGTCCTCCGGAATCATCACCGGCACGTCGACCGTGATGGTCGGTGAGAATTCGTCGCGCTTCAGCTCGTCGCGGCGGCCGCCGGCCTTCGCCTCGAGGATCGCCTCCTCCAGCATCGACTGGTAGAGTTCGAACCCGACTTCCTTGATGTGCCCGGACTGCTCGTCGCCCAGCAGATTGCCGGCGCCCCGAATATCGAGATCGTGACTGGCGAGCTGGAAGCCGGCGCCGAGGCTGTCGAGGTCCGATAGAATCTTCAGCCGCTTCTCCGCCGTGTCTGTGATCGACGTGTCCGCGGGCGTGGTCAGATAGGCATAGGCCCTGATCTTGCCGCGCCCGACCCGGCCGCGCAGCTGGTAGAGCTGGGCGAGGCCGAAACGGTCGCCGCGGTGCACGATCAGCGTGTTGGCGCTGGGGATATCGAGCCCGCTTTCGACGATCGTGGTCGAGAGCAGCACGTCGTAGCGCTTGTCGTAGAAGGCCGACATGCGCTCCTCGACCTCCGTCGGGGCCATCTGGCCGTGCGCGACGACGTAGCGGACTTCCGGCACTTCCTCGCGCAGGAACGCCTCGATGTCGGGCAGGTCGGCGATGCGCGGTGTGACGAAATAGCTCTGCCCGCCGCGATAATGCTCGCGCAGCAGCGCCTCGCGCAGCACGATCGGGTCCCACGGCATGACGTAGGTGCGTACCGCCAGCCGGTCGACCGGCGGCGTCTGGATCACCGACAGCTCGCGGAGGCCGGACATCGCCATCTGCAGCGTGCGCGGGATCGGCGTCGCGGTCAGGGTGAGCTGGTGCACGTCGGTCTTCAGCGCCTTCAGCCGCTCCTTATGAGTGACGCCGAAGCGCTGCTCCTCGTCGACGATGACAAGTCCGAGGCGCTTGAACTCGACCCCTTTGGCCAGGATCGCGTGGGTGCCGATGACGACGTCGATCTTCCCATCCGCTAGCCCCTGCTTCGTCTCCTTCGCTTCCTTGGCCGGGACCAGGCGGGAGAGGCGGCCGATATTGAGCGGGAAGCCCTGAAACCGCTCACAGAAGGTGTTGTAATGCTGGCGGGCGAGGAGGGTGGTCGGGCAGACGAGCGCGACCTGCATGCCGGCCATAGCGGCCACGAACGCGGCGCGCAGCGCGACTTCGGTCTTGCCGAAGCCGACATCGCCGCAGACGAGGCGGTCCATGGGCTTGCCGGCGGCGAGGTCGCCCAGCACGTCGTCGATCGCGCGGTCCTGGTCGTCGGTTTCCTCATAGGGAAAGCGGTCGGCAAAGGCGGGGTAGCTGCTCGATTCGGCCTCGGCGATCTCGGCGGGGCGGAGCGCGCGTTCGGCGGCGGTGCGGATCAACTCGTGCGCGATCTCGCGGATCCGCTCCTTCATGGCGGCCTTGCGGCGCTGCCACGCCTCGCCGCCCAGCCTGTCGAGCGTCACGCCCTCGCTCTCGGCGCCGTAGCGGGAGAGGACTTCGAGATTTTCGACCGGCACGTAGAGCTTGTCGCCGCCGGCATATGAGACGGCGACGCAGTCGTGCGGCGTCTTTGCGACGGGAACCTGGGTCAGGCCTTCGTAGCGGCCGATGCCGTGATCGACATGGACGACGAAGTCGCCGGGGCTTAGCGTCGCCAGCTCGTTCAGGAACGCGTCCGCCTGCTTGCGGCGCTTGCGCCGGCGGACGAGGCGGTCGCCGAGCATGTCCTGCTCGGTCAGGAGCGCCACGTCCGGCGTGGTGAAGCCGTGGTCGAGCGGGAGGACGATCAGCGCGGCCTGCGCCTTGTCGGCGGCGCCCAGCGCTTCCTGCCAGGACTCGACATGGCTGGCGTGCTTCAGGCCATGATCGGCGAGCAGGTTGCCGAGCCGCTCGCGCGCGCCCGGCGAATAGCTGGCGAGGATGACCTTGTGCCCGCCCTTCTTCAGCTTGGCGGCGTGTTTGACGACCGCTTCATAGACATTCGCGTTCTGCGCCCGCTCCGGTGCGAAATCGCGCGCGCCTTCGACGGCGAAGTCGAGGCTCTTTTCGCTTTCGGGCGTGGCAAAGGGCGTCGCGAGATGCACCGGCTGGGCCTCGATCGCCTCGCCCCATTCGTCGGCACTGAGGTAAAGCGCGCCGGGCTCGATCGGGCGATAGCTGCCCGGCTGGGCGACCATCGCTTTCTGCCGGTTGGCGAAATAGTCGTCGATCGCCTCGAACCGCTGGTCCGCCGCCGCGCTGGAACCGAAATCGCGCACCACGACCGCGTCTTCGCCCAGGTGATCGAACAACGTGCCGAGCCTGTCCTCGAACAGCGGCAGCCAATGCTCCATGCCGGCCAGGCGGCGGCCGTCCGAAACGGCTTCATAGAGCGGGTCGCCGGTCGCGGTGGCGCCGAACGTCTCCCGGTAGCGGCCGCGGAAGCGCTTGATGCTGTCTTCGTCCAGCAGCGCTTCGGACGCGGGCATCAGCGTGAAGCCGTCGACGCGGCCGATCGTGCGCTGGTCGGCGGGGTCGAACTGGCGGACGCTCTCGATCTCGTCGCCGAAGAAGTCGAGGCGAAGCGCATAATCCTCGCCGGTCGGGAACAGGTCGATCAGGCCGCCGCGGATCGCGAACTCGCCGGCTTCGGCGACGGTGTCGACGCGCTGATAGCCGTTGGCGTTGAGCCTGGCGGCAAGCTGATCGCGGTCGATCCGCTCGCCCGGCGCGAGCTTCGCGACGAGTTGGCGGATACGGAACGGTGTCAACGTGCGCTGGATCGCCGCGTTGGCGGTGGTGACGACCAATTGCGCCGCGCCCGGCTTCTGCTGCAGCCGGTGCAGCGTGCCGAGCCGTTCGGACTGGATGCGCAGGCTGGGCGAGGCGCGGTCGTATGGCAGTACGTCCCAGGCGGGAAAGCTCAGCACTTCCAGCTCGGGCGCAAAATAGCCGGCCGCGTCGACCAGCGCGCGCATCGCCGCTTCGTCGGACGCGATGAACACCGCCCGCTTCGCCGACGCGCGCGCCAGGTCCGCCATCAGCCAGGGAAGGAAGCCGGCGGGCGCGGAGGCGAGGGTGAGGGGGCTCTTCGCCTTCAGGATTTTGGTGAGATCAGTCATGCAAGTACAAACCGCTCGGGCTGAGCCTTTCGAAGCCCTCCCTTGTTCTTGATGAGGCGGGACAAAGAGAAGGAAGGCCTTCGACAAGCTCAGGCCGAACGGAGTTTATGGAGCTCATTCAGCGGGCGATCGGAATGTAGTTGAGCCGTTGCATCGCGCTCATCATCTCGCTCTGCCAGCGCTGCGGCACCTCAGCCGTACCGATCGCCCAGGCCATGATGTCGACGTCCTGCTCTTCCATCAGTGCCTCGAACCAGCCGATCTGGTCATCGTTCCAACCGCTCGCGTGGGCGTCGAAAAAGCCGCCGACCAGCAGGTCCGCTTCCTTGGTGCCGCGATGCCAGGCACGGAAGCGCAGGCGTTTCAGGCGGGCGTCGCGGTCCATGCCGGCTCCATGCGTGATTGCCCGACGGCGCTGGCGGGCGCCTCGGGTCTGTGGTTAGAAGGCGCCAGATAGGCATGCGACCCGAAATCCTCAATCCGCTGTTCGCCGAAGTGGAGGCGCTGAAAGGAATCGGGCCGGGCCTGAAGAAGCCGCTCGAACGCCTGGGCCTCGCGCGGGCGATCGACGTCGCCTTCCACCTGCCGACCGGGTGGATCGACCGCAAGCGGGTCGAGCGGCTGGACATGGGCGATGCGGGGCGGACGATCACGATCGCGCTGACCGCCGTCGACTATCGCCAGTCCGGGAGCGGACGCGGCCCTTTCCGCGTGCATGCGACCGATGCCGGCGGCGATTATGTCAGCCTCGTCTATTTCGGCGGCAATCCGGGCTGGGCGCGGAAGCTGTTCCCGCTGGGCGACCAGCGCATCGTGTCGGGCAAGCTCGAAAGCTATGGCCAGGAACTGCAGATCGTCCATCCGGACCTGGTGCTGAAACCGGGCGAGGACCTGCCGGCGGCGCGGGAGCCGATCTATCCGCTCTCCGAGGGCCTGACCTCGCGCCGGCTGCACCAGCTCGCGGAGCAGGCGATCGCGCGGGCGCCCGAGCTGCCGGAGTGGGTCGAGCCGAGCGTGCTGCAACAGCGCGGGTGGAAGCCGTGGCGCGCGGCGCTTGCGTCCGTGCACGCCGATCCAGCGGACGCCGCGTCGCGCGCGCGGCTTGCCTATGACGAGGTGTTCGCGAACCAGCTCGCGCTGATGCTGGTGCGTGCCTCGACCCGGAAACGGCGCGGCCAGCCGCTGCAAGGCGACGGGCGGCTGCGGGATGCGCTGAAGCTTCCCTATACGCCGACGGATGCGCAGCGGCGCGCGGTGGCGGAGATCGAGGGCGACATGGCGCAGCAATCTCCGATGTTGCGGCTGCTCCAGGGCGATGTGGGCTCGGGCAAGACCCTGGTCGGGCTGATGTCGTTGCTCGTCGCCGTGGAAGCCGGGGCGCAGGGGGCGTTGCTTGCGCCGACCGAAATTCTCGCGCGCCAGCATTTCGAGTCGCTGAGCCGGATGCTCGCGGGCCTGCCGGTCAACCTCGCGATCCTCACCGGGCGCGAGAAGGGGAGGGCGCGCGATTCGACGCTGATGGGACTGGCCGACGGCTCGATCGACATTCTCGTCGGCACCCACGCTATCTTCCAGCAGAGCGTGAGCTACAAGCGGCTGGGACTCGCCGTGGTGGACGAGCAGCATCGCTTCGGCGTGTCGCAGCGACTGATGCTGAGCCAGAAGGCGGAGCGGCCGCCGCACCTGCTGGTGATGACGGCGACGCCGATCCCGCGCACGCTGACGCTCACCCAATATGGCGAGATGGACGTCAGCCGCCTGGACGAGATGCCGCCCGGCCGCCAGCCGATCGAGACGCGCGTGATCTCCGACGAGCGGCTGGCGGAAGTGGTCGACGGGCTCGGGCGGCACATCGCGGCCGGCGGCCAGGCCTATTGGGTGTGCCCGCTGGTCGAAGAGAGCGAGAAGAGCGACCTCGCCGCCGCCGAGGAGCGCGCGACGGCGCTGAGGCTGCGCTTCGGCAACAGGATCGGCCTGGTGCACGGCCGCATGAAAGGACCGGACAAGGACGCCGTCATGGCGGCGTTCGCGAGCGGGCAGCTCTCGGTGCTGGTTGCGACCACGGTCATCGAGGTCGGCGTCGACGTGCCGAACGCGACGCTGATGGTCATCGAGCACGCCGACCGCTTCGGTCTCGCCCAGCTCCACCAATTGCGCGGGCGGGTGGGGCGCGGGGAGGGCAGGTCCGTCTGCCTGCTGCTGCGCTCCGGCCAGCTCAGCGAGACGGCGGGGTCGCGCCTCGCGCTGATGCGGGAGACCAATGACGGCTTCCGCATCGCCGAGGAGGATCTGCGCCTGCGCGGGCCGGGCGAGTTGCTGGGCACGCGCCAATCGGGCGAGCACGTCTTCCGTCTCGCCACGCCCGAGCTGCTGAACGAGCTGCTGCCGATCGCGAGCGACGACGCACGCCTGCTGGTCGACCGCGATGGCGGCCTCGACGGCGAACGCGGTCAGGCGGCGCGGCTGGCGCTCTATCTGTTCGAGCGCGACGCTGGCGTGAACCTGCTCAGGAGCGGGTAGGGTAAATCGCCGCCGACTCGGTTAGCCTCCATTTATGACGCAGAGAGGCCGTCCGCCGCACGATGACGTGCTCACTCCCGCCGAGTGGCGCGTGATGGAGCTCGTGCGGCACGGGCTGACCAACCGCGCGATCGCGGCGCGCATGGGGACCAGCGCCGACGCGGTCAAGTTCCACGTCGCCAACATATTGGTGAAGCTGGGGCTGCCGAGCCGGATGGAGCTTCGCCACTGGACCGGCATCCGGCGCGGCGCTGCGCTCGGGCGTCAATCGCATGATCCGGAGAAGGAGGTCAGGATGGGACCGATCGGACAGATTTCCCGCCAGGTGCGCGACATCGCCGCCGCGCGCCGATGGTATGGTGAGGTGCTGGGGCTGCCGCACCTCTATTCGTTCGGCGACCTCGCCTTCTTCGACTGTGGCGGCGTGCGCCTGTTCCTGTCGCAGTCGGAGCAGGCGGGCGACGGGGAGTCGATCCTCTATTTCCGCGTCGACGATATCCGCCAAAGCCACGCCGTGCTCGCCGGCGCCGGGGCCGAGTTCCTGAACGCGCCGCACATGGTGCACCGGCACGAGGACGGGACCGAGGAGTGGATGGCCTTTTTCAAGGACAATGAAGGACGGCCGCTGGCGCTGATGGCTCAGGTCAGGAGCGGACCCGCCTGATCAGCTTCGTCCGCTGCGCCTCCCAATTCTCGACGCTCAGCGACTCCGAGCTTTCCATGCCGACGATTTCGTCCCCGTCCCACTCGAGCCGCCGCGCTTCCGGGTTGTTTTCGTCGGGCATAGAATAGAGCGGCGGCCGCGTCGGGTCCTCGGGGTTCTCGCCGATCACGACCGCGGCGCGGCCGGATTTCAGCCGCACCAGGGCGCCGACCGGGTAGATGCCGACGCTACGGACGAAGATTTCGAACATCTCCGGGTCGAAATGCCCCGTCCATTCGCGCATCCGCGCGACCGTCTCGGTCGGCGTCCAGGGCCGCTTATAGGCCCGCTCTGACGTGACCGCGTCATAGACGTCGCACAGCGCCGACATGCGCGCGAACAGGCTGAGCCGGTCGCCTTCCAGCCCGTCCGGATAGCCCTGGCCGTCGAAGCGCTCGTGATGGCGCAGGCACACCTCCAGCGCGTTGTGCGACACGCCGCTGCTTTTCGCCAGCAGCTCGTGCCCGCGCAGCGGGTGGGTTTTGATGACGTCGAATTCCTCCTCGCTGAGCTCGCCGGGCTTGTCGAGGATCTCGAGCGGCATCAGCGCCTTGCCGATATCGTGCAGCAGCCCGGCCATTCCCGCGTCGCGCACCGCAGCCTCGCTGAAGCGCAGCTCGCGCGCCAGGTTGATCATCAGCGCGCACACAGCGATCGAGTGAAGATAGGTATATTCGTGGCGGGTCTTCAGCTGCGCGATGCTGATGAAGGCGCGGGGATTCTCGTCGATCGAGCTGGTGATCTCGTCGACCATCGGCACCAGCTTTTCGGCCTTGATCGCCTTGCCGAGCCGGACATCCGCATACATGGCGCTGACGGCGCGCTTCGACTTGCCGAATACGCGAGCCGCGCGGCCGTAGCTGCTGCCGAAGTTTTGCGCGGGCGCGGCGACGACGGGCTGCGGGCGCCACACCGCCGCGGCGGGACGCGCCGGCGGCTGCCAGTCAGCTGCTTTGCGCGGGGCGGGCGGCTGGTCCGGCGCCACGCCCAGCGTGTCGTCGATCAGCACCGCGTCAACGGCGCTCTCGCGGACCCGGATCAGGTCCTTCTCTTTCTCGATGACGAAGCGAGTGCGCCAGAAGGGATGATCCAGCCACGATCCGTCAAAGCCCTGGATGTACATCCCGAGCTGGACTTGTTCAGGCGCGATGCGTCTCAGTCCGATGACGTGCCTCCCCTATTCGACCCGGAATGTCGCAATAGCGGGTTAGCAACCCGTAAACGCCACCGGTCAGCGCGCTTCCTTCATCAGCGTGGCGAGCAGCTCCAGATAGGAAGCGAGGTCGATCATGCGCGCGAACTGGCAGCCGATGCGGCCGCCCAGCGACCAGCGCACTTCCGCCTTCACTTCGCCGACGACCGGCAGCCGGATCGACAGCGTCTGGCCGATCGCGACCTCCGTCTCCGCGCGGGCCATGAAGCCGTTCGCGGAGATGTTGACGACCTGCGCCGGAAAGCTGCCGAGCCCGGCGACGGTCGCGCGGGTGCGGTAGAAGACTTCGTCACGCTCGCTCTGGCGTCTTTCGGGCTGAACTCGGGCGGCCAACATGGACAAGGCTTGTATCGGCCAAGCGTTAACCGGCCGCCCAGAAACAGGCTTAACGAAACCCTGCCTTCCTTCCTAAGCCTTTGAAGATGCGAGGGAGTAGAGAAAATCGACATAGCTCATCGTCGCCGCGTCGAATCCGGCGATCTTCGGATTCGTCGGCTCGATCAGGTAATATTCGTCGGGTGCATGGGCGCCGCTGCCATGCCCCAGGCCGAAATGCCCGGCGGGCAGGCCGATCGGCGCGCTGGTGAAGACATAGCCGGGCCAGGAGCCCGCGAGCCGCGGATTGAGCGTCGGCGTGATCCCGAGCTTCTGGTAGGTCGCGAGCTCGGTGCGGATCAGCATGCTGTCCTCGGCCGTCTCGGTCGGGTCGTAGCCGCCGGAGACGTTGACCTGGATATCGCCAAAGCCGCGCTTCGCCAGATGCGCCTTCAGCTTGGCCACGCAATCGTCGCGGGTCTGGTTCGGCGCCAGGCGGAAGTCCATCTTGGCGACGCCCTTGTGCGGCAGGATCGTCTTGCCGCCGGGGCCGGTATAGCCGGCGACCAGCCCCTCGATATTCGCGGTCGGAGCCGCCGCGAGCCGCTCGTTCGCGGCCAGCCATTCGAGGTCGCCGATCCAGTGCTTGACGCCCAGCGCCTTCATCATGTCCGCTTCGCTCGACGCGCGGGCATCGGCCGCGATCAGCGCCTTCTCGCGGGCGCTCAAGGGACGGACATGCTCGTCCCAGCCGTCGATCATGACCGTGTTGCCGTCGGGCGAGACCAATGTCTTCATCGCCTCGACCAGCCGCCAGACCGGGCTGTCGATCATCGCCTTCAGCGAGGAGTGCACGTCCTTGGCCGGGCCGCGACCCCAGGCGGCGCCGCTCGCGATCAACTCGCATTCGATCACGCCCTTCGCGCCCAGGTTGACGGTGACTTCGCCGTCCGGACCCTGGCTGTTGAACGGCATGAAGACGCAGGGCGTTGCCTTCAGCCGCGCCGCGATATCGGGCCGGCGCACGATCTCGTGGAAATGGGGCGAGCCGATCTCCTCCTCGCCTTCCGCGACCAGCACCAGGTTGACCGGCAGCTTGCGCCCGGCAGCGCGGATCGCGTGCAGCGCGGCGAGGAACGTCGCTTCCGGTCCCTTCTGGTTGGTGGCGCCCCGGCCGACGATCGCGCGGCCCATGCCGGGCTTGTCGACGATCCGTGCCTCCAGCGGCGGCGAGCTCCACTCGGCGGGGTCGAACTGCTTGACGTCGTACATGAAATAGAGGCCGATCGTCCTCGGCGCCCCGGCGTCCAGCGTCGCGAACACGCCCGGATGGCCGGAGGTCTGGACGATCTCGGCGGTATGAAAGCCCGCGTCCTTGGCCAGCGCCGCCATATATTCGGCGCCTTTCTGCATGTCACGATTCTCGGCGGCGATCGAGGGCAGGGCGATCCAGTCCTGCAGCCGCTTGATCGCCGCGTCATGGCCCTTCTCGATCGCGGCGCGGATCGCCTTGGCATCGCCCGATTGCGCCAAGGCCGACGCCGGCGACAGCAACGCCGCCCCGGCGGCCGCACCCTGCAACAGCGCCCGCCGATCGAAATGAGCCTCGTTCATCCTGCCCTCCCATTGTGTCCTCGGCCAAGGCTAGAGCGCGATTCGCGCGACGTCCATCGCGCCGGCGGCTGCCGAAAGGCGCGAAAGGTTAGGAAGGTTCGGCGCGCGGAAAAAATCCTGTCGATCAATGCAGCCGGATTGATCGATTGAGTCGATGAGAGGGCGTAGGCAAGAAACATAACGGGAACATGGCTAGCATGGCGGGCGCGATGTAGGACAGGATTTTCGCGCCAGCCTTTTCGGGTGCGAGGCGAAACGCGATCTGGCGCGTCCATTGTGTTGATCCAGATTATTCCGTGGCGAATTGCTCTGAATCCGAGCCGCGACTTGTGGTATCAGAGGCGTCCCGGGTCTGCGTGAAGCCGGCATAATCCGTTTGTTCAACGACGGGTATGCGCCACGCGTATCATCCGGTCGCTGCGCGCGGTCCGCATACCCTTACTGGGAAGGACAACGCCATGAACAGGACCCTCAAAGGCCAGGGATTTGACCCCCTGCAGCCAGCCGAAGCCTCCGACCCCGGCCCGATCTCGATCGACCTGCCCGATCCGTCCGCCGGGACCGCCCCGCTTCCCGCCGAAACCGAATATGAGATCGTCGGCGGCATCAACCAGAACATCAAGGAGCCCGATACGGAGGCGTCCAACGCGGCGTCCGAGTCGATGCTCGTCGACACCGCGTGGGAGATGGGCGATCCCGGCAGCGCGATGGGCGCAGCCGAGGAATTCGCGCCGGTCGACGCGATCTTCGGAAGCTATCCGGACCTGATGGACAACGCCCTGGCCGAGGTGGTGATCGGCCCGGACAACCGCGTCCGCGTTCAGAATACCGCGATCTATCCGTGGCGGGCGATCTGCGGGCTGCGCATCCTGGCAGCCAACGGCGCCCGCTATATCGGCACCGGCTGGCTGATCGGGCCGAGGACCGTCATCACCGCCGGCCACTGCGTGTTCCTGCACGACGCTGGCGGCTGGGCGCGGTCGATCGAGGTGATCCCCGGGCTCAACGACGCGACCCGGCCGTTCGGCAGCCATACCGGCACCGCGCTCCGGAGCGTCACCGGCTGGACGCAGAGCAAGAATCGCGACCACGACTACGGCGCGATCATCCTGCCGCCCGATCACCGGCCGGGAGCGCAGACCGGCACCTTCGGCTTCGCCGTTCGCGACGACGCGTTCCTGCGCAACGCGGCGCTGAACCTCAGCGGATATCCCGGCGACAAGGGCGGATCGCAGCAATGGTTCCACGCGCAAAAGGCCAAGTCGCTCTCGTCGCGGGTGATCACCTATGAAATCGACACGGCCGGCGGCCAGAGCGGATCGCCGGTCTGGGTGCTGCAGAACGGCCAGCGCTATGCCGTCGGCATCCACACCAACGGCGCCAGCTCCGGCAATTCGGCGACGCGGATCGTGACGCCCGTGTTCAACAACATGCAGAACTGGAAGAACCAGGGCGCCTGAACATCATCCCGGACCAGGCGAGATGACGAGGATCGTTTTCCGCGATCGAAGCGGGAAGCCCGTCGCCGGGGCGGTGGTGGCGATCACCACCGCCCCGGCGGAAATGGCCGATATCGGCTATGTGACGGACAATGAAGGCGCGATCGCGCTCAGCATTCCCGCTCCCGGCAGCTACGGCTTCGTGCTGACCGGCGCCAATGGCGGCCGCATGATCGCCAGCAAGCGGCTGGCGGCGGAAGGCGAGGTCGACGTGACCGCGCATGCCATGGGGTAGGGACGGGCGGCTGCCGCGGCTCAATTGTCGCCGTGGCCGCGTTCCTTCTCGACATGCTCCGGGATCGTGCCGTGGCGCGCATTGCCGGCTGCCGGCAGCGGATGCCCACGCTGTTTCGCGTCGGCAGGACGCTTTGCGGGCCGCAGCTCCGTCTCGTCGCGGCCGACGATGATGTCGGGATCATTCTCCTTGGCCATGCCGCACCTCCTTGCATGAGCGGTTCGCGCCTCTAGAAGCGCGGCGCGAGGAGATTTGTTCATGACCTGGCCCGTCGAACCCGAGCGGCAGACGCTGTCGCAGCTATTCGCGTCGGACCCGCAGCGCGTCGACCGGCTGACGCTGGAGGCGGCCGGTATCTATTTCGACTGGTCGAAGACCCACCTGACCGGCGATCTGGTGAACCAATTCGTGCAGCTGGCGGAGGCGCGCGGATTGCCGGCCGCGCGCGATGCGCTGTTCGGCGGCAAGACCGTCAACACCAGCGAAGGCCGCGCCGCGGAGCACACCGCCGAGCGCGGCGAAGGCGCGCCGGAGAGCGTCGCCCGGGCGCGGGCGCTGCACAACCGCATGCGCGCGCTGATCGACGCGATCGAGGCCGGCGCGCTGGGCGACGTCCGGCACGTGCTGCACATCGGCATCGGCGGCTCTGCACTGGGGCCGGACCTGCTGATCGACGCGCTCGGCCGCGATGCCGGGCGCTATGACGTGGCCGTCGTCTCGAACGTCGACGGCACGGCGCTGGAGGAAGCGACCCGTCGCTTCGACCCGAACGCGACCCTGCTGGTGATCGCATCGAAGACCTTCACCACCAGCGAGACGATGTTGAACGCTGCCAGCGCGCTCGCCTGGATGGCGGAAGCCGGGGTCGAGGACCCTTATGGCCGCGTCGTCGCGCTGACCGCGTCGCCCGACAAGGCGATGGAATGGGGCGTCGACGAAACGCGCATCCTGCCCTTCGCCGAGAGCGTCGGCGGCCGTTATTCCCTCTGGTCCTCTATCGGCTTTCCGGTCGCGCTCGCGCTCGGCTGGGACGCGTTCGAAAGCCTGCTCGAAGGCGCGGCGGAGATGGACCGCCATTTCCGCTTCGCCGAGACGGCGCGCAATGCCCCGCTGCTCGCCGCCTTCGCCGATCTCTATTACACGCAGCTGCGCGGCTGCGAGACGCGGGCGGTGTTCGCCTATGACGAGCGGCTGCGGCTGCTGCCCTCCTATCTCCAGCAGCTGGAGATGGAGTCGAACGGCAAGCGGGTGGCGCCGTCGGGCGAGGCCATCGCCTGGCCGACCGCGCCGATCACCTGGGGCGGCGTCGGCACCGACGCGCAGCACGCCGTGTTCCAGCTGCTCCACCAGGGCACGCGGCTGGTGCCCGTCGAGTTCGTCGCCGCGGTCGAAGCCGGCGACCATCAGGACGAGGCGCACCACCAGGCGCTGCTGACCAATTGCTTCGCGCAAGGGGCGGCGCTGATGGCAGGCAAGGCCAGCGACGATCCGCAGCGCGCCTATCCGGGCGACCGGCCCTCCTCGACCATCCTGCTCGACAGCGTCGATCCCGCGAGCCTGGGCGCGCTGATCGCGTTCTACGAGCACCGCACGTTCGCGAATGCCGTGCTGCTGGGCATCAACCCGTTCGATCAATTCGGGGTGGAACTGGGCAAGCAGATCGCCAAGTCGATCGAGCAGGAAGGCACCGAAGGCTTCGATCCCTCGACACGGGCGCTGATCGCGCGGGCATTCGCATGATCGTGTCGCTTGCGCTTGCCGCGGCGCTGACGGTGCGCGGCGACCGGCTTTTCATTCCGGCGCGGATCAACGGCGTCGAGACCGAGGCCGTGCTCGATTCGGCCGCGGAAGTGACGGTCCTCGACGATGAATTCGCGGCGCGGGCCGGGGTTGGCGAAGGCGAGACGGTAACCGCGCGCGGCTCCGGCGCCGGCAAGGCGAAGGCGCAACTCGTCGAAGGTGTCCGCGTCGAGACGCTTGGCGTGACGCTGCCGGACGTGACGGCAGCGGTGATGGACCTGGACGATGTCGGCGCGCGCCTGTTCGGCCACAGGCTGGACGCCATCGTCGGCCGCGAGCTGTTCGACGCGCGCCGGCTCGCGATCGACATCGAACGCGGGACGATCCGCACGCTGCCGGCAAGCGCGAAACCGAAGGGCGTGCGGCTGACGCTGCGCACCTTCCACGGCAACGAGACGGTGCCGGTCTCGATCGAAGGCAAGGCGCCGATCCGCGCGGAATTCGACCTCGGCAACGGCTCAGACATGCTGATCGGCAAAGCCTATGCTGCGCGCGCCGGCCTGCTCGACCGCGAGCATGCGCATCAGGAAGGCGGCGGGATCGGCGGCGCGGTGAAGCGGCGGGTGGTGACGCTGAAGCAGGTGCGCATCGCCGGCGTCACGTTCCGCAACGTGCGCGCCGCGATCGACGAGCAGCCGAACGCGGCCGACGCCAATGTGGGCGTCAAGCTGCTCCGCCGCTTTCGCATCGTGACCGATTTCCCGCACAAGGCGGTGTGGCTGGAACCCCGGCGGTAAAGGACGAGACATGGCAGATTTCGACTATGACCTGTTCGTGATCGGCGGCGGATCGGGCGGCGTGCGGGCGGCGCGCGTGGCCGCCGCGCACGGCGCCCGGGTCGCGCTGGCGGAAGAGCACAAGGTCGGCGGCACCTGCGTGATCCGCGGCTGCGTGCCGAAGAAATTGCTCGTTTATGGCGCGCATTTCGCGGAGGACCTGGCCGATGCGCGCCGCTTCGGCTGGGACGTGCCGCAATGCGCGTTCGACTGGCCGACGCTGCGCGACAACGTGCTCGCCGAAGTGGAGCGGCTGAACCAGGCCTATACGACGACACTGAACAGCAACAATGTCGAGATCGTGCTGGAGCGCGCGACCGTGGCCGGGCCGCATGCGGTCAGGCTCGCCGGCGGCCGCGAGGTCAGCGCTCGCATCATCCTGATCGCGACCGGCGCCTGGCCGGTCGTGCCGGACGTTCCCGGCGCCGAGCACGGCATCACCTCCAACGAGGTGTTTCACCTGGAAAACCTGCCGCGGCGGGTGCTGATCGCGGGCGGCGGCTATATCGCGAACGAGTTCGCCGGGATTTTCCACCAGCTCGGCTCCGACGTCACCCTGGTCAACCGCACCGACGTGATCCTGCGCGGCTATGACGAGAGCGTGCGCGACCGGCTGCTGCAGATCTCGATGACCAAGGGAATCAGGTTCCAGTTCAACTCCCGCTTCGAACGGATCGAGAAGAGCGGGGATGGGCTGCGCGTCAGCTTCGACAGCTGCGAGCCGCTCGAGGTGGACCTGGTGCTGTTCGCCATCGGCCGCGCGCCGCACACCAAGGGGCTGGGCCTGGAGGAAGCGGGCGTGTCGCTGGACGCCAAGGGCGCGGTGGTCGTCGACGACGACAGCCGATCGAGCGTCGACAGCATCTATGCGGTCGGCGACGTCACCAACCGCGTGCAGCTGACGCCGGTCGCGATCCGCGAGGGCCAGGCCTTTGCCGACACGGTGTTCGGCAACAAGCCGTGGCGGGTCGACTATCACTGCATCCCCTCGGCCGTGTTCAGCCATCCGCCGCTCGCCGGCGTCGGCCTGACCGAGAGCCAGGCGCGGCAGAAATACGGCGCGGTGCGCGTCTATTCGTCGGATTTCCGGCCGATGAAGAACGTCCTCGCCAACCGCGGCGAGCGCGCGCTCTACAAGATGGTGTGCGAGGCGGAGACGGACCGCATCCTCGGGCTGCACATGATCGGCCCCGACGCGCCCGAGATCCTCCAGGCCGCGGCGGTCGCGGTCAAGGCCGGCCTCGACAAGAAGGCGTTCGACGACACCGTCGCCCTCCATCCCAGCATGGCCGAGGAATTGGTGCTGCTGCGATAGCGTGCCATATTGCGCGAAATTGTAGGAGCTCTGCCATGGCCCAGATCAACGTCTCGCTGCCCGACGGTCTGAAGAAATGGGTCGACGACCAGGTCGCCACCGGCCGCTACAGCAGCGCCAGCGATTATATCCGGGAGATACTACGAGCCGACGAAGACCGTGCGGCTCGACTCGCCTGGGCAGGCGGAAATCGACAAAGGCAGAGCGTCCGGAGTGGGGCAGGACTACAAGGAGTTCTTTGCTGAACTTCGGGCTGCCCGATCTGTCGCCGCATGACTCAGCTGACCATTCTACCAGACGCGCGAGAGGATCTCCGCGCGATCGACCATTACAGCATTGAGGAGTTCGGTCCATCGGTTGCCGATGACTATGTGAATCGCATCGAGCGCGCGCTCGACCGGTTGTTCGACTGTCCGTAGTCCGGTCCCCTCTATCCCGGCATTCGCCCGCCGGTGCGTTACCTGAGCGTGGGGAGTCATCACCTGTTCTATGATTTCGACGGGCAGACCATCACGATACTGCGAGTCCTGCATCAGGCGATGGTGCCAGACGATTGGCTCTAACCAATCTAGGCGATCCAGCGCGTTTCCCTGATCCATTTCGTGCAGAGATATTTCACGCCGCCGCCGACCGGCATGCCGGCGTGCTTGGACAGCGGATCGACGGTGCGGTCGGGCAGTGCGCTGGTGAAGAGCAGCGCGTCGCCCTTGCGGCCTTTCACGCTGAGGCCGATCTCCGGGAAGGCCGTCTCCCCGCCCTTATAGTCGTGGTTCAGATAGACGAGCACGGTCTTGAACCGCTGGTTGTGGCCGGAGCGGACGAAGTCGAAATGCGGCTTATATTCCTGCCCGGGCCTGTAGCGCAGGATCAGCGTCGCCTCGCCCTGTTCATAGGTCGTGCCGCTGGCGGCCGCCAGCCGGCGGTTGAGCGCGTGGACGGCAGGGTCCTCGATCATCCAGTGGATCGTCGCCCCGTCGGACGTGCGGATCGGGTCGCGCACCTCCCGGCCCATCGCGTCGTTAACCACCGACGGCATATAGTCCGGCTCGGCGAGCTGGCGCAGATAGTCGCACTCGGCGGCGGTGAAGAGCCGCTCGATCCGCCGTACGTCCGGCCGTTCGCTGAGCGTCTCGGCGGGGGGCAGGCGGGCGGGATCGCCCGCGTCGGTCAGCGCCATCTTCTCGATCAGCGCGAGCGCCAGCTTGCGCCTGGCATCGCCTCGCGCCTCTGACCGGAGCCGGGCCAGCGCCCCTTGCCAGTCGCGCGGCCCGGCGACGCCGTTCGCCAGAAGGTTGGTCGTGATCTCGCCCGATTGCTTGTGGCCGAGCGCCGCCGCGCGCCGGTAGAGCTCGCGAGCGGCCGGAGGATCCTGCGGGACCAGGCCGCCGCGCCATTTCATTTCCGCCAGCATCGCCATTGCCTGCGGGTGATTCTGCGCCGCCATTTGGGTGACGATCAGCACTGCCTCGGCATTGCGGCCGGCGACGGAGAGCTGCACCGCCTGCTGCAGCATCGGGTGGAGGGGTGTCTTCGCCATCGTTCGTCGGGAAACTCGTGTCGGCTGGCTTCCTTGGCAGGCTTTGGTTCCGATCTCCAGCCTCAAGCGCACCCCGGCGTCGCGCGATCGATCCGCGGACTGGCGCCGGCGATGCACGGCCCGCCGTTACTCCCAAGGAACGAGATCGCGGCCGTGACGTTCGCCCAATGCGGACCGCCGCCGTCGTTGCGGCGCCGCTGTTCCGGGAGACAAAGAATGAGGGTCATAAGCATAGCTCTGCTGCTCGCCGCTGCCGGCGGCGGCCTGACTGCCTGCGCCAATCACGACGAGGTCGCGGTGGCGCCGGCGCCGCCGGTCGGGCCGGGCGCAATTCTGGGCACCACCGCCGCGGATCGCGACGGAGACGGCATCGTCGATGGCTATTACACCAGGGACGGCATGTACGTGGCGTTCCAGGCGCCGCCATGCCCGCCGCCGCCGGCTCCGCCGCCGCCCGCGCCTTCGGGAGAACGCGGCATCTAAACCGTTGAGCGAGCGTTGTTCCCTTCGCGAAGGGGCGACGCTCGCTTGCCCTGCGAAAAGGCGGAGTACCGATACGTTGCAGAACAGGGTTTGCGGCGCATTCCTGGCCGCACTGATGCTGGGCGCCACGCCCGTCGCCGTGTCGGCCCAGCCGGCGCCCGACGCGGTCGCGCTTGCGATCAAGGCCGATGCTGGCGGCAAGCTGAAGGCGGTGTACGCCGCGCGCGGCTTCTGGCCGCTTTGGGTCAGGGACGGCGCGCTCTCGCCGGCCGCCGACACGCTGATCGGCTATCTGGAAACCGCCGATCTCGATGGGCTGGAGCCGCGCGACTATGACGTGCGGGAAGTCCGCGCCGCGGTCGAGCGCGCGCGCGGCGGGACCGCCGACGATCTGGCGAAGGCGGAGCTGGCGCTGTCGCAGGCCTTCGCGCGATATGTGCGCGACGTGCGCCGGGCGCCGAACGCCAAGATCCGCTATCTCGACGAAGAGCTCGTCCCGAAAAAACTGAGCGAGGCGGAGGCGCTGCGCGGCGCCAACCTGGCCAAGGATATCGGCGCCTATGTGGCGCAGATGGGCTGGATGGACCCAACCTATGCAAGCCTGCGCGGCGCGCTGGCCGATCGACGCGCGCGCTGGGACCGGCTGCCCCCGGTCGATATCCCCGCAGGGGCGCTGATCAAGCAGGGCGCGAGAGGCGAGCGCGTGCGCCTGCTCCGCGACCGTCTCGGCCTGCCGCCCGGCGACCGGTTCGACAAGCCGCTCGGCGCCGAGGTCGCCGCGTTCCAGGCGGCGCATGGGCTGAAGCCGGACGGCGTCGCGGGAGCCGCCACCGTGGCGGCGCTGAACCGCAGCCCCGCCGCCTATGACCGCATCCTGGCGCTCAACCTCGACCGGGCGCGGGTGCTTCCCGGGCCCGAGGTGCGGCACATCACCGTCAATACCGCGGCCCAGCAACTCGTCTATTATGACGACGGGATGGAAGCGGGCCGGATGAAGGTGGTCGTCGGCAAGCCGAGCGAGCAGACGCCGCTGCTGGCGGGCATGGTGCGCTATGCCATCCTGAACCCCTATTGGAATGTCCCGCCCGACCTGGTGCAGCGCAAGGCGGAATCCGGCGCGCTGACCGGTGCGTCGATGCACCGGCTGGGCTTTGAGGCGCTGTCCGACTGGAGCGCGCGGCCGCAGCTTCTCGATCCGTCCGCGATCGACTGGAAGGCCGTCGCCTCGGGCGCGGAGCAGCTGCGCGTGCGCCAGCTGCCCGGCCCCTCTAACGCGATGGGGAAGGTCAAGTTCATGTTCCCCAACGATCTGGGCATCTATCTGCACGACACGCCGGAGCGGGTGCTGTTCACGAAAAACCCGCGCTATTTCAGCTCCGGCTGCGTCCGGCTGGAAGACGCCGAGCGCCTTGGCGCCTGGTTGTTCGGCAAGCCGCTGATAGCCGAGAGCGACGCGCCCGAGCAGAACGTGCCGCTTCCGCATCCAGTGCCGGTCTATCTGACCTATTTGACCGCGCAGGCGAGCGACGGCCGCGTCCTTTACCTGGACGACGCCTATGGCCGCGACGGCCTCGATACGCGGCAGGTCGCGAGCCGGTGACGGCGCCGCCGTGCGGACCGGCGGCGCCGTGGGCGGTCAGGCGAAGCTGAGGGTCCGGCGGCGGCGCAGCGCCGCGCCGGCGAGGCCGAAGCCGCCCAGCATCAGTGCCCAGGTCGCCGGTTCCGGAACCGCGGCATTGCCGGTCAGGGTGAAGGCCAGGTCCGCGGTCAGGCGCGAACGGCTGCCGAAGAAGTCCTGGTAAGCGACGCCGTCGCCATTGCTTCCGGTCGCCCAGCCCCATTGCGGCGGAAAGGCGACGTCGGGAACGATCGACAGCCAATATTGCGTCCCCGCCGCGGCCGCGAAGTTGACCGCGACGCTGTAGGTGCAGATCGTCGAAACGCAGCTTTCGCCGCCATTACCGGGAATGGAAGCAGTCGCCAGCGAGCTGCCGGGCTGGCCGGCATTGTCGGCGTAGAAATTGAGCGTAAAGGACGTGATGTTTCCGACCGTCGGCGGGTTGAAATAGCCGCCCGTGAAGCTGACGCCGGTCACCGTGCTGGCGCCGCCGAGCGTGAAATTGTCATAGACGGTGGCGAAGTTGCCGTTGCCGCCGCCGGTATCGTTCTGGCTCGCGATCAGAGCGCCCGAGCCGTCATATGGCTGATCGTACAGCGTCGCCGCGCTGGTGGCAGCCGACAGCGTCATCGCCGAAGACAAAGTGACCGCTTTCAGTAAAGCACCCTTGGTCATGGCAGTCCCCCTTCAGAGCGAGCGGCCCCACCGCTCGCGACAAAAGACTACGCCTGTAGCAATCGCGGCTCTAGTGAATTCGGCCGGGCGAGTCCCGATACGGGACAGGGGGATCGGCTTCCGGCGCGGCGACCAGCTCGCGCCACAGCAGGATCAGCGCGGCCATCACCGCCGGGCCGATGAACAAGCCCAGCAGGCCGAATGCCTCGACGCCGCCCAGGATGCCGATCAGCACCCACAGGAAGGGCAGGCGAGTCGCGCCGCCGATCAGCACCGGCCGGACGAAATGATCGGCGATGAAAACCACGACGACGCCGATCACCACTATGGCGATCGCGGCGCCGACCGCGCCCTGACCCAGCAGCACCAGCGCGACGCCGCCGATCACCAGCACCACGGCAAAGGGGATCATCGCCGCAACGGCGGTCAGCGCGCCCATCAGGACGGGATGGGGCACCCCGGCAGCGATATAGGCGACCGCCATCAGCGCGCCTTCGCCGATACCGACCAGCACCAGCCCGTCGATCGTGCCGCGGACGGAGCGGATCATCTGCTCGCCGATGCGCTCGCCCGCCGGCCCGAACAGCCGGTCGCCGGCGCGCCTGGCCTGCGCGGCGATGCCGTCCTGATGGCGCAGCATGAAGAAGAAGGCGAGCAGCGTGAAGGCGAACACCACGGCCTTGCGCACAAGGTGGGTGCCGATGATGCGGGAGCGGGCGATCACGTCGGGATCGGTCAAGTGGCCGAGCTGGCGCCGGGCGGCCTCGGCGCTGCCGAGATTGCTTGCCCACCAGTCGTCGAGCGCCTTGTGCGGGAAGGGAAGGCCGGCGGCCCAGCCGGGCTCTGGGATGCCATAGGCGCGGGCGGAGGCGAGCCACAGCGCCAGGTCGTGCGCCTCGCGTGCCGCGCGGACGATGCCGAGCGCGAGCGGGACCAGCACCGCCAGGCCGATCGCAGCGGTGAACAGCAGGGGCAGCCACACCGCCTTGCCCGCCGGCCAGCGCGCCTCCGCCCGCGCATAGACGGGCGCGACCGCGATCGCGAGCACGATCGCCCAGAGCAGGGCCGGCACGAACGGCAGCGCTACCCATAGCCCGATCAGCGCCAGCGCGACCACCAGGGCGATGCGGAGCACCCGCTGGGCCGTGCCGGCGCCGTCGATCACGACACCCGGTTGGCGACCAGGTCGTCGACCACGGCGGGGTCGGCCAGGGTCGAGATGTCGCCCAGGTTCGACACGTCGCCCTCGGCGATCTTGCGGAGGATGCGGCGCATGATCTTGCCGCTGCGCGTCTTGGGCAGGCCGGGCGCGAACTGGATCGCGTCAGGCGTGGCGATCGGGCCGATTTCGGTCCGCACCCATTTGCCGAGCGCGCCGCGCAGATCGTCGCCCGGCTCCTCGCCGGCGTTCAGCGTCACATAGGCATAGATGCCCTGGCCCTTGATCTCATGCGGCATGCCGACCACCGCCGCTTCCGCGACCTTGGGGTGCAGGACCAGCGCGCTTTCGATCTCCGCCGTGCCCATCCGGTGCCCGGACACGTTCAGCACGTCGTCGACGCGGCCGGTGATCCAGTAATAGCCGTCCTCGTCCCGCCGCGCTCCGTCGCCGGTGAAATATTTGCCTGGATAGGTCGAGAAATAGGTCTGGAAGAAGCGGCCGTGATCGCCCCAGACGGTGCGCATCTGCCCCGGCCAGCTTTTCGCGATGACGAGATTGCCCTCGGCCGCGCCCTGCAGCACATTGCCGTCGCCATCGACGATCTGCGGGTCGATGCCCGGCATCGGCTTGGTCGCGGAGCCGGGCTTCAGGTCGGTGGCGCCGGGCAGCGGCGCGATCATCGTGCCGCCGGTCTCCGTCTGCCACCAGGTGTCGATGATCGGGCAGCGGCCCTCTCCGACCACCTCGTGATACCAGCGCCACGCCTCGGGGTTGATCGGCTCGCCGACCGTGCCGAGCAGCTTCAACGAACCGCGGCTGGTGCGCTTCACCCAATCGTCGCCCTCGCGCATCAGCGCGCGCAGCGCGGTCGGTGCGGTATAGACGATCTCGACCCCGTGCTTGTCGACCACTTCCCAGATGCGGCTGGGCGTCGGCCAGTTCGGCACGCCTTCGTACATCATCGTCGTCGCGCCGTTCGCGAGGGGACCGTAGAGGATATAGCTGTGGCCGGTGACCCAGCCGATATCGGCCGCGCACCAGTAGATCGAGCCCGGCTGATAGTCGAACGTCAGCTCATGGGTCAGCGCGACCCAAACCAGATAGCCGCCGGTCGTGTGCAGCACGCCTTTGGGCTTGCCGGTCGAGCCGGAGGTGTAGAGGATGAACAGCGGATCCTCGGCGCCCATCGGCTCGCACGGGCAGTCGCCGTCCGCGTCGCGGGCGAGGTCGTGATACCAGGCGTCTCGCCCCGCTGTCATCGCGACGTCGCCGCCGGTCGCGCGGACGACCACGACTTTCTCCAGGCTCGGCGTGTGGACGGCGGCGGCGTCGACATTGGCCTTCAGCGGCACGCGCTTGCCGCCGCGGCGGCCTTCGTCGGCCGTGACGACGATCTTCGAATCGCAATCCTGGATGCGCCCGGCCAGCGCCTCGGGCGAGAAGCCGCCGAACACGACCGAATGGATCGCGCCGATCCGCGCGCAGGCAAGGATCGCGAACGCCGCTTCCGGGATCATCGGCAGGTAGATGGTGACGCGGTCGCCTTTCTGGACTCCCTGGCCCTTCAGCACATTGGCGAAGCGGCAGACCTCCGCGTGCAGCTCGCGATAGGTGAAGCGGCGCGCTTCCTCCGCGGGATCGTCCGGCTCCCACAGGATCGCGACCTGGTCCGGCCGTGTCTTCAAATGCCGGTCGATGCAGTTGGCGGCTGCGTTCAGCTTGCCGTCGGGGAACCAGCTGATCCGGAAATCTTCCTCGCGAAACGACCAGTCTCCGGCGATTTCCGGGCGCTTGATCCAGTCCAGCCGCCGCGCCTGCTCCAGCCAGAAGCTGCCTGGATCGGCGAGCGCGCGGCCGTAGAGCTGCGCGTACTTCTCGGCGTTCACCCGGGCCCGCTTTGCCCATTCCTGCGGCACCGGATACAGGTTCTTGTCGCTCATGCAGCACTCCCCTTGCCCAATCCTTAGTCCCAGCGAAGGCCGATGCAAGCCGGTGACGCCTTGACGCCGCCGCAAGCAGCCAGTAAGTTGCAAATCGAAACCTAAACGCCGGGGAGGCGGACATGGCGCGGGTGCTGGTGACGGGCGGCAGCGGCTATATCGCGGGCTTCGCGATCCGGCAGCTGGTCGAGGCGGGCTGGGAGGTGAACACCACGATCCGCTCGCTAGCGCGCGAGGCTGAGGTCCGCGAGTGGCTCGGCGTCGACAATGCCCGGCTCCGTTTCTTCGCCGCCGACCTGACCAGCGATCCCGGCTGGGCGGACGCGATGGAAGGCTGCAGCCATGTCGCCCATATCGCGTCGCCGATCCCGCCCGGCGCGCCGCGCCACGAGGACGAGCTGATCGTGCCGGCGCGGGAAGGGGCGCTCCGCGCGCTGCGCTTTGCCAAAGGGGCGGGGGTGAACCGCTTCGTGATGACCTCGTCGGTCGCCGCGATCGCCTACGGCCATTCGAAAGACCGGACCGAGTTCAGCGAGGCCGACTGGTCGAACCTCGATGATCCGCGCACCTATGCCTACCCCAAATCCAAGACCATTGCCGAGCGCGCGGCGCGGCAATGGGTGGCGGCGAAAGGGGGCGGGATCGAGTTCGTGACCGTCAATCCGGCGGCGGTGCTGGGCCCCGTGCTCGGCCGCGACTTCTCGCCCTCGATCGAGGCGGTGAAGAAGCTGCTCGAAGGCGCGATGCCGGGCGTGCCTGACCTGGGCTTCGGCATCGTCGACGTGCGCGACGTCGCCGACCTCCATGTCCGCTGCCTGACCGCCGACCATGTCGCGGGCGAGCGCTTCATCGCCTCGGGCCCGTTCCTGAAGCTGATCGATATCGCGCATATCCTGCGCGAGCGGCTCGGGCCGGAGGCACGGAAGGTCCCGACGCGGCGCATGCCCGATTTCCTGGTCCGCATCGTCGGACGGTTCATCCCCGAGCTCGGCCAGGTCGCGAGCGAGCTGGGGCGGGTGAAGATCAGCTCGTCGGTCCACGCGAAGGACCGGCTCGGCTGGGAACCGCGGCCGGTGGAGGAGACGATCGTCGAGACGGCGCGCAGCCTGATCGAGCGGGGCATTGTGAAGGTCTCCTAGGATTGGCGGCACACATCCCATTTGCCTTCCGCGCCAAAGCTTGGAATGACGCGGCGCCATGCAGACGATCCTCGAGGAACTGGAACGGCGCCGCGCCGCCGCGAAGACTGGCGGCGGGCAGAAGCGCATCGATGCGCAGCACGCCAAGGGCAAGCTCACCGCGCGCGAGCGGATCGAGGTGCTGCTCGACCAGGGCTCGTTCGAGGAGCTCGACATGTATGTCGAGCACAATTGCGTCGATTTTGGCATGGAGGAGCAGCGCATCCCCGGCGACGGCGTCGTCACCGGATCGGGCACGATCAACGGCCGGCTGGTCTTCGTGTTCAGCCAGGACTTCACCGTCTTCGGCGGCTCGCTGTCGGAACGGCACGCGCAGAAAATCTGCAAGATCATGGACATGGCGCTGAAGGTCGGCGCGCCGGTGATCGGCCTGAACGATTCGGGCGGCGCCCGCATCCAGGAAGGTGTCGCGAGCCTCGGCGGCTATGCCGAGGTGTTCCAGCGCAACGTGCTGGCGTCGGGCGTGGTGCCGCAGCTCAGCCTGATCATGGGCCCGTGCGCGGGCGGCGCGGTCTATTCGCCGGCGATGACGGACTTCATCTTCATGGTGAAGGACTCGTCCTACATGTTCGTGACCGGCCCGGACGTGGTGAAGACCGTCACCAACGAGGTCGTCACGCAGGAAGAGCTGGGCGGCGCGATCACCCACACCACCAAGTCGGGCGTGGCCGACGTCGCGTTCGAGAGCGACATCGACGCGCTGCTCGCCGCGCGCGACTTCATCGATTTCCTGCCGCTCTCCAACCGCGAGGAAGTGCCTGAGCGGCCGACCACCGATCCCTGGGACCGCACCGACGACAGCCTCGACACGCTGATCCCGGCCAGCGCCAACCAGCCCTATGACATGCACGAGCTGATCCGGAAGGTGGTCGACGAAGGCGATTTCTTCGAGCTGCAGCCGGCGCATGCGGGCAACATCATCATCGGCTTTGGACGGATCGAGGGGCGCACCGTCGGCATCGTCGCCAACCAGCCGATGGTGCTGGCCGGCGTCCTCGACATCAACTCATCGAAAAAGGCTGGCCGCTTCGTCCGCTTCTGCGACGCATTCGACATCCCGATCGTGACGTTCGTGGACGTACCCGGCTTCCTCCCCGGCGTCGCGCAGGAGCATAACGGCATCATCAAGCACGGCGCGAAATTGCTGTTCGCCTATGCCGAGGCGACCGTGCCCAAGATCACCGTGATCACGCGAAAAGCCTATGGCGGCGCCTACGACGTCATGGCGAGCAAGCATTTGCGCGGCGACCTCAATTACGCCTGGCCCACCGCCGAAATCGCCGTGATGGGCGCGAAAGGCGCGGTCGAGATCATCTTCCGTGGCAAGACGCCGGACGAAATCGCCGAACGCACCCGCGAGTACGAAGCGCGCTTCGCCAACCCCTTCGTGGCGGCCAGCAAGGGCTTCATCGACGAAGTGATCATGCCGCATTCGACGCGGCGGCGGATTGCGCTCGGGCTACGGAAGCTCAGGAACAAGCAGCTTGAGAATCCTTGGAAGAAGCATGACAACATCCCTCTCTAGGGGGAGGGGCAATATGAGGTTGCTAAAGACCTGGGTTTATCTTCTGCTCGTGTTTGCTCTGTGGGCGATCATTTGGGCAGAAGCAAAAATCCTCGCCGAAGCAAATGGCATCAGGCTCGGTGCCTTGCCAGCTTTCCTGATAGCGCTGCCGTTCCTCACGTGGATGATGGCAATATGGAAGAAGCGGAAGGCTCCGACGGGTGATCAAGTGATTGCCAAGTTGGAAGCGATCGCGTCCGACACGCGGCTGTCCGACAGCGTGCGTCAAGAGGCAGCCGGCCGGCTAAAAGAGCTGCGTGCTGCAAGTTCGCCCGCGGAGATTTGAAATGGAACTCGGCCGTCTGAATCATGTCGGGGTCGCCACCCCGTCGATTGAAAACTCCATCGCCTTCTATCGCGACGTGATGGGGGCGGAGGTGATCCGGGAGCCCTTCGACCTGCCGGCGCAAGGTGTGAAAGTGTGCTTCGTGGACACGCCGAACAGCCAGATCGAGCTGATCGAGCCTTTGGGCGAAAATTCGCCGATCCACGGCTTCCTCGCCAAGAACCCGGCGGGCGGGCAGCATCATGTCTGCTACGAAGTGCCGGACATCCACGAAGCCAAGGCCTGGTTCGAGGGCAAGGGCTGCAAGGTGCTCGGCGAGCCCAGGATCGGGGCGCACGGCACGCCGATCTTCTTCGTGCACCCGAAGGACATGGGCGGCGTGCTGACCGAGATCATGGAAACGCCGAAGGGCGGGGAGCACTGACCACCTCTCCCAAAAGGAGAGGTCGAGTCAGCGCGCGAGCGCTGACCGGGTGAGGGGGTAGCGCATTTCCGGATAAGTCCGGTCCCCTCACCCCGCTCGCGGCTTTGCCGCGAGTCGCCCTCTCCCTATGGGAGAGGGGTTGATAGGGAGGGACAATGTCGACTTTTGAGACTATCCGCACCCACCGCGACGGTGACCTGCTCGTCGTCACGCTGAACCGCCCCGAGCGGCTGAACGCCGCGCCGCCGGCGATGTTCGACGAAATCCGCGCGGCGATCGGTGCGCTGGAGGGTGTCCGCGCGGTACTGATCGCGGGCGAGGGGAGGGCGTTCTGCTCCGGCGCGGACCTGATGGGCGGGGCGCTCGCTCCGGGCGTTGACCCGGGCGAGGCGACGTACAAGGCGCTGACCGAGCATTACAGCCCGGCCATGCTCGCGCTGGCCGAGCTCGGCGTGCCGGTGGTGAGCTCCGTGCGCGGCGCGGCGGCGGGGATCGGCTGCTCCCTTGCTCTGGCGGCGGACTTCGTGGTCGCGAGCGAGACGGCCTATTTCCTCCAGGCGTTCGTCAATATCGGCCTGGTGCCGGACGGCGGCGCGAGCTGGATGCTGCCGCGCCTGATCGGCCGCGCCCGCGCGGCGGAAATGATGATGCTGGGCGAACGCGTGCCGGCGGAGAAAGCGCTGGACTGGGGCATGGTGCACAAGGTCGTGGCCGACGACGCGCTCGACGCCGAGGCGCTGGCGCTGGCGAAGCGCCTCGCCGCCGGGCCGACGCGGGCGCTCGGCGGGATACGGCGCAACCTGCACGCGGCGCTGGACGGTTCCTACGCGGAAGCGCTGCAGCGCGAAGCCGAGGTGCAGCGGGAGATGCGCGGGACCGCGGATTCGATGGAAGGCGGCATGGCGTTCCTCCAGAAGCGGAAGGCGGAGTTTCGGGGGCGGTGAGTTCCCCTCCCGCTTGCGGGAGGGGCTAGGGGAGGGCATGGGCCTTCTATGCTGACCGACAGGCCCTCCCCCGACCCCTCCCGCAAGCGGGAGGGGAGTGCTAGAGCGCCGCGATGACGAACAAACCCACAGTGACGGACTGGTCCGCCCTTGCCGCGAAGGAAGTGAAAGGCCGCGACCTTACCTGGCACACGCCGGAGGGGATCGACGTCAAGCCGCTCTACACGGCCGAAGACGCCCCCGACCCCGGCCTGCCCGGCTTCGCGCCGTTCACCCGCGGCGTGCGCGCGTCGATGTATGCCGGCCGCCCCTGGACGATCCGCCAGTATGCCGGCTTCTCCACCGCCGAGGAATCGAACGCCTTCTACCGCCGCAACCTCGCCGCCGGGCAGAAGGGGCTGTCGGTCGCCTTCGATCTCGCCACCCATCGCGGCTATGACAGCGATCATCCGCGCGTCACCGGCGATGTCGGCAAGGCGGGCGTCGCGATCGACACCGTCGAGGACATGAAGATCCTGTTCGACGGCATCCCGCTCGATCAGATG
The DNA here is from genome assembly GCF_009753715.1 of Sphingomonas horti. Classification (GTDB taxonomy): domain Bacteria; phylum Pseudomonadota; class Alphaproteobacteria; order Sphingomonadales; family Sphingomonadaceae; genus Sphingomonas_B; species Sphingomonas_B horti. The sequence continues at coordinate 256,360 of NZ_WQMS01000013.1, read as the reverse complement.
AGCGTGTCGATGACGATGAACGGCGCGGTCATCCCCGTGCTCGCCTTCTTCATCGTCGCGGCGGAAGAGCAGGGCGTCTCTCAGGACAAGCTGGACGGCACGATCCAGAACGACATCCTGAAAGAATTCATGGTGCGGAACACCTATATCTATCCGCCCGAACCGAGCATGCGGATCGTGTCCGACATCATCGGCTACACCTCGGCGCACATGCCGAAGTTCAACTCGATCTCGATCTCCGGCTATCACATTCAGGAGGCCGGCTCGACGATCGTGCAGGAGCTGGCGTTCACGCTTGCGGACGGCATGGCCTATGTCCGCGCGGCGCAGGAAAGCGGGCTCGATATCGACGCTTTTGCAGGCCGTTTGAGCTTCTTCTTCAATATCGGCATGAACTTCTTCATGGAGGTGGCGAAGCTGCGCGCCGCCCGCCTGCTCTGGCATCGCGCGATGACGATGCTGGGCGCGAAGCAGGAGCGATCGAAGATGCTTCGCACGCACTGTCAGACGTCGGGCGTGAGCTTGCAGGAGCAGGACCCTTACAACAATGTGATCCGCACCACGATCGAGGCGATGGCGGCGGTGCTGGGGGGCACGCAGAGCCTCCACACCAACGCGCTCGACGAAGCGATCGCGCTGCCCACCGACTTTTCGGCCCGGATCGCGCGCAACACGCAATTGGTGATTCAGGAGGAGACCGGCATCACGAAGGTCGTCGATCCGCTGGGCGGTAGCTACTACATCGAGGCGCTGACCAACGAGCTCGCCGAAAAGGCCTGGGAGATCATCGAGCGGGTCGAGGCAGAGGGCGGCATGGCCAAGGCAGTCGCCGCCGGCTGGCCCAAGGCGATGATCGAGGAAGCCGCCGCCGCCAAACAGGTGCGGGTCGATCGCGGCGAGGACGTGATCGTCGGCGTCAACAAGTACCGGCCTGCCGAAGCGTCCGAGATCGAGATTCTGGAGGTCGACAACCACCGCGTGAGGGACGCGCAGATCGCGCGGATCGAGCGCGTGAAGGCGGCGCGGGACGAGGCGATGTGTCAGGCGGCGCTTCAGGCGCTGCGGAAGGGTGCAGCAAATCCTCCCCTGCGGAACGCAGGGGAGGGGGTGTTCGGGCTTGCGGCCGCCCCCGGCGGCCGAAGATCGTGTCAGGGGGACACGATCTCGCCCGAACACTCGCCGCAGGCGAGTGGTGGAAGGGCCGACGCCAACGGCGTCGGTTTCACCGCCGCCGCCCCTCCACCGCCTTCGGCGGTCCCCCTCCCCGAGCAAGCTCGGGGAGGAATGGAGACCAACCTGCTCGCCCTCGCCGTCACTGCCGCCCGCGCCCGCGCCACGCTCGGCGAGATCAGCAAGGCAATGGAAGACGGCTTCGGCCGCTACGAAACCGTCCCCACGCCGGTGAAGGGCGTGTACGGCGCCGCCTACAAGGACGAAGACCGCTGGACCCAGGTCGTCGACGGCATCGCTGCCTTCGAGCGCCGCCGCGGCCGCAAGCCGCGCCTGCTGGTCGCCAAGATGGGCCAGGACGGGCATGATCGCGGCGCCAATGTCGTCGCATCCGCCTTCTCGGACATGGGGTTCGAGGTCGTCAGCGGGCCGCTGTTCCAGACGCCCGAGGAAACTTTGGTGCTGGCGCTGGAAAAGGACGTCGACGTGGTCGGCGCCTCCAGCCTCGCCGCCGGGCACAAGACGCTGATCCCGGAGCTGGTGCGGCTGCTGAAGGACGCCGGCCGCCCGGACATCCGCGTCATCGCCGGCGGCGTGATCCCGGCGCAGGACTATGACTACCTGCGCGAGGCCGGCGTCGCCGGCATCTACGGTCCCGGCACCAACATCGTAGACAGCGCGGCGGATGTACTGCGCCTGCTCGGCCACAACATGCCCCCGGTCGAGGAGGCTGCGGAGTGATCCTCTCTCTCTTGCTTGCTGGTGCGCAGCTCTCGGACGCCTTTGAACTTGCGCTGGACCGTTTCGACTCGGTTTGCGTCGCAGGAGTCGTGCAACGCCTGCCCTTCGATCATGGAGCCGACGACGGCCTGTTGTGGATAGAAGAGCCGGCTGTGGCTGTTTTTCCCGATGGTTCGTCGCGCCAGGTGGACCGGTGCGGGTTTCAAACCTCCGTGTCTGCTGCCCCTTTTGAATCCTATTCGAAGCGAGTTGCCGCCCGATTCCAGATGTCCGAATCGGTGCCGGTTAAAGGCGGCCGCGGCCGGTCGGCAGCCTGGTCGAAGCGATTGCCGGACGGTCGCTATCTAAACATCAGCCTCCGCTCGCCTGACGACCCGAAGCTCGTGAGCACGCTGACTCTTTCCCTGACGCGTATCGAAAAGGTTGCCGAGTGAGTGAAGTGTTGAATCGTGCTCCGGCGAAGGCCGGAGCCTCGGGGGGCGGTGACGCGGGGCTCCGGCCTTCGCCGGAGCACTGGGGGCGGACGGATTGGTCCCGTGAGGAGATCCGCGCCCTCTTCGCGCTCCCCTTCACCGAGCTCCTGTTCCGCGCCGCAACCGTCCACCGCGCGCACCACGCGCCGGACCAGATCCAGCTCTGCACCCTGCTCAGCATCAAGACCGGCGGCTGCCCGGAGGATTGCGGCTATTGCTCCCAGTCCGCCCACGCCGATAGCGGCGTCAAAGCCACCAGGCTGATGGACGTCCGCTCCGTCCTGCAAATGGCGGCGCAGGCGAAGGACGCGGGCTCGCAGCGCTTCTGCATGGGGGCGGCCTGGCGCAACCCCAAGGACAAGGACATGCCCGCCATCGTCGAGATGGTGAAAGGCGTCCGCGACATGGGGCTGGAGACCTGCATGACGCTGGGCATGCTGACGCCATCCCAGGCGCAGACGCTCGCCGATGCGGGCCTCGATTATTACAATCACAACATCGACACCTCGCCGGAGCGTTACGGCGAGGTCATCACCACGCGCAGCTTCGAGGATCGGCTCGACACGCTGGAGCATGTGCGCTCGGCCGGCATCAACGTCTGCTGCGGCGGCATCGTCGGCATGGGCGAGACGCGCGAGGACCGTGTCGGCTTCATCCACGCCCTCGCGACCCTGCCGCGCCACCCGGAAAGCGTGCCGGTCAACGCGCTGGTGCCGGTCAAGGGCACGGTGCTGGGTGACATGCTGGCCGACACGCCGCTCGCCAGGATCGACGACATCGAGTTCGTCCGCACCGTCGCCGTCGCCCGCATCACCATGCCGATGAGCATGGTCCGCCTGAGCGCGGGCCGCGAGAGCATGTCGGAAGCAACCCAAGCCCTCTGCTTCCTCGCCGGCGCGAACAGCATCTTCACCGGCGACAAGCTGCTGACGGCGCCGAATGCGGGGGACGACAAGGATGCTGTCCTACTCGCCAAACTCGGCCTGACGCCGCTGGAAGGGGAAGAACCGATGCGGGTGGCGGCGGAGTGAAGCCGATTTTAATCATGTTCGCAGCGGCCGGCTTGGCAGGCTGTAGTGAAAATCCGGATTGGAAAGGTTGGGTTTATCCTAACAAATCGGACCTGACCCGAGACATACCGATTGGTGCGTTTGCCACACTTGAAGAATGCCGAAACTCGGCTCGCCCATTGCTCGCCAACTTCAATCTCTACATAGGCGAGGAGAAAATCGAAGGCGACTATGAGTGTGGCTACCGGTGTAAAAAGGAGTCTGGCACCGGCGGATTGAATGTTTGCGAGCGTACCGAACGCTGAGGAAGCAACAACTAAATGTTCAAAAAAATCCTGATCGCCAATCGCGGCGAGATTGCGTGCCGGGTGATCCGGTCGTGCAAGAAAATGGGCATCGCCACGGTCGCCGTTTACTCCGACGCCGATGCGCGGGCGCCGCATGTGATGATGGCGGACGAGGCGGTGCGGCTGGGGCCGCCACCGGCTTCCGAGAGCTATCTGCGCGCCGACCTGATCCTGCTCGCCTGCAAGGAAACGGGCGCGGAGGCGGTGCATCCGGGCTATGGCTTCCTGTCGGAACGGACCAGCTTCGCGCAGCTGCTGGCGGACAACGGCATCGCCTTTATCGGGCCGCCGCCGAACGCGATCGCGGCGATGGGCGACAAGATCGAGTCGAAGAAGCTCGCCAGCCAGGCGGGCGTGAACGTCGTGCCCGGCTATCTGGGCGAAATCGCCGACACCGACGAAGCGGTGCGGATCGCGTCCGACATCGGCTATCCGGTGATGATGAAGGCGTCGGCTGGCGGCGGCGGCAAGGGCATGCGGCTCGCCTGGTCCGAGCAGGACGTCCGCGAAGGCTTCGAGGCGACCAAGCGCGAGGGCCTCGCCAGCTTCGGTGACGACCGCGTGTTCATCGAGAAATTCATCGAAAGCCCGCGCCACATCGAGATCCAGGTGCTGGGCGACAGCCAAGGCAACATCGTCTATCTGGGCGAGCGCGAATGCTCCATCCAGCGCCGCCACCAGAAGGTCGTCGAGGAAGCGCCGTCGCCGTTCGTCACCCCCGAAATGCGCAAAGCGATGGGCGAACAGGCCGTCGCGCTGGCTCGGGCGGTCGGCTATTACAGCGCCGGCACCGTCGAGCTGATCGTCTCCGGCGCGGACACATCCGGCAAGAGCTTCTACTTCCTCGAAATGAACACCCGGCTGCAGGTCGAGCATCCGGTGACGGAAGCGATCACCGGGCTGGACCTGGTCGAGCAGATGATCCGCGTCGCGGCCGGCGAACCGCTCGGCTTCACCCAGGACGATGTGAAGCTGAACGGCTGGGCGATCGAGAACCGGGTCTATGCGGAGGACCCGTATCGCGGGTTTCTGCCGAGCACCGGGCGGCTGGTGCGGTATCGGCCGCCGGTACCCAGTGCTCCTGCGAAAGCAGGAGCCCAGATGGACGGGCCCGGAGCGGGTGACTCTGGGCTCCTGCTTTCGCAGGAGCACGATGCTCCTTACACCCGCGTCGACGACGGCGTGCGCGAGGGCGGAGAGGTGTCGATTTTCTACGACCCGATGATCGCCAAGCTGATCACCTGGGCACCGACACGCGAGGAGGCGGTCGACGCGCAGATCGCGGCGCTCGATGCGTTCGAGATCGATGGGCCGGGGCACAATATCGACTTCCTCTCTGCGCTGATGCAGCACCCGCGCTTCCGCGAAGGCCGGCTGACAACGGGCTTCATCGCCGAGGAATATCCGGAAGGATTTCACGGCGCGCCCGCGTCCGATCGGCTGATCGAGGGGCTTGCAGCGATCGCGGCGATGATCGGGCTCGAGGCCGATGCGCGGGCCGGCGATATCGACGGGCAGCTGAACGGCGGGCCGGAGCTTTCGCCCGAGCGCGTGGTGCGGATCGCCGGGCGTGAGTTGCACGTGGCGTTCGACGGCTATGAGGAAGGGCTGCTCGCGACCATCAACGGGGAAGGCGAGCCGATCGATCTGCAGGGCGCGTGGGAGCCGGGCCAGGCGCTGTTCGAGGGGCAGCTCGACGGCGAGCCGATCACGGTGCGGATCGAGCGCAAGGGCCGCAAGTGGAAGCTGACCACGCGCGGCGCCGCGCATCTGGTCGACGTCTGGCCGGCGCACGTGGCCGCGCTCGCCACGCACATGATCGACAAGGTGCCGCCCGACCTGTCGCGCTTCCTGCTCTGCCCGATGCCGGGCCTGCTCGTGTCGCTGAATGTCGGCGCGGGCGACACGGTCGAGGCCGGCCAGCCGCTTGCCGTGGTCGAGGCGATGAAGATGGAGAACATCCTGCGCGCCGAGAAGGCGGGCACGGTCAAGCGCGTGGACGCGAAGCCGGGCGACAGTCTCGCGGTGGATGCGGTGATCCTGGAGCTTGAGTAGCTACTCGGCCGCTCGCTTCGCGACGAAGGGGTAGGGGCGGCCGTTCACGTCGAGCCAGCCAACCAGGCCGCCCGCCGTGGATTGCGCACGCAGCGTGAAGACCGAGTCACGGACCTTGCCGGTCGCGGTCACGTCGCTGCCGTTCAGCGTCACGCTCTGGAACGGCGTCTCGGCCAGCTTCAGCTCCGGCACGGCGAAGCTGCCGCCGTCCCGCCCGAAGCGGACGCGCAGCGTCGCCGGCCGATAGACATAGGTGAAGGGCGCGGCCCAGCTGCCTTGCGCCGATCCCTGCGGGCGGGACAGCAAGGCTATGGCTGCCAGCGCGGGATCGCGCCCGGTCTGAAGGTCGGCGACCGTGCGCGGCGCGGCGACGTGCGGCGCGGTTGCGTCGCGCTTGTCGAGCGGTCCGGTGTCTTGCCAGTAGAGGCTGGAGACGCGCAGCGTCAGGCCCGATTCCGGGAGCGTAATGCGCTTCGAATCGCCATAGCTGGACGGCGCTCCGCCGGTCGGCTCGCCGACGAGCAAGGCCGGCGTCCAGCGCTCCATCGCGTTGACCAGGTTCTGCGCGGCCGAAAAGGTCTTCGCATCGATCAGCACGAACAGGTGCCCGGGCTTCCACAGTGCCGGCCGCGCGATGGCGCCGCGGACGACCGGGTCGATCAGGAAATTATTGCCGCCGGGATTGCCGCGCAGGTCGATGACAAGCCGGGCATCCGGTGTCTGATCGACCGCCGCATAGATTTTGTCGGCAAAGGCGGCGAGGCTCTGATCGGGGGCGTTCCCGATCTCCGAAATCCGCGCGACGACGATGCCGCCGTCCAATGGTAGCAGCCCGAAGATGGGCGTGTCGGGCTCCTTGGCCCAGGCGAGATCGGCGCCATCGGGAAGAGCGGAGAGGCGCTCCTCCACCTCGCGTCCGCTCGGGAACCGGAAGCGCCAGCGCGCCTCGTTCGCCGCCGTGAGGCCGCGCACGCGCAGCAGGTCCGGCAGCATGATGAAGCTGGGCAAATAGGCGCGCTTCATCCCCGCATTGTCGCCGTTGACCAGCGGCAGCATCGCCGCCTCGATCGCGGCGACCGGCTTGCCGTCGATCGAGACGAGCGCCGCCCCGACGAGCCGGCGGTATTCGGGCGCGGCTGCGGTCACCAGGTAGCCGTCGCTGGCCGCCGTCAGCCGGATCGGGAGCGTCGCGAAGACGGGCAGTTTCGGCGCCTCCGTCTTCGCATGCCCGAGGAACACGCCCGCGTCTTCGGGCAGCGGCAGCGTCAGGCGCGTATGGCCTTCGCCGGTGGCGGCGATCAGCTCGATCATCCGCGCCATCACTTGCCGGTCGTCGAGCGACGGGATGTCGGCAGCGAGTCGGTCGGCCATGCGGTCGAACTCGGCCCGGGACAGCTTGTGCCAGGGGCTGGGATGCGTTGCCGCATAGGCTTCGCGCAGCGCCGTCAGGTCGCGCTGCCACGCCTCGGCCGGCAACGCCCACGCAGGGGAGGCGGCCAGCACCGCCGCCGCCATGATGAGGAATCCCCGCATCCCGATCCTCCCGTGTATTGCTTGGATACTACACGTGGGAATCGAATAGCAAGGCGCTAGGCGAGCGCCGGCTGCTCCGCGCGTTCGGCCAGCTTGCGCTCCCAGGCGAGCGCGTCGGCGATGATCGTGTCGAGATTGTCCCGCTTCGGCCGCCATGGGAGCGTCGCGAGGATCGCGCTGTTATCGGCGACGAGGACCGGGGGGTCGCCGGCGCGCCGCGGCTCGATCCGCCGCTCGATCGTCATGTTGGTGACGCGGTCCACGGCGTCGAGCACTTCAAGCACCGTCGATCCGGTGCCGTAACCGACGTTCATCGTGTAATTGGTGCCCGGATTCGCGATCAGCGCCTCCAGCGTGGCGACATGAGCGGCGGCGAGGTCGCTGACATGGATATAGTCGCGCATGCCGGTGCCGTCGCGCGTGTCATAGTCGGTGCCGAACACCGCGACATGATCGCGCTTGCCGGTCGCCGCCTCGACCGCCACCTTGATCAGGTGCGTGGCGCCTTCGGTCGACTGGCCCGAGCGGCCCTGCGGATCGGCCCCCGCGACGTTGAAATAGCGCAGCACGCCATAGCTGAGCGGATGCGCGGCGGCGACGTCGGCCAGCATCTGCTCGGTCATCAGCTTGGACTTGCCGTAAGGATTGATCGGCTGGAGCGGGAAATCCTCGCGGATCGGCCAGCGCTCGACGATGCCGTACAGCGTCGCGGTCGAGGAGAAGATGAAGTGCGGCACGCCGCACACCACCGCACTCTCGATCAGCGAACGCGAGGCGGCAGTGTTGTTCTTGTAGTATTTCAGCGGGTTTTCGACCGATTCTGGTACGATGATCGAACCTGCGAAATGCATGATCGCGCCGACCTGGTGCTGTCGCAGCGTCTCGCGGACGAGGTCGTCGTCGTCGACCGATCCCTGCACGAACGCGGCGCGCGGGTCGACGGCCCAGCGGAAGCCGGTGGTCAGATTGTCGATCACGACGACCGGATATCCGCTGTCGAGCAGCGCCAGCACGGCATGGCTGCCGATATAGCCGGCGCCGCCGGTCACGAGCACGGTTGGCTTGGTCATGAGTCCCCTTAGGCTTTGGTGTTGACCCTATAAAGTCCGCGCCACATTCCGGGTTCCGCGCGTTAGGAGAGTGCATGCCCCGTCTGTTTCACATCAGCGACGTTCATTTCGGGTGCGAGGACGTGCAGGCGCTCGCATGGGTGAAGCAACGGATCGAGGCAGAGAAGCCCGACGTCGTCGCGTTGACCGGCGACCTGACAATGCGGGCGCGGCACCGGGAGTTCCGGGCGGCATGCGCCTGGATCCAGTCGTTGGCCGCGCCGGTGACGGTCGAGGTCGGCAACCACGACCTCCCATATTTCAACCTGATCGAGCGGTTTGTCGCGCCCTATCACCGCATTCGCGGCATCGAGCGGCTGGTCGAGCGCGAAATTGAGCTGCCGGGCGTCGCGCTGGTGCCGCTGAAGACCACGGCGCGGGCGCAATGGCGGCTGAATTGGTCGCTCGGCTATGTCGGGCCGCGCGCTCTCGCGAAGACGCTGGCTGCGATCGACGAACTGCCGGAGGAGCAGACCGTGCTCGTCACCGCGCATCATCCGCTGGTGGAGGCGAACACCCGCGGCAAGGCGCTGACGAAAGGCGGAGAGCGCGCGTTGGCGGCATTGGCCGGGGCAGGGGTGGCAGCGGTGCTGAGCGGGCACGTCCATGACCCGTTCGACCTGGTCAAGGAAACGGCGAACGGCCCGATCCGGATGATCGGTGCCGGCACGCTGTCACTGCGCATTCGATCGACGCCGCCCAGCTTCAACGAGCTGACGATCGAGGACGGGGCGGTGCGGGTGACGGTCCGCACGTTCGGCGAAGCCATTCCCACGCCCGAGATGCAGGTCAGCGCGGTGCCGCAGAACGCCGATCAGCGGCCCGGCGAGCCGGTCGCGCCGGTGGCGGCCAACTGACCCTCTCCCCCGAAGGGGAGAGGGTTCAGACTTACGCCGCCTCCAGGCAGCGCATGGTCGGCTCCTCGCACGGCGCCTCGACCGCGTCCGAATAGAGCAGGCAATCGACCTCGCCGCCGCGTGCGACCGAATGGCGCCGGACGCTGCGGCCCGTCGGCCGCAGGCCGAGCTTGCGCAGCACCCGGCCGGAGGCGGGATTGTCGACGAAATGGCCGGAATGGATGTGCCGGAGCCGAAGCGACTCCCGTGCCGCGCGGAGCAGCGCGCTCGCCGCCTCGGTGGCGTAGCCCAGCCCCCAATAGGGGCGCGCGAACCAATAGCCGAGCTCATGCCCGTCCTCGTCCGGGCTCAGCGCGACCGCGCCGACCAGCCGCGGCTTGCCGGACGTCCGGGCGAACACCAGGCAATTCGGCGCGTGCGGGTCCTGCGGGAGGCTCAGATAGGCTTCGGCATCGGCGAGCGTGTAGGGCCAGGGAATGCGCGCAGTGTTGCGGGCGATCGCCTGATCGCCGACCGCGCGCGTCAGTTCCGGCGCGTCCTCGATCCAGCCCGGCCTCAGCAACAGCCTGTCAGTACGCACGAACATCTCCGCTCTCCTTTCGCACCGCCTTGCCGAAACGACGTTACGGCAAGGCGACATCCGCATGAGGGAGATGTAGAAAAGGGAGACTGGGGGCTACCCGTCTCCCTCATCGCCTGCCGCGGCAGGCTTTCGGGTCGCCCCCAGGGCGACCCGTATTCACGGTCGCCCGTTATTCGGCCGCTTCGGCCATAATCATGTCGACCGAGCAGTATTTGCGGCCGAGCTTGCCCTCGTGGAATCGCACGCGGCCCTCTGCGGTCGCAAAGAGGGTGTGATCCTTGCCAAGGCCGACGTTGCGGCCCGGGTAAACCTTGGTCCCGCGCTGGCGCACGATGATGTTGCCGGCGAGCACCTGCTCGCCGCCGAACTTCTTCACGCCGAGGCGGCGGCCCGCGGAGTCGCGGCCGTTGCGAGAGGAGCCGCCTGCTTTCTTATGTGCCATCTCGAATACTCCTTACGCGCGCTTCAGGCCTGGTCGCCCGCGGCCGGCTTCGCGGCCTTCTTGGCCGGCGCCTTCTTGGCCGGCTTCGCCTCGGCGGCAGCGGCCGGAGCCGCTTCCGCGGCGGGCTGAGCCTCGGCCTTCGGCGCCTTCGCCTTGGCTTCCTTCTGCTCGCCGATGGCCACGATCTTCAGGATCGTGTGCTGCTGGCGATGGCCGTTCTTGCGGCGATAATTATGGCGGCGGCGCTTCTTGAAGATGATGACCTTCTCGCCCTTCGCCTGCGCGACGATCTCGGCCGCGACGGTCAGGCCGTTCGTCGGCTTCAGCTCGCCGCCTTCGCCCGCGAGCAGCACGTCGCCCAGGGTCACTTTCGACCCGGCCTCACCGTCGAGCTTCTCGACGACGATCTTGTCTCCCGCGGCAACGCGATACTGCTTGCCGCCCGTGCGCACGACTGCGAACATGGCCCTCATCAATCCATCAAAGCTGATCGCCGCGCGAGAACAATCCCCGCACGGGAAGGGCGCAGCTAAGTGAGCCGGCGGCGCTTGTCAACCAAAAGCAGGAGTGTTGCCGCGCTACAACAATAGTGCGGAATAGCGACACGATCACGCGTCCCCGCTTCCAAGCCGTGCCGGAACAGGACAGTCTGTTTTCGGGAACAGTGGAGTGGGGGATTTATGAGATCTATCGTCACCAAGGCATTGCTGGCGGCCAGCCTGTCGCCGCTCGCGATGGCGGCACAGCCTGCGGTCGCGCAGGGCGTCATCACTGCAGCGGACGATCGCGCGTCCGGCGACGCCGACGCGACCATCATCGTCACCGGCACCCGGCGTGCCGACCGCACCGTTGCCGACAGCCCGGTGCCGGTCGACGTCATCACCGCGGACAGCCTGCAGACCTCGGGCTACACCGAGACCAACCGGCTGCTGAACGAGCAGGTGCCGAGCTTCAATTTTCCGCAGCCCTCGATCACCGACGGCACCGACGTGGTACGCCCGGCGACGCTGCGCGGGCTCGATCCCGACCAGACGCTGGTGCTGATCAACGGCAAGCGCCGCCACACCTCGGCGCTGCTGAACATCAACGGCTCGGTCGGCCGTGGCACGGCTGCGGTGGACATCAACCTGATCCCGTCGATCGCGATCGGCCGGGTCGAAGTGCTGCGCGACGGCGCCGCCGCGCAGTATGGGTCGGACGCGATCGCCGGCGTGATCAACTTCCAGCTCCGCGACGCGCCCGAGGGCGGGCGGATCACCGCCACCTATGGCGAATACAACACCAATGTGCGCGGCATCCGCGACGTGACCCGCGTCTTGACCGGCGCGAACGGCGCGCCCCTGCTCAACCCGGACGGCACGCTGCAGGTCGAGCGCGCGAGCGAGGACCGGCACCGCGTCGACGGCCGCACCCTGACGATCGCCGGTACGGTCGGGCTGCCGATCGGCGATGGCGGACACCTCAATCTTTCCGCCGAGTATCAGGGCCGCGATCCGACCAACCGGACCGGGCCGGACGTGCGGCGCCAGTACAGCCTGATCAACGGCGCCCTCGATCCGCGCGAGCTGACCTTCGACCGCTACAGCCACCGCTATGGCGACGCGAAGACCGACGACCTGAAATTCTTCATGAATTTCGGCGCGCCGATCGCCGACGAGGCGGAACTCTACGGCTATCTGACCTATGGCTATCGCGACGGCGAGAGTGCGGGCTTCTACCGGCTCGCCAGCGACGCGCGGAACGTGCCGGCCATCTATCCGGACGGATTCCTGCCGCTGATCAACAGCGACCTGAACGACTTCGAAGGCGTGCTGGGCGTCAAGGGCGAGGTCGGCGGCTGGCGCTACGACCTGTCGGGCAGCTACGGCCGCAATGCATTCGACTTCTTCATCACCAACACGCTGAACCGCTCGTTCGGGCCGGCGTCGCAGCGCGCCTTCGATTCGGGCGGCCTGCGCTACACCCAGGCGATGGGGAACTTGGATGTCAGCCGGGATCTTGAGGTCGGGTTCTTCAAGAACCTGACGCTCGCGGGCGGTCTCGAATACCGGCGGGAGACGTTCCGCATCCGCCCAGGCGAGCCGGCCAGCTACGCCAACGGCCCGGCGGGCGGCGCGCCCGGCGCGCAGGTCTTTCCGGGCTTCAACCCGATCATCGGCGGCCAGCGCGTCGATCAGGAGCGGGCGCGGCACAATTTCTCCGCCTATGCGGAACTTGACGCCGACGTGAACGACCGGGTCAATCTCCAGCTCGCCGGCCGTTACGAGGATTATTCCGACTTCGGGTCGAGCCTGAACGGCAAGCTGGCGGCACGCTTTGAAGTGGTGGACGGGCTGGCGCTGCGCGGCGCGATCTCGACCGGCTTCCGCGCGCCCTCGCTGCAGCAGCAATTCTATGCGGCGCAGGCGACCAACAACGTCAACGGCGTGCTGCTCGACACGGTGACGCTGCCGGTCGACAACCCGGTGGCGGTCGCGCTTGGCGCGACGCCGCTGGATGCGGAAAAGTCGCTCTCCTATTCGGCGGGCATCGTGTTCACCGCCGTGCCGCGGCTGAACGTGACGATCGACGCCTATCAGATCGACATCGACGACCGCATCGTCGTCACCGAGAACCTGGCGGCCACTCGAGACGCTGCCGGCAATCCCAGCGGCGCCGATCCGGGCCGTTCGATCGCGCAGATCCTGAACAATGCCGGCTTCAATACGGTCAGCGCCGCGCGCTTCTTCGTGAACGGCCTCGACTCGCGGACCAAGGGCATCGACGCGGTCGCCACCTATCGCTTCGACCTGGGCGCCTGGGGCCGGGTGAGCGCGACGGCGGGCTTCAACTACAACAAGACCACGATCCGGCGCGTGCTCGCCGCGCCCGGGCCGCTCGCCAACATTCCCGGCCTCGTGCTTTTCGGGCGCCAGGAGCAGGGCCGGCTGGTCCGCGGCCAGCCCCGCACCAAGATCAATCTCGGGTTCGACTATGACCTCGACCGTTTCGGTCTGACCTTCCGCGCAAATCGCTACGGCAAGGTCGAAGCCACTGGCGGCGAGATTGGCGGCACCGGCAGCGGCGTCTTCAACGACAATTTCCTGAAGGCGCAATGGGTGGCCGATGCCGAGGCGCGCTTCACCTTTGCCGAGCGGTTCGAGATCGCGGTCGGCGCGAACAACATCTTCGACAGCTATCCGACGCCGGTGCCGGTCGGCCTGGCCGGCGTCAGCGCGGCGAACGGGTCGAACGTGTTTTTCCCGACCACCAACTATGTGGCGCCGTTCTCGAATTATTCGCCGAACGGCTTCAACGGCCGCTTCATCTACGCACGTGCGGCGGTGAAGTTCTAACCCTGCCAGCGCTCGATCGCGCGCTCATAGCTTGTGCGCGCGCGGTCGAGCTGCTGCTCCGCCTTCCTGCGTTCGGCGGACTGGCGCTTGGCGAGGGCGTCGCGCTCGCCGCGGTGCTTCGCCTCCAGCGCCTCCGCCGCTTGTTCGGCCTTGTCGAGCGCCGCGCGGCTGGGCCGCGGCTTGGGCTTCGCCGCGCGCTTCGAAGCCTTGCTGCCGCGGGGAAGCGCCGACAGTTGCTCCTCGGCCGTGCCGCGCAGTTTGCGGATCACCTGGCCCGGACGGGCGAGCGGCTCCGCCGTCAGCTCGGGGTTGGTGACCTGCTCGGCGACGCCGCGGGCGAACAGGTTCGCGTCGCTGCCCCACGCGGCCAGCGCCGCCTTCTGGCTGGGCGCGGCGACATAGGCGTCATGGAACCCGATCGGGGTGCGAAAGACCTTCAGCTTCTGCGCGCGGGGCATGGCCTCCTGAACGCGCGAGCTACAGCCTGGCTTCCAGCACCATGTTGAACGGCCCTTCGGTCGCGCGGCGGACGCGGGTGAAGCCGGCGCCGGCGATCACGTCGCGCAGCTTTGCTTCGCCCGCCTGTGCGCCCAGGCCCTCGCCCACTTCCTGCGCCAGCGACGTCGGCAGGCAGATCATCGTCGAGGCGTTGTAGAAGAGGCGGCTGACCGGGCTTTTGATATTCTCCTCCGGGCGGTCGCTGGCGATCGGCTCGACCAGCATCCAGGCGCCGTCGGGCTTCAGCATCGCGCGCATGTGCGCCGCGCATCCGCGCGGATCGCCCATGTCGTGCAGGCAGTCGAACATCGTGATCAGGTCGAAGTCGCCGCTCGGGATTTCCTTGGCGGGTGCGGTCTCGAAGCGGACCCGGCCGGAAAGGCCGTGCGCGGCCGCGTGGGCGTTCGCCTGTTCGATCGACGGGGCGTGGAAGTCGTAACCGGTGAAGCGGCTGTTCGGATAGGCCGTCGCCATCAGCAGCGTCGAGAAGCCGACGCCGCACCCCACGTCGGCGACGTCCGCGCCGGCCTCCAGCCGCTCGACCATCCCGTCGAGCGCCGGCAGCCACGCCTGGATGAGGCTGTTGACATAGCCGGGGCGGAAGAAGGCGCCGACCGCGCAGAACAGGCAGGCCGAGCTGTCGCCCCAGGCGACGCCTTCGCCGGTGCGGAACGCCTGCTCGACCTTGGGCTGGCCCGCGATCATCTCCGCCGCGCACTCGAACGCGCCGGGCATGTAGAAGGGGCTGTCGGGGATGGCGAAGATCATCGCCTGTTCCGGGCTGAGACTGAAGCGGCCGGTCTCCGCCTCGTAGGTCAAATAGCCATTCGTCGCCTGGGCAAGCGCCCATTCGCGGACGTAACGCTCGGCCAGGCCCAGCCGGTCGGCCAGCTCGGCCGGCGTCGCCGCGCCGTCCCGGTGCAGCGAGTCGAACAATCCCAGCCGGCAGCCGATCCGCACCGTCGGCACGCTGAACGCGCCGCCCAGATCGCCCAGCATCTTGAGCACCAATTGATGAAGCTTGTCGCCGTCGACATCGGCCATGATCCAATCCTTCCGAAAAAAGCCGGTTGTGGTGATTGGCGACCGTCGACGCGCATCAGACGCCCATCGGCACCGCTTTGCAAGGCGGTTTCAAAGCCGTTAGCGAGGCGCATCGATTTCAGGAGCATGTTCATGGACTTTGCCCGTCGCGACCTGCTTGCCGCCGGCGCCGCCGTTTCCGCTTATGCGCTGCTGCCGGGCCGCGCGCTCGCCGCCGATTCCTCCGCGGATGCGGGTGCGTCCAGGATCCTAGACGGCATCACCGAGCAGATGCTGCGCGACTTTCCCGAGCAGGCGACGTCGCTGGGCATCGACAAAGGCGCGCGGGCGGCGCTGAAGTCGCGGCTGACCGACACGTCGGAGGCCGGCAAGCAGCGGCTGGTTGCCCATCTGCGCGCGGGGCTGGACCAGCTTAAGCCAGTCGATCTCGACGCGCTGAGCCCGACCATGCGCACCAATGTCGAGGTTGTGCAGACGGCGTTCGGCCTTGCGCTCGACGGCTATGCGTTCCCGTACGGCATTGCCGCGGTCGGCGGCTGGTTGAACACGCCTTATGTCGTCGCCCAGAATGTCGGGTCATATATCAATACGCCGAAGCTGCTCGACAGCGATCACCTGATCGAGAGCGCGGCCGATGCCGACGCCTATCTGGCGCGGATGGCAGCCTATGCTGGCCAGCTGGACGGGGAGACCGAACGGCTGAAGGCGGCGCGCGGCATGGGCGTGATCGCGCCTGACTTCCTCCTCGACAAGGCGCTGAAGGCGCTGGACGTGTCGCGCGCGGGCAAGGTCGAGGAATGGGGCATCGTCACCTCGCTCGCGAAGCGCACGGCGGCCATGAAGGGCGGCTATGCGACTCGCGCGGCGAGCATCGCGCGGGCGAAGATCGCTCCCGCGCTGGAGCGGCAGGTCGCTGAAATGCAGCTCCATCGCGCCAGGGCGACCAGCGATGCCGGCGTCTGGAAGCTGCCGCGGGGCGACGAATATTATGCCTGGGCCCTGCGCGCGGGCACGACCACGCCGCTCTCTCCGCAGGAAATCCATCAGATGGGTCTCGACCAGGTCCGCGATCTGCAGGCGCAGATGGACGTGATCCTGAAGGGGCTGGGCTACAGCCAGGGCACCGTCGGCGCGCGGATGACGGCACTGGGCAAGGACCCGCGCTTCACCTACCCGAACAATGACGAGGGCAGGGCGCAGATCATCAAGCTGCTGGAGGACCGGATCGCGCACATCCGGTCACTGATGCCGCAGGCGTTCAACACGCTGGTCAGGGGCAATGTCGAGGTGAAGCGGCTGCCGCTGGCGGAGGAGCCGGGCGCCGCCGGCGCCTATGGCGGGCCCGGCAGCATTGACGGCAAGATCCCGAGCCGGCTGTGGATCAACCTTGGCACGACCGAACGCTGGACCAGTTATTCGTTGCCCGATCTTGCCTATCACGAGGCGATTCCGGGCCATGGCTGGCAGGGCGAATATACGTTCAAACTGCCGCTGATCCGCTCGATCCTCGCGTTCAACGCCTATTCCGAAGGCTGGGCACTCTATGCCGAGCAGCTGGCGGACGAACTCGGCGTGTACAAGGACAATCCGGTCGAACGCCTCGGCTATCTGCAGAGCCTGTCGTTCCGCGCCTGCCGGCTGGTGGTCGACAGCGGCCTGCACGCGAAACGCTGGACTCGCCAACAGGCGATCGACTGGTTCGCGACGACCAACGGTTCATCGATCGAGGAAGTCTCGGCCGAAGTGGACCGCTATTGCAGCTGGCCGGGCCAGGCCTGCGGCTACAAGGTCGGCCACAGCTACATCAACCGTCTCCGCGACAAGGCCAAGGCGGCGCTGGGGCCGCGCTTCGATCTCAGGAGCTTCGATGACGCGCTGGTGCTGGGCGGCAATGTGCCGATGACGGTGCTGGAAGGCGTGGTCGACCGCTATATCGCGGCGCGGAGGGCGTGATATCTCAACCCCTCCCTTGAAGGGGAGGGGGTTTTCAGGGCTCCACTGTCACGCCATTCTCGGCTTTCGACCTCGCGACCATCGCGCGGACTTCGGCGAGCAGGGCGGGGGCGTCGTAGATGATGCCGTCCTTGATCGTCCAGCGCACGCCGCCGGCGCGTTCCTGCACGCCCGTGGTCGGGTTCAGCCGCAGCCGCCCGGTGCCGTAGAGCACCTTGAAGTTGGCGAGCGGGTTTTCGGGCACGATCACCAGGTCGGCGAGCATGCCCGGGCGGACGATCCCGAATTGGGGAGTCGTGCCTTTGGGCTCGTTCAGCGTGCGCGCGCCGTTGATCGTCGCCGCCTGGATCACCTCCAGCGGCGTCAGGCCGGCTTCCTGCATCAGCTCCAGCTCCTGGATATAGCCAAAGCCGTAGAGCTGGTAGATGAAGCCGGAATCGGAGCCGGTGGTCACGCGGCCGCCGATCTTCTGGTAGTCGTCGATGAGCTCTTCGAATTTGGAATAGAAGCGGCGCCAGCGGACTTCGTCGGCGGTCGTCCAGTCGTAGAAATAGGAGCCGTGATTGTCTCGGCTGGCCTGATAGTAATTCCACAGCGTCGGCAGCGTGTATTCGCGGTGCCAGTCCGCATTGCGCGCGCGCATCAGGTCGCGCGAGGCGAGGTAGATGGTGAAGGTCGGGTCGAAGGTGACGCCGTTCTTCTTCTGCTCCTCCAGATAGTCCCACCACTCCGGGCTTTCCGGCTCGACGCTCTGGTCGACGATCGCCGCGACCTGGCCGAAGCGGTCATATTCGTTCAGGTAATTATAGTTGCTCGGGAATGACTGGACACGCCCGTCCTTCAGCATGCTTTCGAAATGGCCGTAGAAATGGGTGACGGTGCCGAGGCCGAGGCGCCCGGCCTGAACCGCGTTCAGCTGGGCGACGCCGGTCTGCGACAGATGCGCGACCGTGCCGAGGCCGGCCTTCTTCGCCTCGTCGATCGCGGCGGCGTCGATTTCGGGCGTTTCGTCGCCGGTGTTGAAGAACTTGATGCCGTCGATGTTGTGCTGCGCCGCCCAGCGCACCCAGGCGCGCGCTTTCTCCGGCGTGTCGACGCGGCCCCAGCCGCTGCCGAGCGTCTGGTAGTTCCAGATGCGGGGCGCCGCGATCTCGTTGCGGGCGCTGCGGTCCTTCTCGCTCGCCGACACGGAAGCGGAAGCGAGCGGCACGCCGCGCACGGTGGTGACGCCGTGCGCCAGCCACAGTTTATAGGCATATTCCAGGTTCGGCGCCTTTTCGGAGTCGCCGCCATGGACGTGCATGTCGACGAAGCCGGGCAGGACGTACATGCCGGTCGCGTCCAACTCCTCGGTCGCGTCGTGCGGCTCGCGATTGGCCTTGAGCGGCAGGCCCGGCGTGCCGGCGATCTTGATATCGGCGATCCGGTTGCCTTCGATCACGATGTCGACCGGCCCCATCGGCGGGGAGCCGGTGCCGTTGATCAAAGTCACGCCGCGGATCACCAGCTTCGTGAACGGGCCCCGCCCTTCGGTTCGCGCCGGCGCCGGGTTGAGGTCGCGGCTCGCGGCACGAAGCGGCGACAGGGCGCCGAGAAGCGCGAGCGCGGCGGCCAGGCGAGTCACGCGGATGCTCATGCTATTTGGTCTCCAGATAGGCGATCAGGTCGGCGCGCCGTTGCGGGTCCTTCAGGCCAGCAAAGGCCATGCGTGTGCCCGGCACGGTCTTCGCCGGCGCGGCGAGGAAGCGATAGAGCTGCTCGCCGGTCCAGGTGATGCCGCTGTTCTTCATCGCCGTCGAATAGGTGAAGCCGGGCAGGGACCCGGCTTTCCGCCCGACGACCTGGTGCAGCGAGGGGCCGATCAGGTTCTTGCCGGGCTCGACCGTGTGGCAGAGGCGGCATTGCACGAACGCCGCCTCGCCGGCGGCGGCGTCGCCCGTCAGCGCGGCGAAGGCCTTGTCGGGCGCCGCCGGCACCGCCGCTTCGTTGGTACTGCCGTTGTCCGCGCCCTTCGAACAGGCAGCGAGGGCCAGCGCGCAAAGCAGCAGGAGCCGGGTTTTCATCGTTTCGCTCCCCTTACCGACTGCGAAGCTGGGAGATGGTGAGCGCCGGGCTGATCTGCTCGACGTCGGTCTTCAGGTGGAGCAATTTGACGCCGGGCTGCTCCAGCGCGCGCGCGAGGGCAGGGGCGAACTGGTCCGTGGTCTCGACCGTCTCGGCCCAGCCGCCGAACGCGCAGGCAAGAGCGGCGAAGTCGGGATTGTGCAGCCTGGTGCCCGAGACGCGGCCTGGATATTCGCGCTCCTGGTGCATGCGGATCGTGCCGTACCAGCCATTGTCGACGACGATCACCAGCATGTCGCAGCCATGCGCGACCGCGGTCGCCAGCTCCTGCCCGTTCATCAGGAAGTCGCCGTCCCCCGCGACCGCGACGACCTTCTGCTCCGGCCGCCGCAGCGCCGCCGCGACCGCCGCCGGCACGCCAAATCCCATCGCGCCCGCCGTCGGCGCAAGCTGGGTGCCATAGCCTTCGTAGCGCCAGTAGCGGTGCCACCAGCCCGAGAAATTGCCGGCGCCATTGCAGATGATCGTGTCCGCCGGCATCGCCTCCCGCATCGCCAGCACGCATTGGCCAAGATCGAGCCGCGCGCCTTCGCGGGGTTTAGGCGTGGACCAGTCAAGCCATTCCGCGTGCGCCGCAGGGCCACTTTGGTGCTTGGCCTGCTCAGGCCAGTCTTCAGCAGCTCCGCCAAGCGTGAAGGCGAAGTGGCGAGCGCCTGAGCAGACCGCGTGATCCGCGCGGAAGACGCTGTTCAACTCCTCCGGATCCGGGTGCACGTGGAGTAGGGTTTGGCCGGGGTGATCTGGCTCGATCAGCGTATAGCCGTCCGTGGTGGCTTCTCCCAAGCGCGGGCCGATGACAAGAAGAAGATCAGCGCCCTTTATTCGCTGGACCAGTTTCGGGTTCGGACCGTAGCCAAGATTGCCGGCGAAGCTCGCGCTGCTGCTCTTGATCGAGTCCTGCCGGCGGAATGCTGTAGCCACCGGCACGCCGGCTGCTTCCGCCCACTTGGCAAAGAGTTCTCCGGCTTCGTCGTCCCAATCCGCCCCCCCGATGATCGCTATCGGGCGTTTGCTTCGAGCGAGCAGCTCAGAAACCTTGAACGATGGAATCAGGCAGTCACTCGGCACGGCAGGTTCAACTCGCGGTCGATCCACCGCCTCGACCTGGTCGAGCAGCATGTCTTCCGGTAGCACGACAACGACCGGGCCCGGGCGTCCCGACATCGCCGTCGCATAGGCGCGGGCGGTATATTCCGGAATCCGTTCCGCCCGGTCGATGCGGAGGACCTTCTTCGCGAGCGGCCCGAACATCTGGCCGAAATCGACTTCCTGGAACGCTTCGCGATCGCGGTCGCCGCGGGCGACGTCGCCGACGAACAGGATCATCGGCAGCGAATCCTGCATCGCGACATGGACGCCGATCGACGCGTTGGTCGCGCCGGGGCCTCGCGTCACGAAGGCAATGCCTGGCCGCCCGGTCAGCTTTCCGTCCGCGCAGGCCATGAAGCCGACGCCGCCTTCCTGCCGGCACACGACGACTTCGATCCGCGGCACGTCGTGCAGCGCGTCGAGCACCGCCAGGAAGCTTTCGCCCGGCACGGTGAAGATGCGGTCGCAGCCCTGCGCCACCAGGTTGTCGACCAGAATGCGCCCGCCGGTTCGTTTCGTTGTCATGCCCCTCCCTTAAGCGGGG
Source organism: Sphingomonas horti (assembly GCF_009753715.1). Lineage (GTDB taxonomy): Bacteria > Pseudomonadota > Alphaproteobacteria > Sphingomonadales > Sphingomonadaceae > Sphingomonas_B > Sphingomonas_B horti. The sequence goes on along the minus strand of NZ_WQMS01000013.1, from coordinate 235,453 downwards.
CAAGCGGGCCGTCCAACCCCTCTCCCATAGGGAGAGGGCGACTCAGGCCAAAGGCCTGAGCGGGGTGAGGGGATCGGGCCTATCCGGACGCGCACGATCCCCTCACCCGGTCACCGCTACCGCGCTGACTCGACCTCTCCCTATGGGAGAGGTGGGCTATGCCTGATGGATCGCCTTCACGACCATGTAACTGTCGAGGCCCTCCGGCCCGCCCTCGCTGCCGAAGCCCGAATCCTTCACGCCGCCGAACGGCGTGTCGGCGCCGGAGATCGCGAAAGTGTTGATGCCGACCATGCCCGCCTCGATCAGGTCGCCCAGCCGGTTCGCGCGGCGGCCATTCTCGGTGAAGGCGAAGGCGGCGAGGCCATAGGGGAGGCGGTTGGCCTGCTCGATCGCTTCCTCCTCGGTCGCGAACGGGCGAGCGACGGCGACGGGGCCGAACGGCTCCTCGTTCATCACCCGCGCTTCCAGCGGTACGTCGGCGAGCAAAGTCGGCTTGTAGAAGAAGCCATCGCCGAAGCGCTCGCCGCCGGCCGCCAGCTTCGCGCCCTTGGCGACCGCATCCTCGACCAGCACTTCGATCGCATCCGGGCGCCGCTTGTTGGCGAGCGGGCCCATTTTTGTGGCGGGTTCCAGGCCGTCGCCGACCTGCCATTTCTGGGTGCGCGCGGCGAACTCGCTGACGAAACGGTCGTACACGCCCTGCTGCACATAGAAGCGGGTGGGGGAGACGCAGACCTGGCCCGCGTTCCGGAACTTCTGCGGCACGACCATGTCGAGCGTGCGCTCCAGGTCGCAATCGTCGAAGATCAGCACCGGCGCGTGGCCGCCCAGCTCCATCGTCACCCGCTTCAGCCCGTCGGCCGCGAGCTTCATCAGGTGACGCCCGACCGGCACCGACCCGGTGAAGCTGACCTTGCGGATCACCGGCGAGGCGAGCAGGTGGCGGCTGACCGTGTCCGGCACGCCGAACACCAGCTGCGCCACTCCGGCGGGCAGGCCGGCATCGGCGAGCGCCTGCATGATCGCGGAGGTGCAGCCGGGCGTCTCTTCGGGCGGCTTGGCGATCACCGAGCAGCCGGCCGCCAGCGCCGCCGCCAGCTTCTTCGCCATCAGATAGACCGGGAAATTCCACGGCGTGAACGACGCGACCGGGCCGACCGGCTGCTTGATCACGATCGAGCGCTGGCCGGTCGGCCGCACCAGCACGCGGCCATAGGCGCGCTTCGCTTCCTCGGCATAATAGTCGAACAGCTGGGCGGAGCCGGCGACCTCGCCGCGCGCCTCGCCGATCGGCTTGCCCTGTTCCATCGTCATCAGCGTGGCGATCCGGTCTGCGCGCTCGCGGATCAGCGCGGCCGCCTTGTGCAGGATCGCCGCGCGCGCCTCGACGTCGGTCGCCCTCCACAGCTTGAACCCGCGATCCGCGGCGGCGAGCGCTTCGTCGAGGTCGGCCGCGGTCGCGAGCGGGACTTCGGCGACGGTCGCACCGGTCGCCGGGTTGAACACCGGCTGCCGGTCCTCGCCCGCGCGCCAGGCGCCGTTCACGAACAGCTTCAGGTCGGCGTCATATTGCGCTGTGGCCATTTCCGTCACACTCCATTGCGTGAGGTCCCCATAGCCCGGAGGATGGCGCGTGCAAAACTTCACCGAGATCGCGAACGGCCTTCGCTTTCCCGAAGGGCCGGTGGCGATGCCCGACGCCAGCGTGATCCTGGTCGAGATCGAGGCCGGGCGGATCACCCGCTGCTGGGGCGACAATCGCAGGGAGGTCGTGGCGACCCCCGGCGGCGGGCCGAACGGCCTCGCGCTCGGGCCGGACGGCATGCTCTACCTCTGCAACAATGGCGGGTTCGAATATCTGGAGACCCAGGGCCTGCTGGTCCCGCACGGCGCCGCGAAGGACTGGAACGGAGGGTCGATCCAGCGCATCGATCCCGACACCGGCAAGCTCGAGACGCTCTACACCCATGCCGGCGAGGTGCAGCTGCGCGGGCCCAACGACATCGTCTTCGATGACCAGGGCGGCTTCTGGTTCACCGATCACGGCAAGACGTTCGAGCGGTCGCGCGACGTCGTGGGCGTCTTCTACGCCAAAGCGGATGGCAGCCATATCGAGGAAGCCGTGTTCCCGATGGAGAACCCCAACGGCATCGGCCTCTCGCCCGACGGCAAGCGGCTCTATGTCGCGGAGACCTACACCGCGAAGCTGTGGGCGTTCGACATCGAGGCGCCGGGCAAGCTGGCGAAAGGCGAGAGCCTGACCGGCACCGGGGCGCAATTCCTCTATGGCGCGGGCGGCTATAGCTGGTTCGACAGCCTGGGCGTCGACAGCGCCGGCAATATCTGCGTGGCGACGATCGGCAATGGCGGCATCTCCGTGATTTCGCCGCACGGAGAGCTGGTCGAGTTCGTGCCGACCGGCGATCCGTTCACAACCAATATCTGCTGGGGCGGGCCGGAGCTGCGCACGGCCTACATCACTCTGTCCGGCACCGGTAGACTCGTCGCGATGGACTGGCCCAGGCCCGGGCTCGGCCTGCACAATCTGAACCGATAACAGCGGCTTATCAGCGCCCGTTCAGGTGCAGGGCGCTATCGGCAGCCCCGCGCGTTGATGGCGCGAGGGTCGAGCGATGTATGTTGAACAGCGCTGGAGCAAGGAGCGGGCGGCGTCCGTCGCGGGCGTGGCGCTCGTGCACGTGCTGCTCGCCTATGCGCTGATCGCGGGGCTGCGCGCCGAGCTGCCGCGGCGCGTGGTGGAAACGCTCAAGACCTTCGACGTGCTGCCGGTGCACGAACGGCCCAAGCCGCCCACGCCGATCCCGCACAGGATCAAGTCGCCGCGCCCCGAAGGCGAAGCGTCGCCGCCCAACCTGCGCGCCGAGCCGACCCAGATCGTGCTGCCGCCGCCGGTGGTGCAGCTGCCGCCGCCGACCCCGGTGATGGTCGCGCCGATCGCCGGCGTCGCCAACGCGCCCTCGGCGGGTTCGGCCGACATTCCCGGCCCGGGCTATGGCGCCGGCGGGTTCGGCAACGGCCGAGGCGCGGGCGGGCGGGGGAATGGCGACGGCGGCGGCGGCTGGGTCGCGCCGCGCCAGGTCAAGGGCCGCATCAAGGACTCCGATTACCCTGCCTCGGCCGGCGAGGCGGGCTTGGGCGGCACGGTCGGCGTCAGATACGAAGTCGGCGTGGACGGTCGCGTGACCGGCTGCGAAGTGACGCGATCGAGCGGCTCCGTGGACCTCGACAACACCGCCTGCCGCCTGATCGTCGAGCGCTTCCGGTTCAAGCCGTCGCGCGATCCGAGCGGCCAGGCGGTCCCGGCGACGATCGTGCAGAACCACACATGGATGATCCAACAGCTCCCGCCGGAGGAGGGGGAGGAGACTGAGGGCTGGCCACGGTAGCTGAATGTTTGGGGATCGCCTCGCCCGCTCCGTTTGGGCTGAGCCTGTCGGAACCCTCCTTTCTTGTTGTTCTCACGAGGCAGAAAGGAAAAAATTGGGCTTCGACAAGCTCAGCCCGAACGGCCTGTTTGACGGATACCCGTCCTAAATAGACTTGGCCTTCTTCGGCTTCGGTGCCGGCAGGGCCGCCGCGCTGACCCGGAACAGCTCCACCAGCCAGTCGCCATCGTCCCAGCGGTCGCCGTCGACCAGCAGGCAGGGCTTGGCCTGCGGATAGGGCGGCGCTTCCTCGATCGGGCCGGCGAAGGCGCGGCCTTCGGGCGTCGGCTTCACGAACAATTGGTCGTCGCAGATCATCGCGACCATCTTGCCGTCGAGATAGAGGCCATATTCGCCGAACATCTTCTTCGCCGAGACCTCGGCGCTAGCCGCGTTCAGCTGGTCGAGGATGAACTCGACGGTCTTCGGATCGCTCGCCACCTCAGCCCTCCAGCTCCACCCATACCGGCGCATGGTCGCTGGTCTTTTCCCAGCTTCGCACCTCCCGGTCCACCTCGGCACGACGAAGCCGCGGGGCGAGGGCAGGACTCAGCAGCAGATGGTCGATGCGCAAGCCGGCATCGCGAGCGAACGCGTTCCGGAAATAGTCCCAGAAAGTGTAGATCGTCTCGTCGGCGTGCAGCGTGCGCAGCGCGTCGGTCCAGCCCTGTGCCAGCAGCCGGGCATAGGCGGCGCGCGCCTCGGGCGCGAACAGCGCGTCATCAAGCCAGCGTTCGGGTTTGTACACGTCCCGGTCGGTCGGCATGACATTATAGTCGCCCGCCAGGATCACCGGCGCGCCGCACGCGATCAGATCAGCGGCGTGATCGATCAGCGCGTCGAACCAGGCGAGCTTGTAATCGAACTTCGGCCCCGGCTTCGGATTGCCGTTGGGCAAATACAGGCCGCCAACGATCAGCCCGTTGACCGCCGCCTCGATATAGCGGCTGTGGCTCGGGTCGGGGTCGTCCGGCAGGCCGCGCCGCGTCTCTACGGGCGTGCCGACGCGGCTCAGGATCGCGACGCCGTTCCAGGATTTCTGCCCGTGCCAGATCGCCTCGTAGCCGGCGGCATTGATCGCGGTTTCCGGGAACTTTTCCTGCGGAGCCTTCAGCTCCTGCAGGCAGACGATATCGGGGCGCGATCGCTCCAGCCAGCGCAGCAGGACCGGAAGCCGCCCATTGACGCCGTTCACATTGTAGGTGGCGATTTTCACCAAATCCTCCCCTCGGTAAAGCCGAGGGGAGGGGGACCGGCGCAGCCGGTGGAGGGGCCCGGAGCGAAGCGGAGGGTGATCGTCCTCGCTGCGCTGCGGCCCCTCCACCACGCTTCGCGTGGTCCCCCTCCCCAAGCGAGCTTGGGGAGGATTTCAGACATTCGCCCCAACCTCCCGCAGCATGTTCTTCGCGATCACCAGTTGCAGGATCTGCGTGGTGCCTTCGTAGATGCGGTAGATGCGCACGTCGCGGTAGAACCGCTCCGCCAGATATTCCTTCAAATAGCCCGCGCCGCCGTGGATCTGGACGACCCGGTCCGCGACCCGGCCGCACATTTCCGAGGCGAACATCTTCGCTGCGGCCGCTTCGACGATCACGTTCTCGCCGCGATCGGCGCGGGCGCAGGCGTCCTTCACCATGCAATCGGCTGCGTAGATTTCGGTCCGGGAGTCGGCCAGCATCGCCTGGATCAGCTGGAAGTTCGCGATCGGCTCGCCGAATGCCTTACGTTCGGTCGCGTATCTGAGGCCCGTGTCGAGGATGCGCTTGGCATAGCCGACGCTCGCGCCCGCGACGGACAAACGGCCGTTGTTGAGGCTGGTCATCGCCGCGCGGAAGCCGATCCCTTCCGTGGCCCCCAGCAGCGCCTCGCCGCCGACATGCACGTCCTCCAGGATCACGTCGGCGATCTGAGCGCCCGTCTGGCCCATCTTGCCGTCAGGCTTGCCGATCGTGACGCCCGGCGCGGTGCGGGGAACCAGGAAGGCGGAGACGTGTGCGTTCTTGGGCAGCGCCTCGGCATTCGTTCGGGCCATCACAAGGATCATGTCCGCAAACGGCGCATTGGTGATGTAGCGCTTGGTGCCGTTCAGGACATAGCCGTTGCCGGACTTCACCGCCCGCGTCTTCATCGCCGCGCTGTCGGAGCCGCTGTCCGGCTCGGTCAGCCCGAACGCCGCGACCATGCCGCCGGCGAGCTTGGGCAGCCACTCCCGCTTCTGCTCCTCGGTCCCGAAGTTCGAGATCGCAGAGTTCACCATGCCGACATTGATCGACAGGATCGAACGGAATGCGGGCGCCGCATAGGCGAGCGCCTGGACGAAGCCGATATACTGGCTGATGTTCATGCCCGCGCCGCCATAATCCTCGGGCATCGTCACCCCGAACAGGCCCATCTCGCGCATCTCGGCCAGGATGTCGTCCGGCACGCGGCCGAGCTCCTCGACGCGGTCCTCGGCCGGGATCAGCCGCTCGCGGACGAAGCGGTCGAGCTGCTCGATGAACGCCTCGTAGATCTCCGCGTCCATGCCGCGGCGGGGTTGGTCAAGCATTGCGTTCTCCTCTGACCGGCACGGCTTTCCAGAAGTATTTCGTGAAGTGGCGGCTTTCGTCCTTGGCCTTGATGCGGAACACCATCCGCATTTCCGCGCCGACCTCGACGTCCTCGGCCGTCACTTCGGCAAACTCGGCGACCATCCGCCCGCCGCCGTCAAAGTCGATCGTACCGTAATAGGTGGGCGGATCGGGCGAGTAGGTCAGCCTGTCGGCCGTGTAGGTCACGATTCGCGCCCGGCTCTCCGCAAGCGGGTGATCCTCTTGCCGACCGGTCGAGCGATCGTTCGGGTTGACGCCGATCTCGGACTTCGGAAACTGGACCGTGCCCGTCTTGACGTCGCGCCCGCCGACCAGGCCCAGCACGGCCTTGCGGTTGCGATAGAGCGTCGTACCGGGCTGCTTCTGGTCCATCTCCGCACGCATGCCGCGCTCCATGTCGAGCACGCCGCGATGGAACAGGAAGCGCATGTAATTGCTGTCCTGCTGCCGGTCGGCGAGATGACCGCGAACGCCCTTGCGCGACACGAGGCGGGGGAGGGTGTCGGTTGCTTCCAGAAGCAGCACGTCCGTACCCTGGCCGAAACCGGCGACCAGGATGCGTTCGCCGGGCCGCGCGCGTTCCAGCGCCGCGCAGAGCAGCAGCAAAGGATGCGCCGCGCCGCTGTCGCCGACCGTCGCGCCGAGCGGGTCGAGGACCGCATCGGCGCCGATCCCGGCCTTCTTGGCGAGCCCTTCCGCCACGCCCTTTGCGGTCACGGGGATCGCCGCATGGCGGATCGCATCGCCGTTCAGGCCCGCGCCGCCCAGCGCCGCAGCGATCGCCCCGCCGAGCAGCTTGGTATAGCCTTCATCCCTGATCCAGCGCGCTTCCCAGCCATAGTCGTAGGGTTGATCCGACTGGCGGAAGTGATCGACGAAATCGACCGTGCCGCTGTACGTGTGGAGCACCCGCGCGATGGGCTCGCCCTGTCCGACGAGCACGGCCGCGGCAGCATCGCCATAGGTCAGCTCAGCTTCCGATGCGGCGCGCGCCTTACGGAGATCGGCCGCTGCGACCAGCCGGGTGCGGCCACTGTCCAGCGCCTGGATCAGTGCCGAGGTGCCGGCGCGCAGGCTCCCGGTCGCATCCGACGCGGCGATATCGTCGGACAGGTTCAGGGCTTCCTTGACCGCGCCCGCGTTCAGCCGGTCGGCGAAAGGCAAAGTGGTCGAAGCGAGCGTCAGTCCTTCCACACCGGCCCGGTCGAACCCGGTGAGGCAGTCGCGCGCCGCTTCCACCGCCATGGTGATCGAATCCTCGTCCCAATTTGCGATGGCGCGTTCGCCCCTGGCGAGGCCGGCCAAGCCCGGCGCGAACCATGTGTTGGCCGCATGGACCGCCGCGCGCTGCAGCCGCCGCCGCGGGATATAGGCGCCGAAGGCCAGGATGCCGGTTTCGTTCATGCCCCTCCTGAAGGATCGGGCTAGCCGCGCTTGACGCTCGCGTAAAGGCGCCCCAGAGCCGGGCCGTGACCGATTTTCCCGACTGGATCGAACGGACGCTAGGGCATCGGCCCGGCGACCTCAGCCTCTACGAACGCGCCGCCACCCACAGCAGCCGCGAGGTTGACAATTACGAGCGGCTCGAGTTCCTCGGCGACCGGGTGCTGGGGCTGGTGATGGCGCGCTGGCTGTTCGAGCGATTCCCCGGCGAGCCGGAAGGCAAATTGTCCTGGCGGCTGAATGCGCTCGTCGCCGGCTCGGTTTGCGCGGAGATCGCGCGCGAGATAGAGCTCAGCTCCCATGTCCGCCTCGGCAAGCAGGCGCGCGACGACGGCGCCGCCCACAGCGACAATGTGCTGGGCGACGTGATCGAGGCGCTGATCGGCGCGCTTTACCTTGATCACGGGTTCGATGCGGCGGACGCTTTCGTCCGCGCGCGCTGGGAGGGCCGACTCGATCACCAGCTGCGCGCGCCGCAGCATCCCAAGTCCGCGCTGCAGGAATGGGCGGCCGCCCACCGCCGCAAGCCGCCCGTCTATGCCGTGACCGCGCGCGAGGGCCCGCAGCACAATCCCCGCTTCACCGTCACCGTGTCGATCAAGGGCGCAGGCGAGGCGAGCGCGGAGGGCACGTCGAAACAGGAAGCGGAGACGGCGGCGGCGAAGGTGTTGTTGGAGCAGTTGAAATGACCGAACGTTGCGGGCTGGTCGCGATCGTGGGCGCGCCCAATGCGGGCAAGTCCACGCTCGTCAACGCGCTGGTCGGCCAGAAGGTCGCGATCGTCAGCCCCAAGGCGCAGACCACGCGCACGCGGCTGATGGGTGTCGCGATCGAGGGCGAGGCGCAGATCATGCTGGTCGACACGCCCGGTATTTTCGAGCCGCGGCGGCGTCTCGACCGCGCGATGGTGCAGGCGGCCTGGGGCGGCGCAACCGACGCCGACCTGATCGCGCTGATCGTGGATGCGAAGGCGGGGCTCGGCCCCAAGGTGATGAGCATCGTCGAGGGGCTGAAGAGCCGCCCGGAACCCAAGCTGCTGGTGCTCAACAAGGTCGATGTCGCGGCCAAGGACAAGCTTCTCGTCCACGCCCAGCGGCTCGCCGAAGCCCTGCCGTTCGTGGCCGTGTTCATGGTGAGTGCCGCGACCGGCGACGGCATCGCCGACCTGAAGCGCGCTTTGGCCGAGCGCGTGCCGCAAGGGCCGTGGCATTTCCCCGAAGACCAGGTCAGCGACATCACCGACCGAATGCTCGCCGCCGAAGTGACGCGCGAGCAGCTCTACCTTCAGCTCCACGCTGAGCTTCCCTATGCCAGCGCGGTCGAGACCGAGCAGTACAAGGAGCGGCCGGACGGCTCCGTCGAGATTCACCAGCAGATCCTGGTCGCGCGCCCGACCCAGCGCGCGATCGTGCTCGGCAAAGGCGGCGCCCAGATCAAGGCGATCGGCGAACGCGCGCGCAAGGAAATCGCGGAGCAGCTCGGGCGGAAGGTGCACCTCTATTTGCACGTAAAGGTGAAACCGGATTGGGACGAGGATCGCGGGCTGTATCGCGACATCGGACTGGAATGGGTGGAGTAGCCTAAGCTCCTCCCCGGAACGGGGAGGGGGACCATGCGAAGCATGGTGGAGGGGCCGGAGCGAAGCGGAGGGTCTGTGGTCCTCGCTTCGCTGCGGCCCCTCCACCACTCGCCTACGGCAAGCGGTCCCCCTCCCCGAGCAAGCTCGGGGAGGACTTCAACATCTCCTCAACCCACGCCGGCACCAGTTCGCCCGCCGGCCCCATCCGGCTTTCGGAGAACATGGAGCTGCCGACCGACGGCTCCAGGTTCAGCTCCAGCGCCCGGGCGCCGTGGTGGCGGGCGATCTGCACGAAGCCGGCGGCGGGATAGACCGCGCCCGACGTGCCGATCGAGACGAACAGGTCCGCGCGCGACAGGGCCGCGTCGATCCGATCCATCTCGTACGGCATCTCGCCGAAGAACACGATGTCGGGCCGGAGCTTTGCCGCGCCGCAGGCTGGACATTTCGGCCCGTGCCCCATCGGGCCGTTCCACGGTATTCGCGCTCCGCATCCCGCGCAGAGCGCCGATGTCAGCTCGCCGTGCATGTGCAGCAGCCGCTTCGCCCCGGCGCGTTCGTGCAGGTCGTCGACATTCTGCGTCACGATCAGCAACTCGCCTGGCCATTCGGCGTCCAGCCGCGCCAATGCCCGGTGCGCGGCGTTCGGCCCGACCTCCGCCAGCTTCGCCCGCCGCGCGTCGTAAAAGGCGTGGACCAACGCCGGATTGCGCGCCAGCGCTTGCGGCGTGCACACCTCTTCGACGCGGTGTCCCTCCCACAGCCCGTCCGGCCCGCGGAAGGTCGCGAGCCCGCTTTCCGCGGAAACCCCCGCGCCCGTCAGGATGACCAAATTGCCCGGTGCCGACTGTCTCACGCCTCAGAGTTGAGCTTGTAGTTGCCGACATACATGCCGCCCGGTGGAACGAAGCTCGCCACTTCGCAGCGGATCGGATTCGGCACGTTGCACTGGTAGATTCCCTTGCCTACCGGATAGTCGGTACCCGAGGCGACCGGGATCACCTTCGCCAGCCGGTCATGGCCGACGGTCCTGAGGCCTACCAGGTGAGCCTTTTTCGCATTGACGACTGCGGCAGGGCCGCCCAGGTCCTTTTCGAGTTCGCTTTCGACGGTTGGCCGGCCGTTTCCGAGCTTGGGGTCGCCGATCCGTGAGCCGGAGAAGTAGGTGTATCCCCCGAATTCGAAGTTCGAGAAGTCAGGCTTTTCCAACGCAAACAGCAGCCACCAGCCTTCTCGCAGCCGCCCCGCTTCATAGCCGAGCCGTTGCTCCAGTTCCTGCGGCGCAATGCTTCTCAGATACAAGGCTTTGGTGAAATTGCCTTTGAAGCGGTCAGTGACACCAATCGACGAACGATCAGGTTTTAGGTTCGGCATTGTACCCCCCTGTCTGCATCCGTGCGGAGCCGCCCCTCATTGAACCGCGATCTCGCCCGTCATCCCGAAGCTTGAGTGCAGGAAGTGCGAGCAGTGGAGCTTGTAGGTGCCGGCCGCCGGCGCGACCAGGCGGATATCGACCGTTTCGCCGCCCTTCAGCTCGACCGAGCCTTTCCGGATCTTGGCCTGGTCCGACGGCGCGATCTGCGCGGCGGCGAAGAACTGCGACGCGTCGAAATTATGGCCGCCGCTCGCGTCGTTGATCAGGTGCAGCCGATAGGCCTCGCCGTGCCGCATCTCCAGCCTGTCGGGCGTGAAATGGAAGTTGGTCAGGTGCACGTCGATCTGGTGTGCGGTGCCCCAATCGGGCGGCTGGGCGCGCGCGGACGAGGCGAGGGCGAGCAGCGTCAGGGCAAGCAACAGATAGCGCATCGGGCGACTCCGTTCCGGCGGCGTCATCATAGACCCGATTGCGCGCCTTGTTCATCCCCGGATTTTGCCCGAAGAGGACGCCCATGAAGATCGGAATCCTGGGCGTCACCGGGCGGATGGGGCGCGCGATCGGCAATGCCGCCGCGGAGGCCGGCGTGGCGGTCGCGGGCGGAATCGATCGCGAGGGGCGAGTGCATGGTGACCATGGCGATGCTGCGGCCTTGGCGGCCGCCAGCGACGTGCTGGTCGACTTCTCCGCCGTGGAAGCGTTCGCGACCCATCTGGGGATCGCGATCAGGGCGGGAAAGCCGATCCTGATCGGCACGACGGGCCTGACGCCCGGGCATCACGTCGCGATCGACGAGGCGGCGCGCACGATCCCGGTGCTGCAGTCGGCGAACACGTCGCTGGGCATCAACCTGCTGCGCGGGCTGGTGGAGCAGGCGGCGGTGCGGCTGGGACCGGACTGGGATATCGAGGTGCTGGAGATGCACCACCGGCACAAGGTCGACGCGCCGTCCGGGACGGCCCTTCTGCTCGGCCAGTCGGCGGCGAAGGGCAGGGGGACGACGATCCAGGCGCTGAGCCGGTTCGACCGGATCGGCTTCGATCCCCACGCCCGCGAGGAAGGGACGATCGGCTATGCCTCGCTGCGCGGCGGGTCGGTCGCCGGCGACCATATGGTCATCTTCGCGACGGAGGGCGAGCGGATCGAGCTCGGCCATCGCGCCGAAAGCCGGACGATCTTCGCGCGGGGGGCAGTGAAGGCGGCTTTATGGCTCGCGGACAAGCTGGCCGGCCGCTACACGATGCAGGACGTGCTCGGCCTGTGAACGAAGCGTCCGCCCAGCCGGCCCTGGTCCGGCGCCTCGGCCCGTTCGACGTGACGATGCTGGTGATGGGCGGCATCATCGGCTCCGGGATTTTCGTGAACCCCGCCGAAGTGGCGCGGCATGTATCGACGCCGTTCCTGATCGTCGGCGTCTGGCTGATCGGCGGACTGATCGCGATCGCCGGCGCCTTCGTCTATGCGGAGCTGGCCGCGCGCAGGCCCGAGGTCGGCGGTCAATATGCCTATATCCGCGATGCCTGGGGGCCGATCCCGGCCTTCCTTTACGGTTGGGCGCTGTTGCTGGTGATCCAGTCGGGCGGCATGGCCGCCGTCGCGATCACTTTCGCCCGCTATGTGCTGGACCTGGCGGCGATCGGCCTGCCCGAATGGTCGCTGGCGGTCGGCGCGCTGGCGCTGCTGACCGCGATCAACTGCCTGGGCGTGCGCGCGGGCGGGACCGTTCAGAGCCTGCTGATGGTGTTGAAGATCGGCGCGATCCTGATGCTGGTCGCCTGTGGCCTCCTGCTCGCCCCCGCCGCCCCGGTCGCGCCTGCTGCGCCCGCCGAGCCAGTGCCGGTCGGCACGCTCGCGGCGATCGGCGCCGCGCTGACGCCGGTGATGTTCTCCTATGGCGGCTGGCAGACGTCCAGCTTCGTTTCCGGCGAGATGCGCGATCCCCGGCGCGATCTGGTGCGCGGACTGCTGTTCGGCGTGCTCGGCGTGGTGATGCTCTACGCGCTGGTCGCGCTCGCCTGTGTCGTCGTGCTCGGCCCTGACGGTCTGGCGCAGTCGCCGACGCCCGCCAGTGACGTGATGCGCGCGGCGTTGGGCGAAAAGGGCGCGTCGCTGATCGCGCTGGGTATCGCGATTTCGGCGCTCGGTTTCCTCAGCCAGGGGATGCTGACGACGCCGCGTGTCTATTTCGCGATGGCGGAGGACCGGCTGTTCTTTCGCGGCATCGCCGCGGTCAGCCCGCGTACCCACGCGCCGGTTGCCGCGATCCTGCTGCAGGGTGTCGCCGCCTGCCTGATCGCGGTCAGCGGCACCTATGGGCAGATACTGAGCTATGTCGTCTCGGTCGACTTCATCTTCTTCGGCCTGACCGGGGCGGCCCTGTTCGTCTTCCGGCGTCGCGATCCGGCCGGCGGCTCGTTCCGCGCGCCGGGCCATCCCTGGACGACTTTGTTCTTCGTGCTCGCCTGCGCCGCGACGGTGGCGGGCACGATCTGGAACAATCCGGTCAACAGCGCGATCGGCTTCGCGATCCTGCTCGCGGGCGTGCCGGTTTGCCTGTTCTGGCTGCGACGGAGGGCACGCGCGTGAGAGTGATGGCGTCGGACTATATGTATTGGGCGAAGACCCAGGTGCCGGTCCGCTATGCGCTGGGATCGAGCGAAGTGCCCCCGTGCCACCTCGATCGTTTTCCGCTGACGATCGCCAACCTCGAGCTGGATGGCGCCAGCCGCTACCGCTACCCGCCGCTGCGCGAGGCGATCGCGCGCCACGCCGGCGTCACCGCTGACCGGGTGGTGATGGCGGACGGCACGTCGATGGCGAACATGCTCGCCTTGTCCGCGCTGCTGTCGCCCGGCGACGAGGTGGTCGCAGAGCATCCGGTGTACGAACCGATGGTTGCAACCGCCGCCCATCTGGGGGCGACGATCCGCTCCTTCGAGCGCCGCGCGCCCGATTTCGCGGTCGATCCGGCGGCGGTCGAGCAGGCAGTGACGGATCGCACGCGCGTGATCCTCATCACCAACCTTCACAACCCCACCGGCAACCTTGCCGATGAAGCGACGCTGCGCGCGATCGGCGACCTTGCCGCGCGTGTCGGCGCGCATGTGGTGGTGGACGAAGTCTATCTCGACGCCGCCGTCCCGCCGCAGCGGACCTCCGCGTTGCTCGGCGAGCGGTTCGTCGTCACCTCCAGCCTGACCAAATGCTATGGCCTGAGCGGCATCCGCTGCGGCTGGATCCTGGCCGAACCGGCGCTCGCCGAGCGCATCTGGCGCCTCAACGAGCTGTTCGGCGTTGCCCAGTCCCACGCGGCCGAGCGGTTGGCGCTGGTCGCGTTCGAGCATCTGGGCGAGATCGCCGCGGCCAATGCCGCGTTGCTCCAGCGCAATCGCGCGCTCGCCAATGCCTTCGTCGAAAGCCGCGACGATCTGGATTGCGTACCGATGACCGGCGGCATCACCGCCTTTCCGCGGCTGCTCCACGGCGATGTCGATGCGCTGAACCGGCTGCTTCGCGAGCGGTACGACACCTCGATCGTGCCCGGCCGCTTCTTCGGCGCGGCGGACCGGTTCCGCATGGGCGTCGGCGGCCCGACCGACATCGTCGAGGGCGGTCTCGAACGCCTCGGCGCCGCGCTCGATACCATCAAATGAAGAAGGCGGACGTGTTCGAGTTCTTCCGCCGCCTGGCGGAGGATAATCCGTCGCCGGAGACAGAGCTCGAATCGGTCAACACCTACACGCTGCTGGTCGCGGTCGTCCTCTCGGCCCAGGCCACCGACGCCGGCGTCAACAAGGCGACCCGGCGGCTGTTCGAGAAAGTCACCACGCCCGAGCAGATGGTCGCGCTCGGCGAGGCGGCGCTGAAGGAGCACATCAAGACGATCGGCCTGTTCAACACCAAGGCGAAGAACGTGATCGCCTTGAGCCAGGCGCTGATCGACGATCATGGCGGCCAGGTTCCCGCCGACCGCGAAGCGCTGGAGAAACTGCCGGGCGTCGGCCGCAAGACCGCGAACGTGGTGATGAACACCGCGTTCGGCGCCGAGACCTTCGCGGTCGACACCCACATCTTCCGCGTCTGCAACCGCACGCGCCTGGCGGCCGGCAAGTCGGTGCTCGCGGTCGAACTCGGGCTGGAGAAAGTGGTGCCGCAGCCGTTCCGGCTCGGGGCGCATCACTGGCTGATCCTGCATGGCCGCTACACCTGCAAGGCGCGGCGGCCCGAATGCTGGCGCTGCATCGTCGCGGACCTTTGCCCGTTCCAGCCGAAGACGCCGCCCCCCGCTTGACGGCACCCGGATAGAGGCAGAGCGTTTGTCCCGCACAATGGGAGGACGTCCGATGCGCGCAATCCTTGCCCTTGCCTCCGTCGCAGCCCTTTCGGCCTGCATGATGTCGAGTAACCAGGAAGCCCGAACCGAACGCAACGAGGCGGCGGCAATGCTCTCCGCCGACGGCCAGACCTATGGCGACGGCGCCCGTGTGACCGGCCCCGCGCAAAGTTGCGTGCCGCTCACCGCGATCCGCAACAGCCGCGTGCTCAGCGATCGGGTGATCGATTTCGGCAACGGCAATCGCACCACCTATCGCGTCGTGCTCCCGCAGGACTGCCCGAGTCTGGGCTTCGAGCAGCGCTTCACCTATTCGACCTCGCTCAGCCAATTGTGCGCGACCGACATCATCACGGTGCTGCAGAGCCCGGGCGTCACCCGCGGCGCGAGCTGCGGCCTCGCGCCGTTCCAGCCGATCGAGCTGCCGCCGCGAAGATAGCGAAAGGCTTGGACAGCGCGGATGAGCCTGCTAAGCGCGCGCTCACGCACCCATAGCTCAGCTGGATAGAGCGCTGCCCTCCGAAGGCAGAGGTCAGAGGTTCGAATCCTCTTGGGTGCGCCACTCCCCGATCCTTAATTCCCGTCCCGGTCGGCAGGGTCCAGCAGCCCACGAACCAGCAAGCCGCGCTGGGCGAGTGCGGTGCGGTCCAGCGGCAGGCGGTAGAGCGCGCGCAGGAAATTCTCGTCGAGCGTGGTGAGGTCGCGCGATCCGCCGTTCTCGAACAGGCTCAGGATCGAGTTGCGGGGCGGCGCTTCGGACGGCTGAATCTCGGCCAGCGAGACCATGGCCGCGAAGGCGGCGACGCTGTCGAGCGGCATGCCGGTCGCGCGGTTCACGTCGATAACCACGGTCCCCGCCTTCAGCACCCGCACCATCCGGGTGCTGGCGATGCTGGAGTTGTACTGGAAATGGACCTCGCCGGCCATCATCACGCCGCCGGCCCGGCCAAGCGCGAACGGCGGCGACTCGTTGCCGGTCGTGCCCATGCCGTCGCGCGTCCGCATCTCGGTCGCGTGCCACCATCGCACCGGCGCGTCGCCGTCGAGCAGCGCGGCACGGTCGTCGGCTGCGACCTCGACCAGGCGGCCGGGCGCCTTGGCAGCGAGCGCGCGGACTATGGCGCCGCCATCGCCTGCAAAGCTGATCGCGATGTTGGTCCGGCAGGGCGCCCGCGCGACTGCGATGCCGGCACCGCGCGCCACCTCGCGCACCTTGTCGGCCACGCGCCTGCCGATCTCGGCCGACACGCCCAGCACGCGCGGGCAGACCGGCTCCGCCCAGCGCGCGACTGGCCGTCCGTCATCGGCCACCCCCGTCGCGCGCACGAACGCCTGCGCCTGCTTGCGGACCTGCTCCGGCGTCCTGCCGGTCACGTCGATCGTGTCGGAGGAGGTTTGCGCGTGCGCCGCGGTCGCCAGCAGCGCTGCGATCAATAACGGGGGCCATGCCAGCCGCATATGCGTCTCCCTGTTCCGGCCAGGGGAGTGTCGCATGCCGGCGCGCAGGGTCAAGTTCGGCGAAGCAGACGGCGGCCGGCAGCGACGATCGCTACCACCGTCAGCAAAGCGGCGGGCGAAAAGGCGTTGGCGCCTTCGCTCCACCCGATCAGCAGCAAACCGAATCCCGCAGCCGGCAGCGCGAGCTCCAGCGCGAAGGCGATGCTTTGGCGGCGCGTCAGATCGGGATGGAGCATCGCCGGGCGTGCCATCGCATAGAGCCAGAGCAACGTGTGCACGATGCCCATCGCGACGATCAGGGCGGCATAGATCGGCAGTGTCTGGCGCGGGCCATGCTCCGCCATCAGCCGCGCGACCGCCGGGGAGGCGGCGACAAGGCAGAGCAGCACCAGCGAAAGCGCGATCGCTCCGCCATCCGCCCGGACCAGCCGTGCGAACACGCGGCGATGGACGGCCCAGAAGGCACTGACGATCATGAAGCCGATCAGATAGCCCGCCCAGGCATTGGACGCTTTGGCGAACAGCTCAGCAAAGCCGCCGCGCCAGCCGGCCGGCGGCCGCAGCTCCAGCGCGAGCAGGGTGATCGCGATCGCGAACACACCGTCGGAGAGCATCAGCAGCCGGTCATAGCCGTGGCGCTCGACCCTGCGGTCGAGCGGCTCGTCGGTGCTCAACGATTCAGGCTCGCCGGCCATTCGAAGTCGCGAGCCGGTCCGGCGCCGTCAGCACCTATTCGATCCAGTCCCGCATGTCGGGCGCGTCGATCACCTTGTAGGGGATCCCGCGCCGGCCGAGGAACAGCTTCTCCATTTCCTTGCGGGTGAAGGGGCGCGAGCCGAGGCGGCCGAAGATCGCGATCTGGCCCCCTTGCTCATCGACGGCGCGGTCGCGGTCGAGCCCCTTGGACAAGGCGACGGCGGGGGAGGGCGTTTTCGCCCAGGCGATCAGCTCCGGCATCGGCGCCGGACTGAAGCCGTAGAAATTCGGCTGGCTCGCCGGACTCGTCAGCTGGACCACCTTCAGCCCGTTCCGTCCGTCGGCGACATAGGCGAAGAGCGAGGCATTGGTGGAGCCGACGATCACATCCTCGGCATCGTTCAGCTGCCCGCCGAACGTCTCCTTGCGGTAGATGGACGGCGCCGCCGGCCGCGTCACGTTCGCGATCACCAGGCCGTCCGCCTTGCCGGCGATGTAGAGATAGGTGCGCGCGACATACATCTTGCGCGCGTCGGCAAGCGGGATCGTGCCGGAGGGGACCGGCACCGGCGCCAGCATGTCGGTGACGTCGAACAGCTTCACGCCATCCCTGTTGCTGACCCAGAGGTAGCGGAACTGGATCGCGGACGCGCGCGCGTCCTGCAGCGGCACTTCTGCGGCGAGCCTGGGGTGCAGCGGATCGTCCAGGTCGATCACGGCGAGGCCGCGCGCGGTCGTCACATAGGCGATGTGGCCGGCGAGCGTGACGTGCCGCGCGCCGTTCAGCACGCCGTTCGGATTCCAGGTGACGGCGCGCTTCAGGAAATTGTTGCGGAACTCGCCGTCGGCCATCGTCGTGACGTTGACCAGGATCAGCCCTTCCGTCGCGTCCGTCACCACCGCGTAGCTGTAGATCGGGTGGAACGGCTGTTCCTGGTTGATCTTGCGCATCTCGGGCGTGTTCTTCAGCGGATTGATCGGCTGGTTGGTCGGCAGCGCCACGCAGGTCGCGTCCGCGCTGCTCACATGCGTGTCGTGGCCCAGGCCGGAGAAGGGTGCGTTGATGATCGGCTGGGAGATGCCCTTGTTGCCGATCGACGCGACGTCATAGACGCGGAAGCCGCCCTTGCCTTCGGCGACATACATATACTCGCCGCGCAGCTGCAGGCAGCCGACCCGGTCGACGGTCGACTTGACGACGTTGCGGAACAACTCGGGCGCGTGGGTTTCGCCGGAAAGGCCCTTGTCCAGCCGGTCGCCGCGCACCCAATCCTTCAGCTCGCGGCGGTTCCGCTCGACGTGGAGCCTGTAGAAGTCGGGATAGGCGTAGCGGTGGAGATAGGAGCCGATCACCGCCTGCGGCTCGTCCCATTCGGTCACGCGCACCGCCTCGAAGCCGCCGTCGAGCCCGGTCCAGGCGTTCATGCCGACGAAGTTCACGAAGTTGGTGCCGAGCAGCAGCAGCTGCGACATGGTCGCATTGTTGTCGTCGTTTGCCGACAGGTGGCAATCGGAGCAGGTTTTTGTTTCGGTGGTACGGACCGTGTGCGGGAAGTGCGGTGCGAAAGCCTGGCTCGAAAAGCCGATCGCAGAGATCGGCGGCTGCTGCACATAGATGCGTTCGCGGTTCAGGTTGGTCGAGGACAGGATCAGCGCCGAGGACGAGCGGACCGGCGTGATCTCATGCCCCTTGGTGGTCATGTGGATGCCCAGCTGGAACATCTGGTCGCGCGCGACCTGCGGGTTGTAGGTCGCGAAGTTGCGCGTCTCCTCGCCTTCATATTTGTGGCTGTTGCTCTTCCAATTGGCCTCGATCGGCAGGTGGCAGCCGCCGCACGACGTCGTCCAGGACAAGTGGCAGGTGAAGCATGCCATCTTGTCGTCGCCATGCGCGCGCTCGGCCTTTGGCACGCCGGAGCCGAACACGAATTGGCCGGTATCGGCGCCGCGGATCGACATCAGCTTGGCCCGCGCCGCCTTGGCGTTGAAATGCGGGCTCGAGCGGTCGACCGTGTCCTTGACCAGGCTGACGCGCCATTCGAGCTTCGGATCGATCACGGAGCGCTGGATCAGCACCCGCTCGCCATGCTCGTCGGTCGTCCATTCGAACCGGCGCTGGCCGTCGCTGTTGCGCAGCAGAGCAAGGTTGTTGCCGGCGGGGGGCGCGGCGGGGCCGGAGGTGAGCAGCGTCGGATAGCCGTCAACGGTGCCGTGGCAATCCTTGCAGCCGATCTCGATCGCGTTCGCGACTTCGCCATAGATCAGGCCGTTGCCGTGCGAATCCTGCGAGAAGTGGCAGTCGGCGCACTGCATGCCCTTTTCGGCATGGATGTCCATCATGTGGACGGTCTTGCCGGGATTGGTGCCGGGCTCGACGAATTTGCCTTCGCCCGCCTTGCGCCATTTCTCGGGATCGTCGGGCGAGACCTTGTTGCCGTCTTTGTCGAGCAGATTGCCTTCGCGGTCGCGCTTCAGCACCGCGCGGAAGTTCCAGCCATGGCCGTGATAGTCGGCGAACTGCGTGTCCTTGAGCAGCGGGTTCAGGTCATAGACGTTGCGCAGGAATTCGAGATCGCCCCACAGCCCGCGCGCGGCGGCCGCTTCCGGATTGCGCTCGTTGATCTCGCGCACCGTGTCCGCGGTCGGGTAGTGCTGGCGCTTGAAGATGCGCTGGTAATCCGCGTCCGACATGCCGGCGGGCTTGGGCGTCGTGTTCTCCGGCCCCGGCCACATGAACGGCGCGTCCGCCTCGTAATCCCACATCGTGTAGCCGAGATAGGAGTTCAGGAAGATGTTCGGCTGGTGCATATGGCAGTTCATGCACTGGGCGGTCGGGATCGCGCGCGTGAAGCTGTGGTGGATCGGGTGGCCTTTCTCCTTCCCGGGCCCCGCCGCGCCATAGGCCTTGATGCCGGCATGCGTCGGCTGGAGCTTGTTCGCGATCGTGGGATCGACGGTCGCGGTCTGGCCGTCGCGCCCGTATTTCGCATAGGTCAGGCTGTGCCGCGGCTCGCGGTCATTGGCATAAACGACGTGGCAGCCCGCGCAGCCGGAATTGCGATAGTCGCCCGGCTGATCGTTGGTGCCCATGAACCACATGAACGGGTCGTTGAGGCGCGTCTTGTGGACGTTGAGCGCCGGGATGGCGACGCGCAGGCCGGTGCCCGGGCCGCGGTTCGACTGCTTCAGGTCGGGGCGGCCAGGCTCGTCCAGCCGCTGGATCGATCCGGACGGGTTCGGCAGTCCGATCTCGGCAAAGCCGGAGCTGATCACGCGGCCGCCGCGCTCAAACACGCGGAAGATGTCGGCCGGCGGGATCACGTTCCAGGTCGGCAGCGGGTAGAGGACGGGCAGGGCGCCGCGCGCCTTCTGTGCCTCGGTGACGGTGCCCGGCGGATTGCCAGGCGACATGATCTTCGCCGGTTCGCCGGTGCGGGTATAGGCCTCGCCCAGGATGTAATTCTTGAACGGCAGAACGCCATTATTATAGGCGGCGCCGCCGAGGAACATCGAGCCCGACGCCATGATCGAGCGCTCGCCCGCCTCGATGATCTGCATGTGGCAGGCGCCGCACGCTTCCCGCGCGACGCGATAGTCGGACGGGTTCACGAAGCGGATATATTCCGGGCTCTCCCGGTTCAGCAGCGTGTAGCTGTGCTCCGGATTGGCGGATGACGGCCAGTGCCAGCTCTCCGGATAGCGCGGCAGCACATGGGCCTTGTCGCGGATCGCGACGTAGCGGGGATCGGTCGGCGCCCAGCTCGGATCCACCGCATCGGCGACCGGCGTGCCGCCATGGCAGTCGACGCAGGACAGCGCGACCGCCGGCGTCACGTGCATCGTCGGCGCGTCGGACGCGGTGTGGCAGTTGGTGCAGCCGGCGTTCATTCGCGTCATGTCTTCCGGCGTGCGGTCGCGCGGCGCGGGTGCGAAGACGGGGTAGCTGCGCGCGACCGGCTTTTCCGCCGACGAGGCGCCCAGCTGCGGGCCGATCACGGCCGCTGCCAGCAGGCCCAAAGTTGCAAGGAGGGCGTGGATCGCGCGCATCAGTAGGTCAGGATCGCGTTCAGGAGGACGGAATAGAAGCGGTGGTCGCGCGGCGAGCTGGCGAACAGGTCCTTGAATCCGTCGCCTGGCTGCAGCAGCGCGCCGGACAGGCGGAACACCAGATTCTGGTTCGCCTTGGGCCGCCATGTAGCAGCCGCGGACAGATCATAGCCGATCGCCTTCGGGATGCTGCCCTCGACGCGCAGCGCCTGCAGCGTCGCCGTGTTCGCGAACCACAGGTGGTTGGCGTTGAGCGTCAGGCGCGTCGTCGGCGTGATGTCGAAATCCGCTCCGGCGCCCAGCAGCACCGTGCCGGGGTTGTTGAAGTTGGACTGGCCCTGCTCCTTCGACGAGCGAAGGTCGGCGAGCACGCCGTTGCGGCCGTTGATCGCGACCGCGCGGCCGCCGCCCGCGAACGGGATCGTCTGCCGGATCCAGTAGCTGGTGTCGGCGCCGGCGAAGATCGGGTTCTCGAAGATCGCGTCGAACCCGCCTTCGACATTGTTGTAAGGTTTCCGGTCGCCGCTCGCGTAGAGACCGGACAGGCGCACGCGGATCCAGTCGAAATCGATGCTGGGCTCGGCCGCGAAGAAGAAGGCGCGGATATCGGCCTTGCGCGATGTGAAGAAGCTGTTCCGGTCCTGGCCGAAAGCGCCATAGGCGGAGACGGTCAGGTTCAGCCGCCCGAAATGGCCGTCGCCATTATAGCCGACATAGACGACGTCGTACTCGCGGCCGCGCAGGTCGCCGAGCAGGGCGGGACGGACCGGGAAGCCGTTGTCGTCGACCTCGATCCGGTCCTGCTCCCGGTTCATGTTGTAGATGACGGTCGCCTGGCTGGTGAAGCTCGGCACCGGCATGTCCTGAAGATAGGCGTTCGCGACAAAGATCAGGTCGTTGCGCGGCCGCTGCACGACTGAATTCAGCCCCGAATTGGTGTCCTTCTCCAAGCGCCAGAACACGGCCAGGTTGTACTGGAACCGGTTGTTGTCGCGATTGCCGAACAGGCGGATGCCGAGCTGCTGGTCGTTGAACAGGAAGCCGCGGAAATCGGACTGGAACGGCTGGATGCCGATGCGCAGCGAGTCGAAATCATAGCGGTCGGACGTGTTGCGCAGATGCTTGTCGATGAAGAGTTCCTGGACGCCCAGGAACGAATCGAGCCGATGCGGCGGCTTGGACGGCTTGACCGACAGCACCCGCCGCTCCGGCACGCGCACATAGTTGATGTTATAGGCCAGGCTGACCCGGTACTCGACCTCGGGCGGCTTGAACGCGGTGTAGCCCTTGGTCAGCGAAAAGCCGCCGATGAAGGTCTGCGACAGGACAAGACTGTAGGGGCGGCCGAAGACATTGTTGCTGTCGGGGCGCTGCGTCGTCTGCACGCCGACCGGAATCGGGAAGCTGCGCGGCTCCACGACGGTGTCCGACGCCGCGTTGATGCTGAAGAACCAGTCCTCATGGTCCAGCCCAAGGAATTTGGGAGTCCGGCACTTGGGCAGCCCGGCCTGCTCGCGCCGCTCCTGTTCCTCGGCCGTCGGCAGACACAGCGGGCGATCGCCCTTGTAGGTGCTCTGATGATAGGGATCGAGCACGTCCTGCTTGACCAGGCCCAGCGTCTCGATCAGCCGCCAGCGGTCCGGCACCGGGAACTGGTTGGCGGGAAATGCCTCGGGCGGCGGCGCGCGGACGGCGCCCGGATTGTCGGCGGTCACTTTGTCCGGCAGCACCCGCTGCGTGACGCCGGGGCGGCGACGGCCCTCGATCAGGCCGGTATCGGGCTCTTCCAGCGTTTCAGGCGGCGGCGGTGCCTCGGCCGCCGTATCGGGCATTTTCTCCGGCGGAGGAGGCGGCGCGCTCGTGTCCGTCTGCTGCCCCTGGGCGGCCAGCATCAGGGCAATGGGAAGGAGCGAAGCGCCCGTCATATCCCCTGGCACACATTCTGGGCTGGCGTGTCGAGGAACGGGGCGAACGGGCAGTTGACGTACCGCAGGCGCACCTCGCGCCCGTCTTGCAGCTTCACGACGATGCGGTCCGCCCGCATCTCGGGCGCGGCATGGCCGATCGTGCCGACCCGCTTGCCGCCATTGGCCAGCCCCAGGAAGCTGATCATGTCGTCCTGGTCGATGCCGTCGCCGGAGATGCCGATGCCGCCGACCAGTTGCGTGCCGCGATAGATCGACACGGAGCCGGGGAAGATCTGGATGCCGTTCGACAGCCGGTTATGTTGGGGCGTGACGTCGGGCAGCTTGGTGCAGCGCTGCGGGGTGTCCGCATTGCTGTTCAGCGTCAGATAGGCGAGGTGCTCGTCGACATTCGGCTTGATCAGCGCCGATTGCAGCCCGGTGGAGAAGGGATTGAACTGCGCGATCGGGCGCGACAGCGGTCCGTTCGGCCGGCCGACTTCGCCGTCGGGGAAGTAGGGCCGGGACAGGTTGCCGCCGGCACGGTCGGAGAAAGCGAAACCGCCGGTCAGCGCCGTCGGATCGCCCAGGAAATCGCGCAGGCGCTGCACGAATTGGGCGACTTCCGGCTGCGTCGCGGCCATCAATTGCTGGGCCGCGACCGGATTGGAGAAGAAGGTCGCCGTTCGCGCCTTTTGCAGCGACACGTCGATGCCGAACACCGGCGCATCCGGCGCACGCACGATGCCCAGCACGTTGCCATAGGTGTCGACCATCGAAATGGTGACTTGCGCCCGGCTGTCGAGCGGCCGCCGGATCTGGCCGCGGGCGCGGCTCATGATCTTGAACGCTTCTTCCAGCACGGCCCGCACTTCGGCCGCGGTGAGCGGCTGGCCGACCGCGCCGCCGTCGGTGCCGCCGCGGATCGGGTAGCGGTCATTCCCTGATCCATCGGTCAGGATAAAGGCATCGGGATTGTCGAACTCGGCCGGGGTCGCCTTGCGGATGCCCGACGCTTCGGTGCCGTAGGGCGCGCCCGGGATGATCTGCAGCGTCGCATAGTCGCGCACCGGCGCCAGCGAACCGGCGATGCCGGCGATGGTCGGATAGCCGGGCGCCGAGGCCGGTGCGGTCCGCAGGCCCGACGGCACCGCGTCGCTGTAGCGCAACTGCGTTCCGTCGACGCTGATCTGGTTGGCCCGGATCGCTTCCGGCGCTTCGAAACCGAAAGTGCCGGCGAGGGCGATATATTCCTCGTCGTTGGTCTCGATATCGGTGATGTCGGGATCGAAATCATAGACGCCGTCGGCCATCACGCCGACGCCGCCGACCAGCACCCCGTTCTTGTAGAGCGGGAAGCCGCCTGCATCGGCGCTGAGGCCGAGCGGCGAGCGCTTCGGCCCGATCAGGGCGGCGGGGCCGCCGGTGGCGATGAAGCGCGTGTTGAGGTCGGAACAGGGAAGCGAGCTGAACTGCACGCCGAACAGCGGCCCGCTCTCAAGACCCACCGCGTTCGGCGCGGGCGGGAAATGCTGCTGCACGATCTGGCTGGCGGTGCGGGTCGAAAAGGCGTTGCCGCCGGACGACAGATAGGCGCCGGTGATCGCCTTGGCGATCGCCCCGCCTTCGGCCGGGACGACAAGTCCCTGCAGGTCGATATCCTGCCCGTTCGGCGCGTCCGCGATCTTCAGGTTCTGCGGCGATCCGTTCATGCGGAAAATCGCAAGCACGTTGCCGACCCGGTCGACGACCGCGATGACGGCCGGGCGATTGCGCGCCTTCGCCTCGGCGACGGCCTGGGCGATGATCTGCTGGACATCCGACACTGACAGCGATTCCAGCGCGGGCGGCGTATAGACGGAGCTGGGCGTCGGGCTCGGCGGCGGGGTGGCGGCGGGCGAGGGCGACTTGCCGCCGCCGCCGCACGAGGTGAGCAGCAGCGCGACCGCGGCCAGTGCGGCCGTGGAGCGGTGCGCGGCGACGCCGCAGCTTGAGAACAGAACGCCTTTACGCATCAACGCAGTGTCCGGATGGTCCGTACCGCGCCGCCCAGGGCGCGGCGGAATTCGAGCGGGCGGTAGTCGTTGGGGTCCTTGACCGCGGCATAGGCGCGGTTGATCTCGGCGCGGGTCGCGGCGACGGCGCCGCCGCTCACCCCGCGCTCGTTGATGAGGGCGTTCAGCAGCGTGTCGATCGCCATCACCGCCTGGACGCTGCCTTCATAGTCGGTGAAGCGCGGGCTGATCGCGTCGCTGGCGATCGAATCGACGATCGCGAACGTCTCCGCCCTGCCGAACGAGCGCCGCGCGAAGGCGTCGGCCAGCGCGCCCGCCGTCTCGCGCAGCCGCGCCGCGGCCGCGACCGCGCTCGGCCGGTCCTGGGCGAGCGCGGCGTGGAACGCCCTGGCGTCGGCATCGAAGCGACGGCCCAGCTCCGGTGCCACCACGCGCGCGGCGGCGGAGAGCATGATCATGTTCTCGTCATTATAGGCCGGCATGCCTTGCGGGATCGGTCGCCCGGGATTGGCGATGCTGGTCGGGCGCGCCGACGGCTCGTCGGAGATGCGGCGGTGGCAGGTATGGCAATCGAAGAAATAGAATTCGGGGAAAACGCCTTCGGTGCCGCGCCCCGGGTTCGAATAGAGCGTCAGCGACCGCTCCAGCGCCATTGCCTGCCCGGTCGCCCATAGCCGCACGTCATCGGTGCGGCCCTTGCGGCGGACATAGTCGGCGTCTTCGTTGTGATGCTGCTGCAGGGTCGAGAACAGGTCCAGCTCGAACACGATCCGCGGATGGCCGGCGGCCATGATCCGGTGGTTGACGAATTGGCCGGCATCGGCGCTGCCGAAATGACAGTCGAGGCAGACGCCGGCGCGAACCTTCGCATTCTCCAGCGGGATCATGCCCTGCGCGACATTGCGGGCATGGCTGGCGCCGACCGTGTAGTGCGTCTGGATCCAGTTCTGCGCGCCGCCATGGCAAGCCTCGCAGCCGACGCCATCGCTTTTCTGGAACAGCGGGCCGCGCCGGGCTGCCGGGTCGACGTGGCAGCCGAGGCACATCGCGGCATTGGCCGGATCGCCGATGCCGAGCCGCGCGGCGATCGCCTGGCCGCGCGGGCCGGAGATCAGCCGGAGCGAGCGCGAATGCGTCCCGCCGGCGGAGGATTCTTCCTGCCACAGCTTGATTTCGTCCTGCCGAACGACCTTGCCGTCGCCTTCCTGGCGCCCGTGGCAGGTCGATCCGGCGCAGCTGGCGACGCCCAGATGCGTCGCCGAGTCGCCGGCCGCGGCCTTGGCCGTGGAAGAGGGCGTGCCGAACGCGATCGCGAGGGCGACGAGCGACAGCCCAAGGCACAGGCAGAAGGCCAGGCCGGCCGCTGCACGGGAGCGCAGGCTGGCAATTCCCCCATTCATGCTTCGCGCTGGCTCCCCCATTGACCGGTTTATGGCGTCGCGACCCGCCATTTTTGTTTCCGCCGTGTATGCGAGCAAGCGGCGCCGGTGGCAAGCGGCTCCGAAACGGTCCCGCCGCATATTGTCAGTCGAATCGGCCTTGGCGCATAAGGCGGACTGGCGCAGGAGGGGCTATGGACGTCGACGGCGGATGGGAACTGGCCTGGGCGACCGGCCACCTGCAATATCTGCTGCTGGTCGTGGCGATGCTGCCGGCGCGGCTGACGCGCGTGCGCATCGGCGTATCGGCGGCGGCGGTGATGGGCATTCTCGCCAGCGGCGTGTTCTCGTTCCAGCCGGCTGCGCTGTTCTGGAACGTGCTGCTGCTGCTCGTGAACGCGGTGCTGCTGCTGCAGTTCGTGCGCAGCAATGCCGCGGTGCGCTTCGGTCCCGACGAGGAGCCGATGCTGACGACGCTGCTGAAGGGGCTGCCGCGCGCCCGTGCCCGTCATTTCCTGGATCAAGGCTTCTGGCTGACGGGCCAGGCCGGCGAGGCGCTGATCCGGGAAGGCGAGCCGGTCACGCACCTTTTCTATCTGGCGAGCGGCGACGCCAGGGTGACGAATGGCGGCAAGCAGGTCGGGCGGCTCGGGACCGGCGACCTGATCGGCGAAGTGACTGTGCTTTCGGGCGAGACCGCCAGCGCGACGGTCACGCTCGACACGGCGGCGCGGATGTGGTGCGCGCCCGCCCAGTCGCTGCGCCTCTACCTCGACGCGCACCATGACGTCCGCCACGCGGTCGAGCAGAGCTTCGCCGCGGCGCTCCGCCACAAGCTCCAGGAAATGAACCGCGCCGTGGCGGAAGCGGGCGGGCTGCGTTAGCGCGGCCGCCGCTGGTTCAGGACCTCATAGGCCATCACCGCGGTGGCGATCGCGGCATTCAGGCTGTCCGCCTTGCCGCGCATCGGCATCTTCACCAGTAGGTCGCATTGGTTTTCATAGGGCGCCGGCAGCCCCTGCGCCTCGTTGCCGACCAGGATGAAGGTCGGCGCCTGGTAGCGCGTTGCCTGATAGTCGGTGTCGGTCCTGAGGCTCGTGCCGACCAGCTGCGCGGGCCCCTGCCGGAGCCAGGCGACGAACTCCTCCCAGCGCGCGGCGGCGATCGTCTGGGTGAACAGTGCCCCCATGCTCGCGCGCACCGCCTCGACAGAGAACGGATCGACGCAGTCGTCGACCAGGATCAGCCCGCCACCGCCGACCGCGTCGCTGGTCCTGAGGATCGTGCCGAGATTGCCCGGATCGCGGAGCGCCTGGGCGACGATCCATATTCCGGAGCGCGTGCGGTCGATCGCGGCCAGCGGCGTCAGCCGGTCGCGATAGACGCCGACCAGCGTCTGCGGATTCTCCTTGCCCGACAGCTTGGAGAGAATGTCGGCATTGGTCTCGATCACGTCGCCGCCGGCCGCTTCGGTTTCCGCGATCAGGCCGCGCGCGAGCGGATGACCAGCCCCTTCCGGCGCGAAGAACAGGATTTCGGGAAGCGCTCCGGCCGCACGCGCCTCGGTCAGGATGCGCAGCCCTTCGGCCAGGAACAGGCCTTCGCGCCTGCGGTGCTTCTTATCGCGCAGGCTGCGGACGCGCTTGACCGTTTCGTTCGAGAAGCCGGTGATCTGGCGCACTAGTCTTCGCCGAATTTATTCTCGACCAGCCCGGCCAGCTGCGCGACGGCGTCCTCGGCGCCGTCCCCGCTCGCGCTGATCTCGATCTGGTCGCCCATCGCGGCACCCAGCATCATCAGCCCCATGATCGACGTGCCGGTCACGCTCGCCCCGTCCTTGCGGACCTCCACCCGGGCCGGCAGGCCGCTGGCGAGCGTGACGAATTTGGCGCTGGCGCGGGCGTGGAGGCCCCGTTTGTTGGCGATGAAGACGGTCCGGCTGACCTCGGTCATGCGGCCTCGCCGAGCACTTCCGACGCGACCGAGATGTATTTGCGCCCGGCCTCGCGCGCGGCGGCGACCGCATCCTTGACGCTCATCGTCCGGCGCGCGCCTTCCAGGCGGATCAGCATCGGCAGATTGATGCCCGCGATCACTTCCACCTTGCCGGGTTGCATCAGCGAGATGGCGAGGTTGGAGGGCGTGCCTCCGAACAGGTCCGTCAGCACGATCACGCCACGGCCGGCCTCGACCTTGCGGATCGCCGTCGCGATGTCGCCGCGACGCATCTCCATGTCGTCGTCAGGGCCGATGCAGATCGCCTCGACGGCGGATTGGGGCCCGACGACATGCTCCATCGCGACCACGAATTCTGCGGCGAGCCGTCCGTGGGTCACCAGCACAAGTCCGATCATTGCAATCTCAAAATCCTTCAGCGAGCCCGGGTATGAGCCCGGATCTCTTCGACCGCGTCGCGTGGCGCGGTGGCGAGGTCGCGATGCGTAACCGTGGGCGAAAATCCCGCCTCGCGCAACCGGCGAGCGACCCGTTCGGCGACATGGACGGAGCGGTGTCTCCCTCCGGTACAGCCGAACGCCACAGTCACATAGGCCTTCCCCTCGCTGGCATAGCGGGGCAGGAGAGTGAGCAGCAACTCCTCGATCTGCGCCACTGCCGCCTCATAGGCGGGGTCCTCGGCAATATAGTCGCCCACCGCCGAATCGAGGCCGGTCATCGGCTTCAGCTCGCGGTCCCAGTGCGGGTTGCGCAGGAATCGCATGTCGAACACCAGGTCGGCATTGCGCGGCAGTCCGCGCGCGAAGCCGAACGACGTGACGGTCAGCACCGTCTCCGGCCCGGTCTCCTCGCCGAAGCGGGTCCGCAGGTCGTTCTGCAACTCGGCACGGCTGAGTTGGGTGGTATCGACCAGATAGTCGGCCGCCTGCCGCAAGGGCGCGAGCAATTCGCGCTCCCGCATGATGCCGTCGCTTGCGGGGCGATCGAGCGCAAGCGGATGCGGTCGACGCGTCTCGTCGTAGCGGCGCTCCAGCTCCGCGCCCGAGCAGTCGAGGAATAGCGTCGCCACGTCATAATGCGCGCGCTGGCGGAGCTTCGCGATCCGGCGCGCGACGCCGGCGGCCTCGAACCCGCGCGTGCGGCTGTCGATCCCGATCGCAAGCGGCCGCTTGTCGGCGCCTTCGACCGGAGGCGTGTCGAGCAGCCGGTCGAGCAGCTTCAGCGGCAGGTTGTCGACGACTTCCCAGCCCAGGTCCTCGAGCGTGTTGAGCGCCGTCGACTTGCCCGCGCCCGACATGCCGGTCACCAGCAGGATGCGCTCGGGATCGAGCCGCTCGCTCACGGCTCCAGGCCCCATTGGCGCAGCGCCAGCTCGGCCTTGATCGGCGCGGACGGCTCGAAGGGATCGAGCGCGACCACCGGCACGGCGATTCCGCAAAGCGTCCGGGCGCGCGGCTCGGGCATGCGTTCGGCGGGGGCGCCGAGTTGGATCAGCAGGGACACGGGCATGGCAGTGCGATGCGGCATAGCCATGATTCCCAGGCCGCGCACCTCGATTTGACCGGCGATGGTCGCCGGTGCCGACGCGATCAGCTGTCCGTCTTCGGCGCTCAGCACCACCTGGTCGTCGCTGACCAGCGCCGCGCCGCGATCGATCAACCGGAGGGCGAGGTCCGACTTGCCGGCGCCCGAGTCCCCGGCGATCAGCACCGCGCGGCCGCCGACCGCGACACAGCTGGCGTGGAACAACATGCTCACCGCTCCCCGGCCGCGGGCAGCCGCAGGATGAAGGCGGCACCGGCGGGCCGCTCGTCCCGGGTCTCCACCTCCAGCGTGCCGCCATGCCCGTCGGCGATCGCGCGCGCGATGGCCAGACCTAGGCCCGAATGGCTGGCATCCTCATCGGATCGCACGCTGGTGAACCGGCGGAAGATCGATTCGCGGAGCTCGGCAGGAACCCCCGGCCCCTCGTCCTCTACGCGGACGATCACTTCGGGGCCGGAGCGGGTCGCGGTGATCTGGACCAGCCCGCCCGGCGGCGAGAAGGATATGGCATTGTCGAGCAGGTTCTCGACGATGCGGGCCAGGCGGAATTCGTCGCCGCGCACGACCGCCGTGTCCACCCGCGGCCGCGCGAAGGCGACCTGGACGCCGCGCGGATTGGGACCGCGCATTTCCCGCGCGCGCACGATCGTCTCGATCACCCGTCCCAGGTCGATCCCTTCGAACCGCGCGCGCGACAGTTCGGCGTCGAGGCGGGACGCCTCGGCGATATCGGTGATCAGCCGGTCGAGCCGGCGGACATCGTCCTGGATGATCGCCATCAGCTGCGCACGCTGCTCGGGATCGGATACACGCTGCAGCGCGTCGGCGGCCGACCGGAGCGAGGCGAGCGGGTTCTTCAGCTCGTGCGTCACGTCGGCGGCGAAGGCGTCGGTCGCGTCGATCCGGTGCCTGAGCGCCTGCGTCATGTCGCTCAGCGCCTGGGCGAGCGAGCCGATCTCGTCGCGTCGGCGGGGCAGGCGCGGAACGGTGACTTCGCGGTCGCGGCCCAGGCGGACGCGCACCGCCGCGCGCGCCAGCCGGCGGAGCGGCCGCACGATCGTCCGCGCGAGGAAGAAGGAAAGCGCGACCGACAGGGCCGCCACGACCAGCAGCAGCAGTCCGACCCGGAACCGCTCGGCGCGGACGATCCGGGTGACGTCGCGCGCGTTGGTCGTCATCAGCAGCGCGCCGTTCCCGGCCGGCGCCGCGGCGGTGATCATGAAGGTGCGGTCCGGCGCGAAGCTCTCGGCGCCGACCGGCCTGCCGGCGCGCAGGGCCTCGCGCAGCTCCGGCCATGCGGCGGCGCGATCCGGCTCCGGCTCGACATAATCGTGCGGCGTGCGAGCACGGGCGACGAAATCGATGGCGCGGTCGAGGAAGCGGGCCGCGTGGCGCTGCCAGGCTTCCTCCGCCGGGTCGCGAAGCGTGTAGTTCGCCCCGGAAATGCGCCAGCTGTCGACCCGCAGCGCGCCGTCGGGCCCATAGAGCCGCAGCCGCGTGCCGGTCTTGCGCGCCATCCGCGACAGCATCGCCGGCACCTCGGCCGGCGGCGCAATCGCAAGCGCCTCGTCGACAAGGCTCAGTTCCCGGACCGCGCGGGCGATGCGGAAGTCGATCAGCCGCGCGCGATAGGTTTCCAGGTAGAAGAAGCCGCCGGCCAGCACCGCCAGCGCGAACACGTTGACCGCCAGGATGCGCGTGGTCAGCGAGACGCGGCCCGACCAGCGGATCGGCGGTTCAACCCTCGGCGAATCGGTATCCGGCGCCATACAGCGTCTCGATGCCATCGAATTGCGGGTCGACCTGGCGGAATTTGCGCCGCAGCCGCTTGATGTGGCTGTCGATGGTCCGGTCGTCGACATAGACGTCGTCATGATAGGCGGCGTCCATCAGCTGGTTGCGCGACTTGACCACCCCGGGCCGCTGGGCGAGCGATTCGAGGATCAGGAATTCGGTGACGGTCAGCGTCACGTCCTTGCCCATCCAGGTGACGCGGTGGCGTGCCGGGTCCATTTCCAGATGGCCACGCACCAACGGCTCGCCGACAGTCGCGTCGTTTGCCGCCTGCGGCTTGCTGAGCTCGACCCGGCGCAGGATCGCGCGGATGCGGGCGATCAGCAGCCGCTGCGAAAAGGGCTTCGAGATATAGTCGTCGGCACCCAGCGCGAGGCCGAGCGCTTCGTCCAGCTCGTCGTCCTTCGAGGTCAGGAAGATCACCGGCAGCGCGCTTTTCTCGCGCAGCCGCCGCAGCAGCTCCAACCCGTCCATCCGCGGCATCTTGATGTCGCACACCGCGATGTCGGGGGGATTGTCGAGCAGCGCCTTCAGCGCCGCCTCCCCGTCCGAATAGAGACGCGTGACGAAGCCTTCGGACTGCAGCGCGATCGAAAGCGAGGTCAGGATGTTGCGGTCGTCGTCGACCAGCGCGATCGTGGCGGCCATCCGCGCTAGGTAGAGAATGCCGGGCGAAGCGGCAATGTCATGTCTTTGGCAGCCGCTCCAGATAGGCGGCTGCCGGCGCGTAGCCGTTCTTCGCCAGCTTCCGGAGAATCGAATATCCCTTGCGCGGCGACGGCTTGGCCGCGCGCCCTTCGATGTGCATCAGCGCCCGCCGGTAGGCGGCTTCGGGCAGCCCTGGAACATCAGGGCCCATGCGCATCGGTATCGTTCGTCCCGGCGATTTTCCGACACCCGGCGTATAGATGTAGATGGTCCCGAACTTTGTGGCGGCCGCAGAGACGTACAGGTCCTCCGCCCGCTCGACATCCCTGGCGATACCGTCGCCACTTTCCAGCCGCTTGGCCAGCTCCAGCAGCATCGGCTTGTCCCCGCGCGCGGCCCAGCAGGCGACGTCCTCGGTGCTCAGCCGCTCCTTGATGCGGGCGACGATCAGCGCGACATCGCCGCTCGCATCGGCCACCAGCACTGCGATCTGGCGCGCCCGGGGGTCGGGGCAGGCGGACCGCTTCGCAACGGCGGGGCTCGCGCCCGCCAGCAGCAGGATCAGCGCAAGCAGGCGCCCGGTCACTCGATCGCCTTGACCGGCCGCACCACCAGGGCGCCGTCCTCCTGGCCGACCACGCGCATGCAGGCCCCGGCCGGGGCATCGGGGCCGCGCACGTTCCACTCGCTGTCGCCGACGCGTGCGCGGCCGTGGCCGTTGACGATCGCGCGGGTCAGCTCGACCGTCTCGCCGACCAGCCGCGCCGCGCGGTCGTTGAGCAGCGGGTCGGCGGACGGGATAGGGTTCGCCGAGTACCATCGCCGGCCGCCCAAAGTCGCCGCCACCGCCGTCACCGCAAAGATCGCGAGCTGCGCGGCGAAAGGCGGGTCCGCGGCGAAAGTGATCAAGCCGGTGATCGCGGCGGCCATCGCCACCCAGATCAGGAACACGCCGGGCAGCAGCAGCTCGGCCGTGCCCAGGATCACGGCAAGGATCAGCCAGAACCAATAGGCGTCGAAGTCCAGCGGCATCAGGCTTGCCCCTCGAACGGTCCCTTGCGCGGTCGCTCGATCGCCGGCGCGGCGGTGGGCGGCGGCACCGCCTCGCGGCCAAGCGCCTCGCGCGCGATCTCGCCGATGCCGCCCAACGTGCCGATCAGCTGCGTCGCCTCGACCGGGAACAGGATGGTCTTGGCGTTCGACGAGTCCGCGAACCTCCCGACCGCCTCCACATATTTCTGCGCGACGAAATAGTTGATCGCCTGCGCGCTGCCGGTCTCGATCGCGTCGCTGACCATCTTGGTGGCCTTGGCTTCGGCCTCGGCCGCGCGCTCGCGGCCTTCGGCGTCGCGGAATGCGGCTTCGCGCCGCCCTTCGGCCTGCAGGATCTGCGACTGCTTCTCGCCCTCGGCGCGCAGGATCTCGGACGCGCGCAGCCCTTCGGCCTCGAGAATGGCCGCGCGCTTTTCGCGCTCCGCCTTCATCTGCCGCGCCATCGCGTTCGAGATGTCGGCGGGCGGGCGGATATCCTTGATTTCGACGCGCGTGATCTTGACGCCCCAGGGACTGGTCGCATGATCGACCACGGACAGCAGCCGCGCATTGATCTCGTCGCGCTTCGACAGCAGCTCGTCCAGGTCCATCGATCCCATGACGGTGCGCAGGTTGGTCGTCGTCAGCTGCATGATCGCGGTATAGAGGTCGGAGACTTCGTAGGCCGCCTTGGCCGGGTCGAGCACCTGGAAGAACACGACGCCGTCGACCGCCACCATCGCATTGTCCTTGGTGATGATCTCCTGGCCCGGAATATCGAGCACCTGCTCCATCATGTTCACCCGGCGGCCGACCCGGTAGAAGAACGCCGGGTAGAAATTGAATCCCGGCTTTGCGACGGTCACGAAGCGGCCGAAATGTTCGATCGTATATTCATAGCCCTGGCGGACGACCTTCACGCTGGTTGCGAGGTAGAACAGCACCAGGACGAGAACGAAGAAAGCGGCGGTAACGGCCATATTTTCCTCCCCAAGGCGGCGATGATGCGACGCATTCAGAGCAGGTTCCAGCGGAATCGTGCGTCGCCGCCCTAGCCGAAGGGCCCACGCGCGGTTACATGGCCCGCCAACCTTCGACTCGGGAGCCTTGGCACGCATGGACATCGAACTCGGTCTCACCTTCGACGATGTCCTGCTGAAACCCGCCGAATCCGAAGTTCTGCCCAGCGCCGCCGACACGCGGACCAGGCTGACCCGCGACATTTCGCTGAACATTCCGATCCTGTCCTCCGCGATGGACACGGTGACCGAGGCCGAAATGGCGATCGTGATGGCGCAGCTGGGCGGCATCGGCGTGCTTCACCGCAACCTCTCGGTCGAGGAGCAGGCGGCAGCGGTCCGGCAGGTCAAGCGCTTCGAATCCGGCATGGTCGTCAACCCGATCACGATCGCCCCAGCCGCCACGCTTGCTGAGGCGCAGGCGCTGATGGCGGAGAACCGCATTTCCGGCATTCCGGTGGTTGAGGCATCCGGCAAGCTGGTCGGCATCCTCACCAACCGCGACGTCCGTTTCGCGGAGAACCCGAAGCAGCCGGTTTCCGAGCTGATGACGCGCGACAACCTTGCGACCGTCACTGCCGATTTCAGCCAGGACGAGGCGCGGCGCATTCTCCATCAGCGGCGCATCGAGAAATTGCTGGTCGTCGACGACGCCTATCGCTGCGTTGGCCTGATCACCGTCAAGGATATTGAGAAGGCGGTGCTGCACCCCAACGCGACCAAGGATGCGAGCGGCAGGCTGCGCGTCGCCGGCGCGACCACGGTCGGCGATGCGGGCTTCGAGCGCACCGAGGCGCTGCTCGATGCCGGCTGCGACCTGATCGTGATCGACACGGCGCACGGCCATTCCAAGATGGTGGCCCAATCGGTCTCGCGAGTCCGCAAGCTTTCGAACGCGGTGCAGATCGTCGCCGGCAATGTCGCGACCGCGGAAGCGACGCGGGCGCTGATCGACGCCGGCGCGGACGCGGTGAAGGTGGGCATCGGCCCCGGATCGATCTGCACGACCCGCGTCGTCGCGGGGGTCGGCGTGCCGCAGCTCTCCGCAATCATGGATTCGGCGAAGGAAGCCGCGAAGTCGGGCGTGCCGGTCATCGCCGACGGGGGACTCCGCACGTCGGGCGACATCGCCAAGGCGCTGGCGGCGGGCGCGTCCAGCGTGATGGTCGGATCGCTGCTCGCCGGCACCGCCGAGGCGCCCGGCGAGACGTTCCTGTACCAGGGCCGCACCTACAAGGCCTATCGCGGCATGGGCTCGGTCGGCGCGATGGCGCGCGGCTCGGCGGACCGCTATTTCCAGCAGGACATCAAGGACCAGCTGAAGCTCGTGCCCGAAGGGATCGAGGGGCAGGTGCCTTACAAAGGCCCCGTCAAGGACGTGATCCACCAGCTGGTCGGCGGGGTGAAGGCGGCGATGGGCTATACCGGCTCGCGCACGATCGCGGACCTGCAGACACGCGCCCGCTTCGTGCGCATCACCAATGCCGGCCTTCGCGAAAGCCATGTCCATGACGTCAGCATCACCCGCGAGGCGCCCAATTACCCGACGCAGTGATGGCCTGACGTGACCCCGGCTGCCCGCCTGCAATCGGCGATCGAGCTGCTCGACGCGATCATCGCCGCCGCGTGCGATGCCGGGCCCGCCGCGGACACCGTCATCGCGGGCTATTTCAAGGCGCGCCGCTATGCCGGCTCGGGTGACCGGCGCGCGATCCGGGAGCTCGTCTATCGCGCGATCCGGCGTGCCGGCGAGCGGCCCGAGAGCGGTCGCGCGGCGCTGTTCGGCCTCGCCGGCGAGGATGCTTCCGTCCGCCCGTTGTTCGACGGTTCCCCGCACGGGCCGGCGCCAATCGTTCCGGGCGAACCGGCGACCCCGCCTTCGCTTGCGCCCGCCTGGCTGGCGCCGAAGCTGGGCCATGTCAACGTCGCGGCGCTGCTGGAACGGGCGCCGCTCGACCTGCGCGTCAACACGCTGAAGGCCAGCCGCGACGACGTGCTGGACGAATTGCCCGGTGCGATGCCGACCCGGTTCGCGCCTCATGGCGCGCGCCTGGCCGAGCCGTTGCCGATCGAGCAGCACCCGCTTTGGCGGGACGGCGCGGTCGAGGTCCAGGACGAAGGCAGTCAGCTGATCGCGCTCGCCTGCCGCGCCGCTGCCGGCCAGACCATCGTCGACCTCTGTGCGGGGGCGGGCGGCAAGACACTGGCGCTGGCCGCCGCCATGGGCGGGGAAGGGCGGCTGGTCGCCTGCGATACCGATCGCGCGCGCCTGTCCCGGCTGCCGCCGCGCGCCGAGCGGGCCGGCGCGACGAACATTGAAACGCGCCTGCTCGACCCCGGGCGCGAGGCGGAGGCGCTGGGCGACCTCGCCGGGGCCGCCGATTGCGTGCTGGTCGACGCGCCCTGTTCCGGCACCGGTACCTGGCGGCGCAACCCGGAAGCGCGCTGGCGGCTGACGCCCGACCGGCTGGCGCGGCTGACGGCGCTGCAGGCCCGGCTGGTCGCGCTCGCGGCAACGCTTGTCCGCCCGGGCGGTCGCCTTATCTACGCCGTCTGCTCATTGCTCGACGAGGAAGGCGCGGACCGGATGGCGGCGTTTCTCGATGCGCATCCGGATTGGCGCGCCGGCCGGCGGTTCCCCGGGCCGGGGACGGATCGCGGCGCCGGTGTGCTGCTGTCGCCGGGCGCGGACGGCACCGATGGCTTTTTCGTCGCGAGCGTGGAAAGCCCGTGCTAGAAGGCGCACAAGGATTGTTGGAGAGGTTCTGATGCGTTTCGTGCCCGTCGCTCTTGCCGCCGCTCTTGGCATCGCCGCCGTATCCACGGTCGTGGTCGCGCAAAAGCCCGACGCGCAGATCGATCCGCGCTCGACGATGATCGTCGAGCAGGCGCGTGCGGCGCAGCGGGCCGGCAATCTGGAACAGGCCAACGACCTGCTGGAAAGCGCGCTGGCGGTCGACCCGAAGAACCGCGCGGCCTTTACCGCGCTGGCCGAGATCGCGAAGGCGCAGGGCCTGCTGGGCAAGGCGATCCGCTTCTATCGCGAGGCGCTGGAGCTTGACCCTAACGACGTGGCGGCGCTGGCCGGCCAGGGCGACGCGCTCGTCCAGAAGGGCGCGGTCACCAAGGCGCGCGAGAATCTCGCCAAGCTGAAGCGGCTCTGCACCGGTGCCTGCCCCGAGGAAGCGCGGCTCGCCGCCGTGATCGAGAGGGGGCCGCCGCAGGCGGTCCTGTCGGCGCAGGCCAAGGTGCCGGCGCCGGGCGAGGAGCAGAAGACGCGCAAGCCCGAATAATCGGCCTGATCGGTCGAGATGGCGACCCGCGCCCATCCCCCCTTGTTGAGTGACGGCGCGCATGCGCCGGAGTCGTCGCCTGGGCTGCTCGCCGCGGTGGCGGTGGCGGCGCTGCTGTCGGGCGCACTGATCTTCCTGCTGCTGGGCAGCGCGGCGCTGGCGATCGGCTTCGGCTGCGGCGCCGCGGCGGTGGGCGGCCTGTTCCTCTTCTCGCGGGCGAATGCCGCGGTCGCGCCGGCGGAGCGGTCGGTCCAGGACTGGGCGCTGACGCGCGCAGCCATCGAAAGCGAGTCGGTTGCGGTTGCCGTGACCGATCGGGAAGGGCGGCTGGTCTGCGCGAACCATCTTTACGGCAGCTGGTTTCAGGGTTTCCGCGCGCCGGGCGAGCTGTGGCTGCCCAACAGCGCGACCGCGCCGCTGCTCGGGGCCGAGCAGGCGGCGTGGCGCGACGGCTCGGCTGCGATCGACCGGCTGCAGCGCGAGGCCGGACAGCTTCGGGTCGAGGTGGAGCGGGCAGGCACCGGCGAAGCCTATCTGGTCTGGCGATTCCGCCCCGTTTCCAGCGTCGACCTTGTCAACGAGGCGCGGCGGCTGATCGGCTCGGCGGCCGGCGAGCGGCTCGGCGAGGCCGGCATCATGGGCGTGCTGATCGGTTCCGATGCCCGCATCCGCGCCGGCAACCGTGCCTTCGCGCTTCGTGCCACCGGCTCCGCTGATGCGGCGATCGAGGGCCGCGACCTCGCCACCATGCTGACGATCGACAAGCATGGGTTGATCCGCTTCGAGCGCGAAGGGCCGACCGGGGGGCCGGTGCGGCTGCTGCAGGTGCCGCTCGATCCGGACGAGCGGGGTGGCTCGACGCTGGTCTTCCTGATCGACGACGACGGCGCGCCTCGGCTCGGCGAAGGTAGCGCCTCCAGCCATATCCAGACCTTGCTTTCGATGCTGCCGCTGGGTTTCGCGCTCGCGGACCGCGACGGCCGGCTGCTGTTCCTGAACGACGCCTTCGCGCGCGCGGCGGGGCTCGAGGCCGGCGCGCATCCGGTCTATCCGGGCGACCTGGTGGTGCGGGAGGACAAGGCCGCGGTCGCCGATACCGTGCGCCGTTTCGCCTCCGGCCCGCCGATGTCCGGCGACATCGCGGTGCGGCTGCAGGCGCGTCCCGACGAGCCGATCGCGCTGTCGATCGCCGGCGCGCGCGGGCTGGGCGAAGCGGCGGTGCTGCTGTCGCTGAAGGACAATGCCGAGGAATCGAAGCTGAAGCGCCAGGTCGCGCAGGCGACCAAGATGCAGGCGGTCGGCCAGCTCGCCGGCGGCGTCGCCCATGACTTCAACAACATCCTGACCGCGATCATCGGCCATTGCGACCTGATGCTGATGCGCCACACGCCAGGCGACAGCGATTATGACGACATCCAGCAGATCCGCGCCAACTCGAACCGCGCCGCGAGCCTGACCCGCCAGCTGCTGGCTTTCTCGCGCCAGCAGACGCTGCGCCCGCAATTGCTGCAGCTGCCCGACGTCGTCTCGGAAGTGTTCAACCTGCTGAAGCGGTTGCTGGGCGAGACGGTGACGCTGAACGTCAAGCATGGCCGCAATCTGGGTCCGGTCCGCGCCGATCCGGGGCAGCTCGAGCAGGTTATCGTCAATCTCGCGGTCAACGCCCGCGACGCGATGCCCGAGGGCGGCACGCTGACGCTCCAGACCTTCGCCGTCTCCGCGGCCGAAGTGCGGCGGATGAAAAGCGACATAATGCCGAGCATCGACTATACCGCGCTCAGCATCACCGACACCGGCACCGGCATCCCGACCGAGCTGCTGCCGAAGATCTTCGAGCCCTTCTTCACGACCAAGGAAGTCGGCAAGGGCACCGGCCTCGGCCTTTCCACCGTGTACGGCATCGTCAAGCAGTCGAACGGCTTCATCTTCGCCGATTCGGTGGTGGGCGAGGGGACCAGCTTCGTCATCTACCTGCCGGTATACAAGGCGGAGACCAGGCCGGAGGCCGCGCCCGTCCAGCCGAAGGAGCGACCGGCCGAGCTGTGGGGCAGCGGCACCATCCTGCTGGTCGAGGACGAAGCGATGGTCCGCGCCGTCGCCGAGCGCGCGCTGACTCGCCAGGGCTACAAGGTCGTGACCGCCGGCAATGGCGAGGAAGCGCTCGAATGCCTTGAGGCGGGTGAGAGCTTCGACCTGCTGATCTCCGACGTCGTGATGCCGACGATGGACGGGCCGACGCTGGTCCGTCATGCCCGAGTCAAATATCCGGAGCTGCCGATCCTGTTCATGTCCGGCTATGCCGAGGAGCAGCTACGCAAGTCGATCGACATCGAGCGGGTCGCGTTCCTGCCCAAGCCCTTTTCGGTCCAGCAGCTGGCGGAGGCCGCGCGGGCTGCGCTGGCGGCGAAATGATTTTTCTTTGCGTTGAACTGTTTGCCGCGATATCGGCGGCGCCATGAGCGTGGGGCCCTCGATCCTCGTCGTCGAAGACGAACCGCTGATCTCGATGATGCTGGAGGATTTCCTCGATGCGCTCGGCTACCGGCTGGCCGGCGCCGTCGACGGTGTGTCCGAAGCGATGCGGCATGTCGAAGCCGGCGGCTTCGACGCGGCCCTGCTCGACGTGAACCTGCGGGACGGCGAGACGTCATGGCCGATCGCCGACGCGCTCAGCCAGCGTGGCCACCCCTTCGTTCTGGCGACGGGCGGCGGCAACGATGCGGTGCCCGAGCGGCACGCCGGCGTTCCGGTGCTCAGCAAGCCCTACACGCTGGACGGCGTCCGCGAGGCCTTCGAATCGCTGCTGAACGGCTGAGCCGCCGGGCGCGATGAGCGGCATCGCGGACCAGCTGCTGAATGAACTGAAAGCCGCCGCCGATCCGTCCCGCGCGCCGGCGATGCAGGCCTATATGAAATCGCCAATGCCCTATCTGGGTGTGTCCGCCGTGCCGTTGCGGGCTGTATGCAGGCGCGTGTTCGGCGGCCTCCGCTATCGGTCAGCCGAAGACTGGCGTGCGGACGTGATGGCGATGTGGCACGGCGCGCGCTTTCGCGAGCAGCGTTACGCCGCGATCGAGCTCACCGGCATCGCCGCCGCTCGCCCGTTCCAGCGCATCGGCTCGCTGGCGCTGTATGAGGATATGGTGCTGACCGGCGCCTGGTGGGACTATGTCGACCCGATCGCGACGCAGCGGCTCTGGGCCATTCTCCGGAACGATCCGGCGCCAATGAAACAGGCCATGCTCGACTGGGCGCGAAGCCCCGACCTGTGGAAACGGCGCAGCGCCATTCTCTGCCAGCTCCACGCGAAGGCCGCGACCGATCTGGAGCTCCTCCACGCCTGCATCGGACCGTCGCTCGATTCGCGTGAGTTCTTTCTGCGCAAGGCGATCGGCTGGGCCTTGCGCCAATACGCCCGCACCGATCCGCGCGAGGTTCGCCGCTATGTTGCGGCGCATGGCGATCGCCTCAGCACTCTCAGCCGGCGCGAGGCGCTGAAGCGTATCGGGGCGGCCGATGCCGCCTAGAAGTTCCGCTCTTGTTCTTGCGGAACAAATGGGATACGAAGCTCTCCGTTGAACGCGTTCGGCGTTCCGCTTAGGGAGGCTTTGCATGGCGGCGCAGCT
Organism: Sphingomonas horti; assembly: GCF_009753715.1. Lineage (GTDB taxonomy): Bacteria > Pseudomonadota > Alphaproteobacteria > Sphingomonadales > Sphingomonadaceae > Sphingomonas_B > Sphingomonas_B horti. The sequence goes on along the minus strand of NZ_WQMS01000013.1, from coordinate 194,271 downwards.
CAAGATCGTCGATTCCGACAAGACGGGGAATATGGACAGGCAAAAGGCTCTCGAAGCGGCTTTGGCGCAGATCGATCGCGCGTTCGGCAAGGGCTCGGCGATGAAGCTGGGCAGCCGCGAGACGATGCAGGTGGAGGCGATTTCGACCGGGTCGCTGGGGCTCGACATCGCATTGGGCGTCGGCGGTCTGCCGCGCGGCCGCGTGATCGAAGTTTATGGCCCGGAATCGTCGGGCAAGACCACGCTCGCGCTGCACGTGATCGCGGAAGCGCAGCGCAATGGCGGCACGGCGGCGTTCGTCGATGCCGAGCACGCACTCGATCCGGTTTACGCTAAGAAGCTGGGCGTCGACATCGACGAGCTGATCGTGTCGCAGCCCGATACCGGCGAGCAGGCGCTGGAGATCACCGACACGCTGGTGCGCTCGAATGCGATCGACGTGCTGGTGGTCGATTCGGTCGCGGCGCTGGTGCCGCGGGCCGAGATCGAGGGTGAGATGGGCGACAGCCATGTCGGCCTTCAGGCTCGGCTGATGTCGCAGTCGCTGCGCAAGCTGACCGGCTCGATCAGCCGCTCGCGCTGCATGGTCATCTTCATCAACCAGCTGCGCATGAAGATCGGCGTGATGTACGGCAATCCGGAGACGACGACCGGCGGCAACGCGCTCAAATTCTACGCGTCCGTCCGCCTCGACATCCGCCGCACCGGCCAGATCAAGGACCGCGACGACATCGTCGGCAACACCACGCGCGTGAAGGTCGTCAAGAACAAGGTCGCGCCGCCGTTCAAGCAGGTCGAATTCGACATCATGTACGGCGAGGGCATCTCGAAGATCGGCGAGATTCTCGACCTCGGCGTCAAGGCCGGGCTGGTCGAGAAATCGGGTGCCTGGTTCAGCTATGATTCTATCCGTATCGGCCAGGGCCGCGAAAACGCGAAGCAGTATCTCCGCGACAATCCGGAACTGGCCGACCGCCTCGAAAAAGCGATCCGCGGCAAGACCGACGACGTCGCCGAAGCGCTGATGGTCAATCCGGGCGCGGACGATTCCGACGACATGTGACCAGGGGGGAGGCGCGCGTTGCGCGCCTCTATTTGGCTCACACGGAGACACGAGGAGCACGAAGGACGGGCTCGATCCTCTGTGTGTTTTCGTGTGAGCCAATTCATCATTCCCGCTCGCGCGGAAGTCGGATTAGAGTGGCGCGAAAAGGGAGCGCCATGCCGATCATCGTCCACCATCTCGAGAACAGCCGGTCGCAGCGAATCCTCTGGATGCTGGAGGAGCTGGAGCTTCCCTACGAGGTGAAGCGCTACGAGCGGAACCCGAGGACGATGCTGGCGCCGCCCGAGCTCAAGCAGGTGCACCCGCTCGGCAAGTCGCCTGTGATCCAGGACGGCGACACGGTCGTCGCGGAAACGGGGGCGATCGTCGAGTATCTGGTCGAGAAGGCCGACGGCCGGCTCGGCCCGCCGCCGCACCGGGACGCGATCCTGCGCTACCGCTTCTACCTTCATTACGCCGAGGGCTCGCTGATGCCGCCGCTGCTGGTCAAGTTGGTGCTGGGCCGCGTGCCGGTGTTCGGCAAGGCGGCGCAGAAGCGCATCCAGCCGATGATCGACAATCACCTGGGCTTCGTCGAGCGCGAGCTCGCCGGCCGCGACTGGTTCGTCGGCGACGGCTTGACCGCCGCCGACATCATGATGAGCTTCCCGCTCGAGGCCGCCCGGCAGCGCGCCGGCCTCGACGCATCGCGGCCGAACACCATCGCCTGGCTCGACCGCATCCACGCGCGGCCCGCTTATGCCCGCGCGCTCGAACGCGGCGGTCCCTACGCCTATGCCTGAAGCGGGGGCCGACCCCGCGCTCGTCGCCGCCTGGCTGGCGGCTCGCTCGATCAGCCGGGGGCTTCCCCTGCCGGTGCCCGACCATGGCGGCCTGCGCGTGGAGACGCGGAGCGACACGGAATCGCGCCGCCACGTGTTCGCGCGGCCGGCGCCCGGCCTTGCCGATCTCGGCCGCGCGATCGACGATCCGCTCGCCGTCCTGAAGCTCTGCGCGCCGCCGGAGCTTATGGCGCACCTGCTCCCGTCGCGCTGGTCCGTCGAGCGAACCGGCAGCCTGATGACGTGCGACAGCCTCATGCCGCTGCGGCCGGTGCCAGCCGGTTACCGCCTGGACCTGCGCCCCGATTCAGGCGCCGTGCGCGGACTCATCCGGGCGGCGGATAACATGGTCGCCGCTTCGGGCCATGCGGTCGAGCGAGACGGCGTGTTCGCCTTCGACCGCATCGTCACCGAAGGGCCGCACCGCCGCCGCGGGTTGGGCGCGGCCCTGATGGTCGGCCTGGCCGGGGCACGCGCCGATCCGGCAAGCCGCTTCGTGCTCGTCGCCACCGCGGAAGGCCGCGCGCTGTACGAATCGCTGGGCTGGCAGGTCCTGACGCCTTATTCGACGGCGCGGCTGGGCTAGCGCCGCTCCGCGAGCGCGAGCTGCACCGCCAGGCCGCCGAGCAATGTCGCCGCGGCCCAGCGTGCCGCCCGCGCGAACCAGCGGATTCGGCCGAGCCTTGCTGCCGCTCCGGCCGCGCCGACGCCGATCAACGCGTTCACCAGCGTGCCGATAAGGTTGAACCATAAGCCCAGGCAGAGGATCTGCAGCGCCGGCACCCGCGCGGCCGGGTCGACGAATTGCGGCAGGAAGGCGAGGAAGAACAGCGCCACTTTAGGGTTCGTGAGATTGACCAGCACCGCGGACCGGAACAGCCGGTGCGCGGGCACCGGCGCCGCGCCCGCGTCCCGGCCGCCTCGCACCAGCGAGACCGCTACGTAGAGCAGATAGGCGGCACCGATCAGCTTCAGCGCGTCGAACAGCGTCTCCGACGCCATTAGCAGCGCCGACAGGCCCAGCACGGCGGCAAGGATATGCGCGAACGTGCCGACGCCGATCCCCAAGGCGGCGATCACGCCCGCCCGCCGACCGCCGCGCGCACCCGCCGTGATCACGAACGTCATGTCGGCGCCGGGGACGATGTTCAGCGCGAGGCCAGCGAGCGCGAAGGCGGCGAAGCGCGGCCAGTCCGGCAGCAGCTCGTAACCGCCGATGTCGAGCATCTCAGCCCCAATTCTCCGCCGGCGGCGTGTCGGTGCGGCCGGACGGGGCGGGCGCCGGCTCGATCTCCGGCGGCGCCTCCGGATCGAGCTCGCCTTCCCAGCGCGCCACGACCACGCTCGCCACCGCGTTGCCGACCACGTTGGTGGCCGATCGCCCCATGTCGAGGAAATGGTCGATTGCCAGGATCAGCAGCAGCCCGGCTTCGGGCAGGTTGAACTGCGCCAGCGTCGCCGCGATTACGACAAGGCTCGCGCGCGGCACGCCGGCAATGCCCTTGGACGTGATCATCAGCGTCAGCAGCATCGCGATCTGCGTGCCGAGGTCGAGGTGGATGCCGTAGGCTTGAGCAATGAACAGTGACGCGAACGTCATGTACATCATCGATCCGTCCAGGTTGAACGAATAGCCGAGCGGCAGCACGAAGCTGGAGATGCGCGGCGGCGCGCCGAACCGGTCGAGCGCCTCCAGCGTGCGCGGAAAGGCGGCTTCCGACGACGCGGTCGAGAAAGCGACCAGGATCGGCTCGCGGATGTAGCGGAACAGCCGGCCCGCGCGCCGCCCGATCACCAGGAAGGCGAGCAGCCCCAGGAATACCCAGAGCAGGGCCAGGCCCAGATAGACGCTGCCCATGAAATAGGCGAGCTTGCCGATCACGCCGGGCCCTTCCTCGGCCAGCGTCGCCGCCACCGCCGCGAACACGGCGTAGGGCGCGAAGCGCATCACATAGTCGGTCACGCGCAGCATCACCGCGACCAGTCCTTCGGCCGCCTTCACCAGCGGCGCCGCGCGCTCGCCGACGGACGTGATCGCGACGCCGAAGAAGACGGCGAAAACGACGATCTGCAGGATCTCGTTGGTCGCCATCGCGTCGATGATCGAGGTCGGGAAGATATGGGTGATGATCTTCGCGACGTCGAAGGCGCTCCGGTCGATGCCGCTGCTCTCGGTCGCGGGCGGCAGCGGCAGGTTCAGCGCGGCGCCCGGCTGCAGGATGTGCGACAGGATCAGGCCCAGGGTCAGCGACATCAGGCTGGCGCTCAGGAACCAGCCGACCGACTTGAGGCCGACGCGACCCAGCGCCGCGGTGTCGCCCATATGCGCGATGCCGACGACGAGCGTGCCGAACACCAGGGGCGCGATGATCATCTTGATCATGTGCAGGAACACGGTGGTGACGATCGAAAGATAGCCGGCGATCGCCTTCAGCTGCGCCTGGTCCGCGATCGACGCGTTCAGCACCCAGCCGACGACGATGCCGAGCACCAGGCCGGCGAGAATCATGTAGGTCAGTCGTTTGGCCACGCAGCGGTTCCCCTCTTTCGCGCCCGTGTGAAGGCGATCCGCGCGCGCCGGTCAAGCGCTGCCGTTGACAGCCGTGCATTCGGGCCCGACGAAAGGACCATGAACCGCCGCCAGCTCCTCCAGACCGCCGGCCTGCTTGGCCTTTCCACCCTGCTGCCGTCGATGGCCTTCGCCGCCGAGATCGACACGTCCGACCTGAAGAACATGACCGGCGACATCGTCCCGATCGGCCGCGAGGAGCGGTCGGCCAGGCTGGCGCGCGCGCAGGAGCTGATGCGGCGGAACGGGCTTTCGGCGGTGGTGATCGAGCCGGGCTCGTCACTGATCTACTTCACCGGCGTGCGCTGGTGGCGCAGCGAACGGCTGACGGCGGCCGTGCTCCCGGTCTCGGGCGAACCGCTGATCGTCACGCCTTTCTTCGAGCGGCCCTCGGTGCAGGAAACGCTCGGCATCCCGGCCGAAATCCGGGTCTGGCAGGAGGATGAAAGCCCGACCGCGGTGATCGCGAAATGGCTGAAGGAACGCCGCCTCGATCGCGGCCCGATCGGGATCGAGGAGACGGTGCGCTTCTTCGCCAGCGACGGGCTCGGCGCGCTGCTGTCGGGGGTCCGGCTGGTTTCCGCCAATCCGGTCGTGCGCGGTTGCCGGATGCACAAGACGGCGGCCGAGATCGCGCTGATGCAGAAGGCGAACGACATAACCATCGCCGCGATCCGCTGGACGGCGCCGCGGATCAGGGAAGGCATGACTCGCGACCAGGTGGCGGCGATGATCGTCGCCGCCACCCAGGCGCTGGGCGGCAGTGCCGACGGCGCGCTGGTGCTGCTCGGCGAAGCGGCCGCCTATCCACACGGCTCCGGCAAGCCGCAATTCGTCCGCGAAGGGGAGGTCGTGTTGATCGACTGCGGCTGCACCGTCGACGGCTACGCGTCCGACATCAGCCGCACCTTGGTCTTCGGCAAGGTGCCGGCGGACGTGCGCCGCGTGTTCGACACCGTGGCCGAAGGGCAGCGCGTGGCGATGCGGGCCGCCCGGCTCGGCACGCCCGCCGGCAAGGTCGACGATGCCGTCCGCGCCTTTTACGAGCGCGAAGGCTATGGCCCCGGCTACAAGCTCCCGGGCCTGTCGCACCGCACCGGCCACGGCATCGGCATGGACGGGCACGAGCCGGTCAACCTGGTCCATGGCGAGACCACGCCGCTGGCGGTCGGCATGTGCTTCTCGAACGAGCCGGGCCTCTACCTGCCGGGCAAATTCGGCGTGCGGCTGGAGGATTGCTTCCACATGACGCCGGCGGGCCCGAAATTCTTCAGCGAGCCGCCGTCGAGCATCGACCAGCCGGTGTGAGATGCTTGCCCTGGTGCTGACCGGCCTGCTCGCGGCGGCGCCCGCCGGGGATGCGGACCATGCCTATCGCCTCGGCCGAGCCTATAAGACCGGCGCCGGCGTGCCGCTCGACCCGGCCAAGGCCGAGCGCTGGTTCGAAAAGGCCGTCCAGCTCGGCTCGGCCAAGGGCGAGGCCGAATATGGCCTGGTCCTCTACCAGAACGGCAAGCAGCGCGAGGCCGTGCCCTGGCTGCGCAAGGGCGCCGTGCGCGGCGACCGGCGCGCGCAATATGTGCTGGGCACGATCCTGCTGAACGGCGTCTATGCGCCGAAGGACGAGGATCAGGGACGGCAATTGATCGCACACGCGGCGAAGGCCGGCCTGCCCGCCGCCGCGGAGGCGCTCGCCGTGATCGGAGCGCCGCTGCCGTCGCCGCGTTCCTCGGCGCGGCCCGCCGCTGCCGGCTGGCGCGTGCAGGTCGGCGCCTTTTCGAGCCGCGCGAATGCGGAGCGGCTCTGGGCACGGCTGAAGCCGGCGCCGCCGCTCGTCCCGTCCTTCCGCTTCGATGGCCGCCTCACTCACCTGCAGATCGGCCCGTTCGACAGCCCCGCCGCGGCCGATGCCTTCTGCCGGCACGTCCGCGACCTCAGCCCGGACTGCTTCCGCATGGCGCCGGGGCCGTCCTGATGCGGAACCGCCGGATTTTCTTGCGATGGAACAAAACGAGGAAATAATCGTTGAGTCGAGACTTGATGAATTCGCTGGAATACTTGCGGATCGATTTTATGGAGACGAAATTGACTTCCCTTTTCATGGCCGCCTCGGACCGGAAATTCTGGACCGACTGGCAAGACAAGCTGCTGGACGAGGCGCTGGAGGAGACGTTTCCGGCCAGCGATCCGATCAGCCCGATGTGCCCGGCGTCGTTCAAGGAGCCGCAGGTCGACGCACCTCACCCCGCCTGAGCCACGGCGAGGATTCTCGCCCAGGCAAAAGGCCGCCGGAGATGTCTCCGGCGGCCTTTTTCGTTGGATCCTCATTGCGAAGGCCCCGGGTTGATCCGGGGGACGAAGCGATCCAGCCGCTAAGGCTGGATCGCTTCGCTGCGCTCGCAATGACCGATCAAGCTGATCCATCCGGCTTTAGAAGAGCGGGTGGATCACCGCCGCCAGCATCGCGCCGGTCAGCGCGATCAAGGCCGCCGCCGGCACGAGCAGCGCCCTGTCCATCTCGGGAAAATCACGGCCGAGCGCGGCACGTCCGCGCGAAAGGGCGAGAACGGCAGCCGCCGCCCGGCGCTGGCGCATTCGAATAGTCGTCAATGTCATTACTCCATCTTGATCAGGGTCGAACCGCGCCGCGGCGGTGCCGGCGACGCGGGTTGAAGGCTGCGCCGCGTCACGCGGCGAGCCGCATGGCATCGGCCATCACAGAGCGCGTGATCGCCCAAAAGGCGTCGCCCCAGGCCGCAATCGCCTCGGGGCTCGCCTCGGCTGGGATGACATCACGGAGGATCGGCGCCAGCCCGTCGCCGAAGGCGGAATAGTGATCGCCCTCGATCGCCATCCGTTGATGGCGCTGCCCGTGATGCGGGATGATCGCGATTCCGCCATCCTCGGCGATGCCGCCGGCGTGGTCGAGCAGCATGTCGATGATCGAGGCCGCCGTGACCTGATAGCGGTGCTTGGCCGGATCGAAGGGGCCGCGCCGGGCCATGTGACCGGCCATGGCGGCTTCGAACTGCTGACGCCTCGCGAGGATGGAGGGCAGGGTTGCGGCTACGATCGTGGCCTGCTGTTTGCTGATGCTGGTTCTCACCTGTCGCTCCTCTGCTAGGCCCCGCCTGCCGCGCTCATCACCCACCACAGGATGGCTCCGGCCAGTGCCGCGGTTGAGAAAAGGGCCGCCAGCAGCCAGGTGCGCGGCGCGACCAGCATGTGCCCATGATCGCGGTGGAAGGATTCCAGCTTTTCCGCGAGCCTGTTGTCGGCCAGCATCAGGCTCAGGTCGACGGGCGGAAGATAGGGAAAGCTCCCGACCAGGAATGCGAGTTCCTTCTCGCTGATGTCGGGATAGCGGGTCAGCAATTGCTCGACCTTCAGCGTGCGCTCCGAAGGCGGGCGCGGTTGCGAGAAAAGGGGCTGGTGGACCAGCGTTGCCATGATGTGCTCCTCTGCTGCGGCGAGGCCGCCGCGCGTCGCGGGCAGCACTCGCCGATGACGAATAAATCCGCCTGGCATCGGAAGCATTTGGGGAGAGCCGGCGGGAACAGCCGCTCAAGATGTTCGGATGCCTCGCACACCGGACGTGACCGCTGGCGAAGCGCACGTCCGGCTATTGGCCGATGATCCGCAGAGGCTCCGGATTGGGGATGAACGAACAGGTCTTCATGATTGCGATATGGGCCTTAATACTTCGGCTTCAAGTCCGGCATCGCAGTTCAACTGAGCATCCACCAGAGAAAGCCGATCGTCAACATCACCGGCAGCGCCAGGTACAGGAGCACGAACAGCAGCGACTTGGCCGCCGACGGCTCCAGCCGGTCGGCATGGTCCTGCCGGAACCGCTCCATTTTCGGGGCCAGATCGGCGTCGCTCGACATCAGCCCGACGTCAAGGATCGGCAGGCGCGGGAAGATCGCGATCAACCGCTCGAGCTCCCGATCGCCGAGCGAGGGGTAGCGATCGAGCAGCGCCTCGGCTTCCGAGGCGGCTGGGGACAGGGGGTGCGTGCGTGGCGCAAGCCGGGTGGCCATTTTCTTTTCCTTTCCGGGGGCGAGGCGCCGCGGGTGCGGTGCCTCGCAGGTGAGGGGCATGGTCGCCGGGCGTGGTCCGGATTGTTGGACCGAACGCCGTGTGCCGGACGCGGACGCTGGCGCAGCGCGCGTCCGGCTAACCGCCGATTTTCAGGCGCTGCGGCTCACAGGAAGAAGGAAAAGCGATGTTCATGCAGGCAATATGGCCGGGTGGAAAAGAAAAACAACCCGGCTGGGCTTTGCAGTTCAGGCTAATCGGACCGCCCCCGAATGTAAAACCCGAAAAGGCGAAGTAAAACGGAGTGATGCAATCCGGTGCGGCATCCGCGATGCCGGAGACCCGATACGCCCTCCCGCTTTCCAATCCCCCGAAACGGCCGCGCGCCGACATTGCCGGGTCGGGCCTCATGGAGTATGGATTGGGGCACCTGATCCAGTGGATGAGGAGAGCATCGATGGCCATCGCTCAACCTGCCGGCCAAGTCGCCGCGCCCGGTTACGACGTTCGCAAGATCAGCGGCGCGGAAATCCGCGAATCGCTTTCCCAGGGATGGGACGATTTCCTGAGCAAGCGCGGGGACCTGATCTTTGTCGGGATTCTCTATCCGTTGATCGGCCTGTTCGCGGCGGTCGTCGCGTTCCAGGGGCCCTGGTTGCCGCTGTTCGTCCCCGTGGCGGCGGGCGTGAGCCTGCTCGGCCCGGTCGCCGCCATCGGCTTCTACGAGCTTGCCCGGCGGCGGGAATCGGGACTCGAATCCGACTGGTCGCATTTCTTCGACGTGAGCAAGCGCCCTGCCTGGGAGTCCATTCTCGGCATCGCGGCGCTGCTGGTGATCGTCTTCGCGCTTTGGGTGGCGGCGGCGGGCGCGCTTTACACGGCGCTGATCGGCCCCGCCCCGGAATCGGTGCGCGGGTTCCTGCGGACGGTGTTCACGACGCGCGAAGGCTGGACGCTGATCCTTGTCGGCAATCTCGTCGGGCTCTGCTTCGCCGCGCTCGTCCTCACGATCAGCGTGGTGTCGATGCCGATGCTCGTCGACAAGGACGTGGACGCGCGGACGGCGATCGACACGTCGGTCAAGGCAGTGATGGCCAACAAGGGCGCGATGATCGGCTGGGGCCTGATCGTGGCGGCCCTGCTGGTGATCGGCTCGATCCCAGCCTTTATCGGCCTGGCGGTGGTGCTGCCGGTGCTCGGCTACGCGACCTGGCACCTCTACACGCACCTCGTGGTGCGCTGAGGGCCCGCTTCAGGGCGTCGCAGCGGCGATCTTCGGCTGCGGCGGGGAAGCCGTTGGCTGCGGCGGCGGGAAGGGTTGCCGGCCCGCGCCGATCGTCGCGAGATAGGCAAGCACGTGCGCCCGTTCGCGCGGGTTGCGGATGCCGGTGAAGGTCATCTTCGTCCCCGGCACCGCGCGGTTCGGGCCGGCCAGGAAATGGTCGAGCTGCTGGTACGTCCATTGCCCGCCAAGCCCCTTCAGCGCCGGCGAATAGCCGAATCCGGCATGGCTCGCGACCGATCGGCCGACCACGCCCCATAGATTGGGGCCGATCCGGTTCGGGCCGTTCTGGGTGAAGTCGTGGCAGGCCATGCAGGCTTGCGCCGTCCGCCGCCCCTTTTCGGCATCGGCCGAAGCGAGCAGCGTGCCCAGGTCGACCGGTACTTCGGCCGGCCCGGCATCCGTATCGGCGGGAACGAAGACGGCCACCTTTTCGATATGGCCGATATAGCCCTTCAGTTGCTCGCGCTCCTCCCTGTTGCCGGCGACGGGCCATTCGCGCTGCATGGCGGCGAGGTCGACGGGCGGCACGCCGGCCGGCGCGTAGCTCCGCTGCTGCGGATAGACCGGCGAGACCAGCACGGTGCCCAGCCACAGGCCGGTCGCCATGACCCCGCAGGCGAGGCCGATGCCGGCGCCGATCTTGGTCTTTTCCCACCGGTCCATGGTCAGCCGCCCCCACCCAGGAAGAGGACGCGCGTCCAGAAGGTGTAGCCGGACTCGATCGACATCAGCAGGACCAGCGTGCCGAGCGCGAGCGGCGGCACCAGGATCGCATAGACGAGCGCCAGCCGCTCCCATGCCATATGCATGAAGATCGAGACGATCAGGCCCGCCTTCAGCAGCATGAACAGGATGATCAGCGTCCAGCGCAGCGTGCCCTGGAGGTGAAAATAGTCGACCAGGTACGACATGGTGCTGAGCACGAACAGATAGCCCCAGACGACCAGGTAAACCCGGATCGGGTGCTGCTCGCCGGCTTCGTGCGCGGCGGGGGGAGGGCCGTCTTCGACAATGGGCACGGGTGCGTGGTTCATAGCCGCCTCACCACAGGTAGAAGAATGCGAAGATGAAGACCCAGACCAGGTCGACGAAGTGCCAGTACAGGCCGGCGATCTCGACCGCGCTATAGTCGCCGCGCCGGTCGTAGTGTCCGCGCAGCACTTTCGACGCGACGATCAGCAGCATGATCACGCCGATCGAGACGTGCAGGCCGTGAAAGCCGGTGATCATGAAGAAGGATGCGCCGAACTGCGCGGCGCCCATCGGGTTGTACCAGGGTCGCACGCCTTCGGTGAAGATCAGCTTGGTCCACTCGAACGCCTGCATGCTGACGAAAGTCGCGCCGAGCAGCGCGGTCGCGACCATCAGCGCCGCGGTCGCCTTGCGGTTGCGCCGGTATCCGAAGTTCACCGCCATCGCCATCGTGCCGGACGAGCTGATCAGCACGAAGGTCATGATCGCGATCAGCAGCAGCGGCACCGACACGCCGCCGACATCGAGCCCGAACACTTCCGCCGTGTTCGGCCAGGGCGCGGTGACCGACGAGCGCATCGTCATGTACGAGACGAGGAAGCTCGAGAAGATGAAGGTGTCGGACAAAAGGAAGATCCACATCATGGCCTTCCCCCAATGGACGTGGCGGAAGACCTCCTGGTCCGCGCCCCAGTCGCCCGCCAGCTCGCGCAGGCTCTGCGGGACGCCGCCCGGCTCCGCCTCTGCCTCTACGATCGTCGTGCGTTGGTCCATTTGGGTCCCTCAAGCCTTCAGGTCGACACGAACAGCCCCATCATCAGTGCCCAGACGAGCAGCAGGAAATGCCAGTAGCGCGCGCATAGCTGGACCATTCGCGCCGTCGCCGCGCCCGGCGCTTCGGCGAAGACGTGGCGCGCGGTCAGCGCCCAGGCGACCAGACCACCGGCAATGTGCAGGCCGTGCAGCACCGAAATCAGGTAGAAGAAGGCGAGCGCCGGATTGCCGAGGATCGTCTGCGGGAAGGGGAAGGTGAACAGCGGGTCGCCGACCTTGCACAGCCCCGCGCTGAACAGCAGCACATAGCCCCAGTCGCTGAGCTTCTGCCAAAGCAGGAATTGGCCGCCCAGGAACGCGAAGCCGAGCAGCCCGCCCGCGATCATGCCGCTCCGCGTGGCGGTGCCGTCGCCGTGCCGGGCGCTCCGCTCGGCCAGCAGGAAGGCCAGGCTGCTGGCGGCCAGGATGCCGGTGTTGATCCACAGCAGCGGCGGCTCGCGCAGCGTGCGCCAGTCGCTGCCCTGCGAGCCGGCCGGCACGCCATGCCCCATCCGCATCAGATAGGCCATGGTGACCAGCGCAAAGATCATCGTCACGACGACCAGGAACAGGCCGACGCCGATGCCGCGGTCCCACGGCGCCTCGGCCCGTTGGGGCGCGTCGCCAGCGACGCCGGGCGTCAGCCAGGGTTTTTCGGCGAGGGCGTGAAGCAGGCTCATGCCGGCGCCCGGCTGCCGGCGGCGCCCGGCGGTTCGCTCTGCGGGATGAAATCCTGCGGCGCGCCCGGCACGCTATAGTCATAGGCCCAGCGATAGACGGTCGGCAGCTTCGCGCCCCAATTGCCGTGTGTCGGCGGCGTGTCCGGCGTCTGCCATTCCAGGCTGGCGCCGCCCCAGGGATTGGGGTCGGCCTTCGGGCCGCGGAAATAGCTCCAGATCATGTTGGTGAAGAACAGGAACTGCGCCGCGAACACCAGGCCGGCGGCGATGGTGATGCCCATGTTCGCATAATGGACGGAAGGCGGGATGAACGCGGTCTCGCCCAACGCATAATAGCGGCGGGGGACGCCCAGAATGCCGATATAGTGCATCGGCAGGAAGATCGCGTAGGCGCCGAGGAACGTGATCCAGAAATGCGCGCGCGCCAGCGTCTCGTTCCACATCCGGCCCGTGATCTTCGGATACCAGTGGTAGATGGCGCCGAAGATCACCAGGATCGGCGACACGCCCATCACCATGTGGAAATGGCCGACGACGAAGAAGGTATCGGACAGCGGCACGTCGACGCTGACATTGCCGAGGAACAGACCCGACAGCCCGCCATGGATGAAGGTGAACAGGAACGCGATCGCGAACAGCATCGGCACCCGCAGGTGGATGTCGCCGCGCCACAGCGTCAGCAGCCAGTTATAGACCTTGATCGCCGTCGGGATCGCGATGATCAGCGTCGAGGTCGCGAAGAAGAACCCGAAATAGGGGTTCATGCCGGACACGTACATGTGATGCGCCCAGACGAAGAAGCTCAGCGCGCCGATGATGATGATCGCCCAGGCCATCATCCGATAGCCGAAGATATTCTTGCGCGCGTGGACGGAGATCAGGTCCGACACGATCCCGAACGCCGGCAGGGCAACGATATAGACCTCGGGGTGGCCGAAGAACCAGAACAAATGCTGGTAGAGGATCGGCGATCCGCCGACATGCTCGGTCGGCTTTCCCATCGACACGATCTGCGGCACGAAGAAGCTGGTGCCGGCGACCGCATCCAGGATCGTCATCACCGCCGCCACGAACAGCGCCGGGAAGGCGAGCAGCCCCATGATCGAGGCGACGAAGATGCCCCAGACAGAGCAGGGCATGCGCATCAAGGTCATGCCCTTGGTGCGCGCCTGCAGGACCGTCGTCACATAATTGAGCCCGCCCATCGTGAAGGCGACGATGAAGATGGCGAGCGACACCATCATCAGGATGATGCCCCAGTTGGAGCCCGGCGTGCCGCCGGTGATCGTCTGCGGCGGGTAGAGCGTCCAGCCGCCGCCGGTCGGCCCGCCGGGCACGAAGATGCTCGACAGCAACACGATCACGGAGAGCAGGTAGAACCAGTAGCTCAGCATGTTGACGAACGGGAACACCATGTCCCTCGCGCCGACCATCAGCGGGATTAGGTAATTGCCGAACCCGCCCAGCAGCAGCGCCGTCAGCAGGTACACGACCATGATCATCCCGTGCAGCGTGACGAACTGCAGGTAATTCTCCGGCTGGATGAAATGGAAGCGGCCGGGAAAGCCCAGCTGCAGCCGCATCATGAACGACAGCACCAGCGCGACCAGGCCGACGCCGATCGCCGTGCTCGCATATTGGAGCGCGATGACCTTATGGTCCTGGCTCCAGACATATTTGCCGATCCACGTCTTCGGATGATGAAGCGGTCTCAGATCGTCTGCGATCGTCGCCATCAGCGTCCTACCCCCTTGCTCGGGTCGGCGTCCGCGCGGGCGAGCCGCGTCCCGCCGCCACCGCGGGATTCCGCCGCCATCTGGCCGAACGTCATCTGCTCGGAGAGCCATTTGCGGTAGCTCGCCTCGTCCTCGACGACGACGGTGCCGCGCATCTGGTGATGGCCGGCGCCGCAAAGCTCGGCGCACAGGATGTCGTATGTGCCCGTCTGCGTCGGCGTCAGCCACAAATAGGTGACGATCCCGGGCACCAGGTCCATCTTCGCGCGAAATTCGGGCACGTAGAAATCGTGCAGCACGTCCTTCGATCGCAGCACCATCTTGACCGGCCGGTTGACCGGCAGGTGCAGCTCGGCGGTATCGACGATCAGGTCGTCGCGGCCGTAAGGGTCCTTCGGGTTGAGGCCGAAAGCATTATCGGACGTGATGCGCGCGGGCTCCGCGGTCCCCAGCACGCCGTCGCGGCCCGGCAGCCGAAAGCTCCAGCGCCATTGCTCGCCGTTCGCTTCCACCACGGCCGCGTCGGCGGGCACGGTCACATACTGGTTCCAGGCGATCAGCCCCGGCGCGAGCATCCCGGCGATGCCGATCGCGGTCCAGAAGGTCAGCCGCCTCTCGAGGCGCGAATTCTCAGGCTCGTAATGCGCCCGGTTGCCCGGCCGGTGCCGATAGCGCCAGATCAGCCATGCCATGAACAGGTTCAGCGCGATGAAGGCGACCGCGCAGATCCACATGGTGATGATCAGCGCATTGTCGATCGAGCCCCAGTTCGACGCGAGCGGCGTCATCCACCACGGGCTCAGCCAGTGGAACAGCAGCGAGCCCAGCACCAACGCCGCGATGACCAAGGCCACGACCATGCTCTTCGCCCCCTGCAAGAGACGCAGACCGGAAGAGCCTGAGCTGGTTCGACCGATCTACACGGGAACCAAAGCAATACGTTGGCAACATATCGTCGATTGAGGACGGAGGGAAGCGCGGGAGTGGAGGCCCGAGCCGGAATCGAACCGGCGTGCAAGGATTTGCAGTCCTCTGCGTAACCACTCCGCCATCGGGCCGGAGCGCGGCATTTCGGGAGGTTTGCCCGAATGGTCAAGCCCGAAAAGTGGCACTCCGCGAACTTGCTCGATCTGCCCCCCAACCCGCTCGCTCGTCCCGGGCGCAGCGCCCCTCCACTTCGCGCTGCGCGCGGCGCTCGGGACGAGCGAGCGAGGCAGTCAGTTCGCAAACGACTCTACACCAGCTCGCGCACCGTGTCGGACGCGAGGGTCAGGGCGATCTTGCCGCGGTTTGGTGTGCCCTTCGCCAGCGCTTCGGCCATGTGCAGCGCCTGCTTGGCCTCCACCTTCGGCGGCATCGGCGGCTCGTTGGGATCGACCACCGCTTCGATCAGGCAGGCGCCGGGGGTTGCGAGCGCCTCGCGCAGCTGCTCGCCGCATCTGGCCGGGTCCTCGATCCGGATGGCGCGGATGCCGCAGCCTTCGGCCACGCGTACGAAATCGACCGGCTCCAGCTCGCAGCCATATTCGGGGTTGCCCAGGAACACCATCTGCTCCCATTTGATCTGGCCCAGCGTGTTGTTCTTGATGACGATGATCTTCACGTCGAGGCCGTATTTCCGAAGCGTGACCAGGTCGCCCATCAGCATCGCCATCGCCCCGTCGCCGATCACCGCGACCACCTGCCGGCCCGGATAGGCGACCGCGCCTGCGATCGCATAGGGAAGTCCACATGCCATGCTGGCAAGCGTGCCGGAGCAGCTGAACTTCATGTCGCCGCGCATCTCGACATGGCGCGCGGTCCAGGCGGTGATGGTGCCGCTGTCGGTGATCAGAATCGCGTCGTCGTCGATCAGCTTGTTGAGCTCGTGGGTGACGACCTGCGGCTTCATCGGGCTGTCGGTGCGGGTGCCGCGATCGTCCATCAACTCGCGCCACTTGCCCATCGCCTTCTGCGCCGTCTCGAGGAAGTCGGCGCTGTCATTGCCCTTCAGCATCGGCAGCAGCTCGGCCAGCACGCGCCTGCTGTCGCCGACCAGCCCGGCTTCGACGGGATAGCGCAAGCCGATCCGCTTCGGATCGATCTCGATCTGCACCGCGCGCGCCTTGCCGGGCTTGGGGTAGAATTCGATGTAGGGGAAGGACGAGCCGACGATCAGCAGCGTGTCGCAGCTTTCCAGCGCGTCCTGGCTGGCACGCGTGCCAAGCAGGCCGACGCCGCCGGTGGCGTAGGGGCTGCGATCCGGGATCGCGCCCTTGCCGAGCAACGGCATGCCGACCGGCGCCTTCAGCCGCTCGGCGACCGCTTCCAGTTCCGCTCGCGCGCCGACCGCGCCGCGCCCGGCGAGAATGAACGGCTTCTTCGCCTGGTTCAGGATCGCCGCCGCGTCCTCCAGCTGGCCGCGATCGGGCAGCTGGCCGCCGCGCGCCATCATGTTGGAGGCGTGGTGCTTGACGTTGCGCTCGGACCGCTTGGCCTTGTCCACCGGCATCGACTGGATGTCGACCGGGATCATCACATGGGCCGGCTGGCGATAGGCGAGCGCGGTGCGGCACGCCATCTCGACGATGTTCTCGACATGGGCGGGGCCCATGATCCGAGCGCTATAGGCGGTCGCGTCCATGAAAAGCTTGTCGAGGTCGATATCCTGCTGCGTCCAGGTGTCGAGCAGGTCGTGGTGCTGCGCGCCGGTGATCGCCAGCACCGGCTGGCCGTCCAGCTTGGCGTCGTAAACGCCGTTCAGCAGATGCACGCCGCCGGGGCCGGAGGTGGCGAGGCACACGCCCAGCTTTCCCGTCCATTTCGCATAGGCGCACGCAGCGAAGGCGGCGACTTCCTCGTGGCGGGTCTGGATGAAGCGGATCTGGTCCTGCCGGTTCCGGAGCGCTTCGAACACGCCGTTGATGCCGTCCCCGGGAATGCCGAAGATCGTGTCCACGCCCCAGTCGATCAGGGTTTCGACGAGCACGTCGCCGCCGGTCATGGCCATATCTGCTGCTCCTATCCGTCAAGATGGGTAATGTATGCTTCCGCCGCGGGTTCCTGCGCGGACCGGCTCGGCGCGCCGAGGATCAGGTCGGGCGGCACCTTGGCGGCATCTGTGAGGCCGGTCAGCGCCATCGCCACGTCCATCTCGTCGCGGATCAGCTCGAGCGCCCGGGTCACGCCGTCCTCGCCGGCGGCGCCGAGCCCGTAGAGATAGGCGCGGCCGATCATGCAGGCGCTGGCGCCCAGCGCGAGGAACTTCAGCACGTCCTGCCCGGAGCGGATGCCGCTGTCCGCCCACAGCTCGGCTGCGGCGCCGCCGATCGCGTCGCGGATCGCCGGCAGCTGCGAGGCGGTCGAGGCGGCGCCGTCCAGCTGCCGCCCGCCATGGTTGGAGACCAGCACCGCGTCCGCGCCGGCTTTGACCGCCAACTTGGCATCGTCGGCGTCGAGGATTCCCTTGACGATCAGCTTGCCGCCCCAGCGTTCGCGCACCCAGTCGATCGTGCGCCAGTCGAAGCTCGGGTCGAACTGGCTCTTCACCCACTGCGCCAGCTCGCCCAGGTCGCCGGCGTTCTTCACCTCGCTTTTCAGGTTGCCGAACGTCCATTCGCTGGCCCTGAGCATCGGCAGAGCCCAGCCGGGGTGGCTGACGATGCTCCATATGTTGGCGGGCGTCAGCTTGGGGGGGATGCCCAGGCCGTTCTTCACGTCGCGGTTGCGCTGGCCTTCGACGTGCAGGTCCATCGTCAATACCAAGGCCGAGCAGCGCGCCGCCTTGGCGCGGTCGATCAGCGATTCGCTGATGCTGCGATCCTTCATCAAATAGAGCTGGAACCAGAAAGGCCGCTCGACCTTGGCGGCGACGTCCTCGATCGAGGCAACCGACATGGTCGACAGGCAGAAGGGCACGCCGAACCGCTGCGCAGCGCGGGCGGCCTTGATCTCCCCATCCGCGCACATCGATCCGCACAGGCCAGTGGGGGCGAGCGCCAGCGGGATCGTCACCGGCTCGCCCAGCATCGTGCCGCCGTGCCTGCGTTCGGAGACGTTCAGCATCACGCGCTGGCGGAAGCGGATCGCGTCGAGGTCGCGCCGGTTCGCGCGCAGGGTCAGCTCGTCATAGGACCCGTTCTCGACATATTCGAAGAACGGCTTCGGCACCTTTCTCGCCGCGGCGAGGCGCAGGTCCTCGATGTTGGTGTAGATCGTCATCGGCCGAGCTCACCGCGCTTTGCCATCGCCGCGATCCGGTCGCCGATCCGGCAGGCGAGCGCCTGGATGGTCAGCGACGGATTGACGCCGCCTGACGTGGGGAACAGCGACCCGTCGCAGACCCACAGGTTCGGGATCGTCCAGGTCCGCCCGTCGGCATTGGTGACGCTGTCCTCGGGATCGTCGCCCATCCGGCAGCTGCCGAGCAGGTGGGAGCTGTCCCGGTCCGACCACAGGTTCCTCGCTCCCGCCGCCTCCAGCACGGCGCGCATCGATCCGATCGAATGCTCCATCAGCCGCCGGTCATTGTCTGAGAAGGAGAAAGTCACGCGCGGGATGCGCAGTCCATATTGGTCGGTCTCGTCGGCCAGCTCGACGCGGTTGTGCGGCTTCGGCTCGGTCTCGCCGACGATGCGCAGCCCCGCCATGCGGTTGAAGCGCGTCATTTCCTGGCGCAGCGCCATGCCCCATAATCCGCGCGCGCCGATCAGGGTATGCGCCCAGCCGCCGGGCAGCGGTCCGCCGCTCATGAACGCATAGCCGCCGTGGAAGTCCTTGCCCTCGTCGTGGTAGTTCCAATGCTCGGTCACGGCGAGGCTCGGCGGCGCCTTGTAGCTCCTTATCTCCTCGTCCATCTCGCCCCAGACGCCGGGCCCCGAATGGATCATCAGGTGGGTGCCGACCAGGCCGTTGTCGTTGGCAAGGCCGTTCGGGAATTGCGCGCAGGCGGAGTTCAGCAGCAGCCGCGGCGTCTCGATCGAATAGCCGGCGACGACGACATGCCGCGCCTTCTGCCGGTGCCACACGCCACAGCGATGATAGAGCAGGCCGGTCGCGCGGCCGTTCTTCCCCATCTCGATCCGGCCGACCATCGCCTGGTCGCGGATCTCGGCCCCGGCCCGGATCGCGCGCGGGATGAAGGTCACCAGCACGCTCTGCTTGGCATTGGTCGAGCAGCCATAGATGCAGAAGCCGCGATACACGCACGGATGCGCCATGCCGCGCGGCGCCGACAGTGTGGCGAGCGGCACCGGCGACCAGGGAATGCCGATCCGCTCGGCCCCGCGCGCGAGCACCAGCGCGGACGCGTTCATCGGATGGGCCCGGCGGGGATAGCGCCGCCGCCGCCGGCCCCAGGGGTAATGGACGGGCCCTGAAATCTTCAGCGATTCCTCGGCTTCCTCGTAATAGGGCTCGAGTTCGTCGAAGCTCAGTGGCCAGTCGCGCGCATAGCCGAGCTTGGAGCGCGCCTTGAACCATTCGGGCCGGAAGCGCAGCGCGACCATCGCGTAATGGACGGTGCTGCCGCCGACGCCTTTGCCCGAATTGTTGCTGCCCAGCTGGATCGGGTCGGCGCCGCCGGTGATCCGCTCGTCGGTCCAGTAGAGGTCGCCCTGCGCGTTCTCGTCGGACGCGAAATCCTCGAGCGGGCGCCAGAACGGCCCGGCGTCGAACGCGACGACGGAAAACCCCGCCTCGGCCAGCTTCGCCGCCAGCGTGCCGCCGCCGGCGCCGGTGCCGACAATCGCGAAATCCACTTCCTCCTCGTCGGCATGGCAGCGCATCGGCATCCAGGCGCCCGGCCGGAACACGTCGGGCGCTCGCCCGTCCCGCGCGCGGGGCTCGGTGATCCGCTCAAACATCGGGGACGCCGGCCTCCCACGGATCCCGCTCGTCGAATCCCAGCCGGACATAGCCCCGCGGCGACGCCGGCCCGCCGAAGCCGATCTCGTTCCAGGCCGCCGGATGCGCATAGTAGATGGCGACGATCTGCTTCAGCAGCAGCTCGCTGAAGAAGCGCGCGGCGGGCAGGTCGCCCCAGTGTCGGCCGTCGGTCTCGCCGCGCTGGATCGCCCCCAGCAAGGCGTCCTGCACCTCCGCCGGAAGCTCGCCGAAGTTCCGTCCGTGCCGCTCGCGCGCTTCGCCGGCGATGCCGGCCAGTCCCTGCCGCCATGCCTCCCGCATCGGCGGCATGTCGGCATAGCGATAGCCCGGCCCGCGGTTGGCGGCCAGCGTATCGTCGATCCATGGCACGATCGGCACCGGGTCGGCGCGGTCCGGCTGCGGCATCACCCGGGCCGCGACCGCTTCGAGCAGCTGCCATTCCTGCTCGGTGAGGAAGCGCCGCTCCGGCACTTGATCGAGCCGCCGCCGCACCACCGCCCGCGTCTGCGGGTTCCATGACGGCGTGTCCCATTTCTCGAGCACGTCATAGTCGGGATATGGCGTCTTGAAGCCGTTCACCGTGTGCGCTCCAGCGCTGGCAATGCGCCCAGCGCGGCTAGCGCGATGCCCAGGAAGGCGGGCGGGGCGGGCAGGGGCGGACCCTGCAGGATCATCTGGCTCCAGTTGCGCCAGCCCCCCATGTTCCGGTGGATGCCGTAGGCGTGAAGGATCGGCCCGGCGATGCCCAGCAGCGCCGTCCCCAGCAGCAGCGGCCGCGCTGCCTTCGCCACCAGCGGGCTGATCCCGCTTGCCGCCGTTGCCGCGGCCGCGATGGGCGGCAGCGTCACCGGGGCGAACATGAACGGGTTCTGGAACGCACCGCGAAAGTGCAGCAGCCCCGCTTCCGCCGCCGTCCCCAGCAGCGCCAGCGCGGCGACCGGCGCGACCCGCTCCGGCTTCGCCACGTCCGGATGCTCGGCCGCCAGCCCGAACAGCCCCGCCAAGCTCAGCGCGGCGGGGGCGCCCAGCGGGGCGGCGTAGAACAGGTTCAGCATGTCGAACCCGCCCGCGCGCTTGCCGATATTGTAGCTGTGGAACGCCACGCCCGCGGCCCCGACCGCGAGCGCCGCGCCGAACACGTACGGCGCCGCCCGGTCCTCGACCGCGGTCATGCCCAGCGTCGCCAGCGCCAGCGTCGGCGCGATCACCATCGCCGGGTTCTCGAACGAGCCGCGATAATGCTCGATGCCACTGTCCAGCAGCACCGCCAGCGACAGCACCGCCGCGCCTGCGCGCAGCCCGCGGGTCGGGGAGATCTCCGCCCGCTCCGATCGGTGCCACCACCGCCAGGCCAGCGCGCCCGCCACGCCTGCGACCGTCGCGGCGCCCAGGCCGACCGCGAGCAGCGGCCGCCGTGAAGGCTCCGGAATACGGGCAGGCATAAGCGATCAACGCGGCCGCCGCGCGCGCGGTTTCGTCGTGTCGAATTTAATCTGGATTACAGCTTTTCCGGCACGCGCTCTGGCAGCCGGCGGGCCAGCAGCGCCAGCGCGAAGCCGCCGATCGCAGCCCAGCTCGCGAGCACCAGCAGTGCGGTCGGAAGCGCCGGCAGGCCGGTCGGCGGCAGCAGCATCCAGGCCGCTTCCACCGGCCGCATCCCCAGCGTCACGGCGGCGATCGCCAGCATCGCCGCCCCGCTGCGGCGCACGGCCGGGCTCAGCAGCGCGAGGAACGGCAGCACGAACTGCAGTACGACGATCGCCCAGGTCGCGAACGCCCATCCCGCATCGGTGCGGCGGAGGTACCAATGCGCCTCGGCCGGAATATCTCCCGACCAGATCACGATATATTGCATCGCGTGCACATAGGCCCAGAACAGCAGCGCCGTGACGTACACGCCCGCCGCCGCGAACGGTGCTTGCCGCCGCTCCGGCAGCGCGATCAGCAGCGCCAGCGCGATGCCGCCGATCCAGGTGCCGGCGAGGAAGATCAGGCCGTATTCGGACGAATGAAAGCCGGGCTCGATCGATTCCAGCCAGTCGACGCCGGCGAACGAGCCCAGCAGGGCGAACAGGATCAGCCCGCCCGCGGCGACGCCGCTCCGCGCCTCCGCCGGTGCGCGCCGCATCGCCTGCTCCAGGCCGATGAAGATCGCGAAATAGAGGATCGTGCGCGCCATCCAGAAGCCCGGCGACAGCCATGCCCCCTTGAACGCGGGCAGGGTGGCGGCGACGTGCGGCTCGGCCCAGGGATAGACCCAGGGCGCGCCCACCACCACCGGCACGAACGTCAGCGCAGTCAGCGGCAGCAGCGCCGCGCCCGCCGCAAAGGCGTCGCGGAACAGCGGTCGCCAGCTTCCGCCCACCAGCTGCACCATCATCAGCAGCGCCAGGCAGCCGAGTGGCGCTTCCGCCCAGCCGATCGCCGCCGCCGTCCACGCGGTCAGCGCGATGCGAGGAGCGATCGCCAGCCCCGCGACGATCCCGGCAAGCCCGGCAAAGCCGACCACCGCGGCGTTCCGCTCCGCCGTCACAGCGTCCGGTTCCGCTGCAAGGCCCGGATATAGGCGGTGATCGCCCAGCGGTCCCGGGGCGGCACCCGGTCGGCATAGCTGTACATCGCGCCGTGCCCGCTGGTGATGACGTCGTAGAAATAGCGGTCCGGCGCGTTAACCAGCCGCGGCGCGGCGTAATCGGGCGGGTGCGGAAAACCGCGCTGGACGACGATGCCGTTGCCGTCGCCGGCTCGGCCGTGACAGGGTGTGCAGAAAATCTGGAACCGCTGTTTCCCGCGCTCGACCAGCGCCAGGCTCATCGGCGGCCGCTGCGCGAGCGGGTCCGGCGAGCCCGCAGTGCGCGCGACGGTGCCGGCCGGCGGCGCCTGGACGACGCGGTCGTTGCGGAACAGCCGCGCGCGTTCCCATTCGGCATATTTCTGCTGGTCGGTCATCCGCAGATTCTGCCCGCACCCGGCGAGCAGCAGGGCCAGGATCAGGGCGCCTCTCACGCCCGTACCGCCTCGATCGTCCAGGCGCCGAGCGCGCCGAGGAAGCCGCGCGTGTCCTCCGCATCGAACTTCGCGTCGTCCGCCGCGATGTAGAGGAAGAACCGGTCGTCCGACGCCAGGCTGAAGCGCGGCGTGCCGAACAGCGGGTGGTGCAGCCGCGGCAGCCGGTTCATCCACAGCATGCCGATAATCGCGAACGTCACCGCGAACAGGATCATGATCTCGAAATCGACGACGAAGAAAGCGGGAAGGGCGATCAGCGGCCGCCCGCCCGCATCGAGCGGATAGTCCCGGTTGACGAAGTCCTGCAGCAGCAGCGTCGCCGCGATGCCCGTCGCGCCGCCGATCACCGCCAGCCAGCCGATCCGCTGGTCGCCGATCGCCAGCGTCTCGGCCATGCCCTCGACAGGGTAGGGGCTGAACGCGTCGAGCTTCTCATATCCCTCCGCCCGCGCGCGCTTCGCGGCATCGAGCAGTGCGTCGGCCGTGCCGAACTCGCCCAGCAGCCCCAGGACCGGCGCGTCAGCCACGGCCGGCCTCTCGCTTCTCGCGCGCCAGCACTTCCTTGTCCTCGAAGATCGAGATCGAGGGGATGTAGCGGATGAACAGCAGGAACGGCACGAAGAACAGCCCGATCGTGCCGAGATAGGTGCCCCAGTCCCAGAAGGTCGTGTGGTATTCGCCGAACGAGGAGACGAGGAAGTCTTTGTAGAGGCTCGTGACCAGGATCATGTAGCGCTCCAGCCACATGCCGATCACGACCGAGGTGCCGATCATGAACAGCAGCACCGGGCTGCGCCGGACTTTCCGGAACCACAGCCCCTGCAGCGGCACGAAGTTGAACAGGATCGCGCCCCAATAGCTCCACGCATAGAGTCCGAAGAAGCGGTCGTAAGTGGTTGCGATCTCACGTCCATCGCCGGAATAAAAGGCGTCGAACACTTCAAAGACATAGCCATAGGCGGTCATCAGCCCGCTCGCGAGCAGCACCTTGGCCAGCACGTCCATGTGCCGGTCGGTGACGATCTCCTTCAGGCCGAAGAAATGGCGGACGACGAGCGCGATCATCGCGACCATCGCGAAGCCGGAAAAGGCCGCGCCCAGCACGAAATAGGGCGGGAAGATCGTCGAATGCCAGCCGGGTATCTGGCCCGACGCGAACAGCAGCGACACCTCGCTGTGGACCGACACGACCAAAGGCACGGCGATCGCGGCGGTCGTCCGATACGCCTTCTGCCAGCGTGCCCAGTGATGCGCGGAGCCGCGCCAGCCGAGCGCGAAGATGCCGAAGAAGACCTGCCAGCCGCGCTTCCGCGCGCGGTCGCGCACCGTGGCCAGGTCCGGGATCAGGCCGATATACCAGAACAGCAGCGACACGGCCAGGTAGGTCAGGACCGCCCAGATGTCCCATTCCAAGGGGCTGCGGAACTGCGGCCACACGCCCATCGTCGCGGGGTAGGGGAACATCCAGTAGAAGAACCAGGGCCGGCCGAGATGGATGATCGGGTAGATGCCGGCGCAGACCACCGCGCACAAAGTCATCGCCTCGGCAAAACGATTGAGCGAGTTGCGCCAGTCCTGCCCCATCAGCAGCAGCATCGCGGAGATCAAGGTGCCGGCATGGCCCAGCCCCAGCCACCAGACGTAAAGATGGATCGCGAACGCCCAGTTGACCGGAATGTTGAGGCCCCATACGCCGACGCCCCAGGTCAGCAGCCATGTGACCGAGACGACGAACAGCAGCAGCAGCCCCAGGCTGAACAGGAACGCGATCAGCCACGGCACGCGTGCCGGGAAGCGCAGCGGCACGCGGCCGATCTCGACGCTGACGTCGTGCAGCGACTGGTCGAGCGGCAGGATCGGCGGCGAGGTGCTTGCCATCACGCCTCCTCGTCCGCGATCCGCGCGAGATAGGTCGTGCGCGGCCGCGTATCGAGCTCGCCCAGCAGCGCGTAATTGCGGGGGGAGGCGCGGCCTTTCGCAACCGCGCTTTCCGCGTCCTTCAAATTGCCGAACACGATCGCCTGGCTCGGGCACGCCTGCTGGCAGGCGGTCCGGACCTCGCCGTCACGGACCGGCCGTCCTTCGATATCGGCCCGTACCACGGCGCCGCGGATGCGCTGCACGCAATAGGTGCATTTCTCCATCACGCCGCGCCCGCGCACGGTCACGTCCGGGTTGCGCTGCGCCTGAATCGAATCCGGCGCCTTGCTGGTATAGTCGAACCAGTTGAACCGCCGGACCTTGTACGGGCAGTAGCTGGAGCAGGTCCGGGTGCCGATGCAGCGGTTATAGACCATCTCGTTCAGCCCGTCCGGCCCGTGCACGGTCGCGTGGACCGGGCAGCCCATCTCGCACGGCGCCTGCTCGCAATGCATGCAGGGCACCGGCTGGAAATAGGTCCGGGGCTGCTCCGGCGGCCCCTCATAATAGCGGTCGATCCGCAGCCAGTGCATCTCCCGTCCGCGTGCGACCTGCTCCTTGCCGACGACCGGCACGTTGTTCTCGGCCTGGCAGGCGATCGTGCAGGCGTTGCAGCCGGTGCACAGGTCGAGGTCGATCGTCATCGCCCAGGCCGCGTCCTCCTCTTTCCAGCGCGGGTAGAAGCTCGCCTGGTCGCGCCCCTCGGGCCTGGCGGCTTCGGGCTTGGCGGCGGAGACGGTGCGCACCAGGTCCTGCCCTTCCAGCGCGTGGTGCAGCTGCGTCGTCGCGAGCGCGTGCTGGCCGCCGGCCTTCTCGACCCTGCCGAACGTGCTCCAGGGCGCGTCCGAGGTCCGTAGCGCATAGGCGTCATAGCCGATGCCGCTGCCGACGCGCCCGGCGCGGCTGCGACCATAGCCCAGGAACAGGGTCACGCTCCGCTCCGGCTGGCCCGGCATCACCCAGGCAGGGCCGGTGATGCTCCGCCCGCCGCTCGACACCCGCACCAGGTCGCCATTGCCGACGCCCAGCCGATCCGCCAGCGCCACGCTCAGCGCGACGACATTGTCCCACGTCACTTTCATCAACGGTTTGCCGAGCTCCTGCAGCCAGCCGTTGTTCGCGAACCGCCCGTCCCGGATCGTCGGGTCGGGCCGGAACAGGATCTCGACCTCTCCTCCTTCCGGAGCAGGCGAAGGCGGGGCAGGGGGCGCACTCGCCGCCACGGGCGCCGCCGCGCTGTCCGGCACGATCCCGGCGCGCACCGCGTCGCGCCACGCCTGTTCGTCCATCGGCCAGGTCGCCCGCACCAGCGCGCGCGACGGGACCGGATCGCCGGTCAGCCCGGCGACGATGCCATGGACCGATCGTGTGTCGTACAGGGGCTCGACCAGAGGCTGGATGATCGTCGCGCTGCCGTCGACCGCGCGCGCGTCGCTCCAGTCCTCCAGCGGATGCGGCAGCGGCAGATGCCAGTCGCTCAGGATCGCGGTCTCGTCGACATGCATGCCGGCGTGGATGCGCAGCGCCGCGCGCCGACAGACCCGCGCGAAGCCGGTATCGGCGGGCGCGGCATAGGCCGGGTTCGCGTCAAGCACGACCAGCGCGCCGACCCGGCCTGCCTCCAGGTCGCGCAGGAGCTCGTCGAACGGCGCCCCGGCGAAGCGCACGGGCGCGATAGAGCGCACCGCCTTGCTCCCGATCGCCTCGTTGATCCGGAAGGCAAGCGCGTGGACCGCGGCCGGGCAGTGCGCGCCGGCCGTCATCAGCCCGGCGTCGCGCTTCAGTGCGGCCGCCGACTGCTCCACCCATTGCGCCTCGGGCCGCGTCAGTCCGGCCTGAGCCGGCCCGAGCCCCAGCGCCGCCGCGACCGCGTCCGCCAGCAGCGGCATGCGCGAGGGCGCTACGCCCAGCCTGGCAAAGGCGACGCTGCCGGTCTGCGTCGGCGTCGTCTCCGCCATGAACAGCCGCAGCCGCTCGCTTGGCCTGACGTTCGCGCCGCGCCGCGCGGCCCAGGCGGCGACGTTCGGCACTTGCGCCGGCCCCGGTCCAAGCAGGTCGTCGTCCAGGCTCACCACCGTCCGCGCCGCCGCCAGGTCCGGCAGCGTCTCGAAAGGCGCTTCCCCGGCAAGCGGGTCGAACACATGCACGCGCGCCCTTGGCATCGCCGCCGTCAGCTCGCCCAGCTGCCGGGTCAAAGTGGGTGAGCTGGTCGGCCCGATCAGCAGCCGCAGCCCTTCGCCGCCGTTCGCGGTCCAGCCGCGGCGCATCCGCGCGATCATCGCGTCATAATCGCCCCAGCTCGCCGGGTTGCCGCGCAATAGGGGCGCCTGGCTGCGGTCGGGGTTGTACAGGTCCAGGATCGCCGCCTGGGTGAACAGGCTCGACGCGCCGCGGCTCATCGGGTGGTCGGGATTGCCGTCCAGCTTGATCGGCCGCCCGGCGACGCTGGTCGCGATCACCGGCTGCGCATAGCCCTCGAACGGGATCGCGGTCGCATAATGCGCGACCTGGTCTTCGATCATGTCCTCGGGCCGATTCACGAACGGCACCGCGTCCTCTGAGCGGCTGGGGCTGCATCCGGCCAGCCCGATCAGGCCCAGCGACGCGCCCATCACCTGCAGCAATGCGCGCCGGTCGGTCGCGAACAGGTCGGCGACGGCCGGGAACTCCGCCTCGATCGCGGCGCGGAACGCCTCCGTCCCGGCCAGCTCCTCCAGCCCGCGCCAGAGCCGCTGCCCGCTCACCGGTGGCACACTGCGCAATGGGTGAGCTCGTCCGGCCCCTTGATCCGGTAGAGCCTCATCAGCCGCTCGCCCAGCGCGCGCCGGTCGGCGGGCGGCGTCCAGTCCGCCTCCAGCACCGCCGCCTGCGGCCGCAGATGCGGCGCCGGGTCGCGGTGGCAGTCGAGGCACCAGCGCATCTCGAACGCCTTGGCCCGGAACATCAGCGGCATCCGGTCGACGCGACCGTGGCACTCGAAGCAGCTGACGCCCTTGGCGACATGGATGTCGTGGCGGAAATAGACGAAGTCGGGCACCCGCGCGACGCGCTTCCAGTTCAGCGAGCGGTTCTCGGCCAGGCTCTGCCGCACCGGCGCCAGCATCGCCGCGTTGGTCCACAGCTGCGAATGGCAGGTCATGCAGACATGAGTCGCCGGAAACCCGGCATCGGCGCTGGTCTCGACCGAAGTGTGGCAATAGCGGCAGTCGATGCCGAGCTCGCCGGCGTGATGCTTGTGGCTGAACGGCACCGGCTGCATCGGCGTGCGCGCGACCTCCGTCATATATTGCGATCGGGCGACAGTGCCGCCCAGCAGCAGCGACCCGACCGTGCCGAGGACGAGCGCGATCAGGATGGCGCGCAGCCATGTGTCTGCGGTCGGCGAGAATATCTGCGCCACCCGGGCCCTCTCGACTGGGAACGGCCGACGAACGGACCAAACATAAGCTAAGTTCCGACTTTGGTTCCCGCCGGCGGAACGAATTTTCCTGAGGTCCGTTCGCCGGACGACCGCTCGTTTCCCCGAGGCGCCTCGTCCCATGTCCGAAGCCGATCATGCGCAGGATTTCGAACGGTCCGACGCGTCGCCCTGGCTGATCGTGGCGCTCGCCGCCGGCCTGGCGGCGACGGTGGTCGCGGTGATGATCGCGCTGAACCTGGTCTTTGCCCGCGCGCTGGTCGATCGCCCGAAAGGGCCGGTCGTGCCGCTGCCGCCGGCACCGCGGCTGCAGGTCGCGCCGAAGGCCGATCTTGCCCGTGTCGATGCCGCCGAGGCGGCGCGGCTGCAGCGCATCGATGCCGCGATGCGGCAGGTGGCGGCGGAGGGCTGGCGCCGATGAAGGCCGCGCTGGTGGGGGTCCTGCTCGCCATCGCCGCGCCATCAGCGGGGGCGGGGTTGCAGCCCGCCCAGTTCGGCGCGCTCGCCTTTCGCCAGCACCCCGGCGCTCAGGTCCCGCTCGACACCGTCCTCCGCGACGAACGCGGCCGCCCGGTCCGGCTCGGCGCGCTGCTGGCGAACAAGCCGGCCGTGCTGGTGCTCGAATATCTCCATTGCCCCAATCTGTGCGGCCTGGTGCTGTCGGGTCTGGTGCGCGACCTGAAGGCGGCGGGCCTTCAGCCGGGCCGCGACCTCCAATTCGTCGCGATCAGCATCGACCCGAGCGAAGGGCCCGCCGACGCCGCGCGGGCGCGCGCCGGCTATCTCGGCAAGGACGCCAACCCGGCCGGCTGGCATTTCCTGACCGGTCCCGAAGCGGAGGTCCGGCGCGTCGCCGACGCGGTCGGCTTCCGCTATCAGTTCGACAAGACCATCGGCCAGTACGCTCATCCCGCCGGCTTCGTGGTGCTGACGCCGGACGGTCGCATCGCGCGCTACCTGCTCGGCTTCGAGCACGACCCCGCCACGCTGAAGACCGCCGTCGCCGAGGCCGCGCGCGACCAGGTCGAGCCGCCCGCCCATCCGCTGCTGCTGCTCTGCTTCGGCTATGATCCGCAGGCGGGGACGATCGCCTATACCGCGATGCAGGCGCTCCGCATCGCCGCGGTCGCCGCCGTCGTCGCGCTGGCGCTGTACCTCCTCGCGTCGATCCGGCGCGAGCGCGTCCGCTGATGCGGGGCTTCCCGGTCTGGCCGGTCGAGGCGGGCCATTATGCCGGGGAAATGGACGCGCTGTTCATCGGTCTGGTCATCGTCACCGTCCTGACCGCCGGCTTCGTCTGCTTTCTGCTCATCTTCTTCGCCGCCCGGTACCGCGCCGGCCACGACGCGGACCGCAGCCACACGATCGAGAAGACCTGGCGATGGGAAGTCGGCTGGACGACCGCGTCGCTGCTGATCTTCGTCGGCCTCGCCGTCTGGGGCGCCGACCTTTATCTGCGCCTCTACCGCCCGCCGAAGAATGCGGTGCAGATCTTCGTTGTCGGCAAGCAGTGGATGTGGAAGGCCCAGCATCCGGGCGGCCAGCGCGAGATCAACGAGCTGCACGTCCCCGCCGGCCGCGCGATCCGCCTCGTGATGGCGTCGCAGGACACGATCCACAGCTTCTACGTGCCCGCGCTGAGGGTCAAGCAGGACGTGGTGCCGGGCCGCTACGAATCCATGTGGTTCCAGGCGGACAGGCCGGGCCGTTACCATCTGTTCTGCGCCGAATATTGCGGCACCGACCATGCCCGGATGGGCGGCTGGCTGACGGTGATGGCGCCGCGCGCCTTTGCCGGCTGGCTCCGCGACCGGGGCGGCCAGCAGAGCCTCGCCGCCCAGGGCGAGCAGCTCTTCCACGCCTTCGGCTGCAGCGGTTGCCACGGCCCAGGCGGGACGGTCCGCGCGCCCGACCTGAACGGCGTCTATGGCGGTCCCGTCGCGCTCCAGGACGGCCGCGTCGTCAGCGCGGACGAGCGCTATGTCCGCGATTCCATCCTGATGCCGAAATCTGAAGTGGCGGCCGGCTATGATCCGGTGATGCCGTCCTTCGCGGGCCAGGTGGGAGAGGACGACCTCGCCAAGCTGGTCGCCTATGTCCAGTCGCTGGGCAGAAAGGGGGCCGGCTGATGCACGGATCGCCCCCCAATTACCTGACCGCGCGGACGACGATCCGCTCCTGGCTGTTCAGCACCGATCACAAGCGGATCGCGCTCCTCTACTTCGCCTCGATCACTTTCTTCTTCCTGATCGGCGGGCTGGCGGCGGTGCTGATCCGGCTGGAGCTGGTCACGCCCGCCGCCGACCTGGTGCTGCCGGACACCTATAACCGGCTGTTCACGATGCACGGCGTGATCATGGTCTGGTTCTTCCTGGTGCCGTCGATCCCGACCACGCTCGGCAATTTCGTGCTGCCGCTGATGCTCGCCGCGCGCGACCTTGCCTTCCCGAGGCTGAACCTGGCGAGCTGGTATTTCTACATCGCCGGCGGCGCGCTGACCGTGCTCGCGCTGCTGCTCGGCGGCGTCGACACCGGCTGGACTTTCTACGAGCCCTACGCGTCGGCCTTTTCGAACGGCTATGTCACGCTTGCCGTGCTCGGCATCTTCCTCTCGGGCTTTTCGTCGATCCTGACGGGTCTGAATTTCATCGTCACGACCCACAAATTGCGTGCGCCGGGCATGACCTGGTACCGGCTGCCCTTGTTCGTCTGGTCGCTTTACTCGACCAGCGTGATCCTGGTGCTGGCGACGCCGGTGCTGGCGATGACCTTGTTGATGCTGGTCGCAGAGCGGGTGCTCGGCATCGGCATCTTCGACCCGGCCTTGGGCGGCGATCCTTTGCTCTGGCAGCACATGTTCTGGTTCTACAGCCACCCGGCGGTGTACATCATGGTGTTACCGGCGATCGGCATCGTCAGCGAGCTGGTGCCGGCCTTCGCCCGCAAGCAGATATTCGGCTACAAATTCGTCGCCTGGGCCAGCGTCGCGATCGCCGCGATCGGCTTCCTGGTCTGGGGCCATCACATGTTCGTGGCCGGCCAGTCGCTCTATGCCAGCCTGGTCTTCTCGTTCCTCAGCTACCTCGTCGCCGTCCCCTCGGCGATCAAGGTGTTCAACTGGGTGGCGACCCTGCACAAGGGCTGGATCCGCTTCGACGCGCCGATGCTCTACGCGTTCGGCTTCATCGGCCTGTTCACGATCGGCGGGCTGACCGGCCTGTTCCTCGCCGCCCTGGCGATCGACGTGCACGTGACGGACACCTACTTCGTCGTCGCGCATTTCCACTACATCATGGTCGGCGGCTCGGTCAGCGCGTTCTTCGGCGGACTCCATTACTGGTGGCCCAAGATCACCGGCCGCCTCTATCCCGAAGGCTGGGCGCGGGCCGCCGCGATCCTTATGTTCTTCGGCTTCAACCTGACGTTCTTTCCGCAATTCGTACTCGGCTGGTTAGGCATGCCGCGCCGCTATGACGCCTATCCGCCGGAGTTCCAGATCTGGCACGTCCTGTCCTCGGCCGGCGCCAGCACGCTCGCCGTCGCCTATGCGATGCCGCTCTTCTACTTCTTCTGGTCGCTGGTCTGGGGCGCGCGGGCGCCGGCCAATCCGTGGGGCGCGACCGGCCTCGAATGGCTGACCGGCTCGCCGCCGCCCGCGCGCAATTTCGAACGGACGCCGATCGTCGTGCGCGGTCCCTATGACTATGTCGAGGGCCAGCCCCGGCCGCAGGCCGAGAATGTCTGAAGCTTCGCCCGCCTTCCAATATGCGACCCTCTCGCAGCAGCGCGAGGCGGCGACGCTCGGCATGTGGGCATTCCTGGCGACCGAAGTGCTGTTCTTCGGCGCGCTGATCGCCGCCTATTCCGCCTACAGGACTGCCTGGCCCGCCGAGATTGCCGCCGCTGCCCGTCACACCAGGGTCGCGCTGGGCGCGATCAACACCGCCGTGCTGCTGACCAGCAGCGCCTTCATGGCGACCGCCGTGGCCGCCGAAGAGGCAGACCGTCGCCGCCCGCTGGTGCTGTGCCTGCTCGCTACCGCGGTGCTCGGCCTCAGCTTCATCGGCATCAAGGGCTATGAATATTGGCTCGAATACCGCGAAGGGCTGGTGCCGGCGCTGAACTTTGACTTCGGCCGCTATGGCGGCATCGGCGAGCTGTTCTTCCTCTTCTATTTCTTCGCGACTGGGCTGCACGCGGTCCACCTGACCATCGGCATCGTGATGGTGCTGGTGCTTGCTGCGCGGATCGGGGCAGGGCGCCCGCCGCGCCCGCCCGTGCTTCGCATGGTCGGGCTCTACTGGCATTTCGTGGACATCGTCTGGATCTTCCTGTTCCCGCTGATCTACCTGCCGGGGCGTACGGGATGAGCCGGGCGCTGGGCTGGATCTGGGCCTGCTGGGCGGCGCTGCTCGTGCTGCTCGCGACGACGACGGGGCTCGCCTTCCTGCCGCTTGGACGCTGGAACCTGGTGGTCGCGATTGCCATCGCGTCGCTGAAGGCGCTGATCGTCGTGATTGTCTTCATGGAGCTGCGGCGCAGCTCGGGCCTGGTCCGCGTGTTCGCCGGCGCTGGCTTCCTCTGGCTGATGATCCTGCTCGGCTTGACCGGCGCCGATTATGCGAACCGGCATGAGGCCTATATCCCGAACGCCTTCCAGCGGCACGAGCTGCCGGCGAAGCGATGATCCGCGTCGTCTCCTGGTGGAAGGCGATCCTGGCCGGCGTCGCGGGCGCGCTCGCTTGGGAAGCGACCGCCCGGCTGCTGATCTGGGCCGGCCTGCCGATGTTCGACATCGTCCGCCTGCTCGGCACCCTGTTCGTCGACGACGGCAGAAGCTGGCTGTGGTGGCCCGCCGGCCTCGCGCTCCATCTCGGCGTCGGCGCGCTCTGGGCGATCTTCTACGCCTATTTCTTCTGGTCGGTGCTGCCGTACCGGCCGTGGCAGCAAGGCCTGGTCTTCGCAGCCTTGCCGGCGCTGCTCGCCATCCTGATCGCGCGGCCGCAGCTGGAGCTGATGCACGTGCCGATCACCCGCTTCCCCTGGTCGGGGCTGTTCGGCCTGTCCGGCGGCTGGACTGGCCCGCTCAGCATCGCGCTCGGCCATGCCCTATGGGGCGCGGTCATGGGGGCGCTCTACACGCGGCCGGTCGGCCGGAAGGTCGGCAGCGAGCGCGCGCCGAAGCCGGACCGCGCGGTGCCCGACCTGATCTTCAAGCCGGCCGCCGACCCGCCGTCGCTGAAGGATTTCATGTTCGCGACCGGGATCGAATGCAGCTACCCGACGCTCGACAAGGGCAGCTGGCGGGTCGACCAGATGGAGATCTGCGGCCATTACCGCCACTGGCGCCGCGACCTGGAGCTGGTGCGGGAGCTCGGCATCTCGTACCTGCGCTACGGGCCGCCGCTGCACCTGATCCTGCTGGGGCCGGGCCGCTACGACTGGTCGTTCATGGATCAGGTGGCGGCTGCGATGCAGCGGCTCGGCATCTGTCCGATCGTCGACTTCTGCCATTTCGGGCTGCCGGACTGGCTGGGCAATTTCCAGAATCCGGAGCTGTGCCACGCGCTCGGCGACTATGCGGGCGCCTTCGCCAGGCGCTATCCCTGGATCGGCCATTACACGCCGATCAATGAAATGTATGTCTGCGCCCGGCTGTCGGCGCTCGAAGGGCTGTGGAACGAGCAGTGCACCGACGAGCGCTCGTTCGTCACCGCCGCGCGGCACCTCGCCAAGGCGGCGGTGCTGGTCACCCAGGCGGTGCGGCGCGAGCGGCCGGACGCGATCTTCGTCAACAACGAAAGCAGCGAGTTCTACCAGCCCTGCTGTCCCGATCCCGAGATCGAGCGGATCGCCGATTTCGAGAATGAGCGGCGCTTTATCCCGCTCGACCTGCTCTACGCCCATCCGCCGCGCGACGACGTGCGCGACTTCCTGTTCGCGAACGGCATGCCGAAGGACGAATATGCCTGGTTCATGAGCCAGGAAGTGCCGGAGCGGACCATCCTGGGCGTCGATTATTACGATTGGAACGAAAAGGTCATCAACCGCGACGGCCATGCCGATGCGATGGGGGAGCTGTTCGGCTGGTACGTGATCACCTCCCAATATTACCGCCGCTACAAGCGGATGGTGATGCACACGGAAACGAACAGCCGCGATCCCTCCGACGCGCCGATGTGGCTGTGGCGGCAATGGCACAATGTCGAGCTGATCCGGAAGGCCGGCGTGCCGGTGGTCGGCTTCACCTGGTACAGCCTGACCGATCAGATCGATTGGGACATCGCGGTCAGCCGCCCGATCGGCAACGTCACGCCCGTCGGCCTGTTCGACCTCAACCGCGACGTGCGCGGCGTCGGCCTGGCCTACAAGCAGCTGATCGAGATGTTCCGCGACAGCACGACCGTCTGCCCGCGCTGGGGCGAGCTGGACGAGACCGCGGCGCTGCCGCCGCAGCCGGAGCAGGAAAAGGAAGCGGCGCGGTGAGCGGCTGGCCGTTCCAGGGCAGCGACCCGTCGCCGCTGCAGCGACCCCGAGTGGCCGGCGCGATCGCGGCCGGGATCGCCGCCATTCCCGCCGCCGCGCTGGTCTGGCTGACCGGCTCGGCGCGGATGCCGGCGCAGGTGATCGGCGTGCCGGAATGGCTGCTGGTCCTGCTCAGCATCGCCGGCCTGGCGATATCGGGCGGCATCTACGGCTCGATCTTCCTTCGCGCCGCCAACGACCGGCGCGGCGGCTGGCTGTTCGGGCTCGGCTGGGGCTTCCTGACCTGGTCGCTCGGGCCGATCACCGTGTTCCAGTGGTGGATCGGCCGGCCGGTCGCGGTCGGCGAGCACGCGGCCTGGCTGCTCGCCGCGCACCTGCTCTGGGGGCTGCTGTTGGGCGCGGTCTTCCCGCTCGCCCAGAACGGCGTCAAGCGTACGATCGAGAACGCGCCGTCGCCGCGAGAGCAGAGCCTGCAGCGCCGCAACCCGCAAGGGAAAGCACCCGGCCGCTATCGCCGCATGGCGGGCGGGCGGGACGCCTAGGCGGCGACCGATTCCGGCCGCGCCGGGTCGCGGTGCAGATAGGCGGGATCGAAGCCCGCCATCGCGCGCAGGGCCGGGAAGTCGAAAATCTCCACCATCCGCCCGCGCTTGGCGACAAGCCCCCGCGCGCGCAGGGTCTGCAGCACGCGGTTCACGTGCACGCCGGTCAGCCCCAGCACGTCCGCCAGCTGCTCCTGGGTCAGCGGCAGCTCGATCCTGACGTGGCGGCGGTCCTGCTCGAAGCCGCGGCGGATCGCGAGCTCGCACAGCAGATGCGCCAGCCGCTCCTGCGCCGAAAGCCGGCCCAGGCAGAAGGTCCAGCGGCTCAGGATCGCGTTCTCGGCGAAGGCGGATTGCGAGAACAGGGCGGAGATCGCCGGAAAATAGACGCCCAGCGCCAGCGCCTTGTCGCGCTCGATCGTCAGCAGCGTGCCCGGCGTCAGCATCCGCACGCCATAGTCGATTCGCCCGAACGCGAGCACGTCGAGGTTGCAGAAGTCGCCGGGCAGCGCGAGACCGACGATCTGGCGGCTGCCGTTGCGCGAGGTCTGGTGGCGGAAGGCCCAGCCTTCGGCGAGCAGGAAAAGCGTGCCCGCCGGGTCGCCTTCGCCGACCAGCGCGGTGCGGGCGGGGACGGCGCGGCTGGTCAGCGCGGCCTCGAGATGGTGCCGCTCCTCCTGGCCGAGGGCGGCGAAGCGATTCATCCCGTTCAGGCTCATGGCTAAACTCCCCCGCTTGGACCCCGGAAACACTACGACCTTCTTTAGCCTATGTTTAGCAGACAAACGCGGGCGCTGCCACGCGAAACGAAACCGCTCTGTCCGCGTCCGAACAGGCCGTGTCCGTTTCCGGACATGAGGGCACGGGTCCGCCACGCCGTTTCTCTGGAGTGCGAGCGCTGGCACGGGCTTTGCTGATAAGGCGGCATGCCCCGCTTGGCCTCGCCCGTCCTTGCCGATAAGACGCGACAGGAACGCAAGTGTATTGCGTCCCTAAAACAGTTGTGCGAATAGGCAGCCCGATGACCGAGCAGAATTTCGAAGCGATGCGCCGCGCGATGGTGGAGAGCCAGCTGCGGACGACCGGCGTCAACGATCCCCGCGTGATCGCGGCGATGGCCGAGGTCCCGCGGGAGCGGTTCGTGCCGGTCGAGCGCCGCGCCTTCGCCTATATGGACCGGCCGGTCGCGCTCGGCTCCGGCCGCGCGCTGAACATTCCCGAAGCGACGGGCCTGCTGCTCACCGCCGCCGCCGTGCGCGCGGAGGACAAGGTGCTGCTGGTCGGCGCCGGCAGCGGCTACACGGCGGCGCTGCTGGAGAAGCTGGCCGCCCATGTCGTCGCGCTGGAGGAGGATCCGGCGCTGCTCACCTTTGCCCGCGAGAATCTCGGCGGCACCCGCATCGAGCTGGTCGAAGGGCCGCTGACGCAGGGCTGGGCTGCCGCCGCGCCCTACGACCTTATCGTGATCGACGGCCTGGTCGAGGAGGTGCCCCAGGCGCTGGTCGATCAGCTCGCCGAGACCGGCCGGCTCGCCTGCGCGATCCTCGACCGCGAAACGTCGCGCCTGGCGGTCGGGCGCAAGGCCGGCATCGGTTTCGGCCTCGACCTGTTCGCCGACTGCGAAGCCGCGGCGCTGCCCGGCTTCGCCCGTCCCAAGACCTTCGTGTTCTAACGAGAGAAACCCCCGAATGCGCTTCCCGACGACCCTGATCGCGACCACGGCGGCCTTCGCCCTCGCTGCGCCCGCCGCGGCCGATACCCTGCAGGAGGCGCTCGCCAAGGCCTATAACAGCAACCCGACGCTGACCGGCGCGCGTGCCCAGCAGCGCGCGAACGACGAGAACGTGCCGATCCAGCGCGCCGCGGGCCTGCCCAGCTCGGAGGTCACCGCCGGCTACAATGAGAATTACCTGGCGCCCGCCAACTCCTTCACCTTTCCCGCGCGCAGCATCGACGCGACGATCGGCCTCACCGTGCCGATCTATCAGGGCGGGGCGGTCAAGAATGCGGTCCGCGCCGCCGACCGGCGCGTCGAGGCCGGCGAGGAGTCGCTGCGCGGCACCGAATCGAGCATCTTCAGCCAGGTGGTGGCGGCTTATAACGACGTCATCCGCGATTCCGCGATCGTCGAGCTCAACCGCGCCAATGTCCGCCAGCTCGAGGTCAACCTGCAGGCGACCCGCGACCGCTTCGAGGTCGGCGATCTGACCCGCACCGACGTCGCCCAGTCGGAGGCGCGCCTGTCGCTTGCCCAGGGCGACCTGCGCACCGCCGAGTCGAATTATATTTCCAGTCGGGAGCGCTACATCGCGCTGGTCGGCGACACGCCGGACAATCTCCAGCCGCCGCCGCCGCTGCCGAACCTGCCGGCGACGCCGGAGGAAGCGATCGCGGTCGCGCTGCGCGAGAACCCGGACCTCGCCGCTGCCGAGCGCAGCCGCGAAGCCGCGAAGTATGACGTCCGCGTCGCGGAGGCGGGGACCCGGCCGAAGCTCTCCGCCTTCACCCAGGGGCAGTATTCCAACTATCTCGGCACGCTCGGCTCGGGCGTGCCCGGCCTCGGCATCACTCAGAAGACCAGCCAGGCGGTCGCCGGCCTCCAGGCCAAGATCCCGTTGTTCCAGGGTGGCCGCCCCGCCGCCCAGACCCGCCAGGCCCAGGCGCGCGAGTCGCAGTCGCTGGAGCAGGTGATCGCGGCAGAGCGCGGCGTGATCCAGCAGGTCCGCGCGGCTTTCGCGGCGTGGAAGTCCTCACAGGAAGTGATCCGCTCGGCCGAAACCGCGGTCTCGGCCAACACCCTGTCGCTGGAAGGCGTGCGCGCCGAAAACAGCGTCGGCAACCGCACCATCATCGAAGTGCTGAATGCTGAGCAGGAGCTGGTGAATGCGCAGGTCCAGCTCGTCTCGGCACGGCGCAACGCCTATGTCGCGGCCTTCACCTTGCTCGCCGCGATGGGGCAGGCGGAAGCGCGCGACCTCGATCTCGAAGGCGTGACGCTCTACGATCCGACCGCCAATTACCGCCGCGTCCGCCACAAGATCTGGGACTGGAGCAGCGACCCCGATCCGAAGACGATCGCCACGCGCACCGTTGACACGCCCTCGCAGAGGCCGGAAACAATCGTCGGGCCGAAATAGCCGGAACAGGGCATGAGCCAGACGAACGAGCCGTCGATGGAGGAGATACTCTCCTCCATCAAGCGCATCATTGCCGAAGACAGCGAGACGCTGGTGCCGCGTCGCGGCACGCCTGTGCCCGAGCCGGAGGATGAGCCCGACGTGCTGGAGTTGAACCAGCCGATCGGCGAGCCCGAGACGATGGACGCGCCCGCGGCCGAGCCGCTTGCCGCCGAGGAAGCGCCCGCGCTCTCGCCGGCTCCGTTCGCGCCGCCGCCGCGTCCGCCGGCGCCGTCTGCCGAGGATGAGGCCGGCGCCTTGCTCTCCGCGACCACCGAGGCCGCGACCCGCCACGCGCTCGCCGCGCTTTCGCGCATGGTCGTCAAGCCCGAGGACCCCGCCGCCGACAACACGCTCGAAGGTCTGGTCCGCGACATGCTGCGCCCGATGCTGAAGGACTGGCTCGACGCGAACCTGCCCGGCATCGTCCAGGCCACTGTCGACCGCGAAGTCGCCCGGATCAGCGGGCGGGGCTAATCCCATCCCGCTTGCGGGAGGGGTTAGGGGAGGGAAATCGCCTCCATTCGCTCGCCGAGGTCCAGGCCTTCCCCCGGCCCCTCCCGCTTGCGGGAGGGGAGACCTCTTCCCCTCGCACGCCCCGCTCGTCTAAGGCGCCGCGCATGAGCGAGTTGCCCAAGACCTTCGACCCCGGCGCCATCGAATCCCGCTGGTATCCCCATTGGGAAGCGAACAACCTGTTCCGCCCGGAGCGCGGCGACGCCGAGCCGTTCACGATCGTCATCCCGCCGCCCAACGTCACCGGCTCGCTCCATATCGGCCACGCGCTTGACAATACGCTGCAGGACATCCTGATCCGCCACGCGCGGCTGCAGGGGAAAGACGCCCTCTGGGTCGTCGGCACCGACCATGCCGGCATCGCCACGCAGATGGTGGTCGAGCGCGAAATGGCGCTCAGCCAGGACAAGCGGACCAATTATTCGCGCGAGGATTTCGTCGCGAAGGTCTGGGAGTGGAAAGCGCAGTCCGGCGGCCAGATCACCCGCCAGCTCCGCCGCCTGGGCGCGTCGTGCGACTGGGCGAACGAGCGCTTCACGATGGACGAAGGCTTCAGCCGCGCCGTCGTCAAGGTCTTCGTCCAGCTCTACCGCGAAGGCCTGCTCTACCGCGACAAGCGGCTGGTCAATTGGGACCCGAAATTCCAGACGGCGATCTCCGATCTGGAGGTCGAAACGAAGGAAGTGCAGGGCAGCTTCTGGCACTTCCGCTATCCGCTGGCCGATGGTTCGGGCCACATTTCGGTCGCGACCACGCGGCCCGAGACGATGCTCGCCGACATGGCGGTCGCCGTGCACCCGGAGGACGAGCGCTACACCCACCTGATCGGCGCGATGATCGCCCATCCGATCACCGGCCGGCAAATCCCGATCGTCGCCGACGAGCATGCCGATCCGGAGCTTGGTTCCGGCGCGGTCAAGATCACGCCCGGCCATGATTTCAACGACTTCGAGGTCGGTGTTCGCGCCGGCATCAAGCCATCGGACATGCTGAACATGCTCGATGCCGAGGCGCGGATCGTCCAGACCCAGGACGGCCGCGTGCCCGCCGAGCTGATCGGCCTCGACCGCTTCGAAGCCCGCAAGCGCGTCGTGCAGATGATCGACGAAGCCGGCCTGCTCGAACGCGTCGAGGACCGCGCGATCCAGACCCCATTCGGCGACCGCTCCGGCGCGGTGATCGAACCCTGGCTGACCGACCAATGGTATGTCGACGCGAAGACGCTCGCCGGCCCCGCGATCGAGGCGGTCCGCTCGGGCACCATCAAGGTCGTGCCGGAGACGTGGACAAAGACCTATTTCAACTGGATGGAAAACATCCAGCCCTGGTGCGTCTCGCGCCAGCTCTGGTGGGGCCACCGCATCCCGGCCTGGTTCGCCGACGACGGCCGAGTCTTCGTCGCGGAGACGGAGGAGGAGGCCCAGCGCGAGGCCGGCAACGTCAAGCTTCGCCGCGACGAGGACGTGCTCGACACCTGGTTCAGCTCCGCGCTCTGGCCGTTCGGCACCCTGGGATGGCCGGACGATAGTTCCTCCCCCAGCTTGCTGGGGGAGGGGGACCATGCGCAGCATGGTGGAGGGGCCGACGCCAACGGCGTCGGTTGCACCGACGCCGCCCCTCCACCGCCTTCGGCGGTCCCCCTCCCCGAGACAAGCTCGGGGAGGAGTCTCCTCTCCCGCCACTACCCCAACGACGTCCTCATCTCCGGCTTCGACATCCTGTTCTTCTGGGATGCGCGGATGATCATGCAGGGCTTGCACTTCATGAAAGAAGTGCCGTTCAAGACGCTGTATCTCCACGGTCTTGTCCGCGCCCCGGACGGCTCGAAAATGTCCAAGTCGAAAGGCAACACGGTCGATCCGCTTGGCCTGATCGACAGATACGGCGCGGACGCGCTGCGCTTCACGCTGGCGGCGATGGAAAGCCAGGGCCGCGACATCAAGCTCGATGAGCGCCGGGTCGAAGGCTATCGCAATTTCGCGACCAAGCTGTGGAACGCCACGCGCTTCTGCCAGTCCAACGGCATCGGCGCCTCGACCTCGCTGGAGCCGCCCGCCGCGAGGCTTCCGGTCAACCGCTGGATCGTCGGCGAGACGATCAAGACCGTCCAGCGCCTCGACCTCGCGCTCGCCGACCTGCGCTACGACGAGGCCGCGAACACGATCTACCATTTCGTCTGGAGCCAGTTCTGCGACTGGTATCTGGAGCTTATCAAAAGCGCGGTGGACGAGGAGACGAAAGCCGTCGCCGGCTGGGCGCTCGACCAGATCCTGGTCATGCTCCACCCGTTCATGCCCTTCATCACCGAAGAGCTCTGGCACGCGCTCGGCGACCGCCCGTACGACCTGATCGTCGCCAAATGGCCGATCGCCGACGCCCGCGCGATCGATCCGGAGGCGGGCAGGGAGATAGACTGGCTGATCCGGCTGGTCTCCGACGTCCGCACCGCGCGGACCGAGCTGAACGTGCCGCCCGGCGCCCGCGTGCCGTTCGCGGTCAGCGACGCCGGCGCCGAGACCGAGCGGCGCCTGTCCGCCCATGCCGCCGCCCTCGCGCGCCTCGCCCGGATCGAGCGCAGCGAAGCGCCCGGCGGCGAGGCGCAGATCATCGTCGACGAGGCGACCTACCTGCTCCAGCTCGGCGACGTCATCGACCTCGAAGCCGAACGCGCTCGCCTGTCCAAGGCGATCGCCGCCGCCGAGAAAGAACGCGACTCGTTGGCCGGCCGCCTGGCGAACCCCAGCTTCGTCGAACGCGCCAAGCCCGAAGCGGTCGAAAAGGCCCGCGCGGACCACGCCGACAAGGCCGCCGAAGCGGAACGCCTCGGTGCCGCCCTGAAGCGTCTCGGATAATCGTCACCCCGGCCTTGAGCCGGGGCCTACCTTCTTTTCCGGGGGGAAGGCAGGTGGGTCCCGGGCCGAGCGTGGGCACGACAAAAACTACCCCTGTCCTACATCCCCGATCCTGTGCCACACCCCGCGCATGGCAGCGGCGTCGGCACCTGGAAATCGCATCGCATCCGCGCCGCAAAGTTCACGCGTTCCGCTGATGACGTACCGTGACCTTTGGGACCTTTGCCGCGTTGTGAGGCCCCATGGCGCGTGAGAATCCCGCGAATCGCCGCGACCTGACGCAGGGGCCGATCGGCTCGACCTTGCTGCTGTTCGCGCTGCCCACGCTCGGCTCGTCGGTGCTCCAGTCGCTGAACGGGTCGATCAACGCGATCTGGATCGGCCAGATCCTCGGCGAAAAGGCATTGGCGGCGACGACCAACGCCAGCCTGGTCATGTTCCTGCTGTTCGCGGCGGTGTTCGGATTCGGCATGGCGGCGACGATCCTGGTCGGCCAGAATATGGGCCGCCGCGACATCGACACCGCGCGGCGCGTCCTCGGCACCGCGCTCGGCCTGTTCATCGCGCTGTCCATGGTGACGGTCGCCGCCGGCTGGGTCTTCGCGCCGGCGCTGCTGCGGCTGCTGAGCACGCCGGCCGAGGTCTTCCCGCTCGCGCTCGCCTATCTGCGCGTGATCTTCCTGTTCATGCCGGCGAGCTACCTGACCGTGCTGCTGATGATGGGCCTGCGCGGCATGGGCGATTCGATGACGCCGCTCTATTTCATGGGGCTCAGCGCGGTGCTGGACGTGGCGCTGAACCCGGTCTTCATCCTCGGGCTCGGCCCGGCGCCGGCGCTCGGCATCGCCGGATCGGCGGTCGCGACCGTGATTGCCGGCCTCGCCGGACTGGCCGGCATGATCGCCTATATCTACGTAAAGGACCTGCCGATCCGGCTGCGCGGCCATGAATGGCGCTATCTCGTCTGCGACCGCGGGCTGCTCAAGCGGATCGTCGGCCTCGGCGTACCGATGGGGCTGCAGATGATCGTCGTCTCCACCTCGGCGCTGGCGATGATCGGCCTGGTCAACCAGCAGGGGACGGAAACCACCGCGGCCTATGGCGCCGCCAACCAGCTCTGGACCTATATCCAGATGCCGGCGATGGCGATCGGCGCGGCGGTCAGCGCGATGGTCGCCCAGAATATCGGCGCCGACCGCTGGGACCGCGTCGCGCGGGTCACCCGCGCGGGCGTGTGGATGAACATGCTGATGACCGGCGCGCTGCTGGCGGTGCTGACCCTGCTGGACCGGCACGTGCTGTGGCTGTTCCTCGGCACCGACGCGGACGCGATCGGCATCGCCGTCCGCATCAACCTGCTCGCGGGCTGGAGCTTCCTGCTGTTCGGCATCTCGATCGTGCTGTCGGCGACGGTGCGCGCGAACGGCGCGGTGATCGGGCCGCTGGTGATCCTCGCCATCGCGATGTTCCCGGTCCGCTTCGGCTTCGCCTATTCGCTGGAGCCGAGCTGGGGCGGGGACGCGATCTGGTGGAGCTTCCCGCTCGGTTCGGCCGCCTCGATGCTGATGACGATCGGCTATTATCTCCACGGCGGCTGGCGCAGGCAGCGCCTGGTCGGCCCACCGACGGTGCTCGAGGCGGAGGAGCGCACGCTCGCCGATGCCGACGCCACCGGCAAGATGAACCCGGTGGCTTAGGACCGGGGCGCCGCGACTTCGATGATGCCTG
This sequence comes from Sphingomonas horti, assembly GCF_009753715.1. Classification (GTDB taxonomy): domain Bacteria; phylum Pseudomonadota; class Alphaproteobacteria; order Sphingomonadales; family Sphingomonadaceae; genus Sphingomonas_B; species Sphingomonas_B horti. Next base: position 150,776 of record NZ_WQMS01000013.1, on the reverse strand, counting down.
CGGCAACGCGTGCCGTGCAGGGCGTGTGGGCCAGCACTTCGCCGTCGATCGAGATGGGAAGCGGCGGGTCGGTCGCGATGCGAAGCTCGACGCCGTGGAACTCGCGGACGGTGCGCTTGCGGGCGCGAAGGCGGAAGATGCTTGCCGCCCAGCTCCACACCAGCCGGTGCCGGCTGTCGCCCAGCACCGCCTGGACGACGATCTCGCCGCTGTCGAGCCGGGCGTCGTCGACCAGCTCGGTGCCGCCATGGAAGCGGCCATTGGCGATCCGCACCTCGACCGCGTCGATCGTCTCGTTGCCGACCGTCAGTTTGAAGGGACGGAAGCGCAGGAACTGGATCGCCGCCCAGCCGAGATAGCCGACTCGCCCCAGATACCGCTTCAGATTGTGCGGGATCGTCTCCGCGATCAGCGGCGACATGCCGATCGCCGCCGCGTTGGCGAAATAGTCGGCGTCGATCATCCCCAGGTCGATCCGCCGCCGCTGCCCGCAAGCGATCACGTCGATCGCGCCTTCCAGCTCCAGCGGGATGCCGAGCGTCCGCGCGAAGCTGTTGGCGGTGCCGAGCGGCAGCAGCGCGAACACCGTGTCATGGGCCACGAAGTCGTCCACCGTTGAGGACAGCGTTCCGTCGCCGCCGCCGACGATCACCATCGGCGGGTCGGCCGCCAGCACGCGCCGGATCGTCGGCCGCAGCTGCTTCGGATCGCGCACCGCATGCGCCTCGAGCAGCTCGATGCCGCGCGCCTTCAGCAGCGCGCAGGCCTGGGCGAACAGGTCGCGCCCCTTGCGGGACTGGGCGTTGACGACAAGGGCGGCGCGCTTGGGAAGCTGTTTCACTGGCATCGGAACGCCGCTTCGGGCTAGTCGGGCGCATGCACAACGCCTCTTATCCCGCGCTCCGCCTGCGCCGCACCCGCGCCTCGGCCTGGAGCCGCGCGCTGCACGCCGAAACCGTCCTCACGCCCGCCGACCTGATCTGGCCTTTGTTCGTCGTCGAAGGCGAGGGGGTCGAGCAGCCGATCTCGACCATGCCCGGCGTCTCGCGCTGGTCGGTCGACCGGATCGTCGAGCGCGCGCGCGTCGCTCGCGACCTCGGCATCCCGTGCCTCGCGCTGTTCCCGAACACGCCCGAGCCTCTGCGCACCGACGATGGCGGGGAAGCGCTCAACCCGGACAATCTGATGTGCCGCGCGACTCGGGCGATCAGGGACGCAGTGCCGGAAGTCGGCATCCTCACCGACGTCGCGCTCGATCCCTACACCGCGCACGGCCATGACGGGCTGATCGACGCCGCCGGCTATGTGCTGAACGACGCGACCAAGGACGTGCTGGTCAGTCAGGCGCTGAACCAGGCTCGCGCGGGCGCCGACATCATCGCCCCGTCAGACATGATGGACGGCCGCGTCGCCGCGATCCGGGAGGCACTGGAAGGCGAAGGTTTCGTCAACGTCCAGATCATGGCCTATGCCGCCAAATACGCGTCCGCCTTCTACGGCCCGTTCCGCGATGCGGTCGGCTCGCGCGGGCGGCTGCAGGGTGACAAGAAGACCTACCAGATGAACCCCGCCAATGCAGAGGAAGCGCTGCGCGAGGTCGCGCTCGACCTGGCCGAAGGCGCGGACACGGTGATGGTGAAGCCGGGCCTGCCTTATCTCGACATCATCCGCCGCGTGAAGGAGCGGTTCGAGGTGCCCGTCTTCGCCTACGCCGTCTCCGGCGAATATGCGATGATCGAGGCAGCGGCCGCGGCCGGGGCAGGGGACCGCGACGCGCTGGTGCTGGAAAGCCTGATGTCGCTGAAGCGCGCCGGCTGCTCGGGCGTGCTCACCTACCATGCGCCGCTCGCGGCGAGGCTGATGGCCCGTTGAGCGAGCGCGAGCGACTGCGGGCATTGGCCGCCGCCGCGCGTCCGCTGGAGCCGGACGCTGGCGAGCGCGCGGCGTTGATGGCGGCCGTGCAGGCGCAGGCGGAGCGCTATCTCCAGGCGCTGCCCGAGGCGCCGACCTATCGCACCGGCGCCATGGCCGCGCCTGGCTTTCCCGATCGGCCGGCCGGCATCGACGATGCGCTCGCTTTCGTCTCGGAGCAGGTCGAGCAGCGCGGAATCGCCACCGCGTCCGGCCGCTTCATGGGCTATATCCCCGGCGGCGGCCTGTTCCATTCGGCGCTCGGCGACTTCCTCGCCGACGTGTCCAACAAATATGCCGGCTTCGCCTCCGCCGCACCGGGCGCGGTGCGGCTGGAGAATGCGTGCGTGCGCTGGCTGGCGGACGTGGTCGGCTACCCGGCCGACGCGGCCGGTGCGCTGACCTCGGGCGGCAGCATCGCGAACCTGTCGGCGATCGTCGCCGCCCGCGACGCGCTCGACCCGGACGGCGGCGGCGCCGTCTATGTCGCGCCGACCGCCCATCACTGCGTCGACAAGGCGCTGAAGATCGCCGGCCGCGGCCATGCCCCGCGCCGGATGCTTGCTCTCGACGCCAATCACCGGATCGCGCTCGATTCATTGGAAGCCGCGCTGGAGCAGGACCGGCGCGACGGCGTTCGGCCCTGGCTCGTCGTCGCCTCGGCGGGAACGGTCGACACCGGCTCGGTCGACCCGTTGGAAGGCATTGCCGAGCTCTGCGCGCGCCACGGCGCCTGGTTCCATGTCGACGGCGCCTATGGCGGCCTGTTCATGCTGTGCGCGGAAGGGCGCGCGGTGCTGGGCGGGATCGAGCGCGCCGACACGCTCGCGGTCGATCCGCACAAGACGTTGTTCCTGCCCTACGGCACCGGCGCCGTGCTCGCGCGCGACGGTCGCACCCTGCGCGCGTCGTTCAGCGCGACCGCCGACTATCTGACGCCGTTCGGGTCCCACGAGGACGTCTCGCCCGCCGATCTGTCGCCGGAGCTGACCCGGCATTTCCGTGCGCTGAGACTCTGGCTGCCGATCCAGCTCGCCGGCCTCGACGCTTTCCGGGCGGCCCAGTCGGAGAAGATCGGCCTTGCCCGCTACATGCACGCGCGGCTGACGGAGCTGCCGGGCTGGGAGACCGCCGCGCCGCCCGACCTGTCCGTGTTCGCCTTCCGCTACCGCCCCGCAGGCGGCGACGTCGACACCTTCAACGAGCGCCTCACCAAGCGGCTGCAGGACGAAGGCCGCGTGTTCTTGAGCTCGACGCGCATATATGGCCGCGTCCATCTGCGCGCCGCGATCGGCTCCTTCCGCACGCATCTGGCGCATGTCGACGAGGCGATCGACGCGCTCCGGCACGCCGCGCAGGCGCTGGAAGCGGAGTAGGGCGTGGCGACCGCGATCGGCGCGATCGAGGCGGCCGGGAGCGGCGAGAAGCGCCGCGACCTCGGCCCGCTGTTCGTCGGCACGATCTTCGTCGGCTCGTTCCTGGCGTTCCTGGTCCAGCCGATGATCGCGCGGATGGTGCTGCCCCGGCTCGGCGGCGCGCCGGCGGTCTGGAACAGCGCGATGCTGGTCTATCAGGCGCTGCTGCTCGGCGGCTATGCCTATGCCCATGCGCTGGCGCGGCTGAACGTGCGCACGCAGTCGGTCGTCCACCTGCTCCTGCTGGCGGCGGCGGCGCTGCTGCTGCCGATCGGGCTGATCGGGCGTGTGCCCTCGGCGACCGCATCGCCCGCCTTCTGGGTGCCGTGGCTGCTGCTGTTGTCGATCGGGCCGCTCTTCTTCGCGGTCGCCGCGCAGGCGCCGCTGATCCAGCGCTGGTATGCGGCGGCGACCGGAGGCCGCGACCCCTATCCGCTCTATGCCGCATCCAACCTGGGCAGCTTCACCGGCCTGCTCAGCTACCCGCTGCTGGTGGAGCCGCGCCTGCCGCTTGGGGACCAGAGCGAGCTCTGGACGGGCGGCTATGTCCTGCTGGTCGTGCTGACGCTCGCCTGCGCGGCAGTGCTGCCGCGGGCCGGGCTCGACACGTCGGACGCCGGCTACACTGCGGAAGCGCCGCCAGCGCTCGGGCGCCGGCTCTGGTGGATTCTGCTCGCGGCCGTCCCTTCCGGGCTGATGCTGTCGACGACGACCTATCTCACCACCGACATCGTCGCGATGCCGATGATGTGGGTGATCCCGCTCGGCCTCTACCTGCTGAGCTTCACGCTGGCCTTCGCCGAGGCGCGCGGGGCGGTTGTCGCGCTGTGCCGCATCTCGCCGCTGGTGCTGCTCGCGATCGGCGGTCTCGCGATCGAGAACGCGCCGCGCCAGCCGCTCCTGACCGCCGCGGTCGAGCTGATCCTGCTGTTCGTGGTCGCGGTCACGCTGCATGGGCAGATGTACCGGACGCGGCCGGCGCCGATCTACCTGACCGGCTTCTATCTCTGCATGGCGGTCGGCGGCGCGCTGGGCGGGCTGTTCTCGGGCCTGGTCGCGCCGCTGGCGTTCGATTGGACCTATGAGCATCCGCTGCTGATCCTGGCCGCCGCCGCTTTGGTGCCGCAGCACTATCTGTTCGTCTGGACCGAACGCCTGTGGGAAAGCCCCGTGCGCGCCCGCCTGCTGACCACCCTGATGGCGGTGCTGACCATCGCCATCGCCGCCATCTCGATCGAGCAGCCCTGGCCATGGCTGTGGGGCCGCGCCGGCTGGTTCGGCGCCGGCGCGATCGGGCTGCTGACCTTCGTCTGCCTCGGCAAGCGCGGGCCGTTCCTGATCGGCATTGCCGGCATGATGCTGGTGCTGGGCGGCTATGACGCGATCCGCCTGTCGCTGACGCCGGACGCGCGCTTCCGCAGCTATTTCGGCGTCTATACGATCCGCGATTATGACGACATCCGAACGCTCGCGCACGGCACCACGTCCCACGGCCTCCAGCTGCTGACGCCGGGCCATGAGCGGGACCCGACCAGCTATTACAGCCCGAGTTCGGGGGTAGGCCAGGCGATGCTGCACCTGCCTGCGATCTCCGGTCCGAACGCGCGAGTCGGCGCGGTCGGGCTCGGCACCGGCACGCTGGCCTGCTATGCGCGGCCGGGGCAGGACTGGCGCTTCTACGAGATCGACCCGACGGTCGTGCATATCGCGCGGCAAACGGGGAAGTTCACCTTCCTCGCCCGCTGCGACCCCGCCGCCGCGATCGTGCTGGGCGACGCGCGGCTGTCGCTGGACGCCGCCGCGACCGACAGCCTCGACATGCTGGTGCTCGACGCTTTCACGTCGGACGCGATCCCGATGCACCTGCTGACGCGCGAGGCGTTCGCGATCTACGCCCGGGTGCTCGATCGGCGCGGCATGCTGCTCGTCCACATCTCCAACCGCTTTCTAGACCTTGAGCCGGTGGTCGCGGCGGCGGCCCGCGACGGCGGCTGGTATGCCGCCCGCTATGACGACACGATCGCGCCCGACAGCGAGGCCTATCGGACCATCTCCAGCTCCAGCTGGATCCTGATGACGCGCGATGCGGCTGTGCTGAGCGCGGCGATCGCCGATCCGCCCGCCGGCGGCGCCTGGACGCCGCTCCGCGAGGACCCCGGCTTTTCCGGCTGGAGCGACGACTATGCGACGATCCTGCCGCTGGTGAAGGTGCTGCGATGAGCTTCGCCCAGGTCACCGAGCGGCTGGTCCTGCGTAGCTGGCGCGAGGAGGACGTCGACGCGTTCGAGCAGGCCTGCAACACGCCCGCGGTCATGCGCTACCTGGGCGGCCTCCAGACGCGCGATCAGATCGAGGCCGCCGTCGCGCGCATCCGCGCCTGCGAGGCCGAGCATGGCTATTGCTTCTGGGCGGTTGAGCGGCGGGCGGACCGCGGCTTCCTCGGCTTTTGCGGCCTCAAGCCGCTTAACGCCCCCGGCGCGCCGCAGCGGATGCAGGCGGAGCCGGAGATCGGCTGGCGGCTCCGCGAGGACACATGGGGGCAGGGCTATGCGAAGGAAGCCGCCCGCGCCGCGCTCGATCTGGCCTTCTCGCGGTTCGGCATGCGCCAGGTCTATGCGATCACCATGACGGAGAACGCGCCGAGCTGGGGTCTGATGCGGCGCCTCGGCATGGCCGCGCGGCCGCAGCTCGATTTCGACATGCCCGGCTATGGCCGGCACGTGACCTACCGCATCGGGAGCGACGAATGGACGGGGTAAGCCTGATCGAAATCCACGGTAAGCGGCCGCGCATCCACGACACGGCCTTCATCGCCCCCGGCTGCCGGCTGATCGGCGATATCGAGATCGGGCCGGACGTCAGCATCTGGTACAATTGCGTGCTGCGCGCGGACGTGAACTTCATCCGCATCGGCGCCCGCACCAACATCCAGGACGGCAGCGTCTGCCATGTCGATTCGCCGCGGCCCGGCGCGCCGGACGGGCACCCGCTGATCATTGGCGAGGACGTGCTGATCGGGCACATGGCGATGGTGCATGGCTGCACGCTTGCCGATCGCAGCTTCGTCGGCTTGGGCGCGATCGTGATGGACGGCTGCGCGATCGACAGCCACGGCATGCTCGCCGCCGGCGCGATGCTGACGCCGGGGCGCCGCATCGGTGCGCGTGAGCTCTGGGGCGGTCGCCCTGCCAAGCTGATGCGGGAGCTGACCGACGCTGAAGTCGCCGGCAACGCGATCGGCGTCGCGCATTATGTCGAAAACGGCCGCGCCCACCGGGCGGCGATCAGCGGACGATCCGCGCCCTGATCCGGTCGAGGTCGCGCTGCTGCGCCTCGACGATCGCGCCGACTTCGGCATCGGCGGCCTGCAGCTCCGTCAGGCCGGCCTCGCTGCCGGTCTTCACGCGCTCCGCGATCAGCGCGTCCAGCTCGGCCAGTGCCGTCGTCGACGGCGCGCGCTCGCTTTCCAGCGCGCTCAGCAGCTCCTGCGCCACCACCCAGCTTTCGCTGCCATCGGCGCCCGCGCCCGATGCCGCGCTCTCGGCCTTGGGGAGCAGCGCGGCAAAGCCACTCTGGCCGGCCCGCGCCCGTGCGACCAAGCCGTCGATCTGCGCCTTCAGCGAGGCGTCGGCGGGGGCGGGGGGCGCCACCTGGCGCACGGGCTCGCTCAGGTCGCGATCCTCGATCGGCCGCTTGGCCAGCGAGGGGCCGACACCCGCGCTCGCGCAGCCGGCGAGCATCAGCGGAACCAGGAGAAACAGGCGCGTCATCGCCGCTCCGCCTAGGTCGTTCGATTGAGGCCCGCAATGGGGTTGCATCCACCGAACGACCCGCCTATGTCGCCGCTTCCCGCGCGCCCGTAGCTCAGCTGGATAGAGCATCAGACTACGAATCTGAGGGTCGGACGTTCGAATCGTTCCGGGCGCGCCATTTTCTCCGCAGCTTCTGCGGCCCACGAAATCCTGCCGGCGACCCCTCGGCCCCTCTCCCATGGGGAGAGGGCGACTCGCGCTTCAGCGCGAGCGGGGGGAGGGGAACAGCACTTTGTGGAGGGCGCCATACCCCCACCCGGTCCGCGCAAGCGCACGAACGTCCAGAAGGTGGGATTTCCAAACTTCCCGTTTGACGAGGAAATGCGGCGCGGGCAGGCTGGTCGTAGCAGCACCGGGTATTGGGAACATGACCACTGCGCGCGCGCAACGCCACTTCCGGACGCCGAACGGGAAGCGCCGGATGGCGCAGCTGGTTTATCGGGAGGTCTATTCCCGGGCACCGACACCGTTCCTCCTGATGACGCCCGAGTTCGAGATCATTGACGCAAATGATGCGTATCTCGCGGCCACAATGCGGCAGCGCGACAGCCTGGCCGGGCGCGATATGTTCCAGGCTTTTCCGGACAATCCTGCGGTTCCCGGCGCAGATGGCGTCGCCAACCTCAAGCAATCGCTGACCACGGCGCGCGCCTCCGCGTCGCGGCAGGTCATGAAAGTCCAACGTTACGACGTGATCGATCCGGAGGGTCAGTGGAAAAAGCGCTACTGGCGTCCCGTGAATTGGCCCGTACTCGACAAAGCGGGCACCGTACTGGCGCTGGTGCACCACGTAATGGACGTGACTTCGGAGGCGCTTGTCAGAGAGCGCGTCGAGTGGACCGACATATTGTTCCGGCGGGCAGACGCCGCTTGCGAGCAATCCCGGCTGCTTCGCGAAGAAACCCGACAACGGCTGGAGCGCTTGCGGCGACGACCATATACAAGCTGACCACAGCAAAGAGGGCGCGAGGGCCGCTCTTGTCGCGGTAAGTCTGCCACAACTCGTCAATGCCGAGCGCGCCACGAAATGTCTGTCCTACTCGCGCGTGTTCCTGCTACGTTCCGCTTGAATGGACGACTCGCCCGCCTTCCAATCTTCGGTCCTGATCGCCCCGGTCGATCAATCCCGTACCATTGATCGAGGGGATTTTTTCCGCACGCCGAACCTTCGTAACCTTCCGCGCTTGGGGCCGGCGTTGCGCGGTATCGCTTGCCTTGCCGGGGCGGAGGGGCTTGACTGACGCTTTCGGGAGAGCGCGCATGACCATTCACACCGCCGACTGGACCAGGGATGCCGAGGCGATCCTGCCCGATCTCGTCGCGCTGCGCCGCGCGATCCATGCCGAGCCGGAGCTCGGGCTGTCGCTGCCCAAGACCACGGCGAAGGTGAAGGCGGCGCTCGACGGGCTGCCGCTCGATTATCGCGAGGGCGGCGCCACCACCGGGGTCGTCGCGGTGCTGAAGGGCGCCCGGCCAGGCCGGACGGTGCTGCTGCGCGGCGACATGGACGCGCTGCCGATGGACGAGGATACCGGCCTCTCCTTCGCGTCCGGCACGGCGGGGGCGATGCACGCCTGCGGGCATGACAGCCATGTCGCGATGCTGGTCGGCGCCGCGAAGCTGCTGAGCGCGAAGCGCGAGGCGTTGGCGGGGACCGTCCTCTTCATGTTCCAGCCGGGCGAGGAAGGCTGGCACGGCGCGCGGCACATGCTCGACGACGGCCTGCTCGATCCGCTGCCCGACGCGGCGTTCGCGCTGCACGTGATGCCGAATGCGCCGCACGGCGTGTTCAGCAGCCGCGCCGGGCCGCTGCTCGCCTCGGCCGACAAGATTAAGGTGACGGTCCATGGCCGCGGCGGCCATGCGTCGATGCCGCACGACGCGCTCGATCCGGTGCCGGTCGCCTGCGAGATCGTGATGGCGATCCAGACCTGGGTGACGCGGCACGTGTCGGTCACCGATCCGGCGGTGGTCACGATCGGCAAGGTCGAGGCGGGCTCCACCGACAATGTGATCCCGGAAAGCGCCTTCCTGCTCGGCACCATCCGCACCCTGTCGCCCGGCACGCGCAAGGCGGTGCAGGACGGGCTGAAGCGTTTGGCCGAGGGCATCGCCGCCGCCCATGGCGCGAGCGCGACCGTCGCGTTCGAGGCCGGCTTTCCGCCGACCGTCTGCGACGCCCGCGCGGTCGCGTTCGCGCGGGCGACGGTGGAGGCAGTGTTCGGCCCCGAGGCGTGGCTTACCATGCCCGCGCCGGTGATGGGGGCGGAGGACTTCTCCTATGTGCTGGAGAAAGTGCCCGGCGCGATGGCGTTCCTGGGCGCGTCTGAAAGCGGCAGCGACTGGCGCAGCTGCTGCGGGCTGCACTCCAACCGGATGGTGCTCGACGAAAGCGTGATGGCGCGCGGCGCCGCGCTCCACGCGGCCATTGCGGAGCGCTTCCTTGCGGACGGCTTTGGCTGAGCTATTCCATCATCATGTGCTGCGGCCCGTCGGCGGGCTTGCCCGGCCGGCGCAGGAAGATCACCAGCGGCACTGCCAGCATCGTCACGATCGCCATCATCTTGAAGTCGTCCAGATAGGCGATCATCAGCGCCTGCCGGTTGATCTCGGCGTCGATCGCCGCCATGACGGCATCGCCGGCGCCCGCCAGCCGCTCCGACGCCGAGGGGTCGATCGAAGGCAGGCTGAACGGGGTGATGTGGCCGACCAGGTCCGAATGGCTGGTCTGGACGTTGCGGGCGAGGAAGGTCGTCACCACCGAGATGCCGGCCGAGGCGCCGATCGAGCGGAACAGGTTCAGCAGGCTCGCGCCTTCGGTCCGGTACTTGGGATCCAGGGTGGCGAAGGCGGTCAGGTTCAACGGCATGAACACCAGGCCCATGCCGAGGCCCTGGATCGCGCCCGAAATCACGATCCAGCGATAGTCCATGCCCAGCGACCACTGCGTCATTTCCCAAAGCGACAGCGCCGCGATCGCCATGCCGGTGCCCACCAGCCAGCGCGGATCGACCTTGCCCATCAGCTGGCCCGCCACCCACATCGTCGCGAGCACGCCGACGCCGCGCGGGGCGAGCAGCAGGCCGGCGTCGATCACCGGATAGTCCCAGATGCGCTGCAGCATCGGCGGCAGCAGCGCCATCGTCGCGAACATGATGACCCCGATCACCACCATGAAGAACAGCGCCGTGATCATGTTGCGGTTGGCGAACAGTTCCCGGTCGAACATCGGGTGCTTGCCCGTCACCATGTGGACGATGAACATCCAGGCGGCGGCCAGCGCCACGCCGGCCTCGATCCGCACTTCCCAGCTGTCGAACCAGTCGAGCTGCTGGCCGCGATCCAGCATGATCTGGAAGCAGGAGACGGCGAGCGCCAGCAGCGCGAAGCCGAAGATGTCGAACCGCCTCGGCCGCAGCGGCTTGGCCGGCAGCAGCAGCCACATCATCGCGAAGGTGATGATGCCGAACGGGACGTTGACGTAGAAGCACCAGCGCCAGTTGAAATTGTCGGTCAGCCAGCCGCCCAGCACCGGGCCCAGGATCGGCCCGACCATGATGCCCATGCCCCACACCGCCATCGCCCGCGCTTGGCGGGAGGGCGGGTTGATGTCCATCATCACCGTCTGCGACAGCGGGTTGATGAACGCGGCGGCGATGCCCTGGAAGACGCGGAAGATCACCATCTCGCCCAGGCTGGTGGCAATCCCGCACAGCATCGAGGCGATGACGAAGCCGGCGACGGCGGCGAGGAACAGGTTGCGCGATCCGAACCGGTCGGCGAGCCAGCCGGTCACCGGGATCGCGATCGCCGAGGCGACGATATAGCTGGTCAGCACCCAGGTGACGGTGTCCGCCGTCGCCCCCAGCGACGTCTGCATGTGCGGCAGCGCGACGTTGGCGATGGTCGTGTCGAGGATCTGCATGATCGTCGCGAGCATCACCGCGATCGTCAGCAGCCCGCGTTGTTCGACCGGCGTGGCGGCGACGTCCGCCGCCGCGACGGGATTAGTGCTGGCCGCGGACATCGACCGTCACATCGGCGCTCAGGCCCGCGATCAGCGGCCGCGGCGACGCCTCGTCGATCGCGATCCGCACGGGGACGCGCTGCGTGACCTTCACCCAATTGCCATTGGCGTTCTGCGCGGGCAGCACCGAGAATTCGGAGCCGGTGCCGGCGCCGAAGCTCCAGACATGACCCTTCAGCTTCAGCCCCGAATAGGCGTCGATCTCGATCTCCGCCGGCTGGCCGACGCGCACCTTGTTCAGCTGCGTCTCCTTGAAATTGGCCTCGACCCAGGTGCGGTCGCCGACGACGATGCTGAGCGCGGGCAGGCCGGAGACGATCTGGTTGCCGACCTGCAGCCGGTCCGCCTGGCTGACGGTGCCGGGCGCCGGCGCGCGGACTTCGGTGCGCTTCAGGTTCAGGAGCGCTTGGTCGAGCTGCGCGCGCGCCGCCGCGATCTGCGGGTTCTCGCCGGGGACGGCGGCGCCGGTCTGCAGCTTCGCCTTGGCCAGCGCGGCCTCGGCCTGCGCGTTCTGCAGCTGCACCTTGGCCTGCTGCAGCGCGTGCTGCGAGTTCAGGTAATTGGCCCGGGTCGTGAACCCGCGCGCCATCAGCGCGGACTGGCGATCGAAATCCTCCTGCGCCTGCTGGATCGCGATGCGCGCCCCTTCGATATCGGCGCCCTTCCCCTGATATTCGGTGCGAAGCGTCTGCACGTTGACCTGCGCGCTGGCGAGCGCGGCGCGCGCCTGCTCGACCGCGATGCGATACGGCTCCGGGTCGATCCGGAACAGCAGGTCGCCCTTGTTCACGTGCTGGTTCTCGCGGACCGAGACCTCGACGATGCGGCCGCCGACATCGGCGCTCACCGACACCTTGTCCTGCTGCACATAGGCGTTGTCGGTGGACACGAACCGGCCGGACGTCAGCCAGAAATAGGCACCGACGCCGATGATGATCAGCGGAACCGACAGGAGTGCGACGATGCGCAGCCAGCCGCGCTTCGGCTTTTCGGCGGCCGGCTCGGCCGCGGCCGGGGCCTGGACGTCGGCCGGAGCGGTGATTTCGCGCTCGGCGATGATGGGGCGATCTGCGTCAGCCATTTGCGGCGGCCTTTTCTTTGCGTTCGTCGTTCAGGTTGGTGCGGATTCGTTCCAGCAGCGCCATCAGCCGCTCGCGATCCGACTCGCTGACGCCATCCAGCGCGTCCTCGATCAGACCGTCGCCGAGAGAACGCAGTTCGCCCAGAATCGGGCGCGCGCGATCGGTCAGATAGATGCGCCAGGCGCGGCGGTCCGTTGGATCGGGGCGGCGCTCGACCAGGTCGGCGTCCGACAATCGGTCCACCATCCGGCACAGGGTGATCGCCTCGACGTCCAGCAGGTCGGCGAGGCGGCCTTGGTTCACGCCTTCGTGGCGCGAAAGCGTGGTCAGCATCCGCCATTGCTGGCGCGTGACCCCGATCGTGCGCGCGCGCACGTCGAACGCACGCCGCATCAGGCGCGAGATGTCGCCGATCAGGAATCCGAGCGTATCAGCCATGGGCGGCGCACATAATAGTGCATGCTTATTATTCAATCGTTGATGCAGATCATTTGTGCGGCCATGGCGAGGGCGAGAGGAGGCGAGCGATGGAAACGGTCACCGGCGGCTGCCAGTGCAGGCGTATCCGCTACGAAGTCGGCATCGAGAATGACGAGGCCTATCTCTGCCACTGCCGCATGTGCCAGCGCGCGACGGGAGGCTTCGCGGCAGCGTTCAAGAGCGTGAAGCGCGCCGATGTTCGCTGGCTGGGCGACGAGCCGGACTGGTATGACAGCTCGCCGATCGCGCGGCGGCCGTTCTGCGCGACCTGCGGCACGCCGCTCGGCTTCGCGTTCCTTGAGGGCAGCGACAATATGGACCTGACCCTCGGCAGCTTCGACGATCCGGGACGGTTCGCGCCGGTCCATCATTTCGGCGCCGAGAGCATGCACGAAGCCTGGCTCGACACCTCGCAGCTGAAGCGCATCCGCACGGACGAGTATCAGCTGCTGGTCGACAAATGGGTGCAGGCGACGGGAAAGATGCCGGAATGAGCCCGAAGACCCACTTCTTCACTGCCTCGGACGGCGTCCGCCTTGCCTGGCACGAGCAGGGGAAGGGGCAGCCGGTGGTGCTGATCCACGGCTATATCTCCTCGGCCGACATGAACTGGATCCGGTTCGGCCATGCCGCCAAGGTGGCGGCCAAGGGCTTCCGCGTGATCATGCCGGACCTGCGCGCGCATGGGCAAAGCGAGGCGCCGCACGATCCCGCCCTGTATCCGCCCGACATCCTGACCGACGACAATCTCGCCCTGATCGCGCATCTGGGCCTGACGGACTATGATCTCGGCGGCTACTCGCTCGGCGCGCGCACCGTCGCGCGCATGCTCGCCCGCGACGCCAGTCCCCGCCGCGTCATCTTCTCCGGCATGGGGCTGGAGGGGCTGATCCATACCTCGCGTCGCGCCGGCCATTTCCGGCACGTGCTGACCAACCTCGGCAGCTTCCGGCCCGGCACGCCCGAGGGCAATGTGCAGGGCTTCATCAAGTCGACCAAAAGCGACCCGATCGCCTTGCTGAACATCCTCAGCACCTTCACCGACACGCCCGAACCCGTCATCCGTGCCATCGAGCAGCCGGTGCTGGTGCTGTGCGGCGAGGAGGATGACGACAACGGATCGGCAACCGCCCTTGCCGAGGCGCTGCCGCACGGAGAGCTCGCGCTGGTACCGGGCGGCCATATGAGCGCGGTGGTGAAGCCGGAGCTGGGCGAAGCGCTCGCGCGGTTCCTCGCCGCTTGACCTCGGGCGCGTCGCGGCGTCATCTGCTTGCCATCCGGACATGAGAGGATGCCGATGAAGAGGATGATGATTTCCGCGCTCGCCGTCGCGGCGGCGCTCGCCGCGGGCAGCGCGGTGGCCCAGCAGCCCGCCGCCCCGACCGCGGCGGAGGCCGACGCCTTCGTCGCCAACGCCGAAAAGCAGCTGGCGGAGTTTTCCGTCGATGCCGCGCGGATCGCGTGGATCAACAACACCTATATCACCGACGATACCGACGCTCTGGCGGCCAAATACGGTACGATCGGGACCGAGATGTCGGTCAAGTTCGCCAAGGAGGCCGCCCGTTTCCAGAAGGTTCCGGGGCTTTCCTTTGACACGAAGCGAAAGCTCGACATCCTGCGCGGCGGCCTCGTCCTGCCGGCCCCGACGACGCCCGGCGCAGCGACGGAGCTCAACGAGATCGCGACGCGGCTGAACTCGACCTACGGCAAAGGCAAGGGCATGCTGCACGGCAAGCCGATCAGCGGCAGCGATATCGAGGCGGCGATGGGCACCAGCCGCGACCCCGCCGAGCTGAAGGAGATGTGGATCAGCTGGCACGACAATGTCGGCAAGCCGATGCGCGCCGATTATGCGCCGATGGTCGAGATCGCGAACCAGGGCGCGAAGGAGCTCGGCTACCCGGACACCGGCGCGATGTGGCGCTCCCAATATGACATGCCGCCCGACCAGTTCGCGGCGCTGACCGACAAGCTCTGGAACCAGGTCAAGCCGCTCTATGACGAGCTGCATTGCTACACCCGCGCCAGGCTGAACGCGAAATATGGCGACGCGGTCCAGCCCAAGGCCGGCCCGATCCGCGCCGACCTGCTCGGCAACATGTGGGCGCAGGAATGGGGCAACATCTACGACATCGTCGCGCCCCCCGGCGCCGGCGACCTGGGTTACGAAGTCGGCGACTTGCTGAAGGCCAAGGGCTATGACTGGAAGAAGATGGTCCAGACCGGGGAGGGCTTTTATTCCTCGCTCGGCTTCGCGCCGCTTCCCGAAACGTTCTGGCAGCGCTCGCTGTTCCTGAAGCCCGCCGACCGCGAAGTCGTGTGCCACGCCTCGGCCTGGGACATCGACAACAAGGACGATCTGCGCATCAAGATGTGCATCAAGGTGAACTCGGACGATTTCACCACCATCCATCACGAGCTTGGCCACAATTACTATCAGCGGGCCTATAACAAGCAGCCGTTCCTCTATCTGAACGGCGCGAACGACGGTTTCCACGAAGCGATCGGCGATTTCGTCGCGCTGTCGATCACGCCGCAATATCTGGTCAGCATCGGCCTGCTCGATCCCGCCAGGGTGCCGAGCGCGGACAAGGATATCGGCCTGCTGCTCCGCCAGGCGATGGACAAGGTCGCGTTCCTGCCGTTCGGCCTGCTGGTCGACAAATGGCGCTGGGGCGTGTTCTCGGGCCAGATCCAGCCCGCCGACTACAACACCGCGTGGACCGCGCTGCGGCTTCAATACCAGGGCGTGACGCCGCCGGCGCCGCGCGATCCGGCGACGTCGTTCGATCCGGGCGCCAAATATCACGTGCCCGGCAACACGCCCTACACGCGCTATTTCCTGGCCCGGCTGCTGCAGTTCCAATTCTACAAGGCCGCGTGCGAGCAGGCCGGCTGGAAAGGGCCGCTGCACCGCTGCTCCTTCTACAACAACAAGGAGGTCGGTCGCCGCCTGAACGCGATGCTGGAGATGGGCGCGTCCAAGCCCTGGCCCGATGCGCTGGAGAAATTCACCGGCACCCGCGAAATCTCGGGCGATGCGATGGTGGCCTATTTCCAGCCGCTGATGGCCTGGCTGAAACAGCAGAACAAAGGCCAGAAATGCGGATGGTAAGCGCCTTGCTCCGCACGGTCCTGGCCGCCACTGCCGCCATAGCGGCGGCGACCGCGGCGCACGCCCAAGGCGGCCCGATCTCGCCCGCACTACCGGCACCTGGCCAGGTGCTGCTCCAGCTTCTGGCCACAGGCAGCGTGACCCTGCCGGCGGATCGTGCCGCATGGCGCGTCCAACTCGTCTGCAAAGGCAAGACGCTTGCCGAAGCTCGACAGGCCAGCAAGGCACGGCTGGATCAACTGGCGAGCGCATTGCGTGCGGCCGGGGGCGATGCGGTCAAGCTTCAGGCTGTCGCTCCGAACGGCCCGTTCGGCTTCATCGGAAATGAACAATATGGCGATGCAGTCGCGGCCTTGGCGGCCACCGGTCTCCCCGATGCGACGAGCGTGCCGCAGGAGAAGACGATTGTCAGCTCTTACGAAGTTACGCTCGCCGATCTTTCCAGAACGTCGCTGGTTCGGGCGGCCATAGAATCGGTTGCCAATGGCGGCAGCGATCCGGTCTACCGCTTGAATGACGCGGATAACGCGCGCCGCAAGGCAGGCGCTCAAGCATTGGCTAAGGCAAGCCTAGACGCTCAGGCCTATGCTGCGGCGGCCGGGATGAAGCTGGGCCCGATGACGCGACTGGCTAATGTGGGGCCGGCGGGCATCGAGCGATGGAACCAGGAACTTCAGGCACGGATTTTCGGCGCCCCCGAGCCGCCCGGGACCGTGACGACAACTGAAACCGTGTATGTCGATTTCGTGCTGAACCCTTAAGGCAGCCGCTCCGGGACCATGTTCTCGTCGGCGATCATCGCCTCGAACTGGGCGCTCGAATCGGAACCGTCCGTCTGGTGCGCGGTCAGCGCGGGCTCCGGCGTCTCGCCGTTCCCGCGCCGCCGTGCCAGCGCGTAGATGGCCGCCGCTACGCCGCCCAGGATCGCGGCCGCCGCCCAGGGCCGCATCTGGGCTTCCAGCGCGAGGCTCTGCCGGCGCACATAGCCGTCGCGGTTGCTGTGGACATGGCCGTCGCGGCGCGGCCGGAACAGATTGTCCGCCTCGCCCTTGCGGGCCGGCTTCTCCGTCGTCTGGATCGGCAGCCCGAGCAGTTCCATCACCCGATCGGTCAGGCCGGGGGCGAGGTTGCCGGCCTTGCTGATCATCAAGCCGGCGCCGCCGACTGTCATTTCCCGCTTGCGGTTCTCAGCCGCGAACAGGATCGCGCGCGCGACCAGCTCGGGATCATAGACGATCGGCGGAATCTTCGCCGGCTCGTCCAGCTTGTTGCGCGCATGCTCGGGATAGGGCGTGTCCATGCCGTTCGGCTTGATCAGCGTCACGGAGACCGGCGCACCGTCGGCCTCCAGCTCCATGCGCAGCCCGTCGGTAAAGCCCTTCACCGCGTGCTTCATCGCCGAATAGACGCTCTGGTAGATCATCGTGCGTTCGGACAGCACCGAGCCGATATTGATGATCGCGCCGCCGCGCTCCTTCAGCTCGCGCGCGGCATGGAGCGACGCCGCGACCAGTCCGAAATAGCCGACGTCGAACACCCGCCGGTGCTCGTCCATCGAGGTCTCTTCCAGCTTGCCGTAGATCGCGACGGCGGCATCGTTGACCCAGGTGTCGAACGGGCCGAACCGCTCCGCGCAGAAGCCGGCGATCCGTTCGGCCGCGTCCTCGTCTGCGATGTCGAGGGCAAGCGACGCCGCGCGCCCGCCCTTCAGCTTGATCTGCTCGACCGTTTCGTCGAGCGCTTGGGCGTTGCGTGCCACCAGCACCACGCGCGCGCCCGCATCGGCGGCGCGGCGCGCGGTGGCAAGCCCGATCCCGCTCGACGCGCCCGTAATGACGATGATCTGTTCGGCAAGCGGCTTCAGTCGCCCGGGCATGGTGTTTCCTCCGGCTGGTTGCCGGGGGAACGCGTGAAGGGAGCGGCGTTTCCCTTACCGGAACGGCGGCTCGTTAAACGCTCGCAGCTTGCGGCTATGGAGCTTCGCCCCTTCGCGGCGGAGCTCGACGCATGCCTCGATGCCGATGCGCATATGCTCGTTGATCGCGCGTTCGTAGAAGCGGTTTGCCTGGCCCGGCAGCTTCAGCTCGCCGTGCAGCGGCTTGTCGGACACGCAGAGCAACGTGCCGTAGGGCACCCGGAAGCGATAGCCCTGGGCCGCGATCGTCGCCGATTCCATGTCCACGCCGACGGCGCGGGACAGCGAGAAGCGCAGCGCCGACTTGCTGTAGCGCAGCTCCCAATTGCGATCGTCGGTGGTGACGATCGTGCCGGTGCGCAGGCGACGCTTCAGCACGTCGGCGGTCTCGCCCGAAATCGCTTCTGCGGCGCGATAGAGCGCCTGCTGGACCTCGGCGATCGCGGGCACCGGGATCTCGGGCGGCAGCACGTCGTCAAGGACATGGTCGTCCCGCAGATAGGCGTGCGCCAGCACATAGTCGCCGATCCGCTGGCTGGGCCTCAGCCCGCCGCAATGGCCGATCATCAGCCAGGCTTCTGGCCTCAGCACCGCCAGATGGTCGGTGATCGTCTTGGCGTTGGACGGGCCGACGCCGATATTGACCAGGCTGATGCCTGACCGGTCGGGTGCGGTCAGGTGCCAGGCCGGCATCTGGTGGCGGCGCCAGGCGAAGTCGGCGACCGCCTTGTCCGGGTCGACCGTGTCGCGCGTCATGAACAGGCCGCCGGGGCCGGACAGGGCAGTGAACCGCTCATCCTCTCCCAGCGACTTGCATGCCCATTGGACGAACTCGTCGACATAGCGGTGATAGTTGGTGAACAGGATATAGCGCTGCACATTCTCGGGCGGCGTACCGGTATAGTGCCGCAGCCGTGCGAGCGAGAAATCGGTCCGCAACCCGTCGAACAGTGCCAGGGGGCGCGGCAGCTCGCCGTCGGCAGCGGGAATGCCGTCGGCGATCTCGTCGCCGATATGGGCGAGCTCCGTCGCCGGAAACCAGTGCGCCAGCTCGGCCGGCGACACGCCTTCCAGCGTCAGGTCGTGGCCGGGGTCGAGGACATAAGGGAAGGGGATTTCCTGCCGGCTCCGGCCCACCTCGACAGTGACGCCATACCCATCGATCAGCAGGGTCAGCTGCTCGTTCAGATACTCGGCGAACAGGCGCGGCCGCGTGACCGTTGTCGCATAGGTTCCGGCCGCCACCAGCCGTCCGAACGAGCGGATCGGCAGAGGCGTGGGGCCGCCGCCGCGGTAGCGCAGGCGCAGCTCCGGATAGCAGAACAAGCCGTCCTTGCGCGCTTTCCGGTCCGGCTTGGTGCCGTCGACCACATAGGCGGAAATGGCGGCCTGTAGCGCCTCGACCGCGTCGTCGTAGATGCGCGCCAGCGCGTCGATCAGCGCGGCTGGATTCTGCTCGATCTTATTCTCTGTCATGGCAGGTCGTTAATGGCCCGCCATGACAGTGGCAAGTCAGCCCTTGTCGCTCGACTTTTCCGACCGGCCGCTGCTCATCTTGTCGCGCATGGCGCCGGCCGCCTCGACGATCTTATCCTTGTTCATCACCGCCGCCGCAGCCGCCGCGACACCGCCGATCACAGCCGCTGTGGTGCCGGGATTGTTCTTCACGGCATCGACGCCGCCCTGGAACAGCGTGCCGGCACGTTCCTTCAGGTCGCTCGCCCGGTCGGCCATCGTCGTGCCGCCCTGGCTCTGGTTGGTCGCGTTCGTCTGATTGTCGGTGGCCATTTGCCAGTCCTCCGTTCTTCGTTCGGTTGCCCTATCAACCGATGGCGGGAGGCCTCCGTTCCGAGCTCTCAGAGGTGTTCGAGCATATATTCGGCAGAACTCACCTCGAACGCGCCCGGCTGCTCCACGTTGAGCGCCTTCACGACGCCGTCATCGACCACCATAGAGTAGCGCTGGCTGCGGGTGCCCATTCCGAACTTGCCGAAGTCGGCATCCAGGCCCAGCGCCTTTGCGAACGCGCCGTTGCCGTCCGCCAGCATCGTGACCTTGCCGTCCGCGCCGGCCTGCTTCGCCCAGGCGCCCATCACGAACGCGTCGTTGACCGCGGTGCAGGCGACCTCGTCGATACCCTTCGCCGTCAGCTCGTCGATCTTGTTCAGGAAGCTCGGCAGATGACGCGCGGAGCAGGTCGGCGTAAAGGCACCGGGCACGCAGAACAGCGCGATCTTGCGGCCGGCGAAATAATCGTCCGTCTGCACTGCATCGGGTCCGTTCTCGGTCACCTTGATCAGGGTCGCACTCGGCAGCCTGTCGCCAACCTTGATGGTCATGTCCGTCTCCTCGTCGCGCCCGAGTCGGGCCTGCCCAGCCTCGTGTCGGGCCGGGAAGGGAGCGTCAAGGGATTGGGCTCGCGGGTCGCGACGCCTATAACGGCCGCATGAGTCCCCCGTTCCTGACCGGCCAATTGCTGCTCGCCATGCCCGGCATCGGCGATCCACGCTTCGAAAAGGCGGTGATCGCCGTCTGCATGCATGACGAGCGCGGCGCGCTCGGCATCGGCATCGGCCGGCTCGCGCCGCGCCTCGGCTTTCATGCGCTGCTCGAGCAATTCGATATCCCGGCCGGCGAATCGTCCGACTCGCCGGTGCATCTGGGCGGGCCGGTTGACCCGCAGCGAGGTTTCGTGCTGCATTCGCTCGACTGGGGCGGGCAGGATACGATCGAGGTCGACGGCCGCTTCGCGCTCACCAACACGATCGACGTTCTGCGCGCGGTGGCCGAAGGGAAGGGGCCCAGCCGCTGGCTCGCCGCGCTCGGCTATGCCGGGTGGAGCGAAGGCCAGTTGGACGAGGAAATGACGCGCCACGGCTGGTTCACGGTCGAGGCGACTGAGACGTTGCTGTTCGACACGCCGGTGGAGCAGCGCTGGGGCGCCGCGTTCCAGAGCGCCGGCATCGACCCGCGGCTGCTCAGCGCAAGCGCCGGCCAGGCCTAGTAGCGAAAGAAGAACAGCACGGCGACGCCCACGCCGATCGTCATCACGGTCAGGCGCAGCACGAACGGGCTGACGACGCTGGCGAGGCGGCCGCCCAACGCTCCGCCGATCAGCGACCCGCCCGCCATCGCTGCGGCCGCGCTCCAGACGACCAGCCCCGATCCGCCGAACACCAACACGGCCGCGAGGTTGGCGGACAGCGACAGCGCCTGCTTCAGGCCATTGAGCCTCGTCAGGCTGTCATCGATGGTGAGGCCGAGCACGGCAAGGAAGATCACGCTCAAGCCGGCGCCGAAATAGCCGCCATAGATCGCGCCCAGGAATACGGGGGCGATGGCCCAGCCGATTCCCAGGGCGCCGGACCGGCGCTGCAGCGCGCCGCGGATTCGGTCCTGGATGCCGAGCAGCGCGCAGCCGCCGAGCAGCAGCCAGGGGACGAGCGCCTGGAACAGCTTCGCGCTGCTCATCAGGATCAGGAATCCGCCCAGCAGGCCGCCGACCAGCGCCACCGGTGCGAGCAGCCAGACGCGCCGGGACTGGCCTTTCAGGTCGCGCGCCTGGCCCAGGATGCCGCCGATATAGCCGGGGAAAAGCGCGACGGTGTTGGTCACATTGGCCGCGACCGGAGGCACGCCGGCGGCGATCAGCGCCGGGAAGGTCAGGATCGACCCGCCGCCCGCCAGCGCGTTGATCGCGCCGGCGCCGATCGCGGCGAGGGCCAGCAATGCGAGTTCGGCTGGACTCAGGCCGCGAGCCTCAGCTCAAGCCGGTCCCAGATCTCGACCAGCGCGTCGGTGAGTTCGCGCATCATCTCGGGGCTGTGGGTCGGGCCGGGCGTGAAGCGCAGGCGCTCGGTGCCGCGCGGCACGGTCGGGAAGTTGATCGGCTGCACATAGACGCCGTATTCGGCGAGCAGGATATCGCTGATCCGCTTGGCCTTGACGGGATCGCCGACCATCAGCGGCACGATATGGGTGGTGGTGGGCATGACAGGCAGCCCGGCATCGCGGAACATCGCCTTCAGCGTCGCGGCGGCGGCCTGCTGCCCTTCGCGCTCGATGGAGCTTTGCTTCAGGTGCCGCACGCTTGCGAGCACGCCTGCGACCAGCACCGGCGACAGTGAGGTCGTGAAGATGAAGCCCGGCGCATAGCTGCGGATCACGTCGACGATCACCTTGTCGGCCGCGATATAGCCGCCCATCACGCCGAACGCCTTGNGACCGCATGCACTTCGTCGAGATAGGTGAGCGCGCCATATTTGTCGGCAA
This sequence comes from Sphingomonas horti, assembly GCF_009753715.1. Taxonomy (GTDB): domain Bacteria; phylum Pseudomonadota; class Alphaproteobacteria; order Sphingomonadales; family Sphingomonadaceae; genus Sphingomonas_B; species Sphingomonas_B horti. The sequence continues at coordinate 128,744 of NZ_WQMS01000013.1, read as the reverse complement.
GGTCGCAGATCCGGGCGATCGGCGCCACGTCGCCGTCCATCGAATAGACGCTCTCGAACGCGATCAGCTTGGGCGCCTCCGGGTCCGCCGCCGCGAGCAGCTCTTCCAGATGCTCGAGGTCATTGTGCCGGAACACCCGCTTCTCGGCGCCCGAGTTGCGGATGCCGGCGATCATCGAAGCGTGGTTCAGCTCGTCGGAAAAGATCACGCAGCCGGGCAGGATCCTGGCGAGCGTGGAGAGCGTCGCCTCGTTCGAGACATAGCCCGAAGTGAACAGCAACGCCGCTTCCTTGCCGTGCAGGTCGGCGAGCTCCGCTTCCAGATCGACATGGTAATGGGTGTTGCCGGCGATGTTGCGCGTGCCGCCGGCACCGGCGCCGACATCGTGCAGCGCCTCCTCCATCGCCGCGATCACCTTGGGATGCTGACCCATCGACAGATAGTCGTTCGAGCACCACACCGTGATCGGCTTCGGACCATTATGCCCGGCAAAGCAGCGCGCGTTCGGGAACGTCCCCTTGTTGCGCAAGATGTCGATGAACACCCGGTACCGGCCCTCGCCGTGCAACCGGTCGATCGCCTGCGTGAAAATGCGGTTGTAGTCCAAAACCCTAGCCTGCCTTGCCCGTCCGGGTGACGGACTATTTACCGTCGCGCGGGCGGGCAAGCCAGTGCGAACAACTCGCAATAAGCCTAGGCGGCGGCCAGAGGCCGGCGCCGCGCGGCTCCCCCGATCAGGCCGAAGCCCGCGATCAGCATCGCCCAGACCGCCGGTTCCGGGATACCGCTCATCGGGGATGCGGTGCCGGTCAGGTTGTCGATGCGGAACGCCGTCGGCGCCCCGAAGTCCGAAACCCTGATGTCGAGCGTGTTGACGCCGGCAACGAAGCCGCTGTTCAGCACGAAAGGCACCAATGCCGAGAAGCCGTTGATGTCGATGCCGGTGTCGACGCCGTTCAGGAAGATGCGGCCGGCATTGTCGCTGCCGCCGCTGCCGCTGATCGACGCCGTGGTCGGGTCCAGCCCGGCCAGGCTGAACGAGAGCCGGTAGAAGGTCACGTTGCTGCCCGGATTTCCGTTCGCGGACAGCGAAACCCAGCGAGAATCCGCATCGTCCGCAACATAGCAGCATTGGAACGTCACTGCCTGCTGCCCGGCAAATCCCGGCGATGTCGAGGAGAAGATCGAATAATGCGGGTCGACGGTGCCATTGCCGCCGACCAGCGCCACATTGTTCGAATCGGTGCCCGTGTTGAACAGGCCGGTGATGGTGGCGGCGTTCGCGGATGCGCCGGCCATGGCCATTGGCGCGAGAATCCAGAGCAATTTCTTCATGATCACTCCCCTTTCTGCGACCGTCATCGTGGTTCTTGCAGTGGGCGTGAAACGTGTCGCGGCAACTGTCGCGCCGCCGACGAATCGCGTGCACCTGGCCAAGCTTATAGCACGGTTGTCCGCGCCAGGCCAAAGCGGTCGAGCGCCGGCCGAAGCGCGTCGATCTCATGGGCGGCGCGGGTGAAGACGGCCACTCCGGCCTGCGGAGCGGAAGGCCAGGTCTGGCCGTCGCAAAGGAACCGGATCCGCCGCGCAATCCCCTCTGCGCCGTCGACATAGGCGAGCGGCCGCGCCGCCGAGAGCTCCGGTTCGACCAGCCGGAAATGGGTGCAGGCGAGGACGACCGTGTCGATGCGCGCGCCTTCCGGCTGGCTGATCAGCCCGTCCAGGATGCGCGCATAGGCTGCCGGATCGGTCGGCTCGCTGCGAAGCTTCGCCTCCGCGAGGTCGACGAGCTCCGCCGAGCCGTGGCGCAGCACCAGGCAGTCGCTCGCGAACTCGGCGGCGAGCCGGTCGACATAAGGCTGGCGGATCGTCGCGTCGGTGCCGAGCACCCCGATCGCGCGCGTCCTCGACAGCAAGGCCGCCGGCTTGATCGCCGGAACGGTGCCGACCACCGGCACGTCCAAAGCGCTTCGCACATGGCCCAGCGCGATCGTGGAGGCCGTGTTGCAGGCGATCACCACAAGCCGGGGATGATAACGCTCGACCAGCCGCCCGAGCAGCGCCGGCACGCGCGCCGCGATCTCAGCTTCCGACTTGGTGCCATAGGGATAGCCGGCATTGTCCGCGGCATAGACGATCGGCGCATCCGGCAGCAGCATCCGCGCCGCCGCGAGCACGGAAAGCCCACCCACGCCAGAATCGAAGAACAGAAGCGGGCGGGGATCGGTCATGGAGGGGCCACCTAGCCAAGTTTCCGGCGGGAATCACCGCTCGAAGCGAACGGAGTTGTGTTTTGCGCGCTTTTGCGGTTTGTCCGGGCCCATGGGGGCGCAAACCACCGACGTGCTGTGGGAAATGCCGGCGCTTGCGCTGGCACTCGGCTATCTGCTGGGGTCGATCCCGTTCGGGCTGATCCTGACCCGGCTCGCCGGCGCGGGCGATCTGCGCGCGATCGGGTCGGGCAATATCGGCGCGACCAACGTGCTGCGCACCGGACGCAAGGGCCTGGCCGCCGCGACCCTGCTGCTCGACGCGCTGAAGGGCGCCGCCGCGGTCTGGCTGGGCGAAGCGATCGCGCCCGGAGGCGGCGTGCTCGGCGCAGCCGGCGCGTTCTTCGGCCATTGCTACCCGATCTGGCTCAGGTTCAAGGGGGGAAAAGGGGCGGCGACCTTCGGTGGCATCGGCTTTGCCGCCTGGTGGGCGATCGGGCTCAGCTATCTCCTGGTTTGGGTCGGCGTGCTCGCGCTGAGCCGCTATTCATCGGTCGGCAGTCTCGCGGCGGCACTGGCGGCTCCGATCGCCGCCTTCGCTTTCGGCCGCGCCGATTTCGGCGTGCTGTTCATCGCGCTCGCATTGATCGTCTTCTGGAGGCACCGCGGCAACATCGCGCGGCTGTTCGCCGGCACCGAACCCAAGGTCGGGCGCAAGAGTGGCTGATATCGAGCCCGACCACCGCGCGGCGAAGCTCCAGCTGCTGCGCACGCCGAACATCGGACCCGTCTCATATCGCCAGTTGATTGCCCGTTTTGGCAGTGCTGCCGCCGCGCTTGAGGCGTTGCCGATGTTGGCGGCGAGGGGAGGGCGCCGCGATTTCCGGCCGGCCGACCCGCGGCGGATCGAGCGGGAGCTTGCCGCGATCGCGAAGCTCGGCGCCCGTGCGCTGTTCGTCGACGATCCGGACTATCCGGCCCTGCTGCGCGCGACCGAGAGCGCGCCGCCGATGCTGATCGTGCGCGGACATATGGAATTGCTCGACCGGCCGATGGTCGCCATCGTCGGCGCGCGCAATGCCTCGGCCGCCGCCTGCCGTGTCGCGCGCGGTCTCGCGCAGCAGCTGGCGGGCGAGGGCGCGACGATCGTCTCCGGCCTCGCGCGAGGGATCGACACCGCCGCGCATGTCGGCGCGCTGCAGGGCGGCACGATCGCGGTGATCGCGAGCGGGATTGATGTCGCCTATCCGCCCGAGAATGCCGCGCTGCAGGAGAAGATCGCCACCGACGGCCTGCTGATCGCCGAGCAGCCGCCGGGCACCGAGCCGCTCGCCCGCCATTTCCCGTCGCGCAACCGCATCATCGCCGGCCTGTCGCTCGGCACGGTGGTGGTGGAGGCGGCGCCGAAGTCCGGCTCTCTGATCACGGCCCGCATCGCCGCAGAGTTGGGCCGCGAGGTGATGGGGGTGCCCGGATCACCGCTCGACCCGCGCGCGCAGGGCTGCAACCTGCTGATCCGCGAGGGCGCGACCCTGATCCAGAACGCGGCCGACGTGCTGGAGCAGATCCGCCCAATCGACCCGCGGGCGGTAGCCCAGCCCCTTAGCTCGTACGAACCGGGCCGGGCCGACGATGCGTCCGACACAGAACGTGAGGCAGTGCTGGACCTGCTCGGCCCCACCGCGGTCCCGGTGGACGAGGTCATCCGCCTGTCCGGCTTGCCGAGCGCCGTGGTGCAGACCGCCTTGCTGGAGCTGGAGCTCGCCGGCCGGCTGGAGCGCCACGCCGGCGGGCGCGTCAGCCTCGCCGCCTGAATGCGCATCTTCCGCCACCTCTATGCCCAGGTGCTCGTCGGCATCGTGCTGGGCGTGCTGGTCGGCTGGTTGTGGCCGGAATTCGGCGCGGCGCTGAAGCCGCTCGGCGACGCCTTCATCAAGCTGGTCAAGATGATGATCGCGCCGATCATCTTCACGACCGTGGTGCTCGGCATCGCCAAGATCGGCGATCTGCGCGCGCTCGGCCGCGTCGGGCTGAAGGCGCTCGTCTATTTCGAGGCGGTGACGACGCTGGCGCTGGTGATCGGGCTGGTGATCGTGAACCTCGTCAGGCCCGGCGACGGCATCAACGCCGATCCGGCGACGCTCAGCATGGCCGGTGTCGCCGACTATGCCGGCAAGGCGCATGAGCAAGGCGTGGCGCCGTTCCTGCTCGGCATCATCCCCGACAGCTTCTTCGGCGCGCTGACCGGGCCGGACCTGCTGCCGGTGCTGCTGGTCGCGATCCTTTCCGGCCTGACGCTCGCGCATATGGGCGAGAGCGGGGAGGCCGCCGTCCGCTTCCTCGACCGCGCGAGCGAGTTCTTCTTCCACATCATCGCGATGCTGATGCGCGTGGCGCCGATCGGCGCGTTCGGCGCGATGGCGTTCACGATCGGCAAATATGGCGTCGGCACGCTCGCGCAGCTCGGCGTGCTGATGCTCAGCGTCTATGCGACCTGCCTGCTGTTCGTGTTCGTCGTGCTGGGCGTGATCGCCTGGGCGAGCGGGTTTAGCATCTTCGCGTTCCTTCGCTACATCGCCGCCGAAATCCTGATCGTGCTCGGCACCTCATCGTCTGAAACCGCATTGCCACGGCTGATGCGCAAGCTGGAGGACCTCGGCTGTGCCAAGCCGGTCGTCGGTCTCGTCGTGCCGACCGGCTATTCGTTCAACCTGGACGGCACTTCGATCTACCTGACGATGGCCGCGATGTTCATCGCCCAGGCAACGAACACCGAATTGACGATTGGCCACCAGCTCGGCCTGCTTGCGATCCTGCTGCTGACGTCGAAAGGCGCGGCGGGCGTGACCGGCAGCGGGTTCGTGACGCTGGCGGCGACGCTCAGCGCCACGCACACGGTGCCCGTCGCCGGCATCGCCCTGATCCTGGGCATAGACCGTTTCATGTCGGAAGCGCGCGCGATCACCAACATCATCGGCAATGGCGTCGCGACTGTCGCGATCGCCCGCTGGGAAGGCGCCCTCGACCGCGACCGCATGCGCCGTGTGCTGGCGGGCGAACCGATCCACGATCCGGTGCTGGCGGACGAGTGACGTCGAACCATCCCATACCGTCATTGCGAGGAGCGAAGCGACGAAGCAATCCAGTCGTCCCGCCCCCCTTGCTGGATTGCTTCGCTTCGCTCGCAATGACGGCAACCATGTTTCAAGGCTTGCGCCTGATCGGCACCGGGATGTTGCAAATATCCGCTCCGCCCGCCGGCACGATGAAAAAAGCGTCCCTCCGGTTCGCCCGCGCGTCCGCGTAAGCGGCAAAGCTGGCGCTCTCGGTCGAGAGATACTGGAGATGCGGCCGCGCCGCCGCCGGCTGCTCGGACGCGAGCCGGATCGAGGCGATCGGCACCCGCTGCTCCGGCTTTTCATAGACGCCGAGCGGCCCCGTCCCGCGCGGCAGGCTGGACAGGTTCTCGATCCCCTCCACCACGCGCCCGACCAACGCGATGTTGCGGTCCAGATGCCGCGGCGCATGCCCGATCACGGTGTAGAGCTCGGCGCCCGTGCCCGCATCGGGCGGCATGTTCCGACCGACGCCAACCATGCCGTAGCAGTGGACGGGCCAGGCATTTCGTGTTGTCGACGGCGGCATCGGTCGCCCATTCTGATCGACGACTGGCACATCGTGTATGAGCTCAAAGGCGAGGGGCCAGCCAGAGTCGAAGAGAGTTCCGCGGGAATAGGGATCTGGATAGCGAAAGCGTGAGAGCCTGTTCTCCGCCGGTTTGGGTATGACGGTCATATAGGCACGCTCGGAAGCCTTCATCAGCCCCGCCGGCAGCGGCTTCTTCTCCGTCGGGTCGCCCCATTGCGCGACATAGTTGTCCTGCACGCGGGTGACGGCGGTGCCGTCCCACCAATGCGCTTTCGCAAGCGTGCGGATGTTCGCGATCCAGGGCTGGGAGAAGGGCGGCGGCATCAGCTGGATCACCACTTTTCGCGCGGCGCCGTCGCGATCGGGCGCGAGCTGCATCACCAGCAGGTCGTCCGGCGCGATGTCGACCCAGTCCGACGCCGGCGCCGCGGCGACGATCTCGCTCGGGGCCTTGGCGGGGGCGGCGGGGGCAGGGGCGGCGGCTTGCAGCAGCAGGAGCATCGTCAGCATGCCGCAAAGCATTGCACGCTGCCGAACCACAGGATAGGGGGCAGCGCTTCAACAGGCATGCGGAGCGGTGGCCGAGTGGTCGAAGGCGCTCGCCTGGAAAGTGAGTATACGGCAAAACCGTATCGAGGGTTCGAATCCCTCCCGCTCCGCCACCCGGTCTCCAGCTAGCGCCTCCGCGTCGCGACGCGCGGATCAGCTCTTCTTGTCGGGCAGCTTGCTGCGCTTGGTGTGGGCGAGCTTTTCGAGCTCTTTCTTGCTCATCGAGCTTTCCATCTGCTTCGACGCGCCTTTCAGGCTCGATTTCGGCTTTTCGCCTTCCTTAACCGCAAGCGCCGCGCCGGCGGCCATTTGCTGCTTCTTCGATTTGGCAGGCATCTGCTTCTCCTTTACGTCTGCTCCGTCTGCTGCGCCTGGCCCAGCAGGCGCACCACTTCCTCGTCGCTGGTCTGCTCGAAATCGCGGTAATAGAGCCCGACCGCGTAGAATGGGTCCGGCGTCGCGAGGCACAGGATCTCGTCGGCCTCTGACCCGAGGCTCTCGATCGTATCGGCCGCCGCCACGGGAACGGCCAGGATTAGCCGTCGCACCTCGGCTCCGCGCAAGGCCCGCAGCGACGCGCGGACCGTTCCTCCCGTCGCGATTCCGTCGTCGACCACCATGACCGTGCGGCCTTTTAGGGCCAGCGGCTCGCGGTCGCCCAGATAGGCGCGGCGTCGGCGTTCGATTTCCTGGAGCTCGCGCCGTTTCTGCTCCTCGACATAGGCGGAAGGAATGTTGAGCTGGCGCGCGACGTCGTTCAGCACGACCTGCGGATGATCGCCGTCGACCACCGCGCCGATCCCATATTCGGGCTGGCCGGGCGCTCCGATCTTACGCACGAACAGCAGGTCCATCGGCGCGCCGAGTGCCGTCGCCACTTCATAGGCGACCGGCACGCCGCCGCGCGGCAGCGCCAGCACGATCGGGTGCTCGGCCGCATAACGGCGCGCAGCCTCCGCCAGTTTCCGGCCGGCATCGCGGCGATCGTCGAAGCGGGCCGGCGTTCGGGAATCGGTCATGCCGAAGACCATCGGACCTCCGTTGCGGTAACGGAGAGCGCCGCGCGCCTGTTCCCTCTGCGCCGAGCCGTGGAAACGGTCGCGCGCGCGAATCGTTGGGGCAGGCACAAGGAGATTGTCCGTGCCCAGTCTTGACGAAGCTCGTATCGCCCCTGAAACGTCGCCCGGGAACGCACCTGCCGGCGACGCGGCAGGCAATGCAACGGAGAAACCGGTGAACGAGATCGTAGAATCAGCGCGGCTTCACAAGGACGGAGAGGAAAAGGCTGCGTCAGAAAAGCGAACCGCCTGGCTGGCGGCAGGCGTCGGCGTGGGCATCGGCTCGGCCGCCCTGGTCGCCGCGATGCTGTACGCGAACCGCGACAAGGGCAAGGGGCGCAAGAAATAGCGGACGCGCATATCGCCGAATCGAAAAGGGCGGCCCCGAACGGGACCGCCCTTTGTCTTTGTAAGTGTCGCGAGCCTTAGCGCTTCGAGAACTGGAAGCTGCGGCGGGCCTTGGCGCGGCCGTACTTCTTGCGCTCGACGACGCGCGAGTCGCGGGTCAGGAAGCCGGCGGCCTTGACCGTGGAGCGCAGCGCCGGCTCGTAGCGGCTCAGCGCCTGGGCGATGCCGTGCTTGACAGCACCTGCCTGGCCCGAAAGCCCGCCGCCCTTCACGGTCGCGATCACGTCATACTGCTCGCGGCGTTCGGCGACGTCGAACGGCTGGTTGATGACCAGGCGCAGCGTCGGGCGGGCGAAATAGACTTCCTGGTCGCGGCCGTTGACGACGATCTTGCCGCTGCCCGGCTTCAGCCAGACGCGGGCGACGGCGTCCTTGCGGCGGCCGGTCGCATAGGCGCGGCCCTGTTTGTCGATCTGCTGCTCGCGCAGCGGCGCGGCGGGCTGGGCGACCGGAGCGGCGGCTTCGCCTTCGGCCGCGACGGCGGGCTCAACGCCCTGGGTGATGTTGCCGAGGTCGGCGAGGGACTGACGCGTATCGGACATTATGCGCCCACCTTGTTCTTGCGGTTCATCGAGGCGACGTCGAGCACCTCGGGGTTCTGCGCGGCATGGTCATGCTCCGCGCCGGCGAAGATGCGCAGGTTGCGCATCTGCTGGCGGCCGAGCGGACCGCGTGGGATCATCCGCTCGATCGCCTTCTCGAGCACACGCTCCGGGAAGCGGCCTTCCAGCACCTTGCCCGCGGTGATTTCCTTCAAGCCGCCCGGATAGCCGGTGTGCTTGTAGTACATCTTGTCCTGCAGCTTGTTGCCAGTGAACCGCACCTTGCCCGCATTGACGATGATGACGTTGTCGCCGCAGTCGATGTGGGGGGTAAAGCTCGGCTTGTGCTTGCCGCGCAGGATGTTGGCGACGATCGAGGCGAGACGCCCGACCACCAGACCGTCGGCATCGATCAGATGCCACTTCTTCTCGACCGTGGCCGGCGTTGCCGACTTGGTCGTCTTCATCAGCGCCTTCATGGCCACCTCTGCTAGAAACAAACGACGCCGCCCGGCAGGGGCGGTGCTGCTGGCGGGGCATTTGCGTGGGGAGGGGCGAAAAGTCAAGCAAAACGGCGCGGTTCGTGACGGGTAAAATAATACCTTGCTCAAATCAGGTCGGACGTGACAATCCCGATCGCGGATGCAACAAACCCTTCCCATGACCAAGGCCTTGCTGCTCGCAACGCTCGCCCTCGCTCCTGCCATCGCCACCGCCCAGACGCCGCCGATGGCGCCGGACACGGTCGCCGAATATCAGCGCGTGCGCCCGCAGGCCGATTACATCCGGCGCGAGGTGATGATCCCGATGCGCGACGGGGTTAAGCTGTTCACCGTCATCGTGATGCGCAAAGGCACGAAGAACGGGCCGATCCTGCTCAGCCGCACGCCCTATGACGCGGACAAGGCGACGTGGCGCATCCCGAGCCAGCGGATCGAGGACATCCTGCCGATCATGGACAAGGAGTTCGTCAACGACGGCTATATTCGCGTCTATCAGGACGTGCGCGGCCTTCATAAGTCGGAGGGCGACTATGTGATGAACCGCCCCCTGCGCGGGCCGCTCAACGACACGCCGGTCGACCACGCCACCGACGCCTATGACACGATCGACTGGCTGGCGAAGAACGTGCCCGAGTCGAACGGCAAGGTTGGCATCACCGGCTCCTCCTATCTCGGCTTTACTTCTCTGATGGCCCTGGTCGACCCGCACCCGGCGTTGAAGGCGGCGGTGCCGCAAAGCCCGATGGTCGATGGCTGGATGGGCGACGACTGGTTTCACAACGGCGCCTTCCGCCTGAACAGCTTCGACTATTTCACAGGGCAAATGGCAAAGGACAATGGCGGCGACATTCCGCACGGCGATGGCGACGACTACACGACCTATCTGGACGCCGGCTCGGCGGGCGATTTCGCTCGCGCCTATGGCCTCGACGCTTTCGCCGTCACCCGCAAGTTCATGGAGCACCCGGCCTATGACAGCTACTGGCAGGATCAGGCGGTCGATAAATTGCTCGGCGCCCGCAAGCTGACCGTGCCAACCATGCTCGTCGTCGGGCAATGGGACCAGGAAGACAGCTACGGCGCGCCCGCCGTCTATCGCGCGCTGGAGCCGCAGGACGCGAACAACGACATGGTGTCGCTGGTGATCGGCCCATGGCGGCACAGCGGCGTCAATTACGAGGCGCGCGAGCTCGGCCAGGTGAAGCTGAAGGGCGATACCGGCCTTCAATTCCGCCGCGATTATATGAAGCCGTTCCTCGACCGCTATCTGAAGGACGGCGCGCCGCAGACGCCGACGCCGCCGGTGCTGACCTATGCGACCGGAGCCGACCAGTGGCAGGTCTCGCAGAAATGGCCCGCCGGCACCGCGACGCCGCTTTATCTGCAGGGCGATTTCGGCCTGTCCTGGAGCAAGCCTCGCGGCGGGTCCGACAGCTACGTCTCCGATCCCGCCAAGCCGGTGCCGTTCGTGCCGCGCCCGGTGCATTTTCGCGAGAACGACGTCTGGCGGACCTGGCTGCTCCACGACCAGCGCTTCGTCGAAAGCCGGCCGGACGTGCTGACCTTTACGTCCGCCGCGCTCGACAAGCCGGTGCACATCATGGGTGCGCCGAAGGTGGACCTATGGGCGGCAACCAGCGGCACTGACAGCGATTGGGTGGTGAAGCTGATCGACGTCTCGCCCGACGGTTCGGAGCTGCCGATCGGCATCGAGATCTTCCGCGGCCGCTATGTCCACAGCTTCGAGAAGCCGGAACCGCTGAAGCCCGGCAAGGCTGAGGACTACAAATGGTCGCTGCCGAACGTGAACCATGTGTTCCAGCCGGGCCACAAGCTGATGGTGCAGGTCCAGTCGAGCCTGTTCCCGCTCTACGACCGCAACCCGCAAACGTTCGTGCCGAACATCTTCAACGCGAAGCCGGCAGACTATCGGAAAGCGACTCAGACCATCTACCACGATGAGTGGCGGCCGAGTGCGGTGTGGCTGCCGGTGGTTTCGGACTGACTCCTGTATTCCCGCGAAAGCGGAAATCTAGAAACGGCGTCGAGAAAAGAGGGATTCCCGCTTTCGCGGGAATACAGGACAGATTCAGCGCCTGAACGCCCCGTCCACGGCTTTTTTCGCCTGCGCTTCCGGCACGCGCCCGACCAGCGACAGGCCGCGCAAGCGGATGCTGCTGCCCCCCAGCAAATGCCCTTCGCGCACATAGGCGAGCTGATACACCGCCGCCGCGTCATGCATCTCGCCTTTGCTGGTGAAGCGGCTGACGATCGCGACCGGCACGCGCAGGTCGCCGGCGGCGGTGCGCTTCGCGTCCGATTCCTTCAGCGCGTCGGCCAGCCAGCGCGCCTCGATCCGCGCATCGCCGGCCGTTTCGATCGGCGTGACGTCCAGCTTCGACGGCAGGATCAGCCGCTGGCTCTGGATCACCTGATCCGGGTCGACCGCCTCGATGGTCAGCCTCTTGCCGTCATCGACAGGGCGGGCACGGAGCACCAGCGCCGCCTCCACCTTGCCTTCCTTCTGCGCTGTGGCGGCGCGGTCGGCTTCCGCGCTCCTGCGCTCCGCATAGCTGTTCCATAGCGTCGCGGCGGAGATCAGCACGGCCGCGACGGCGACGGCTTCGCCCAGCGAAATCCAGCGGCGGCGGATCTTGGCGGCTTCGCGCCGTTCCTTAGGTGTTTCGCTCAAAACTCTCTGATCCCGACCAATTTACGTGGCGCGACCAGCTTCCAGCTGAGCTCGATCCGGTCGGCGACATGATCCCAGTCCGTGTCGCCGCTGTCCAGCCGCACGCCGACCCAGCCGCTCGGCCCGAAATAGGCGGGGCGGTAGTAGATGTCGGGATCCTGGTCGATCAGCTGCGCCTGCTCGTCAGGCCCGCTGGTCTTGACGATGATCGCGATGATGCCGTCGCCATGATGGTCGTGCGTGAAATAGCAGAACATCTTGCCGCCCTGAACGCGGAAGCAGGGCATGCCGTGGGAAATCGTCTCCTCCGCACCGGGCAGCTGGGTGGCGATCTCGCGCACGCGGCCTAGCTTCGCCTCGGGCGTGCGGTCGCGCGTCACGAAATTGGCCAGCGCGCGCGGATAGAGCTGATGCTCCGCGATCAGCACCCGCGCGGCGAGCGTCTCGGCCGTGTCGCCCGGCAGCACCGCGACCTCGATCTGATCCAGCACCGGCCCGTCGTCGAGCTCCGCCGTCACTTCGTGCACAGAGCAGCCGACCGTCCGGTCGCCGGCTTCCAGCGCCCGTGTATGGGTGTCGAGCCCCTTGTATCTGGGCAGCAGGGACGGGTGAATGTTGACGATCCGCCCGCCCCATTTGTCGATGAACTCGGGCGAGAGCAGCCGCATATAGCCGGCCAGCGCCACATAATCGGCGCCGGCAGCCCGCAGCTGCGCGTCGATCAGCGCATCGAACTCCGCGCGCCCCATCCCCTTGTGGCTGAGCGCGAACGTGGGAACCCTTTCCGCCTTCGCCAGCGCCAGCCCCGCCGCGTCCGGATCATTCGAAGCGACCAGCACGACCTCGTACGGGCAATCCGGCAGCCGGGATGCGTAGAGCAAGGCAGCCATGTTCGACCCGCGCCCGGAAATGAGCACGGCGACCCGAGCGCGCTCAGGCAAGGTGCTTTGCCTCCCAGGGCTCTCGTGCCGACCAGGCTTCGTCCGAGCCGGCGACGGTGCAGCCGCGCGGGCCTTGTTCGACACGGCCGATCGCGAACACCGTCTCGCCCGCGGCTTCCAGCGCGGCCTTGACGCCATCGGCCTGGTCCGGCGCGACCACCGCGACCATGCCTATGCCGCAGTTGAAGGTGCGCGCCATTTCCTCCGGCTCGATTGCGCCTTGTGCCTGCAGGAACGCCATCAGCCGCGGCTGCGGCCAGGCGTCGGCGTCGATGCGGGCGTGGAGGCCGTCGGGCAGCACGCGCGGCACATTCTCCAGCAGCCCGCCGCCGGTGATGTGGGCCAGCGCCGCGATCTTGCCCGCGCGCACCAGCGGCAGCAGCGACTTCACATAGATGCGCGTCGGCGCCATCAGCGCGTCGATCAGCAGCGCGTCCTGGTCGAACAGGGCAGGGCGGTTCAGCTTCCAGCCCTTGTCCGCCGCCAGCCTGCGCACCAGCGAATAGCCGTTGGAATGAACTCCGGTGGAAGCGAGGCCCAGGATCATGTCGCCGGCCTTGACGCGGTTGCCGGTGAGCGCCTGGTCCCGCTCCACCGCGCCGACGCAGAAGCCGGCCAGATCATAGTCGCCATCGACATACATGCCCGGCATTTCCGCCGTCTCGCCGCCTATCAGCGCGCAGCCGGCCCGGCGGCAGCCCTCGGCGATGCCGGCGATCACGCGTTCGGCGACGCCGCTCTCCAGCCTTCCGGTCGCGTAATAGTCGAGGAAGAACAGCGGCTCCGCGCCCTGCACGATCAGGTCGTTCGCGCACATCGCGACAAGGTCGATGCCGACGCCGTCGTGCCGGTCATGCTCGATCGCGAGCTTCAGCTTGGTGCCGACGCCGTCGTTCGCCGCGACCAGCAGCGGGTCGGCATAGCCCGCCGCCTTCAGATCGAAGAAGCCGCCGAAGCCGCCCAACTCCGCGTCTGCCCCCGGCCGCCGCGTCGCCTTGGCCAGCGGCGCGATCGCCTTCACCAGCGCATTTCCGGCCGCAATCGAGACGCCCGCCCGGGCATAGGTATAGCTGTCGCCCTCACTCATAGGCGCGCGCCCTAGCGACAAGACGCTTGGATTTCCACCGGGGACGCGCCAGAAGGGCGCCGTGATCGCGCTGCGCCGTTTCTCCGTTCCGATTCCGTTGGTCCTGTTGCTGGTCGTGGCGCTCGGCGCCGCGGCGGTGCTGCGCGCGCAGATCGAAGGTGGCGATCGCGGCGTGCCGCCGGTCGACAGCTCGTCGAGCTTCGAGGTGACGGGGATCGACGTCGACGTTTATGCGGCGAACGCGGAAGCCGCGCGGCTTGCCGGCTGGCGGCTGGCGCAGCGCCGCGGCTGGGACGCGCTCTGGGCGCGGACCCATGGCGGCGAGAAAGGGCCCAGCCTGTCCGATTCGGCGCTGGACGGAATCGTCGCCGGCATCGTCGTCGAGAATGAGCAGATCGGCCCGCATCGCTATATCGCGCGGCTGGGCGTCCTGTTCGACCGCGCCCGCGCCGGCACCATCCTCGGCACCACCGGAAACCTGATGCGCTCGGCGCCGATGCTGATCATCCCCGTGCAATGGTCCGGCGGCGTGCCGCAATCGTTCGAGACGCGCACCGAATGGCAGAAGGCCTGGGCCCGTTTCCGCACCGGCGGCAGCCCGATCGATTATGTCCGGCCGACCGGCACCGGAGTCGATTCGCTGATCCTGACGCCGGCCCAGACCCGGCGCCCCGGTCGCACCTGGTGGCGGCTGCTGATCGACGGCTATGGCGCCGCCGACGTGCTGGTCCCGCAGGTGGAGATTCAGCGCCAGTGGCCCGGCGGCCCGGTGATCGGTCGCTTCTCCGCCTATCATGGGCCCGATCGCGAATATCTTGGCGGCTTCGTGCTCCGGGTCGACTCGGCCGACGGGCTGCCGAAGCTGCTGGATGAAGGCGTGAAGCGGATGGACGCGCTGTTCGTCCAGGCGCTGCAGCAGGGCAGGCTGGTCCCCGACCCGTCGCTGATCGCCGAGCCGGTTGCCCCCACCGACGAAGAGCTGGACGCGCTCGCCAACGCGGCTCCGGAAGAAACGCCGACCGTCGTTTCCGACGTGCTGACGCCCGGCGTCTCGGTCATCAACGTTCAGTACGACACGCCGGACGTCGCGTCCGTCAGCGCCGGCGAGTCGACCCTTCGCGGCATCCCCGGCGTTCGGACCGCGCAGACGGCGAGCCTCGCGCTCGGCGGCGTGTCGGTGATGCGGGTGAACTTCGCCGGCGATCAGGGCGCGCTCGCCGCGGCTCTCCAGGCGCGCGGCTGGCAGGTCCAGCAAGGCCCGAGCACGCTCCGCATCCGTCGCGGCGCACCGGCGGCTCCGGCGTCGCCGTCGCCAAGCCCGAGCGGAACCCCGGCCCGCAAATGAACCAGATGGCGCTGCCGCTCGGCTGGCCCGCCGACGAGCGTCAGGAAGACTTCATCGTCGGCGAAAGCAACGCGCGCGCGGTCAAGCACCTCGAACATTGGGGCACCTGGCCGGTGATGGCGACCTTGCTGGTCGGGCCGCGCAAATCCGGCCGCAGCCTGCTCGGCCGCCTGTTCGCCCGGAAATCGGGCGGACGGTTGATCGACGATGCAGACCGCCGGCCGGAGGAAGAGCTGTTCCACGCCTGGAACGGCGCGCAGGAGAGCCATAAGCCGCTGCTGATCGTCGCCGACGAAGCGCCGCCGGCCTGGAAAATCCGGCTGCCGGACCTGAGGACCCGCCTGTCGGCCACGCCGGTGATCAGCCTGGGCGATCCCGACGACGCGCTGGCCGCGAGGCTGATCGAAAAGCTGCTGCTGCAGCGCAATTTGCAGGTGCCGCCCGGTCTCGTGCCCTGGCTGATGCCCCGGATCGAGCGGACCCATATCGGGATTATCCAGGCGGTCGACGCGCTCGACGAGGCGGCGTTGGCCAAACGCGTGCGATTGTCGATCAAGCTGGCGCGCGATACGTTCGCCGCGAAGCAGGAGGATTTGTTCTGATGCGCCCCGAACCGGCCCTGCGCGAGGAAGCGGCGCCGAGCGACGGCCAGCGCTATTTCAACCGGGAGCTGAGCTGGCTCGCCTTCAACCGGCGGGTGCTCGAAGAAGCCTGCAATCCGAACCATCCGTTGCTGGAGCGGCTGCGTTTCCTGTCGATCTCCGGCAACAATCTCGACGAGTTCTTCATGGTGCGGGTGGCGGGCCTGAAGGGTCAGCAGCTCCAGGACGTCGACGAGCGCTCGCCCGAGGGCTTCACCGTCAATCAGCAACTCGCCGCCGTGACCGCCGAGGCCGAGGCGCTGATGCAGGCGCAGCAGCGGGTCTGGGCCGATCTCCGCGAGGCGCTGGCGGCGGCCGAGATCGCGCTGGTCGACGAACATGACCTGCCGGCGGACGCCCGCAACTGGCTGGAAGCCCATTTCCGCGCCCACATCTTCCCGATCATCACGCCGCAGGCCCTCGATCCGGCGCACCCGTTTCCCTTCATCCCGAATCGCGGGCTGGGCGTGATCTTCGACCTGGTGCGCCTGTCGGACAAGGAGCCGATCCGTGAGCTGGTGATGCTGCCGCCGACCTTGCCGCCGTTCGTGCGGATTCCCGGCGAGCGGGCGCGCTACATCGCGATGGAATCAGTGCTCCGCGCCTTCACCGCGCTGCTATTCCCAGGCTACGAGGTGAACGGCTCCGGCGTGTTCCGGGTGATCCGGGACAGCGACATCGAGATCGAGGAGGAAGCGGAAGACCTGGTCCGCTATTTCCGCAGCGCGATCAAGCGCCGCCGCCGCGGTCGGGTGATCCGGCTGGAGCTGGAAAAGGGCATTCCCGAAGCGCTCGAGCGCCAGGTCCGCGAGGAACTGGGCGGCGATACGATCGTGACCGTCGCCGGCGGCTTGCTCGGCATCGGGGACCTCGAGGCGCTGGTCGAGGAAGACCGGCCCGACCTCAAATGGGACCCGTTCTCGCCCCGCTTCCCGGAACGCATCCGCGAATATGGCGGCGACTGCTTCGCCGCGATCAAGGCCAAGGACATCGTCGTCCATCACCCTTACGAAACGTTCGACGTCGTGCTCGCCTTCCTGAACCAGGCCGCGGCTGACCCTGACGTGGTCGCGATCAAGCAGACGCTCTACCGCGCCGGCAAGCAGTCGGCCGTCATCCGCGCGCTGATCGACGCGGCGGAGGCCGGCAAGTCGGTCACCGCCGTGGTCGAGCTGAAGGCGCGCTTCGACGAAGAGCAGAACCTGCTCTGGGCCTCCGCGCTGGAGCGCGCGGGCGTGCAGGTCGTCTATGGCTTCATCGAATGGAAAACCCACGCCAAGGTATCGATGGTCGTGCGGCGGGAGGAAGGCGGCTACCGCACCTACTGCCATTTCGGGACCGGCAATTACCATCCGATCACCGCCAAGGTTTATACCGACCTCAGCTTCTTCACCGCCGATCCGCGCGTCGGGCGCGATGCGGCGCAGCTGTTCAACTACATCACCGGCTATGTCGAGCCGACCAACCTTGAACTGCTGACCATTTCGCCGCTTCACCTGCGCGAGCGGCTGTCGGCGCTGATCGACGACGAGATCGCGCATGCCCGTGCGGGCCGGCCGGCGAGCATCTGGGCGAAGATGAACTCGCTGGTCGACCCCGCGATGATCGAGAAGCTCTACGCGGCCAGTGCCGCGGGCGTGCATGTCGACCTCGTCATCCGCGGCATCTGCTGCCTCAGGCCCGGCGTGCCGGGCCTTTCGGAGAATATCCGCGTCAAGTCGATCATCGGCCGCTTCCTTGAGCACAGCCGCATCTTCGCGTTCGGCAACGGCCGCGCGCTTCCCAATGACAAGGCGAAGGTCTTCATCTCGTCGGCCGACTGGATGCCGCGCAATTTCGACCGCCGCGTCGAATATATGCTGCCGATCGTGAACCCGACGGTGCACGATCAGGTTCTGGACCAGGTGATGGTCGCGAATCTGATCGACAATGAGCAGAGCTGGGAGCTTCAGCCGGACGGCTCCTATGTCCGCGATGTGCCGGGTGAGCGCCCGTTCAATCTGCACCGCTATTTCATGACCAACCCGTCGCTTTCCGGCCGCGGCAAGTCGCTCGCCAACAGCGACGCGGTGCCGACGTTGAGCCTGAGGCGCCGGTGAGCGACACCGCGCTGCTCGATCGCCCCGCCGCGCCTGCGCGCCACGCGCGTGCGGTCCGGTCTGCGATCATCGACATCGGTTCGAACTCGATCCGCCTCGTCGTCTATGGCGGCCCGGCGCGCATCCCGGCGGCGATGTTCAACGAAAAGATCATGGCCGGCCTGGGGCGCAGCCTGGATGCCACGGGGGCCATACCGCCCGCGTCGATGGACGCCGCGCTCCGCGCGCTCGCCCGGTTCAAGCTGCTCAGCGACGAGATGCGGGTGGAGCGGCTGCGCACCGTCGCGACTGCCGCGGTCCGCGACGCAGCCAATGGCGACGAGCTGCTGGCCCGCGCGGCGGAGCTGGGGCTGACGGTCGAGCTTCTTCCAGGCCAGGAGGAAGCGGAAGCGGCGGCGCTGGGCGTGCTGAGCGCCATCCCTGACGCTGACGGGCTGGTCGGCGACCTCGGCGGCGGCAGCCTGGAGCTCACACGAATCGCCGGCGGCCGCGTGCGTGATCGCGCGTCCTTCCCGCTTGGCGTGCTCCGGATCGCGGGACTCGACGGCCGCAAGGGCGCGCTCGACGCGCTGGTCGCGGAGCATCTGGCGCGCGCGCCCTGGCTCGCTTCGGCACGCGGGCTGCCGCTCTACCTTGTCGGCGGATCGTGGCGCGCTCTGGCACGGATCGACATGGCGCTGTCCGGCTATCCGCTCGCCATCGTCCACCAATATATGATGGCGCCGGCCGCCGCCGACCGGCTGGCCCGCACGGTCGCGCAAAGCAGCCGCGAACAGCTGAGGCTGGTGCCGTCGCTGTCCGGTTCCCGCATCGCGATGCTCGGCGAGGCCTCGGCGTTGCTGGCGGTGCTGGTCCGGGAGCTGCAGAGCAAGAGCCTGACCGTCTCCGCCTATGGTCTGCGCGAGGGGCTGCTGTTCCGCGACCTGCCCGACGATATCCGGGCCGAAGACCCGCTGATCGTTGCGTGCCGCGAGGAAGCCGAGGTGCAGGGCCGCTTCCCGGAGCATGGCGAGCTGCTCGATCGCTGGATCGCGCCGCTGTTCCCGAAGAACACGGACGCGCGGCTGCGGCTTGCCGCCTGCCTGCTCGGCGACACCGGCTGGCGCGCCAATCCCGAATTCCGGGCGGAGCGCGCTTTCGAGACCGGCGCGCACGGTAATTGGGTCGGCATCGACGCGCGTGGCCGCGTGCTGCTCGGCCAGGCGCTGTTCACCGCATTCGGCGGCGGCGCCGGCTCGCTCGGTGCCCTGGCGACGCTGGTCGGCGAGAACGACGTGCGCCGCGCCATCCGCTGGGGCCTCGCGATCCGCCTCGGCCAGCGCCTCAGTGGGGGCGTCGCCGGGCCGCTGCGCCGATCCTCGCTGAAAGTGGAGGGCAGGGCGCTATGCCTTAGCCTGCCCGGCCAGGACCGCGGTCTGTACGGCGAAGCGGTCGAAAAGCGCTTCCGCCAGCTCGCCGAGGCAATGGGGCTGGAAGCGAAATTGGTCTGACGCCAGGGAGCTACCCGCCCGCAACTTCCGTCCGCGTCATCTTCAGCTTGCCGTTCTTCACCGCGAAGGCGAGCCGGCCCTCGACCAGGTCGAGCGCGTCCTTGCCGAATTGCTCGCAGCGCCAGCCTTCCAGGATCGCAAGTCCGTCGCGCCGTCCCGCCGCCAGCAGCTCCAGCTCGTCGGTCCGGGCCAACAACCGCGGCGCCACGTCGATTTCGCGCGCGCGGATTTTCAGCAGCAGCTTCAGAAGGTCCGCGACCAGTCCGCCTTCCTTGCCGAGCCCGGGCCTGCGCTCCTCGCGCGGCATCTCGTCGGGGGCGAGCGGCGCGGCCTCGCCAAGTGCCTTCATCATCCTCCCGCCGATATCGTTGCCGCCCCAGCTGGCCGATAGGCCGCGGACTTTGGCAAGATCGCTCTGCTCGCGCGGCGGATGGGCGGCGATATCGGCCAGCGTCTCGTCCTTGACGATGCGGCCGCGGGGCAGGTTCTTGCCGCGCGCCTCGCGCTCGCGCCAGGCTGCGAGCGCCTTCAGCCGCCCCAGCACGTCCGCCTTGCGGCTCGGGATCTTGACGCGCTGCCACGCGAGCTCGGGATCGTTGACATAATTGGCGGGGTCCGCCAGCCGCTCCATTTCCTCGTCGAGCCAATAGCCGCGACCCTGCTTCACCAGCCGATTCACGATCAGCGGGAAGATGCGGACAAGGTGGGTGACGTCGCCGATTGCATAATCGATCTGCCGCCGGTCGAGCGGGCGGCGCGCCCAGTCGGTGAAGCGCGCACCTTTGTCGAGCTGGATACCGAGCCAGCAGTCGACCAGGTTGCCGTAGCCGATCTGCTCGCCTTGCCCCAGCGCCATCGCCGCGATCTGCGTATCGAAGATCGGGTGCGGCGTCTTGCCGGTCAGATTGTGGATGATCTCGACATCCTGTCCGCCGGCGTGGAAGACCTTCAGCACGTCCGGGTTGTCGACCAGCAGGTCCAGCAGCGGGGTCAGGTCGATGCCGTCCGCCTTGGGATCGATCGCCGCGGCTTCCTTCTCGTCGGCGATCTGGATCAGGCAGAGATCGGGCCAATAGGTGTTCTCGCGCATGAACTCGGTGTCGACCGCGACGAAGCGGGACTTGGCGAAGCGGGCGCAGAGATCGGCAAGTGTGGCGCTGTCGGTAATCAGCGGATGGATTTGCATGGTTGCGCAATAGCTTTGTCACGCGCCTTGACAATCCCGTCGCGCGCTAGGAAGCGCCCGGCCTGAACTTTCTCATCCGCTGGAAGACATCATGCACGCCTATCGCACTCACACCTGCGGCGCGCTCCGCGCCTCCGACGTCGGACAGACCGTCCGCCTGTCCGGCTGGGTGCACAGGAAGCGCGACCATGGCGGCGTGCTCTTCATCGACCTGCGCGACCATTACGGCATCACTCAGGTGGTGGCGGACGCCGACTCGCCGGCGCTGCCGGTGCTCGAAGGCGTGCGTGTCGAATCGGTCGTGACGATCGACGGCGTGGTGAAGGCGCGCGCCGCCGGCACCACCAACGCCAACCTGCCGACCGGCGACATCGAGGTCTTCGCCAACGCCGTCTCGATCCAGTCGCAGGCGCAGGAGCTGCCGATGCCGGTCGCCGGCGAGGCCGATTATCCGGAGGATATCCGCCTTCGCTACCGCTTCCTCGATCTGCGGCGCGAGCGGCTGCATGCGAACATCGTGCTGCGCAGCCATGTGATCAGCTCGATCCGCAGGCGTATGATCGACCAGGGCTTCACCGAGTTCCAGACGCCGATCCTGACCGCGTCCAGCCCCGAAGGCGCGCGCGACTATCTCGTGCCCAGCCGCGTGCATCCGGGCAAATTCTACGCGCTCCCCCAGGCGCCGCAGATGTTCAAGCAGCTGATCATGGTCGCGGGCTTCGACCGCTATTTCCAGATCGCCCCCTGCTTCCGCGACGAGGACGCCCGCGCCGACCGCAGCCCGGGCGAATTCTACCAGCTCGATTTCGAGATGAGCTTCGTCACGCAAGACGATGTTTTCGCGGCAATCGAGCCGGTGCTGTATGGCGTGTTCGAGGAGTTCGCGAACGGCCGTGCAGTGAGCCCGGCGCCATTCCCGCGCATCCCGTACCGCGAGGCGATGCTCAAATACGGCTCGGACAAGCCGGACCTGCGCAACCCGATCGTCATCACCGACGTGTCGGAGCACTTCAAGGGCTCCGGCTTCGGCCTGTTCGCGCGGCTGGTCGAGGGCGGCAGCGTCGTCCGCGCGATCCCCGCGCCGAACACCGCCGACAAGAGCCGCAAATTCTTCGACGACATGAACGACTGGGCGCGCGCCGAGGGCCATGCGGGCCTTGGCTACATCACCCAGAAGGGCGGCGAGCTGGGCGGCCCGATCGCCAAGAACCATGGCGAGGAAGCGACCCGCAAGCTCGTCGCGGCGCTGGGCCTCGGCCCCGATGACGGCATCTTCTTCGCCACCGGCAAGGAAGCGCAGGCGGCCAAGCTCGCCGGCGCCGCGCGCACGCGCATCGGGGAGCAGCTCGGGCTGATCGACCCGAACCGGTTCGAGTTCTGCTGGATCGTCGACTTCCCGATGTACGAATATGACGAGGAGGCGAAGAAGGTCGACTTCTCGCACAACCCCTTCTCGATGCCGCAGGGCGAGCTTGAAGCGCTGGAGACCAAGGACCCCTTGGACATCCTCGCCTACCAGTACGACATCGTCTGCAACGGCGTGGAGCTGTCGTCGGGCGCGATCCGGAACCACCGGCCGGACATCATGTACAAGGCGTTCGAGATCGCCGGCTACAGCAAGGAAGACGTCGACACGAACTTCGCCGGCATGATCAACGCGTTCAAATATGGCGCGCCGCCGCATGGCGGCTCGGCGCCCGGCATCGACCGCATCGTCATGCTGTTGGCCGACGAGCCGAACATTCGCGAGGTCATCCTCTTCCCGATGAACCAGCGCGCCGAGGACCTGATGATGGGCGCGCCCAGCCAGGTCACGCCGAAGCAGCTGCGCGAGCTGCATATCCGCACGGTCGACGGGCCCGGCTCGAAGGACGGGAAGGCCGCAGCGGCAGCGGTCGCGCCGGAATAAAACGCTTCTCCTCTCCCGCTTGCGGGAGGCCCCGGGGGAGGGCATGTTTCCGCCGCGCTTTGCGTCAGACGGATCAGGCCCCCCTGACTCCTCGCGCAAGCGGGAGGGGGGATTTGTGGGCGTAGACCTCAAGGATTTCGAGCGCGGCGCCGACTACCCCGGCGATTATGACGCGGATCTCGCCGCGCTGCAGGAGCGGCTCGCGCGTATCCAGGTCGCGCATATCGTCCACAAGCGCCGCGCCATCGTCGCCGTCGAGGGGTGGGACGCGGCGGGGAAGGGCGGCATCATCCAGCGCCTGACCGCCAAATGGGATCCGCGCTATTTCGAAGTATGGCCGATCGCGGCGCCCACGGACGAGGAAAAGGACCGGCACTTCCTCTGGCGCTTCTGGGAAAGGCTGCCGCGATCCGGCAACATCGCCCTATTCGACCGCAGCTGGTACGGCCGCGTGCTGGTCGAGCGCGTGGAGGGGTTCGCCAGCGAGGCGGAATGGAAGCGCGCTTATGACGAGATCAACGAGTTCGAGGCGCAGCAGCGCGACATCGGCACGACGATCGTCAAGCTGTTCGTGCACATCACCCAGCAGACGCAGGACAAGCGGCTGAAGAAGCGGTTCGAAGACCCGTGGAAGCGCTGGAAGACCGGTGTCGACGATTTCCGCAACCGATCGAAGCGCCCCGCCTATCTGTGGGCCGTTAATGAGATGCTAGGTGCCACCGATACGCGCTGGGCACCGTGGACGGTGATCGACGGCAACGACAAGAAAGCCGCCCGCATCGCCGCGCTCACTGCCATCGCCGATCAGCTCGAAGCGCGCGTGGACATGAACCCGCCGCCGCTCGACCCGGAGCTTGAGCGGCTGGTTGAGGACGAATTCAGGAGCGGCTGAGTAGCGCCGGGTCTAGGCCGCCAGCACCCGCCTCAACCGGTCGTCCCTGGTGGCGATCATGTTGCCCATGCGGAAATGATCGTCGGCGAGTTCATATGGCTTGAACGCGACATGGTCGGGGAAAAGCCGGCCGACCGCATAGCCAAAGCTCTCGAGCCGCGCCTGCACCTCGCCCAGCGTCCGGCGCGCCGGCAGCCAGGTCTCGCCATATTCGAACTGGATCATCGCCGGCGCATCGGGGCCGGACAGCAGCCCCGCCGCGCCATCCAGCACCGCTGCGTCATGACCCTCGGTGTCGATCTTCAGCAATCTGGGCGACACCTTGCCGGTCGCGAGATAGGAATCGATTGTGGTCGTGCGGCACGACACGCGCTCGACATCGGCGCCCTCGAACCAGCGGCCACCCGAACGCGGCGTGATCGCGTTGGTGCTGTCGTGGGAGTGGTTCCAGCTGACCTCCACTTCGCCGTCGCTGTCCGATAGGCCGACATTCTCCAGCGTGAACCATTGCGGATCGAAATTGCGCGCGCGAAGCCGCTCCGCGATCGGCGGAAGAATCTCGAAGCTTGTGATGCGCGCGGCCGGGATCATCCGGTGAGCGGTCTCGGCCCATTCGCCGTCATGGGCGCCGACGTCCCAGATCACGGTCTCGGCGTTGCCGTTCCAGGCGGCAAAACTGGACAAGGCAAAGCGCTCGCCATTCCGGTCGAACTCGTAGAATCCGTCATTGTGGTAGGCGCGCAGATATTTGTCGGCGGCCGATGCCAGCAGCCGGAACGGTGCCGCCCGCCGGTTGCTGCGGATGGCCTGGCGCAATGCTGCGAACATCGAAACTCCCCCTCGGACGCGATCAGCTTCTGGCGCAGGGATAGGAGATGCTCAAGACCTCATATTCCCGCTCCCCACCCGGGAGCGCGATGCGCCGCACATCGCCGATCGCGGCGCCGCGCAGCGCCCGGGCGATCGGCGCGTCCCAGCCAACCAGCCCCGTGCAGGCATCGGCTTCGTCGTTGCCCACCAGCGTCAGCGTGCGCCGGTTGTCGTCCTCGTCCGCGATGGTGACGGTCGCGCCGAAAAAGATTCTGCGCTTGTCGGGCTGACAGGCGGGATCGACGACCTTCGCCGCCTTCATCTTGGCGGAAAGCCGCCCGAGCGTCCGGTCGATCTCACGCAAGCGTTTGCGGCCATAGATATAGTCGCCATTCTCGGACCGGTCGCCATTGCCGGCGGCCCAGCTGATCGTCTCGACCAGCTTCGGCCGCTCCTCGCCGAACAGCCGGTCGTACTCGGCGCGAAGCGCGGCGAAGCCGGCGGGGGTGATGTAGTTGGGGCGGTCCATTTCCCCTCCCGCTTGCGGGAGGGGCTAGGGGAGGGCAAGTCCCTTCCGCTCAGTACTTCCGTCCAGGCCCTCCCCCGACCCCTCCCGCAAGCGGGAGGGGAGAGTTAGCCCCGTGAGCCTTTCCCCAGATACGCGCTCAGCAGGTTCGGCCCGCGCATCGTCGCCTTTTCCGGGTGCAGCGTGTCGTACACCACTGCATTCTCCAGCACGTGCTGGACATAGCCGCGCGTCTCGGAGAAGGGAATCTGCTCGATCCACTTGACGATGTCGGCCCCGGGCAAGCGCGGGTCGCCATTGGCGGCGATCCATTTGTTCACATTGCCCTGGCCGGCATTGTAGGCCGCGATCGCCAGCGGGTAATTGCCGCCATTATAGTTGAGCATCCGCTGGAAATAGCTCGATCCCAGCTGGATGTTGTAGCCGGTATCGGTGGTCAGCGCGCTCGCGTCATAGTCGAGGCCGATCTTGGCCGCCGCCTCGCGCGCGGTGCCCGGCATCAGCTGCATCAGCCCGCGCGCGCCGGCGCGGCTGACCGCCTCGCGGTCGAACTGGCTCTCCTGCCGCGCGATCGCATGGATAATCGTCGACCAGGCTTCCTGGCCCTCGGGCAGCTTCACCTGCGGATAGCCGGCGCGGACATAGTCGCTCGCGCCGTTGAGCCGCGCGCTGCGGCCCACCATCACTGCCAGGTCGGGGCGGCCGATGCCCTGCGCCAGCTCGTTGGCGAGCGCGTGGTCGGCGTCCGTCTCCACGCTCGCCGCGATCGCGCGGATGAACTGGCTCTGTGTCTGCCAGTCGCCCTGCTGGCCCAGAACACGCGCCGCGCGCACGATCTCGCGCTTGTTGAACGCGACGCGCTCGCTGGGCGATGGTGTCGTCGCCCCCAGCGTTCCCGGCGCCGGGATCGGACGGCCGAGCCGCTCCAGCGCCAGCTGCCCGTAAAATTGGTCCGGATGCTCCGCCGCTTCTTCGTAGAAGCGGTTGGCTTCGCCGGCGCGGCCTGCCGCCTGGGCAGCGCGCGCGGCCCAGAAATGCCCCTTGGCCTGGGTCTGGGGCGAGCGGGCGGCGCTCGCATAGCGTTCGAACATGCCCACCGCGTCGGCCGCGCGGCCGCCGTACAGCGCCGTCCACCCGGCGAGCCAGGCGATGCTGGTATAGTCGTCACGCTCGCCCAGCGGCTGGTCGCGCACGACGGTTCCGGGCGCATAGCTCTGGTCCAGCAGTTGCGCGATCTGGAACGCGCCGCGTGCGTCGCCGGCGCTCTGTGCGGTCCTCGCGGTAGACAGCAGCAGCTCGAACCAGCGCTCGACCTCGGCGGGCCGGCCGGTCAGCTGTCGCGGCCGCGCCAGCCAGGCACGGGCCGCATCGGGCGATGCGGTCCGCAGCCAGATCGCCTTGTCGGCGACGAAACCGGCGTCGTTCTGATCGACTGCCGGCAGCGCGTCGGCAAGCTGCTGTGCTCCCGGCGCGTTGGTGCGCAGCGCCAGCCGTGCCTGGAACAGCGCGCGTTTGGCGGGCGAGGTCAGGTCGATCTGGCGCTGCGCCGCGCTCGTCTTCCCGGCCCAGAGCAGCCGGTCCATCCGCTCGTCCTGGTCGGCCGGCGTGAATTGGCTGCCGAAGCGGCCCAGGATCAGCGCTTCGTCGGTGGGCGTCAGCGAGCCCGAGGTCCAAGCCTTGCGCGCGGCCGCGATCGCGTCGCCTGGGCGCCCGGCGGAGGCCAGCGCCTCGGCGTAGCGCGCCTGGCCGGTGTTGGTCAGCGGCGGGAATTTGTCGAAAAAGGCGATCACGCGCATCGGCGAGATCGAATCCGGTGCCAGCGCGCGCTCCGCAGCGCGGCGCATCGCCGCCTCGCCCGGCCAGCCCGGGTGCGCGATCAGGAAGCTCGCATAGCTGTCGAAGGGCAGGTTGTCGCTCTGGCGCAACGCGTTCCATTGCGGGATGGCGGCGACCACCGGATCGCCGGCGTCATAGGGCGCCTGCGGAGATGCCGGCTGCATCGCCAGCGGCGTGGTCGGGTCGGCGACCACCATGGTGGCCGTGCCGAGCAGCAGGACGGAGGGGAGCAGAAGCCGTTTCACCATGCTGGACAGGTTAGACGCCTGATCCTTATTGGGCGGTGAATTGGCCATGACGCTCCCCGTACCTGGTCTTCGACAATGCCTGACGCGGCGACTCGCGTGAAGGAGCAAATCTATGTTTTCCGGCTCGATTCCGGCCCTGGTGACCCTTTTTCGCGACGGAACGATCGATGAGGACGGATACCGGTCGTTCGTCGACTGGCAGGTCGAGCAGGGTAGCCACGCGCTGGTTCCGTGCGGGACCACGGGCGAATCGGCGACCCTGGGGTTCGACGAGCATTACCGCGTGATCGATCTCTGCATCGAGGCGGCGGCCGGCCGCGTGCCCGTAATCGCCGGCTGCGGCTCCAACGACACCGCGACGGCAAAGCGCCACATGGCCCATTCGAAGGCGGCCGGCGCCGCGGCCGCCCTGGTCGTGATGCCCTATTACAACCGGCCGAACCAGGACGGGCTCTACGCCCATTTCGCGGCCCTGGCCGATGCGTGCGACTTGCCGATCATCCTCTACAACGTACCCGGTCGCACGGTCACGGATATGACCGTCGACACAATGGCGCGGCTGGCGGAGATTCCGACCATCGTCGGCGTGAAGGACGCGACCGGCAATGTCGCCCGGGTGACGGCGCAGCGCCTCGCCTGCGGCAGGGATTTCGTCCAGCTCTCCGGCAATGACGACCTGGCGCTCGGCTTCATGGCGATGGGGGGGGTGGGCTGCATTTCGGTCACGGCCAACGTCGCGCCGCGGCTCTGCGCCGACTTCCAAAACGCCTGCCTCGCCCGCGACTGGGCCAGGGCGATGGAGTTGCAGGACCGGCTCTACCCGCTTCACGCCGCGCTGTTCAGCGACGCGTCGCCCGGCCCTACCAAATACGCCCTCAACAGGCTGAAGCCCGAATGGTCGGCCGAGCTGCGCCTGCCGATGACGCCGCCGTCGGAAACGAGCCGCCGCGCGGTCGATGCGGCGCTCGAACATGCAGGGTTGATCTGACTTGGCCCGTCCCCGTCCCACCGAGTTCGACAAGAAGAAGGTCGTCGCCGAAAACCGGCGCGCGCGGTTCGACTATTTCATCGACCAGGTGTTCGAAGCCGGGATCGTGCTGACCGGCAC
This sequence comes from Sphingomonas horti, assembly GCF_009753715.1. Taxonomy (GTDB): domain Bacteria; phylum Pseudomonadota; class Alphaproteobacteria; order Sphingomonadales; family Sphingomonadaceae; genus Sphingomonas_B; species Sphingomonas_B horti. The sequence goes on along the minus strand of NZ_WQMS01000013.1, from coordinate 101,016 downwards.
CGAGGTGAAGTCGCTACGCTTCGGCGAAGGCTCGATCGCCGAGAGCTATGCCGAGGTGAAGGGCGACGAGGTATGGCTGGTCAACTCGAACGTGCCCGAATTCAGTCACGGCAATCGCTATAATCACGAGCCGAAGCGGCCGCGCAAGCTGCTGCTGAAGCAGCGCGAGATCGCCAGGATGCACGGCGCGGTCGCGCGTGAGGGCATGACGCTGGTGCCGCTGTCGATCTACTTCAACGGCAAGGGCCGGGCCAAGGTCGAGCTCGCTCTCGCCCGGGGCAAGAAGGCGCACGACAAGCGCGAGACGATCAAGGAACGCGACTGGAAGCGGGAGCAGTCGCGCCTGCTGCGCGAGCATCGGTGATCGTGTGGGAGTGATAGCCGTCATCCCGGGCTTGGCCCCGGACCCACCTGCCTTCGGAAGAACGTAGGCCCCGGCTCAAGGCCGGGGTGACGGTGCGGAGTCCAATACCCGCGCCAACGCGACGAACTCATCCACGCTCACCGTCTCCGCGCGCCGCGTCGCATCGATCCCCAGCCGCGCCATCGCCTCGGCCGCGTCGGGTACGCCCTTCAGGCTCTGCCGCAGCATCTTGCGGCGTTGGCCGAAGGCCGCAGCGGTCAGCCGTTCCAGCGTCGCGACGCGGACGCCGGCGGGCGCCTCCGCCGGGACGATATGCACCACTGCGCTCATCACCTTGGGCGGCGGCGTGAAGGCGGAGCGGTGGACGTTCATCGCGATCCGCGCGGACGAGCGCCACTGGGCCAGCACCGCCAGCCGGCCATAGGCCTCGCTGCCGGGCGCGGCGACGATCCGCTCGGCCACTTCCTTCTGGAACATCAGCGTCAGCGAGGTCCACCAGGGCGGCCAGGCCTCGCCGGTCAGCCAGCCGACCAGCAGCGCGGTGCCGACATTATAGGGCAGGTTGGCGACGATATGGCCGCTGCCGCCCAGCGCGCGCTCGGCGTCGACTTTCAACGCGTCGCCCTCGATCACGCGCAGCCGTCCCGGCGCCCAATCGGCGAGCTCGGTGAGCGCGGGCAGGCAGCGCGCGTCACGCTCGACCGCAACCACCTCGGCACCGGCGCGCAGCAGCGCCCGGGTGAGGCCGCCCGGGCCCGGGCCGACCTCCAGCACGCGCTCGCCCGCCAGCGGCCCCGGCACGCGCGCGATGCGATCGAGCAATTGCTCGTCGAACAGGAAATTCTGTCCCAGCGCCTTGCTGGCGCTGAGCCCGTGCCGTGCGATCACTTCCCGTAAGGGGGGAAGGGAGCTCAAGCCGCGCAGCACTCCGCCTTGCGCCGCACGGCCGCTGCGGCCGCGAGCCGGATGGCGGCGATGGTCGCGCCGGGATGGGCGCGGTCCTGGCCCGCGATCGCGAACGCGGTGCCGTGGTCCGGCGAGGTCCGCACGATCGGCAGCCCCAGCGTCATGTTCACGCCGTCGTCGAAATGGAGCGTCTTCAGCGGGATCAGCGCCTGGTCGTGATACAGGCAGATCGCCGCGTCGTAGCCGGCGCGGGCGCGCGCGTGGAACATCGTGTCGGCGGCGAGCGGCCCGACCGCGTCGATCCCGTCCGCGCGCAGCATCTCGATCGCCGGCGCGATGAACTCGATCTCCTCGCTGCCGAGCGCGCCGTTCTCGCCGGCATGCGGGTTGATCCCGGCAAAGGCGAGCCGCGGGTTGGCGATGCCGAAATTGCGCTGCAGCCCGCGCGCGGTCGTCCGCGCCTTGGCCACGATCACTTCGACCGACAGGCTGTCGAACACCTGGCGGAGCGGCATGTGGGTGGTGACCGGCACGACCCGCAGGTCCGGCCCGGCGAGCATCATCACGACGTTTTCCGGCGCGATGCCGCAGCGTTCGGCGACGAACTCGGTCTGGCCGGGGTGGACGAAGCCGATCGCGTAGAGCTGCGCCTTCGAGACGGGGCCGGTGACCAGCGCGGCCGCCGCACCCGAGCGGGTCAGGCCGGTCGCGACTTCCAGCGAATCGAGCGAGCAGCGCGCACCTTCCAGGTTCGGCTCGCCGGGGACGATGTCGCCGCCGTCCTCCACCGAAAGGAGCGGCAGCGCGCGGGCAAAGACGTCCCGCGCCTCGGCGGGGGCGGCGATCCGTTCCACCGGCCCCGACCAGACCGCCTCGACCGAGCGGATATCGCCGACCGTGAAGAACGGCGGCAGCCTCTGTTCCGTGCGTGCACGCCAGGCCTTGACCGCGATTTCGGGGCCGATCCCGGCCGGATCGCCGAGCGCCAGTGCGAGCGGCGCGTCCGGCCAGGGCTCAGCGATAGTCAACCACGGCGTCCCGGCGCAGGTCGCGAAGGTAACGCTGCGCCCGCATATTCACTCGTTGTTCTTCCAGCTGCGCCATGATCGTCTCGGCGTTCGGCCCCTGCGCCGCCTGCGGGTCGTCGCGGCCGCACACGACCAGCACGCGCACGCCGTCCTGCACGGAGCCGAACGGCGGGCTCGCCTGGCCAACCTGGAGGCCCAGCATCATCTCCTGCAGCTGGACCGGCAGGTCGCGGACCTTGACCTGGTCGTTGTCGACCATCTCGGCGCCGACCTGCTCCGCGACCTTCTGGGCCGATCCGCAGCCGGCGATGGTATGGGTGGCGGCCGCGAACTGGGCGGCGCGCTGGCTCGCCTGCTCCTGCGTCGTGCCGGGCGGGAAGGCGATCGACAGCTGCCTGAGCGCCAGCACCGCGTCGCGCGGATCGGCGGTCAGCACCTGGCGCTTGTCGATCATGTAGAGGATCGAGACGCCGCCGGGCACCGGGATCGGGCCGGCCATCTGGCCGATCGTCATTGCCCGCGCTTCGTTGGCGAGCGCGTCGGGAAGCTGCTCGGGCCGCACCCAGCCCAGGTCGCCGCCGACCGCCGCCGTCGACGCCTGCGAATATTGCCTGGCATAGGCCACGAACGATCCGCCCTGCTTGATCGCTTCCATGATCTTGCGGGCATTCTCGATCGTCGCGGCTTCGGTCTCCGGCGTCGACGAAAGGAAGATCTCGCCGATGCGCGCCTCGGTCGCGCCTTTGGACGCTTCCAGCCGGTCGATGATGCCCTGCACTTCTTCCTGGCTGACGTTGACGAACGGCTGGATGCGCCGCTGCAGCAGGCGGTTCCAGGCGAGCTCGCCATGAATCTGTCGCTTCAGCGATGCCGCCGACGACCCGATCTTGTCCAGATAGGCCGCCATTTCCTCGGGCGTGCGCTTGAAGTTGCGCGCGACGCGGGCAAAGCTCTCGTCGATCTGCTGGGGCGTGATCTCGATCTTGTTGCCCTTGGCCTCCTGGATCTCCAGCGCCTCGTCGATCAGGTTGCGCAGCACCTGCCGGCGCAGCCGCTCGATCTCCTCCGCCGGAATCTGGCCGCCGCTCGCCGACACGATCAGCGCCAGCCGCTGCTCGACGTCGGTGCGGGTGATGATGTCGCCGTTGACGATCGCGGTGGGCTTGCGGATCGAGGGATCGTTCTTTCCGAACACGATCACGTCGGCGGGGATGTTGAGGCCGTTGGACGGCCCCTCGTCATCGCTCTGGCCGGTCTGCGCAACCGCGGCGCAGGCGAGGGCGGCCAGCGGCAACAGCGCCCAGCGGGTCGGGCGTAGCTTGGAAATCGTCACGTTCGAGACCATTCCGATCATCTGAAAGGGATAAGCTGCATTCTCTGCTGGAGCGGCTGAACGGGGGCTTAGCGGCCCAGGTTCTTGAATGAAAGCCTCAGCAGGAAAGTATTGCCGCGCCGCGCGTCGCCGGTGTCCTGATAGTCGCGCCGCCAGGTCAGGCCCATTTCAAGGCAATCGTCCTCATAGGCGATGCCGAGCCGGTGCCGGATCGGCTGATAGCCGTCCGCGGTCGAGAACGGGTCCTCCTGCCGGTCGGTCAGGTCGACGATGGCGGAGCCGAAAGCGGACCAGAACCGCCCGATCTGCACCCGCCCGCCGACGCGGATTTCCTCGCGGTCGCGCAGATCCTCGATCGAGGTGTCGATGTCGCGGTTGAGCCGCAGATAGCCGAGCAGCAGATAGGTCTGGCGGGATCCGATGGTGGCGTCGATCTCGTTGCGGCGGACCGCCAGATTGTCCTTGTCCAGCCGGTAGCGGTGGGTCAGCGACACGAAGTCGCGGAACCGGACCGTCGTGCGCCCGACGATGTCGGACAATTTGTCGGTCAGCCCCACGCCGTCCGGGAACAGGGCGGGGCGGTCCGACAGCCGGTAGCTCTGGCCGATATTGGCGTCGACGCTGATGCCCGGCAGCGTCAGCGCATAGTCGACGCCATAGGTGATGCGCGCGCCGTCCTCGAACCGGTCGTAACCGGGGAAGCGGTTCAGCGCGAACAGGTTGCTGTCTTCCAGTTCGATCGCGCGCGCGTCCTCGTTGGGAATATCGAGGTTGCGGATCGGCGGCGTCGCGACCAGCTGCACGCGCGGCGTGATCCGCTGGGTGCCGTTGCTGCCGACCGGGCCGATCAGCGGCCAGCGCACGTCGACGGCCAGCGCGCCGATCGCGCGGCTCTCCCAACCCGGATTACCGCGATAGATCAGCGTCGGCGACAGCAGGTTCTCGTCGCTGTGATAGACGTCGCCACGCGCGAACGCGGTGAAGGTCACTTCCTGGCCCCACGGCGTCAGCCGCCGCAGGTCCCATTTGAAGCTGGCGAAGGCGCGCTGCGTGTCCTGTCCGTCGGTCCGGCCGATCGCCAGCGTGTTCAGCTGCAGCTCGACGCGGCCGCCGAGCAGAGGGTCGTTGAAGCGATGCCGATAGTCGAGCTCGGGCAGGGCGATCGGCTGCTGGCCCTGGGGGTCGTTGATGCGCAGCGTCTGCGTCGCCCAGCCGGTCAGCGAGAAATAGCTGTCGGTATCGATCCGCTCCGCCCGAATGGTCGAGCGCAGCCGGTCGTCGCGCGAGATGTCGTAGCGGCGCAGGAAGGTGCGGTCGGTCGTGACGCGCAGCGATCCGCTGATGTCCCATTTGGGATCGAGCTGGAAGCGGCCGCTCGCATCCAGATAGCCGCGGATGTCGCGATCGGACGCGTTCGCGCCGGGATTGAGCTCCGCCGGCAGCTTGCGGCTCTCGGTCACCATGCCGCTGACCTGGTAGGCGCCCTTGCTCGTCAGCGCCCGGTACTGCGCCTCGATCGCGGGCAGCACGTCGCTGTAGATATGCGGCGTGATCGTCAGGTCGCGATTGGGCGCCAGCTTGATGTAATAGGGGACTGTCAGCTCGAGCCCGTTGACGCGGCTGAACTGGATATCCGGCACCAGCACCCCGGTGCCGCCCTGGTCCCCGGTCGGATTGGACAAGAGCGGCAGCGGCAGCAACGACAGGCCGAACAGATGCAGCCGCGCTCCCTTATAGAAGACGCGCTGCTTCTGCGTGTCATACACCACGCGGACGGCAGTGATCTTCCAGCTCGGCTGCTTCGGGCAGCCGTTCGAATCGACTACGGAGCAGGCGGTGTAGGCGGCATCCTCCAGCGTATAGAGATTGCCCTGCCGCGTGCCGCGCTCGGCCGCCAGCCGGCCGCCGCTCTGCAGCACGACCAGCAGATTGTCGACGACGCCGTCGCGCAGCGTATCGGTCAGCTGGACCGAGTCGCCATAGGCAACATCCCCCTGCGGGTTGGTGACGGCAACATCGCCCTCGGCGCGCACTTCGCCCGTCTGGCGGTTCCAGGTCACCTTGTCGGCGCGCAGCCGGTTGCCTTCGCGGAACATCCGCACGTCGCCGCTCGCGACGACGGTGTCAGTCGCGTTCAGATATTCCAGCGAATCGGCGGAAAAATCGACGATCTGCTCGTTCGCCGGGGCGGGCGCCGGGCTCGCCTCGGGCGGCGGCGGCGCGACGGGACGGTTCTGCAGGTCCTGCGCGTGCGCGCCGGCGGACCAGCACCAGGCCGCACTCGCCAGCCAGATCAACCGCTTCGCGTCCACGCCTACCCCGAACCACCCTGAAATGTCGCGCCGTCTGGCTTGCTTGTGCGGCGCCTATCGCACTCAAGCCCGCCCGCTGCAAATCGTTCCCGGGGGTTGCGAGCGGCGCGCGGAAGCTTAGAGGCGAAGGGGACGCGTTCAGACACAGGAAATTTCGATGCAGGTTCGTTTCGCCGACGCTCGCCCCCAGGGCTCCTATGATCTGGCGCTGATCGCGCCGCAGAGCGGCGAGGTGGCGGGCCTGCCGGCCGCGCAGACCGGGCTTGCGCGCGACGCCATGCGGGCGGCCCGGTTCGATGGCGAGGCAGGGTCAATCGTTGAGCTGTTCGTGGCCGACGAAGGCGCGACTCGCCGCCTGCTGATCGTCGGCGCCGGCAAGGGCGAGCCGGCCGATTATGAAAAGGCGGGCGGTGCGCTTGTCGCGCGGCTGCTGACCTCGGGCACCGAAACCCTGGTCGTCGACCTGAGCGGCGCCAATGCCCGGGCCGGCTCGGCGCTTCGGCTCGCGACCGCGGCCGCGCTCCGCGCGTGGCGGATCGACACCTACCGCACCAGGTTGCCGGCCAAGCAGCAGCCGACGCTGAACGAATTCGTCATCGTCGGTGCAGACGGCAGCGGCTGGGAAGATCAGCGCGCAGTGGCCGAAGGCGTGGCGCTGACTCGCGAGCTGGTCTCGCTGCCGCCGAACATCCTCTACCCCGAGAGTTTCGTCGAGCGCTGCCGCCACCTGACCGATCTCGGCGTCGAGATCACCGTTCTCGGCGAGGAGGAGATGCGCAAGCTCGGCATGGGCGCGCTGCTGGGCGTCAGCCAGGGTTCGGCGCGCGAGGGCAAGCTGCTGGTGATGCGCTGGGACGGCACCGGCGGCGCGCAGAGGGAGCCGGTCGCCTTCGTCGGCAAGGGCGTGACTTTCGATACCGGCGGCATCTCGCTGAAGCCGCCGCCCGGCATGGAAGACATGAAGTGGGATATGGGCGGTGCCGGCGCCGTCGCGGGCGCGATGAAGGCGCTCGCCGGGCGCAAGGCGAAGGCCCACGTCGTCGGCGTCTGCGGGCTCGTCGAGAACATGCCCGACGGCAATGCCCAGCGTCCGGGCGATATCGTCACGACGATGTCGGGCCAGACGGTCGAGGTGCTGAACACCGACGCGGAGGGGCGGCTGGTGCTGTCCGACGCGCTCACCTGGGTACAGCGCAATTACCGGCCGAAGACGATCGTCGATCTCGCGACGCTCACCGGCGCGATGGTGATCAGCCTCGGCCATGAGCATGGCGGCATGTTCGCGAACGACGATTCGCTGGCGGAGCAGCTGCTCGCGGCCGGCCGCGAGACGGGCGACAAATTGTGGCGGATGCCGTTGGGCGATGCCTACAACAAGCTGCTCGAAAGCCAGATCGCCGACATGAAGAATATCGGCCCGCGCGAGGCCGGCTCGATCACGGCGGCGCAGTTCCTGCAGCGCTTCGTCGAGGAGGGCGTGCGCTGGGCCCACCTCGATATCGCCGGCATGGTCTGGGCCGCCAAGCCCGGCACCACCTGGGAAAAAGGCGCCACCGGCTACGGCGTCCGCCTCCTCGACCGATTCATCGCGGATAACTGCGAGAGCTGACTCGGGGCGTCCTTCGACCGCGCGCCGGCGAGTTCCCAGCGCGCTATGGTTCCGGTCCCTGGCCGTGCCCATTGTCGCGTCGCGGCACAAGGCGACCTAATGGAAACTCTGGACGAGCAGCCCGGCATGTTGAAGCGCGGCAATGGCTGCGCCGTCATGGCCGGGCACCAGCACCAGTTGCGGGTGCTCGGCAGTCAGGCGGTGCAGGGCGATCGTCTGCAGTATCACCGCGCGCCGGTTCTCGTGCGTGAAGAAGTCGGTCACCAGCCGCGATCGGATGCGCTGCAGCCGCACATTGTCCGCCATCGATGCAGCGTCGCCTGTGAACAGGAACTCGCGCCCGTCCGCCCGGCGCACGTAGATCATCTGAGATCCCGGCGTGTGGCCCGGCGCCCGGATCAGCACGACGCCGGGCGCGATCGCCCGGACTCCGTGATAACGGAACGGCTTGTACCCCGCACGTACGCCCGGCGGCCAGCGCAGCGGCTTGATATAGGGTGAGATCGCGAACTGTTCGGGGTTGAGCAGCGCCTTGGGCAGGATCGCCCGCAGATGCGGGCTGGCCAGCAGACCGCCCAGATGGTCGCCATGTTCGTGCGTGATGACGATTGCGCCGGCCTCATCCATGGCCCGCACGAGCCGCCGCCAGGCCGCAGGATCGTAGCTGTCGTCGTTGGACGCGCGCGACGCCGCCTGATCGAAGGCTGTGTCGATCACGATCGAGCGGTCGGGGAAGACCAGCCGGTGGCTCATCCGCGCCACGTCGATCTTGCTCCAGTCGCTGCCGGCGACCATCGCGATCTTCGGCACGCGGACGTGCGACAACGTCTCGGTCTCGATCCGGACCGGGCCGCCGCCCGGCATGCGTGCCGCTTCGGCGCGGATCGCCGCCAGGTCGATCGGGAAGCTGCCCGATGTCGGCAGGCGATTGTCATAGAACAGCCAGTAAACCGCCACGACGGCGATCATGGCCAACACGCCCGCGGTTCCGATGATCCAGCGTCTCATCGCCGATCCCCCTGGAACTTGCATAAACCAGGGCGCGTCTCTAGGGGAGCGCGACTTTCCAACAGACCCAGACACGGAGCTCCCCGGCCATGGCCGCGAACCGCACTTTTTCGATCATCAAGCCCGACGCGACCCGCCGCAACCTGACCGGCGCCGTCACCAAGATGCTGGAGGATGCCGGCCTGCGCGTGGTCGCGTCCAAGCGCATCCGCATGACCCGGGAGCAGGCCGAAGGCTTCTACGCGGTCCACAAGGAGCGGCCGTTCTTCAACGACCTGGTCTCTTTCATGATCTCCGGCCCGGTCGTGGTGCAGGTGCTGGAAGGCGAGAACGCCGTGCAGCGCAACCGCGACGTGATGGGCGCGACCAACCCGGCGAATGCCGAGCCCGGCACGATCCGCAAGGAGCTCGCCGAATCGATCGAGGCCAACTCGGTCCACGGCTCGGACTCGGACGAGAACGCCGCGATCGAGATCGCCTATTTCTTCAAGCCGGAAGAAATCGTCGGCTGACCATCGACGCGGAGCTTGGATTCAACACAGCGCCTTCCCGTCAGCCTCCATTCACTGTAGTAGCGCCATAAGACACGGCAGGATTCTCCTGTGACTGACGGGCGCATGCGATACGACGAGGATTGGGACGACCGGCTGGACACGCTCGAGCCCTTGCCGGAGCTCGAGCCGCTGGCCCCGGACGTCGAGGAGCCGCGGCCGCCGCGCCGGCGCTGGATCAGGAAGCGCTACATCGCCGCCGGCGTCGTCGCGCTGTTCATGCTGCTGGTCGGCTGGCTGGCGATCACCGCGCCGCTGTCGCGCTCGCTCCAGCCGATCGCCCCGCCCAGCATCACTCTGGTCGCCGACGACGGCACCCCGATCGCGCGGCGGGGCGCGCTCGTCGCGCCGCCGGTGCGGCTGTCGGAGCTGCCCGCGCACGTGCCCCAGGCGTTCATCGCGATCGAGGACCGGCGCTACTATCGCCACTGGGGCATCGACCCGATCGGCATCGCCCGCGCCGCCTGGCACAACCTGCTCGCGGGCGGCGTGCGCGAGGGCGGCAGCACGATCACCCAGCAGCTCGCCAAGGGCGTGTTCCTGTCGAATGACCGCAGCTTCGGCCGCAAGGGCCGCGAGGCGCTGATCGCCTTCTGGCTCGAAGCCTGGCTGACCAAGCAGGAAATCCTCGAACGCTACCTCTCGAACGTCTATTTCGGCGACAATGTCTATGGCATCCGCGCCGCGGCCCGGCATTATTTCAGCCGTGAGCCGGAGGAGCTGACGCTCGGCCAGGCGGCGATGCTGGCGGGGCTGGTCAAGGCGCCGTCGCGGCTTGCCCCCACGCACAATCTCTCCGGCGCCCGCGCCCGCGGCCGTGTGGTGCTGCAGGCGATGGCCGACGCCGGCTTCATCACGCAGAAGAAGGCGCAGAGCGAACCGCGCGTCCGCCTGAAGGTCAGGCATGAGCGCGACATGCCCACCGGAACCTATTTCGCCGACTGGGTGATGCCCGCGGCGCGCGACCAGGCCGGCGCCGTCTATGAGCGCCAGGAAATCCGGACCACGCTCGACACGCGGCTGCAGAAGCTCGGCGAGGCGGCGGTGCGGCGGGGCGCGATCCGCGGCGCGCAGATGGCGCTGGTCGCGATGCGGCCGGACGGGCGGGTCGTCGCGATGGTCGGCGGCCGCGACTATCGCGACAGCCCGTTCAACCGCGTCACCCAGGCGCGGCGCCAGCCCGGCTCGACCTTCAAGCTGTTCGTCTATCTGGCCGCGATCCGGGCCGGCATGACGCCGGATTCCCCCGTGCTCGACAAGCCGGTGACGATCGACGGCTGGTCGCCGACCAACAGCGACGGCCGCTATCTCGGCGAAATCCCGCTGCGCCGCGCCTTCGCGCGCTCCAGCAACGTCGCCGCGGTCCGGCTCGCCGACCAGGTCGGGCGCAAGGCGGTGATCCAGGCCGCGCGGGATCTCGGCATCACCAGCCCGCTCGCCGACACGCCCAGCCTGGCGCTCGGCACCTCGGGCATGACCCTGCTGGAGCTGACCTCCGCTTATGCCGCGGTCGCGGGCAACAACCTGCCGGTGCGCGCTTATGGCCTGCCCAAGGAGCAGCAGGGCTGGATCGCGACGCTGTGGAACCGGCCGAAGCGGCTTTCGACCCGCGAACGCGACATGCTGCTGGACCTGCTCGCGGCCACCGTCGAGCGCGGCACCGGCCGCAATGCCCAGCTCGCCGTCGACGCGTTCGGCAAGACGGGCACCACCCAGGATGCGCGCGATGCGATCTTCGTCGGTTTCGCCGGCGATCTGGTGGTCGGCGTCTGGGTCGGCCGCGACGACAACCAGCCGGTCCCCGGCCTCGCCGGCGGCGGCGTGCCGGCGCGGGTGTGGCGCGACTTCATGAGCCACGCGATCCCCGGCGCCGCGATCCGCGCGCCCGAGCCGGTCGACGAGGATCCCGAGCCGGTGATCCAGCTTGACGAGAACGGCCTCAACGGCAGCATCGATGTCGGCCCGGTCCAGTTCGGCGTGTCGGCGGACGGGGAGGGCGTCACACTCTCTGCCCAGCCGAGCGACACGCCGCCGCCGCCGCCCGAATCGCGCCGTCCGCCGCCCGAGGAAGTCGATCCCGACATGGAGCCGCCGCGCTTCTAGCATGCCGTAGCGGCAGCCGGACCGCGCTTGCCGTTAACGTAAACCGCGCCTAACCTCGCCCCAAAAGGAGAGGTGTCGATGGACCTGGAATTCAGCCCCGAGGATCTGGCGTTCCGCGAGGAAGCGCGCGCCTTCATCGCTGAGAATTACCCGAGCGCCCTGCGCGGCAAGCAGGAGGAAGGCGAGGAGCTGGCGAAGGAGGATTTCCTCAGCTGGCACCGCGTGCTCGCGAAGAAGGGCTGGATCGCGCCCGCCTGGCCCAAGGAATATGGCGGCCCCGGCTGGACGACGACGCAGCGCTTCATCTGGTCGGAAGAGCTCGCCCGCGCCGACACGCTGCCGATCCTGCCCTTCGGCATCAACATGGTCGGGCCGGTCATCTACACCTTCGGCACTCCCGAGCAGAAGGCGCGCTTCCTGCCGCGCATCCTGTCGGGCGAGGATTGGTGGTGCCAGGGCTATTCGGAACCCGGCGCCGGCTCCGACCTTGCCAGCCTCCGCACCAGGGCGGTGCGCGACGGCGACCATTATATCGTGAACGGCCAGAAGACCTGGACCACGCTCGCCCAGCATGCGGACTGGGGCTTCTTCCTGGTCCGCACCGATCCGGACTCGAAGCCGCAGGAAGGGATCAGCTTCCTGCTGATCGACATGAAGTCGCCGGGCGTCACCGTCCGCCCGATCATCACCTTGGGCGGCGAGCATGAGGTCAACGAGGTCTGGCTGGAGGACGTGCGCGTCCCCGTCGACCAGCGCATCTATGAAGAGAATAAGGGCTGGACCTGCGCCAAATTCCTGCTCGCGCATGAGCGCACCGGCATTGCCGGCGTCGCGCGGTCGAAGCGGGGCGTCGAACGGATCAAGACCATCGCGCGCAGCGAGATGGACGGCGACAGGCCGCTGATCGCCAACCCGTTCTTCAAGCGCAAGATCGCCGAGCTGGAGATCGACCTGACCGCGCTCGAATATACCGAGCTGCGCACGCTCGCATCCGAAGCGTCGGGCCGCGGCCCGGGGCCGGAATCGAGCCTGCTGAAGATCAAGGGCACCGAGATCCAGCAGCGCCTGACCGAGCTCGCGCTGGAAGCGGTCGGCCATTACGGCGCGCCCTATTTCCGCGGCTTCGGCGAAGGGGACAACGAACACCCGATCGGGCCGGATTACGCTCACCGTGCAGCGCCGACCTATTTCAACGGCCGCAAGACCAGCATCTATGGCGGCTCCAACGAGATCCAGCGCAACATCATCGCGAAGATGGTGCTGGGGCTTTAGACCCCTCTCCCGCTTGCGGGAGAGGGAAAGACGCGCCGCAGGCGCGGCGAGGGTGAGGGCAGACCAGGCCAGACCCTCACCCGCCTCGCTTCGCTCGGCACCCTCTCCCGCAAGCGGGAGAGGGAAGGGGAGGAAAGATGAACTTCACCTACAATGAAACCCAGGACATGCTGCGCGACACCCTCGCGCGCTTCCTGGCCGACACCTATGATTTCGAAACCCGCCGCAAGATGGTCGCGTCCGACGCCGGCCGCGATCCCGGCATCTGGCGCGCGCTCGCGACCGAGCTCGGCATCCTCGGCGCACCGTTCGGCGAAGATCAGGGCGGTCTCGGCGGCGGCGCGGTCGAGAACATGATCGTGATGGAGCAAGTGGGCGAGGCGATCGCGATCGAGCCTTACCTGCAGACGGTGGTGATCGGCGGCGGCGCGCTGAAAGCAGCGGGCGGCGCCCAGGCGGACGCGCTGATCCCGGCGATCATCGGGGGCGAGGCGATCATCGCCTTCGCCTATGCCGAGCCGCAGGGCCGCTACGAGCTGCGCAACCTGCGCACCACCGCGAAGCGGGACGGCGCCGGCTGGGTGCTCAACGGGCACAAGGCCGTCGTCTATGCCGCGCCCTGGGCGACGCACCTGCTCGTCACCGCGCGCACCGGCGGCGGGCAGCGCGACACGGATGGCGTGTCGCTGTTCCTGATCGAGGCCAACCGCCCGGGCATCGTCCGCCGCGACTATCCGACCGTCGACGGCTTTCGTGCGTCCGAAATCTATTTCGAGAATTGCAGCGTGCCCGGCGAGGCGCTGCTGGGCGCAGAAGGCGCCGCACTGCCGCTGATCGAAAAGCTGGTGGACGAGGCGACCGCCGCCGTCTGTGCCGAAGCCACCGGCGTGATGCGCCGCCTCCACGCCGGCACGATGGACTATGCGAAGCAGCGCAAGCAGTTCGGCCGCGCGATCGCCGATTTCCAGGTGCTCCAGCACCGCATGGTCGACATGTTCATGGAAGTCGAGCAGGCCGCGTCGATGACCTTGATGGCAACGCTGAAGCTCGATCTGCCGGATGCCGAGCGCATGGCCGCGGTCAGCCAGGCCAAGGCGAAGGTCGGCAAGGGCCTCAAATTCACCGGCCAGAACGCGATCCAGATCCACGGCGGCATCGGCATCACCGACGAGCTGGCGATCGGCCATTATTTCAAGCGCGCGACGATGATCGAAGGGCAATTCGGGTCGGTGGATCACCACCTAGCCCGCTTCGAGCGGTTGTCGATGCCGGAATAAATCCTCCCCTGCATTTGCAGGGGAGGGGGACCACTCGGCGATAGCCGAGTGGTGGAGGGGCCCGGAGCGAAGCGGAGGGTCTGACTTCGCGCTTCGCGCTCAGCCCCTCGACCATGCTGCGCATGGTCCCCCTCCCCGAGCAAGCTCGAGGAGGAACTGGAGTTGACCCGCAACCCGCACGTCGCTATGTGCGCCCGACGCAGGACGCGGCGGCTTCGCCGCGCCCTTTTCGTTTCAACCGGACAGTTTTTGAGGACCCTCGATGGCGAATACGCCGCAAGCCAAGAAGCGCATCCGTCGCAACACCCGCCGCGCGGAGATCAACCACGCGCGTATCGGCCGCATCCGCACTTTCGTGAAGAAGGTCGAGGCGGCGATCGAATCGGGCGACAAGGCGGCGGCGGCGGCGGCGATCGCGGCGGCTCAGCCGGAGCTGGCGCGCGGCGTCGCCAAGGGCGTGCTGCACAAGAACACCGCATCGCGCAAGTTCGCGCGGCTGACGAAGCGGGTTTCCGCGCTCGCCTGAGCCCGTTCTGAAGCGGTTTGAAGAGGCCCTCGGCGCGATCCGCCGCAGGGCCTTTTTCATTTCGGAGGCGATTGTTTCCGCCAAGTGACGAAACTTACTTGATTCGTTCCGCGCGGCTTCCGCCGTTTCTTACAATATTGCCTACTATCATGTACTTAGGTTGGCGGCCGCCGGAAATGGCGGAAACCCGAGTCAACCGGGATTATTTCCATTTCGCGACATTCCGCCGCTTGATCGACTCGCGGAACGGGCCTTACACATGCCTTCCCGGCCCACGAATCGCGGTGCCGGGATCACGTCGCGAATGAGTTCCGAAGGCCGGTTCGTACCGATTCGGCCACAGGGGAACTTGCGTCCAACGAACGCCGGCGGCCGGGGGGCTCGGACAGGCGAGGGGAGGGGCAAAAGTGGGTCCAATGTTAGTGCGTGAGAGGCTGATGGATCGGGGCGAACATGTGTCCATGGCCTGGGCGGGAATCCGCGAGGGGCTGAAGCGCGATTGCGGCGCGCGGCTGTTCGACCATTGGCTGAAGCCGATCATGCTCGCCGGCGTCAGCGACAAGGCCGATGTCGTGCGCCTGACGCTGCCGACCGAATTCCACGCGAACTGGGTGCGCGCGCATTATGCCGACCGGCTGCTGCTCGCCTGGCGCGCGGCGATGCCGACCATCCGCGAAGTGCGGATCGAGGTGGCGCCCAGCGACGTCGTCACTCGCATCTACACCGCCGACGAGGCGGAGAGCGTGCCCGCAGCGCCGCCGGCGCCGGGGTTCGACGCACGCCAGACTTTCGAGCGCTTCGTCGTCGATGACGAGAATCGGGTCGCCTGCAACGCCGCCAAGGCGCTGGCGGCGGGCGAGCTGCGCTTCTCGCCTTTGTTCATCCATTCGGCGACCGGCCAGGGCAAGACGCACCTGATGAACGCGATCGGCGCCGCCTATCGCGCACGCGTGCCGGGCGCTGCGATTCTGTTCATGTCCGCCGAGCGCTTCATGGTCGAGTTCGTCTCGGCGATGCGCGACAAGGACACGCTGGCATTCAAGCAGCGGCTGCGTTCGGCCGACCTGCTGATGATCGACGACGTCCAGTTCATCGCCGGCAAGGGCTCGACCCAGGAGGAATTCCTCCACACGCTGAACGAGCTGACCTCGAGCGGCAAGAAGGTCGTGATCAGTGCCGATCGCGCCCCGCAGGCGCTGGACGGGGTTGAGACGCGCATCCTGTCGCGCCTCGCCAGCGGCCTGGTCGTCGACATCAAGCCGGCCACCTTCGCGCTCCGCCTGAAGATCGTGAAGGCGAAGCTTGCCGGCATGAGCGACGTCCAGATGCCCGAAGCCGTCGCCGAGCTGCTCGCTGCGCGCATCCAGACCAGCGTGCGGGAACTCGAAGGCGCGCTGAACCGCTTGACCGCCTATGCGCTGCTCAACGATCGCGCGATCGACCTTGCGTTTGCGCAGGAAGTCCTCGGCGAGATGCTGAACGCGTCGACTCGCCGGATCACGATCGACGAAATCCAGCGCGCGGTTTCGGCGCACTACGGCATGCGCCAGGCTGAGATGGTCTCCGCCCGCCGTGCTCGCGCCGTCGCCCGCCCGCGCCAGATCGCGATGTACCTGGCCAAGCGCCTGACGCCGCGCTCGCTGCCGGAAATCGGCCGCCGCTTCGGCGGACGCGACCACACGACGGTGATCCACGCGGTCAAGCAGATCGAGCGCCTCCGCGGCGAGGACGCCGACCTCGACGCCGACGTGCGCAGCCTGATCCGCCAGCTGGAAGCCTAACGCTCCGTCACCCCGGCCTTGAGCCGGGGCCTACCTTTTTCGTCAAACGAACAGGTCGGTCCCGGGTCAAACCCGGGATGACGATTGCGTTACCGCCGTTTCGGCGGCGGCACCGTTATCCGGACCGTCTCGCCGCTATTGCCGGGGAAGCCGGTGAACATCGCCTCGATCAGGTTCGGAACCAGATAGGGCAGGTCGTCGCTCCGCGACAGCGCCTTCGCGGTGCCTTCGAACACGCTCTTGCCGTCGCCCGTGCGGTCGATCTCCATGTGCAGCGCGCTCTGATAGACGGTGTAGCTGCGGATTTCGGGCCCGCCGAACGGGTCGCCCCACAGCCACGGATCGTACCAGCCATAGCGCCAGCCGAACCGGCCGGCATAGGGCCGGTAGAAGCCCGGTCCGCCCCAGCCATAGCCGCCCCAGCCGGGAATCGTCTCGATCCGGTCATGGCCCTGGTCGACCTCGTAGTCGAGCAGCACGACCAGGTTCGCCCCTTGCGCGCTCGCCGCCTGCCGATAGCCATATTGCTCCAGCCGCTGCGCGACCAGCTGGGCATAGGTCTGGAACTCGATGCCGCCCTGCAGCGCCGGATTGCGCGGCTGGACGACGAACGTCTCGCCCTGGGCGGGGGGCGGCAGCGCCTGGAAGCGCGACACGCGCGCGTTGAAGCCCTGCGCGCAGGCGCCGAGCGCGATCAGCGACAGCGGCGCCGCGGCCGCCAGGATTTTCTTGAATGCCGACATGGAGATAACCTTCTCGGAACACGAGCGGAACGAAGCTTAGGCCCGTTCTCGGCCGCTGTCACTGAACCGCGGTTGAACGTGCGTTCCGAACGGCTCAGCGCTGCAGGCCAAGCGCCCTGTAGGTCTCGTCGAGCACCGGCTGCGCGAGCGTCCGCGCCTTGCCCGCGCCCTCCTCGAGGATGCGGTCGAGCTCGGCATGGTTGATCTTCAGCTCGACGAAGCGCCGCCGGATCGGTCCCAGCGTCTCGATCAGCCGGTCCGCCAGCGCCGGCTTGAACGCGCCAAAGCCCTGGCCTTCGAACGCCGCCAGCACCTGCTCCACGCTCTGGTCGGTCAGCGCGGCGTAGATCGACACCAGGTTGCGCGCTTCCGGCCGTCCTTCCAGCCCGTCGGGCGAGGCGGGCAGGGGTTCCGGATCGGTCTTCGCTTTCCGGATCTTCTGCGCGATCATGTCGTCGTCGTCGGCCAGGTTGATCCGGCTCATGTCCGACGGGTCGGACTTGGACATTTTGGCGGTGCCGTCCCGCAAGCTCATGATCCGCGCCGCCGCGGGCGGGATGATCGGGTCGGGCAGTACGAACAGCTCGGTCTCGAAATCGGTGTTGAACTTGGTCGCGATGTCGCGCGCCAGCTCCAGATGCTGCTTCTGGTCCTCGCCGACCGGCACGTGCGTGGTGCGATAGATCAGCACGTCGGCGGCCATCAGCACCGGATAGACGAACAGGCCGACGCTCGCGCCTTCGCGGTTCTTGCCGGATTTCTCCTTGAACTGGGTCATCCGGTTCATCCAGCCGATCCGCGCCGTCCCGTTCAGCAGCCAGGCGAGTTCGGCATGGGCGGGGACCCGCGCCTGATTGAACAGCACCGATTTCTGCGGGTCGATCCCCGACGCGATCAGCGCCGCCGCCATCTCGCGCGTGTTCGCCGCCAGCTCCTCCGGCCTGTTGTGGACGGTGATCGCGTGGAGGTCGGCCAGGAAGAACAAGGTGTCGCCGCCCGCGGCCGCCACTTCGTCCTGCATCCGCACCCAGTTGCGGATCGCCCCCAGATAATTGCCGAGGTGGAGATTGCCGGTCGGCTGGATGCCGGAGACGATGCGCATGTCGGTCCTTACTTCTGGGTTGCCGCGCGCCGGGTGAGGAGCGCGCGCAGGTCGCTAACGCGGAATGCGCCGGTAAGGAAGCAGGCAGCGCCATAGACGGCGGCGCCGCCGCCGGTCAGCACGATCAGCGCGATCCCGCGCCGCACGATCGAGCCGGTCAGATACGGCCAGGCGATCGGTGCCAGCACCCACAGGGCCGCGCCCATGATCAGAGCCGCGACCACCAGCCGCGGGATCCGCCGCTTCAGCCGGGCATCCGCCTTGAAATGCCCGCGCTTCCTCAGCTCATGGTAGAGCATCCAGGTGTTGAGGCACGAGGCGAGCGCGGTCGCCAGCGGCGGCCCGATATGGCCGAAGCCGAACTGTCCCAGCGTCGGGATCAGGATCAGGTTTCCGATCAGGTTGACCCCGACCGAGATCGTCGCGAACTTGACCGGTGTCTTCGTGTCTGCCCGCGCGTAGAAGCCGGGGGTCAGCACCTTCACCAGCACATAGGAGGGCAGGCCGATCGAAAAGGCGGACAGCGCCCAACCGCATTTGATCGTGTCCTCGGCCGTGAAGGCGCCATGCTCGAACAGCCCGCGCACGATCGGCTCGGCGGCGAAGATGAACGCGACGGTCGCCGGTAGCGTCAGGAACAGCGCCAGCTCGATGCCGCGGTTCTGCGTGTCCATCGCTTCGCCGTCCTTGCCGGTCGAAAGCAGGCGCGAGATCGTCGGCAGCAGGATGGTGCCAAGGCCGATGCCGATCAGCCCCAGCGGCAGCTGGTTCAGCCGGTCGGCGTAATAGATGTACGAGATCGATCCGGCATCGAGCAGGCCGCCGGCCAGCGCGGTCGAGATCGCCAGGTTGATCTGCACCGCGCCGGCGCCGGCGGCGGCGGGCAGGATCAGCTTCATCAGCTGGCGGACGTCATCGTCCAGCCGCGGCATCTTCAGCTTCAGGTTCACGCCCGCCTGCCGGCACGCCCACATCAGCCAGCCGAGCTGCATCACGCCGCCGACAGTGACGGAAATCGCCTGCGCCCGCGCCGTTTCATAGGCATTGTCGCCGTGGAAGAACCACAGGGCCGCGATCATCGCTATGTTCAGCAGGATCGGCGCCGCAGCATTGACCCAGAAGCGGTCCAGCGAGTTCAGGATTCCGCCGAGGAGCGACGCGAGCGAGATCAGCATCAGATAGGGGATGGTGATTCGCGACAGCATCACCGCGAAGGCGAATTGCTCGTCCGTCGGATTCTTGAATCCGCCGGACAGCCCCCAGGTCACCGGCCAGGCCGCGACCAGCATCAGCACTGTGAAGACCGCCAGCACCGGAAACAGCACCGCCAACGCCCGCTCGGCAAAGCGCAGGCCGGCACTCAGCTCGCCGCTCTCGCCGACCTTCCTGTTGAACATCGGGATGAAGGCGGCGGAAAAGGCCCCTTCCGCGAACAGCGCGCGGAACATGTTGGGCAGCCGGAACGCGACGAAGAAGGCGTCCGACGCGAAGCCGGCGCCGACATAGGACGCCTGCAGCGTATCGCGCACCAGCGCCAGCACGCGGCTGACCAGGGTCAGTCCGCCGACGGAGCCGAGGGATTTGACGAGGGACATTTAGGTTGAAGACCCGATGAACACGGCCACACTCACCCCGTTCGGCCTGAGCTTGTCGAAGGCCTCCCTTCTTCTTCTTCTTGCGAAGATGCAGAAAAGGGAAGGGAGGGCTTCGACAACCCCGGTTCTAGTCCGGGGCCGAACGGTGTCTGGGTTCAACCTGCAAAGACCGAAGCTAAGCCTGGCCCGCCGCTTCGCCCTGCTGCAGCGAGGCCGCCTGCTGCGCCTGCTGCATGTAGAGGCCGGCGAAGTCGATCGGCTCCAGCAGCAGCGGCGGGAAGCCGCCGTCGCGCACCGCGTCGGCCAGCACGCGCCGTGCGAACGGGAACACCAGGCGCGGCGCCTCGGCATAGCAGAAGGGCTGAATCTGCTCTTCCGGCACGTTGCGGATGCCGAACAGGCCAGCATAGGAGAGCTCCACCGCAAAGGCGACGCCCTGGTCGCCATGCGCGCGCACCTCGACCTTCAGCACGACTTCATAAACATCGTCGGCGGCCTTGTTCATGCCGATGTTGAACTGCACGTCGATCTGCGGCTGCACCTGCCACTGATAGACGGCTGGCGCGTTCGGGTTCTCGAACGACAGATCCTTCACATATTGGGAAATGATCGCGACCTGCGGCATGTTGTCCGCGCCGTTCGGAAGCGTGTCTTCGCCGTGGGCGCCGGTTTCCTCAGTCATTCGTTCGAGCCTTTTCTAGAACTGGAGTGGGACCTTGAAGCCCCTCGGTGCGCGCGGTTAGCAGCCGCCGCGATGCGCGGCAATGCTTTGGGGCGCGCGCCGGGATCGAACGTCCCGCTCCAAGCATTTGAAACGTGCAGGGCATGCGCCTATGTTGCGCCTGTTCATTGTCGGAGGTTTGGTGGTCGGGATCGTTCTGCTCGCGATGGTTGCGGCGTTTTTGGCGCTGCGGCTCTACATGGTGCTCGGCAAGCGGAGCGGCCATGAGCAGGCGCTGCCGCCCAAGCCGGCGGAGGAGCGGCTTGCGCCCGCGCCCCAGCTTCGCGCGGTCGCAGAGCCGGTGAGCGAAGCGCCGCACGCTGCCGATTCGGTCATCGACGCGGGGGCAACCAGCGGCGTCCGCGCGGTCCTGTCCGCCGATTCGAGCTTCGACGTCGCCCGTTTCCTTGACGGCGCCAAGGCCGCCTACCGGATGATCCTCGAGGCCTTCTGGAAAGGCGACGAGGAAGAGCTGTCCTGGCTGGTCAGCGCCGATGTGCGCGAGGCCTTCGCTGCCGCGATCGCGGCCCGCAGGGAAGCCGGCCACACGCTCGACAATCGCCTGGTCTCGATCGAGGGCGCGCGAATCGAGGCCGCGCGGCTGGAAGGCCGCACTGCGTTCCTCACTGTCCATTTCGTGGCGGACATCGCCGCCGTCACGCGCGATGCGGAAGGCAATGTCGTTGCCGGCACGCTGACCGACGCGGTCGCGACCAACGACAGCTGGACCTTCAGCCGGAACCTGAAGGATTCCGATCCCAACTGGCTGCTCGTCGAAACCGACGAGGCCCAGTGATCGCGCGGCGCGGGGCGGCCATCGCCGTCCTGGCTTTCGTCACAGCCTGCGTTCCCAAGCCCAAGCCGCCGGTGGCGCCGCCGCCCGCGGTGCAGCCGTCGCCGACGCCCACGCCGCCGGCCAATGCGGTCAGCGCCGGCCTGCGCCCCGGCCCCGCGTCCCTGCCGATCACGGACGAGCAGGCAGCGCGGGCGCTGACGGCGTTCCGGATCAGCTGTCCGTCGCTGCTGCGCCGCCCTGATCCGTCGGGCATCGCCGCGGACTGGCAGCCCGCCTGCGACCGCGCGCGCACCGAAACCGACGCGCGCCAGTTCTTCACATCCGCCTTCGAGGCCGCCGAAGTGGGCGAGGGGACCGCGATGGTCACCGGCTATTACGAGCCGGAGATCGCCGCCTCGCGTGAGCCGATGCCCGGCTATGTGCCGATCTACCGGCTGCCCGACGATCTGGTCGAGCAGCAGCTGCCGGTCTGCCCGCCGCAGCTCGATCCGCTGGCGCCGCCGCCCGACCCCGCGACCTGCCCGCTGCAGAAGCAGCGTGGCCGCAGCGTCGACGGCCAGTTCATGCCCTATTTCGACCGGGCCGAGATCGACGATGGCGCGCTTGCCGGCCGCGGGCTGGAAATCGCCTGGGCGGCCGATCCGGTCGCGCTCTTCTTCCTCGAGATCCAGGGCTCCGGCCGGCTGCGCTTCCCGGACGGCAGCGTGATGCGGATCGGCTATGCCGGGCAGAATGGCTGGCCCTATACCGGCATCGGCGCGCTGATGAAGCAGCGCGGCCTGCTCGGGCCCGGCGAGACCAGCATGCAGGGGATTATCGCCTGGCTCCACGCGCATCCAGAGGAGGGCAAGGCGATCATGCAGGAAAACCGCAGCTACATCTTCTTCCGCGAGCTGACCGGGCCCGGGCCGCTCGGCGCGCTCGGCGTGCCGGTCACGCCGCGCGGCACCGTGGCCGCGGATCCCAATTTCACGCCGCTGGGCGCGCCCGTCTTCCTCGATGTTGACAATGCGGAGGCGGACGGCCTGTGGGTCGCCCAGGATACCGGCGGCGCGATCAAGGGCCCTAACCGGTTCGACACCTTCTGGGGCCCCGGCGAAGATGCGGCGCGGATCGCCGGCGGCATGCTCGCCCGCGGCCATGCCTGGCTGCTGCTCCCGCTCGGCACGCTCGACCGTCTCGCCCAGGGAGGGGCCGGTGGGGGATCGCCCGTTAAGCGCTGAGGAAGCCCGCCTCTGGGCGCGCCTCGTCGCCACCGTCGAGCCGCTGGAGAAGCTGCAAAGGCCGCCGGCACATCTCAGTGCTCCGGCGAAGGCCGAAGCGTTGCGGCACGCGGACCGCAAGCCCGAAGCAGCGCTCCGGCCTGCGCCGGAGCACAAAAGGGCGACGGCACCGCCTCCCCCCAACACCCTCGACGGCAGCTGGGATCGCCGCCTCGCGCGCGGCCTCGTCTCTCCCGAGCTCGCCGTCGATCTTCACGGCCACAGCCTCGATACCGCCTATCGCACGCTGGATGCGGGGCTGGAGGCCGCGATCGCGCGCGGCGTGCGCGTCCTGCTGCTGATCACCGGCAAGCCGCGCGACCGGGCGTCGGGCCGGGGCGCGATTCGCGCGGCGGTCGGCGATTGGCTCGCCGCCTCGCGCCATGCGGCCGATATCGCCGCGGTGCGCGGCGCGCATCCCCGCCACGGCGGGCCCGGCGCGCTCTACATCGTGCTGAGACGCGACCGCACCAGGGGCCGTTAACTCTTTATTAGCCTTGTCGTTTCGCCGCGCCTGCGCCACGGATCACGGGTGTTTCGTGGGAGTAGCGTCATGTTCAGGGGTGTGATCGCAGCTGCGCTGCTGGCGGGGATTTCGGTGCCGGCGAGCGCAATGACTTATGTCGCGCAGGTGAAAGGCGTCGTCACCTCGACGTTCGATACCGGCCTGACCGATCCCGCCGCGACCTCCGCGATCAGGATCGGCGACACGATCACCGCGACCTTCACCTATATGGAAGTGGAAACCGTCGCCGAGGCGTTGGCAGCCCGGATGGGCGATATGGGCCCGAAAAAGGTCACCTATCAGCTGGCCGGCTATACCTGGACCTCGGCGGGCGATTTCGACACCGATCTTCAGCCGGTCAGCTTCGATGTCGGTCGCGATCCGGTCAGCGGCTATCACTCGACGATGGACGACGCGCGCGGCACCGGCGACCTGCAGGTCAACGGCTATGATTTCCAGATCGGCGAGTTCGGCTACGCGCCCTATTTCGGCCCGGGCTTCAAGGGCAATTTCGACGCGAGCACGCTCGCCGTGTGGGTGAACGGCCGCCAGATCGTCGCGCCGAGCCATTCGAATCCGGCGTTCACGCCGCCGTCGAACGTGACCGCACCGGTGCCGGAGCCGATGACCTGGGCGATGATGATCGCCGGCTTCGGCCTGGCCGGCACCGCGCTTCGCGCCCGCAAGCAGGTTCGGGCTCTCGCCTGAAGGGGGAGGAGCGGCGGCATCCTCGCATGCCGCCGCTCTTTTTGCTGTCCTACACGCATAAAGCTGTGCCAGCATGGGCCGATGATGTTCGCCCACTCTGCCGCCCGGCCATTCCCCTCCCGCGACGGGAGGGGGAAATTTTCGCCCATAGCCAGTGCGACCTTTTGTGACCTTTCGCCGCGCGGAGCACGTGCGTGACTGAGCAGGCAGTCGCGACCGAAATGCGCGAATCGAACTGGCTGGACGCGGTCCGTCCCTATCTGGAAAAGGCGCCGCTCGCGTCCTTCTTCCTCGGCGTCTCTTCCGGCTTTCCGTACGCGCTGATCGGGGCCACGCTGACCACGCGGCTGGCGCAGAACGGCATCGACAAAAAGGCCGTGACCGCATTCGCGCTCGTCTTCCTCGCCTACAATTTCAAATTCCTCTGGGCCTGGATCGTCGACGGGGTGCGCCTGCCGATCCTCGGCCGCCTGGGGCAGCGCGTGTCGTGGATGCTGGTCACGGGCGTGCTCGTCATCGCTGCGGTCGCGAACCTCGCCTTCGCCGATCCCGCTGCGAACATCGCCAATGTCGCGACAGCCGCGATCCTGGTCGGCATTGCGGGGGCGACCTTCGACATCGTGATCGACGGCTATCGGATCGAAATCCTTGAGCCGCGCCAGCTCGGCGTCGGCTCGGGCATGAGCCAATATGGCTGGCGGATCGGATCGGCCGGGGCGGGCGCGCTTGCCCTCGTGATCGCCGCGCGCGGCGGTTGGGAAGCCGCCTATCTGGTCTGCGCCGCGCTCGCGCTTCCCGCGATGACCACCGCGCTCGTGGTCGGAGAACCCGCCCGTCATCGTGAGCCGAAACGGCGCGCCGGCCTGTCGCGCGCGGCGGAAGCGGTCTGGCGCCCCTTCGTGGAGTTCCTGACCCGGCGGGGCGCCGTCATCATCCTACTGTTCATCCTGGTCCACAAGATCGGCGACACGCTGGGACAGCTGACCGTCCGCCTGCTGTTCGACGATCTCGGCTTCACCAATGACGAGATTGCGATCTTCGACGTCGGCGTCGGCTTCTGGGCCTATCTGATCGGCATCTTCGTCGGCGGCGTCATCTATGCGCGGATGGGCCTGAAGCGCTCGGTGATGGTCAGCCTGGTCCTGATGGCGGTCTCCAATTTCAGCTTCGCGCTGCTCGCCGCGGCCGGGCACAGCAATGCCGGCATGGCGGGCGCGATCGGCTTCGAGAATTTCGCCAGCGGCATCGGCGGCGTCACTGTCGTCGCCTATTTCTCGGCGTTGACGGACCTGCGCTTCACCGCCGCCCAATATGCGCTGATCTCGGCTGCCGCGAGCATCGTCGGGCGCTTCGTCACCGGCACGTCGGCGGGCGCGCTGGTCGAGGCGATGGGCTATGTGAATTTCTATCTGCTGACCACGGTCGCGGCGCTGCCGGGCATCCTCCTTTTCTGGTGGATGATCCGATCGGGGCTCGTCGACGCCTCGATCGGCAGCGCGGGGCGCGAGCCTGCCTCGCCGGAGCAGAGCGAATAAAGGGAACCCGAGACGTTGCCGCTTCGTTCTTCAGAAACACACGCCCCGTTTCTGGAGCATTTCTCAAGTGGCAACCAAACTCGTCGCGGCCGCGTCGCCGCAATTCCTCAATAATGCTTTTCAGCGCACCCTTGCGCATTGGAACCGCGAGCGTCTCGCGCCCGCATTTCCCGACACGGATTGGCGCGGCGACTTCGACCGGAACATGCAGATGCTTCGGCTCGAAGGCGCGTTTCTTGACGAGCTCCGGGCCGAGGTCGCCGGCGACTTGGCCGGCGTGCCCGAGGAGCCCGATGCCTTCGTCGCCTGGTTCGAGGCGCTGAACGACAGCGGCCCGGGCCAGAACCATCCGCTTTTCGCCTGGCTCGCCGAGACCGCTACCGAAGGGCAGATGCGCTGGTTCCTGACCCAGGAAGCCGCCGGGGAGGCCGGTTTCGACGACCTGGTTGCCCTGACCCAGGTCAAGCTGCCGCTCGGCCCGAAGCTTGAGCTGGCCGGCAACTACTGGGACGAAATGGGCCGCGGCCAGCATCGCGGCATCCACACTTTGCTGCTTCGCGAGTTGATCGCCAACATGGGCATCGCGCCCGAGATCGACACGACCGTCTGGGAAAGCCTGGCGCTCGCGAACGCGATGACCGCCATGGCGACCACGCGCCGCTATGCCTGGCTGTCGGTCGGCGCGCTCGGCGTGGTGGAGCTGACGGCGCCGTGGCGCTGCGTCCATGTCGCCGCCGGCCTGAAGCGCCTCGGCTTTGGCCAGCGCGACCGACTCTATTACGACCTCCACAGCCATCTCGACGTGAAGCACAGCGAGACCTGGAACGAGAACGCCCTGAAGCCGCTGGTCGCGGAAGACCCGCGCCGCGCCCGCTTCATCGCCGAAGGCGCCCTGGTCCGCATGCGCTGCGCGGAACGCTGCTTCGACCGCTATGCCGAGCTGCTGGAGGGCGGGGCGGAGCTCTACTGAGGCGCCTCGCCGTTCAGCGCCAGCACGGTGCCGGCCAGATACAGCGAGCCGGCGATCAGCACCGGCTCGCCCAGCGCTTCGAGCGCGCAGGATATGTCGGTGCAGGCGCGAGCCTCCAGGCCGAGCGCGTGCGCCAGCCGGACAAGGTCCTCCGGCGCATGATGCTCATGGTTGGCCACCGGCACCGCGCTCACCGAGCGCACCACCGGCGCGAGCAGCCGGAGGAAGGCGCCGGCGTCCTTGTTGGCCAGCATGCCCAGGATCAGATGCGGCTCCGGCCGGTCGCGCAACGCCTCCGCCAGCGCCTCGCCGGCCGACTCATTGTGGCCGCCGTCCAGCCAAACCTCGCGCTCGCCGACCAGCGGACCGCGCGCGAGCCGTTGCAGCCGCGCCGGCCAACGGGCATCCCGCACCCCAGCGGCCAGCGCCCGGTCCGGTACCGTGATCGCATCCTGGTGCCGCAGCATCGCCACCGCCAGTCCGGCATTCAGCCACTGGTGCGCGCCGGGCAGGGCAGGGGCAGGCAGCGCGACCGCGCCGAACCGGTCGCGATAGGTCCCGTCCTCGACCGACCACGCCTCGCCTTGCTTCAGCCGGACCGCGCCGGTCGCCGCAACGACAGCCTCGATGCTCTCTTCCGCGGCTTGCGGATAGGCAAGCGTCACCAGCGGCACGCCGGCGCGCGCGATGCCCGCCTTCTCGCCCGCGATCTGCCCGAGCCGGTCGCCAAGGAACGCCTGATGGTCGATGCCGAGCGCGGCGATCCCGCATGCGGCCGGCTTCGGGATCACGTTGGTCGCATCCAGTCGCCCGCCAAGCCCGACCTCGATGATGCAGGCATCCGCGGGCGTCCGCGCGAAAGCCAGGAACGCCGCCGCCGTCGTCACTTCGAAGAAGCTGGCGCCGAGATCGCCCGCCGCGTCCAGCGCTTCCTCCAGCAACCCGGCCAGCGCCGCATCGCCGATCAGCTTGCCCGCGACCCGGATACGCTCGTTGAACCGCACCAGGTGCGGGCTGGTATAGACATGCGTGACCAGCCCCGCCGCCTCGATCGCGGCGCGCAGGAAGGCGCAGGTCGATCCCTTGCCGTTGGTGCCTGCCACATGCAGCACCGGCGGCAGCCGCCGCTCCGGATTGCGGAGCCGGCCGAGCAGCGCCGTGATCCGCTCCAGCCCCAGAATGTCGCGCCCGGGCGACAGCGCCGCCAGCCGGTCGAGCTGGCGCTGCACGGCGGGATCGGACGAGCGCGCGAAGTCCACCTGGGTTCAGGCCGCCACCTGCTCCGGCATCAGGAAGCCGATCACCCGGCCCAGCGTCTCGCGCAGCTCGCGGCGGGGGACGACCATGTCGAGCATGCCGTGGTCCAGCAGATACTCGGCACGCTGGAAGCCTTCGGGCAGTTTCTCGCGGATGGTCTGCTCGATCACACGCTGGCCGGCGAACCCGATCAGCGCGCCCGGCTCGGCGATCTGGATGTCGCCCAGCATCGCATAGCTCGCCGTCACGCCGCCGGTGGTCGGGTCGGTCAGCACGACGATATAGGGCAGCCCCGCTTCCTTCAGCTCGGCGATCGCGGCAGTCGAGCGCGGCATCTGCATCAGCGACAATATGCCTTCCTGCATCCGCGCGCCGCCGGCCGCGGTGAAGATGACATAGGGCAGGTGCGCGTCGATGGCGGCGCGGATGCCGGCGACGAACGCCTCGCCCACGCCCACGCCCATCGACCCGCCCATGAAAGCGAAATCCTGCACGCCGGCGACCACCGGATGCCCGACGATCGTCCCGCGCGCGTTCAGCAGCGCATCGGGCTCGCCGGTCGCGCCGCGCGCCGCCTTGATCCGGTCGGTATACTTCTTTGTGTCGCGGAACCTCAGCGGGTCCTCCGGCACGCGCGGTGCCGTCAGCAGCGTGTACTCGCCACCGTCGAAAATCTGGGCGAAGCGCTTCTTCGCGCCGATGCGGCCGTGATGGTCACAATTCGGGCAGACCGACAGATTCTCCTCATACTCCTTGGTGAAGATCATCTGCCCGCAGCTCGGGCATTTGTGCCAGAGATTCTCGGCGGTCTCCTTCTGGGTGACCGACGCGATCGCGTTGCGGACGCGGGTGAGCCAACTCATGCGGCATGCTCCTGACGGGCGCAGGCCTGGGCCAGCGCGGAAACGAATGAACGGACGGCCGCGGGGGCGTTCTCCCCTTCGCTGCCGACCAGGTCGACGATCGCCGAGCCGACGACGACGCCGTCGGCGACGCGGCCGATCGCTGCTGCCTGTTCCGGGCTGCGGATGCCGAAGCCGACGGCGATCGGCAGATCGGTCGCGGCGCGCAGCCGGGCGACGGCCGACTCGATCGAGTGCTGGGCCGCCTGCTGCAGCCCGGTGATCCCGGCGACCGAGACATAATAGAGAAATCCCGAGGCGCCTCTGAGCACCGCCGGCAGCCGCGCCGCGTCGCTGGTAGGCGTGGCCAGCCGGATCGGATGCAGCCGGGCTGCGCGCAGCGCCGGCCCCAGCGCCTCATCCTCCTCGGGCGGAATATCGACGCAGATCACGCCGTCCGCTCCCGCCGCTGCGGCTTCCCGGGCGAACCAGCCGGCGCCGCGCGCCAGCATCGGATTGGCATAGCCCATCAGCACCAGCGGCGTGTCGGGATGCCGATCCCGAAAGCCTCGCACGATATCGAGCAGGTCGCGCGTTGTCGTCCCAGCGCCGAGCGCCCGCAGGTTGGCGCGCTGGATGGCCGGGCCATCCGCCATCGGGTCGGTGAACGGCATGCCGAGCTCGATGATGTCTGCGCCGCCCTCGACCAGCGCATCCAGTATCGCGCCGGTCCCGCCCGGAGACGGATCGCCGCCGGTCACGAACGTCACCAGCGCCGCGCGTCCGTCGGCGCGGCAGGCGGCGAATCGGGCGGAAAGGCGATCGCTCACAGCGCCACGCCGAGCGCGTCGGCGACGGTGAAGATGTCCTTGTCGCCGCGCCCGCACAGATTGGCGAGGATGATCCGGTCCTGCTCCATTTCCCTGGACTTGCGCGTCGCCGCTGCGAGTGCGTGAGACGGCTCGAGCGCGGGGATGATGCCTTCGGTGCGGCACAGCAGCTGGAACGCGTCCAGCGCCTCGCGATCGGTCGCGCTCTCGTACCGGACGCGCCCGATCTCGTGCAGCCAGCTATGCTCCGGCCCGATACCCGGATAGTCGAGCCCGGCTGAGATCGAATGGGCCTCGGAAATCTGCCCATCCTCGTCCTGAAGCAGGTACGTCCTGTTGCCGTGGAGCACACCGGGGCGCCCGCCCGCCAGGCTCGCTGCATGCTGGTCGGTATCGAGCCCGTGGCCGGCGGCTTCCACACCCAGCATCGCCACCTCAGTGTCGTCCAGGAACGGGTGGAACAGCCCGATCGCATTGGACCCGCCGCCGATCGCCGCGACCAGCAGGTCGGGCAGCCGGCCCTCGCGCTCCAGCATCTGCGTGCGCGCCTCGCGGCCGATCACGGATTGGAAGTCGCGCACCAGCTCCGGATACGGGTGGGGGCCCGCCGCCGTGCCGATGATGTAGAAGGTATCGTCGACGTTCGCGACCCAGTCGCGCAGCGCCTCGTTCATTGCATCCTTGAGCGTCTTGGCGCCGCTTTCCACCGGGCGCACTTCCGCGCCCAGCAGCTTCATCCGGAACACGTTGGGCGACTGCCGCTCGACGTCGCGTGCGCCCATGTAGATCGTGCAGGGCAGGCCGAAGCGCGCCGCCACCGTCGCGGTCGCGACGCCGTGCTGGCCCGCGCCGGTCTCGGCGATGATCCGCGTCTTGCCCATCCGGATCGCGAGCAGGATCTGACCGATGCAATTGTTGATCTTGTGCGCGCCGGTATGGTTCAGCTCGTCGCGCTTGAAATAGACTTTCGGCCCCATCCCAGCCGGCGCGCTGTCGCGCAGCGCCTCTGTCAGCCGCTCGGCGAAGTAGAGCGGGCTCGGCCGCCCGACATAGTGCTCCAGCAGGTCGTCGAACTGGGCCTGGAACGCCGGATCGGCCTTGGCCGCGCGATAGGCGCGCTCCAGCTCCAGGATCAGCGGCATCAGCGTCTCGGCGACGTAGCGGCCGCCGAATTGGCCGAAATGCCCGCGCTCGTCGGGCTGGGTGCGAAGCGAGTTGGCGAGGGTCATGACCGCGCGACCGCTTGGAGGAAGGCGGCGATCTTGTCCACATCCTTCACCCCCGGCGCACTCTCGACGCCCGACGACACGTCGACCATCCGCGCGCCGGTCACCCCGATCGCGTCGGCGACGTTCCCGGGGGAGAGCCCTCCGGACAGCGCCCAGGGCAGCGGGTGCGAGAAGCCATCGAGCAGCTTCCAGTCGAAGCGCAGGCCCATACCGCCGGGCAGCGCGCCCGCGGGAGTCCTGGCGTCATAGACCAGGCGCTGCGCGATGCCTTTCCACCCTCGCCCCTGGTCAAGATCGGCCCGCGTCCTGATGGCGATCGCGATCCATAGCGGCAGTCGGAAACGGGCAGCGATCGCCGCAGCGCGCTCTCCGCGCACCTTGTGCAGCTGCAGCGCATCGAGTCGTCCGGTCTCGATCGCCTTGGCCAGCAGCGCGTCGTCCGGATCGACGAACACGCCAACACGTCCGACCCGCGCAGGCACGCATGCGGCCAGCCCTGCGGCGAGGTCAAAGGTCAGGTGCCGGGGGCTCTGCGGGAAGAACACGAACCCGACATGGCTCGCGCCGCCCGCGATCGCCGCGTCGAGCGTCTCGGGCGTGGACAGGCCGCAGATCTTGGTGGCGACTCGCAACTTCAACTCCGTGATCCGCCCGGAATGCGGGCGCTCCGCTTTTGCGGGACCGACGCAAAGCCCCCTAAAGCGTCGCCTCGATCGCCCGCGCGGCTTCGTCAGGATCGGCGGCCGCGGTGATCGGCCGTCCGACCACCAGGATCGACGCGCCGTCGTTCAGTGCCTGGCGCGGCGTCACGACGCGCTTCTGGTCACCGGCCTCGCCGTCCGCCGGCCGCACGCCAGGCACTACGAAGAACCCGCCGGGCCACAGCTTCTTCGCTGCCTTCACCTCGGCGCCGGAGCACACGACACCATCCAGCCCGGCTTCGCGCGCGAGTGCCGTCAGCCGCTCGACCTGCGCGTGCGGATCGCCGGCCAGCCCGATCGACGACAGGTCGCTGCCGTCAAGGCTCGTCAGCACTGTCACAGCGACCACCTTGGTGCCGGACGGGGCCGCGGCCTTCGCGTCCTCCATCATCGCCCGGCCGCCGGCGGCGTGGACGGTCAGCACGGCAGGCTCCAGATCGCGCAGCGCCTGCACAGCCTTGCCGACCGTGTTCGGGATGTCGTGCAGCTTCAGGTCCAGGAAGATCGGCAAGCCCAACTGCGCCATTTCCTTGACGCCGGAGCGGCCATTCGCAGCGAAGAATTCCAACCCCAGCTTGATGCCACCGACATGGTGGCGGACCTTCCCGGCAATGGTCTTCGCGCGTTCCAGGTCGGGCGTGTCGAGCGCGACGAAAATCGGTCCGCTCATGCGCCGCCCGGCGGCATCGTCGTGATCGGGCCCGGCGGCAGCGGCTCGACGCTCGGCTGCACGGCCGCGACGTTCCCGGCTTCGCTCATCATCCGCCGTCGCAACCGGTAGCGGGTCGCCTGCCACAGCAGCAGCGGCGGGATCAGGCCGAGCAGGAAGAACACGGCGAGCAGCAGCGGCAGCTTGGTTTCCAGGATCAGCCCGTTCCACAGGTTCACGTCGACAACCGTCCAATTGTTGAAGCAGAACAGCGCGACGATCACCGCCACCACGATCCAGAAAAGTGTCTTCAGGAACGACATGCCGCGAACCTTAGGGCGTAGATTAGCGCAAGGCTAGCCGATCTCCGCCCGAAGCTTCTCGAACAGGCCGGGCACCGCCGTCAGGCGCGGCTCCTCTTCGGCGAGGATCGCGCGGAACAGGGCATGCTTCAGGTCCGCGGCGACACCAGGCGGCAGCGTCCGGTGCGCCGGCAGGGTCGACAGCACGATGTCGACCAGTCGGTCGGCGCCATGGAGGCGCCCCCACAGATAGTCATTCTCCCGGTATCCCCTGCTGAAGAATGCCCCGAAGCTGTTGAATCTGATGCCCTTCAGCGTCGCCTCGGCACCGCCTTCGCGGATCGCGGTCGCGTCATCGGGTGAAATGCGGTCGACCTTTACCGGATCGAATTCGCCATCGCCTTCGGGCCCGGTCAGCGACAGCGTGGCGAGGTCGTAAAAGGCGAAACCCAGATAAGCGAACAGCAGGTCGCGTCGCTCGACCCGGGGCAGCTCGGCCAGCGCATCTGCCAGCATCCGGTCCGCTTCCTCGTCGATTCGCCGCAGGTCCCGCGCGGCGCCGATCGCGTCGATCGCTGCGCCCGCCTCCTCGACCACCGCGCAGGCGAGGGCGGCAACCACCCCGTCGAAATAGCCCGCCATCTCGCGCTCCAGATACAGCGCCAGGATCGCATAGATGCAGCGCTCGAACGCTTCGCAGGCGGGCGCGAGCTCGTCATTGGCTTCCTGGATCGCCGCCAGACGCTGGGCGAGGAAGCGCATGCGCCGGATGCGGAAGCCCAGGTCATGCTCGCGAAAGAAGCTGATCACCGCCGCGGTCGCCCCGCCGCCGGCCGCTCTCACCCGGTCGAGCCCGCGGCGCTGCAGCTCCGCCCAGATCGCCTCGCGGCTCTGGGTACGGGTCGGCCCGATGCCGCGCGGCGTCATGCGGCGAACCAGGCCGGCAAGCTCCTCGACCACGCCGGAGAGCTTCAGATGCCCGTATGCGGCATAGGCGGGGCCGGAACGCCGCGCGGCTTCAGTCTGGGCCTTCGCCCGCCACGCCGCGATTCGCGCCGGGGTCGGGCTGTCGAGGAAGAAAGTACCGCCGAACAGCTGGACGATCGCTTCCTCCACCTCGTCCTTCAGCGCGTCGATCACGCGCCGCATGCGCGCGATTCGCTCCGATCGACCCTGCAGCGCCTCCAGATTGTCGCGGATCGGCTGCTCGCGCGGGATCTCGGTCAATGCGCCGAGGATCGCCTGGAAAAAGCCGGGCGTCTCGGTCCCGCTGGCGCCGCCGAGGCGGATGCTGCGGATGCCGGGCTTGGGATCGATATAGACGAAGCGCCGGTCGATCTCGCGGCGCGCAGACCGGTTCTTCAGCGCGTCCATCGCCGGACGGAACGGCGCGTTCGACAGCACCGATCCATCGATCAGCGCCGCCGTGTCGGCCATCCCCGCGGCCATGTGGCGGGGGAGGGCGCGGGCGAGGAATTTGTCGCGCCCGGGCCACTCGACCGCACGCGCGGCGAGCACCGCGTCAAGCTCGCGCACCGTGAAGGGCGGGAATGCGCCCGGAAAGCTCGCCGTCGCGCGCGCGGCAAAGGCCAGCTCCGCGGCCGCCCCGAGCGCCCGCTCCGGGCCCCCGCGATCGCCGAAACTGATCGTCAGTCTGTGTTCGGTTTCAACGACTTCTGACGGACTGTTGAGGCGAAGCCTCTCCGGGTGACCGCGAAAATCCGTGACCGTGACGTAGAGGTCGAGCGGCTGCTCGTCGGGCAGGAGCGGCGGCCCGGCCTCGCTCGCCGCCATCGCGTCCAGCGCGTCCAGCAGCAGGCCCGTGAACACCTCGCCGCCGAACGGCGGTTCGAACCAGCGCGCGCGCACGAAGCTGGACAGTTTGCGGCGCACTTCGGCGCGCGTTTCCGGGTCGACGCTCTCGATCGCCTCGCCGCCGCGATCGGCCAGCATGGCGAGGGGAATGGCCCACAGCTTGGACAGCCGCGTCGCGCGCGCTTCGGGGTCGATCAGCCGCTCGACGTCGGCGGCTTCGAGCCACAGGTCGGTCAGCGGGTCGAGCGACTGACCGGTGGCGATCGCCTGCGCCAGGAAAATGCCGTTGATGCCGCCCGCGCTGGCTCCCGCGACGATGTCGGAAAAGACCGTCAGCCGGATTCCCGCATGCGCCTCGATGCGCTCCAGCAGCCGGCGATAGACCGCCTGGCTGCCCATACAGGGCTCGCCGTCCTGAAAGGCGCGGCTGGCGCGGGCCAGGCGCCACACCTCCTTGGTGATCCCGTGCATATAGACGGCGAGGCTGATTCCGCCGTAGCAGACCAGCGCCAGCCGCAGTTCCTTTTCCCGCATCGGCATGAACGTGGACGAGAACTTTCAGCCTGTCGAGGCGAAGTCGGCCCAGATCGGCAGATGGTCCGAGGCCTTGCGCGCCATCGGCGAGCAATGGACGCCGCAATCGGCCAGCTCGAGCCCGCGGAACATGATCCGGTCGAGTGCCGCCACCGGCCGTCGCGCGTGAAAGCTGCGGCCGGTCGGCGCGAAGGCGAAGTGATGGCTGAAATCGCGCAGGCACCCGCCGCCCGCGGTCCATTCGTTCAGGTCGCCCATCATCACGGTGGGCAGCGGCTCGCCCTGGTCGACGCGATGCAGGATCGCGCGGCTCTGCCGCCGCCGCCACAGCCCGGACAGATCGAGGTGCATGCCGACGATGCGCAGCGCGTCGCCGCCGACGCGCACTTCGCTCAGCACCGCGCCGCGCGGTTCCAGCGCCGGGATGTGGAGCGCCTCGCAGGCCGTGATCTCGACGTCGTCGCGCACCAGGATCGCATTGCCGTGCCAGCCGATCCCGCCGGTGCGGTGGGGCAGGGGCACCGGGCGATAGCGGCTGTGCTCCTCCAGCAAATGCGCGGGAAGCGCGCTGAGCCGCTCGCCGAAGCGCCGGTCGGCTTCCTGCAACGCGATCACATGCGCGTCGATCTCGCAGAGCACATCGATCACCCGCTCCGGATTGCGCCGCCGGTCGGTCCCGATCGCCTTGCGCATATTGTAGCTCGCAACCCGGATCATGAAGTCTCAACTATGCAGACGCCGATCGGGTCGCAACCGCAGGCGCGGGATCGCAATCGCTCGTTCGATCGTTTGACGCGAATCGGAGGTAACCACCGTGTTCGGCTCTCCCTTCGCGCCTTTCCTGCTGATCGCGCTCGTCGCGCTGATCCTGATCGTCGCGCTGCTCTATGCGCGCAACCGGGGCTGGGTCGGCGGCAAGCCTGCCGGCGCGATCGCCGTGCTGATCGTCATCGTCACCGCGTCGTCCACGATCATCATGCCGGCGCTGCCGACGATCGACAACAAGCTGGGTGACGGCATCCCGCTCGACAATCACTAGGCACCGGTTGGCGGACAGGGTGGGATTCGAACCCACGGTGGGCGTGAACCCACGGCGGTTTTCAAGACCGCTGCCTTAAACCACTCGGCCACCTGTCCGGAGCCGCCGCTTATCGCCGGATCGAGCGCGCGCGCAAGAAAAGCCTGTTGCATGCCCGGCCCGCTCTGGCGATTAAGGGGCGAGAGGGGACGGCGATGCGTAAATTTTTTGCCGCTGCCGCTCTGGCGTTGAGTTTGAGCGCGCCGGCTGCGGCCCAGGACGAAGCGGGTTTTCAGGCCTTCCTGGCCCAGATACGAACGCAGGCGCTCGCGCAGGGCGTCTCCGCCCGCACGCTCGACAGCGTGCTGCCGACGCTGACGTTCAATCCGCGCGTGATCGAGCTCGACCGCTCCCAGCCCGGCGGCAATCCCAATGCCCCGCCGAGTGCGATCCCGGCCTTCGCGCCCTACCGCATCAAGCATGTCGACCAGGCCCGCATCTCGCGCGGGCGCGCCAAATACCAGGCGCTCAGGCCGCTGCTGACCCGGGTCGAGGCGGAGACGGGTGTTCCTGAATCGATCATGGTCGCGATCTGGGGGCACGAGACCAATTACGGCGGCTACACCGGCAATTTCGACCTGCCGCGCTCGCTCGCCAGCCTCGCCTATGACGGCCGCCGCCGCGCGCTGTTCACGCAGGAGCTGATCGACACGTTCAAGCTGATCGACCGCGGCATCCCGCGGGAAAAGCTGAAAGGAAGCTGGGCCGGCGCAACGGGCGATCCGCAATTCCTGCCGAGCGTCTATCTCCGCCTTGCCCGCGATGGCGACGGCGACGGCAAGGCGGACATCTGGTCGTCGGAGCCGGACGCGCTCGCGTCGATCGCCAATTACTTCGTCAACGCCGGCTGGCGGCCGGGCCGGCCCTGGGGCGTACCGGTGAGCGTACCGCCCTATCTGGATCGGAAAGCGATCGAGGGGAAGGTCGTCTCGCCCCGTTGCCCGCGCGTGCATGACCGGCACAGCCGCTGGCTCACGGTCGCCGAATGGCGCCGGCGCGGCGTCGTCCAGACCGGCGGTCCGCCGCTGCGCGACAACGAGCTGGTGACGCTGCTGGAGCCGGACGGCCCGGGCGAGACCGCCTATCTGCTGACAGGCAATTACCGCGTCATCCTCGATTATAACTGCTCCAATTTCTACGCGCTTTCGGTAGGGCTGCTGGCCGATGCCGTCGCGCAAGCTTCGTGAGACTGTCTGAATGAAAGCCTATCTGCTCGGTTCGCTGTTCCTGGTCGCGCTGTCGACGCCTACCGTCGCCGCCGCGCCGCCCTTCGACACGCCGGCGCCGATCGCCTATATGATCGACCTGTCATCGGGCGCGCAGCTCTACGCGAAGGACGCCGACCGCCGCATCCCGCCGGCATCGATGGCGAAGATGATGACGGTCTATGTCGCCTTCGACATGATCAAGAAGGGCGAGCTGAAGCCCAGCCAGATGTTCACGGTCCGGCCCGAGACGTGGCAGGAATGGCACGGGCCGGCGGCCGGCTCGACGATGTTCCTGAGCCCCAATGAGCAGGTCAGCGCGGAGAACCTCCTCTACGGGATCGTCACCCTGTCCGGGAACGACGCGTGCGTCGTGCTCGCCGAAGGAATTGCCGGAACCGAGGAAGCCTTCGTCCAGCGGATGAACGACGCGGCGAAGCGGCTCGGGATGACGGGCAGCCATTTCGGCAATTCGAACGGCTGGCCGGACGAAGGCGTCACCTATGTGACCGCCCGCGATCTCGCGAAGCTCGCCGCCGCGACGATCGAGGACTTTCCGCAGCTCTACAAGCAATATTACAGCAAGCTCGATTTCACCTGGGGCAAGACGATGGGCGGCGAGGCCATCACCCAGGCCAATCGCGATCCGCTGCTGGGCCGCGTTCAGGGGGCCGACGGCCTCAAGACCGGCCATACCGAGGAAGCGGGCTACGGCTTCACCGGCTCGGCCGAGCAGAATGGGCGCCGGCTGGTCATGGTGATCGCCGGGCTCGACAGCTTCAACCAGCGCATCGGCGAGTCGGTACGCTTCATGGAATGGGGCTTCCGCGCCTGGCAGTCGAAGCCGCTGTTCAAGCAGGGCGCGAAGGTCGAGACCGCAGAGGTGCAATTGGGCGACGACGATCAGGTCGGTCTGGTCGCGCCGCGCGATCTCGCCGTCACCCTGCCGGGCGGCGCCGCGTCCAATTTCGCCGTCAAGGTCGTCTATGACGGGCCGATCAAGGCGCCGATCAAGAAGGGCGACCATATCGCCGACCTGGTCGTGCAGGCGGCCGACACGCCGCCGCAGACGATGCCGCTGGTGGCCGCGAACGATGTCGGCACGGCAGGCTTTTTCGGCCGCGTCTGGGCCGCGATCCTGTCCTTCTTCGCTTGACGGCCCGCTTCATAAGCCTCGAAGGCGGTGAAGGCGTCGGCAAGTCGACCCAGGCGCGCCGCCTGGCCGACGCGCTGCGCGCGCGCGGCCTCGACGTGCTGCTGACCCGGGAACCGGGCGGGAGCCCGGGCGCGGAGGCGATCCGCCGGCTGCTGCTGGAAGGCGATGCGAACCGCTGGTCGCCAAGCGCCGAGGCCCTGCTGTTCGCGGCCGCGCGCGCCGATCATGTCGCGAAGACGATTGATCCTGCAGTCGCTGCTGGCCGATGGGTGATCTGCGACCGCTTCCTCGACAGCTCCCGCGCCTATCAGGGCGCAGCCGGCGGCATCGGCGATGCCGCGATCCTGGGCCTGCACCAGGTCGGCAGCGGCGGCCGGCTGCCCGACCGCACGCTTGTGCTCGCGCTCGGCGATGCCGATGCCGCCGCCCGCGCCGACGCGCGTGACGCGGGCTGCCCGGACCGGATCGGCGGCCGGGAGCAGGGCTTCCACACCAGGGTCGCTGCCGCCTTTCGCGATTTCGCACGCCAGGAACCGGATCGGGTCCGCCTCGTCGATGCGAGCGGGGACGAGGCGCAGGTCACGGATCGTCTCCTCGCCGCCCTCGCCGATCTGCTGCCATGACGTCACTTCTGGGCCATGATGAGCAGGCGGCGGCCTTCCTGGCCGCGATGCGCTCGACGCGGCTGCACCATGCCTGGCTGCTGACCGGCCCGCGCGGGCTGGGCAAAGCGAGTTTCGCCCGCGCCGCGGCGCTGCGCCTGCTCGCGGAGGCCGCGGACCCGGAGCTGGACGGGCAGGGGCTGGACGTCGATCCCGAGCACCGGATCGCCAGGCTGTTCGCGGCCAGGAGTCACCCCGATTTCCGCCTGGTCGAGCGCGAGCCGTGGAAGCAGGACGAGATCATCCCCGAAATCGACCGCAAGGGCGACGAGCCGCTCGCGCGCAGCATCCGGGTCAAGCAGATCCGGATGCTGGAGCGCGTGCTGTCGGTCTCGCCGGCTTTGTCGGCCCGGCGCGCGATCGTCATCGACTCGGCCGACGATCTGGAACGGAGCGCCGCCAACGCGCTGTTGAAAAGCCTGGAGGAGCCGCCGGCCGGCACCGTCTTCTTCCTGGTCAGCCACATGCCGGGCCGGTTGTTGCCGACGATCCGCTCGCGCTGCCGTACGCTGCGTTTCGGCCCGCTGTCCGACGAACAGATGCGCGTCGTGCTGCGCCGCGCGTTGCCGGCGACGGCGCCCGACGAGATCGATGCGCTGATGAAGGCGGGCGAGGGCGCGCCGGGCCAGGCGCTGCGCTTTGCCGGGCTCGATATCGGATCGCTCGATGCGGCGCTGGAGACCATGGCGCGCACCGGCGATCCGTCGAACGCCACGCGCGCATCGCTCGCCAGATCGCTGGCGCTGAAGGCCGCGCATCCCCGCTACGAGGCGCTGCTGGAACGCGCGCCCGCCCTCATCGCCCGCGAGGCGCGCGGCCGCCGCGGCCCGGCGCTCGACCGGGCGCTCGAGCTTTGGGGCAGGGCCCGCGACCTCGCCGCCAGCGCGATCGGCCTGTCGCTGGACCCGCAGGCGACGGCGTTCCAGCTCGGCAGCTATGTCGCTCAGCTGGCCGAGGAATAGCGCCGGTCATTTCGAGCGAGCGGAGGTTGGTGGTTCAATTCGGCGAAATCGGCCACTAAGGCCGCGCTATGGCCGATCCCTTCTACATCACCACCGCCATCGCCTATCCCAATGGCCGGCCGCATATCGGCCACGCCTATGAAGCGATCGCGACCGACGCGATCGCACGATTCCAACGGATGATGGGCCGCGACACCTTCTTCCTGACCGGCACCGACGAGCATGGGCTGAAGATGGCGCAGACCGCCCGCGACCGCGGCGTCGAGACGCGCACGCTGGCCGATGAAATGTCCGGCTATTTCCAGGAGATGGACCGCGCCCTTAACATCAGCTTCGATCGGTTCATCCGCACGACCGAAGCCGACCACCATGTAGCTAGCCAGGCGATCTGGAAGGCGATGGAAGCGAAAGGCGACCTGTATCTCGGCCGCTACGAAGGCTGGTATTCGGTCCGCGACGAGGCCTTTTACGACGAAAAGGAGCTGGTCGAAGGGGAAGGGGGCGCAAAGCTCTCGCCCCAGGGCACGCCGGTGGAATGGACGGTCGAGGAAACCTGGTTCTTCAGGCTGTCTGAATATCAGCAGCCGCTGCTCGACCATTATGCACGGCATCCCGACTTCATCCGTCCCGAGCGCAGCCGGAACGAGATCGTTCGTTTCGTCGAAGGCGGCCTTGCGGACCTGTCGGTCTCGCGCACCAGTTTCGACTGGGGCGTGAAAGTCCCCGGCTCCGAAGGCCATGTGATGTATGTGTGGGTCGATGCTCTCACCAACTACCTGACCGGCGCCGGCTATCCAGAGCCCGGCTACACGAGCCGCTGGCCCGCCGACCTGCATGTGATCGGCAAGGACATCGCCCGTTTCCACGCCGTCTATTGGCCGGCGTTCCTGATGTCGGCAGGCATTGCCCTTCCGAAGACGGTGTTCGCGCACGGCTTCGTCCTGCACCGGGGCGAGAAGATGTCGAAATCGACCGGCAATGTCGTCGACCCGATGGAGCTCGCCAGCCGCTACGGCGTCGATGCGCTCCGCTATTTCCTGCTGCGCGAGGTCGTGTTCGGCCAGGACGGCAGCTATTCGGACGAAGCGATCGTCACTCGCGCCAATGCGGACCTCTCGAACAGCTTCGGCAACCTCGCCCAGCGCGTGCTGAGCTTCATCGCCAAGAATGTCGGCCGCGTACCGGGCGCGGGCAGGGCGGAGCCTGCCGATGCCGAGCTGCTGGCCACCATCGCCGCCGCCACCGGGCAGGAGCTGCCCGCCGCGTTCGAGCGGCTCGCCCTCTCCGAAGGCTGTGAAGCCTGGATGCGCGCGGTCTTCGCCTGCAACCAATATGTCGATGCCCAGGCGCCCTGGGCGCTGCGCAAGACGGATCCCGAGCGGATGGAGGCGGTGCTTCGCACGCTGCTGCTCGCGATCCGCGATCTCGCCATCGCGATCCGTCCGGTCATTCCCGCTTCGGCGGACAAATTGCTGGACCTGCTCGGCGCGACCGGCCGTGCGTATGCCGACCTCGCGGACCGCGGCTGGATCGAGACGGCGGTGCTCCAGCCGCCCAGCCCGATCTTCCCGAGGCTTGAACTGCCGGCAAACGAGACGGTTTAGCGCCTAAACTCCGTTCGGCCTGAGCTTGTCGACGGCCTCCCTTCTTCTTTTCTGAGTCGCCGGAAGGGGAAAAGAGAGGGCTTCGACAAGCTCAGCCCGAACGGGTAACGGATCGTGAATGCTCACGGACAGCCATTGCCACCTGAACTATAAGGGCCTGATCGAGGACCAGGCCGGCGTGATCGCGCGGGCGCGGGCGGCGGGAGTCGGCACGATGCTCAACATCTCGACGCGCGAGCGCGAATGGGACGCGATCATCGCAACGGCCGCGACCGATCCGGACATCTGGGCGTCGATCGGCATCCATCCGCACGAAGCCGATGCCCATCCCGACGTCGACACCGCCAAGCTTGTCGCCAGGGCCGCGCACCCCAAGGTCATCGGCATCGGCGAGACGGGTCTCGATTATTATTACGATCATAGCGACCGCGCCCGCCAGCGCGCGAGCTTCCGCGCCCATATCGCGGCCGCGCGGGAGACCGGCCTGCCGCTGATCGTCCACACGCGCGACGCGGAGGACGACACGGCCGAAATCCTCGCCGACGAAATGGGGAAGGGCGCCTATGCGGGCGTGATCCACTGCTTTACCGCCAGCGACGCCTTTGCCGACCGGGCGCTGGAGCTCGGCCTCTATATCTCCATTTCCGGGATCGTGACGTTCAAGAACGCCCGGGAGCTGCAGGAAACCGCCGCGCGCATCCCCGAGGACCGGCTGCTGATCGAGACGGATTCGCCGTTCCTCGCGCCGGTGCCGCACCGGGGCAAGCCCTGCGAGCCGGCCTTCGTCGCCGATACGGCGCGCTTCCTCGCCGACCTCTGCGGCACCAGCGTCGAGGCGCTGGGCGCGGCGACCACGCGCAACTTCCGCGCGCTGTTCACGAAGGCAGCGACTGCGTGAAGGTCACGATTCTCGGCTGCGGCACGTCCTCGGGCGTCCCGCGGATCGGGAATGATTGGGGCGCCTGCGATCCCGCCGAGCCGCGCAATGCCAGGCGCCGCGTCTCGATCCTGGTTAACACCGCGTCAACCACGATCCTGGTCGATACCTCGCCGGACCTGCGCGCCCAGCTGCTGGATGCACGCGTCGGCCATGTCGACGCGGTGATCTGGACGCACGATCATGCCGACCATGTCCATGGCCTCGACGATCTGCGCCAGCTCTTCCATCTCCAGCGCGCGCCGATCGCCGGCTTTGCTCGGCCGGCGACGATCGCGGTGCTGCGGGCGCGCTTCGGCTATGTGTTCGAAGGCGCGGACGGCTATCCCGCGACCGCGACCCTCACTGATCTGCCCGATGCGCTGCGGATCGGGGACATTGACATCACCGTGACCGATCAGCCGCACGGCAGCATCACCTCGGCCGGCCTGCGCTTCGAAGCCGGGGGAAAATCAGTGGCTTACGCGACCGACTTCCACCGGATGACGGATGCGATGCGCACCCTGTATTCAGGGCTCGACCTCTGGATCGTCGACGCGCTGCGCCGGCGCCCGCATCCGACCCATCCGCATCTGGGCGAAGCGCTCGGCTGGGTGGCGGAGCTGGCGCCCCGGCAGGCGCTGCTGACGCACATGGATAATTCGATGGATTACAGGACCTTGCTGGCCGAACTGCCGAAGCGCATCGAACCGGCCTA
This sequence comes from Sphingomonas horti, assembly GCF_009753715.1. GTDB lineage: Bacteria > Pseudomonadota > Alphaproteobacteria > Sphingomonadales > Sphingomonadaceae > Sphingomonas_B > Sphingomonas_B horti. Next base: position 58,549 of record NZ_WQMS01000013.1, on the reverse strand, counting down.
TGACAATCAGGTGATCGCCCTGTGACCGGCGACCAGACCCTGCAGGTGATCGCGGCGGTGATGATGCTCACGCTGGTCGGATCGAGCCTGCTCTCGCGCCGGCTGGCGCTCGGCCAGGTCGCGCGGATGATCGCGGGCTGGCTGCTGATCTTCGCCGCGGTGCTGGTCGGCTACAGCTATCGCTTCGAGCTGAACGCCGTCGTCCAGCGCGTCGCCGGCGACCTGCTCGGGGAGCGCGGCCAGACGGTCGGCGGCACGCTGCGCGTACCGATGGCGCCCGACGGCCATTTCTGGGTGCGCGCGCGCATCAACGGGCATGAACAGCGTTTCCTGATCGACAGCGGCGCGACCACCACAGCGCTGTCCGCCAGGACCGCCGACGCTGCCGATCTCACGGTCGATCGCGGCGGGTTCCCGGTCCTGATCAACACCGCAAACGGCACGGTCGAGGCGCAGCGTACGCGCATCGAACGGCTGACGATGGGGCCGATCGTCGCGAAGGACATGGCCGCCGTGGTTTCGCCGGCATTCGGCGACATGAACGTGCTCGGCATGAATTTCCTGTCGTCGCTTGAGAGCTGGCGCGTGGAGGGGCGGACTCTGATCCTGGTGCCCCACCAGCCGCGGGTTTGAGACGGACTTTACATAATGTATATTATCAGGATTTGAAATGGACGGACAGACGGCTCCCCTCGCGCTCGATCGGCTCGCCAAAATCATGGCGCGGCTGCGCGATCCGCAGCGCGGCTGCGAATGGGATGTCGCCCAGACCTTCGCGACGATCGCGCCGTACACGATCGAGGAAGCCTATGAAGTCGCCGACGCGATCGAGCGCGACGATCTTGACGCGCTGAAGGACGAGCTCGGCGATCTTGCGCTCCAGGTCGTGTTCCACGCGCGCATGGCCGAGGAGCTGGGCGCGTTCGACCTGGCCGACGTGCTGACCGCCATTGCCGACAAGATGGAGCGCCGCCACCCGCACATCTTCGGCGACGACGCGCATTCGCCCGGCTGGGAAGCCGTCAAGGCCGCGGAGCGCGCCGGGACCGACGATCCCAGCGCCCTCGCCCATGTCGCGCGTGCGCTGCCGGCGCTGCTCCGGGCCGAGAAATTGCAGAAGCGCGCTGCCCGTACCGGCTTCGACTGGCCCGACGCCGGCGGCCCGCGCGCCAAGATCCTCGAGGAGCTGGACGAGATCGCCAGCGCACCGGCGGACACGATCGAGGAAGAAGTCGGCGACCTGCTCTTCGCGGCCGTCAACCTCGCACGCCATCTGAAGATCGACCCGGAGGCCGCTCTCAGAAAGGCGAACGACAAATTCGAACGTCGCTTTCGCGCGATGGAAGCGATGGACGCTGGCTTCGCCGAACTGGATCTGGACGGGAAGGAAGCGCTCTGGCAGCGGGCGAAGGCGGCGGTCTAGGCCCGCGCCTGGAACCGGTGCCAGTCGCGATCCGACAGGCGCACGTCATAGGCGATCCGGTCGCCGTCGATCGTTTCCTCGGCCATCACTTCGCCATGCTCGTGCAGCCAGGCGAGCGCGGCGCCGTCGGCGATCGGCACCTCGATGTGGCGCAGCCGGTTGGCCCCGGTCAGGCGGCCGGACATCATCCGCTTGAGCGCCTCCACACCCTCGCCGGTCAGTGCGGAGATCAGCACCACGTCGTCCCGCTTTGCCGCCTCCGCCTCGATCGCGGCACGTCGCTCCGGATCGAGGCTGTCGAGCTTGTTCCACGCCTCGATCCGCGGCGCCTCCGCGCCGATTTCCGCCAGCACGCGCTCGACATCGTCGCGCTGCGCGTCGGAATCAGGGTGCGCGATGTCGCGGACATGGACGATCAGATCGGCGGAGATCACTTCCTCCAGCGTCGCGCGAAAGGCAGCGACCAGCTGCGTCGGCAAGTCTGAAACGAAACCCACCGTGTCCGACAGGATGGCCTTGTCCAGCCCCGGCAGCGCGATCTGCCGCATGGTCGGGTCCAAAGTCGCGAACAGCAGGTTCTCGGCCATCACGTCGGCACCGGTCAGCCGGTTGAACAGGGTGGACTTGCCGGCATTGGTGTAGCCGACCAGCGCGATCACCGGCCAGGGCGCACGCCGCCGCCGGTCACGGTGCAGCGTGCGCGTGCGGCTGACGGTTTCCAGCTCGCGCCTGAGCTTCGCCATGCGGTCGCGGATCAGGCGCCGGTCGGCCTCGATCTGGGTTTCGCCGGGGCCGCCCAGGAAGCCGAAGCCGCCGCGCTGCCGCTCGAGGTGCGTCCAGCTTCTGACGAGGCGCCCCGCCTGGTAGTCGAGATGCGCGAGTTCGACCTGCAGCCGGCCTTCCGCCGTCGCCGCGCGCTCGCCGAAAATTTCGAGGATCAGCCCGGTGCGGTCGATCACCTTGGCCTTGGTTGATTCCTCCAGGTTGCGCTGCTGGACGGGCGTGATCGCGCCGTCGACGACGACCAGCTGCGCGTCCTGCGCGCGTACCGCCGTCGCGATCTCCTCGACCTGGCCGCTGCCGAACAGAGTCGCGGGCTTCGGCGCCCGCACCCGGAACGCCAGCCGCTCGACGACCTCGATCCCGATCGCCTCCGCCAGCCCCGCCGCTTCATCCAGCCGCGCCGCGATGTCCCTCCCGTCCCCGCTCCGCAGGTCAGGATAGGCAATCACCGCCCGTGCGCCGCGGGCGAATTCGTCATAGTCGCGTTCGAAACCGGTCATCGGGGCGGAGATAGGCACTCCGCCCGGAGACGCAACGACCTCACTCCCCCTGCGCCTGCTCTTCCGCCAGATTGAGCGGGTGCGCCGGCTGCACGGTGGAGATCGCGTGCTTATAGACCAACTGCGTCTGGCTCTCGCGGCGGAGCAGCAGGCAGAACAGGTCGAAGGCGGCGACCTCGCCTTGCAGCATGACGCCGTTCACCAGGAACATCGTCACCGGCTCCTCGCTGCGGCGCACCGCGCTCAGGAACACTTCCTGCAGCAGCACCGGCTTCTTCTGGCTGTCGGCGAACGCCTTTTCGATCGGCGCCAGGTCGACCGGCGCGGCCGGCATCACGGTCGAGATCGCATGCTTGTAGACCAGCTGCGCATTGCCGTCGCGCCGCAGCAGCACGGAGAAATTGTCGAACCAGGTGATGATTCCCTGCAGCTTGACCCCCTTCACCAGGAACATCGTCACCGGTGTCTTGGACTTGCGCAGCGAATTCAGGAAAATGTCCTGCAGATTATTGACCTTGTCGGCCATCACTTGCCTCCGCTCTTTTGGCGGCTTCTCGGCTCCCCCTGTGGAAGCGTCCTCTGCATAACCTGAAAGCGTGGGACGGTCGAGTCGCGCCTATTCCTCTTCGCGCGTGTCGGCGAGGCCCAGCAGCTTCAGCTTCCGGTGCAGCGCCGATCGCTCCATGCCGATGAAGCTCGCGGTGCGCGAAATGTTCCCGGAAAAGCGTCGGATCTGCACGCGGAGATACTCGCGCTCGAAAGTTTCGCGCGCTTCCCTGAGCGGCGCACCCATCATCGCCGTGGTGGTCGCGTTGGAGGCGAGCTGCGGCTGGTCGCTCAACACTTCGGGCGGCAGCATGTCGATGTCGATCCGGCCGATCCGGTCGCCCGGCGCCATGATGATGGTGCGCTCGACGATGTTGCGCAGCTGGCGAACGTTGCCGGGCCAGTCATAGGCCTGCAGCGCGGCCATCGCGTCGCCGGCCACTTCCGGCGTCGGCACGCGGCGTTCGGCGGCGTAGCGGGCGACGAAATGGTCGACCAGCGCCGGAATGTCCTCGCGCCGCTCGGTCAGCGGCGGAAGGTGCACCGGCACGACGTTCAGCCGGTAATAGAGATCCTCACGGAACCGGCCCGCCGCGATCTCGTCCGGCAGCGGCTTCGCAGTCGCGGAAACGACCCGCACGTCCACCTTGACGGTCCGCTGGCCGCCCACGCGGGCGAAGCTCTGGTCGGTCAGCACCCGCAGGATCTTCGCCTGGGTGGTGATCGGCATGTCAGCGATCTCGTCGAGGAACAAGGTGCCGCCATGCGCCTGTTCGAGCAGGCCGGGCCGGGCGAGCTCGCCCCCCTCCTCCACCCCGAACAATTCTTCCTCCACCCGCTCGGGCGTCATCCGCGCCGCGCTGACGACGACGAAAGGCGCAGCGGCGCGCGGGCTCCAGATGTGGAGCAGCCGCGCCGCCACTTCCTTGCCGACGCCGGCGGGACCGGTGATCAGCACCCGGCTGCCGGTCGCAGCCACCCGCTTCAGCGTCGCGCGCACCTGGTTGATCGCGGACGAGCTGCCGGTCAGCTCGTCGTCACCCCCCATCTGCGCCTTCAGATCCGCATTCTCGCGGCGCAGGCGCTCGGTCTCGGTCGCACGGCTGACGAGCAGCAGCAGCCGCTCCGCCTCGAAAGGCTTTTCGATAAAGTCGGCCGCTCCCCGCCGGACGGCGGCGACCGCGGTGTCGAGGTTGCCATGGCCCGAAATCACCAGCACCGGCAGCGACGGATCGCGGCGCTTGATCTCGTCGAGCAACTCCAGGCCGTCGAGCTTCGATCCCTGCAGCCATACGTCAAGCAGCACCAGCGACGGGCGGCGGTCGCGGATCGCGTCCAGCGCCGCATCGCTGTCGGCTGCGCTGCGGGCGGTATAGCCTTCGTCTTCCAGCACGCCGGAGACAAGGTCGCGAATATCCTGCTCATCGTCGACGATGAGGACGTCCAGCGCCACGGTCCTCAACTCCGCGTCAGCGCGATCGGCGCGCGCTCTTCTTCGAGTTCCGGTTCGCGATCCACCAGCGGCGCCAGCGCCTGCGGATCGAACGTCATGGCCACGATGGTTCCGCCTCCTTCCCTGTCCCTGAGCTCGATGGTTCCGAAATGCTCCTCGACGATCTTCTTGACGATCGCGAGGCCGAGCCCGGTACCGCGCGCGCGCATCGTGAAATAGGGCTCGAACAATTGCCCGCGCTCGGCCGGCAGGCCGGCGCCATTGTCCTCGACCTCGATCGTCAGGCGATGCTCGTCTGCCTCGACGATGCGCATCGCGACCTCGCCTTCGACCGGGCCGGATTCGCATTTCCGTTCAATGGCCTCAACGCCGTTCTTGACGATGTTGGTCAGCGCCTGGCCAAGCTGCCGGCGGTCGCAGACCAGCGTCGGCGACGGTTCGGGCGCGTCCAGCGTGAAGCGGATGCCGGCATGGGCGACTTCATGCAGGAACAGCGCCTGGCGGGCGATGTCGACGATCGCCTCGGCGCGGAACATCGGCTTCGGCATCCGCGCGAAGGACGAGAATTCGTCGACCATCCGGCGCAGGTCGCCGACCTGGCGGACGATCGTCTCGGTCAGCCGGTCGAAGGTCGAGCGGTCGTTGGCGATGTCCTTACCATAGCGTCGCTGCAGCCGCTCGGCGGCCAGCTGGATCGGCGTCAGCGGGTTCTTGATCTCATGGGCGATGCGGCGGGCCACGTCGGCCCAGGCGGCGCGGCGCTGGTCGAGCAATTGCTGGGTGATGTCGTCGAACGTCAGCACCGATCCGCCGCTGCCGGCAACGATCTTGACGGCAAGCGTGCGCGGCTCGCCGCCGCTGGTCAGCTGGACGATCTCCTCGCGGTCCTGGCCGTCCAGCAGCGCCGCGAGCTCCGGCGCGACGCTGTCCAGCTTCTGGCCGACCGCTTCGTCGCCGCTCCTGAGCAGCTCCGCGGCCGGATTGTTGATCAGGCGGACGCTGCCGTCAGGATCCACGGAGATCACGCCGGCGGTGACGCCGGACAGCACGGCTTCGGTAAAGGCGCGGCGGCGGTCCAGCTGGTCGTTGGCGCTGACCAGCTGCAGCGTCTGCTCCTCTAGCCTGCGGGTCATCCGGTTGAAGGCGTTGGCGAGCGTGCCGATCTCGTCGCGTTCGCGCGGTGTCTCGACTCGTGCGGAGAGGTCGCCGGCCGTCACCTTGCGCGCCGCGTCGACCAGCTCGCCGACCGGGCGGACGAGCCGGTCGGCGACCCGCAAGGCGATCCACACCGCCGCCGCCGCGATCAGCAGCGAGATCAGCAGCAGCGCGGCGTTGAACCGGATCTGCAGCGATCGGGTGCGGTCAAGCAGCGCGTTATAGTCGCGCAGCACCGCCTTGGCGCGCGCGCTCTGCGTCAGCGCCTGCGGGTCCGAGATGCGCGAGGCATAGAGATAGGTGTTCCCGGTGGGCATCAGCCTGGTGACGGCCTCGATCCGGTCCGGGCTGTTGGTGACGACGACCGGCTCGCCGTGGTTGAGCCTGGCGACGATATCCGGCGATACCCGCCGCTCGACCGGCCGGGCATCCGGATTGACCATCGCCAGCGTGTGCGCGCTGCCGTCCGGGCTGATCGTGACGATCGCGGATTCGCTGAACTTGCGCACCAGCACCTGCCAGCCATAGCCTTCCGCAAACTCGGGGCTGTCGGAGCGCGCCTGCGACAGAAAGTCGCGCAGGTCGCCGGCCATGGTGACGGTCTCGGCGGCCACTTCCTGGTGCTTTTCCTGATAATAGCCCTGCGCCAGCTCGCCGGCATTCTCCAGCATCCCGCGGGCGCGGTCGGAGAACCAGAATTCGACGCCGTACTGGAACAGCAGCGAAGCGAAGATCACGACCAGGATCGTCGGCACCGCCGCGATCACCGAGAAGAGCGCGACGAGGCGGACGTGCAGCCGCCCTCCCCCGCCGATCGGCGACTGGGCGGCGCGCTTCTTCGCCACGCGCCGGCCCCACAGCACCAGCAGCGCGATCGCCGGCACCAGGTTGGCGATCAGCAGCAGCGCGACCAGCGGCGGCGTCAGCGGCCGGCTGCCGGGCTGGCCCTCAAGCAGGAAATAGCTGCCCACCGCGATGCCGATCGCGAGCAGCAGCGTCAGCAGCTCGACCGCGGGCATGTAGCGCGAGCGGCGGCGGATCACGGACAGCGTCCGCCTCCAGCGCGGTGCGCGGATCGGGGTGTCTGCCTTGCCGGCGCTCATCGTTGCACGGATACAACAGTTTGGCGGATTGCCAAACATATGTTGCGCGGTCGCAACAGGTTTTCGGCGCGTCCCGTCGTCAGGCCGCCGCCCGGCTCAGCCACGGACTGTAGAATTCGCGCAACATCCCCAGCACGTTCGCGGCGCCCGGTTCCTGGTTGACCTGGTTGCGGAAGTCGGCCGATCCGGGCAGGCCCTTGGTGTACCAGCCGATATGCTTGCGTGCCATGTTGACGCCGGTCATCTCGCCATAATGTTCGAGCATCGCCTCGTAATGCTCGATGATCAGGTGATATTGTTCCTCGACCGTCGGGTCGGGCAGCGCCACGCCATGCGCGAACCAGTGCATCACCTGGCGCAGCAGCCACGGCTTGCCATAGGCGCCGCGGCCGATCATCACCCCATCCGCGCCGGACTGCTCGAGCGCCCGCTCGGCATCGGCGATCGAGCAGATGTCGCCGTTGACGATCACCGGCACCTTGACCGCGTCCTTGACGCTGCGGACGAACCCCCAGTCGGCCCCGCCCTTGTACATCTGGCAGCGGGTGCGGCCGTGGATGGTGATCATCTGCACGCCCAGATCCTCGGCGATCCGCGCGAGCTCGGGCGCATTGAGGCTCTGGTGATCCCAGCCCATCCGCGTCTTCAGCGTGACCGGCACTTTCACCGCCTTGACGGTCGCCTCGATGATCGCGGCGGCAAGCGGGATGTCGCGCATCAGCGCCGATCCGGCGTCGCCGTTCACCACCTTCTTCACCGGGCAGCCCATGTTGATGTCGATGATCGCGGCGCCGCGATCCTCGTTCAGCTTCGCCGCTTCCGCCATCTCGCGCGGCGTGCAGCCGGCCAGCTGCATCGAGACCGGCTCCTCGATCGGGTCCCAGGCCGCCTTCTGCAGCGACTGACGCGTCTCGCGGATCATCGCCTGGCTGGCGATCATCTCGGTCACGTTGAGGCCGGAGCCGTAGCGCCGCACGATCCGCCGGAACGGCAGGTCGGTCACGCCGGTCATCGGCGCCAGCAGCACCGGGCTGTCGATCCGCACCGGGCCGATCTGGATGGGCTTGATCTGGGTCATGGGAGGGCCGGCACATAGCGACTCCGCCCCTTTTCGGCAAGGCAAGGGCGGGCTAGGGCGCGGGCGTGAACAGGGTCGTGGCAGTGATCGTCGCCGCCGGCAAAGGCGAACGCGCAGGCGGCGGCATGCCGAAGCAATTCCGCAGCATTGCCGGCAAGCCGCTGGTCGCGCACGCCTATGACCGGCTGGCCGCGCATCCGCGCATCGATGCGGTGCTGGTCGTCGGCGACGAAGGACCGCTCCGCGCCGCGCTGGGCGAGCGCGCGCCGCTCGGCATCGTTCCCGGCGGCGCGAGCCGGCGGCTATCGGTGCGCGCCGGGCTGGACGCGATCGAGACCCTCGGCGGCGCCGACGTCGTGCTGATCCACGACGCCGCCCGCCCCTTCACGCCGGCCGCAGTCATCGACCGGCTGCTGACGGCGTTGGAGGCCAGCCCCGGGGCGGTCCCGGCCCTGCCCGTCGCCGACACGCTCGCACGGCACGGCGCCACCCTGGGCGATGTGGTCGACCGCGACGCGCTGGTGCGGGTCCAGACGCCCCAGGCCTTCCGCTTCGGCGACATCATGACGTCACATCGCGCCTGGCAGGGAGACGACGAGCCGACCGACGATGCGCAGATGGTACGCGCGGCGGGCTTCGCGGTCGCAGCGGTGGCAGGCGACGCGATGCTCGAGAAGATAACCCGGCCGGAGGATTTCGCCGCGGCGGAAGCGCGGCTCGGCCAGCGCTCGTTCCGCACCGGCACCGGCTTCGACGTGCACCGGCTGGCCGAAGGCGAGCAACTGTGGCTCGGCGGCACCCAGATCCCGCACGTCAAGGGCCTCGCGGGCCATTCCGACGCTGACGTCGCCCTTCACGCGCTGACCGACGCGATCCTGGGCGCGATCGCCGAGGGCGATATCGGCACCCATTTCCCGCCCGGCGACCCGCAATGGCGCGGCGCTCCCTCGGCCCGCTTCCTGGAACACGCCGCGGCGCTCGTGGCGCGGCGCGGCGGCCGTATCGAGCATGTCGACCTGACCATCATCTGCGAGGCGCCGAAGATCGGCCCGTATCGGGACGCCATGCGCGCACGCATCGCCGAACTGTTGCGGCTTGCGTCCGGCAGGGTTAGCGTCAAAGCGACCACGACCGAGCGGCTCGGCTTTACCGGCCGCGGCGAAGGGATCGCGGCCCAGGCCGCCGCGACGATCAGCCTTTACGAGGATTTCCAATGAGTGCCCCCGATCACCCCAGCGTCGAATTCCTGTTGCCGCGGGAGCTGGTCGACAAGGCGCGCGCTGTGATCGAGGCGAACCGTGTCGTCGGCCGCCGCCTCGCCGTCGCCGAAAGCTGCACCGGCGGCCTGGTCGGCGCCGCGCTGACGGAGATTCCGGGCTCGTCCGACGTATTCGAGGCGAGCCTCGTCACCTATTCCAATGACGCGAAGATGAAGCTCGTCGGCGTCGCGCTCGACGTGCTGGAGACCTTCGGATCGGTGTCGATCGCCAATGCCTGGGCGATGGCGCAAGGGGCGCTGGAGCGTGCCGGCGTTGATGTCGCGGTCGCGATCACCGGCATTGCCGGCCCGGACGGGGGTTCCGAGAAAAAGCCGGTCGGCACCGTCGTCTTCGCCCGCGCCGAACGCGACGCTCCGCCGGACAAGATCAAGGCTGAGCGCCGCGAGTTCGGCGATCTCGGCCGCGGCGGCATCCGGCTTCAGGCGGCGTTGTGCGCGCTCGAACTGCTGATGCCCGACGCGCCGATGGCCGGGTCCGCGCCTCCCGCTCCGTAGAGCACCGCCGCGCGCTCCTCGAACGCGTTGATCATGCGCCTCAGCGCCATGTCGAACATCTGGCCGGCCAGCGCCTCGAACACGCGGTTCTTGAACGCGAAGTCGACGCAGAAATCGACCAGCGTGCCGCCCTTCCCGTCCGGGCGGAATTTCCAGTCGTTGCTCAGATGCTTGAGCGGGCCTTCCAGATAATCGACATGGATATGCCCCGGCCGCTCCTTGTGGACGCGGCTGGTGAAGCGCTCACGCAATGCTTTGAAGCCGACGATCAGGTCGGCGACCATCTCGGTCGGACTGTTCGACCGCACCCTGACCGCCGCCACCCAGGGCAGGAACTCGGCATAGCGGCCCACGTCCGCGACCAGATCGAACATCTGCTCGGGGCTGTAGGGAAGCTGGCGAGTCTCCGAATGACGCGGCATTCAATCCCTCATCCGTTCGTATCGAGCGAAGTCGAGATACGCCCGCACAGAGCTAACGCTTCTCGACTTCGCTCGAAGTGAACGGAGACTTGGTCGCCAGTTTCTGTTCCCGCGCCGCCCGCATCCGCGCGAAATCGTCGCCGGCGTGATAGCTCGACCGCGTCAGCGGCGAGGATGCGACCAGCAGGAAGCCCTTGGCGCGGGCAATCGCGGCATAGGCGTCGAACGCCTTGGGGGTCACGAATTCCTCGACCTTGGCGTGGCGCGGGGTCGGCTGGAGATACTGGCCCATGGTCAGGAAATCGACATCGGCCGAGCGCATGTCGTCCATCACCTGGTGCACTTCCAGCCTTTGCTCGCCCAGTCCCAGCATGATGCCGGATTTGGTGAAGATCGACGGGTCGAGCTTCTTGACGCTCTCCAGCAGGCGCAGCGAGGCGTAATAACGCGCGCCCGGCCGGATCGTCGGATACAGCCGCGGCACGGTCTCCAGATTGTGGTTGTACACGTCCGGCCGCGCCGCGACGATCGCCTCGACCGCCGCTTCATGCTTGTTGCGGAAATCGGGCGTCAGGATCTCGATCGTGGTCGCGGGCGTGGTCCGCCGGAGCGCCTCGATCACCTTGACGAATTGCGAGGCGCCGCCGTCCGCCAGATCGTCGCGGTCGACCGACGTCACGACGATATGCTGCAAGCCCATCTCGGCCGCCGCGTCGGCGACATGCTGCGGCTCCCTGGGATCGACCGCGCGCGGCATGCCGGTTTTCACGTTGCAGAACGCGCAGGCGCGGGTGCAGGTGTCGCCCAGGATCATCACCGTCGCGTGCTTCTTGGTCCAGCACTCGCCGATATTCGGGCACGCCGCTTCCTCGCACACGGTGGCGAGGTTCAGCCGACGCATCAGCTGCTTGGTCTCGGCAAAGCCGGTGCTGGTCGGGGCCTTGACCCGAATCCAGTCGGGCTTGCGGACGCGTGGCGGTCTTCCCTCGACACGGCTCGGGACAGGTGCGATCGGATCGGCTTCGCTCATATGGGCGCAGATAGCGAGCCGCGGCGCGGCTTGCCAGCCCCGCCTCATCTTCTTAACGCGGAGGGCCATGAGCAAGGGATTTGACGAACTCATCGCCGGCTATCGCCGCTTTCGTGAAACCGGGTGGAGCCAGCAGCGCGAGCGCTGGGCCGAGCTGAAGGAAGGCCAGGCGCCGCGAACCATGGTCATCGCCTGTTCCGACAGCCGGGTCGATCCCAGCATCATCTTCGATACCTCGCCGGGCGAGATCTTCGTGGTGCGCAACGTCGCGGCGCTGGTTCCTCCGTTCGAGCTCGGCGGCCTGCGCCACGGCGTGTCCTCGGCGCTGGAGTTCGCGGTCACTCAGCTGGAGGTCGAGGAAGTCGTGATCATGGCGCACGGCGCCTGCGGCGGCGTCAATGCCGCCCTCACCCGGCGATTCCGCGACGCGCCGCCGGGCGAAGGCGGCTTCATCGCCCGCTGGATGTCGATGCTCGACGAAGCGCGCGACCGCATCGTCGCGGAGCTCGGCGACGGCCCCGAAGCGATCCGCGCGCTGGAGCTCGAAAGCGTGCGGGTCAGCCTCGCCAACCTGCGCACCTTTCCCTGCATCCCGGTCCGCGAATCGGCCGGCCGGCTCAGGCTGCGCGGCGCCTATTTCGCGATCGCGGACGGCGTTCTCCACCTGCTCGACGAAGACAGCGGCCGCTTCTCGCCGGCCTGATTCGGAACGGGTCGGCCTCTCAAGCCGTTAAGGCGCCAGTTTCGTTGAGAGGAGAGAACGATGCTGAAGCGCCTGATTGCGGGCGCGGCGCTGGTCGCGCTGGCCGCCCCGCTCGCCGCCCAGAACGCCGCGCCGACCAACCCGCCGACTCAGCCGGGGACGAAGGAAGACCCGGGCACGCCGCGCACGCCGCTGCCGGCCGATCGTGGCTATGACAAGCCGCAGGTCCGCACGGAAGCGATCAACAATCCGAACAAGGACGAGGTCGCGGCCGCCAACAGCATGACCTCGGGCAGCTCTGCCGCCGGTACGGCCGCCGCGATCAGCGCCGACCTGCAAGGCCAGTATAATGCCGACATGGCCGCCTGGCTGGACGCGATGCGCACCCGCGATGCCCGCATCGCCGCCAACGCGTCGCATTATGACCGGCAGCAGCGCGCCTACGCCGACGCGATGTATGTGTGGCGCATGCAGGTCCGCGACTGCGAACGCGGCTTCCAATTCGCCTGCAACCGCCCGACGCCGAATCCGGCCGATTTCATGCGGTAGCCCAAAGTCCTCCCCGAGCGTGCTCGGGGAGGAGCCTGCTTCTTACTTCTTGCCCAGCGTCAGGCCGCCGAAGCGCTTGTTGAAGCGCGCGACCTGGCCGCCCTGGTCGAGCAGGCGCTGCGAACCGCCGGTCCAGGCCGGGTGCGCGAGCGGATCGATCTCGAGCGCCAGCGTGTCGCCTTCCTTCCCCCAGGTGGAGCGGGTCTGGTACACGGTGCCGTCGGTCATCTGCACCTTGATCATGTGATAATCGGGGTGCGTGTCTTTCTTCATGACTTCAAATCTCCGGAGTGGCTGGTTCCGACCAGCCTGAGGAAAGGCGGGCCGCTAGCAGAAGCGGCCGCCGGTGACAACTGTCAGGCAGAGGGCGGATCGGCGATCATCGCGGTGAAGTTCGCTTCCGCCGCCACCTGCCCGTCGACCAGCGCGCGGCCGGCGAATTTACACACCCGCGCGCGCTTCTGGACGAACTCTACCTCCAGGCGCAGCAGCACGCCGGGTTCGACCGGCTTCCTGAACTTCGCGTCCTCGATCGCCATGAAATAGACGAGCTTGCCGGAGCCGCTGAGCCCCAGCGATTCAACCGCGAGCACGCCGGCTGCCTGCGCCAGCGCCTCGACGATCAGCACGCCAGGCATGATCGGCCGGCCGGGGAAATGGCCCTGGAAGAAGCCTTCGTTGAACGTCACCGCCTTGACCGCCGCGATCGACCGGTCGGGAATGATCTCCTCGACCCGGTCGACCAGCAGCATCGGATAGCGGTGGGGAAGCGCCGCCAGGACCCTGGTGACGTCCAGCGGGCCGATCGCCGCGCTCCCCTCTCCCGCCTCGCTCATGTTAGCGGCCCTGCGGCTGCTTCTGCTGCGGCTGCTGCGTGGCCGGCTGGGCCGGCTGCTGGCCCGCTTCCTGGCCGCCCGGCTGCCAATTGGCCGGCGGCGTGATGCTGACCGACGGCACGAGCCGGTTCAGCTCGGTCGTCACGTCGGCGGTGATGTCGGCGGCCGGCTGGTAGGACAGCGCGGCCTCGGGACGCACCACCAGGCTGACGTTCTTGCGGGTCATCGCGGCGCGCAGCGCGTCGTCCAGCTTGCCGACGATCTGCTCCTCGACATAGGCGCGGGCGCGGCTGACCGGCTGGCCGATCCGCGCCAGCTCCTGCTGCGCCGCATTCTGCCGCTGCTGCAGCGTGGTGTATTGCTGCTGCAGCGCCTGCTGGTTCGGGTTCGGCGCCTTCGCGTCGGTCTGCAGCTTGGTGACGAGCGGCTGCAGCTCGGTGCGGATCGCCGTCTCGCGGGCGTTCAGCTGGTCGATCGTCGCCTTGTAGGTGGTCTGCATCTGCGTCATCGCCGTCGTCCAGGCGGTCGAGCGCTGCACGGCGGCGTCGAGATTGGCGACGCCGATGCTGTTCACCTGCGCGGCCGCCGGTGCCGCGGCAAGGGCGGTCGAAAGCGCCAGGCCGGCGGCGAGCGTCTTGATCATGGTCTTCATCAGAATTGGGTTCCTACGTTGAAAGTGACGAGCTGCGGGTCGTCGCCCGGTTGCGTGATCAGCGCCTTCGCGATGTCGATCCGGAACGGACCGAACGGCGAGTTCCAGTTGACGCCGAAGCCCACTGAAACGCGCGGCTTCGGCGTATCGCCAAGGAAGACCTCCCTGAATGCCGGAATGGTTTGGGTGAACGGTGTCGTCCCGGTCGGGCAGCCGGCCGACGGACGCGGGATCAGCGTGGAGGTGCCGCCATCCTGGGCCGGCGGCACCGTGCACTGCGCATTGCCGTTGATGTCCAGGATGTCGCGGGTCAGGCGCGGGTCGCCCGGTGGCAGGTTGATCAGCTGCGGCTTCTTCACGCCGAAGACGGAGCCGATGTCGACGAACACGGAGGGCCGGATGCCCAGCTCGCGTACGCCGGAGCCGAGCGGGATCTGCATCTCGATATGGCCGAGATAATAGGCGCGGCCGCCGATCGCGTCGTCGGCGAGCAGGTTTTTGCGCGTGGTGTCGACCTGGAACTGGCCCGGCATGCCCGGGATCGGCACATATTGGCCGGTGTCCTTGTCGATCAGATAGGCCTGGCGCTGGACGCGGGGACCGAGGCCGCGAATATCGAAGCCGCGCATCTGCGGCTGGCCCAGATAGAAGCGGTCGATCAGGCGCACCGGGTCGACTTCATTGCCCGACGCGTCGAACCTCTTGCCCTCCAGCGAATGGATGTAGCCGCCCTGCAGGCTGAAGTTGACGACGAAGCCGCGGCCCAGGTTCACATATTTGTCGGCAGTAGCAACCGTCTTCAGATACTTGACGCTGCCGCCCAGGCCGGCGAAATCCTGGCTGAGCACGAGCCGGCTGCCCCGGGTCGGCCGGATGCCGTTGTCGAGCGTGCTATAGACCAGCGAGTAGCCGACCTTCGAGGTCGTGCGGGTCCCGATCGCGTCGCAGAGGAAGCGGCCGGCCAGCAGCGGGTCGCAGGCGCCGTTGGTGAAGAACGACCGCGACAGATTCACGTCGTCGACGGAAAGCTCGTAGCGCCCCTGCAGCTGGATATATTCGGTGATCGGCACGCCGACGCGGACGCCGAAGCCGGTCTGGACCTGGCTGTAGGTGGTGTTGCGCTGGTTGCCGCTGACGAAGTTGAACGAGTTGAAGTCGCGGCGGAAGATGTTGCCGCCCAGCGCGATGTTCTTGTCCAGGAAATAGGGCTCGGTGAAGCCGAGCTCGACCGACTTCGAATAGGCCGAATAGTTGACCGATGCCGACAAGGACTGGCCCATGCCGCGGAAATTGGTCTGCTCGATCGAGGCGTTGATCAGGAACCGCTCGAGGCTCGAATAGCCGGCCGACAGCGACAGCGATCCGGTCGGCTTCTCCTCCAGATTGGCTTCGAGGATCACCCGGTCCGGCGTCGAGCCGGGCTTCTGGTCAATCTCGAATTTCTCCTGGAAATAGCCGAGCGACTGGATGCGGTCCTTCGACCGCTTGACCTGGAACGTGTTGAACGGGTCGCCTTCCTGCAGGCGGAACTCGCGGCGCACGACCTTGTCCTGTGTGATCGTGTTACCATTGATGTTGATCCGCTCGACATACACCCTGGGCGTCTCCGCGAGCCGGAAGGTGAGGTTCATCTCCTTCTTCTCGGGGTCGCGGTCGAACAGCGGGTCGGCCTCGGCAAAGGCGTAGCCGAGCAGGCCGGCGGTCTCGTTCAGGCCGTTGACCGTGTCCTCGACCTGCTTGGCGTCGTACCAGTCGCCCTTCTTCATCGGCAGCAGCGTCTTGGCGAAGTCGGGCTTCAGGTCGCGCAGGTCGCTTTCGACCTTCACGTCGCCATATTTGTAGCGGTCGCCTTCCTCCACCACATAGGTGATGATGAAGTCGCGCTTGTCCGGCGTCAGCTCGGCGATCGCGGAGACGACGCGGAAATCGGCATAGCCTTCGGTCAGGTAGAATTGCCGGAGCTTCTGCTGGTCATAGGCGAGCCGGTCGGGGTCGAACGTCGTGTTCGAGCTGAAGAAGCTGGTCAGCCGCGCCTGCTTGGTCGCCATTTCGTGGCGCAGCCGGCCGTCGCTGAATTTCTCGTTGCCGATGATGTTGATCTGCTGGACGCGCGACTTGCCGCCCTCGTGGATCGAATAGACGATGTCGACGCGGTTCTGGTCGAGCATGACCATCTGCGGGTCGACCGTCGCGCCGTAGCGGCCCTGGCGGCGGTACAGCTCGATGATCCGGGCGACGTCGGCGCGCACCTTCGAGCGCGTGAAGATCTGGCGCGGCGCGAGCCGGATCTCCTTGAGGATCTTGTCCTCCTTCAGCCGCTTGTTGCCTTCGAAGATGATGCGGTTGATGACCGGGTTTTCCTTGACCTCGATCGTCACCACCCCGTTCGCCTCTCGGATCGTGACGTCGGCGAACAGCTCGGTCGCGAACAGGTCCTTGATCGCCTGGTCGCCGGTCTCGGCGGTATAGACGTCGCCGGGGCGCAGCTTAATGTAGGAGCGCACCGTGTCCGGCTCGATGCGCTGGGAGCCGACCACGTCGACCCGGCTGATGATGATCGGCGCGGCCGCCGGGGCCGGTGCCGTAGCCGTAGCCGTAGCTTCCGCCGCGGGCTGGGCCTGGCTTTCGGCCGGTGCCGGGGTCGTTGCCGTCTGCGCGCAAAGCGGGGCCGACAGGCCGGCCAGCATGGTGCCGGCCAGCAGGGCGGGAATGGGGCGGTTGCGGAACATATGCGAAGAAGAGGCCGTCACCAGATACCCACCCCGAAAACTTTTTGGATTGCGGAAAAAGTCGCTCGCGCCCTGCCCGAACCCGATCAGCCGATCAACCCGCTAAGACCCCGCCACAGGCCGAAGGCAGACAAATCGTTGAACGTCGCAAACAGCATCAGCCCCAGCAGGAGCAGCAGGCCGGAGCGGAATGCCCATTCCTGCACCTGCGGCGCCACCGGCTTCCGCCGGACCGCCTCGAGCGCATAGAAAAGCAGATGTCCGCCATCCAGCATAGGGACTGGCAACAGGTTGATGAATCCGAGATTAATCGAGATCAGCGCGATGAAGAAAGCGAACGGCCCCAGCCCGTCCGCGGCCATCTGGCCCGATGCCTGCGCGATCCGAAGCGGCCCGCCCAACTCCTGAGCCGATCGGCTTCCGGTCAGGATCTCGCCGAGCCCGTCGGCCATGATCCGGACGATGTACCAGCTCTGCTGCGCGCCGAGGCGCAGCGCGGTCAGCGGCCCGACCGGCTCCGTCTGCCCGGAAATCCCGAGCATCCCCATCTTGACCGGCTGGCCCTGCTGATCGACCGCCGGAACCGCGCGCGGCGTCACCCGGATCGCAATCTCCTCCCCGCCCCGCGCCACGTCGGCCGTGATCGGGGTGTCGGGGCGGCTGCGCACATAGCTGGTCAGCGCGGCGAAGCTGGCGATCGCCTGCCCGTCCACCCGCTTGACCACGTCGCCGGAGGCGAAGCCAGCCTGCTCGGCAGGGGAGCCGGCCATGATCTTGCCCGCGATCGGCGCCGTGCTCGGCTGTCCCTGGACAAGCACGAACCCGGCGATGATCAGGATCGCGAACAGGAAATTGGTGAGCGGCCCGGCCGCGACGATCAGCGCGCGCCGGCCGACCGACTTCGACTGGAAGGTGCGGTTGCGCTCCTCGGCCGGCAGCAGCATCCAGGCGGGGTCCGGCTGGCTCGCCGGGTTCATGTCGCCGGCGAAGCGGACATAGCCGCCCAGCGGCAGCCAGCCGAATTTCCAGCGCGTGCCGAGCCGGTCGGTAAAGCCGAAAATCTCCCGGCCGAAGCCGATCGAGAAGACCTCCGCCTTCACGCCGAACCAGCGGCCGACGAGATAATGCCCCATCTCATGCACGAACACGAGCGGGCCGATCACGGCCAGGAAAGCGAGGATGGTCAGCAGCAGACCCGGAGCATTGTTCAATCGACGAACACCTTCATCGCCTCGGCGGCCTTGTGCCGGGCCTCGCGATCGATCGCGATCACGTCCTCGATCGCGCCGGGCGCCGCCGGGTCATAGCGCTCCATCGTCTGCTCGACAATTGCGGCGATATCGAGGAAGGCGATGCGCCGGTCCAGAAACGCGGCGACCGCCACTTCGTTCGCGGCATTCAGGACCGCCGGGCGCGCGCCGCCGGCCGCCAGTGCCTCGCGCGCCAGCCGCAGCGCCGGAAAGCGCTCGGGATCGGGTGCCGCGAAATCGAGCCGGCCGACGGCGGCGAGGTCGAGCGGCGCGACCGGGGTATCCATCCGGTCCGGCCAGGCGAGCGTGTGCGCGATCGGCGTGCGCATGTCCGGCGAGCCGAGCTGCGCCAGCACCGATCCGTCAACATATTCGACCAGCGAATGGATCACCGACTGGCGGTGCAGGATGATCTCGATCCGCGCCGGATCGACCGGGAACAGCCGGGCCGCCTCGATCAGCTCCAGCCCCTTGTTCATCAGGGTCGCCGAATCGACCGAGATCTTGGCGCCCATTGACCAGACCGGATGCGCAACCGCCTGTTCCGGCGTGACCTGCGCCATCTCCGCCCGGCTCATGTCGCGGAACGGCCCGCCGCTCGCGGTCAGGATGATCCGCCGTACCCGCTCCGGCCGCGCGAAGTCGAAGCATTGGAAGATCGCGTTGTGCTCGGAATCGGCCGGCAGAATCGTCGCGCCGTGCCGCGCGGCCGCCGCCAGGATCAGCTCGCCTGCCGAAACCAGCGGCTCCTTGTTGGCAAGCACGACCGTGCCGCCCTGCTCGACCGCCGCCATGACCGGCTCCAGCCCCGCACAGCCGACGATCGCCGCCATCGTCCAGTCCGCGCCCGCCGCCGCGGCTTCCACCAGCGCGGCTTCGCCACCGCCCGTTTCGATCCCGGTGCCGCTCAGCGCGTCGCGCAGCTCCGGCAAGCGCCGCTCGTCGGCGATCACGGCCAGCTTCGCGCGCGTGCGCCGGGCAATCTCCGCCAGCTTGCGAACGTCGGAGCGCGCGGTGAGCGCGACCACCTCGAACCGCTCCGGCGCCCGCTCGATCAGGTCGAGCGTGGAGGTGCCGACCGACCCCGTCGCGCCGAGGATGCTGACGGTGCGCGTCACAGCAGCGTGTCCAGCAGGATCAGCGCCGCCGCCGCCGGCGCGACCGGGACCAGTCCGTCCAGCCGGTCGAGCACGCCGCCATGGCCGGGCAGGATCG
Source organism: Sphingomonas horti (assembly GCF_009753715.1). Lineage (GTDB taxonomy): Bacteria > Pseudomonadota > Alphaproteobacteria > Sphingomonadales > Sphingomonadaceae > Sphingomonas_B > Sphingomonas_B horti. The sequence continues at coordinate 39,348 of NZ_WQMS01000013.1, read as the reverse complement.
TGCCGCTGTCCTTGACCCCCGCCTGCCGCTTCAGCCAGCTCTCATAGAGGTCGCCGATCTGCGCGATGACGGCCAGCACCGGGCTGGCAAAGGCCAGCTGCGGCGGCAGGCCCGCGAATTGCCACAGCAGCAGCCCCAGGATCAGCGCCGATGCGACGCCGCCGATCAGGCCGGCCCAGGTCTTGTTGGGGCTGACGGTCGGCGCCAGCTTCGGCCCGCCGATGCTCCGCCCTGCGAAATAGGCGCCGATGTCCGTGACCCATACCGTTGCGAGCGTCCACAGCGCGAGCAGCAGCCCGTCCGCGCGCCCCCGCAGGAACAGCAACGCCAGGGCCGGCAGGGCGACATAGGCGATGCCGAAGCCCAGCCGCGGCCTCAGCGTCACGATGGTCACGAAAAAGGCCGTGCCGATAATCAGCCCGAACGAGAAGAAGCTGACGCCGGACGCCAGCGGCGACATGATCGCCAGCGGCACGCAGCCTGCGAACATCGCCAGCCGCTTCTGGCGCGGATCGGGCTGGACCAGGTCACTCCACTCCGCGAGCATCAGCATCGCCGCGATCGAGGTCAGCAGCCACAGCCACACGCCGCCGCCCCACAGGGCCGCGAGCGCCAGCGCGATCAGCGCGATCCCGCTCACGGTGCGGACGGCCAGGTCCCCGCTTCGTGCCGCGTTCATAATCCGCCGAAGCGGCGTTCCCGTCGCGCGAAATCGTCGAGCGCCTCGGCCAGCTCGGCCTCGCCGAAATCCGGCCACAGCGTGTCGACGAACAACAGCTCCGCATAAGCGGCCTGCCACAGCAGAAAATTGGAAAGGCGCCGCTCGCCCGAGGTCCGGATCAGCAGGTCGACCGGCGGGATGTCCGCGGTGTCGAGCTCGGCGGCGATCGCGTCGGCGGTGATCGAGGAGGGCTCGATCTCGCCGGCCCGGGCGCGCTCGGCCAGCCGTTGCGCCGCGCGCGCGAGCTCGTTCTGCGAGCCGTAATTGAGCGCGATCACCAGCGTCATGCCGGTATTGGCCGCAGTGCGTTCGATCGCGCCGTCGATCAGCTTCACGACATCGTCCTGGAACGCGCGATAGTCGCCGATCACGCGGATGCGCACGCCGGCCTCGGCGATCTCGTTCAGGTCGGCGCGGATGAAGTGCCGCAGCAACCCCATCAGGTCAGAGACTTCCTCGACCGGGCGCCGCCAATTCTCCGACGAGAAGGCATAGAGCGTCAGCACTTCGATGCCGATCTCGCCGGCCTTGCGGACGATCCGCCGCACCGCCTCGACCCCGCGGCGATGGCCGGCGGCGCGCGGCAGCCGGCGCGCCTTGGCCCAGCGGCCATTGCCGTCCATGATGATGGCGACGTGGCGCGGCAATGCCCCGGCCCCGCCTGCGGCCATGGGTTCGGGGCTGGCCTTCAGCGGAATCACTGGCCGAGGATTTCTTTCTCTTTGGCGTGGGTGGCGGCGTCGATCTCGGCGATGGTCGAGTCGGTCAGCTTCTGCACTTCGGTCTCGTGCCGCTTGCGCTCGTCCTCGCTGATCTCGTGCTTCTTCTCGTCGGTCTTCAGCGCGTCCATGCCGTCGCGGCGGACGTTGCGGGCGGCGACCCGTGCCTTTTCCGCATATTGGCCGGCCAGCTTCGCCAGCTCCTTGCGCCGCTCCTCGGTCAGGTCCGGGATCGGCAGGCGCAGCGTCTGGCCGTCGACGATCGGGTTCAGGCCCAGGCCTGCCGAGCGGATTGCCTTGTCGACCGGGCCGACATTGGACTTGTCCCACACCTGCACCGACAGCATCCGCGGCTCCGGCGCCGAGACGGTCGCGACCTGGTTCAGCGGCATGTTCGACCCGTAAACCTCGACGTGCACGGGATCGAGCAAGGTCGTCGACGCGCGGCCGGTGCGCAGGCCCTGCAGGTCGTGCTTCAGCGCCTCGACCGCGCCGTGCATGCGGCGCTCCAGGTCGCTCTTGTTGTATGCGGGCATATCAGTCCCCTTCCCTCTGCACGATCGTGGCGACGCCTTCGCCGGCCAGCACCCGGGCAAGATTACCCTGTTCGCGGATGTTGAACACCACGATCGGAATATTGTTGTCGCGGCACAAGGCCACGGCGGACGCGTCCATCACTTTCAGATTGTCCGCGAGGACACGGTCGTAACTGATTGTATCGAAACGCCTGGCGGTCGCGACCTTCTTCGGATCGGCATCATAGACACCGTCCACCGACGTGCCCTTGAACAGCGCGTCGCACTTCATCTCGGCCGCGCGCAGCGCCGCGCCCGAATCGGTCGTGAAGAAGGGGCTGCCGACGCCGGCGGCGAAGATCACGATCCGGCCCTTCTCCAGGTGCCGCTCGGCGCGCCTGCGGATATAGGGTTCGCACACCGACGACATCGGGATCGCCGACTGCACGCGCGTGTCGACGCCGATCTGCTCCAGCGCGTTCTGCACCGCCAGCGCGTTCATCACGGTCGCCAGCATGCCCATATAGTCGGCGGTCGCCCGCTCGAAGCCCTTGGCGGCTGCCGCGAGCCCGCGGAAGATGTTGCCGCCGCCGACGACGACGCAGACTTCATAGCCCTGCGCCTTCACATCGGCGATTTCGCGCGCGACGCGGGCGGTGACGGCGGGATCGATCGCGTGGCCATCGCCCATCAGCACTTCGCCGGACAGCTTCAGGAGGATACGTTTGAAGCGAGGGCGGGTCATGCTGTTCCGTTCGGGCAAGTGCAGGGTGTCTTAGTCAGGGCAAAGCCGCAAGAAAACCCCTCTCCCCTTCAGGGGAGAGGGCGGCGCGGCGGAGCCGCCGCCGGGAGAGGGCTGAGCTGAGACTGCCCCTCTCCTTGGCCGCTGCGCGACCGTTCCTCTCCCTTCGAAGGGGAGAGGAAGCATTCACGCAACCGGCTCGGTCTTCTTGACGCCGGCGGTCGCCGCGACCTCGGCCGCGAAGTCGCTCGCCTGCTTCTCGATGCCTTCGCCCAGCTGGAAGCGGACGAAGTCCTTGACCGCGATCGAGCCGCCGGCGGCCTTCGCCTCGGCAGCGACGACGTCGCCCACCGGGGTCTTGCCGTCGATCACGAACGCCTGGGTCAGCAGCGCGTTCTCCTTGCGGAACTTGTCGACGGGGCCCTTGACGATCTTCTCGACCACTTCGGGCGGCTTGCCGGCAATCTTGTCGGCGGCCTTTTCCTTGGCGATCGCGGCTTCGCGCTCGATGATCGCCGGATCGATCGCCTCGCCGGTCAGCGCCAGCGGCGCAGCGGCGGCGATGTGCATCGCCAGCTGCTTGCCCAGCGCCTCGATCTTGGCGGCCGGGGCATCGCCTTCCAGCGCGACCAGCACGCCGATCTTGCCCATGCCCGGCGCCGCGGCGTTGTGGACATAGGAGACGACGGCGCCCTGGTTGACGCTCAGCGCCTTGGCGCGGCGCAGATTCTGGTTCTCACCGATCGTCGCGATGTTCTCGGTCAGCGCTTCCTGCACGCTCTTGCCCGACGGCATGGTCGCGTTCAGCAGCGCCTCGACATTGTCGCCGGCGTCGAGCGCCAGCTTGGTCACGTCGCGCACGAACGCCTGGAACTGCTCGTTCTTGGCGACGAAGTCGGTTTCCGAGTTCACCTCGACGGCAACGCCCTTGGTGCCCGCGGTGGCGACGCCGACCAGGCCCTCGGCGGCGGTGCGGCCCGCCTTCTTGCCCGCAGAGGCGAGGCCCTTGGCGCGCAGCCAGTCGATCGAGGCTTCGATGTCGCCGCCGGTCTCCGCCAGCGCCTTCTTGCAGTCCATCATGCCGGCGCCGGAGCGCTCGCGCAGATCCTTGACCATCGCGGCCGTGATTTCCGCCATGTTTCTACTCCTTAAAGATCAGTGCCCCTCCGGCCGCAGCCGGAGGGGCGAATGGGCTTACGCCGCCGCGGGCTCGCCTTCGTTCAGCGCCTCCTCGGCCGGCGGTTCGGCCATCGCGCCGATGTCGACGCCGCGCTGGGCCTGGCCCTGCTGGCCGCCGCGGGTCGCCGCCTGGGCCACCGCATCGACATAAAGGCGGATCGCGCGGCTGGCGTCGTCATTGCCCGGCACCGGGAAAGCGATGCCGTCCGGCGACACGTTGGAATCGAGGATCGCGACGACCGGGATGCCAAGCGTGTTGGCTTCCTTGATCGCCAGCTCTTCCTTGTTGGCGTCGATCACGAACATCACGTCCGGGATGCCGCCCATGTCGCGGATGCCGCCCAGCGACAGCTCCAGCTTGTCGCGCTCGCGGGTCAGCTGCAGCACTTCCTTCTTGGTCAGGCCGTGCGTGTCGCCGGAAAGCTGCTCTTCCAGCGCCTTGAAGCGCTTGATCGAGTTGGAGATCGTCTTCCAGTTGGTGAGCATACCGCCCAGCCAGCGGTGGTTGACGAAATGCTGGCCCGAACGGCGCGCCGCCTCGGCGATCGGCTCCTGCGCTTGGCGCTTGGTGCCGACGAACAGCACCTTGCCGCCGGCGGCGACGGTCGAGCTGATGAAGTCCAGCGCGCGCGCGAACAGCGGCACGGTCTGCGACAGATCGAGGATGTGCACGCCATTCCGCTCGCCGTAGATGTACGGCTTCATCTTGGGATTCCAGCGATGCGTCTGGTGGCCGAAATGCGCGCCCGCTTCGACGAGCGCATTCAGAGAGACGGTGGGAGCCGCCATAGGATGTTCTCCTTACCCGGTTATACCTCTGGAAGGCAGTGATCCCTCGACAAGCGCGGGACACCGGTATGAGCGCCTTCCATGTGGAATGCGGCGGCCCTTAGCGGCGAACCGAGTCATTTGCAAGCTTGACAGCGCCGGAACAAATAGGGAACACAGGAACCAACGGAGTCATGGGCGGTTGGCGCCCTGACCTCAGGGAGGTTCCGATGGCCCAGATTTTCTCCGCGCTTTTCTTCACCTTCGCCGCGATCGGCGCGTCCTTGCTGCTGGTCCGCATGCTGCGCGACGAAGCGGCGCGCGTGCTCGCGATCCTGGCGGGGGAGGAACTGGTGCACGCGCGTGCGCTGGCCGCGCCGCCGGTGCGGGTCAGGGTGCGGGCGTGGCGAGGTCCGGCGCCGCGCCGCGTGCCGCCGCTGCGCGCCGCTGCCTGACGCGGGCATAGGAGCGCAGGCTGAACGGGATCAGCGCCAGGTAGATCACCGCGACCACGGTGAGCGTCTCCCAGGGCACCGTGACCAGCGCGCCGCCCAGCAGGGCTACGCCCGCGATCGCCTCCAGCCGGATCGTGCGCCGCAGCCGCAGCGACGACCAGCTATAGGTCGCGACGTTGGAGATCATCAGGAACGCGACCAGCGCCATCCAGGGCGCTACGATCCAGACCGCCCGCAGATGCTCTTCGCCCGACCAGAGCCAGATGAAGATGGGCAGCAGCGCAAGGCCCGCTCCCGCAGGGGCGGGCACGCCCGTCAGGAAGCCGGCCGATTTGTGCGGCTGTTCGCTCGCGTCGATCTGGGCATTGAACCGCGCCAGCCTGAGCGCACAGCAGACGGCATGGCCCAGCGCGAATAGCCAACCATAGCGGGGCAGCGCCTGCAGCGACCAGAGATAGAGGATCAGCGCCGGCGATACGCCGAACGCGATCACGTCGGACAGCGAATCGAGCTCGGCGCCGAACCGGCTCTCGCCTTTCAGCAGCCGCGCGATGCGGCCGTCCAGGCCATCGAGCACGCCGGCGACGATGATCGACGCGACCGCCAGGTCCCATTGCCCGCCGACCGCGAAGCGCACGCCCGACAGCCCCATGCACAAGGCGAGCGCGGTCACCGCGTTGGGGGCGACGGCGCGCAGCGAGATGCCGCGCCGGGGCCGGTCCGGGATCATTGCGGGATGCCGATCCCTGCGTCCGGCTCGCCCAGTTTCGCGATGATCGTCTCGCCGGCGATCGTGCGCTGGCCGAGCGCGACGCGCGGCGACGTCCCGGCCGGCAGATAGACGTCGACCCGGCTGCCGAAGCGGATCAGGCCGATCCGCTGCCCGCGTCCCACGGTGTCGCCGACCTTGACGAACGGCACGATCCGCCGCGCGACCAGCCCCGCGATCTGGGTGAAGCCGATCCGCACCCCGTCCGCGCCTTCCACCAGGATATGCTGGCGCTCATTGTCCTCGCTCGCCTTGTCGAGGTCGGCGTTCAGGAACTTGCCCGAGATATAGGCGACCTGCCGCACCGTCCCCGCGATCGGCGAGCGGTTGATGTGCACGTCGAAGACGCTCATGAAGATGGAAACGCGCGTCATCGGCGCGTCGCCCAGGCCGTTCTCGCCGGCCATTTCGGGCGGCGGCGCGACCTGCTGGATCAGCGTGATCAGCCCGTCGGCGGGCGCGATCACCAGCCCCTCCCCTTGCGGCACGCTGCGGATCGGGTCGCGGAAAAAGGCGGCGACCCAGATCGTCACCGCGGCCATCGGCCAGGCCAGCGTCTCCCACGCGAACCAGGCGAAGATCAGCGTCACGACCGCCGAGATCAGGACGAATTTGCGTCCGTCGGGATGGACGGAGGGCCAGCGCCACTTGACGTTCGTCGTCGCGACCGGCGGCTTTTCAAGCGATGCCATTGCGCCTCCTTAGCAGCACCCGATCCCGAAACAATGATCGAGCGCGCCCAAGGCTCCGCTCAGGGCCGCACCGGCGTCGCGGCGTGCTTGCCGACGACCGTGGTCCAAGGCCGCACCCGCCATTCCTGCACAAGGCCCTGCGCGACATAAGGGTCGCTCTTCGCGAACGCCTCGGCCGCCGCTTTGTCCGAGAACAGCAGCAGCGCCGATTCGGGCGGATCGCCGACCGCGCCGCCCAGCAGCAGCGCACCCTGGTCGGCCGCCTCCCAGGCGAGTGCCAGATGCTCGCCCCGGAATTGGCCGCGCCGCTCCAGATAGTCGGGCGCGAGATCGTAGGTCAGTATGAAATGGGCCATGTTGCCGCTCCTCTGGGCTCCGGTTGACAGGCCGGGCGCTTCGCCTAGGGAAAGCGCCAAATCAATCTTCCTGGGACGAATACGCAATGGCCAAGATCAAGGTGAAAACCCCCGTCGTCGAGCTCGACGGCGACGAGATGACGCGGATCATCTGGGCCTGGATCCGCGAGCGCCTGATCCTGCCCTATCTCGACATCGACCTCGAATATTACGACCTCGGCATCCAGAAACGTGACGAGACCGAGGATCGCGTCACCGTCGAGTCCGCGCGCGCGATCAAGAAATACGGCGTCGGCGTGAAGTGCGCGACGATCACCCCGGACGAGGCGCGAGTTCAGGAATTCGACCTCAAGAAGATGTGGAAGTCGCCGAACGGCACGATCCGCAACATCCTGGGCGGCGTCGTCTTCCGCGAGCCGATCGTCATCAGGAACGTGCCGCGGCTGGTCCCCGGCTGGACCGACCCGATCGTCGTCGGCCGCCACGCGTTCGGCGACCAGTACAAGGCGACCGACTTCCGCGTGCCCGGCCCCGGCAAGCTGCGCATGGTCTTCGAGGGCGACGACGGCACGGTGATCGACGAGGAAGTCTTCCAATTCCCGTCGTCGGGCGTCGCGATGGGCATGTACAATCTGGATGATTCGATCCGCGACTTCGCCCGCGCATCGTTGAACTACGGCCTGCTGCGCGAATGGCCGGTGTACCTCTCGACCAAGAACACGATCCTGAAGGCCTATGACGGCCGCTTCAAGGACATCTTTGCCGAGGTTTATGAGAATGAATTCAAGCCCCAGTTCGACAAGCTTGGTATCGTGTATGAGCATCGCCTGATCGACGACATGGTCGCCTCCGCCCTGAAGTGGAGCGGCAAATTCGTCTGGGCCTGCAAGAATTACGACGGCGACGTGCAGTCCGACTCGGTCGCCCAGGGCTTCGGCTCGCTGGGCCTGATGACCTCGGTCCTGCTCTCGCCCGACGGCAAGACCGTGGAAGCGGAGGCGGCGCACGGCACCGTCACTCGCCACTATCGCATGCACCAACAGGGCAAGGCGACCTCGACCAACCCGATCGCGTCGATCTTCGCCTGGACCGGCGGCCTGAAATATCGCGGCCGCTTCGACAATACGCCGGACGTCACCCGCTTCGCCGAGACGCTGGAGCGCGTCTGCATCCAGACGGTTGAAAGCGGCGCGATGACCAAGGATCTCGCCATCCTGATCGGCCCCGACCAGCCCTGGATGACCACCGAACAATTCTTCGAAGCGATCCGCGCCAACCTCGAAACGGCGATGGCCGATTGGAAGTAGGGGGTAGGCTGAAAAGGCGTTTGACTAGAGGCCGGCGGTTCACACGCTGGGCCAACGCGATCTATCGCTTTGCTCTACTCGCCGCCTTTTTGTTGCCTTTGCCGATCCTGTCTCAGGCCGGGCTTCTTTGGCTTTGGCCGATCGTTGGCTTGTCCGCGATCGCTTCTGGAACGATCGTGCACGAGATCGGCCATGCCGTCGGCTGTCTCGCCGCGCGTGGGCGCATTGCGATGCTCGCCGTCTATCCGCTGGTGATCGAGTTGTCGCCGTTACGCCTTCGATGGCAGCCTCGGCGGCGAGTCTGGTTCGCTACCGGTCGAACCGAATATATCTTCGCCAGACGCCACGGACGGCGATACATGCTGGCGACTCTCGGGGGCCCATGTGCTGACGCGTTGATGGCCTTTGTCAGTTTCGCGATGCTTGATCTGACTTCGTCTTTTCCCCTGGCTCGTGGCTTTTTCGCTGCGCTCTTGGTCCAGTGCTCATTGCACGTCATGTCGAATTTGCTTCCTTGTCCCGGGAGCGACGGCCGTTCGTTACTAAATATCGCCCGGGCCAATCGTCTACGGATTGACCATATCTAGTCTTCCGGTGAGAGCTGTGTAGCATCCGGTGAACGCACATGCTCCCGCCGGATGCCGAGACCGACCAGGCGGGCGGGAATCCGCCGCAGCACCGGGAACCAGTCGAACAGTCGCAGCGGGAACGGCACCGCGTCGATCACTGCCTTGCTCTCGAGCAACGGCTTCAGCAGCCGGTCGTGCACGGCCTTCTGCGCCGCCTGCGTGACCCGCACCGGCAGCATCCGCCGCTGCTCGATCTTCGGCAGCAGCGCGTCGACCGGCTCGCCTCGCGCCATCGGGGCGGCAAGGATGTTCGCCGCCGCCACCGCGTCCTGGATCGCAAGGTTGATCCCCACCCCGCCCACCGGCGACATCGCGTGCGCGGCGTCGCCGATCGCCAGCAGTCCCGGCCGGCTCCAGCGCTCCAGCCGGTCGAGCGCCACCGACAGTAATTTGATCTGGTCCCAATCGGTCAGCGTATCGACGACGTCGGCCAGTTCCGGCGCCGCCGCGCCGACGCCGCGCCGGAACGCCTCGATGCCGCGTGCCTTCAGCGCCTCCGCTCCGCCTTTTGCGACGACATAGGCGCACTGCCAATAGTCGCCGCGATCCAGCTGGACGACCAGCGTGCCGTTGCCGAAGGTCCCGCCGGTCAGGTTTACGCCGCTGCGCCCCTTGGGCAGCCGGAACCACAGCACGTCGATCGGCGCGCCGAGATCGCGCTTGGGCAGGCCCGCTTTCTCGCGCAGCACCGATCGCCGCCCGTCCGCCGCGATCGTCAGCCTTGCCCGCATCTCCTCGCCGCTCGCCAGCCGCACGCCCGCGACCCGGCCGCCGTCCAGCAGCAGGTCCGCCGCTTCCGCCTCCATCCGCAGTGCAAAGGTCGGGTGTCGCCGCGCCTCGTCGGCAAGGAAATCGAGGAAATCCCATTGCGGCATCAGCGCGATGAACGGGCATTTGACCGGCAGGTGGCGGGTATCGGCGACCGTGATCCGCGCGTCCGCCACCCGCACCGTCAGCGTCTGCACTTCGTCATGCGGCCGCTCCAGGAAAGCATCGAGCAGCCCCAGCTCGTCGATCAGCTCCATCGTCGAGGGGTGGACGGTGTCGCCCCGGAAGTCGCGCAGGAAGTCGGCATGCTTTTCCAGCACCAGCGTCTGCACGCCGGCCCGCGCGAACAACAGGCCGGCCATCATGCCGGCCGGGCCGCCGCCGGCGATCACTAGGTCATGCACGCGCTTCTCCCTTTGCCTGGCCAACGCGCCGTCCGCGCCCGGGGTTCGACAGGCATGGCTCTCCCCACCCGCGCCGTCGAGCCTGCCAGCAAATTCGCCGCGAAGCCCAGGAAAAAGCTGACAAGCCGATTTCGGCTCAGCAATGAAGGGCCATGGCTCTCCCGATCGATTCAGACGCGTTCAGTGATTCCCTCGTCGTCCTCGGCGCTGCCGGTCTCGTTATCCCGGCGTTCGCCCGCCTCCGCGTCAGCCCGGTCATCGGCTTCATCCTGGTCGGCATGCTGGTCGGCCCCAACGGCCTGGGATCGCTGGTCGATCGCTATCCCTGGCTCTACCACGTCACGATCACCCAATCGGAATCGATCAGCCCGTTCGCGGAGCTCGGCATCATCCTGCTGCTGTTCTCGATCGGGCTGGAGCTGTCGTTTCGCCGGCTCTGGTCGATGCGCAAGCTGGTGTTCGGGCTCGGCGCGTCGCAGCTGGCGCTGTGCGGTTTGCTGATCGGCGCGGCGCTCTACCTGATCGGGCAGAGCTGGGCCGGCGCCTTCGGGCTCGGCATGGCGCTCGCCTTGTCCTCGACCGCGCTGGTCCTGCCGATGACGGGCACGCGCAGCCAGGTCGGCCGGCCCGCCTTCGCGATGCTGCTGCTGGAAGACGTCGCGCTGGTGCCGATCATCTTCGCGCTGGGCGTGCTCGCGCCCCAGGCCCAGGATGCCGGCCTGGAGCCGCTGCTGACGACGATCGGCCTCGGCGCGCTGACCATCGTCCTGATGCTGATCGCCGGCCGCATCCTGCTGCCGCCCCTGTTCGCCCAGGCCGCACGCACCAAGAGCCCGGAGCTGTTCCTTGCCGCGAGCCTGCTGATCGTGATCATCGCCAGCGTCGCGACCACGGCGGCCGGCCTGTCGCCGATCGTGGGCGCCCTGCTCGCCGGCATCCTGATCGCGGAAACCGAGTTCCGCAGCGAGGTCGAGATCACCACCGCGCCGTTTAAGGGTCTGGCGCTCGGCGTGTTCCTGATCACGATCGGGATGAGCGTGGACGTCCGCCAGATCGCCGCCAATTGGCCTTCGCTGGTCACCGCCGTGATCGGCGTCGTGCTGGTCAAGACGATCGTCACTGGCGCGCTGCTGCGCTTCGCCGGCGCCCGGCCGGGGGTCGCCCTGGAAACCGGCGTGCTGATGTCGTCGCCGTCGGAAACCACGCTGATCGTGCTCTCCGCCGCCGTCGGCGCGCGGCTGATCACGCCGTCCACCGCCGCCTTCTGGCAGACCGTCACCGCGATCGGGCTGACGATCACGCCGGTGCTTGCCCGCGTCGGCCACGACATGGCGCGGCGGATCGAGCTGCGGCGCGCCGGGGGCCTGGGCGAGCTCGCCGACACCCCGGTGCCGGAACAGCGGGTGGCGATCATCGGGTTCGGGCGGGTCGGCCAGCTGGTCGCCGACCTGCTGCGCACCCATGGCAAGGGCTTTGTCGGCGTCGATGCGGACATCGACGCGGTCGCGACCGCGCGCAGCCAGGGCTATCCGGTCCTGTTCGGCGACATCTCGCGGCCGGGCCTGCTCGAGCGGCTGGAGCTTGGCAATTCGGCGGCGCTGGTGCTGACGATGGACCAGCCCCAGCTGTCGCTGAAGATCGTCCGCCTTGTCCGCGCCCGTTTCCCCGATCTTACCATCGTCGCCCGCGCCCGCGACGTCTATCACGCTGCCGAGCTCTACCGGCTGGGGGTGACGGACGCGGTTCCGGAAGCGCTGGAAAGCTCGCTGCAGCTGTCGGAGGCCGTGCTCGTCGATCTGGGCGTGGCGATGGGCCCGGTGATCGCCTCGATTCACGAAAAGCGCGACGAGCTGCGCAAGGAGATCAGGGAAACCGGCGAGCTCGACCGCGAACCCCGCCTCCGCCGCACCCGGTTGAGCGACGTCGAAGCCGAATCCTGAAGGGGTGGTGCGGGCGGTCGGACTCGAACCGACATGACCGAAGCCGCGGCATTTTGAGTGCCGTGCGTCTACCAATTTCGCCACGCCCGCGCGCGGTCGCGACCGCCTAGCCGAGCGGGCGCCGTCCCGCAACCGGCCGCGGAACGCACGCCCGCCCGCGCCGTTTGTTACGGCCATGGAAGAACTGCACATCGGCGACGGCTATTCCGCGCTGGTTGAGACGGTGCGGGCGCGCCGCTGCGTGCTGTTCGCCGGCGCCGGCCTGTCGATGGCGGTCGGCCTGCCCTCCTGGTCGCAGCTGATCGAGCATATGCGCGCGGATCTCGGCCTCACCGAGCAGGACAGCGACGCCGATTACCAGATGCTCGCCGAATATTACCGGCTGCAGCAGGGCAGCATCGGCGCGCTCAGGAGCTGGATGGACCGCAGCTGGAGCGTCTCCGAAGCGAAAGTCGCCAGGTCGAAGCTGGACGAGCTGATCGTCCGCCTCGACTTTCCGATCCTCTACACGACCAATTACGACAACAATCTGGAGGTCGCCTATCAGCTTGCCGGCCGCCGCTACGTGAAGATCGTCAACGCCCGCGACCTCGCCCGCGCCGGCGACGGCTGCCCGCAGATCGTCAAATTCCACGGCGACTTCGAATCCGACGCGTCGCTGGTGCTGGCCGAGACCGACTATTTCGACCGCCTGAACTTCGATTCGCCTCTGGACGTTAAGTTTCGCGCCGACGCGCTCGGCCGCACCATCCTGTTCATCGGCTATTCGATGTCGGACCTGAACATCCGGCTGCTGCTGCACAAATTGTGGCGCACCTGGGCCCATACCGGCCGGATCAAGGATCGCCCGCCGTCCTTCGTCTTCGCCGCGCGCCCCGATCCGGTGCGCGACGCGGTGCTCGGCCAATGGGGGATCACCGTGCTCAGCGGCGGCAAGGAGCGGGATCCGGAACGGGCGCTGGTCAGGTTCCTCGACCAGCTTGCCGGCGATGTGGACTCGTGAGCGGCCGGCCGATCGTCGAGACATTGCTCGACACGGACTTCTACAAATGGCTGATGCTGCAGCTGATCCGGCGGCTGCACCCGGACGTGCGCACCGAATGGGCGCTGATCAACCGCACCCGCTCGGTCCGCCTCGCCGAGCAGATCGATATCGGCGAACTCCGCGAGCAGCTCGATCATGTCCGCACTCTCCCCCTTGCCCCCGCCGAGCGGGCCTGGCTCGGCCGGCTCTGCTTCGACGACATGTGCCCGATCCTGGAGCCCGGCTTTCTCGACTGGGCCGAAAGGTTGCGCCTGCCCGCCTATGAACTCGCCGTCCGCGACTGCCAGGTCGATCTCCGCTTCGATGGCCCATGGGCGGAAACCACGTTGTGGGAGATTGCCGCGCTGGCGATCGTGAACGAGCTGCGCAGCCGCGCCGCGCTCCGGGGTGTGGACGCCCGCTCCCTCTACGCCGGCGCGCGCGAGCGGCTACGCGCGAAAGCTTCGCGGCTGGCGGCCATCCCGGACCTGATGCTGTCGGATTTCGGCACCCGCCGCCGCCACGGCCGAGACTGGCAGGAGGACTGCATCCTGACGCTCCGTGACGCGCTCGGCAGCCGTCTGGTCGGCACCAGCAACGCCCTATTCGCGATGCGCCACGGCCTGGAGCCAATCGGCACCAACGGCCATGAGCTGCCGATGACGCTCGCCGCGCTTGCCCCGGACGACGACGCGCTCGCCCGCTCGCCCTATCTCGTGCTGGAGGAATGGGACCAGCTTTATGGCGGCCGCCTGCTGGTCGCGTTGCCGGATACGTTCGGCACCCGCGCCTTCCTGCGCGATGCGCCTGCCTGGGTCGCGGACTGGACGGGCTTTCGTCCCGATTCCGCGCCGCCGGTCGAAGCGGGCGAGGAGATCATCGCCTGGTGGCGCCGCCATGGCGTCGACCCGGCGGGCAAGCGGCTGATCTTCGCCGACGCTCTGGACGTGGACGCTATCGAGCGACTCCACGGCCATTTCGCCGCGCGCGTGCGCACCAGCTTCGGCTGGGGCACCGACCTCACCAACGACACGGGCAGCGCCGATCCCCGGCTGATGCCGCTCTCGCTGGTCTGCAAGGTGACCGCGGCGAACGGCCGCCCCGCCGTCAAGCTCTCCGACAATCCGGCCAAGGCGCTCGGCCCGCCGGCGGAGGTCGCCCGCTATCTTCGCGTGTTCGGCAGCGAGGGGATGATCGAACGCTCGCTGCGCTATTGAGCAGCCGCGCGACTCGGCGCACAGTTGCGCCATGAACGCGCTCACGCCCACGCCCGGCCAGCTCGCGCTCGCCGAGACTCTCGCCGATGGTTCGATCAAGCGCGGCGACGGCATCACCACCGTCCCCGCGTCCGTCTATACCGACCCGGCGCGCCACGATCGCGAATGGGCGGCGCTGTTCGCCGCGATGCCCAACGTGATCGCGCCGTCCGCGCTGCTGCCCGGGCCGAACATGGCGGTGCCGCACGACGGCTTCGGCAAGCCGCTGCTCGTCACCCGCGACAAGGCCGGCAAGGCGCATGTGTTCCTGAACGTCTGCCGGCATCGCGGCACAAGGCTGGTCGAAGGGAGCGAGGCGGTGTGTGCGCCGCGGCTCGTCTGCCCCTATCACGCCTGGTCCTACGCGCTCGATGGCCGCCTCTCCGGCCTGCCGCGCGCCGAGACCTTTCCCGGCCTCGACAAGAGCACGCATGGCCTGAAGGAGCTGCCGAGCCTTGAGGCGGGCGGCTTGATCTGGTTCGCGTTCGACGAGCAGGCGGATTTCGCGGCCGCCGAGGCCCTGTCACACGATTTCGACGCGTTCGGCCTGGCCGGCCAGCATCTATTCGCGCGCAACACCCACCAGGTGGCGGCGAATTGGAAGCTGATCGTCGATGCTTTTTCCGAAAGCTACCATGTCCAGCGGCTGCATGCCGAAACGATCGGCCCGATGTTCCAGGACGGCGTGACCGCCGGCGACCGGGTCGGCCCGCACCAGCGATCCGCGGTCGGCCGCGCCGCGGCGATCGCCGGGCTCGATCGCAGCGACTGGGCCGCGCTTCGCTCCGCCGTCACCTATGCCTATCAGCTCTTCCCCGGCGGCATCCTGATCGTCAGCCCCGATTACGTGAACCTGATGGTGCTGATGCCGCAGGCGGTCGACCGCAGCCTGGTCGAGGATTTCATGCTGATTCCCGAGGCGCCGAAGACCGAAAAGGCCCTCTCCCACTGGCAGCGCAGCTGGCAGCTGCTCGATCAGGGCGTGTTCGGTAGCGAGGATTTCCGCGCCGCCGCGCTCGGCCAGCAGGGCCTGTCGAGCGGCGCCGTCGACCACCTGACGCTGGGCACCCTCGAAACCGGCATCCGCGCCTTCCACGACCAGGTCGAAATGCGGCTTTGATAAGGTCCTCCCCGAGCTCGCTCGGGGAGGGGGACCGCGCGAAGCGCGGTGGAGGGGCCGGAGCGGAGCGGAGGGTTGCTTCCGCCCGCTTCGCGGTCGGCCCCTCCACCACCGGCTCCGCCGGCGGTCCCCCTCCCCTCAGCAAAGCTGAGGGGAGGATTTTCAAGCCGCCGGCACGCTGTCCGCGTAGAGGTGCAGGCCGGGCGGCGCCTTCTTCACGCTGCCGCGCGCGAGCAGGGTCTCGATCGCCTCGATCGCGCCACGCAGGTCCCTGGGCGTGAACGGCTTTTCCAGGCAGCCGATGCCGAGCGACTCGCCGCCTTTCGGGCAGCGCCCGGTGACGAACAGCACCTGAAGGCCGGCCCGCCGCGCTGCCGCCGCGACCTCGACGCCGTTGCCGCCGTCGGTCAGCCCCAGGTCGACCAGCGCCAGGTCGATCTTCTTCGACCCGATCACCTCCAGCGCCGCTTCGACGCTGTCGACGGTGCCGACCACCTGATAGCCGCCTTCGATCAGCACATGCTCGGTATCGAATGCGATCAGCGGCTCGTCCTCGACGATCAGGATACGCTGGATCTTCCTGGCCCGCTTACCGAACACCATTGCCGCCCTGCTTTTCCTCCGCCATGGAACGCGCCCTGTTCGCGCCCCTTACCGGCTGATGAACATAACGCATGCCGCACGGTTTTTGTGGCTTGCCAGCAAAAAGATTTTGGGAGCGACGAAGTGCCCGCGCCGCAAGCTAAGTCACGGGAAGCGCAACGGATCGCCAAGCTGCTGGCGCGCGCCGGGGTCGCCTCGCGCCGCGAAATCGAGCGGATGATCGCGGAGCGGCGAATCGCGATCGACGGCACCGTGGTCGAGACGCCGGCGACCCTGGTCGAATCCCTCCACGGCGTCACCGTCGACGGCAGGCCGGTGAAGCCGCCGGCGCCCGCGCGCCTGTTCCGCTACCACAAGCCGGCTGGGCTGCTGACGACCGAGCGCGACCCGAAAGGCCGCCCGACCATCTACGATCGGCTGCCCAAGGGCCTGCCGCGGCTGATGCCCGTCGGCCGGCTCGACCTCAACACTGAAGGGCTGCTTCTGCTCACCACCGACGGCGAGCTGAAACGCGCGCTGGAGCTGCCGCGCACCGGCGTCCCCCGCACCTACCGCGCGCGCGCCTATGGCAATGTCACCCAGGCGCAGCTGGAGGAGCTGATCCACGGCGTCGAGATCGACGGCGTCCGCTACGGTTCGATCGACGCCAATCTCGAGCGCCGCACCGGCGCCAATGTCTGGATCGAGCTCACCCTCGCCGAGGGCAAGAACCGCGAGGTGCGCCGCGTGCTGGAGCATCTCGGCCTGCGCGTCTCCCGCCTGATCCGCACTTCCTACGGCCCCTTCGCCCTTGCCGACCTTCCCGCCGGCGCCGTCGACGAAGTCCGCCAGCACGACCTGGTCGTCTTCCGAAACACCCTGAAATCAGCTCCTCCCCGAGCTCAGCTCGGGGAGGGGGACCGCGACGCGAAGCGTCGTGGTGGAGGGGCCGCACCCCGGCCTCGAGCCGGGGGAGGACAACCTAGCCCTCCGCTTCGCTCCGGGCCCCTCCAACGCTCGCCTGACGGCAAGGGGTCCCCCTCCCCTCGGCGGCGGCGAGGGAAGGAGCCGAAATGAGGATCATCGCCGGCCGCTGGCGCGGGCGCACGCTCGTGGCACCGCCCGGCGCGGCGACCCGCCCCACCGCCGACCGCACCCGCGAGGCCCTGTTCTCGATGCTGACCTCCCGCATCGGCAGTTTCGAGGAGCTGCGCGTCGCCGACATCTTCGCCGGCACTGGCGCGCTCGGCCTTGAAGCGCTGTCCCGCGGCGCCCGCAGCTGCGTCTTCGTCGAACGCGACCGTGAGGCCGTCGCCGCGCTCAAAGCCAATATCGCGAAGCTCGGCGCAGAAGGCACCGATATCCGCGCCCAGGCCGCCGAAGGCTTTGCGGGCGGGCCGTTCGACATCGTCTTCATGGACCCGCCCTACGGCTCCGGCCTCGGCCGGAAAGTCCTGCCGCGGCTGACGCTTGAGGCAGGCGCCTGGGTCAGCATCGAAACCGCGCTCAACGAGGATGTCGAGGTCCCCGGCTTCGAAGCCGACGCCGTCCGCACGCACGGCAAGGCCAAGCTCACCCTTCTCCGCAAGCTTTGACCGCAAGCGCCGGGATGGCGCAGGCCCCACGCACGTGCCAGACGTTAGCCATGCGGAATGATAGCATGAGCGGGCGCGACTGGACCACATTGCTGGTCCTCTCGGTGCTGTGGGGCGGCTCCTTCTTCTTCCTCGCGGTCGCGCTGAAGGAGCTGCCGCCGATCACGATCATGCTGCTGCGCGTGTCGCTTGGCGCGATCCCGCTGATCGCCTTCCTCTATCTGCGCGGCGAAAGCCTGCCGACCAGCGCGCGCATCTGGGGCATGCTCGTGATCCTCGGCCTGCTCAACAATGCCCTGCCCTTCGTCCTCTACGCCTTCGCGCAGCTTCGGATCGCGAGCGGCCTCGCCTCGATCCTGAACGCGACGACGCCGCTCTGGGGCGTATTGGTCGCGCACATCTTCACCCGCGACGAGCGCGCGACACCGGCGAAGATCGTCGGCGTGCTGCTCGGCTTCGGCGGCGTCGCCGTGATGATCGGCACCGGCGCGCATCTGGGCGGCGAAGCGATCGCGATCCTGATGTGCCTGGCCGCGACGCTCAGCTACGCCTTCGCCGCCGTCTATGCCCGCCGCTTCCGCCCGCTCGGTATCCCGCCGCTGACCGTCGCGACCGGCCAACTGATCGGCGCCAGCCTCTTGCTGCTGCCGTTCAGCCTCTTGCTCGAACGGCCCTGGACGATCGCCGCGCCCGGTGCCGCCACCTGGGCCGCGATCGCCGGCTTCGCGCTGATCTGCACCAGCTTCGCCTATTGGCTCTATTTCCGCCTGCTCGCCAGCGCCGGCGCCACCAACGCGCTGCTGGTCACCTTCCTGATCCCCGTCACCGCGATCCTGCTCGGCGCCCTCGTTCTCGGCGAAGCGCTGGCGCCGCGCCACTACGCCGGCATGGCCCTGATCGCCCTCGGCCTAGCCGCCATCGACGGCCGCCCCTTCCGCCGCCTTGTGCCAAGGGCCGCCGTTCCCTAGCTGTTCACGGGTGACTCACCCGATCGCCGACCCGAACGAACCGCCCTATCTGAAGGGCCTGAACCCGCCGCAGCGCGAGGCCGTGCTGACGACCGAGGGACCGGTGCTGGTCCTGGCCGGTGCCGGCACCGGCAAGACGGCGGCGCTGACCGCGCGGCTCGCCCACCTGATCTACACCCGCCGCGCCTGGCCGTCGGAGATCCTCGCCGTCACCTTCACCAACAAGGCGGCGCGCGAGATGCGGGAGCGGATCGGCCGCATGGTCGGCGACGCGGTCGAGGGCATGCCCTGGCTCGGCACCTTCCACTCGATCGCGGCGAAGATGCTCCGCCGCCACGCCGAGCTGGTCGGCCTGCAATCGAACTTCACGATCCTCGACACCGACGACCAGCTCCGCCTGCTGAAGCAGCTGATCGCCGCCTCCGACCTCGACGAGAAGCGCTGGCCCGCCCGCCAGCTCGCCGGCCTGATCGACAAATGGAAGAATCGCGGCTGGACGCCGGCCGATGTCGACGCCGGCGAATCCGAGCTGTTTGCGAACGGCCGCGGCGCCGATCTCTACGCCCAGTACCAGGCGCGGCTGAAGGCGGTGAACGCCTGTGATTTCGGCGACCTGCTGCTGCACATGCTGGTGATCCTGAAGACTCACCGCGACGTGCTCGAACGTTACCAGCAGCGGTTCAAATACATCCTCGTCGATGAATATCAGGACACCAATGCCAGCCAGTATCTCTGGCTCCGCCTGCTCGCCCAGGCCCGCAAGAACATCTGCTGCGTCGGCGACGACGATCAGTGCCTCCCGGCCGGAACCCATATCACCCTCGCTGATGGCGAAACTCGTCCGATCGAGAAGATCAGACCGGGCGATCTGGTACTGTCCTGTTATGGCTCGGGGGAGTTTCGCCCGGCGGAAGTGACCGAGGTCTTTCGCCGGAGAGCGAAGCGGCCGCTCGTCAGGCTCCGCATGGCATCGGGGCGTGAGCTGGTCAGCACGCCCGAACATAGCCATTTCGCGGACTTCATCCGTACCGCAAGCCCGCAGAAGAACTTCGCCTATCTGATGTGGAAACGCGGCCAAGGCTATCGGCTCGGCACCAGCCAGATCTACACCCGCGGCCAGAAACGGCCGGTGATCGGCTTCAGGCAGCGCTGTCTGCAGGAAGGTGCCGATGCCGTCTGGCTCATTTCAAGTTTCGAGACGGAAGCCGAAGCGCGGGAGTGCGAACATCTCCTGAGCCTGCGCTACGGTATCTCCACCCTGCCGTTCGTCGCTCGCAAAGGCGGCAGCACGAACGGGCTGGTGCACGACCAGGCGACGCTCGACCGAATTCACCGCGCGGTGGACAGCCAAGCGCGGGCCCAACAGCTGCTGGCCGATCATGGCCTGTTGGCCGATCATCCCCATCATGTTCCGCAGACCGCGCCGGGTCGCCGCAAGGCGCTCAATCTTACACTGTATGCGGAACGGCGTGGGGCTACGCCGATGCATCGCCTGTCGCTCAGCGGCAACGATCCCGTCGATCGTGAGAAGGTTCGCGCGCTCGGCCTGAACCCGCGCGTCTATGCCCGCAATCCGGACAATTGGCGTTACGAGACGCTGTATCGCGACATGAAGAAGGTCGGGGAAATTCGTGACCGCCTCGAAGAGCATTTTGAGCTGGATGTCCAGCTCAAGGCCAATCTGCTCGGCACGGCGCTGGCGGTCCGGCCTGCCTCGACGATTCGGCCCGGTATGATGGTCGCCGGCGAAGACGGCAGCCACGACGTTGTAATCGCGGTCGAAACCGTCGACGGGAAGCAGGCCGACATTTTCGACCTCAACGTGGCGGGCACGCACAACTATGTCGCGAACGGGATCGTGACGCATAACTCCATCTACTCCTGGCGCGGCGCCGAAGTCGCGAACATCCTGAGGTTCGAGAAGGACTTCCCCGGCGCCGTTATCATCCGGTTGGAACAGAATTACCGCTCGACGCCGCACATTCTGGGCGCCGCCTCCGGGTTGATCGCGGCCAATGCCGGCCGGCTGGGCAAGACGCTCTGGACGGAAGCGGGCGAAGGCGAAAAGGTGCGCGTGCTCGGCGTCTGGGACGGGCCGGAGGAGGCGCGCCGCGTCGGCGAGCTGATCGAGGCGCACCAGCGTTCCGGCGGCGAGCTCGACGATATCGCGATCCTGGTCCGCGCCCAGTTCCAGACCCGCGAGTTCGAGGACCGGTTCATCGCGATCGGCCTGCCCTACCGCATCGTCGGCGGCTTCCGCTTCTACGAGCGGCAGGAGATCCGCGACGCGCTCGCCTATCTCCGCGTCGTCAACCAGCCGGCCGACGACCTTGCTTTCGAACGCATCGTCAACACGCCGAAGCGCGGCCTCGGCGACAAGGCGCTGGCAAAGGTCCACGCTCTCGCCCGCGCCCAAGCCATCCCGCTCACGCTCGCCGCCGCGCGTATCCTCGACACCGACGAGCTGACGCCGCAGGCGCGGCGCGCGCTCGGCAATCTGATCGGCGACATCGCCCGCTGGCGCGACATGGCCGGCCAGCTCCCGCATCCGGAGCTCGCTCGCCAGATGCTGGACGAGAGCGGCTATACGGCGATGTGGCAGGCGGACCGCTCCGCCGACGCCGCCGGGCGGCTGGAAAACCTGAACGAGCTCGTCCGCGCGATGGAGGAATATGAAAATCTTGGCGCGTTCCTCGAGCATGTCAGCCTGGTCATGGACAATGACGAGCGCGCAGGCGGCGAGCAGGTGACGATCATGACGATCCACGCCGCCAAAGGCCTGGAGTTCGACACTGTCTTCCTCGCCGGCTGGGAAGAAGGCGTGTTCCCGTCGCAGCGTTCACTGGACGAAGGCGGCAATGCGAGCCTGGAGGAGGAACGCCGCCTCGCCTATGTCGCGATCACTCGCGCCCGCCGCCGCGCCTATATCCTCCATGCCGCCAACCGTCGCATCTACGGCCAGTGGACCAGCTCCATCCCCTCCCGCTTCGTGGGCGAATTGCCGGCCGCGCATATCGAGGAGGAAACCAGCATGACCGGCGGCGAAAGCCTCTGGCGCGCCAATTGGTCCGAACGCGCCGACCCGTTCGCGAACGTCGCCCGCGGCACCGGACGCGGCCCCGGCTGGCAGCGCGCCGCTTCAGTGGGCGGCTACCAGACCACCACGGCCCGCGTCGTCGAGGCCCGCGCCAGCGCCGTCAGCCTCGGCAACAAGGGCCGCAGCGATCTCTCGCTCGGCCAGCGCGTCTTCCATCAGAAATTCGGCTACGGCACGATCGCCGAGATCGAAGGCAACAAGCTCGAAATCGACTTCGAGCAGGCCGGGCGGAAACGCGTGATGGATAGTTTCGTGAGCGTGGAGTGATGCAGGTCTAACGGGCAAGCTGTTGATGAAACAAGGTCGATCAGATTGCCCCTCTTTCGCCTTGAACTCACTCCAGTCACTGCCGCCTCCTATATCGGCAAGACAATTGCAGGCCATATTGCGATTAGTGAGCAAGGTGGTCGGCGGTGACCACGGGCCTGTTAATTCAACAGACTCTCATAATCCCGCCCCCGGTAGAAAATCCCAAGCACCTCCACCCTGTCCTCGTCGACCGCATAGGCGATCGTCACGGCGCGGCGGAATGCGATCGTGCGTAGGCCTGGCTGGATATCGTCGCGTGGCGTTCCGCGGTTTGGAAAGTGCGACAGTGCCTCGCATTGCTCGACTATCGCGTCGGTGAAGCGCTCCGCGACCTCGATCGAGGCATCCTGCGCAATATACATGAACAGGTCTTCGAGCTGCGCTTCTGCCTCGGCGTCAAGCACGACCTCGTAGCGCTTGATCATTCTTGCTCGATCGCTTCGCGCGTATGCCGGAGTTTTTCACGCACCTGCGCGATCGTTCGGGCCCGTGAAGGATCGGCGCGCAGCTTCTCATATGCCGAGACCACATCCGTTCGTAGCCAATGCTCGACCGCGCGCTCACGCTCGGCTAGCGCCCGCAACCCTTCACGAACCACTTCGCTGTCGCTCGCATAGTCGCCGGACTCGACACGTTGACGCACTGCCACCGCCATCTCCTGGGGCAGAGTGATGCTCAATTGGCGAGTCGCACGCATGGCCTATTCTCCTTTTAATAGGATTTAATCCTATCATGCGTCTGCCACAAGATGCTGTCCTACACGCCCCCCGATCGGTCATAGACTCGCGGATGACCGAGTCGCCCGCTCCTGAGCTCGCCTTCGTTCCCGTCCCGCTTGCCCGCGCGCGGCACGACGGCTGGTCCGCCGCCCGGCAGCGCATGTTCATCGAGCAGCTCTCCCGCATCGGCCTGGTCTCGGCGGCGGCGCGGGCCGTCGGGATGAGCGCCAAGTCCGCCTATGCGCTGCGCAAGCGGCCCGGCGCCGAAAGCTTCGCCGCGGCATGGGACGAGGCGGTCGGGCTCGGACAGTTCCTCGCCCAGGCGGCGGCGATCCATCGGGCGGTGGATGGCGAGGTGCGGCCGGTCTTCTATCGCGGCCGGCAGGTCGGCGAGCGCAGGGTCTATAACGACCGGCTGCTGATTGCGGTGCTGAATGCGCAAAGGCTGCGTAAGGTAACGCCTCCGCCAAAGGACGTGCCGTGACTTTCGTTACCTTTGATGCGTTCCCGGAGGCAGACCTCAGGGAGAATGACTTGGAACAGCTGTTCGACGCCAACGCTTTCCGCCTGCTGCCGCATTTTCTTGCGCTGTTGGTCGCCTATGCGCTCGCGCTGCCGATCGGCTGGAACCGGGAAAAGGAAGAGCGGAGCGCCGGCCTGCGCACCTTCCCGCTTGTCGCCGTCGCGAGTTGCGGGTTCGTGCAGGCGGCGGAGCCGCTGACGGCCAGCCACCCGGAAGCAATGGCGCGGGTCGTCGAGGGGCTGATCACCGGCATGGGGTTCATCGGCGGCGGCGCGATCCTCAGGATGAAGGACAGCGTGCGCGGCACCGCCACCGCTGCGAGCCTCTGGGCGACCGGTGCGATCGGCACGGCGGTCGGCCTCGGCAGCTACGACGTGGCGGTGATGCTGGCGGTGTTCACGATGGTTACGATGTGGGTGCTTTCGCCGCTGAAACGCAGCATCGATCCTGAAGGCGATGCCGCCGGGCCGGCGTCCGGCGGCAAAACGGGCGGCACGAACGGCTTGCCCTCGCGCCCCGAATGACTATTCCGGCCCCGATGCTGGACCAAGCGCCCCCGCCGCCGTCTGTGCAGGCGCCCGCCCCCGCCGCCGCGATTCCCGCCGACCTGAAGGCGATGCTCGACGCCGCCATCGCCGATGGCGACGCGAAGACGATCGCAAAGATGTTCGACTATGCCGCCCGGGCGCGGCCCGATCTGGCGCCCGCCTTGGCGGAGCTGCGCACAGGCTGGCAGGCACAGGTCGCCGCGCGCCAGGCAGAGACGGACGCGGCCGCCCAGCGACGGCTCGCCGATGCCGGCGCGTTCGAGCTCTGGTCCGGCCAGGTCGAGTTCGGCGCCTCCTGGTCCGCCGGTCCCACCGACAGCCTCGGCGCGCTCGCCTCGCTGGACCTGAAGCGCGACGGCATCGACTGGAGCCACCGGCTGCAGTTGCGCGGCGAGATCCAGGACACCGACGGCGTCCGCGCGGTCGAACGGCTGCTCGCCTCGTGGCAGCCGCGCTACGCGACCTCGCCCAAGGGCTATGTGTTCGGGCTCGGCCAGTTCGAGCATGATCCCGCGCTCGGCTACGACCAGCGCTACACGGCCGGCCTCGGCGCGGGCTGGTCGCTCAGTTCGGGCCGGACGCTGAAGCTGGCGCTGGAAGGCGGCCCGGCAATCCGCCGCACCATCGGCGACGGCGGCGAGGCTCAGACGCGCCTGGCCGGCCGCGGCACGCTCGATCTCGGCCTCGCGATCGGCCCCCGGCTCGATTTCACGCAACGTGTCTCGGTCTTCTACGAAGACGGCACCAGCAGCGGCCTTCTCAGCGCCGCGCTCGACAGCAAGATCTCGGACAAGCTGAAGCTCCGCCTCAGCTACGAATACCGGGTCGAGGAAGACGGGCTGCGCGGCGTCAGCACCAGTGGCTCGGTCAGCCGCGCGAGCCTCGTGTACAAGCTTTGAAGCCCGGCAAAGCTGGCCTTGGGGCGCGTGAAGCGAGTTCGCGGTTGCGGGTGACTGGTCCGCGTGACTAGGAGCGGCGCCGTGCAGGCCCAACCGTCACCGCTCGCGATCCCGGACTTTCGCGCCTACTGGATCGCCCGGTTCTCGGCGGTGCTGGCGACCATGTCGATGGTCGTGATCCTCGGCTACCAGGTCTATGACACCGCGCGCGCCGATTACGGCATGTCGGTCAGGGAAGCGAGCTTCTATCTGGGGCTGATCGGCCTTGCCCAATTCGTGCCCCTGTTCCTGCTGACGCCGGTCGCCGGCTGGGTCGCGGACCGGTTCGAGCGGCGGCTGGTCGCGCGGCTGGCGAACGGCATCGACCTGTCGATCGCGCTGACGCTCGGCATCACCACCTACACCCAAACACTCACCCTGCCGCTGCTGTTCGGCCTCGCGGCGCTGCACGGCGTCGCCCGCGTCTTCCTCGGTCCGTCGATGACGGCCATCGCCCCGAACATCGTGCCCGCCGCCGTCCTGCCCCGGGCGATCGCGATGAGCTCGATCGCCTGGCAGAGCGCGTCGGTCAGCGGGCCCGCCCTCGCCGGCTTCCTCTACAGCGTCGATCCGGCGATGCCCTATTGGATGGCGGCGGGCTTCCTCGTTGTCTCGATCCTCGCCTTGACGCCGATCCGCCGGATCATGCCCGCGGCCATGTCCGGCAGCACCCACCCGGTCCGGCAGATGGTGGACGGCCTCAGCTATGTCCGCAGCCACCGCTTCCTGCTGGGGGCGATCACGCTGGACCTGTTCGCGGTGCTGCTAGGCGGGGCGACGGCGCTGCTTCCGGTCTATGCCCGCGATATCCTGCATGTCGGACCGGAAGGCCTGGGGTGGCTGCGCGCCTCTCCGGCAGTCGGGGCCGCGGTGGTCGCCTTATGGTTCGCGTGGCGCCCCCTCCACCACAATGTCGGCGTCAAGATGCTGCTCGCGGTCGCCGGCTTCGGCCTCGCGACGCTGGCGTTCGGTTATTCCAAGTCGATGCCGGCATCGATGGCGGCACTGATCGTGCTGGGTGGCATGGACATGCTGTCGGTCTATGTCCGCTCGTCGCTGGTCCAGCTCTATACGCCCGACGCGATGCGCGGCCGCGTCTCGGCCGTGTCCGGCCTCGCCATTTCCGCGTCAAACGAGCTGGGCGAGGTCGAATCGGGCCTGCTCGCCTCCGTTCTGGGCCCCATCGGTGCAGTCGCGTTCGGCGGCATCGGCGCCATAGCGGTCGCCGGCATTTGGGCCTATCTGTTCCCGGAAATCCGCCGCGCCCGCACCTTCGATCTGCCCGAAACCGCCCTTCCCGAAGCCGTGATGCAGGAGAAGCCCGCATGAAAGCCGCCAACATCCTCGAAACGATCGGCAACACGCCGCACATCCGGATCAACCGCCTGTTCGGCGACGCCGAAGTGTGGATCAAGTCGGAGCGCGCGAACCCCGGCGGCTCGATCAAGGACCGCATCGCCCTGTCGATGGTCGAGGATGCGGAGCGCAGCGGCAAGCTGAAGCCCGGCGGCACGATCGTCGAGCCGACCTCGGGCAACACCGGCATCGGCCTCGCCATGGTCGCCGCGGTCAAGGGCTACAGGCTGATCCTGGTCATGCCCGAAAGCATGTCGCTGGAACGGCGGCGGCTGATGCTCGCTTATGGCGCGACCTTCGACCTGACGCCCAAGGAAAAGGGCATGAAGGGCGCGATCGAGCGGGCGCTGCAGATCGTCGACAGCACTGATGGCGCCTGGATGCCGCAGCAGTTCGACAATCCCGCGAACATCGCCGTGCATGCCAATGAAACGGGCCAGGAAATTCTGAGAGACTTCCGCGACTCCCCGATCGACGTGCTGATCACCGGCGTCGGCACCGGAGGCCATATCACCGGCTGCGCCGAGGTGCTGAAGAAGGAATGGCCGCAGCTGAAGGTATTCGCGGTCGAGCCGACGCTGTCGCCGGTCATCTCGGGCGGCCAGCCTGGTCCGCACCCGATCCAGGGCCTCGCCGCCGGCTTCATCCCGGAAAACCTGCACACCCAGCTGCTGGACGGAGTGATCCTGGTCGAAGCGGAGGTCGCCAAGGACATGGCGCGCCGCGCCGCGCGCGAGGAAGGCATGCTGGTCGGCATCAGCTCGGGCGCGACGCTCGCGGCGATCCTGCAGAAACTGCCCGACCTGCCCGACAATGTCCGCGTGCTCGGCTTCAACTACGACACCGGCGAACGCTACCTCTCGGTGCCGGATTTCCTGCCCGAGGCCTGATCTTGATCGCGTAAACCATCAATCTCATCTTAACCGAACTGACAGCGCGGGCGCATTCTGCTATGCGCCCGCGCTTCGTCTGCTTGGAGAGATCGCGTTTGTTCTCCGCATTGAAGGCGCGCCAGGACCTGCACGACATGATCGCCGCCGCGGTCGTGGTGCTGCTGCTCGCCACCGCCATCTGGGCCGCCCAGGGCCGCGGTCTCGTACTGTCGCGGAGCGCCCGGGTCGTGGAGCTGTCGCGGTCCGGCGCGCCGCCCGCCGACGTTCCCGCCCCGCCGGTCGAGCCGGTCCAATATGCGGACGTGACGCCCGACGACGCCGTGAAGATCAACGCGGCCATCCCGTTCTCGACTGCGCCCAACCCGGCGGCGAAGCCGTTCCGGCTGGCCAGCGGCAGCGAGGATTATGCCCGCTCGGTCGATTGCCTCGCCGCCGCCGCCTATTACGAGGCCGCGGCCGAAGGCGATGACGGCATGCGCGCGGTCGTGCAGGTCGTGCTGAACCGCCTCCGCCATCCCGCTTTCCCGAAGACGATCTGCGGCGTCGTCTTCCAGGGCTCCGACCGGGATACGGGCTGCCAGTTCACCTTCACCTGCGACGGCTCGCTCGCCCGCATCCCCTCGATTTCCGGCTGGCAGCGCGCGCGTGAGCTCGCCGAGGCCGCGCTGAAGGGCAAGGTGTACAAGCCGGTCGGCTATTCGACCCATTACCACACGAACTGGGTCGTGCCCTATTGGAGCGGGACGCTGGACAAGGTCGCAGCGGTCGGCACGCACCTGTTCTTCCGCTGGCAGGGCTGGTGGGGAACGCCGGGCGCGTTCCGCGGCGGCTATGCCGGCTCGGAGCCCGCGATCGCCAAGCTCGCGGCCTTGTCTCCGGCCCATCTGGCGGGGGCCGAGGTGCAGGTCGCTGGTGAAGGCGCCGTGACGCCCGAGAAGCTCGCCGATCGCGGCGCGCGGCAGGTGAAGATCGTCTCCCCCGGCGGCGACGCTTTCGTCGTCGTGCTCGACAAGAAGGTCGGCGCCAACAACTTCCCTGCCCTCGCGCTCGCCGCCTGCGGGCAGAAGGACTTCTGCAAGTTCATGGGCTGGACCGACCCGCACAAGGCGCCGAAGGGCTTCCCGATCGAGCCGGAGCAGCACCAGGCCCTGTCGTTCAGTTATCTGCGCAACCGCTCCAACGGCTTCGAGAAGATGCTGTGGAATTGCCGCGAGTTCAAACGCGCCGACGACAGCCAGTGCATGAAGACCAGCTAGCCTCTTAACGTCTCCGGTTTTGTGCTCTAGCCGGGGCGCATGACCGCCGCGCCCGCCTCCCGTCCTGTCGATCGCCCGATCGTGCTGATCGGGCTGATGGGCGCGGGCAAGACCACGGTCGGGCGCCGCCTTGCCCAGCGGCTCGGCCTGCCGTTCGTCGACGCGGACGAGGAGATCGAGGCGGCGGCGGGCATGACCATCACCGAGATCTTCCAGATGTTCGGCGAGGACTATTTCCGCGACGGCGAGCGCCGCGTGATCGCCCGCCTCATCGACGGCAGCCCGAAAGTGATCGCGACCGGCGGCGGCGCCTTCATGAACGAGCGCACGCGCGCGCTGATCCTCGACAAGACGACCGCGGTGTGGCTCGAGGCCGATCTGGAGACGCTGGTCGATCGCGTGCGCCGCCGCTCCACCCGCCCGCTGCTGAAGGACCGCGACCCGCGCCAGGTGCTGACCGACCTCGCCGCTGCGCGCAACCCGGTTTATGCGCTCGCGCCGATCCATGTCCGCAGCCAGCCGTCGCCGCACGACGCGACGGTCCGCGCGATCCTGAGGGCGCTCGGCCAATGACCATCGTCCCCGTCGAACTCGGCGCTCGCCGCTATGACGTGCTGATCGAAGCCGGCGCGCTCGACCGCGCCGCCGATCTGCTGGCGCCCTATGCGCGCGAGCGGCTGATCGTCGTCACCGACGAGACGGTCGCGGCCGCGCAACTGCCGCGGCTGCGCCACCCGAACCTCGTCCCGATCGTGCTGCCGGCCGGCGAGTCCACCAAGAATTGGACGCAGCTCGAAGCGCTGTGCGACCGGCTGCTGGCGCTGGAAGTCGAACGCGGCGAGCATGTGGTGGCGCTCGGCGGCGGCGTGATCGGCGATCTGGCCGGCTTTGCCGCCGCGATCGTCAAGCGCGGCATCGGCTTCGTGCAGGTGCCGACGACGCTGCTGGCGCAGGTCGACAGCTCGGTCGGCGGCAAGACCGCGATCAACGCGCGCGCCGGCAAGAACCTGGTCGGCGCCTTCCACCAGCCGAGCTTCGTGCTGATCGACCCGGCCGTCCTTGACACGCTGCCTGCGCGCGAGCTCCGCGCCGGCTATGCCGAGGTCGTCAAATACGGGCTGATCGCAGACCCCGATTTCTTCGCCTGGTGCGAGGATCATGGCGGGGAGCTGCTTGCCGGTGACCCAGCGGCCCGCGCCCATGCGATCGCCTACAGCGTCGCCGCCAAGGCCCGCATCGTCGCCGAGGACGAGCGCGAGACCGCCGACCGGCGCGCGCTGCTGAACCTCGGCCACACCTTCGGCCATGCGCTGGAGGCCGAAACCGGCTTCGGCGCTGCCCTGCTCCACGGCGAAGCGGTCGCTGCCGGTATGGGCCTCGCCTTCCGCTTCTCGGCCGCGCGCGGCCTCTGCCCCCCGTCCGACGCGACGCGGGTCGTCGAGCATCTGCGCCGGATCGGCCTGCCGCACGATGCCGTGTCCGCAGGCGTCGACGCGTCCGGCGAGCGCCTCGCCGCGCACATGGCGCACGACAAGAAGAAGGCCGGCGGCCGCGTCCCCTTCATCCTCGCCCGCGGGATCGGCGCCGCGTTCGTCGACAAGTCGATCGCGCTGGACGAGGTGGCCGCATTCCTGGACGAGCTACGTTAGCGCGCGGACCAGGCAATCCAGAGCCATGCCGCGATCATCACCGCGCCGCCCACCGGCGTGACCGCGCCCAGCCAGCGCGGCGCGCCGAAGGCCATCGCGTAGAGCGTCGCCGCGAACAGCGCCGAGCCGCCGAGCAGCGTCCAGAGCGGAGCCGACGCCGCGGAGCGGGCGAGTGCCAGCACCGCGACCGCGTGGACCAGTTGGTAGAATCCGCCGGTCCGTAGCCAGTCGGCTTCCTTGCCGGCGAAGCGGTGCGCGCCGAACGCGCCTGCGGCGATCGCGATCGCGGCGGACAGCGCCGCCAGCCGTATCAGCCAGAGCATCAGCCGCTCTCCGCCGGAATCGGGATCGCTTCCCCAGGCGGCGGCGGCTCGTTCGGACGGACCATCAATTCCTCCCCGGCATGCAGGTCGCCCGCCGTTGCCTGCGCGGCGAGCCGCTTCGCATCCACGTCGCGATAGCGCGCTTCGGTACGATCGATCTCGTCGCCGTCCACTTCGACAGCGGCCAGCGCCATCCTGCCCATGCAGATCGCGGATTCATAGACTTCGCGCACCGTCCCAGCGATCGGCGCCCCGTTCAGCCGCATCAGCTGGCGCCGGTCGAAGGCGCGCACGAACATCTGGGCATTGGGAAAGGAGTGGGCGATCGCGTCCATCGCTTCGCGGTCCAGGGTGCCGCCGTCGATGCAGAACAGCAGGAGCTGCGCCTGCTCCGCGCCCGCCTGGCGCAGCAGGTCGACGCGCGTACCGTCGCCGAAATAGACCTTGACGCCGAACTCCTGCCCCACGTCCACCTGCGACGCCTTGCGGTCGATGATCGTGACGGAAATGCCCTGCAGCGCCAGCATGAAGCCGACCGTCTGGCCGAACCGCCCCCAGCCGACCACGATCGCGTTCGCGCAGTCGTTGCGCGGGCCTTCCAGATCGGTGCGCTGCCGCGGCGGCGGCTCGCGGAAGCGGCGGCTCAGCATCATCAGGAACGGCGTCGTCGCCATCGACAGCGTCACCACCGCGCCGAACAGGCTCGCTGCCTCGGGCGCGATCAGCAGCGCGCGCTGCGCCTGCGCGAACAGGACGAAGCCGAACTCGCCCCCCTGGCTCAACAGGAGGCCGGTCGCCAGCGCAGTGCGCCATTCCTGTCCGAACCGCCGCGCGAGCCCCAGGATGATCGCGGCCTTGATCGCGACCAGCCCGGCGGCGATCGCGATAACGAACAGCGGCCGATCGGCAATCGCCTGCAGGTCGAGCAGCATGCCGACCGCGATGAAGAACAGGCCAAGCAGGATCGACCTGAACGGGTCGACATCGGCTTCCAGCTCGTGCCGGTAAGGCGAGTCGGCCAGCATCACGCCGGCCACGAACGCGCCGAGCGCGGTTGAAAGCCCAAGCGACTCCATCACCGCCGCGCTCGCCAGCACCGCGAACAGCCCAGCCGCGACGAACAGCTCGCGCTCGCCGAGCCCTCCGATCAGGCGGAACAGCGGGTTCAGGATGAACCGGCCGGCCAGCACCAGGCCGATCACTGCGCCCACGGTATAGAGCGCAAGCAGCCATCCGGGCGGCGCGCTGGCCGCGTCGGGCGCCCGCGACATCGCCGCGACGATCGTGATCAGCGGCACGATTGACAGGTCCTGCAGCAGCAGCACCGAAAAGGCGCGCTGGCCGAACGGCGTTCGCAGCCGGCCGGCGGACTCCAGCATCGGTAGTACCTGCGCGGTCGAGGACAGCGCGAGCGGCAAGCCGATCGCCAGCGCCGCTTCCGTCGTCAGTGGCGTCACCGCATAGACGAACGCCGCCAGCGCCAGCCCGCACAGCACCACCTGCGCCAGGCCGAAGCCGAAGATGTCGTTCCGCAATCGCCACAGCCGACGCGGCGACAGCTCCAGCCCGACCAGGAACAGCAGCAGCGCTATGCCGATCTCGGCGATGCCGAGCTTGGCCTGTGGGTCGCCGACCAGTCCGAGCCCATGCGGACCGATGATCACGCCGCTGATCAGATAGCCGAGCGTCGCGCCGAGCCCCAGTCGCCGGAACACCAGCACCAGCACCAGCGCCGCACCCAGCATCACGAACCCGTCGCGCAGCAGCGATCCGGGTCCGTGCGCCTCCATCAGCCGCGCGCGCGCTCGGCCGCTTCGGCGGCGGCTTCAAACGGCAGCCGGATCGCCGGATGCCGTCCGCGGTGCGGCAGCGCACGCTCAAGCCGGTTCAGGTCGGGCCAGTCGCCCGGCTCGTCCCGCTCCCCTGCCAGCCACGCCGCCAGCGCGTCGCGAGCGGCCGCCAGCTCCTCCGGCGTCCGCCCGATCGCATGCGAGGCCATCAGGTTGGCCGATGCCTGCCCCAGCGCGCAGGCCGACACCTCCAGCCCCAGCGCGGCGATCCGTCCGCCTGCGTCCAGCACCACGTCGGCGACGACGCGGCTGCCGCATGTCGCGGACCTTTTGTCGGCGGAGCCTTGCGGATCGGGCAACCGCCCCAGATGGGGGATCGTGGTCGCCAGCCGCAGCAGCGCCGCGTCGTAGAGCGGTGCGTTCATGGCCCGGCGCTGCCGTTGTCGGCCTCGCGAAGCGCGCCGCGCCGCTGGTTCATATAGTCGACCATCGCCCGGCTGGTCGCGCTCATAAGCGAATAGGTCCGCGCCTTGCGCACCCAGTCGGGCCGGTGCGCCGGGCCGCCGCGCACCGTATCGATCACCAGCGTCGCCAGCAGAAACAGCAGCGCCGCCAGGATCAGCCCCTTGACGAAGCCGAACCCGAACCCGAGCACGCGGTCGACGGGGCCCAGCACCGACTGCCGCGTCCGCTTGCCGAGCGCGCGCGCGAGCAGCCGCCCGACGATGAAGGTTCCGCCGAACAGCAGCACCACGGCCGCGACCGCGGCGCCGGACGGCGACCCGATCGGACCAGACAGGGCGTCCATCACCGGCGTGTGGAAGAAGGTCACCGCCATCACGGCGAGCACCCAGGCGATCAACGACAATGCCTCGTGCACGAAGCCGCGCAGCGCGCCCAACACCGCGCCTCCGCCCATCAATACCAGCGCAACGACATCCAGAGCGGTCATGCCGGGGTGGCTAACCGCGCCCGAGGAGATGGTCAACGAGCGCGCCCAGCCGGGCAAAGCCCGAAAGCCGCACGCCGGCGCTGTCCTTCAGGCTGGACGGGACCAGCGCCCGCTCGAAGCCGAGCTTTGCCGCTTCCTTCAATCGCAAGGCGCCGTGCGCGACCGGGCGTAGCTCGCCGGATAGAGCGACCTCGCCGAACGCGACCGCATCTGACGGCAGCGGCCGCTCCGTCAGCGCCGACACCAGCGCAGCAGCGACGGCCATGTCGGCGGCGGGATCGGACACGCGGTAGCCGCCCGCGACGTTCAGATAGACTTCGGCGCTGGAGAAGCTGAGCCCGCACCGCGCCTCCAATACCGCCAGGATCATCGCCAGCCGCCCCGCATCCCAGCCCACGACGGCCCGCCGCGGCGTAGCCCCGCTCGCCAGCCGCACCGTCAGCGCCTGGATCTCGACCAGCACCGGCCGCGTGCCTTCCAGCGCCGGAAACACGATCGCGCCGCTCACCGTCTCGTCACGGTGCGTCAGGAACAAGGCGGAGGGGTTGGAGACCTCGTCCAGCCCCAGCTCGCCCATCGCGAACACGCCGATCTCGTCGGTGCCGCCGAACCGGTTCTTGATCGCGCGCAGGATACGATATTGGTGGCTGCGCTCGCCTTCGAAGCTGAGCACGGTGTCGACCATATGCTCCAGCACGCGCGGACCCGCGATCGACCCGTCCTTGGTGACGTGCCCGACCAGCACCACCGCCGTGCCGCGCTCCTTGGCGAAGCGGATCAGCTCGCCGGCCGAAGCGCGCACCTGGCTGACCGTGCCCGGCGCGCCTTCGATCAGGTCCGAATGCATGGTCTGGATCGAATCGATCACAAGCAGGTCGGGCACCGCGCCCTGCAGCGTCGTCAGGATGTCGCGCACCGATGTCGCGGCGGCGAGCTGCACCGGCGCACTGCCCAGCCCGAGTCGACGCGCGCGCAGCCGCACCTGGTCGGCCGCTTCTTCGCCCGAGACATAAGCGACCGCCTTGCCCGCTCCCGCCAGTTTCGCCGTCGCCTGCAGCAGCAGCGTCGACTTGCCGATGCCGGGGTCGCCGCCGATCAGTGTCGCCGAACCTGCCACGAAGCCGCCGCCCAGCGCCCGGTCCAGCTCTGCGATCCCGGTCGGCATCCGCGCCGGCAGCGACACGTCGGCATTGAGCCCGACCAGCTCGATCGCCCGCCCGCCGGACTGGAGATTGTGCCGCGCCTGGAACGGCGTCACCACGGCCCCAGCATCCTCGACCAGGCTGTTCCATTCCTGGCAGTCGCCGCACTGCCCCGCCCATTTCGGCGAAACCGATCCGCAGACCTGGCAGACATAACGCTTCTGGGGCTTGGCCATGGCCCAAGCTTAGGAACAAAAGGCGACCGGCGCTAGAGCCCGAACGGCCAGGTTTCGTCGGCGCCGTGCTCCTCGGGCCCGGGCAGCGGCGTGACCGCCTGCGTTCGGTCGAACCAGATGAACGCGTCATACTGCTTTGGCAGCGTCGCTTCGGAATAATGGCTCCAGCGCTCGGTCGCAGGCCGATAGATCACGCCGATATAGCGCTCCAGCCGCTCCTCCATCAGCGCCTCGCGGACCTCGGAGTGCTCGCCGTCGCGGAGATCGAGCAGGAACCGCTCCTGTCCGCTGTCGTGCATCAGCCGCTCGTAGCTGTCCGGACGGGACGGATTGACCTGCTTGATCTTCATCGGCGCGTCCCAGTCGTCCGCCGCCGCGACCGTGCCGGCGTGGGTCCCAAAGCCGATCAGCCGCGCCTTGTCGCCGTGCGCCTCGCGCACCAGCTGCCCCAGGTTCAGCTCCTCCCGTCCCTGCCCCATGTCGGTAAAGCGCGCGTCGCCGATATGGCTGTTGTGCGCCCAGACGACCGCCTTTGCGTCCGGTCCCTTCCAGCGCAACAGCAGTTCCAGCGTGTCGGCCATATGCTCGTCACGCAGGTTCCAGCTCGCTGCCGAGCCGTGGTACATGGCGCGGTAATAGGCCTCGGCATTGGCGACCAGCCGCGCATTCTGGGCAGCATCGATGAACGCGTCCGGATCGCCGTCGACATAGGCTTGCTGCCTGGCGAACAGGTCGCGCAGCGTCTGCACGACGGCCTTCTCGCACCGGCCATAGCCTTCGCTGAGCGCGATCCGGCCGTAGATCGCCGGCTCCTCCTTCCACGGCTTCAGACAGCCATAACGCCGCCGCGCGTCCGCAGCCGCCTCCGGGTCGACACGATCGAGATAGCCGATCACCGCCCCGATCGAGCCATTCATGTTGTAGAGGTCGAGGCCGTGGAAGCTGACCTTTCCGTCGGCCCGATTATGGTCGCGCAGCCATTCGACGAAGGCCGCGAACTCGGCGTTGCGCCACATCCAGGTCGGGAAACGCTTGAACGGCGCCTCGGCCTCCGGGGATGCCGGCTTGTCCCGCACGATCCGGTCGATCACTGCCGCGTCGGGCCAGTCCGCCTCGACCGCCACCATCGTGAAGCCGTGCCGCTCGATCAACGCTTTCGTGATCGCCGCCCGCGCGCGGTAGAATTCCGACGTCCCGTGACTCGCCTCTCCAAGGCAGACGACCCGCGCCTCGCCGAACCGGTCGAAGAAGGTGCCGAACGCCGGATCGTCAATTTCCGGCAGCGGCTCGGCCGCGCGGGCAATCAGCTCGGCGGCACTCCGCGCCTGCACTTCCAGTTCCGCCATGTCCTGCTCCTGTCATTAAGGAACAGAACGAGCGGCGGAGCCGAGGGTTCTTACCGCGTCAGCTTCTTGTAGCTCATCCGGTGCGGGCGATCGGCTTCGTCACCGAGGCGGCGGCGCTTGTCTTCCTCATAGGCCTCGAAATTGCCCTCGAACCATTCTACATGGCTGTCGCCTTCGAATGCCAGGATGTGAGTCGCGAGCCGATCGAGGAAGAAGCGGTCGTGGCTGATCACCACGGCGCAGCCGGCGAAGCTTTCGATCGCTTCCTCCAGCGCGCGCAGCGTCTCGACGTCGAGGTCATTGGTCGGCTCGTCGAGAAGCAGCACGTTGCCGCCCTTCTTCAGCATCTTGGCCATGTGCACCCGGTTGCGTTCGCCGCCCGAGAGCTGGCCGACCTTCTTCTGCTGGTCCGGGCCCTTGAAGTTGAACGCGCCGACATAGGCGCGGGTCGACATCTCGTGCTTGCCGATCGTCATCAGGTCGTGCCCGCCTGACACTTCTTCCCAGACATTCTTGTTGGGATCGAGCGCGTCGCGGCTCTGATCGACATAGCCGAGCTGCACGGTCGGGCCGATGTCGATCTCGCCCGAATCGGGCTTTTCCTGGCCGGTGATCAGGCGGAACAAAGTCGACTTGCCAGCACCGTTCGGGCCGATCACGCCGACAATGCCGCCCGGCGGCAACGTGAAGCTCAGGTCCTCGAACAGCAATTTGTCGCCATAGGCCTTCGAGACATTCTTCACCTCGATGACCTTGCCGCCCAGCCGCTCCGGCGTCTGGATGACGATCTGTGCCTTGCCGGGCGCGCGCGCTTCCTGTTTCTCGACCAGCTCGTCGAAGGCGCGGATGCGGGCCTTGGACTTGGCCTGGCGGGCCTTGGGAGACTGCCGGATCCATTCCAGCTCGTCCTTGATCGCCTTCTGGCGCCCGGCTTCCTCGCGCTCTTCCTGCTCCATGCGCTTGGCCTTGGCCTCGAGCCACTTGGAGTAATTGCCCTCGAACGGAATGCCGCGGCCGCGATCGAGCTCCAGCACCCAACCGACGACATTGTCGAGGAAATAACGGTCGTGGGTGACGAGGATGACGTTGCCCGGATAGTCGATCAGGTGCTTTTCCAGCCACTGGACGCTTTCCGCGTCGAGGTGGTTGGTCGGCTCGTCGAGCAGCAGGATGTCGGGCTTTTCCAAGAGCAGCCGGCAGAGCGCCACGCGACGCTTCTCGCCGCCTGACAGACTGGTGACCGGCCAGTCGCCCGGCGGGCACCTGAGCGCGTCCATCGCGATTTCGAGCTGGTTGTCGAGCGTCCAGCCGTCGACCGCGTCGATCTTCTCCTGAAGCTCGCCCATCTCGGTCATCAGCGCGTCGAAATCGGCGTCCCCGGGCGGGTCCGCCATCAGGTTCGAGATCTCGTTGAACCGGTCGACTAAGTCCGCCACGGGGCGGACGCCATCCATCACGTTTTCCTTGACGGTCTTGTTCGGGTCGAGCGCCGGTTCCTGCGCCAGATAGCCGACGCGGATGCCTTCCGCCGCCCAGGCCTCGCCCTGATACTCGGTATCATAGCCGGCCATGATCTTCATCAGGGTCGACTTGCCGGCGCCGTTGACGCCGATGATCGCGATCTTGGTGCCCGGCAGGAACTGCAGGTGGATGTTGTTCAGCACCGGCTTGGGCTGGCCGGGGAAGGTCTTGGTCAGGCCCTTCATCACAAAGCTATACTGCACGGCCATCGGCCACGGTCTCCGGTGTTCGATTGTCGTTGAGGATTGCGCGCGCCCGTAGCGCAAGGCGCCGGGGCTTGGCAAACGCGTGTTCCGGTAGGTAGGGCACACCCATGCAAATACAACGGCTCGCACTCCTCGCCCTTCCCTTTCTCCTGGTCGCGGCGGCGCCGCCGCACGATCCCGCCAAGCTGCGCGACGCGGCGTTGAAGGACGACACCGCCTGGAAGATCACCGAAGGCCTGACGACGGAGATCGGGCCGCGCCTCGCCGGCAGCCCAGAGGAAGCGCGTGCCCGCGACTGGGCCGTGCAGAAGCTGAAAAGCCTGGGTTTCAAGAACGTCCGCATCGAGACCTTCGACATTCCCGGCTGGGAACGCGGCGAGGAGCGCGGCGCTATCGTCGCGCCATACCCGCAGCCGGTGGCGCTGACCGCGCTCGGCTATAGCGGCGCGACCCCGCCCCAGGGCGTCGAGGCGCCGCTTGTCGCCTTCCCGAACGTCGCCGCCCTCCAGGCCGCGCCCGCCGATCAGGTCAAGGGCAAGATCGTCTATGTCGGCAACGAAATGCGCGCGACGCAGGACGGGTCGAGCTACGGCTATTTCGGTGCGGTCCGCCGCTCCGCGCCCAGCATCGCGTCGCAGAAAGGCGCGCTGGCGATCGTGATCCGGGGGCTCGGCACCGACAGCCACCGCGTGCCCCACACCGGCACCACCAATTTCGAACCGGGTGTCACGCCGATCGCCGCCGCCGCGCTGTCGAACCCCGATGCCGACCAGATCGAGCGCATCGTCGCTGACGGCAAGCCGATGACGCTCCGCCTCGTCATCACGCCGCGCGCGGTCGGGCCGCGCCAATCCGGCAACGTCATCGCCGAGGTGCCGGGCAGCGATCCGTCGGCCGGCATCGTCGCGATCGGCGGCCATCTCGACAGCTGGGACCTCGGCACCGGCGCGATCGACGATGCCTCGGGCGTCGCCATCACCGCCGCCGCCGCCAAGCAGATCATGGACGCAGGGCGGCCGCGCCGCACGATCCGCGTGATCTGGTTCGGCAGCGAGGAGATCGGCGGGCTTGGCGGCCGCGCCTATTTCGAGCGGCACAAGGCCGAGCCGCATGCCGCGGTGGGCGAATCCGATTTCGGCGCGGACCGGGTCTGGCGATTCGAGACCAAGCTCAATCCCGCGGCCGCGCCGCTGGTCGGACGCCTGGAAGCAGCGCTCTCGCCGCTGGGCATCGCCAAGGGATCGGGCAGCGCCAGCGCAGGCGCCGATCTCGGGCCGTGGGTGCGCGCCGGCACCAACGGCATCGACCTCGACCAGGACGGCTCGCGCTATTTCGACATCCACCACACGGCGGACGACACGCTCGACAAGATCGATCCCGCCCAACTGGCGCAGAATGTCGCCGCCTGGACCGCTATGCTGGCGATCGTCGCGAACGCCCCGGAGACGCTCGTGGCCGGCGCTCGGGAGTAACTCTACTGAAACAGTTTGACTAAGTCTCGCTTGCCGCTAATTACGCGTCCGCGACGGCAACGGGCCGGGCGCACGTTATTTCCCTTGGGGAGCACAGGAATGAAGAAGCTGATCGTTGTTGCTGCTGCCGCCGGCCTGATCTCGCTGGCTGCTTGCAATAAGAGCACTCCGGCCGAGAACGCCTCGGACAACACCGCTGCGGCGCTGGAGAACACCGCCGACAACCTCGAAGCGGCTGCCGACAACGCGACCAACGCGACGACCGAGAACGCGCTCGAGAACGCCGCCGACAACGCCTCGGCCGCTGCCGACGCTGCCAAGGAAGCGGGCGACAACAACGTTGCCGTCAACGCTGCCGAAGCCAACGCGGCTGCCGCGAAGAAGTAAGCTTTCGCTGCTTCAAGCTTTCGAAGGGCGGTTCCGAAAGGAGCCGCCCTTTTCGTTTGGGAGAAGCGGACGCTGATCGGATGGCCCCGATGGAAAGCAGATGGGGTGGATGGCTCCCGCTCCCGGCATCTGAGTGCCAAAGTGTGGTTGCTGTCGAAGCGTCCACGCACGAGAGG
>NZ_WQMS01000012.1 GCF_009753715.1 Sphingomonas horti | reverse complement strand
CAACAGGCCGGACACAAGACTGCACCCGACTAGCCGCCGACATCAAATCGCCACTTGCAACGCGGGAGCCATCCACACAGGACATTCGCCATCTGGCTCGCGAGCCGTCTGATCATCGGCCATTGACAATGTCAGCTGGGTCTACTTAGATTTGCAGGCCAGTGCTGCCTTGGCCGACGCGGTGACATCAGGAAAATGGGGTGAGGGCCTGCCGCCACGTCGCAGAAATAGATATTGGTCGGCGCCGCTCCCGGTCTACATAGACGTGAATGAACCGGCCCTCCGCCGCTGCCCGGGGGTCGTCAAAGGTGAACGCCCCCAGCTTCCATACGATGCTAGACGTCCCGATCCGACCGGTGCGGATCCCGATCTGAACTCTTTGCGGGAAGGATAAAGGCCGAAAATAACGGCAGCTGCTTTCCACGACCAAACCGATCTGATCTCCATTGGCTGGATCGAGCAATCCCTGTGCAACGAGCCAGGCGTTCACTGCTGTGTCGAACCAGGAATAGTAGGCAACGTTGTTCACATGGCCGTATTGATCGTTATCCTCCCACCGCGTCGTGATGGGCCAAAAGACGGAGTACTCGGAACGCTCCGAGGGTGGCCGACGACTCAAAGCGCCGCCTCGTAAAGCTGGCGAGCGTCAGCCTCGGTGATGGGGCGTGGATTGTTCACGAGCAGCCGTTCCTGCTTCATCGCCCCGCTCGCGAGTAGGTCGATGTGCTCAGAGCCAATGCCGAGGGCCGACAGGCGCTGCGGCAAACTCGCTTCTGCGGAAAGCGTCCGCAGCTTCTCGACGAATGCGCGCCCGAGGGCCAGCGTTCCCACGTTTTCCTGTTCCGGACAGATCAGCCGGCCAAGCTCTGCATAGTGAGTGAGCGCGACCGGCATATTGTAATCGAGCACGTGCGGCAGCATCAGAGCGTTCGCGACACCGTGCGGCACGTGGAAATGACCGCCGAGCGGATAAGCCAGCGCGTGCACGCCGGCGACGGGGGCATTGGCGAACGCCACGCCGGCGAAATGCGCGCCGAGCAGCATGTCGCGGCGCGCTTCGGCGTTTCCGGGTTGATCGCAGACGATCGCAAGATTGGCGGCGAGCAACTCCAGCGCGCGACGCGCGAACAGGTCCGAAACCGGATTCTTTCGCCACGCGGAGGTATAGGCCTCGATCGCATGAACCATGGCGTCGATACCCGACGCAGCGGTGACCTCGCGCGGCAGCCCGAAGGTAAGCGCCGGATCGAGCACTGCCCAGTCCGCCATCAGCGCCGCGCTGCTGACGCCCTTCTTCTCCGCTGCGTCGACAGTGATGACGGTGACCGGCGTCGCCTCCGATCCCGTGCCGGCCGTGGTCGGCACGAGCGCGAGCGGCAGCTTTTCACCCTTGGCCTTGTCGACTCCCCAGAGCGTCTCAACGTCGTCGCCGCTGCCGAGCAGATAAGCAACGAGCTTCGCCACA
The DNA here is from genome assembly GCF_009753715.1 of Sphingomonas horti. Classification (GTDB taxonomy): domain Bacteria; phylum Pseudomonadota; class Alphaproteobacteria; order Sphingomonadales; family Sphingomonadaceae; genus Sphingomonas_B; species Sphingomonas_B horti. Next base: position 28,678 of record NZ_WQMS01000012.1, on the reverse strand, counting down.
TCCATGGGACTGCCGCCGCCGAACCCGACCACCGCGCCGACGGCGGCCTTACGACCCACCACCTCGGCTGCCCGCACCGTCGCGAGCGAGGGGTCGGACTCGACCGCATCGAAGATGATCGGCTCGACATTGGCCGCGTGCAGCGCCTCGAGGGCGGGAGCGGCCAGGCCGAGCTCTATGATCCGCGCATCGGTGACGAACAGTATTCGGCGGCCCGGCAAGAGTTCCGCCAGTCGGCACGAGGCGCCGGCGGCGCAGACAAGACGCGGTCCGTATTGGAAGCTGAAATCCTGGCCCATTAGGGCGCGCGTTCAAGGAAGGACAGGATCGACGCCTGGGCGTCCGGCTCGTCGAGCATTGGCGCGTGACCGACGCCGCCCACCTCAACCAGCTCGATCGCAGGCACGGCCTTCTGCATGCGCGCGGCGATCGGACGGCTCAGTATGTCCGACAACTCGCCCCGCAGCACGAGCGTGGGTCGTCTTCGGGCAAGCCGCAGGAACAGATGCCAGGCCAGGAACTTCGGCGCCTTGAGTTTGCCGGCCAGGATCGGCACGCGGATCGCCGGATCATAGTCGAGCGCCAGCCCTCCGTCGGCATCTTCGCGGAATGTGCGTCGCGCGAAGCTCGACCAGGCCGCGTCGTCCCAATTGGGAAAGGCCGCTTCATTGATCGAGCGAACATAGGCGGCCGCCTCGTCCCATGACGAGACCGTCGCGGGCCTGCCGGCATAGCCGGCGATCCGGGCAAGCCCTTCCGGAGACGCTTCCGGGCCGATATCGTTCAGGATCGCGGCGGCGACCATCCGGTTCCGCCTGGCCGCGGCCAGCATGGTGATGACGCCTCCCATCGACGTGCCGAGAAACACCGCGCGGGCAACTCCCAACGCCGCCAGCATGCCGATCAGGTCGCGGGCATAGGCGGCAGGAAGATAGCGCATCGGGTCCGGCGACATTCCGGAGCGGCCACGGCCGCGCACGTCCGGCACGATCACGCGCCGCCCCGTCGCGGCGATCGTCGAGGCGATTTCTTCGAAGTCCTTCGAGTTGCGGGTCAGGCCATGAAGGCAGACGACCGGCAGCCGGGCTTCCCCGCTCGCGCCGGGATAATCGCGCAGATACAGCTGTACACTATCCGGCGAAAGCCAGGTCCGCTCGGCGAATATGCTCGTCGTTTTCGTGCTTTCGCCCATCGTTCAGCTTACCCAGTCCCGTCCCACCCGGCGGCTTGCCAGGGCATAGAGCAAGGCCGCAGCAAGATAGAAGAGGGAGCCGGCGAGCAGCGCATAGCGCAGCGATTCGTCGCCGAACCGCTGATGCAGGCTGTCCGAGATCAGGCCGAGGATGGCCGATCCCAGGCCCAGGCCGATCAGGTTGTTGATGAGCAGAAAGACCGAGGAAGAAGTGGTGCGGAGCGACGCAGGCACGACCTGCTGGACGACCGTCAGGATCGTCCCGAATCCCATGCTGCCGAGCGCCGTCGGCACCAACAGCAACACCAGCGAAAGGGTCACGTCGCCCGTCATCACCGCGCCGATGAAGAAAGGCAGGGAGACCAGCATGGCGGTGAGCGGGATCAGGAAATAGACGGATCGGCGACGTGGGCCGAAGCGGTCGCCAAGCCAGGCTCCGGCCCAGCTGCCGGCGAGGCCGCCGACCAGGATCAACCCGGCATAGATAAGCGAGATCTGGGCAACCGAAAGGCCGAAGGAGCGCACATAGAAGGATGGAACCCAAAAGGAGATGCCGTAGCTGGCCGTCGAGGCGAGCGCCGATCCGAAGGAAAGCAGCCAGAAGCTCCGTTTGGCGAGAAGCAGCCGCGCGGCCTCCCTAACTGACGGCCGCGGCGTCTGTGCATGCGCATCGAAGCCGCCGCGCATTGGATCGCGGACGAGCAGGCGGAAGACGGGCGCGATCACGAGGCCCGCAATGCCCATGGTCAGGAACGCGACTCGCCAATCGAAGGCGGTCGCGATCATGCCGCCGAACGCCAGACCGATCGCGCTGCCGATCGGAATGCCGAATGAATAGACGCCCAGCGCGCGGGCGCGCTGGTCGGGCGGGAATAGATCGGCGATCATCGAGTAGGACGGCGCGACGCCGCCGGCTTCGCCGACACCGACGCCCAGCCGCGCGAGGAACAGGTGGATGAAACTCCCGGCCATGCCGCAGATCGCGGTGAAGCCGCTCCAGAGCGTCAGCGAGACGGTGATGATCCAGGTACGGCTGTGCCGGTCGGCGGCCCACGCGACCGGCACGCCAAGAGTGGCATAGAAGAGAGCAAAGGCAGTGCCGCCGAGCAGCCCGAGTTCGGTATCCGACAGGCCTAGATCGGCCTTGATCGGCATCGCCATAACGCCGAGCAGCACCCGGTCGGCGAAGTTGAAGATATAAACGAGAAGGAGCAGGCCGAGCGTCAGGAATGGCCGCATCGGCCCGGCCTGCTCCGTATTGGCGGGAGCCGCATCGGTGTTCGACAAGCTCCCGCTCCCCCTTGTCTCAGTACCGGTATTCGAGCGTCGCCTTGACCGTCCGCGGCGGCGCATAGAAGCTGATCACGGAGTTGGCGAACACCGGAGTCGGGAAATTGTACCCGCCGGTCTTGTAGCGTTCGTCGAACAGGTTGCGCGCATAGACGCCGAACCGCCAATGATCGTTCGCCGAGGTCCACGCGGCGCTCAGGTCAAACAGCTGATAGGCCTTCTGATCAAGCGCCGGGATCGGCGTTTCGAACAGGTGCGTGCTGCTACGGAAGTTGAAATTGCCGTTGAGCGCCAGCTCGCCCGCATCGCCAAGCTTGTGCCGCACAGTGAGCCCGATCGAGCCGTTCCATTTCGGCGTGTTCTGGAACACGCGCGCGTTCGAGACGTCGACATAGCAGCCGACCGCCGTTGGCGGCGACGGCGGGTTGGCGACGCAGGCGAGGCCATTCGCCGGCGCCCCCGGCACGAACGAGGCATAGCGCTTGAACTTGGCGTCGATATAGCCGAGCGCGAAGTTCGCCGTCAGCCAATCGGCCAGCACCGCGTTGCCTTCCAGCTCGGCGCCGTTGATGCGCGAGCTGCCGACATTGTCGACGAAGCTGACCGCGCTGTTGCCCACCGGCACCTGCGTGGTCACCTGCTGGCCGTTATAGCTGGCGTGGAACACCGCTCCGGTCAGCCGGACCCGGCCGCCGAACAATTGGGACTTGAAGCCGGCTTCGTAGGAGTCGACTATCTCCGGGTCGTATCCGAGCATCGTCGCCGGCGTGACCGAGGCGTCGCCGCGCATGTCGAACCCGCCCGATTTGAAACCCCGGCCATAGGCCGCATAGACGTTGAAATCGTCGAACAACTCGTAAGTGGCGCTGAAGCGCGGCGTGAATTCCGAAAAGCTCCGGCTGTTGGTGTAGTTTGTCAGCACCTGGAACGGCACGGCGCTCGGGCCTGGGACGGCAACGCCCAGATAATTGGCCTTGAACACCTTCGCGCGCTTGTCGTCTTGCGTCCAGCGGGCGCCGACCGAGACCGAGAACCGGTCGGTCACGTCGAAGCTGAAATCGCCGAACAGCGCATAGCTCTTGGTGTGGACCGAACCGCTGGTCGGCTGGGTGATGCCGAGCGCGCCGAGCTCGGCGTAAAACGCCCCGGCAGCGGTCGCGTCCATATAGTAAGCGCCGAGCACGCCGCTCAGACGGCCCAGGTCGAGCTGCGCCTGCAATTCCTGCGAGAACTGGTCGTCGTCATAGAAGCCGGGAATGTCGAAATAGGGCTGGGGCAGTCCGTCGAAGTCGATGCCGTCGCCCCGCGTGCTTCCGGAGCGATAGGCCGTGATCGAGCGCAGCGTGACCTGGTCGGACACGTGCCAGTCGCCGGTCAGCGAGACGCCGCCCGTATGCACACGACCGCGATAGCCGATGCCGGCCAGCGTGTCGTATTTGTCGGCGAGCGGCGGCGTCGGTACCGGGAAGCCGGGCGTCTCGCGATGCCCGTTGTTGATGTTGGAATGGTCCCACAGCTTGTCCGCCGCCAGGCGGAAGAAGAGCTGGTCGTTGGGCTCGAACTCCAGGCTGATGCGGCCCGCGAACACCGCCCGGTTCGCATGCTCGCGCTTCAGCGTGAGATTGTCGCCGAAGCCGTCACGGCTATAGCGGGCAAGCGCGGCGCCCATGCGGAACGTGTCCGTCAAGGGCGCCGATCCGGAAACGATGAAGTTGAGCTCGCGATAGGTGCCGACTTCCGCGCGCGCCTTGAACTCCGGCTCACGGGAGAGCTTGCGAGTCACGTATTTCACCGCGCCGCCGATCGTGTTGCGGCCGTAAAGCGTCCCCTGCGGCCCGCGCAGCACCTCGATCCGCTCGATGTCGAAGATGTCGAGCACCGCGCCCTGCGGCCGGGCGATATAGACGTCGTCGACATAGAGGCCGACGCCCGGCTCGAAACCCCAGAGCGGGTCCTGCTGGCCGATGCCGCGGATGAAGGCGGTCAGCGTCGAGTTGGTGCCGCGCGAGACCTGGAGCGTCAGGTTGGGCGTGGTCCGCTGCAACGCGGTGATGTCGGCCGCACCGCGGATGTCGAGCTGCTCGGCGCTGTTCACGGTCATCGCGATCGGAACGTCGATCTCGCTTTCCTCGCGCCGACGCGCGGTGACGATGATTTCGCCGCTGTCCGCGCCCGCCCCGGCGGTGGTGGATGCAGGAGCGACATCCTGCGCCCATGCGGACGTCGGCGCCGTCAAGGCCGCCAAAGCCAATCCGCCGAGCAGCGCCACACGTGCCAACCGAGCCGTGTCAAACATCGAACCTCCCCTTTCGCCGTTTGTTCAGCATTTGATGAGTTATGCTGAACTGAACGCAAGTGGGGCAGCATGTCAAGAATGTTCATCCAGTGATGAACATTCTATGCGATCGATGCCGGTGGATGCTTTCTCGGCAGCGCCGCACGGTCTAGGAGGACTCGATGGACGAGATTCAGCCCAGTCTGCAGCGGCGCGCGGCGGCCCGCGATGCCCAGCGGCTGGGCAAACGCAGCCGCCAACACCAGCCGGCGGCGCCGGTCTCGCGGTCGCGGACGAGCAAGAAGGCGCAGCAGAGCCAGGAAACGCGAGACCGGCTGCTCGATGCGGCCGAGGAGTTGTTCGCGCGGCACGGCCTTTATGGCGTCACCGTCCGTAACGTCGCCCAGCATGCGGAGGTCGATACGGCCCTCATCCATTATTATTTCGGCACCAAGCGCGGCATGTTCGACGCGGTGTTCGACCGGCGTACCCAAGGCGTGAACCAGACCCGAATGGCAGCGATGGACGCCTATGAAGCGGCCAGCGCGGGGAATATCACTGTCGAAGGGGCGATCCGCGCCTTTCTGCAGCCGATCCTGGAGAAGGATCGCAACGCCGATCAGGGGTGGCGCAATTACTCGGCGCTGGTCGCAATGGCGAACAACAGCAAGGAATGGGGCGGCGAGATGATGAGCCGTCTGTTTGACCACGTGATCCGCCGCCTGATCGCCCTGCTCAAGAAAGCGATGCCGGACGCGAGCGACGAGGATCTTTACTGGAGTTACCAGATGCTCTCCGGTTCGCTGATGGTGATCCAGGCGAGCACGGGCAGGATCGAGCTGCTTTCCGGCGGCCTGTGCCGGTCCGACGATGTCGACGCCTTTGGGGAACGGCTGGTGCAATATGCAGCGGCCGGGTTTCGCGCGGTGTGCGCGAGTCGGCGCCGCTAGCGCGCGCCAGGCCGGTCCTTGTCCCAGGCGGCCTGCATTGCGGCGAGCATCGCCTCCGCGGTCCGCCGGTCGAGCGTGGTCGGCGTGAGCATTTCGATCCGGGATCCGAAGCGCAGCGCCTCGCCTGCGCGTGCCGCGGGTGTCCACGTTGGGACGCCGTCGCCGTTCGGATCGCCGGTCCGGACAAAACGCACCCAATAATCTGCCATTTTGCCCGATAGCGCGCGATCCTGTTCATCCCAGCGGGTGAGGAAGCCGTCAGGCGTGCCGAACAGATAAGCGAGCTCGCCCCCGTGTGGCGCGCCAGGCAACACCCCGCGTTGCGATGCCGGGACCATGTCGAAATGATAGAGCCATGACGGGGCTCCTCTCCTCGCGTGACGCTCGGCGATGAAACGCGCGGGCTGGACGAAGAACAGCTCACCCCTGAGCCGCGCTCGCGCCGCATTTCCGTCAGGCACGGCGGCCGCATAGGCCTTCAGCAGCGGGCCGTAGTGTTCACCCAATGCGGCCTGCGCCATCGCATCGTTCAGGATGCCGAGGCTTCCCTCGAAGGAATTGGCGCCGACAATCAGCGGGACTGGCGCCTCCTCGCCCCGCGCGAAAGCCTCGGCGGGAGTGCGGCGGAGCAGCACTCCGTCGATCCTGGGAAAGGCCAGGAAGGGCGCGGCGAGGATTCGCTCGACCGGCAAGGCGCGCATTTCCTCGGCTGTGGCGTTCGCCGATCCCGACGCCGCCGCCCAGCGTTCACCGGCCGTCGCTGCCGCGGAAGAGCGCGCGTCCACCATCAGGCCGGCGCTGCCGCCGGACTGCGATACCGCCTTGTGGAAAAGCCCACGCGCCATTGGGCTGGCCATCAGCGCCTGAACTGACACGCCGCCAGCGGATTCGCCCATGATGGTGACATTGGCCGGATCTCCGCCGAATGCCGCGATGTTCCGCCGCACCCAGCGCAGTGCCGCGATCTGGTCGAGCAGTCCATAATTACCGAGCGGCCGGCCCTGTTGCTCGCGGGACAAGACGGGATGAGTCAGGAAACCGAGCGCGCCGAGCCGGTAATTGAGCGTGACCAGGAGGACGCCGCGCCGCGCAAGCGCCGCGCCCTCGTAAAGGGGCTGCGATCCCGAGCCGAGCACGAAGGCACCCCCGTGAATCCAGACCATCACGGGCAGCCGTCTCGCCTGGGTTCGCGTCGGCCGCCAAATGTTGAGCGTCAGGCAGTCCTCGCTTTGCGGGCCTTGCGCTCCATAGGGTGCGGGAACATGAGGCTGCGGACAATTGGGGCCGAACGTGGCGGCGGATCGGATGCCGCGCCACCGCGCCGGCGGAACCGGCGACCGCCACCGTAACGGTCCGACTGGCGGGGCCGCATAGGGAATCCCGCGGAACACCTCGACGGCACCTTCGGAAACCCCGGCGATATGGCCGCTGCTGGTAGCGACGACGGGCGAGGCCGCCGCCATCGTTTGTGCCGAGCCAAGCAGCGCCGCGATTCCGGCTGAGAGGATTGCCCCACGAACCATTATTTCCGTCTCCCGTCGCAATCGCCTTCACCAGATGATGAACATTTCTTGACACTGCCGCAAGTTCACCAAATAGTGAACATCAACTGCGGCAGAACCGGGCATCGAGAGGGGGCGGGCATGGCCAGCATCGTCGGCGAATTCATTTCATACTCGGACCGGGTCCGGGCCGCCGCGAGGCTCGATCCTGATAAGCCGGCGCTGATCGATTGCGGCCGGGTGCTCTCTTACGCGGCGCTCGTCGCCGGGATCGACGCGTTCCGCGGGTTTCTTGCTGAACGAGGCGTGTCTCCGGGGCAGTGCATTGCGGTCTGCGCCATGAACTCTCTTGAATATGGTCTCGCCTATATCGGCGCGGTAGCAGCCGGCGTCGTGGTCGCGCCCCTGCCGCAAAGCGCGACCCCCGAAAGCCTGCTGGCGATGATCGGAGACTGCGGCGCGGTCCTGGTCTTCACCGACACTGACTGCGGCACGCGCCTGACGGCCGCCGGTTGCCGCACGCCACTGGTCGCTCTGGGAAGCGTGTTCGAGGATCTCAAATCGGCGCCCGCCGCTCCGGATGCGCCGGAGGTCGCGCCCGAGGGGGTCTTCAACATCATCTATTCCTCCGGCACCACGGGTGTGCCGAAAGGAATCGTTCAGTCGAACGCGATGCGCGATGCGCATGTCGAGCTCGCCCGATCCTGCGGCTATGATTTCGACAGCGTCACGCTTGTCTCCACTCCGCTTTATTCGAACACGACGCTGGTCAGCTTCCTGCCGACGATCGCGCTGGGCGGGACCGCTGTGCTGATGCGCAAATTCGACGCGGGCCAGTTCCTCGCTTTGTCGGAGCGCCACCGCGTCACCCACGCCATGCTGGTGCCGGTGCAATACCGGCGGCTGATGGAGTTCGAGAAATTCGGCGATTTCGACCTCTCATCCTATCGCGAGAAATTCTGCACCTCCGCCCCATTCCCGGCCGAACTGAAGCACGACGTGCTCGCCCGCTGGCCCGGCGGTCTCACCGAATATTACGGCATGACCGAAGGCGGCGGGCTGTGCATCCTGTTCGCCCACGAGCACCCGGACAAATTGCACACCGTCGGCCGGCCCGCGCCCGATAACGATATCCGGGTGATCGACGAAGACGGCAAGGAACTGCCGCCCGGCGAAAAAGGCGAGATCGTCGGGCGTTCGCGCGGCATGATGCTAGGCTACCACAACCGGCCGGAGACGACCTCGGCCGCTTATTGGATTTCACCTGAAGGCAAGCGCTTCATGCGCAGCGGCGACGTCGGACGTTTCGACGAAGACGGCTTCCTTATCCTGATGGACCGCAAGAAGGACGTGATCATCTCGGGTGGGTTCAACATCTATCCGTCGGACCTGGAAGACATAATCCGCTCCCATCCCGATGTGGTGGATGCAGCCGTCGTCGGCATCACATCGAAGGAATGGGGCGAAACGCCGGCTGCTTTCGTGGTGGCCCGTGAAGGCAACGCGGAAGCGATCCGCGCCTATGCCAACCAACGGCTCGGGAAGCTTCAACGAATCTCGAGGGTGCAGCTCGTCGAGCAGCTTCCCCGCAATGCGATCGGCAAGGTACTCAAGCGAGAGCTGCGCGAGAACTTCTACGATAAAGAAGGCTTGAACCAAACTTGCATTGGGACGTCGGAGTGAGGGCACATCCCTGCCCGAACGGCCGCATTTGACCAAACTGAATCCGGACCGGAGCTCGCGTCCGAAATGCGTGCGCATTGGCCCTTTTTCAGTGATTCAGGCGAATGACCGCTTTCGGATTTCAGGAACTCGCGACCCATGTCCGCCGTGGGCGCGACGCGGGCGTCCGGTGTTTCGCTGTCGCATGACGGGAAGAGCGCATTGCCGACAGCCGCAGTTTAGGCATGCCTCCGGCGACCCGCCGAACCGCAAGACATCGGCCCTGAGCGCCGCGCTCGCTAGGCAGTCCTGCGCCTAACCAGACGCTCATAGGAATGGGGGTCCGTCGCGCCTTCGGTTCCGATGCACAGGACTCGACTCTCATTTGATAAGCCAAGCCGCTTGCGCAGGTCGGCCGCCCCGGAAGCGATCAGACAAGCAGCAAGGCCAGCGGTCGCCGACTCGCCGGCCACCACTACCGGGTCGTTCAGCGCAAGCAGCCGCATACCCTCGATTGCCGCCTGATCGGGCAAGGTCACGAAATGGTCCGCGGCGGCGTCGAGTATCTCCCATGCGACTTCCGACACTTCGCCGCATGCGAGACCTGCCATTATCGTGTCGAGCGCACCTTTGACGACGACCGGCCGCCCGGCGGCTGCAGAGCGGGCCAGGCAGGCGGCATTTTCCGGTTCGACCACGACCAGACGCGGGCGCTTGGGGCCAAATTCCTCCCAGAAATGGGCCGCCATGGCAGCTGCCAAGCCGCCGACACCGCCCTGGACGAAAACATGGGTGGGGCGGACGCCGCAATCGAGCAGCTCGCGCGCAAGCACCGTATAGCCTTGCATGATCTGGCATGGGATCGCGCGATAGTCCCCATAAGAGGTGTCGGAGATCACGATCCACCCGTTGCGCGCGGAATCATCTTGGGCCTGCCGGACCGAGTCATCGTAGTTTCCATCAACTCGCCTGATTTCGGCCCCAAGAGCGGCAATTGCCCGCTCTCGTTCAGGGCTGACGCCAGCATGCAGGTAGATGACGCAGCGGCAACCGACCCGCTGCGCTCCCCAGGCCACTGCGCGGCCATGGTTTCCGTCGGTGGCCGAGGCGAAAATAGGCGTTCCGCTTGTCCGAACGTCGGCGTCTGCTCGAATCCGCGCATACATCGCCTCGACAGCTAGGGCGCCCCCCAATGCCTTGAAGCTGCCGAGACCGAACCGGCCCCCTTCATCCTTATAGGTGATTTCCGCGATCCCCACCGCATGGGCGAGGTTCGCCAGCTGGACCGTCGGCGTCGGCGCGTAACCCGGCCAGCGAGAAATGCAGTTGAAGGCATCTTCCCCCCTTTCATGCGAAAGCAGCCGCTTCATCGCGTCCGGATAAGCCTCCCCCGCCAAGGCCCGTGGATTGTCGACGACCGACACGGGGGTGCTCATCAGTCGATCAAGACTCGGCCGCCAATCTTCCATCTGTGTCTCACTCGTCCTTGATTTGGTTTGGCGTCTCGCAAGCGGTTAAGCGAACGCTGGAGCTGTTCTCGGCCAAGGCCGCACGTCCTCCAGGATGCGCGCCAGTCGAAGGACAATGTCGTCGCGGTGACGCGGGCCGGTGATCATCAGGCCAACAGGCAGTCCGTCGCGCGTGTGACCGGCGGGGACCGAAATCGACGGATGCCAGGTGAAGTTCGCGAGCGGCGTCAGCGGGCAATCCTGGGTGTCGCGCGCGTCTTGCCCGGCGATGGTCAGCGGCGCTGGGTCGGCGGCGCCGAAGGCCGTGCAGGCGGTCGTCGGGGTCAGCAGCAGGTCCGCCGATCCGAAGAATTCCGCCACCTCCAGCTGCAGCTTTGCGATCATGTCCTCGGCACGGATCCGCTCGCCATCCGACCCGGGCGGAAAGCGCTCAAAGTTGCGGCGAACCTCGTCGGAAAGCGCATCCCATCGGTCGGGCAGATACCCGGCCGCTTCCAGCCGGCTCACGAGACGATAAGTGTAGAGCTGCCCCACGGCTGGATAGATGTTCGAGAAGCGGACCGGCCGCGGCAGGTGCTGCAACCCCGCTGCGCCGATCAGATGCATCGCGGCCGAGCGCGCGATGTCGGCCACTTCCGGATCGACAACTGCAAAGCCCATATCGTCCGACCAGCAGGCCTTCAGCCCGGCAACGTCCAGTGTTTGCGCAGCGCGCTCATAGGAGAAGGACACCCGCGGCAGGCTCATCCGGTCCAGCTCGACCGGACCCGCCATGATGTCGAGGCAGCGCGCTGTATCGGCAACAGTGCTGGTGAGGACTCCGAACTGGGAATTCTCGGATGCTCCGTCAGCCCGCCCAATCCGACCGTGACTGACTTTCAAACCCACCAGACCGCAAAAGGCGGCGGGGCCGCGGATTGACCCCGCCCCGTCGCTACCGGTGCAGACCGGCACCATGCCTGCGGCAACGGCCGCGGCGGAGCCGCCGCTGCTGCCGCCCGGCGTGCGGTCGAGCCGCCACGGGTTTCGAGTCGTGCCGTGAAGCTTGGTGTCACAGGTTCCGGCAAAGCCGAACTCGGCCGTCGTGACCTTCCCCAGGACGATCGCGCCGGCCGCGCGCAGCCGCGCCACATGCGGCATGTCGCGCGGTTCGGGCTCGGCGCGGCGGTGGAAAAGACTGCCGCGCCGTGTCGGCAGGCCCTCGGCATGCTCCAGATCCTTGACCGCCAGGGGAACGCCGGCCAGCGGGCCCGGATCCTCGCCAAGCGCGAGACGCTCGTCGATATCGGCGGCCATTGCCTCGGCACGTTCGAAGTCACGGACACAGAAGGCATTGACCGCGCTGTCCCGCTCCTCGATGCGCTGGATTGCAAGGCGCACCATCTCGCGCGCTGATACCTGGGAAGAATGGACAGCCTCAGCGATCTCGGTTGCGCTCAGCATGTCAGGCAGCCCAGGCCGCAGCACAGACGCGTTGATGGTTCCCGCCGAGAATGGCCTTCACAGATTGGTCATCATAGCCGTGCCCGATCATCTGCTCGACAAGGGCGGGCAGTTGCTCGGGCGGGAAATAGCGAAAGCCCGGCCAGTCGGGATCCCTGGCCATCGGCCACTCGTCCGGCCGTGCCCGCGCATATTCAGTGACCTTTTGCGCATCGACAACCAGATCGAGGCCGAGGCCGACATGCGCGGGGCCGACCATCTGAACGATATAGTCGAGGTGAGCGAAAAGCGTTTGCGGCCTGACCGCCTCGTCGCCGAGGTAGCTGCTCGAGCCCGAGAGTCCGATGACGCCGCCTGTGGCTGCGCAGGCCTTGATCTGCTCGTCGCTCAGGTTTCGAAAGCTGGGCGCCAGCGCAGCTACGTTCGAATGACTGAACATCACCGGGCGGATCGCAATCTCCATCGCGTCCATCGAGGTGCGGAACCCGACATGACTGAGATCGAGGAGCATGCCGACCCGCTGCATTTCGGATACCAGTCGGCGACCAAACATGGTGAGCCCGCCATCATGCGGTTCCGCGCAACCCGATCCAGCCGAGTTGGCGCTGTTGAACGCGAGCAGCGTATGCCTCACGCCCAGGCGGACGAACGCCTCGATCGAGTCAACCTTTCGTCCGAAGCAGCGCGTGCCTTCGAAATGGAGACCGACGCCCAGCTTTCCGGCTGCCTTTGACGCGGCGACATCTTCGATGACTTCGACGAGGTGTAGAGCGTCGCTGCGTTCCTGAATCTGCGCCCGGGCCGCGGCGACCCGCTCAAATGCCTGACCGACATCATGGTCATCGCCCGCGACCGTCAGCGATACCATGTCATAGCCCGCCGCCTTGAGGCGCGCGAGACTGTCGAGATCATTCCCCGCCCATGGCTCAAGCGGATAGACCATGTCCCAGACCAGCGCTTCTGCAAGGAGGGAACGTGCGCGGGGGGAGACTTCGATGACGTCGTGATGCATGGGTCCTCGCAGCGCGGGGGGAAGCGGCGCTGGCGCCGCGGAGATCGGGCGGATCAGAAGCGGAGCGTGAAATCTGCGCCGAAGGTTCGGGGCGGCGCGAACACATAGAAGGATGAACCCTGGAAGATCAGCGCATTGTCCTCGATCGCCGAATTATAGTCCGCCTTGACGAGATGATTGGTCAGGTTGCGCGCCCACAGACCGAGTTCCCACCCCTTTTTGCTTTTCAGCCCAACCCGGGCATCGACCAGGGCATGCGCCGCCTGACGCCCCAGCGCGCGGTTCTCGACCTCAAGGAAATAGCTGCCGCTGTACCGGACATTTCCCTGCACATAGGCGCTAAGTTCAGGGCTCGGGTGAAGGTCGTAGCGCGCGCCGAGGTTGCCTGAGAAGCGCGGTGCGAACGGCAGACGGTTCCCCGAAAAGTCCCCGGCGTCCGTTGCGAACGTCACGAAGTGCGCATCTAGATAGGCAGCGGTGGCGTTCAGCTGGAAGTCCGGTGTGACGCGCGCGATCGTCTCAAGCTCGACGCCCTGGCTGCGGGCCCGGCCCGCATTGACCACCTCGGTAAATCCAACGCCGGCATTGCTCCGCTGTCGCTCCACTTGCAGGTCGGCATAATCCATTACGAAGCCGGTCAGATTGACGGTCAGCCTGCGATCGAACCATTCGGTGCGCGCGCCCGCTTCGTAATTGGTGACCCGTTCGGGCCCAAAGCCCGTCCGCGCCGTCGGATTGACGATCGCGCTGGTGTTGAAGCCGCCGCTCTTATAGCCTTGCGAGTAAGTGAAGTAGAAAAACAGCCGCTCCGAAGGCTTGTAGTTGATGCCCGCCATCGGCGTGAACACGGTATCTTCGAATGGCTTGACTGACGCCAGCGCGCCAACCGGGACCAGCCGCAGCAGTGTGTCGCCGGCGCCATAATAGGCCACACCGTCGCCGGCCGAGAAATTCTTCTTCTCGTAGTTGAGCCGCATACCAGCTGTCAGCCACAGATCGTCGCGCACATACGCGTTCGCCTGTCCAAAGGCCGCATAGGATCGCGTCTTCGATCGCGAGGCCGACAGAGCAGTGATCGCAACCGTGCCCGTGGGCGCGCCGGGGTCGATGTCCTGCGCGGGAACGCCCAGGTCTGCGAGCAGGTCGAAGACATAGCGGCCGGTGCGGCTGCTGCCGGTGCCTCGGGTCGTCTCAAGGTAGTAATAGCCCCCGAGAGTCGCCTCGACGACACCGCCGAGCCGCGGCGTTGCAAGGCGGAGTTCCTGCGTGAAGCGTTTGGTTCGATCGGGCCGCCCTGGACTGCCCGCGCCGATCACCGCGAGATCCAGGGCGGAACCTTCGTCGTCGTTGAGCGAGAACAGATCTCCGACGAAATAGCCGGTGACCGATGTCAGCGTCGCCTTGCCCAGCGCATAGGTCACGATGGCTGTCACCGAGCGCAGCGTTTCATCAACGATGCCTGGCCCGTCGGTTGCCGCGCGCCGGTGCCGGAAATCCTGCCCCACGGCCAGTTCCGGCGGACCAGCAAAGCCAGGCAAACCGTACCAGAGGGGCGCATCGGGACGACGCTTCGACCAGAGATATTGGCCGATCACGACCAGATCGAATCCCTCTGCGGGAGTGAGGGCAAACTGGGCCCGTACCGCATCCTGGTTCTCGGTGCCGAAGCTGCCGCCGTTCACGTCGCGGGTGTAGCCGTCACGCTCGAAATGAACGCCTGACAAGCGGACCTTCAGCAGATCGTCGACAATCGGACCCGAGATCGCCCCCTCGACGTTGCGAAGGTCGAAGTTCCCCAACGTGGCGCGCACATAGCCGTCCAGCGAAGCCGTCGGACGGCGCGTCGTGTAGCTGATCGCGCCGGAAGCAGCGTTGCGCCCCCACAACGTGCCTTGCGGACCGCGCAGAACCTCGATCCGGTCGATGTCGAAGATCACGCGATCGAGGAATCCGCGCGGCCCGTAATAGACCTGGTCGAGATAAGCGCCGGCCGGCTGCTCGATGCCGGTCCCCTCACGAGCCTGGGCGGTGATGCCACGAATGGTGATGCTGTTACCGCCGCCGTTGAGACCGTCGGGCACGCGGACGTTGGGCAGCATGCTTTCCAGATCGGCGAATTGCCGGATGTTGTTGCGCTCAAGCTCCTCGCCAGTGACGGCCGATACCGAAATAGGCGTTTCCTGCAGACGCGTCGCGCGACGGGTCGCGGTCACAATGATGTCTTCGGTCACCCCGGTCTGACCGTCTTCGGCAAGAGTCGGCGCCGACTCGAGCGCGCTAGGCTCGGCGGCAGCTTGGGCCAGCGCAGTGCCGCTCAACGACGTAGCCGACAGCAGTATCGCTGCACAGAAGCGCGTTCGGGTTCGGATGCAGGTGTTCAGGGCCATGTGTTCCACTCCTATCCACCTGCCTCAGGGCGGTGGTTCTGTTTGCTTGTCTTGTTGAAAGCCGGTGGCGGCGCCGAGCCGCTGCCTATCGCTTCGCCGAAAGCTGACGCTCGCCGAAGCGGGGCACACCTGCCCGCTTCAACTCCGCAAGCCGATCGGGAGGAATCCACTCGCCGGCCAGCATCACGCCTTTGACGAGCCAGAGGTTACGCGTGCTCGAGAGCGGGTTCCCGCCGAGCAGCACCAGATCTGCGCGATAACCTATGGCGACCCTGCCCCAATTGGCGGGTTTTCCCATTCGGGCGGCGACCGCCGCGGCATTGCGGGTGGCCGCCGAAAGTGCCTCGAACGGGGTCAGACCCGCCTCTTCGAGCAGTTGGACGTCCCGAACAAGATGAAATCCCGGCACCATGCCTTCGACGCCCAGATCCGAACCGACCGTCAGCACGATGCCGGCCCGCTGCATCTGCAGGACAAGCTGCTGGAGGAACGGCTGGATCGTATCCCGGCGATACGGGCCCTGCCCGCGCCATTTGACGAATCGGCCCTGCGTCCGCCAGCGGTCGAGCAGCGGCCGGGGCACTTCACGATATTGCGGCGCGCTCAGCAGAGCCGTCGTATCAGCGATGCCTTCATAGACGGTCTGGTCGGTGATGAGATTGGATACGACTGCGACACGGTTCTCCCGGATAAGCGCGACGGTTGCGGGAATCGTACCCCGATCGATACCAAGGGGGGCAATGCCGTCAGAGCTGTATTGGCGCGCGGGATCGTAGCCGATCCAGTGATAGCTCACGAGTTCGTCGGCGTGCGCAATTTCGTCGAGGCCGGAGGCCAACGCCATATCCAGGGGCATCTGGTCGGGAAGATGGCCGATGGAATAGAAGCCTCGGCTTTTGGCCTCGCGCGCGGCGGCCAGGAATGCCTCCTGGGACAGGCCGTCGTAGAGTTTGACGAGGTCATAGCCGGCGTCGATCTGCCTATCGACCGCAGCGCGGGCCTCCTCCGCTGTTCGGACGACGATCTTCTGCGGGCCGCCATCACCAGCAGCGCCCTGCGGTCCCGTGATGATCGGCCCGCTGACCCAGAGCCTCGGCGCAAGCCTCTCGCGATGGGCGATGACGTCGCGCAGGCGCAGAAGATCGGGATTGCCGCTCAGGGTCCTGATTGTGGTGACGCCGTAGGCGAGATAGTGAGCCAGGAAATCCGGTTGCGTCTGATATTCTGCGACGTGCGTGTGCATGTCGGCCAATCCCGGCATTAGGAACATGCCGCGGCCGTCAATCACCCGCGCGCCTTTCGGCGCCCTGTAGCCGCGAGCCGGCCGGATCGCGGCAATGGTGTTACCGCGCACCTCGACGACGCGGTTGTTCAATGCCGTTGCGTCCTGCATCGTGACCACTGCAACATGAGTGAAGACGGTGGTGACCGCGGGCGCCGCCGCAAGCGGAGCAGTCGCAACGATGGCAGCCATTGCCAGCACGAGCTTGGGAACCGCCATTCTGATCGGATCACGCACTGGCGGCCCCTTCTTGCCTCTTTCGGTGCGGATCATTATTCAATCACTTTTAGAGTTCAAGCGATTTTTGAAAAGCTGTGTAAACGGCTGGAAAAAGGCGGCGTGATGGCGGCAAGCAAGCAGAATCGGCGCGAGAACCGGGCCGGATCGGAAACCATGGAGCGGCTCATCTCTGCCGCGGAGGAGCTGTTCAGCACGGCCGGGTTCGGCGGCACGTCACTCCGTCTCCTGACGCAGCGCGCCGGCACGAACATCGCGGCGGTGAGCTACCATTTTGGATCGATGGAGAAGCTCTATGGTGCGATCCTTGACCGCCGCTTCCTGCCGATCCTCGAACGCCGGCAATCAGAGCTGGAGCGCTTGTCCGCACAGATGAACGATGTTGCGCCAGCAGCCAGAATCGAGGCGCTGCTGGTCTCCTGGATCGACCCGCTGCTCGACTCCTTCTTCCAGTCCGATGGCCTCGGACATCTGCTGCTGGACCTCGAACTGCAGGCGAACCAGGCGATCAATCGCGGCGAGATAAGCGACTGGCCCCAGCCGTTTCTCGATTACCAGCAACGTTTCGGAACTGCGCTCGCCGCGGCCGCGGCGCACCTGCCGCACGATCAGGCCCGATGGCGGGCAGAGTTCATCTGCGCCTGTGTGCTGCCGAGCCTGCGCAGCCTCAATCGGGATCACGCCAATGGGTGGCGCGAGCATGAGCATGACCTTCGCACCGCGTTCAGGAGCGCGTGGCTGGCTTCCGGCATGGCGCTGCTGGCGAGAGACGACAATTCAAAATCTGATTGATTTCTATTGAACTGCTCTACCACTCTGCTAGCACATCCATAGAGGTTCGTTCGAATCGCCATTCTCATATCGAGCGAAATATCGCTTCGGTGGGCGATGTTGCGTGGGCAGAATGCAGGATGCGTCAAACAACTACGCTGTCGAAATGGACGATTTTATCCTATTCGAGCCTTGCGGTCCCCCTCGCCATTCTTAACGTCTCTCTCGGGACCTATCTGCCATCTTTCTATGCCGAAGAAATCGGCATCAGCATGTCCGCGATCGGGTTGATCATGTTTGGCGGCCGCATCTGGGATGCCGCCGTCGACCCGCTGTTCGGGCATCTTTCGGACAAGACAAGATTGAGCCTGGGCCGGCGCAAGTCCTGGGTGCTGTTTTCAGCGCCGGTGTTGATGCTGGCGATCTACCTGTGCTTCGTGCCGCCCGCCCATGCGTCAACACTCTACATCGCGCTGGTCACGATCCTGATCTATTCGGCCTGGGGCGCGATCCAGATTCCGTACCTGTCCTGGGGCGTGGAGTTGTCCAAGGACTATGGCGAGCGCACGCGGATCGCGGGCGTCCGCGAGGCGGGAAGCATGCTCGGCGTGGTCGTCTCGGTGGGCTTGCCCATTCTCGTCTTCCGCGGCAGCGAGCCGGCACTGGCGCAGGTGCTGCTGCTGTTTACGACCGTGCTGCTGGTGCTCATTCCACTCTCGGCGCTGAGCGGCGCCCTTTGGTGCCGGGATGAACTGGACCAGGCGGCAAAGCGACCCGTTTCAGGCCTGGCAGAGTTCGCCGGCATCCTGAAGAACCGGCCCTTCGCACGCTTCCTCGCCATCTACATGCTCTTCCGCATGGCCTGGTCGGGCTTCGATTCCATCTTCGTGATGCTGTTCACCAACTACATCAGGGCGCCGGGCGGCTTCCTTCCTTACGTTTTCCTGCAATATGGCGTGTCGATCGCCTTCGCGCCGATGATCGTCCGGTTGGCCACCCGGTTCGGCAAGCACCGGGTGCTCGCGGCATCACTGCTCGGCGGGGCCCTGGTCGCGATCGCCATCACCATGCTCATCCGGCCCGGCCATGCCGCCGATGCGGCGATCGTCTTTTTCCTATTCGGCTTCACCAACGCGGCACTCTGGATTCTCCCGACCGCTATCGTGGCGGACGTGGTGGATTATGGTACGCTCAGGAGCGGCGGCGACAATGCAGGCGGGTACATCGCCGTCCTGAACGTCGCGCAGAAATTCGGCCTGGCCATCGGCGTCGGCCTGGTCTTTCCCCTGCTAGATCTGCTCGGCTTCTCCGCGACCGGTCACAATGACGCCGGTGGTCTTGCCGCCTTGCGCTGGGTTGCGGGTGCCATCCCGCCACTGTTGCTCGTGCCCGCGGCACTGGCGCTATGGCGCTTCCCCATCGATCAGCGACGGCACGCGATCATCCAGCGGCGCCTTGCCGCCCGGACGTCCAGCACTCCCAACGAGGGGCAAGCTCAGGACGTGGATATACCGCCGGCGGGCCCTCTCCTTTTCTTTCCTCACGTGTCGAAGAGTCCGTCATGATGAACATCGATTTCTGCGGTGATGAACTGCCGCGTTGGCCCGTCCTCGCCGTCGGGGTATTCGCCGGCGAAGACCAGACCGGATCCGCCTGCGCCGATGACGCGCGGCTGCAGGCGATCCTCAGCGCAGCGATTGCCGCGGATCGGGCGTGCGGCCGGTTCGAGGGCAAGCCGGGCGAATGCATCAGCGCCCCGTTACCGGCGGGGCTGCCGTGGCGGCGGCTGCTGATCGCCGGATTGGGCGAGCGCGTCGGGTGGACGCCGGGCCGGGACGCCCTCAAATGCATCGGCGGCGCGATCGTCCGGGAGGCGGCTGCGCGCGGGGAGCGCGGCGTCCACCTGGACTTGCGGTGGGCCGATTGCGATCTGCCCGACGCGGCGGTGGCGGACATCGCCTATGGCGCAAGGCTCGGCTCCTACCGGTTCCGCAAGTGGCGGACCGGGACGCGCACGCTCGAGCCGGCGCAACTAGAAGAACTCAAGATCCATGTCGCAAGACCCGCTGAGGTCTGTGACGCCTTTGGCCGCCTGAGCCCGATCGCGGCAGGCACGTTCCTCGCACGGGATCTGGTCAACGAGCCCCCTAACAGCATGACGCCGCAAGGCTTTGTTGACGCGCTTCAGGACTTCCGGCGACTCGGCATCGAGCTGGAGGTGCTCGACGAGACGGATCTCGCGCGCGAGGGAATGGAGGGCATCCTGGCGGTCGGGGGCGGCAGCGTTCACCCGCCCCGCCTTCTCATCTTGCGCTGGCGAGGCGGCGCCCATGACGAGGCGCCGGTCTGCCTGGTCGGCAAGGGCATCACCTTCGACACCGGTGGGCTGGATCTCAAGCCCCATGCGATGCTGGCGCCGATGAAGGGCGACATGGCGGGAGGCGCAGCGGTCGCCGGAGCGCTGCTCGCGCTTGCCCGCAGCAACGAGCCGGTCAACGCGGTCGGGGTGATCCCGCTCGCGGAGAATGCTCTTTCGGGCGCCTCGTTCCGGCCGAGCGACATCATCCGCCTGGCCCGCGGAGATACGATCGAGATCGTCAACACCGATGCAGAAGGACGCGTCGTGCTTGCCGACGCAATCTGGTACGCACGAACTCGCTTTTCGCCGAGCACGATCATCAGCCTGGGGACCCTCGGCGGATCGGGATTTTTCGGTCTCGGGCTGCGTTACGGCGGCCTTTATTGCGACGACCTGCCGCTACGCGAACGGATGATCGAGGCTGGAAACCGGGCATCAGAGCCGCTGTGGCATTTGCCGGCGGACCCGGAACTCGACGAAGATCTTCGTCAATCTGATGTGGCCGACTTACTGCAGGCGACCGACTATATGGTTCATGGCAACGATAGCGGATACATCGTACGGCTGCTGAAGCGATCTGCCGGTGTGGTGCCATGGGCACATGTCGAGATGACCCGGCTTGAGTTCGCGATCAAGGACCGCGCGACCTGCCCCAAGGGTGCGACTGGCTTCGGAGCGGCCCTCTTGTACGCAGCCACGTCTGGTTGAATCGAGGGACTTTGCCCGCAGCCAACGCTCGGCTCCGCCCGCCAGCTGAACGGCCTTCGCGTTGACTGGAGGCCGTTGAGATCTCCCTGACCTCCTGCATGGATATGAGCAGCGAGCTATAGGTGAGTGATTGGCCGTCTTCCACGGCCCGCTCTGCGGGCCTTCGAGGCGACCGAGCAGTGGGCGAACGCAGGGTCGAAACCCGCAAACCTCAACATCATGATTCACAAGGCGAGAGCGGACGCCGAACAATTTCTCGAAACGCGACCGGTGAATGTCAGCTTCGGAGCAATCTGAATCCGCGGCGAATGTCGCAATTGGGCGCAATGCTGCCGTTCCCCTGAGCCGGCCCGATAGGCCGCAAAGGGCGCAGTGCGGGCGCACGCGGCCGGCCTGCTGGCCAATGTGGCCCGCTCGGGCTTTGATATATCGACAGCGAGTAAGCTGCAGAGCCCGATCACACTTCTACCCGGAGATGGCAGGCATCACGGGGACATTTCGCCGCGGCGCCGCTGCCAGCGATCGAGCAACGCTAGCGCCGGCGTGACGGTGATGCCGTGGAGGAGAATCGAGGCGAGCACCACGCCGCCGACGATCGCCCACAGCCGGCGAGGGTCGGCAAAGGGGGCATGATTGAGCGCGAATGCGAGATAGTAGATCGAGCCCATCCCGCGGATGCCGAAGAAGGATATCACCAGTTGCTCGCGCCAAGGCAAATTTGATCCTAGCAGGCTGAAGACGCCGGCGGCCGGACGTGCAACGAGCAGGACGCCGGCCACGAACAGCAGCATCCGCCCGTCCAAAGACGCGAGCAGACCACCAAAGGCGACCATGCCGCCGAAGAGGACGAGCAGCACCATCATCAACAGCCGCTCCGCTTCTTCTGCGAAGCCATGAAGCCGTTGGTGATACTCATGATCGCGGCTCGCGTTGCGAAGCGCGAGCGCCGACACGAAGACAGCCAGGAAACCGAAGCCGCCTAGCATTTCGGCCACGCCATAAGCGAGCAGCGTCGCCGCCAGCGCGACAAAGCCGTCCCCGGTGCGCGAGAGGTTAGCGCGCATCGGGAGATGGAAGGTGAGATAGCCGAGGCCCCGGCCTATGGCATAGCCCATGGCTGCGCCGAGGATCGTCTTCCACAGCAGGTCTCGTATGAACCATTCCAGCAGATCGCCGGCGACGAACGTCGCCGCTGTGAGCGCGATCGCAAGATGGACGAACGGGAAGGCAAAGCCGTCGTTGAACCCGGCCTCCGATGTTAATGCAAAGCGCGCTTCGTCCTCTGTGCCTTTGCCGGGGCCACTTACCTGAACGTCGCTGGCGAGCACCGGGTCGGTCGGCGCGAGCACGGCAGCGATCAGCAGGGCTGCAGCCGCACCCGCTCCCGTCAGCCCCCATGCGAGGCACGCAACGATCAGCATGGTGATCGGCATCGCGATACCAAGCAGCCGCCAGGTCAGTGCCCAGCTGCGCAGCCCGATCATCCGGTCGATCTTTAGCCCCGCGCCCATCAACGAGACGATGACGACAAGCTCGCTGAGCCGCTCCACCATCACCGGGAATTTCAGCGGATGGACAGCGAAGGGCCTGAGCGGCGGCAACGCGAACAGGGCCGCTCCCGCGGCCACGCAGAGGATCGGCAGCGACAGCGGTGTCTTGCGCAGAAGCATCGGCAGCCACGCCGTCATCAGCACCAGCGCACCTAATCCTGTCAGAAGCAGCACGTAGAGAGGGTGCGAGAGCTCCAATGAAGTTCCTTCCGCTGCTGCGGTCAGCGCATCAGGCCAGCGGCGCGCAGGGCATCTATCACCCGTCCCACGTCGCCCGTCACCGGCTGTCGTAGTGGCTGCACTCTGCTGCGCTTGATCGTAGGCACAGCCGACGTCGCGGGCGCTGGAGGCGCTCGCAGTTCGGCAGCGGCGGCGGGCTTTGTCCGGGCTTTCCCCTGTGTTGGCATCAGGCCCCAGAAGCGAGCAATCTGTCGTGTCGAAGATATCCCTGCCTCGAGCATGTATGGCCCGACAGTGCCGCAGGCAGCGCTGCCGGAAGTGCTGAGTGGAGTGCCGTGGCCGAGGCCCAAAATGCGATACTCCTCGATCACTTCCCGCCCGTTGCCATCGTGCCAGATGTGGCGTGGGTGCCCATCAACGTCCTCGATCGCGGTTGGCTGGGCTGCAACCCCATGGAGCGCGCGCCATTGTTCAACGATGAGGGCCGCATTAGCGGCGCTCACGGTCGAGTCGTTGTCACCATGCCAGACCGATATCGTTGGCCACTGGCCGCGGTGATTGGATGCCGCTGCGACGAGCTCGCCGAGCGCTGCCGCCGGTGGTCCGCCATGCGCTTGCATTCGGTCGAACGCCTCGGGAACCGATGTGGCAGTGCCATAAGGCAGTCCCGCGATGATCGCGCCACCGGCAAATACATCTGGATAAGTGGCGAGCATCACCGACGCCATCGCGCCGCCCGCAGAAAGGCAGGTCACGTAAACTCGGGTCGGATCAAGTCCGTGTGCGGTAACCATTGCGGAGACCATTTGACGGATGGACAGCGCCTCGCCGGAATTGCGCTGCGTATCGGTTGAGTTGAACCAGTTGAAGCACAGGTTGGCGTTGTTGGCGCGTTGCTGCTCGGGATACAGAAGCGCGAATCCCTGCTCATCGGCCAGCTGGGACCAGCCCGAGCCACGATCATAGCCGGCGGCATCCTGGGTGCAGCCGTGCAGCACGACGACCAGGGGTGCGGACGCGCGGCGTGGTTCGGGCACGTAGAAGCGGGCCCGAAGCGCGCCCGGGTTTGAGCCGAACGCCGCCAGGCCCGTCAACCGGTCTTGGCTCGCGATGCTTGTTGCTCCCGGCGACATGCTGCGGAGCGCAGAAAGGCGAGTGAGAGTGTCATTCAAGCTTCGCATGCGGCGTTCTCCTGGCCACGGCGGAAGCCCTGACAGCTGCAGAACGACCGCAGCGTTGGGGAAGTTGCTGCACTGCACAATCTCATGAACAAGAAGTCCAACCGGGGAGCAATTCAGGATTATTTGGCCAGTGGGGTGGCGTGGAGGGGTTGGCGTCTCCATATTCCTTTGATCGCGCCGTCCGTCTCGAGCTTGGCCGCGACTGAGAGTTCTTCACGCTCCCGCTCTGACGCGGAGCATTTTCGTGCAAACCACTCCCAGCACCCGTTTCGTTCGGCCTGCCCGGCGCATCGCCGCGGTCGCTCAAATGCAGACGACCGAGGCGGAGAAGCTGGCGCACGCCCAATTCGGCAGGCCGCATTGCGCAGCAGGGGCTCGCCCGGTCCTGTCGCTCTTCAGACGCTGACCACCTGCAGCCCGAGGGGCCGCTTTCGAAAAGGATTACTACATGGCCAAGGGACAACAACGCGGCAACCGCGAGGCGCGTAAGCCGAAGAGGCCGGCGCCTCCGAAGCAGAATGCGTCCAATCCTTCATTGAAGGGCACGCCGCCCACTCAGCCCTTCAAGAAGGGCTGATTACCCTTCCTCGCCTCTGGAAAGGCCGTTCCATGCAGCCATCGCTGATCTTATGCCGCGCCCAGGAAGCGCATCACCGGGCGCTCTCGCGCGCTGCCACACTCGACCACGTCAGGATCATAGCCGACGCGGCCGCAGCCGCATGGGCCAAGGAAGGCCTCGCCGCCGGGCTGCGAGAGGGTCGCAAATTGCTCAGCCGAGAATTTGCGCACGCACACCGCACAGTGGGTGAGCCTCCGCTGGCTGACCTCCGCAGCTTGAGTGAGAATCCAGACCGTGGACATGCCGACGTCGGTCGAGGCCGCCGTCGGTAGCCAAAGGACGACGGAATGCGGCTGCAAATCTCCCATGTGACGACCTACGCATACCGAATCCCGGTCGAGATCCTTCCGCACCGGATGATGCTCAGCCCGCGCGGCTCGCATGCCCTTCGGGTGATCAGCGCCGAAATCGGCTGCGAGCCGACGCCGGCGCTCGAGTGGACGCAGGATGTCTTCGGTAACCTGATCGCGACCGCTTCCTTCCTCCACCCGGCGGAACGGCTCGTGATCACCAACCGGATGGTGGTCGAACAGACCGCCTCTGCCTGGCCCATCTTCGCGATCGCGCCGTACGCACACCGCTTCCCGTTCGACTATTCACGCGACGATCGCAAAGATCTGGGCGCGCTGCTCGTCCCGGAGCATACTGACCCCGACGGCCGGCTTGCGGCCTGGGCGTCCGCGCTGGTGCATGGCGCCGACACCGACACCCTTTCGCTGCTGAAAGATGTGAATGCAGCCGCGGGCTACGGCATAACCTATGTCACGCGTGAAGAATTGGGGACGCAGTCTCCACAGGAGACGCTCGATCTGGGCTCCGGCTCATGCCGCGATCTCGCCACACTGTTTATCGAGGCGGTTCGGCACCTCGGCTTCGCGGCCCGTGCGGTGTCCGGCTATCTTTTCGACGCGCCGATCTCGATCGATCTCCCCGATCGAAGCAACCAACACGGAGCCACCCACGCCTGGGCCGAAGTCTATCTGCCCGGCGCGGGGTGGATCGCGTTTGATCCTACAAACGGACGTATGGGCGAAGCGCATCTGGTGCCCGTCGCCGTTGGCCGGAACATTGCCCAACTGAGCCCCGTCAATGGCCGGTACGTCGGCACCGCCGATGCTTTTCTAGGGATGACAGCGGATGTCACCGTCTCGGTGGCGATCCACACCGCCGATCTCGGCCGAAAGGACGGGCCATGGAAATTCGTTTGATCATCGCCTACAGCCTGATACTGGTCATGACGCTGCTGGTCGCGGCTTTCGTCGCGTACCGGATTTACCACTCGCACGATCGCTCCTATCGCCGCCGCTTGCGGAAGGATATTCGCGGTAGTGAAAGATGTCGGCGGGCACCCGTGTGATCCCGTATCTATGCATTTCGGCGGCTGCGGTATGCGTGAGGAGCGCGTGATCCTCGCCCGGCGTCTCTTCGCGCGAGTTCATGACGTGACCACGCGGTCTCGCTCACGCATTACCGTGAGCCTTCCTGACATCTGACGAAGAATGCGCGAGCGGTGTCCGTATGTGTTGTGCCGCTGTCCCACCAATCCATTCGCAAAATCGCTGCAGAAGGTTGCGGTCATGTCGACAAGTGCGGCTTCGAGGGCATCCGCCTCGGAACCGCTGGGCGATACTGCCGAAGTCGTCGCAAATCGCCCGTCACTAATGGGTGCAGTCGACTGATGGATACCCACGCCGCGTCTCCTCGATTGAGCGGGAGCACGAAGCATCTCTCAGTCGCGGCGGTGCTCGTGGCGGGTGCTGCGATACGAGTGATATGGGGTGCCGCGCCGCAAATCATAGGCGGCATTGCGTAAACCTTAAAAAGGGCCCCGCTGGGCACAAGCCCAGCGGGGAAGGCTCAGCTAAGAGAGGGTTAGTTGGACATCGCGTGCGCCAACCGCTCGCGCCGGCGGGCGACCGCGCCGACCAGGCCAAAGCCGCCAAGCATCAGCGCCCAAGTAGCCGGCTCAGGAACCGCAGAGGCAGGCACGCCGACCTGGCCGAGCGTAAACACAAAGGTGTTTGATCCTCCAGGGACACCGTCAGGATTGTTCTTGGTCGTACGCGCGAAGAACGCATCTTGCGTGATGCCGCTGAGCGTTGATCGAGCTCCCAGCCCATCGAAATCAAACGGAGTGAGAGGCCCGCCCGTGTTTCGGAAATCCGGGCCCAAGTAGGTGAACACGAGGTTCGCAACGGTCGGATCATCGTTGAAGCCGGGCGTTACGAAGGCGCTCGATGTGAGTTCGGTGGTCGCAAAGACATCGCCGCTCGGTGCGAACACGGATCCGTCGATGTAGCCGGCGAAATCGAAAATGATCAGTCGGTCACCACTGCGCACACCTTCGTCGCCGCCTAGCGTGCCCTGATATGTGAAGCTGTTGTCGTTCGCACCATTGCTGGTGATCGATTCCAGCGTGAGAACAGCTGCGCTGGCAGGCGCCGCCAGACCGGCCGCCGCTGCCGCGGCGAAGACCCAATTCTTCATGAAGCACTCCCTGAGCGAATATTCTGCTCGAAATGCAGGATGCACTTCAGCTTAGCTCAGAAAGCAGAACACGGCTGCGTCACTCCGGTTCACATGGCGGAAAATAAACTTGCGACGATTTGAGAAATATTGCGACAGGTCAGCCCCGAAATAAACTTTGTAAACGTCGATGACCGGCGGATCCGCGCGTCTCTCGACTTTACCCCCGCAAATAAATGGCGCGGTTATAAGTGTCGGCTCGCCGGCGCGTATCCGCGGTGACGCCCGTTATGCAGCACGCATGGGCACCGCTCGGAGACAAGTGCGACCGAATACAAGCATGGGCGGCTGTCGCTCCTCTCGGCTGATCCATGGTGGCAGGCCCACCAGCGCACTCTGATCAGCACCATCGCTAAGGCCCAAACTTCATACGCCCTATTGCACGCCTCGTTGGGCATCGACCACCATCCCGTGGCGACGGCTCCTGCATCTTTATCGCGGCGCCGCGTTGACATCGGGTGCGCGCTTGGCACCTAGGAATGCCGAATTCTGCTTCCGCCGAGGATCGACTCTGGAGGCTCAGTCACGGCGATCTCGCCCCTCTCGGTGCCGTTCTGGGCGCCATAGATGACAGTGCTTCCCTTCTCGCCGCCTGCAACCGCAACGATGCGCTCGACATTGATGTAGATCGACCGCTCTGTTTGCCCGAGCGGTGTGCATTTCACCCAGTCTGCCATATCGTCCTCCGTACCTCTCCAAAATCGAGCGAGCGCCCTCTGTCTCGAGAGCGGGGCCATGTGATCAAGGCGGCACCGGCCGATGCCGCCGTTGGAGTTTTCATTGCCATGACGCGGCTGATGGGGGATCATCGAACACTCGCGGCAGAGCTGTGTACTTCCCGTGACGAACGTCCAGACCCCATATGTGCCCGGTTCCTCCAAGTGCTTTGGAGAACTCGCCAAAGGGCAACAGCAATCCGGCAGCAATTCTTTCGGTCAAGACATCATCGAACGGCAGCCGCCGAGACAGCGAAGCTGCAATCTAACGCCTGTAGCCGTATAAGGTGCCTCGTCTGCGTCCATAGCGGTGGACTGAGATGCAGGACCAGAGCATGAGCCCGGCAGCTATCAGAAAAACAAGACCGCCGCCGATCCACAGCCGAGTGGAAATCGTGGGGTCGAAAGATGCAGCATGGTTGGTCTCCCTTCATGGGGCCAAATCGCCGCTTCTCACGAGTAGGGCGCCACGACCGCAATCGATGGAACACAGTATCACGCGCCGGACGTATCGCAGCATCTTTTCGGCAGCTGGGCCGGAGGAACCCAGATTAACCCCTCTTGCGATCTGGCAGGCGGAGCATAACCTCTCACGAGGCGGGTCATTGGGAGTGCATTTTAATGTCTGCAAAACCGAGAGTACATAGCCCGAGACCACGTCCCGTGCGCACGAGAAGCCCAGAGGGGCAGAGCAACGACGAGGAAATCAGTGATGCCCGAGCCGATACCGTTCGCGGTATCATGAAGCGCAATCGCGCAAGGGGCGAGCGGCAGGATTGACCGGACCCGACTTGGCTCGCGCCTCAACCACGTAAACGCGGTCTATCTGGGGGAGTGGCCCCTTACAGCAGTGGCCATTTCGGCAGAGACGGGCGCGAGTCAGTCCGCCAAGCCGGAAGTGTCGTAAACGCGCGGGAATGACAGGTTCGGGTGGAGTTCGGACGACAGCGGCTCGGCGTGCGCTAGGCATTGAGGGTGGCGATGATAAGGTCCCGTTCGCGGTTCCACCCCATGAGCGTCTGACGAAGCAGGTCGAGCAAAGCCTCCGCCGTGGCCGTGTCCGCCCCTCGCATCTTCAGGCGTTCAATCAACTCAAGCTGCCGTTCAACCCGAGCCTCGCCTTCCGCGATGTTTCGATCAGCGACGGCAAGGTGCCTCGTCTCCATCTGGCGGTCCATTTGGCCCCCCTTCAACCCGTGTGCATAGCACGCCGTTGTCTCTGGGTCGCCTCGGAGATGTCAGCTGTGGGTCGCGAGCTGCCGTTCAACGGCCGCTTCGGCGAAGGTCCTGTGTGGATGGCTCCCGCGTTGCAAGTGGCGATTTGATGTCGGCGGCTAGTCGGGTGCAGTCTTGTGTCCGGCCTGTTG
>NZ_WQMS01000011.1 GCF_009753715.1 Sphingomonas horti | reverse complement strand
CTCCTGCCCAGCAGTCATGCTGAATCAGAAAAACACGCCCGTGTGAATCCCCCGCGATTCAAATCACCTCGAAAACGCTCTAGACCAGCAAGTCCGATCGTATCGAGCGAAGTCGAGATACGTTTCTCGACTTCGCTCGAAGCGAACGGGTGTTTCCCGAGAGATCACTCGGCCGGCTTTTCCGCCAGTTCGGGCTGCAGGTTCGGATCGGTATCCACCTCGACGATGCCGCGGCCTACATGGCTGCGGCTGCGGCTGTAGGCGAAGTAGATCAGCAGGCCGACGGCGCCCCACACGATCAGCACCATCTTGGCCAGCATCGGCAGGTTCAGGTAGAGCCCGATGCAGCCGATGATCGCCAGCGGCGCGATGATGTTCACGGCCGGCGTCCGGAACGGACGGTGACGCGCGGGATCCTTGCGGCGCAGCACCAGCACCGCCAGCGCCACCATCGCAAACGCGAACAGCGTGCCCGAGTTCGAATAGTCGGCAAGCTTGCCCACCGGCAGGAACGCCGCCGCCAGGGTGACGACGATACCGGTGAAGGCAGTCACGACGTGCGGCGTCTTGAACCTCGGATGGACGCTGGCGAGCTTGGCCGGCAGCAGTCCGTCGCGGGCCATCACGAAGAAGATGCGCGTCTGGCCGAACATCATCATCAGCACGACCGAGGGCAGGGCGATGAACGCGGCAATGCCCATCAGGTCGCCCATCCGTTCATAGCCGATCGAGCGCAATACGTGGGCAAGCGCTTCCTTCGAGCAGACGAGCGGCTCGGCCATGCCCGAGGCGATCACCGACTGGCACTTTGCCGTCAGTTCGCTGGTTCCCGGCGCGAGCACGGCCCCGGCAGCGTCGCGCAGCGGCTGCGCGCCGAGCGGCGAGCCGATCGCGCCGGCCGCGACGAGCAGATAGAAGACGGTGCAGAACAGCAGCGATCCGATCAGGCCGATCGGCACGTTGCGCTGCGGATTGACCGTCTCCTCGGCTGCGGTCGAGACTGCGTCGAAGCCGACATAAGCGAAGAAGATCGACGCAGCCGCGCCGACCACGCCGTAGGTGCCCCAGCCGTTCGGGATGAAGGGCTCGAAATGCGCGCCGTTCAGCACCGGTAGCGTCAGGACAACGAAGACCGTCAGTGCGACCACCTTCACCAGCACAAGCAGGGCGGTGAAGCGCGCGCTCTCCTGGGTGCCAAGGATCAGCAGGCCGGTGATCAGCAGCGAGATCACGACCGCGGGGAGGTTGATGATGCCGCCGCTGTCCGGACCCGCCGCGAGTGCCAGCGGGACCTCGACCCCCCAGCTCTTCATGAGACCGACGAAATAGCCGGACCAGCCGACGGCGACGGCGCTGGCGCCCACCGCATATTCGAGGATCAGCGCCCAGCCGACCATCCAGGCGAGCAGCTCGCCCATCACCGCATAGGTGTAGGTGTAGGCGGAGCCCGCGACCGGCACCATCGAGGCGAGCTCCGAGTAGCAGAGCGCGGCGACGGCACAGACCGCGCCCGCGATCACGAAGCTGATCATCATTGCCGGCCCGGCCTTTTGCGCGGCTTCGGCGGTCAAGACGAAGATGCCGGTCCCGATGACGGCGCCGATGCCGAGCAGGGTTAGCTGGAACGCGCCCAGCGTGCGGTGCAGACCCTTCTTCTCGGCAGTGGCAAGAATGGCGTCGAGTGGCTTGGTGCGCCCGAATAGCATGCCTTACGATCCCCTAGTCGCGCGCCGAACAAGCGCGCGTTTGTGGCGGCGGAACCTAGAGGCTATTTAAGCACGCGCAAGATTTATCCGCGCTGAAGGCCGTTCAGCGCGCGAGCATCGGCCCAAGCGGGCGTCCGCCGAAGATGTGGACGTGCAGGTGCGGCACTTCCTGGTGGCTGTCCGGGCCGGAATTGGCCAGCAGCCGGTAGCCGGGCGCGACCAGCCCCGCCTCGCGCGCGACATGGCCGACCGCGCGCACGAAGCCGGCGATCTCCGCATCGCCCGCGCGCGCGGAGAAGTCGTCCCATGAGACATAGGCTCCCTTGGGGATCACCAGAATGTGGTGCGGCGCCTGCGGATTGATGTCGTGAAAGGCGAGCGCGTGCTCGTCCTCATAGACTTTCCGGCAGGGGATTTCGCCGCGGAGGATGCGCGCGAAGATATTGTCCGGGTCATAGGCGGCGGTGGCGTCAACCGGCATTGGCCTTCCTCATCTCCCTGCGCCGGATGCGGTAATGGCGTTTCAGCAGCCGGTCCACCGTGTCGTCCGCGGTCCGCTGCTTGTCCTCGGCTTCGGCGACTTCCTTTTCCAGCGCGTCGCGAATCTCGCAGATTTCCAGGTCGGTCAGATGCTCGATGCCGATGAATTGCTCGCGCGCCTTGTCGACCGAACGGATCAGCTCGTCGAGCTTCGCCTGCATCGCCGATGCATCGCGGTTCTGGCTATTCTGGATCAGGAACACCATCAGGAAGGTGACGATCGTCGTCGACGTGTTGACGATCAGCTGCCACGTGTCGGAATAATGGAATGCCGGCCCGGTCGCTGCCCAGATCACGATCAGCAGCAACGCGACGATGAACGTGATCGGCTGCCCCGATGCGTTGGCGATGCGCGTCGCGATATGCGTGAAGATTCTGTCCATCTGCAGGCATCCGAATGGTCGTAACGCCTGTGCAACGCACGTCGCGCGAAAGGGTGCCGCCGATCAGCGCCCCTGGCTGCGCCAGCGCTTGATCGTCCGCGCCAGGCTGTCTTCCTCTCCGCCGGTGCGCTTCCACAGCTCGGAGAAGAGCGGGTCGCCGGACGCGGGCCGCTTGTGCTCCTCCAGCGTGTCGAGCGCGACGCGGATCGGGATCGCTACGCCTTCGCCGCAGACGATCGCCTCGCGGTTGCGGAGCGCCGGGATCGCATCGAGGAAGCCGCGCGAGCCTTCCGGCATCGCCGCCTTCACGAACGCCTGGTCGCGTTCGTTGTTGAGGCGCATCGCGATGATCGTGCCGCACTGCGACAGGACGCCCTCCGCCAGGTCCGACGGACGCTGCGTGATCAGCCCCAGCGACACGCCGTACTTGCGGCCTTCCTTGGCGATGCGGCTCAGGATGCGGCCCACCGACGACCCGTCGGCATTCCGCTCGTTCGGCACGTAGCGATGCGCTTCCTCGCACACCAGCAGCACCGGCCGCTGCTGCTCGCCGCGCGACCAGATCGCATGGTCGAACACCATCCGGCTCAGCACCGAGACCACGACCGACGTGATTTCCGACGGCACGCCCGACACGTCGATGATCGAGATCGGCTTGCCGTTGCCCGGCAGCCGGAACACGCGGGCGATGAATTCGGCCATGGTGTCGGCGACCAGCATGCCGGAGAACATGAACCCGTAGCGCGGATCGGCCTTGATCTCGTCGATCTTGGTCTTGAGGCGCAGATAGGGCGTGCTGTCCCCCGCCTTGTCGAGCTTGCCCATCTCCAGCTGGATCAGGTTGGTGAGGTCGCTCAGCAGATAGGGAATCGGCGAATCGACGGTCAGCTTGGCGATGCCTTCGGCCGCACGGTTCTTTGCCTTGGCCGCAAGCAGGCACTTGGCGAGGATGTCCGCGTCGAGCTGCCGGTTGGAACCCGACGAGGTGAGGAACACCTCGCAATGTTCCTCGAAGTTCATCAGCCAGTACGGCATCGCCAGGTTGCTGACGTCATAGATCGCGCCGTTGCTCTCGAACGCGACCGAATATTCGCCGTGCGGGTCGATCATCAGGACATGGCCTTCGGGCGCCATCTCGCAGATACGGTGCAGGATCAGCGCCGCCGAGGTGGACTTGCCGGTGCCGGTGGAGCCGAGCAGCGCGAAATGCTTGCCCAGCAGCGCGTCGACGAACAGGGCGCCGCGGACGTCGCGGGTCGGAAAGACCGTTCCGACCTCGATGTGCGGACGGTCCGCCGCTGCATACATCTCCTTCATGTCCAGGCTGCTGACCGGGTGCACTTCCGCTCCCGGGACGGGGTAGCGGGTCACGCCGCGCCGGAACTTGTACAACCGCCCGGTCAGCCTTTCCTCGTCGCCTTCGCCGAGAAAGTCGATCTGGGCCATGATCGTGCCGCCGGTTGGATCGAGCCGCAGCGCGCGCACGCTGGCCACCAGCCACACGGCGCCAACCCGGATCTTGACCTGGCCGCCGACCTGGCCGGCCGCAGCAACGCTCGGATCCGCGTGTTGCGAGAGCCGGTCGATAACCGCCTTGTCGAGCAGGATCTGCGAATTGGATCCGGCGATCTCGAACACCGTTCCGATCGGGGCGCTTGCTGCAATGGCGTGACCTGTGGAGTCGGCGCGGCCGTCATCCTGGAATGGGGCGGGGCTGGGCGTCAGGTCCATGAACAATCCTCGGGCAAGAATGCCGGCGGGATGTACGGCCTTGCCGGTAAAGAAAGTCAGAACCGGCGGAACAATGCGCCCGCAGCCCAGCCGAGCCCGACCGACAAGGCGACGGCCAGCACGCCGTAGATAAAGCCGTGCTCGGCGGCGGCGCGGGCGATATATTCCTCGAACCCGGATTTCTGGATGTTGATGTCGCGGACGGCGGCAGCGATCACGCGCCCGTCCTGGATCAGGAACGTCTCCGCCGTATATGTCCCGACCGGCACGCGCGCCGGGATGCGGATGCGAGCGCGGTAGAGCACGCCATCGGTGATGCGCACAGCGCCCGGCTGCTCGACATACAGGTCGCGGCGCTGGCGAAGGTCGACCAGGCCGTTCTCGAAGCGGTTCGCCTTGTCCGGCGTGTCGGCATCGGCCGGCGACAGCTGGAGGTTGCGGATGCCGAGCTCGTAAATGGCGGCGGTGCGTTCGTCGACAAGCTGGCCGAGCGGGCGGGAGGTCGCGACGGCGTAGAAGGCCGGCGCCGAACGGAAGCTGGCGCTGTCCGCATTCACCCAGATGCCGGCGACCTTCTGCTTCTCGCGCACTCGAATTGGCTCGACCGGGCCCTTGACGACGACGGCGATATCGGCCGGGCGGTCGGGCGCGCGCCCGCCGGGATAGACGATCGCGCCGAACAGCAACAGCTCGGCCCCGGTGAAGCTATAGACGATCTGGATGCTGCGCTGCGACACGTCGGGCACCAGCAGCGGCTTGGTCGCGCCGATCAGTACCGGCGCCAGCAGTGCGAGGAGAGCGGCCGCGCGCCTCACGAGGCCTGCACCGTGTAGATTTCGTCCGGCCGCCAGCCCAGGCCGATCGCCATGCGGATCGCTACCACCAGCACCAGCGCGGCCAGCAGCACGCGCAGGAAATCGGGCTTCACGCGCTGGGCGAGGATCGCACCCAATTGGGCGCCGATCACCGAGCCGACCAGCAACAGCGCCGCCAGTACGATATCGACGGCGTGCGTGGTGATCGAATGGATCAGAGTCGTCGCCGCAGTCACGAACAGGATCTGGAACAGCGAGGTGCCGACCACGACGCGCGTGCCCATGCCGAGCAGGTAGATCATCGCCGGGACCATGATGAAGCCGCCGCCGACGCCCAGCAGCACCGTCAGCACGCCCGTCCCGATCCCCAGCAGCAGCGGCGCGAGCGGCGAGATGTAGAGCCCCGATGCGTAGAAGCGCCAGCGCAGGGGAAGGGCGGCGATCATCGGGTGATGGCGGCGCTTTGCCGCCGGCGCGCCGCCTTCGCGCCGCGTGTGGCGCAGGGTGCGGATCGCATCGCGCATCATCAGCCCGCCGATCCCGCCCAGCAGCAGGACATAGAGCAGGTTGATGACGGTATCGATCTGGCCGGTGGTCTGCAGCAGCCGGAACAGGAACGCGCCGAGCAGCGAGCCGATCATGCCGCCCCCCACCAACACCCACCCCATCTGCACGTCGACACCGCCGCGGCGGAAATGCGCGAACACGCCGGAAACGCTTGCGCCCGTCACCTGGCTTGCGGCCGAAGCGGCCGCGACGGTCGGAGGGATGCCGTAAAAGATCAGCAGGGGCGTGGTCAGGAACCCGCCGCCGACGCCGAACAGGCCGGAAAGCACGCCCACGCCAAGACCCAGCGCAACGATCACGAGCGCATTCACGGACAGGTTCGCGATCGGCAGGTAAAGGTCCATGCGCTTCCCGTTATCGGCCGCGACGGTCCTATCGGGCGAAAGGACGAAGCGAAAGCGCGTTCAGAAGTCGGCGCCGATCGAAAGCGCCGGGCCCGAGCCCGGCTGCGCCCGGCCGGCGACCCTGAAGCGCCATTCCGCGGCAAGGCGCAGGCTGCCGTTTCGCACCGGGGCGTGCGCGACGAGCTGCGGGCCCAGGTCGAGCCGCGAAACGCCCGGCTGTGCGCCGCCCCAGGCTCCCGCGCCGGCAGCCAGCCGGAACCGTGCCGACCCGGCGAGCGTCCGCTCGGCGCGGAATGCGGCGTCGACATAGGCGTCGCGCCGCTTCGTGCCGACCAGTCCGGCCTGGGCATAGCCGTCCAGGCGAACCTGGAGGGGCAGCGCTACCGCGCCGCCGCCGAAAACTCCGGCGGCAAAGGCGTCGCGCCCGCCGCCATCGAGCCCGGCTCGGCGCTCGATCGAGACGGTCACCGGAATCCGGCGCGCCGGCCGCCAATCGAGCGCGACCGCCGCTTCATTGCCGAGCCGCGAGCGAAGCGGACCCGACAGTCGCACTGCGGCCGCGAAGCCGGATCCAAGGTCATAGCGGGCCCGGACGCCTGCCTGGCTGCCGCCGAGCTGACCCGCCGAGGCGAGGCCCGGTCCCGCCTCCCCGCGCACGATCGTCCATACCGTCAGGCCGAGACGTTCCCGGTCACGCGCGGCCGTGGGCCCGGGCGGAAAGCTCGGGGCGATGAAGCGGCGCGGTACGGCCGCCGAGGCCGTCGCCGCCTCGCTCCTGTCCGGCAATGGCGCCGTCGGGTCCGCGGGGGTTCCGGAAGTTGAACGAGTGGGCCGGTCGGTTCGGGCGACAGCGATCGGAAGGGACACGGCTCCCGCCATGGCTCTCGCCGACCCGCCGGCCGGCGAAGGCGCGGTAAGGGCAGGCTGCCACGCGATGCGGCGCGGCGATGCCTGTACATAATCGCTTTCCGGCCACAGCATCACCGCCCTCAGGCCCGCCCAGCCGGCGGCAACGATGAACAGGAACGCGACCGGCCCGACCCTCATTCCGCCGGAATCGCCTTCGGAAAGCTGTGCTCCGTCTTGTCCCAGACCAGCGGCGCACCGCGCGCCAGCCGCAGATAGGACTGGAGCGCGCGCCGCGCCGAGGCCATCGCGATGAAGTTGCCGAGCAGCACGCGCGGGATCGAACGCAGCCCCTCGACCCAGCCATAGGCATGCGTGACGAAGGCGGCCCGAACCAGCAGCCGCCAGAGCATCAATGCCGCGCAGACCGCGAACAGGCCGGCTTCGACGGCATTGAAGGCCGGCGCGGCGCCGGTCCAGCTCAGCACTGTCCAACTCGCGCCCGACAGATAAGCGCAGAGCAGCACCAGCGCGGCGAGAATCGCCCGGCGATCGCGAAAGCGCATCCAATGCTCGGTCCAGCTTCCGCGCCAGCCGAGCCGAGTCCAGCCGGAGAGCGCGATTCCGGCTTGCCAGCGTGCCTTCTGTCGGACGGCAGCGGCGATCGTGTCCGGAAAATGGGCGCGCACCGCCACCGCCGCGCCGCCGGCCCGGCCGGGCAGCCGCACGAAAACGCCGCGCCCGCCCAGCTCGCGGATCCGAAGCCCGAGCTCGTAATCCTCGGTGACGCTGCCCGCGTCGAACGGTGTGCCGTGGCGCGCGGCGACCCGCTCCAGCACGGCACGCGAGAAAGCGCACCCGACCCCCGCCGACGGTACGCCGGCGCCGATCGCCTCACGGACGGTCAGCTGCTTGCCATGGCTCTCCGCGAATTCGTCGGCATAGGTGCTGGAGACGGCGCGCGCCCACCAGCCGCGCTCCCGCTCGATCAGCGGCAGCACGGGCAGCTGCACCAGGTCAAACCGCCCGCACAGCGCGGCGAAGATGCCGATCTCGGCGGGATGCACGACGTCCTCCGCATCGTGCAGCGCGATCGCCGCGACCGGGGTGCCATCCGCCAGCAGCGCGCGCCACATCGCGTTCAGATTGTCCGCCTTGGTCGTCGGCCCGGGCCTTGGATTCGGTATTATGTAGCAAATGCACCACGCGGATGATAGATGTAATCGTGCGCGATGGCTAAAACATGCGTATGCAGGACTCAGGCTATACGCTCACCCTATCCGGCCTCATTCGCAAGCGCGCGGAGCTGGTCGCGGACATCAACGGCGCTCGGGATCGGCTGTCGGATATGATGTCCAGCCTCGACGTGCTCGACCAGGCCATCCGCATCTTCAAGCCAGACATAGACTTTGAGGCGCTACCGGTGCGCCGCGTCCCGCCGCCGCACGTCGCGTTCCGGGGCGAGTTGGCGCGCTTCCTGATCGACTACATGCGCAAGGCCGGGAAGCCGCTGAACACGCGGGAGCTGGCGGTTGCGGTTATGGACGCGCGGCGGCTGAACGTGGCTGACGCGATCCTGCTCACGAAGATCACGCACCGCGTCGGCAACTCGCTCCGCAAGCTGCGGTCAAAGGGCTTCGTCGCGAACGAACGGGACGCGCCGAGCGGGAAGCCAGGGGCGATGCAGCGTTGGTGGTTAGTTCAGAAGGGGCGCGTCACGCATGAGGAAGCGCGGGTGGTGACGGGTTAAGCCCCGCCGTCAATCTGCTGCTGATAAAGCGCCGGCATTCTGGCGACCGTGGCGCCGTTCTTAAGAACAGTCCGGGGAAGTTGGTGCGCATAGAGTCTTCCTGGCTTGAGTGGGACTCTATCGTCCACAACATTTCCAAGCTCTCGTGCCATCTGGCCGCGTCCAGGCGGGGCAGATAGAGTCACGTGAATTTCTGGAAAGAGTTGGTGAAGCCACTTTACTAACGGAACTTGGTCGCTGTCTGCGGTGACAAGAATCGCACGATTCACGCGGCGGCGAATGGCGTCCGCCATTAGAGTCGTCGCGATTGCAACATCAGTTTGCTTCTCTTCGAATCTTTTACAGTGCTGGTTCATCACGTGGCAAAACTTAGGCGTCTTGCGAAAGTTTGACTCGACAATGGTCACCCCGACCGCTTCCTGAGCCGCCATAAAGTTCCGGTGTCTTTTCTGTTTCTCTCGATCCCAAGTTAATACTGCTGTGAAGAAATAAACGTCCTCTAGTATTTCTTTGGGCTTGAGGAACGATTCGGCGAGGGATCGGAAGTTGAGCCACTTGAGGCGTGGATCGTTCATCTCCGCGACGGCATGATAGAGATTGAATCCGTCGATGTAGACGCACACCTTTTTAGGCGGTTCGTCTGTTGACACTTTGTCAACCCCTTCCTATATAGGCCCTACAGTATCTACCCGTCGGGCTTGCTCGGCGGAAAGGGGGGACTAACCTTCGGGTTGGCCCCCCTACCTATTTCAGCGGCTTAGCTTCTTAGGCGGCGCGCTGCCAGTATCCCGCCCATTTGCGCGACACTGGCGCGTCCATCGCTGCTGCACCGACCAGAGTAGCCTGCATACCATTCGGCACGCGGCGGTGTTCTTCGCGCCAGCCCATTTCGCTCGCATAGGCGTTCAGATACGGCCCCGCGATGTGGTGGTGCGTGCCGATCTCGGCGCGGCGGAGACGGCTGAAATAGCTCTCCGCCATGTTCGTGCAGGCGGCACCGTCCGAATAGCAGACGCTGTGGTTGATCCGGCGCGTTTCAAAGGCCGCGTGCAGATCATCCCAATGCGACGCTTCATCGGCATGAACGGTCGCGCGGCCGTCGATGTGGGCGAGGATCATGTTTGAGCCCTTCGCCTCGCTCTTGGCGGTGACGGTCACGATATCACCACCACGCTCGCGAGCGACGACGACCGACTGACGCTTGCCTGAACGGTTCGCCAGAAGGCGACGATCGCGGCGCGCTTCCTTGTAGTTCGCCGGCTTCACATAGCCGCCGAAATAGGCACCATCGACCTCGACAACGCCGTCCAGAACCGCCTTCGCGTTCTCAGCCTGCATGGCCTCGCGCAGCTTGTGCGTGAGAACGAACGCCGTCTTGTATTGCACGTCCAGGTCGCGGGAGAGCTGGAGCGCGGCAACGCCCTTCGCGCCGTTCACGAAGATCGCGATAGCCGCCAGCAGATCGACGAACGAAAGCTTCCGGCTCGCGAAGATCGTGCCCGATGTGACGCTGAACTGGTGGTGGCAACCGACGCACTTGAAGCGACGCCGGGACGTGATGCTGTAGGTTTCGCAGCAGCCACAGCGCGGGCAAACCGCCTCGCCATCCGTTTCGGGCCAGCGCAGCTCGCAAAAGATCTGATAGGCCTGATCGTCCGTCATGCGGAACACGCCCTTGAGGCTCAGGGTGCGGGCTTGCGAAGAGAGGAGGAAGTGTTGCATTGCCATCGTATCCAGTGCTTATGCATCGGATATAGTGGCATCACGCCATCTTGCGCAAGTACGAATGCATCTGATATGATGGCATTTGCGACGAACGGAGTGCAAACGTGGCCGATACGGAATGGGAAGCCAAGGTGAAGGGCCTGCTGAAGGCGGAGCTGAAGCGCCGGAACGTCACCTATGCGCAGCTGGTCGATAAACTGAAGGCTGTCGGAGTCGTGGACTCTGAGCCGAATATCAGGAACAAGCTGGCGCGGGGCAAATTCACAGCGGTGTTTCTGATCCAATGCCTAGAGGCTATCGGAGCGTCCTCATTGCGGCTGTCGGATGGCTGATCCTTGCGGCTTCACCACCAGGGCACAAAGCCGAGACCGAACACCAGCAAGCTAGCCATGACGTATCCGATGCAGTGAACCGCGCTGCGACGGCGCTGGAGAAACAAAACGATCCCTCGCCACTGGAGCAGCCATGCAAGCCCGGTGAAAACAACCGTGGCTCCGATCTTTGCGCTCAATGGAAGGCTGCGGATGCTGCGGCTGACAGCGCCCTGTGGACGGAGCGCACTTTCTACCTCGCCATTATCGGCACCTTGATAGGCGGGCTTACCCTTGCCGCCGCCTTCGCCGCCGCCAAGTTCGCTCGGGACGCCGCTATCGAGACGAGGCGCGGGGCAAGCGCGGCCGAACAAGCCATAGAAGAGGCGCGGCGCATCGGCGAAGCGCAGACCAAGGCCTATCTGTCGATCAGTTCCTTGGGAGCGCGATGGACTGACGGTGGGGTCGTTTTTCGAACCATCGTGCAGAATAGCGGCCAATCGCCCGCTTTGGCAGCTCAGGTCATGCTTAAGATCGTTGATGGGGACGGGGTGGCGCATCGCGTCCTCCCTGAACATGACCATCACATTCCGGCTCAGAGCTCGACTGAACTGGCCAATTGCTATTTCCTGCACCCAACTGTGCACGAATGGGCCGGCATCATTGTCATAGCGAAGGTGTCCTACGCCGACGTTTTTGAGCGCATCGATGGCATTGAGGACCGGTTCGCCGATCTTACCAAGGATTGGGACCGCAGCGAGTTCACTGAACTGACGAAAGCCATGCACGTCGCTAGCCTTCTCCGGGCTCGCGGACCCGAGGATTCCGATGGCACCGCAGATGATGATACTCACCCTCGAGAGGCGTGATATACGCCTACGCATTGGTGCATTTGCTACATAATACCGCTTGGATTGAGCACGAGCCGGACCTTGCGAGAATGGGCAGCCACGGCTTCGACAACGGCGCGCGTGTCCGGGTCGTTGGAGTAGCATCCGACATAGACACGGCAATCGGCATCGCGCCAACGCTGGAGCGCGGTCTCCAGCATCGCGCCGATCACCGCGGCTTCGCGCCACGCCGGCACGAATATGGCCACGGTGCCGCGACCCGATATCTGCTCGGCATCCGCGCGTTCATATCGGGTGTAGACGGCGATTCGCCGCCACAGTGTCCGCGCGATCCAGATCAGGTCGACGGCCAGATCGTCGATCCCGCCGATCGCAATGCCCACCGCCGCGAACAGCGCCAGCTCACGCGTTGCCTGCGCGATCCCCCAGATCGCCCACTCGGCAGTCCCCATGCCGATTCCCCCCGTTCGTTACGGGGTCTTCACGAACTTCGGCCCGCGAAGCAACCCCTTAGCGGGCGAGCGCCTCTTCGGCCGCGGTGAAGGCAGACCGGCCCTTGGGCGCATCGGCGGGCACGGCCGTCACGAAATAGGCAACGCCGCGCCCGCTTGCCCGGTCGACCCAGAGGTCGGAGCGAAGGCCATAGGCCTCGCCCGAATGGCCGATCCGCCGCGCCCCGTCGCCGAACGGGTCGTCCTTGCAGCTGGGCGTCGCCAGGCTGTGCACGGCAAGGCCATAGGTGCAGTAATAACCCTTCTCCGTGTCGCCATTGGTGCCGTCGAAACGCCATTCCGGGCCGATCAGCAGCGCGACCGAAGCGGACGACAGGAATCCCTCGCCGTCCTTCAGCAGCATCTGCCCGATTCGAGCCAGGCCGGCTGCCGAGATGCGCGCGCCTCCCTGCGGGCTGAACAGCGCGCCGTTGCTGCCCGGCACATAATGCGAGAGGTCGCAGGCCGGATCGGGCGACAGCACCGGGCAATCCGGCCGCTTGTCCTTCAGGTCGTCGCGCGTGACCGCACCTTTTTCGTCGCGCAAGGTGACCGCGCGCGCGACCGCGGCATCGCTGCACGTCGTCCAATTGAAGCAGGCGTCGATCGTCAGCGGCTGAAACACCAGCCGCGCCATCAACCGGTCGAATCGCTCGCCGGTCGCCGCTTCCATGACCGACGCGACGACGGGGAAGTTGATGTTCCCGTACCGGAAGAAGCTGCCGGGCGGATGCTCGGCGTCCCACGCCTTGGGATCGGCAAGCGTTTCGCGCAGCGTCTTTCCCAGCGGGATCGCGTAGTCGACGTCATCCTTCAGGCTCGAGGTATGCGACAGCAGCAGCCGCAGCGTGATCGGCCGGTCGGGGAAGGCCGGATTGCGCAGGGCCCAGCCCAGCCAGCGCGACACGTCGCTGTCGAGGTCGAGCGTGCCGGCTTCCACCAGCCGCATCACGCCCAAAGCCGTGATCAGCTTGGAGATCGAGGCGATCCGCACCGGATCGTCGGCCCCTGCCCCGCGCGCCTCGACGCCGGTGATCCGATCGCGATCGAACGCGACCCGCACCGCCACGCTCGGCGGGCTCGGCCGCGGCAGGGTGGCGCAGGCCGACAGCAAAGCGGTTGCGGCGAGGATCAGGAGCCTTATGCGGGTCATTTCGGGCGGAGAATGGCGGCAGAGCATGGGGCGCGCAATCGGTCGGTTGATGAAATGGCTGGGAACGGCCGTGCTGTTCGCGATCGTGGCGCTCTGCCTCGCGATCGTGCTGATCCCGCCGTTCCTCGACCGTGTCTATTATCGCGGGCCCGTCAGCAGCCATTTCGACGGGAAGCGCTTCTTCAATCCGGACGGAGACGACACGCTCCGCCCGCCGGCCGGCCGGAGCCGCGGCAGTTTCCTGCTGCGATACGTGACCGGCAGCGACGACCGCCCGGCTTGGCCCGAGCAAGTGGCAGTGACGCCAAGCCGTCCGCCGGCGCGCGTCGAAGGCGAGCGCATGCTCGTCACCTGGGTCGGCCATGCGACAATGCTGGTGCAGACAGCCGGCCTCAATATCCTGACCGATCCGGTGTGGAGCGACACCGCCGGCCCGTTCGGCTTCGGCCCGCGCCGCGTGACTCGGCCCGGCGTGCGGTTCGAGGATTTGCCGAAGATCGACCTCGTCCTCGTCAGCCACAATCACTATGATCATCTCGACTTGGCGACGCTCAAGCGGCTGTGGGACCGTGACAAGCCATATATCGTAACGCCACTGGGTAACGACGCCATCATTCGATCGGCGGGGATTCCCAGCTCACAAAGAGTGACGGACTGCTCGGCGTGTCCTGGGGTGGAAGCTTTAGACTGGGGTCAATTTCAAGCGATCGGCAAAGGACCAGCCGACACCGAAGCACAACGTGAACGGATGCCGGCCGTGATCGTCACCCGCAACCATCATTGGGACAGCCGCTGGTTCACCGATCGCAATCGCGCGCTCTGGTCCAGCTTCGTCGTGCGGCTGCCGAGCGGCGGTAATCTGTTCTTCGCCGGCGACACCGGCCTGGGCGACGGCAAATGGCCTGAGGAAGCCGCGCGCTACGGCCCGATCCGCCTCGCGCTGATCCCGATCGGCGCGTTTCGGTTCGAGCCCGGGCAGATGGGCATCGGCAGCCATATCGGGCCGATCGACGCTGCGACCGTGTTCCAGCGCCTCGGCGCGTCCCATGCGATCGGCATTCACTGGGGCACGTTCCGCCTCAGCTACGAAGCCTATGACACGCCGCCTAGGCTGCTGCGCGAGGTGATGCGCTGCCGGGGCTATCCGGGCGGCCTGTTCGATACGGTCACGATCGGCCGTCCCGTCGAGATCGCGCCCTATGCCGCGCCGCCCGCTGCGCGCCCGCTCGACCCGGCTTGCCTCGACACCCCAGCCGTGCAAGCGCTCCGCTGACCATGTCGGCGTCAAAGTCCATCGCGCTTCCGTTCGCTGCCGCGTGCCTTGGCATTGCGAGCTACACGGCGATGGACGCGGTGATGAAGGGCCTGTCGCTGTCGATCGGCGCCTATAACGCCACCTTGTGGCGCACGATCGCCGGCTCGCTGCTCGGCGGCGCGCTGTTCTTCGGCCGCCGCCTGCCCTTGCCGCCCCGCAGCACGCTGACGCTCCATTTCCTGCGTGGCGGCATCGTCTCCGTGATGGCGATCCTGTGGTTCTGGGGCATCACGATGGTGCCGCTTGCCGAGGCGATCGCGCTGTCGTTCATCGCGCCGCTGATCGCGCTCTACCTCGCCAGCCTGATCCTCGGCGAGACGATCCGGCCGCAGGCGATCATCGGCTCGGTGCTCGGCCTGGCCGGCGTCAGCGTGATGCTGGCGACGCGCGCGACCGGCCATTACGGTCCCGACGCGCTGACCGGCGCGACCGCGATCCTCTGCTCGGCCGTGCTCTACGCGTTTAACCTGGTGCTGATGCGCAAGCAGGCGCTGGTCGCTTCGCCGGTCGAGGTCGGCTTCTTCCAGAACCTGACGACCGGTCTATTCCTGATGCTGGCCGCGCCATTCTTCCTGCGCGTGCCCGCGATCGAGCACGCGCCGCCGATCATCCTCAGCGCTCTG
Organism: Sphingomonas horti; assembly: GCF_009753715.1. Lineage (GTDB taxonomy): Bacteria > Pseudomonadota > Alphaproteobacteria > Sphingomonadales > Sphingomonadaceae > Sphingomonas_B > Sphingomonas_B horti. Next base: position 17,114 of record NZ_WQMS01000011.1, on the reverse strand, counting down.
CTCGCCCTGTTCTCGCTGCTGGTCCTGTCCTGGGCCTATGCCCGGGCGGAGGCGCAGTCGCTGCTCGTCGTCGAATATACCGGCTTCGGCTGGGGCGCGTTCTTCGGCTGGCTGGTGTTCGGCGAGGCGATCCGCCCGGCGGTGCTGGCCGGCACCACCCTGATCATTCTCGGCTGCTACATCGCCGTGCGCCCCCCGCGCGGCCCTAAGGAATTAGCGCTGGAGGCAAATCTGTGACGCTGACGATCCGCTGGGCCCGACCGGGCGACGAGGCCGAAGTGCTGCGCCTGGTCAGAGGCCTTGCCGCCTATGAGCGCGCGCCCGACGCGGTGCAGACGACCGAGGCGATGCTGACCGAAACCCTGTTCGGTGCGACACCCCAGGTTTTCGCCTTCCTTGCCGAGCTGGATGGCAGGGTGGTCGGCCTCGCGCTCTGGTTCCTGACCTATTCGACCTGGACGGGGAGGCCGAGCCTCTATCTCGAAGACCTGTTCGTCGACGAGTCCGCGCGCGGCCGGGGGGTCGCACGCGCGCTGATGGTGCGCCTTGCGAGGGAGACCAAGGCGCGCGACTGCGCCCGGATGGATTGGGCCGTGCTCGACTGGAACGTCGACGCGATGGCCTTCTACGAACGGCTCGGCGCAGGACGCCAGACCGGGTGGGAGCCTTGGCGGCTGCACGGCGACGCGCTCGACGCGCTTGCGGGAGAGATCTGATGGCCTGGGCACTGCTGATCCTGGGCGGCCTGTTCGAAGTCGGCTTCACCACCTGCCTGCGCTTCGTCGAGGGCTTCAAAAACCTGCCCTGGACGCTCGCTTTCCTGGTGTCGGTCAGCCTGTCGATGGGGTTGCTCGAGGTCGCGTCGCGCTCGATCCCGATGGGGACAGCCTATGCGGTATGGGGCGGCATCGGCGCGGTCGGGACTGTGCTGGTCGGCATCTGGTTCTTCGGGGAGGCGGCGACGCCGCTCAGAATCCTGCTAATCTTCGCGATCGTCGCCTGCATCGCCGGCCTCAAGCTGGTCGCCTGAGCTCCCGCTGGGCGATCAACGCGATCGGCAGGCCGACCAGCACCATGTGCGTGAACAGCGTGCCGATGAGCAGCGGCAGGTTGTTCTTCGGCTTGACCCCGCTGAACGAGTCGCAGAGGCGCGCAACGAGCTCGCCGGCATTGGCGGGGAAATGCCCGCTCGGGTGCGCGGCCGAAAGCGGCGCGACCGCATAATTCATCACGACATAGAGGCCGAAGCCATAGACAAGGCCCCAGAGGACCGGCCGGGCAACCAAAGCGCGCCAGCGCCGCGCTGCGAGCACGAACACGGCCGCCATGCAGGTCGCGATGGCGAAATGAGTCGCGAGCCCCAGCAGCGCGGTCGGCCAGCCGCCGGCCATCGAATCGGTCCGCCCCATCCATCCTGCCGCGACCGACTGCAGCACCTGCTGCGGCGCAAGGCCGAACGGCGGCATCCCATAGACGATGATGGCATAGAGGATGTCGAGCGCGCCCGCCGCAAGGCCGCCCTTCAGGATCGCCGATCGTGTGTGCATGCGTTGCCCCCTGGTGTGCGGGCGCACGGTAGTGGGGCAGGAGGGGCGTGCAATCGGCGCTTCGACCAACGACGTTGCAGGGCCTGTGAGCGGCGTGGCGAAGCCACGCCGTCGGTCTCGCTGAAGCGAGGCCGGCCGAGCTTGTGCATGTTCGAAATAGCGGCAGGCTATTTCGGGCCTGCGCTGCGTGCCCAGACCACTTAACACCTCCGCTGCGTGGTCCAACAAAATGAGTGGGTTAGAAGATGGAAAACCACTTAGCAGAGCAGAGCGTCGGCTAGCGAAGTGGTCTGACCGGTCTGCGCCCCTCTCGGACATCAGCGGTATACTCCGATCTGATTGAAAGCGGTCATTCCCAATCGGCAACCTCGGATGGCGCGGGTCCGGCCCACCTGCGCGAATGGCGTATTCCGAACATCGCTGAAGCAGCTGTTGGCTGCCCGCAAGTGCGTCCGCGCGCGCCCAAGCTTTCGCCGGGGCCGGATGCTTCGTCGAGCCCGCTGGTTAGCCCCTGCATTCAAGCAGCGGGTCAATCTCAGCGCTATTGCGCGCTCCTCAGCAATAGAGGAGCATGATCATGATCAATCAGACTGAAAATCCGGCACGTTGCTCGCCGACCTGCGAGTGCACGAACTGCAAGTGTGCGAACGATTGCCACTGCTCGCAAAAGCGCTGACGTTTGCCGCCGGCGCGCGCGACGATCGGAATTGATCGAACGCGCGCGCCTCACGCTGCTTCTCATTGAATATATCTTCTGACGGCCCCTGATTCATGACCGACATCGCTGCCACGATCCTTCTTCACTTCGGGATCGTGATCGGGTTCGCATTCACCCTGCGTTTGAGTGGCCGGACGGTGCTCTTCAAGCCGCTGCTCGGCGGACTGGCATGCACCGCCGCCTATTGGCTGATCATTATCCTGAGCAGCGAAGCCCAAGGGATGGTTGCATCGCTTTCTGATCTGAGATGGAACTGGGTTGGAAAGGTCTGCGCAATCTTTGGCACACTTCTCCTGATAAGGATCATTCCCTCCCTGGCCTGGCGTGAGGTTGGCCTCTCTCTGGGGCTCAATCCCGGTTCGGTGCGATCAACGCTCGTCGTGGCTGCTATCCTGTGCGGCTTTGCTTGGCTGCTCGAGGCCATTGCCAACGATGGCACCGACACATCCGTGGAGCGCCTTCTTTTCCAAAGTCTGATGCCAGGGATGGACGAAGAGCTATTTATGCGTGGCTTGCTCCTGGCTTTGTTCGTGCGGGCTTTCGGAGCGAGCAGGCTTGTCGCCGGTGCATCGTTTGGCGCCGCTGAGTTGGCGCTTACGTTCCTGTTCGCCGCAGGTCACGGTTTGCGTGTTGTGAATGGCGCAATCGCTCTCGATTTCCCCGCTTTTGCGACGACCGCTTTCCTGGGTGCGGGGCTAGCATGGCTACGGCAGCGCACCGGCTCGCTGGCACCGGCCATCCTGGTCCATAACGCCATCAATCTCGGCAATTCCTTCTTCTAGATGGCTCGGGTTGTGCGGCATCTGCCTTAGTTCGGCACGACCCTCTTCAGCGTCGTTGCCGGAAGACCGAAGGTGCGGCGGAACACCCGACTGAAGTGCGCAGAGTCCGAAAAGCCAGCACCATGCGCTGCTTCGGTCAGCGATTGGCCTTTCGAATAGATGTCGATTGCCCGTACCAGCCGCAGCCAAAGAATATAGGTTTTGAAGGCTAGGCCCGTCTGCTCAACGAACAGATGGCGCAGACGGCTTGGCGACAGGGCCAGGTGGTGAGCCATGTCCGAAAGGCTGAGCGCTCCTTCTATATGTCTGGAGGCATGCTCGATGACGCGCCGTATTCGCGCGTCTGGCATCGGCGCTTCATCGTGAGGCATCATTAGCTCGACCACCGCGCGACCGGCGCGCAGCAGGTCATCGCTTCCGAGCGCCTGCTCGAAAGTGATCGTTAGAGGCGCTAGAATTTCTAAGATATCCGCACTGGCGACCGGCGACAGCTCGCGACCACGCAACAGATTTGCTGTCAGTGCTCGGCCAGGGCCGCTCTCCGGTTCTACGAAGATGAATACGAGCAGCCCAGAGGCTCGAAATCGATGCCGGGCATCAGCTGCAACTGCCAGCACAGAGCCGGTCAACGTTTCATGCTCCAAAGAGATCTCGAGCGGACCTGTCAGGCCGGCCGTGATCTGGATAGCATGGTGGGCATGAAAATCGGCGTCGCCGAACCCCTGAGGCGCTTCCAGCACCCAGACGCTTAAGCCTTGTGATATGGCTATCTTAGCTTGGCCTTTCGACATCGGGCCACTTAGAGAAGAGCTGGACGCGATGCACTTAGTTTCGCGCGCTCGAGCGAGCTGCGACACGTGACAGTCGGGTGAGGCCTATTTGTCGGGGATCGCCCCCAGAAGCATTCGCTAAATCAGTGTCGGCGAAGCTTTCCGGCTCACGGTGATGAAGGCGAACAACAGGAATCCGGCCGCCATCCAAGGGAGAGTGTCGCCGGCATGACCGTAGATCGTCCAAGTGCCTTCAATAGGCAGACTTGCGACAAGTGTGTGGTGCGGTCCTTCCGCTGCGCTGCCGCTCAGTGCGGCGAGAACTTGCCCTCGCGCGTCAACAGCCAGGCTCATGCCGCCATTGGCAGGACGAAAGAGCGAAGCTCCGTTCTCGATCGCGCGAAACGATGCCATTTGGGAATGCAACGGGGCCATCGCCGGCCCTTCCCACGAGGGGTCGATCAGTATGTCGGCGCCTGCTACTGCTGCCTGGCGGATTAGCGCCGGGTAATCGTAATCGTAGCAGATGGCCCAGGCGAGCGTGCCGTAAGGCGTCTCGAGGAAACCCATCACGCCGTCGCCTGGGATCGACATTTCGCCCGGAGTGGGATGGCTCTTCAGATAGGTTGCGCGAACACGTCCTTGCGGGTCGACAACGATGATCTTGTTTTCCGCGCGCGGATGGCCCGGCTGCATCGTCGCGACAGACATGAACAGGTAGATCTTCTCCTCAGCCGCAAGGCGCTGGCCCGCTGCGATAAGCTCTCGTTCGTCCTTCTTGAACGCGAGTGCATTCCCCTCCGACCACACGACGATCTTCGCGCCAGCGCGCGCTTCCGCACGGCTTTGCGCGATCAGCCTTTTCAGTAGCGCGTCAGCCTTGGGGCGAACCTGGTCTGCTGCCTGTTCGGATAAGGTCTGGCCATAGCTGAGCGGTCCCCAGCTGTTTCGGAAAACATCCATATTGTCGACGACGATGCCCGCGATCCTCACGCTGGGGGTTTGAGCGGGAGCAAGTGTGAGCCGCAGCCCACCACCCACCAGAACGAGCGCCAAGGCTGCGCCGAACGCTGCCGCTCTCCGGCGCGCCTGAGCTCCTGATCCCCGGCATTCCCAAAGATCGTTGAACACAGAGGCAAACCAGCCGGTCAGGAAAGAGATTCCCCAGAGGCCTGTGACCGAGACGATCTGGTTCAGCGCGAGATTGCCATATTGAGAGTATGCGACCGCACCCCAACTGCCGTTGCCGAGCTGGCTAAACAGATACTCCACCGCCGTAAGCGCTGCGGGGAATATGAAAGCTCGCACGAGGCCGCTGGCGTGTTCGCAGAAAAGCCGATCAACAATGAACGGCAAGAACAGGGTGAGGCCGACGCCAGCGACGACAGCATAATAGAACGCGCCCTGGAAGGGCAGGACACCGTCCCAGGCGACGGCGTGGGCACAGATCAGTCCAAATGTTCCGAGGTAGATACCCGGGGCGAGCCGCGACGTTCTGACGAATCGGAGCATGAAGGTCGGCGCCAGCCATGCAGCCACCGCCAACATCGCATTGCCGACGGTGAAGGCGGTCAGCACACTCCCGAGAACCAGGCACGCAATTCTCTCGGCAGACGGCGTAGCGAGCGCGGTGGTCCAGTTCCGGCAACGGTCAAAATTCCGTGGTCCCGAGCGAGCCTTCGGAACCGGCCGCGCGCTGGTCAAGGAACGCGTTGAATCGAGCATTTCGAGGATCCTGGACAAGCAGCGGTGAGCTGATTTCCCATATCTGCGTGGCGAACGGCGGTGAGGCAGTTGTGACCTGCTCGTTGTGCAAGCAACACGCATCAGCGAATGCGTAGGGAGGTCGCGTCCTTTACGAACGGCTCGAGTGATGCCGTGAGTAGCTCGGCGATCTCCGGTCGCGCCGTGGCCAGTGTACCGCCCGGAAACGGTGGCTCAGGCGCATATTCAGCCATCAAGGTGCCGGCTTCCGCGAGAGGAGCTCCGCGTAGTTCTGCTACCAGCGACGCGCCGAAGTCCATGCCCGCCGACACACCGGCGCCGGTGATGACATTGCCGTCCCTCACGACGCGGCGCTGTTCGGGCTTCGCGCCGAACTGAGTAAGCAGAGGGACGACCGACCAATGGGACGTCGCGCGCTTGCCCTGCAGGACGCCGGCGACACCCAGAATCAATGACCCGGTGCAGACGCTCGTTACGAACTTAGCCCGTGAAGCCCGGTCGCGCATGAACGCGATTGTGTTTTCGTCACGGGCAGCGGCGAGCGTGCCCGAGGTTCCTCCCGGCGTGAACAGGACAGTCAGGTCAGCGGGACAATCAGCCATGGTGACAGTGGGTTGGATCGCCATGCCGAGATCGCTCGGAACGGGCCTCAGGTCAGGCTGATTTGTAACCAGGTGTACCTTGGCTCCCGGCATGCCCGCAAGGAAGTGGTACGGGCCTACGAAATCGAGCGCCGTGAGGCCCGGGTAAAGCAGCATGGCAATCTGCTCGTTGCCGGTTAGACGGAGTTCCGGAAGTTTCTCCAGAATGGCTTTGGGGTCCGCTCCAGAAGCTTTTGCCATGGCCGGCATCAGAGCCGCTGTTGCGACAGCGCCGCCGATCAGTGTGCGTCGGTCAATCATGAAACTATTCCTGCGATTGGCGATGATTTCGACGCGCCATACTGACAGCGACCAATGTCCTGAAGGACATAGTTCCAACGTTTCAGGACGTATGCGCCTTGGATGGCCGAAAAGGCTGGAAGAACGTCCTTTAGGCCTTCCTATCCACCCGCAATAACCCCGCCACCAGCACCGTTCCGAACTGGAGGGCTGTCACATGAGGGGGCGAAGGCGAATGACACAAGGTCGATACAGCTGCGCAGGCGCAATGCTGTTGCTTGCGGCGACAACGCTAAGTGCACAAACCGCAGCGCCGGCAGCGGCAGACACCGAGGTGGACATTGTCGTCACGGCCACCAAGCGCGAGACCCGGCTTCAAGATACGCCTGCACAGGTAAACGCCTTCTCGGGCGAGTATCTCGAGCGGAGCGCGGTACGCGAGTTCTCCGATCTCGCGTCCTCGATACCGAACCTGGTTGCGCCGGACGGCCTTGTCGGCACGAGTGTTGTCGCGATCCGAGGAATATCGAGCCCGGCTAAGGGTGGCAGTATCGCCGAACAGCCAGTCAGCCAATTCCTCGACGGCGTGTTCATGCCTGAAGGAAGCCTCGACGATCTCGTATTTGACGTCCAGCAGATCGAGGTCATCCGGGGCCCTCAGGGCGTTATCTGGGGCCGCAACACTCTAGCCGGAGCCATTAGCTATACGACGCGCAGACCGACGCACGAACTTGAGGGGTATGTCGAATCCGGCATCGGCAATTACGATGCATTCCGACTGCAGGGGGCAATCTCCGGTCCCTTGTTGGCCGATAAGATATCGGTCCGGCTTGCCGCCGCGCATGAGGAGCAGGATGGCTATTCCGAGCGCGTTTCCGGAGGGACCTTTGGGGCGCGCAATCGTGAGGCTGTCAGAGCTTCGATCCTGTTTCGTCCCGTCGAGCCGCTGAGCATCACGCTGATCGGCGACTATGCCAGAAGCCACTTTACCAATGTCACCCTGGAATATTTCATTGGGCCGTTCGCTAAACGCGCGGGGACGGACGGATATACTCGTCGGCAGGACACCGACTTTTTCAAGCCGAGCCGATCGACATCGAAAGGTCTGACTGCTCTGCTCGAGCTTGATCTCGGCCCAGCCACGCTGAGTTCGGTCACCGGTCTCCGCCGGCTCAACCAAGCGCTCAACATCGACACGGACTCCTCCGACCTTCTCATCATTCACGACCAGATCGACAGCAGGGTTCGACAATTCAGCCAGGAGGTGCGCCTCACCTCGTCGTCAACTGGCCCCTTTCGCTGGATGGCAGGTGCCTATTACTACACCCGTGATCAGCGGGTCCTGCAGAACGAGCAACTTGGCCCTGAGCTGGTGGGACTGCCGCCTGGCGGAGGTGCATCAGTTGACATCGATTTCCGTAACTCGGTCGACAGCTTCGCCGCCTTTGGAACCGTGGCACTGGATCTGACCCGGGCGATCACCGTCGAAACAGGCCTTCGGGTTACGCGCGAGGAAAAGAGCACCCTCGGGTCCGTCGGAACAACGGTCAATATTCCTGGCGTCGGATTAGTCCCTGTCGGAACGGATCTGACCGACCTCGATCTCGACGATACGCAAGTCTCACCCATGGCGACACTGTCCTATCGTCCAACCAGTGACGTCCTGCTGTATGCTTCCTGGGGACGCGGCAATAAGAGCGGCGGATTCAATGATGCACGAGTGTCAGAGCCGACCTTCGCCGCCGAAGTCGCCGATAGCTATGAGCTCGGCATCAAGTCGGAATGGCTCGAGAAGCGGCTGACGTTGAACGTCATCGGCTTCTACATCGATTACCGCAACCTGCAGGTGCGCGGGTTTGAAGGAACGACGCCGCTTTTCCGAAATGCGAAAAAGGCGGTCAGCAAGGGCATCGAACTCGAGGCCATCGCCCGCCCTTCTCGAGAATGGAGCCTGTTTGGCAACTTCGCATATAACGATGCCACTTATGAGAACTTCGTCATTCCCGGGGCAGGCGCAGGTGGTGGCGGGCTGGACTTGAGCGGCAACAAAATGCCGCTGGCGCCCAGAACCAGCATGTCTGTGGGAGCCGATTACCGAACCGAGATGACCGGATTGGGAGAGCTGTATGCCCATGCCGAATGGAACCGAAAAAGCGGCTATTTCCTGGATTTTGCGAACACAAGGCCCGGCGGCTACCAGCCCGATTATGGTATCGTGAACGGGCGTTTGGGCCTGGCGCTCTCAAACGGCGCGGACGTTTCGATCTGGGTACGAAACCTGACCAAGGCTGACTATAAGGTCGATTTCATCGGCGATCTACCGGTGGCGATTTTCGGCGGTTCTCAATTCCACTTGCTTGGTGCTCCGCGAACCTATGGCGTCGACCTTAAGTTCAGCTTTTGACAGATGTACGTTTTCGACAATCCTCGGACGCTTATTGGAGAGGAATATCCGGACCGTTTGAAGACATACCTATCCCTTGAGAAGGGACGGGCCGCCATTCGAGCAATTCAGTCCTGGCCGGGCTATGCTCCAACGCCACTGGTCGACCTTCCGCACCTTGCAGCACGGGCTGGTGTGGAGCGGCTCGCCTACAAAAATGAGGGAGAACGCTTCGGGCTTGGAAGCTTCAAGGCGCTTGGCGGCGCCTATGCGCTGGCGCGTCTCGCAGAGGCGCGGGAGCGCCCACAAGACCTGGTTGTCTGTTGCGCGACGGACGGAAATCACGGCCGGTCGGTTGCATGGAAGGCCAGCGGGATCGGTTGTCGCTGCCTGGTTTATCTGCACCGCGAGGTGAGCACCGAGCGCGAGCGAGCGATCGCTGCGTTCGGCGCGGAGATCAGGCGGGTGAATGGCAATTACGATGATGCGGTGAGGGCGGCAGCTGCCGACGCCGCGCAATCTGGGTGGATCGTCGTTTCAGACACGTCGTACCCAGGCTATTCGGATATCCCCTGCGAAGTCATGCAGGGCTACTCCGTGATGATCCACGAGGTTCGACACGCACAGTATCGCCCAAGTCATGTATTCGTGCAGGGAGGAGTAGGCGGCCTGGCAGCCGCAGTCTGTGCGGACTTGTGGGAGAGTTTCGGCACAAGCAGGCCTCGATTGATCGTGGTCGAGCCGGAAGGTGCCGCCTGCCTCTTCGCTTCAGCGCGCGCCGGGAGACCGGTGCGCATTGAACGCCAGCCCCAAACCGTGATGGCTGGTCTCGCCTGTGGAGAGGTGTCGCTGGTAGCGTGGGACATCCTTTCTCTGGGAGCAGCGCACTTCAGCACCATCCACGATGAATCGGCCATCAGCATGATGCGCGAGCTTGCCAGCGGCGACGGAGGCGCTTTGCCTATCGTTGCTGGAGAATCGGCAACGGCTGGACTTGCAGCGTTTCTCAAATGCGCTTCCGATCCAGTGCTGCGGCGGCAGGTCGGGATTGATTGCACCTCGCACATTCTGTGCTTCGGGACAGAAGCGGACACTGATCCCGATCTCTACACTCAGCTCGTCGGAAGATCTGGCGCGGAGGTGCGTGCCGGCCGTCGGCTTGGGCATGTGGTCGTCGCTAACGAGCCCTAGCCGGTCGCGAGGGCCGCACTGCACTTCTTCGAACCGACTGCGGTGGCTGCCCGGTTGTTTTGATGAATGCGCGCCGCATGCGCTCGGCGCTACCGAATCCGCTTCTGCGAGCGATTTCCTCCATCGAACCGGCAGCCGTTTCGATCATCGCACGGGCATGCTCGATCCTCAGCCGCTGGATGGCCTTTGCCGGCGGCAGCCCCATTGATTGAGTGAACGAGCGAGTAAACTGTCGGACACTCAACCTTGCTCGCTCTGCAAGCTGCTCCACGTTCAGCGGCTCGGTCAGATGGGCGCGTGCCCAGGCCAACAGGGGCCCAAAGCGGTTATCGGGAGTGACAAGCTCGAGAAGTTCGGAATGCTGAGACTGAGTTCCCGGTCTTCGGTGATAGACCACCATCTTCTGCGCGACCTTGCGGGCAACGTCGTCGCCATAATCCCGGGAGATCATGCCGAGCGCCAGGTCGATGCCCGCCGCAACGCCTGCGGACGTCCAGATGCCACGATCTTCGACAAAGATGCTGTCGGCATCGACCGTGACGTTCGGGTGACGGCGCTTCAATTCACCCACGGCCTGCCAATGTGTCGCAGCGCGGCGCCCCTCGAGCAAGCCTGCAGCTGCCAGGATGAACGCCCCTGAACAGACGCTGGCGACGCGTCGCCCGGAATCCGCTGCTGAACGAAGGGCCTCGATCAACTCTCCGTCCTGCGCCGCTTCCCACGCCCGGTTGGCGCCCGGAACAAAGATGACCTCACAATCGCGCGCGTCGTCCAACGGGGCGACTTCTACCGTGATCCCCCCAGAGCTGCGTATTCGCTCGCCAGCCGTTGCCACCATAATGAGGGAGTAATCAGCACCGAAATGACCGGCGATCTCGAACGCGGCAGCAGGCCCGGTCAAATCGAGGATCTGGAAGCCATCAAACAGCAAAAAGGCGACCTTGGTCATGGTGGCGTCCTGAATAGCCGGAACAACGTCCTTTAGGCCTTTGCGGCGATGCTGCAAACACCTCGCCATGAGTGCAACCGAAGCGACGGCTGGGGCGGAAATCCTGTTCATCCTCTATCCAGGCATGACGCATCTCGATTTCGCGGGCCCGTACGAGGTCTTTGCACGGCTGCCGGGGGCTGGCGTGCGCCTGGCCAGCCCTTCCGGGGGAGACGTCCGAACCGAACTCGGCCTCACATTGAGGGGCACGCAAAGGCTCGGCGATATCGTTTGTTGCGACCTGCTCTGCATTCCAGGGGGCTTCGATCAGGCTCCGGTGCTCAAGCCTGAATGTCTGAAACATGTCCGACGGTTGGCCAAGGGCGCACGCTTTGTGACCTCGGTTTGCACCGGATCGCTGGTGCTCGCTGCGGCGGGTCTCCTGCAGGGTCGGCGCAGTGCCTGTCATTGGGCACGTCGTGAGGCGCTAAGTGCGTACGGCGCAATTCCTGAGCCGGCGCGAATTGTTCGCGACGGCAAGTTCATCACCGCTGCCGGCGTGACCGCCGGGGTCGACTTTGCACTGGTTTGTGCCGCCGAGCTCGCGAGCCGAACCACCGCTCAGGCCATCCAGCTCCTGCTCGAGTACGCGCCCGAGCCGCCATTTGCTTGCGGGCGGCCAGAGGAGGCCTCGCCGGAGATTCTGGCTGAGTGCCACCGGCTAGCCAGTGCGTTCCGTGGGAGGCTGGGGTCCGCATCCTGCCCTTCGAAATAATCTGCTGGAGAAGTATTCATGCGTTTTCGTTTGATGATCTCTTGTGCGGCAGCAGCGCTATCGGCGCCGAGCGCCATGGCACTGGCGAGCGTCCCCGACCTGCCACTAATCGAGCGGACAAAACTGTTCGGGAATCCCACGTCGTTAGACGCGCGCCTCAGCCCTGATGGCAAATGGCTGGCCTGGATTGCCCCGAGCGACGGGGTGCTTAACCTTTGGGTCGCAGGGTCCGACGATCTGGCCAATGCTCGCGTCGTTACCAGCGAAGTCGGCCGGCCAATTGAGCATTACGACTGGGGGCCGGATTCCAGGACTCTTCTCTACATCAACGACAAGGGCGGCGACGAGAATTACCGTCTTTACAGTGTCGACGTGGCTACCGGCGACCAACGCTCGCTGACGCCGTTCGACAAGACGAGAGCTCAGATCGTCGCGATCAGCAATCAGGTACACGATCGAATATTGATCGGCCTCAACAATCGCGACCCACGCTGGCACGATGTCTACAGCCTGAACCTTGCGACTGGTGCGCTTACGCTGGTTCTGAAGAACGAGGGATTTTCTGGCTTCACGGCGGACCGATCGCTCCAGCTGCGTCTGGCTGCGCGCGCCCGCGCCGATGGTGGCACCGACTATTTCCAGATCACAGGCGATCGCTTGGCGGCAGCTCCGTTTCTTTCCTTTGGCCTTGATGACTCCATGACCTCGCGGCCACTGTCCTTCACAGCCGACGGTCGGACGCTTTATTGGGTTGATTCCCGCGACCGCGACAAGGCCGCCCTCGTGGCGCAGGATGTGGCAAGCGGCCGAATGACGGTCATCGCTCAGGACAGCCGGGCCGATGTAGGAAACATCCTCGTTGATCCAATGCTCGCCGATCCTGTTACGGGCAGGGCGCAGGCTTATCGTACCAACTATTTGCGGAGCGAATGGACTGCGCTCGAGACGGGCGTCGCGGCTGATCTGGCGCTGATCAAAACCAAGCTCGGTGGCCAGTTCAACATCACCTCGCGAACGCTCGGTGACGCCCTTTGGACCATCGAAGTCGATCCTGTCGCTGCCTCCCCAATGACCTATATTTTCGATCGCCGGACCAAGGACCTGAGGAAGGCCTTTGCGAGCCGCCCGGCACTGGATGGGCTCGCGCTTGCACCCATGAAGCCATTGGAGTTGCGCGCGCGCGATGGTCTGACACTCGTCTCGTATCTGACTTTACCGCCGGGCAGCGATCGCGACCAAGACGGCCGACCAGACGTGGCGCTCCCAATGGTGCTGCTGGTACATGGCGGGCCATGGCTTCGCGACAGCTATGGCTATGATTCCTACCATCAATGGCTCGCCAACCGGGGCTATGCGGTTCTCAGCGTCAACTTTCGCGGGTCCTCGGGCTTCGGGAAGTCGTTCATCTCCGCAGGCGACCGGGAATGGGGCGGCAAGATGCAACAGGACCTGCTGGATGCGGTGACATGGGCAACATCAACTGGTGTCGCCAAAAAGGACCGGATCGCGATCATGGGGGGCTCCTATGGCGGCTACGCGACGCTCGCTGGCCTGAGCTTCACGCCCGACGTTTTTGCGTGCGGGGTGGATGTGGTGGGACCTTCCAACCTGCTGTCGCTTCTCGCTGCGACTCCACCTTATTGGGAGTCGCTGAAGCGTCAGCTCTACAAGCGCGTCGGCGATCCCACGACGCCTGAAGGCCAGGCGCTGCTGCACGAACGTTCACCGCTTTTCCAAGCGGGAGCCATCCGCATGCCGCTGCTTATTGCCCAGGGCGCAAACGACCCGCGCGTACCGCGCGTCGAGTCCGATCAGATCGCGCAAGCAATGACGGCTCATAAGATCCCCGTAACCTATCTTCTGTTTCCCGACGAAGGTCATGGTCTTGCACGCCCGGAAAACGTGATCGGGTTTGCTGCCGTTGCCGAAAATTTCTTGAAATCTTGTCTGCGTGGTCGCGCCGAGCCAGTCGGGTCTGCCGTGAGTGCCTCTTCTATGCAGATCTTGCAGGGGCAGCAGGCCGTGCCGGGTCTGACCGACGCTGCACAAAGCGCGCACTAGTCGTTCAACACAGCTGGCCGTAGACTTGGATTGCACTGCGCCATGCCCTAATCGCCTCTGCCCCCAGGCTCGAGGTGGCGGAAAATGGGCACGGCGTCAGTGATCTGCCGGACCAGAGAGGCGAAGCTGTCGAAAACGAGATCCGGTTCGGCTGCCTCAAGTGCGGGACGCGTCGCATAGCCCCAAGTTACGGCACCTGAAACGATGCGGGCCGCTCTTGCCGCTTCGATATCCCGATCTTCATCCCCAATCATGATCGCCTGTTGCGCGCTGATCTCTGCAGATCGGATCACACGTCGCAGCCGGGCGGCCTTTCCGAACAACGAAGCGCCGCATTCAAAGCCAAAGATCCGGGTAGCCATGTCGCGACCGATCACGGAGCGCACGTTTTCCTCGGCGTTTGAGCTGACAATGGCAACTTTTACGCCGTGGTCGACGAGCGTGAGCAACGCTTCGCGTGCGCCGGGAAACATCCGAATACGGTGCGCGCTTCGCGCAGCTTCATACCGGAAATGACGCGCCAACTGCGGCATCCGCCACGACGGCACGCCTAACGCCCGGACAACTTCTCGCGTCGAGAGGCCGCGCAGCGCTTCAAGCTCGGCATCGCCCGTGCGGCGATAGCCGAACCGCTCGGCGCCGGACTGCACCGTGCTGCGGAACCAGCTCAAGCTGTCGGCGAGTGTTCCGTCGAAGTCGAATATGGCGAGGCGGAATTTGGATTTCATCACCGGCCCTTGGCTCACACGATCGACTCTTTAGTCGAAGTCCGACTGCTCGCGATTGAATGATCGGGCTGCTTTCCCGCGTGATCTTCCAGCAACGGCGAAATGGCCCGAAGCCTCTTACGGGGAGCGAGCCATCATGCCTCTGCATCAGGCTCGTGCTCGAGAATGTCACCAGGCTGGCAGTCAAGATATTCGCAGATCCTGTCGAGTGTCTCGAACCGTATGCCCTTCACCCGACCAGATTTCAGCAGCGACAAATTGGCCTCGGTTATGCCAATAAAGGCTGCGAGATCCTTGGACCTGGCTTTGCGGCGTGCGAGCATCACGTCGAGGCGAACGATGATCGCCACGTCAGATGATCTGCGCCGCTTCTTCGGAAAGACGCTGCGCCTCTCCGAGCAACCGCACGACAAAGAATAGCAATGCGCTGACCAGCAGAGCGAAGAAATCTCCGCCGTCGAATGTGAATGTAACACGACGCTCGCCCGCGCCAGCGCTCAGGGCGGCGATCAGAGAGAGCGCAATCGGCAACAGGATCGAGACGATCGCCGAGATCAGCACATAGAAGGTGAAGCCGCGCAGATCGCCAATGTTGCGGCTGGTGAAGCGCTCGCCTTGTCCCATCCTGCCAAGCATCCGGATGAGGCGCTGTAGCCCGAGAGCAAACAAGGCGCCGCTCACAACCGCGACGAAACGAGCCTGCTGGTTGCCTGGGCCGCCAAAGGTTACTTGAATGGCACCATCCGGATCGAGGCCGAGAAACCACGCCGCTCCGGCATAGAGTGCGCTTCCCACGACGAGAACCAGCGAGAAAATGGCACCCATGCGCAGGCGGCGCGCGGCAGAGGTGAGCTCAGAAGATTGCATATTGCCATTCATCAACAAAATATCGTAAAACAATAATATTGATTCGCTATACAGCAAGTAAGGGACTTAGTCTTGTCGAGCAAGCCACATCGCACGCGAAGGGGGACCGCCCTTATCTCCGGCTTTGCTGTATTCACCGTGATAACGGCACCCGCAGCGATCGCGCGGGCGGATCAGGTCGCGGCTCGTCCCGCCGAAGCCTCCGCAGACCGCGTGCTGGAGGCTCTTGATGGAAGCCGAATTGGCGATCTGAGCCTGATCGAAACGCTGCTCCGGCAAGGGCAGATCAGCACGTCGGACCGGGCGCTGCTGGAGGCGCAGCGAGCTGCAGCGCTCTTGCGGGACAAAGATTCCAAGGAGGCGCTCGCCCGCTATTTCGAGAGCGGCGATGCGCGGCCGAAGCGGCTGGAGCGAGCACATACCATGGCGGCCGAAGGTGCCTTCTTTGCGGGTCGCTACAGCGAGGCGGCCCGGCACGCCGCAAACATACTGGCGGCACCCGGCTCGAGAACGGCGGATGAGACCGAGGCTATTGAGCGGCTCAAGCGGATCGCGGAATTGCTTACCAAGGTTCCGCCGCAAGCGCTTCTGGATCGCGGTTCGGGTGCACCCGTTCCGATTGATCGCGACAAGGTGGGATTGATCCGCATGCCGATCAGGCTTGGCACTAGTGTGCAAGAGGCTGTGATCGATACCGGAGCCAATTTGTCGGTCGTCAGTGCCAGCACCGCCCGCCGGCTTGGCGTGCGGATGATGGAAGGCGATGCAGATGTTGGCAACTCGCTCGGGGGCGGCGTCGCCGTCCGCATCGGAATTGCGGACCGTCTTGAGGTTGCCGGCGCGGTGCTGTCGAATGTGGTCTTCCTCGTCATGGAGGATGAGGCGCTGACCTTTCCAGTGCCGGGCGGTTATCGGATCGAGGCGATCATTGGACTCCCTGTACTCAGGGCGATTGGGCGCTTCAGTTTTGAGCGAGCCGACAGCTTTCGTGTCGAACCTCCGCAACCTGTGGCCGTGACGGCAGCAAAGCTGCGCATGAGCGGCAGCAATCCCTATGCTGTCGTCGCGATCGCAGGAAAGGAGCACCCCCTGTTTCTCGACACCGGGGCGAACAGCTCTTTGCTCTCCGTCCGCTTCGCGCGTGAGCATCCAGAGCTCAAGGGGGCTCAGCGACTTGAATCCGGCCGGGCTGGAGCCGGGGGTGTCGAGCGGGTGCGCCGTCAAAGGATCCAACAGGTTCCAATCCGCATCGGTAAGGTCGAGGCAAAACTTTCCTCGCTCGATATCGAAAACGAGCCGACGCCAGGAGAAGAAGATCGTTATGGCGTATTGGGTGCCGACCTCCTGCGCGTCTTCGAAAAGGTGACCTTAGACTTTCAGGCCATGACACTGGAGGTCGACGCTCCTGCGTGACGTTTCGACGCGCGGGCTCTGACCGATAGTCGCGCTGGCGATCACAAATGGTAGGACACGATGTCCAACTCGTTCTCTTCACCGGCTCTCGATCAGATAGGCTGTCCCTCAGAGCGTGCAATCCCTTAGATCGTTTGCGGTAAGCGTTGATAATCCTGTCGCCGGCGCCATCGACCAAATGGAGCAGCCCGAAATCGTCTACGGCCGAGGTTCGGCTGGTTCGCGCCCATTCCGGACATGAGCCGGGGGTTTCGCATTTTCAAAAGCAGATGGGGTGGATGGCTCCCGCTCCCGGCATCTGAGTGCCAAAGTGTGGTTGCTGTCGAAGCGTCCACGCACGAGAGG
>NZ_WQMS01000010.1 GCF_009753715.1 Sphingomonas horti | reverse complement strand
AAACCCGGAGAACCCATGAGCAGAGCGATCAACCTCAACCTCACAAAGGATGAGGTCAAGGCCGCCGTGCTGAAGCACAAAGCGGCCATTAGTGCGATCGAGCCGCTGTTTCCGCGCGGCACGCGCGTCGTGCTGAAGAACAGCGACGACGCGGCTGCCATGCGGCGCACGCTCAAGGCGCAGATCATCGACGGCCCAGTCCTGCGCACGCCCTTGCGTACAGTACGATGATCCGGTGCGGAGGAGCACTCACGTGAATTTGCAGCCCACCGAGCACGAAGCTGCCGATTTGATGACCAGGCACGGCATCACTCGCGTGCAGGCCGTCCAGTACCGGTACAAGAGCTGGCGCTATTCCAATCTCAGCGATGCAGTCGCGCAGGCGGAACGGGACGCATCTGCTCAACTGGACGACCCGACTAGCGCGTATCACTCGCTTCGACCGCACTCCTGACAATCGCACGTCCGGCGCCCCGACGGGTCCGAAGCTTCCCCGGCGCATGTGAATATCTGCGCCTGAACCTGACTATACTTGCCGGAGACCCGCTTGGCCCTAGCAGAAATGGCAGTCGAAGGCTGCGCTTCGACCGCTGTGCTCATCGATACGGCCGATATCCCTGGTGGAGGGCAGCTGCATCTCGTTTGCCACGGGGAGGATTTCGAGATCCTCTTCGATGATGAGCAGCTGATGGGCAGCTGGGACTACCGTTCGGAGGAGGCCCTGGCCACGCTCGCGTTCGAGCGCCTTCGCGGCACCGATCCGCGAGTTCTGATCGGCGGCCTGGGCATGGGATTCACACTGGCGGCTGCTCGATCGGCGCTGCCGCTGAGCGGCACGGTCGTGGTGGCGGAACTCGTGCCGAAAGTGGTCACCTGGGCTGCTGGTCCCCTGGCGCACATTTTCGGCGATTCCCTCGCCGATCCGCGGGTCTCCTTAGAGATACGGGACGTCCATGATGTGATCGTGGAACGAAGCGCCAGGTTCGATGCGATCCTGCTCGACGTCGACAATGGCCCCGACGCGCTGATCAACCTCGCTAACGAGCGCCTCTACTGCAGCTGGGGATTGCGCGCTGCATACAGCGCCTTGAGACCGGGCGGACTGCTGGCGGTCTGGTCGGCCTACCCGGACCGGTCCTTTGCCGACCGGCTTCAGGAGACGGGATT
>NZ_WQMS01000001.1 GCF_009753715.1 Sphingomonas horti | reverse complement strand
TTCGCTCCACCTACGGGCGGGCATGGCGGCGGAGGAACGAATGCACTAACATCAAACCCGGACCACTCGGTGGGGGCCGATCAAAGGCGCTGGAGTTGAAGGCCCTTGATGATGAAGGCGAAGATGCTGAGGCGAGGGAACGTAAGCGCCGTTATGCAGGCGACTTAACCGCAACGTCGATTTACCGGGCCTTCAAAGGGGACTGGCACAGCGGGGGGCGCTTCTACGGCGGATGGTGGATGAGCTTCCCTAGGGCGCTAAGACCCTACATTACGATCAATGGTGAGCCCGTAGTTGAGCTTGACTATAAGACGCTACACCCCGAACTTTTGTATCAGCGCCTGGGCAGGCCGCTTCTCTTCGACCCATACCTTGTGCCTCCTTATCTTGGCACCGAGATGCGCGACTTGGGCAAGCGAACGTTCAACCGACTTCTTAACAGAGCTAGTCCCGATCCTGCCAAGCGCCTCAAAATGAGAGCTGCCAAGGGTGACTTGGCTGTTCTTGGTAAGAAGGACACTTTTAGCGGTTATCTTGCCAGCTTCATCGCCCGGCTCCCTGATGTAGAACCCTGGTTTGGCACGGGAGAGGGTATCCGTCTTCAGCGTGAGGACAGTGAGCTTGCGCTATCAGTAATGGAAGAGATGGAAGGCCTCGGTGTGCCCATCCTGCCCATCCACGACAGCTTCATCGTAGCTCATAAGCACGAGGAGCAACTGAGGCTCGCCATGCTGGACGCCTTCTTTACTAGATACGGGGACGTGCCTCTTATCGAACCGAAGGGTCCTCCGGACCAACCTGTTTCCGGGGCACCACGGGTCCATAACTAAGTCAAATAAGCCTCGTTCACCCGAGAGGCGTACCCATGGGGCGAGTTTCTGTATCGGAGCGTACCATTTCCAAGCCAGCCGGTCCGCACGGACCACAATCCGACCCACGTTTCACCCTTCATCAGCGACAGCCGCGAGCCGACAAACTGGACGCCCGGCAGCGGCGGCTCTGCCATGTGGATGACGGCTTCAAGGAAGCTCTCAAACGGCGCGTAGCGAGCGAGGAGAGGTTCTCAGCCTTCATTGACGGTGCGGCCTTCTACATCGCCCTGGAGCGCCCCTGCGCCCGTTGTGGCGACTTCCGCAAACGCACCCGTGACAGGTCCTGCTACCGCTGCCATCTCAATCGGGGCGGCGAGAACTTCGAGCGCATGAAGGCAGGCATTGCTCCCGTTGCGAAGCGCAGCAAAGAGGGCCACCTCGACCTGCTTGAGCGCAAGCGGCGGGAGCGAGAGGGAGAACACCTAGAGCGATCCTTCGGCAACCTTGTGGCCAAGCGGTGGCCGACGGGGCGTCTCGAAGTGACCTTTCCCGATGGCTACAACCAAGCCGACATGGCCCAGCTTCAGCAGTGGGAACTACTCAACGCGATGGAAGAGTTTCCCTTGCTGGCAGACGTGCTGACTTGGGCTGGCTGGACGTTGCCGTACAGGGGCTGACGGCATTGGCGGCAGGGCGCTGCTGACGCTGCTACTGTCGCATCCGTACTCCGCGGCCTAGCGTCGGCCTTCCTAGGCGGAGCGCTGCTCTCCTCAGCGAGCGGCTAGCAACGCACGTTCGTGAACGGCTGGCGTGGATATGCAGCCTCCGATACGTGAGCGCTGGGGCTTGCCCCTTATCCGACTATGCAGGACCACGCTTGGATGTCCGAGGACCTGAAGACGAAGATTACGAGCTGGCTGGCCAACGAAGGCTACCCCCTTGAGTACTTCACTGCTGCCACGTTCAGGGACGCTGGCTTGTCCGTGTATCAAGGGTTGCACGTGCGGGCTGACATGAACAGCAAACCGAGAGAGATGGACGTTGTAGCCCAAGCCACCTTTCGAGACGACCATAGATGGATACGGCTAGAAACCGTCGTAGAGTGCAAGTGGTCTGCCGATAAGCCGCTGATCGCGTTTACGTCACCGCAGGCAAGGATGCAGACCTCCGCTTGTATAGCGCAGACGATTAGTAGCGAGGTATGGGACGCGCTGCTGTGGCTTCTGCGGGGCAGTCCCCTCCTGCACGGGTTAGCCCTATTCCGAACGCCAGAAAATCCTGCGTTCGGTGGACGCCAAGCCTTTGGTAATCAAGATAGATTTTATGGGGCCTTGGCCTCTGTGACAGCTGCTTGCTCGGCAGTCGTTAGGCGCACGGACCGTATGAATGGAACACGGGGCTTCGTGCCGGAGTACGGCATCGCTACCTTCCCGGTAATCGTCGTGGATGCGCCCCTGTTTGAAGCGTCATACGATGACGACAATGCCGAAGTCAGCGTTAAGGAGGTGCAGTCCACCCGCTGTCACTGGCGCGGTTCCGCTGACTGGCCTCTAGTCACCACCATCGACGTAGTGACACGCGACGCCCTGTCCGACTTTGCATACGAGCGCAGCGCAGACTTCCAGAAGCTAGGGATGATTGCCCTCGAACAGCTGGATCTTCTTTTGAAGGCATATGCAAAGAAGGACAAAGACATCATCTTCGGCCAGCGTGGCGTGTCTGGGCGCTCTGCGGCACCTAGGCTTCTCCAGCAGCTGTTCCGGCTAAGTCGAAGCGAGGAGACCGAGCCCGTCTCCCCGCTTGAGGGGATGACACCAGAGCAGTCTGACGACCGGTTCTGACCAAAGGACCTCGAGGGCAGCGAGTAGCGGGCGCATTCCATGGCTCGGTAGCGGATTTGCTACGGGAACCAGGGCGTTGGCCCCAGCCGATCACCTAGAGATCGCAAACCCATTCTGGCGGGGGCTGGTCTGGGTAGCTGACTTCCACCCTGAAGCGCTCTCCGACATAACGCTGGATAGCGTCGATCAGCGGTCCGTTGTGCTCTCGAACCTCAATGCGGCCGGGGTGTACCTTCTTAGTCCTTGCATCCCATAATGGTGGGACCAAGCTATCACCCTCGCAGGCTAGCCAGCACATTCGATAGCCGCGTAGCAACTGGTCCCTTGTCTTCTGCCACCAAGGGTCTTCATCTTCGCGAAACAAGGGTTGGCAGTGCAACAAGTGATTGAGGGACCGTTCGGCGAACTCGACCAACTGATCAGGGACTGGAGTGTGGTAGGTGGTGAACGTTGTCCCGTCTGGAAACTTGAAACGCATCCTGGCGATGGTGGCGTTGTACGACTTACTCTTAATCCGCTGGTTGGTTTCGCCGAGCTTCCAAGGGCGTATTTTGGTTCCCTCGTAGGCGAGGAGTGCTTCAGTGTACTCGGCCTGCCGCGCTTCGATGCAGCAGCGTAGCTCGTAAGCCGCGTAGAATAGAGCTTGGGGCGTCCCGGTTTGCAGCGCCGCCCTGGCCCGCGCCAGATAATCTCGTGCCGCCGTGCCGTAAGCCATCGTCGCACCTCAGCAGCGAAGTTCGCTGAACACAATCCCAACACACTGAGCTTGCGCTAGTGCGCTAAGGCGGGGTAGTCGCACGCTAGCGAGTAGCGGGAAACCCTCAGTTTTCTGGGCTTTTCGGAGAAGTGGGCGCGTAGCTCAGTGGTAGAGCACTGTGTTGACATCGCAGGGGTCGCAAGTTCAATCCTTGCCGCGCCCACCATAAAAGCCTCGGGAATCGTTGGATTTCCGAGGCTTTTGTTTAGCTCGAATTTGTCCGCATAAGCCACGTATCCGCGCGAAGTCCGGCTGAAGGTCGCCTGTAGCGCGAACGAGCATCGAAGTGTTCGGTCCTGAAAAGGGTGTGTCGTGGAGTGCCTGTCGTGCCGGCGCCCCGCCGAGCGCTCGTCGAGTCTCTGCGCGACCGACTCCTTCATGACGGCGTCTGCCTGCTGGTGGCGAAGTCCCGAAGATATAGTCGGTACCCGTCAGTCGTTGCGCAGGTCGACTTGATCTATGTCGTGTTCTGCAAATGCTAATCGAGCGAAGATATCGGCCAATAATCCCAGTTGACTCTTGGTAAACGAGGCTTAACCTTCGCCAAGTCTAAGTACGCTTAAACAAAGCAAATGGCGCCGGCGTAGACGGTGCACAGGGGGGCTTGTTGATGCGTGACGCGCTAAAGCGGGCGGCACTATTTGCGTCCGGGGTGGTGCTGAGCACCCACGCGATCGCACAGCAATCCCCTCCAGCTGCACCTCCCGACAGGCAGGCCGCTCCGGCAATCCCAGGTCGAGGCCAAGTCGAGCAGCCGGCTCCTGAAACAACCTCGGCAAAATCGACGGCGCGCGTGGATGCGCGCGGCGCACTCCAGCAAGTGCCCTGCGCGCTGGAAGATTCGCCTGTTCGCGTCACCCTCACCACGGTGACGTTCCAGCGGCCGGACGGCAGCCCGGTCGCGCCGGAGCTTCAAAGCCTTTTGTCCCAGGTCGGTACCGGCCCGGGCGGCGAGCAGCCCATTTCCGTGGTCTGCCGGATTCGGGACCGTGCCAATCAGTTGCTGAGCGACGCGGGCTATGTCGCGCTCGCCCAAATCCCGGCGCAGCAGATCAGCTCCGGCGATCTCAGGATCACCATCGTCACTGCCAAGATCGTCGAGGTTCGCATCATCGGCGACCTGGGGCCGTTCCGCGACGCCATCGAATCGCGGATTGCCGCGATCCGTCGCCTCGATCCGCTCAATCGTTACGATGCCGAGCGCATTCTGCTGCTGACCGGCGACATTCCGGGGGTGGATGTGCGGCTGGCACTGAGCGCTGCGGGAACCGCGCCCGGCGAAGTCATCGGCTCGCTGACCGTCGAAACCCGGCGCGCGCAAGTTCTTTTCAACATTCAGAATTTCGGTTCGCGCCAACTCGGGCCAACGGTTGCTTCCGTGCGTGCGGAGGCATACGGCGTCACCGGCCTCGCCGACCGCTCCTTCTTTGCCTATTCGAACTCGCTCGATTGGGACGAAATCCGCGTTGCCCAGGGTGGGCATGACTTCGCTTTGAACGACTCCGGTCTGCGCGCCGGAGTGCGCGCCAGCATTGCCTTTTCGCGACCCGATATCCCCAATCTGGACCTGCGGTCGCGCTCGGCGATCGTAGGCGTGGAACTCAGCCAATCACTGGTCCGCACGGTTCAGGAACAATTGGGCGCGACTGCCGGTCTCGAGATTCTCGACCAGCGGACGAAGCTATTTTCCGGCGGCCGCGGCTCCCCGCTGACCCGTGATCGCCTGCGCGTGCTTTTCGCTAGGATCGACGGGCAGGTGACGGTACCGTCGCAGCGCGGGGACGTCCTTGCGAGCATGGCGGGCTATGCCGAGCTGCGCAAAGGGATCGATATCCTGAGCGCCACCGATCGCGGCGTCACGCGCAACGGCTTCGCGCCGAGCCGCGCCGAAGGCAACCCGCAGGCGACGATCTTTCGCGCCGAATTGGTGGGTGAGTGGCGGCCGCATCCTCTCTTTACGCTCGGCGCCCAGGCGTTCGGCCAATGGGCCAATGATCCGGTGCTGAACCTCGAGGAATTCTCTCTCGGCAACTTCACCTATGGGCGAGGCTATGATCCCGGCGCGAACGGCGGCGACCGGGCGTTCGCGTTTCGCATAGAACCGCGGATCAGGCTGCCTGTCGACGCGCCGGTCAGTTTCGAGCTGACCGGCTTCTACGATTGGGTGCGGCTCGACAATCTCGATTCGACCTCAAGCGAGAAGAACCGCCTGCTGCGCTCGATCGGCGGTGGAATCCGCATTCTCAAGGCCGGGCGGTTCGTGGTGGATGCCATCTATGCGCATCCGCTTGACAAGGCGCTGACCAGCGACGAGCGCAAGCCGCGCAATCGCTTCCTGATCTCATTCACGACCCAACTCTACCCTTGGGGGAGGCGCTGATGTCCGCCGCTATCACCTCGCACGGCCGCGCCCGGGCGGCGCTTCGTCATACATTGTTGCGCGGGACCGCGCTCGCGCTCTGCGCAGCGATTTCGTCGCCGGCCGCCGGCCAGACGCTGCCGGTCGTCAGCAACGCGGGCGGCGCCACGATCACGAATCCGACGGCGGATTCGCTGCAAGTGGACATCAACGGCGCAAACCGCGTCGTCACCTATGACAGCTTCAAGCTGGGCACGAGCAATTCCGCGACCGAAGCCCTGATCTTCAAGAACAGCGGGGTCGCCGGGCAGTTCACCGCGGTCAATCGCGTAACCGGGGGCGGCGGCTCGGAAATCTGGGGATCGATCACCGCGCAGGACTCGGTGAACGTGTGGCTGATCGATCCGGCCGGCATCACCTTCGGTACAACCGGGACGTTCAGCGGGAACAGCCTCGTTCTCAGTACGCTCGATTTCAAGAATGCCAATTTCAACGCGCCGCAGTTCGCCGGCACGTCCGACAAATCGGTCACGCTCAGCCCCGGCAGTATGCTCACGGCGAATAACGGCTCGCTGTTCGCGCTTGCCCAGCAGATCGATGCCAGCGGCGCACTAAGGGCATATAATGGCGCGATCGCGCTGGTGGCGACACAGGACATCAGCTTCACCGACATCGTCGGCAGTCCGCTCGCCTTCACCATCAACAAGGGGACGGAGCTCAGCGGCGCGCTGGTAAGCGCGTCGGGAACGCTCGACGCGCAGCGGATCGCGCTGGCGGGCGGCACCGAACTTGCCATGACCGCCGCGCTGCTGAACGTGCAGCCTGGCGCCAGGCTGACCGCGACGGCGGCCGGGGATTCGATCATCCTTGCCACTGACGACCAGGGGACGATCGTCACAAATGCAAGCCAGACCGCCGCGATCGCCGCGAGCGGGAGGCTGGTGACGACGGATGCCAGCGGCAATATCGTGGTCAACAGCAATGACACGGCGACAGTCGACGCGGACGTGACGGCGCCCGGTTATTACTACGTCACCGGCGCCAAGGGCGTCGTGCTGGGCAAGGACAACATGACCGTCACCCAGAGGGCCGGCGGCGAGGTGAAGATCACCGCCACGACCGGTGACGTCTTGGGCAAGGGCGCGCTGACGCTTCAGTCGAACAGCGATGGCGTTCTGACCGAGCCGCTGACGCTGAAAGCGGCGGACGCGGCCGGAAAGGTCGATTTCAACGCGGCAACGACGCTGCTGGGCGGAAAGGCCCTGGAATCGGCCGTGGTCGTCACGGGCGGCGCGGGCATCGCCCTCGGCGACGTGACGGCGAAGAGCCTCGGCAGCGATGGCACGACGCTCACGTCCGCGGGAGCGATCAGCCTGGGCAACGTCAATGTTGCCGACGGACTTGCGATCAAGAGCACGGGCGACTCGGTAACCGCGGTCAGCCTCACGGCGGCAGGCGACATCGCCGTACAGGCCAATACGAACTTCCAGGCGACCAAGGCCGTGTCGAATGGTGGCGCGCTCGCCCTGACCGCGACGACGGGTGACATCGCGCTGGCTACCGGCACCGCCGCGACCAGTGCAACCTTGAACGCGGGCGGCAAAGCGACCGGCGGCAGCGTGTCCGCCGGAAACAACACCAGCGTGACGGCGGGCGGGGCGATCACCTTCGCAAGCCTCGCCGCGACGGCGGGCAGCGTGACCGCGACGGGCGGCAGCGTCGATGTGGGCACAGTGAGTGCCGGCACGGCGGCAACGCTGAAATCCAGCGCCGGCAATGTCCGGCTCGGAAACGGCCAGGCTGGCACCAACGTCGTGGTCGACTCCAAAGCGCTCGCCACGGTGGAGGGCGATGTCGCGGCAGGCGGAAACTACAGCGTCACCGGCGCCACCGGCGTGGTGCTGGGCGATGGCGCCACGCGAACGCAAAGCGCGGCGGGGAGTGTCACGGTCACCGCGGCCGCAAACGACGTGATCGGGAAAGCCAATCTGACGCTTCAATCCAACAGCGACGGCGCAGGCGCGGAGGATCTTACGCTGACAGCGGCACGTGCGGTGGACTTCCAGACGGCGAGCCTATTGCGGGGCGGCACCGCGTCGCAATCGAGAGTGCTGGTCATGGGCCCCACAGCGATCACGCTGTACGACGTCAAGGCGAAGAGCCTCAGCACCGATGGCGTGACGTTAACCTCCAACGGGCCGATCGCGCTGCACGACGTAACGGTGACGGATAGCCTTGCGATCAAGAGCGCCAACAGCTCGATCATGGGAGGCACGCTGACGTCCGGCGGGGCGCTTTCGCTCACAGCCACCAATGGCGACATCGCGCTGACCACCGGCACCGCCGCGACTGACGCGACATTGAACGCCGGCGGCAAAGCGACCGGCGGCAGCGTGTCTGCCGGAAACAACACCAGCGTGACGGCGGGCGGGGCGATCACCTTCGCAAGCCTCGCCGCGACGGCGGGCAGCGTGACCGCAACCGGGGGCAGCGTCGATGTGGGCACAGTGAGTGCCGGCACGGAGGCAACGCTGAAATCCAGCGCCGGCAATGTCCGGCTCGGAAACGGCCAAGCTGGCACCAACGTCGTGGTCGACTCCAAAGCGCTCGCCACGGTGGAGGGCGATGTTGCGGCAGGCGGAAACTACAGCGTCACCGGCGCCACCGGCGTGGTGCTGGGCGATGGCGCCACGCGAACGCAAAGCGCGGCGGGGAGCGTCACGGTCACCGCGGCCGCAAACGACGTGATCGGGAAAGCCAATCTGGCGCTTCAATCCAACAGCGACGGGGCAGGCGCCGAACCCCTGACGATAACCGCCGCCGGCTTAGTGAACTTTTCGACGGCGACAATATCGGGCGGTATCGCCGGCGCGCGCTCGAACGTAACGATCGACGGCGGAACATCGGTTGCGCTGAATACGGTCACCGGCGCGAACGTCACACTGAAGGCCGGAGGTGCGCTGACGGGAGCGAGTGCCACCGCAGAAACCGGCAACGTCACTGCCATTGCCGGCTCGATCGACTTTGGCGGGTTCGCGGCCATGAACGACGTTTCGGCGACTGCCGGAGTCGTCACACTAGACTCGGCCATTGCGGGCAATGGCGTGATGATTACCGCCTCGAACGGGGACGCCCGGCTCGGCACCGGCAGCGCTGGTATCACCGACGTCGTTGTCGCGGCGGCGGACATAGCGACGGTGGACGGCGATATCGTCGCAAAGCGCGACTATATCGTCACCGGACAGAACGGTGTTGTCCTCGGCACAAGCGGAACGCCCGTGAGCCAAAAGGCCGAGCGCAATGTCATGGTCGCGGCCACCACGACGGGCGACGTCGTCGGCCGGGATGGCCTGACCTTGCAGTCGGAGGCTACCGGTGCCAGCGCGGGACCGCTGACGATCTCCGCTGCGGGAGCGGTGAGCTTCGCGACCGAGACGAACATAACAGGCGGTATCTTCCACGCACGTGCGGACGTGACGATCGACGGCGGAACATCGGTCGGGCTGGGTACGGTCACCGGCGCGAACGTGGCGCTCACGGCTGGCGGCGCGCTGACGGGGGAGAGTGCCTCAGCGGAGACCGGCAATCTGACCGCGAGTGCCGGCTCGATCGACTTTGGCGGGTTCGCGGCGGCCGATAACGTCACTGCGACCGCGGGGAATATCAAGCTTGTCTCTGCGACCGCGACCAAAATGGCGCTGACGGCCAAGGCGACCGCGGGAGACCTGACACTGGGCGCCGGCCGCGCCGGAACGAATGCAACGCTGACCGCAACTGGTTCGGCCGATGTGGACGATGCCGCGGCAGGATCGAACATCCTGATCGATGCGGCAGCGGGCAATGCCCGGCTTGGCGCCGGCACCGCGGGAACCGACATCGCCATCACGGCCGGCCAGTCCGCGACGGTTGATCGCGATATCTCGGCGGGCAACGATTACGTGGTGACGGGTGGAACCGGCGTGGTGCTTGGCGACGGGCAAGCTCGGACCCACTCCGCCGGCAACGCTGTGACGATCACGGCAACGACCGGGAATATCGTGGGCAGCGACAAGCTCACCCTGCAGTCGAACAAGGCCGGTGCGAATGCGGCCGGTGCGCTGCAGCTCGACGCGGCCAACGGCAGCATCTCTTTCGCGTCCGCAGCGGTCGACGAGTCCAAGGACAGCACGGTGGTGGCCGGGTTGGCGACTGGCGACGCCAACAACCGATCCGACCTGCTGGTGCGAACCGGCTCAAGCGGCTCGCTGACGCTTGGAACGGTGACCGCGCGCAAGATGCGGTCGATCCGCGATCCGGCGAGCGTCCGGCTGGCAGGCCCGGCGACGCTCGGCGCCACGACTCTCGACGAGGCGCTCGATCTCGCAACCGCCAATGGCGCGATCAGGACGACCAGCATCACCATCAACGATCCCGGCGCGTCGCTGCGCTTGAGCGCGGGAGGCGCGTCAAGCGATCTGACGACGACCGGCGTGCTGAAGGTCAACGCGGCGGACATCCTGCTGACGGCTGGCCAAGATATCGATCTGGCGCGGGCCAGCTTCTTTATCGACGAGGAAGGGAATCCGACGGCGAACACGGTCGGAATGCTGGCTGGCAAGAATGCCGTTGTGGCGAATGTCGAGGCGGCTGAGGACGTCGCTATCCAGACGGGGCAAGACCTTTCGTTCTCAGCAATCACTGCAGGTGACGACATCGACATCGTCGCGGGAGGCTCGGTCACGGGCGGTTCGCTTACATCGACGGGCCAAGGCGCGGACAACAGCGCGGTCCGATTCGCGGAGCCAGCGGGCGATCCGGCCGCGATCAAAGTCGCCGGAGCAGCGCCGGACGGCCACAATATCAGCGTCTCGGCCGGGAGAAATGTCGGCTCCGCTCCCGGCCTGCCGCGCGATCCCGGGTTGATCCTGGCCAGCTTCCGCGCCGGATCGCTGACAGCCACGGCCGATACCGGAGACATCCGCATCGGCCTGGCGACAGCGCGTACGGACGACATTCACAGCATGGCAGCCGGATCGGTGTCGGGCCTGAACGATCAGGGCACCCCGACCGACGGGCTTGCCATTTCAGCACCCGGCTCGGTGAACATGAACGTCGCCGGCACGGTCGAGCTGACGAGCTTGACGGCCGCTCAGGTGACGATCACGGCGGGATCGCTGCTGCGGGTGACCGATGGCAATGTGACCGGCAGCGCGACGCTGGAGACGACGAGCGGGGGCTCGGGCCCGTTCCGCAACGTCCCGGCCCCGGTTGTGCCGGGCTATGGCGCGGCCGATCTCAAAGCGGCGCGGAACATCATGGTGACCGCAAACGGCGCTGGTCAGTTCGGCACGCTCGATGCCGGCCAGGACATCGACGTGAGTGCATCCGCCTTGACCGTAGGAACGGCCAATGCCGGTGGCGGCTCCCTGTCGCTGCTCGCCCGTGCGGGCCTGCTGGCGCTCGGCACCGGCACCGCTGCGACCACGGCGACTTTGGTCAAGCGCGACGACGATGGCGACGGCCTTGCCATCGCCAGCGACGTGCTGACGGCGGACACGGTGACCGGCGGCACCGGAGTCGAGATCCGAAGCGCGACGGACGCGATTGTGACCAGCCAAGCGAAGGCCACGGCCAACGACCTTTTCGCGAGCGCAACGCGTGACGTTTTAACGGAAGCCGGAACGGCCGGCCGCACGACCGCGATCGTAGCCGGCCGAGACCTGTTTGCAACGACGCTGTCGGCCGGTGAGGATGTCGCGGCTGCGGCCGGACGAGACGCGAGCTTCGGCACGGTTGCGGCCGGAGACAATGTGACGCTCAGGGCCGAGACCGGCGCCTTGATGCTGAACTCCGCCACGACGGCCGGCGGCGGCGGGGACGATCTGGCCTATCTGCTCGCCACGAGCAAAGCAGGCACGGCCGATGCGATCATGGCCAGCGGCGTGCTCGTCAATGGTGATGTGAGCCTGAACGCCAAGACGAACGTCACCGCCACCACCGCGGTCACCGCCGTGGGCACGCTGGCGATCCGCGCGGGCGGCAATGCCAGTTCG
Source organism: Sphingomonas horti (assembly GCF_009753715.1). Classification (GTDB taxonomy): domain Bacteria; phylum Pseudomonadota; class Alphaproteobacteria; order Sphingomonadales; family Sphingomonadaceae; genus Sphingomonas_B; species Sphingomonas_B horti. The sequence goes on along the minus strand of NZ_WQMS01000001.1, from coordinate 528,718 downwards.
ACCGACAAACTATCAGCGGCCGAAGACGTGTCGATCAACGCGGGTGGCGCTGCGGCATTCAACACGATCGCGGCGGGCGACGACATCGACGTCGCCGCGGCGGGCGCCGTCTCGCTGCCAAGCGCGTTGGCCGGCAGCAATATCCGGATCGTCTCCGCGTCCATGGCTGTGGGTGACGCGATCGCCAGTAAAGGCGCGTTGGTGTTCACGGCGGAGACGGGCGATCTCGCCCTTTCCAACGGCTTCGCCGGAACCGACGCGACGCTTAGCGCGCTCGGCGGGTCGGCGACCGGCGGGATCGTGCGCGCCGGCGGCGGAAACATAACCGTCAACGCGGGGCCGCTGCTCAGCTTTTCCGAGCTTATCGCGTCCGGCTCCGTCAGCGGAAGCGCGGGAACCGTCCTCGTCGGAGGCGCGACGGCCGGCAGCAGCATCGGCCTGAACGCGGGCGCCGGGCGTCTCGATCTCGGCACTGGAAGCGCCGGGACCACAATCGAATTGCTGAAGCGCGGAGCGAGCGATGTCCTGAACGCCGGAACCCTTTCCGCCGGCACGGGGATCACAATACGCAGCGAGACCGGCGCGCTCGTCCAGTCCGCGACGACGACGAAGGGCGACCTGACCGTCAATGCTGCGAACGACGCAAGTCTGGGGTCGGGTGCGGCAGCGGCCGGTTCCCTTGCAATCCTGGCAGGCGGGAGCGCCACATCAGGCACGAAGCTGTCGGCGTTCGAAGATGTCGCCGTGCGCACCGGAGGGGCGGCTTCGCTCGCGATGATCGCGGCCGGCGACGATATCGATGTCCTCGGCGGCGACACCGTCTCGATCGCTGCCGCGAGCGCGGACAAGAGCGGCGGCGATACGCGTTTCGCCAATCTGTCGCTTGCGTCGGCTGGACAGGCGAGCGGCATCCAGTTCGCGGCCGGCGACCCTGAACTCTCGGGAAGCAACATCCGCGTCAAAGCCGCCGCCATAAGCTTGGGCGAAGCGACGGCCTCGAAAGGCGCGCTGACCCTCACCGCGCTCAATGGCAGTCTTGCCATCACCAAAGGCACCGCCGGCACGAACGCAACGCTGATCGCGGCCGGCTCGGGCCAGCGCCTGACGATCGGCGGAGGCGGATTGAACGCTTCGGGGCAGATCTTGCTGGACAGCGCCGGCGACATCGCCATCGGCGGCATGGTGAGCGCGGGCGGCGCAAACCCCAATCTTACGCTGCGGAACAGCGGCGCCGGAGCCACGGTGATCGGCGAGGGTGCCGGTTCGGGAAGCTTCAACCTGGCGGATGCCGAGATGGACAATCTGTCGGCGGCCAACATCGTCGTCGACTCCGGAGCGCAGGACGTCACTTTCGGTCAACTGAGCGTGGCGCCCGGTACCGGGACGTCCAGCTTGCGGTTCCTGGGTACGGGGACGGTCGAGCTGAAAGGCGCGATCACGATGGGCGGCGCGAGCAGCAGCTCGGCCCCGAGCCGGACGCTGCAAATCGGCGGCGGTGCTGGTCCCGCCGCAGTCGTAACCGGAACGACGCCGCTGGCCGCGCTGATCCAGGCCGATGTCAGTGCCGCGAGCCTGAAATTAGACGACGGTATCGTCGATCTGAGGGCGAAGCGCATCGTGTTCGGCAGCGGCGGCAGCATTGCACGTTACGTCAAAGCGTCGCCCGATCTCGTCTCCACCGACATTTCCCGGCCCTCGTCGAATATCTACCAGCCTTCGGGACCAACCACATTTCTTTCGGCGGGCCGCCTTCTCGTCAGCTATTCGGATTTCGCTCTTTTCCAGAAGACGCTTCCGGCAGGCGGCGGCGCGGACATCAACAGGTCGGGCCTGTCCACCGACCCGTCGCTGCAGCTCTTCAGCACCGGCGACAACGTCTCGAACAGCTTCGCGATGTTCGGGACGGTGAATGGGCTCGTCTCGTCGGCAGCGGCGGTCCCCCCGGTCTTCTTCGACGATGTCGGTGGACGGCGGACAAACCGCGTCACTCAGGTCAATTCCCGCGTGAACGGCTGCGTGATCGGCGCTCCGGACAAGGGATGCCTCAACACGGACCCGCCCCGGCCGAACTTCTCGGTTTACGACCAGCGGCAGACGCAGTTGTTCGGACGGGCCGAGGATGCCTCGCTGTTCTTCAATCCGCTGATCGGGCGCGGCAATGAGGGCCTGATCGTCGACATCGCCGACGCGCCGGTCGGCATCGATACGATCGACTGCCCGCCCGACGATGCCAGCTGCAAAAACCCGGGAGACGAGAAATGACCGCGTTCGCTCGTCAATGGCACCTGTTGGTGCCCGCCGCGCTCGTTGTCGCGCCACAATATCCGGCGGTGGCGAAGCCGACGCCGCCCGACCGCTTCGAGCTTGGCGCGAACAGCGCCGGCGATTCCTGCTCGGCATCGCGGCAATGGACGATGGGAGAGGGGGGCATCCGCCTGTCGGGCGCCCAGCCTTTCGCCATCACGTGCCGGGGTGTGTCGGCGGCCGAAGCGCAGGGCTATCTGAGCGCCCCGCGCGAGCATCCAAGCATCGATCAATGCGGCGCGCCAGCCGCGGCCAGCGTCTCCGGTATCGGTCCGGTCGAAGTGCGCCGTTGCTTCGACGCACAGCTCGGACGCCCGGTGGTCGACATCCGCTTCGAGCGCAAAGGCGCCAGTTACCAGGGCGCGGCGCTCGAAGTCGCGCTGGGGCCGCTGGAGTCGGCGCTGAAGGTTGTCGCCGCGAGCAGCGCCCCGCCATCGGGCCGCAAGACGGTTGCGCCGTCCATCAAGCTCGACTCGGTCCCGCCGGGTCCGGTCGTGACGACGGTTGCGCAGGGCTCCGGAATCACGGCGGAAGCAGCGCTCACCGAAGGGGTAAGCGGGCTGCAGGCCGGACGAATGCTCGACGCGTCGCGCGTGCTGAACGATGCGTTGCGCGCTTTTGCCGACGCCGATGCCGGAACCAAGCTGGACCTGCGGCTCGCCGCCGGCCTTGCCGACTCGAACCTTAGCCGGTTCAGCGACGCCGAAGAGCATTTCGCTGTCGCGCAGCTGATCCTGGCCAACAGTCCAAATCTGCCCGACGGGCCCTACAAGCAGCAGCAGCTCATCACCTATCGCGGCATCGACCGTATCAACCAGCACCGCTGGGCCGACGCGATCGAGATGCTTTCCAGAGGCGGCAGCGGCGTCCGCGACCTCCAGGATCCGACCACGCTCAGCCGGTTGAACCAGGAAGCAGCGGTTCAGGCCGGCTCGCTCCAATCGTCATTGACGGACGCCAATGCCCTGTCGCGCAACCTCTTGGAAGCGCAGCGCAATTGGGCGCTCAGTGTCGCCTATCTCGCACTCGGCCGGACGGCTGATGCCGAGCGTGCGCTCGCGACGGCGGCCGAGGCGGCGCGCGACCCAGTGCGGGAGATCGCCCCCGAGCGGATCGTCTGGATGCGTTCCTCCATCGAGCGTCAAAAAGCCCGCATAGAGGCGCGCAAGGGCGATTTCGGCACGGCTCTCGCCAGCTTCGATTGCGCCATTTCAGCCTTGCAGGGTAGCGCGCCGCAAGAACCCGGCACCTGCGTGTTCGTCGAGCGCCGCCCCTTGCCGGATACCGCTCTGAACGCGCCCCTACTCGTCGAAGCGCAGCTGGAACGCGCGAGCACTGAATCGCGCGATCCGGCCCGACAACAGGTCGCGCTCGCCGACTATAGTTCCGCGGTGCAATCGCTCTCCAACCTGACCGGTACCGGCTATGTGTCGCAGGCGGCTCTGGAGCGATATTTTTCGCTGCTTACCCAGGCGCCGGAGAGCGACTCGCGCGACGAGGAATATTTTCGCGCCATGCAGATGATCAGCGAGCCGGCCAGCGCGCGCGAGCTCGCGCAACTGCGCCAATCGGCAGCGAGCGACCCGAAGGTTGCGGATCTGCTGAGGCAGCGGGTCGGTCTTGAGCGGCAGCTCATCCGGCTGCGCTATGAAATCACCGCCGCGACGGGTGCGGCGCAAGCGGACTTGCCGGGGTTGGAGGCGGAGCGTGCCGCGGCCGACGCAAAGCTGGCGGAGGTCAATGCCGCCTTGCTCGGCGCGCGCGGCATCGGCGCCCTAGAAGATCAGCCCGCCACGATCGCCACCATCCGCAGTGCGCTGGCTCCGGGCGAGGTTTTCTGGAAGCTCGTGGCGCTGCGCTCCTCGATGTTCGGCATTGCGATCGGTCGCGACCGTACCCTTGTCTATCAGGCGACCGAACGTCTGCCGCGGATCGACAACCAGGCCGTGACAGTGCTGACCAGCGCGCAAACCGATGAAAGCGGCTCAACCCGGCTGTTCGCGGTTGCGCCGTCGCACCAGTTGTTCGAGGCGATCGCAGGGCCAGCCGCGTCGATGGTGGCCGGTGCCAAGCGGATCATCTACAATCCGGCGGGCGAATTGCGTCGCCTGCCGCCCGCCATTTTGGTGACCGATCCGGCCTCGGTCGAGGCCTATCAGAAACAGGTCGCAAAAGGCGACTTCAGCAAGGTCGCGTTCCTGGGGCGGAACGTCGAATCAATGGTCGCGCTTTCGCCGCGCTCGTTCCTGCAGGCGCGGGCCCGGCAGGCATCGCTGGCGCCAAAGCCATTCCTTGGATTGGGCGAAAATTCTCCGCCGGCCCCGGTCAGCGACGCCGTCGCCAGCAAGGCGATGCCGTTCGACTGCACCGTGAGCTACGGCGCCTGGGCCGCGAACATGATGAGCGCGCGTCCGATCAGCGCACGCGAAATCTCGGTTGCAGCCGATGCGCTCGGCATCGGCAGCCCGCCGGAAATCGTCGGGCCCAGCTTTACGGACGCCAATCTTCTGTCGGGCCCCGCCAGTCAGGAACTGAGCCAGTACCAGATCCTGCATTTTGCGACTCACGGCCTGCCTGAACAGCGCTCGCAGGTCGATCAATGCTCGATGACGATCCCGCCTGCGCTGCTGACGACGCTCGCTCCTCCCGCCCCTGACGGCAAGATCATGTCGGACGGTCTGCTCTCCTTCTCCGAAGTGGCGGACCTGCGCCTCGACGCGAACCTGGTCGTGCTCTCCGCGTGCGACACCTCGTCCGGCGCGGTCGCGACCGGCCGCCGAAGCGGCATCGAGGAAAGCTCGCCGGCGCTGGACGGGCTGGTGCGGTCCTTCCTGGTCGCCGACGCCCGATCCGTGCTGGCGACATTCTGGAGCGTGCCGGCGACCCGCCAGAGCGACGATCTGATGGCGGCATTCTATCGCGCCGGCCGCACAAGCTCGATGTCGGCCGCGCTCAAGTCCGCGCAAAACACGCTGATGCAGCAGCCGCGCTACTCGAACCCCTATTATTGGGGCGCCTATTTCCTGGTCGGCGACGGCGCGAAAATGATGTTGAGCGGGCCGCGGACGGCGTCCACGTCTTCGGGAGACCCCAGGCTGAAATGATCTGACGCTGATGAAGGAGCTTCCATGCCTGTTCCGGCTCAACCGAAGCGCGACTGGTCCAGTGTGCCCATCGAGGCGATTATTGACCGGGAGTTCGGACTCAGCCCCGAACTGAAGAGCGGCGCCTCCGCCTATGCCGATATGCTCGGCGAATGGCGTCAGAGCGGCGATGATGTGCAATTCCTGGAACGGCTGCTCGATCACGCCGGGGCATGCTACCGGAACTCTGGCCAGCCGCAGGCCCATCTTTACACCTTCAGCGATGGCGCCGTGAACTATCTGTACGACATGGTGCTGGATCGTGTCGTGCTGGTCTGGGGCGTTTCACGAACTGTTGCTCCCAATAGCCGGGACGATGCCTATCATGCCGGATATCCTTCAGCCGGCAAGGACACCGACAAGGGTCATGCCTGGTCGCATGCGCAAGGCGGCCGCGAAGGAGGTCCGAATTATTTCCGCCAGGCGCGCCGGCTCAACCAGGGGCGCTCGGTCAATGGCAAATTGTGGCGGGCGATCGAGAGCTACCTCGCCGCCAACGCCGGCCTGTCGGCATTCATTCGCCTGATCTATGCCACGCAGAACCAGGGCGATCGCCCAGACGAGGTCGAATACGGCATCGTCTCGAGTACCGGGCAGTTCCGGGCCGTGATCTTCCCGAACAGCTAGGAAGCGGTGCTCAGCGCCGGGCGGCAATCATGACCGAGGACGCCTCTTCCCTGCACAGCTTGGCCGGGGCGGCCGGGCGCACTTCGGCGGCGGTGGCGAAGCGCACCAGCGCGGGAGTCGAGCCGGCGTTCGCGGCCATGCGCGCGATCGTGCCCAGGTCCTGGCAGCTCAGCCGCGCGGCGCCGCCCATGAAACGGTCCGCCTCGCCGGAGACGAAGTTGTGATAAGCTTGGCGGCCTTCGGGGCCGAACTCGGACGCGAAGTGGCTGCGCAGCGTCTCGCCGGCACCCTTCAGCGCTTCCGAGTTATTGCGAACGAACGCATTGTAGTCGCCGGAAAAGTTTGCCGAATCCTGCATGCAGCGCATCGCGCCCACCATCAGCATCGTCTCGAGCTCGCGCACCTGCGCGGCTTCGAACGTCGCCTGGTTCCAGCACGCGGCCTGGGTCGGCGTTGCCAGCATGGCCAAAGTCGCGGCGGCGGCGGTGCTTTTCAGAAGGAGCTTCATCTCTCGCTCTCCAACTCGGCGGCCGGACAGTTGCGGCCAGAGCCCGTTTCTGCACAGAAACGGTAAGCGGAGACTGAAATGGTATGGCTAAATCAAGCTTTACATTTCCGAAGGCGACACGCGGACGTCAAACGACATTGTCAAGATGCCGATGTTCGTAAGCCTGAGGCACTTCAAGATGGATGCAAGCACCCGTCTCAACGAATTGCTTGGCCAGCTTGGCCGTGGATCCCTTTGGAAGTCCGATCCGGCTGACGCTCACCGAGGCGGTCAACACTTCGATGAAGTGGTGAAGTGCTTTAGCAGGAGTCACGCTTTCCGAGGCTATGTCGATTACATTCAACTTCGAAGGGTCGCATTGATGTCTGCTCACGCACCCTATCCCATGCTTTTCCTCCAAGCGGCCAATCTCATGAGCCATTGAGGTGATGATCTGCTCCTTTGAATGCGTAGTATACCCAACCGGTTCTACGCCCGGGAGCATGCTAATGGCATGAGCAAGGCCGGGCGCCACCCGATCATTAAACTGTATCGTTTTCGCAACCTGCTCTACCCTTGCCCCGTGCTCCTTGTACATCGTCTTATTCGGCTTCAAATTCTGGTACATGACACGCGCTTGATGAGCGGGAGAGCGGTAAGTCGATGTGATTTCTATACGGCTCACTTTCGCCTTTAGCATGAGGTTCCTTAGCAGAATGAGGGTCGCTTGAGACACGAAGCGCTTGTCCCGCTCATGCTGGAAGTGGATGTTAGGTTGAGCGGCACTATGTTTTCCTCCCAGTTGGTGGGCTGGAATCTTTGCCCTTGCCTTGTCGATATCGGCCATGACGCTCCCTGTTCCGCGCTGCGATTATCCGCCTACAATAACCGTCGGGCACCCCAGCACCAGCACGCCGCCGTGCGCGGTCATGTCGCCGATGCGAGCCTGTGGCATGTTCATGGTGATGACGGTAGCGCTGCCCTTTACGATCGTGTCGGGCGGGCCGACGCAGACGCACATGTCGGTCACGCGGGCGGCGGGCAGGCTGCCGATGAGCACGGTCGGCGCGCAAGGCCCGGAGACCGGTCCGCCGACGTGCGGGACGACGCCCGTCACCATCGGGCAAGTATGCATGTCGGTCAGCCTAGAGGCGGGCGTGCCCATCGAACGGCTCCTCGCGATCGCGTCACAATAACGCAGATACGGACCAACTCAAAAAAAAGAGTGGAGCAAGTTCCGTAAAACTGTAATCTTCCCCGAGAACTACGTGCGATCGCTCAGGGGGCTTGGTTGATCGACGAGGAAACCCGGCAGGCAATTCTGGCACCGATCGACGATTCGGTCGGGATCGATGGCCGCGAGGATGAGGGCGACGCGGGCGAACTGCTCCGCGACATCCGCTCGCAACGCAAGGCACTGATCCGTCAGGAACAGGCCGCGGCAATGGGCGAGAGCCCCGCCGACGAAGGGCTGGACTGGGACGGGCTGAGCACTCAAGCCCAGGATTATCTGAGCCGCTTCGGCAAGGATCTGGAGCCGATGGCGGCGCTCCTTGAGGCGCAGGTTCGCATCGATGGACCGCTGGGCCTGGCCGAGGCGATGACCTTGCTCGCGGACCTGGTCGAAGCGTTCTGGGATCGGGGGCTTTATCCCGCTGAAGACGAAGACGGCGTGGAGACGCGCTTTCAGCCACTTTCGGGCGTGAGCGGCGGCAGCAGCGACCGTGACGGCGCGCTGATCCAGCCCGTCCGGCGAATGGAGCTGGGCCGGGCCGGCGGCGAGAGCTTGCGTTATCTCGACAAGGTCAAGGCCGACATGCTGATGGCGTCGGCGCAGATCGGCTCTCCCGACCAGAAAGCCGCCAAGACCGACGAGGCGGACGCCGCCTACCGAATGCTGGAGGCGCTGGCCCGCCGCATTTCGCGCGCTGATCTGGAAGGCACGGCCCAGGCGCTTGGCGAGGCGGAGGCGAGCTGGCGCCGCGCGATCGGTTTCATTTCCGAGCAGACCAAGCCGCGCTTTCCGGCTGCGTCGAAGCTCTCCGACGAGCTTCAAGCCATCCGCGAATGGCTCGGGTCGCTGATCGCCAAATCTCCGGAAGCGGCCGGCGGGCGGGACTCTGCAAATGAATCCGCAGCAACCGCCGAGGCTGGGGAAAGTCCAGCGCTCGACGGGCAAGCCGATTCGGCGGCCATGTTGAGCGGCAGGATTGGTCGGCGGGAAGACGCATTGCGCGCCGTTTCGATGGCGGCCGACTATTTCGTAACCCATGAACCGCTGTCTCCAATCGGGCAGACGCTGCGCGAGGTTGACCGCAGGGCGCGAATGAGCCTTCATGACTATCTGGCTGAGTTGATTCCGGATGAGTCGGCGCGCGACGATTTCTACTGGCGCTCCGGCATTCGGCCGCCAAGCCAGCAAGCCTATGGCGACACTTCGTATGGGGAAGAATCGGAATAGAAGAGAACGGGCCGATCGGACGGACAACTGAAACGGGGGCGCGCGATGCGCTCGAGGGAGGTCAGAAATGGCGGACTCGGTACATGACAAGCTGAAGCGCGTTCGCAAGCCGCGCGTGCACATCACCTATGACGTCGAGACGGAAGGCGCGCAGGAAGTCAAGGAGCTGCCCTTTGTGGTCGGCGTGATGGGCGACTTCTCCGGCGACTCCGCGGTTCCGAAAAAGAGCCTCAAGGACCGCAAGTTCATCGACCTGAAGAAGGACAAATTCGACCAGGTGATGGCTCGCATCGAGCCGGCGGTGAAGATGAAGGTCGAAAACACGCTTGAGAAGAACGGCAAGGAATTCGAGGTAAACCTGAAGTTCCGCTCGATGGAGGATTTCGAACCGGAACGGATCGTCGAACAAGTTGAGCCGCTCCGCCGGCTGATGGAGACGCGCAACCAACTGCGCGATCTTATGGCGAAGGCGGATGGTTCGGAGCAGCTGGAGAGCCTCCTCGAGCAAATCCTGGGTGATCAGGACAAGCTTAGCCAGCTGCAGGCGCAGCTGGGCGTGGGCGACAGCGGCGAGAACAAGGAGTAAGCGTCATGGCTTCATCACCCCAGGCGGCAAGCAGCCCGCAGACGACTGCCACCGAGGCATCGGTCAGCCTTCTCGACGAAGCGATCAGCGTTACCAAACAAACGGAGCCGCAACGCGTCGAGGAACTGATGCGGACGCTCGCCAACGAGGCGATGAGCGGCACCGTCCAATTCAAGAAGAACATGACCGTCACGCTGCGCGAAGCGATCGCGAAGATCGACGCGCAGATCTCCGAGCAGCTTGCGGCGATCATGCACGGTGAGAAATTCAAGCAGATGGAAGGAAGCTGGCGGGGCCTTCATTATCTGGTGAAGAACAGCGAAATCGGCGAGTCGCTGAAAATCCAGATGCTGAATGCGACCAAGAAGGAAATCGCGGCGGACCTCTCCAAGGCGACGGACTTCGATCAAAGCCAGCTCTACAAGAAAGTCTACGAAGAGCAGTTCGGCACGCCGGGCGGCCAGCCGTTCGGCGCGCTGATGGGGGATTTTTATTTCTCGAAGCACCCGGACGACATCGAATTGCTCGGCAATATCGCGAGCGTCGCCGCTGCCGGCTTCACGCCATTCGTCGCGGCTGCCGACTCGAAGCTGTTCGGGATGGACAGTTTCGGCGAGCTGTCCAACCCGATGGACTTGCGCCAGTTGTTCGAGACGGCGGACTATACCAAATGGAATTCCTTCCGGCAGACGGAAGATTCGCGTTTCGTGACGCTTGCCATGCCTCGTGTGCTGGCGCGCCTGCCGTACGGCAAGGACACCAAGCCCATCGAGGGGTTTGCGTATGAGGAAGCGCCGCGCGATGCGGCCGGCGCGCCCCAGGCGATGGATCACGACGATTATTGCTGGATGAACGCGGCTTACGCGCTGATGTCGCGCATGACCGACGCGTTCGCGCAATATGGCTGGTGCACCGCGATCCGCGGCGCCGAAGGCGGCGGCAAGGTGACTAACCTGCCGACCCATGTGTTCCAGTCCGACGACGGCGATCTGGACACCAAATGCCCGACGGAGATCGGCATCACCGACCGGCGGGAAAAAGAACTGTCGGACCTCGGTTTCCTCCCGCTGTGCCACTACAAGAACACCGACTATTCCGTCTTCTTCGGTGCGCAGACCACGCAGAAGCCGAAGAAGTACGATCGACGCGAGGCCACCGAGAACGCCGCGATTTCGGCGCGGCTTCCCTACATCATGGCGACCAGCCGTTTCGCTCATTACCTGAAGGTCATGGCGCGCGACAAAATCGGGTCGTTCATGGAAGCGTCGGATTGCGAGAGCTGGCTGAACCGCTGGATCAGCAATTACGTCAACGCCACCGAAGGCGCCGGCCAAGAGGCGCGTGCCAAATATCCGCTGCGCGAAGCGCGGGTCGAAGTGCGCGAGGTCGAGGGCTCGCCAGGCTCTTATTCGGCGATCGCCCACCTGCGGCCGTGGCTGCAGTTCGAGGAGCTGACGACCTCCATGCGGCTGGTGGCGCGAATACCGAAGGTCGCTTGACCGATCGGCTTGCGGCGGCATGGCAGGGGCGGCGATTCTTTTCGACACCGGTCGGCCGGCCCCACCTCCATCGCAGGAGCCGGCGGCGCAGCATCAGCCGGCGACGGCAATGGACCGCGAAGAACTGGTCGCACGCGCGGCAGTCGTCATCGCGGGCATTGATCGGCGCCTGACCGCGCAGCTCGACGCCATTCTCCACAATCCGCGCTTTCAGCGGCTTGAATCGCTGTGGCGCGGCGTCGCCTGGCTCCTCTCGGGTGCCGAGGACCAGCAGGTCAGGATCCGGCTGCTCGACGTGCGCTGGACCGAGATCGCACGCGATCTGGAACGGGCGATGGCGTTCGACCAGAGTCAGATCTTCGATCTCGTGTACAGCCAGGAATTCGGCTCGCCGGGCGGCGAGCCCTTCGGCATTATGATCGTCGATCATCCGGTCTCGCATCGGGTGGGTGGGGTCGAGAAGACCGACGACGTCGCCGTGCTGGAGAGCCTAGCGGAAGTGGCTGCGGCCGCGTTTTGCCCGTTCATCCTAGGCGTCGACCCGAGGATCGTCGCGATGGACGGGTTCGACGAGATCGACCTCAGGCAGGACCTCGCGGCGGGCTTTGCCGATCCGACCTTTTCGCGCTGGAACCGGCTGCGGTCGCGCCCCGACAGCCGCTTTCTGGGCGCGGTCATGCCGAGGCTCCTCGCCCGGCGGCTTCATCGCGGCCGTGACCACCCGCGGCTCGGCTTTGTCTATGATGAGCGGGTCGACGGCGCGCGCGATCTGCTGTGGCTGTCGGGCGCCTTCGGGCTTGCGCATGTCGCGGCGCGTGCGATGGCGCGCTACCGCTGGCCGGCGGCCATTCGCGGCACGCTGCCACCCGGCGAAGGGGGCACTGTCGATGGGCCTGTGCGGCAATTCCTCCCAAGCGACCGCGAAGGCGTGGTGGCACGCTTCTCGGTCGAGAACGCGATCGGCGAGGAACAGGAAATGGCCCTGAACGATGCCGGCCTGATCGTGCTGCGGCAGATGCACCTGACCGGCATGGCGGCCTTCCTCAACCTGCCCAGCCTTCACCGCCCGCCCGACTATGACAGCGAAGCGGCGCGCATGAACGCGAAGATGGGCGCCATGCTCAATTACATTTTCTGCGTTTCGCGCTTCGCTCATTATCTGAAGGTCATGGCGCGCGACTGGGTCGGCAAATACACCGACGCCGGGCAATGCGAGCGACTGCTTCAGGATTGGCTGGACGGTTATGTCACCGGCGACGACGACGCCACGCCGGAAACGCGCGTGCGCTATCCCCTGCGCGAGGCGCGTGTTGCGGTCTCCGAACTTCCCGAAAAACCAGGCTCCTATGGCTGCGAGATCGCGATCCGCCCGCACTACCAGCTTGACCAGATCGCGTCAGAGTTCCGACTGACAACGATAATCGGCCGCGAAGGAGCGGCCTGATGGCGCGTGTCCTTGTTCATTCGCTGCTGGACCGGCTGATTGACGACGATCCGGATCGGGCAGTCGAGCAGGCGGAACCCGAAGACGTCGCGCTGGCCCGGTACAAGCTCGGCCTGCGCCGCGACCTCGAAGGGCTGCTCAACAGCAAGCGGCCGTTGTTGGCGGCCACGCGTCAGGACGACGAGTTGGGTCGAACCATTCTCGGTTTCGGTTTGGCAGACATCAGCACCGAGGATTTCTCGGCTATTGGCGCGCGCGATCGTATCCGGAGGATGGTTGCCGAATGCATTCGCGATCACGAGCCGCGCCTTTCCGCCGTCGAGGTCGAGGTGGATGGCGCGCCGACCTCGAAGGGCATTCGCTTCCGCATCACTGCGGTGCTGACGCTGACGCGCAGTCGCGAAACCGTGATCTACGACGCCAGCGTGCGGCCGAGCGATCGCGCGATCGCGGTCGAGCTGAGCGGATGATCGCATGATCGACGACCTGATCGAATATTATCAGCGCGAGCTGTCGTTCCTGCGCAACAATGCCGGCGCCTTCGCAGAGGCACATCCCAAGATCGCGTCCCGCCTGCGGCTCACGCGAGAGTCGGTTGAGGATCCCCACATCGGCCGGCTCATAGAAGCTGTCGCGTTCCTGAACGCGCGGCTTCGGCACAAGATCGACGACGAATATTCGGACTTGTCGGACGCGTTGCTGCTGACGCTCTATCCCCATTTGATCCAGCCGCTTCCGTCCTTGATGGTCGTCCGGCTGGAACCGGAAGTGGAGCTCGACAAACCCACGCGCATCTCCGCAGGCAGGATACTGCTCAGCGAAGAGGTCGACGGGGAGCCGTGCCGCTACACCCTGTGCCACGACGTGCAGTTGATGCCGATCCGGCTTTCGGGCGCAGCGATGGGAGGACCTCCGTTCGACGCGCCCGCCCTGGGCATGGGGCAGGCGAAAGGCCTGCTGCGGCTGACGTTCACGGCAACCAAACCGGATATCGAGCTAGACAAGCTGGGCTTGGATAGTCTCCGCCTGTTTATCAAGAGCGATGCTCGTCGTGCGCAGATCCTGATCGAGCAGTTAGGAGCTAACCTGCTCGGCATCGGCGTCGCCTCAAGCCCGGCGGATCCTCGTGCGGTGCTGCTTCCTCCCGATGCGCTGCGTCTCCTTGGCCTCGAAGAATCGGAGCTGCTGCTGCCGCACAACAAGGTCGCACGATCCGCCTATGCATTGGTGCAGGAGCATTTTGCTTATCCGCAAAAGCATCTCTTCTTCGAAATCGGCGGGCTCGATGCGCGCACGCTCGACCTATCCGGTCAGCAGCTTGAGCTCTTCCTTTACTTCGACCGTTTGTCGCCGGAGCTCGAGCGCGTCGTGCGTCCGGACGACTTCGAACTGTTCGCATGTCCCGCCATCAACCTGTTCGAGACGGAGGCCGAGCCTATCCATCTCGATCATTCCAGCGTCGAATACCGGGTCATCCCCGATGCGCGGCGCGAGGACGCGATCGAAGTCTATGCGGTCGAGCAGGTCAGCCTTCAGGACGCGAGCGGCACGAGGATCGATGCGCCGCCGCTCTACTCGGTCGACCGCGGCTCGCCGCGGCTGGGCCGCATGTTTCACGCGGTCTCGCGCCGGTCCAGCTTCGGGCCGGGCGGGGGAGACGATGTGTTCCTAACGGTCGCCGATCTCGACGGCCGCTTGCTGCGCGACGATGCGACGGTGGTGAACGCGCGCCTCCTTGCGACCAACCGCGATTTGCCCGCGCGCCTTCCCTTTGGCGGCGGCCGCCCCGATCTGAGCGTGTCGGGCACTGTGCCTGGATTGAAGGGCGCGAGCGCGCTTACCAAGCCGAGCCCGACGCGCCGCCCCGGCCGCCGCCGCTCGGCAAACTGGAAGCTCATCGGTCAGCTCTCGCTCAATCATCTGAGCCTGGTCGGCGAAGCCGCCGGGGGCCAAGCGTTGCGCGAGATGCTTGCCCTCTATGACGTCGGCGATACAACCGAGAGCGGGCATCTGCGCGACCGGCTGGTGGGCGTAAGTGCCCGCCCCGGCGTCGCGCGCCTGCGCATCAATGGTCATGCGGCGATGTGCGCCGGCATCGATGCCGTCCTCGAGATCGATGACGAGCGCTTGTCCGGATCGGGCAGCTTCCTCCTGTGCGCTGCGATAGAGCGCTTCCTGGCGGGGGCGTGTGCGATGAACAGTTTCGTGCGCGTCTCCGCCAAGCTTCAGCGGGAGAGCGGGGTCTGGAAAACCTGGCCCGCCCGAATCGGCGACCGGCCGCTGATATGAGCGACCCCGACCAGAGGCGCCTGAAACGGAGCACGCTGACCCAGGCGGCGCGCTTCGTCGAGCAACTGGCCCTTCGGAGCGGGTGCGAAGCCGAGGTCGGCAGGGACGCCTATCCCGGTGAGGAGCCGATCCGATTCCTTGCGTCGGACCGCATGGCGCTGGCGGCGAACGATGTCGTAGATGCGGATGCGCGAGGCGAGCAGTTCGCGCTCACCGTTAACGTACTGGGGCTTGCCGGCGCGACTCCGGCGTTGCCGCCGGTATATAGCGAACTGCAATTGCAGCGCCGCCGGCTGCGCGACTTTGCTTTCGCGCGCTTTCTCAATCTGTTCGACCATCGCGCGCTCTCCTTTTTCTATCGTATCGCCCGCAAGTTTGCGTGGCCGCTACTGGCCGAGCGGGCCGGCAAGGGGCAGCCCGATCCGGTCGCAAGTGCGCTGATCTCCGTGGCAGGCCTGTCGACGGAGGGGGTACGGGCCCGTCTCGATCTGTCCGATGCTGCGCTGGTGCCGCTGGTTCCGCATCTAGCCGACGCCCGGCGCAGCGCCGCGAGCGTCGAGACGGTGTTGCGGCATCTGACGGGCCTGCCGCTGCGGGTGGTGCAGGCGTGCCCGGTCTGGATGGCCGTCCCCGAAACGGAGCAGTCCCGGCTGAGCGGCATCGGCAGCCAGTCGGCCCAGCTCGGCGGCCGCTGGTCGGCGATGATCGGCGCCGCGGTGCTCGACGTCCAGCATCACTATATCGTCGAGATCGGGCCCGTTTCGTATGCGCAGATCCAGGCGTTTTGCGGCGGGTCGGAGGCCAGACGCGTGGTCAGTCAGCTCTGCGTTCTGGCCGCGGGGCTGGAACATCGGCCGTCAATTCGCCTGCTGATCAGGGCCGGCGACATCCCGCCGCTCCGCCTCGGCGACGACTCCGCTCCCGCCTTGCTGGGATGGACCAGCTGGACCGGCGCTCCCGAAGGGGAGAACGGCATCGTCGCAGACTGCGTGATCCCGATCGACCGTTCGGCGATCAACTGAAAAGACGTTGTCGGCCGGAAGCCAGTAGGTTACGAATGCAACCGCGAGTCATTTCAAAGGAATCGGATTCGGTTAAGTCCCACAATCGCCAGTCGAGAGCGGGGGCACGGGCGGTGATTTCATAGACGAAGCCGCGTCTTGGCTGTGAGCGACATAAGGGGGGAATGTGGCGCAGCTTAACCTAAAGAGTCTTGTCTCCAGGCTTGACGATACGGCGCGTTCCACTCTCGAAGGCGCCGCTGGCCTCGCATTGTCGCGGACGAACTACGACGTCGAGATCGAGCATTGGCTGCTGAAGCTGATCGATCGGCAGACGTCCGACATGGCAGTCATACTAAGCCATTTCTCTGTCGATGCAGGCCGGCTCACGCAGGATATCAATCGCCAGATTGACCGGTTCAAGACCGGCAACGGCCGTGCCCCAGGGCTGGCGCCCAACATCGTCAAGCTCATCAAGGAAGCGTGGCTGATCGCGTCGCTGGAGTACGGATCGGGCGTTATCCGCTCTGGTCATTTGCTGCTCGCGCTGCTCGGCCATGACGACCTGTCCATCGTGGCGCGCGACGCGAGCACGCATTTTGCCAAGATCCCGGTCGAGACGCTACGATCCACGATGGTTCAGATTGCAGCGGGCTCCGAGGAACCGCGCGGCGCGGCCGAGGCGCAGGCGCAGCCCGGCGCCGCTCCGGCTTCCGGCGGCCCATCGGCCGCGGCGCGCGGCGGCGAAGCGCTGGCAAAATACACGATCGACGTGACCCAGCAGGCGCGCGACGGCAAGATCGACCCGATCTTCGGTCGCGATCCTGAGATCCGACAGATCGTCGATATTCTGACGCGGCGGCGACAGAATAATCCGATCCTGACCGGGGAAGCGGGCGTCGGGAAGACGGCGGTGGTCGAGGGCTTTGCGCTCCGCATCGTGCAGGGCGACGTGCCGGATTCGCTCAAGGACGTGCGGCTTCTGTCCCTCGATCTTGGGCTGCTCCAGGCCGGCGCCGGCATTAAGGGTGAGTTTGAAAACCGGCTGAAATCGGTGATCGAGGAAGTGAAGAGTTCGGCGACGCCGATCATCGTCTTCATCGACGAGGCGCATACGCTGATCGGCGCGGGCGGGGCAGAAGGGCAGAATGATGCCGCGAACCTGCTGAAGCCGGCGCTCGCTCGCGGTGAAATGCGTACGATCGCGGCCTCGACATGGTCCGAATACAAGAAATATTTCGAAAAGGACCCGGCGCTGACCCGGCGCTTCCAGGTCATCAAGGTCGAGGAGCCGCCCGAAGCGCTCGCGGTGGCGATGCTGCGCGGTCTGGTGCCGGTGCTGGAAAAGCACCACGGCGTCCGCATTCTCGGCGAAGCGCTCGAGTCGGCGGCCGGCCTCTCGCACCGCTACATTGCCGGCCGGCAACTCCCGGACAAGGCAATCTCGCTGCTCGATACGGCCTGCGCCCGGGTCGGAATCAGCCAGGCAGCGTCGCCGCCGGCGCTCGAGAATGTCGAGCGGCAGCTGGGGTTGCTCGACTCCGAGGTCCGAATGCTCGAACGGGAGGGGAGGGCCGGGATCGACGTCTCGGCCGCGCTGGAGGCGAAGGCCGCCCGAAGGGCCGAGCTGGAAGCCGAGCGTGAGGCGCTGTCCGAACGCTGGAAGGCCGAGCGCGACGCCGTGAAGGCGGTCGGCGAGGCGCGTGCGGCGCTGGACGGCTTAGCCCCCGACAGCTCCGAGGCCGAGTCGGCGACCGCCAGGCTGCGCGAGGCGCAGGCAAAGGTCCGCGAGCTGCAAGGCGAAACGCCGATGGTTTACGACGTGGTCGACGGCCACGTGGTTGCTGAAGTTCTGGCCGGCTGGACCGGCATTCCGGTCGGCCGCATGGTCAGCGACGAGATCCGGTCGGTGCTATCGGTGGGCGAGCGGCTTTCGGCCCGCATCAAAGGCCAGGCGTATGCGCTCGACGTCATCGCGCAGACGGTCCGCACGGCTCGCGCCGGCCTTGCCGATCCGCGCAAGCCGCTGGGCGTCTTCCTCTTCTGCGGCACGTCGGGCGTCGGAAAGACCGAAACGGCGCTCGCTCTTGCCGAGCTGCTCTATGGCGGCGAGCAGAACGTCACCACCATCAACATGAGCGAGTTCAAGGAAGAGCATAAGGTTTCCACCCTGGTGGGCGCCGCGCCGGGCTATGTCGGCTATGGCGAAGGCGGCGTGCTGACCGAGGCGGTGCGGCGCAAGCCCTATTCGGTCGTGCTGCTGGATGAGATGGAAAAGGCACACCCCGGCGTTCAGGACGTATTCTACCAAGTCTTTGACAAGGGCATGCTGAAGGACGGCCAGGGCCGCGACATCGACTTCAAGAATACGCTCATCATCATGACGTCGAACGCCGGCACCGAGACGATCGAAGAGCTTTGCCGCAATGTCGATACACTGCCGGAGCCGGAGGAGCTTGCAAAAGCGCTCCGCCCGGCGCTGCTCGAATACTTCAAGCCCGCATTTCTCGGCCGCGTCGTGACGGTGCCTTTCTTCCCGTTGCCGCCCGAGATCCTGCGCGAAATCGTGGTGATCAGCCTCGAACGAATCCGCAAGCGCGTCACCGGGAGTTATGGCGCCGCCTTCGAATGGGACGACGCCTTGCTCGACCGGCTCGTCGCGCGCTGCACAGAAGTCGAAAGCGGCGCGCGCAACATCGAGAACATCCTGAAGCGGGGCATGCTTGCCGATCTTGCCGAGCAGCTACTGGTATTGCGTGCCGATGGAAAAGACGTCGCGAAAGTCAGAGTCACCGCGGGAGATGAGAAGGACTACGCTTTCGTCCTGAGTTGAGTGACGGCGGACACAGGATTGCGTGTTCGATCCTGGTATTTGGCGAGCAGCGGCTTTGTCGCTGCTGTGAGGAAGGGAGAGACAAGTGGCGATCTATCTGAAATTCGACAGCATCAAGGGCAGCACGACCGATTCCCAGTTCAAGGATCAGATCGAGCTGGAAAGCTTCCAATGGGGCGCAGGCATCGGCTGCTCAAGCGCACGCGGCGGCGACCGTACGACCTCCGAGCCGAGCGTTTCCGAGATCACTGCGAGCAAGCAGACGGACAAGTCCTCGGAGTTGCTGTTCAAGGCGCTCCTGAAGGGCGACGCGGTGGGCAAGGGAGTGATTTCGTTCACAGCCGCCATCAAGGGCGAGTCGGTCGCTTATGCGACGCTCACTCTCGAGGAGGTGATCGTGTCCGGCTTCAGCATGTCGAGCGGCGGCGGCGACAGCCTGCCGACGGAATCGATTTCGCTGAACTTCACGAAGTTCGACTGGTCGTTCAAAGGCCGCGACGTCAAGCAGGCCGGCAACCCGACGCACCTCATCTACAGCCTCGTCGAGAATAAGGTCGGCTGATTCTGGCCCGGCCGAGCGGTCCGCGTCGCTCCGGCGCGGCTCGCTCGCGCCGGTCCCGGATTGGTGCGAGGCGCGTCATGGGCCCCCATTTACTCAACCTCCTGGCGCTCGCCGACGCCACTCTCGACGATTACGAGTTGTTGAGCTTCAAAGGGCACGAAGGGATTTCGGAGCCCTTCGATTTCCGCCTTGAACTTTTCACGAAGGTTGAGGCCGATCGATCGAGCTGGATCGGTAAGCTGGCGGAATGGGACATCTCGCCTCATGCGGGCACCCGCCGCGTCTTCGCCGGGCGCATTTATGCTGTGCGGCATTTTTATACCGACGGCCATCTGCGCGTGTTCGTGCAGGTCAGACCCGCCTATTGGGCGGCGCACTATGCCCGTGCGACTCACTTCGTGCAGGACAAGACCAGTCGCCAGATTTTCGAAGCCATGAGCGCGGAGGTTCCGGGGCTCGTCAAGTCGATCAGCCTTTCGGGAAATCCGCCCGTCCGTGGCTATTCGGTCCGCTACGACGAAAGCGAGATCGACTATCTTGCCCGCCTGCTCGCGCAGGACGGCATCATGTATTTCTTCGTCCATGACCGTGGCGCCGGTCCCTATCATCACAAGATGATCGTGACGAACAAGGCAGCGGATTATTTCGACCTGCCCAGCGGGCCGATCACGTTCGAGCCAGAGTCCACGTCGGGCGTGTTCGATCACATCAGCCGGATGCAGCAGGCGACGGCGCGCAATCACGATCATGTGTCGTTCAACGTCAACAAGCTGGACACGCCATTCCGGAAAACGGGCTCAAGCTCGGAGAATTGGGGCGCGGTTTACGGCCACAGCTATGAAACCATCGGCTTCGAGTCAGTGGCGGAAGCCGATGTCGCGTCACGCCAGGCCGCCACCGACCAGCGCCAAGCCCAGCAGGCGGACAGGATCGTCGGCCAGGGCTCCGAACCCTCGTTCGCCGCTGGCGGGCGCGTCGAGATCAAAGGTGACCCGACTCAGGCGACCAAGCGAATCGTGATCACGTCGGTGACCCACAATGCTCGGGATCCCTGGATGCTTCAGGGCTCGGAGATCGCCAGTTACTCGAACGAGTTCGAGGCGATCGATGCGCGCCAGGTGTATCGTCCGCCCGTTGCCCAGCCGCAGCGCATAGCGCCGGGGCCGCTGCTTGGGGTGGTGGCGCTGGATGGCGCCGCCGCAGGCGAGGCGAAGATCGACAATCAGTGGCGGATCCCGGTCGAGATCGCCAACGCGCGCGACTATTCGGACCGGGGACTCCCGAAATATGTCTGGCTGCCGGTGCAGCAGCAATGGGCGCATTCCACCCACGGCGCGCAGTTTTTCCCCCGGGTCGGCACGCGGGTCATCATCGATTTCCTCTACGGCAATCCCGACCTGCCGTTCGTCTCCGGCACCGTCTACACGCCGTCCCAGCCATATCCGTTCGATCCGACCAGCAAGGCGACGCAGACCGGCTGGCGATCAATCACCGACAAGAATGGCAGCATCGTCCAGGAGTTCCGGTTCGAGGACAAGCCCGGCTCCGAGGAAGTCTATCTCTATACCGGCCGCGACTATCGCCGGGTGATCGACCAGGATGATTGGGGGACGGTGAAGCGCGACCAGACGCTGAAGGTCGAACGAGACCAGAAGCTCACGGTCACGCGCGACCGCACGCTCAAGATTGATGGCAAGCAGACGACCGACATCGCCAAAACCCGGACCGTCACCATCACCGACAAGAGCCTGGTGGAGTCGAAGAAGGAAATTCAACTCAAGGTCGGGCCCTCCACGATCACTATGACCATGCAGGGAATCGAGATCAAGGCGCCCACCATCACGATCAAGGCGGACGCAACGCTCGACATGTCGGCAGGCGCGAAAGCGACGCTGAAAGCGCCCATCACGCAGGTCAATGCCGACGGAGTGCTGACGCTCAAGGGCGGGATGGTTCTGATCAATTAGAGCCGAGAAGGGACGCGAAGGTGGCAATCACGACCCTCGCATTCGCCGAGATGGCGAACGACACCTATGTGGACGGCGGCATAAGCCGACTCCTCGGCGAATGGCAGCTTCAGGACCTGATCACGCGCGACAATTTCCACGCGCGCGCCTACAAGCACACCAGGGCGTCGCTGGCGGTCGTCGCGTACCGGGGAACTGTGCCGACCAGCTTCAAGGACGTTGTTGTCGCCGATCTGTGCGGCATCGGCCTCAGCCTGAACGCGCTCGCGCTCAACCTCAACACCGCGATCGATTTCACGGGCAAGATCAAAGCCATGTATCGGGATGTCTGGCTGACCGGCCACTCGCTGGGCGGCGCCTATGTTCAGCTGCTCGCGGCGATCTGCGAGCTGCCGGGCTATACGTTCAACGCGCCCGGCGTGCTGAACCTGCTTCATCAGATGTCCCCTAACCTTGCGGTTCGCATTGCCGGTGGGCTGGGCGGCGGCGCGTTGAGCGTCCTGAGTCGAGGGACGACCGACCTCATCACCCAGGTGGCCGCCGGCGTGGCCGGGAACAATGGCGAGGCGATCCTCAATTATCGCGGGAATTTCGACCCAGTCAGCTTGGTCGGCGTCCATGTCGGGGCGCCGCTGCAAACGATTGAGCTTGTGGATCAAAAGCCGCACGTGCATTCCATGGAGCCGATCATCCGCACCCTGAAGGGGCGGTGAGCTGTTGGGAGGCAGTCTGCAGGCATGAGCGCCGCCGCCACGATTCCGCTCCGCTTCCAGCGCGCTGAGCTGGAGCAGAAGGCTGACCTTACAGCGGAAGGACTGGCCGCGCTTGCCGACGCTACCCGGCCCGACGCGCTGGTCGGCGCCCTGCACGCCGCGGGCAACGCGCGCGACGCGGTTTACGCGCTTTCCATGATCCTTCCGCACCGACAGACGGTCTGGTGGGCCTGTCTGGCGGCGCGCCTGCTGCCGGATTTGGCGCACCGCCCGGCCGATAGCGCCGCGCTCGATGCGGCTGAGCGCTGGGTGCAGACCGTTTCGGCCGCGGATGCGGAGCAGGCCGGCGCGGCCACTGAAACCTGCGACCTGGGCAAGGCGCCGGGCTGGGCGGCCATGGCGGCCTATTGGGCAGGACCCTCGATCGCGCCGCGCGGGCAACACATGGTTGCGCCAGCCGTCCATTTGCCGGGCGCCGCTACGCGCACCACACTGTTGATGCTGACCTTGGAGCCAAGCCTGGCCGAGCGTGCGACTCTTGCGGATTGGTTGGAGATCGGCGTTGCGTTGATGAAGGGGGGCAATGGTCGGCAGGCGCAGGCGAACGTCAAAACACGCCTTTTTGCAGGCTGACGCGCGCATGTGGACGCTGTTGCTGGCCCGTACTTCCGATGCCCCCGGCAGTTTCTTCGATCGCCGTCAGCTCGATTCCGGCCAGATCAAGGTCGGTCGCAGCGCCAAGACATGTGACCTTGTCCTTCCTGACGATCAGGGCTTCGTCTCGCGCGAGCACTGCACCATTTCGGCAGTGGGGCTCGACATCTTCGTCGTCGATCAAAGCACCAATGGCGTCGCGCTGAACCGCCCCGATGCACGGATCGCTCCTAACGTGCCGGTCGCCGTCCGTCCGAACGATCGACTTCTGATCGGGGATTTCGTCATCACGGTCGCCACACAGGCAGAAGGCGCCGCCGCCACCGTTGCTCCGCCGCCTGCAGCGGCGCTTCCGATTCCGCCGTCGGGGCCCGGACAGGGAGATTCCTGGTTCGACCCGCCCGCCGATCCGATCTGGGATGGCCGGTCGAGCGCGGTTCACGATTTCCTCGGGCCCGCCATCAACGAATTCCTTGCTCCTTCGAGCTCTGCTTTCGACGTGCCGGAGCAGCCGTCCGATTTCGGCTTCGCGGATCCCATCGGCCAGGCCTTTTCGCGCCCGATCATGGCCGATCCGCTGCCGTCCCCTGGCGATTTTGCAATCCCGGAGGATTGGGCATCGCCGGTTCGCAAGGAGGCTCCCGTGCCAGCCTTGCCGCCGGCACCAATTTCCCCGGCCGATTGGGGACCGCTGCCGCCTCCATCGATCCTCGATCCATTCGATCTTTCCGTACCTCTCCACCAACCATCCGCCACGCCTTCGTTGGAGGATGATCCTCCTTTCGCGGCCGCCCCTTCGCCCGCATCATCGCGTGCTGCGATGCCTGCGCCGCTGCCTCAACCGGCGTCGGGACCGGATTGGAATGCATTCCTTGAGGGAGCCGGTCTCTCTGAGGATGAACTCCAACTCGCGCCCGACGCGATGCGCCGACTGGGTGTCCTTTATCGCCAGGTCGTGCTCGGCTTGTGGGACATCATCCAGCACCGCGCGGCCTTCAAGGATGAATTCCGCGTCGAGCGCACGCAGCTGTCGATGGGCCGCAACAATCCGCTGAAGCATCTGCCGCCGCTCGATGCGGCGAAGATATTGCTGGGCCAGCCGCTCCCGGGCTTCATGGATAGCGAAGATGCGGTCCGCACGGCGTTCGAGGATATCGCGAAGCATCAGCTCGCAATGCTCGCCGGCGTCCAGCAGGCGCTGGTTGCGGTGTTCGACCGTTTGTCCCCGAAGGAAATTGAGAAGCTGATCGAAAAGGCGTCGGGCGAGAAGAAGGGACTGCCGTTCCGGCGTGGCATCGACCGGTGGAGCGTGTATCAAACTGTTTTCGAGGCATTGCGGCGGGATGCGACGTCCAATGCGAACGGCGTGATGAGTGTTGCGTTTCGCGAGGGTTATGAGAAGTTCCTGAAGTCGACTTGAAAGGCGCCATGGGGGGAAGGGTGATGGTCGAGTGACTTGGGAGAACAAGCCCGTTTGGTCCGAGGGCATGTTCCTGCGACCCCAGCATTTTCAGCAGTTGGAGCGGTTCGTCGGTTCACAGCTGGAAGCGCGCGTGGCGGCGCTGGTCCCTCATGGCTATGGTCTGGCGGAGCTGCAGTTGGACCAGGGCCAGCTCAAGGCCGGCAAGCTGGTGCTCACCCGCTGCGCCGGCGTATTCGACGACGGCACGCCATTCCGCGTCCCCGAAGAGGCGGCGCCTCCGCTTCCGCTCGAGGCGATGCGCGACACGCGTGACACGGAGGTCCATCTCTGCATCCCGCAGGCGCGCGCCGGCACCGCCGATGTCGCCCTCGACGCCAGCGCCCAGGCCGAGACTCGGTTCCTTGCGGCGGAATTCGAAGCCGCCGACACTGTTTATGGCGGTGCGTCACGCGTGCCGCTGAACGTCGGCCGGCTGCAGCTCTCTCTCCGCCGCGCCGACGAAGGCCTGGAAGGCTATACGACGCTGCCGATCGCGCGGATCGTCGAGCGCCGCGCGGACGACTCGGTGTCACTCGATCAGGGCTACATCCCGTGCGCGCTGACGATCGCCGCCAGCCCGATCCTGCACGGCTTTGTGTCGGAACTGGAAGGCATGCTGCATCAGCGTGGCGAAGCGATCGCCGGCCGGTTGGGCACGCCGGGCGCCAAGGCGGTCGCGGACGTCACCGATTTCCTGATGTTGATGGCGGTCAATCGCGCTGAAGCGATGATCAAGCACATCGCTGCGATGCCGTTGTTCCACCCGGCCGCGCTGTACGGCGCGCTCTGCGAACTTGCCGCGGAACTGTCGACCTTCTCTGCAAGCTCGAACCGGCCCCAGTTCATGCCGCTCTATTCGCACCGTGAGCAGCGGCTCTGCTTCGACGCGGTGATGGACGATCTCAGGCGGTCGCTCAGCAAGGTCTTTGAACAGACTGCCGTCGCTATCCCGCTGGAGCAACGCGCCTACGGAATCTCGGTCGGGCAGATCAAGGACCGCTCGCTGTTCACTTCCGCCTCGTTCGTGCTCGCGGTTCGCGGCGCCGTCGACAGCGAGCAACTGCGCGCCAATATGCCACGGCGGACCAAGATCGGGTCGGTCGAGCATATTCGCGACTTGGTGATGCGCCAGCTGCCGGGTGCGGACATCTATCCGATGCCGGCGGAACCGCGGCAGATCCCGTTCCGCGCGAACACTGTCTATTTCAGCATCAACACCCGTCACGAACAGTGGAGCGCGGTTCGCACTTCTGGCGCAGTGGCGCTCCATGTCGCCGGCGAGATACCGGGGCTGGAGCTTGAGATGTGGGCGATAAGGGGAACCCAGTCATGACCGGGGCGAACGGCTCGGGCGACGACGAACGGACCGTCTTTCGCCCCGCGGGCGGCATGCAGCCGGGCGGCCAGAGCCCGCAGTCGCTTCCGCCGTCTGGCAGCGCGCCCTACGTCCCACCGCGGCCGCAGCCCGTTTCCGGCATGGCGCCTCCACCGGAACCGGCAAAGGGTCGCCTCGATTTTGCGACCGCCGAGCCGGATCTTTACGGGCCGGAGCCGCTGGTCGCAGCCGCCGGCCGTCTGGTCTACCTCGCAAGCCAGATCAGGTCGATGCCGGTCGGACCGGACCTCGGCGCGCTCAGGCGGCTCGCGATCGAGGAACTGGAAGCATTCGGGCGGCGTGCGCGCAATCTCGGGCTCGAAGACAAGTCGATCCAGCTCGCCCATTACATCCTGTGTGCATTCATCGACGATGCCGTAATGTCGACCCCCTGGGGTGCGAACAGCCCCTGGTCGCAACAGAGCCTGCTCGCCGCCTACCACAACGACACGCAGGGTGGCGACCGCATGTTCCAGTTCGCCGAGCGGATGGAGCAGGATCCGAACCGGGAACCGCGGCTGATGGAGCTGCTGTACCAGTGCCTGTCGCTCGGCTTCGAAGGCCGGGCGGCGCTGGACCCGCGCGGCCAGTCGCTGCTGCATCAACGCCGCGCCAGGCTGGCTGGCGCGATCGCTGGGCGGACCGGCTTTCCATCGGCCGAGTTGTCGCCGCACTGGAGGGGAGTGACCGCCGCGGCGGGGCCCTTCGCGCCGCGCATTCCGCTCTGGGCAGTGCTTAGCGGCATCGCCGCGATTGCCGTGCTGATTTTCGCGGCCTCGCTATTCAGGCTGAGCACACAATCGGACGCCGCGATCGCGCTGCTCGACCAAGCGGTGGGCGGGGCGCAGATCGTGCCGCCGCCGCCTCCGCCCCAGAGCGAGACGCCGACGTTCGACAAGATGAGGGAGATCCTGGCACCGGATATCCGCGCCGGGCGGCTCGACCTGGAGCGCGAAGGGACCGAAATCGTGATCCGGCTCCACAATCAAGGTCTCTTCGGGTCGGGTGAAGCGGACCCCGCCAGTAGCTGGAGCGACGTCTTCGGACGGCTGGCCCAGGCCGCGAACCTGTCCAAGGGCCCAATCCGTATCGAAGGACACACGGACAATCAGGCGATACGGTCGCTGAGCTTCCCCTCAAATCAGGAGCTCTCGCTCGCCCGTGCCAGGTCCGTCGCGAACGCCATCGCCGGGGCTGGGCTGGCCGACTCCTCACGTCTCAGCACGGCAGGTTTCGGCGACACGCGGCCGATCGGCGACAACAAGACCGACGACGGGCGGCGACAGAACCGCCGTGTCGAACTCCGCGTCGCCAACGATATCGCCTGGCGCTAGCGAAGGGGAGGCGTAGCAGTGGAGAAGCTGAAGGCCCTGTTCCGCAATCGCTGGTTCTGGCGCTTCGCCGCCGCGATCCTGCTCGGCTTCATCATCTGGTTCATCGGCCCGCTGATTGCGATCGCTGACGTGCGCCCGCTGGGGAATCGGATCGTTCGCCTCCTCGTCTCGCTGTTGCCGATCATCGCGGTCACGTGTCGCTGGTGGTGGGTCAGGCGAAGCGAAAAGCGCGCCAACGCGGCAATGGTCGATGCCTTGAAGCCGCCGCGAGGGCCTGCCGATCATGACGAGATCTCGGAGAAGCTGTCCGAAGCGCTCGACATGCTCAAGTCCGCGCGGCTCGGCTCGCGGCAAAGCTATGTCTATCAGCTGCCCTGGTACGCGATCATCGGCCCGTCCGGCGCGGGCAAGACGACGGCGCTGCTCAACTCCGGCCTCAATTTCCCCACCGCGGTCGCCGGTGAATACCGGGCGCTGCGGGGGCAGCCGAACACGCCCAACTGCGACTGGTGGTTCACCGACGAAGCTGTGCTGATCGACACGGCGGGCCGGTACGTCACCCAGGATATCGATGCCGACAAGGATGCGGAAGGCTGGCGCAGCTTCCTTGGGCTGCTCAAGCAATACCGGCCGCTGCAGCCGCTGAACGGTATCATTGTCGCGATCCCCGCTCCCGATTTCGCCGACGCAGCCAAAATGTCGTCGCACGCCGCCAACATCCGGGTGCGCCTTGCTGAAATCAGCGGTACGCTGGGCCAGGATTTGCCGGTCTATCTGCTGATCACCAAAGCTGACCTGCTGACCGGTTTTCGCGAGTTCTTCGCCCGCAGCACCGATGCGGAGGCCGACCAGGTGTTCGGTACAACGGCCCCGGGAGACGGCGCAGAGAATTCCGCAGTGCTTGTCGGGTTCGACGAGCTGGTCGCCAGTGTCTCGTCTCGTGTGGTGGACCGGATGCAGGCGGAGCCGCAGCTGCCCCTGCGCGCCAAGATCGCCGCTTTTCCGGCGCAATTGGCGTCGTTGCGAGCGCCGCTCGGCTCGTTGCTTGCGGCCCTCGGCCAGAAGAGCCGGTTCGACGAGCCAGCGCGTGTGCGCGGTGTCTATTTCGCCTCCGGCACCCAGACCGGCAATCCAGTCGATCGCATTTTGCTGAGCGCGGGCATGCCCGCCACGGCTTCCTCGCACGCGGTCGGGCAGGGGCGCAGCTACTTCCTGAAGCGATTCTTTTCCGACCTGGTCTTTCCGGAACAGGGGCTGGCGGGGCGCAACCCGGTCGCGGAGCGCCGTGCGCGCCAGACCTATATGGCCGGGATCGCGGCCGGTGCCGCGGCCCTCGTGTTGGCGGCAGGAATCTGGACCTGGGGGTATTTTCGCAACATGACGCTGATCCGCAGCGTCTATGAGACGGCCTCCGCCTATTCCAACGCTGCAGGCCAGTCGCAGGGCGGCAGCGCATCGGTCGAGCAGGACCTCGCCGCCCTGGGCGTGTTGGGCAAGGCCAGCAGCGACATGCGCGAGGACAGCGATTTTGCGCTCGGATTGGGGCAAGGCGGTCGTCTCGCGGGCGAACTTAACGGCATCTACGGCCGCGATCTGCAACGGCGATTGACCCCGATCCTGGCCGGGCTTGCCGAAGAACGGATGAGTGCGAACACGAATGCCCCGACGGCGCTTTACGACGACCTCAAATCCTATCTGATCCTGGGCGCGCGCGGCCCTGCGCTGGCGGAACAGCTGCTGTCGTGGGTCCAGCCGGCCTGGATTGCGCGGGGCGGGCCCGACGCGGAGACTCAGGCTGGCGAATTGGCCCGGCACACCGCCGCCTTGTTCGACGGCAATTTCAAGCCGGTCGCGCTGGACGACAACCGGATCGAGGCGGCACGCGCGATCCTGCGCGCCCAGCCGGCCGCGGTCCGCGTCTATGGCCGGCTGAAGAGCAAGGCGATGGAAAAGGGCAAGCCGATGTGGACGGCGCGCGAGAATGCCGGTCCGCGCCCCGAATTGTTCTTCGCAAGCGGCGGCGCATTCGCGCCCGGCGCAGGCATCCCGGCCTTGTTCACACGCACCGGCTATACCCGGACGTTTCTGCCGATCGTCGCCAGCGGTCCGGAGTTGCTTCAGGAAGAACAATGGGTGGTCGGCGATACCGGCAGCAGCATTGCTCCTTCCGAGCTTGGGGCTCTGAAGGGCGATTTGGAGCGGCTCTACTTCGCCGAATTCCTCAGTCGCTGGCAAGCCTATCTGGCATCGATCCAGCCGCGTCAGGTCAGCTCGCTCGGCGATAATGTGCAGCGCTTGCGGGACGGCAGCGGCCCGCTCTCGCCGATCGGTCCGCTGCTCCGCGCCGTCGCCAAGGCCACCGACGTGCGCACCGGCCCCGGTGCGCCGAAACCGACCGGCGGCTTCGCCGGCGCCGCGATCAAGCTGGCCGGCGCGGCCGGCGTCGGCACCGGCGGAGGCAATAACGGCAGGCAAAACGTGATCGACGCGTTCGTGCCGCTGCGCATATTTGTAGGCGCGAACGATGCAGCGCCGGCCGCCGCGGGCGCGCCGCCGGCCCCGGCACCTGTCGACGCGCTGATGCAGACGATGGGCCAGCTCGCCGACAAGCTGAACGTGATCGCGGTGCTGCCGGGAGGCGGCGGAGAGACGGGCTCGCAACAGAGCACGGAAGCGAAGGCCATGATCCTGCAGCTGGATCAATCCGCCAACTCGATGCCGCCGCCGGCCGGTCTCTGGGCCAAGGCGGTGGCGAGCGACGCGAGCGTTGCGCTGGGCGGCGCGCGGCTTGCCCAGATGGACCAGGCGCTCAACGCCAGCTTCGGCGATCAATGCACCCAGCTTCTGTCGCGGGCCTTTCCGATCCAGCCGGCCGCCACGGCCGACCTGCCGCTGGACGTCTTCACCCGCTTTTTTGCGCCGGGCGGCCAGTTCGCCACATTCGTGAACAAGGAGCTGGCGGGCTATATCGATACGACCACGCCCGATTGGCAGGCCAGGTCCAATGCGGGCGAGGTCGGGCTGACCGAGGCCAATGTCCGTGCGCTGCAGGCCGCTAATCTGGTCACTCGCACTTTCTTCGGCAGCGACCCCAACGCGCCGCGACTGTCCTACCAGATCGAGCCGGTGGCGCTTACCGGTGCGACCTCGGTCACGCTGAAGATTGACGGCCAGACCCTCAGCTATGACGGCAAGTCGGCCATTCCCGTTGTCTTCGACTGGCCTGGAGCAGGAGGCGCCTCCGTCGAGTTTGCGGTCGCTGGCAGCACCGCGCCCCAAACGCGCGCCTGGCCGGGGCCCTGGGCCGCGTTCCGCCTGATGAAAGTCGCCGCGATCAAGGCCGGCGCCTCGCCCGCAATCGGCGAAGGCAGCCTGACGCAAGCCGGCGCGCGCCTCAATTTCCGCGTGCGGACCTTCGCCGGCACCAACCCCTTCGTGGTAGACCCGTTCGTAAAGATTGCATGCCCGAGCAGTCCGTCTGGCGTCTCTACTGCCTAGAAATCATTTGAGCTGGAGTCGAAGGCGACAGGTAGAATGGAACAGTGCGGCGGAGGACATGAACCGCAAAAATGTGACGAGTGACAGCGCGAAAAGTCCGTCCAATAAACTGCCGACTGCGTTTCCGTAAACTAGCTGGAGGGTCAGGGGAGGAGAGGATAATGCGCGAAGAGTGGCGGAAGGAAGCCGAAGAAGCAGTTCGGCGCGAGGATTGGGCGCTGAATGGCCCGAAGCGCATTGTTAAAGTAACGCCTTTGGATCGCGGCATTGTCGGCGCGGCAGGCGGCTACATAACTTTGGCGAAATTTTTGAACGGCAAGACCCCTCAGGAGGTCGAGAAGGAGCTTGGTTTACCGCTCGGATTTCTGGCTTCGGGAATGGTCGTATCGACATTTGCGCGCTTGCCCATGTCATCTGAGTATGAGTACGAGCTCACGGCCAAGTTTCCTGGGGGGTTGTATTACAACAAGGCCTACAGTGACGAAAATTATCCGCCAGGCTCTAACTCTATTCATCAGTGGAAGATTCGTGAAGGAGTGCAAATCCCTATAGATAAGACTAAGACGGTGTCCGTGTTGCCCCGAACGATTGCTTCACTCTAAATGCACATTGTGTTCGAGGTCGATGAGTGTAAAGATTAACTCCTCACGCATCGCTGCACGACCGTGGCTGTGGCCACTGCGTCGCCCTTAGTACGTCAGCGTCCCAGCATGCGCCACCTGTCTTAATGCTTCGTCCACCGACACTTGATCCCCATAACCTGACGCCGCCCAGTCCGCCGCCAGCTGCGCCCGGTCGCGTGTGCCGTCGAGCAGGGCCAGGAAAGCGCGGGGACCCGGTTCGACAAAGGCCAGCATGCGGTGATCGAGCGTGTACAGAGTGACGTCGCCGCGCACGAGCTGGGCGCGGGCGAGCGGGCTGGCGCACGGCCGCTCGCCGGGATCGAGCGCGGCCGGCAGCGGTGCCGCGTGCAGCGCCACGATCTCGCGCTGGTAGAGCCGGATCAGGGCATCGCAACGTTCAGCTGAGGACGCGAAGCCGGAAAGCGCCAGGCGCCGCGGCCACGCCTCGCCCAGCGCGCCGAGAAAGTCGGCCAGCCAAGCATCCTCGACCTCGAACTCCCTCTCGTCGAAGACGAAGCTGATCTCTCCAGTGCGCTTTGCCGTGGAACTGGCAAAAAGGTTCGCGAAACAGGCCGGGTCGATCCGCCGCCGCGGCCCGCGTCCCGATCGAACCAGCAGCGTCTGATGAAAGAATGTCACGACGTCATAGTCATCCGCCTGCGCCGCATGGACGGTCTCCGCATCGGACAGGTCGCGGCCCGGCAAGCCGTCATAGACCATCGCCGGCAGGGCGTCGGCGAGGAAGCCTAGGCCGTGCGGCGCTGCGGCCGCTACGAACTCGGCCAGCGAGACCGGCGCGTAGCAGTCGCTCAGTTCGTCGTGATAGAGAGAGCCGTTGTTCTTCCTGAGCATCGGTTCGGCGATCTGGCGAAGCGCCGAGATGGCGGGGCGATCCGTCGGACGCGGGGCCGAGAAATCTCTCAACACTTCGCGCGCGCGGGCGACTCGTGCGGCCGGGTCGGCGATGTCGCGGACGTGATGCATCAGCATTTCGCGGATCGCGGTGCGAAGGTGGCCGCCGGGCTGGGCATTGTAGCTCACGAAGGCGACGCCGTTCGGGGAAAGCAGCCGTCCGATCAGCTTTAGCGTGGCGACGCGCACCGGCTCCGGAACCCAGGCATATAGCCCGTGCACGATGATGTAATCGAACGGACCCGCCATCGACTTCGCCGCCTCGATCACGTCGCCCACTTCGACGCGCACGTTACTAAGGCCCGCGGCCTCCGCCAGCGCGCCGCCCCGTGCGACGGCGGCGGCGGAAAGGTCGAAGCTCAGGAACCGCGCGGCGGGCCAGGCAGCGGCCATCGCGATCACGTTGACCCCATCGCCGCCCGCCACCTCCAGCACGTGCGCGGTGGCGGGGTCCGGCGCGGCGAGGCCGTGAATCCGGGCGATCGCCGCCAGCCGGTCGGGCAGCGTCGTCGGATACAGGCCCGCCGGATACTGCACCCGATCGTAGCGCGTGCCTCCGTCCATCGCCGAATCCCCCTGCTGCCGGTTGCACCGTTTTGAAGCCTTGTTAGACATGCGGCAACGCCAGGCTGGAGGTTGGATGCCGCTCGTTCTCACGCCTCGCAGCTCTTCCGTGGCGTCGGGGCAATTGCCGCCGCCGCTCACCATCGACTCCGGCCGTGCGCTGATCGGCCGCGCCAATGGCGTCGACATTCTCCTGTCGCATCCGTTGGTGTCTGCGCAGCACTGCGCGATCACCGGTCAGGGCGGGACGTGGCAGGTGCAGGACATGAGCACCAACGGTACGCTGGTGAACGGCCGCCGCGTATCCGGATCGCAAGCCTTGAACGACGGCGATGTAATCGGCGTCGCGGACATGGAGTTTGCCGTCTCGATCGATGGAGGGCGGGGGAGTGCCCGCTCCCCGGCACCACGCATGAGCCTCGACGATTGGGGGCGCGCGCCCCCAGCCGGCGCGCAGCCTGGGCCTGCTCCGGCGGGGTCCGCGCCTTCGGCATGGCCCGCAGCCGCGGCCGCGGATCCGGTCGGCCAACTGCTTCAGGCAGCCGGGCTCTCCCGGTCGGGGGTCCATGACGGGGACGCCCAGGTAGCCGCGGCCGGCGCGATATTGCGCGCAGGCATCACCGGGCTTGCAATGCTCGCCCAGGCACGCCGGTCCGCGCGACAGGAGCTGAAGGTTTCTCCGGCGGCGGCCGCGAACAATCCGATCACCGACGGGCCTGCTGACGCCGCTCTGTCGCGGCTGATGGCCATGGCGCCGGAACAGGCGGGAGAGGCGGTCGCCGCCGCCTGCCGCGAACTCGACGCGCACCAGCGGGCCGCGCTCGCCGCGATGCAGGCGGCATTCAAGACCGCGCTCGACCAGTTCGCGCCCGCCGCGATCAAGCTTCGTGCAAAGGACGATATCGCCGCCTGGCGCAGCTACGAAAAGGCCTTTGCCGCGAACGACGGCTTCGTTGAGGTGTTCGCGCAGGAATTTGCCAAAGCCTATCAGCGGCTTGCAGGCAGCTGACGCTCAGTTCGGCAGCTCATCCACGAATTTGAACCAAACCATTTCCGCCTTCCAGCCGTTTGCCTTGGCGGCTTGATTGAAGTGCTCGGCCCAATTGGGCGTATTTGAGTTTTCGAGCAGCCCCTGCTCCACGCCACGGCCGGTGATCAGCAGAAAGCTCGACCAGCCCGGGCCGCGCGGCCCGTCAGCGGCAATGCGATACTGCTCTTGTCCGGGCAGCCGCTCGATTTTCCGCGCTGCGGCAGCTTGCTCGAGTTGCGCGCGCGATGCGATCAGCTGCGAAATCTCGCCCGTATCCTCGACACTGTAGAGCGCGAAATCGTCCTTGAGTCCTTCGAGACTCAGCTGGACGATGACCTTGGCGCCGAGCTGCCCGGCATATTCGCCTCCCGTGAACCGCTCGATTTCAAACTTGGGCTGCGGCAGCACGAGTCGTGCGGGACCGGTGGCGCGGATCGGCCGGATGCTGTCCAGCACGGTGCAGAACGAAGGGCTGATGGGCGCAACGCCGGAAAAGTCGATCGCGGCGACCGACGCGCCCGCTGCCTTCGCGGATTTGAACACGCTCGCTTCGGCATCGGCGGGCCGTCCGGCGACTCCGGTGAATGCCAGCTGCGCGCCCGAAGGCGTCTGCGTCGCTCCGGTGAGCGTCAGCCAGGTACAGGCGACGTTCGGCAATTCGGACTGAACGGCCCGGCGCACCGATTCGCTCGTAACCGGTCCCGCGGTCTTGTTGGCGGCGGGCGCGGCGGGTTGCGGGGACCGCTCCGGTCCGCCGCCGAACGCGATCCAGCCGGCAGCGCCCACCACGGCCAGAAGCGACGCCGCGACGCCGCCGATCAGAACCGGCTTGGGCAGCTTTCCTCCGCCGGAGGTCGCTGTCGCCGCGGTCGTGCCTGCGCGACCCGGCAGCGGGGCGTGGCCAATGCGGATCTTGGCGAGCTCTCCGATTACGGCGTCCATGGAGCGCAGCCGCTGTTCGGGGTCGGCGACCAGCATATGGTCAAGCAGCGGGCGAAGTTCGGCTGGGGCGCCGCCGGTATCGATCCCAGCGCGGCGCTTGTTGATGGCATCGACGAATGATCCGCCGATATCGACGCTGCGGCCCTGGGCCACCGCAAGGATTACCAGCGCCAGGCTGTACACGTCGGTCCAGGGGCCGACCTGGCGATTGAAGTCGCCCAGCTGCTCGGGCGCGACGTAGTTCAATTTGCCGGCAAAGCCGTCGCCGATGATCGTGTGCGATCCCGGCTCCACGTTCTTGGCAATGCCGAAATCGATGATCCGCGCGCGCTCCAGCTTGCCGTCCTGCAGCAGCACATTGTCCGGCGAGATGTCGCGATGGATCGCGCCCAGCCCGTGCGCCGCCGCGAGTCCCTCGGCAAGCCGTCGCGTCAGGCCGATCAGTTGCTCGGTCGTGGGGCTGAGCTTGTCGAGCACATCGGACAGGTTCGCCCCGTCGATGAACTCAGTGACGATGTAAAACGTGCCGAGCCGCGGCTCCTGCGCGAGCACGCGATATTGGACAAGCGCCGGATGCGACATGCGCGTCAAGGTCTGCGCTTCCTTGCGGAACATCGCCGTCACGTTCGGGTCCGCGGCGAGTGCGGGTAGGATGACCTTGATCGCTACCCGTTCGTCGGTGTTGACATTGATGCCTTCGAACACTTCGCCCATGCCGCCGCGGGCCAGGAAGCGCTTCACTTCGAAGATGTGATTGAGCAGATCGCCGACCTGCACACCTGCGGCCGAACGCTGCGGCTGTGGCGATATCGCCCCACCGCTCGGCGCCACGGTCACGATGGTGGGGTCGGCCGGCGTCGACGATCCGTTGGCGGGCGGGATCGACGCCGATCCTGCCGGCCGGATCACTGTCTTGTCGTCTTCGTCGCTCACCCGGTGATCCTCGAATTGATCTCGCCGAAGTGAACCAGTGTCGGTTCCGTCGCGGTGATCGCGACCATCGTGATGTTGTCCGGAGCGCCCAGTTCGTGACAGCGGGCGATCATCGCTTCTCCGGCCTCCTCGATGGCTGCGGCATTGATGATCGCCTCCATCTCCGCTTCGCCGAGCACGCCATAAAGGCCATCGCTGCACAGCAGCAGCAGGTCGTCGGGCCGCAGCGTGTCGCTCACCATGTCCAGGTCCAGCGGCGCGCTGATCCCGACCGCCCGCGTCAGCACATTACGCAACGGATGCGTGGCTGCTGCCGCTTCCTCCAGCAGGCCGTGATCGACCAATTCCTGCACTTGGCTGTGATCGCGCGTGAGACGATGGAGTCGACGGTCACGGACCAGATAGGCGCGGCTGTCGCCCACCCAGATGACGCCGAAGCTGTCGTCGCGGACCACGGCGACCACTGCGGTGGTGCCCATTTGCTCCCCCCGCGCTTCGGACTCATCGATGATTGCGCGGTTCGCCTTTTCAAGGGCGGCGGCAGCGCTCGCTACCATCGTGTTCAGGTCGTCGGAGCGCTCGATCGCCGCCAGCGCATCGATGACGCGCGCTGCTGCCCAGTCGCCGCACGACATGCCCCCCATGCCGTCCGCTACCGCCCAGAGCCGCAGAGTCTCGGAAGCCAGATAGCGGTCTTCGTTGACTTCGCGGACCGCGCCGACGTCGGTCATCGCATGCCACTCGGTTTTGAGCGGTATCACCTGCGCTCCCCCTAGCTTGCATATGGTGTAGCTCAAAATCCTTGCCCTGCAACGCTCTGTCTGCGTTGCGTCCCGTCACCGCGGGCGGCATGATTGCAAGACGATCGAAACGAGGGGGCGGAACGTGGCCGGCGTCGTCGAAGACTCCTGGGATCCCCGCGAGTGGGCAAGGAGCTGGACGCCGTCCTCCGAGCGCGGGCGGGTGCAGCACGGCGGTTTTCCGCCAGGTCTGGCCGGTCTTCATGCCGGCCTTGGCGCAGCGGTGCTCATCCTGTTGATCGGCGCCGCATTTGCCTGGTTTTCCCGCGTGCCTCAGGGGCAGCCGCTCGCCTCGTCGAGCGTGGTCACTCCCGCGCGGGCCAGCACCGGCCCGACCCAGGTGCGGCGTACGCTTGTGCTGCCGCAGCGCTCCGACCTGGCCCGGGCCCTGGCCGTCTCAGGGGTGCCGGCCGAGGTTGCCCGGGAGGTCGCCACGGCCGCCCTCCCTGCGCTTGCCCAGAGCGGTGATATCCGGGCGGTGCTCACGCTCACTCAGCTGGCTGACGGGCTGCGGCTCGACCGGCTCGAGGCGTCGAACGGGGACAGCTCGGGCGTGGTTGTTGAGCGCACCCACGACGGGGCGCTGTCGGTGTCCCATGTCGCCGCGCAGTTAAGCCGGCGCATCATGGTCAAGCACGGGACCATGGACGGCGACAGCTTCTATTCCTCGGCCGTGGCCGTCGGCGTTCCGAACAGCCTCATCTCGGATTTCGCCAAGGCCCTCGCGTTCGACTTTAACTTCCAGAGCGAGGTGGCGGCTGGCGATGCGTTTGAGGTTGCCTACGCCCAGTCGGTCAACGCGTCCGGCGAGGCGGTCGGCGCTCCGATCCTGCTCTACGCTTCGCTCACCACCGAAAGCAAATCGGCGTCAGTCTATCGCTTCGCCCCGGACGGGGGCGCCGACGAATGGTTCGATTCGAGCGGGCGGAGCATCGTGCGGGCGTTGATGCGGACGCCGGTCGACGGTGCGCGGGTGACCTCGAAATTCGGCCTGCGCTTCCACCCGATCCTGCATTTCATGAAGTTGCATGGCGGCATCGACTTCGCCGCCCCGATCGGAACGCCCATTTACGCGTCGGGCAGCGGCGTTATCGAATGGGCCGCCTTCAAGGGGGCGAATGGCAACCTTGTCGTGCTCCGGCATGATAATGGCTGGCAGACCCTGTATCTGCACATGAACCGCTTCGCTCCTGGGATCGCGCCGGGCGCGCGGGTCTCGCAAGGCCAGCAGATCGGCGAGATCGGCACGACGGGGCGTTCGACCGGTCCGCATCTTCATTATGAAGTTCATATCAACGGCGAACGAGTCGATCCGCTTGGCATCCAGACCGAAGCGGGAAAGACGCTCGAAGGCGCGCAACTGATCGCGTTCGAAAAGCTCCGCGACCGGATCGACGTCAGCCGCGCCGCGCAGACAAATTAGGGGACGGCCGCCAGCCGAGCGTTGCGGCAATCAGCGCGGCCAGGGCGAAACTTGCCGAAACGCTCGAATTCAATCCTTCGGCGGAGCCACCCCACAATGGCGATCCTCCCAATTCCCAATCAAGCAGAGAGCCGAAGCTGCCCGATCCGGGATTCGGGGCGACCCCGAACAGCATCTCCTCTGCCCAGTTCCACCCGAAGTGCGCGCCGATCGGCAGCAACAGTCCGCCCGACTTGTCGGCGAGGAGGCCAAACCAGAGGCCGCCCAGGAACAGGTTGAGCAGGCTGATCGGATGAAAGTCCCCGCTGACGAAATGCAAGGCCGCAAAGGCAATCGCTGTTGCTGCCAGTCCCGGCCATCGGCCCCAGCCGGATTGTAGCACCGGTTGCAGCCATCCTCGGAAATAGAGTTCCTCGACACTTGTCTGAAATAGAGTGACGATTGTCCCTCCGATCAGCAAAAGGCTTGCGCCGCTCTGCTGGGTCCCGCCGCCCAATGCGCCCGCGATTGCCGACAATTCGATCGACAGCCATAGGCCGAGGATTCCAAGCGCCGCGCCGGCAGGGAAGCCGAGGGAAGGCATCCGGCCCGCAGCGACGCGTCCGTCGTTCAGCCATAGTCCGAGCCCCGCAGCGAGCGCCAGCAGTCCGAACAGTGTTCCGGTAAAGGCACTTTCCTGCGCCGCGGCTGACCAGAGTGCGAACGAAGGTGACTGGACAAGTCGGCCGAAGCCCCATTGCACGATGAAGATGATCACGGCCGCGACGAGCACGGCCACAGGGAGAATGGCCGCCGCTTTGGTCGCGGGGTTTCGCGCCTCTGCCATCCTGCCCTCCCACCGACTATCGTGCGAGTCTTGTCCATTTTCCTGATGCGGGCAAGTTCGGCCAAGTCTTTTTTTCATCCTGTGACAATCGTCACTACGAATCCTCTCGAAGCAGATTAGACGAAGAGACAGGTTGGTCGGCCAGCGACTCTCGCCGGAGTCCCGGATTTGGACGCGAGATACGCAAAACCGGTCGGCAAGCTTGTTGTTCGAGTGGCTTAGCTGTAGAGTTGGCGTTCGCGACTCGGCATAGTCTTCAAGGCAGGGTGGAACATGAAGACGCTCATCACCGTTTCGATCGCTCTCAGTGCGATGGCGCTTCCTGCGAACGCATTTGCGCAGAGCGGAGAGAAAGTCACGGAAGACGAAGCGCGCTGCTTCATTTCCGGTGTTTGCAAGGTCGAAGCCGAGAAGAAGTTCTCGCTCGCCAATATCAACACATCTGCGCATAGGGCGGCCGCGACGGATACCCCGGCTTCCTTGCCGGTCAGCCGACAGGCTGCTCCGGAGCCCCGTCGTGGCAAGGCGGTGCGCACGGCGAGCAGCGACGTTCGTTCGCCGCATGCGGTGGCAAGGCCGGCCCGCCGATCGCTCGATATGCGGCTGACGTTCGACCTTAACTCCGCGGAGTTGACGCCAGAGGCGATGGCGCAGGCGGATATCTTCGCCAAGACGCTGCAGGAAAGCACCGCGGCGGCAGGCACCTTCGTGATCGAGGGCCATACCGACTCCATCGGCTCGCGAGCCAGCAACCTCGATCTGTCGCGTCGTCGGGCGCAGAGCGTGGTCGCTTATTTGACCGAGCATGGCGTGCCCCCCTCGCGTCTCAAGGCTATCGGTTACGGTTTCGATCATCCGCGCGATGGCCTGCCTGCCTCCGACCCGAGCAATCGCCGGGTCGAGATTGTCAAATACTGATCAGAGCGGGGCGGGCACATCATGAGCGCGGCAAACGCCCAGGGCGCCCAGCTTCGGACCGCCCAGGCGCGGTTCGTCCAATGGTTCAGTGCGGCGATGGACGTTTCGCGCGAGGTTGCGCTTCAGCTGTGGTGCAAGGTCAACGGGATATTGGCCTCGAACACTGCCCTTGCGCGGGTTCAGCTAGGCTCGGGATCGGGGGCTGAGGCGGAACGCTCGTTCGATTCCGTCCAGCGCGGCATCGGGCCCTATGTAAAGGACATTCTGGTACCGGTGCTGGGCGCGCTTGCTGCCGGGACAATCTTTCTCGCGCTCGATTTTGCGGCGCTGCCGGCCGCGATCGCTGCACTTGTCGTATTTGTGGTGTTGTTGTTCCGTCGCGGCGGCTCGATCGACGGCTTTCGAACGTGGATCGACGACAAGCTCGAAGGACTCAAGAAATTCGGGTTCTAGGCGACTCGCGGAAATAGAGCAGGCGTTCCGCGCCGAAACTGTCGGTTATCGTCCAGGCGACCGGTCTAACGCGGCGCAAGATGGGAGACTGTCAGTCTAGCCGGGGGAGGTAAAGAGCTGAAACGGGCAAGCGCTCTTGCATCAAAGGATCGATCAATGGCTATGCCGGCAAGGCGGAACACGCGGCGTGACCTTGACCGTCGTTTGTGGGCGCCAAGTGCATTTGCAGGCGGATTTGACCTTTTCGATGCCTGTAGTCCGTAGACGTTTGGCCGATCACGCCGGCGGATCGGTTCGGAGGGGGGAGAATGGACGACGCTCTGGATTTTGGCGCGGACTTGGTCGAAGCAAAGAGGTCAGTCCGGGCGAGCAACCCGGTACTCAAGCGGATGGACAAAAGGGACCCGCTCATTCGGTTTGGGCCGACGGGAACGGAAACCCGCCGTGCAATCACGGCGCTGTCCGTTTGCCGGATCGGTCGCGACGCGGGAAACGACGTCGTCCTGTCGGATGCCGGCATTTCCCGGACACATGCGATGATCCGGCGCGACATTTCGGGCATCTGCTTCCTCTCCGATGTCGGAAGCCGCAACGGCACGCAGTTGAACGGGCTGCCGATCAGCGCGCCGGTGGCGCTTTCGCATGGCGACCTGATCAAGATTGGCGGAGAGCTGCTGACGTTTGAGCAGGAAGCTCCGCCGGTTCCGGTTGTGGAACCGAACCGGGGCGGCGAAACCCAGGCCTATATGACGACCAGCTTCGTCACGGTCCTGGTGATCGACATTCGAGGCTATACGGCGCTGGCGCGAGAAATCGGCGAAGAAAAGATCTCGAAGCTGCTCTCCACTTTTTTCGGAGGCGTCGCGGATCTGTTGAGACGCCGCCGCGCCTGGTACCACAAATATATCGGCGACTGTTTCATGGCATTATGGGTTCACGACCGCCGCGAAGTGGATCATGCTGTTTTTGCCGCCGTTCTCGACGTGATATTGGCTACGCAAGAACTGGTCGCCCCGCTGCAAAGTCGATTCGGCCTGTCGGGGCCGGTGCGGTTTGGGGTGGGCATGAACTCCGGTCTGGCGGCGATCGGAAATCTCGGGAGCATCGGTGCCGCCGATTTCACAGCGGTCGGAGACACGGTCAACAAGGCGTTCCGCCTGGAATCGGCCACGCGGACCTGTGGTCACAGCGTCCTCATCGGTCGCGAAAGCATCGACATGTTGCGGCCTGCCGTTGCCGTGCCCGCAAGCATCGAATGCTTGGCGTTGGCACTCAAGGGCTATGATTCGCCGCAAGAAGCATACAGCCTGGATTTCGGCGACATAGCGGCCCTGGCTGGCGAGATGATGGTCGCCGCTCACGCGAATTCTGCGCGACCCTGATCATTCGGCGCGCTTGAGCGGGACATCGGGGGCAGCTGCGCCGATCCGGCCGGGATCGTAGCGCGCAAGCCATTCCGGGCCGGTTGGTGATCGCTGCCAAGGCGCGATCGCAGCCATGGTTATTTCTTTGTTTACCTTAGCTCTCGATAACCCCGGCCGAACTCGCACGGTGGATCGAAGAATCATGCGGCAGCTGCCGGACAATCCGTTTCATTCCGTTCTCGCGCCCTGAGCTGCCCAAGATGCGCATCCTCTTCTATCTCCCCGTCGTCACGCCCTGGTGGTTCGAACATATCCTGGTGCCGATGATCGATGCGGCCGGCCGCGCGGCCGAGGTCCACATACTGGCCCCGGAACCCTGGTCGGGAACCGGGATCGGAAACGAGCAGCTGGCGCGAGCCTCGAACCTTCCCGACGTGCATTGGCATATCATCGGCGGCCCGGATCATCAGAGCCTGCGCACCGCGCCGCGAAATCCTCAGCCGCTGATCGACTTCGTTGGCCAGATCGCGCCGGATCACGTCATTTGCCGCAGCGCCGACCGCGAGACCCCGCGACATTTCCCGGGTCGGGTGCATTATCTGATGGAGGGGGGAGTTGCGCCCTTCCAGTTGCCCGCGACCCTGGTGTGGCTCGCCGACGACCTGTTCGACCACGGCGTGATGCCGACACTTGAAGCAGGGCATCGGGACGAGCTTGCCGCCTGGCTGGCGCCCGCCTGGGAGCGGCATCGCTCATCGAACGCGGCCGAGCCTGCGGTTGATCCGGCCGGCGGCGGCGAGCCGCGGATCACGATCCTGATGCCTCTGGAATATGAGCATCCCGAGAATTTCTTCCTGATGCACCGGCCCGGGCCGACGCCGAACAGCCGGCTTGTGGCCGAGCTGGCGGCGCAGCTGCCCGATCACGTCCGCCTTATGGTGACGGACCATCCGCTGAACCATCTGCACGTCGACCGGCGGGAACTGCACGAGACGGTTGCCGGGCTTCAGGGACGGGTCAGCCTGCTGGACAAGGGCCTGTCCACCATGGCCGTGGCGCGGAGCTGCGATGGCATGATCGTGGGTGATTCGAAGGCGTTCGGGATTGCCGCCTTCTGGGGCAAGCCGCTCTGCCGCTCGACCCGCTTCCGCTCAGCCGGCTGGCTCGACGCCTATGGCGATGTCGGCGCGTTCGTGGACGATCTCGGCGCCGGCCGCGCGCGCGCGCCGTGCCCCGACGATGCGCTGTTCTTCGCCGCCTACCACCTCGCGAACAATGCGTTCGATCCGCAGGCGCCGGATTTTGACGCCGAAACGCTGTTCGAAAGGCTGGAGCGCGCCGTCGATTCGAGCCGCTGGCAGGCCGGCATGGCCCGCGCCGAGCGCGCGATGGGAGGCTTGCAATGACGTCCGCTGCGATCCGTGCGATCAAGCCGGCTCTTGCCCGCGAGCCGCGGTCCGAGGAGGTCGTCGCGAACGTCCTCCGGGCCGAAAGCGAGGCCATTGCCGAGGCCCAGCTCTCCGTGGCGCCCGCCGCGGCGCGGGCAGCCGAGCTGATCGCCGCGCACGACCAGCCGGTCTTCTGCGTCGGAGTCGGCAAGTCCGGGCTTGTCGCGGCCAAGGTCGCGGCGACCCTGTCGAGCCTCGCGATTCCCGCCTTTTTCGTCCATGCCGGGGAGGCCGCGCATGGCGATCTCGGCGCCGTCGGCTCGGGTTCGATCGTGCTGCTCTTTTCCAACAGCGGATCGACCGAGGAGATTCTCCGCATCCTGCCGTCGCTGGCGGAACGCGGCTGCCGCCTCGTCGGCATCGTCGGCCGGCTCGACTCGCCGATCGCCGCACGCGCGGAGATCGTGGTGCCGGCGACGGTGCGCGCCGAAGCTGACGGGCTCGGCCTCGCCCCGACCGCCAGCACCACGCTGCAGATGGCGATCGGCGACGCGATCGCGGTCGCCGCAAGCCGGATTCGAGGCGCCTCGCGCGAGGATTTCCTGAGGCAGCATCCGGCGGGCCTGCTGGGCCGGCAGCTTGTGCCGATTTCCGGCATCATGCGCATGGGCGCGGACCTGCCGGTGGTGCTCGCCTCGGCATCGATCGCCGAGCTGCTCGCCGTGATGTCGGCCAAAAGGATGGGTGCGGTCTGCGTCACCGACCATGGCGGGAATCTGCTCGGCCTGATCGTCGACGGAGACATTCGCCGCCATATCCAGGCCCGCCGCGATCTCTACAGCGCGGCGGCCGGCGAGATCATGCGCGCCGATCCCGTGACCGTACGCCCGGGCGCGACGCTCGGCGACGTGCTCGGGATCGTGCGCGAGACCGGCGGGCTGCTGGTCATGCCGGTCACGGACGAAGACGGCCGGCTTCTCGGCCTCGTCCATGTCAACGACCTCCTGACAATATGAGACAAAGATGAAGATCGTGGCTTTCATTCCCGCCAAAGGGCAGAGCGAGCGGGTTCCCGACAAGAACCTGCGCGTCTTCGACGGGGAGCATCTGTTCAAGCGCAAGCTTCGCCAGGCGCTGGCCTGCCCGGCGATCGGCGAGGTGTGCCTGGATACCGAGTCCGACGCGCTCGCCGGGCTGGCCGCGGACCTGCCGGTGACGCGTCTCGCGCGCCCGGCCGAACTCGCGTCCAACGCGACGGACGGCCATGCCCTGTTCGCTTGGGAATGCGCGCAGCGGCCCGACGCCGATATCTGGGTCCAACTGCTGTGCACCGCGCCGTTCGTCTCCGCCGACACGATCCGCCGCGCGGTCGAGCGCCTGCTCGCCGACCCGGACGCGGACAGCCTGGTCGGCGTCTATTCGACCAAGCAATATGGCTGGTCGGCCGGCGAGCCGCTCTATGGCCGCGGGCGCATCCCGAACAGCGTCGACCTGCCGCCGACCGTCATCGAGGCGATGAGCCTTTACATGGTGCGTCGCCCCGCCGAGGGCGGACTTCCTGATCAGCGCTTCGGCACGCGGCCGATCCTGTTCGAGCTCGATCCGCTGGAGCAGATCGACGTCAACACGCCCGCCGATCTCGCCCTTGCCGAAGCCGTCGCGGCCGGCCAGCGCGCGACCGAGGTGGCCCGCTTCCGCGCCATGCGCGCCCA
Source organism: Sphingomonas horti (assembly GCF_009753715.1). Taxonomy (GTDB): domain Bacteria; phylum Pseudomonadota; class Alphaproteobacteria; order Sphingomonadales; family Sphingomonadaceae; genus Sphingomonas_B; species Sphingomonas_B horti. The sequence continues at coordinate 484,591 of NZ_WQMS01000001.1, read as the reverse complement.
TCTTTCGTCGACCATCCTCGCCGACATCATGAAGGAGCGCGGGCACCGCGCCGTGGTCCGGCCGAAGCTTCGTCCGACCAGCCCGGGCACGATTTTCGGGCGGGCCAAGACGCTGCAGCTCGGGCGCCTTCCGGATGCGTCCGCCCGCCGCCCCGACGACTGGAAGGGCATTTATGGCGCGCTCGCGTCCTACAGTTTCGTCCGGCCCGGCGACGTGATCATGGTCGGCACGGAGCTTCCCGAATATGCCTATTTCGGGGACCTCAACGCGAACCTCGCGGTGCGCGCGGGCGCCGTCGGCGTGGTCGTCGACGGCTGCACGCGCGACGTGCGCGACGTGCGCGCGCTCGACCTGCCGGTTTATGCGCGGGAAGCAAATTGCGACGACATCAAGTTCGAAGGCACGCTGGTCGCGATGAACCAGCCGACTGTGATCGGCGGCGTCACCGTCTGCAACGACGACGTCGTGTTCGCGGACGAGGATGGGATCGTGGTCGTCCCCGCGACCATGTGGCCGGAGGTCGAGGCGGCTGCCTGGCAGCTCATGTCGAACGAGGCGCGGATTCGCCTCTACGCCGCGCAAGGGCGCGACGTGCACGAGATCCTCGCCGAATGCGGGGCGTTCTGATGGCGGGCGCGCGCTCCGTGGCGATTGGCGAACTCGTCGTCGGCAACGATCGCCCGTTCACGCTGATCGCCGGCCCCTGCGCGATGGAGAGCCGCGACCACGCGCTCGAGACGGCCGCCGCGCTTGTCGAGATGTGCGGGCGGCTCGGCATCGGCCTCATCTACAAATCGTCGTTCGACAAAGGGAACCGCACGTCCGGCGATGCGCCGCGCGGGCTCGGCCTCGATCGCGCGCTGCCGATCTTCGCCGAGATAAGGAGCCGGTTCGGCTGTCCGGTGGTGACCGACGTGCATGAGGCGTCGCAGTGCGAACCGGTCGCCGAAGCGGTGGACGTGCTGCAGATTCCCGCGTTCCTCTGCCGCCAGACGGACCTCCTCGTCGCGGCGGCGCGGACAGGCCGGGCGGTCAACGTGAAGAAGGGGCAGTTTCTCGCACCCTGGGACATGAAGCAGGTCGCGGCCAAGCTTGTCGCCGCCGGCAACGAGCGCATCCTGCTGTGCGAGCGGGGCGCGAGCTTCGGCTACAACACGCTGGTCAGCGACATGCGCGCGCTTCCGATCATGGCCGAAACCGGCTTTCCGATCGTGTTCGACGCCACCCACTCGGTCCAGCAGCCGGGAGGGCAGGGGACGCATTCCGGCGGGCAGCGGCAGTTCGTGGCGCCGCTCGCCAGGGCGGCGGTCGCGGTCGGCGTCGCCGCGGTCTTCATCGAAACCCATGAGGACCCCGATCGGGCGCCGAGCGACGGTCCCAACATGGTGCCCCTGTCCGAAATGCCGGCCCTGCTGGCGGAGCTCCAGGCCTTCGACGCGCTCGCCAAGGCACGGGTGAAGGCCGTCTAGCGCAGTCGCAACAACTCGTCGGCGATGTCCGGCGAGCGCGCCAGCATCAATCCCACGCCCGGCCGTACCGGCGAATAGTCCGTTCCGTCGAGGCGGCAGACGATCCCGCCGGCTTCCCGTAGCAGCAGGGAGCCCGGGGCATGATCCCACACCAGGGTGCGCCAATAGATCGCGAAGTCGCACGCGCCTTTCGCGACCATGGGATATTCGGCGCCGGCGCAGCGACGCGTCGGCGTCACCCGCGCGGCTTCCTGCTCGACCCGCTTCACGAACGGCGCGCGCTCTTCCGGCAGGCAGAACCGGCTGACGATGCCGGAAAGCTTTTCGCCGCCATATGCGCTTGCCGCCAGGCGCTCGCCGTCGAGCCAGGCGCCGGAGCCCCGTTCCGCGCAGGCGGTCCCGCCGGTCAGCGGATCGTGGATCCAGCTCATCACCACCTCGCCGTCCTGCAACAGCGCGACCATGGTGGCGAAGGGCGGGCGGCCGGCCACGAAATTGCCGGTGCCGTCGATCGGATCGACGACCCACACCGCGCCTGTGTGAAGCCGGTCCAGGAAGCGAGGGTCGACGCTGCAGGCCTCCTCCCCGACCACGCAGGAGCCGGGCATCAGATCCAGCAGATGCGCAGCGATCGCCTGCTCCGCCTCGCGATCGGCGATCGTCACCAGGTCGGCCGGCCCCTTCTCCTCGATCTCCTCGGTTCTGAGCCGTCGATAGCGGGGAAGAATGATCGAGGCGCCGACGTTACGCAGAAACGACGTGACTTCCTCAATCATCGCGAGCCCCACAGGACGACTTCGCTGCTTCCACCCGGGCCATCTTCGGCTCGCTGCCGACCCTGTCGCCGATAGTCAACGCTGGGGCGCCTTTTCCGGCCTGGCATTCGTCTCGCCGTCAGGCGGCGTGGCGGAAGTCCGTCAGCTTGGCGACGAAAGCGTCCGAGCCCATCGGCTTGCCGATCAGATAGCCCTGCACCGTGTCGCATCCGGCCGCGGCGAGGAAGTCGAGGCACGGCTGATCCTCGACTCCTTCGGCGACGACTTTCAGCTTCAGCTGGTGCGCCATGTCGATCGTCGAGCGGACCAGCACGGCGTCTGCCGCCTGCAGATGGGCGTGCTGGACGAAGCGCCGGTCGATCTTCAGCTCATCCAGCGGCAGCTGCTGCAGATAGGAGAGCGTCGACTGGCCGGTGCCGTAATCATCGAGCGATACCTTGATCCCCATTGCGCGAAAGGCGTGCAGCGCCTGCACCGCGCTTTCAGGGTCGCTGAGCGCTGCCGACTCCGTGACTTCGAAGATCAGCCCGCCGGGAACGAAGTCGTCCCTCTTCGTGGCGGCGACCACCGCCTCGAAAAAGTCCGGGGATGCGACCAGCAGCGAGGAGATATTGACGGCGACCGACACGGAATGGCCGCGCGCGCGCCATTCGGCGGCATCGGCGAGCGCACGGTCCAGCACATAAGCGGTCAGCGGACGGATGCGGTCGTGGCGTTCGGCCAGCGGCACGAAGCTGTCCGGGCTGAGCGGGCCCAGCACCGGGTGATGCCAGCGGACCAGCGCTTCGGCGCTGACGATCCGGCCGGATTTCAGGTCGAGCTTGGGCTGGTAGGCGACTTTCAATGTGCCATCGCGGGCAGCCTCGTCCAGCTCGCCCAGCAGCGACAGCTCGCGGTCCAGCTGGGCGTGGTCGTCCTGGTGATGGATGTACCAGCCGGAATGGGTCTCGCGCGCCTGCTCGGAGGCGAGGCCGGCAAGGGCGATCAGCTGCGCGGGCGTGCCATGATGGGCGTCGGCGATGCCGAAATGCAGCGTCACGTCGGCGCGCCGGCCGCGAACCTCGATCGGATTCAGCATCGTCGCCCGAAGGGCTGCCAGCCGCTCGTCGAGGACGGTGCGGTGCTCCGTGGTCGCCGGCCAGGCGAGCGCCGCCTGCTCGATGCGGAACACCGGCGCCCCGTCGACGGCCAGGCCGACTCGGTCGTTCAGGCGGCGGATGGTCTCGCCCATCTGGTCCGCGCCCAGCGCCGCCGCGAGCCGCTCGAACTCGGCGATGCGGGCGACCACCACGGCGTCGAACGGGTTGCGCTGCAGCCAGCGCAGCATCGCCGCCTTGTTCGGCAGGCCCGATTCCGCGTCGAACAGCTGGCGCCGCTCCGCTTCTGCCGCTGCTCGGACGATCGCCGAGGCGATGGCGGCGAGGGCAATCACCGACAAGGCGGGCGCAAGCGGTACGATCGCGCGCAGCCACTGCTCGGCGGCCAGCGAGGCGCCGAACAGCAGCGCGACGCTTGCCGTGGCACCGAGCGCCAGCAGCCTGGCGGACCGAAGACGGAGCAGGCCGGCCGCGAGCAGAACGGCGGCGAGGAAAGGGATCGACCAGGATACCGGCCGCAACACGCCTGCGGTCAGGGTTTCGGCGGCAAGTGCCTGGATCACGACGCCGGGGATCACGCCGTAACGCGGCACCGCGTAATTATCGCCAAGCTCGATCGCCGTCGCGCCGATGATGACGCGCTTGCCCTTGAGCGCGCCCGGCGTAACGCGGCCTTCGAGTATGTCGATGACGCTGTGGCGCGGGATGGTCTGCGGATCGATCGAATAGTCGACACGGAAGCTCTCGCCGGCGCGGCCGCTCGTCTGTGCGACCATCGCCGAGAGGGACGGGCGCGGCAGGCCGCGCGTGATCGTCGCAACCGGCATCTGGCGCACATAGCCATCCGGGTCGGGCCGCACGCTGACGGCGGCCAGCACCGACTGCTCGCGCGCCTCCGGAAAGGGCAGGGAGTCGATCCAGCCGGCCTGCCCCGCACCCGAACGCTGGCGAAAGGTCGGCAGCACGACGCCGCCGCCGGCGCGGGCGAGCGCGTCGACCAGGGCGGCATCTTCGGCCGGGCGCGAGCGGGCGGAAAAGTCGACGTCGAACGCGATCGTGGCCGCGCCGGCGCGATGCAGATTGTCGATCAGGCGGGCATGGATGCTGCGCGGCCAGGGCCAGCGCGCGATCGCGGCGACGCTGCGGGCATCGATCTCGACGATCTGGATCTGGCCGCTGGCGCCATGGCTGCGCAGCGCCCACCGCTGCTGCTGCAGCAGCACGTCCAGGCCGTGGCCGGTGCCGGACAGGCCGCACAGGATTCCCGCGCATGCCGCCACGGCAACGACGACCAGGCGCCAGCGCTGACGGATCCTTGAAACCAATTCGGGGCGCTCCTCGAAACCTTCCGTCCCTTAGCGCCGATCCGCTAATGAATGGTTGGCTTCGTCAGGCGCCGTCGGCCGCGACGATCGTCGCCAGCTCCGATTGAACCAGTGGCTTGTCGAAGCGGATTCCGAAGCGGCGCGCATCGACCCAGCGCACCGTGCCCGATGCCGAGACCGAAGCGCAGTCGAGCGTGATGCGGATGCCAAGGTCCGGCGCCTGGCTTGCGTGAAGCCGGGCGCCGAGTTTTGACACATCGAGTATATGAACCTTGAACGGCACGCCGTCGGCCCGGGCCCGGCCGAGCCTGAACACCTTCAGCCGGGGTTCGGCGCGGCCGTCACGGTCCAGCCCCTGCGAGGCCATTCGCCGGGCTCCGGCGCGCTCAGTTCTTGCCTTTGCCCTTGCCGGCCTGATCGAGCAGGTTCTTCAGCACCTCGATCGGGCCCTTGTCCTTGCCGCTGTTGCCGCGGTCGTCCGGGCCATGATTGCCATTCCCGGAACCCGAGTTGCCGGAGCCCTGGCCTTTCCCGGAACCGGAGGAGTCGGCGACGTCGACGATGTCGCCCGCCTTGGTCGCATCCTTGGCGGCCTTGTCGGCCTCGCGTGCGGCGCGTTCCGCGTCCTTGGCGGCCTGGTTCGCCGCGTCCCTGGCGGCCTTCTCGGCTGCCTTGGCGGCATCGGCGGCCTGTTTCGCCTGTTCGCGAGCGGCATCGTCGGCGGCCTTGGCCGCGTCGCGCGCCGCCTTTTCCGCAGCCTTGTCGGCTGCTTCCTGAGCCGCCTTCGCGGCGTCCCTGGCGGCCTTTTCTGCCTCCTTGTCGGCGTCCATCCGCGCCGCCTCTCGCGCCGCGCGGTCAGCCTGCGCCCGTGCCGCTTCGTCGGCAGCGCGCTGCGCTTCGCGAGCCGCCGCCTCGGCCGCCTTGTTGGCGGCCTCCATCGCGGCCGCGTCGGTGGCGTTCTTCTCGGCGGCCTCGGCCGCCTTCTGCGCCTCCATCGCCGCGGCGGCCTGCGCCTGCCGGCTCGATTCTTCCGCGGCCGCGCGTTCGGCCTCCGCAGCCGCCACACGGGCCATCTCAGCCGCCTGGGCGGCCTTGGCCTGGGCCTCGGCCGCGGCCGCGTCGCTTGCCGCCTTCGCTGCCGCGGCTTGAGCCGCCGCAGCCGCCGACTGGTCGGCTGCATTCGATGTCTGCTCGACGGTCTTCGCGGCCTCGGCTGCATCCGCCTTGACGGCGCTGGCCTGCGCCCGTGCCGCCTCGGCATCGCGCGCCGCCTCGGCAGCCTTGGCGGAAGCGGCGGCGGCCTCGATTGTATCGACGGCGGCGCGCGAGCTCTCGCTGACCATCGCAAACTGCGTTTGCACCTCGCCGCCGATCGTGCCTTTCACCAGCCCGTTCGTCGTCTCGGCCAGCGAGACCGGCTTCTCGACGATCGTCGTGGTGATGGTATTCTCGGGCGCCGATACGGCGACGGCGGCGGCCGCGGGAGCGGGGGCCGGCGTCACCGTAGCCGGCGGCGGCGCTGCCGGGCTCTGTGCCGGCGCAGCGGGCGAGGTGAGGGTGCGCGCGACGCCGTCGCCTTCGATGCGCAAGCGGTAGCGGTCGCCGGCCGCCACCATCGCCACGGCGCCAGGCTTCAAGAGGTCGTGCGCACCGCCGTCCACGGTCGCCACGTCCACGGCGCCTTCGATCACCTGCACCGAGGTGCCGGTGTCGGTGACGGATACGCTGAACGTCGTCCCCTTCACCACCGCCGCCAGATAGGGCGTCGTCACCTGGAAATGCGGTGTCAGCTTCTTCTTGATCATGAAGACGACGTTGCCGACGTCCTGGAAGATCTTGGTTACGGTGCCGGACTGTTCCTCGGCGGGCAGCCGCAGCTGCGACGAGGGCGCGACCATCAGATATTCCTCGCCACGCGTGATGACGGCGCGGGAGCCGCGGCCGGTCACGATCGTGTCGCCGGGCGCGACGATGCCGCCGCGCACCGCGGCCTTGCTCAGGCCGGCATGCAGCAGCTGCACGTTCCCGCTGGATTCGCTGATCTGCCAGTTCAGCTCGGCGGCCATCAGGGGCGACCAGGCCACCGCGCCAAGCGCCAGAGCCATGAAACGGATCTTCGTCATCGGAGCAACTCCGCCTACAGGTGAACAAGCGATTAGGGCGAATGTCGTTACCGAAGCTTCAGCAGGCGCGGTTAAGCGCTCCGCAACCATGATCTAAACCAAATCTCAAGGAACGAGAGATAGTTGCGGCCTGAATAGAGGACGCACGCCGCCCATGAGATTGCGAATAAATGCCGTTCTGCTGATCGCGTCCGCGCTCGCTTCCCCCGCGCTGGCCCAGGTGAAGCTGGACCGTGCCGATCCGGCCGTCATCGAGCGCGATCTCCGGCGCGCGGAGGATGCCCGCCCGCAACAGGTGGGTCCACGGCCGACCACGGAAACGCAGGCGGCGGGCGGCGAAAATGTCAGCGTCACCGCAGGCGCGATCATCGTCGACAGCAGCGTCTTTTCCAACGACGCCTTCGCGCAGGTCATAGCGCCCTATCTCGGACGCACGCTGGACGCCGACGCGCTCAAGGAACTGCTGTCGCAGATCGCCGGTGTCGCCCGCGCGAAAGGCTATCTCTTCGCCACTGCCTCGATCGCGCCGCAGGCCGTCTCGGCCGGCGTCTTGCGCATCAGCCTGGACGAAGGCCGGATCGACGCCGTCCGCAGCCTGGGTGCGCCCAACGCGCAGGTTGATGCCATCCTGCATCGGCTGGTCGGCAAGGGCCCGGTGCGCGCCGTCGACTTCGAGCGTGCGCTGCTGCTGGCGGGTGACGTCGCCGGCGTGCGGGTCACGGACGCCCGCTACGTGCGCGAGAACGGGTTCGGCATCCTGCTGGTGACCCTGGCCGACGATCGCACCAGCTTCTTCGTCCAGATCGACAATCGCGGCACCGATATCGTAGGGCCCGTACGTGCGACCGCGCTGGCGAGCGTGCGGGGCATCGCGGGCAAGGGCGACGAAGCGTCACTGCTGGTCGCCAGCACGCCGTTCGACCCGCAGGAGCTGGTCTTCGCCCAGTTGAAATATGGCGCTCCCCTCAACGATCGCGGCGACGTGATCTGGTCGAGCGCGGCGTTCGGCCATACCCGGCCCGGCGCCAGCCTCAAGCAGTTCGACGTGAGGGGCGACAGCTATTCGCTGGCCACCGGCCTGTCGCATCCGCTGGTCCGCTCCCGCAGCGCCAGCCTGTGGGGCACGGTCGAGCTGCGCGGCCTGTGGCTGGACCAGGAGATACTGGGCGTGCGCGTGCGGCGCGACCGCGTCGTCACTCTCTCCGCTGGCCTCGAAGGCGCGGCGAAATGGGCCGGAGGGGTGGTTCGCGGTAACGGCGCGATCGTGGCCGGCCTGCCGTTCGACGGCGTCACGCGCATGGGCGACCCGCTCGCCTCGCGCGGCGACGGTGACGCGCGCTTCGCGCGGGCAGAGCTTTATGGCGACTGGACACGCAGCATCGCGACCGACGTCAGCATCCGGGTCGCCGGCGCTGCACAGCTGGCAACACGGCCGCTGCTCGCCAGCCAGGAGCTGGGCTTGGGCGGGCGGCTGTTCGGCCGCGCCTATGACGACAATGAGCGCAGCGGCGAAAACGGCATCGCCGGCTCGTTCGAGGGCCGTCTGGACGTGCCGACGGCGTCGGGCCTGATCCGGCGCGTCCAGCTCTACGGTTTTGCCGACGCCGGTTATGTCGACAATGCACGACGGGGCCTGGGCAGCGGCGGCCTGTATTCGGCCGGTGCCGGGCTCCGCTTCGGGCTCGGGCCCAATCTCAACGGCGAGGCGGAAATCGCCGCGCCGATCGGCGCCGACCGGATCTCCACCGGCAACCGTCACCCGCGGCTATCGCTTCGCCTCAGCGCGGCTTGGTAGCGGGGCTTGCCTCCGCCGCAATTCGCGGGGAAGGGGGGGCATGTCGAGCGCGCGGGACATCGGTCCCCATATCCAGCGGTTGCGCAAGGAGCGTCGGATGACGCTCGACGATCTCGCGCGCGCGTCGGGCGTCTCGCGCTCGATGCTCTCGCAAGTGGAGCGCGGCCAGGCCAATCCCACGCTCGCGACGGTCTGGGCGCTCGCGGACGCTTTCGGCGTCGGCGTTTCCGAGCTGATCGACCAGGTCGGGCCCGAGCGGGCGATCCAGGTCAGCCCGGCCGCGCAGATCCCGGAAATGCGCAGCGACGATGGCGGCTGCGTGATCCGCGTGCTGAGCCCCGGCGACAGCGTCGGCCGGCTCGAATGGTATGAGCTGGCGTTCCAGCCGGGCAGCGTGCTCGCGTCCGAAGCGCATGCCCGCGGCAGCCGCGAGCACCTGACCGTGCTCGACGGCACGCTGACCGTCCATCTGGAAGGGCATCACCAGCAAGTCGGCGCCGGCGCGACGGCGCGCTATCCGGTCGACAGCGCCCATGCGATCGAGAACGCCACCGACCGTCCGGCGCGCGCGTTGCTGATCGTCGCCTTTTGAGATTTCCAATATACTGGACTTCGCGTCCAATATAGCGCAACGGCGTCCACGCAATCGAGGGACGAATCCGTGCCGAATCCATTCTACGACCGCATGTCTGCCGAGCTGTCGGCGATCGAAGCCGAGGGGCTGTGGAAGCCCGAACGGGTGATCCAGTCGCGTCAGGGACCGGCGGTCCAGGTCGGCGGCAAGGAAGTGCTGAATTTCTGCGCCAATAATTATCTCGGCCTGGGCGGCGACGAGCGGATCGTCGAGGCGGCGATCGAAGCGACCCGGCGCTGGGGCGCCGGCCTCGCTTCGGTGCGCTTCATCTGCGGCACGCAGGAGATCCACAAGGAACTGGAAGCGTCGATCGCATCCTATCTCGGCAAGGAAGACGCGATCCTGTTCGCGGCCGCGTTCGACGCCAATGGCGGCGTGTTCGAGCCGCTGCTGGGCGAGCAGGACTGCATCGTCTCCGACGCGCTGAACCACGCCTCGATCATCGACGGCGTCCGGCTGTGCAAGGCGGTGCGGAAGCGCTTCGCCAATGGCGACATGGATGAGCTGGAAGCGCGGCTGAAGGAAGCGCGGGCCGAGGGCGCGCGCACGATCATGATCGCGACCGATGGCGTCTTCTCGATGGACGGCCATGTCGCAAAGCTGGACCGCATCACCGAACTGGCCGGCCGCTACGAGGCGCTGGTGATGGTCGACGACGCCCACGCGACCGGCGTGATCGGCCCCGGCGGCCGCGGCGCGGCGGCGTTCCACGGTGTCGAGGACAAGGTCGACATCCTGACCGGCACGTTCGGCAAGGCGCTGAGCGGCGCGATGGGCGGCTATATTGCCGGCAGGAAGGTCGTGATCGACCTGCTGCGCCAGCGCGCCAGGCCCTATCTCTTCTCCAATTCGCTGGCGCCCGCCGTCTGCGGCGCGGCGCTGAAGGCGATCGAGATTTCGAAAGGCCCCGACGGCGAGGTGCTGCGCGATAAGCTGGCGCACAACGCGAAGCGGTTCCGGTCGGGCATGGCCGCGGCCGGCTTCGACCTGATCGAGGGCGGTCACCCGATTATCCCGGTGATGCTCTACGACGCGCGGCTGGCGCAGCAGCTCGCCGCAAAATTGCTGGAAACCGGCGTCTATGTGACCGGATTCTCGTTCCCGGTCGTTCCGAAGGGACAGGCCCGCATCCGCACCCAGATGTCGGCGGCGCACGACGACACCCATATCGACCGCGCGCTCGCCGCTTTCGCAGAGGCGGGCCGCGCCATTGGAGCCGTAAAATGAGCACCTCCCCGCGCCTGATCGACAGCGCCGCGCACACGATGAAGGGCCTCGCCAAGCTGGAAGCGCGCGAAGGCATCTGGATGACCCAGGCGCCGGTGCCGGAGCCGGGCCCGAACGACGTGTTGATCAAGGTCAAGCGCACCGCCATCTGCGGCACCGACATCCACATCTACAATTGGGACGCCTGGGCGTCGAAGACGATCCCGGTGCCGATGATCGTCGGCCACGAATTCTCGGGCGAGATCGTCGCGATCGGCTCCGAGGTCACGCGGCCGCTGACAATCGGCGAGCGCGTGTCGGGCGAAGGCCATATCATCGACATGAACTCGGCCGCCGCGCGCGCCGGCCGCTTTCACCTCGATCCGGGCACGCGCGGCGTCGGCGTCAACCGGCAGGGCGCGTTCGCCGAATATCTGTGCATCCCGGCGTTCAACGTCGTGCCATTGCCGGACGAAGTCAGCGACGATGTCGGCGCGATCCTCGATCCGTTCGGTAACGCGGTCCACACCGCCCAGCAGTTCGACTTGCTGGGCGAAGACGTGCTGGTGACGGGCGCAGGCCCGATCGGCATCATGGCGGCCGCGGTCGCACGCCATGCCGGCGCGCGCTCGGTCGTGCTGACCGACGTCAACCCCACACGGCTCGACCTCGCGACCAAGCTCGCCGACGTGCGGCCGGTCAACGTCGCGGAAGAAAACCTTCGCGACGTGATGGCCGCCGAGAAGATCGCCGACGGCTTCGGCGTTGCGCTCGAAATGTCTGGCGCGCAGCCGGCGATCCGACAGGCGATCGACGCGCTGACGATGGGCGGCAAGCTCGCGATGCTCGGCATCCCTTCGGGCGCGATGGACGTGGTCTGGTCGGACGTCATCATGAAGGCGCTGACGATCAAGGGCGTCTATGGCCGCGAGATGTTCGAGACCTGGCGCAAGATGTTCGGCCTGATCAAGGGCGGTCTGAACCTTGAGCCGCTGATCACGCATCGCCTCCCGGTCGAGAAGTTCCAGCAAGGCTTCGACGCGATGCGCTCGGGCCAGTCCGGCAAGGTGGTGCTCAGCTGGTAGTGATCACGCGCTCCGCTCCGACCGCGGCCAGGAATGCCGTGTCGTGGCTGACGACGATCAGCGCGCCGTCATAGGCCTGCAGCGCCCGCTCCAGCTCCTCGATGCTGGCGAGATCGAGGTGATTGGTCGGCTCGTCGAGCAGCAGCAGCTGCGGCGGGGCGGCTGACGACATCACGCAGGCGAGCCCGGCGCGCAGCCGCTCGCCGCCGCTGAGCTCGCCGGCAACGCGCAGCGCGTCACTGTTGCGAAAGCCGTAGCGCGCCAGCGCGGCATAGGCCTGGTTGGCGGTCAGCTCGGGCTGGCGCCGCCGCAGGTTGTCGAGCAGCGACAAACGGTCGTCCAGCAGCCCGACCTGCTGGTCGAGATAGGCGCAATCGACGCCGCGCTCGACCGTCCCGCCGGTTGAAGCCAACTGGCCGGTGACGAGCTTCAGCAGGCTGGTCTTGCCCGAACCGTTCGGGCCGGCGATCGCGATGCGTTCGGGACCACGAACCGTAAAGCTGAGCGGCCCGAACAGCCGTCGGCCGCCGCGATCGAGCACGACGTTGTCGAACCTGAGCACGATGCGGTTCGCAGGCAAGCCTGTCGCCGGCAGCGTCATGGTGAGCGGCGTCACGCGCTCGACATCGGCGCGGGCCTCGTCCAGCGCTTCCTGCGCTTCCTCGACCAACCGGGTGGACAGCCGCTCGCTTTTGCCTGCGGTCGCTTCGGCACGCCGCTTGGCCATGCCGAGCACGATGCGCGGGGCGCTGCCGCTTGCCGCATAGGCCCGGCCGCCCGAATCCCGCCGCCCTTGGCGCTCGCGTGCGGCCTGGGCGCTCCGCGCGGCGGTTCGGGCGGTGGCTTGGCTCCGTTCGAGCGCCTGCTCTGCCCGTGCCCGCTCTGCCTCTTGCGCCTCGGCAAAGGCCGACCAGCCGCCGCCGAACACGGTCACGCAGACCGGCGAGAGCGCGACGATCCGGTCGACCTGCTCCAGCAATTCGCGGTCATGGCTCGCGATCAGCGCGCCGCCTTTCCAGCCGCCGATCAGCCGCGCCACCGCGTCACGGCCGTCGCGATCGAGATTGTTGGTCGGCTCGTCGAGCAGGATCAGGTCCGGCTCCTCGATCAGCAGCCGCGCCAGCGCGAGGCGCATGCGTTCGCCGCCGCTGAAGCTCGCGGCGGCCCGCTCAAGGTCGATTCCGTTCGGCCCCAGATCGGCCAGTGCCGTCTCGATCCTGCCGGGCAGCGACCAGTCGGCCGCGTCGAAATCCGCCTCGGTTCCTTCACCTGTTTCGATGCGCGCCAGCCGCGCATGTGCTTCGGCCACGCCGAGCAGATCGAGCGCGGATGCTGCGTCGCCGGGATCCTGCCGCAGGGTGGTGAGCCGGCCGGAGACGGTGATCGTGCCTGAGGCAGGCGCCAACTCGCCTGCGATCGCGCGCAGCAGCGTCGATTTGCCGGAGCCGTTGCGGCCGACGAGGCCGACCCGTTCGCGACCGACCGCGAGCGTCAGATCGGAAAAGAGAAGCCGCCCCTCAGGAGTGGCGAGCGAAATGCGGTCGAGGGTGAGAAGCGCGGACATGATGAACCCGGACAAGGGAGAAGGGACTGGGCGTGCGGTTCCGGTCCTGGTCCATCTCGTCCTCCGCGTTTGGGTGCACCGGCGATCTAAGGCCTGCGTGCCGCGACGGCAAGGCGCTGCCGCAGGTTGGGAAATTTTGCCAATCCTTGGCGAGCGCCTGGTGCCACTCGCTGGCCCTTCAAGCTCCGTTAAGTTCCGCTCCTCTATAAAACAGCCACTTACCGACATTGGCACGGCGTCTGCATTGCATCCCGCGACACAGCGGGGCGCTCGGCCTCGCCTCGCCAAGGAGTTTACCGATGCAAGCGACCCGTTTCTCGTTCATCACTCGCGAAGACACGCTGCTCGGCGTCTGCGCCGCGCTCGGCGAGGATTTCGGCTTCAATCCGCTGTGGCCGCGCATGGTCTTTGCGGTGCTGCTGCTCTGGAACCCGGTCGTGGTGCTGAGCACCTATTTCGGCCTGTTCGCGCTGGTCGTCGCATCCCGGCTCGTCTTCCCGAACGCGCGCCGTGCGGAACAGCCCAAGGTCGAGGCGGCGGCGCCCGTCCAGGACAATGACACGCCGGTCGAGCTGCCGCTCGCCGCCTGAGCTCCCTCTGCCCCGCTCGGCCTCATGCCGGGCGGGGATTTTTCATTCAGCGCCGGACGGTGCGGATCTCGAACAAATAGGGCCAGTTCTTCCCGGTCACGAACAGCCGGTCGCCCTTGGCGTCATAGGCGATGCCGTTCGGCACGTCGTCGATGCCGCGCCGCGGGACTTTGGCAGTCAGCGGCGACAGGTCGATCCATGCCTTCACCCGGCCGGTGGCGGGATCGATCCGCGCGATCCGGTCGGTCTGCCAGACATTCGCAAGCACCTCGCCTTTCACCCATTCCAGCTCGTTCAGGCGCGCCACGCGGCTGCCGTTGGCAGTCACGGTCAACCGGCGCAGCTCCTTCAGCGTGTCAGGATCGAGAAAGCGCAGCTGCGGCGTGCCGTCGCTCATCACGATCTCACGCCCGTTCTGCGTCATGCCCCAGCCTTCGCCGGGATAGCGCCACTCGCCGGTCCGCTTGAGCGTTGCGCGATCCCAGATGAAGCCGAGGCCGTGCTGCCAGGTGACGCTGATCAGCTTGGTGCCCCAATTGACGATTCCCTCGCCGAAATATTGCGGCGGGATCGCGGCCTGGCGGATCACCTTGCCGTCCTCCAGCCGCACCTCACGGATGAAGGAGCGGCCTTCCATGCCCGTGCTCTCGTAAAGCTTGCCGTCGAGATAGAGCAAACCTTCGGTGAAGGCGCCGGTGTCGTGCGGGAAGGCGCGCACGATCTGGGCGCGTTCGACCGGCACGCGTTCCGGCTGCGCCGCGCCGACCAGGAGCAGCGGGAGAAGGGAAAGGAGCGCTTTCACGCCAGCGCCTCTGCCAGCCAGGCCGGAACGATCGGCGCGCCCCAGGCAAGCGGCTTGCCGAGATCCTCGACCCGCAGCCGCGCGACGGCGAGCCCCAGCTCCGGATACCAGCCGTTCGCCGCCTCGCCGGGATCGCCGTCCGTCTTCACCACCACCAGCCTCCGGTTCACTTTCTGCCGCCAATTCATGCGGGCGGTGTTTTCCTGCCCGACATAGCAGCCCTTGTCGAAGCTGACCCCGTTCAGCTCCGCCGCATTGCATTCGAGCCACAGCGTCGCGTTTTCGCCGAGCTCCGCGCGTCCCTCGGCGACGCCCAGCCGCAGCCGGTGCTCGCGCCATCCGACCGCCGGCGCGTCCGCCGCCGCCAGCCAGCGCAGTCCGAGTTCCGGCAGCCGCGGGTCCCGCGGACCGTCGCCGTCCGCCAGCCAATGAACCGCGAGGCTGTCGTCCTGCGCGATCGTGATCGGACGGCGCAGCCGGTACATGGTCAGCCGTCTGGCGAGCGCGTCGGCCGCTTCGGCTTCGCAGTCGATCAGCAGGTCGTCGCCGTCGGCCCAGACGATGAAGTCGAACAGCGCCTTGCCTTGCGGGCTCAGCAGGCCGGCCCAGACGGGGAGAGCGCCCGACACGTCGTTGGTGACAAGGCCCTGCAGGAAGCCGCGCACGTCCTCGCCGGAGAGCCGCAACAGGGCTCGATCGCTAAGGGTGGTCCCGCTCATGCAGCTCAGTTAAGGCCGCGCGCATGGAATCCCAAGCCCGACTGACGATCCGCCGCCCCGACGACTGGCACGTCCACCTGCGTGACGGCGACATGCTGACGGCGGTCGCCCCCTACACCGCCCGCCAATTCGCCCGCGCGATCGTGATGCCGAACCTGGTGCCGCCGGTGACCAGCGTGACCGCGGCTGAAGCCTATCGCGACCGTATCCTCGCGGCGGTGCCGGAAGGGAGCGGCTTCACGCCGCTTATGACCTGCTACCTGACCGACAATGCCGATCCGGCCGAGATCGCGCGCGGGCATGAAACGGGCGTGTTCACCGCCGCCAAGCTCTATCCGGCGAACGCCACGACCAATTCGGCCTTCGGCGTCACCGATATCCGCAACATCCATCCGGCGCTGGAGACGATGCAGCGGATCGGCATGCCGCTGCTGGTGCATGGCGAAGTGACTGACCGCGACGTCGACGTGTTCGACCGCGAGGCGGTGTTCATCGACCGCGTGCTGGTGGGCCTGGTCCGCGACTTTCCCGGGCTGAAGATCGTGTTGGAGCATATCACCACCGCCGAAGCGGCGTCGTTTGTGGCCGAAAGCGGACCCCTGATCGGTGCCACGATCACGCCGCAGCATCTGATCATCAACCGCAATGCGATCTTCGAGGGGGGCATTCGCCCGCACGCCTATTGCCTGCCGGTCGCCAAGCGCGAGGCGCACCGGCTGGCCGTCCGCCGCGCCGCCGTGTCGGGCTCGCCCAAATTCTTCCTGGGCACCGACAGCGCACCGCACGCGATCTCCGCCAAGGAATCCGCCTGCGGCTGCGCCGGCATCTTCAATGCCCCGTTCGCCCTGGAAAGCTATGCGACCGTGTTCGAGGAGGAAGGGGCGCTCGACCGCTTCGAGGCGTTCGCCAGCGAGAACGGCCCGCGCTTCTACGGCTTGCCGCTGAACCAGGGCACAGTGACGCTGGCGCGCGCCGAGGTTGAGGTCCCCGACGCGATCACCGCCGCCGGCACGTCGCTCGTGCCGTTCCACGCCGGGCAGGTGATGCGGTGGCGGCTAGAAGGGTAGCCAGCGCGCCTTCTCAGTGAACTTCATATAGCCGACGTTCGCGCCCAGCCGCAGCCCGGCGCCGACGCGGATCGGGATCAGCACCACGTCGCCGGAGCGCATATAGCTCGCGGTCAGGCCGCCGATGAAATAGGCGTTGCCTTCGCCGGCCGGGAAGCGCTGGTACAGCTCGTGCGCGTCGTGGAGATTGTAGACGAGCACGAAGGTGCTGCCGGCATTGGCCCCCGCGTCGAAGCCGACGGACGGGCCGGTCCAATAGACGGGCAGCTTGCCTTCGACCTTGTGATACAGCGTGCCGGAGCCATAGCGCAGGCCGACGACGAACGCGCCGCCTGCCTCGCGCCCGGCGATGTAGCCGGTCGGCTCGCCTTGGTCCTTCAGGATTTTCTCGATCAGCTCGGCCAAGCCCTTCGCGCCCTTGCCGAACACGCCCTCGGCGGCCGCGATCAGGTCGTCCTTCTTGTAGGTTTGCGGCGCGCCGGGCACGGGTGCGGCGGCCGTCGCGGTCGCCGGAGCATCGGCCGGCGCTGCGGGCGCGGGCGGCGGGGCGGGAGCGGGAGCCGTCGTGTCGCCATAATAGACCGGATCGGACGGGGCGGGACCCGTCTGGGCAGGGGCGGCCGCTGCCGGCCCGAGATCGGCATCGATGGCCGTGTTGGGATCGATCGACTGGATCTGGGCGATCGTCGGCGCGGAAAGGGCCGCCAGCCCGAGCACCGCGCCCTGCCGAATCCACTTCATCCTGTTGCTCCCCGCGCTCTATCCGTCTGGAACCTTAGCGGGAACCGGCCTTTCGCCACAATGAACGCGCGGCAGGGCGAATCGAAATCGCGCCGGATCGAATCGTCCCGCCCCCCGTTGATCGCCGCCCAAGCCCCTGCTATCGCCGCGCTTCGCCGCAGCCGGAGACGTGGGTGAGTGGCTGAAACCAGCGGTTTGCTAAACCGCCGTAGGGGGACTACTCCTACCGAGGGTTCGAATCCCTCCGTCTCCGCCAGTTCCACCGTGCCGAAGGCTTTCCGATCTAGCGGTGATCGGCCGTGATCAGCGGCAGCGTCTCGAACTGGTGGAATGGCGGCGGGCTGGGCAGCGTCCATTCCAGTGTCGTCGCGCCTTCGCCCCACGGATTGGCTTCCGCCTTCCTGCCGGCGAACAGCGACCAGAACAGGTTGACGAAGAAGACCAGCACGCCGGTCGCCATCACCACGAAGCCGAGCGACGCAATGTGGTTCCAGAACGCGAAGCCGTCGGGGTAGTCGGGAATGCGGCGCGGCATCGCCTGCATGCCGAGGAAATGCATCGGGAAGAACACCAGGTTCACGCCGACGAAGAAGATCCAGAAATGGATTTTCCCCAACGTCTCGTTCATCATCCGGCCGAACATCTTCGGGAACCAGTAATAGAAGCCGGCAAACAGGCTGAACACCGCGCCCAGCGACAGCACATAGTGGAAGTGGGCGACGACGTAGTAGGTATCCTGCAGCAGGTCGTCGATCCCGCCGTTCGCCAGCACCACGCCGGTGACGCCGCCGATCGTGAACATGAAGATGAAGCCCATCGCCCAGAGCAGCGGCGTGTCGAAGCGCAGCGAGCCGCCCCACATGGTCGCGATCCAGGAAAAGACCTTGATGCCGGTCGGCACCGCGATCACCATCGACGCGGCCGAGAAATAGAGCTTCACGTTGACCGACAGGCCGACGGTGAACATGTGGTGCGCCCACACGATGAAGCCGATCAGCCCGATCGCGATCAGCGCGAACACCATGCCCAGATAGCCGAACACCGGCTTGCGGCTGAACGTCGACACGACCTGACTGACGATGCCGAAGCCGGGCAGGATCATGATGTACACTTCCGGGTGGCCGAAGAACCAGAACAGGTGCTGGTAGAGGACGGGATCACCGCCGCCCGAGGGATCGAAGAAGGTGGTGCCGAAATTCCGGTCGACCAGCAGCATCGTGATCGCGGCCGCGAGCACCGGCAGCGCGAACAACAGCATGAATGCGGTGACGAGGATCGACCAGACGAACAGGGGCATGCGGAACAGGCTCATGCCCGGCGCGCGCATGTTGAAGATGGTGGTGATGAAGTTGATCGCGCCCAGGATCGAGCTCGCCCCGGCCAGGTGCATCGACAGGATCACCATGTCGACCGCGGGTCCCTGGCTGCCGGTCGTCGACAGCGGCGGATAGAGCGTCCAGCCGGTGCCGGCGCCATTCCCCGTTCCGCCCGGCACCATCGTCGAGGTGATGAACAGAATGAACGCCGCGACCAGCAGCCAGAACGAAATGTTGTTCATCCGCGGGAAGGCCATGTCGGGCGCCCCGATCATGATCGGCACGAACCAATTGCCGAACGCCCCGACCATCGCCGGCATGATCACGAAGAAGATCATGATCAAGCCGTGCGCGGTGACGAGGACGTTCCAGAGGTGGAGCGCGGCCGCCGGATCGCCGCCGCCGGCCCAGAGCGGCAGATACTGGATGCCCGGCTGGGCGAGCTCGAGCCGCATCAGACCGGAGACGGTCGCGCCGATAATGCCCGCCGCCATCGAGAAGATCAGGTAGAGAGTGCCGATGTCCTTGTGATTGGTCGACAGGAACCAGCGCGGGAAGAAGCCCGGACGGTGGTCGCTGTCATGATGCGGGGCGGCCTCCGGCCCCTGGAACGCGCTCGCCCCTGCCGCCGTGTCCGTCATCGCCGCCTCCAGCTAAAGACTGGCGAACGCGCTCCGATGGCTTGTCGTGTGTGCGTCCCGAAAGGCTCTACCGAGCTCTTGCTTTTCGCGTTCGTCGTTTCGTGTCCGAATTATCAGCACCGGACAATTTCTGAAAACGAATATTATTGCGAATATCAAGCAACGATTCTGCTTGATCTACATCGACGCGGCCGCCGCGGCGCGAAGCCCGGCGCGGATGCGCGCCATGACCCCGGTATCCGCCTGCGTGGAATGCACGGCATAAGCGGGATAGGAGAATTCCGGACTGTCCGGCACCAGTTCGAGCCGCCCGTCGTCGAGATAGGGCCGGACGGCGGTCATACGGAAATAGCCGCTGCCGCCGTGCGCCAGCAGATAGTCAAGCGCGAGCGGGCCGTAGCTGATCGAGACCACGGCGTTGCCCGCATCCGGGAAGGCGGCATGATAGCTGGCCGCGAAAGGCTCGCCCCAGTCGACATGGATATGGTCGTCGGGACCGAGCGGCGTGGCGGCAGGCGGCGTGCGGACCAGCACCAGCTTTTCCTCGAACAGCAGCTCGGACACGACGCCCGGCCGCACCGGCGCGGCATAGAGGATCGCGATGTCCAGCGTGCCTTCCTGGACCTGCGCCATCAGCCGCTCGGCCGTGTCGATCGTGGCGCTGATCGCGATTTCCGGGCACTCGCGCCGCATCCAGAGCAGCCAGTTGCGCATCAGCGGATTCCATTGGCTCAGCTCCGCCCCGATCGTCACGACCGTTTCGTGTCCCGGCGCCAGCGCGACGGAGCGGCGCGCCCGGTCCCAGACCTGCACGAGCGAGGTGGCGAAGCGGAGGAACTGGTCGCCCGCAGGCGTCAGCCGGGCGCCCGCCTTGTTGCGGATGAACACTTTGCGGTCGAGCTGCTCCTCGAGCACGCGGATCCTGGCGCTGACCGCCGTCTGCGTGACGTTCAGGTTCGCGGCCGCATTCACGAAGCTGCCGGTCTTCACGATCTCAAGGAACGTGCGCGCGACGTTGATGTCCATGGTTCTTCCCGTAAAGATGCAATAATTGATGCGTTATCGTGCAATACTATTCCTTTGCGTAATCTCAAGCCAATCACCATTCTCCATTCGGGCGTATCGCATGGCGAATGCGCCAGGAGCCGCGGATCAGATCGCGGCGGGATGGAGGAGATATGTCGTACGCGCAGAAGCCGACATGGTCTGAAGAGCTGCAGGGTCGCCTGGGCGATGCGGTCGGGCGATGGGCCAGGGGCCTTGTTTCCAGTGTCAGTCTCACGTGGAAGCTCAGCGCCGACGTGCTGCGCCGGGCGCTGCTGAAGCCACGCACGGTCAGGATTCTGGAAATTCCCGCGGGAAAGGATGGAATGCGGCCGGCCCGCATGAGCGTCATCCCGAAAGCCGATGCGTGGCTGCGCGAAAACGAGGCTGGCCGCGTGCCGCCGCTGCCGCTGCCGTGAAGCCGAGACGGTTCCGCCCCGCGGGGCTTTCGCTCGCCGGGCTGTGGCGCGCGGAAGGCCCGGCGCGCCTCGGCTCGCGGGAAGCCGCGGATCTCAATGCCGTGGCAGACCTGTGCGACGGCGCGATCGGGCCGAGCCGCGAGATTGACACGCGCATCGCCCTGGCCGTTTCGCCGCATTTGCGGCTGCTCGCGAGCGTCGCGCCCGGCCTGTGGGCGAATCCTGACGGATCGCGCGTCCGGGCGCCGCGTTACTCGTCGCTGAGCGCGGCGGCGCTGACTCTCGTGCCCGACAGCCATTCGGTGGAATTCAATCCGCGCGCCGGCGGGCAGGTGGAAATCCTGGGGCCGGACGGCCGGCGGGAGATCGGCTGGGGGCGGAACCGCCATTTCCCGCTCGCCGCAGCGGCCGCCGCGCTGCGTGCCCGTGCATGGCTGGCGAGCGCGCGCACGCAAGATGGCCGTTCGAACGAAGGGCCGATCCAGGCCGGGGCAGGCGTGATCGCGACAGCTCAAGCCGGCCCCTAGCCGCTACCCGTCGGAGCCTGTTCCATGGCGAACGATATCCCGGCCGCGAACGTCCGTTTGAAGCGCGCCTATGAGCCTGTCGAGGCAGGCGACGGCTTTCGCGTGCTCGTCGATCGGCTATGGCCGCGCGGCGTCAGCAAGAAGGACGCCCGCATCGACGAATGGGTCAAGGATATCGCGCCCAGCGCCAGGCTGCGGACCTGGTTCGGGCACGATCCCGCGCGATGGACGGAATTCCAGCACCGGTATCTTGACGAGATCCGGGCCGATCCGGACCGGCTGGCGCATTTGCGCGCATTGGCCCGGAAAGGGCCGATTACGCTGGTTTATGGCGCGCGCGACGAAACCCATAACGATGCGGTCGTGCTGCGGCGGGCGCTGCTGGGCCGGATGCGGGTCACGCCCGGCTGAGCGCGGTCGTCGGTCTGTCCTGCTCCGTCACCCGGATCGATTCTTGCGGGTGCTCCAGATGAGGAAGGTCGCGACGAAGGCCAGGCAGCCGCAATCGCGGTCCGTCCATTCCCTCTCCTTTTTCGACTGTTTTCGCACGATCCGGACGGGCGCGGATTTCCGGCCAGAGGGTGCAATCCGGCCGGAGACGCGCAGCAGCATCACGCCGCGCATCTTGCGCGCGCGATCTGCTCGTACAGCGCGAACAGGTCGCGGAAATGGCCATCCATCGTTCTGGGACGCGCGCATTTGGTCGGTCGCTGCCGGTCGGCAAACAGGCGCAGGATCGCGGCGGCGGCATCGGCGGCCGATCCCGAGCGGAACCGGATGTCCCCGGATCCCCGGGCGTGATCGGACGCCCCGCCGCGATCCGGCGCGATCAGCCTCAGTCCCGACGCCTTTGCCTCGGCCGCGACCATGCAGAAGGTTTCGGCCTCGCAGCCGTGGATAAGCGCGTCGGCACTCGCCATCAGCCGGGCGAAGCGCGGGCGGTCCGCGACCGCGTCCAGCAGACGGATGTGCGGGTTGCCGCCGATCTGCCGAAGAAGCCTGGTGCGCTCACGGCCCGCGCCGACGATCATCAGCCCCACGCGGGCCTGGCAACCGGCCGCCGATGCCGCCTCGATAATCATGGGCCATCTTTTTTCGGGAGCGAGGCGCCCGGCGCCCAGGAGCAGCATGGCGTCCGGTCCGAGACCGCATCGGGCAAGCAGGGCCCTGCGCAAGGCTTCGTCGCGCAGCTTCGGCGAGAAAATGCCTGGGTCGACCCCCATCGGGATCGTCACGACCTTGCAAAGGCCGCCGTCGGTCAGCCTGCGCGACAGGTCGCCGCTCGCGCTGACCACGCACGCGACCCGCTCGTCCACCCGCCGCAGGTGTCGCCAGAACCAGCCGAAATGGCGATCGATCGTCTCCCGCGACGCGACACCGTCGAACCAGCGATAGGCATAGGCCGACAGCGGATCGGAGTGCATGATCAGCGCGCTGGGCGCCCGGCCGCGCCATTCCGCGACCATCGCCGCGCTGCGCCACGGAGAGGAGACCTCGACCATGTCGGGCCGTTCGGCATCGAGTGCGTCGTGCAGCGCGACCGGATCGCCGAAATAGCGGTAATTGCGGTCGAGCGGGAACGCCGGCGACGCGATCCATCGGATCGAGGCTCCCGGCCCGCGCCGCTCCAGTTCGTCGCAGGGACCCGGCGCGATCACCGTCAGTTCGTGACCGAACCCAGGCGCTGCGGCGAGCTTGCGGTCGATATAGGTGCGCACGCCACCGCCCTTCGGCGCGTAGAAGGCGCAGACGTCGACGATCTTCACGAGCGGCCGTCCCTGACCGGTCCGAAGGAGAACAGGCCGCGACGATAGTTCATCCGCACGCTGAGCCGCCTGATTCCGGTGCCCACTTCGGCGCTCGCCTGCGCCGCGTGCGGCTTGCCCAGGCCGATGCGCGGATTGCCTGGAAAGCCCACGCCATCGGTCGACAGGCCGAATTTGCGGTTGCCGTCGCGGTCGTGGAGCAGCGACAGCGCATAGCTCCCCGGCGCGGGAGCACGGATGCACAGCTCGACCGGCCCGCTCTGCGGCACCGGCCGCTCGACCCGCGCGAACGGCTTGCCGGCCGCGATCAGCACATTGTCGTCGGCCAGGAAATCGCGATCGTCGGCCGGATACAGCTCGACCCGGATCAGGCCCTTGCGGTCCTTAAGCCCGGTCACGTCGATGATGAAGGCCGGGCCCGGCTCGTCCCGGCGGCAGCGGCCTTCGGCGAGGCCGAGGTCGGGCGTGGAGCGCGGCAGCGTCGCCGAGGCGAGGGCGGCCGCCAGCATCATTTGCGCCCCCAGCTCGCGATCTCGGAGCCGACCAGCGCAGCGCCGACCGCGACATGGGCGGTCAGCATCAGCGTCGCGATCATCGTCATCATCGTGCCGATCTCGACGTCATGGCCCAGCAGCAGGACAGCAATGCCGGCGAACACCAGGTCCTTGTTCGGGAGCAGCGGCAGGCGGGAGATCAGCAGCCGGACGGTGGCGAGCAGCAGCCACAGCCCGACCGGCTGGCCCGGCAGCACCACATGCCACATCAGCGCGGCCAGCGCGGTCTTCAGCGCCAGCCGCGCGAAATGCACGGCCGAGACGAACAGCAGGTCGCCCCGCGACAGGCCGAACAGCCGATTGCGAAGCAGCATCATCGCCAGCGACGTGACCAGCACGATGCCGACGGAAACGGCGAAGGTCCGCCCGCTGACCCCCAGGTGCAGCGAGCCGAATGCCGGCCAGGCTAGCGCCAGCATCGCCAGGGTGACGGCGTTGCCGACCAGCGCCGACAGGATCGCGACGTCCTTGATCGCGCCGAACGGCGCCCCGGGCAGGTCCGCCCGCGATCGTGCCCAACTGTAGAAATAGAGTTCGCCCGAATAGCCGAGCAGCAGCTCGTTGCCGATCATTTTGCGCGTCAGCGCCGCGAATCCGGCCGCCGGGATGCGCCAGAGCCGGCGGAAAATGACCCAATCGGCCAAAGGGGCGGTGCAATAGGAAACGACGAACAGCAGCCAGAACAACGGGCTGGCGGGAATGTCGTCGATCACGTCGCGCAGGTTAAGCGTACGCAACTGCCACAAGACCGCGGCGAGGACGCCGAGCGTGACCGCGGCGCCGATCCAGGCGATCGGGCCGCCCGCCTTCAGCCGGTCGAGCGGGCCGGACCGTTCCGCGCCGCCCAGGGAGATGATCGTCGGAGGAGCCGTCAGAGTGGCTTCGGGCAGGTACACGCGCACCCTCGCTATTGCTGTCGGGCAAGAGACGCCGCGGGCTCCGCGGACCCGCACATCGGCTGAGATGCCGCGAGCGTGACGGCGCGGAACAGGCCCAGATATTCGGCCGCCCCGCGCTCGACCGTAAAGCGCGCGGCGCGTGCGCGCGCCTCGGCCGGGCGTGCCGCCGGCGCCGCGTCCATCGCGGCCGCGAGGGCCGCTTCGTCGCGCACCGGCACGATCGACCCGAGCCGTCCGTCGTCGAGCAGCGACCGGATCGACACACCGCAATCGGTGGTGACGATCGGAACCGCGGCGGCCAGCGCCTCGACCAGCACCGCCGGCACGCCTTCATAGTCGGAGGAGAGGACGAAGCAGTCGCTCCCGACCAGCCACGGCCCCACCGGCTCGACGTGGCCGGGCAAGTCGACGCGGTCCCAGATCCCGAGAGTCTGGGCGAGGGTTTCGAGCCGGGCGCGCTCGGGGCCATCGCCCAGGATCGCCAGCCGGTCGCCGGCGCGGCCGATCCGCGCGAATGCGCCGAGCAGCAGGTCGAAGCGCTTCTGCGGCACGAGCCGCCCCACCGCGAGGAACCGCCGCCCCGCGCCCGAGCGCTCGATTGCGTCGCGCTGGGCGGCAAGCCGGTCCAGCTCGGCGCGTGACAGCACGGGATTGTCGACGATTGCGATCCGGTCCGGCGCGACCCGCATCGCGCGCGCGATCTCGTCGCGCATCGGCTCGGCCAGCCCGACGAAGCGGTCGATCAGCCGGCCCTGCAGGCGGAGCCACTGGCGATAGAAGGGGCGCACCAGCGGGTGCAGGTCCGCCCGGGCAAGATCGTTGCTGACCTTTAGCACGATCGGCGGGCAGCGGCGGCCGAGCAGCAGCTTCACCACCGCGCCGACCACCGCATAGCTGTTGCCGGCGCAGAACAGCACATCGGGCCGGGTGGCGCGGATGCGGCCCGGCAGGCGCGCGATCATCCACAGCGTCTCGAACGCGGCGGTGGAGATCGCGCCGCGCTCGAGCACGTCATAGGCAAGCGGCGGCGCGGCGGATCGCGCGATGCCGTCGCTGCGGCCGAGCACGATGTGCGGCTGGCTGCCGGCAGGAGCCCAGGCCGCGGCAAGGCGAAGCGCGACGCGCTCGACCCCGCCGGGTTCGAAGCTGTGCAGGGGAACGAGGATACGCATGCCGCGCTAGACGGCGGCGCGCGCTCCTTCCCGCACCAGGTCGGCATAGCCGGCCGGACGATGCGTGCGGGCAAAGCGGCGAAGCGTGCGGTCGATGCTCCGCAGCAGCGCCGGGACGCCGGTGTCGCCGGGGTGGAGGGCGACCCGCACCACCCTCTGCGGCCCGAGCGCCGCCCGCGCCAGCCCGGCGAAGGCGAGGGAGCTGGCGATCCGTGCCGGGCTGCGGCTCGCCCAGCTGATCACCGGCCCGCGCGCGAGCACGGCATTGTCGGCCGGCCGCCAAACGCGGAAATGATCCTCCGCCAGCGGAAAGCTGAGCGCGGTCAGCGCCGTCCGCGCCGCGTCCCCGTACAGCCAGGCCGGCGCGATGAAGCCGGTCAGCGGCCGGCCGATCACGTCCTCCAGCAGCTTGCGCCCCTCGACCAGCCGCCGCTCCGCCTCGGCCTGGCCGAGGTGCAGGAACTCGCCTTCGCCGGCGGTCAGGTGGCGCGCCCTGAAGCCGGATGGGCGATCGTCGCGGTGCCGCCAGCCGTGCAGGAACATCTCCACGCCGGCGTCGGCCCAGTCGCGCAGCCGGCGCTGGAAGGCCGGATCGG
The DNA here is from genome assembly GCF_009753715.1 of Sphingomonas horti. Classification (GTDB taxonomy): domain Bacteria; phylum Pseudomonadota; class Alphaproteobacteria; order Sphingomonadales; family Sphingomonadaceae; genus Sphingomonas_B; species Sphingomonas_B horti. Next base: position 458,663 of record NZ_WQMS01000001.1, on the reverse strand, counting down.
CGGCGATCGGCGCCCTGTCCCAATGGTCGGGGACGACCAGCATCGCGAAACGGGCGCTGCCGGTGGCGCGCTCGATCCGCTCCGTCAGCCTGTCCACCTCGCGCTCGAAGCGCGGGCTCACGTCATGGATGGAGCTGAGCAGCAGCTTTTCAGAACCGGCCATCGATCGCGATCCTGAAGGTGCGCGGGCGCAGCGGCGTGACCTGGTCGCGCGCTTCGATCGCAAAGGGGTTGCCGAACGCGAAGCGGTTGCCGCGCACATTGGTGAGGTTGGCGACCGACAGCGACAGTCCGGCGCGGTCGCTGCCGATCCGGGCGCTCAGCGTCGCCTCGGCGAAACCGCCCTGGCGCACGTCCACCGGCGCGCCGATGCCGAGTCTCGAATGGCCGACATAGCGGACCGATCCGCTCGCGCTCAGCGCCAGTCGATCCGAGAGGCGGTGCCGGTACACGATCCCGAGCCGCCCGCCCGCTTCGGCGACGTTGGGCAGATCGCGCTCCTCGGCATCGGCAAAGGCCGGGCTCGGCTCGTCCAGCGCGGAGGTGTTGAGGAACAGCGCCGCCTGCAGGCTTACGGCATCGGTCGGCCGCCAGTCCGCTTGCGCTTCCAGGCCCAGCACATGGCCGTCGCCGATATTGGTGGTGAAGGGCAGGCCATTGGGGCGGATCAGATCGGCCTGGATGCGCTTCCACCACGAACCTGAGGCCGTCACGGAGGCGGCGAACCGGTCGATATCCGCGTCCCCGAAGCGAAAGCCGGCTTCGACCATGGCGATGGAATCGGAGCGGAATTTGTCGGCCGTCATCGGGCCGGTGATCGAAAGCCCGCCGGCGCGAAAGCCTTCCTGGTAGTGGGCAAAGAACAGCCAGCGCGCGCTCGGCCGCCAGGCGATCGCCGACATCGGCAGCCAGCGCAGGTTGCGGCGCTTCGGCTCGGATCGCTCGGGCACCCGGTCGCCGATGACCTGTCCGCTGGCTTCGTCGTAATTGAGGCGCGCGCCCAGCGTCAGCGTCACGTCGTCGAGCAGCGGCACCGATGCCTGGCCGAACAGCGCCGCCTCGCCATTGTCGTTCTTGACGCCGAGCAGCGGCACGGCGGCGCCGTCCGGGCCGACCTGCCGTTCCGCCCGCGTCACATTGTGGAGCGCGCTGACGCCTGCCACCCAATTGAAGCCGCGCGCATCGCCGCCGGAAATCCGCGTCTCATGCGTCAGCAACGTGATCCGCAGATCCTCGAGATAGGCAGCCCTGGTGCCGAATTGCGGGGAGGCGTCGAACACCGTCTCGAGATCGTGCCGGACGAAGCCCGTCGTCGAGGTCAGCTGCGCGCCGCGGACTTCGGTCGCGACGGTCAGGTAGGCGAGGCGGTAGTCGTTATCGAAAGGCTGGGCGATCGCAGAGTTGCGGGTGAGCGGCGGCAGCCCACGCTCGGCATATTGGCTGTCGCGGCTGCCCAGGTTCTGCAGCACCGCGCCGGCATCGATCGTCAGCCGGTCGGTGGGCGCGTAGCGGATCGCGATGCGCCCGCCATAGCTGGTCGTGCGGTTCACGTCGGTCAGGCCACGGCCGATATCGTCGATATAGCCCGGATCGCGCGCGCCATAGCCGACGGCGCGGATGGCGATGTCCGCCCCCAGCGGCAGGTTCAGCATCGCGGCCGCATCGCCGCCGGTGCCGCCCTGCTCGGTCTGGACAAGCCCGGCGATGCCGGAGCCCTCGGTCATGCCGAGCTTCGGGACTCGGGGGATCAGGCGGACGATGCCGCCCAGCGCCGCGCTGCCGTACAGCGTGCCCTGCGGCCCTTCCAGAACCTCCGCCTCGGCGATGTCGTACAGGTTCAGGTCGGGATCGGGCGCGGCGTAATTCAGGCGCACGTCGCCGAAATATTGAGCGACGGTGGCGGGCGTCGGGCCGTTGAAGCTGCTGTCGGCGATGCCGCGGACGAACAATTTGTCGCGGCCCGGGCCCAGGTGCGTCGACGACAGCGTCGGCAGGCCGCCGACCAGCACCTGCGTCCCGGCCGAACTGGCTTCGCCGGTCCGGTCCAGGTCCAGCCCGGCCCGGGCCACGGACCCGGGAAACTGGGCGAGAGGGATGGCCTGTTTGCTGGCCGTGACGACGATCTCCCGTTCGGGAACCGCATCGGCCTCGGCCTGAAGGACAGGGCGAAGCAGGTTTGCTCGCCGCGAAGGCGCCGCGACGATACGCACCGTCTCGTCGTCCAGGAACTGATAGGTGGCGCCGGTGCCGGCCAGCAGGTGGCGGAGCGCCGATTCGCTCGTCAGCAGGCCCTGCACGCCGCGGGTGTGGCGCCGGGCGATTCGCTGATCGGTCAACCCGACCGAAACGCCGGCCTGCTCGCCATAGCGCACGAGCGCGCCTGCCAGCCGGCCGGAATCGATGTCGAACCGCCGCGGCCCGGCCGCCTGGGCGTCGCCGGCGCAGAGCCATGCTCCCGCCGCGAGGAGAAGCAGGTCAGCGGGCTTCACGCGTGCGCGGTTCGAATATCCATCCCGAACCGTTGCGCCTGACCGACACGTCGAGCAACTCCGCGACACGGTGTACAACGCGCTTGCGGTCGCGCTCGATCCGGATCGTGCCGGTGAAGCTCAGGGACGCGATTTCGGGCGCGACGGCGATCGGCATGCCCATCGTCCGCGCCAGGTCACCGGCCACGCGGTCCAGCGGTTCCTGGTCGTAGCTCAGCCGCCCGCTGGTCCAGCCGCCGATCGACGCGGGCGGCCGCCGTCCGACGCGCACTGGGTCGTCGCCCGCGGGATCGACCAGCGTCTGCCCGGCCTTCAGCGAAACATTCTCGCGGCCTGGATTGTAGCGGACCTGGCCCTGGGCGACCTCTACCCGGTTGCCGGCCTTGTCGCGCACCACGTCGAACACCGTGCCGACATCCTGCACCACCGCATCACCCAGCTGCACCCGGAACGGCGCGTCAGCATCGTGGACCACAGCGAACTGCGCCTCGCCCGTTTCCAGCCGGGCCAGGCGCGGGTTGGAGCGCTCCAGCCCGATCCGCGTGTCGCCGTTCAGCGTGATCCGGGTGCCGTCGGAAAGCGCGATCTGCCGCTGCTCGCCGGGGCCGGTCTCGATGACATAGTCGCCCGGCCGCAGCATAGGCGCGCCGACCACGACCAGCACGATCGCGGCAGCTGCCGCGCCGAAGCCGACCCAGCGCCGCCCGGGCCGCGGCGCGTCGTCGTTCGCAGGCGCCGGGATCGGCGGCAGCGCGGCGAGCGCCTGCACGGCGTCGGCCTCGCCCAGCGCCACCCGGTCATAGGCGCGGCCGTGGTCGGGCGACTGTTCCAGCCACGCGACAAATTCTTCCCAGGCCACGGCGTCGCCGTCGGCCAGCCGGATGCGCCAGGCGATTGCCTGTGCCCTGATGCCGTCCTCAGCTGCCATCCTGCCCATCATCGCACGAAGGACGTCGCGGCGTCTCGTTTTCCGCATCCAGCCGCGCGCGAACGTCGGTCACTGTCCGATAGGCGCGCTGGAGGTGCTTCTCGACCGCGCTCAGGCTGATGCCGAGGCTGTCGCCGATCGCCCGCTGGGATTCGCCGTCGATCCGGAACCGCCGGAAAATCTCGACCGTCCGCTCGGGCAGCGCGGCCAGCGCGGCCGAAACGATCGCGAGCCTTTCGCGGCCGATCAGCTCGCGCTCGGCCGTCGGCCGCGGCTGGCTGTCCTGCTCGCCCCAGCGTTGCTCGCGCGCCGCGCGCCGGGTCTCGGCGCGTCTGCGGTCCAGGAACAGATTGTCCGCCATCCGGTACAGATAGGCCCGGGGTTCGCCGACAGGGCCGATCGCCTGCGTCTCCAGCCGGATGAACAATTCCTGCAGCAGGTCCTCGGCCTCATCGGGCGCGGCGCCGCGTGCAGACAGCATCCGCAGCAGCGCCGCCCGCATTTCGAACAGCAGCTGCTTCAGCCCTGCATCGGCCACCATCAATTCGCGCTCGCTCGGGACAGGGCTGCCACCCCTTAGCTTCGGCTGCATGAGCGGGCAAATTTGTCGAACGCCGCCGGCGCGCGCAAGACGTGCGGTTATGATGCGGATTCGGGTGCGGGCGCTTGTCGCCCTGGTCGCGTTGCCGGGTGCCGCCTGGGCGGGGCCGCCCTACGTCACCGACGACCCGCAGCCGACCGACCTCGATCACTGGGAAATCTACGCGTTCGGCGCCGGCCAGCGCGCGCATGGAAGCTGGGACGGCGCTGCGGGCCTCGATCTCAATTATGGCGGATTACCCGGCGTGCAGCTGACGGCGACGCTGCCGGTCGATCTGTCGCACGACTCAAGCGGCACCCACGCGGGGGGCGGCGATGTCGAGCTCGGCGTCAAATATCGTTTCCTGCACCGCGAAGCGGCCGGCCTGGACATCGCCGTCTTCCCGCGCGTGATCCTGCCGACTGCGAGACGGCGTTTCGGCACCGGCCGCGCCCAGGTCCTGCTGCCGGTCTGGGCTGAGAAGGATTGGGGGCGCTGGTCGCTGTTCGGCGGTGGCGGCTACACCATCAATCCGGGCGCCGGAAATCGCGACTTCTGGCAGGGCGGCGCCGCGCTGACGCGGACCGTCTCCGAACGGCTGAGCTTGGGGGCCGAAGCGACGCTCGAAGGGCCTGACGCGGTTGGCGGACATGCGGTTGCGGGTCTGGGCGTCGGCGGAGTCTTTCGGCTCGGCGGCCCGTTCGCGCTGCTGGTGTCCGGCGGCCCGATCCACGAGCACCATGGGCCGACCGGCTGGCGTGGCTATGCGGCGCTTGGGATCAATTTCTGAAGGGGGGAGCGGATGGCGACGGGCGACGAGGTGCTGAGCAAGGTCCCCGCGGTCACGCTCGGGTTCTGGATCGTCAAGATCCTGGCGACGACGCTGGGGGAGACGGGCGGCGACACGGTGTCGATGACGATGGAGATGGGTTATCTGGTCGGTACCGCGATCTTTCTCAGCATCTTCGTCCTGCTCGCTGCCTGGCAGATTTCGGAGAAGCGCTTCCATCCGTTCCTCTACTGGGCAACGATCATCGCCTCGACCACTGCCGGCACGACGATGGCCGATTTCGCGACCCGCTCGCTCGGCATCGGCTATGCCGGCGGCTCGCTGCTGCTGCTTGCGCTGGTGCTTGCTTCGCTCGGCGCCTGGAAGCTCGCGACCGGCTCCGTGCGGATCGAGACGGTGCGGGCGCCGAAGACGGAGGCCTTCTACTGGCTGACGATCACTTTCTCCCAGACCCTCGGCACCGCCCTGGGCGATTGGGCGGCGGACGATGGCGGCCTCGGCTATGGTGGCGGTGCGTTGCTGTTCGGCGCTGCCCTCGCGGTCCTTGCGGGCCTCTATTTCTGGAGCCGGGCGAGCCATGTCGCCCTGTTCTGGGCCGCCTTCATCCTGACCCGCCCGCTCGGCGCGACGGTCGGCGACTTCATCGACAAGCCGCTCGATCATGGCGGTCTCGCCTTCAGCCGGCCGATGGCGACGGCCGTGCTCACGGTGGCGATCCTGGCGCTTGTGCTGGTGCTTCCCCAGAAAGCGGCCGTGCTTCGCGGAACCGCAACGAAGCCGCCGCGCTGAACGCCGCAGCGCGGCTCACTCGAGTCCGAGCAACCAGCGATCCAGCCGCACCGCGCGAACCGCGCCGCCGGGCAGGGCGCGGTGCAGGTCAGCGCGTTTGGCCATGATCCATTCCAGACAGCTGAGCTGGCTGTCGAACGTGTCGAATTCCTCGCGGCTGGCGCTCAACGAACGGGCATTGACGAGGAAGCGCGCGCCCCTGCGGCAGCCGGGGGCAGCGGGCCAGTCGCGTTTCGGCGACACGACTGCCGCCACCCAATAGGCTTGCCGCCGGTCCAGGCGGTCGATCTCGTGCCGGTGCATCCTCTCCGTCCTTCCGGCCAGTCGCTGTCCGGCCGCTGCACCGCAGGCGCGGCGGCCGGATCAGTTGGCGCTCAGTGGCGCCTTAGGTCGAAGCGGTCGGCGTTCATCACCTTGGTCCACGCTTTCACGAAGTCCTTGACGAACTTCTCGCCGGCATCGGCCGCTCCATAGACCTCGCACAGCGCTCGCAGCTGCGCGTTGGACCCGAAGGCGAGGTCGGTGCGGGTCGCCGTCCATTTCGGCTCGTTGGTCCGCCGGCAGGTGCCGACGAATGTCTCGTCGCCCTGGCCGTCCACTTCCTTCCACGCCGTGCCCATGTCGAGCAGGTTGACGAAAAAGTCGTTGGTCAGCTGTCCCGGCCGGTCGGTGAACACGCCGTCGTGCGAGCCGCCATGGTTGGCGCCGAGCACGCGCAGGCCGCCGACCAGCACCGTCATCTCGGGCGCGGTGAGGCCGAGCAGCTGGGCGCGGTCGACCAGCAATTCCTCGGTCGGCACGTTGAACGGCACCTGCAGGTAATTGCGGAACCCGTCCGCCCGCGGCTCCAGCGGGGCGAAGCTGGCGGCGTCGGTCTGTTCGCCGGTGGCATCGCCGCGGCCGGATTCGAAAGGCACCGTCACGTCGTACCCGGCGGCCTTCGCCGCCTTTTCGATGCCCATCGATCCGCCGAGCACAATTAGGTCGGCGATGCTGACCTTGCCGCCGAAATCGTTCCGGATGCCTTCATAGACCTGCAGCACCTTGGCCAGCTCGGCCGGTTCGTTGACTTCCCAGTCCTTTTGCGGCGCAAGACGGATGCGTGCGCCGTTGGCGCCGCCGCGCTTGTCGGAATCGCGGAAGGTGGAGGCGGAGGCCCAGGCGGTCTTCACCAGCTGGGCGACGCTGAGGCCGGAATCGGCGATCCTTCCCTTCAACGCCGCTATGTCCGCATCGCTGAGCCTGGTGCCGGCGGGAACCGGGTCCTGCCAGATCAGGTCTTCCGCGGGCACTTCGGGACCGAGATAGCGGGCCTTCGGCCCCATGTCGCGGTGGGTGAGCTTGAACCATGCCCGCGCCCAGGCGTCCGCAAAGGCCTGCGGGTCCTTGTAGAAGCGCTCCGAGATTTTCCGGTATTCCGGGTCCATCTTGAACGCCATGTCGGCGGTGGTCATCATCGTCGGCACCCGCCGGTCCGGGCTGTGGGCGCCGGGGGCCATGTCCTCCGGCTTCTGGTTGATCGGCTGCCATTGCTGCGCGCCGGCGGGACTGCGCACCAGCTCGTATTCATAGTCGAGCAGCATCCGGAAGTAATTGTGCGTCCAACGATTGGGCGTCGGCGTCCATGCGCCTTCGAGGCCGGAGGTGATCGTGTCGTCGCCGACCCCGCTCTGGTGACCGCTCTGCCAGCCTAGGCCCTGCTGCGCGATGTCGGCACCTTCGGGCTCGGCGCCGACTTTCGACGCGTCGCCGGCGCCGTGGCATTTGCCGAAGGTGTGGCCGCCGGCGGTCAGCGCGACCGTCTCCTCGTCGTTCATCGCCATGCGCGCGAAGGTCTCGCGGATGTCGCGGGCCGATTGCAGCGGATCGGGATTGCCGCCGGGGCCTTCCGGGTTGACGTAGATCAGGCCCATCTGGATCGCGGCGAGCGGTTCCTCCAGCACCATTTCCTTTTCCGGCTGGATGCGGGTCTCGTTCTTTTCATGGCCGACCCAGAACTCCTCGGTGCCCCAATAGACGTCCTTTTCGGGCTCGTAGATGTCCTCGCGGCCGCCGCCGAAGCCGAAGGTCGGGCCACCCATCGACTCGATGGCGACGTTGCCGGCCAGGATCAGCAGGTCCGCCCAGCTGAGTTTACGTCCGTATTTATGCTTGACCGGCCACAACAGCCGCCGCGCCTTGTCGAGGTTCGCATTGTCCGGCCACGAGTTGAGCGGAGCGAAGCGCTGGTTGCCCGACGAGGCGCCGCCGCGGCCGTCGCCGGTGCGGTAGGTGCCCGCCGCATGCCAGGCCATGCGGATGAAGAAGGGGCCGTAATGGCCGTAATCGGCCGGCCACCAGGGTTGGCTGTCGGTCATCAGCGCGGTCAGGTCGCGCTTCAGCGCCTGATAGTCGATTGTCTGGAATTCTTTCGCATAGTCAAAATCATCGCCCATCGGATTGCCGGAGCGCCCGTGCTGGTGGAGGATTTCCAATGAAAGCTGGTTCGGCCACCAATCGCGATTGGTGCGGCCCAGCAGGCTTCTGAGTGCCGCCGGCTGTTTGCGGGGATTGTGCAAGGGGCTGCCGCTGGTCGGTGCGTCCATCTGATCCTCTCCCGTTTTGATAGGCGAAGCTAGGCACAGCGCGGAGCGAAGGAAAAACGACTAAACTCCATCAGAGCATCGGGCAAAATCGATCAAGGAGGCCGGAGCGCCCGGTAGCGGTGCTGCACCCAAGCCGCTGTTACGGTGCCGAGCAACTCGTCGCGCAGGGTACGGAGCGGCGCCGGGAGACGCTCGGGCGGCGGCATGACGGCGCCATAGCCTTCAGGGAGCAGGATCGGCGCGGTGGAGGCCATCAAGGACAGGTCCGCAAGCGTCAGCCGCTCGCCTGCCAGAACGTCGCGCCCGGTCGCAAGCCGCTGGTCGACATCGCTGAACGTCCGGACAATGCGAGTGCGCGCAGCAGCCGCACGTTCGGGCCCGAGCCGCAGCAGCAGGCGGAACAGCAGCCGTGTGGGCCGATAGACGTGCGGCATGATCCGCGCCTCCCGCGGCGGCAGCGGCGCCTGGAACACCTGCGTCATCAGCTCGCGCTCCGGCAGCAGGTGAAAATAGGCAAAGGTGGCAACATCGATCGCCAGCTGGCCATTGAAGCGATCGGTGTCCGCCCCGACCTGCGCGGCGAGCGGTCCGTTCGCGGGGATGAGCCGCCGGTCCGCCGGTGCCGCCGCATCAAGCCGCGCCGCGATCTTCAGCGGCCCCGTCGCGCGGAAACCGCCGCCGTGCAGCAGCGGAATCCGGCCATAGCCGCCGCGAAACAATGTCAGCAGCGAAACCCAGCCGAAGAGATGGTCGCGCTCCTGATAGGCGACCCCGTGATGGCCCAGCACCAGCCGCGAAAGCTCGCTGTCGACCATCGGCGCAAAGGTCAGCAGCACGGGCGGCCCGGCGCTCACGGCGCCACGCAAAGCCAGTCCACGAGCCGCTTGCCGGGCAGGAAGAAATAGCCGCCGCCACGCATGGTCGTGAAACGCGGCATCGGCTCCAGCCGGACCGGGCCGCCCCGGGTCGGGATCGTGAACCCGCACGCACCCTTTTCCGCGTCGCCAAGCACCGGGTCCTTCTCGCAGGCAAGCCCGTGGAACGAGGTGCTGGTCAGCCAGGTCTGCTGCAGGAACTCGAACTGCCGCTCGATATCGGCGGTCAGGCACATGAACAGCAGACCCGGATCCTCGCCTTCCTGTTCCTGATACACGCGGCCGACGCGGATGATCCGGTGACGGTTGGAGATCGCGATCGAGTCCGCCTGCCCCGGCCCCAGGCTGTCGCGCGGATTGGCGCGGCGGATATGGGCGCCGAACGGGCAGCGCAGCGCCTCCGGGTCCTCGGTGCCGGGCAGGAAATCGTTGTCGGGGACAATCGATTGCTCGATTGGCCGCGCCGCGGGGACGGACTCGGCGGCGGTGTTCGGCTTTGGACGCGCCATCGGACCGTCCGCCCGCCCAGCGCGCGGGCGCGAGGCAGGTTCGTAGGGATGCCTTGCGAGCGAAGATCCGTCTTTCCAGCGGCCTACAAGCTTTGCGCCGACGAATTCCGGCGTGACGACATAGGGTTGCGGGAATCGGTCCTGCGCTTCGAGGCGGGCGGCCTCGGTCTCGCAATAGGCGCCGAACGCGGCAACGTGCTGCTCGAGTTGGCGGATCACCAGATAGGTTCCATTGAACCCCAGGTCCCGGGGCAGGTCGACGACCGTGCAGTCGAACCCTTTCGGCGCGCCGGCAAGCGGCAGCAGATTGTCGGGATCGGCAGTCCCGGCGAGCCGGGGACCGGGCGGAACGTCGCCGCGATTGTCGGGATAGCCGAGGATGAACTCGCCGGCTTCGACCAGGTGGATCGGGTCCGCGTTGCGGAAGCCCTTGTAGGTGCCGCGGATAACCGGCTGCGAGACGCCGTCCACGAACCCAAACGGTTCGGTATGCGGCCACGCGACGCGCTTCAGCGGAATCAAATGCGGCGCCGCCATGCCGGCTGCCTCCGCCGCCGCCTCGACCGTCGCGCGGAGCGCCGCGACCGCCTCGTCGTCGACTCCGTAGATCAGCAGCGCCAGGTCGGGCCGCTCGGCGCCCCAGACCCAGTGCTCCGCCGCATTATCGCCGGAGTCGCCGAGGATGCGCGCGCGCGCTTCACCGATCATGCCTTCGAGAAAAGCGAAGGAGAAGCTTTCGAGCGCATCGTCCGGCATGCCGAGCCGCTTCAGCCCGGTCGCGCCGATCGCCAGCGTGACGACCGCCCGCGCCTTCAGCCGGCGGCCATCGTTGAACGCCACGTGCGGCCGGACCACGCGCAGGAAGGCGCGCGCCCGCACGACGTCGTCGGGCAGGTTCAGCACCATGACCTGTCCGGCCGGCATGAAGCCGAGCCCGCCGAACACCAGGCTTTGGATTTCGCTGCTGACCAATTTGTCCGGCGGCCGCGGCGCCGAGCCGAACAGGGCGAGGAAGGCGGACGCCTCGTCCTCCGTCATCGCGCCTGAAAGGCCGCGCCTGATCTGCGCATTGGCGCGGATCGCCGAGGTGCCGATCGCCGGATAGCCGCTGTACCAGAAGCGGGTCGGGATCATGCTGCGCCGCGCGTAGCGCTTGAACCGCTCGCCGTCGGTCGCGCCCTTGCCGACCAAATTTTCGCTGCGCGGGAAGCCGACCGTGTTGGACCAGACACCGGTCAGCCCCTTGTGCGCGCGGGTGATGAAATCCTCCAGATAGCTCTGCCAGCTACCGTCGTAGTTGGAGAGGAAGACCAGGTCGCGGCTGCCCGGCAGGGTCACCCAGCGGGCGAAGTGGATCGAGCCGATGCTGCCGAGGAAGCCGGGCGGGTAGAGATAGCCCGCCGCGCTGCCGATCACCCAGAACACCGCGCGCAAGGTGATCGCGCGCAACAGTCCCGGTTTGCGCTCGGTGATCGAGATCATGTGATTGGCGCCGCCGCGGTTCTCGCGCTCAAAGATGGCGGCGTTGACGTGACGGTCCGGCGCACGCTCGTCAACCGAGTCGGTCGCCTCCGCCCGGCGCAACGCCAGATAGAGGACCAGCGCGGCGACCAGGACGAAGACCAGCACGACCCAGAAAGCCGACCACGCCCCGGCGAGGGCGCCGCCCAGGAACGTGCCCAACTTGGGCCAGAACCAGGGGTGGTGCCACGCATCGGCGAGGCCCCGGTACAGCGCCCAGCCGACGATCGGCACCGCCAGCGGCCACAGATAGCGCGCAACGAAAGCGCCCGCGAGCTTGCCGGTGGCGGCGATCGGCGAGGGCACCTGATAGGGCGGATCGGCACTTGCCGGCGCCAGCATCGGGGCAAGCGCCGGGTCGGTGCCGATCGCGGCGCGGATGCGATCCAGCCGCTGCAGCGCCGGGCCGTGATCCTCCCGCTGGATCAGGTCGGCGAGCGTCGAGGCCAGGCGCGCTTCGTCGCGGATGCGGCCGACCGCCATGCCCGGCGTGCCGGAAAAGAGCAGACCCGGGTCCTCGAACCAGCCGGAGCCGGGCTTCAGCCGGTGACGATCGAGATAGTCGCCGATCCGCTGGCCGGCTTTCCAGTCGGCCGCGAGCGAGAAGACGGATTCGAGCTCCGCGCCGATCGCGCCCAGGATCCGGGCGAGCGCCGCTTCCGGCGTGCCGTCGGCGGAGAATTCGAACAGCAGCGCCGCACGCTTTCCGTCCGGGCACGCAAAGGCGTGGAGGCTGGCGAAGTGGGTGCCGGAGAGACCATCGGCATCAAGCTTGTCCAGCCGGTCGGCGAGTTCCCGCCGGCACGGGTTTTCGAGCGCGGCGACCCGCGCCTCGGCGTCGGCAAGCCGGTCGGGCGGCAGCGGCGCGGCGATCGTGACCATGGCGTGGGGCATGGGCGGTTCACTCCAACGTCACGGGAAGCCGGGCGGGGAAGGGGCCGGCCCAGCCGATCCTGCCGACCGACCGTATGCCGCGCCGCAGCACGGCCGCGACCAGCAGCGGAATCTGGAAGGCGTTTACAGCCCGCCCGGCGCAAGGATGCAGGCCCGCGCCCAGATGTAGATAGCCGGACGGCTCGCGGTCGGGGCGGATGCGATCCGGATCGGCGAAGATCGAGCTGTCCTGCATCGCCGCCTGCGTCCAGGCGACCACCCGGTCGCCCGCCTTCACCTCGGTGCCTGCCAGCGTCGTCGCCGCGGCAGCCTGGCGGAGCAGGATCGGGTTATGCGGCCAGCGCCGCAGCACGTCCCAGCACCAGCCGCGCATTCGCTCCGGATGATCGGCATCGGCCGCCACCTGCTGCCGAAGCGCGGCGTCTTCGCCCAGGGTCGCGACGATCTTGGCGACGGTGCTGGCGGTCGTGTCGACGCTGCCGACCAGCATTCCCCCGAGCGTGCGGCGCACGCCGTCCGCATCGAGCGCGCCGTCGCGAAGCAGTGCGCCCATCATGTCGTTGGTCGGATCGTTCGCGCCCCGCCTGGCGATCTCGTCGCCCAGCCACTGGCGCATCAGCCCCGCCGCGCGGATCGCCCTTTGCCGCACCGTCTCGTCATTGCCGAGATTGAGGAATGTATGGGCGAAGATCGCGCGCGCCATATCCTCGAAGGTCGCTTCGTCGGTGCCGGCGATGCCGAACAGCCTTTGCGCGCTGTGCGCCGCGATCGGGCGGGCATAATCCGCGACGATGTCGATGGTCGCGGCGCCGGACAGCCGCGAGGCCGCCTCGGTCGCGATCGCTTCGCGGAGCGGCGCATAGTCGATCGCAGCGAGCGCCCGGTAAAGCGCGCGTCGCTCGGTCTCCAGCCGCCCGCACCGGTCCATGCCCAGCACGAACGGGCCGTTCACTTCGTCGATGCGGCCAGCATTGATGGGAGCGATCACGAAATCGAGGTCGCGCGACAGCAGTTCGCGGACATCGGCGTGGCGCGCGGCGATAACGGTGGTGCCGAAGCGCCAGGGCCGCCCGCGGCTCGCGGCCAGCCGGGCGCCGAGCCGGGCCGCGGCCGCCGGAACGCGCTGCCCGGTCAGCAGCCGCGCCAGCAGACCCGGCGAGGAGGGCGGCGTCGCGATATCGCCGACGGAGGGAGGGGGCGCCGCCATGGTCTCTCAGGCCCGAGCCTGGGCGCCACCGGCGCGCCAGGGCAGGAACAATCCGCTCGCCGCTTCCGCCGGCATCGGAGCAGATCAGCGCAGGACGAAGCTGAGGATCAGCGCAATCGCGACCAGCGCGAAATCGGCATAGGTCACCCAGTCGGGCAGCCCGATGAACTTGCCGCCGACGGTCGGGCCGGAGATGCTGCCGGCCGGCTGCGCCTTCTGCGCGAACAGGAATCCGGTGATGCCGCCGAAGAAGGCGGCCACCGCCCAGGCGTAAAGCGCGGGCGTCCGGTACATGACCGCGAAGATCACGCAGAGGATGCCGGCGAGTATGGCACCGCCGAAGGCAAGTATTCTCAGCACTTTATCCATAATCGCCTCCCCACTCTCGAACGTGCGGCAACTGATGCCGTGCCGAGCTTCTCTGCGGGGCTGTCGACTCGGCTCCAACAGACCCTTGGGCGACACCGCCAAGGCTATCAGAAGCAAGAATGACTGCCAACGGAATCGCGCAAGTCACGCAATAAAGCCCAACTTTGTTCATGGAATCGCGCAGCATTCGAGAGCATAATAGGGGTGCGATCCATTATCGGGCATGTAGTGTCACGCGTCTGCACTGCGGCGTGTCGGCGCTCAAAGGGGGGTGTGTCATGACTCCTATCGTGCGCGCGATTATCCTTCTTTTCATCGGCGTCGGTCTTCAGCTGCTGCTTGGCCTGGCGGTGCTTCCAGCCTTGTTCGACGTGTCGGGCGGGACGGTCGCGACGCTCACCATCATCGGCGTGGTCTTCGCCGGCGTGTTCGGCTTCGTGGCCGGCCTGAAACAGGTCTATGCGATGAGCCCGCGCGGCATCTGGTCCTTCGCGATCGATGCGACCTGGTCTGCCATCAACACCGCGACCGGCCTTGTCTTCATGATCTACTGCGCCGCCAAGGGCAGCTATGTGGCCCCGACCGAGGATAGCCAGACGCGCGGCATCATCCATTTCGCCGACGCGGCGCTGGGCGGCGCGGACGCGACGACGATCGGCACCGTAATGGGCGGCAAATGGCTGGTGCACGAGACGGTGCACGTCCAGCAGGCGCGCATCTTCGGGCCATTCTACTGGCCGACCTATCTGGCGAGCTACCTGCTCAACATGCTGGCGCGCTTCCTCACGGCACGCTTCGACGATCCGCACTGGCAGGCCTATGCGCGCGTGCTGATGGAGGACTGGGCCTATCGCGCCGCGCCGGGGGGCGAGGTGAAGATATTCCAGTCGATCGTCTGGTTCCTGCTGACGCTGGTCAACGCGTTGTCGCTGGGCGTGCTGGTTTCGCACGTGCCGGTACTCGGGGCGATCCCGGCGCTGATCGGGCTGACCGCGCTGCCCTGGTGGATGGGGCTGCTGGTGCTGCTCGTCTATGCGCTGGGACGCAGCTACCTGCCCAAGGCGAACGAGCCCGCGGCGCAGGTGGTCTTCACCTAGACGTCCGATCGGTGGATCGCCTGCGCGTCCCGTTCTTCGCGGCTGCCGCGTTCTTCATGCTGCTGGCGCTGCTGGTCGAGATCGCCGCGTCCGAGTGGCTTGCGCGGTTGACGGCGGGTACGCTGAACAAGCCTGCCACGCCGGGGATCGCGATCCACTATCTCGCGATCATGGACGGCATCATCGTCTATAGCGTCGTCTGGATGGCGCTGGGGCTGATCCTGCCGCGCGGGATCACTGGGCGGACGCAGGGGATCGTGACGCTGATCGTCTCGATCCTGGCCCTGCTGGGCACGATCGCGCTCGCCTTCGCCGCCTTCACGCTGCTGATGCTGATGATCGCGCTGCTGGTCGCGGCGCCGTTCGGCACGATCGCCTATTTCGCCGAATGGGGACATTTCGCGGTCAAGGCCGCCGCGGCGACGCTCAGCCTCGCCATGCTGCTGAAAATCCTGTTCTGCATTTTCCTGGTGCTCGCGCACCAGCGATTCCTGCAGAACAAGGGGCTGGTCATCCTGACGGCGGTGTCGCTGGGGCTGACGTTCGTGACGGCGTTCGTCCAGTCGTTCCTGCCGGGCTTCCTGGTCAGCATCGGCGACGCGCTGGTGGCGTTGGTGATCGCCATCTTCGGCGCGGTGTGGCTGCTGCTGCTCGCGCTGGGATCGCTGATCGCGACGGTGAAGGCGATCCTGAGCCTGCGCCGCGTCTAGTCCTTCCGGCCGGCGACGCGCACTCTCGCGGGCTCGGCCCCGGTGAACACCAGGTCGCCGCCGGCCTGCTTGAACACGAGAGTGCCTTCGTCGGCGCCTTCCTTGCAGTTCTCCTTGCGTTGCGTGGCGAGCCACCGGTCGCTGCACCCGGCGAAGTCGCTTTCCACGATCGGCATGTGTGGGCGGCACAGGCAGAGCGGCTTGCCGTCCGGCCCCGGCTGCGAGGCTTTGATCCGTGCCGAACGCCCCGCGACGAGCACTAGCCG
This sequence comes from Sphingomonas horti, assembly GCF_009753715.1. Classification (GTDB taxonomy): domain Bacteria; phylum Pseudomonadota; class Alphaproteobacteria; order Sphingomonadales; family Sphingomonadaceae; genus Sphingomonas_B; species Sphingomonas_B horti. The sequence goes on along the minus strand of NZ_WQMS01000001.1, from coordinate 443,054 downwards.
GGCGACGCGAAGCTTGTCCTTGGACGCGTCGACATGCCGCGTCTGCGGCAGCAATCCGCCGACCGACACCTCCGGGTCGCGGACTTCCACCGGTGGCGTGAAGCGCCTGGTCAGCGATCCGAGAAACGGCCCGAGTTCGGGCGCCTCCCAGCCTTCTACCGCGTCTTCGTCCAGATCGCCGCCGCGCATCGGCGGTGCGGCGCCGGACGAGGAGGTGGTGGCGGTGTCGTCCCGGTTGGCGCCATAGACGACCACCGCCACGAACGCGGCCGCGATGATCGCGAGCACGATCAGCACCAGCTTCATGTCAGCGGTTGAGCCTGGTCGCGTCGATCGCGCTGGCCTTGAACGCTCCCCGCATGACAATCCCGCAAGGGAACTTCATCCGGCCGATGAAGCCGCCGCGCGAGCGGATGACGATATCCACGCCGCCGCCGGACGCGACCATGGCGTGGGGCTTCGGGTTCTGGTCGACGATTTCGCCGACGGTCCCCGTCGCTTCGCACCGCGACCTGGACGATGCCACGTGCAGCCCGATCGGGCTGAGCGTGCGGACGGCCTGGTCGGTATTGCCGGTCAGCGGCGGGACCTCGACGCCCGGATCGTAGGTGACCTTGATCGGGAAGCCCCTGGTCAGCGTCTTGCCGAACTCCGGCGACTGGCTGACGATTGTCTTCGGCTGGGCGCCGCCCGGCTGTCCAGCGACCTGCACCAGCTCGAAGCCCTGTGCCAGCGTCGCCGCCTCGTCCAGCGTCTTGCCTTTCAGGTCGGGAACGGGCGCCGTGTTCGCTTCGGTCGGGGTCGGCGATGGCGAGACAGTCGGGGTCGGCGTGGGCTTGGGCGATGGCGAGGGCGACAGCCAGAAATAGAGTCCGGCGCCGATCGCGGCGAGCACCACAAGAGCGATCACGATCCAGATCCAGGCCTTGCTGCCGCCGCCGTTGACCGCCTTCCCGACCTGCGCGGTCGTGACCGGTCCGTCGGCGTGATCATTGTCGGGATCGTTGACCGCGACCACGCGCAGGCGGAACGGATAGTCGCCCGCGACCACGTCGGGCGGCACCAGGATTTTGATGTTCGCCGTCTGCGTCTCGCCGGCGGCGAAGTTCCGCTCCTGCTCGCCGTCGATCGTGAACCATTCGCGCTTAGTCTGGCCGGCGACCTGCACGCTCAGCCGCCCGGCGCGCGTCTCGGGCGACTTGTTGGTGACGTTGAAGACCGCGGAGCCGGTGCGGGGCGCCTGCTTGTCGGCGATGTCGCCGCCGCTCACCTTTACCGTGGCCGGGCCGTCGGGAATCTCGAAAGTCGGCATGGCTGCTTCACTCCTTCTCCGGGGTCTGGTCGGCTTCCGCGAAGACGATGTCGTAGCTGGCGTGCGCGGGCCGTTCTCCTTCGACGATGCGCGCGACGAAGTCCGCGAGCGGCCGCGCCGAGGCGGGCGCGCGGACGGTGAAATGGAAGGGCCGCGCGCGGCCGTCCGGGTCGCCCTCTTCGATCGCGAAGCCGGTCGCGCCGGTCGCGATCTCCAGAAAGCGGAGCAGCGCGTCGTAGGTGCCGCGCTCGCGGTCGAGCGCCGCGGCTTCCGCGACCAGCAGGCGCAGCCGCGCGGTGCCGGTGCGGAAGCGCGGCGCGCCCTTGCCGGGCCGGTCGCCGGACCAGTCGAAATAGCGATCGAGGCCCAGCCAGCTGCCCAGCAGCAATACGAACGGATCGGGCGCTCGGCTCGGGCTGACGAAATCGTCGAGGTGATCGATCACCGCCTCGGCGGGCGCGTGGAGACCCTCCATCACCGCCAGCACGGCCGCCAGCGGTGAGTCCGGCCGCGCTGCCGCGAGCCGGTAATTCTCCGGCAGGAAGCGGGGGATCAGCGCGCGGTCCATCTCAGCCGCCCCGATCGAGGTCGTTGACCACGGTGACATTATGCTCGCCGGCGCAGTAGAGCCAGCGCGCGGGGAGCGGCACGCGGTCGCCGAAGTTGGTAGCGGAGGCGAGCGCGAAGGTCGTGCCGCCGTCTGTGCTGCGATGGACGCCGCGCACGCCGCCGCTCAGCACGATCGGCGCGGCGCCCGGCACCGGCGCGGCGGCGATCGCTTCGACAACTTCCAGCAGCCGCTCGGTATCGCGGATCGGCAGGCCGGCATCGAGCCGAACCGGCGACCAGGTGGGCGTGGCGGCGCTGGTGTCGAGCGTCAGCACGCCCGCGCGGTTTGATCCGGCGAACACCGTCGCGTCCGCGAAGGCGAGCGCCTCGCACGAGCCGCCCTGCCAGCCCAGGTTGAACGGCTTGAATCCCTCCGGATCGTTGGCGCCACTTGCCCGGAGTTCCAGCCGGAAGGCGCCTTCGCCCTGTTCGCCCGCTTCGGCGCCGATCGTCGCCCACAGGAAGGTGCGCGCACCGGTCGCCTGTACCGCAAGCTTGCGCACGTCCTTGTTCTTGAGGCCGACCGGGGCGAACGTTTCCGACACGCCGCCCTGCGACGACAGATAGATGCCGCCGTCCTGCCGCGCCGCCACCGCGACCGCGATCACGCCCGACGGCGACGTGCTGGTCGTGACCGCGTAGAAGCCCTTGGTGTCGAGCGCCTTGTCGACGATCACCGGTGCCGGGCCGGTGCCGGCTTTGGGCACGAACTGGCGCAGCCCGTCGGCGGTCGCCAGCAGCAGCATCGGCGCGCCGTCCCGCTCCAGCCAGGCGGCGTCGAACAGCTCGCTGTTGAAGGTCGCGACCGGATCGCTCCAGCTTTCGCCCAGATCCTCGCTGATCAGCACGGCGCTGCCGGTCTTTAGCGCCAGCCCAAGCATCATCAGCCCGGGACGGCCGGGATGGCGGCGCACGAAGCGCGGCTCCCCGTCCTGCGGCGTCATCACCGCCGACCAGCTGTCGCCGTCGTCGAGCGTCCGGTGCACCGCGGTCCTGGTGACCGCGAACCAGCCCGACGGCTGGGCCGGATCGCGGACCAGGTCGTTCACCTCCTTGTCGGGCGTCTCGCCGATCGTGAAGCGGAGCTGGTCGGCATAGCGGACTCCGGGCTCGTTCAGGATGCGCTCGTACACTTCCGACGCGCGCATCTCGCGACCGAACGGCAGGTCGCGGAGCGGCGAGAACAAAGTGTTGATCCGGCGCCGGATCGCTCGCTCGACGGCGGCGGGATCGGCCTCGGCGCCGACCACGACCCGAACCGAGACGGAGACCGGGCGCACCTTCGCCCACGATACCAGTGCCAGCACGCCGAGGGGCCGGCGCTGGTCGAGCGCGTCGGCGGCGCGCTGCCGCAGCGCTTCGACCCGGTGCTCGCGCACGACCTCGGCCGTCACCGCCCCGTCGGCGAGCTGCTCGATATCGATATAGGGAACGGCGGTCACTTCAACGACGCCGGGCGGGGCATGGCGCCAGACCTGCGCTTGGGCGAAGGCCTGGGCCCGGGCGATGCCGCCGACGCTCAGCACCACCTGTTCGTAGTCGCGCGCCGTCACGGCCACCCGCAGCGACGAGATGGCGGTCGGCGCGCGGCGCACCAGCGCATCGATCGTTTCCGCGTCGCTGCCTCCCGCCGCGCGCTCGGCATTGGTCACGTCGACGCCGGCGATGCCGCTCTTGATTTCCGTCAGCGTGCCCGCCGCGACATTGCCGGCCTTGCCGCCGCCGCGACGATACCAGGCCCGTATCTCGCGGCCGGCGGGAAGCGGAGCGCCCGCCACGCCCGATCCGAACTGGACGATACCGCTCGCCCGGTCGAGCACGAACACCGGCTCATCGGGCCCGCTGTCGGCGAAGGTCGTCACTTCGCGCCACAGCTCGAAGGTCTTGCCGTTGGCGGTGCGGAGCGCCGTGCCCGCGGGTGGCGCGGCCGCCTCGACGCCGAGGAGGAAGTCGAGCCCGTCGAGCGTCGGCGCAATCACCGGCGGACGGGCAACGCGCATCGCGTGGCCCGGCGCGGCGGCGAGCAATTCGGCGTCGATCAACTCGCAATGGAGGGCGGTGGCATCTGCGCGCGCCTGACCGGGATCGAGAGTCACGGCGTTCGGCAGCACGAAAGTGGCACTGCCGTCGCGGCCGCCGACCTGCGTGCCGGCCGGAATCGTGACCGGGGTATCGGACGGCGTTCCCTGCGCGCGCGCGAAAGTCAGGGTGGCGACGGCCGCGCTCGGCGGACGCAGCACGACGCCGGCAAGGTTCAGCAGCGCCAGCTGCAGCTTCGGCGGCACCCGATTCAGCCGATAGAGCAGGGACTCGGTCAGGAACGCGAACAGCTCGACCAGCGTGACGCCGGGGTCGCCGGCCGTATGGTCGGTCCAGTCCGGGCAGGTCGCGCGCGCGCGCTCCAGCGCATCGGCGACGAGTTGGTCGAACGTCCGATCGTCGAGGCGAGGCAGGGGAATCGGCATCAGCCCGGCTGCCCGTCGAGGCGCAGGTCGAACGTCAGCTCGCGCTGCTCGTCGGTCGCGCGGATCCGGTATTCCAGCGTCACCACCAGCCGGCCGGGATCGCGGCGGTCGGCACCGGCGTCCAGCCGGACGATGCGGACGCGCGGCTCCCACCGGGTGATCGCCTGGCGCACATAGTGGATCGCCAGCCCGGCGGTGGTCGCGTCGTTGGGCGAGAAGACGAGGCGGTGGATCGGGCAGCCATAATCAGGCCGCATCACGCGTTCGCCTGGCATCGTCGTCAGCAGCAGCATGATCGACTGGCGCACGGCGTCGCCGCCTTCGACCAGCATCAGCCCGCCCGACACGGACGTGGTCAGCCCGCCCGCCGCATCGGGACCGGCGCGCTCGGCGAGCCCGGCTCCGTCGAACCGGATGGCGCGGATCGGCCGCATCGTCAGCTCCCCGCTTCCACGAGCACCTGGCCGGGGCGCTTGACCGAATAATCGACCGTGCCCGGTGGCGTGCCGTCGGTCAGTCCGCGGACCGTGGACAGACACACGGGGTGGCCGGCGATCGCGATGAAGTCGGAATAGCCGGTCTTGACGGGCAGCGTGGTCACGCATGGCCGCATGCCCATCAGCACGTCGGCATTGGGACAGCCCGAGATGCTGCGGCCTTCGGGATCGATCGCAACCATCACCCGCCGTCCGGCGATCTCCACCAGCTGCTGCGACAGCTTGTTGTTCACGCGGCCGCCATGGTCGCAGACCAGCAGGGCGTCTTCGGTCAGCCACTGCATCACGATTTCTCGAAATCGACATGCGACGCGCGGAACGTCAGCTTGTGGCCCGGCGCCTCGACCAGCAGGTCGCGGGTGACGCTGAGTTTCGTGCCCTTAGGCGTCATCTCGAGCAGGTCGCCGGCGCTGGTCTGCAGACGGATCACGGCCTCCACGCCGTCCAGCATCAGCGACTGGCCGCCCGGCGTGCGTAGCGTGAAGTTGCGGGCGCCCTTGTCCGGCCGTTCGCCGGGCGGTGGGCGGCTGCCGTAAAGACCCCCCAGCACGATCCCACGCGCCGGATCGCCTTCGGGCAGCAGCACCAGAACGTCGTCGCCGGGCTCGGGGACGATCGACAGGCCCTTGCCGTCGCCGGCGCCGACGATCAGCACCGGCATCCAGCCGCTGTCGACCTCGCCATAGGCGATCAGCGTGCCGCGCACCCGTGCCAGCCCTTCGGGGTCGGCGGCATCGGTGATCCGCGCGACAGTCGCCGCCGCGCAGCGGGGACGCGACGGGCGCGGAGAAGGCAGCGTCGAAATTCGGGTGACATAGCCGCGGTCGATATCGAAGCTGTGCGTCGCCTCGGTCAGCACATAGGAGCCGTCAGCCTGGTCGCCGACCCCTTCGATCGCGACGACCCGGCCGGGCCGCAGCCGGGGATCGCCGTCGGTGGTGGCGGTGAGAGTCGCGCCCAGTGCGATCGCCCGGTCGATATCGGCTTGGGCGAGACCCGTCGCTTCCGCAGCGCTGGCACTGTTGCGGTTGAGGAGCAGGCGCGCGCCCAGCCCCTCGAAGCGGGTGAGGGCGTCGTCGCCGCGGAACTCGATCGCGTCCTGCGAAGCCGTCGATGCGCGGCCTGAGACCGGTGCCGCGCTGCCGACGTCCCAGCCTCGCGCCACGGTCGAGCGGCGCATCGTCTCGGCGCTGAGCTCCACCTGGGCCTCCAGCAGCGTCTGCCCCGCGACCAGCCGCACTTCGTCGTCGCCGTCCCCGGCCAGGGTCAGCAGCTTCAGCGTGCCGCCGGCGAGGTGGAAATAGCGACCGCAGTCCGCTGCGAGTTCGGCCAGCAGGTCGAAGTCGCTCTGATCGTGCTGGATGACGAGCGTGCGGCGCGGCGAAGCAGCATCAGGCGCTTCGCTGGAAACCCCGATCTCGGCGGCGGCAGCGGCGGCGACGTCCTCCGGCGTGACGTCGGTCAGCGCGCGCACCCGTTGCCGTTTGCGCAGCCTGTGCAGTCGGTCATAGCCGCGTACGGCGAAGACGCGACCTTTGTCGGCGCTCAGCCGGTGCTCCACGGCGACGATTTCCGCCTCGACCAAGGTCTCGCCGGTGGGCGCCTCAACGGTGAGCGGTGTGCCGATCTTCAGCGACGCGATCAGGTCCGGCGGCGGGTCGGCGAACGCGACCACCGCGATCGCCGGCGTGTTCAGTGCCTGCCGCACGTCGATCGAGCAGACGCAGGCCGCCAGGCGCGGAGCAACCGGGGCGCCGTCGATGCGGAGGGCGACCGCGGCCATCGCCGGTCAGACCGATAGCTGCAGCGCGGCACGGCGCGGCATCCTCAGCCGGTCGCCTTCGTGGAAGCGCAGCAGATCGTCCAGGCCGTTATATTCCGCGACCGCGCGGGCATAGGCCGGGTCGCCGTAATAATAGGCGGCAACCTGATCGAGCCGGTCGAGCGGAAAGCCGTCCGGATCGACCGGCACCGCGACCGTGTCGCTGTCGGCGTCGTCGGCAGGCGGAGGGCCGGATTCGACCTCGAACTGCGGGGTCGTCGGCGGCGGTGGCGGCACGCTGGTTTCGGTGGTCTCCTCGACGCGGCGCAGGCGCAGGCTTAGCCATGAGCGCTTCGGCACGCCGTCGGCATCGAACCGCTCCAGCCGCTCCGCGACCGCGAGCACGACGCCGGGAATGTTCCAGGACTTGCCCCAGATGAACCGCACGCGCTGCGGCGCGACCGCCCCGTCGACCGCATCGCCGGTTTCGGCGAAGGCCCAGAGCGGCTGGGTCAGCGCGCGCACGTCGATCACCGTCGATGCGGGCGGCTCGGGCTGGGCAACCGGCGGCGGCTCGGGTGCCACGGGCGGCGGCTGCGGCGGCTCGCCGTCTTCCAGCGCGACCATGATCGGCTCGACCGGTGGAGCACTCTCGGGCGGCGGGATCGCGACCGGTGGCGTGGCCGTCACGCGTGCGCCGCGGCCTTCGTTCGCGATATCGACGTCGAACAGCAGCTTCAGCTCATATTCGGTGACGCCGCCGCCGGTCGCGATCAGCGGGTCGTCGGTGCGGGGATTGCCGAGCACCGCGCCGCCCGCGCCGCGCCGCCGTGCGACGCCTGCCACGCGCCGCGCCTCCAGCGCTTCCGGGTTCAGCAGGCACGAGACCCGCGCGCCGGTGCGCTCCAGCAGAAAGGTCACCCGCTCCACAGCCCGGCCATCTGTTCGCGGTTGAAGTCATGCAGCGGCCGCACGGCGGGCTCCGCGTCTCCAATGGTATGGCCGGTGTCCGGCAGCGCAGGCCAGCAGCCTTGGACCGCGGGCGTCCAGGACTGGACCGGCCGGACTGCGCCGCCGGTCTCGAACCGCAACGCCGCCGGGCTCGGCGAAGGAGGCGGCTCTGGCCAATCGAGAGGAGTGCGGTCGTTCGTTTCGCCGACAGCAATCGCGGCCGGGCTGCGGTGTTGCGGAACCGCCGTCGGCAGGGCGAAAATCCGCTCGGCCTGCTGCTCGGCCGCTCCGGTGCCGGGAGACAGTTCGTGGTCGCGAGCGGGTAGGGGCTCAACCGGCTGAGCCGCGCGGTTGCTCGCCATCCGGCCGATCCAATCCAGCCACCGCCGCGGCGCGGGAGTCGATACGGCACCGACAGGAGCGGAGACGGCGCGGCGATGCGGGGTTGCGCCGGCTTCCGCCATCTGTCGCATCGGCACAGCCGCGCTGAACCACCGCAATGCGGGTCGCGTAGGGTGCGCCGCCGATTTCGGGGGCGCGCTGGCCCGCCGAGCATCGCGCTGCGGCGCGATGCGTAATTCTGGACGTGGCCGGCGTGCCGGCGCGGCCGGGCTGCGCTGCACGGGCGCGGTCAGCACCGACGCCCGCTCCTCCGGCTCCTGCTCCGCCCGCACGGCCGCATCCGCGGGGAGCGCCTCGAACCTGTCGACATGCTCGGCGATGTCGCGCAGCCAATGCTCGGGCGCCCCGGGGAAGCGGTGCTCAAGTGCGTCGAGGGCCGCCGGCGCAAGGGCGGGGCGGGCGTAGCGCTCCAGCCGCGCGGCGATGCCGTGCAGCCAGCGGGCGAGCAGCCGCACCAGTCGCGTCAGCAGGCCGCGCATCAGGCCCGGTCCAACCGGTCGAAGGCGAGGCGCAGTTCCTCGATCGCCGCTTCCCGCCCCAGCGCGTCGAACGGCACGCCGCTCCACTGGCAGGGCCAGGCGCCATAGAGATTCCAGTTGATGCGCGGCGTCGCGCCGTCATTGTCGAGCTGGCTGATCGTGACGTTGCGCCGCACGACCGCGCCTTCGGCCGTGCGCTTCAGCCAATTCCACAGGTCGGGGGTGGTCGCGAGCCCGTAGCGCAGCACCACCTCGGCATAGGCGACGGGGCCGGGTAGCGCGCGCACGACATTGCCGACGCCCGATTCCCGGTAGCGGATCGGCTCGATCCGCATGCCCAGCCCCAGGCATTCGGTGAACCGTACCTCGGTCGAATCGAGGCGCAGCAGAAAGTTGTAATTGCGGTACATTTCCGAAGGGGCGAGGGGGCTGGCGGCGGCGGCTGCGCCTTGCTGCCCCTGTCCTGCGGGAGGTGCACTGGCCATGGCTCATTCCCTCCTTCAGCCCGCTTCGACGGTGGCGCCGGTGGGCGTCTGGCCGATGCGGAAGATCACGAATTCTGCGGGCTTGACCGGGGCGATGCCGATCACGACCACGACCTGGCCGGCGTCGATCACCTCCGGCGGGTTGGTCTCCTCGTCGCACTTGACGAAGAACGCTTCCTCCGGTCGCGACCCGGCGAGGGCGCCCTGGCTCCAGAGCAGGGTCAGGAAGGCGCCGACATCGCGTTGGATCGCTTTCCAGAGCGGCCGGTCGTTGGGCTCGAACACGACCCAGCGGGTGCTGATCGCGATCGACTCCTCGATCATCACGAACAGCCTCCGGACGTTCAAATAGCGCCAGTTGCTCGATGCCGGGGCGAGCGTCCGCGCGCCCCAGACGCGCACGCCTTCGCGCGTGAAGAAGCGGATGCAATTGACGCCGGCGGGGTTCAGGACATCCTGCTCGGCGCGCGAGACGAGCTGGGTCAGCCCCAGCGCGCCGCGGACGACGACATTGGCCGGCGCCTTGTGGACCCCGCGCTCGGCATCGGTGCGCGCATAGATGCCGGCCATGTGGCCGGACGGCGGCGCCGAGACGATCTTGTCCGGGTCGATCGCGTCACGGACCCGCAGCCACGGGAAGTAGAAGGCGCCGTAGCCGCCGTCGGAATCGCGGGGCCTGAGGCCGGCTGCCTGGCCCTTGGGCGGCTTGGGCGGCGGCGCATCGCCGGGCGCGGCGTCGCCGGACGCCGCGCCTGCGCGGGTCAGCGCCTCGACGTCGTCGGCGGTCGGCGGGGCGTCGAGGATCGCGACCCGGTCCTTCATTGCCTCGGCCGCGTCGAGCAGCGCCGTCTGGGACGCCACGTCGGTCCGGCCGGGCGCGGCGATGATCGCGATCTCGTCGATCGCGTTCAGCGCGTCGAGGCCGCCCTTCTTCGGCGCGATCGACCCGTTCGCGGGGACGTTCGCGACATAGCAGCGCGACCCGCCGTTCAGGAAAAAGCCCTGGACGGCGTTCGCCAGGTCCGTCGAAGGATCGCCGTCGCGCGCGAAGACACGCGTGAACTGGCTCCAATTGTTGATCGCGACCGCCTCGCCGGGGCGCGCATCCGGGTTGGGCGCGGTGCCGACGAAGCCGGCCGTCTGCGTGCCCACCGCTTCGATCGGGTGGGCGCCGCTGTCCGTTTCCTCGACGTAGATGCCCGGGCTCAGATAAGACGGCATGGGTCAGGCCTCCAATGGCAGCGTGATGACCGCAGGTTCGCCGGCAGTCGCGGCAGTGGAATTCGCCCGGCCGTGCGCGCGGGCGGCGACGCGGACGGGAGCGCCGGCGGGCGAGGCGAAGCGGAAGCGGCCGTCCGGCCCGGTCACGGCCGAGCGGTCGCCGTCTCCCAGGATCACGACCGCGCCGGGAACGGGCACGTCGCCCGGGCCGAGCACGACGCCATCGACAAGGCCGAGCGGGACGGTGCGGGTGATCGCCGGCTCGCGCACCAGCGGCGCCTGCGCGACGGCGTCGATCCGGCAGGCATGGCCGCGCACGACCAGCCCGGCCGCGGGAGGCAGGCCGGCCGCCGCGCACGCCTGCGCCGCGCTCTCGCCGGCAACCAGCTCGTAATCCGGCGCGTCCATGATCGCGAAGGCGAGGTCGGCGACGAGCCGGTGCTCGGCAAGCGGGTCGTCGGCGCGGACGCTGACCAGATAGTCCAGCGCGAGAGTGCGGATCAGCCGGTCGCGGGCACGCGGCTCCATTCGCGGCACAACCTGGACCAGGCGGATGCCGATGCCCTTGTCCGGACCCGGATCGGCAAGTCCCAGCGCCGCCGCCGAAATGCCCGGACAGCGCTCCTTCACCCGATCGACCAGCTCGCGCGTCACGTCGTCTGCGTCGCGGCTCTTGCTCATTGCGAGCCTCCCCCACTCTCACGCAGCGACCCCCAGGCTGTGGGCCCTGCTCCGGTCGAGCGGGCACGATCGCACCTCTGTTCGCAAGCAACACAAAGCAATTGCCTGCAAAACGCCGGGCGACTCGCCTGTTGAGGCGAACCATAACCGATCAAATCCCGCCTTGCGAGTGACCAAAATCACAGACTCGTCTTCTCTGGGCTCTAAAGGAGGTAGCTGGTTCATTTAGCCTTTTCATGAAATCGACTGGCAAGCGGCGATTTCAATTGCCGCTGCACCGGCCCTGGATTCCATGTTAGTCTAGTGGACTCGTGAACGAGTCGTGGCGGGGCAAACGCCGTGAAGCACGTCTATGCAGCCGGACGATCGATGGTGGCGGCGGTGATCTCCGTCTCGCTCGCCTCTGCCAGTGCCGATGCCGCGGTGCAGGCACCCCCGTCGCGCGCAATCTATCAGGATCCCGCACGGGGCCGCTTGCTCGATTGTCCGGACGGCACGCGCCGGCTGGAATGCCCGGCGCTGCCACAGGCCCGGCGCGCCCCGTGCCCGGACGGCAGCTATCAGCGCCGCTGCCCGCCGCCGCGGGACGATCGCGACGACCATGACGGCATCGATCCAGCCGCGGCCGTGGTCGGCGTGGCGGTGGCCGGGATCCTGATCGGAACTCTGTTCGGCGGAAGCAATTCCGGTGGCCGCAACTCGCCCGAAGCCAAAACGCTGCTGCGCGATGGGCCGCAAATGCCGATGACCTATCCGGTCGGGACCTTCTCGGTGCGGGGCTTTGCCCGCAATGGCTGGCCGGTCGTGCTCGACTTCAGGCCCGAGCCATATACGCTGACGACGCTCGACGTGATCTTCCCCAAGCGGACCGTTTCGCTGACCGTCGATACCAACGGGCTGGAAGGGCGCCACTTGGTGAAGCTGGGGTTGCCCGCCGAAGGTCCGGCGAAGAAGGCGGTTCCCGCCACCTATGTGCTCCGCTCGGTATATCGCGACGGGACCGATCGGGCCGGGCAACCCGCCCCCGTCGATATCTACGGCATCGGGGGCGGCCCGCGCGCGGTCGGCTCGGTCGCGATCGAGCAGCTGTCCATGCTGCCGGGCACCGTCACCGCCGGCACCAATGCCCGGTTCGCCTTTTCGGCCAAGTCGCCGTTCAACCGGACGCGGGCGGAAGTGCTGAAGTTCATGGCCGCCGACAACCAGCGCATCCAGCTGGAGCGCGTGATGTCGACCGAGGACGATAATGTTAGCGTCGGCCCGCATGGCGGCGTCTGGGATGGGCGCGACCAGCAGAGCCGGGCCGCCTCGCTGGGGCTGCACCGGTTCCAGGTCCGCGCCTGGTTCACGTCCGACGACCGCAGCTGGGTCGGGGCGATCGCGCCCAATCTCGTCCGGGTGAGCCAGTGATGGTTGCCGTTGCCGCGTTGCGGCCGCCCTTGACCCCGCTCGGCCGCAAGCTGGTCGCGGTCGCGGCGTTCCTGCTCGCGGCGCTGCTGCTCTATTTCATCGACAACATTCCGGCAGCGTCGGCGCTCGATGAGACCAAGGCGTGGACCGCGGGGCGGTCCAGCGAGCTGATCGTCTATGGGCCGCCGCGAGCCCAGATTTTCGAGTTCAACGGTGCCCCCGGCGCGGGGCTCGACGTTCGTGCGTCGGCCGTGCGGCTGTCGGAGGACACCCTGGCGGCGCTCGATCAGGCCGGCGTTGCGCGCCCGGCGGCCAAGGGCGTCGCGCTGTCATGGCTGGGGCGAACCGACCCGTCCGGCAAGATCAACCTGACCGTGGAGAATCTGCGCGCCAGCCCCGAAGCCGGGCTCTCGCTGGTCGCGACGGGCAACGCGAACATCCCGCAGCTCAGACTGACCCCGATTCAGACCGCGCTTACGATCACGGTGTCGGCGCCTGCGGGCGACAGCCTGTCGGTGCCGCCGATCGGCCTCAAGATCGCTGACAGGGCCGTGCCGCAGCCGATCGCGACGATGATGCCGGTGCGCTTCGAGGTTCCGCCCGGCGAATCCGTGTACCTGACATTCCCCAGCGAAGCGGCGATGCGCGACGCTTCGTTCCGGCTCGGGCTCCCGGCCTCTGCCGACGAGCTCGCGTCGGACCTTCCGATCGACCGGTTCGAGATCGGCCCGCGCCGCGCCGACCCGGCCGGCACCGGCCTCGCCCGAGTCGAACAGGGTGCCTGCGGGGCGGCGGCAGGACATTTCCTGCTGACGCGCCTTGCGCCGCGGCGCTCCGACTGCGGCGGCGACAACAAGCTCGCGGTCGAGGACCTGCAGGTCGCGCCGTCGCAATTGGCGGTGAAGGTCTCCGGCAGCGGCTTCGTGATCAAGGATGGCAAGCCGGTGGTGGCCGGACTGATGACGAAGATAACCAGCAACAAGCTCGTCGCGGCCCTGCTCGCCCTGTTCTACGCGGCGCTGGCCGGCTGGGTGTGGAAGTCGCTGACCGGGGGCGCCAAGTGAAGCTGCCCCGGCTCGCCCGCGCACGCCGGACGTCCTCAGCGTCCTCCGCCAGCAGCGCGCTCGAGGACTATCAGGACGTCGTCCCGGGCGAGGGCGGCGAGGGCGAAGCGCCCGCGACCATCGATAGCGGCATGGGCGATGATTACGACCCGGGCGACTATGGCTCGAACGACGTCGGGACGACCAGCGGGACCGCGACCCTCAATCTCGAAGTCGCGCTGCTCTCGATCGCTGCAGTCGATGCGATCGCGGAGGACGTGGCGGCGACGATCGCGGCCGCCATCGGCAAGGCCTCCGCCGTCCAGGGCGTCGTGCTCGCAAGCCCCGACCTGCTCGCGGCGATGCGGCTCCGCGCCTCGCTGATGCATGAACTCGACGCGATCGAGGCGGTACTGGCGGTTGCCGCCCAGGCGCCGGCCACGACCGATGCCGATGCGGCCGCATTCGCGCTCCCCGCCGCGACGATCGCGGTGCAGGGGCTGAAGCGCGCGGCACAAGGCGCTGCCTCCGCACTGACCGTGTTCGGCGTGACGACGCGCTACAGCGGGCGCAAGGACACGGTTCGCCAGCCCGTGCTGGATGCCGCGCTCGCCAAGCATCTCGCGCGCGGCGGGATCGCGGTGCGGCTGCCGGCCTATTCGCTACCGGCGCCGGACGGCGAAGGGCTGATCGCGCGCGCGCTGACGCTCCAGGCCCGATGCCGCGCGGCGGAAGCCGGCGGCTCGGCGGATCCGCAGGTCACGGCGGCCGCGCAGGCCGTCGATGCGATCGTCGGCGCGGTGTTCGCGATCGACCCCGACCGGGGCGGCGGCTCCCCGGCCGCGGCGGCGGCACTTGCCCAGCAGCTGATGCTGGCCGACGGAGTCGCACTGGCCGCCGGCGACACGCATGCCGTGCTGTTCGCGCAGCTGACCGTGACCGGCGGCAGCTACCGCGCGCGGAAATGGCTGTTCAACTTCCTGACCGGCAGCGACGGCCTGACCTATAATGGCGGCGCTGCCGTCACCTTCTTCCTGCTGGCGCCCGACCAGCGCGCGACGCTTGCCAGCGACACCGTTTATTTCGCGAGCCCGCATCGCCGCTTCCGCGACAGCGGCGCGCGGCCGCGCCCGACCAACATCGCTGCCAAGGAGTGAGCCGATGGCCCGTTGCCCGTTCGCCAAATGGTCGCCGATCTCAGGGCCGGTCGGCTCGTTCGTGGGCGGCCCGTTCCGCATCGTCCACCACACGACCGAGGGAAACAGCGCCGCCGGCGCGATCGCCGCCTTCCGCGCCCACCGGTCCGACCCGCACTTCACCGTCGACCAGACGACGATCTACCAGCACATCGATACCGGCCTTTCCGCTCGCGCTTTGCGCAACCTGACCGGCGGCGTCGAGACCAACCGGCTGTCGGCGATCCAGATCGAGGTCGTCGGCACGGCGGGGCGGCCCAAGGCGCGGCCGACGCTGGAGAATGTGGCGCGGCTCTGCCGCTGGCTGGAAAAGACGCACGAGATTCCTTCGGAGTGGCCGAGCGGGCCGCCGAAGCCCGCAGTCAACGGCCAAGACCCAGGCGGCCACAACCGCAGCCCGCAGATATGGGTCAGCCGCGGCGGCCATTACGGCCATTGCCACGTGCCAGAGAACATCCATTGGGACCCAGCCTACACCGCCGAAGAAGCCGTGTTCGTGATGCGCTACGACCCCGACAATGCCGGCGCGCTGCAGGACCCGGAAATCGAGGCACTGCGCGAAAGCCTTCCGGAAGAAGTGCCGATCGAGTTCGAGGACATCGCCATTCCCGATCACGCCGACGTGGGCGAGGAGGAGGATGTGGATCAGCCGCCGCGGAGCGAGGGCCGACGCGGCCGGATGCCGTCCTTTGGCAGCTATGCGAGCCCGGAAGTGGCGGTGCTGATCGCCGGCCTGTTCTTCGCCGGAAGCTTCCTGCTGATCCGGAGCCTTTCGCGCAGGTGAGCTTCGCGCGGTTCGTGCTGGAAAAGCTGCCGCAGCTGGCTGAGCGGCTCGGCAGGAATGACGTGACGGACTGGCTGGCAGCGCAGGACAGCGTGGAGGTGGACGGCCAGTGGATGTGGATTTCGGGCGGCGACCGGCTGCTCGACGAGGCTGAAATGAAGCTCGATTGGGCGCGCGCTCGCGGGCTGGTGGACGAGGCGGCGATCCGCCGCCTGCAAGGTGAATATCGGAGCGACGACTCCGACACGGTCGCGATCGATGTCGATTGAAGACAAGCAAGGGAGCGCCGGGATGGACGACCTCTATTCACTTCTGAAGAGCAAGCTGAACACCGTCGAGATCGAAGGCAACACGCTTTACGTGGCCGAAGGCGACACGCTGCTCGATCTCGATCAGCTGCGCATCTACGCCGATGTGCGCGAGCAGGAGATCAAGACGCAGGAGGCGCGCAACCGGGCCGACGAAGCCGGTTTCGGCGCCACCCGGCTGGACGAGGCGCCGCGCGGCCTGATCGCGAGCACCAAGAACGGCAAGATCGTTCGCTGGAAGCCGGGAGCGGTGCTGACCTATCGCGTCGCGCGGGACTCGTTCGGCAGCGACGCGCAATACCAGCTCGTCGTCAGCTCCATGCACGAGGCGACCAAGGCCTGGGAGCAGACCTGCGGCGTTAATTTCGAGCATCGCCAGGTTCTCGACACGCGGCCCGGCATGGGGCTGGAAGGGCTGCTGTTCGTCGTGCGCGCCTTCGATGCGGGGGGCAAGTTCATCGCGTCGAGCTTCTTTCCCAGCGATCCGGTCGAGCGCCGTCGCGTGCTGATCGACCCCAGCTATTTCACGACGAGCTTCGACAAGGTCGGCGTCCTCCGCCACGAGCTCGGCCATGTGCTCGGCTTCCGCCACGAGCATATCCGCAACGAGGCGCCGCCGGTCTGCCCGAACGAGCCGCTGTGGGACACCAAGGTGCTGACCATGTACGATCCGACCTCGGTCATGCACTATTTCTGCGGCGGGGTCGGCAGCAACGAGCTGAAGATCAGTGCGCTCGATCGCAAGGGCGCGCAGCAGGTCTATGGCCCTCCTCTCGCCGCGGCGGCGCTGGTGGAGGCGGAAGCGTAGCGGGCGTGGACGAGGCCAGCCATCCGGCTGCCGTGCCGAGCACGCCCGGCGCGACCGCGGCCACCGCACAGAGCCGCGGCGGCGAGCCGGCGGCGGTCGAGCGGGCGCGTGCCGCGCCACGCGCCGCCCGGGCGATCGAATTCCGGATCGGCGACCGGGTGACGGCAACCGCCGCGCGCTATGAGCGCTCGATCTGCGATCCGGTCTATCGGCCGCTCAAGATCTACACGATCGATCCGTCCACGCGCCGCCTGGAAGGGCAGACGGCGCAGATCAACGTGCCCTACGAAGCGCTGAAGCCGGGGCCGGCCGGCGCCCATTTCGAAGTCGTGGCGACGCATGACGGCCCGCTCGGCCCCTATCAGCATGTCGACCTCGACGAGCCGCGGCTGCTGATCGTCAACGGCCATGATCCGGCGCCGACCGATCCGGTGTTCCACCACCAGATGGTTTATGCGGTCGCGATGAGCACCTATGCGGTGTTCCGCACCGCGCTGGGCCGGGAGCTCAGCTGGGGGTTCGACGGGACACGGCTGAAGCTGGTGCCGCACGCGATGGAAGGGGCGAACGCGCAATATGTGCGCGGCCGGCATGCGCTGGAGTTCGGCTGGTACCGCGTCGATCCCGCCCATGCCGGGGACCTGCCGCCGAACGGTCTGGTCTTCGCCTGCCTGTCGCACGACGTGATCGCGCACGAGCTGACGCATGCGCTGCTCGACGGCCTCCGGGTGCGCTTCGACAAGACCACCAACCCGGACGTGCCCGCGTTCCACGAAGCGTTTGCGGACCTGGTCGCGCTGTTCCAGCGCTTTTCTTATCAGGAGGTCGTCCGCAGCAACATCATCCGCACCTCCGGCGACCTGTCCCGCGACAACGATCTGATGCATCTGGTGTTCGAGCTGGCGCGGGGCGAGGGGGAGCAGTCGCTGCGCCAGATCGACCTCGCCGCGGCGCAGAAATACGATGCGGCGCTCGACGAGCATCAGCTCGGCACCGTGCTCGTCTCCGCGATCATCGAGGCGTTCCTGACCATCTACCGGCGCAAGTCCGCGCCGCTGATCCGGATGGCGACCGGCGGGCGCAAGGCGCTGGACGATGGCGAGGCGGTTCCGCCGGATCTGCTCGACGCGCTGTCGCACGTCGCCTCGGCACTGGCGAGCCAGATGCTGTCGATGTGCATCCGCGCGATCGACTATTGCCCGCCGATCGACGTCACCTTCGGCGAGTATCTGCGCGCCCTCGTCACCGCGGACCGGGACCTCGTCCCCGACGACGTCTTCGCTTATCGCGAGGCGCTGATCGACGCGTTCCGGCGGCGGCGCATCTATCCGGAAGGCGTGACCGCGCTGACCGAAGACGCCTTGCTGTGGCGACCGCCGGCCAAGGCGCTGAAGCAGCGCCAGCTCGATTTCGGCAAGCTGCGCTTTTCGGGCGATCCCGGCCATCCCGCCGGCGCCGGCGAGCTGCAGCGCCAGGCGCGGCTGATCGGAGAGCTGGTCTGCGCGGACGGCAATCTCGACAGTTTCGGCCTCGCCGATCCCGCCGATCCGGAGCTGAATGGCGACGTGCTGGACCTGCCGGTGGTCGAGTCGGTCCGCTCGGTCCGCCGCGTCGGGCCGGACGGGCAGCTCGCCTTCGATCTGGTCGCGGAGGTCAGCCAGAAGCGCACCGTGAAAGGCGGCGACGGCTATCCGGATTTCGATTTCTATGGCGGCGCGACGATCATCCTCGGCCCCCAGGGCGAAGTGCGACTGGTCGTGACCAAGAGCGTCAAGAACCGGCAGCGGCTTGCCGACCAGCGCATGTTCGCCGCGACCTATGGCGCCGACGTGTTCGGGCTTGCCGCCTGCCGGCTGGCGCCGCGGCCCGGCTGATGGCCGCCACCGACGCGATCGGCGCCCGCAGGCGCGCGGAGATGCTGGCCGCCGCGGCGCGCTGGCAGGCGAACGGCGCGCGCCGTGAGACGGCCGCGGCGATGATCGGGGCGTTCGGCGCTGGCGCGCCGGAGACGCCGATGCGGCAGGTCCGCTTCCAGGCCCGGCAGGACGCGTTCGCCGCGGCGGCGGAGCTGCGGGCGGCGGGGCGGCTGCCGCTCTTTCTCGAGCGCAAAATCGGGCCGACGCTCGATTTCCTCAGTGCGGCGCCGAGCGAGGCGGCGCGGAAGGCGGGGCGGCCGGTGGCGCGGATCGTGAACTCGATCGATCCGCACATGGTCGCGGACGGTTTCGCCACCGGCTTCCTGATCCACGAAGGCCTGTTGCTGACCAACTGGCACGTGTTCCCCGACAAGGCGTCGGCGGCGGGGGCGGGCGCCAATTTCCTCTACGAACAGGGCGAGCGCGGGCTGGAAGCCGGGCTGACCTTCGCGATCGAGCCCGAGCGCTTCTTCCTCAGCCAAGAGCAGCTAGATTTCGCGCTCGTCGCGGTCGCGCCGCAGGCGGTCAGCGGCGAGGGGCTGGACACGCTGGGCGTGATTGTTCCGACCCAGGGTACGTCGAAGATCCTGGTCGGCCAGCCGATCGACATCATCCAGTATCCGGACGGCGGGCCGAAGGAATATGCGACCCGCAACAACAAGCTGGTCGACATCCTGGACGAAGGCTTCCTCCACTACGAGACCGACACGCTGGAGGGGTCCTCCGGCTCGCCTGCCTTCAGCGAAGCGTGGGAGCTGGTCGCGCTCCACCATGCCGGCATCCCCGAAGTCAGGGACGGGCAGACCATGTCCGTGGACGGCACGCCCTGGACCGAGGAGATGGGCGACGACCGCGTCAAATGGATCGCGAACGAAGGCGTGCGGATCAGCACGATCGTCGCCGCGCTCGCGGCCGCCCGCATCGACGATCCGGCGCAGGCGGCGATGCTGAAGGCGCTCCTCGACTCGACCGCTGACCCGGCGGACGAGATCGGGCGCATCCTCGCCAAGTCGGCCGGCGCCGCGAGGCCTGCGATCGAAGACCGGCGTTCCGGGGGGGCGGGGCCGTTGGAGATGGATATGGGCGGTGCGACATTCACGTTCACGGGGCCGGTGACGATCAACGTCTATACCGGCGCCGCACCCGCGCCGGCCGACGGCGCCGCGCTGGAAAAGAGCCTGCGCTTCGATCCGGACTATGCCAATCGCGAAGGCTATGATCCGGCGTTCCTGGGCAACGGGCTGACGGTGCCCCCGCCTGCCGTCGCACCCGGGCGCGACGCGGAGATGTACAAGGTGGACGGTGCCCCGCTGGTGCTCCGCTACCATCATTACAGCCTCGCCATGAACCAGGCGCGGCGGTTGCAGATGTGGTCCGCGGTCAATGTCGATTACTCGCCGGAGATGCGCAAAACCGGCGGCCGCACCTCGTTCGGCGACGACCGCTGGGTGGTCGACCCGCGCATCCCGGCGAACATCCAGATTGTCGAGCGCGACATCTACGGGCCCGCCGGACAGGTCGATCGCGGCCATATCGTCAGGCGGCAGGACAATGCTTGGGGCGCGACGCCGGAAGCGGTGGAGTTCGCCAACTCCGACACCTTCCACTGGACCAATTGCACGCCGCAGCACGCCGCGTTCAACCGCGCCACGCCGCCTTCCACCTATCACCTCTCCGAAGGCCTGTGGGGCGGGTTCGAAGTGTATGTGCAGAAGGAGCTGCAGAAGGGCGACACGAAGGCATGCATCCTCGCCGGCCCGGTGCTGGCCGCGGACGATCCGGTCGCCGACTTTGCCGGCCGCCAGACGCAATATCCGGTCACGTTCTGGAAAGTGGTGGCCGTCGCCGAAGCCGATGCGGCGGGCACGGCACAGCTTCGCGCCTATGGCTTCGTGATGAGCCAGAAGGACCTGGTCGATCGCTTCGGCATCGAGTTCGCGCCGGGCCGCTTCGCCCGCTACCAGCGGCCGATCGCGGAGATCGGAACGCTTGCGGGGCTGGTGTTCGATCCGCTGCTGCTCGCCGCCGACGCCAGCGGCTTCGCCGATGTCACGCCGAATGGATCGGGAGGACCTTGATCTTTGCCACCGCCGAGGGCGGCACCGCGCCATCCACGACCTGCCGGCCGCTGGCGAGGTCGCGATAGACGAGCAGCTCGTCGAGCGGCATCGGCATGCCGATCTCGTAGCCCTGGAGCAGGTCGCAGCCGAGCAGCTGCAGCAGGCGGACCTGCCAGTCGCTCTCCACGCCTTCCACGACCACGCGCATGTCGAGGCTGTGGCCGAAATCGATCATCGACCGGATGATCTGGTTGGTCTTGCGGCGGTCGCCGACCGTGCGCAGGAACGATTTGTCGAGCTTCAGCCCGTCGAGCTCGAAATATTGCAGGTAGCTCAGCGACGAATAGCCGGTGCCGAAATCGTCGAGGAACACCTTCATGCCGATCTCGCGCAGGCGATCGACCGACTGGCGGGCGGCGTCGAGATTCTCGATCAGCACGCTCTCGGTGATTTCGACGGTCAGCAGCTCCGGCCGCACGCGAGCGAGCAGCAATTTGTCCATCAGCCGCGATACGAATTCGGGCTTGCGGAAATAAACGGGCGAGATGTTCACGCCGATCGGCGACGTCTGGAGCTTCGTGATCGCGGTCAGCGCCGTCTCGATCGTCCACTCGGTCAGCGCATTGATCTGGCCGCTGGTCTCGGCAGTGGCGATCAGCGCCGCCGGCGTCACTTCGCGAAGGCCCGGCGACTGCGACCGCAGCAATGCCTCCGCGCTGCTGAACGCGCCGGTGCGCGCGTCGATCAGCGGCTGGAAGTGCAGCGAAAATTGGTTCTCGATCAGGGCCTTGCCGAGCTCGATCCGGACCGAGCTCTCGCGGGTCTGGTGCCGGTCCAGCGCATCGTCGAACACGCGGAAGCGACCGCCGGGCGAGCCCTTGGCCGCGTACATCGCCAGGTCGGCGCGGCGCAGCAGCTCGCGCGGGTTGAAGCGGGTCGGATCGCCGAGGGCGAGACCCACCGACGCCGCGATCTCGACCTGGTGGCCGTCGATCAGATAGGGCGCGCCGACCGCCTCGACGATCGCGGCGCCGTAGCGCTCCGGACGGTTGTCCGCGCTCCATGCGATCACCGACGCGAATTCGTCGCCGCCCAGCCGCGCCAGCGCGATCGTCGAGCCCACCGCGTCGGCAGCCCGCTGCGCCACTTGCCGCAGCAGGTCGTCGCCGGCCTTGTGCCCGAGCGTATCGTTGACGTCCTTGAACCGGTCGAGGTCGAAGAACAGCACGATCAGCATTTCGTGCTCGGCAAGCCGCGGGTCGTCGAGCGCCGCGTCGAAGGCCGATCGGTTCATCAGGCCGGTCAATTGATCGACGTGCAGCAGGTCGCGAAGCTGGCGGTTCGTCTCGTAAAGCACTTGCGCGTGCCGGCGGCTGCGCGCACCGGCGGCCGCCAGCCCGGCCAGCCCGGCGCCTGTCCCCAGCGCGGCGGCGACGGCAAGGGCGGACACGCCCAGAATCTGGGTGCGGTCCAGGATAAGCGCGGCGACCGACAGCAGCACCGCCGATAGTGACCAGATGGTCCGCAGGTCGGTCACGCGATTGTTCCTGAAATGCGGAAAAGGCCCGGTCATGCTCAGCGGCTCGCTCCATTCGCCGCAGGGGGAGGGGTGTCGCGATCGCGCGACATCGCCGTCAGCATCTCGCGTGTCCGCTCACCCAGCTTGCGCTCGGCGTGCAGCTTCTCCGAAGCCAGCGAATCGATTGCGTCGCGCTGGTCCAGATGCGCGGCCATGCGGGCACGCAGGATCGCCAGGCTGATCGGCTTCAGCATGTAGTCGTTGGCGCCTTCGTTGATCGCGGTCACGACCGACATTTCCTCGCCCATTGCGGTGCACATGATGACGGGAAGGCGGGTCTTGGGATGCGTTTCGCGGATCGCGCGCAGCGTATCGAGCCCGGAAAAACCGGGCATCATCCAGTCGAGCAGCACGATATCCGGCATGTGGCGCGAGATCATCGACAGCGCCTCGCGGCCGCTCGCCGCATGTATCGTCACATAGCCGCTCGACTTAAGCGCGCGGTCCAGCAGGACGCGGTTATCCTCGACATCGTCGACGATAAGGACCGTCTTGGGAGGTGCCGCGGATGAAGTGGGGGCGTTCATAGCACCAACTCCTTCAGCGATTGGGCAATTTCGCGCGGCGTGGATGCCGCTTTCGGGAAGAAGCGGTGCCCGGCCGCGGCGAGCCGCCGGTGCTCCTCGATGGTGATGTCGCAGCCGGAGACGACGATCAGCGGCACGTCGCGCAGCTCCTCGACGGCGGCCAGCCGGTCGAGCACTTCGAAGCCGTTCATGACCGGCATCGCCAGATCCAGCACGATCGCATCGGGCCGGAGCTCGGCCGCCATCGCCAGGCCCTGGGCGCCGTCGGCTGCGCGACGCGCCGAGAAGCCCACTTGGGCGACGCTGCGCGCCAGCAGCTCGGCCGAATCGTCATCGTCATCGATGACCAGGACCTCACCGGTCGCGCGCAGCCGATAGACGTCGAGCACGCTGCGCAGCTGGTGCGCCGTGATCGGCTTGCGCAGATAGTCGGTCGCGCCCGACCTGAGGCCGCGCGCCCGATCGTCCTCGACCGTGATCAGGATGGTGGGGATATGGCCGACCTGCGGATCGGCGCGCAGCTCTTCGAGCACGTCGTACCCGGACCGCCCGGGCAGCAGGACGTCGAGGAGGATGAAATCCGGCCGGTGGGTGCGGGCAAGCTCAAGCACGCCTTCGGCGCCGGCGGTGGAGACCACATTATAGCCCATGCGCACCAGCCAGCGCTGCATCAGCTCGATGGTCGCCTCGTCATCGTCGACCACCAGCGCGGTGTGCTCGGCGCTGGGCGTCCTCACCAGCGTGCCGGCGGTATTGTTCACGGCCGGGGCGCTGGAGACCGCGCCGCGCGGCGCGGGATCGCCCAGCGGCAGGATGAGGCGGAAGGTCGACCCCTCGCCCGGCATGCTTTCGACCGTGCAGTCGCCGCCCATCAGGCCGGCGAGGCGTTTGGCGATCGCGAGGCCAAGCCCGGCGCCGCTGAACTGCCGAGTGACCCCGCTATCGAGCTGCCGGAACTCGTCGAACAGGCCGGCGATGTTCTCGGGCGCGATGCCGATGCCATTGTCCGACACTGCGAACTCGATCCAGGCCGACTCGCCGCGCTCGGCCTGTGAGACCGCGAGCCTGACCAGCCCGTCATGAGTGAATTTGAAGGCATTGCCGAGCAGGTTGATCAGGCAGCGGCGAACCTTGGCCGCGTCGCCGATCATGATGCCGATCGCGGCGTCGACATGCAGCTCGAAGCGGTTGCCGTTGGGCGGGTCGGCCGCGCCGCAGGCGGCGGCGACCGTGGCGGCGAGCGCGTGCACGTCGATCGCGGCGCGGTCGACCGTCACGCGGCCCGTATCGATCCTGGACAGGTCGAGAATGTCGTTGATCAGCGCCAGCAGCGTGCGGCCGGCCTGCTGGATGCGATCGAGGTCGGCCATCGCCGAAGCCTGGCCCGCCTCGCTCGCATCCTCGTGCAGCAGCATGGCATAGCCCAGGATCGCGTTCAGCGGCGTGCGCAGCTCGTGGCTCATCTTGGCGAGAAACTGCGACTTCGCGACATTCTGCTGGCTGGCCTGTTCGCGCGCGCGCTCAAGTTCGTCGATCAGCGTTCGCGACCGCCGCATGATCTCGCGAATCCGGCGCCGCAGCAGCTTCACGTCCGCTTCGATCTGCGGCCCGGTCATCGCCTGGCCGCGCTGCCAGCGGAAGTTCTGGAGGTCGCTGTCGTCGAGCTGGTCGAGCAGCAGTTCGACCGGGCCGACCGCGAGTCGCGCGATCGCGCCGGAGACGAGCCAGGTGGCGAAGGCGGCGGCCAGCCCGCCTGCCGCCAGCGCCGGCAGCAAATCCGCCCACGGATGGGCCGAGGCGAGTGCGCCCGCGGCGATCGTCACCCCCACCGCGCCCAGCGTCGCGGCGAGCATCGGCCCGGCGATCGAGCGCCGCGCGGCGCTCAGCAGCCGCGGCCGCGCGTTCGGATCGTCGATTCTCTCAAGGTTCATGACGGGCTGCCCATTATGTTCTGCGGCATCAGGCCGCTTTTCCCGCCATGCCGGGCTCGGCTGGCGGCGTGATGTCCGTGTCGGCGGACCGGGCCGCGACGATCGGAATCTGGATGGTGAAGCTGGTGCCGACGCCGCGCTCCGACCGCACGTCGATGGTCCCGGCCATCATCTGGCAGAAGCGTTTGGTCAGCGCGAGGCCGAGGCCGGTGCCGCCGAACTTGCTGACGGTGTCGTTCTCGGCCTGGCTGAAATCCTGGAAAATCCGGCGCAGCCCTTCCTCGCTCATGCCGATGCCGTTGTCGGTAACTTCGAGCATCAGCCAGTCCCGCCCGCCGCTGGTGCGGCGCAGCACGGTCAGCATGATCGTGCCCTTGGTCGTGAACTTGGCGGCGTTGCTGAGCAGGTTAAGCAGCGACTGGCGGACCTTCAACGCGTCGAGCTCGATGGTGCCGAGCTCCTCGGGCATGTTGACGATCATGCGATTGTCGCGCTTGGTCACGAGCGGCGAGGCGGTCGCGATCACTTCGTTGACCAGCGACGTGACGTTGACCGGCTCCGTCGACAGCTCGAGCCGGTTCGCCTCGATCGACGACAGGTCGAGCACGTTGTTGACGAGCGCCAGCAGATGCCGCCCGGCGGCGTGGATGCGGTCAAGATCCTGCATCTTGCGGCTGGCGTCGGCCTGGTCCTGGAACGTCTCGCGCAGCATCTCGGCATAGCCGATCACCGCGTTCAGCGGCGTGCGCAGCTCGTGGCTCATCTTGGCCAGGAAGATCGACTTGCGCTTGGAGGCGAGCTCGGCCGCTTCCATCGCCTCGCGCACCAGTTCGAGCTTGCCGCGCTGGTCGATCGTCTCCTGCTCGAGGCTGAGGCTGATCCGCATCACCGTTTCGTAGAACAGCGCGAGGATTGTCATGTAGGTGAGCGCGGCGAGGATCGAGAAGGTGTTCGCCATCTGCAGGTCGGACGCCGAGAGCAGCGTCGGGAATTGGCCGTAGAAGATGCGCGTCGCGATGAAGATGCCGAGCTGCAGGGCGATGCCGGTCAGCACCAGCTTGATCGATTCCGACAGGTAGAAGAAGCCCAGCACCATCGCGATCAGGAACCAGGGCAGGAGCGGCGAGCTGATCCCGCCGAACGAAAAGGAGCCGAACAGGCTCAATCCGACCAGCATCTGCACGCTGGTCATTGCCGGCAGCCGCATGCTCCCGCACGCGCGCAGCAGGAAGGGAATGCCGAAAAAGCCGGCGACCATGCCTTCGGTGACCCAGAACTGCCAGGTCGCGCCGGCCGCGGTGCGGGCCAGGAAGAAAGTCACGCTGTGGCCCATCAGCGGGCCCGCCAGGTGCAGCATCACGAAGGTGCGCGCCATCAGGCGATCGGAATCGCTTTCCAGCATCGCCGCCGGGATGAACCAGTCAATGATGCGGTAGATCGGCTTGTGCATCTGGGGCCCCTGAGGATCGGGCCAGCGATAGAGCGCGATGCTTAAGAAACCGCGAATGACGCGCTTAACGCGCATTTAAGGGGTTCGGCCTAATCGGATGCCGAATGGGCGGTTGACCTTGTTTCCCGGTTGCCGCCGGCTCGTTCGGGACAGGGGCAAGGCAATGCAATTGGCGATATCAAGGCTCCCGGCCTTCAGCCTCAGCGGCTTGCTCGACTATTTCATCCCGCCCGAAATGCGGGTGAACACAGAGGCGCACCGCCGCGCGCGGATGTTCATGCTGAGTCATGTGTTCGGCCCGATCCTCGGCAATTCGATTCCGCTCTATCTGGCGATCACCGGCATCTCGCGGGATTACCGGGTCGTCGTCTTCTTCCTCTCGATCCTGGCGTTCTGGGCCTATCCGTTCGCGCTGAGGGCGACCGGCCGCTACCAGCTGCTGGCCTTCCTGTCGGTGCAGAACCTGATCTTCTGCGTGCTGTGGGCCTGCTACAGCTATGGCGGAGTCAGCTCGCCCTTCCTGCCATGGCTGCTCATCTTCCCGCTGCTCGCCTTTCTCTACCTGCCGCCCCAGGGCTGGGTGCGGAACCTCCTGCTGGTCCAGATTTTCGGCAGCGCGGGGCTGTTCCTGCTGCGCGCGTTCGGCGGCGAGCCGATGCCCTCGGTCGACCTGAAGGATTTCCAGGTGATCGGCATGATCTCGATGGCCAGCGTGGCGATCTATTTCGCGATGATGTCGCTCTATTTCGCGAAGATGTTCCATGAGCAGAGGGAGTTCACGCGCGAGCTGAACTCGCTGGTCTCGACTTCGGACAACCTGCGCAACCTGACCGCCGCCGCCAATCAGGCCAGCACCGCGAAGGCCGATTTCGTCGCCGGCATGAGCCATGAGCTGCGGACGCCGCTGAACGCGATCATCGGCTACAGCCAGCTGCTGCTCGAGGAAGCCGGCGACGAGAATGACGAGGCGACGGTCAAGGACCTGAGCCACGTCCACAAGGCGGGCTCGGACCTGCTGCGGCTGATCGACGACATCCTGTCCTATTCGCGGATCGAAGCCGGCAAGATGCCGGTCCACGCGACGCTGTCGCGCTGCGCCGACCATCTCGGCACCTGGCTCGACGACCTCGCCGGATCGATCGGCGACTACCGGATCGAGGTCGCCGTCGGCGACGCGACCAGCCGGTCGATGCTGCTCGACTGGACGGCCGCCGGCTCGGCCGTGCGCCATCTGGTCAGCGGGATCGCCAGCCAGCACGGCAAGGGCAGGCTGATGCTCAGCTGCGACTCGGCGGCGGATGGTTCGATCGCCTTCACCTTCGTCGACCTGACGGAGGAGGGCGCCGCGCGGCCCGTGGTGATCATCCGCGAGATGTTCGAGCATGGCGATGACGCGTCCCCCACCAAATATGGCGGCACCGGGATCGAGATCGCGCTGGCCTTCAAATTCGCCGAGCTGCTGGGCGGGACGATCGTGTCGACGACGCTCGGCGATGGCCGGCCCGCGACCGTCCTCACCCTTCCCGAACATAGCTCAGCCAATCCGCAGCCGCTGGCCGCATGACTGCTGCAAAGAGCACCGACATGACCAAGATCCTGATCGTCGAAGACAATGAAATGAACCGCGACATGCTGCGCCGCCGCCTGGAGCGGAACGGATATGAGGTCGAGTGCGCGGTCGACGGGCCGCAGGGCATCGCGATGGCGATCGCCGGCCAGCCCGACATCGTCCTGATGGATGTGGCGCTGGGAGACATGGACGGCTGGGAAGCGACGCTGGCGCTGCGCGGCGACGACCGCACCGCGACGATCCCGGTGATCGCGCTGACCGCGCATGCGCTGGAAAGCGACCGGCTGAAGAGCGTCGAGGTCGGCTGCGCGGATTTCGAGACCAAGCCGGTCTCGCTGCCGGACCTGATCCGCAAGATAGAGTTACACGCCCGCTAACCATTCCTGGTCGGCGATCATTACGAATCGGCCGTTAAGCCTGATTCCGCTTGATATAATACGAGGCAAGAACATGAACGGTGACGGCGGCGCGCCTGCTTTCGGGGCGCTTGATGGCAGCATGCGCGACTTCCGCTACCTGCCGGGTGCCGACCTGCTGGCGCGCGTCGATGCGTTCTACGACTGGCAGCAGGCGCGGCGGGCCGTGGGCGTGTGGCCGCTCGGCCGCTCGACCGAGCTGGGCGCCCACAGCCGCTGCACTGCCCGCACCGACGAAGGGGCGCTGTTCGACGGCGTCAACTTCGCGAGCCAGGACTATCTGAGCCTCTCCTCGCATCCTGCGATCCTCGAGGTCGCGATCGAGACGATGCGCGAATTCGGGGTCCACAGCGCCGGGTCGCCGGCGCTGGTCGGCAACACGTCGCTGTCGATCGCGCTGGAGCAGAAGATCGGCGCGTTCCTGGGCTATGACCATGTCGCGCTGTTCCCGACCGGCTGGGCGGCGGGCTTCGGCGTCATCAAGGGCCTGGTGCGCCCGAACGACCATATCGTGATGGACGCGCTCAGCCATGCCTGCCTTCAGGAAGGGGCGCAGGCGGCGACCCGCAACATCCATCTGTTCCGGCACAACCAGGTCGAGGGCGCGCGCCAGAAGCTCGCGAAGATTCGCGCCTCGGACACCGAAAACGGGATCCTGCTCGTCACCGAGAGCCTGTTCTCGATGGATTCCGACACGCCGGACATCGCCGAGCTGCAGCAGCTGGCCTACGAGTTCGGCGCGACCCTGGTCGTCGACGTGGCCCATGATCTCGGCAATCTCGGCCCCACCGGCCGCGGCTTCATCGAGATGCAGGACATGCTCGGCAAGGTCGACGTCGTGATGGGCAGCTTCTCCAAGACCTTCGCCTCGAACGGCGGCTTCGCCGCCTCGCGGGGGCGGAGCGTGAAGGAATATCTGCGCTACTACAGCTCGCCGAACACCTTCTCGAACGCGATGTCGCCGGCTAATGCGGCGATCGTCGGCAAGGCCTTCGACATCGTCGCCTCGGACGAAGGCGCGACGCTGCGCCGCAAGCTGATGGACAACATCCTGATGCTCCGGAGCCTGCTCAACGGCTGCGGGCTGGAGACCTATGGCGACCCGTCGGCGATCGTCTGCGTGAAGATGGGCAGCGAGGCGCTCGCCCGCCTCACCAGCCGGCGGCTGCCGTCGCTGGGCATGCTCGCGAACCTGGTCGAGTTCCCGGCCGTGCCGAAGGGGCAGGCGCGGTTCCGGCTGCAGGTGATGGCGCGGCACAGCCAGCACGATATCGTGGACGCGGTGCACCGGCTGGCAACTGCCGCGGCCGACGCGGCCGAGGACCTGCGCGCGCTTGAGGAGGGCACCACGTCGCTGGCAACGCTGGACCGGGATCGGCCGCTGCCGGTGCCCGCCGCCCGGCCGGAAGCGGCGCCGGCCGAGCCTTCCCCGGAACGCCGGCGCGGTCCGCTCGCCGCTTAGGCTTTACAGCATTTTTACCTCGTCCAGCTAATTCCGCTGGCGAAAGGATTTCGAGACATGAAGTATCGCGTCACGACGCTGGCGGGCGTCTGTCTGGCTGGTCTGATCGTATCGGCGCCCGCGATGGCGCAGGACCAGGGTGATGCCTTTGTACGCGTCGGGGCGGCGCGCACCAAGCTGGTCGACAAGGGGACGATCAGCATCAACGGCGCGGTGGACCCCAATGCCGACTACAAGACCCGCGATACCTTTCATGGCGTGCTGACCGGCGGCTATTTCGTGTTCGACCGAGTCGCGCTGGAGGCGTCGATCTCGACGCCCGCGACGACCAACAACATGCCGGCCGGCTCGCTTGCCGGCACCCCCAATCTGGGCGACGATGAGTTCGCGATGCTGACGGTCGGCGCCAGCCTGCATCCGTTCAAGGGACGCGTTTCGCCCTATATCGGCGGCGGCTATATGCGGCAGTTCACGACGCAGGAGCGCGACGCGCTGGCGGTCGGCCTCGACATCCCGAACGCGGGCGGACCTTATGTCCAGGCCGGCGTCGACGTGGCGGTCTCGGACCGCTGGGGCGTGTTCGCGGAGGTGCGCAAGGGTTTCTACCACACCAACGCCACCGGCCGGTTGCCGCTTGATGCCACCTTCACCAACTTCGCGGCGGTCGAGGCGAAAGCGGAGCTCGATCCGCTGACGATCCAGGTCGGCCTGACTGCGCGCTTCGGCCATGGCGCCGATGCCGGATCGAGCCAGCCGATCGCGACCGACGACGCGAAATGGGTGCTGAAGGCGGGACTGACCAATCTCAGCCTGGCGGACAAGGTGAAGCTGTCGGTCGGCGGCGCGCCCTATCCGGGCGCCGGCCTGTCGACGTTCGAGCATCATACCGTCTCGGTCCAGATCGGGCGCTTCCTGACGCCGAACATCGCGATCAACGCGACGCTGGGCCTGCCGCCCTCGATCGACGTGTTCGGCGCCGGCTCGATCGGCGCGCTGCCGAAGCTGGGCGAAGTGACCTACGGCCCGACCATGCTGACGCTGCAATATCACCCGACGCGCAGCGGGCGTATCCGCCCCTATATCGGCGCCGGCGTCAGCTACATGATCGTGTTCGACACCAAGGACGGCGCGTTCCAGAAGCTGCGGGTCGACAACGATCTGGGCCCCGCCTTCGAAGCCGGCGCGGACATCATGGTCAACGATCGCTGGGGCATCTTCGCCGACGCGAAGAAGGCGTTTCTCCGTCCCAAGGCATTCGGGACCTTCCAGGGCCTGGCGGTCGAAGGGAAGACCAAGCTCGATCCCTGGGCGTTTTCCGGCGGCGTGTCCTTCCACTTCTGAGCCAGGAGCTATCGCGATGTCGGCCGCCAATGCTGCTCAATATGTCCGCCGGGCGCCCCGCTGGGAATGCGATGTCGAGGTCGTGGTCGAGGACGATTGCGGCCGCGAGCTGATGGGCCGGATCGCGAACATGTCCGAAGGCGGCTTCATGGCCGAGTGCGAGGAAAAGGTGCGGCTCGGCTCGATCGTCGAGGTGCGGATCCCGGAGCGCGGTCGCGTGCGCGCGGAAGTGCGCTGGGTGCTGGGCTGGCGATTCGGGGCGATGATCCTTTCGGAGGCGCCGGAGGCCTGATCACGGCCCGCTGTTGAACGCTGTCACAAAAGAGTCCTATTGACGGCTCCTCACGCGCGGAGCCGCCTCATCCAACAGATTGCAGCCCTCCCATATCGCATGACCGACGACGGCTCGGCCGAGGTGCTGCTGATCACCTCGCGCGATACCGGCCGCTGGGTCGTGCCCAAGGGCAATCCGATGCGCGGCCTTTCCGGGCACGAGGCCGCCGCTGTCGAGGCGTTCGAGGAAGCGGGCGTGCGCGGAATTCCGTGCCCGACCGCGCTCGGCGTCTTCATGTACTGGAAAACCCGGCGAGCGCGGCTGTCGAAACAGGTGAGGGCGACGCTCTACCCGCTGGCGGTCGTCCACCTGCTCGACGACTGGCCGGAGCGCTCGCAGCGGACGCGGCGCTGGTTCGGCCTGGCCGAGGCGGCCGCCGCCGTGGACGAAGCGGAGCTGAAGCGACTCATCTCTGGATTCCGGGCGCCTCCTGCGCCATTGGGCCTCGCGAGCCGGGTGCTTCCGGCACTGCAAACACGCGCAAGGAGGCGCCTTCCGGTGCTGGGATGGTTTCACAAATTGATGCCGGCGCAGGGACGGTTCTTCGAACTGTTCGAGGCGCACGCGCAGACTCTGGTCGGCGGCGCCGACGCGCTGGCGCGGCTGCTGCACGGCGAAGGCGCGATTCCGGAGCTGATCGAGGAAATCGTCCGGCGCGAGCATGAGGCGGACGATATCACCCGCGACGTGCTGCAGGATGTGCGCCGGGTGTTCGTGACGCCGTTCGATCGCAGCGCCATCACCGACCTGATCGGCGTGATGGACGACGCGATCGACCAGATGAACCAGACGGCAAACGTGATCAGCCTGTATGGCGTCACCACCTTCGAGCCGCAGATGCGCGACATGGCCGGGATCATCGTCGAGGCGGCGCGGATCGTCGCGGAGGCGGTGCCGCTGCTGCGCTCGCTCGGCAAGAATGCCGGCAGGCTGCACGAGCTGACCGGCCGCCTGATCCAGATCGAGGGCCATGCCGATCACATTCACGACCAGGGGCTGAAGGCGCTGTTCAAGGCCTGCCGCGAAGACCCGATGGCATTCATCGTCTGCAAGGAAATCTATTCCCATCTGGAACGGATCGTCGACAAATTCGAGGACGTCGCGAACGAGATCCAGGGTCTCGTCATCGATCACGCCTGAGGCTGCATGACCCTGTCCTTTCCGCTGCTGGTCGCGCTGATCGGGATCGCGCTGGCGTTCGACTTCCTGAACGGCCTGCATGATGCCGCCAACTCGATCGCGACCGTCGTCTCGACGCGCGTGCTGAAGCCGCACTACGCCGTCGCCTGGGCCGCCTTCTTCAACTTCATTGCCTTCCTCTTCTTCGGCCTGCACGTGGCCAACACGGTCGGGAAGGGGATCATCGACGCCGATGTCGTCGATGCGAGCGTCATCTTCGCGGCGCTGGCCGGCGCGATTTCGTGGAACCTGATCACCTGGGCGCTCGGCATCCCGTCGAGCAGCAGTCACGCGCTGATCGGCGGGCTGATCGGCGCCGGCCTCGCCAAGACGGGCGTCAGCGCGATCGTCTGGTCTGGCGTGATCAAGACGGTCGGGGCGATCTTCGTCTCGCCCGCGGTCGGGCTGATCCTGGCGCTGGTGCTGGTGCTGGTCGTCGCGTGGACCAGCGTCGGGCTGACGCCGATCGGGGTCGACCGCCGCTACCGCCGGCTGCAGCTCGTCTCCGCCGCGCTCTATTCGCTCGGCCATGGCGGCAACGACGCGCAGAAGACGATGGGGATCATCGCGGTGCTGCTCTATTCGCAGGGCCTGCTGGGCGGCGAGTTCAGCGTGCCCCTGTGGGTCGTGCTGTCCTGCCAGGCGGCAATGGCGCTCGGCACGCTGTTCGGCGGCTGGCGGATCGTCCACACGATGGGCTCCAAGATCACGCGGCTGACCCCGCCGCAGGGCTTTTGTGCGGAAACCGGCGGCGCGATCACTCTGTTCATGGCGACGATGGGCGGCATTCCCGTGTCCACCACCCACACCATCACCGGCGCGATCGTCGGCGTCGGCGCCTCGCGCCGGTTGTCCGCAGTGCGCTGGAACGTGGCCGGCAACATCGTCATCGCCTGGTTCGTCACCTTGCCCTGCGCCGGCCTGATCGCGGCCGCGGCCTACGGTCTGGTGTCGCTGGTCGCCTGAGGACAGGAACGGGTTCGTTCCCGCCGCGTTACGGTCGGGGGTGGGGCTTCGTTCAGCTTTCATTCCGGTGAGTTAGCGCTTGACGGGCGCCGCTGCTGCTTCAATGGCGGACGCCGAAAGGGGAGCAATACCATTGGCTTGGCCCATTTTGGCCGGATTCGCGCTGACGGCTGCCGCGGCGGCGCCCGATCAGTCCGACCTGCAGAATTACTCGATCGAGGACCTGACGCACCTGACGGTCACGTCGGCCGGCAAGCGTGAGGAGCCGCTGAGCCAGGCGCCGGCGGCCCTGTACGTCATCACCAATCAGGACATCCTGCGGCAGGGCGCGACCTCGCTGCCGGAGGTGCTGCGGCTCGCGCCGAACCTCGACGTGCAGCGCGTCGATGCACGGCAATATGCGATCACCGCGCGCGGCTTCCAGGGCTATGAGACGGCGAACAAGCTGCTGGTCCAGATCGACGGGCGCAGCATCTATTCGACGCTTTCGGACAGCGTGTTCTGGGACCTTTTCGACACGCCGCTGGAAGACATCGACCGGATCGAGGTGATCAGCGGGCCCGGCGGCACGCTCTATGGCGCCAATGCGGTCAACGGCGTCATCAACATCACCACCAAGGATGCGCGCGACACGATCGGCGTGCTGGCGCGCGGAACGGCGGGGAATCTCGAGCAGACCGGGCTGATCCGCTACGGCGCGCCGGTCGGGGCGAACGGGGCGATCCGCGTCTATGCCGAGGGCTGGAACCGCCAGGGCTTCCCGGCATCGGGCGGGCGCGACCTGCGCGACGGCGGCGAAGGCTGGCAGGCCGGCCTCCGCTCCGATTTCGGCAGCGGTTCCGACCAATTCACCCTCCAGGGCGACGTCTTCCAACACTATTACGACAGCGGCGCCGAAGATGGCGACGACGGCCAGAACATTCTCGCCCGCTGGACCCACGCCCATGACGATGGCGCGCAGACCGAGGTCCAAGGCTATTACAGCCGCTTCGCGCGCCGCTTCTTCCTCGTCTTCGATCGGCTCGCGACGACCGACCTGTCGGTCCAGCACAACCGCACCGAAGGCCGCCACGCGATCGTGGTCGGCGCAGGCGCGCGCATGATCGCCGACAAATTCGTCAACGACCTGAACCAGTTTCAGCTGGTGCCGCAGTCGAAGACGCTGTGGATCTACAACGCCTTCGCGCAAGACCGTGTTGATCTGGGCGGCGGCGTCGCCGTCACCGCGGGGCTGAAGCTCGAGAAGACGACCTTCACCGGCGTCGAGGTGCTGCCCAGCGTCCGCCTCGCCTGGCAGCCGACTCCCGGCCATCTGCTCTACGCCTCGGCGGCCCGTGCCTTGCGCGAACCGTCGCGGATCGATCGCGACCTGACCGCGATCGACCCGCGCACCGGCCTTAAGTTTCTGGAAGGCGGCATGTTCCAGGCCGAAAAGCTGACGGCGCTGGAAATCGGCTATCGCGGCCAGCCGGTGCGCAGCGTCTCCTTCTCGGTCGCCGCATTCTACAATCTCTATGACGATCTGCGCTCGACCGAGATCACGCCGGTGACGACCTTTCCGGTGCGGCTGGCGAACGGGATCAAGGGCCATAGCTGGGGGATCGAGGCCTGGGCCAATGCGCAGCTGACCGACTGGTGGCGTCTGAGCGCAGGCATCGCGACGCTGGACAAAAACTTTCACCTGAAGCCGGGCGCGACCGACATCCAGAACTTCATCTCGCTGGGCAACGACCCGGATTACAACCTGCAGCTCGGGTCGCGGTTCGACTTTACGCCATCGCTGGGTCTCGACGTGCAGGTGCGGCGCTACGGCAGCCGTCCCAATCCGCACGTGCCCGCCTATACCGACGCCGATGCCCGGCTCGGCTGGCGCGTCTCGCCGGCGGTGGAGCTATACCTCGCCGGCAGCAATCTGCTCCACGACGAGCGGCCCGAAAGCGAGGACGTCAGTCGCGGCCAGCTCGTCCACCGGATTGTCTATCTGGGCGCGCGGTTCGGCTTTTGAGACTGCGGCTCGCCTCCTGGCTGCTGCCGATCGCGCTGCTGGCGCCGGCGGTCGCGCCTGCCCAGAGTGCGAGCGAAGTCGCGGTCAAGGCCGCGTTCCTGGCGAAATTCGGCGCCTATGTGACTTGGCCGGACGCGAGTGGCCCGATCGTGATCTGCGCCGTCGGCAGCGACGTGTTCGGCAACGCGCTCGACCGGGCCGTCGCCGGCCAGCAGATCGACGGCCGCGCGCTCGTCGTGCGCAGGCTCGACAGCGTGGACCGCGGCTCCGGCTGCTCGATCGCCTATCTCGCCGGGTCCGCCCGCCAGACGGTGCCGGCGGCGCTCACGGCGCTCCGCTCCGCTCCCGTCTTGACTGTCACCGACAGCCGGGAGAGCAATGCGCGCGGCATGATCCATTTCCGGATCGCGCAGAGCCGCGTGCGCTTCTACATCGACGACCGCGTCGCGGCGGAGAGCGGTCTCGGCATTTCGTCCAAGCTGCTGGCGCTGGCTTTAGGCGTCCGGGCGCGGGGCCGGTGAAGGACCGCTGGCAGCGGCTGCCGCAGACCGCGGGCGCGATCTTCGCCGGCGTGCTGCTGCTGTTCGGGCTGCTCGTGGTCACCCAGGCCGATCGCGATTACCGGTATCAGCAGCAGCAGCGGGTACAGGTCCGCGCCGGCATCCTGGCTGCCAGCATCACCGCTGCGGTCGATTTCGGCGATACGCAAGCCGTGCGCGAGGCGCTCGAGCCCTTCCGTGTCGACCCGGCCACGCGCGCGGTCGCGGTCTACACGGCCGACGGCAGGCTGATGAGCGGCTATGCGCTGGACGGGTTCGCGTTGCCGAGGCTGCTGCCGAAGGTCCCGCCCAAGGGCAATTACTCGGCGGCGGCGGCCGATATCGTCAGCGGCGGCCGCACGATCGGGGCTGCCTATCTGGTCGCCCAGATGGAGCCGCTGTCGCGCCGGCTGACCCGCTACGCGCTGATCGCGACTCTTGCCGTGATGGCGGCGCTGATCGTCCTGATTCTCGGCCTGTCGCAAGCGGCGCTGCGCCGCGCCAATCGCGAGCTGCAGCACACCAATGACGAGCTCGTCCAGCAGATGGCGCAGCGCGAGAAGGCCGAGAACGAGCTGCGCCAGGTCCAGAAGATGGAATCGATCGGCCAGCTCACCGGCGGCATCGCGCATGATTTCAACAACATGCTGGCGATCGTGATCGGCAGCCTCGACATCGCCGAGCGCCGCTTCTCGACCAGCCCCGATCGCGCGCGCACCGCCATCGCCCATGCGCTGGAGGGCGCGAACCGCGCCGCGGCGCTCACCAAGCGGCTGCTCGCCTTTGCCCGGCGCTCGCCGCTCCAGCCGCAGCCGATCGACCCGAACCAGATGGTCGCCAACATGTCCGAGCTGCTGCGGCGGACGCTGGGCGAGGGCGTGGTGATCGAAACCGTGCTCGCCGGCGGACTCTGGCGCACGCATGCCGATCCCGGCCAGCTCGAGAATGCGATCCTGAACCTCTGCGTCAACGCGCGCGATGCGATGGACGGCAAGGGCCGGCTGACGATCGAGACGCTCAATTGCCATCTCGACGACGATTATGCCGAGCGCCACGCCGGCGTCGCCGCCGGCCAGTATTCGACGATCGTGATCAGCGACAACGGCCCCGGCATGCCGCAGGACGTGATCGAGCGCGCGTTCGAGCCGTTCTTCACGACCAAGTCGGTCGGCAAGGGTACCGGCCTTGGCCTTGCCCAGGTCTATGGCTTCGTCCGCCAGTCCGGCGGCCATGTAAAAATCTATTCGGAAGTGGGCGAGGGCACAGCCGTAAAAATCTATCTGCCGCGCTATTTCGGCCCGGCCGAAGTGGCGGTCACGCCGGAGGTCGCCGATCTGCCGCGCGGACGTCCGGGCGAGCTGATCCTCGTTGTCGAGGACGAGGACCAGGTCCGCCGCATGTCCGTCGATGCGTTGCAGGAGCTTGGCTATGCGGTGATCGAGGCGTCGGGCGGCGCGGATGCGCTGGCCCATGTCCGCGAGCGCGACGACATTCGGCTGCTGTTCACCGACGTGGTGATGCCCGACATCAACGGGCGCCAGCTTGCCGACAAGGCGCGCGCGCTGCGCCCGGACCTGCCGGTGCTCTACACGACCGGCTATACGCGCAACGCGGTGGTCCATAACGGCGTCGTCGACAGCGACGTGTTCTTCATCCCGAAGCCGTTCACGATCGAGCAGCTCGCCCGCAAGCTGCGCGCGGTGCTGGACGCCTGATCCGCCACTGTCACACCAGAGTCACATGACCGTCATACGGGCGCCCCAGCTCATTTAGCAGGGACGTTACGATGATCAGGATTTTGGGTGTCGCCGCGGCGATGACGCTGTTGGCCGGCTGCGGCGGATCGGGCTCGGACGGCGAGACGCGCGCCATTTCCGGCGCGGGCGCGACCTTCCCGGCGCCGATCTACCAGAAATGGTCGGAAGGCTATCGCCAGCAAACGAAGATCGGCCTCAATTACCAGGCGATCGGCTCGGGCGGCGGCATCAAGCAGATCAAGGCCGGCACCGTCGATTTCGGCGCCAGCGACAAGCCGCTGAAGCCCGACGAGCTGCAAAAGGCGGGGCTGTACCAGTTCCCGACCGTCATCGGCGGCGTCGTCCCGATCCTGAACGTCGAGGGGTTGAAGCCCGGCCAGCTGAAGCTGACCGGTGCGGTGCTGGGCGACATCTATCTCGGCAAGGTGAAGAGCTGGAACGATCCGGCGATCGCCGCGATCAACCCCGGCGTGCCGCTTCCGGCCAGGCCGATCACGGTCGTCCATCGCTCGGACGGGTCGGGCACGACCTTCATGTTCACGACTTACCTGGCCGGTCAGAATCCGGAATGGGCGCAGAAGGTCGGCGCCAGCGATGCGATCTCATGGCCCACCGGCCTTGCCGGCAAGGGCAATGACGGCGTCGCCGCCTTCGTGAAGCAGACCGCCGGCTCGATCGGCTATGTCGAATATGCCTATGCCAAGCAGAACGGCGCCAGCTACGCGCTGATGCAGAACAAGGCCGGCAGCTTCGTCG
The DNA here is from genome assembly GCF_009753715.1 of Sphingomonas horti. Taxonomy (GTDB): domain Bacteria; phylum Pseudomonadota; class Alphaproteobacteria; order Sphingomonadales; family Sphingomonadaceae; genus Sphingomonas_B; species Sphingomonas_B horti. The sequence goes on along the minus strand of NZ_WQMS01000001.1, from coordinate 404,853 downwards.
CCCCCGACGCGAAGAGCTTCGGCGCAGCGGCGGAAGGCGCCGACTGGGCCGGCGCGCCGGGCAATTACCTGCTGCTCCTCGACCAGCCGGGCGCGAACGCGTGGCCGATCACCGGCGCGACCTTCATCCTGCTGCCGCGGGATCACAAGGACTCGCGAACCGCAGAGGCCGTGCTGAAATTCTTCGACTGGGCCTATGCCAACGGCGACGCGGCCGCGGGCCAGCTCGACTATGTACCGCTCCCGACTTCGGTGAAGGAGCTGGTGCGCAAGCAATGGGCAACCGAGATCACCGCCGCCGGCAAGCCGGTATGGGGGGTGAAGTAGCTCAGTCCTCAGCCCGGCCTGGAAGAAGGTGGCTCCCGGCTCGAGCCCGGGACGACGATGATGCCGGAGTCACCGGACTGTCACAATCCGGGCCTAGCTGCCGGATCATGTGTGGTTCTCTCGTGCGAGCGCCTGCAATAATGGGGATTTGAGTGGCCACACGTGCCGGAAGCGCGAGCGGGCTGAGCCTGGGCGGCGTGCGGAGCGCGTCGCGCTGGGGCGAGTATCTGTTCCGCGCCGCCTGTTTCAGTGCCGCGACGCTGCTGCTCGCGGCGCTGGCCGGGCTGGTGATTTCATTGGCGGTCGGCGGCTGGCCGGCGCTGAAGGCGTTCGGCTGGCGTTTCCTCGTCACCGCCGAATGGAATCCGGTGACCGATCTCTACGGCGCCGCCGGGCCAGTGGTCGGGACGCTCGCGACGGGCTTCCTCGCGCTCGCGATGGCGCTGCCTTTGGCGATCGGCGTGGCGGTGTTCCTGACCGAGTTCTGCCCCAGACGCCTGGCCCAGCCGATCGCGGTCGCGGTCGAGCTGCTCGCCGGCATTCCGTCAATCGTTTACGGCATGTGGGGGCTGTTCGTGTTCGCGCCCTGGTTCGCCGCGCACGTGCAGGCGCCGCTGGTCGCGCAGCTGAACGAAGGCTCGCTGGCGGCGCGCCTGTTCGCCGGCGTGCCGAACGGCGCCAACATCTTCACGGCATCGGTGATTCTGGCGGTGATGATCCTGCCCTACATGGCCGCCGTGTTCCGGGAGCTGTTCCTGTCCGTGCCCGCCCAGGTGCGCGAAGCCGCCTACGGGCTCGGCAGCACCGCGTTCGAGGCGGTCACGAAAGTCATCATCCCTTATGTCCGGCGCGGCGTGGTCGGCGTGGTGATGCTCGGGCTCGGCCGGGCGCTCGGCGAGACGATGGCGGTCACCTTCATCATCGGCAACGCGCACGGCCTGCCCAGCTCTCTGTTCGGCGCGGGGTCGACGATCGCCTCCACGATCGCCAACGAGTTCACCGAGGCGACCGGCGAGCTGCATACCGCCTCGCTGATCGCGCTGGGGCTGGTGCTGTTCGTCATCACCTTCGCGGTGCTGGCGATCGCCCGGGCGCTGCTGGCGAGCGAGCGTCACTGAGATGGGCACGCGCTCCGTCCGCCGCCGTGCCGCCAACGCCGCGTTCGTCGCCGCGACCGCGCTCGCGACGCTGGTCGCGCTCGCCGCGCTGTTCCTGATCCTTTGGTCGCTGGTCAGCCAGGGCCTGGGCGGCCTTTCGGGCGCGATCTTCACCCAGGACCAGCCGGCGCCCGGGTCGCCCGGCGGCCTTCGCAATGCGATTGTCGGCTCGCTGATGATGTGCGCGATGGGCATGGGCATAGCGCTGGTGGTCGGGATTCTCGCCGGCACCTGGCTCAGCGAATATGGCGGGCAGAGCCGCTATGCGCACATTATCCGGTTCCTGAACGACGTGCTGCTGTCGGCGCCGTCCATCCTGGTTGGCCTGTTCGTCTATGAGCTGATGGTTGCTCCCTTCCAGGGCTTCTCGGCCTATGCCGGCGCGGTCGCGCTGGCGTTCCTGGCAACGCCGGTGGTGGTGCGGACGACCGAGGACATATTGGCGCTGCAGCCGGGCGCGCTGCGCGAGGCCGGTATGGCCCTCGGCGCCGGCCGGGCCAAGGTGATCCGCACGATCATCTGGCGCGGCGCGCGCGCGGGGCTGGTCACCGGCGGGCTGCTCGCCTTCGCGCGGATCAGCGGGGAGACCGCGCCTTTGCTCTTCACTTCGCTCGGCAACCAGTATCTGAACCTGGATCCGTCCCAGCCGATGGCGGCGCTGCCGACGACGATCTTCCAATTCGCACTCAGTGCGTTTGACGACTGGCGGCAGCTGGCCTGGACCGGCGCGCTGCTGATCGCGGGCGCGGTGCTGATCATCAACATTGTCGGGCGGCTGCTCGCCCGGGAGGTTTCGCATAAATGAGCCTGGCCGACCCAGAGCTGGACGAGGCGCCGCACCTCGAGCCGCCGCCGCACGACGCGCTGGCGCTGGAGACGCGTGGGCTCGATTTCCATTACGGCAACACGCAGGCGCTGCATGGCGTCGATCTCGGTATCGCGCGCAACCGGATCACCGCGCTGATCGGCCCCTCGGGCTGCGGCAAGTCGACGCTGCTGCGCGCGATGAACCGCATTTACGAGCTGTATCCGAACCAGCGCGCCGAGGGCGAAATCCTGCTGGACGGGGAGGATATTCTGGCGCGCCAGACCAACGCCGCCGACCTGCGCGCGCGTGTGGGCATGGTGTTCCAGAAGCCGACGCCGTTCCCGATGTCGATCTACGACAATGTCGCGTTCGGGGTGCGGCTGCACGGCGGCAAGCCGAAGGCGGAGCTGGACGCGATCGTCGAGCGCTCGCTCCGCCGTGCCGCGCTCTGGGACGAAGTGGAGCACAAGCTGGGAAGCTCCGGCCTCGGCTTGTCCGGCGGGCAGCAGCAGCGGCTGTGCGTCGCCCGCGGCATCGCCGTCGAGCCCGAGATTCTCCTGCTCGACGAACCCGCCTCCGCCCTCGACCCGGTCTCGACCGCCAAGCTGGAGGAAACGCTGCTCCAGCTGAAGAAGGATTTCACGATCGTGATCGTGACCCACAATCTCCAGCAGGCCGCGCGGATCGCCGATTACACCGGCTTCATGTTCATGGGACGATTGCTGGAGTTCGCCCCGACAGCATCGATCTTTTCGACCCCTCGCCTGACGCGCACCCGCAATTACGTGACGGGGCGGTTCGGCTAAGGCGCCGACCGCTCAAATGGCGGCTAAGGGTGGTTCGCGGACCAATCACCTCTCCCCTAGGGAGAGGTCGAGTCAGCGCTTGCGCTGACCGGGTGAGGGATTGGACCTCTCCACGAAGTCCTGATCCCCTCACCCAGCTCGCGCTGAAGCGCGAGTCGCCCTCTCCCCATGGGAGAGGGGCCGCTATGGGTCGTCGCCGGTCGGCCTGATGTGGCTAAATCGGGCGTCGGCTTGGCTGGATGAGCGGACATTCCGGACCCGCTAGCGGCGCCGGTAAGACTGGGTGGGAAGTGGACTTTAGCGTTCGCCTAGTTTGGCCTCCTCGCCAAGATTTCAGTTTCGGCCAACAAGCTTTCTAGCGCCGCCCGGTCGGGACCGGACGGCAATTCGAAAGCCTCGCACGCGCGCCGGGCAATCGATTCCAATTGGTCATCGGCGATCGGGACGCATGAAAACTCATCGTAGTCGTATTCAGAGTTTTCATCCCAGATCGTGCGGTCCAGCATTGCTCGAATATGCCCGGCGACTTCGTCGGGTGTCCGCCTGATTGGCTTTTCGAATGGACTGACAATGAGCTTCACGATTAGTGCAATCGGAAGGAAAATGGCTGCTCCCAGACAGCCGAAGGCGTTCCGCAGGACGCCATTTTCAAAACTGATCAGAACGCGGCTCATTGCGCGACTGTAGGTGGCTTTCTAATATCCGCACAAGGTCGCCGGCCGGAGGCGCGGCGCTGTCCACTCCCGTCGTCGCCTTTGCCGGCTAGAAGCAGACCGCTTCAGCGTCCGGGTCCGATCGTCAGGCTGGGGTGGTTCGCGGACCAATCACCTCTCCCATTGGGAGAGGTCGAGTCAGCGCTTGCGCTGACCGGGTGAGGGGTTGGACATCTCCACGAAATCCCGGTCCCCTCACCCCGCTCGCGGCGGGGCCGCGAGTCGCCCTCTCCCTATGGGAGAAGGGTCGTTATGGGTCGCATTCGGACGTAGCCGCGATGATTCGGCCGAACGTACGGGAAAGCTAGTTGGCTGCCTTTTCCCCTCGCCCCGACGGGGAGAGGGCGACTCGCGCGCAGCGCGCGCGGGTTGAGGGGGGCAGAGCGAAGCGTAGCGAGCGTGGGCACGGCAGACCCTCACCCTCCCACTCGCTTCGCGAGCGGGCCCCTCCCTCTCCCACAAGCGGGAGAGGGGCAACGCCCGCAACGCGTCGAACCCCACATTTAGCTGTCCTACACGCCTGTAAGTCTGATACGTCCGGCTCTGTCGCATCCTGCGGCTTCTTTGAACCGTCGAGACTGGACCGATCGCCTCCGGGCCTGCACGCCGAACGCGATTTTGCGTGTACGTGCCGGTACCTTTGTTACCTTTGCCCGGTTTCCGCCCGGCCGATCTCAATAGCTTGGCAGGGGTAGCTCGTCGGTCGCCTTGGCGAGCTTCTGCTGCCACAGCTGCGAGAGTTCGAGGTAATAGTCGTCGGACTCCTCGATCCGGATGTTCGTGCGGGCCTGGCCGGCGCCGGCTTCGGCGACCATCAGGTCGATCGGCAGGCCCACCGCCAGATTGGCCCGCATCGTCGAATCGAAGCTGAGCAGGCCGAGCTTGACGGCCGCGTTCAGCGGCGTGTCATAGTGGAGCGCGCGGTCGAGGATCGGCTTGCCGTATTTCAGCTCGCCGATCTGCAGATAGGGCGTGTCCGCCGCGCACTCGATCGTGTTGCCGGCCGAATAGACCAGGAACAGCCGTGACGGCTCGCCGTTGATCGAGCCGCCGACCAGCAGGGTCGCGTCGAAATTGACGCCCGCCTGCGCCAGGTCCTGCATCGAATCCCGCACTTGCCGCAGCGCGCGGCCGGCGGCGATCGCGGCGTCGTAGATGCTCTGGAACGTCCCCCAATTTTCGTATTTGCCCGTTTCGGGGTGGGCAAGGCCCTTGGTCACGCGCTGGATCGCGCCTTGCGTCGTCGACAGGCTGCCGGCCGATGCGACCGCGATCAGGCGCTTGCCGTCGTTCCCGTAGAGCCGGAGCTTGCGGTAGGTCGAGATGTTGTCGACGCCGGCGTTGGTGCGCGTATCGGCCATCATCACCAGGCCTTCGCGCACGAGCATCCCGATACAATAGGTCATTGGCGTCGGCCCCCTAGCTCTGGCTCTGCCGCATCGCGTCGGCGGCATGGACATGGACGTGCATCGTCTCGGTGCCGCCGCCCCGGCGAGCGCCGCGGACGGGAGCGGCATCCAGATAGTCGAGTCCGACCGCGACGCGCAAATAGGCGTCGGTCGCGCAGATGCCATTCGCCGGATCGAAGGCGACCCAGCCGAGATCGGGCACCAGCGCCTCCGCCCAGGCATGCGCGGCGTCCTGCGCCGGATCGCTGTCGCGCGCGAGATGGCCGGACACGTAGCGCGCCGGAATCTCCAACGCCCGTGCGGCCGCGACGAAGATATGGGCGAAGTCCTGGCAGACCCCGCTCGCCCCCGCGAACGCCTCGGCCGCGGGCGTGGCGACGTCGGTCTCCGACGTGTCGAACGCCATATGCTCGTGCACCGCGGCATTGAGCGCGTGCAGCGTGGCGAGCCCGCCCGGCGTCGCGCAGCCGCGAGCCATGTCGAGGAGCGCTGCATCGACCCGGGTGAGATCGGTCGCGCGCAGATAGACGAGCGGCGGCAGCGTCTCCGGCCCGCGATAGATGCCATCGGTATCGGTCACTTCCGCCTCGCCTCGCACCGTCACCGTCAGGGATACGAGTGGGGCGTCGGCGTAGAACATGATCACGCGGTTGCCGAAGGCGTCCATGCCCTCGCGCATCGCTCCGTTCACGTCGGTATCGACCCGCCAGCTCCGGACATATTGCGCGTCATGATCGCGCGGCGTCAGCCGCAGCGCCTGCACGACGTTCGCCGCCGGCTGCGCATAGGCGTAGGTGGTGCGATGATCGACCAGGATCCTCATAGCAACAGATACTGCTCCTGGATCGCGTGGCCCAGCGCGTTGTTCTCGGCAAGGAACTCGCCGATGAACTCGTGCAGGCCGGAGGCGAAGATGGTGGCCATGTCGCCATGGGCGAGCCGCGCGGACATCGCCACGGCCTTGCGGTGCGCCGGTCCGCGCTTGCCGCTCGCATGGGCGAGATTGTCCAGATAGCGCACAAGGTCGCTCGCGCAGGCGGCGAGCGAACGCGGCATGCGCCGGTTCAGGATCAGCAGGTCGGCCACCAGCCAGGGCTTGATGCTGTCCAGATAGACATGGCGATAGGCCGTCAGCGCCGAGACGGTGCGCAGGATCGTCGTCCACTGGAAATAATCGAGGCTGCCGCCGACCGGCTCGTCGCGCGGCAGCAGCAGGTGATATTTGACGTCGAGCAGCCGCGCGGTGTTGTCGGCGCGCTCCAGCGCGGCGCCCAGGCGGAGGAACCAGTAGGATTTCTCGCGCAGCATCGTTCGGTGCGTCGCGCCGTCGAACAGCAGCGCCGAGCTCTTCACATGCTCGACCAGCCGGCCGAGCGCGGTGCGCGATTCGAGCGTGGTGCCGAAGCCCTGGATTTCCAGCCAGGCGGTGTTGATCGCTTCCCAGACCTCGACGGTCAGCGCGGTGCGGACCGAGCGGGCGTTGTGGCGCGCGCGCTCGATGCAGCACCGCATCGACGACGGGTTGTCGGGATCGAGCGCGAGGAATTCGGTCGCGCTCCGTTCGCTGAGCTCCGGGTGGCGCTCGGCATAGAGCGGCTCGATGCCCGCCGCCGCGAGCGCGCTGCTCCACGCACCGACCGCGCCGCCATAGCTGGAGGGAAGGGCCGCGAGCCGCAACGTCGCGTCGATCAGCCGCGAGATGAAATCCGCGCGCTCGACATAGCGCCCGGCCCAGAACAGGTCGCCTGCGGTGCGGGACAGCATCAGCCGCAGCCCGGCAAGGGCGCGTGCCCGCGCCCTGACTCGGGCAAGGCCGGCCGGCGGGCGCTCGCGCCCGACCGACGACGCGGCTTTGCCGCGGCGGCTCTCTGCAACTCACCCATCCAGCACCCACGTGTCCTTGGTGCCGCCGCCCTGGCTGGAGTTCACCACCAGCGAGCCTTGCTTCAGCGCGACCCGCGTCAGCCCGCCGGGGACGATCCGCACGCCGTGCGCGCCGGTCAGCACGAACGGCCGCAAGTCGACATGGCGCGGCGCGATGCCCTGGTCGACCAGCGTGGGGCAGGTCGAAAGCGCCAGCGTCGGCTGGGCGATGAAGCCGTCGGGCTGGGCGCGGATGCGCGCCGCATAGTCGTCGATCTGCGTCCGCGTCGCGTGCGGACCGACCAGCATGCCGTAGCCGCCCGATCCGTCGACCTGCTTCACCACCAGCTCGTCCAGATGATCGAGCACATAGGCGAGCGCCTCCGGCTCGCGGCAGCGCCAGGTCTGCACGTTCTGAAGGATCGCGTCCTCGCCCGAATAGAAGCGGACGATGTCCGGCATGTAGCTGTACACGGCCTTGTCGTCGGCGATGCCGGTGCCGACCGCGTTCGCGATCGTCAGATTGCCGGTCGCGAACGCGCTCATCAGCGCCGGCACGCCCAGCGTGGACTCGGGCCGGAACACGAGCGGGTCCAGATAGGCGTCGTCGACGCGCCGGTAGAGCACGTCGATCCGCTGCGGACCCTCGGTAGTGCGCATGTAGAGCACGTCGCCCTGCACCAGCAGGTCGGTGCCTTCGACGAGCTCGATCCCCATTTTGTCGGCCAGGAAGCTGTGCTCGTAATAGGCCGAGTTGTGAAAGCCGGGCGTCAGCAGCGCGACCGTCGGCTCGCCGCGGCAGCGAGGCGGCGCGACCGACTGGAGCGTGCTCAGCAGCAGCTCCGGATAGGTCTCGACCGGCGCGATCCTGTGGCGGTCGGTCAGCTCGGGGAGCAGCCGCAGCATCACTTCGCGGTTCTCCAGCATGTACGAGACGCCGGACGGCGTGCGCACATTGTCCTCCAGCACATGGAAGTTGTCGGGTCCGGTGCGGACGATGTCGATGCCGGCAATGTGGGTGTAGATGCCGTGCGGCGGCGCGCGTCCGATCGCGGGCAGGCAGAATTGCGGGTTCCTGAGCACCAGTTCCTCGGGGACGATGCCGGCCCTGATGATCTCGCGCGGACCATAGATGTCGTTCAGGAAGGCGTTCAGCGCGGTCACGCGCTGCACCAGGCCACGCTCCAGCCCCGCCCATTCGTCGGCCGACAGGATGCGCGGGATGATGTCGAACGGGATCAGCCGCTCGTCCGCCTGCGCGTCGCCATAGACGGCGAAGGTGATTCCGATCCGGCGGAAGAACAATTCGGCCTGGGCGCGGCGGGTCTGCAGATAGGCTTCGGGCGTCTCCGCGAGCCAGGCGCCCAGCGCGGCATAGGCGTGCCGCGGCTCCGTGCCCATCTCGTCGAACGCCTGGGTCGTCACCCCTTCGTCCCCCTGTCTGGAACGAAGCTTGGGCGGCTGCGCCGCGGATCGCAAGCCTTAATGGAAGAGCGCCCTCGTCCAGCACGGACGACGGCGCAATGCCGGCCTTGTCGGCCGCTCAGGCAGTCGCGCGCGTCGTGCGCTGCCGGCGGAGCGCCATCCCGGCAAGACCGAAACCGCCGATCATCATCGCCCAAGTGGCGGGCTCGGGGACCGGCGGCGCGACCGGCACCGTCACCGCGCCCAGCGTGTAGATCCGGGTGTTGGAGCCGCCGGGATGTGCGTCGGGATTGTTCTTGGTGGTCAGCGTGAAGAACGCGTCGGCGATCTTGTCGACGAAGGTCGAGCGTGCGCCGAGCCCGTCGAAGTCGAACGGGGAGAAGGGCCCGCCGGTGTTGCGGAAATCGGGGCCGACATAGGTGAAGACCAGGTTCACGACATTGGGATCGTCGTTGAACCCCGGCGTGACGAGGCCGGACGGCGAGGTCAATTCGGTGATGCCGATCACGTCGGCGCTGGGCGTGAAGATCGAGCCGGCGATATAGCCGTTGAAATCATAGATGATGAAGCGGTCGCCCGTGCGGACGCCTTCGTCCGGCCCCAGCGTTCCCTGATAGGTGAAGGTGAAGTCGCTGGGCCCGTTGCTGGTGACGCCCGACAGGGTCATGACGGCCGCGCCAGCCGGAGCGGCCAGCGCCGCGGCTGCCACGGCAGCCAGAAGCAACTTCGTCATGTGCGCGACTCCCTTTTGCGACCAATTCCGCGCGGCCCTTCGCAAGCCGTCACGCGTGGGACAGAACGGATCATAACGGAAACGGTTCACGCCGGCCGTTAACTTTTTTCGCCGCGTCCGGCAGTGCGCATCCTCGGGTGCGCGGCGCGGCGTTGACCAGGCGCGCGAAGCGCTTCAAGGGCGCGATCATGCGCTTCTTTTCCGACAACGCAGCCGCCGCGCATCCCGCGGTGCTGGAGGCCCTTGCCGCTGCCAACAGGCTCGACACCGCCTATGACGGCGATGCCTGGTCGAAGCAGCTGGACGGCGCCTTTTCGGATCTGTTCGAGACGAAGGTGCGGTCGTTGTGGATCGCAACCGGCACCGCGGCGAATTCGCTGGCGCTGGCGGCCCTGTGTCCACCCTTTGGCGGCGTCATCTGCCATCGCGAGGCGCACATCAGTGTGGACGAATGCGGCGCCCCCGAATTCTTCACGCACGGCGCAAAGCTGCTGCTGAGCGACGGCGAGGGCGCCAAGCTGTCCCCGGCGGCGGTCGAAGCGGTATGCGCCGGCATCCGCCCCGATGTGCACCAGGTCCAGCCGCGTGCGTTGTCGATCACCAACGCGACCGAATATGGCCGCGCCTATACGCCGGACGAAGTGGCAGCGCTGGGGGAGGTGGCGAAGCGGCGCGGCCTCGGCTTCCACATGGACGGCGCCCGCTTTGCGAACGCGGTCGCGCACCTCGGCTGCTCGCCCGCCGATCTCACCTGGCGCGGCGGCGTCGATGCGCTCAGCTTCGGCTTCGTCAAGAATGGCGGGATGAACGCCGAGGCGCTGATCTTCTTCAAGCCCGAGCTCGCCGAAGCGACGCTGTATCGCCGCAAGCGGGCGGGGCATCTGTTCTCCAAGGGCCGCTTTCTTGCCGCCCAGATTCTGGCGATGCTGAAGGACGAGCTCTGGCTGGACAATGCCAGCGCGGCCAATCGCGGCGCCGCGCTGCTCGCTCAGGCGGCCGGGGGCCGGCTGATCCACCCCGTCGAGGCGAACGAAGTCTTCCTGCGCGTGACTGCCGACGAGGCAGCCAGGCTGCGCGCGCTCGGCTTCGATTTCTACGATTGGGGCCCCGGCGCCGCGCGGCTCGTGATCAGCTGGGACCAGGACGAGACGGCGATTCGTCCGCTGGCCGAGGCGATCGCAGCACTGTGAGTGAGGCGCCGCTGCCCCGGCGCGTGCGCGCGCACGTGCTGGTGCCGTTCGCGGTCATCACGCTGATTTGGGGCTCGACCTGGCTGGTGATCCGCGACCAATTGGGCGTGGTGCCGCCCAGCTGGTCGGTCACATACCGCTTCCTGACCGCCAGCGTCGCGATGATCCTTTATGCGGTGGTCACGCGGACCCCGCTTCGCATCGCGCGCGCGGATTGGGGCCTGGTGCTGCTGGTCGGCGTCACCCAGTTCGTGCTGAACTTCAACCTTGTCTATCGCGCCGAGCATTATGTGACCTCGGGCCTGGTCGCGGTGGTGTTCGCGCTGCTGCTGGTTCCGAACGCCGTGCTGGCGCGCATCTTCCTGAAGCAGGGCCTATCCCGCCCGTTCGCGATCGGATCGCTGGTCGCGCTGCTCGGTATCGCGCTGCTGTTCGCGCATGAGCTGCGGCTCGATGGGGCCGACAACGGCGCGGTGTTCCGGGGCATCGGCCTGACCCTCCTCGCAGTGCTGTCGGCTTCGATCGCCAACGTCGTCCAGGGGGCCGAGCGGGCGCGCGCCCTGCCGGTCGCCGCTTTGGTGGCGTGGAGCATGGTCGTGGGCACGGTTGCCGACGGCGCGATCGCCTGGGCGACATCGGGGCCGCCGGTGATCGACACAAGGCCCGGCTACCTGGCCGGCGTGCTGTATCTGGGGCTGGCCGCGTCCGCGCTGTCGTTCCTGCTTTACTACCGGATCATCCGTGAGATCGGTGCCGCGCGCGCCGCCTATTCCAGCGTGCTGATTCCGATCCTGGCGATGGGCTTTTCGACCGCGTTCGAGGGCTATCGCTGGTCGGTGACGGCAGCGCTGGGCGGCGCGCTGACGCTGGCCGGGCTGATCGTCGCACTCAGCGCGCGCAGGCCATCGCGGTAGCTGGAATAGAGCGGCCGCCAGCCGAGCAGCCGCTTCGCGCGGCCGTTCGCGACGCGGCGGTTCTCGGCATAGAAGGCGCGTGCCGCCGGCGGCAGGCTGTCCAGCGGAACGACGGGCGGCAAGGGCGCGCCGAGCAGCCGCGCGGCATAGGCCATGACCTCGTCCTGCGGGGCAGGCTGATCGTCGGCGATATTGTAGGCGCCCGGCGGCGCGTCGAACGCGGCGATCACCGCCGAGACGATGTCGTCGACATGGATGCGGCTGAAGACCTGGCCCGGCAGGTGGACGCGGTAGGCGGTGCCGGCCGCGACCCGTTCGAGCGGCGAGCGGCCTGGGCCGTAGATGCCGGGCAGGCGGAAGACGTGCGCTCCGAGACTCAGCCAGTCGCGATCCGCCGCGGCGCGGGCGGTGCGGCGACCGAGGCCGACCGCAGCGCTCTCGTCGACCCAGGCACCGCCGGTGTCGGCATAGACGCCGGTGGAGGAGAGATAGCCGATCCAGGGCGGCAGTCCGGCACGGTAGCGACGGAGCACCGGGTCGGCCGCATCGTCCGGGGGGATTGTGGACAAAAGGTGGGTCGCGGCGGCGAGCACGCGCCCGGCTTGATCCATCCCGGCCCGGTCGATGCGCGCAACCGTCCAGCCGCGCGCCTCGACCGCGCGCGCCAGCCGCTCTCCGGTATAACCGGGGCCGAACAGGACCAGCCTGCTCAAGGCGCGTCGTTCAGATGCTTTGCCTTCCACTGCATCGCGCGGCGCACCCGGTTCTCGCCCGAGGGGTGGTCGAAGAAGACGAATTCCTCGATCGGGCCCGGTGAGATCTTGCGATACTCGCTGAGCTTCATCGACACCGCCGCAAAGCCGTCCGGCTCACGCGCGGCGTCGAGCCCGAACGCGTCCGCCTCGGCCTCGTCGGTGCGGACGATCGTGTTCAGAACCGGCGTCATCAGCAGGAACAGCACCGACGCGATCGCCATCAGCAAGGGCAGCGAGGCGGGGTCGGCGACCTTCGTCACGCCCCAGCGCGCGCCATAGCGAGAGAGGAAGCGCGGCGCGCTCCACCACAGCAGCACGAACAACAGCAGGAACACGGCCGTGAACGCGATCAGGTTCCGCCACACATGGCCGAGCACGTAATGGCCCATCTCATGCCCCATCACCGCCTTCACCTCGGCCGGCGAGGTGCGGTTCAGCAGATTGTCGTTGAGGCTGATGCGGATCGTCGGCCCCAGGCCCGAGACATTGGCGGAAATGCGCTTGGTCTGTTTCGACGCGTCGAACACATAGACGTTCTCGGCCGGGATATGGTTCGCGTGTGCCATGCCCAGGATCTGGTCACGAAGCGGGCCGGCCGCCATCGGCTTGTTGGTGTTGAACAGGGGCGTGATGAAGACCGGTGCGATCACCGCCCCCACCATCGTGAAGGCCGACACGATCAGCGTCGCCCACAGCCACCAGCGCGCCGGGCTGCGGCGGATCACCGCGAAAATCGCCATCAGCAGCAACGGGAAGATGATCAGCTGGATCAGCAGCCCCTTCAGCTGATCGCCGCTCCATTCGGCAAAGCTCTGGTTCGACAATCCATATTGATGCTCGCGGACGAAATCGGTGTAGATCGACCAGGGCAGGGTCAGCAGCGCGGTCACGAGGACGAAGGGCAGCGCATACAGCGCCGGCCGCAGCCAGCGGCGCTGCGTCACGTGCCCTGCCCAGGCGCTCCACTTGGCGGACCAGCCGAAGCGCAGCTCGATCCACGCGACCAGCACCGTCACCACGGCGCCCCACAGCAGCAGCCAATAGCCGCCCTCGAAATAGGCGTCCGATTTGGCGCGCGCGGCGCCGTTCAGCGTGGCCAGATAGGCCTGGGTCGCCGCTTCCGGATCGAAGCCGGCCGCAGCTGCAAGCGTGGTCAGGATCATCATCGTGCCTCCCCGCAGCGATAGCTGGCGCGGATCGGGCCGCTTGTCGAGCCGGGATCACGGCAAGGGATGCATCCTTGCTGCGCGACCGCCCCGCGGGAAGGCACTGGCGGCTACAGAACCTCGAACAGCCCGGCCGCGCCCATGCCGCCGCCGACGCACATCGTGACGACGACGTACTTCGCGCCGCGGCGCTTGCCTTCGATCAGCGCATGGCCCGTCATGCGCGCGCCCGACATTCCATAGGGATGGCCGATCGAGATCGCGCCGCCGTTCACGTTGAGGAGCTCGTTGGGGATGCCGAGTTTGTCGCGGCAATAAAGAACCTGGACGGCGAAAGCCTCGTTCAGTTCCCAGAGGCCGATATCGTCCATCTTCAGGTTGAAGCGCTCGAGCAGCTTCGGGATCGCGAAGACCGGGCCGATCCCCATCTCGTCGGGTTCGGTGCCGGCGACCGCCATGCCGACATAGCGGCCGAGCGGCGTAAGCCCGCGCTTCTCGGCCAGCTTCGCTTCCATCAGCACCGAGGCCGAGGAACCGTCGGAGAGCTGCGACGCGTTGCCGGCGGTGATGTTGAGGTCCGGCCCCAACACAGGCTGCAGCGACTTCAGGCCCTCCAGCGTCGTTTCCGGCCGGTTGCCCTCGTCCTTGGCGAGCGTCACTTCCTTGTAGGAGATTTCCTTCGTCTCCTTGTTGGTGACGGCCATCGTCGCGGCGACGGGCACGATCTCGTCGTCGAACTTGCCTGCCGCCTGGGCCGCTGCGGTGCGCTGCTGCGACTGGAGGGCATATTCGTCCTGCGCGTCGCGGCTGATGCCGTAGCGCTTGGCGACGACCTCGGCCGTCTGCAGCATCGGCATGTAGATGTCCTTGTGCATCGCGAGCAGCTCGGGATCGGGGCCGACGCGCATCTGCGGCGTCTGGACAAGGCTGATGCTCTCGACGCCGCCGCCGATCGCCACGTCCATGTTGTCGACGATGATTTCCTTCGCCGCGGTCGCGATCGCCATCAGGCCCGACGCGCACTGGCGGTCCACCGACATGCCGGCGACGGTGACGGGAAGACCGGCGCGCAGCAGCGCCTGGCGCGCGATGTTGCCGGCCTGGTGGCCCTGCTGCAGCGCGGCGCCGAACACCACGTCCTGCACCTCGGCGGGATCGATCTTGGCCCGCTCGACCGCGGCGCGGATCGAATGCGCCGCCAGGCTCTGGCTCGGCAGGTTGTTGAACGCCCCGCGATAGGCACGGCCGATCGGCGTGCGGGCGGTGGAAACGATGACTGCGTCGCGCATGGTCTGACCTCGGCTGTGATGCTTCGAGTCGGCGCTTACGCGAGGTCCGGGCGGCTGCCAAATGCGCTACGGAAAAGGGGGAGCGCGACGGCTCCCCCTTCCGGTGTTCGAACGGCTCGGACCGGTCAGGCGAGGACGCGAGCCGTGCGGCGCCGACGGGCAGCCGCGCCCGCCAGGCCGAACCCGGCGATCATCATCGCCCAGGTGGCCGGCTCCGGCACCGGCGCGGCGCCGGGCGGCGTGAGCGCCGCGACCTCGGTGGCGCTGAGCGCAGTGTCGTAGATGCGGATATAGTCGACGAATCCGGCAGACGCCTCGCCGCCGTTCACCGCATCGTCGCGGAACAGGAAAAGGTCGCTCTGCAGCGCGGTCAGCGACGGGCTGGTGAAGCCGATCAGCTTGTTCCCGTTCACATAACCGGCCGATGTACCGTCCGCAGCGCGCGTGAACACGACGGTCGCCAGCTGGTTCGCGGCAAAGGCCACGCTGGCCGATTCGGTGACGTTGTAGAAGGCGAGCCGGCCGTCGTGGACATAGAGGCCGGTGTCGCTGCCGCGGTTCAAGAAATCGGCGAGCTTGCGATACCCGCTGGTCGTGTCGAACCGGAAGCTGAACTCGATCGAATAGTCGGCGGGGCTCGCAAAGCCGGAAATGGTCGGCCCGTGATTCGCGGCAAAGCTGAGGCCGGTCGCGCCGAGCGTGGCGCCGTTGCCGGCGAGCGTCAGCGCGCCGCCGGCCTGGTTCGCAAGCGAACCGTCAAGCCGGAAATCGCCGACCACAGCCGCCGAGGCAGGCATCGCCACGGCGACGGCAGCGGCAAGCGCAAAGGTTCTGAAAAGCATACTCACACCCCTTCGGTTTGTTGGCCCTTCCGAGCCGGTTGGGCAGGGCGGGCATAGCGGTACGTTGCCGGGCCGTATCGGTAAAGTTGGACAAGGTCGTGGAATTCGGCGTTATTCCATGCAAACGTCCCGCAACGGGACGTTCAGACGAAGAACTGCCCGATCCACTCGGCGATCAGCGCCGGCTTGTCCTCGCCTTCGATCTCGACCGTGACTTCGGTGGTCTGCTGGCACTGGCCGGGCCGCTTCTCATCGAACTCCAGCAGCTTGAAATGGCCGCGCACGCGCTTGCCGGCGCGGACGGGAGCGAGGAAGCGCAGGCGGTTGCTGCCGTAGTTCACGCCCATCTTGATGCCGCCGACCCGCGGCATATCGGTCAGCTGGTTCAGCAGCGGCAGCAGCGACAAGGTCAGGAATCCGTGCGCGATCGTGCCGCCGAACGGCGTCAGCTTCGCCTTCTCGATATCGACATGGATGAACTGATGATCGCCGGTCGCGTCGGCGAATTTGTCGATCATCGCCTGGTCGACCGTCACCCATTCTGACGTGCCCAGATGCTGCCCGATCAGGCCCCGATATTCGTCGATGCTGACTGTTTTCGCCATGCTCTTCCTTCACCCTGCAATCTGTCGCATAGGCGCCGCTCAATCCCCTGAAATCAAGCGCCCGGCAAGGGCGGGACCAAGAGCCATGGATTCCGCAACGTCATCCTTTCACGCCGAACTGAAGCGGCTGCACCGCGCGCCCGAGCCCGAAGTGCTGAAGCCGCTGCTGGCGCATGCACGACTCACCCCCGCCGAGCGCGAGGGCGCCGTTCAGGTAGCGCTGGGGCTGCTCGCCGATCTGCGCGCCGCGCAATCGAGCGGGTGGGTGAACCAGTTCCTGCAGCAATACCGGCTGAACTCGTCGGAAGGCGTGGCGCTGCTGTCGCTGGCCGAGGCGTTCCTGCGCGTCCCCGATCCGGAGACCGCCGACCAGCTGATCGCGGACAAATTCGGCGATGCGGACTGGAGCGCGCACAAGGGCAAGAGCTCGTCCAAGCTGGTCAACACCGCGACCTGGGGGCTGGTGATCGGCAAGGCGCTGGTCAGCGACGGCGGGCAGGGCGGGGTGCTGCGCCGCCTGATCGCGCGCGCCGGCGAGCCGTTCGTCCGCCAGGCGGTCGGCGCGGCAATGAAGATGATGGGCGAAGTCTTCGTGATGGGCCGCACCATCGACGAAGCGATGCGCCGGATGAAGAAGCCGGAAAATCGGGGCTTCACCGCCAGCTTTGACATGCTGGGCGAGGCGGCGCGCACATTCCCCGACGGCCAGCGCTATTTCGACGCCTATCGGCGGGCCATCGAGGCGGTCGGGTCCGATCCGGCGGCCGGCCATTCGGTCTCGGTCAAGCTGTCGGCCCTGCACCCGCGCTACGAAGTGCCGCAATGGGAGCGCTGCGTTCCCGCGCTGACCGAGATGCTGGAGGCGCTCTGCATCGAGGCGGCGCAGAAGGGCATCGCGCTGACCGTCGATGCGGAGGAATCGGAGCGGCTCGAAATGAGCCTCCAGATCATCGAGACGGTCGGGCGGCTGCCGGCGCTGAAGGGCTGGGACGGCTATGGCATGGCGGTCCAGGCCTATGGCAAGCGTTGCCGCGCGGTTATCGGCTGGGCCGACGCGCTGGGGCAGGAGACCGGACGGCGAATGAACGTCCGCCTCGTCAAGGGCGCCTATTGGGACAGCGAGATCAAGCGCACGCAGGAAGCGGGCCTGTCTGACTACCCGCTGTTCACGCGCAAAGCGGCGACCGACGTCTCCTATCTCGCCTGTGCGAAGGACATGCTGGCGGCCAAGGGCATCGCGCCGGCCTTTGCGAGCCACAATGCGCTGACCGTCGCCACGATCGTCGAATGGGCGGGCAAGTCCCGCGACTTCGAGTTCCAGCGGCTGCACGGCATGGGCGAGGGGCTGTACGAGAGGCTGGTGCGCGAGGAAGGCTATCACTGCCGCATCTACGCGCCGGTCGGCGGACACCGCGACCTGCTCGCCTATCTGGTCCGGCGGCTGCTGGAGAATGGCGCCAATTCCAGCTTCGTCCACCAGCTTGCCGACGAGCGGCTGACCGACGAGGAATTGCTCGCCGACCCCGTCGAGAAGATCGCGAAGGTTGGCGGAGAACGGCACCCGAGCATCCCGCTGCCGCGCGACCTGTTCGCGCCGGAACGGCGGAACAGCGAGGGGATTGATCTTCAGGACAAAGACACGCTGGCGGCCGTGGCAAAGGCGATCTCCGATTGCTCCGGCAAAGGCCCGAGCGGTGCGGAACAGGGCTCCGGCCTTCGCCGGAGCACACCGAGCGAGATGGTGGCGAGGGCACAACAAGCCTATCCCGACTGGACCGCGCGACCGGTGCACGAGCGCGCCGCCTGCCTTGAGCGGCTCGCGGACCTGCTGGAACAGCACCGCACCGAGCTGATGGCGATCTGCGTGCATGAAGCACGCAAGACCATTCCCGACGCGCTCGCCGAAGTGCGTGAGGCCGTCGATTTCTGCCGCTATTATGCTGACCAGGCGCGCGCGCATCTGGTGCCGATCGAGCTGCCGGGGCCGACCGGCGAACGCAACGTGCTGCGCCACGAAGGGCGCGGCGTGTGGGCGACGATCGCGCCATGGAATTTCCCGCTCGCGATCTTTCTGGGCCAGACGGTCGCGGCGCTGGTCGCCGGCAATGCCGTTGTCGCCAAGCCCGCGCCGCAGACGCCGCGCATCGCCGCGCGCGCGGTCGAGCTGGCGCATCAGGCCGGCATTCCGGAGGACGTGCTGATCCTGGCGCCGGGCGGGCCCGAAGTCGGTGCCGCCCTGGTCGCCGATCCGCGCGTCGCCGGCGTCGCCTTCACCGGATCGACCGCCACCGCGCGCAAGATCGCGCGGGAGTTGCTGGCGAACGAGGACCGGCCGCTGGTGCCGCTGATCGCCGAGACCGGCGGCGTCAACGCGATGATCGTCGATTCGACCGCACTGGCCGAGCAGGTGGTGCAGGACGTCGTCACCTCCAGCTTCCGCTCCGCCGGCCAGCGCTGCTCGGCGCTCAGGCTGCTGCTGCTGCAGGAAGAGATTGCCGAGTCGACGCTCGAGATGCTGTCGGGCGCGATGGACACGCTGATCGTCGGCGATCCCGCCGATCCCGCCACAGATGTCGGGCCGGTGATCGACCGCCAGGCCTATGACAATCTGATGGGCCGGCGCGAGGCGACGCGGAACAGCTGGATCAAGACGATCGACGTGCCGGCGGAAGGCAATTTCGTGCCCCCGACCGCGATCCGGCTGCGCAGCATGGACGACCTGAACCGCGAATGGTTCGGGCCGCTGCTCCACGTCGCGACGTGGAAGGCGGGCGAGCTGGAGCGCACGATCGATCACGTCAACGCCAAGGGCTTCGGCCTGACGATGGGCCTGCACAGCCGTATCGCGCGATCGGCCGAGACGGTCGAGGCGCTGGCGCGGGTGGGGAACCTCTACGTCAATCGCTCGATGATCGGTGCGATCGTGGGTTCGCAGCCGTTCGGCGGCGAAGGGTTCAGCGGCACCGGCCCCAAGGCCGGCGGCCCGCATTATCTGCCGCGCTTCTGCGCTGAGCGGGTGACGAGCACCGACACCACCAGCTCCGGCGGCAACGCGACGCTGCTGAGCTTGGACGACATCGGGTTCTGAACCAGCCCCTCTCCCGCAAGCGGGAGAGGGGGTTGGTCACCTGCACGCCCGCCAGCCCAGCTCGCCGCGCGCTGCCTGGTCCAGGTGCAGGTGATCCCGATGCGCGGCGTTGTAGCCCGGGCCCAGCACCGTGGCGAAAACCTTGCACGCGCCGTCGCGGACTTCGCGCAGGAACTGCTGTTCCTTGAGCGTGCCTTCGTTCCAGTCGGCGACGACGGTGACGCGACGGCCGTCGCTGAGGCGGAAGCCAGCCACGTCGAGCGCATTGGCGCGGGCGTGCTCGCTCCAGTCGCCGGTCGCGCGGCCGTACATGCGCCGGCACGAATAGCTGCCGTAATGCTCGACCGTCGTCACGCGCGTACCGAGGAAGCGCTCGGCGGCGGGCTGGACGACCTGCCGCTCCCACACCGCAAGGCCGGCAGCGACGGCGCAGGAGACGTCCAGCCGTTCCGGCCGGAAGCCGGCCGACAGCGCACCGCCTCTGGTCAGCCGCACCGCGTCGTCATAGGCGCATTGCCCGGTTCCGGCGGGCGGCAGCGTGCGGTAGCGGATGCCGGCGCGGAACAGCAAAGTCTCGCACTCGCGCGTGTCTTCCCGCAGGCCGGCGATCTTGCGGCCGGTGAACATGCCGATGGGCTGGGTCAGGTCGAGCGCGGTGAAGGGCGAGTCCTGCGGGTGGGCGCGGGTCCAGACCAAATACCAGCAGATCAGCGCGATCAGGACGAGGGCGAAGATCGTCGCGCGCCATAACCGGCCAGCTATTCGCATCACCTTCTCCGTCATCCCGGGCTTGATCCGGGGCTAGCTTCTTCCGGCGAGGGTAGACGGTGAGTCCCGGCTCAGGCCCGGGATGACGAGCTACTATCCCCGGATCACGCTCGTCCATTTCTCCGCCGTCACCGGATAGCCGAGGCCGTCCGGGATGCAGAGCCAGGGTCCGTCCTCGCGCTCTTCGTGAAACGGCGTGATCGGGACGATCGGATGGGCGAGGGCGTGCGCCACCGCTTCGTCGAAGCTGCCGAACTGGGCGAGTCGTTCGAGGTTGCGGCGGGTCGGGAAGATGATGTCCGCTTCGCCGCGATCGCACATGGCGAGCACGTCGCTCGCGCTCGACCAGAAAGCGCGGACGGTCTCGCCTCCGTCCACCTTCGGTTCGGGCGCATCGGCGGACACGGCCGCGATGTAGAAGCGCGTGTCGAAATTGCGGGCCTGGCGGTGCTTGGGCAGCCAGCGCGCGAACGGCGTCAGGTTGTGGATGTCGAGGCCAAAATCGAAGCCGACTTCCTCGACCGTCTCGCGCAGTGCCGCGATTCGCGCGGCCGCATCCTCTCGCGGCAGCTCCGGGTGCCGCGCGGCGCGGACCTCGTCCTCCGGGTCGATGCGGCCGCCGGGGAAGACAAGCGCGCCGCCGGCGAACGCCATGCCCGCCGCGCGCTGGGTGATCAGCAGCTCCGGCGCGGTGCCGCCGCGGTCGCGGAACAGGACGAGCGTGGCGGCGGGAATCGCTTCGATCATCGGGCGGACTTGCCGGAGAAATGCTCGACAAGGAAGCGGATCAGCGCCTCGACGCGCGCCGGGCGGAGCGGATTGGGCGGCGTGACCAGGTGCAGCGCGATCGGCGGCGGCGACCATTCGGCCAGGACCGCCTCCAGCCTGCGCTCCTCAAGATCGGCCGCAACGATGAAGTCGGGCAGAACGGTGATGCCGAGCCCGGCCCGAAGCGCCGGCAGCATCGCCTCGCCGCTGCTCGACCGCAGCGGACCTTCGGGCTTGACCGAGACCTGCTCGCCGCCGGGCCCGGTGAAGCGCCACACCTCGCTGTTCGCGTACCAGAGGCAGCGATGTTCGGCGAGCTCGGCGGGATGGGAAGGCCGGCCATGGGCGCCGAAATAGGCCGCGCTCGCGACGACATGGGCGCGGATCGGCATCAGCCGGCGGGCGCGCAGCGAGCTGTCGGGGAGCTGCGCGATCCGCAGCGCCACGTCGACTCCCTGCTCGACCAGGTCGATCCTGCGATCGTCGAGGCAGAGATCGATCGTGATCCCGGGATTGTCGCCCAGGAATTCGGCGATCGCCGGCGCGACGCGCTCCAGCCCGAACGTCATCGGCGCGGCGAGCCGGACCAGGCCCTTGGGTGCGCTGGCGGCGTCGCTCGCTTCCTCCTCCGCGCAGACGGCTTCGTCGAGAATGCGGCGGGCGCGGGGCGCCAGCGACCGCCCGGTCTCCGTCAGCGTCAGGGCGCGCGAGGTCCGATGGAACAGACTGGCGCCCAGATGCGCTTCGAGCCGGGTGACGGCCTTGGACACCGTGGCCTTGGACAGGCCGAGCGCCCGCGCGGCAGCGCTGAACGAGCGATGCTCGACCACGGCGGCGAAGATCGCCCAGGCTTCGAAATCAGGTAGGCGCATATTCCGAAACGATGAGTTTCCGACGTTTCTCTTTCTGATTCGATCCTGCGCCCTATCTCGATTGCAAGCAAGTCGGGAGACTGACCATGATTGAGAAACGTTCGTTCGAAAGCCTCGGCCATGCCGATCACGGCTGGCTGAACGCCCGCCACCATTTTTCCTTCGCCAATTATTACGATCCGAGGCGGATGGGCTGGGGTGCCCTGCGCGTCTGGAACGACGACGAGATCGCCGCGAACAGCGGCTTCCCG
The DNA here is from genome assembly GCF_009753715.1 of Sphingomonas horti. Taxonomy (GTDB): domain Bacteria; phylum Pseudomonadota; class Alphaproteobacteria; order Sphingomonadales; family Sphingomonadaceae; genus Sphingomonas_B; species Sphingomonas_B horti. The sequence goes on along the minus strand of NZ_WQMS01000001.1, from coordinate 383,105 downwards.
CCGCATCCGCACCGCGACATGGAGATCATCACCTATGTCCGCCAGGGCGCGATCACGCACCAGGACTCGATGGGCAATACCGGCCGCACCGCTGCGGGTGACGTGCAGGTGATGAGTGCCGGCACCGGCGTCCGCCACGCCGAATATAATCTGGAGCCCGAGACGACGACCCTGTTCCAGATCTGGATCGAGCCGAAGCGGCCGGGCGGCGCCCCCAGCTGGGGCGCAAAGCCGTTCCCGAAGGGCGATCGGTCAGGCAGGTTCGTGACGCTCGCCAGCGGCTTTGCCGATGAGATCGAAGCCGGCGCCCTGCCGATCCGCGCCGATGCCCGCGTGCTCGGCGCGACGCTGAAGGCCGGCGAGAGCCTGGACTATGATCTCGGCCAGGGCCGCCACGCCTATCTGGTGCCGGCGACCGGCGCGGTCGATGTCGATGGCACCGCACTCAAGGCCCGCGACGGCGCCGCGCTGACCGGCGGCGACACCATCCGCATCACGGCCCGCGAGGATGCGGAGCTGGTGATGGTCGACAGCGAATAAGGAGAAAAGAAATGTCCAAGGTTCTAGTCCTCTACTACTCCACCTTCGGCCACATCGCGCAGATGGCGGATGCGGTCGCCGAAGGCGCGCGGGAGGCCGGCGCGGAGGTCGATGTCCGCCGCGTGCCCGATCTTCCCGGCGTCCAGGCCGCGCGGCCGGACGCGCCGACGCTCGATGTTGCCGAGCTTGCCAACTATGACGCGATCGTGGTCGGCACCGGCACGCGCTTCGGCCGGATGAGCGGCCCGATGGCGATGTTCCTCGACCAGGCCGGCGGTCTGTGGGCGTCGGGCGCGCTGAACGGCAAGGTTGGCGCCGCTTTTGCCTCGTCGGCGACGCAGCATGGCGGCAATGAGACGACCCTGTTCTCGATCATCACCAACCTGCTGCACTTCGGGCTGACGGTGGTGGGACTCGACTATGGTTATGCCGCCCAGATGGGCCATGACGAGGTCGTCGGCGGAGCCCCCTACGGCGCGACCACGGTCGCCGGCGGCCGCGGGGAGCGTCAGCCGAGCGAAGCCGATCTGGGCGGCGCCCGCTATCTCGGCCGACGGGTGGCCGAGACCGCAGGCAAACTGTTTGGCTAGGCGGGATTGATCTGCGCGCTGCCGTCCGGATCCGGCAGGAACCGGCGGTAGCGGCGCAGGCACCAACTCAGGAGCGGCGGATTGGTGCGCAGCAAGCGAACCAGGCGGCGGCGCTTCGCATAATCGGCGGTCCAGAACATCGGCCGTCTCCGGCTAGCTCCCGCGAGTCGGCCCATTCCGATCGCGGTGCATGTTCAATGGACCGATTCGCCGCTAGGCGCTGTGTCGTGGTTAACACCCTTTTCATCGATGCCGAGGCGCTGGTGATCGACAAGCCTGCGGGCCTGCCGGTCGATCGGCCCAAGGACGGCACGCCGGCGCTCGCCGACATGGTCGACGATCTGCGCTTCGGCTTCGCGCGGCCGCCAGGCATCGTCCACCGGCTCGACCGCGATACCAGCGGCTGCCTGCTGCTCGCCCGCAACCATGGCGCGCACCGGCGCTTCTCCGCCGCTTTCGCGAATGGAGATGTGAAGAAGACCTATCTCGCGGTGCTGGAGGGTGTGCCCGGGGCGGAAGAAGGCTTGATCGAGCTGGCACTGTCCAAGGTCAGCACCGCCGCTCAGGGCTGGCGGATCATTCCGGCGAAGAAAGGCAAGCCGGCCGTCACGCGCTGGAGCGTGCTGGACGTGAAGGACGGCCGCGCGCTGGTGCGCTTCGAGCCGCAGACCGGCCGCACGCACCAGCTTCGCGTGCACGCCGCGAGCGGCCTCGGGCTGCCGATCGTCGGTGATCCGACCTATGGGCGAGGCGGCCCATCGATGCTGCTCCACGCCATGCGGATCGTCGTGCCGCGCCACAACAAGCCCGCGATCGACGTGGAGGCACCGCTGCCCGAACGGTTCGGGGCGTTCGCGCATGGCTAAGGTCGAATGGCCGCCGCTGCCCGAAGATGCGCTGGAGGAGCGCTTTCTTGCTGCCACCGGGCCAGGCGGGCAGAACGTCAATAAGGTCGCGAGCGCAGTGCAGCTGCGGCTGGACGTGTTCGCGCTGCGCCTGCGCCCGGACGTCTATACCCGGCTGAAGAGCCTCGCCGGCAGCCGCTGGACCAAGGAAGGCGAGATCGTCGTCACTGCCCGTGCGCACCGCACCCAGGATGCCAATCGCGCCGAAGCCCGCGACCGGCTGGCGGAACTGGTCGGGAGAGCGCATCTCTCGCCCCGCAAGCGCAAGGCGACGAAGCCGAGCAAGGCCGCGAAGGCGAAGCGTGTGGACGCGAAGAAGGAACGCAGCGCGGTGAAGGCGGGGCGAGGGAAGGTGCGGCTGGACTGACCTCCGTTCGAGCTGAGCTTGTCGAAGCCCTCCCTTCTTCTTAGGTCAATGCGGTAAGAAAGGCAGGCCTTCGACAAGCTCAGGCCGAACGGTGTTTCCTTGTTCCACTTTCACATTCAAAGCACGAGCAAGACCGAGCTCTACAACGATCTGCTCGCCGCGCTTGACGCGCTGACGGCGGACGAGCCGGACCCGATCGCCAACATGGCGAACGCGGCGGCCTTGTTGTTCGAGTACCTGCCCGACCTGAACTGGGCCGGCTTCTACCGGCTGATCGACGGCGAGCTGGTGCTGGGGCCGTTCCAGGGCAAGACGGCCTGCATCCGCATCGCGATGGGGAAGGGCGTGTGCGGCACCGCGGCGGAAACGCGCGAAACCCAATTGGTCGCAGATGTGAACGCCTTTGCGGGCCACATCGCCTGCGACTCCGCCTCGGCATCCGAGCTGGTCGTCCCGATCGTCGAGCAGGGGCGGCTGATCGGCGTCCTCGACCTCGACAGCCCCCATGCGGGCCGCTTCGACGCCGGCGATGCCGCCGGCTGCGAGATGCTGGTGAAGCTGCTGGCGCCGCGGATTGCATAGCCGTCATCCCGGCCTTGAGCCGGGACCCACCTTCTACCTTGGTTCTGCGGAAGGCAGGTAGACCCCGGGTCAAGCCCGGGGTGACGATCAGGATAGCCGGTCCACCTCTTCGCGCGAGAGGCTGCCGGGGATGATCATCACCGGACAGGGCAGCTTGCCGGCATCGGCACCGGCGAAATGGGACACCAGCGGGCCCGGCGAGCCGGTCGCGCACGCGCCCAGCACCAGCGCCGCGACGCCGTCATTTTCCGCCAGTAATTCGCGGACGACGTGGACGGGGTCGCCCTGGCGGACCAGGATCGACGGGCGGATGCCCGCCTCGTCGAACAGGGAGCCCGAGACGCTGGCGACCAGCCCCTCCGCGCGCTGGCGCGCCTCGTCCTCCATCGTCGCCTGCACGCCGCCCCAGGCGACAAACTCGGCCGGCTCGATCAGCGCCAGCACAAGCACGGTGCCGCCGGTCTTTGCCGCGCGCCGCGCGGCGAAGCGCAGCGCGACCTCGGCTTCCTCGGTGTCGTCGATCACAGTCAGATAGGTGCGCATGCGCGTGCCCCGTGCCCCCGTTTCGCGCGAAAATGGGGCAAGCGGTGCGCGAGCGCAATATCTTGACCGGTCCGGAGCCTTGGCCGAAGGGGAAGCCCGAACGCACAAGCATTACCCAAGAGGAACACCATGCCGATCGAGCTGAAGATGCCGGCCCTCTCGCCGACGATGGAGGAAGGCACGCTCGCCAAATGGCTGGTCAAAGAAGGCGATGCGGTGAAGTCCGGCGACATTCTCGCCGAGATCGAGACCGACAAGGCGACGATGGAATTCGAAGCGGTGGACGAAGGCACGATCGCGAAGATCGTCGTGCCCGAAGGGACCGACGGCGTAAAGGTCGGCACAGTGATCGCGCTGATTGCGGGCGAAGGCGAGGATGCCTCCGCAGCGACGCCTGCGCCGGCTCCCAGCCCCTCTCCCGCGAAGGCGGGAGAGGGACAGGCCGGCAAAGCCGGCCAGGGTGAGGGCAGTTCCGCGCCAAGTCCCTCACCCTTCCAATCGGCTGGCGCCGATCGGGGCTCTCCCTCTCCCGGGAAAGCGGGAGAGGGGCAGGAAGCCCGCGTCAAAGCCTCGCCCCTCGCCCGCCGCCTCGCCGAAGCGAAAGGTGTCGATCTTGGCGCGCTGCAGGGCTCCGGACCTGGCGGACGGATCGTCAAGGCGGATATCGAGGGCGCGCAGCCTGGCGCCGCGCCGAAAGCGGTTGCCGCAGCTCCGGCTCCCGCCGCCGCGCCCGCGCCTGCTCCAAGTGCACCGCTCGCGCCGTTCGCCACCGAAATCCCGCACGAGGCGGTCAAGCTTTCCAACATGCGCAAGACGATCGCGCGCCGCCTGACCGAGGCGAAGTCGACGATCCCGCATATCTACCTGACGGTCGATATCCGCCTCGACGCGCTGCTGAAGCTGCGCGCGGAGCTCAACTCGGCGCTCACCGGCCGGGGCATCAAGCTGTCGGTCAACGACCTGCTCATCAAGGCGCTCGCCGTCGCGCTTCGCCAGGTGCCGGAATGTAATGTCAGCTTCACGCCGGATAACCTGATCAAATACAATCGCGCCGACATCTCGGTCGCGGTGTCGATCCCCGGCGGGCTGATCACGCCGATCATCGTCGGCGCAGACAGCAAGGGCGTGGCTGCGATCTCGGCCGAGATGCACGAGCTCGCGAACCGCGCGAAGGAAGGCAAGCTCCAGCCGCACGAATATCAGGGCGGCACCGCCAGCATCTCCAACATGGGCATGTTCGGCATCAAGCAGTTCGACGCCGTCATCAACCCGCCCCAGGGCATGATCATGGCGATCGGCGCGGGCGAGAAACGGCCCTACGTGATCGACGACGCGCTCCAGATCGCGACCGTGATGAGCGCCACCGGCAGCTTCGACCACCGCGCGATCGACGGGGCTGACGGGGCCCGGCTGATGAAGGTGTTCAAGGAACTGGTGGAAGCTCCGCTGGGGCTGGTGGCCTAAAGTGCCCTCACCCTCCCACCTTGCTGCGCAAGGCGGGCCCCTCCCTCTCCCGTGGCCGGGAGAGGGGCTATGGGCAGGGGCGCGTCTAGCCCCTCTCCCCGGAGGGGAGAGGGAGGGGCCCGCTCGGCGCAGCCGAGTGGGAGGGTGAGGGCCTATGGCCTATCCGACCTATGCCGAACTCCTCGCTCGCGCCAAATGGATGCGCGCCAACCCGACCGAAGCCGAAAAGCGACTCTGGTCGATGCTGCGCAACCGGCGGTTGGAGGCATATAAGTTCAAGCGTCAGCGCATCATCGCGCCGTACATCGTCGATTTTGTCTGCCTCGGCTCGTGGCTGATCATCGAAGCCGATGGATCGCAGCACGCCGATAACCGCGATGACGAGCGGCGAGACGCCTTTCTCGAACGGGCCGGATTTCGCGTTCTGCGCTTCTGGAACAATGACGTGCTCGGCAATGGCGAAGCCGTGTTCGACGCGATTTGTTCAGCGCTGACAGACCCTCACCCTCCCGCCGCTGCGCGACGGGCCCCTCCCTCTCCCCTTCGGGGAGAGGGGCAAAAAGGAGCATCCCGTGCCTGACACCTACGACCTCATCGTCCTCGGCTCCGGGCCCGGCGGCTATGTCGCGGCCATCCGGGCCGCCCAGCTGGGCCTTAAGACCGCGATCGTCGAGCGCGAGCTGCTGGGCGGCATCTGCCTCAACTGGGGCTGCATCCCGACCAAGGCGCTGCTGCGCTCGGCCGAGGTGTTCCATTATATGCAGCACGCCAAGGACTATGGTTTGGTCGCTAACCAGATCAGCGCCGATCTTGAGGCGGTGGTGAAGCGCTCGCGCGGGGTCGCGAAGCAGCTCAATCAGGGCGTCACGCACCTGATGAAAAAGAACAAGATCGACGTCCATATGGGCGACGGCAAGCTGACCGGGAAAGGCAAGCTCAGCGTCACCAAGGACGGCAAGACGACCGAGCTTTCCGCCAAGAACATCATCGTCGCGACGGGGGCGCGGGCTCGGGATTTGCCCTTCGCCAAGGCCGACGGCAAACGCATCTGGACCTATCGCCACGCGATGACGCCGCCGGAAATGCCGACCAAGCTGCTGGTCGTCGGCTCCGGCGCGATCGGGATCGAGTTCGCGAGCTTCTACCGCGACATGGGTGCGGACGTAACCGTCGTCGAGATGCTCGACCGGCTGGTGCCCGTGGAGGACGCCGACGTGTCCGCTTTCCTCGAGAAGGCCGTCAAGAAACAGGGCATGAAGACGATGACCGGCGCGGGCGTCGAAAAGCTCGAGGTCGGGGCGAACGGCGTCAAGGCGTCGGTCAAGGGCAAGGACGGCAAGACCGTCACCGACGAGTTCAGCCACGTCATCGTCGCGATCGGGATCGTGCCGAATACGGAGAATATCGGCCTCGAAACGCTCGGCGTGAAGACCGATCGCGGCCACATTGTCACCGACGGCATGTGCCGCACCAATGTCGACGGCATCTGGGCGATCGGCGACGTGACCGCGCCGCCCTGGCTGGCGCACAAGGCGAGCCACGAAGGCGTGATCGCGGCCGAGGCGATCGCCGGCAAGCGCCCGCACGCGATGGACCCGAAGAACATTCCCGGCTGCACCTATTGCCGCCCGCAGATCGCCAGCGTCGGCCTGACCGAGGCCAAGGCCAAGGAGGCCGGCTACGAGGTCAAGGTCGGCAATTTCCCGTTCATCGGCAACGGCAAGGCGATCGCGCTGGGCGAGCCGGAAGGATTCGTGAAGACGGTGTTCGACGCGAAGAGCGGCGAGCTTTTGGGCGCGCACATGATCGGCGCCGAAGTGACCGAGCTGATCCAGGGTTACACGGTCGGAAAGACCGGCGAGCTGACCGAAGCCGAGCTGATGGAAACGGTGTTCCCGCACCCGACGCTCAGCGAGATGATGCACGAAAGCGTGCTGGCAGCCTATGGGCGGGCACTGCATATTTGAGCTTGGGGAACCAGCCCCACACACTCCCGTTACGCTCCCAGACCGAACGGAGGGCATATGAAACAGGGATATGTCGACGATATCGAGCGGGCGACGCTCGACAATGAGACGTTCCGCACCGTGCTCTACACGGGCGAGCATCTGCAGCTGGTCGTGATGACGCTGAAGCCGGGCGAGGAGATCGGCGAGGAGGTCCATGACGACGGCGACCAGTTCTTCCGCTTCGAAACCGGCAAGGGCGAGGTGCTGATCGACGGCAAGGCCAATCCGGTCGCGGATGATTTCGGCGTGATCGTGCCAGCCGGCGCGCGGCACAATGTGCGGAACACCGGGTCCGAGCCGCTGAAATTCTACACGATCTACGGGCCGCCCGAGCACAAGGACAAGGTCGTGCACCGCGACAAGGCGCAGGCTGACCGCGACCACGACAACGATCATTGGGACGGCGGCACGACCGAGTGAGCGCGCTCGGTTCGCCGCGCGATTTCGGAACATAGGCACAGTCACGGCGTTCGGCGGCTCTGGAGGAGAGAGCCCATGAGGAAATTCGTCGCCCTTTCAACGGCCGCCGCGCTGAGCATGGCTCTGGCCGCCTGCGGGTCGAAGAACGACACCGCCAACGAAACCAACATGGCCGACAACATGACGACCGCGAACGAGGTCGGCGCGAACGGCGCGATTATCGCCAACGACATGAACGCGACCGCGGCGGCGCCGATGACGGCGCAGGCGTTCGTCGACGCGGCGTCGGGCACCGATGCCTATGAGATTGCGGCCGCGAAGGCGGCGCAGGGCAAGGCGAGCAGCGCGGACGTGAAGAGCTTCGCCGCCCAGATGATCAAGGATCACACCAAGTCGACGGCCGACCTCAAGGCGGCCGCGGCGAAGGCTGACGGCAAGCCGACGCCGTCGGGCATGATGAATGCCGAGCAGCAGGCGAACCTGACCAAGCTGGACGGCCTGAGCGGCGCCGATTTCGACAAGGAATATGTGACGCAGCAGGTCGATGCCCACCAGAAGGCGCTCGACGCGCTGAAGGGCTATGCCGCCGGTGGCGATTCCGCCCCGCTGAAGGATTTCGCGAGCAAGACCGCGACCGTGGTCGAGCACCATCTCGACATGGCCCAGAAGCTGCAGAAATAGGAGCCGGTCCGGCTCGGGGACGGCTTGTGCGTAGCGCGGGGCGTCCCTAACCCTCCCGGATCGAACGGGAGGGAACATGATCCGCAATCTGCTTCTGGGCGCAGCGCTGGTCGCGGCGCCGGCCTCGGCCGACACGGTGGTCGTGACGGCCGCGAAGATGGTCGACGTGCTGGCCGGCAAGACGGTCGACAATCCGGTCGTCGTCATCACCGACGGGCGGATCAGCTCCGTCTCCAGCGGCGGGGCGGTGCCGGCGGGGGCGAAGCGGATCGACCTGCCAGGCAAGACGATCCTGCCTGGCCTGATCGACATGCACGTCCACCTGACCAGCCTCGCGGAAATCGGCGGCTACCGCTCGCTGCGCTACACCGACAGCTTCTGGCAGGCGGTCGGCGTCGCCAACGCCCGGAAGACGCTGGAAGCGGGCTTCACGACAGTGCGCAATGTCGGCTCGGCGGACTTCGATGATGTCGGGCTGATGCAGGCGATCGACGGCGGCTGGATTGCGGGCCCGCGGATCGTGCCCGCCGGCTATGCGATCGGCGCGACCGGCGGCCACTGCGACGATAACATGCTGCCGCCGTCCTACGACCGCAAGGAACCTTCGGTGATCAACTCGCCGGAGGAAGCGCGCGCCAAGGTCCGCTGGCTGCACAAATATGGCGCGCGGGTGATCAAGATCTGCGCGACCGGCGGCGTGTTCTCGCTCGGCGATGCGGTCGGGGCGCAGCAGCTGAGCTTCGACGAGATGAAGGCGATCGCCGACGAGGCGCACATGCTGGGCCTGAAGGTCGCGGCGCACGCGCATGGGCCGGAGGGCATCCGCACCGCGATCCAGGCCGGCATCGACACGATCGAGCATGCCAGCCTGGCGGACGACGAAGGCATCAGGCTCGCCGCGCAGAAGAAGACCTGGTTCGACATGGATATCTATAACGACGACTATATCCTGGCGACCGGCACCGCCAACGGCACCGAGCAGGAGAGCCTGGACAAGGAAAAGGCGATCGGCCTGAAGCAGCGGCAGACCTTCCAGAAGGCGTTCCGCGCCGGCGTGCCGATGCTCTTCGGCACCGATGCCGGCGTCTATCCCCACGGCCAGAACGCGCGCCAGTTCGCCAAGCAGGTCGAATGGGGGATGACGCCGATGCAGGCGATCCAGTCGGCGACCAGGAGCGCGGCCGAAGCGCTCGGGCGGACCGAGGATGTCGGCGCGATCGCGGTCGGCCGCTATGGCGATATCATCGCCGTCGATGGCGATCCGACGCAGGACGTCCGCACGCTCGAGCACGTCGCGGTGGTGATCAAGGGCGGCGAGGTGGTGAAGTCCGGCCAGTGACGCGCGAGCTCCGCGCCGCGCTGGCTCTTTTTGCCGCGGTTCTGGCGCTCGGCATCGGGCTGGAGATCGGCGGCGCGCCGGCGCTCGATCCCTGGTTGTCGCATGTCGCCGCCTCCGGGCGGACATGGAGCCGCTTCTGGCTGGTGCTGTCGCACCTTGGACGCGGCGAGATCGTGGCCGTCATCGCGCTGGTCGCTGCGGGCATGATGGCGCTGAGGCGGCGAGGGCGGGACGCGCTGGTCCTGGTGCTCACGGTCGCCGTGCAGATGGCGACCAATCCGGTGCTGAAGCTGCTGTTCGCCCGCGTCCGCCCCGACCTGTACCAGCACCTCGATCCGGTGACGGACCTGAGCTTTCCAAGCGGCCATTCGGCGCAGAATGCGTGCCTGTACCTGCTGCTGGCGCTGCTGGTGCACACGCGGATCGGCTGGCTGGGCGTCCCGCTCGCGCTGCTGATCGGTCTCTCGCGCGTGGTGCTCGGCGTCCACTGGCCGACCGACGTGCTGGCGGGCTGGATGGAAGGCGCAGCGTTCGCGCTGCTCGGCGCGCATGTCAGCAGGACCTTAGCCCGCAACAGAAAAGCTTGATTGGAGCCGAGCGGATCGGCCGCCATCTGGACGGCCATGGTGCGCCCATCTTTCGGAACCCAGATCGCCCTCGCCATGCTGCTCGGCCTCGCGGCCGGACTTGCCGTGCGCGCCTTACCCGGCGCCGCTGCACTGGCGACGACGCTCGAGCTGATCGGATCCGGCTTCGTGCAATTGCTGAAGGTGCTGGTGCCGCCCCTCGTCTTTGCGTCGATCGTCTCCAGCATCTCCAACCTGCGGGCGCTGTCGAACGCGAGCCGGCTGGTGACGCAGACCTTGCTGTGGTTCGGCATCACCGCGCTGATCACGGTGTCGATCGGGATCGCGCTGGCGCTCGCCATCCAGCCCGGGGTCGGCGCCGGCGTCGATGCCGCTGCGGCTGCGGCGCCGCGGACGGTCGGCACCTGGCTCGATTTCCTGAAGGGCCTGATCCCCGCAAATGCGCTGGGCCTCAGCGCCTCGACCAGGCTGGCCGACGGCACGGCGAGCACGACGCTGGGCTTCAACGTGCTCCAGATCGTCGTCGTCTCGGTGCTGGCCGGCGTGGCGGCGCTGAAGGTCGGCGAGGCGGGCGAGCCGTTCCTTGCCTTCTCGCGTTCGCTGCTGGCCGTGGTGCGCAAGCTGCTCGCCTGGCTGATCGCGCTGAGTCCGATCGGCGCGTTCGGCCTGTTCGGCCATGCCGTCGCGACCTATGGCTGGGACTCGCTGGCGCGGCTCGGCTGGTTCGCGGGCGCGGTGTATCTGGGTCTCGCGATCGTGCTGCTCGGCGTCTATCCGGCGCTGCTGGCGATGCACGGCCTCAGCCCGGCGCGATTCTTCCGCGCCGCCTTGCCCGCGATCCAGCTCGGCTTCGTCACGCGCTCCTCGATCGGCACGCTGCCGGCGACCGAGGCGGTGGCCGAGCGGCTGGGCGTCGACCGCAGCTATGCAAGCTTTGCCGTGCCGGTCGCGGCGACGACCAAGATGGACGGGTGCGCGGCGATCTATCCCGCCATCGCCGCCATCTTCGTCGCGCAATTTTATGGGCTGCCCCTGGGCCTGACCGACTATGCGACGCTGGTGCTGGTCTCGGTGGTCGGATCGGCGGCGACGGCGGGGCTGACCGGCGCGCTGGTGATGCTGACGCTGGCGCTGTCGACGCTCGGCCTGCCGCTCGAAGGCGCGGGCCTGCTGCTCGCGATCGATCCGATCCTCGACATGGGGCGCACCGCGGTCAACGTCGCCGGGCAGGCGGTGGTGACGTATATTGTGGCGCACCGCGAGGGACTGGTGGCGGGGGAGGAGTTCGATCCTGCCCTGGTTCCGGCCGAGTGAACTGGCCATCCCGGGCTTGACCCGGGACCCAACTTCTCTTCACCAGCGCGACGAGAAAGGTAGGCTCCGGCTCAAGGCCGGGGTGACGGTTAAAGCCTATGTCTCTGCAATCCGAATCCGCGCTGGTGCTTTTCTCGGGCGGCCAGGATTCCGCGACTTGCCTCGCCTGGGCGCTCGACCGGTTCGCGCGCGTCGAGACGATCGGCTTCGACTACGGCCAGCGCCACCGGGTCGAGCTCGACTGCCGGGCCGCGCTGCGGGACGGCATGAGCCGGCTCTGGCCGGGCAAGCTCGGCGAGGATCACATGCTCGACCTGTCGCTGCTCGGCCGGATCAGCGACACGGCGCTGACGCGCGAGGCGGAGATCGCGTTCGATGCGGACGGGCTGCCGAGCACGTTCGTGCCCGGGCGAAACCTGATCTTCTTCAACCTGGCGGCCGCGATCGGATACCGGCGCCAGATCCGGCACCTGGTCGGCGGCATGTGCGAGACCGACTATTCAGGCTATCCGGACTGCCGCGATGACGCGCTGAAGGCCTTGCAGGTCGCGCTCGGCCTGGGCCTGGACCGAAGGATCGTCGTCCACACGCCGCTGATGTGGTGCGACAAGGCCGCGATCTGGGCGCTGACGGCCGAACTCCGCGGCGAGCCGCTGGTCGAGCTGATCCGCACCGAGAGCCATAGCTGCTATCTGGGCGAACGCGGCACGCTGCACGATTGGGGCTATGGCTGCGGCGCCTGCCCCGCCTGCGTGCTGCGGGCAAAGGGCTGGACTGAGTATCGACTCAGCTGAAGTCCGTCAGTGCGACAATTTGCGACACTTTCCTGTGACGCCCGACATAGCTTTGCGACCTTTGGCCGCGATAAACTGACCTCGACAACGCGGATCACCCCTTCCCCGTTGTTGCACCAAGGCAGGGCAACCCCTCCCTGTCTCCAGGACGACCCAGTCCCGGGCCTCGCTCCCCACCCCAGGAGCGAGGCCCTTCTCTTTCAGGCGCCGGGCACGCCCAGCGTCCGCGCCGCCTGGATCAGGTCGTCGCGCGAGCCAGGATTGGCGGCGATCGCCTGCTGCAGCGCCTGCGCCGCCTCGCGGCCCTGGCCCAGCATCATCCGGCTGCGGATCAGCATCATCCAGCGGTCGGGCTGCTTCGGATCGGCCTGCAGTTTGGCGGCGAGCCCGTCGACCATGCCGCGCACCATCGCTTCCTGCTGGCCGGATGGAAGCTGCGACGCCGCCGCCATCTGTTCGCGTGTCGGTCCCGGAATGCCGTTCAGCGCGGCGGCGGGGCCGGCGGGTGCGGCCGGCGCAAGCGGCTTCAGTGCCGCCAGCCGTGCCTTGACGTCGATCTTCTCCTTGCCCGCCACCTGCTCGATCGTCTTGCGCACATCGGCCTGCCATGGCGCATCGGCGGGCGAGTCCTTCAGCAGCGCGAACCAGGTGTCGATCGCCTCGCCGTGCCTGCCGGCCATGTCCTGCTCGACCCCGGTGAAATAGCGTGCGCGCGGGTCCTTCGGGTCGATCGCCAGCGCCTTCCTGAACGCGGCGGACGCATCGGCCGGGATCTTCTCGCCGGAGCCCGCCAGCACCAGCGCCTCGCCCAGCGACGACCAATATTCGGCATTCTTCGGCGCCAGCTGCGCCGCCTTCTGATAGGCCATCGCGGCTTCGGCGAATTTGCCGGTCTCGAAGAAGGACCAGCCGAGCATCCGCCACCCTTCCGGATTGTTCGGGTCGGCCTTCAGCTTCGCCTCGAGCGACGAGATCATCGTATCGACGTCGGGCTGCGGCGTCGCAGAGGCGGTGGCGACGGGCGCGGCCGGCGCGGGCGACCTGTTGCGGGAGACCGCGACGCCCACGGCAACGATCGCGATTGCCGCGGCCGCGAACAGGGCGAGGCGGGAGGCTGGCACAGTCTTCTCGGTCATTGCCGTTCCGTCGTTTTTTGTGGCCCCAGTCACTAGCGAAGCGAACGGACTTTGGTAAGAAGGGAGCGGGGCCGCACCTTTGCTCGCGATCGGCAACAGCCGGGCGGGCGTGTCAGCGTGTGAATAGGGGGCTAAGGGCGTGTCGGACGCTTTTCGCATCGCAATCGTCGGCTCGGGACCTGCGGGACTGAGCGCTGCCGGCCGGGCAGCCGAGCTCGGGCTCAGCCATGTGCTGCTGGAGAAGACGGACCACCTCTCCGACACCATCTACAAATACCAGAAGGGCAAGCACGTCATGGCGACGCCGGTGCAGCTTGCCCTGCGCTCGCCGCTCGATTTCGATGCCGGCAAGCGCGAGGCCGTGCTCGGCACCTGGGACGAGCAGACGGCGAAGCACGGCGTCAACGTCATGTACCATGCCGAGGTGAAGGCGATCACCGGGCAGGCCGGCGATTTCACGCTGGCGCTGACCGACGGGCGCGAAGTGAAGGCCGAGACGGTGATCCTCGCGATCGGGACCCAGGGCAATCCGAACCTGATGCGCTGCCCGATCGAGGACGGCGCAGTGGTCCAGTACACGCTGGACGACCCTGCCGAGTATAATGACGAGCACATCACCGTCGTCGGCGGCGGCGACGCGGGCATCGAGAACGCGCTCGGCTTGGCCGCCGAGGCGGCGCAAGGCAACAGCGTGACGCTCTGCAACCGCTCGGCGGAATTCTCGACGGCCAAGGGGCCGAACGTCGCGGCGCTGCTCGGCGCGCGCGATGCCGGCCGGATGCAGGTGCTGACCGAGACGACGCCGGCGAAGGTCGAGAAGGGCTGGATCACGTTCGACACGCGCGACGGCGAGCTCAGGATTCGCTGCGACCGCGTGATTGCGCGCATGGGGTCCGCCCCGCCGCGCGCATTCGTCGAGGCGTGCTGCGCCGAGTTCGAGGAAAAGGACGACCCGCGCAATCCCGGCAGGACGATGCGCGGCGTGAAGGCCGGCACCGGGGTTCAGTTCACCAGCAGCGACCGGCTGGCCTACCCGATCCTGTCGCCCACTTTCGAAACGACCGTGCCCGGCATTTTCGTGATCGGCGCGCTCGCGGGCTATCCGCTGATCAAGCATTGCATGAACCAGGGCTATGACGTCGTCGAGTTCATCAACGGCAATACCCAGCTGAAGCCCGCCGACGAGCCGATCCTCGAAAAGAAATTCGCCGCTCTGCCGAAAGGGCGCGAGGTCTCCGAATGGCTGGAGGTGCTGCGCACCAATATCGGCATCCTGCAGGGCCTGTCGCCGCTGCAGATGCGGGAGTTCATGCTCGATTCCGACGTGCGCGTGTACCAGCCGGGCGAGGTGATCTTCGTCCGCGGCGCCCGCGAGGATTCGCTGTTCGCGATCGCGGAAGGATCGGTGCTGGTCGAGGTCAATCCGCAGGATCCGTCGATCACCGTGCCGATCGGGACGGGCGAGATATTCGGCGAGGTCGGCCTGATCTCCGGCCGCACCCGCGGCGCTACGATCCGCGCGGCGGAGCGCAGCATCATCGTCGAGATTTCGCGGCTCGCGGCGCTGCGGCTCCAGCGCCAGGTGCCGTCGGCGCAGAAGGAAATCACCCGCATCTCGATCGAGCGGCAGCTGCTGCAGCTGTTCAAGGCCGGGCTGACCAAGGAAGACGTGGCCGAAGTGGTCGCCGGGGCCGAGGTGCGGACGGTGCGTGCCGGCGAGGCTGTGATCAGCGAAGGCGAGCAGGGCAGCGACGTGTTCGTGATCCGCTCCGGCTCGATGATCGTCGAGAAGGCGGTCGGCGGAAAGCCGGTGTTCCTGAGCTACGTGCCCGCCGGCTCGTTCGTCGGCGAGATGGCGCTGATCGACGGCGGCCTGCGCACCGCGACCGTGAAGGCCGCGATCAAGGCCGACGTGATCCGCCTGCCCGGCGAGGCGTTCGCGCGCCTGATGGCCAAAAAGCCGGCGCTGGAAGCGCGCGTCCGCCAGGACATGGAGGCGCGTCGGATCGTCAACTCGTTCGTCGAGGAGCGCAAGCACAGCTTCTCCGGCGCGGTCGACCTATACTCGCAGACCGCCAAGTTCCTGATCGACGAAGGCATCGGCGAAGCGACCGACGTGCTGCTGATCGACGAGAATCTGTGCGTCGGCTGCGACAATTGCGAAAAGGCGTGCGCGGACAGCCATGACGGGCTGAGCCGGCTCGACCGCGAGGCGGGGAAGACCTACGCGCACCTGCACGTGCCGACCTCGTGCCGGCATTGCGAGCATCCGCACTGCATGGCCGATTGCCCGCCGAACGCCATCCATCGCGGTGCGGACGGCGAGGTCTTCATCGACGACACCTGCATCGGCTGCGGCAATTGCCAGCGCAATTGCCCTTACGGCGTGATCCGCATGGACAAGGTGCCGCCCAAGAAGCCGTCGCTGCTCAGCTGGCTGTTCCTCGGCCTCGGCCCCGGTCCCGGCGAGCCGAGCCATGAATGGTCGGTCGAGAATTCCAAAGGCGAGAAGCCCAAGAAAGCGATCAAGTGCGACATGTGCGCCGGCATCGACGGTGGCCCGGCATGCGTGCGCGCCTGCCCGACAGGCGCCGCGATCCGCGTGTCGCCGGACGAGTTCCTGACCGTCGCGCGGCTGGAGGCGTGAGGATGGTTGCTATGCCGTCCCACGCTCCGTTCGGCCTGAGCCTGTCGCAGGCCTCCCTTGCTCTTCTTGAGGCGTCAAAAGGAAAAGGAGGGTTTCGACAGGCTCAGCCCGAACGGCCTTATTTCGTCACTTGCCGGGCATCCGGGGGAGCCGATCCATGCTGATGGTCAAGAACCCGGCTCGGTCGCGCCGCCAGCGCACGTCTTCGCACGACGGATTCCTCCAGTACCGCAATTTCCGCTGGGCAAAGATCGCGGCCGCGATCTGCGTCGCGGCGATCGCCGCCTATCTGATGATCGACGTGCAGCCGCGGCCCAATGGCGGCAGCGCGGAAGGCTATATCCTCGGCACGATCGGAGCGCTGCTGATCCTGTGGCTGACGCTGCTGGGCGTGCGCAAGCGGGCGATGACACCGGGGCGCTGGTCGCTGAAGGCCTGGACCAGCGCGCACGTCTATCTGGGCCTGTCGCTGATCGTGATCGCGACGCTGCACACCGGCTTCCAGTTCGGCTGGAACGTGCACACGCTTGCCTACGCGCTGATGATGCTGGTGATCGCCTCCGGCATCTGGGGTATCAGCATGTATGGGGCGCTGCCCAAGGCGCTCAGCGACAATCGCGAGATGATGACCGAGACGCAGATGCTGGAGGCGCTGCGCTCGATCGACCGGCAGCTGCACGACGCGGCCCAGCCGCTCGACCAGCATCACGCCGATCTGGTCCAGTCTTCTCTGGAGCAGGATCCGTTCGGCGGCGGGTTATGGGCGCGGCTGACCGGACGCTATCGGCGCTGCGCCACGCGCGCCGCGCAGGCGGAGTTGCGCCGCGAAGGCGCGTTCCGGCCCAAGCTCGCCGACGATCCGCTGGAGCGCATCGACACTCTTCTGGAGCGCAAGGGCGCGATCCTGCACCGCGTCCGGCGGCATCTGCGGCTGAAGGCGCTGCTGGAGGTCTGGCTGTACGTGCACGTGCCGGTCACCTTCGCGCTGATCTCGGCGCTGTCGGCGCACATCGTCTCGGTCTTCTTCTACTGGTGATCGGGCGGACGGGGGCAAAATGAGCTTCAAGATCATCACGATCGCGCGAACGTCCGAAGGCCGTGAGATTCCGCGCGAGAAGCTGGTCGAAGGCAATGAGGTCGGCGTCGGCCGGCTCAGCGAGAACGACATCCATCTCGCCGACCTAGCGGTCGAGCCGCGCCATGCGGTGATCAGCGAGCCTGCGCCGGGACGACTGGTGATCGAGTCGATTTCCGGGCTCGGCTTCGGGTTCGACGGCCGCACCGTGATGCGTGCCGAGATCGATCCCGCCTCCGCCGGCGGCGAGCTGCGCTTCGGCAGCCACCGGCTGAAGCTTGGCACCGATGACGGCACGATCACCGTCACTGTCGAGCGGGTGGAGGCACTGTCCGATTCCGCGGAGGAGAAGGACCAGCAGACCGTCTTCACGCTGCGCGGCCTGATGCCCGGCAAGCGAGTCAGCGCCTATACCTTCCTGGCGCTGATCCTGGCCGCATTCCTGGCCTGGCCGATCTACACCTATGCCAGCGCGCATGGAGAGAAGATCAGGCCGGCGGGCGTCCATGGCGACAAGAGCTGGGAATCGGGGCCGCTCAGCAAGGCGCACGCGAACCTGGAGAATGACTGCCAGGCCTGCCACGTCGACGCCTTCGTCGCCGTCAGGGACAATGCCTGCGAAGCATGTCACACCGATGTTCATGGCCGCGATGCGACGGGGCTGGAGCGTGTCGCGATGAACGGCCCCGGCCGTCCGGGTCCGGCCGCCTATGATCACGCGCCGGAAAAGCTGCTCGCGGTCGCGCGCGGCGGCCCGCAGGATTTCGGCGGGCGCGTCAAGGCGTTCTTCAAGCGCACGTTCAACAAGCCCGAAGGCCGCTGCGTCGACTGCCATACCGAACATGAAGGCGCGGGGCCGATGCCGGCGACGCAGCAAGCCTTCTGCGCGGATTGCCACAACGGCCTGCAGGGCCGGCTGCAGTCGGCCGGCTTCAACAGCGCGATCGGCAGCGCGACCGACTTCGGCCTGCAACATCCGGAGTTCAAGCCGCTGATCCTGGCGGGCTTCGACGGCACGCATCCGGTGCCGTTCGCGAAGCGCGACGCGCGCGCGGGCGGTAATCCGCTGCTCGGCTGGCGCATGCAGCGGACCGTGATGAGCGGGCCGATCCAGATGCAGAACGGGCTGAAATTCACCCACGCCCAGCATCTGTCGACGACCAACGGCGTCGCGGAGATGTGGCGCAACGTCTCGCCCGGCCAGGGCCCCGGAATGGATTGCCAGGATTGCCACAAGACCGATCCCAGCGGCACGCGTTACCAGCCGGTCAGGATGGAGACGGCGTGCCAGTCCTGCCACAGCCTCGGGCTGCAGACGGTCGGCGGCACCGTCCGCCAGCTTCCGCATGGCGAGCCTGCGCAGGTGATCGCCGACATCCGCGCCTTCTACGGCTCCGGCGGCAGCTTCCGCCCGACCGGCCTGCCGGTCGCGCGCTACACGCGGAGCCGGCCAGGCGAGGTCAATGCCGAGCGGCGCTCGGCCGATCTGGCGCGCGCGGCCGCGCTGCTGCCGGGCAAGGGCGACGCTCTGATCCGCGCGACCTTCGCGCCGGGCGGCGTATGCGGCGAATGCCACACGGTCAGCATGGGCGGGCCGGACGGCGTGCGAATCGCGCCCGTCGCGCAGCCGACTCGCTATCTTCGCAACGGCTGGTTCGATCACCGCGCGCACGACAATCTGGACGTGCGCGGGACCGACGGGGCAAGGCGCTGGGGGTGTCGCGACTGTCATGCGGCGGAAAACTCTAACGCTGCCAGTGACTTGCTGCTTCCGACCCTGGCCACCTGCCAGGCCTGCCACACCGGCGAGAACGGCGCGCACAAGGCCGCGCTTGTGCGCTCCGGCACAGCTTCGTCCTGCGCAATGTGCCATGACTACCACGCCGACGAGGGAGCCCCCTGGGTGCTCAAGCGTAAGGGCAAGAAGACGGCGCCGGCGAACCAGGTGGCGATGCTGCAGGTCCGCTGGCGTTGAGGGGACACGCTTAACCACTCGTTGGTCGGATTCCGCGTAAGGGGCGTGGGCCGGCCAAGGGGAGAGTGGCTGGGCATCGCAGGCGGGTGACATGCTGATCGCGCAGATCACGGATATCCATTTGGGGTTCGATCCGGACAATCCGGCCGAGTTCAACCGGAAGCGGCTGGATCAGGTGCTGAAATTGCTTACCGGCATGAATCCCATGCCGAACCTTCTGCTTGCGACCGGCGACCTGGTCGATCGCGGCGACAGCGAGAGTTATCGGCGGTTGCAGAATGCACTCAGCATCTGCCCCTTTCCGGTCTGGCCATGCCTGGGCAACCATGACCAGCGCGAGTCCTTCGCCGAGCATTTCCCCGAATTCCCGATGCCCGACGGGTTCCTGCAATATGCGTTCGATGCCGGCAAACTGCGCTTCCTGGTGATCGACACGCTGGAGGAAGGGCGCCACGGCGGCGCCTTCTGCGAGACCCGCGCGCGCTGGCTCCGCGACCGCCTCGCGGAGCAGCCGGAGCGCGACACGATCATCGTGATGCACCACCCGCCGGTCGATGTGGGGATCGAGTGGATGGCGACCGATCCGGATGAGCCGTGGGTGGCGCGCTTCTCGGATGCGGTCGCCGGACATTCGCAGGTGAAGGCCATCATCTGCGGCCACCTGCACCGCCCGATCAGCGTGGCCTGGCGCGGAACGACGATCGCGATCTGCCCCGCGACCGCACCTCAGGTCGCGCTCGACCTTGCCCCGATCAACCCCGACCGGCCCGACAATCGGGCGATGATCATCGCCGATCCGCCGGCGTTCGCGCTCCACAAATGGAACGGGTCCTCGCTGGTCACGCATTTCGATACGGCCGACGAGCATGTGATGCTGGCCAAATTCGACGACAAGATGCAGCCGCTGGTGAAGGCGCTGATGAGCGAACGCCCCAGCGGGCAGATAACGGACGAGGACGCCCCGATCCGCCGGGCGTGTTGAACGGGCCGCCTAGGGCGCGTCGTGCGCCGCAAGCCATGGGCGCAGGATGCGGAGATAGGCGTCCGGATTGTCGTTCATGACCGTGTGCGCGGCGCCGGGCACTTCCCGAAAGGGCGCGCCGGCTTCGGTGGCGAAAGCCGCGACGGTCGACGGGATCGCCTCGTCATGTTCGCCCGCCACGAACAAGGTCCGCGCCGGGTCCAGCCGCTTCAGCAGCGGGCGCCCGTCATAGTCCTTCAGCGTGCCTGACGCGGTGAACTCCGCCCGGCCCCACATGTGGTTATAGACATCGGCGCTGAAGCTGCGCGGCAGCGCGTCCTTATAGGCCTGGATTTCGGGAGGTGGGTCGAAGCGGCGGACGTGGCGGGCGTAGAAGGCTTCGGTGGCGGCCTCGCAATCGTCCTCCGGCGCCACGCCCGGCGTGTCGCAGAGATAGAGCAGGCGCCGTACCTCCGGCGGCATCGCGTCCTTCAGCCGTTTCGCGTCGCGCAGCCAGATGTCGGTCGAGACGAGCGGCGACTGGATGATCGCGCTGGCCAACTCGCGCGGACGCTGCGCTGCATATTCGAGGGCCAGCGTGCCGCCCCAGCTTGCGCCGAGCATATGCCACCGCTTCACATCCAAGGCTTTGGCGATCGCCGGCAGCTCGTCGACGAAGCGAGGCACTGTCCAGTTTTTCGGATCGCCCGGATGGTCGGAGCGGCCGCTGTCGAGCTGGTCGTAGAGGATGACGGCGCGCTCGTCGGCCAGGGCCGTCGCGTTCAGCCAATACCAGTGCGCGCTGCCCGGTCCGCCATGCGCGAAGACGATCGGCGGCCTGGGGCCGGCCAGGTCGCCGTTGACGCGCACATAGATGCGGCCGCCCTGGACCGGCACCATCTCCTCGCGATCGGGCCTGATCCGGACGCCCTTGGCCAGCGGAGCGACGGCGGCCGCGGCGGGCGCGCTCAGCATCGCGGCGCTGGCGGCAAGGAAGCTGCGGCGATCGAACTGCATCGCATTCTGCTCCCTGTGGTGCGATTATCGCGCCAAGTGAAGAGGAGGCAGGGATGGCACGCTTGGCTTACGTCATCAAATTCGTGGCCGACATGGACCGGGCGGTCGCGTTCTACAGCGAGACCTTCGGATTCCCGGTGCGGATGCGGACGCCGTTCTGGAGCGAGGTCGATGCCGGCGAAACGACGTTGGCGCTGCATCCGGCCAGCGACGCCAATCCGGCGGGTTCGTGCCAGCTTGGCTTCAATCTCGACGATCTACGGGCCTTCTACGAAAAGGGCGCGGTCACGTTCAGCGTGCCGCCCAGAGAGCAGCACGGGACATTGCTCGCCCGGATGATCGATTGCGAAGGCGCGGAAGTCAGCCTCAGCGGCTAAGCGTCGAACTCGATGCCTGCGCGGCCGCCCGCGAGCCAGGCGACGCGGCCGTGGCGGCGCAGCTTGCCGCAGACCAGGTGCACGCGCTCGCCAAGTTTCGCGGAGCCGGGCAGGTCGATGCAGGCGCCGCCGGGCGACCAGTTATAGAGGCGCACGATATGGTTGCGGCCGCGGATCTTGAGGCCGGCGAACACGCCGTCGGCTTCGTCGCGCTGGAAGCGGCGCAGCTCGGCCCAGCGATGCGCGCGGGTCCAAAGGCCGAGGCTTTCGAGGGAACTCAAGCGCTTCATTGCCAAGTCGTTCTGACGCAAAGGCCTTTCCAAATCCTTGCCGCTTGCCGGCGGCGGCGCGCGCCGTCATAGCGCCGGCCATGGCCGACCTGGCGATCGTATACGAACATCCGCTCTGGTTCCGGCCGCTGTTCGCCGCGCTGGACGCGCGCGGCATCGATTACGTCGCGATCCAGGCCGACGATCACAGCTTCGTGCCCGGTGCGAGCCCGCCGCCGGCGCCGCTGATCCTGAACCGGCTGGCGCAATCGAGCTTCTTGAGGTCGGCCGAGCACCCGCTCTTCTACGCCGCGGCGCTGTTCGACGAATGGGAACGGCAAGGCGCGACCGTGATCAATGGCGGGCGGGCGTTCGCGATCGACTCGTCCAAGGCGCGGCAGCTGTCGCTGATCGCCTCGCTCGGGCTGCAAATTCCCGCCACGCGCATCGTCCACCGCGCGGCGGACGTGGTGGCGGCCGCGGAGGGCCTGCGCTTCCCGATCGTCGTGAAGGCGAACATCGGCGGCTCCGGCGCCGGCATCGTGCGCTACGACAATCTCTCCGAATTGAAGGTCGTGGCGGCGGAGGGCGGTTTTCCGGCGAGCATCGACTCGGTGTTGCTGGTCCAGGAATATGTGCCGGCGCACGGCGGCAGGATCACGCGGCTGGAGACCCTCGACCGCAAATTCCTGTACGCGATCGACGTGGAGGGCGGTGGCGCATTCGATCTCTGCCCCGCCGACGCCTGCGTTGCCGGCAGCAGCATCAGGCTCATGCCCGCCGATCCGTCGCCGGAACTGATCGCCGCCGCCGAACGCATCGCCGACGCGATGGCGCTGGACGTGGGCGGTATCGAGGTCATGATCGACGACCGCGACGGCGTTCCCCGCTTCTACGACATCAACGCGCTCTCCAACTTCGTCGCCGATCCGTTGACGGTGCTCGGCTGGGACCCCCATGAACGGCTGGTCGACTGGCTTCAGCAGAGGATCGCACGCGCATGAGGTACGGCTTCTGGATGCCGGTGTTCGGCGGCTGGCTGCGCAACGTGCCCGACGAGGGAATGGAAGCCAGTTGGGACTATGTGAAGCGGCTCACCCAGCGCGCCGAGGCGATCGGCTACGACCTGACGCTGATCGCCGAGCTGAACCTCAACGACATCAAAGGCGTCGACCAGCCCGCGCTCGACGCCTGGTCGACGGCGGCGGCGCTCGCGGCGGTCACCGAAAAGCTGGAGCTGATGGTCGCGGTGCGGCCCAATTTCCACCAGCCGGCATTGTTCGCGAAGGCGGCGGCGAACATCGACCGCATCTCGGGCGGCCGGCTTGCGCTGAACGTCGTTTCGTCCTGGTGGGCGGACGAGGCGCGGCAATATGGCCTGCAGTTCGACCAGCATGACGATCGCTATGCGCGCACGACCGAGTGGCTGCAGGTGGTCGACGGGCTGTGGACCGAGGAGCGGTTCAGCTTCGATGGCCGCTATTACCGGACCGACAAGGCGATCTGCGCGCCCAAGCCGGTTCGCAAGCCGACCATCTATGCGGGCGGCGAGAGCGAGGCGGCGAAGACGATGATCGCGAGCCTTTGCGACGCCTATGTGATGCACGGCGATCCGGCGTCGGCGATCGCGCCGAAGATCGCGGACATGAAGGCGCGGCGCGAACGGGCGGGCGGAACTCCGATGGCCTTCGGCATGGCCGCCTATGCGATCGTCCGCGACAGCGAAGCCGAGGCGAAGCGGGAGCTGGAACGGATCACGACTGTCCGCGAGCTGCCCGCCGGATACGCGAACTTTGACCAGTGGCTGTCCGGCACCCAGCTGGAGCGCGAGCTGAAGATCCAGGAATATGCCGTTTCGAACCGCGGGCTGCGCCCCAACCTGGTCGGCACGCCCGAGCAGCTGAAGGAGCGGATCGCGGAATATGAAGCGGCCGGCCTCGACCTGCTGCTGCTCCAGATGAGCCCGCAGGCGGAGGAAATGGAGCGTTTCGCCGCCCAGGTGATCGGCCGGGCCTGAACGGCGCCCGGCGCGTTCTGTCTTAAATTTGTCACCACTGCCTCATAGAGGCGCCGGCGGGTTGAAACATCGGGCGGTCGGACATGCGTTATTCCTTGATTCTCGTTTCGGCGGCCGCGATTTCGGCCCTGGCCACCCCCGCCGCGGCGGGGAGCGACGCGCAGCTTTGGAGCGGCGTGAACGGGACCGTGAAGCTGAGCGACGAATTCAAGCTGTCGCAGGAGCTCGTCGTCCGGTTCAGCGACAACCGCAACGGGCTGTACGAGATCGAGAGCAACACGCTGCTCGGCTATAGCGTCGGCAAGAATGTCACGCTCTGGGCAGGCTACACCCACAACCCGCAATATTCAGGCGGCGACTTCACCGTGATGGAGCACCGCGCGCGCGAGCAGGTGACGTTCGACAATGTCGCGAAGATCGGCGGCGGCACGTTGAGCGGCCGGTTGCGCCTGGAGCAGCGCTGGCGCGAGGGGGTCGATGGCACGGCCTGGCGGGTCCGGCCCTACGTCAAGTACAGCCTGCCGTTCCGCGCCGGCCACAAGACGGCGCTGGTGCTGAGCCACGAAAGCTTCGTCAACCTGAACAATACCGGTTTCCAGAAGACCGACGGCCTGGACCGGATGCGCAACGCGATCGCCGTCACCACGCCGATCGCGCAGCATGTCAGCCTCGAGGTCGGCTACCTCAACCAGCACGGCTTCGTGCGCGGCGGCCCGGATACAGACGACCACGCCGCGACGATCACCCTGGGCCTGTCCTTCTAGGCCGCGAGCAGCACGCCGCGATAGTCCGGATCCTCCAGCGCGCGACCGGCGCCGCGGGCGACGCAGACCAGCGCATCGTTGGCGACGGCGACGGGAAGCCCGGTCGCTTTCGCGATGCGGCGGTCGATGCCGTGCAGCAGCGACCCCCCGCCCGTCATCACGATGCCGCGATCGACGATGTCGGCGGCAAGCTCGGGCGGCGTCTGCTCCAGCGCGGCGCGGACGGCGTGGACGATATGCCCGACCGGCTCCTGGATCGCCTCGGCGATTTCCTTCTGCCCGATCTCGATTTCGCGCGGCTTGCCGGCGACCAGGTCGCGGCCCTTCACCTTCATGTGCGGCTCGTCACCCTCGTCGGCGGCGGCCGTACCGATCTGGTGCTTGATCCGCTCGCTGGTCGCTTCGCCGACGACGAGATTGTGCCGCCGACGGATCGAGGCGGCGATCGCGTCGTCCAATTTGTCGCCGCCGACCCGGACCGAGCCGCTATAGGCGAGCCCGCGCAGGCTGAGCACCGCGACTTCGGTGGTGCCGCCGCCGATATCGACCACCATCGCCCCGACGGGCTCGGTCACCGGCAGGTTGGCGCCGATCGCGGCCGACATCGGCTCTTCGATCAGCCAGACCTTGCCCGCACCCGCGTTGGCGGCAGCGTCGCGGATCGCGCGGCGTTCCACGTTGGTCGAGCCCGACGGCACGCTGATCGCCATTTCGGGGCGGCGGGGCAGGGCGGAGCGCCCGCCCTGCGCCTTTTCGATGAAATGCTTCAGCATCTGCTCGGCGACTTCAAGGTCCGCGATGACGCCGTCGCGCAGCGGCCGGATCGCGCGGATGTTGGCCGGCGTCTTGCCCATCATCAGCTTGGCGTCGCTGCCGACCGCGCGCACCTTCTGCACGCCGTCCCTGGTCTCGAGCGCCACCACCGAAGGCTCGTTCAGCACGATGCCCTTGTCGCGAACCCAGACCAGGGTGTTCACGGTGCCGAGATCGATGGCCATGTCGTGCGACGACAGGCGAAGAAAACGCGAAAACATGAATTTGCCACCCCGGGAAAGCGCCCGACGCATCAAGCGGCATTGCGCGGGCGCCGCCAAGTCGTGCGGACTCCGTTCGGCGCGCTCTGGCCTCACAAGTCGGCTCAGCTGTTTCGCGGCCGCGACGGAGCGAATAATGGTCTGAAAACCAACAATTGTTAGAACCATTCAGGTCGCCGTGACTCCCTGCACGGGCCGTCGTGCCTGCTAAAAAGGGTTCATCCGGCGTTCACCGAAAAAGGCCGGTCGTGCGCGTGGGGCGTGCCTGGTCGCCCGCTCCGCCTCACCTCAATCGGGGAATGTCAGATGAAGAAGATCCTGTTTGTTGCGGCCGCTTCGATGCTCGGCTCGGCCCTCTACGCACAGGCGCAGCAGCCTGAGCCCGCGCCGTCGGCCACGCCCGACGCGGCCGCGACGACGGCCGATACCACGGCCGCGACAGCGCCGGCCGACGCGACGGCGCCGGACCCGGCCCAGCCCGTCACGACGGAGGCCGCGCCGCCCAGCGACACCAGCTCGGCCACCGAGAGCGACGCGCACAAGGGCAAGCACAAGAAGAAGCCGCGCGGCGGCATGTAAGCGGGATGCGGGGGGCTTCGGCCCCCGCTCCTCACGCGCGAAGCACGGCCAGCGCCCGCGCCATCCGTTCGGCCGCCGCATCCAGCGTCTCGTCGCGCTTGGCGAAGCAGAGGCGGACGACGCCGGTGACCGGATCGTCGGCGTAGAATGCCGAGACCGGGATCGCCGCGACCCCGAATTCGGCGACCAGCCGGTCGCAGAACGTCGCGTCGTCCAGCGCGATGCCGGAAGCGGCGAGGTCGAGCGACAGGAAATAGGTCGCTTCGCTCCTGGGCACGGACCAGCCGGCCTCGCCCAGTTGCGTCGCCAGGCGATCGCGCGAACGGGCGAGATTGGCCCGCATCTCCTCGAAATAGGCGTCGTCCTTGCCCAACCCATAGGCCGCCGCCGCCTGCAGGTTCGGCGGGGTCGTGAAGGTCAGGAACTGGTGCGCGCGCGACAGCGGTCCGGCGAGCGCCGGCGCGGCGCACATCCAGCCGACTTTCCAGCCGGTCAGCGAGAAGATCTTGCCGGCCGAGCCGATCTTGACGGTCCGCTCGCGCATGCCGGGCAGCGCCATCGGCGAGACATGGCGGCGGCCGTCGAAAACGACATGCTCCCACACCTCGTCGCTGACCAGCACGGCGTCGCACGCGATCACCCGCTCGGCGAGCAGCGCCAGCGCGTCCGGCCCCGTCATGGCGCCGGCGGGATTAAGCGGCGTGTTCAGGATCGCGACGCGGGTGCGCTCGCCGAATGCGGCGTCCAGCGCCTCGGCCGTGATGCGCCAATCGGGCGGCGCGAGGCGGACCAGCCTGGGCACGCCGCCCGCGCGCAGCACCAGCGGCAGATAGGCGTCGTAGAGCGGCTGGAACATCACCACTTCGTCACCGGGCGAGACCAGCGCCAGGATCGCGGCGGCGATCGCCTCGGTCGCGCCCGAAGTGACGATCACTTCTTCCGGCTGAAGGTCGAGCTGCTGATGCCGCCGGTAATGCGCGGCAACGGCCTCGCGCAGCTCCGGCAGGCCTGCCATCGGCGGATATTGGTTGGACCGCTCGACGAGTGCCCGCGCCGCCGCATCGACCACGTCCGCCGGGCCGTTCGAATCGGGGAAGCCCTGGCCAAGGTTGATCGCCCCCATCTCCCGCGCCCGCGCCGACATTCGCTCGAAGATCGTGGTCGGCATGGTGGCGTAGAGCGGGTTCATGGGCGCCTTTAGAGAAGAATGAGAGGGCTTCGACAAGCGTGGCGCGAGGGATCGACCAAGCAGCCGGAGCTCTCGCGGCCCTGGGGCGGGCGTTCCATGCATGGGGCTGAGCGCCGGCAACGTCGGGCGATTACTCGGCGCGCCTGGATGACGGCCGGATCGCGATCACCGTCTCGGGCGCGCACAAAGGGCGCCTGACGCCGGCCGACACCATGCTGATCGATTCGGGCGATCCGCGCCGCCCCTCGGCCGAAACCGCGCTGCACCTGAAGATCTACCGCGCCTTCCCGGAGGTCCGATCGGTGCTGCACCGCCATGCGGCCATTTCGGTGGGGCTGGGCCGCGCGAGCGGCGACGCCTGGACGATCGCGGGACACGAGTTGCTGAAGGCTCTGCCGGGCGTCGCCACGCATGAAGCCAGCGTCACGATCCCGATCGTGGAGAACGATAAGGGCATGGCCGTGATCGGGGCGGCGGCGATGCCGCGCCTCGCCGCCGCGCCGGCCTTTATGATTCGCAGCCATGGGCTATACGGGTGGGGCCGCAGCATCGCCGAAGCGGAGCGCGTCGTCGAAGCGCTCGAATGGCTGGCGGAGGCGGAGCTGGCGGAACGGAGATACAGGGGATGACGCGGCTCACGGTCTTCGACGAGGCAGGCAGCATGATGGCCGCGACCGAAGACGCCGACGCGATCGCGCAGGCGCTGGCGGACATCGGCGTGCGGTTCGAGCGCTGGCCGGCGGGCGAGCAGGAGGCTCGGGCCGAAGCGTTGCGGGCGCAAGGCTATACGACCGTCGACACCGTCTCCGTCACGCCCGACCACCCGGATCGCGAGGCGATGCGCGCCAAATTCCTGTCGGAGCACCGGCATGCCGACGACGAGGTGCGCTATTTCGTCGAAGGCTCCGGCCTGTTCACGCTGCGGGAGGGCGGCCGCGTCCCGCGGCTGGAGCTGGCATGATCCGCGCGATCCTGACCGATATCGAAGGCACGACGTGCAGCATCTCGTTCGTGGCCGATACGCTGTTTCCCTATGCCCGGGCCCGCATCCGCGACTATCTCGCCGCCCATCCGGACGAGGCGGAAGGCGTGCCGGTCGAGACGCTCGAGCGCTGGATCGACGAGGACCGCAAGGACCCGGTGCTGAAGCGCATCCAGGGCCGCATCTGGCGCGAAGGCTTCACCAGCGGCGCGCTGAAGGGCCACATCTATCCCGACGCGCTGACCGCGCTCAGGCGCTGGCGGGAGCGCGGGCTGCGGCTGTTCGTCTATTCATCCGGCTCGGTCGAGGCACAGCGGCTGCTGTTCGGCCATTGCGAGGCGGGCGACCTGACGCCGCTGTTCGAGGGCTTTTTCGACCTCTCAGCCGGGTCGAAGCTGGAGCCGGATTCGTATCGCGGGATCGCGGAGACGATCGGCCTGCCGGCGGCCGATATCCTGTTCCTATCCGACAATGAGCGGGAGATCGAGGCGGCGCGGGCGGCCGGGTTGCATGTGCAGCTGATCGACCGGGTGCGCGGCGACACGTTCGAGAGCATCCGCCATTGAAGCTGGACGGCGCGTGCAAGGCACGGGAGGACTTATTGCTGCTTCGCCAGCCACTCCTCCAGCCATTTGATGCTGTAGTCGCCGGCCTGGAATTCCGGGTCCTCGAGTAACGCCTGGTGGAGCGGGATCGTCGTCTTTACGCCTTCGATCACGAACTCCTCGAGCGCCCGGCGGAGGCGGCGGATCGCGCCTTCGCGGGTGTGGCCCCAGACGATCAGCTTCGCGATCATCGAGTCGTAATAAGGCGGGATGCGGTAGCCGGAGTAGAGCCCGCTATCGACGCGGACGTGCAGGCCGCCGGGTGCGTGATAGGAGCTGACCAGGCCCGGCGAGGGGGCGAAATTCTGCGGGTCCTCGGCATTGATCCGGCATTCGATCGAATGGCCGCGGAAGGTCACGTCCTGCTGGCGGAGCGTCAGCGGATGGCCGTCGGCGATCCTGATCTGCTCGCGTACCAGGTCGAGGCCGGTGATCGCCTCCGTCACTGGATGCTCGACCTGCAGCCGGGTGTTCATCTCGATGAAGTAGAACTGCCCGTCTTCCCACAGGAACTCGATCGTGCCGGCACCGCGATAGCCCATGTCGGCCATCGCTTTGGCGACGATGCCACCCATCCGCGCCCGCTCTTCCGGCGTGATGACGGGGGAAGGGGCTTCCTCCAGCACTTTCTGGTGGCGGCGCTGCAGCGAGCAGTCGCGCTCGCCCAGGTGGATCGCATGGTCGTTGCCGTCGCCGAACACCTGGAACTCGATGTGGCGCGGATTGCCGAGATATTTCTCGATATAGACGGTGTCGTCGCCGAACGCGGCCTTGGCCTCGCTGCGCGCCTGGCCCATCAGGCTTTCGAGCCGGTCCTCGGACGGGACCACCTTCATGCCGCGCCCGCCGCCACCCGACGCCGCCTTGACGATCACCGGATAGCCGATCTCGGCGGCGATCCGCCGCGCCTCGGCGAACTCGCTGACGCCGCCGGCCGAGCCGGGGACGAGCGGCAGGCCGAGCGCGCCGGCGGTCCGCTTGGCCTCGACCTTGTCGCCCATCGTCCGGATATGCTCGGGCTTCGGCCCGATCCAGATCAGGTTGTGGCTCTCGACGATCTCGGCGAAGCGGGCGTTTTCGGACAGGAAGCCATAGCCGGGATGGATCGCGTCGGCGCCGCTGATCTCGGCCGCCGAGATGATCGCGGGGATGTTCAGATAGGATTCGGCGGCGGGCGGCGGCCCGATGCACACCGCCTCGTCGGCCAGACGGACGTGCATCGCGTCATTGTCGGCGGTGGAGTGCACCGCGACCGTCTTGATCCCCATTTCGTGCGCGGCGCGGTGGATGCGCAGGGCGATCTCGCCGCGATTGGCGATCAGGATCTTGGAAATGGCCATCGCCGGTTACTCGACGACGACGAGCGGCTGGTCGAACTCGACGGGCGCGCCGTTCGCGACGAGCACGGCCTTGACCGTCCCGCCGTGCGGGGCGGTGATCGGGTTCATCACTTTCATCGCCTCGATGATCAGCAGCGTGTCGCCGGCATTCACTTTGCCGCCGACGGAGACGAAATTGGCCGCACCCGGCTCCGGCGCCAGATAAACGGTGCCGACCATCGGCGACTTTATCGCGTTCGCCGACTCGGCCGGCGGCGGAGGCGCGGCATGGGCGGCGGCGGGCGCCGGCGCCGCGGGTGCAGCGGCCGGGGCAGGCGCGGCCACGGTCGCGGCGACCGCCTGCACCTTGCGCTGAACCTTGATCCTTCGCTCCCCGTCCTGAACCTCGATTTCGGTGAGGTGAGTCGCGTCGAGTAGCTCGGCGAGCTGGCGCACCAGATCGGTGTCGACCTGCATCGTCCCCTTGTTCGTATCGGTCATTCGGCGGCCCTTACTCAAAGCCGGGCGGCGGCGTCCAGCGCAAGCAGATATCCCATCGCTCCGAAACCCGCGATGGTTCCCTTCGCGGCCTTGGCCGTATAGCTGCGGTGCCGGAACGGCTCGCGCGCATGCGGGTTCGACAGATGCACCTCGATCACGGGCACGGAGATCGCCTTTACCGCGTCGTGGAGCGCGACCGAGGTGTGGGTGTAGCCGCCCGGATTGAGGATCACCGCCTTCGCGCCGTCTGCATTGGCTTCGTGCAACCAGTCGATCAGATGGCCTTCATGGTTCGACTGGCGGAATTCCACGTCGAATCCCAGCTCGCGCGCGCGATCCTCGACCTGGCCGGCAATGTCGTCGAGCGTGTCGTGCCCGTACACCTCGGGCTCGCGCAGGCCCAGCAGGTTGAGGTTGGGGCCGTTCAGGACGAAGATGGTCGGCATTGATCCCCCGATGCCCAGACAATATCTGCGCGGCCTTACACGATTGGATTTTCAATGCACACCGACGGTACGATCACGATCAGCGTCAATGGCGAGCACAAGCGCGTCGCGGCCGGACTGAGCATCGCCGAGCTGGCGAGCGAGCTGGGGCTGGTGCCGGAGAAGGTCGCGGTCGAGCGTAACCTGCAGGTGGTGCCGCGTTCGGCCCTGGGGCAGGTGCTGGTCGAGGACGGCGACGAGCTGGAGATCGTCCATTTCGTCGGCGGCGGCGACCATGCCGGGCGGATCGACGAGGACAGCTGGACGGTCGCCGGCCGCACCTTCCGGTCGCGGCTGATCATCGGCACCGGCAAGTACAAGGACTTCGCCGAGAACGCGGCGGCCGCCGAGGCGTCGGGCGCGGAGATCGTCACGGTTGCGGTGCGGCGGGTCAACATCGCCGATCCCAACCAGCCGATGCTGACCGACTTCATCGACCCGAAGCGTTTCACCTATCTGCCGAACACCGCCGGCTGCTTCACTGCCGAGGACGCGATCCGCACGCTCAGGCTGGCGCGCGAGGCAGGCGGCTGGGAGCTGGTGAAGCTGGAAGTGCTGGGCGAGGCGAAAACGCTCTACCCGGACATGGTCGAGACGCTGCGCGCGACGGAGATCCTGGCGAATGAGGGCTTTCTGCCGATGGTCTATTGCGTCGACGATCCGATCGCCGCGAAGCGGCTGGAAGATGCGGGCGCGGTCGCGATCATGCCGCTCGGTGCGCCGATCGGCTCCGGCCTCGGCATCCAGAACCAGGTGACGATCCGCCTGATCGTCGAGGGTGCGAAAGTGCCTGTGCTGGTTGATGCGGGCGTCGGCACCGCGTCCGACGCCGCGCTGGCGATGGAGCTCGGCTGCGACGGCGTGCTGATGAACACCGCGATCGCCGAGGCGAAGGACCCGGTGACGATGGCCCGCGCGATGAAGCTGGCGGTCGAAAGCGGCCGCCTCGCCTACCGCGCCGGGCGCATGGGCAAGCGCCGCTACGCCGATCCGTCGAGCCCGCTGGCGGGACTGATCTAGGGAAGCTCGCCCCCGGCCGCGCCGTAGAAGACCCGCCACAGCGCGAGGTCAGAGCCGAAGTCAGCATAATGATGGCTCACGCCGGCCGCGACGAAAAGAATGTCGCCTGGGCCGAACGATGTACGCCGTCCTTCATGGACCAGCACGCCGTTGCCGCGAACAACGAAATAGATTTCGTCCTGCTCGTGCGGCGTCTGGACGTTCGGCGGCAGGGGGACAGACAGCCGGACATCCAGCGTCCCCCGCTTGAGCGCCAAGGCCGATCGTTCGCCGTTCGGGCCCGGCACCTGCGCCTCCAACCCCGCCAGCGTGATTACACCGCTGCGTTCACCTGCCTCCATGCTTTTGCCCCTCGGCTGCCGGAACGGGCACGGCTCGCGGGTCGTTGAACTCGCGTTCCCATTCCCAAGGAGAAATACGATGGGCGAGCTGATCGACAAGATCAAAGGCAATGCGAACGAGGCGGCGGGCAAGCTGAAGCAAGCCTCCGACAATCCCGACGTGCGCGATGAAGGCGCTGGGCAGGAGCTGAAGGGCAAGGGCCAGCAGCTGAAGGGCAAGATCAAGGGCGCGCTGGGCGACGATATCTGACGTCTGCGCGAGTCTCCGTTGCGGTGCCGGTCCGGATTGCGCAGGATCGGGGCGACGGAGACTCGCATGCGCATTCGCAAGGCCGCCCGATTTTCCTTTGCCGCCGCCGCGATGCTGGCGGCAGTCGGCTGCCACGCCGCTCCCGATACAGGGAAGGCCGAGGCTCCTGCCGGACAGGCTCACACCGAGCCGGTCACGCTGACTGCCGCCGACGGCGTCAAGGTTTACGGCACCTGGTATCGCGCCGAGCATCCGAAAGCGCTGATCCTCCTTTTTCATCAAGCCGGTTCCAGCAGCGGCGAATATGCGACGATCGCGCCGAAGCTGGTCGCGATGGGCTATAGCGCGTTCGCGATCGACCAGCGCGCGGGCGACGGCATGTTCGGCGAGAACCGGACCGCCAAGGCGCTGGGCCATGATGCCGGCTATCTCGATGCGAAAGCCGATCTTGAAGCAGCGCTCGCCTGGGCGAAGGACAGGAAGCTGCCGGTGCTGCTGTGGGGCAGCAGCTATTCGGCGGCTTTGGTGTTCCTGGTCGCGGCCGAGCACCCCGGCGAGGTGGCCGGCCTGCTCGCCTTTTCGCCGGGCGAATATCTGGGCAGCGACACGATGGTGAAGGCGGCCGCCGCCAAGCTACGGGTGCCTGTCTTCGTCACGTCGGCAAAGAGTCCGGAGGAGATCGCCGCCGCCCGCGCGATCGCCGAGGCGGTACGCGTCGCCGGCACGACCCTGTTCGTGCCGCAGGAGGGTGGGGTTCACGGCTCGTCGACGCTGATCCCGGCACGCGATCCCGCGGGCGCGGAGGAGAATTGGAAGGCTGTCCAGGCCTTTCTGCGCCGCGTCGTGCCCTGAGGTCGCGCGCACACCCCCGTTGACCGGCGGCCGAACCAGTCGCAAAACGGAAGAAAGTATACAGGGAGGATCAGCATGAGGCTTGTTGCGTGCGCGGCATGGGCCGCGGCGCTTGGTCTGTCCGGCGCGGCGATCGCGCAGGGGCAACCGAGCGCGGACGAACTGGTCGCGAAGAACCTGGCGGCGCGCGGCGGCACCGACGCGCTCGCGGCGCTGAAGTCGGTGAAGTTCACCGGCAAGCTGATCTTCCCCGGCGATTTCCAGCTCGCCTATGACGAGACCCGCGCGCACGAGGCGAAAGGCGACGCGACTCGCGTCAACGCGTCGATCCAGGGGCTGACCCTGGTCCAGGCCTATGACGGCGCGAACGGCTGGCGGATCAATCCCTTCCAGGGCCGACGCGACGCGGAGAAGATGACCGAGGACGAAGCGCGCTCGATGGCCGACTCGGCGCTGATCGACGGCGTGCTGCTGTCCGCGAAGAAGGAAGACGCGAAGGTCGCCTATCTGGGCCGCGAGGATTTCGACGGCACGCTCGGCTATAAATTGAAGGTGTCGCAGCCCGATGGCGACGAGTTCGTCTATCTGCTGGACCCCGACACCTTCCTCGAGATCAAGATGACGGAGACGCGCCGCCTGCGGGGCGCGCAGCAGGTCACCGAGTACGAGCTCGGCGATTACGAGAAGGTCGGCGGCGTCTATTTCCCGATGTCGATCGACAGCTGGCAGCCCGGCCAGTCGAACCAGCGCCAGCGGGTGATCATCGCGTCGGCCGAGGCGAATGTGCCGGTGCCGCCATCGATGTTCGCGCAGCCGGCCGATGCGGCCAAGCCGACGCTGCCCGGGCCGACGGACAAGAATCTGCAGCCGCGCGACAAGAACGAGAAGCCGGCCGATTCCGACGTTCCGCACCCCTCCAAGCCCAAGGCGGAGTGATCCCCATGCGCAGCATCCTGCTCACCACGACCGCCCTGCTGCTGGCCGGGCCCGCCCTGGCCGCCACCGCGCCGGCCGCCTATGCCGATTCGGCCGCCATCTCCGGCCTCGGCATCCGCAACATCGGCTCGGCGGAAATGTCCGGCCGCATCGCCGCGATCGCCGGTCGCGCCGAAAAGGACGGCAAGACGACGCTGTATGTCGGCGCCGCTTCGGGCGGCGTCTGGAAGTCGGAGGACGGCGGCACGACCTTCCGCCCGGTGTTCGACAAGCAGCCGGTGGCATCGATCGGCGAGATCGCGCTCGACCCGACCAACCCGCAGACGGTGTGGGTCGGCACGGGCGAAAGCTGGACCCGCAACTCGGTCTCGATCGGCGGCGGCGTGTATAAGTCCACCGACGGCGGCGAGACCTGGCAGCTGATGGGGCTGCCGAAGACGGAGCGGATCGTCCGCATCCTGGTCCATCCGAAGGACGGCAACACCGTCTATGTCTGCGCGCCCGGCCCGCTCTGGTCCGACAGCATGGACCGGGGACTCTACAAGACCACCGACGGCGGCCGGACCTGGACGCAGATCATCAAGCCGGCGAACCTGTCGACCGGCTGCTCGTCGGTGGCGATGGACCCGAACGATCCCGAGCATCTGCTCGCCGGCACCTGGGATTTCCGCCGCACCGGCTGGGATTTCCGCTCCGGCGGGCACGGGCCGAACGCGCCCTCCGGCAGCCGGATGATGGAATCGCGGGACGGCGGCCGCACCTGGACCGACCTCAACGCCCAGACTCGCAGCGGCCTGCCGAACCAGCCCTGGGGCCGGGTGGAGATCGCCTGGGCGCCGTCCGATCCGAAGCGCGTCTATGCCTTTGTCGAGAATGTCCGTTCGGCGCTCTACGTCTCCGAAGACGGCGGCAAGACCTTCCAGGAGCGGGATCGCAGCCAGGGCATGGTCTGGCGGCCCTTCTATTTCGGGCGGCTGGTGGTCGATCCGAAGAACCAGGACCGCGTCTTCAAGATGGGCTATCACATGATCGGCTCGGAAGACGGCGGCAAGAGCTTCACCGATTCCGCCCAGTCCAGCCATGCCGATTGGCACGCGCTGTGGATCGACCCGACCAACACCAGGCACATGATCGGCGGCGACGACGGCGGCCTGTGGCTGACGGAGGACGGCGGCACCAAATGGCGCCACGGCCTGAACCTGCCGATCAGCCAATTCTATCACGTCAGCGTCGACGACAAGGATCCGTACCAGGTCTATGGCGGCCTGCAGGACAATTCGTCCTGGGTCGGCGACCAGGAATATCCGGGCGGCATCACCAACAGCCGCTGGGAGAATCTGTACGGCGGCGACGGCTTCTGGGCGTTCCCGGACCCGGCCGATCCCGATTACGTCTATGCCGAGTATCAGGGCGGCAGCATCAGCCGGATCAACCGCAAGACGCTGGAGCAGCGCGATATCCAGCCCAAGGCCGGCTATAAGGAAAAGCTGCGGTTCAACTGGAACACGCCGATCCACATGTCGCCCAACGAAAAGGGCACGATCTATATCGGCTCCCAATTCCTTTTCCGCAGCCGCGATCACGGCCAGAGCTGGGACCGCATCTCGCCCGACCTGACCACCAACAATCCCCAGCTGCAGCGCCAGGAGGAATCGGGCGGCATCACCGTCGACAACTCGGCGGCCGAGATGCACACGACGATCTATTCGATCTCGGAAAGCCCGAAGGCGGCGGGCCAGATCTGGGTCGGCACCGACGACGGCAACGTCCAGCTGACTCGCGACGGCGGCAAGAGCTGGACCAACCTGACGAAGAATCTGAAGCTGCCGAAGGACAGCTGGATCAGCTGGGTGGAGGCGAGCCGCTACGACCCTGCGGTCGCCTATGTGACGGTCGACCGGCACAATAGCGGCGACTTCCAGCCCTATTTGTTCCGCACCGCGGACTATGGGAAGACCTGGAAGCCGCTGATCGGGCCCAGGACCGAAGGCGTGCGCGGCTATGTGCATGTGGTCAGGGAAGACCGGGTCGATCCGAACATCCTGTTCGTCGGAACCGAATTCGGCCTGTTCATGTCGCTGGACGGCGGCGCGGACTGGGCGCAGTTCAAGCCCAACAATTTCCCCGACGTGGCGGTGCGCGACCTCGCCATCCAGGACCGCGACGACGACCTGGTGCTGGCGACGCACGGCCGCGGCATCTGGGTGATCGACGATTTGAGCCCGCTTCGGGCGCTGACGCCGGACAAGCTGGCCGCCACCGCCGTGCTGATCCCGGGACCGAAGGTGCAGCAGCGCATCCAGGGCAATGGCGGCTGGGCCGAGGGCGACGCCACCTATGTCGGCGAGAACCCGCCGGACGGCGCCGTCATCACCTATTACCAGAAGGCGCGCCACGTGATCGGGCGGATGAAGCTCGAGGTGCTGGACGCCAGCGGCAATGTCGTCGACGAGCTGCCCGCGTCGAAGCGGCGCGGGCTGAACCGCGTCGTCTGGTCGATGCGGACCAAGCCGCCGCAGGTCCCGCCTGCCGCGCAGATCGCCTTCCGCTCGACCCAGGGCGAGCGCGTGCTGCCGGGGCAATATACGGTCCGGCTGACCAAGGCGGGCGAAGTCTCGACCGCGCCGATGACGATCGGGCTGGATCGCCGCGCCACCTTTACGCTCGCCGACCGTAAGGCCCAGTATGACGCGGCCGAGCATGTGAAGACGCTGTTCGCGCGGATGAGCAAGCTGGTCGCCCAGATGAACGCGGCGCGGGCGCAGGCGGCGAAGGTCGCGGCCGATCCGAACGCGTCGCCGGCCGCCAAGGCCGAGGCGAAGGCGTTCGGCGACAAGGTCGAGGCGCTGCGCACGCAGGTCGTCGCGACTAAGGAGGGCGGCGCCATCACCGGCGAGGAGCGGCTGCGCGAGCATATGGACTATGCCTATGGCGCGGTCACCTCGACCGAGCAGCGGCCGACCCCCTATGCCCTTGCCCGCGTCGATGCGCTCGAAAAGGAGCTGAGCGAGGTGGAGGCGGCCTGGGCGGCGCTTTCCGCGCAGGGCATGGGCAAGGTGAATGCGGCCGCCGCGGCGATGGGCCTGTCGTCGGTCGATCTCGCCGAAGTCGAGGCGGAGGATGACGGCGCGCGGGGCGGCGATGTCGACGCGCTCATCCGGGGGCTTGTCGGCACCCGCTTCACCGGGCAGCTGGCCGCGCTCGCCGGCAAGGGCGAGAAGGAATAGCGGCACTTCATCCGACGGATCGGGAAGCGGGGGGCGTGGCGACACGGAGCCTCCCGATCGCGTCTGAACCGGCCCAGACTCAGGGAGATATCGTTTGATAGCAGTAATGATCGGTCTCGCTGCCGCGCCGGTGGCGGCGCAGGAACCGCGGGGTACCATCATCGTCGAGGGCTTCCGGGTCGAGCCGCAGGAGGACAAGCCGGCGAAGCTCGATCATATCCTGCCCGAGGTCGACGGCACCAAGGTGACCGTCACCAAGAAGACCAGCGTCACCAAGCTCGAGCAGCAGCCGCCGGTGATCGAGACGCAGGGACGCGAGCTGTTCGCGCGCACGCCGGGCCTGCTCGTGTCCGAGCAGCAGACGCCGACCCAGTTCAACCTCAGCTATCGCGGCATCGGCAACCCACAGGAAGCCGAATATGTGCTGGTGCTGCAGGACGGCATCCCGATCCAGTCCGATTGGATCGGCTTTCCGACGCTCTACTACGTCCCGCTGCCGCAGAGCCTGTCCGAGGTCCAGCTGATCCGGGGCGGATCGAGCCTGCTCTACGGCCCCGAGCCGACGCCTGCGGTCAATCTCGTCTCCAAGCGCCCCGACCCGCGCGGGCCGGCGCTGACCGGTTCCACCCAGCATCTGGTCGGCAGCGACGGGCTCTATTCGACGTTCAACGTGCTGGAAGGAGTGTCGGGCGAGGTCGAGTATCGCGGCTCGCTCGGCTACACCAAAAGCGACGGGCAGCGGCAGAACTCTGCGTCACACCTGCTTCAGGGCGATCTCTACTTCGGCTACCGCCCGACCGATCATGCGCTCTGGTATCTGCGCGTGCAGGGGCATAGCGCGGAAGCCGGCAATCCGGGCCGGATCAGCTACCCGCAATTCCTGGCCGATCAGAATTTCGCGCCCACGCCCGTCAACCGCGACTGGGTGCGGCGCGGCGCGATCATCCTGGGCAACGAGCTGGAGCTGGGCGACGGCTGGCGCTTCGAGGGCAAGGCCTGGGCGTCGGACCTGCAGCTCTATACCCGCGCCGCCCGCGATGCCGCCGCGACCACGACCACGCTGCAGGACGAGCGGTTCCGGAACCAGGGCCTCGACCTCCGCGCGCGAAAGCGCTGGGGGCGGGGCAATGCCTTCACGTTCGGCGTCACCGGCACGCATAGCAGCGCGCCGTTCCTCCAGTTCACCAGCACCAGCCTGACCGCCGATCGCGGCGAGCATAGCGGTACGCCGCGGCTGGACCAGGATCGCGAGTCCTGGCTCGGCGCGATCTTTGCCGAGAATGTGTTCCGGCTGCCGCACCGCTTCCATGTCGTGCTGTCGGGCCGGCTGGACGTGGAGAAGCTGCGCGTCCGCGAGACGGTCAGGCCGCCGAACCTGACCCGGCCGCTCTCCAACGTCGAGGTGTCCCGCACGGTGCCGCTGCTGGGCATCGGCATCGGCAACGATTTCGGCAAGGACAACGAGACCTATCTGAGCATCACGCAGGGGTATCGGCCGCTCCGCTATTTCGACGTGGCGTCGCCTTTCTCGAACCTGCAGCCGGGCAATGAGGCGGACGCGCCGGAATCGACCTCGTACGAAGCGGGCCTCCACGGCACGCCGCTGCCGGGCCTGTTCTACGACGTCAGCCTGTTTCAGGTGAACTTCCGCAACCGCATCGAGAGCCGGCGGCTGAACGCGACCGACGTGATCAACGTCAACACCGGCGACACGCGGCATCGCGGCTTCGAAGGCGAGGTCTCGTACGACTTCCTTGCCGCACGCGATGGCGCCGAGCATCTGACCGCGTTCCTGAACCTCGCGCTTTTGGACGCGAAGTTCGTCGCCAGCGACAATCCGGCGCAGATCGGCAAGCGGCCGGCCTTCGCGCCCAGGTCAATCGTCAAGGGCGGCATCACCTGGCGCGAGACGGGCAAATACAGCGTCAGCCTGACCGGCCTGTCGGTCAGCTCGCAATTCTTCCAGGATTCGAACCTGCCCGTCGGCAGCGGCGCCAGCCTCGTGCCGGCGAAAGTGCCGGCCTATCAGGTGTTCGACCTGGCCGGCGAATGGACGGTTCTGCCCCACGTGCGGCTGCAGGCGGGCGTGCAGAACCTCTTCAACGAGAAATACTACGCCCGCGTCTTCCAGACCGGACTGGAGCCGGGCCGCCGCCGAGCGGTCTATGGCGGAGTGACGTTCGGCTTCTGAAGCCCGATCAGCAGCACGGCCGACAGCGCGGCGGCGGCGGCCCCGGCCAGGAACGTCGCGCCGGAGCCGAACCGGTCCCAGATCAGCCCCGCGCCTAGGCTCGCGACCAGCAGCGCGAGCCCGGTCGCGAGGTTGAACGCGCCATAGGCGGAGCCGCGCAGATCGGCGGGCGCATGGTCGGCGACCAGCTTTGCGAATAAGCCTTGGGTCAGCGCCATGTGCAGGCCCCAGAGCAGGATGCCGGCGAATGCCGTCGTCAGCGCGCCGGCGAAAGCGAGCAGCAGGTCGGCGCCGATCAGGCAGGCGATGCCGGCCAGCAGCAGATGGCGTGAGGGAAGGCGGTCGGCGACTACGCCGGCCGGATAGGCGCCAAGTGCGTACACTAGATTCATCGCAACCAGCACCGCCGGCGCCAGCGCGATCGGCAGCGCCAGCTCATGCGTGCGCAGGATCAGGAACGCCTCGCTGAAGCGGGCGAGGGTGAAGACCACGCCGATGCCGGTCACGCCCCAGAATGCGCCGCCCAGCCGCGCCAGTTCGGCTATGGCGAGCGGTGGCCGCACCTCCGCCGGGCGCGCTTGCGGCGGGTCGCGGACCCAGAGCAGCACGACCAGCACCGCGCCCGCCGCCGGGATGCTCGCCAGCCAGAAGACCGCCCGGACATTGTCGGCCAGCAGCAGCATCAGTGCGATCGCGAGCAGCGGCCCGACAAAGGCGCCGACCGTATCCAGCGACTGGCGCAAACCGAAGGCGCGGCCACGGATCGCCGCCGGCGTCACATCGGCGATCAACGCATCGCGCGGCGCGCCGCGCAGGCCCTTCCCGATCCGGTCGGCGAAGCGGGCGCCCAGCACCAATTGCGCCGAGCCGGCGAGCGCGAACAGCGGCTTTGACAGCGCCGCGAGTGCGTAGCCGACAAGGATCAGCGGCCGGCGCCTTCCCAGCCGGTCGGAGAGGTAGCCGGAAAAGACCTTGGCGATCGAGGCGGTCGATTCGGCGATGCCGTCGATCAGGCCGACCAACGCGACGCTGGCGCCCAGCGTTGCGGTCAGGAACAGCGGCAGCAGCGCGTGGACGGTCTCGGACGATAGGTCCATCAGCAGGCTGACAAGCCCGAGCGCCCAGACGGTGCGCGGCAACGCGTAGCGATCGCTCACTGATTCTCCCGGGCCGTTCGCTTGCCCTATGCCACATCTTGCCCCATATGCCCGCGCGGGAGTCGGGCGGACGTGGCATTCGCCAACCCGGTCAGGTCCGGAAGGAAGCAGCCGCAACGAACACGCCACGGGTCGTTCCGGCTCCCACCGCGCAGCGCGGGCACGGATTAGCGAACGCTAATCCGACCTCGCGCAAGCGCGGCCGGCCTCGCTTCCAGCGAGGACCGACGACGCGGCTTCGCCGCGGCGCTACCTACGAAGAAGAAGGTGGATTCCGGCTTTCGCCGGAATGACGGGTTTGTGCTAACCCGAGGCCAGTATGTCCGAATCCCCCGCTTATCGCGTTCTCGCGCGCAAATACCGGCCGCAGCGTTTTTCCGAGCTGATCGGGCAGGACGCGATGGTCACCACGCTGGGCAACGCGATCCGGCGCGGCCGGCTGGCGCATGCCTTTCTGATGACCGGCGTGCGCGGGGTGGGCAAGACGTCGACCGCAAGGCTGATCGCCAAGGCGCTGAACTGCGTCGGCCCGGACGGGCAGGGCGGGCCGACGATCGATCCGTGCGGCGTCTGCGAGCCGTGCGTCGCGATCGCCGAAGGCCGGCACATCGACGTGGTCGAGATGGACGCCGCCAGCCACACCGGCGTCGACGATGTGCGCGAGATCATAGAGGCAGTGCGCTATTCCGCGGTCTCGGCGCGCTACAAGGTCTATATCATCGACGAAGTGCACATGCTGTCGAAGAACGCGTTCAACGCGCTTCTGAAGACGCTCGAAGAACCG
Organism: Sphingomonas horti; assembly: GCF_009753715.1. Lineage (GTDB taxonomy): Bacteria > Pseudomonadota > Alphaproteobacteria > Sphingomonadales > Sphingomonadaceae > Sphingomonas_B > Sphingomonas_B horti. Next base: position 341,280 of record NZ_WQMS01000001.1, on the reverse strand, counting down.
CCTGCGCATGTGAAATTTCTGTTCGCGACGACCGAGGTCAACAAGGTGCCGGTCACGGTGCTGTCGCGCTGCCAGCGTTTCGACCTGCGCCGCATCCCCGCCGACAAGCTGGCCGCGCATTTCGCGCACGTGATCGACGCGGAAGGCGCGCAGGCTGAAGCGGAGGCGCTGGCGCTGATCGCGCGGGCGGCGGAAGGGTCGGCGCGCGACGGCCTGTCGATCCTCGACCAGGCGATCGCGCACGCGGACATGGGCGGGGAAGGAATCGTCACCGCCGATCAGGTCCGCGAGATGCTGGGCCTGTCCGATCGCGGCGCGATCCGGCGCCTGTTCGGTCAATTGCTGGCGGGCGAGGGGGCGGCGGCGCTGACGGCGCTGCGCGACCAGTATGACCTGGGCGTCGATCCGGTCGGCGTGCTGCGCGGGCTGCTCGAGGCCGTGCATGCGGTGACGATGGCGAAGATGGGCGGCGGCGCGGACCCGGCGCTTTCCGGCGAGGAGCGGGAGCTGCTCGACGGCTGGGCGGCGCGCCTGTCCTTCGCCCAGCTGCACCGGCTATGGCAGCTGCTGCTGAAGGGGCATGAGGAGACGGTGCGCGCGGCGATGCCGATCGAGGCCGCTGAAATGGCGCTGCTGCGCCTCGTGCACGCGGCCGAGCTGCCCGATCCGTCCGAGCTGCTGAAGCGGATCGCGGGCGGCGAGCCGGTCGCGCCGGCACCGGCGCGCGCTCCGGCTTCCGCGCCGCCGCCGGCCGCTCCGGAGCCTGCCGCGCACTATCCCGAAAGCTTCCCCGCGCTGGTCGACCTGCTCGGCAAGAGCGGCAAGCCGCTGCTCGCCCAGCAGCTCCACGATTTCGTCGGCCTGCAGCGCTACGCCCCGCCCGAGCTGGCGGTGAGGCCGCTGAAGCCCCTGCCGGGCGATTTCATGCGCGACCTGGCCGCCGCGCTGCGCACGCTGACCGGCACCGTCTGGACCGTCGGCACCGATGACGGCGGCGCGCAGCCATCGCTGCTGGAGCAGGAGCGCGCGGTCGAGGAAACGGCGAGGCAGGCGATTCTCGACACGCCCTTGGTCAAGGCGGCGTTCGAAGCGTTTCCCGATGCGGAGCTGATCGACTACAGCGCGGCCGAACAACGGAGTGCCCCATGAAGAACCTCGACGACATCCTCAACATGGCGAAGAACGTCCAGGACGAGCTCGCCAAGGCGCAGGCCAATCTCGACAAGATCGAGGTGGAAGGCGTGTCGGGCGGCGGCATGGTCAAGGTCCGTGCGACCGCCAAGGGCCGGATCATCGGGGTCGATATCGACGAATCGCTGCTTCAGCCGAGCGAGAAGCAGATGCTGGAAGACCTGGTCGCCGCTGCCTTCAACGACGCCCGCGCGAAGGCGGACGCCGCGTCTTCGCAGGAAATGGGCAAGATGACCAGCGGCCTGCCGCTCCCGCCAGGATTCAAGCTGCCCTTCTGATCGCCCGGCTTCCGCGCGAGCGGAAAGGCTGCTTTGTCTCGCACAAAGAACACGAAGAACACGAAGAGAAGCTGCCGATCCTTTGTGCTCTTCGTGTTCTTCGTGCGAGACTAATTAACTGACCGCTTAAGCAGCAAGTGCGTGCAGCTAGGGCTCCGCACGCCAGTCGCCCGATTTGCCGCCGGTTTTGCTGACCAGCCGCACGTGTTCGATCGTCATTCCTTTGTCGATCGCCTTGCCCATGTCGTAGAGAGTCAGCAGCGCGATCGAGACGGCGGTGAGCGCTTCCATCTCGACGCCGGTCTTTCCCTCGGTCGCGACGGTCGCTGTGGCGGCGATCGCGTCGGTCTCGAAGGCGAACTCGATCGATACGCGCGTGATCGGCAGCGGATGGCAGAGCGGGATCAGCTCGCTCGTCCGCTTGGCCGCCATGATCCCGGCGACCCGCGCCACCGCGAGTGCGTCGCCCTTGGCGAGCGCGCCGGCGCGGATCGCCTCCAGCGCCTCTCCGCTCATCCGGATGCGCCCGGCGGCGATCGCCTCGCGGGTGGTGATGGCCTTGCCGGACACATCGACCATGCGCGCTGCGCCACTCTCGTCCAGGTGCGTGAGCTTAGGCATTGCCCAGCAGCGCCCGTGTCGCCGCCTCCACGTCCGCCTGCCGCATCAGCGCTTCCCCGATCAGGAAGCAGCGCACGCCGTGATCCGACAAGCGTTTCAGATCGTCATGCGTGCTTATCCCGCTTTCGGCCACGAGCATCACGTCGGGCGGCACAAGCCGCGCCAGCTCGATCGTCCGACCGATATCCACCGTGAAGTCGCGGAGGTCGCGATTATTGACCCCGAGCAGCCGTGATTTGAGGCGCAACGCACGCTCGAGTTCGTGCGCGTCATGGACTTCGACCAGCACGTCCATCGCTTGATCGAGAGCAGCCGCCTCAATCTCGGCCATCTGGCGGTCTTCCAGAGCAGCCACGATCAGAAGAATCGCATCGGCGCCCATCAGTCGGGCCTCGTCCGCCTGCCACGGATCGACCATGAAGTCCTTCCGAAGGACCGGCAAATCGCAGGCCTGCTTCGCCGCAATCAGGTAATCCTCATGACCATGGAAATAGTCTTGGTCGGTGAGGACCGAGAGGCAGGCGGCGCCGCCCGCCTCATAGGCGCGTGCATGAACCGGAGGATCGAAATCGGGGCGGATCAGGCCTTTAGACGGGCTGGCCTTCTTGATCTCGGCGATCAGGCCATAACCCCCAGCCTGAACCTTCCGGTTCAGCGCTGCCCTGAAACTCCGCAGACCGCCGATGACCGCAGCATCCAGACCGATCTCATATTCCGCATCGGCCTCGCTCACGTCCCTGCCGGGAGACCGCTGGCGCATGTCGCTCAAATAGTGAGCCTTCCGTGCCGCCACTTCCTCGCGCTTATGAGCGCAGATTTCCTGGAGTTTGTTCATCGATACGCGATCCAGCAGTCGAGCAGGGCGTTGGCAAGCCCGTTGTCGAGCGCTTCCGCGGCCTCCTCCACGCCTTCGGTGAGCGTGCTCACCCGGCCGGCGACGACCAGCGCGGCGGCGCTGTTGAGGACCGCGGCGTCGCGATAGGCGCCGGGCTCGCCCTGGAGCAGGCGGCGGAGCGCGGCGGCGTTGAAAGCGGGATCGCCGCCACGAAGCGCCTCGATCGGGTGCGTCTCCAGGCCGACATCGGACGGGTCGATGCGAAGCGTGCCGGTGCCGCACTGACCGACGCGCACGATCGTGCTCGGGCCGGAGATCGACAGCTCGTCGAGCGGCTCGTCGCCCGCGACCAGCATCGCCGCTTCGATGCCGAGCAATTGCAGCGCCTCGGCATAGACGCCCATGAAATCGGGCCGCGCGATGCCGATCAGCTGCCGTGTCACCCGCGCGGGGTTGCAGATCGGGCCGACCAGGTTGAACACGGTGCGGCGGCCGATCTTCCGCCGGATCGGTGCGAGGGCGTTCAGCGTCGGGTGCTGCTTCTGCGCGAACAGAAAGGCGATGCCGAGATCGGCGAGGCTCCGCTCGGCGGTCGCGGCGGCGATGTCGAGATCGAGGCCCAGCGCTTCCAGCGTGTCGGCGGCGCCCGCCTTGCTTGAGGCGGCGCGGTTGCCGTGCTTGGCGACCGGCACGCCGCATGCGGCGACCAGGATGGCCACCGCGGTCGAGATATTGAGGCTGTGCTGGCCATCGGCGCCGGTGCCGCAGACGTCGATCGCGTGCGGCGGCGCGTGGACTTCGATCATCCGTGCCCGCATCGCCCGCGCGCAGGCCGCGATCTCGATGCTTGTTTCGTCGCGGACCGACATGTCGGTCAGGAACCGTTGCACGTCGTCCGGCTCGCACCGCCAGTCGAGCATGTCCCCGAACGCCGCCTCGGCGGTCGCCATGTCCAGGGGAGTGCGGGCATCGGGGAGGGGGGCGAACGACGTCACGCGCGCTCCAGCACGCGCAGGCCGGCGATCCGCATGAAATTGGCCAGCATCGCGTGCCCGTGCTCCGTGGCGATGCTTTCGGGGTGGAATTGCACCCCGTGGATCGGCAGCGTGCGGTGCATGAAGCCCATCACGCTGCCGTCCGGCGCGCGGGCGTTGATGCGGAGCGTGTCGGGCAGGCCTTCCTCGGGGACGATCAGCGAATGGTAGCGGGTCGCGGTGAAGGGGGAGGGGAGACCTTCGAACAAGCCGGTCCCGTCATGCTCGACCGGCGAGGTCTTGCCGTGCATCAGCCCGCCGCGCACGACCTGGCCGCCGAAATGCTGCCCGATCGCCTGGTGACCCAGGCAGACGCCGAGCAACGGCTTGCCCGCCTCCGCGCAAGCCGCGACCAGGTCCAGCGACACGCCGGCCTCGTTCGGCGTGCATGGCCCCGGCGAGATCAGGAACGCCTCCGCCCCCGACGACAGCGCCTGCCCGGCCGAGATCGCGTCGTTGCGCACGACGTCCACCTCGGCGCCCAGCTCCATCAGGTAATGGACAAGGTTCCAGGTGAAGCTGTCATAATTGTCGATGGCGAGGATCATGGGGCGGCCATAGCCGCTCCCGCCGCTTCTGCGAAGGAGCGGAAATCCGAGGCCGACGCTTGCGCGGCGGACAATAATAACTACAGTAGTGATTATGCAGGATCAGGTCGTCAGCGCCGCCGAAGCCAACCGCAGCTTTTCCAAGCTGTTGCGTGCCGCCCGCAACGGCCAGCGCATCACGATCACGTCGCACGGCGAGCCGGTCGCCGTGCTCGGACCCATCGCCGAAGACGCCGAGAAGAAGGCGCGAGCCGATGCGGCCTGGGCCAGGATGAAGGAGCGCTGGGCAAAAACGGAGCCGGTAACGATCGGGCCTTGGACGCGCGAAGACATTTATGACGAGGTTACGCGCTGACGCGCTACGCTCTTGATACGAATATCCTGCTCTATGTGGAGGGGATGGAGCGCTCACCTGCCGATCGTCCCAAGATCGCCTTAGCGCAAGAACTGACCGCCTCATTGCGAGAGGGGCGCCCACTCGTGGTTTCAACCCAGGCGCTCTCGGAACTTCATTTCACGCTCATCAGAAAGGGCGGCCAATCGCGCGGGGAAGCTGCACGCATCATTAGTGATTGGCTCGGCAGCTGTGAGGTTCGTGGCGTAACCGAAGAGGTCATCCGCAGCGCTTGCACATTGGCAGAGCTGCATCGGCTGCAAACCCATGACGCCATCATTTTGTGTTCGATCGCCGGCCACGCCGACGTGCTCCTGTCCGAAGACATGCAGGACGGCTTCACCTGGAACGGCGTGCGGGTCGTAAATCCCTTTACTGACCGAAGCCTGGTTCCGATGCCCTCCTGACCGCCTCGCGGGCGGCGGCGAAAAGGGCGCCGGCCTTGGCTTCGCATTCGCGCTGCTCATAGGCCGGGTCGCTGTCGGCGACGATGCCGGCGCCGGCCTGCACGTGCATCGTGCCGTCCTTCACCACGGCCGTTCTGAGCACGATGCAGCTGTCCATCGATCCGTCGGGCGAGAAGTAGCCGACGCCGCCGGCATAGGCGCCGCGCGTCTCCGCCTCCAGCTCGGCGATGATCTCGCAGGCGCGGACCTTGGGCGCGCCGGATACGGTGCCGGCGGGGAAGCCGGCAAACAGGGCGTCCAGCGCGTCGCGGTCCTTCGGCAGGCGGCCGACCACGTTCGAGACGATGTGCATCACATGGCTGTAGAGCTCGACCGCGTAGCTGTCGGTGACGCGCACCGATCCCGCTTCCGCGACGCGGCCGACATCGTTGCGGCCGAGATCGAGCAGCATCAAATGCTCGGCCCGCTCCTTCGGGTCGGCGAGCAGGGAGTCGCGATTCTCCGCGTCCTCGGCCGCCGATCGCCCGCGCGGTCGCGTGCCGGCGATCGGGCGGATGGTCACTTCGCCGTCGCGCGCGCGGACCAGAATCTCCGGGCTGGACCCGATCAGCGCGAAGCCGGGCAGGTCAAGGAAATAGAGGAATGGGGATGGATTGATCCGCCGAAGCGCGCGGTAGAGATCGAACGGGGGCAGCGCGAAGGGTGCGGTGAAGCGCTGCGCCAGCACGACCTGGAAGATGTCGCCGGCGAGGATATAGTCCTTCGCGCGGGCGACCATCGTCTCGTACTGCCCCTCAGCAAGTGCAGGATTGTGCTCCGGCGACGGCCGGAGCGCTGCGTCCAGAGCTCCGGCCTTCGCCGGAGCACGTTGATGCAGCCGCGCCGCCGCGGCGTCGATCCGTTCCCACGCATCCGCGACACGCGTCGCCGGGTCACCGGCGCCGGGCCAGAGCGGCGCCACGAGGAACAGCTCGTCCGCCAGCCGGTCGAACACCAGGATCAGCGTCGGCCGCACGAACAGCATGTCGGGCAGGTCGATTGGATTGGCGGGCGGGCGGGGAAGGCGCTCGATCAGGCCGATCGTCTCATAACCGAAATAGCCGACCAGGCAGGCCAGCGCCGGCGGCAGCTCGGGCGGGACCTCGGCACGGCAACGCTCGACCAGCGCGCGCAGCGCGGCGATCGCGCCGCCCTCGACCGGCGCCCCGTTGATCTCGGCCGCGTCGCCGCGGGCGCGAAAGATCAGGTCGGGGGCAAGGCCGATCAGGCTGTGCCGGCCGCGCGTCTGGCCCCCTTCGACCGATTCGAGCAGGAAGTCGCCGCGCCCGCTTTCGATCAGCGCCAGCGCGGCCGAGACGGGCGTGTCGGTGTCCGCGATCTGGCGCCGCCAGGCGAAGGCGGCGCGGCCCGCGGCGAGCGCCCCGACCGTTTCGTCGTCGTCGCTGCGATCGCGCGTCACCGGCCGCCGGCGCCGCCGATCAGCTCGGCCTTCAGCCGCGCCACGGCCGCCGGATTGATCTCGACGCCCACCGCCTTGCGCGCCGCGGTCGCAAGCTGCTGGCCATATTCCTGCCCGAGCACCGGCGAGAATTGCACGCGCGTCGCTTCGATAAGCTGCGGCTGGCTGGCCGCATTGCCGGCGATCACATCGTCGAGCGTGACGACGTACCAGCCGCTCTTGTCCGGCGCCTCGACGACGCGCGCCTTGCCGCGCGTCAGCGCGAACAGCGCCTCCATCTGCGGCTGGGGCTGCGCGCCGTCGCGCAGCAGCTCGCCGCGGCGCCCGCCGAGCGCAGCGGCGGCCGGCAGCGAGGTGCCGGCCGCATTCACGGCCTGGGCAAGCGGGGTTCCGGCATTGAGCTTCGCGGCGATCGCGTCTGCCGTCTGGCGCGACGCGGCAAGGGCGCGCTCGGCTGCGAAGTCGGCGGCGACCTTGTCGCGGATGGAGGCCAGCGGCCTCGGCGTCGGCGGCACCACGCTGTCAGTCTTGACGACGGCGAACAGCTTGTCCGGCACCACCTGCTCGGTGACCGGATCGTCGCCGCTTTCCATGCCGAAAGCGGACTTCATCACGGCCGCCAATTCCGGTGCCACCGGCGCGTCCGGCGCATCGGGGTTGCGGCCGTCCTTCAGCAGCGCCGGCGTGGTGACGGGCTTCAGCTTCGCGGCGGCGACGACTTCGTCGAAGGTCGACCCGTCGGCGATCGAATCCTCGATCTTCGCGATCGCGTCGGCCAGCGTCTGGTCGGACTTTGCCTTTTTCAGCTGCTCGGTCAGTTCGCCGCGCACCTGGTCGAGGGTCTTGCCGGGGACGGCAGTGATGCTGTCGACGCGGACCACGTGCCAGCCGAGGCCGGACCGGGCCGGCGCCGCGACCTTGCCCTGCGGCGTCGAAAACACGGCGGCGGCGATCGCCGGCGAGCTGACCCCGGCATAGGCGTCGCGCGTCTGGTCGTTCAGCGTCACCGATTCGAGCCCGGCCGCGCGCGCCGCCTCGGCCATCGACGTGCCGGCGGACACCTTTGCGGCGAGATCGCGCGCCGCCGCCTCGCTCGGCAGGATCACCTGGGTGATCGTGCGGGTCTCCTTCGGCGCATAGTCAGCTTTCTTCGCTTCATAGGCCTGGGCGATCTCCGCCTCGCTCGGATGGGCGGCGGCCTCGAAGTCGGCGCGGTCGATCAGCGCATAGCGCGCGACGCGGCGCTCGGGCGTCGTGTAGCGGGCGATGTTCTTGCGGTAATAGGCCTGCAGCTCGGCATCGCTGGGCGGCGGCGCCTTCATCGCGGACACGGGCACCAACTGCGCGCGGCCGCTGCGCTGCTCCAGCAGCATCGACGCATAGGGCAGGGTCAGCGTCGCCGGCGCCAGCGACGCGCCGGTCACCGGCACCAGCAGCTGGGTGAGGTAGAGATCGCGGGCCAGGTCGGCGCGGACCTGCTTTTCGGATACGCGCTGGCGGTAGAGGAACGCCTCGAAGGCGCTCTGGTCGAATCGGCCGTTCAGGCCCCGGAACGCGGGCGCGGAGGCGATCTGCGCGTCCTCCATCTTGCGGCTGACGCCAAAGCCCTGCTGCTTCGCGAATTGCTCCAGCGCGGCCCCATCCGCGAGCTGCTGCAGGATCTGGTCGACGCTGCCCTGGCGCACGAAGTCAGCCATCGTCAGTTCGGGCTGCTGCTGCCGCGCCGCCTCGAACGCGCGGCGGACGCGGTCCTGCAGCTCGACATAGCCGATCCGCTGGCGACCGACCTTGGCGACGGTGTCGCCGGTCGTGCCACCCATGCCGCCGGTGATGTTCTGCATGTCCATCATGACGAACCCAAGGCCGATCATCGCGCCGACGATCGCCAGCGCGACCAGCCCGATCTTGGAGTTCGACAAGCGACGGAAGGAGTTGAGCATTGCGTATCCAGAACAGCCGGGAAAAGCGGTGCTTTAGAGAGCCGCCGGGAAACCGACAAGCTTGCGCGTTCAGCCGGGCTTCCTCTAACCGCTGCGCATCCGTTGGAAAGGGAGTGACATGACGCGACGCAAGCTGGTGGCCGGCAATTGGAAGATGCATGGCAGCCTGGCGCAGCTGGCCGAGCTGGACGGCATCGCCGCCGCCGCGCGGGCGAACCGTCGGGTCGACGTCGCGATCTGCCCGCCCTTCACCCTGATCGGCGCCGCCGCGATGCGCGGCGATCTCGCGATCGGCGCGCAGGACTGCCACCAGAATGCCAAGGGCGCGCACACCGGCTGCGTCTCGGCCGAGATGCTGAAGGAAGCGGGCGCGAGCCTCGCGATCGTCGGCCATAGCGAACGCCGGACCGACCAGCGGGAGAGCAACGAGGACGTGTGCGCCAAAGCGCGCGCGGCGATCGGCGCCGGGCTGATCGCGATCGTCTGCGTCGGCGAGACCGAGGCCGAGCGCGATGCCGGCCGCGCGGTCGCGGTCGTGGAAGCGCAGCTCCAGGGCTCGATCCCGGCCGGCGCGAAGGCAGCCGAGCTGGTCGTCGCCTATGAGCCGGTCTGGGCGATCGGCACCGGCCGCACGCCGACCACGGGCGACGTCGCCGCGATGCACGCCGCCATTCGCGCCAAGCTTGGCGCCTTACTGGGGGCCGAGGCGGACGCGGTGCGCATTCTCTACGGCGGCTCGGTCAAGCCGTCGAACGCCGCCGAGCTTATGACGGTCGCCAATGTCGACGGCGCGCTGGTCGGCGGCGCCAGCCTGACGGCCGCCGACTTCGTGCCGATCATCGAAGCGGCGGCACGAGCGTAAATCCTCCCCTGCTGTGCAGGGGAGGGGGACCGCGCGAAGCGCGGTGGAGGGGCCCGGAGCGTAGCGGAGGGTGTTTCCGCCCGCTCCGCGGCCGGCCCCTCCACCTCCGGCTTCGCCGGCGGTCCCTCACCCTCGCTGCGCGAGGGGAGGATTTAGAACGGCAAAACCGTTTCGTATTGCGCGAGCGGCGGGGCGCCGCGCACGGCTGCGCCCTGGCGCAGTAGGAAAGCGTGGCGGACGATCTCCGCCTGCTGCTCCAGCCCGTAGCGGACAAGCGGCCAGCCCGGCTTCAGCGCATAATCGTAGCGGCAAAAGGGGTGGCGGGCGAGCGGCAGGAAGATGCCGCGCTGATGCTGCCACACATGCGTCAGCTCGTGGATGAACAGGCTCTGGGTGCCGAGGTCATGGGCCGCGAAATCGTCGCAATAGAGCCCGCCTTGCGGATGGAACCAGATATGGCCGTCCGGCGCCATCGTGACCCGGCGCGGCTGGAACGGCCACCATTTGGCAGCGTGAACGCGGACGCGGTCATAGTCGATCGCGCCGCCGAACATGGATGCGGCGAGATTGCGCTCGGCGGCGGTCAGCGGGCGGCCCTTATCGCGCATGCCGCCCCGGCAGCTCCGTCACTTGCCTCCCGGGGCCGCGTCGCCCATCGCGAGCAGCGGCGCGTCGGCCTCGATCCGCTCGCCGTTGGAAAAGGCGAAGGTCAGCTTCACCGTCTTGGGCGGCGCAAGGCCCGGATTGATCTTCCACAGCATCACGTGGAGGCCGCCCGGCTCGAACTTGACGATGCTGCGCGCCGGGATCGGCACACTGGTCAGCCGCTTCATCGAGGCCATGTCGTGGGCCTTCATGCTCTCGTGCATTTCGGTGCGGATCGCGACTTCGGTCGAAACGTCGATCAGCTTCACGTCCTGCTCGCCGCCGTGCACGGTGAAATAGGCGGACGACGGATTGTCCGGCACCGGCGAGAAACGGATATACGCGTCGGTCACGTTCAGCTGCGGCTTCTGCCCGCAACCGGCAAGCGCGACGGCGGACAATGCGGTCAGTCCGAGCAGGGCGAAGCGGGTCATCAGCGGCAGCCTCCGTTTGGGAATGACGGTTTCTCTACGATTTGGCTCTCCTTGCGACAAGGACAAGCCGCCCTATATCGCCACCGTTACGCGGGCGGCTGCCGTTTGGGCGGCGGCCTGAACGATATCGAGCATAGGGGCACATAGAGGAACAATGGCCAAAGTCATCGGGATCGATCTCGGCACCACCAACAGCTGCGTGGCCGTGATGGAGGGCGGGAAGCCCAAGGTTATCGAAAATGCCGAAGGCGCGCGCACGACGCCGTCGGTCGTCGCCTTCACCAAGGACGGCGAGCGGCTGATCGGCCAGCCGGCCAAGCGCCAGGCGGTGACCAATCCTGACAACACGATCTTCGCGGTGAAGCGCCTGATCGGCCGCCGCTTCGACGATCCGGTCACCAAGAAGGACACCGAGCTGGTGCCCTATCACATCGTCAAGGGACCGAACGGCGACGCGTGGGTGCAGGCGGGCGGCCAGGACTACTCGCCTTCGCAGATCAGCGCCTTCACGCTGCAGAAGATGAAGGAAACGGCCGAGGCCTATCTGGGCGAGACCGTCACCCAGGCGGTGATCACCGTCCCGGCCTATTTCAACGACGCCCAGCGTCAGGCGACCAAGGATGCGGGCCAGATCGCGGGCCTCGAGGTGCTGCGCATCATCAACGAGCCGACCGCGGCAGCGCTCGCCTATGGCCTGGAGAAGCAGGACGGCAAGACGATCGCCGTCTATGACCTTGGCGGCGGCACCTTCGACATCTCGATCCTGGAGATCGGCGATGGCGTGTTCGAGGTGAAGTCGACCAACGGCGACACCTTCCTGGGCGGCGAGGACTTCGACGCCCGGCTGGTCGAATATCTGGCGGACAAGTTCAAGGCGAAGGAGGGCATGGACCTCAAGAGCGATCGCCTCGCGCTGCAGCGGCTGAAGGAAGCGGCCGAAAAGGCCAAGATCGAGCTGTCGTCGGCACAGACGACCGAGATCAACCTGCCTTTCATCACCGCGCGGATGGAAGGCGGCGCGACGACGCCGCTCCACCTGGTCGAGACGATCACCCGCGCCGACCTCGAAAAGCTGGTCGAGCCGCTGATCCAGCGCTCGATCGAGCCGGTCAAGAAGGCGCTGGCAGACGCCGGCATGAAGGCGTCCGACATCGCCGAAGTGGTGCTGGTCGGCGGCATGACCCGCATGCCGAAGGTCCGCGAAGTCGTGAAGAACTTCTTCGGCAAGGAGCCGCACACCGGCGTCAACCCCGACGAGGTCGTCGCGATGGGCGCGGCGATCCAGGCCGGCGTGCTGCAGGGCGACGTCAAGGACGTGCTGCTGCTCGACGTGACTCCGCTGTCCTTGGGCATCGAGACCCTAGGTGGCGTTTTCACCCGGATGATCGACCGCAACACGACGATCCCGACCAAGAAGACGCAGACCTATTCGACCGCCGACGACAACCAGCAGGCGGTGACGATCCGCGTGTTCCAGGGCGAGCGCGAGATGGCGGCGGACAACAAGCTGCTCGGCCAGTTCGACCTGGTCGGCATCCCGCCGGCGCCGCGCGGCGTGCCGCAGATCGAGGTCACGTTCGACATCGACGCGAACGGCATCGTCAACGTGTCGGCGCGCGACAAGGGCACCGGCAAGGAACAGCAGATCCGCATCCAAGCCTCGGGCGGGCTTTCGGACTCCGACATCGACCAGATGGTCAAGGACGCCGAGCGCTTCGCCGAGGAGGACAAGAAGCGTAGGGCGGCGGCCGAGGCGAAGAACAACGCCGAAAGCCTGATCCACACCACCGAGCGCCAGCTCGCCGAGCATGGCGACAAGGTCGACGCGTCGGTGAAGTCGGAGATCGAGACCGCGCTGGCGGACGCCAAGTCGGCGGTGGAAAGCGGCGACGCGGACCGGATGACCAGCGCGACCCAGACGCTTGCCCAGGCGGCGATGAAGCTTGGCCAGGCGATCTACGAGAAGGAACAGGCCGCGGCCGCTTCGCCTGGCGCGGAAGCCCCCGAGGGCGCCGCCGCGACGGACGACGACGTCGTCGACGCCGAATTTTCGGAAGTGGACGAGAACAAGGGCTAAGCCATGACCGTCAGCCGTCATCCCCGCGAAAGCGGGGACCCACCTTTTCTTCTTTGTCTTGAGGCGGATAAAAAGGTGGGCCCCGGCTTTCGCCGGAGTGACGGCTGGAAATCTGGCGACAGGCACTCTGCTCCGGGGTCAGCATGAGCACCGAAGTCGATTATTACGAGCTGCTGGGGGTCGATCGCAGCGCCGACGGGGCGACGATCAAGTCCGCGTACCGCAAGCTCGCGATGCAGCACCATCCCGACAAGAATGGGGGTTGCAAGGAAAACGAGGCCAAGTTCAAGGCGATCAGCGAAGCCTATGAATGCCTGAAGGACCCGCAGAAGCGCGCCGCCTATGACCGCTTCGGCAAGGCCGCGTTCCAGAACGGGGGCGGCGGCTTTCACCAGGCCGGCGCCGACTTCGAAGGTTTTGCCGACATCTTCGAGAGTATTTTCGGCATGGCCGGGCGCCAGGGCCCGCGCGGCCCGCAGCGCGGCGCCGACCTGCGCTACGATCTCGAAATCAGCCTCGAGAACGCGTTCCACGGCAAGTCGACCGAAGTCACGATCGACGTTTCCGCGCCCTGCGGCGCCTGTGCCGGCACCGGCGCCAAGTCCGGCGCCGGCGTGCGCGCCTGCAACACCTGCGGCGGCATGGGGAAGGTGCGCGCGCAGCAGGGCTTCTTCATGGTCGAACGAACCTGCCCGACCTGCCACGGCATGGGCGAAGTGATCGCCGATCCGTGCGGCGTCTGCTTCGGCGAAGGCCGGGTCGACAAGCAGAAGACGCTGTCGGTCACGATCCCGGCCGGAGTCGACGAAGGCACGCGCATCCGCCTCAGCGGCGAGGGCGAGTGCGGGCCGCGCGGCGCGCCATGCGGCGACCTCTACATTTTCCTGCACGTGGCGCGGCACCCGATCTTCGAGCGCGAAGGCACGACGCTCTACTGCCGCGCGCCGATCAGCTTCACGACGGCAGCGCTCGGCGGCTCGATCGAAGTCCCCGGCCTCGACAAGCAGCGCCATGAAATCCGCATCCCGGCCGGCATCCAGTCCGGCAAGCAGCTGCGCCAACGCGGCGCCGGCATGCCGGTGCTGAACGGCCGCGGCACGGGCGACCTGGTCATCCAGATCGAGGTCGAGACGCCGACCAAGCTGAGTTCGAAGCAGAAGGCGCTGCTTGAAGAGTTCCGCGCCACCGAAACCGGCGAGGAATGCCCCCAGAGCCGCGGCTTTTTCGAGAAGCTCAAAGGCATGTGGAGCGACTGAGGCGCCGCGCCTGCAGGCCGTCCGGAGATAGAGCGCGATCGGGGCGTGCCACGGGTGCGCCCTCTTTCCAGCGAAGCGCGATTTCGCAGGCGACCAGCGGTACGATCCAGTTCACCCAGATTGCCGCGGTCACGCCTTCGATCCCGAGCCAGGGATAAAAGTCGACGGTCGTCGCCAGGCGGCAGCCCACGAACGTCCAGCTTAGCACATAGCTGCGGATCATCCATTCCCGGTGCGATGCGAAGCGCCGGTTGCGGGCGGCGCGCCAGCCCATCGCGGCCACCGCGAGCCAGACGAGCGCGAGCGTTCCCGTCGCGACGTAGAGGCTCTGGGGCTCGTGCGGCACGGTTGCCGCCATCACGATCACCAGCAGCGCTGCGATCGAGCCGCTCAGCAGATAGGCGCGGCCGACCCATCGATGCCATCCAAGCGCGCGTCGATTCCAGCCGAGGAAAAGGGCACAGGCGCCGAGAGTGATCATCAGCACCCCGCCGGCAATGTGCGTCAGCAGGATCGGCAAGTGTTCGATATGCCTGGGCCAGCCGCGGCCGTCGACCATCGGCAGCACGGTCGTCCAGAGGACGAAAAGAGTCGACAGAATCGCGAAGCTAAAGACGGTGCCCGGCAAAGTGATCGACCGTGATTGCATGATTCCTCCCCGGAGAAATTCTGCCTTGGGCCGTCGCGATATTCAAGCGAGCAGGATTTCTTTCACGTCTGGACGCCGGGGGCGGTGTTTTTTCTGCTGGCGTCTTCTCGATTGTAACGAAGCGTCCACGTGGCCTATCTGGAGCGGGCCGCCGTCGCCGGCGGGTTGACTCCGGTGTCAGCAAGGCCATGCTGCGCCGGTGGGGAGCGTGGCGTCGCCTGACACGGAGCTGATGGAGGCGAGCCTGCTCGCCGCTGCCGAGGTGGGCACGCCGTTGCATGTGCCGCTGTTCGCGCGCTTCTTCGCCGCCTTCCCGGAGCGCCGGGCGAGCTTCCTGGTGCCCGAGGCCGCCGCGCCGCGGATGACCGACGAGACGCTGCAGATCATGTTCGGGCTCGCCGCGGGCGAGGCCTGGGTGTGGCCGTTCGTGTCCGAGATGGTGTCGATGCACCGCGCCTATGGCGACCTGCCTGTGGTCGAGTTCGACGCCTTCGTCGACATGGCCGTCGACGTGCTAGGCGAGGCCGCCGGACCCGCCTGGAGCGCGGACTGCGACGCGGCGTGGCGGCGGCAGGCGGATCGCCTCAAGCGCCTGATCATCGAGGCCCGCCAGGGCTGGGCCGCGCTCGCCTGAGGCGCTGTGCCTCAGGCGCTGCCGAACACCCGCTCGAAGATCGTGTCGACGTGCTTCAGGTGGTAGCCGAGATCGAATTTGTCGGCGATTTCGGCCGCTGACAGATAGCGCATCACGTCGGGATCGGCCTTGAGCAGCTCTTCCAGCGACAGGGCGCCGTCCGATTCCCAGACCTTCATCGCATTGCGCTGGACCAGCTTGTAGGCATCCTCGCGGCTTGCGCCGGCCTGGGTCAGCGCCAGCAGCACGCGCTGGGAGTGGATCAGGCCGCCCATCCGGTTCATGTTCTTCATCATCCGCTCGGGATAGACGAGCAGTTTGTCGACCACGCCGGTCAGGCGGGCGAGGGCGAAGTCCAGCGTCACCGTGGCGTCGGGGCCGATATAGCGCTCGACCGACGAATGGCTGATGTCGCGCTCGTGCCACAGCGCGACATTCTCCAGCGCCGGCGTCACATAGCCGCGGACCATCCGTGCGAGGCCGGTCAGGTTCTCGGTCAGCACCGGATTGCGCTTGTGCGGCATCGCCGACGAGCCTTTCTGCCCGGGCGAGAAATATTCCTCCGCCTCCAGCACTTCGGTGCGCTGCAGATGGCGGATTTCGGTCGCCAGCCGTTCGATCGAGGAAGCGATGACGCCCAAAGTCGCGAAGAACATCGCGTGGCGGTCGCGCGGGATGACCTGGGTGGAGACCGGCTCCGGCGTCAGCCCCATCTTGTCCGCCACATAGGCTTCGACGCGCGGATCGATATTGGCGAAGGTGCCGACCGCGCCGGAGATCGCGCAGGTGGCGACGTCGGCGCGGGCGGCGACCAGGCGCGCGCGGTTGCGCGTGAACTCGGCATAGGCCTCTGCCAGCTTAAGCCCGAACGTCACCGGCTCTGCATGGATGCCGTGGCTGCGGCCGATCGTCGGGGTGAGCTTGTGCTCGAAGGCGCGGCGCTTCAGCACCGCCAGCAGCGCGTCGATATCGGCGAGCAGGATTTCGGCGGCCCTGGACAGCTGCACCGCCAGGCAGGTGTCGAGCACGTCGGAGCTGGTCATGCCCTGGTGCAGGAAGCGCGCTTCCGGCCCGGTCCGCTCGGAAACATGAGTCAGGAAGGCGATCACGTCATGCCTGGTCTCCGCCTCGATCGCATCGATGCGGGCGATGTCGAAGTCCGGGCTGTTGCGGTGCGCCTCCCACACCTTCGCCGCCGCTTCCATGGGTACGGTCCCCAGCTCCGCCATCGCGTCGAGTGCGTGCGCCTCGATCTCGAACCAGATCCGGAAACGGCTCTCGGGTGCCCAGATGGCGACCATCTCGGGGCGCGAATAGCGGGAAATCATGCAGCTGCTCGTAGGGTGGGGTTTACGACGAGCCGGGCGATAGCAGGGACAGGAGACCCCCGCAAACGATCGCCATGCGGAACGAGAGGAACCATATGTAGGTTGACGTTCCGCTTCAACAGGGGAAGCGATTTCAACAACTTAACGTCAAATGAACAGACCGGGAAACACGAAGGAGTTCCGATGCTTAAGACATTGATGCTGGGTAGCGCGATCGCGATCGCTGCTCCGGCGCTCGCGCAGACCGCCGCGCCTGCTTCCACCAATGCCGCCCAGCCCGCAGCCGCGGCCCAGCCTGCGGCGGCAGCGACGCCGTCGACCACGGCGCAGCAGCCGACTGCGGCTGCCACCCCCGCGGCCACCGCGACGCCGGACGCGAGCGCGCAGAGCGCCGCACCGGCGGCAACGGCGGCGCCGGCTGCAGCCGCCGCCGAGCAGCCGGCCAATTCGGCCGATGCGGTCGCCGCCGTCGTCTCGGCCGACTGGTCGAAATATGATGCGGACAAGGACGGCAGCCTGTCCAAGGCGGAGTTCGGCGCCTGGATGACGGCGCTGCGCGAACAGAACCCGGCGCAAAAGGCTGCGGTCAAGGATCCGGAAGCCTGGACCACCGCCGCATTCGCGCTGGCCGACAAGGACAAGAGCGGCACCGTCAACAAGGACGAGCTCGCCGGCTTCCTGAAGGGCTGATCGCTGGCCACCTCCCCTCCCTTGCGGGGAGGGGAGTTACCTCACAGCTTCAACCCGCTCAGCTCGTCCAGGCCGAGCATCAGGTTGAGGTTCTGCACCGCCGCGCCCGCGGCGCCCTTGCCAAGATTGTCCAGCACCGCGACCAGCCGCGCCTGGCCGGCGCCGTGGTTGCCGAACGCGAACAGCTCCAGCGCGTCGGTGCCGGCCAGCCGTTCGATCGTGACCAGCCCCATCGCGTCCGCTTCCTCCGCGCTCGCGACGCGAACCAGCGGACGCCCGGCATAGGCGTTCGCAAGCGCGGTTCGGATTTCCGCCAGCGGCGGCGCGTCGGGCAGCGGCACCTCGACGATCATGCCGCGATAGGTCCGTGCGACCGCCGGCGCGAACAGCGGAGGCCGGTCGAGCCCGGCATGGCGCTGCATTTCCGACACATGCTTGTGCCCCAGGCCGAGCGCGTAAAGCCGGAAGGCGGTGTCGGTCGCGTCCGGCGCCTGCGCGTCCTCGAACGCGGCGATCATCGCCTTGCCGCCGCCCGAATAGCCGGACGTGGCATTGACAGTCAGCGGCGTCGCGGGATCGAGCAGCCCGGCGCGCACCAGCGGCCGGACGAGCGCCAGGAAACCGGTCGGGTAGCAGCCCGGGTTGGAAACGCGCGTCGCCGCCGCGACCCGCTCAGCTGCGTCGGGCTCGAGCTCGGGGAAGCCATAGGTCCAGCCGTCCGCGACCCGGTGCGCGGTCGACGCGTCGATGACACGGGTGCGCGGGTTGTCGATCAGCGCCACCGCCTCGCGCGCGGCGGCGTCCGGCAGGCAGAGAATCACCGCGTCGGCGTCGTTCAGCGCCTCTCGCCGCGCCGCCGGGTCCTTGCGCCGCGCCTCGTCCAGCCGGATCAGCCGCAGGTCGTTCCGGCCGGCGAGCCGCTCCGCGATCTCCAGCCCGGTCGTGCCGGCGCCGCCATCAATGAATACGCTTGCCGTCATGGCAGCACTCTCCGCCTGGCGACCGGCTCGCCCAGCCGCGCGATGATGACGTCCAGCGGCTCCTCGATGGTGCGCATCCAGTGGCCGTTGGCGTGGACCGCGCGATCGCCGCCGCTCGCGATAATGACATGATCGTCCCAGAACAGCAGGTCGCCGCGCCGGATCTCGCCGTCGGCGGCGCGGCCGGCCGTCCTCTGCTGGTCGCTGTCGCGCGGCAGCGCGATCCCGGCCAGGCCGAACACGACCTGGACCAGGCCCGAACAGTCGATCCCGCCAATGCCGCGCCCGCCCCACAGATAGGGTGTGTCGACCAGCCGCTCGGCCGCGGCGACGGGATCGGCGATCGCCTCCGCGACCGGCCGCAGCTGCTGGACCGCGACGAAGCCATCGCCGGTTTCAAGGAAATCGCCGTCGACGCGGCCCGCCAGCCGGCTGCCCATCGGCAGCACCGCGGCGACCGCCGAGCGGCTGGACGGTTCAGCGAACATCAGCGCGGTCCGGCTTTCGACGATGTGCGTCGCCTCTGCGGTTTCGGCCAGCGCCGCGGCGCGGACATAGCCGACATAGCGGTCATGCGCGCTATAGCCCCAGGCCCAGTCGCCGCTCCATTCCAGCACGGCAAAGCCCTCGCCCGGCAGCAGCTGGCTGATCCGCGTGCCCTTGCTGTCGGCGGACAGCATGTCCGCGCCGCCCGCTCGGCAGCGTCTCTCCTGTGGAACCGCGTAGTGCGGCGCGAACCACTGGCCGGCCAGCGCGATGTCGGCAAGGTCGCGGCGCGCCGCGTTCTGGCGATAATCGAGCGCCCGTGACGGACCGGTGAGCGCGAACGTCGGCCGGTCAGGCGTGCACCGGTTCGCGGGCTTCGCTGCGGTGGTTGCGCTTCTCGCCGCTTTGGCCGTTGCCGCCGCTGCCGATGAGCGCTTTGAAATGTTCAAGGAAATCCGCCCCTTCTCGCGTCGGCGCGACGAAGATGTTGCGGCGGTCCGCATCGTCGCGCTGGCGGCGCAGATAGCCGAGCGCGCCGAGGCGATTCAAGGCGCGGGTGACGACCGGCTTCGAAACATTGAGCGCCTTGGCCAGCCCGCGCACCGTATGGGGGCCTGGTTTCAGATAGACCAGCAACAGCAGGGCCATCTGCCGGTTGGTGAGATCGGGGTCGCCGGAGCGCACATAGGCGAGCAATGTGCGCATCCAGCTTTGTAGGCCGTTTTCCGCCACGGACACTCTCCTCCGCCATCCGCGCATCGGCCGGCGGCGATCCGGATGGCTCTACGTCTTGCCGTCCCGAACGCGTGGGCGGAGCGTCGGTTTCGCGAGAGTATCGAAAATTAGCTTGAGGAGACGGGAGCGTAGCGCTTGCGCAGCATTGCCCATGCAGCGCGCAGGCCCAGCGCTTCGCCTCCCTTCGGCCGCCCGGGCCGGGGCGCAGGGCGCCAGGCGAAGGTGTCGAGATGCGCCCAGGGCGTGCCCGGCTCCACGAAACGCTGCAGGAACAGCGCCGCCGTCACCGACCCGGCCATGCCGCCTTCGGGCGCATTGTCGATGTCCGCGATCTCGGAGCGAAGCATCTCGTCATAGCCGGCCCAGAGCGGCATCCGCCACAGCGGGTCGCCTTCGGCGGCGCCGGCCTCCAGCAGGTCGGCGGCGAGCATGTCGTCATTGGCGAAAGTGGCCGGGAGGTCCGGTCCGAGCGCAACGCGCGCGGCGCCGGTCAGCGTCGCGAAGTCGATGATCAGCGCCGGCTTCTCCTCGCCCGCCCGCGCGAGCGCATCGGCCAGGATCAGCCGGCCTTCGGCATCGGTGTTGCTGACCTCCACGGTCGGGCCCTTGCGGCTTCTCAGCACGTCGCCGGGCCGGATCGCGTTTCCGGAGATCGCGTTCTCCACGGCCGGGATCAGCAGGTGCAGCCGGACGGGCAGGCGCCCGCCCATCACGAGCCGCGCGAGAGCCAGCGCGTGCGCGGCCCCGCCCATGTCCTTCTTCATCAGCCGCATGCCGGCGGCCGGCTTGATGTCGAGCCCGCCGGTATCGAAGCACACGCCCTTGCCGACGACCGCGACCCGCGGATGGGCCGGATTGCCCCACTCCAGTTCCATCAGCCGCGGCGAGCGGTCGCGCGCGGCGGCGCGGCCGACCGCGTGGACCAGCGGATAGCCGTCCGCCAGCGCGTCGCCGGCGGTCGCCGCGACGGTGGCGCCGAAGCCGGCGGCGGCCTGCTCCACCGCCTGCTGCAGCTGGGCCGGCCCCATGTCCTCGGTCGGGGTGTTGACTAGGTCGCGGACCAGCGCGACCGCTTCGGCGACGCGCACCGTCTCCTCAATGCGCGCGGCATCCCCGGTCACCAGCACGCGCGGGCCGGCCGGCGCTTCGGGCTTCCGGTAGCGATCGAAGCGGTGCTGTGCGAGCAGCCAGCCGAGCAAAGCGCCGCCCGCTTGCCCCTCCAGCCGATAGCTGCCTTCGGGCAGGTTCTCGGCCGCCTTCGCCAGGCACCAGGGGCCGAGCGTACCGGCGCTCTCGACGCCGACCGCCACCGACCACTCCTCCGCGCCGTCGCCAGGCAGGATCGCCATCTCGCCCGGCTTTGCCGCGAAGCGCTGCGCCATGGCCGCGGCCTTGGCGCGCGGCGGCTGCGTCTTCAGCCAGTCGTCGAGACCGGCCTTGTCGACGGCGCGGATCGCGTGCGCGGCCTGGCCGCGATCGGGCTGAACGAGAGAGTCTAAAGCGCTCACTAACCAAGGTCCGAAAGGAGAAACTTAACGGCCCCTCGCACATTGGGGATGTGATCGCAAAGCGCGATCTGGGGAAGCGTTCGGATGCTCGTGCGGCTCGGCTTGGGGATGGTCATGGCGTGCACCGCCGCTACGGCTGCTCGCGCAACCGGTCCCGATCTCACCCTCGACGTTTCCAGCAACGATCGCGTCGGCCTGAACATCTCGGGCAAGGCCCGCACCCGGGTCTCGGCGGCGGTGGGTTTGTGGAGCGACGACGGCGCGGTGGAGTTCGGCGGCTTCCAGGACCGCATGGACCCGGCCATGGCGCGCGCGGCGGAACTGGTTTCCGGCCGGCCGATGCGGTCGCGCGGTCTGCGCCTGGGCGGCTCGCTGTACGAGGCCGGCCCCGAAGCGCGCGGCTGGTCGGTGGGAGTCGAGGCGCGGCAGCAATGGACCACCGACGTCGGCGCGGCGCTGGCCGGCTCGTGGCGAACCGCCAGCGACTCGCGCCTCTCGGTCAGCGGCAAGCTGAGATTCTGAGGCAAGATTGTCTCACGTCGACTGACCATCGCCATTGCGAGGAGCGAAGCGGCGAAGCAATCCAGCGGCTCGGCACGCGGACTGGATTGCTCCGCTTCGCTCGCAATGACTGGCTCGGGTCAACCCGAGCCGATCGCCCGCTGAAGGCCGTTCAGTGCGTGCCTTCCAGCGCGTGCTTCAGGTCGCGCACCCGGTCATGGCCGCGGCGCACCGATTCATAGCATTGCTGCACAACGCTGCGACATTCGGGCGACAGGTCGCCGCTGTTCATCGCGGTCTCGAACTTCTCCTTGATATAGTCCTCGCCGCGCTCGACTTCGTTGATGATCGCCTTGTCGTCGCGCCCGGTGATCGCCGATTTCAGGTCCACCCAGCCGCGATGCATCGCCGCAGCCGCGGAGCCGTCGTCCTCGGGATTGCCGCCGAGCCGCGACACTTCGGCCTGCAGCTTCGGCACGACCTGCTGCCGGTCCTGCGCCAGCTCGCGGAACATCGACCGGAAGCGCTCGCTTTCCACCGCCTCGGCCGATTCCTGATAGCCGTTGACGCTGTCGATCGTGGTCTTGATCAGAGAGTTGAGCGTCGAGATGTCCTTGTCCGATCCAATCATGATTGCCTCCGGTTGGTGTGCGCGGACAAGAACGCGCCGGGGCGACAATGGGTGCGGAGTTTTTCGATGATCGGTTACGTGGCGCTGCTGAGGGCGGTGAATGTCGGCGGGACCGGCAAGCTGCCGATGACGGAGCTGAAGGCCATATGCGAGGCGGCCGGCTTCGAAGGGGTGCGCACCTATATCGCCAGCGGCAATGTCGTGTTCGGCTCGGACCTTTCCGAAGCGGAAGTGAAGGCGGCGCTGGAGGACAGGCTCGGCGCCTATGCCGGCAAGCCGGTCGGCGTGCTGGTTCGAGCCGCGAGGGAAATGGCCGACGTGCTCGCCGACAATCCCTTTCCTGAGGCGCCGCCGAACAAGGTGCTGGTCCTGTTCCTCGACACCCCGCCGGAGGCCGATGCGATCGAGGCGGTGCGGCACCGTTCGAGCGAGGAGCTGAAGCGCGGCAAGCGCGAACTTTACGTGCACTATCCGGACGGCATGGGCACGTCGAAGCTGGCCATTCCGGCGGCGAGGACCGGCACCGGCCGCAACATCAACAGCGTCGCGAAGCTCGCCGAGATGGCGGCGGCGCTGGAGCAGTAAAGGGGCGCCCCGCGAGCCGCGGAGCGCCCGCGTTTGGTCAGGCGAAGGAGAGCTTGGCCGAGCGGCGGCGGAGGGTGGCACCCACCGCGCCGAAGCCGAGGATCATCATCGCCCACGTCCCTGCTTCCGGCACTGCCGAGATGGTGAAGGTGCCCGCGCCGCCGGTGAGCTGGAAGTTGATGCCGCCCAGCGCGAACGGCTGCGCGGCGACCAGCGCGCCCTGGATCGACACCCGGTCGATGCCGTTGGTGAGGACCGTGTTGGTGTCCAGCCCGAACAGCGCGATCGGCATGTTGTTGACGCTGGCGAAGATGCTGACGGTCGAGCCGGAGATACCGGCCAGGCCGAGCTGCAGGTCGGGCAGCGCGAAGTCGAACACGCCGAACGCGGGCGCGTCGACCTTGACGTCGGTCACGTCGATGGCGGGCACCGCCGGCAGCCCGTTGAGATCGACCAGCCCGTCGAGGACGATGCCGGTATCGAAATTATAGCCGTTCGCCTTGCCGGCGAGCGTGCCTTCATAGCTGACCTTGAGCACGACCGCCTGCGCGGCGGCGGGAACCATGGCCACGGCAAAGGCGGCGGCGACATATGCAACAAACTTTCTGAACACGGCTAACCCCTTATGTTTATGGATAAACGCCGGGTGCGTTCATATCGGCTCCGTTCCGGCCGATCTATCACGGGTTATGCTTACCGAGTCCCGAAACAGGACAAGGACGTCAGGCGCGGCCCGCCGGCACCCCGAACAGGTCGTGCTCGTCGGCATCCTCGATCAGCACGGGGACGATGTCGCCCGGCTTCAATCCGCCGGCATCGCGCAGCAGGACATTGCCGTCGATCTCGGGCGCGTCGGCCTGGGAGCGGGCGGTGGCGCCCCCATCCTCGTCAACCTCGTCTATGATGACGGGCAGGGTGCGGCCGACCTTCGCCTGGAGCCGGGCGGCGCTGATCGCCGCGGTCCGCTCCATGATCCGGGCGTAGCGTTCTTCCTTCACCTCGTCCGGCACCGGATCGGGCAGCGCGTTCGCGGCTGCGCCCTCGACCGGCTCGAACCGGAAGGCGCCGACGCGATCCAGCTGCGCCTCGTCGAGCCAGTCGAGCAGATACTGGAAATCCTCCTCGGTCTCGCCCGGGAAGCCGACGACGAAGCTCGACCGGATCGCGAGGTCCGGACAGACCTGCCGCCACGCCTTGATCCGCTCTAGCACCTTGGCGTCGTTGGCCGGGCGCTTCATCGCCTTCAGCACCTTCGGGCTCGCGTGCTGGAACGGGATGTCGAGATAGGGCGCAACCAGCCCCTCGGCCATCAGCGGCACCACCTGCTCGACGTGCGGATAGGGATAGACATAGTGGAGGCGCACCCACGCGCCCAATTTGCCCAGCTCGCGCGCCAGGTCGGTCATGTGGGCGCGGACCGGCGCGCCTTTCCAGTTCCACTCCGCGTGGCGCAGGTCGACGCCGTAAGCCGACGTGTCCTGGCTGATCACCAGCAGCTCGCGCGTGCCGGCGGCGATCAATTTCTCCGCCTCGCGCAGGATCGCGTCGGGCCGGCGGCTGACCAGGTCGCCGCGCAGCGACGGGATGATGCAGAAGGCGCAGCGGTGATTGCAGCCCTCGGAAATCTTCAAATAGCTGTAATGGCGCGGCGTCAGCTTCAGCCCGGCTTCCGGCACCAGGTCCATAAAAGGCGAGGGGATCGGCGGCGCCGCCTCGTGCACCGCCTCCACCACCTGCTCATACTGATGCGCGCCGGTGACGGCGAGCACGTCCGGGAAGCGGGCTCGGATCAATTCCGCTTCCTTGCCCATGCAGCCGGTCACGATGACGCGGCCGTTCTCCGCGATCGCCTCGCCGATCGCTTCGAGGCTCTCCTCTTTCGCCGAATCGAGGAAGCCGCAGGTGTTGACCAGCACCACGTCGGCGCCGGCATAGTCGGGCGACATCTGGTAGCCTTCGGCGCGCAGCTTGGTCAGGATCCGCTCGGAATCGACCAGGTTTTTCGGACAGCCGAGCGAGACCATGCCCACCTTGGGCGGCGTGGGGAGAGTGGTAGCCATAGGGAAGGCGCGCCACATAGTGCGAACGCGCCCGGTTTTCCAGTGGCGAAGCGTCAGCGGTCGAGGTCTGTGAACCGCGCCGGCAATTCGAAGCCGAAGCGGAACGGATCGCCGGCCTCGCAGACGAACTCGCTGCGGCCCGAATAATGGGCCGTGCCGCTCACTTTGACACGTGAGACGGTTCCCCGTTCGTCTGCCTGCGTCCGCGCCAGCGTGCCCGTGAAGCCCTGGCCCGAAACGCCGCGGATTTCGCATGACTGCCCGGTCTTCATCTCGCCCTTCGCGGCCGCCAGCGCGATGCGGGCGGTGACGCCGCTGCCGGTCGGCGACCGGTCGATCTGGCCTTCCGCGAAAATGCAGAGATTGTGGCTCGGCCGCCCGCCTGCGGCGCCGAGCGGGACGTCATCGGTGAGGATCGTGCCGTAGAGGAAACCGAGGTCGGGCTCGTCGGGATGGCGGATCGGGATCGCGGCCCGGACGGCGTTGGTGATCGCCACGCCGGCCTGCACGAGCTCGGTCAGCGGCGTCTCCATCAGCGGCAGACCGATCTGCGACGCCGGCAGGATCGCGTAGAAGGCGCCGCCGAACGCGATGTCGAGGCGCACGGCGCCGAATCCCGGCACCTCCACTTGTGCTTCGAGATGGCCGGCGAAGGAGTCGACGCTCTCGAAGCCGACCCGCGTCTCTCCGTCGCGGCGTAGGATCTCGACCTCGACCAGGCCGCACGGCACTTCCAACGTGAACGCGGCGCGGCCGTCCGTCAGCGCCACCTGCCCGCTGTCGACGGCCCAGCGGCCGATCGCGATCGTCGCGTGCCCGCACATCGTGCTGTAGCCCTCCTGATGGGTGAACAGCACGGCCAGGTCGGCGTCGGCGTGGCAGGGCTCCGTCGGAATCGCGCCGTACATGCCGGCATGGCCGCGCGGCTCGAGCATCAGTGCGCGGCGCAGATGGTCGTGGTGCGCCAGCGCGTCACGGCGCTTCTCCAGGATCGTCGCGCCCCGAAGCGCGGGATAGCCGCCCTCGACGATGCGCACCGGCTCGCCGGCGGTGTGCATATCCACGGTTCGAAGCGTGATCGGTTCTCGGGTCATGACGAGGCGCATGGCGAGGGACGTAGCGGCAGGCAAGGCTCATCGGGGCCATTGACCTGACGCGCCTTCTTCGCCCACGGCTGGGAGGAGAGCGCGGCGATCGATCGCGCCCGGTCATTCGAGGGGAGCCGAACCATGCGCCGCCGCACCTTTCTCGCCGCCTTGCCCGCGACCGCGCTCGCGTCGCCGCTGCTCGCCCAGACCGAAAGCCCGGCGCAGAAAAGCCCGGGGCAGGGCGGCGCCCCCGCGCCCGACCAGCCGCTGCCGAAGCGGTGGGACGCGGGCGAGCCGCGCTTCGTGCGCCCCGACGTGCAGGCCGGCGACCGGCCGTTCGGAGCGAGCTTCGCCTCGCGGACAGCCGCCTATGGCCTGTCCGGCGCGGCCGGCACCGCGCACCCGCTGGCGACGCAGGCGGGGATCGACATATTGAAGCGTGGCGGTTCGGCCGTCGACGCTGCCGTCGCGATCAATGCCTGTCTCGGCTTTCTCGAGCCGACCTCCTGCGGCATCGGCGGTGACTGCTATGCGATGTTGTGGGACCCGAAGGCCCGCAAGGTGGTGGGCCTTGCTGGCTCGGGCGCCTCGCCGCGCGCGCTGACGCTCGACATTGTCCGATCGCGTGCGAAAGGCGGGGCGCTGCCGCCGCGCGGCGCGGTGACGGTCTCCGTCCCCGGCACCGTCGATGCCTGGTGGGCGCTCCACCAGCGCTATGGTCGGCTGCCCTGGGCGGAGGTGCTCGCGCCCGCGATCGCGCTTGCCGAGAACGGCGCGCCGGTGCCCGACATCATCGCCTGGTACATCCGCAGCAATCTTGCCGCGTTCGTCAGCCCCGGCGCAGGCGTGGAGGAGACCGCGAACGCGATCCGCACCTATGGCCTGGCCGACGGAAAAGGGCCGAAGCCCGGCGCCGTGTTCCGCAACCCGGACCTCGCGCGCACCTACCGGATGATCGCCGAAGGCGGGCGCGACGCCTTTTACGACGGGCCGATCGCCGACACGATCGAGCGCTATTTCCGGCGCATCGGCGGCTGGCTGCGGCGGTCCGACCTGGCCGCGCACCACAGCGAATGGAGCGAGCCGCACAAGACCGACTATCGCGGCACCGATGTCTATGCGATCGGCGCCAACACCCAGGGCATCGCGACGCTGCAGATGCTGAACATGATCGAGCGTTTCGACATGGGCGAGGCCGGCTTCCAGTCGCCCGAAGCGCTGCATTGGTGCGTGGAGGCGAAGCGCCTGGCCTATGAGGACCGCGCCCGATACTATGCCGACCCGCACTTCGCCGACGTGCCGGTCGAATGGCTGATCTCCAAGGACTATGCCGCGAAGCGCGCGGCGCTGATCCGCCGCGACCGCATCCTTACCTCCGTCCATCCCGGCCAGGCGCCGAGCCAAGGCGACACCACCTATTTCTCCTGCGCGGACAGGGACGGGATGATGGTGTCGATGATCCAGTCGAACTTCCGCGGCATGGGATCCGGCCTTGTGGCCGACGGGCTCGGCTTCATGTTCCAGGACCGCGGCCAGCTGTTCAGCCTCAGCGACGGTCACCCCAACATCTATGCGCCCGGCAAGCGGCCGTTCCAGACGATCATTCCCGGCTTCGCCTGCAAGGACGGGGAGCCGTGGATGAGCTTCGGCGTGATGGGCGGCGACATGCAGCCGCAGGGCCAGGCGCAGATCATCGTCAACCGCGTCGACTACGGGCTGGAAGTTCAGTCGGCCGGCGACAGCCCGCGCTGGCATCATGAGGGCTCGTCCCAGTCGATGGGCGAGGATTCGCCCGGCCTGCCCGCGACGGGCCTGCTGCGGCTGGAAACCGGCGTGCCGGATCGCGCTAAAGCGGCGCTCGCCGATCTCGGCTGGACGATCGGCGAGCCGGACGGCGGCTTCGGCCGCTACGAATGCGTCGAGCACCGGGCGGAAGGTCGCGACCGGGTTTATGCCGCCGCCAGCGAGATGCGGGCGGACGGCTGCGCGCTCGCCTTCTGACGGGGGTGCCCGATGGCCAGGGGGTGACGCTACGGCATCCGTCGCGCCTGTGCCCGAAGCGTCACAATCCCCAGAAAACAGCCGTTTTTTAGGCAGTTGCGCCATTGACCTTATGGCCTCTCTTGGCCACGGCTGAAGATGAAGCGCGGCCGCAAGATCGCGCCTGTTGCGATGTAGCGAAAGGGATGATGCACGAAATGCGTAAGCTTGACCTGCTCGGCGCCACTGCCATTGCTTTGTTGTTCACTGCCCCTGCACTGGCCCAGGACGCCGGCAACTCCGCGCCGCAGGGCGCGCCTGAAGCCGGCGCCGCGCCGTCGGCGGCGGCGGACGAGGGCCTTGGCGACATCGTCGTCACTGCCCAGCGCAAGGGCGAGCGGCTGCAGGACGTGCCGATCTCCGTCTCCGCCTTCTCGGGCGAGGCGCTGAAGTCCCAGCAGATCAACAACGCCACCCAGCTGCAGCTGTCGCTGCCGAACATCACGTTCACCAAGACGAACTTCACCGCGTCGAGCTTCACCATTCGCGGCATCGGCGACCTCTGCGTCGGCTTCGCCTGCGACACCGCGACCGGCATCCACGTCAACGACATGCCGCTGCTGTCCACCCGGCTGTTCGAGACCGAATATTTCGATCTTGAGCGGGTCGAGGTGCTGCGCGGCCCGCAGGGTACGCTGTTCGGGCGCAACGCGACCTCGGGCGTCGTCAACTTCATCACCGCGCGCCCGAACCTCGCCCGCTTCGGCGCGTCGGGCTCGGTCGAATACGGCAATTTCAACTCGATCCGTGGCGAAGGCATGGTCAATGCCCCGATCACCGACACGATCGGCGTGCGCCTGGCCGGCTATTACCTGAACCGCGACGGCTTCACGAAGAACCTCAATCCCGCCGCCAAGAGCCGCGTCGACGACCGTGACCTCTACGCCCTGCGCGGCACGATCCGCTGGGAGCCGACCGAGAACACCACGCTCGACATCATCGGCTATTATTTCCACGAGAAGGACAATCGTTCGCGCGTCCAGAAGCAGCTCTGCCACCGCGACCCGACCGGCATCCTGGGCTGTCAGCCCGACCGGCTCGGCTTTGACATCGCCAACGGCAATTCGACACTGGCGGCAGTGCTGACCTCGACCGAGTTCTTCCGGATCAACTCGCCCGCGATCGCGCCGTTCGGCCTGGGCAGCATCTATGGGACGGACCTGAACTTCGGCGGCCTTTCCGTCCCGAGCGACCTGCGGACCGTGAACATCGATTTCACGCCGACCTATTACGCCCAGGAATACCACATCATGGGCCGGCTGGAGCAGCAGCTCGGCGATCAGTTCAAGCTGACGCTGACCGGCGGCTATGCCGACAACAAGGTCGATTCCAGGACCGACTACAATCTTGCGGCGAACAACCCGCTGGTGAACAACCCCGGCCTGTTCGCGCTCGCCGCGGCCGCGCAGCAGCCCGGCTCGCCGTTCGCGAACGTCGCCCAGGCGCTGATCCCGAACGGCCCGAACGGCGGCCTGTGCGTGTCGAACATCGACAGCAGCCTGACCGGCGTCTACGGCGGCAACACGATCAAATGCGCGCCGGGCAGCACCGATTACGACCGCTCGCAGAGTCATGCGCGGCAATATTCGATCGAAGGCCATGTCGACAGCAGCTTCGACGGCCCGTTCAACTTCCTGCTCGGCGGCATCTATGTCGATTCCAAGACCACGCAGGGCAATTACGGCGTCGCCTCGTTCGGGCTCGACTATGCCTCCGGCATTCTCGGCGCCGCGCAGACGCTCGGCCAGCGCGCGGCCGGCAACGCGGCCTTCCCGAACGTGTTCCTGGCGCCGCCCTTCTTCTTCAACAACACGGACCTGTTCACGATCAAGAGCTACGGCCTGTTCGGCGAAGCCTATTTCGAGGCAAGCGACCGGCTGAAGCTCACCGCCGGCCTGCGCTATTCGCACGACAAGAAGTTCGTTCGCGCGCGCAGCCCGATCCTGAGCTTCGCCGTACCCTATGGCGTGACCGACGGCACCCAGTCGCCGTTCATCGCTGCCTATGACGCCGATCCGGGCCGCACCGGCAACCAGCTGTTCGCCGAGCGGCAGGTGAGCTTCGGCCGCCTGACCGGCCGCGCCGTGATCGATTTCAAGGTGACGCCGGACAATCTGATCTACGCCAGCTATTCGCGCGGCTATAAGTCGGGCGGCATCAACCCGCCGATCCCGACCGAGTTCAACGTGTCCGAGACCTTCGCGCCCGAAGCGGTCAACGCGTTCGAGATCGGCACCAAGAACACCTTCGCGAACGGCACCATCCGGCTCAATGCCTCGGCCTTCTACTATCAGTACAAGAACCTGCAGCTCAGCCGGATCGTCGCCCGCACCTCGGTCAACGACAATACCGACGCGGACATCTGGGGCGTGGAAGTCGAGACCATCCTGAAGCCCGATCCGCGCTGGCTGATCAACCTGTCGGCGAGCTACCTGAGCACCTCGATCAAGTCGAAGCTGCTGGTCGACTCGCGCGACGTGTCGGGCGGCCGTTCGGACGCGGTCATCATCAAGGACCTGACGAACGCCTCCAACTGCGTAGTGACAGGCCCCAACGCGGCGCTCGCCAACGCCTATGTGAACGCGTTCAACTCCAGCCTGGGGCTTCGGCCGACCACGGCGGTGCCGGGCACCAACACGACCGGCGCGTACAGCATCTGCACGGTGCTGGCCTCGACGGCGGCGAACCCGCCGGCGGCGCTCCGTACCGCGTTCGGCATCCCGACGGGCCCGCTGCCCTTCACCGTGTCGGACGGCATCCCGGTCGATATCGGCGGCAACAAGCTGCCGAACGCGCCGGCGTTCAAGGCTTCGGCAGGCGCGCAGTACACGGCCGACCTGCCGGGCGGCCTCACGCTCGTCCCGCGTGCTGACCTGACCTTCACGGGCGAGCAGTACAGCCGCAGCTTCAACCGGGCGATCGACCGCATCCCCAGCTTCACCCAGGCCAATGCGCAGATCCAGCTCAACGGCCCGGACGATCGCTGGTTCGTCCGCGGGTTCATCTCGAACATCTTCGATTCGAACTCGATCACCGGCCAGTATGTGACGGACCAGAGCACCGGCCTGTTCACCAACATCTTCACGCTGGAACCGCGCCGCTACGGCATTGCCGCCGGCTTCAAGTTCTGACAGTGCGCGACGGGCGGCGGACCTTCCGCCGCCCGAAGCCCGTCGATCGTCAGCAAGGGGGAGTAGCGATCGGGTCTGTTGCGTATTGAGTTTGGACCGGTCGAATGAGACGCGATTATTTCGGCGACCTGGCCGCCTTCGCCGCGGTTGCCGACGAACGAAGCTTCACCCGTGCCGCGGCAAAGCTCCGCCTTTCGGTGTCGGCGCTGAGCCGGACCATCCAGGCGCTGGAGGAGCGGTTGGGCGTGCAATTGCTCGCCCGCACCACCCGCAGCGTCGCGCTGACTCCGGCCGGCGAGCGGCTGCGCGGCATCCAGCCGGACTTGGACGCGCTGGAGGCGCGCCTTTCCGGCCTGGCACAGGCGGATGAGGCGATCCGCGGCACCGTCCGCATTGCCGCGCCCCGCCACGCCTGGACGGCCCACTGGCCGGTGCTCGGCCGATTGCTGGCCGACCATCCCGGCGTTCGGATCGAGCTGGTCCCGCCGGATGCGGAGG
The DNA here is from genome assembly GCF_009753715.1 of Sphingomonas horti. Classification (GTDB taxonomy): domain Bacteria; phylum Pseudomonadota; class Alphaproteobacteria; order Sphingomonadales; family Sphingomonadaceae; genus Sphingomonas_B; species Sphingomonas_B horti. The sequence continues at coordinate 309,755 of NZ_WQMS01000001.1, read as the reverse complement.
CGGACGCCACGATCCGCTTGGGCGAGCGAACGGAAAGCGGCGTCGCGGCGGTGCGCATCGGCTCCGACCTGCGCATGGCGCTGGTCGCGTCGCCCGACTGGCTCGCCGGGCGCGCTATCCCCGCCACCCCGGCCGAGCTTTCCGAGCAGCCGGCCGTGGTTTGGGACGAGGCGCCGCTATGGGCGCTCGAACGGGTCACCGTGCCCCCGGCGGCCCGGCTGACCGTCGCCGATCCGGAGCTGGCGGTCCGGGCCGCGCTCGACGGCATCGGCCTGGCCTATGTGTTCGAGCATCTGGCAGCGCCGCATCTCGCCGCGGGACGGCTGATGCGCGTGCGGCGCGAATGGTGCGCGGTCGTGCCCGGCTATCACCTCCACTATCCGCGTGAGCCTGTCTCTGCGGCGCTGGCGCTGGTAGTGGAGGCGCTGCGCGACCGGTCCGGCCACGACAATGTCCGCCGGCTCAGCCTCGATAGCGGAGCGCGTCGACCAGCAGCGTGAAGGCCGGCGTCGGTTGCCGCCGGCTGGGATAATAGAGGTGATAGCCGGCGAACGGCGCACACCAGTCTTCCAGCACGCGCACCAGGCTGCCGTCGGCCAGGCTGGCCGCGACCTGGTCTTCCAGCACGCAGGCCAGGCCGAGGCCGCTCCGCGCCGCCTCCAGGATCAGCGGCACGTCGTTGGACGTGAACTGTCCGTCCACGCGGACCCGGAGCTCGCGCCCGTCCTTCTCGAATTCCCAGGCATAGAGCCCGCCGAAGCTTTCCAGCCGCAGGTTGATGCAGAGATGATCGGCTAGGTCCTGTGGCGTGCGCGGCACCGGATGCCGCTCGAAATAGCCGGGCGACCCGACCACGGCGAGCCGCAGGTCGGGACCGATCCGCACCGCGATCATGTCTTTCGCCAGATGCTCGCCCAGCCGCACGCCCGCATCGAACCGCTCAGCGACGATGTCCGTCAGCCCCGCGTCGACGCTGACTTCCACCTTCAGGTCCGGATAGCGTGGCAGCAGGCGCGCGAGGGCAGGGAAGATCAGCCCGCGCGCGGCATTCTCGGACGCGACCAGGCGAAGGTTGCCCGACGGCGTGTCGCGAAGCGCGCTGAGGCCCGCCAGCTCTGCATCGATCTGGTCGAACGCCGGGCGCAGCGTCCGCAGCAGCCGCTCGCCCGCGTCGGTGGGAGCCACCCGCCGGGTCGTGCGCATCAGCAGCCGCACGCCCAGCCGCTCCTCCAGCCGCCGCACAATATGGCTCAGCGCCGATTGCGACGTGCCCAGCCGCGCCGCCGCCCGCGTGAAGCTCTGCTCCTGGGCCACGGCGAGGAATGCACTCAGACCGCTCAGATCCTCGCGCCGCATTCATGCACTCCGAATATAAGTCCATGCCGATTGTAGCGGCTAATCGCACGCGCGGGCAGGCCTATATGGACGGCGCATGATAATGAGGGAAAGCATGACCACCCAAGCCTATGGCAACACCGCCGCCGACCGGCCGCTCGGCCCGCTCACGATCGAGCGCCGCGCGCCCGGCCCGCGCGACGTTGCGATCGACATCCTGTTCTGCGGCGTCTGCCATTCGGACCTGCACACGGCCCGCGGGGAATGGAGCGGGACCCTCTACCCCTGCGTGCCGGGTCACGAGATCGTCGGCCGGGTGGCCGCCGTCGGCGGCGAGGTCGACCGCTTCAAGGCCGGCGACGTGGTCGGCGTCGGCTGCATGGTCGACAGCTGCGGCACCTGCCCGTCGTGCCGGGACAGCGAGGAGCAATATTGCACCGGCTCGGGCTTCGTCGGCACCTATAATGGCGAGGATGCGCATTTGGGCGGCCACACCTTCGGCGGCTATTCGAAGCGCATCGTCGTCGATCAGGATTTCGTGCTCCGCATCGGCCATGACGAAAAGGACCTGGCCGCCGTCGCGCCGCTGCTGTGCGCCGGCATCACCACCTATTCGCCGCTCCGCCACTGGAAGGTCGGGCCGGGGCAGAAGGTCGGCGTCGTCGGGCTCGGCGGGCTCGGCCATATGGGCGTGAAGATCGCCGCCGCGATGGGCGCCGACGTGACCGTCTTCACCACCTCGCCCGACAAGCGCGAGGATGCGCTGAAGCTGGGCGCGAAGGACGTGATCGTCTCGCGCGATCCCGCGGCGATGAAGGCAGCCGAGGGGACGTTCGACTTCATCCTAAACACGGTCGCGGCCCCGCTGGACCTCGATCCCTATCTCGCCGCCTTGAAGCGGGACGGGACGATGGTGCTGGTCGGGGTCCCCGCCGATCCCCACAAGTCGCCGGACGTCGGCAAGCTGATCTTCCGCCGCCGCGCGCTCGCGGGCTCGCTGATCGGCGGCATCCGCGAGACGCAGGAAATGCTCGACTTCTGCCGCGACCACGGCCTGACCGCCGACATCGAGCTGATCCGGATGGACGAGATCAACACGGCCTACGACCGCATGGTCAAGAGTGACGTGAAATACCGCTTCGTCATCGACATGGCGTCGCTTTAGGAACAGCCCCTCTCCCCGTGGGGAGAGGGCGACTCGCGGCAAAGCCGCGAGCGGGGTGAGGGGATCGGCGGTTGAACATCCCGCTTTGGAACCCCTCACCCGGTCGGGCGCCGCCCGACTCGACCTCTCCCTGCGGGAGAGGTGGGCTGTCTCTGCGATCGGTGAACGAGCTACATTGACGGTAGCGCGTTCGTGACTCATCTTTGGGCATGCGCGTCAGGTGGCGAATGGCCGAGACTACGATTTTCGTTTGCGCTCTTAGTGCATGCGCGACCGTGCCGTTCCCGTCGCCCGAGACCCTGCTCAATGACGAGCAGGTCATCGACCTGATGGAGTCTCCGAAGAAGTGGGATAACCGCGTCGTCACGATCAAGGTTTACCCATACGACAACGGCTTCACAAAATCCTACGCGGTGTGTTTTGAAGTGTGCGACGCGGCTTACGCCGACAAAAGCCCGTTCTTGATCTACACAGAGGAAAATCGCTTCAAAGGATCAAGGGGTGATCAGCCGGCCATTGTGAAGGCCCGTTACTCATCGGCTTGCTTTTACAAATCGACGCTCTGCCCAGACACTCGGTTCGGCCAATTCACCGAACTGAATAGAAACTAGCTCAAAAGCTATATCCGAAATGGGCCGATCGCCCGCGCCCGCTCCCCTCAACTCCCCGAAATCACCGCCTGCCTTCCCCGCGCGTGGTCCTCGACGTTCATCCACCAGCTCGGCAGGTCGGAGCGGGCGCGCATGGCGGGGGACCAGAGGCGGCCGGCTTCGTGCGCTTCCCGCAGGCGGTTGAAGCGGCCGAGCGGCAGTTCCTGGGTCAGTTTGAAGCCGATCATCATCCGCCGGCACCAGATCACTTCGGCGGCGGGGATCAGCGTTTCCTCGAACTGGACGAACACCATGTCGCCCACTGTCAGCGGCGCGTCGATCAGTCCGGACAGGCCGGCGCGCGACGCGTCTTTCAGCCGCAGCGTGTAGCGTTCCGCCGGATGGGCCTCGGCGATCTGTTTCCAGCTGGGGAACAGGAACAGTTCGGCGCCCGCGAAAGCATGCCGCTCGTGGCGCCGCCTGTCTGTCCTTTGATCCGCGGAAAACCCGCCAAAATGCTGCATGTTCGAACGACCCGGCCCGCTTGCTCCCTGGTCAGGCGAGCATCACGACAAGTCTTTGCCGGGAAATGGTTTACGACCCGTAATCATAGGCCGAGCGGAGCGCGCCCATGCTCGCGCCATGGGTCAGGTCCAGCTGGAGCGGCGTGACCGAGATATAGCCGTCGGCCACCGCCTCGATGTCAGTGTCCTGCGCCGGCGTCTGGACCATCGGCCTCAGCCCGAACCAGAAATAGTCATAGCCGCGCGGATCGGTGCGCTTGTCGATCCGGGCCCGGCCGTAATCGTGAAAGCCTTGCCGCACGATCCGGATGCCCTTCACCTGATCGGCGGGAAGGGCGGGGAAGTTGACGTTCACCAGCGTGCGCGGCGCGAACTCGGCCTCGATCAGGGGGCGGAGCACCCGTTCGCCCCAGCCGATCGCCGCGTCGAACGGCACCGTGTCGCCCATGCCTTCGCGGGCATAGACCTGGCTCAGCGCGATTGCAGGCACCCCCGCCAGCGCGCCTTCCATCGCGGCGGAAACGGTGCCCGAATAGGTGACGTCGTCGGCCAGGTTCGCGCCGCGGTTGACGCCGGAGAGCACCAGGTCCGGCTTCAGCTCGCGCATCAGGTGGCCGACCGCCATCATCACGCTGTCCGTGGGCGTGCCGGTCACGCAGAAGCGCCGTTCGCCGAGCTTGCGCAGCCGGATCGGTCGGCTGAGCGTCAGCGAATGGCCGGCGCCGGACTGTTCCTCGGCCGGGGCCACGACCCACAGGTCGTCGGAGAAGCGGCGCGCCAGCTCCTCCAGCACCTTCAGCCCGCCCGCATTCACACCGTCGTCATTGGTCAACAGGATGCGCAAAACGCCGCTCCGCCGTGGCAGGGAACGCGCCGGCGGAGATCGCTCCGGTCGGCGCTAGGCGGCGTTAGCCTCGTGCCGCTCAGGCCGCAACCGGCGCCGACGCATGGCAAGCCCCGCGGCGCCGAAGCCGGTAAGCATCATCGCCCAGGTCGCCGGTTCGGGAACAGCCACTGCGCCGAGTCCCGCGACCGAGATGCCGCCATGATAGTCCGGGCCGAACGGCGTGAAGAAGATGTCGCTCATCGGCGGATTGGCGTCGAAAGCATCTGCAAGGCCGGCGGCGCGGCCGGTAAGGTCGATAAAGCCCGCGCGTCCGCCTTCGGCCTCGCCCACGATCAGCGTGTTGCTGGTGCCGTCGGTGGTGAAGCCCAGCGTCACGCCGCCCTTGTAGTCGGCGCCGAACGGATTGAACGAGATCTTCTGGTCGATATTGGCCAGATCGAACACGAACACCGAACCGTCGCCTTCCGTCGCCTTGCTGACGAACAGCGAGTCGCGGCCCTGATATTTGCCCGCGGTGAAGAACAGCCCGCCCTTGAAGTCGCTGCCGAACGGGTCGAAGGCGCCGATGTTGCGGCCGCTCGTTCCGTCGTAGAATTTGAGCTCGCCGCCGCCGGGGCCCGTACCCACGATCAGCTCCGCCACGCCGTCGCCCGTAACATCGCCGGCGGCGACGCGAACGCCGCCCTGGAACGCCGGGTCGAACGCGTTGAAATCGTGCGTGACCTTCAGCTGACCGTCGAACACGCGCACGTGCGGGCCGCCGCCGGGTCCTGCGCCGGTCACGATTTCCGCGCCGCCGTGACTGTCGGTGATGAACCCCGATGCCACGTTGATGCCGCCTTTGAAGTCGGCGCCGAAGGGCTCGAACGAAAGGAATTTCGTGTGCGAGGCGCCGTCATAGACATTCACCAGCGGCCCGCTTGCGTGGCCGGCGACGATGTCTGCCCGCCCATCGCCGTTGACGTCGCCGGCAGCGACCCAGACGCCGCCCTTCAGATCACCGAATGGCTGCAGGGCGCCATGGAAGCCGCCTTTGGCATCGTAGAGCTTGAGCTGCGCAGGCCCCGAGTCGGACAGCGTTCCGAACGCGGCTCCGGCGACCTTATGACCCTGCTCGGGATTGATTGCCGCCTGGGCGGGAATAGCTGCCATCGCGGCAGCGGCGAACGACACGACAAGCTGATTGCTCATGATCCACCCCCGTGGTTGTCGTGCGTTAACCATTAACACGAAGCGCGGGCGCGGACGAGGGGCGGATCAGGCGGGCGTCAGCGCCTCCAGTCCGCCCATATGGGGCCGCAGAGCATCCGGAATCCGCACCGAACCGTCGCTTTCCTGACAGTTCTCCAGCACCGCCACCAGGGTTCGCCCTACCGCCAGCGCCGAGCCGTTCAGCGTGTGCACGAGCTCGGGCTTGCCGCCGGCGGGGCGGAAGCGCGCGTTCATGCGACGAGCCTGGAAATCGCCGCAGTTCGAGCAGCTCGAAATCTCCCGGTAGCGGGCCTGACCCGGCAGCCACACTTCCAGGTCGTAGGTCTTGCGCGCGGCAAAGCCCATGTCGCCGGCGCACAGCAGCATGCGCCGGTAGGGCAGGCCGAGCGCCTCCAGGATCGACTCGGCGGCGCGCGTCATCCGCTCATGCTCGGCCTCGGACGCCTCGGGCGTGGTGATCGAGACCAATTCGACCTTCTCGAACTGGTGCTGGCGGATCAGCCCCTTGGTGTCGCGCCCCGCGGCCCCTGCCTCGGCGCGGAAACATTGGGTCAGCGCCGTGAAGCGCAGCGGCAACTCGCCTTCGTCGAGGATCTTCTCGCGCACCAGATTGGTCAGGCTGACCTCGGCGGTCGGGATCAGCCAGCGATCGTCGGTGGTGCGGAAGGAATCCTCGGCAAACTTCGGCAGCTGCGTGGTCCCGAACATCGCCGCATCGCGCACCAGCAGCGGCGGGATCACTTCGGTATAGCCCCAATCGGCGACGTTGCGGTCCAGCATGAACTGGCCGATCGCGCGGTGCAGGCGGGCGATGCCGCCCTTCAGCACCGCAAAGCGCGTTCCCGCGATCGCCGCCGCGCTTTCGAAGTCGAGCCCCAGCGGTCCTGCGAATTCGGGATGCTCGGGAAAGTCGCCCTCGCGCGGATCGCCCCAGATCGTCAGCTGGACATTGTCGCTTTCATCGGCGCCGGCAGGCACGTCAGGGGCCGGCAGGTTGGGGATCACCGCCAGGTTCGCCTCAAGCGCCGTATCCGCCTCGCGCGCCGCGTCCTCGAGCGCGGGTATGGTCTCCTTCAGCCCCGCCACTTCGGCCATCAGCGCGGCGGCTACCTCCTCGCGCTTCTGCGCCTTGGCGGCGCCGATCGCCTTCGACGCCTCATTGCGGCGGGCGAGCGCGGTCTGCAGCTCGGTCTGGGCGGCGCGGCGGCGCTCGTCGAGCGTGATCAGGGCGGCCGCGACCGGCTCGAGCCCGCGGCGGGCGAGCGCGGCGTCGAAGCCCTGCGGGTCGTCGCGGATCAGGCGGATGTCGTGCATGCGGCGCGGCTATGGCGGGGCGGCGAAGGCCGCGCAACCCTCACCCGGCGCGGCGCGTTCATGGGCGTAACGGACAAGGAGGGTTCCCATGCAAATCCCGCACGACGGCTATGTGCTGGTCGCCGATGGCCAGAAGATGCTTTTCTTCCGGAACGAAGGCGACGAAGCCTATCCGAATCTGGAGGTCGTCAGTGCGATGGAGCAGCAGAACGCCAAGACCGCCGAACAGGGCACGGACGAGCCGGGCCGCTCGGCCGCGGGCGTGGCCGCCGGCCATTCCGGCATGACGCCGAAGGCCGGACGCAGCGCCTATTCCGAAACCGATTTCCACAAGCTGGAGGAGCAGCGTTTCGCCGCCGACGCCGCCGACATGCTGAAGCGGCGCGCGCTCGCCAACGAGTTTGAGGCCCTGTTGATCGTCGCGCCCCCGACCACGCTGGGCGAGCTTCGCCGCCACTATCACGGCGAAGTGGAAAGCCGCCTCGTCGGCGAGATTCCGAAGGACCTGACCAACCATCCGGTCGACGAGATCGAACGGATCATCGCCGAAAGCTGACCCGCCGGCGCCGTCTCCGCAATTTGCGCCAAGCCGAAACCGGATGCGACGAAATGAAAGTCGCTTCCGATTCCGCAGCTTGTGAAGACTCTTGCGCCGGATTATAGGCGCCTCGGGGCAAAGGGGCGCGGACCCCGCAGCATAGTTGGGCCGCGACATTGGAGCGGAGACGATTATGGCGACGGCGTTGAGTAGCGTGGCGGCGACCGGCAAACTGCCGACACCCGTCAATGACGACGAATATCGGCCGAGTGCCGACGAATCTTTCATGAACGCGCGGCAGCTGGAATATTTCCGCCGCAAGCTCATCAACTGGAAAGAGCAGATCCTGCTGGAAGCGCAGGGCACGCTGGCGCAGCTGCAGAGCGAATCGCTGCGCGAACCGGACGTCACCGACCGGGCATCCAGCGAGACCGACTGGTCGATCGAGCTGCGCACACGCGACCGCCAGCGCAAGCTGATCGCCAAGATCGACGCGGCGCTGCGCCGGATCGAGGAGGGCGAATACGGCTATTGCGAAGTGACCGGCGAGCCGATCTCGCTCGCTCGCCTGGAGGCGCGGCCGATCGCGACGATGACGGTCGAGGCGCAGGAACGGCACGAGCGGAACGAAAAAGTCTCACGCGACGAATAGCCGCGGGGCAATCTTTACCGGTTGTCGACCATTATCGGGGTAACGGGCTGCAAGGATAAATACATGCAGCCCACACCCGACAACACGACCGAAACCGCAGAGTCGCACGAGCGCGCCTCGGAGCGTCTCAATTTCTTTCTCGGCACCAATCTCTCGTTCAAGGAACGGGGATCGATGAGCGCGCGCGTCCGCAACCTGTCGGGCGGCGGCATGATGGTCGAGCTTGCGCAGGAGCCTGTGGCGGAGCTTGTCCGCGGCGAGCGGGTGATCGCCGAGCTGCGCAACATCGGGCCGGTCAACGGCGAGGTCGCGTGGGTTGGCGGCCGGCGGTTCGGGATCAAATTCGATCGCGAGATCGATCCGGAAGCGGCGCGCAAGCCGATCGTTCCGGGAGAGGGCACGCCCGACTATGTGAAGCCGGTGCTCGTCCCCAGCCGGTCGCTGAAATATGTCGAAAGCCTGAAGGGGCGCTGAGCCCCTCCAGGCCGCCGCGCGTCAGGCGCGGGCCATTTCGTCCTTCAGTCTCAGCTTCTGCTTCTTCAGTGTGGCGATTGCCGATGCGTCTGGCGCAGGTCGTTGTAGTTCGCTGACAATTCGAGCTTCGAGCCCGGCGTGCTTGGCCTGCAGAGATGCCAGATGCACATTGTCCATTGCGGAACACTCCTCTCGTTCGCCGATGGGGGAGTGAGTTAAACACACAGGCCGCGAGTCTGTCTCCCTCTTTGTCGCGCTGTGCGACGAACCGAACCGCGCCGGGGGCGGCTTGAGCGCGGGCGCGATCGTGATACTCTGCCGCGCCATGGGGACCAGCGACGAAGAAATAATGCGCCGCCTGACGGCGCTTCGAGTCGAGCATCGCGACCTTGACGATTCGATCACTGCGTTGCTCGCCAGTCCGCACCTCGACCAGCTTCAGCTTGCGCGGCTGAAGCGCCGCAAGCTGAAGCTGAAGGACGAGATCGCGTTGCTCGAGGACCAGTTGATTCCCGACATCATCGCCTGATCCACAACGGGATTCGGTTTACCCTTTTTCGCCCGTTCCCGTGCGCGCGCGGCAGTGGCACTATGGCGCCGATGCCTTTGGACGACGCCCGTAAGAAGATGACCGCGCGGCTGGTCGACAGCCTCTATACCGAAGCGATGCTGCTCGCCGACGAGGCGCGGAGCTATTTCGACGAGGTCGGCCGCTCCGAACGCGAGTCCCTGGGGCCGATGGAGCGCGTCGCCTTTTCCTGCGAGTCGCTGAAAGTGACGACGCGGCTGATGCACGTGATCGCCTGGCTGCTGACGCGCAAGGGCATTGCCTCGGGCGAGATTGACGAGGAGGATGGCAATGGCCAGGCGCGGCGGCTCGGCGAGGCGGCCGACAGCGACCCGGCGGCAGTCGCCGACCTGCCGCCCGGCGCGCGCGCGATCGTCGAGGGGAGCATCGATCTTTACGGCCGGATTGCCCGCATCGACCGCGAGATGACCGAGCCGGAGCCGCTCAGCCCGGCGCTCGGGCTACTCAGAAGGATCGAGCGGGCGCTGTAGCGACGCCGGCGGTTATTTCACCTTCGCCGCGAGCTCCGCCTTGGCCGCGCGGTATTCCAGTTCCAGCCGGTCGACGCGTTCGGCGACGGTCTCGACCGCGCGCACCGCGCCGATGCCCTGACCGGAGCCCCAGATGTCCCGCCAGGCCTTTTTCGCCTGGTTGGTGCCGCCGCCGAAATTCATCGTCTTGTAGTCGCCCTGCGGCAGATTGTCGGGATCAAGGCCGGCCGCTTCGATCGACTGGCGCAGGTAATTGCCTTTCACCCCGGTGAAGAGATCCGAATAGACGATGTCCGCCGCGCGCCCCGCGACGATGCCCTGCTTGTAATCCTCGTCGGCATTGGCCTCGGCGGTCGCGATGAAGGGCGAGCCGATATAGGCGAGGTCTGCGCCCATCGCCTGCGCCGCCAGCACCGATCGGCCGGTCGCGATCGCGCCCGACAGCGCGACGGGGCCGTCGAACCATTCGCGGATTTCCGAGACGAGGGCGAAGGGTGAGATCGTGCCCGCATGGCCGCCGGCGCCGGCGGCGACCGGGATCAGCCCGTCGGCGCCTTTTTCGATCGCCTTGCGCGCGAAGCGATCGTTGATCACGTCGTGCAGCGTGATGCCGCCCCAGGCATGGACGGCGTGGTTCAGATCCTCGCGCGCGCCCAGCGAGGTGATGACGATCGGCACCTGCCATTTGGCGCAGGTCTCGACGTCCTGTTCCAGCCGGTCGTTGGACTTGTGGACGATCTGGTTGACCGCGAACGGCGCCGCCGGCCGGTCCGGATGCTTGCGGTTATGCTCGGCCAGGTCCTCGGTGATCCGGTGCAGCCATTCGTCGAGCAGCGACTGCGGCCGCGCGTTCAGCGCCGGGAACGCGCCGACGATGCCCGCCTTGCATTGGGCAATGACAAGGTCGGGACCGGAAACGATGAACAGCGGCGAGCCGATGATCGGCAGGCGCAGGCGGTCGAACAGCGGCGGCAGGCTCATGCAACCGGTTTCATAGCGAAACGAAAGGGGAGGGCAATCGCCGAACATGTGCCCATCCCGAAAAGGGAGGAGAAGCGGTCACTCCGCGGCGACGTTCTCCAGCGGCACCGGAACCGGATCGGACAGACGGATCGTGTCGAGCACCCGCGCCATTTCGTCGCGGACCTGCAGCATCACCCAGCGCAGGCGGCATTGTTCCTGCGTCACGCAATTCTTGCACGGTTCGTAGGCCAGCCGGCTGGCGCACGGCACCAGCGCGAGCGAGCCGCGGGTCAGGCGGATCACGTCGCCATAGCTGATCTCGCTCGGCCGGCGCCCGAGGCGGTAGCCGCCGTCCTTGCCGCGCTGCGTCTCGACCAGCCCGGCGCGCCCGAGCTCGGACAGAATGACGGTCAGGAACTTGGCCGGGATCTTCTGGGCGGCCGCGATGTCGGCCAGCGGGACCGGTCCCTTGCCGTAGCTGTCCGCGAGGTGCAGCAAGGCGCGGATGGCATAGCGGGTCCGTTGCGACAGCATCCCCCGCAGATGGCTGGAAACTGCCCTTTTTTCAAGCTTTGCAGCGGATTCGCCGCCGAGCCGCCGCGACGCCGCGATTGGGCCGAATTGGGGCGATTTTCCACAGCGGATTTGCTACCCTGTGGACAACCGACTCGCCGTCTTCCGACGGCTCAGCCGGGGGAGAAGAAAAATGCCTGAGTCGCAGGGCGAATACTGGGCCCGCAGGGCCAAGGAACATGCAAGGCTGGCGGCGGAATCGCCGCACCGGGCGGCAGTCGCGGCCCACACCGCGCTTGCCCGCGCCTACCAGCAGCGCGCCGAGGAAGGGAAGGCCGCCGCACGGGGGTGACGCGCTGCGTCGCGCCAGGCCGTTGACCGGGCGCCGTGCCGCCGCTATAGGCCCGCCACGCTCGCGAGGCTGGTGGTCGCTGCCTTTGGCACCGCGGGTAAGCTTGAACATTGTTGGCGCATCGAGGGCCAGGGGGCTGATGCCACCGGGCTCTTTTGTTTTGAATGATTCGTCATTCCAGCGATGTGGGCGCCAGCAAAGTAACCGCCGGGCATTCCGGTAACACAAGGTGAAGGGCTTCAATGCCGACGATCAACCAGTTGGTCCGCAAGGGCCGCGAGCCGCAGAAGGCCGCCTCCAAGGTCCCTGCGATGGAAAAGAACCCGCAGAAGCGGGGCGTGTGCACGCGCGTCTATACGACGACGCCGAAGAAGCCGAACTCGGCGCTTCGCAAGGTGGCCAAGGTGCGGCTCACCAACCAGCGCGAAGTCATCAGCTACATCCCGGGCGAAGGGCACAACCTTCAGGAGCACTCGGTGGTGCTGATCCGCGGCGGCCGCGTCCGCGACTTGCCGGGCGTGCGCTACCACATCCTGCGCGGCGTCCTCGACACCCAGGGCGTCAAGGACCGCAAGCAGAGCCGCTCGAAGTACGGCGCGAAGCGTCCGAAGTAACCAGGCCAAGTAAGCTCCGGACGTGTTCCGGGTTCAGCTGAAGAAGAAGGAAGAATCCAATGGCTCGTCGTCGTCGTCCCGAAAAGCGGGAAATCCTGCCCGATCCCGTCTATGGCGATCAGGTTCTGTCGAAATTCATGAATTCGGTGATGCTGGACGGCAAGAAGTCCGTCGCCGAAGCGATCGTATATGGCGCGCTCGAGACCGTCGAGCAGCGCGCCAAGCGCGAACCGATCGGCGTGTTTCATGACGCGCTGAACAATGTGAAGCCGGGCATCGAGGTCCGCAGCCGCCGCGTCGGTGGTGCGACCTACCAGGTTCCGGTCGAGGTCCGCGCGGAGCGTGCCCAGGCGCTCGCGATCCGCTGGCTGATCTCTGCCGCCCGCGCGCGCAGCGAGAAGACGATGGCGGCGCGGCTGTCGGGCGAATTGCTCGACGCGTCGCAGAATCGCGGCAATGCGGTGAAGAAGCGCGAGGACACGCACCGCATGGCCGAGGCGAACCGCGCCTTCAGCCACTACCGCTGGTAAGAACCGACCCTATATCGTGGGGAGCGGGCACCCGTGCCCGCTCCCCGCATCGCTAAGGAAGCAACGATCATGGCCCGCAGCCATCCGCTCGAGCGTTACCGCAATATCGGTATCATGGCGCACATCGACGCCGGCAAGACGACGACCACCGAGCGCATTCTCTATTACACCGGCAAGTCCTACAAGATCGGCGAGGTCCATGAGGGCACCGCCACGATGGACTGGATGGAGCAGGAGCAGGAGCGCGGCATCACGATCACGTCGGCTGCGACCACCTGTTTCTGGAACGACCACCGGATCAACATCATCGACACGCCGGGCCACGTCGATTTCACCATCGAGGTCGAGCGTTCGCTCCGCGTGCTGGACGGCGCGGTCGCCGCGTTCGACGGCGTCGCCGGCGTGGAGCCGCAGTCGGAGACGGTCTGGCGCCAGGCGGAAAAGTACAAGGTTCCGCGCATGTGCTACGTCAACAAGCTTGACCGCACCGGCGCGAACTTCCCGCGCTGCGTCGAGATGATCAAGGACCGCCTCGGCGCCCGCCCGGCGGTGCTGTACCTGCCGATCGGGATCGAGAGCCAGTTCAAGGGCCTGGTCGACCTGGTCGAAAACCGCGCGATCGTCTGGCTCGAAGAGTCGCTGGGCGCGAAGTTCGAATATCAGGACATTCCGGCCGACCTGGCCGACGCCGCCGCGGCCGCCCGCTCGGAGCTGATCGAGATGGCTGTCGAGCAGGACGACGACATCATGGAAGCGTATCTTGAGGGCACCGAGCCCGACGCGGCGACGCTGAAGGCGCTGATCCGCAAGGGCACGCTGAATTTCTCGTTCGTGCCGGTGCTGTGCGGCTCGTCGTTCAAGAACAAGGGCGTGCAGCCGCTGCTCGACGCGATCGTCGATTACCTGCCGTCGCCGCTCGACATTCCCGACGTCCAGGGCGTGAAGCTCGACGGCGAGACCGAGGACACGCGTCCGGCCGACGACAATGCGCCCTTCTCGGCGCTGGCGTTCAAGATCATGAACGATCCGTTCGTCGGCTCGCTCACCTTCGCGCGCATCTACTCGGGCAAGCTCGAGAAGGGCACGGTTCTGAACTCGGTGAAGGACAAGAAGGAAAAGATCGGCCGCATGCTGCTGATGCATGCCAACAGCCGTGAGGACATCGACGAGGCGTTCGCCGGCGACATCGTCGCGATCGCGGGCCTGAAGGAGACCACGACGGGCGACACGCTGTGCGCCCCGACTGCGCCGATCATCCTGGAGCGCATGGAGTTCCCGGAGCCGGTCATCGAACTGTCGGTGGAGCCGAAGACCAAGGCCGACCAGGAGAAGATGGGCATCGCCCTCAACCGCCTGGCCGCCGAGGATCCGTCCTTCCGCGTCTCGACCGATCACGAATCGGGCCAGACCATCATCAAGGGGATGGGCGAGCTCCACCTCGAGATCCTGGTCGACCGCATGAAGCGCGAGTTCAAGGTCGAGGCCAATGTCGGCGCGCCGCAGGTCGCCTATCGCGAATATCTCGCGAAGCCGGTCGAGCTCACCTACACCCACAAGAAGCAGTCGGGCGGTTCGGGCCAGTTCGGCGAGGTGAAGGTGAAGGTTGTGCCGGGCGAGCGCGGCTCGGGCTTCATCTTCCACGACGAGATCAAGGGCGGCAACATCCCGCGCGAGTACATCCCGTCGGTCGAGAAGGGCATGCGCGAGACCGCCGAGACCGGGTCGCTGATCGGTTTCCCGATCGTCGACTTCGAGGTGCACCTGATCGACGGCAAATATCACGACGTCGACTCTTCGGCGCTCGCCTTCGAGATCTGCGCCCGCGGCGCGATGCGCGAGGCGGCCCAGAAGGCCGGCATCAAGATCCTCGAGCCGATCATGGATGTCGAGGTGGTGACGCCGGAGGATTATCTCGGCGACGTGATCGGCGACATCAACAGCCGCCGCGGCCAGATCCAGGGCACCGACACGCGCGGTAACGCCCAGGCGGTCAAGGCGCTGGTCCCGCTCGCCAACATGTTCGGCTACGTCAATCAGCTGCGCTCGTTCACCCAGGGCCGGGCGCAGTACACGATGCAGTTCAGCCACTATGACGAAGTGCCGCAGAACGTGGCCGACGAAGTGAAGGCGAAGCTGGCGTAATCCGAAAACAGCCGCTATGGGGCCGCCTTCTCGCGCCCCCCATGACGGCCGGGGAAACTGATTCACAAGGTAGGAAGAAAATGGCCAAAGCGAAATTCGAGCGGAACAAGCCGCACGTGAACATCGGCACCATCGGTCACGTCGACCATGGCAAGACGTCGCTGACCGCGGCGATCACGAAGGTTCTGGCCGAGACGGGCGGCGCGACGTACACGGACTACGCCAACATCGACAAGGCGCCCGAAGAGCGCGAGCGCGGCATCACCATCTCGACCAGCCACGTCGAGTATGAGACCAATGACCGCCACTATGCGCACGTCGACTGCCCCGGCCACGCCGACTATGTGAAGAACATGATCACCGGCGCCGCGCAGATGGACGGTGCGATCCTGGTCGTGTCGGCCGCCGACGGCCCGATGCCGCAGACCAAGGAGCATATCCTGCTCGCCAAGCAGGTCGGCGTGCCGACCATGGTCGTGTTCCTGAACAAGGTCGACCAGGTCGACGATCCCGAGCTGCTGGAGCTGGTCGAGCTGGAAATCCGCGAGGAACTGTCCAAGCGCGACTTCGACGGCGACAATATTCCGATCATCGCCGGCTCGGCGCTCGCCGCGCTCGAGGACAGCAATGACGAGATCGGCAAGCAGGCGATCCTGAAGCTGATGGCCGCCGTCGACAGCTGGATCCCGACGCCGGAGCGTCCGCTCGACAAGCCGTTCCTGATGCCGATCGAGGACGTGTTCTCGATCTCGGGCCGCGGCACCGTCGTCACCGGCCGCGTCGAGACCGGCGTCGTCAAGGTCGGCGAGGAAGTCGAGATCGTCGGCATCAAGGACACCCGCAAGACCGTCGTCACCGGCGTCGAGATGTTCCGCAAGCTGCTCGACCAGGGCCAGGCGGGCGACAATATCGGCGCGCTGATCCGCGGCGTCGGCCGTGAGGAAGTCGAGCGTGGCCAGGTTCTGGCCAAGCCGGGCTCGATCACCCCGCACACCGAGTTCACCTCGGAAGTGTACGTGCTGTCGAAGGACGAGGGTGGCCGTCACACGCCGTTCTTCGCCAACTATCGTCCGCAGTTCTATTTCCGCACCACGGACGTGACCGGCGAAGTCGTTCTCCCCGAGGGCACCGAGATGGTGATGCCGGGCGACAACGTGCAGCTGTCGGTCAAGCTGATCGCGCCGATCGCGATGGACCAGGGTCTGCGCTTCGCGATCCGCGAAGGCGGCCGCACCGTCGGCGCCGGCGTCGTCGCGACGATCACCAAGTAAGCTTTAAGCTTGCACCGCCGCCCGGCTCCCTCTAGGGGGCCGGGCGGTTCGCAATTTATAGAAGCCCGGCGTTAATCGGGCATGGCTCTTTCGCATCGGTAGTGGACATGGAAACCCAGAATATCCGGATTCGCCTGAAGGCGTTCGATCATCGCGTGCTTGACCAGGCGACGGGAGATATCGCCGATACCGCTCGGCGGACCGGTGCGCTCATTCGGGGTCCGATTCCGCTCCCGACGCGCATCGAGAAATTCACCGTCAACCGCAGCCCGCACGTCGACAAGAAGTCGCGCGAGCAGTTCGAGGTGCGCACCTACAAACGCATGCTCGACATCGTCCAGCCGACCCCGCAGACCGTTGACGCGCTGATGAAGCTCGACCTCGCGGCGGGTGTTGATGTGGAGATCAAACTCGCGTAAGGGCGCGTCTCCCGACGGGGCAGGTGATTCACCGCCTCGTCATCCCGGCCGGAAATGGCCGGACTGTTTGGCCGGCGTGATCGGCAAGACGGAATAGCAAGGGATACCGCAGGGCGCCTTATCGGCGACCTGGCCTGCGTCCCCGCCATTCGCAGCGATGCGGATATCCGGCCCGGGCGGGGGCGCTTCGACATTGGGCTGGGGCCTCGGTCTGACCGGGGCCTTTTTCGTTGGCACGCTCCCGAGCTCTTGCGGCAACGGAGCCTCTGTTTGGAAGGAACCTGATCATGCGCACTGGCGTGATCGCGAAGAAAATGGGGATGACCCGCCTGTTCCAGGACGACGGCCGGCACGTGCCGGTCACGGTCCTGCAACTGGAAAATCTGCAGGTTATCGGGCGCCGCGAAGCGGATCGTGACGGCTATGTCGCGGTGCAGCTCGGCGCCGGCACGGCCAAGGCGAAGAATGTTGCGAAGCCGCAGCGTGGCGCCTTCGGCAAGGCTGAGGTGGAGCCGAAGGCCCGCGTCGCCGAGTTCCGCGTCGCCGAAGACGCGCTGCTCGATGTCGGCGCGGAAATCTCGGCCGACCATTTCGTCGCCGGCCAGCTGGTCGACGTTTCCGGCCACACCCAGGGCAAGGGCTTTGCCGGCGCGATGAAGCGCTGGGGCTTCGGCGGTCTGCGCGCGACGCACGGCGTGTCGGTCTCGCACCGCTCGCACGGCTCGACCGGCAACCGCCAGGATCCGGGTCGCGTATTCAAGAACAAGAAGATGGCCGGCCATATGGGCGACCGTCAGCGCACCCAGCAGAACCTGGAAGTCGTGTTCACCGACGCTGCGCGCGGCCTGATCTTCGTCAAGGGATCGGTGCCGGGCCACAAGGGCACCTGGCTGATCGTCAAGGACGCGATCAAGGTCGCGCGCCACAAGGACGCGCCGTATCCGGCCGGCCTGCGTGCTCCCGCGCATGACGAAGAGCCGAGCGTGCCGGTAGTCGACGAGGCCGCGGTTCACGAGATGGCGCCGCTGCCGGGTGCCGACGAGGTCGCGGCCGGCGTTGCTGCCGCGGACGCGGCGGGTGCCGGCTCGGTGGACGCGGGCGCCGGTGAAGCGGCGGCCGACACCAACAACACCGGCCAGGAGGGCTGAACGTGAAGGTCAAGGTTCAAACCCTCGACGCCAAGGGCAAGGGCGACATCGAGCTGAAGGACGAGATTTTCGGCCTTGAGCCCCGTGCTGACATCCTGCACCGCGTCGTCACCTGGCAGCTTGAGAAGCGCCGCGGCACCGCCCGCCCGACCCGCGAGCGGTCGGACGTCGCCCGCACCGGCAAGAAGTTCGGCCGGCAGAAAGGCGGCGGCACCGCCCGTCACGGCGATCGTCGCGCCCCGATCTTCATCGGCGGCGGTAAGGCGCACGGCGCCCGGCTCCGCGACTTCAATCCGTCGCTGAACAAGAAGATCCGCGCGCTCGGCCTGAAGATGGCGCTGTCGTCGAAGGCAAAGGACGGCAAGCTGATCGTGATGGAGACGCTGTCGCTGAAGGACGCGAAGACCAAGGCGCTGCAGGGCAACCTGGAGAAGCTGGGCTTCGGCAAGACCGCGCTGGTGATCGACGGCGACCAGGTGGAGACGAGCTTCGCGCTCGCCGCCGGCAACCTGCGCGAGATCAACATGCTCCCGGCGATCGGCGCGAACGTCTATGACATTCTGAAGCACGACACGCTGGTGCTCACCCGGGCCGCGGTCGAGAAGCTGGAGGCCCGGTTCAATGGCTAAAAAGCAAGCCGCGGCTGCCGTCGACACCCGTCATTACGACGTCGTCGTCGCGCCGCACATCACCGAGAAGTCGACCCTGCTCAGCGAGCACAACGCGGTCGTGTTCAAGGTCGCGAACGACGCCACCAAGCCGCAGATCAAGGCGGCCGTGGAGGCGCTGTTCAACGTGACCGTCACGGGCGTCAACACGCTGACCCAGAAGGGCAAGACCAAGCGCTGGAAGGGCAAGCCCTATCAGCGGTCGGACATGAAGAAGGCGATCGTGACGCTGAAGGACGGCGACTCGATCGACGTGACGACGGGGATCTGAGGCAATGGCGCTCAAGCATTACAACCCGACGAGCCCGGCCCGGCGTGGCCTGATCCTCGTCGACCGGTCGGGCCTCTACAAGGGCAAGCCGGTCAAGGCGCTGACCGAAGGCAAGCGCAAGACGGGCGGCCGCAACAACAAGGGCCATGTCACGTCGCGCGGCATCGCCGGCGGCCACAAGCAGCGCTATCGCTACATCGATTTCAAGCGCCGCAAGTGGGACCAGCCCGCGACGGTCGAGCGGATCGAATATGATCCGAACCGCACCGCCTTCATCGCGCTGGTGAAGTATCAGGACGGCGAGCTCGCCTACATCCTGGCACCGCAGCGCCTTGGCGCGGGTGACGTGGTGGTCGCGGGCAAGAAGACCGACGTGAAGCCGGGCAATGCGATGGAAGTCGGCCAGGTTCCGGTCGGCACGATCGTCCACAATGTCGAGATGAAGCCCGGCAAGGGCGGCCAGATCGCGCGTTCGGCGGGCACCTATGTGCAGGTCGTCGGCCGCGACCGCGGCATGGTGATTGTCCGCCTGAACTCGGGTGAGCAGCGCTACATCCGCGGCGAGTGCATGTGCACGGTGGGCGCGGTGTCGAACCCCGACAACGCCAACCAGAACCTGGCCAAGGCCGGCCGCAACCGCTGGCTCGGCAAGCGGCCGCTGACCCGCGGCGTCGCCAAGAACCCGGTCGACCACCCGCACGGCGGTGGTGAAGGCCGGACCTCGGGCGGCCGTCACCCGGTCACGCCGTGGGGCAAGCCGACCAAGGGTGCGCGCACCCGTCACAACAAGGCGACCGACAAGATGATCATCCGGTCGCGTCACGCGAAGAAGAAGGGTTAAGAGATGGCCCGTTCCGTCTGGAAAGGTCCGTTCGTCGAGCTCAGCCTTCTGAAGAAGGCCGAAGCGGCGCAGGAAGCCAGTGGCCGTTCGGCGCCGATCAAGACCTGGTCGCGCCGTTCGACGATCCTGCCGCAGTTCGTGGGACTGACGTTCAACGTCTATAACGGCCGCAAGTTCGTGCCGGTCTCGGTCAACGAGGACATGGTGGGCATGAAGCTCGGCGAGTTCGCGCCGACCCGCTTCTTCCCGGGCCATGCCGCCGACAAGAAGGGCAAGCGCTAATGGGCAAGCAGTCCGCTCCGCGTCGCGTCGACGACAAGGAAGCGCTGGCGGTGGGCACCACCATCCGCGGCAGCGCGCAGAAGCTCAACCTGGTCGCCGGCCTGATCCGCGGCAAGAAGGCGGGGGATGCGATGAACATCCTCCAATTCTCGCCCAAGGCTATGGCGGTCGAGGTGCGCAAGGTGCTCGCGTCCGCGATTGCGAACGCCGAGAACAATCACAATCTCGACGTCGACGCGCTGGTCGTGAAGGAAGCCAGCGTCGGCAAGTCGATCTCGATGAAGCGGTTCGCCACGCGCGCCCGCGGCCGTTCGGCCCGGATCGTGAAGCCGTTCAGCCGCCTTCGCATCGTCGTGCGCGAGCAGGAAGAAGCATAATGGGTCAGAAGAGCAATCCGATCGGCCTCCGTCTCCAGATCAACCGGACCTGGGACAGCCGCTGGTTCGCGGAAGGGGACGATTATGGTCGTCTGCTTCTCGAGGACCTGAAGATCCGCAAGTACATCATGAAGACGCTGCCGCAGGCGGCGATCTCCAAGGTGGTGATCGAGCGTCCGGCCAAGCTGTGCCGCGTCTCGGTCTATGCGGCCCGTCCCGGCGTGATCATCGGCAAGAAAGGCGCGGACATCGAGAAGCTTCGCAAGAAGCTCAATGAGATGACCTCGTCGGACGTGTCGCTGAACATCGTCGAGATCCGCAAGCCCGAGATCGACGCGAAGCTGGTCGCCCAGTCGGTCGCCGACCAGCTGGAGCGCCGCATCGCGTTCCGCCGTGCGATGAAGCGGGCGGTGCAGTCGGCGCTGCGCCTGGGCGCGGAAGGCATCCGTATCACCTGCTCGGGCCGCCTCGGCGGCGCCGAGATCGCGCGGACCGAATGGTATCGCGAGGGCCGGGTGCCGCTGCACACGCTGCGCGCGAACGTCGACTATGCCGAGGCCGAGGCCCACACCGCCTATGGCGTGTGCGGCGTCAAGGTCTGGATCTTCAAGGGCGAGATCCTGGGCCATGACCCGACGGCGACCGACCGCCTGATGATGGAGGCGCAGACCTCCGGCGTGCGCCCCGCGCGCGACGAACGCCGCTAAGGACAAGAGAACATGCTGCAACCGAAACGCACCAAGTTCCGCAAGGCGCACAAGGGCCGCATCCACGGCGACGCCAAGGGCGGCACGACGCTGAACCACGGCGCCTATGGCCTGAAGGCGATGGAGCCCGAGCGGATCACCGCGCGCCAGATCGAGGCGGCCCGCCGCGCGATCACGCGCCACATCAAGCGCCAGGGGCGCCTGTGGATCCGCGTGTTCCCGGACGTGCCGGTCTCGTCGAAGCCCGCCGAAGTCCGCATGGGCTCGGGTAAGGGCGCGCCCGAATTCTGGGTGGCGCGGGTGAAGCCGGGCCGCATCCTGTTCGAGCTGGACGGGGTTCCGGGCGACATTGCCGCGGTGGCGTTCAGCCGCGCGGCGATGAAGCTGCCGATCAAGACCAAGGTCGTCGCCCGCCTGGGTGACACCTCGCACCTGGGAGCCGGCAAGTGAAGCAGAGCGAACTCACGCCGCTGACCGACGATCAGCTCGCCGAGCAGCTGGGCAACCTGAAGCGCGAGGCCTTCAACCTGCGCTTCCAGGCGGCCACCAGCCAGCTGGAAAAGCCGTCGCGGGTCCGCGAAGTGCGCCGCACGATCGCGCGCATCAAGACGATCCAGTCCGCCCGCGCGCGTAGCGCGCAAGAAGAGGCTGGGCGCGTGCGCTCGGCTGCGAAGTAAGGAAACGGAAACATGCCGAAGCGCGTGCTGACGGGGACGATCGTCTCCGACAAGACCGACAAGACGGTGGTCGTCCGTGTGGAGCGCAAGGTGAAGCACCCGCTCTATGGAAAGATCATTCGCCGGTCGAAGAAGTATCACGCCCATGACGAGGGCAACGAGTTCAAGGCCGGCGAGATCGTGCGCATCGAAGAGACGGCGCCGATCTCCAAGCTGAAGACCTGGCGCGTGGTGGACCGCGTCGCAGCGAACGTCACGCCCGAACGGGCGTCGGCCGAAGGCTAAGGAGAGACTGACATGATCCAGATGCAGTCCAACCTGGACGTCGCCGACAATTCGGGCGCGAAGCGCGTCCAGTGCATCAAGGTGCTGGGCGGCTCCAAGCGCCGCACCGCCTCTGTGGGCGACATCATCGTCGTCTCTGTCAAGGAAGCGGTGCCGAGGGGCAAGGTGAAGAAGGGTGACGTGCACCGCGCCGTCATCGTCCGCACCGCCAAGGACATCCACCGCGCCGACGGGTCGACGATCCGCTTCGATTCGAACGCGGCGGTGCTGGTCAACAAGAACGAGGAGCCGATCGGCACTCGTATTTTCGGGCCGGTGGTTCGTGAGCTTCGCGCGAAGAAGCACATGAAGATCATCAGCCTGGCGCCGGAGGTTTTGTAATCATGGCTGCCGCCAAGATCAAAAAGGGTGACACGGTCGTCGTCCTGTCCGGCAAGGACAAGGGCAAGACCGGCGAAGTCACTCGCTCGATGCCGAAGGACGGCAAGGTCGTCGTCTCGGGCGTCAACATCGCGACGCGTCATAGGAAGCCGAGCCAGGCCAACCCGCAGGGCGGCCTGGAGCGGAGCGAAGCGCCGCTGCACGTGTCGAAGGTTGCGCTCGCCGATCCGAAGTCGGGCAAGGCGACGCGCGTCCGTTTCGACGTGCGCGACGGCAAGAAGGTCCGCGTGGCCGTCAAATCCGGGGAGGTCATCAATGGCTGACACCTACACCCCGCGGATGAAGCAGCGGTACGACGACGCCATCGTGAAGGCGATGACGGAGAAGTTCGGCTACAAGAACCGCATGGAAGTGCCCAAGATCGAGAAGATCGTCATCAACATGGGCGTGGGCGAAGCGACGCAGGACAAGAAGAAGGTCGAGCAGGCCGCTTCCGAGATGGAAGCGATCGCCGGCCAGAAGCCTGTCGTCACCAAGGCGAAGAAGTCGATCGCCCAGTTTAAGCTGCGTGAAGGCATGCCGATCGGCTGCAAGGTCACGCTGCGCCGTGAGCGGATGTACGAGTTCCTGGACCGGCTGATCACGATCGCGCTGCCGCGCGTTCGCGACTTCCGCGGGCTCAACCCGAAGTCGTTCGACGGCCGCGGCAACTACGCAATGGGTCTCAAGGAACAGATCGTGTTCCCCGAGATCAACTATGACCGCATCGAGAAGGTGCGCGGCATGGACGTGATCGTCACGACCACCGCCAAGACCGACGATGAAGCGCGCGAGCTGCTTCGCCTGTTCGGTTTCCCCTTCCCGCAGGATGCGGGCGAACAGAAGCAGGCGGCCTGAGGGCCTGGAGAACTTAAGTCATGGCGAAACTGAGTTCCGTGAACAAGAACGAGCGTCGCAAGAAGCTCGTGAAGCAGTACGCACCGAAGTACGCGAAGCTGAAGGCGATCGCGAACGACAAGTCGCTGGATGAGACCGAGCGTCTCATCGCGCGGCTGAAGATGGCGGAGCTGCCCCGCAACGCGAACCCGACGCGCATTCGCAACCGGTGCGAGATCACCGGCCGTCCGCGCGCCTATTATCGCAAGTTCCGTCTCGCTCGCGTGATGCTGCGCGATCTGGCCAACAAGGGCCTGATCCCCGGCGTGACCAAGTCGAGCTGGTAAGGACTTTACCCTATGGCAATGACCGATCCCCTGGGCGATCTGCTCACCCGCATCCGCAACGGCCAGCAGGCGCGTAAGGACAGCATCACGACGCCGGCATCGAAGCTGCGCGCCCGCGTGCTCGACGTGCTGCAGCGCGAAGGCTATATCCGCGGCTATCGCGAGGAAGAGCTCGCCGGCCATGCGGGCCTGCGCATCGAGCTGAAGTATTTCGAGGGCCAGCCCGCGATCAAGCATGTCGCGCGCGTCTCGAAGCCGGGCCGCCGCGTCTATTCCGGTTCCAAGGAGCTGCCGCGCGTGCGCAACGGCCTTGGCATCACCATCGTCTCGACGCCTCGTGGCGTTCTCTCCGACGCGGAAGCGCGCGAGCAGAATGTCGGCGGCGAGGTCCTCGCGGAGGTCTTCTGATCATGAGCCGCATCGGAAAGAAGCCGGTCGCGATTCCCGCCGGCGTCACGGCCACCATCGACGGCGGCGAGCTGTCGGTGAAGGGGCCGAAGGGCACGCTCACCATGCCGCTTGCCGACCTGATCACCTATGAGGTGCAGGACGGCGCGATCTCGGTGCAGCCGGCCAACGATTCGAAGCAGGCGCGGGCCTTCTGGGGCATGCAGCGCACGATGGTGCAGAACCTGGTCACCGGCGTGACCGAGGGCTTTACCAAGACGCTGGAGATCACCGGCGTCGGCTATCGCGCCAATGCCCAGGGCAAGAACCTGAAGCTGCAGCTCGGCTACAGCCACGACGTCGATTTCGCGGTGCCGGAAGGCATCACGATCCAGACGCCGGACCAGACGACGGTGAACATCACCGGGATCGACAAGCAGAAGGTCGGCCAGGTCGCCGCCGAGATCCGCCGCTGGCGCAAGCCCGAGCCGTACAAGGGCAAGGGCATCAAATATCGCGGCGAGTACATCTTCCGCAAGGAAGGGAAGAAGAAGTAATGGCCAAGCTCTCTCTCTTTGCAAAGCGGCGCCAGCGCGTCCGCACGTCGCTGCGGGCACGCGGCGGCCAGCGCCCCCGCCTGTCGATCCATCGTTCGGGCCGGCACATCTATGCGCAGGTGATCGACGACGAAGCGGGCCGCACGCTCGCTGCCGCCTCGACCCTCGACAAGGACGTGCGCGGCTCGACCGGCGCGACCGCGGAAGCGGCGGCTTCGGTCGGCAAGCGCGTCGCCGAGCGGGCGACGGCGGCCGGCGTCAAGGCCGTGGTGTTCGATCGCGGCGGCTTCCTGTTCCATGGGCGCGTGAAGGCGCTCGCCGATGCCGCCCGCGAAGGCGGATTGGAGTTCTAAATGGCTGAAGAAACCGAAATCCAGCCCGGCGCCGAAGGCGCGGGCGCGCCGGCTCCTGAAGGCGGCGAGCGCCATGGTCGTGGCCCGCGTGGCGGCCGCGGACGCGGCGGCGGCGATCGCGGCCGCGGCGGCCGCGACGGCAATCGCGGGCGTCGTGACGATCGTCGCGGCGGCGGCGAAGAAGGCGGCGAGGAGCTGATCGAAAAGCTCGTCCACATCAACCGCGTCTCGAAGACCGTGAAGGGCGGCAAGCGCTTCGGCTTTGCGGCGCTGGTCGTCGTGGGTGACGGCAAGGGCCGTGTCGGCTTCGGTCATGGCAAGGCGCGCGAAGTGCCGGAAGCCATCTCGAAGGCGACCGCGTCTGCCAAGAAGAAGATGATCCGCGTGCCACTCCGCGAGGGTCGGACGCTGCATCACGACGGCAACGGTCATTTCGGCGCGGGCCGGGTGACGCTCCGTTCGGCGCCGCAGGGCACCGGCATCATCGCCGGCGGTCCGATGCGCGCGATCTTCGAGAGCCTGGGCGTGGCCGACGTGGTGACCAAGTCGGTCGGCACCTCCAACCCCTACAACATGATCCGGGCGACGTTCGAAGCGCTAGGCGAGCAGACCTCGCCCAAGTCGGTCGCGCAGCGCCGGGGCAAGAAGATCGCCGACCTGCTCGGCCGCGGCGGCTCGCAGACCGCTGAGGCGGATGCGGCGATGGTCGTGGAGTAAGCGCAGATGGCGAAGATCAAGATCAAGCAGATCGGCTCGCCGATCCGCCGCACCAAGGATCAGCGCGCGACGCTGATCGGCCTGGGCCTCAACAAGATGCACAAGATCAGCGAGCTCGAGGACACCCCCGAGGTCCGCGGCATGATCCGCAAGCTGCCGCATATGGTCGAGGTGCTGGAGGGGTAATCCTCCACCTCCCGGCGCAAACGAAAAAGCCCGGACGGCATCGCCGCTCCGGGCTTTTTTGCGTGGTGTTCAAACCGAGCAAAGAGTTCCGCCAGAGCTGTTGGTGATCGGACAATCTCGCTCGTCCCGAGCGAAGTCGAGGGCGTTGCACCGCGCCCTTCGACTACGCGCTTCGCGCTCCGCTCAGGACCAGCGAGTTGGATCGTTAGGGTCGCGCTCGGCTCAAATCGAAGCGCAACCGGTCAGTCTACTGAGAACCGCAATGCCCGATATAGTCGCCGATGCGCCCCATGTCGTTCAGCGCGTCAGCCGTGATGACGACCTTCATTGCGGCTGACGATTGGCCGCCAATTTCGCGTATTTGGCGTCGAGCTTCGCCGCGACGCTATCAAGCTCGTGGACCCGCCCGGCATCGGCCGAGGCAATGCCGCGCATGATCGCGGCGTCAGGGGCGGCAAGCCTGGTCTCCCGCTCATGGATCAACCGCACCCCTTCGCGCAAAATCTCGCTGCGCGAATTGTAGCAACCCGCCTTCACAGGCTGGCCTACGAAAGCCTCAAGCTACTAGGGAAGCGGAACTTAGATCACGTCGCGTTTTCGCCTTCGGACCACATTACCCGCGATGTAGCCTATTGTCGCAAGCGTCATCGAACCAGGTAACCCAAGCCACAACCAGATATGCGACAGTGTGAGCAAACGACATCGCCTCGCCGGGAGAAGGGTTAGACGGCCGATTGAAAAAAAGCCAAAAACAGAGGCGCTACGGCGGATGCCAAATAGATCAGCACTCCGATCCACCTATTCCGTATACGCCCACCGACATAGCCACTTGCCAGAGTGGGCAAAAAGAACCCGGCGACCACGAGAGCCAAGCCCAGAACCTCAGGCATCGTCCGATTTTGATCAATGAACTGGATGTCCGCAAGAGATCGCTTTCGGGCGTAGCGTGCGGGCCGAGCCGGCAGGGGTGGTTAGCCGCCACTGACTCCTCCCTCGTCACCCCGGGCTTGACCCGGGGTCCCGCTTCTTTTCTTCTCTCCCCATGGACGGACGGCGGCGCGGCGGATGGGTGTACATCATGGCCGACCGTTATCGGGGTACGATGTATGTGGGCGCGACCTCGAATCTGGCTGCTCGCATCCATCAGCACCGCAACGGCAGCGGTTCGGATTTCTGCCGCCACTATGGACTCACCCGGCTCGTTTGGGCGGAACGCGGTGAAACAATCACCGACTGCATCGCCCATGAGAAGCGGCTGAAACGGTGGCACCGCGACTGGAAGATCGAGCTGATCGAGCGCGCCAATCCGGACTGGCGCGACTTGCATGATCAGATGCCTTGATCGTTTGGAAAAATGAAGAAGCGGGACCCCGGCTCAAGGCCGGGGTGACGACAAAGCTGGGTGTACCACGCCCCTTTGACGGAAGTTTATCTCAGCCAGGCCGGAGTGGATCGTTAGCGGACATTTCGGTGCCCCTTACAAATACGGGCTGTCCTACAGGCCGGCGGATGTGCCATGCAGCTTGGAGCTCTTTCGCATCGTAGCAGTTGCCTTCGCTCTGAGCGGGCAGATGGCGGCCGCCGTCAGCCGCGTTCCTGCAGTATGCCTTCGTCACTGCGAACATTCGGACCATTGGAACGGATTCCTGGGTGCTTTCCCACGTGACAAACCCCTCAACCCCCGCTAAGGCCCGCCGCTTCCATCCAATCTGCGCGAACACAGGGAAACCGAGTGCAATGAAACTGAATGAAATCCGCGACAATTCCGGCGCGCGTAAGTCGAAGATCCGCGTCGGTCGGGGCATCGGCTCCGGCAAGGGCAAGACCGGCGGGCGTGGCCAGAAGGGCCAGAAGAGCCGTGAGGGCGTGTCGATCGCCGGCTTCGAGGGCGGCCAGATGCCGCTCCACATGCGGCTGCCGAAGCGCGGCTTCAACAACATCTTCGCCAAGGATTATGCCGAGGTGAATTTGGGCGCGATCCAGAAGGCGGTCGACGCCAAGAAGCTCGACGCCAAGGGCACGATCGACCACGCCGCCCTGAAGGCCGCTGGCCTGGCCCGTGGCGGCAAGGACGGCGTGCGCCTGCTCGGCAAGGGCGAGTTCTCGGCCAAGCTGAGCTTCTCGGTCGCCGGCGTGTCGAAGGGCGCGCGCGAGGCGGTCGAGAAGGCCGGCGGCTCGGTCGAGGTGCTGACGGTGGTTCCGGCCGCCGAAAAGGCCGCTGCCAAGAAGAACAGCGTGCGCGACGCAAAGAAGGCGGCGCGGGCCTAAGCCCAGCCGCTCGATCCCGATCCCCTTAGACAAAGGGATCGGGGCCACTATATGGAGCGGCGGAGGGCGATTGAGCTCGCCGCCGCTTTGTTTTTCAGGACTGACGCAAGCCCATGGCATCTCGAGCCGACGCACTGGCGACCAATCTCAACCTGTCGAAATTCGGCGAGGCGACCGAGCTGAAGAAGCGGCTCTGGTTCACGTTCGGCGTGCTGATCGTGTTCCGGATGCTAAGCTTCATTCCGCTGCCCGGCATCGATCCGACCGCGCTGGGCCTGCTGGCCAACCAGACGCGCGGCGGCGTGCTCGACTTCTTCAACACCTTCTCTGGCGGCTCGCTGGCGCGCATGTCGATCATCGCGCTGGGCGTGATGCCGTACATCACCGCGTCGATCGTCGTGCAGCTGGCGACCTCGCTCAGCCCGACGCTGAACGCGATCAAGAAGGAAGGCGAGAGCGGCCGCAAGCGGCTGAACCAGTATACCCGCTACGGCACCGTCGGCCTGACCGCGGTCCAGGGCTGGTTCATTGCCGTCGGCCTTGAAAGCTTCGGCGCGCAGCAGGGCGTGCAGGCGGTGGTCGACCCCGGCATGCTGTTCCGCGTGACCGCGGTCGTGTCGCTGATCGGCGGCACCATGTTCCTGATGTGGCTGGGCGAGCAGATCACCAGCCGCGGCGTCGGCAACGGCGTGTCGCTGATCATCATGGCGGGCATCGTCGCCCAGCTGCCGACGACCTTGGTCAACCTGTTCGAAGGCGGCCGCACCGGCAGCCTGTCGCCGCTGCTGATCATCACGATCGTGGTCGCGGCTCTGGGTCTGGTCGCGTTCATCTGTTTCATGGAGCGCGCGCAGCGTCGGGTGCTGATCCAGTATCCGAAGCGCCAGACGCAACGGGGCATGATGCAGGCGGACCGCAGCCACCTGCCGCTGAAGATCAACACCGCCAACGTGATCCCGCCGATCTTCGCGTCGTCGCTGCTGCTGATGCCGCTGACGATCAGCCAGTTCGCCGGCCAGCAGGCGACGCAGGGCCAGGGCTGGTGGGGCGATTTCCTGATCACCCTCAACCAGTATCTGCAGCACGGCTCGCCGATCTACATGTCGCTGTACGGGGCGGGCATCATCTTCTTCACCTTCTTCTACACGGCCGTCGTGTTCAATCCGGAGGAGACCGCGGACAATCTGAAGCGCAACGGCGGCTTCATCCCCGGCATCCGCCCCGGCAAGAACACCGCCGACTATCTGGATTATGTGCTGACGCGCATCACCGTGGTGGGCGCGGCCTATCTGACGCTGATCTGCCTGTTGCCGGAATATCTGGTCGCGGCGGCGGGCATCCCGTTCTACCTGGGCGGCACCAGCCTGCTGATCGTCGTCAACGTGACGATGGACACGGTCACGCAGATCCAGAGCCATCTGCTCGCGCACCAATATGGCGACCTGATCAAGAAGGCGAAATTGAAGGGCCGCATCCGCTGAGGCGGGGGCGCTAGGGGAGGATCATGAACATCATCCTGCTGGGCCCGCCGGGGGCGGGGAAGGGGACCCAGGCCGAGCGGCTGGTGGCGACGCGCGGCATGGTCCAGCTGTCGACCGGCGACATGCTCCGCGCGGCGCGCAAGTCAGGCACCGCGCTCGGCCAGCGCGTGGCCGCGGTGATGGACGCGGGCGAGCTCGTCTCCGACGAGATCGTCTCCGACCTGATCGGCGAGGCGCTGGACATGATGGGCGCGGAGCAGGGTGCGATCTTCGATGGCTATCCGCGCACCGCCGCGCAGGCCGAATCGCTGGACGCGATCCTTGCCTCGCGCGGCCGCAAGCTGGATCATGTGATCGAGCTGGACGTGGACGAGGACGCGCTGGTCGAGCGCATCACCGGCCGCTTCACCTGCGCCAAGTGCGGCACCGGCTATCACGACCGCTTCAAGCTGCCCAGGATCGAAAACACCTGCGACGTCTGCGGCAGCCACGAGTTCAAGCGGCGCCCCGACGACAATGCCGAGACGGTGCGCACCCGCATGGCCGAATACCGCGCCAAGACCGCGCCGATCCTGCCGATCTACGAAGCGCGCGGAATCGTCGACCGGGTCGACGGCATGGCCGACATGGACGCGGTGACTCGTGCTATAGGAACCATTCTCGACGGCTGATCCGCCCGAGGGGGGAGGGCACATGAGACAGCTCGTCCTGGTCGCCGCATTGCTGGCCGCGCCGGCGAACGCGGCCGTCGTCGCCGACAATGCCGCCGGCTTCGCGATCGAGCATGAGGTGGTGATCGGCGCTTCGCCCGACCGCGTGTACGCCGCGCTCGGCCACCCGTCGGCCTGGTGGAGCAGCCGGCACAGCTGGTCGGGCAGCGCGTCCAATCTCAGTCTCGATCTCAGGCCCGGCGGCTGCTTCTGCGAGCGGCTTCCCGGCGGCGGCGGCGGTGTCGAGCATGCCCGCGTCGTGATGGCGTGGCCGGGCAAGCTGCTGCGCCTCAGCGGCGCGCTCGGTCCGCTCCAGGCCGAAGCGCTGACCGGCACGATGACATGGGAGCTGAAGCCCGCGGCCCCGGGCACCAGCGTCAAGCTGACTTACGTGGTCGCCGGCTTCATGCGCACCGGACGCACGGCGCTGCCCGCTGCGGTGGACGGCGTGCTTGGAGAGCAGTTGGCGGGACTGAAAAGGTTCGTCGAAGCGGGCGCAAAGGCCCGCTAGCTCTTCCACTCCGCCACGACATGCTCGCCGGTCGGGCCGGTGATCGCGATCCGGTCGAAGCGGACGCGGATCAGGCAGACCGGCCGCTGGTCGGGCGAGGCGCTCCAGCAGCCGATCGCCTGGTCCTTGTCGAACGCGACCAGTCGGCCCTCCACCACCAGCCGCAGCCCGCGATCGAGCGCGATCTCGCCCGGCGCGAGCTTCTGGACGGCCTGATAGGCGCGCCCGTTGCGCCGCTCCTCGCGCTTGGTGCCGGGCTCGAACAGCTCGACAAGGCCGAGCGTCTGCACGACCGGAAGCGGCGTCGCCGATGGCGAGGGAAGGGGGGCGGGTGAAGAAGCGGGGGCCTCACCCGGGGCCGGGCTCGGGCCGGGCGCGGGGCTTCGGGCGGGGCAGGTTTCGGAAAGCTGCCAAGGCCGTTCGACCCAGAAGCCCTCCGCCGCCTCGTAATCCACGCCGGCGGCGATCGCCTTCAGCCCCGGCGCGTCCGTCCAGACCTGCGGCGTTGCCTTGACGCGCAACGTGCCTTTGCCCGCATCGTAGCTCCAGCCGGTCGCGGCCTGCTTCAGCGCTTCGGTCGGACCGTCGCAGCCGAACGGGATGCTGAGCGCGAAGCGCCGCCCGGGCAGGTCGGACGCTGCACGCGCTTCGCCGGCCGCTACGCTGCTCGCCGCACGTCGCGCGGCCTCGATCAGGTCCGCGCGTGAGAGCGGCGGCAGCGGCGTCGGCATCGCCGGAAGGATCGGTTCCGCGGTCGCGGTCGCCGTGGGCGCGGGCGCCGGCTTCGGTGCGGGGCGAGTGATCAGCACGCCCGCGACCACCAGGCCCACGAAAATGCCTGCCGCTGCCCAGGCGCGCCAGCCGGATGTTCGGCGGTCGGTCATCCCGCCCCTTTTGACAAGACATTCCCGCCGCGCCAAGGCTTGGCCGCGTGACGCCTGACCAGCTCGTGACCGTCCTGGTGCTTGCGGCCGTGGTCGCGGCGCTGATCTGGGACAAGGTGCGCGCCGACGTGGTCGCGCTGTCGGGCGCCGCGGTGCTGCTGATGACCGGCGTCGTGCGGCCGAGCGAAGTGCAGGGCGCCTTCGCCAGCCCGGCCCTGATCGCGCTCGCCTCGTTGTTCGTGATCGTTTACGCGATCGAGCTGTCGGGCCTGCTCGACCGGCTGATCGAGCTGGCGGTCGTGCTGTGCCGCAAGATCGGCGTGCTGGGCCTGTGGATCACGATCGGCCTGTGCGGAGCCGCCTCGGGCTTCCTGAACAACACGCCGATCGTGGTGCTGTCGGCGCCGATCGTGCGCGATGCCGCGCGCAAGCTTGGCCTCGATCCCAAGCGTTTCCTGATCCCGGTCTCGTACATGGCCGTGCTCGGCGGCTGCACGACGCTGATCGGCACCTCGACCAACCTGCTGGTGGCCGACATGGCGCGGGTCGCGGGCCAGCCGACGTTCGGCCTGTTCGAGATCACTCCGGTCGGCCTCGCGATCGCAGGCGTGGGCGCGCTCTATCTGCTGCTGGTGAGCGGGCGGCTGATCCGGCTCGGGCCGTCGGAGGAGGGTAGCAGCAGGGACGTGGAGATCGAGCCGGACATGGCCGGCGCCCAGGTCGGCGCGCCCGAGGTGTTCGTGCCGCGCGCGACGCTCCAGCCGCGCCGCGCCGCGGTCGCGGTCGGCGTGTTCGTCGGCGTGATCGCGGTCGCGACGCTCAACATCGCGCCGATCGCGGCGGCGGCGCTGGCCGGCGCGGTGCTGCTGATCCTGCTCCGCGTGATCAGCGCCGACGAAGCCTATCACGGGCTGAGGCCCGAGATCCTGCTGCTGATAGCGGGGATGGTGGTGCTCGGCATCGCGCTGGAGGAAAGCGGGCTGGCTGCGACGGCGACGAATGCGCTGGTGGGGTTCATCCAGCCGCTCGGCCCGTTGATGGCGCTGGCATTGTTCTACGGCGCGACGCTGTTCCTGACCGAGCTGCTGTCGAACGCGACTGTGGCGGTGCTGTGCGCGCCGGTCGCGGTGGCGCTCGCCGAGAGCCTGGGGGTCAGTCCCCGGCCCTTCCTGGTCGCGGTGATGATGGCTGCCAGCGCCGCCTTTGCCACCCCGTTCGGATACCAGACCAACGTGCTCGTCTATCAGATGGGCCGCTACAGCTACATGGATTTCGTGCGCGTCGGGCTGCCGCTGAACTTCATCACCTGGGCGACGGGCGTGTTCGCGATCACGCACGTGTTTCCCTTCTAGCGGGCAGGGTGAAGCGAAGGGAGGCAGCCCGGTCGAGCGTCGCGGAACGCTGCTGGCAAAACCCTAAACTGTGCTAACTCTCGCCCCATAATGGCCTCGACTCAGAAGGCTGCGGGTCACGCGCAAACCGATCCGACCAGAAGGGGGGATAGATGGCAGTTTCCGACCACGTCGATCTTGCGACGTTCATCGAGGGCGTGAAGAAGCGGAACCCTGGCCAGCCGGAGTTCGTGCAGGCCGTCCAGGAAGTCGCCGAGGACATTTTCGATTTCATCCAGGACAAGGAAGCCTATCACAGCGAGCAGATCCTGCGCCGCATCGCCGAGCCCGATCGCGTGGTCTCGTTCCGCGTCTGCTGGGAAGACGATAAGGGCAATATCCGCGTCCAGCGCGGCTGGCGCGTGCAGAACAACAACTCGATCGGGCCGTATAAGGGCGGCATCCGCTTTCACCCGAGCGTGACCGAGGGCACGCTGAAATTCCTCGCCTTCGAGCAGACGTTCAAGAACGCGCTGACCGGCCTGCCGATGGGCGGCGGCAAGGGCGGCTCCAACTTCAATCCGAAGGGCAAGAGCGACCGCGAGGTGATGCGCTTCTGCCAGAGCTTCATGAACGAGCTCTATCGCTACATCGGCGCGGACATCGACGTGCCGGCCGGCGATATCGGCGTCGGCGCGCGCGAGATCGGCTATATGTTCGGCCAGTACAAGCGCCTGACCAACGAGTTCACCGGCGTGCTGACCGGCAAGGGACTCGAATATGGCGGCTCGCTGATCCGCACCGAGGCGACCGGCTATGGTGCGACCTATTTCCTGCTCAACATGCTGAAGACCAGGGGAGAGGACATGGTCGGCAAGGTGGCCGTCATCTCCGGCTCCGGCAACGTCGCGACGCACGCCGCGGAAAAGGTGACGCAGCTGGGCGGCAAGGTGGTGACGCTGTCGGATTCCGAGGGTTTCGTCCACGATCCTGCCGGCATGGACCAGGAAAAGATCAACTGGGTGAAGCAGCTGAAGACGGTGAAGCGCGGCCGCATCAGGGAATATGTCGACCAGTTCCCCGGCTCGACCTTCACGCCCGGCGAGACCCTCTGGGGGGTGCCCTGCGACGTGGCGCTGCCTTGTGCGACCCAGAACGAACTGACCGGCGAGGATGCGAAGACGTTGGTCGCCAACGGCTGCATCGCCGTTTCCGAAGGCGCCAACATGCCGACCGACCTGGAAGGCGTGCACTATTTCAAGGCCGCGAAGATCCTTTACGCACCGGGCAAGGCGGCGAATGCCGGCGGCGTTGCGGTGTCCGGCCTGGAAATGAGCCAGAACTCGGCCCGCATCTCTTGGAAGGAAGAGCAACTGCAGCAGCTGCTCGTCGACATCATGGACGGCATCCATTCGCGCTGCCTGGAATATGGGCAGCAGGGCGGCGGCTATTGCGACTATGTGAAGGGCGCCAACATCGCCGGCTTCAAGAAGGTCGCCGACGCGATGCTCGCCTACGGGGTCGTCTAACGAAGCCAGGGCCAGGGGTGGCGCTGTGCTTGACAGGCGCGCCGCCGCATCCTAGATCGCCCGTCTTCCGAGATACCGCACGTTCCGGCGGCGCCATGCGCGCGCGCCGGTGTTGCGCGTTTCGGGAATCAAGCGCTGAGATAGGCCGGACTGCCACCCGGTCTGTGGAGCAGGAGAAAGAGTAGAATGGCACGTATTGCGGGTGTCAACATCCCGACCAACAAGCGCGTGGAAATCGCGCTGACCTACATTCACGGCATCGGCCCGACCACGGCCAAGAAGCTGACCGCCCAGCTCGGCATCGCGCCGGAGCGCCGGGTGCAGGACCTGACGGACCAGGAAGTCCTGCAGATCCGCGAAGCGATCGACGCCAACCACACCGTCGAGGGTGACCTTCGCCGCGAAACGGCGATGAACATCAAGCGGCTGATGGACCTGGCCTGCTATCGCGGGCTGCGCCACCGCAAGGGCCTTCCGGTCCGCGGCCAGCGCACGCACACCAACGCCCGCACCCGCAAGGGCAAGGCGAAGCCGATCGCCGGTAAGAAGAAGTAATCAGGCCGGTCGAGCGGCCCGTCCGGCGCCGCTCCTGGTCCTTGAAGAAAAGGTCAGAACGAAATGGCACGTGAACCGCAGCGCCTTCGCCGCCGCGAACGCAAGAATATCACCGCCGGCGTCGCGCATGTGAACGCCAGCTTCAACAACACGATGATCACCATCACCGACGCGCAGGGCAATGCGATCAGCTGGTCGTCTGCCGGCATGATGGGCTTCAAGGGCAGCCGCAAGTCGACGCCCTATGCCGCCCAGGTCGCCGCCGAGGACGCGGGCCGCAAGGCCGCCGAGCACGGCGTGCGCACGCTCGAGGTCGAGGTGAAGGGGCCGGGTTCGGGCCGCGAGAGCGCGCTCCGCGCCCTGCAGGCGGTCGGCTTCCAGATCACCTCGATCCGCGACGTGACGCCGATCCCGCACAACGGCGTCCGTCCGTCGAAGCGCCGCCGCGTCTGATTGAACTTTTGCGTGGGTGGAGCGCTTCTGCCCACGCCGCTTTACCCGGCGGAAGCGTGCACCTTCCGCCCTACCCCGAGGGGAACACAGTGGCTGTCAACGCAAAGAACTGGCAGGAACTCAAGAAGCCGACGGCACTCGAAAAGAAGCCGGGCGGCGATACCAGGCGGAAGGGCACGTTCGTTGCCGAGCCGCTGGAGCGTGGCTTCGGGCTGACGCTCGGCAACGCGCTGAGGCGCGTTTTGCTGTCTTCGCTGCAGGGCGCGGCGGTGACGTCGATCAAGATCGAGAACGTGCTGCACGAATTCTCGTCGCTCGCCGGGGTGCGCGAGGACGTGACCGACATCGTGCTGAACGTGAAGCAGATCGCGCTGAAGATGCAGGGCGAAGGCTCGAAGCGGCTGCAGCTGTCGGCGACCGGCCCAACCGAAGTCACCGCGGGTATGATCAACGTGTCGGGCGACATCGAGGTGATGAATCCGGAGCTGGTGATCTGCCACCTGGACGAAGGCGGCACGCTCAACATGGAGCTGACCGCGGAGGCGGGGAAGGGCTATGTGCCGTCGGCCAACAACCGCCCGGCCGATGCGCCGATCGGCCTGATCCCGGTCGACGCGCTCTACTCGCCGGTCCGCCAGGTCGCCTACAAGGTGGAAAACACCCGCGTCGGCCAGGAACTGGACTATGACAAGCTGACGATCACTGTCGAGACCGACGGCACGATCACCCCGGACGACGCGCTCGCCTATGCCGCGCGCATCCTCCAGGACCAGCTGCAGCTGTTCGTCCACTTCGACGAAGGCATGCCGGTCGCCCAGCCGGGTGCGGGCATGATCGGCGGCGCGATGGCGCCGATGGAGGCTGAGACCGATTCGAACCAGCTCAACCGCTACCTGCTGAAGAAGGTCGACGAGCTGGAGCTGTCGGTGCGCAGTGCCAACTGCCTGAAGAACGACAACATCATCTATATCGGCGACCTCGTGCAGAAGACCGAGGCCGAGATGCTCCGCACGCCGAACTTCGGCCGCAAGAGCCTCAACGAGATCAAGGAAGTGCTGTCGTCGATGGGCCTGCGCCTGGGCATGGAAATCCCCGGCTGGCCGCCCGAGAACATCGAGGAAATGGCCAAGAAGCTGGAACAGGATATTATGGGGTGATCGCGACAAGCGGGCAGTCCGGGGGACTGCCTGCCGCGATCACGGCGCACCGGGTTAGCGCCAGCTAACCCGGAGACGCCGCAGCCCGGCCGGCGACGAGGCCCAACCGAGGGCGCGGCTTTGCCGCGCGTGCCGACGATCAGGAAGGCCGCCTTCGGGCGGCCTTTTTGTTGGCGCACGCAATGCTTGTCCGCTTTCCGCAACAGGCGTAATTTGCGCGCGGGTCGCATTCGTACGGACTTTGCCAGCGGGGCTGTCATGCCGGGATTGCGCGTCTTGCTTGCGGGGCTGGTGACGATCGCGCTGGGCGCTTGCGCGCATGTGCGGCCGCAGGCGACCACGGGCTGCACGATCCACGCCTATCCGCTGCTGGTCAGCCGCAACCATCCGAAATTCGAGGCGCAGCTGCAGCCGCAGCTTCCCGCCCCGCCGAACGGCAAGCCCGACACCTTCCAGGAGAAGGTGGCGGCGGTCGCCGGTAACGCGCGCGCGCAGGGACGCGGCGCGCTCGACGTCCTGGTGCTGAGCGGCGGCAGCCAGCACGGCCTGTTCGGCACCGGCTTCCTGATCGGCGCGGGCGACAAAGTGCCGGACTACAGCATCGTCACTGGCATCAGCACCGGCGCGCTGCAGAGCACGTTCGCTTTCCTGGCGCATCATCCGGTCCATGCGCGCGCCTATCCGGCCGATACTGGCGCGTTCGTGACCGGCCTCAGCAAGGATACGTCCTACCTCCAGGACCTGGGTCTCGCGAGCTCGATCACGCGCGAGCGGACGATCCTGGACAAGCGCCCCGGCGGGCTCGTGGGCGGCATCATCAGCGGCTCGCAGGGATCTCTGGCGCCGCTGCACGACCGCCTGGTCCAGTTCATCGACGACGCGACGCTGGACGCGATCGTGGAGGAGGGGAACAAGGGCCGTTCGCTGTTCGTCGGCGTGACCGATCTGGACGACGGCCAGGGCTATGCGCTCGACATGGTCCAGCTGGCGCGCGACTCGGTTCGCGACCGCGCCACCTACCGGCGATGCTATGCCGACGCATTGATCGCTTCCTCTTCGGTCCCGCTCGCGGCCGAACCCGTGACGCTCACGATCCTGGACGAGAGCACCGGTGACCTGCTGGAGCACCTCTTCATCGATGGCGGTGCCCGCTACAGCGTGTTCGCGCGCCAGATCGTGGATGCGGTCAGCGCCTCGTCGATGCCGGTCAATTTCGACGTGATCGTGAACGGCTTTCTCTATTCCGAGGACTGGACGGACCGCGCCGGCAACCGTGTCGACAAATGGAATGCGATCAACCTGGCGCTCCGGGCCGTCGACATCCTCGAAAACCAGGTCAGCCGCTTTTCGCTCGACGCGATCGAGCGGCTGGCGAGCACCGGCAGCCCCTATCGCTACCGTCTGGCCTTCATCGACCATGACCGGTCGGACGCTTTCACCTACCGCATTCCCGGCTATGCGGCGCCGGACGAACGCACCTGCTTCGACTGGACCGAGGAGGACCGCCGCAAGGACAACCCCCTCGAATTCCATGCGCGCTACATGGCCTGCCTGCTCGCTTACGGGCGCGAGCGGGGCGCGGCGCAGGACTGGAACCTGGAGCTGCCCGCCAGGCCCTGAGACTCCGCCGCTATTGAAGTTCCGCCATCGCGAGCAGCATCGTCAGGCCCGGGAGCATGCCCTTGAGGCTCGCGCCCTTTTCCACGTCGATCCACTCGTCGAGCGAGTGGGCGCGGCCGCCGCTGCCGCCCGAGCCGATCGTGATGCCGGGGATGCCGAGGTGCATCGGCACGTTGGCGTCGGTGGAGGAAGTGTTGAGCTCGGGCTTCAGGCCCTGCGCCGAGATTGCCGCCTGCGCGGTCCGGACCAGCTCGGAATCCGCCGGCGTGGTGCCCGCCGGGCGGTCGCCGATCAGCTTGAACTCGGCCGTGACCGCGCCTTCGCGCGTCGAGCGCGCCTTGTTCTCGCCTGCGACCGCGGCCTCGACGATCGTCTTGAACCGCTGTTCGAGCTTGGCGAGCTCCTCGGCGCTGGCGGAGCGCATGTCGAACTCCATGAACACGTCGTTCGGGATCGAGTTGACCGACGTGCCGCCGCCGGTGACGCTCGCGGAATAGGTGGTCTTCGGTGTCTTGGGGACTTCGACCTTGTAGAGGTCGACCACCGTCTGGCTCATTGCCGCCATCGGATTGACCAGCCCGAACGCGCCATAGCTGTGGCCGCCCGGCCCCTTGAACGTGATGCGGTAGCGCCGCGACCCGACGCCCCCGTTGACGATGCGGCTGCCGTCGGTGCCGTCCATCGAGAAGAAGGTCTTGATCCGGTCCTTGTACTTGCCCTTGTGGAACAGATAGCGGGTGCCGCGCAGGTCGCCCGGCCCTTCCTCGCCGACATTGCCGACGAACAGGATATCGCGCCTGGTCTTCACGCCGGCTTCGTTCATCGCCCGCACATAGCCGAGCAGCACCGCCAGGCTGCGCGTGTCGTCGCCGATGCCCGGCGCGAACAGCTTTGTGCCTTCGCGGCGGACCTTCACCGGCGTGCCCTCGGGGAAGACGGTGTCGAGGTGCGCTTCGATCACCACCAGCGGGCCGCCGGCCGGGCCGGTGCCGCGGCGCAGACCCATCACATTGCCTTCCGGGTCCATCTCCACGTCGGTCAGACCCGCCGCGCGCAGCATCTCCAGATAGGCCTCTGCGCGCGCCTTCTCCTTGAACGGAGGAGCGGGGATCTCGGTCAGCGTGACGATATCCTGCACGATCCTGTCGTGCTGGCTGTCGAGGACCGACACCGCCTTCTTGTACGCCGGGCTGGCGATCACTTTGCCGACATCCGTGGCGGCGGACGCCTGGGCGGCGCAGCCGGCAAGCAGAAGGGCGGCGAAACTGAAGGCTTTGAACATGAAGGGACCGCTCCGGAAAGGGGAAGCCTTTCCTAGCTGCGCGACGCGGCCGGTTTCAAGCAGAGGGTTTGAAAAGCCTTGCTATGCCATCGCGAGCAGGCGGCGATCGCCGGCCAGCCGCAGCATCGCGCGCTGCAGCTTTTCGAACGCGCGCACCTCGATCTGGCGGACGCGCTCGCGGCTGACGCCATAGACCTGGCTCAGCTCCTCCAGCGTCTTCGGCTCCTCGGCCAGGCGGCGCTCGGTCAGGATATGCTTCTCGCGGTCATTGAGGTCGCCCATCGCTTCCAGCAGCAGCTCGTGGCGGACTTCCTTTTCCTCGCTCTCGGCCAGGATTTCGTCCTGCAGCGGATCGGTGTCGGCCAGCATGTCCTGCCACTGGCTTTCGCTGTCGTCGCGCATCGTGACGTTCAGCGAGGTGTCGCCGCCCATCGCCATCCGCCTGTTCATGCTGATGACGTCGGCCTCGGTGACGCCCAGATCGGTCGCGATCTTGGTCACGTCTTCGGGCTTGAGATCGCCGTCCTCGAACGCGTCGATCCGGTTCTTCATCCGGCGGAGGTTGAAGAACAATTTCTTCTGCGCCGCCGTGGTGCCCATCTTCACGAGCGACCAGGAGCGCAGGATGAATTCCTGGATCGAAGCCCTGATCCACCACATTGCATAGGTGGCGAGGCGGAAGCCGCGATCGGGCTCGAATTTCTTCACGCCCTGCATCAGGCCGATATTGCCCTCGGAAATCAGCTCCGACACCGGCAGGCCATAGCCGCGATAGCCCATGGCGATCTTGGCGACGAGGCGCAGGTGCGAGGTGACGAGCTGCGCCGCCGCTTCAGGGTCCTGGTGTTCCTGATAGCGCTTGGCGAGCATGAATTCCTGCTCCGGCGTCAGGATCGGGAATTTCCTGATTTCCGCCAGATAGCGGTTGAGGCTGGCCTCGCCGCCCAACGCGGGGATCGTCGCGGGGACGTTGTTGCCGTTGGCCATGATCTATTCTTCTCCCTGCGAACCGCCGCCTCCATAGCCGGAGTGCGGCAAAAGCTTAACGAAACTATACGGACAGTGCGCTTAACAGTTCCTGCATGTCAGCCGGCATCGGACTGTCAAACGCTAAAGCCTGGCTTGTGACCGGATGGACAAAGCCGAGCCGTGCCGCATGCAAGGCCTGCCGTTCGAAACCCAGCCGTTTCAACAGCTCGCGCGTGGCGGGCCGGCTGCGGCCATAGACCGGATCGCCCAGCAGCGGGTGGCCGATCGAGGCCATGTGCACGCGCACCTGGTGCGTGCGCCCGGTTTCCAGCCGGCATTCGACCAGCGCCGAATCGCGAAGCGCGCGCTCCAGCCGCCAGTGCGTCACGGCGCGCTTGCCCCGGCCTTCACCGACGATCGCGACCTTCTTCCGGTTCGCGTCGGAGCGGGCAAGGTTCGCGTCGACTGTGCCGGAGCCCTTGGGCAGCCCGGCGACGATCGCCTGGTAGCGGCGGTCGATCGTGTGCGCGGCGAACTGCTTCGCCAGCCCCTCATGCGCGCGGTCGGTCTTGGCGGCGACCAGCAGCCCCGACGTGTCCTTGTCGATCCGGTGGACGATCCCCGGCCGCGCCACGCCGCCGATGCCCGACAAGTTGCCCGCGCAATGATGCAGCAGCGCGTTGACCAGCGTTCCGTCCGGATTGCCGGCGGCGGGATGGACGACCATGCCGGCGGGCTTGTCGATCACGATCAGGTGATCGTCTTCGAAAACGACCTGCAGCCCCAGGTCCTGCGCTTCGTTGTGCGCGGGCCGGGGCGCCGGCACTTCGACGGCGAAGCTTTCGCCGGCCCGGGCCTTCAGCGCGGGATCGCGGGGCAGGGCGCCGTCCGAGCGGCGGACCTGGCCGGCGGAGATCAGCGCCTTGATCCGTTCGCGCGACAGCGTCGGCAGCGCCGCGGCGAGCGCGCGGTCGAGCCGCCAGCCTTCCGCTTCGGCTCCGATCGTCGCGTCGAGAATGGAAACCCCCCGGTTCATTCGCTACCCGATGTGGCGATGAGGGTCGGGATTTCAAGGACCGTTCTGGACGCGATCCGGTCCCACGCCGCCGCCGAAGCGCCGCGCGAGGCCTGCGGCCTGCTGCTCGGAAGCGTGGACCTGATCGATGGCGTCATGGCGGCGGTCAACGTGGCCGATGACCCGGTGCGGCATTTCGAGATCGACCCCGCCGCGCTGTTCGCCGCGATCCGCGCCGAGCGGACGGGCGGACCGAAGCTCGCCGGCTATTATCATTCGCACCCCGGCGGGCGCGCCGCGCCATCGGACACCGACGAGGCCATGGCTGCGAGGGACGGCAAATTGTGGCTGATCGTCGCGGGCGATGCG
This sequence comes from Sphingomonas horti, assembly GCF_009753715.1. Lineage (GTDB taxonomy): Bacteria > Pseudomonadota > Alphaproteobacteria > Sphingomonadales > Sphingomonadaceae > Sphingomonas_B > Sphingomonas_B horti. The sequence goes on along the minus strand of NZ_WQMS01000001.1, from coordinate 268,047 downwards.
GTGACGGCGTGGATCGCGGGGGAGGGCGGATTTGAGCGGGTGGCGCTGAGCGCCTCTTAGTCGTCCCCTGCATTTGCAGGGGAGGGGGACCGCTCGCCCAAAGGCGAGTGGTGGAGGGGCCCGGAGCGAAGCGGAGGGTTTTTACTTCGCGCTGCGCGCTCAGCCCCTCGACCACGCGCTGGCGCGCGCGGTCCCCCTCCCCGAGCAAGCTCGGGGAGGAGCTTGGCCGACTCATTCCCCCGACGAACCGCGCGTCCGGCCCCTTGCTCCGCGTCGCGTGCTCCGCCACTAGAGACCCCCATGACCACAGCCGCCATCGACTTCGCCAGCCTGCTCTGCTCCCGCCTCTGCCACGACCTGTTGAGCCCGGTCGGGGCGTTGAATAACGGCCTGGAATTGCTTGCCGACGAGCATGATCCGGAGATGCGGGCGCGCTGCCTCGATCTGTTGAACGAAAGCGCGCGCGCTTCGGCCAACAAGCTCAAATTCTTCCGCCTCGCATTCGGCGCCGCCGGCGGCTTCGGCGACAGTGTCGACTCGCGCGAAGCGAAGGCCGCGATCGAGGGCATGTTCGGGGAAGGCGGGCGGATCGAGATCGGCTGGATGGTCGAGCCGGCGACGCTCTCCAAACCCGCGATCAAGGTGCTGTTGAACCTGGCGCTGATCGCCGGCGACGCGCTGGTGCGCGGCGGCCGGCTCGACATCGGGGCCGAGCAGACCGCGAACGGCACCGAGATGGTGGTCCGCGCCGAAGGACCGCGGCTGGTGCTCGATCCGGAGCTGCGCCAGGCGCTCGAAGGCCGCACCGGTGCCGACGAAGTGACGCCCCGCGCCGCGGCCGCCTGGCTTGCCAGCGAGCTGACGCGGCAGGCGGGCGGGTCGATCCAGGTCTCCGCTCCGGAAGACCCGTTCGTGATGTTCGGGGCGACCCTCAGGGCGGGGTAAACCCCCTCTTAACTGTCGGCGCGCCATAGGACCCTCCAATAGGGTTAGTGGGGCCGATGGACGATCTTCTGGCGGAATTCCTGGCGGAGACGCGCGAGACGCTCGATGCGCTCTCGGGCGAGATCATCGCGTGGGAGGCGGATCCGAGTGATCGCGGCCGGCTCGATGCCATTTTCCGTTTCGTGCACACCGTGAAGGGGAGCTGCGGCTTCCTCGACCTGCCGCGCTTCGAGACGCTGAGCCATGCCGCCGAGGACGTGCTGGCCGAGCTCCGCTCCGGAACGCGCACCGCCGACGCGGCACTGGTCAGCGCGGTGCTGGCGATCATCGACCGGATCGGCGAGCTGACCGAAGCGCTCGAAAGCGGCGCCGAGCTGCCGAGCGGCGATGACGGGCTGCTGATCGCCGCGCTGTCGGCCGAAGCCAATGTCTGCCCGATCACCGGCGCGGCCCCGCACGTCGTCCAGACCGCCAACAAGGCCCCCGCGCGCAGCATCCGCGTGCCGCTGGAGCTGCTCGACCGGATGATGAGTGGCGTCTCCGACATGGTGCTTGCCCGCAACGAGCTGGCGCGGCGCCTACGCGAAGTCGGTGCCGAGCAGGAAGTGGGAGGCGCCTTCGAGCGCCTGTCGACCTGCCTGGCAGATATGCGCGATTCGATCACGCGCACCCGCATGCAGCGGATCGAGAAGCTCTTCTCCGCGCTGCCGCGGATGGTGCGCGATACGTCGGCAGAGCTCGGCAAGACGGTCGATCTCGACATCGACGGCAGCGATGTCGAGCTCGATCGCGAGATGATCGAGCTGATGCGCGATCCGCTGACGCACATGGTCCGCAACTCGATCGATCACGGCATCGAAAACGCCGAGGTCCGGCGGAAGCGCGGCAAGCCCGAGGCCGGGCGGCTGTCGATCAGCGCGCGCCAGTCGGGCAACCAGATCGTCATCGAGATTGCCGATGACGGCAACGGCATCGATGAGGGGCGGCTGGTCGCAAAGGCGATCGCGAACGGCGTCATCACGCAAGAGCTTGCCAACGCGCTGCCGCCGGCTGCGCGCGCGGCGCTGATCTTTTCCCCCGGCGTCTCGACCGCCGAGCAGGTGACGGCGATCTCCGGCCGCGGCGTCGGCATGGACGTGGTGAAGTCGAACATCGAGCGGATCGGCGGCTCGATCGAGCTCGACAACCGGCCCGGCTTCGGGCTGCGCACGACCATACGCGTGCCGCTGACGCTGACCATCATCGCGTCGCTGACCGTGTCGGCGGGCAGCCAGAGCTTCGCGATCCCGCGCTCCGCGATCGAGGAGATCGTGCACGTATCGAGCGCGTCGATCCGGATCGATACGCTGGGTGACGCCACCGTCGCCACCATTCGCGGCCGCGCCCTGCCGCTGCTGCACCTGGAGCATGTGCTCGGCACCGGGCATGTCGACGAAGTGACCGGCCGCACGATCGTCGTCGTCAGCGCCGGCGCCGGCCTGTCCTACGCGCTTTGCGTCCAGGCCGTGCACGACCATGAGGAATTGGTGATCAAGCCGGCATCGCCGGCGGTGATGGGTGCCGGCGTCTATGGCGGCATGTCGCTGCCCGACAGCGGCGTGCCGATGCTGATGCTCGACGCCGTCGGCATTGCCGCGCGCGCCGGCATCGAGCCCGAGGAAGCGAACCCGATTGCGGCGCTCACTCAAGACGCGGCGGCGGAAACGGGGCCGGAGCTGACGTCGACGCTGTTGTTCCACGATCTCGCCGGCCGCCGCCGCGGCATCCGCCTGGGCGTGGTCGAGCGGCTCGAGGACGTGGCCGCGGACCGCATCGCCGAAACCGCGGGCCGGCTGCGCGTCGCCATCGACGGCCGGCTGCTCCCCCTGCTGGGCTGTGAGGAAGGCCTGCCCGCCGGCGCCATGGTCAAGCTGCTGCGGCTGAGCGACGGCGCGTCCGAACTGGCATTCGCGATCGACGACGTGATCGACATCGTCCAGCTGCCGCCGGCCATGCATCATGCGACCTCGGAAGGGCCGATCGCCGGCGTGGCGCTGGTCCAGGGCGAGCAGGTCGAGTTGATCGACGTGTTCTGGCTGTTCGCGCAGGCGGATGCCGCGCCGGTCCGGGAGGAACGGCCGCTGTGCCTGCTGGCCGATGCCGAGGACCGCTGGTCGCGCGAGATCCTGCGCCCGCTTCTCGAAGCCGCGGGCTACCGCGTCGGCTTTGCCGGCGAGTCGGTCGAAGCGCAGGCCGATGTCGTGATCGCGGGCGGCGAGCCGGTTGCGGCCGGCGCGGCGCCGGTGATCCGGCTGAGGCCCGACATGGCCGGCGCCAATGACGGCAGCGTCTATCGCTACGACCGGATGGGCCTGCTCGCCGCGATCGAAAGCCAGGTCGCGAAGCGGAGAGCGTGATGGATAAACTGTACCTGATCGCGACGATTGCCGGCCAGCCGGTCGCGATCCATGCCTCGCTGGTGGAATCGGTGGTGGACCTGGGCGCGGTCGCGCCGGTGCCGTTGGCGCCGCCGCATGTCGCGGGCCTCGCGGCGCTGCGCAGCAAGGTGCTGACCGTGATCTGCTGCGAGTGTTCGCTGGGGTTCGCGCCGACCGGCCGCGGCACCCGCCGCGCAGTCGTCATTCAGCTCGACGGCCATCATTACGGTCTGGTGGTCGGATCGATCGAAGATGCCCGCGTGATCGACGAGCCGCCGCAGCCGATCCGCGCGCGGTTGGAGCCCGGCTGGGCCCGGATCGCGATCGGAATGCTGGAATATGACGGCGAGGCGCTGTTGCTGATCGATCCGGAGCGGCTGATCGCCGGCCCCGACGAAGCGCTGGCCGCCTGAGCCATGCCGTCTTTAACCTCGTCCTTACTCTCTGCGGGTTAGGGCAGGGCAATAGAACAAAGGTCGAGTGAGATTTTATGAAAACCTGTCTCGTGGTCGACGATTCCAAGGTCATCCGGAAAGTCGCGCGCCATATCCTCGAAACGCTCGACTTCGAGGTGGCGGAGGCCGGTGACGGCCGTGACGCGCTCACCCATTGCGAGGCGACGCCGCCCGACGTGGTGCTGCTCGACTGGAACATGCCGGTGATGAGCGGGATGGAGTTCCTGAAGGCGCTGTCGGCCACCGACCTGCCGAAGCGCCCGAAGGTTGTGTTCTGCACCACCGAGAACGGCATCGGCCATATCAAGGCGGCGATCGAGGCCGGCGCCGACGAATATGTGATGAAGCCGTTCGATCGCGATACGATCGCGAGCAAGCTGCAGATCGTCGGGCTCGCCTGAGCGGAGCCAGCCGGCGATGCCGCCCCGCGCCCTGACGAGCGCTCGTAGCGCGGCTGCCCCGGACCGGCCCATCCGGCTGCTGATCGTCGACGATTCGGCGGTCGCGCGCGCCGTCTTCACGCGCATGGTCGGCGAACGCCCCGAATTCCAGCTGGCCGGAACCGTGCCGAGCGCGCGGGCGGCATTGTCCTTCCTGGCTCGCGAGCGGGTCGACATCATCATCCTCGACATCGAGATGCCCGGCCAGGACGGGCTGAGCGCTATGCCCGCGCTGATCGCGGCGAGTCGCGGCGCGCGCGTGCTGATCGTTTCCTCGTCGGCAGAGCAGGGCGCCGCCGCATCGATCCGGGCGATGACGCTGGGCGCCGCCGACACGCTCGCCAAGCCGGGCGCCGGCGCGTTCGGGGGCCGCTTCGCCGAGGTGCTCGCCGAAAAGCTGGTGCGGATCGGCCACGCGCCCGACGCGGACGCCGGCGACAGCCGGCCGCAGGAGCCGATGCCGCAGCTCCGGCTGCGGGCGATGAACGAAGGTCGCGTGTCCTGCGTCGCCATCGGTGCTTCGACCGGCGGTCTTCATGCCCTCTCGGACCTCCTGCGCGCCCTCCCGCCGGCATTCGGCGCACCGATCCTGATCACCCAGCATCTTCCGCCCTCATTCATGAGCATCTTTGCGACGCAGGTGCAGGAAATGTCGGGCCGCCCGACCAGCGTCGCGCGCGCCGGCATGCCGCTCGCGCGCGGGCGTATCCTGATCGCGCCGGGCGAAGGCCATTTGTCGGTCGAGATGACCGGCGGCATGCCGCGCGTACGCATCACTGCGGAGCGGGTCGAAAGCGGCTGTCTGCCCTCGGTCGACCCGATGCTGGCCAGCGTCGCGGAAGCCTTCGGCGCGACCGCGGTCGGCATCGTGCTGAGCGGCATGGGCCGCGATGGCCTGCGCGGGGCCGAACGCATGGCGCATGCCGGCAGCGACGTCTTCGTTCAGGATCGCGCGAGCTCGGTCGTCTGGGGCATGCCGGGATCGGTGGCGCAGGCCGGGTTGGCCAGCGCGATGCTGCCGCCGTTCCAGATCGCCGACCTGCTCGCCCGCCGCGAGAGGCTCGCGGCATGACGATAGACAGGACCGCGCTGCGTCATCTCGCCAGTCTCCTGGAGCAGCGCACCGGCCAGCAGATCGGGCCGAACCGGCTGTGGCGGATCGAGACCGTGCTGAAGTCGCTAATGCGCGAGCGCGGCATTCCGAACCTCGATGCGCTGGTGGGGCAGCTGAACCTCGGCCGCGACGTGATGCTCGCCAGCGAGGTCGTCGAGGCACTGCTGAACAACGAGACCTTCTTCTTCCGCGACGCGCAGGCGTTCGACCTGGTGCGCAACGGCGCGCTCGAGGCGCTCCGCCAGGCCCGCGCGGCGTCGCGCCGGATCAGCATCTGGTGCGCCGGCTGCTCGACCGGGCAGGAGGCCTATTCGCTGGCGATGATCTTCGCCGATGCCCGCGCCAAATGGGACGGCTGGTCGATCGACATCACCGCGACCGACGTGTCGGAAGCCGCGATCGAGAAGGCGCGCGGCGGCTATTACAGCCAGTTCGAGATTCAGCGCGGGCTGCCGGTCAGCTCGATGCTCAAATGGTTTGACCAGGTAGGTGACGAATGGCGGGTCAAGCGGGACCTTGCCCGCTATCTCCGCTTCCGCCGGCACAATGTGCTGATGGCGCAGACCGGCAGCTTCGATCTGATCCTGTGCCGCAACGTGCTGCTCTATTTCAGCCCGGAGCGGCGGCGCGAGGCGTTCGACCGGCTTGCCGCCAGCCTTGCGCCCGACGGCTATCTGATGCTCGGCGCCGGCGAGACGGTGATCGGCCAGACCGACGCCTTCGCGTCCGCACCCGAACTGCGCGGGCTCTACCGAAAGACTGCGGCGGTCAGGACAAAGGCCGCTTGATGCCGTCGCGGCTGGCGCTACAGCCGCGGCGATGACCCAGCTTCAGCCCCGGCTCGGCGCGCGCGACATCGCGGTCGCGGGGCTGATGAATCTTCTGTGGGGCATGAACATCATCGCGGTGAAGATGGCGGTGAACGAGATTCCGCCGCTGACCGCCGCGCTGCTCCGCCAGGCGATCGTGCTGATGGTCTGCCTGTCCTGGCTGCGCATCGTGCCTGGCCGGATGCGCGAGCTACTCGCTTTCGGCGTGATGACCGGCGGCCTCTATTTCCTGGTCATCAACCTGTCCATGGCGGTGGCGACCAATGTCGGTGCGCTCGCGATCGCGGGGCAGCTGGGCGTGCCGTTCGCGATGCTGCTGGCAGTCGTGATTCTGAAGGAACGGATTCACAAATACCGGATCGCCGGCGTCGCCATGTCGCTGCTGGGCGTCGGCATCCTGGTGTTCGATCCCGAAGTGGCACGGGAGATCCCGGGCATCGCGCTCACCGCGCTCGCAAGCCTGATCTGGGCCGGATCGTCGCTGATCCAGCGCAACCTCCGCGGGGTGCCGGTGCTTTCCATGTACGCCTGGGTCGGGCTGCTCGGCGTCGCGATTCTCGCGCCGGTGGCACTGGTCTTCGAGCCGGAGGGCATCCGTTCCATCCCGCACCTGCCGCTGCACAGCCTCGGCTGGGTCGCCTTCTCCGCGATCGGGTCGACGATCATCGGCCACGGCTCCATGTCGTGGTTGCTGCAGCGCCACCCGGTCGCGTCGGTGACGCCGCTCACGCTCGCCGCGCCGGTGCTGTCGGTGGTGTTCGCATCGCTGTTTTTCCACACGCCCTTGACGCCGCTGATGATTTTGGGCGGGATCGTCGCGCTGGCCGGCGTCGCGATCGTGACCATCCGTTCGGCCCGGGTTGGGGAAAACCGCGCTTGAAACAGATCATCGACAGGCCCTCGCCGAACTTCGACGAGCGCTGCAGCCCGGTTTCGATGATCGTGCTCCATTACACCGGGATGCAGGACGCCGACTCGGCGATCCGGCGGCTCTGCGATCCGGACGCGAAGGTCTCGTCCCATTACCTGGTGACGGAGGAGGGGCAGGTCCTGCGCCTGGTCGACGAAGCGAACCGCGCCTGGCACGCCGGCCGCTCGCACTGGCGCGGCATCACCGACGTGAACTCGGCAAGCATCGGCATCGAGATCGTCAATCCCGGCCACGAATTCGGCTATCGCCCCTTCCCGGAGGAGCAGATCGACGCGCTGGTCCCGCTCGTCCATGCGATCAAGGAGCGGTATGGCATTACCCGCGGCAATGTCGTCGGCCATTCCGACGTCGCGCCGGCCCGCAAGCAGGACCCGGGCGAGCTGTTTCCGTGGTATCGGCTGGCGAAGCTCCGCCTCGCGCTGCCCAGGCCCACGAAAAACCTGATGGACCCGGGCTGGACCGATGCCGGATTCCTGCTCGCGCTGGAACGCTTCGGTTATGACGTGACCGACACGCTGGCGGCGACGGTGGCGTTTCAGCGCCGCTTCCGCCCCGAGTTGATCGACGGCACGATCGACGCCGAATGCCGCGCGATCCTGCTCGCGCTACTGCTGCCCAAGCCGCAGGGCGACGATTAGGCGACTCGCTGGGCGTGGAAGCTGAGCCCGAGCTGCAGGCTCTCGCCGATCCGCGCAGCCTTCGCCTGCAGCGCGGCGGCGGCTTCGGGCGGCATCAGCTCGGCGGTGGTCTCGGCCCAGATTTCGAGCCAGCGCTGGAACATCGCCGGCTTGATCGACTCGATATGGCGCAGATGCGCCACCATCGGGCTGCCCTTGTAGCGCCCGCTGGTCAGCATCACCGACGACCAGAAGGCGGTGAGCTTGCCCAGATGCTCCGGCCAGTCATGGATCGCCTCGTTGAACAGCGGCCCGATCAGGGCGTCCTGCCGCACCCGCGCGTAGAAGGCGGGGATCAGCTCGGCGAGCGATTCTTCGGTGATGAATTCGTCCATCCCTGTCATGTGGGATGCCTCGTCGTCCTGTAAAAGCTAGGAATTTCCCGGAGCCGGGCGCAGCGACCGGCTCCGGGACAGCGGCTTAGCTGAACGGCACGAACTCCAGGCCCAGCGCGTCGGCGACGGCCTGGTGGCGGATCTTGCCGCCCATCACGTTCAGGCCGTTGGCCAAGTGCGGATCGGCGCGCATCGCCGCTTCCGCGCCCATATTGGCGAGCTTCAGCGCGAACGGCAGCGTCGCGTTGTTGAGCGCGAAGGCGGAGGTGCGGGCGACCGCGCCCGGCATGTTGGCGACGCAATAGTGGATCACGCCGTCCACTTCGAACACCGGATCCTGGTGGGTGGTCGGGTGCGAGGTCTCGAAGCAGCCGCCCTGGTCGATAGCGATATCGACCAGCACCGATCCTCGCTTCATCGTCTTCAGCATCTCTCGGGTAACGAGCTTGGGCGCCGCCGCGCCCGGCACCAGCACCGCGCCGATCACCAGCGACGCGCTCTGCACCGCCGACGCGATCGCCGCCTTGGACGCATAGACGGTCTTGATCTGCGAGCTGAAGAACATGTCCAGCTCGGCCAGGCGGGTGTTGGAGATGTCGTAGATGGTCACGTCGGCGCGCATGCCGACCGCCATCTGCGCCGCGTTCACGCCGGAGACGCCACCGCCCAGGATCGCGACCTTTGCCGGAGCAACGCCGGGCACGCCGCCCAGCAGCACGCCGCGGCCGCCCTGTTCCTTTTCAAGATAGTGCGCGCCGACCTGCACCGACATCCGGCCGGCCACTTCGGACATCGGCTTTAAGAGCGGCAGCGAGCCGTCACGCGCGGTCACGGTCTCATAGGCGATGCAGGTGGCGCCGGACTTAATCAGGCCTTCGGTCTGCTTCGGATCGGGCGCGAGGTGCAGGTAGGTGAACAGCAGGTGCCGCGGCTCCAGCATCGCGATTTCTTGGCGCTGCGGCTCCTTCACCTTCACGATCATGTCGGACTGGGCGAACACCTCCGCCGCGGTGGCGACGATGCGGGCGCCGGCCGCGATATAGTCCTGGTCGCTCAGGTCGATGCCGGCGCCGGCATTGGTCTCGACGACCACCTCGTGGCCAGCCGCGACCAGCTCCGCCACCGACGGCGGGGTCAGGCCGACGCGATATTCGTTGTTCTTGATTTCCTTGGGCACACCGACGCGCATGATCGCTCTCCTTAAGCGAAAAAATGGTGGCGCGTATTACTGCGAATCGGGATCGCGAATCCCTGCAAACAGGGCTGGTGCCACGGCTGCTCGGCGCATAAGTGTGCGAGTGACTGATCGCTCCGCAATGGATTCATGCGCAATGGACAAGATCGACCGTGCAATCCTGAAAAGTCTCGCCGCCGATGCGCGCGCCAGCGTCAGCCAGATCGCGGAGCGCGTCGGCCTGTCGCAATCCGCCTGCACCCGGCGCATCCAGGCGCTCGAAGTCTCGGGCCAGATCACGGGCTACGGCGCCCGCCTTGGCCACAAGACGCTCGGCTTTCACGTCACCGCCCTGGTCGACATCACCCTGTCGACGCAGGTCGAGGAGGATCTGGCCCGGTTCGAACGCGCGGTGTCGGAGATCGACGGTATCGTCGAATGCGCGCTGATCTCCGGCGCGCACGATTACCGGCTGAAGATCGTCGCCAAGGACCTTGACGATTACGAGCGCCTGCACCGCGAGCATCTCGGCCGCCTGCCGGGCGTGACGACGATCAGCAGCAGCTTCGTGTTGCGATCGGTCCCCACGCGGAGCGAGGCGGACGCGCTGTTCGGGGCAGCTTAGCCCCTGCTCGACTGGAAGGGGGCTGGCATTGCACCCCCCACCGGCCCATGCTAACGGCCCGCGCCGCGTCCGTGGGGCTAGGACCGCTTTCAATCGTTATGCGCATGATGCCGCTTTCAGCAGAACATTCCCGCCGGTGAGCACCGGAATTTCAGACACGGCGACCATCAGCGGCGCCGTACCGGCGGAATCGTCGGTCCAGCACCATGGTCATGGCGACCAGGGGCTGCTGAAGCTCGCCATCGGCGCGGTCGGCATCGTCTTCGGCGATATCGGCACCAGCCCGATCTACGCGTTTCGCGAGACCTTCACCGGCCATCACGAGCTGACGCCGGACCGGCTGCACATCTTCGGCGTGCTGAGCCTCGTCTTCTGGTCGATGATGCTGATGGTGACGCTGAAATACGTCATGGTCATCATGCGCGCCGACAATAAGGGCGAGGGCGGCAGCCTGGCGCTGCTGGCGCTGATCAACCGCTCCACGCCGGGCAAGCGCTGGACCGCGCCGATCGTGCTGCTGGGGGTGTTCGCGACCGCGCTGTTCTACGGCGATTCGATGATCACGCCCGCCATGTCGGTGCTCTCCGCGGTCGAGGGCCTGACGGTCGTCGAGGCGCGGTTCGAGCCGCTGGTCGTGCCGCTCGCGATCGGCATCCTGGTTTTCCTGTTCTTCATCCAATCGCGCGGGACGGCTGCGGTCGGGCGGATGTTCGGGCCGGTGATGGTGCTCTATTTCGCGACCATCGCGGTGCTCGGCACGATGCACATCGTCCGGGACCCGTCGATCGTCGCCGCGCTCAACCCCTGGCACGCGATCCATTTCTTCCTGACCGATCATGTCCGCGCCTTCCTGGCGCTCGGCTCGGTCGTGCTGGCGGTGACGGGCGCCGAGGCGCTGTATGCGGACATGGGCCATTTCGGGCGCAAGCCGATCGGCGGATCGTGGCTGGTGTTCGTGCTGCCCGCGCTGATGCTCAATTATCTGGGGCAGGGCGCGATGGTGCTGTCCCTGAGCCCGGCCGAAGCGGCGGAGACGATCAAGAACCCGTTCTTCCTGCTCGCGCCCGAGGCGTTCCGCCTGCCGCTGGTGATCCTCGCGACGCTCGCGACGATCATCGCCAGCCAGGCGGTGATTTCCGGCGCCTTCTCGGTCACGCAGCAGGCGATCCAGCTGGGCTTCATCCCGCGCCTGCGCATCACGCACACCAGCGCCAGCACCGTCGGCCAGATCTACATTCCGGTTATCAACTGGACGCTGATGACGATGGTCATCCTGCTCGTTCTGACCTTCCAGTCCTCGTCCAACCTGGCCGCCGCCTACGGCATCGCGGTGACCGGCGCGATGACGATCGATTCCTGCCTGATCGCGGTCGTGCTGTTCTCGCTGTGGAAGTGGAATCGGATCGCGGCAGTCGCGCTGCTCGCCGTCTTCTTCACCGTCGACCTCGCCTATTTCGCGTCCAACCTCACCAAGGTGCCGGACGGCGGCTGGTTCCCGCTGCTGGTCGGCCTGTTCGCCTTCACCCTGCTGACCACCTGGGCGAAGGGGCGCAAGCTGATGATCGACCGGCTGCGCGAGGCGGCGATGCCGATCTCCATCTTCATCGAATCGGCCGCGACCTCGGCGACGCGTGTGCCCGGCACCGCCGTGTTCATGACGTCGACGCCGGACGGCGTGCCACACGCGCTGCTGCACAACCTGAAGCACAACAAAGTGCTGCACGAACGCGTGGTCCTGCTGACGGTCAAGATCGCCGACGTGCCCTATGTCGAGCAGGACATGCGCTGCCAGCTGGAGCCGCTCGGCCACGGCTTCCACCGGCTGGTGGTCAAATACGGCTTCATGCAGGAGCCGGACGTGCCGACCGCGTTGAAGCAGATCACCGGCTGCGGGCCGGAGTTCAAGATGATGGACACCAGCTTCTTCCTCGCCCGCCAGACCCTGCTCGCCTCGTCGCGGCCGGGCATGGCGATCTGGCGCGAAAAGCTGTTCGCCTGGATGCTGCGCAACGCCGAGTCGGCGATGGAGTTCTTCAAGCTCCCGACCAACCGGGTCGTCGAGCTAGGAAGCCAGGTGGAGATTTAAATTCCTCCCCTCGCAAAGCGAGGGGAGGGGGACCGCCGGCGCAGCCGGTGGTGGAGGGGCCGCACCCCGGCCTTGGGCCGGGGGAGGACGGCCGAACCCTCCGCTTCGCTCCGGGCCCCTCCACCACGACGCTTCGCGTCGCAGTCCCCCTCCCCAAGCAAGCTTGGGGAGGAGCTGAATCACGCCAGAATCTTCCGCGCCCGTTCCACGAACTCGCGCTTGGCTTCCTCGGTCATTTCCGCGCGCGGCGGCACCTGCAGTCCGCGCTTGACCGCGTCGCGCTCGCCGACCTTGTCAGCCCAGGCCTTCAGGTGCGGGTGATTGTCGAGCGTCAGCCCGGGCCATTCATAGGCCCGCACCCAGGGCCAGCAGGCGATGTCGGCGATCGAATAGTCGCCTCCGCCCAGCCAGGGCGACTCCGCCAGCCGCCCGTCCATCACGCCGAACAGGCGGTAGCTTTCGCGCTCGTAGCGGTCGATCGCGGCCGGGATGTGCTCGGGGAAATAGCGCTTGAACACATTGAGCTGCCCCATCATCGGGCCCAGCCCGCCCATCTGCCACATCAGCCATTGGATTACGGTGCTGCGGCCTTTCGGGTCGGCCGGGAGGAAGCGGCCCGTCTTCTCGGCCAGCCATATCAGGATCGCGCCCGATTCGAACACCGGAAAGCCGTCGTCGACGATCGCCGGGATGCGGCCGTTCGGGTTGATCTTCAGGAACTCCGGCGACTTCTGCTCCTGCGCGGCCATGTCGATGAAATGCGGCGTATATTCGAGCCCGCATTCCTCAAGCATGATCGCGGCCTTATAGCCGTTCGGCGTCGCGGCGGTGTAGAAGTCGATCATCCGGGGGTCCTTCCATGAACATGCCCGCGCCGATCATCGTCACCGCCCTGCTCGGCGCAAGCGATTTCGCCTGGGCCGACGGCCTGCGCCGTGCCCATTTCCCGCCCGACCGGAATCTCGTGCCGGCCCACATCACCTTGTTCCACCATCTGCCGCCGAGCGTGGCGCCGGAGCTGCGCGACCGGCTGAAGGCGGAGACGCGCGCGCCGGCGCCGCCCGCGCGCCTGTCCGGCCTGCGCCATCTGGGGGAAGGCGTCGCCTATCAGGTCGACAGTCCGGAGCTGAAAGCGATCCGCGACCGCCTCGCCGACCATTTCGCCGGCCTGCTGATCCCGCAGGACCTTGCCGCCTGGCGCCCGCATATCACCGTCCAGAACAAGGTGACGGCAAAGGCCGCCAAGGCGCTGTTGGGCGAGCTGGAAGCCAGCTTCGCCCCGCGCCCGCTGAAGATCGCCGGCCTGGCAAGCTGGTGGTATCGCGGCGGCCCGTGGGAAGCGCTCAGCGAGCATCGGTTCCGCTAGAGCAGCTCCTTCAGCTGCCGCCCCACATCCGCCAGCGCCAGCGGGTCGATTTCCGCGCCAGCCTCGACCAGCTTGCGGCCCTGTACATAATCCTTCGTCGCGTTGACGCAGTCGAGCGCGATCACGCGGCCGCCCTTCAGGTATATGACCGAAAAGCTCCGCTCGTCGGGCCTGCCGCGCAGCACCACCTCGTCATGCCCGATCGACAGCCCGACCGTCTGCAGCCTCAGGTCATACTGGTTCGACCAGAACCACGGCGTCGCTTCGTACGCCACTTCCTCGCCGATGATCGTCTTCGCCGCCACCGTCGCCTGGTCGTTCGCGTTCTGCACCGATTCCAGCCGCACCCGCGCGCCGCCGGCGAAGCGGTTCGCATGCGCCGCGCAGTCGCCGACCGCGAAAATATCCGGCAGGCTGGTCCGGCATTGCGCGTCGACATCGATGCCGTTGGCGCCCGCCGCCCCGGCGGCGATCAGCGGCTCGACCTCGGGAATGATGCCGATGCCGACGATCGCCAGGTCCGCCGCCACCGTCTCGCCGTCCGCCAGCCGCACGCCCGTCAGGCCGCCGCTATCAGTCTCGAACGCCTCGACTTGCGCGTTCAGCCGCAGGTCGACTCCGCGTGCGCGGTGCTCGGCTTCGTAGAAGCGCGACAGCACGTCGCCCGCGACCCGCGCCAGCACGCGCGGCAGCGCCTCGAACAGGCTGACGCGCTTGCCGAGTTTGGTCAGCACTGCCGCCGCTTCCAGGCCGATATAGCCGCCGCCGATCACCGCGACCCGCTCGAGGCTCGCCAGCTTCGCCATCATCGCGTCCACGTCAGCGCGGTTGCGGACGAAATGCACGGCCGCGCAGTCGGCGCCGGGGCAGGGCAGAGGCCGCGGTCGGCCGCCTGCCGCCCAGATCAGCGTGCCATAGCCGATCCGCTCGCCGGCATCGGTCGCGACTTCGTGCAGCGCCGGATCGACGCTCAGCACCCGCTGCCCCTGCAGCAGCGCCACGTTCCGCTCGCTCCAGAAGCGCTCGGGCCGGATCAGCAGCCGCTCGAATCCCTTCTCGCCGGCCAGATAGTCCTTGGAAAGCGGCGGACGTTCATAGGGCAGTTCCGGTTCCTCGCCGACGATCGCGAGGGAGCCTCCGAACCCCGATTGCCGCAGCATGATCGCCGCCTGCGCGCCGCCATGCCCGGACCCCACGATCAGCACGTTGAAAAAATGCAACCCGATCTCCTTCGTCACCCCGGACTTGATCCGGAGCCTACCTGTCTTGGATGAGAAGGTGGGTCCCGGGTCAAGCCCGGGATGACGGATTACTACGGCGTCACTGACCTTGTTGACCCCCGCCAAGCCCTTACCTATAGGGCCGCACGCCTTGGGGCGGAGTAGCTCAGTTGGTTAGAGCAGCGGAATCATAATCCGCGTGTCGGGGGTTCAAGTCCCTCCTCCGCTACCACCCTTTCAGTTCAGCAATGGCCCGCCGCGCGCGCCAGTTTGGGGGCGCGGCGGATGCTGGCGTGCAGGCGCGAATAGTCGAATGGGTCGGGCGCGGGATCTTGCTCCGGCGCCGCCTCGGCCGGTTCGGCGGGGCGGGGGAAGGTGCCGGGCGCCATGCCCGGCTTGGGGAACAGCGCCTTGGACAGCTGGGTCAGCGCCGCGGCCGGGCTGGCGGCGTAGAGCTGGGCCAGCATCTGCAGCCCGCGGCCGAGATCGCCCGCGAAATGCCATGAAAATCCCTCGAACCGGCATCCGCTCAGATAGACGGGGCCGCCCGCATAGTCGAACAGCACGTTGGTGAAGCGGCACCCCTCGAACTCGTTGCCGTCGAGCTGCACGCGCTGATCGCGGAAATGCTCGTCTTCGTAGCGCACGTCCCACACTCCTGGTCGGTTATGGACGTGGTAAATGGAAATGGCTGCGAAACGATTAACCTCTGGCGCAGGTCTCGACCATGTCGCGCAGGCTGGCGCGCGTGTCCTCGGTGTCGGTGCGGCTGTCGCGCAGCAGCCCCCGCACGATGCGCGCGTCCGGCCAGCGGCGGCGGGCGCTGGCTTCGATCGACCGCCAGCGCGGCGAGGAACCGCGGAAGGCGGCGCCCGCCAGGCACACGACGACCGGATCGCACTCGGTCGCCAGCGTCGCATCGCACAGGACCGGCCGCTGACCATGCTTGGCGAGCAATTGCGCGAGCATGGCCGCAATGACCGGATCGGCCATGCCCGCACCTGCGACGCACAGGATCGTGAGGCCGGTCCGCGCTGGCGGCTCGGGCGGCGGCTCGCTCGGCAGCCGGCGCTGGTCGAGCGGAGGGTCGGCCGGCCCGGTCTCGTCCTCGTCGGGCTCGACGTCCTCGTGATCGGCCAGGCTGTCGACCAGGTCGCGAGTCGACTCGACGATCGCGTCGAGCGCGCCGCGGGTCAGCGCGCCCCGGCGGCGGTCGGCGAGCGCCAGCCGCAATCCGCCCACCACCACCTCGTCATAATAAGAGGAGAGCGGGCGCTCCTTCAGCAATTGCTCGGCCTGGTCATGGACCTCATGCTCGTCGCCCGCCAGCATGCGCTGGTAGAAGCTCTCGACCGGGGTCAGCGCGGGCCGGTCCCCGAACAGCACGTCGATGAACTCCAGCTGCGGCACGTGCCGGCCGAGCACGACCAGGCAGAGCGTCATCGGCGTCGACATTAGCAGGCCGATCGGCCCCCAGAGCCAGGTCCAGAAGATCGCGGCGACGATCACGGCCAGCGGCGACAGGCCGGTCGAATGGCCATAGACCAAAGGCTCGACGACATAGCCCATGATCGGCTCGGCGGCGAGGAACAGGCCGGCGGTCATGATCGCATAGCTCCACCCCGGCTCAGCGGCGATGGCGAGCAGCAGTGGCGGCAGCGCCGCCAGGAACGCACCGACATAGGGGACGAAACGCAGGATAGCCGCCAGCAATCCCCAGAGCAGAGGCGAGGGGATGCCGATCCAGTAGAGGCCGAGCGCGATCACCGCGCCGAACAGCGAATTCAGCAGCAATTGCGTCAGGAAATAGCGGGACAGCCGCGCCGCCGCCTCGTCGATCGCGACGGTGGTTCGGTGCAGGTCCGACGATCCGAACAGCCGGATGATGCGGTCGCGCAGGTCCTCGCGCTGCAGCAGGATGAAGACGGCGACGACCAGGACGATGATGAACGTCTCGAGCGGGCCGACCACAGGGCCGAGCAGCCGGCGCGCGGTGACCCAGCCGGTTTCCGGCGGCTGGTGGACCTCGACGGGGATCGGCTGCGCGGCGCGGCGGGAGAGGCGCGGCGTTGGGCGGGTCGGCGGCGGCGTCTCGAACCGGCTGGCGAGGCGATTGACCGCTTCCGGCAGCTCGGCGACGCTCGAATGGCCGAGCGCGATCCATTTGCCGCGGATCGTCTCGGCATAGCGCGGCACGTCGGGCGCCAGGCTCGCGACCTGCTGGCCGATCACCGCGCCGGTCAGCCCCAGCGTCCCCAGCGCCAGCAGCACCGCGATCACGACTGACAAGGTCCGCCCCAGCCGCAACCGCCGGAACAGCCCGACCAGCGGCGCCAGCACGAAGGCGAGCAGCACCGCCAGGACGATCGGCACCAGCACGTCGCGGGCAAGGTAGAGCGCGCCGACGCCGACCACGCCCGCTGCCAGCGGCACCAGGCTTGCCGCCCGGGGCGTGTGCACGGGCGGCACCGCCGCGTGCCCATTTTGTGGCGGTGAATGCTCCAACCCAGCCTCGCCGTTCGTAACGATCGCAGAACGAGGGCAGGGCGGGGGTGTTCCACGGCCGCAATTCTGCCGCTACAGCCGCGCCCATGGCCGATGCCGAACCGACCCAGCGACCCTTGCCCGCCGCGGCCGATCTGTTCGGCGACCTGCTGGAATATGACGCCGCACCCGCCGCGAAGGGACCGCGGGCGAAGCTGCTCGCCTACGTCCCCGGCCTCGCCATCACGACGCTCGCGGCCCTGGCGGCGGCCTGGCTCGGCGATCATTATCACGCGCCGCTGATGCTGATGGGGCTGTTGATCGGCCTCGCCTTCAATTTCCTCAACGCGGACGCGCGGCTGCACGCCGGGCTCGGCTTCGCGTCCAAAACGCTGTTGCGGTGGGGGATCGTGCTGGTCGGGCTGCAAGTGACGATCTGGGAGATCGCGGCGCTCGGCTGGCCCAGTTTCGTCGCGATCGGCGTGATGATCCTGGTGGTGATGTCGGTCGGCACGCTGGTCTCGCGCGCGCTCGGCATGGGCGCCGCGTTCGGGACGCTCGCCGGCGGATCGGTCGCGATCTGCGGCGCGTCGGCGGCGCTCGCGCTGTCCAGCGCGCTCGGCGAAAAGCGCGTCAACCAGGCGCAGCTGACTCTGGTGCTGGTCGCGGTCTCGGCCGCCAGCGCGCTCGCCATGTCGACCTATCCGGCGCTGTCGATGCTGCTGGGCCTCAGCCCGCACGCGGCCGGCTTCCTTTTGGGCGCGTCGATCCACGACGTCGCCCAGGCATTGGGCGCCGGCTATTCGCTGGGCGAGGTGCAGGGCCAGACGGCCGCGATCGTGAAGCTCACGCGCGTCGCCCTGCTCGCGCCAACGTTGCTGCTGGTCACGCTGACCCTGCCGAAGGACGGCACGGAGCGGCCTGGCGCGCCGCCGGTGCCGTGGTTCATCGTCGCTTTCCTGGTGCTGACCGTGCTGAACTCGGTCGTGACGCTGCCCACCGAGGTCGCGCGCGTCGCCAAGATCGGCACCACCGCGCTGCTGCTGCTCGCCGTGGTCGCGACCGGCATCCGCTCGCCGATGAACCTGCTCCTGAAACAGGGCTGGCGCGCCTCGATGCCGGTGGTCGCCGCGACCGTCACGAGCTTCCTGCTGGCGCTAGGCGCGGCGAAACTCTTATTCTAGGGCCGAGGGGATTATGGCCGGACGATATTTCGAAGACTGGGCGGTGGGGGACCGGATCGAGCATGAGATCCGGCGCACGGTGACCGTGACCGACAATCTGCTGATCTCCACGCTCACCCACAACCCGCAGCCGCTGCACATCGACCTGGAGGCGGCGCGGGCGAGCGAGTTCGGCCAGATCCTCGTCAATGGCACTTTCACCTTCGCGCTGATGGTGGGCGTCTCCGTCGGCGACACCACGCTCGGCACGCTGGTCGCGAACCTCGGCTACGACAAGGTGACGATGCCGGCGCCGGTGTTCATCGGCGACACGCTCCGCGCGGAGACCGAAATCCTGGAGCTGCGCGAGAGCCTGTCGCGCCCGAACGCCGGCATCGTGACGTTCGAGCACACGATGTACAACCAGCGCAACCAGCTGGTCTGCCGCTGCCTGCGCACCGCGCTGATCCGCCGCCGCCACCCGAAGAAGGACAAATGAGGCTCCGCTCGCTGCTGTTCGTGCCCGGCGACCGGCCGGAGCGGATGGAAAAGGCGCTCGACCTCGGCGCCGACGCACTGATCCTCGACCTGGAGGATTCGGTCGCGCCCGCCAACAAGGCCGCGGCGCGTGGAATGGTCGCGGACTTTCTCGGGCGCGCGGACCGCCGCTGCGCTCTGTTCGTCCGCATCAATCCCGCCGGCAGCGCCGACTCGGACGAGGACCTGGACGCGGTGCTGTCGGCCGCGCCCGATGGCATCGTCCTGCCCAAGGCAGAGGGGGCACGCTCTATCGCCGATCTGCGGCACCGGCTGCGCGGCCGCCATGTCCCGATCCTGCCGATCGCCACCGAGACGCCCGCCGCCGTGTTCCGGCTCGGCGATTATGCCCCGGTCGCGGAACATCTGGCCGGCATCACCTGGGGTGCGGAGGACCTGCCGGCGGCGATCGGCGCGGCCGCCTCGCGCGACGATGCAGGCGCTTACCTGCCACCCTACCAGGTCGCCCGCGCGCTGACCCTGTTCGGCGCGGCGGCGGCGGGCGTGCAGCCGATCGAGACGGTCTATCCGAACTTCCGCGATCTCGACGGGCTGAAGCGGGTCGCGGAGGCGGCGGCGCGCGACGGCTTCACCGGCATGATGGCGATCCATCCGATGCAGATTCCCGTCATCAACGCCGCCTTCACGCCCTCGGCCGAGGCCGTCGCCCATGCCCGCGCCGTCGTCGCGGCGTTCGACGCCAATCCCCATGCCGGCGCGTTGCAGCTGGACGGCCGCATGATCGACGCGCCCCACCTGAAACAGGCCCGCCGCATTCTCGAAAGAGCGAACCCATGACCAGCATTGCCACGCCCGATTTCGACTTCCAGCTCGGCGAGCATGCCGAGATGATCCGCGACACCACGCGCCGCTTCGCCGAGGAGCGGATCGAGCCGATCGCCGCGAAGATCGACGCCGACGACTGGTTCCCGAAAGAGCTGTGGCCCGACATGGGCGCGCTCGGCCTGCACGGCATCACCGTCGACGAGGCGGATGGCGGCCTTGGCCTCGGCTATCTGGAGCATGTGATCGCGGTCGAGGAAGTGAGCCGCGCTTCAGCTTCGATCGGCCTTTCCTACGGCGCGCACTCGAACCTCTGCGTCAACCAGATTCGCCGTTGGGCCAACGAGGACCAGAAGGCGAAGTATCTCCCCAAGCTCATCTCCGGCGAGCATGTCGGCAGCCTCGCCATGTCCGAGGCGGGCGCCGGCTCGGACGTGGTCGGCATGAAGCTGCGCGCCGACGCGGTGCAGGGCGGCTATGTCCTGAACGGCACCAAATTCTGGATCACCAACGCCGCCTATGCCGATACGCTCGTCGTCTATGCGAAGACGGGCGAGGGCAGCCGCGGCATCACCGCCTTCCTGATCGAGAAGGACATGCCCGGCTTCTCGATCGGCCAGAAGATCGACAAGATGGGCATGCGCGGCTCGCCCACGGCGGAGCTGGTCTTCAACGACTGCGAAGTGCCCGAAGAGAATGTGATGGGTCCGCTGAACGGCGGCGTCGGCGTGCTGATGTCGGGCCTCGACTATGAGCGCGCGGTGCTCGCAGGCGTCCAGCTCGGCATCATGCAGGCCTGCCTGGACGTGACCATCCCGTACGTCCGTGAGCGCAAGCAGTTCGGCAAGCCGATCGGTGCTTTCCAACTGATGCAGGCCAAGGTCGCGGACATGTACGTCGCGCTGCAATCGGCCCGCGCCTATGTCTATGCGGTCGCGAAAAGCTGCGACGCCGGCCGCACCACTCGCTTCGACGCGGCGGGTGCGATCCTGCTGGCGAGCGAGAACGCGGTCCGCGTGTCGCTGGAGGCGATCCAGGCATTGGGCGGCGCCGGCTACACCAAGGACTGGCCCGTCGAACGCTACGCCCGCGACGCCAAGCTGCTCGACATCGGCGCCGGCACCAACGAAGTCCGCCGCATGCTGATCGGCCGGGAGCTGATCGGGGCTGCGTAACTTCAGATCCTCCCCTCAGCTCGGCTGAGGGGAGGGGGACCATGCGAAGCATGGTGGAGGGGCCGGCGGCGCAGCCGACGGAAAGACCCTTCGCTTCGCTCCGGCCCCTCCACAGCGCCGCTTCGCGCCGCGGTCCCCCTCCCCGAGCAAGCTCGGGGAGGACCCAACTACCACACCTTCACCCGCTCGCCCGGCGCCAGGTACAGCGTCTGCCCCGGCGTCACCTTGTACGCCGGATACCACGCGTCGAGGTTCCGCACCGTCTGCACCCGCCACCGCGCCGGCGCGTGGACGTCGGTCGCCACGCGCGCGCGCAGCGCCTGGTCGCGCATCTTGGTGCGCCAGCTCTGCGCGAAGGCGAGGAAGAAGCGCTGGTCGCCGGTCAGCCCGTCGATCACAGGCGCCGGCTTCCCGCTCAGCGACTTGTGATAGGCCTCGTACGCCGCCGTCAGCCCGGCCACGTCGGCGATGTTCTCGCCGAGCTCCTGGCTCCCTTTCAGGTGCAGGCCCGGCAGCGCCTGATAGGCGTCATATTGCGCTGCCAGCGCCGCGCCCGCCTGCTGGAAGCGCTTCAGGTCCTCCGGCGTCCACCAATTATGCAGCCGACCGGTGGAATCGAAATCGGCGCCCAGATTGTCGAAGCTGTGGCTGACTTCGTGACCGATCGTCGCGCCGATCGCTCCGTAGTTCGCCGCCGCGTCGAACCGCGCGTCGAAATAGGGCGATTCCAGGATCGCCGCCGGGAAGTTCAGCGCGTTCTGCAGCGGCAGGTTGACCGCATTCACCGTCTGCGGCGTCATCCACCATTCGCCGCGATCGACGGACTTGCCGATCTTCGCCAGCTGGTGACGATATTCGAACAGCTCCGCGCGCTGCAGATTGCCGAACGCGTCGTCCGCGCGCACCGCCAGCGTCGAATAGTCGCGCCAGGTCGACGGATAGCCCACGCCGACTTTCAGCACCTGCAGCTTCCGGCGCGCTTCCGCCTTGGTCGTCGGCGCGAGCCAGGCGATCTTGACCAGCCGCGCATCGAAAGCGGCGACGATGTTTTTCACCATCCCCTCGATCTCGGCCTTGGACGAAGCGGGGAAATAACGCTTTGCATAGATTTTCCCGACCGCATCGCCGAGCGCGCCGTTGACGGCGGCGATCGCGCGCCGCGCCCGGCTCAACTGCGCGGGCGTGCCGGTCAGCGTCTTGCCGTAGAAGTCGAAATGCGCGTCGTCGATCGCCTTGGGCAGCACCGACGCGTTCTGGTTGATCGTGTGGAACACCAGCCAGTCCTGCCAGCTCTCCAGCGGCTCGTTCGCGACCAGCGCCGACAGCTTGACGATCGCGTCCGGCTGCCAGGCGGAAAAATCCTGCTGGTTCGGCAGCCCTGCCGCGCGCCAATAGGCATCCCAGTCGATGCCCGGCGCCTTGCCCGCGAAGTCGCCGCGCTTCCACGCCTGGACGCGATGCGCGTCCTGGCTTTCCTCGATCGTGGCATGCGCCTGGGCGATCTTCGTCTCCAGCGCCATGATCCGGTCCGCGCGCGCGGCGGCGTCGCTGATGCCCGCCAGCGTCAGCAGCTTCTCGACATAGGCACGATAGGCGGTGCGGATCTCCGCCATCGCCGGCTTGGCTGACAGGTAATAGTCGCGGTCGGGCAGCCCGAGCCCGCCCTGCATCAGGTACGGCACGGTCACGGCCGGGCGCTGCAGGTCCTGCGTGACGAACAGGCCGAACAGATTCTCGGTGGCGAAATGCGTCGCGTTGATCGGGTCGGTGTCGGCGCGCATGTTCGCACCCAGCTTTGCCGACAATGCGCTCTTGTCGCTGATCGCCGCGATCGCCGTCAGCTCCGGCTGCACCGGCGCGAGGCCTTTGCGGTCGATCGCTGCCGTGTCCAGATAGGCCGCATAATAATCGGCGATCTTGCGCGCTTCGGTGCCCGCGGCCGGCTTCGATGCGCCGGCGCCCTGGATGATGTCGGCGGTGCGCTTCTCGGCCTTCAGCTGGACGTCGTAGCTCACGCCGATCGAGGCGCGGTCGGCCGGCATCTCGGCGCTCTTGCGCCAGGCGCCGTTCGCATATTCCTCGAAATCGTCGCCCGGCGCGACGCTCCTGTCGACATAGCTCATGTTCACGCCCGACAGCGCCGCCGCGATCGCGGGCGCGGTCGATGCCGCATAGCCGAGCAGAAGCGCTTGGGAAATCAGGAATTTACGCACGGAGCATCCTCTCGATCCTTGATTGCCGTCAGGGTTAGCGCCGCAGGCGCAACGCGGCCAGCCCTTCCCAAGCGCAAAGCGGCTGGCTAGGTGCTGAACGCGCATGTCCGCTCCCGTCCTTTCGACCGCGATCCAATCCGATTCCGAGCAATTCCGCGCCCGCGCCGCGCACAATCGCGCGCTGGCGGAGGATTTGCGCGCCCGCGTCGCGACCGCCGCGCTGGGAGGAAGCGAGAAAGCGCGCACCCGCCACACAGAGCGCGGCAAATTGCTGCCCCGCGCCCGCGTCGAGCGCCTGCTCGATCCCGGCTCGCCGTTCCTCGAGATCGGCCAGCTCGCCGCCTGCGACATGTATGAGGGAGAGGTCCCCGGCGCCGGCATGATCGCCGGTATCGGCCGCGTCTCCGGCCGCCAGGTCATGATCGTCTGCAACGACGCGACGGTGAAGGGCGGCACCTATTATCCGATGACGGTCAAGAAGCATCTCCGCGCGCAGGAGATTGCCGAGCAGAACCGTCTCCCCTGCGTCTATCTGGTCGACAGCGGCGGCGCCAACCTGCCGCACCAGGCCGAGGTGTTCCCCGATCGCGACCATTTCGGCCGCATCTTCTTCAATCAGGCGAACATGTCGGCGCAGGGCATCCCCCAGATCGCCTGCGTGATGGGCAGCTGCACCGCCGGCGGCGCGTACGTTCCCGCCATGTCGGACGAGACGGTGATCGTCCGCAACCAGGGCACCATCTTCCTCGCCGGCCCGCCGCTGGTGAAAGCCGCGACCGGCGAAATTATCTCCGCCGAAGACCTTGGCGGCGGCGACCTGCACGCGCGCAAATCGGGCGTCGTCGACCACCTCGCCGAAAATGACGAGCACGCGCTGACGATCGTCCGCGATATCGTTTCCCACCTGGGTGCTCCGGCGCAGGCCGGAGCCCTGCGGGGTCCGCGCCCCCCCAAATACGACCCGGAAGACCTCTACGGCATCATCCCCGAAGACGTCCGCGCGACTTACGACGTGCACGAAATTATCGCGCGGCTGGTCGACGGCTCGGAGTTCCACGAGTTCAAGGCTCTCTACGGCAGCACCCTCGTCTGCGGCTTCGCGCACATCTGGGGCATGCCGGTCGCGATCCTCGCCAACAACGGCATCCTTTTCTCCGAAAGCGCGCAAAAGGGCGCCCATTTCATCGAGCTCGCCTGCCAGCGCCGCATTCCCTTGCTGTTCCTCCAGAACATCTCCGGCTTCATGGTCGGCGGGAAATATGAGGCGGAAGGCATTGCGAAACATGGCGCAAAGCTCGTCACCGCCGTCGCCACCGCGAGCGTGCCCAAGATCACCGTCCTGATCGGCGGCAGCTTCGGCGCCGGCAATTACGGCATGTGCGGCAGGGCCTACAGCCCCCGCTTCCTCTTCACCTGGCCCAACAGCCGCATCAGCGTGATGGGCGGCGAACAGGCGGCGAGCGTGCTCGCGACCGTCCACCGCGACGCGGGCTCCTGGACGCCGGAACAGGCCGAAGCCTTCAAGGCCCCGATCCGCCAGCGTTACGAAGACGAAGGCAACCCCTACCACGCCACCGCCCGCCTCTGGGACGACGGCGTCATCGACCCCGCGCAAACCCGCGACGTATTGGGCCTGGCCTTCGCCGCCACCCTCAACGCCCCCATCCCCGAACGCCCCCAGTTCGGCGTGTTCCGGATGTGATGGGAAAGGGTGGTCTAACAATCCTCCCCCAGCTTGTCTGGGGGAGGGGGACCGTCCGAAGGACGGTGGAGGGGCGCGCGCTTGCGCGCGATGGCGCCGATCAAGGCAAGCACGCCATCAAGATTGGTCAAAATTTCTTGCGCAGGAACTCGCAAAGTCCGAATTCCCCGGGTCAGAAGCCAGCGATCCCGCCGAGCATCCTTTCGCGGCCGATCACCGCGCTCATGCGCCTCGCCATCGACCTCCACGCAAAGCTTTGCGCGGTCGCAGTAGAAGTCGAGTTCATACTCTCCGGCCGGATGTTGCTTGCGCCAATGAAATCCCGTCTGCTTCCTGCGAAGCTGCCGCCAAAGCAGGATTTCGGGCAGGCTCATATCGCGGCGCAGCTCTTTCGCGCGCCGATATGCCCGTCCGGAGCCTTTGATCACCTGACAGCCCCCGTTTCGCGCTTCGCGCGCCCCTCCACCATGCTTCGCATGGTCCCCCTCCCCCAGCAAGCTGGGGGAGGACTTGAGGTCTCACCATGCTGAAATCCCTCCTCATCGCCAATCGCGGCGAGATCGCCTGCCGGATCATCCGCACCGCGCGCCGGCTCGGCATCCGCACGGTCGCCGTCTATTCCGACGCCGACGCCAGGGCGCTTCACGTCCGCCAGGCTGACGAGGCCGTGCACATCGGCCCCAGCCCCGCGCGCGAATCCTATCTCGTCGGCGACAAGATCATCGCCGCCGCTAAACAAACCGGCGCGGAGGCGATCCACCCCGGCTACGGCTTCCTCTCCGAGAATGCCGACTTCGCCCAGGCCGTCATCGACGCCGGCCTGATCTGGGTCGGGCCGAAACCGCATTCCATCCGTGCGATGGGCCTGAAGGATGCGGCCAAGAAGCTGATGCAGGAAGCGGGCGTGCCCACCACGCCCGGCTATCTGGGCGAGGATCAATCGCCCGAACACCTGAAGGCCGAGGCCGATGCGATCGGCTATCCGGTGCTGATCAAGGCGGTCGCCGGCGGCGGCGGCAAGGGCATGCGCCGTGTCGACGCGCCCGAGGACTTCGCCGATGCGCTCACCTCGTGCAAACGCGAGGCCGCCAGCAGTTTCGGCGACGACCGGGTGCTGATCGAGAAATACATCCTCTCGCCCCGTCACATCGAAGTGCAGGTGTTCGGCGACAGCTTGGGGCAGGTCGTCCACCTGTTCGAACGCGACTGCTCGCTCCAGCGCCGCCACCAGAAAGTGATGGAGGAAGCCCCCGCGCCCGGCATGGACGCGGCCACGCGCGAAGCCGTCTGCGCCGCTGCCGTGAAGGCAGCCAAGGCCGTTGACTATGAAGGCGCCGGCACGATCGAGTTCATCGCCGACGCCTCCGAAGGCCTGCGCGCCGACCGCATCTGGTTCATGGAAATGAACACCCGCCTCCAGGTCGAGCACCCGGTGACCGAGGAAATCACCGGCCAGGACCTGGTCGAATGGCAACTCCGCGTCGCCAGCGGCGAGCCGCTCCCCAAGCGCCAGGACGAGCTCAGCATCAACGGCTGGGCAATCGAGGCGCGGCTGTATGCGGAAGACCCGGCCAAGGGTTTCCTGCCGAGCATCGGCAAGCTCGAAGCCTTCATGCTCGGCGAGGGCGTCCGGATCGACACCGGCGTGACCGAAGGCGCCGAAGTCTCGCCCTTCTACGATCCCATGATCGCCAAGGTGATCGCGCATGGTGCCGCGCGGGAAGAAGCCAGGCTCGATCTGGCGGAAGCGCTGGACGAAAGCATCGTCTGGCCCGTTCGCAGCAACGCCGGCTTCCTGGTTCGTGCGCTGGAGCATCCCGACTTCGTTGCCGGCACCGTCGATACCGGCCTGATCGGACGCGACGGCGAAGCGCTGATCCCGCCCGCGATGCCGTCGGACGAGGCCCTGGCCGATGTCGCTGCGGCGCTGGCGGAGCAGCCGCTGGCCGGCTTCCGGCTGAATGCAGCCCCGCGGCGGATGGTGCTCCTGGCGGTCAATGATCAAAAAATGGCCGTCGCGTTTCCGGGCTCGGACAGTGACGATCCGCTGGTCGCCGATGAACATGCTGTGCCGGAGCCGGTCCTGCTGAGCGAGGAAGGCCAGACCTGGCTGGTGCAGCCTTACCGCGCGTCCGGGACGCATGCCGGCGCCGCCGGCGACGGTGCGATCACCTCGCCGATGCCGGGCCGCATCATCGCGGTCGAGGTCACTTCGGGCGCATCGGTCACCAAAGGCCAGAAGCTGGTCACGCTGGAAGCGATGAAAATGGAGCACACGCTGACCGCGCCGTTCGACGGCACGATCACCGAACTGAACGCCACCCCCGGCGCCCAGGTCAGCGAAGGCACGCTGCTGGTGCGGGTCGAGGCGGCCGAATAGATCCTCCCCTCGCGAAGCGAGGGGAGGGGGACCGCGCCCGATAGGGCGTGGTGGAGGGGCTCGGAGCGAAGCGGAGAGTCAGCAGTCCTCGCTTCGCTGCGGCCCCTCCACCTCTCGCCTGCGGCGAGCGGTCCTCCTCCCCGAGCAGAGCTCGGGGAGGATTTTGTCTGTCCTACACGCCAATCTCTCTGGCATGGTCCCAGGATGCGGCGCTTGCCTGGATCTTCATCTGATCGATCCGCTCGATCAATCGTCCGCCTGTGCAAGCCGCAAGCGCGTACGTCAGTGCGACCTTTCGTGACCTTTCGCGTCGTGGCCCGCGATCTGATGGGCCAGATCGATCAGCCGCTGCGCCTCGTCGACGTGCAATTGCTCGACCATCGCACCGCCGATCCGCGCCACGCCCTTGCCTTCGGCGCGCGCGGCGGCCCAGGCGGCGACGATCTCCCGCGCCTTCGCGACGGCTTCCGGCGAGGGACCGAAGATGCGGTTCGCCGCCTCGATCGTGCTCGGGTGCACGACCGTCTTGCCGTCGAAGCCCAGCTCCACGCCCTGCCGGCACGCGGCCTCGAAGCCGTCCGGATCGTCCAGCCCCAGATGCACGCCGTCGATCGCTGCCAGCCCGTGCGCCCGCGCCGCCAGCAGGATCAGCGACAGGCTGGTAAGCAGCGGCGCCCGGTCCGGCACGTGCCGCGCGCGCAGTTCCTTGGTCAGGTCGTTCGTGCCGGCGACGAACCCCGTCAGCCGCTCGCTCGCGCCGCCGATCTCGGGCGCGCAGAGCACGCCGCGCGGCGTCTCGATCATGCACCACAGCGCCGTGTCCGGCACCAGCGCCTCGACATGCCGCACCGCGCCTTCGTCCTCGACCTTCGGGATCAGGACCCCGTCGACGGGCAGCTCCGACGCAAGCTTCAGGTCCGCTTCCGCCCAGTCGGACGCGACGCCGTTGACCCTGAGGATCAGCTCGCGCGATCCATAGCCGCCCGCGCGCACCGCCTCTGCGATCGTGCGGCGCGCGGTCTCCTTCGCTTCCGGCGCGACCGCGTCTTCCAGGTCCAGCAGGATCGCGTCGCAGGGCAGGGTGCGCGCTTTCTCAAGCGCGCGCGGCTTGTCGCCGGGCACGTAGAGCATCGACCGGCGCGGGCGGATATGCTTTGGCATGCCGCTGCTCTAGCGGGGAGACTGCATGCCTGAAAAGCTGTCCATCGTCGGAATCGGCGGCACGACCACGCCCTGCTCCTCGACCGAACAGGCGCTGACGATCGCGCTCCGCGCCGCCGCCGCCGAAGGGGCCGACGTAGCGTTGTTCGACGGCCCGTTCCTCGCTTCGCTTCCGCATTATGCGCATGGAGCAGCCGATCAATCGGCCGAGGTGCGCAAGCTGGTCGCCGCAATCCGCGGCGCGCACGGGCTGATCATCGCCAGCCCCGGCTATCACGGCTCGATCTCCGGCCTGGTCAAGAACGCGATCGACTATATCGAGGAGACGTCGAAGGATTCGCGCGTCTATCTCGACGGCCTGCCGGTCGGCCTGATCGTGACCGCCTATGGCTGGCAGGCGACGGGCTCGACGCTGGCGACGATGCGATCGATCGTCCATGCGCTCCGCGGCTGGCCGACGCCGCTCGGCGCCGCGATCCGCAGCACCGCCGGCATGTTCCGCGACAGCCAATGCTCCGATCCCGGCGCCTCGGCGCAGTTGGAGCTGGTCGGCAGGCAAGTCGCGGAGTTCGCCCGCCTGCGCCGCGCCGCGCCCGCGATCCTCAGCACAGGGCCCGTCGAGGAATGACCGACGAGGATCTCGCGGCGAAGCTGGCGGAAACCGCCGGCCGGCTGCTGCTGGCCCTGCGCCAAAGCGGCACGGTCGAAGGCAAGGCGCTCGGCGATGCCGGCGACGTGACCGCCAACGCCTGGCTGATGTCGGCTCTGTCGGCGCTGCGCCCGGCGGACGCGATCCTGTCCGAGGAGCGGATCGACGACCTCTCCCGCCTCGACAGCCGCCGCGTCTGGATCGTCGATCCGCTGGACGGCACCCGCGAATATTCCGAAGGCCGCGACGACTGGGCCGTGCACGTCGCGCTTTCGATCGACGGCCATGCCGCGGTCGGTGCCGTCGCGCTTCCCGCGCAGGGCAGGCTGCTCCGCTCCGACCAGCCGCCACCGCCGGTCGGGCGGCCGGATCGCCCCCGCCTGCTCGTCAGCCGCACGCGCCCGCCGGCCGAATGCACGCAACTGGCCGATCGGCTCGGCGGCGAGCTGGTGCCGATGGGGTCGGCCGGCGCCAAGGCGATGGCGGTGCTATTGGGGCAGGGGGACATCTACCTCCACACCGGCGGCCAGCACCAATGGGACAATGCCGCGCCCGTCGCCGTGGCGCTCGGCGCCGGCATGGTCGCGACGCGCGTCGACGGCTCCCCCTGCACCTACAACGCCCGCGAGACGCTGCTGCCCGACCTCCTCATCTGCCCGCCGGACTATGAGGCACGCGTGCGGGAGGCGTTGGGATGAGGTGCACGCCGATCCGCTCGAAGCCGATGCCATAGACCTGTTCCAGCAGCTCCGGCCGCAGCACCTCCTCGGCAGCGCCGAACGCGACCAGCCGGCCTTCGCTCAGCAGCATGACGTCGTCGGCGATGCGCGCGGCATGGCTCAGGTCGTGGAGCACCACGACCACGCCATGCCCCTCGGCCGCATAACCGTGCAGGCGGCCGAGCATGTCCAGCTGGTGCGCAGGATCGAGGCTGGCGAGCGGTTCGTCGGCGAGCAGCCAGTCCGGCTCTCCGGCCAGCACGCGCGCCAGCAGCACCCGCGCCCGCTCGCCGCCCGACAGCTCGTGCGTCAGCCGCTCGGCGAAGCGGACCGTGTCGGTCAGCGCCATCGCCCGGCCGATCGCGGCGCGGTCGGCCTCGCCGAGCCCGGCAAAGGGCGAACGGTGCGGCGCCCGGCCGAGCTCGACCAGCGAGCGCGCGGGAATGTTCCACGCCAGCTCCGCCGATTGCGGCAGATAGCCGAGCCGCCGCGCACGTGTCCTGGCGTCGAGCGCGGCCATGTCGCTCCCGTCGAGCAGCACGCGCCCGCTTTCCACCGGGATCAGCGCCAGCATGGCCCGGAGCAGGCTCGACTTGCCCGCGCCGTTCGGCCCGAGCAACGCCGTCACCCGGCCGGGCAGCAGCTCCGCCGCGACATCGTGCAGCACCGTCCGCTGGCCCAAGCGCACCGTCAGCCTCTCGATGCTCAGGCCCATGCGTGGCTCCTGCGAAAGCGCAGCAGCAGCGCGAAGAAGAACGGCGTCCCCAGCAGTGCCATCGCGATGCCCAGCCGCACTTCCTCCGCGCCCGGCGCGAGCCGGACCAGGCTGTCCGCGAACAGCACCAGCGCCGCGCCGCCCAGCGCGGAGGGCAGCAGCACGTCCGACGGCCGCTGCCCGACCAGCGGGCGCACCAGATGCGGCACGATCAGTCCGACGAACCCGACCACGCCGGACACCGCCACCGCGCTGCCGACCGCGAGGCCCGTGCCGAGCGCAATCACCGCCTGCAGCCGTCCGGTCCTGACGCCAAGGCTGCGCGCCGTCTCTTCGCCCAGGCTCAGCAGGTCGAGGCTGCGGCCGGTCAGCGCCAGCACCGCGCACCCCGCCGCCATGAAAGGAAGGGCGCGCACCACGTCCTCCAGGCTGCGGTCGGTCAGCGCGCCCATCATCCAGCCCAGGATCTCGGCGGTCGCGAACGGGTTGGGCGCGATGCTGATCAGGAACGCGGTGATCGATCCGGCGAGGCTCTGCAGCACCGTGCCCGCCAGGATGAAGGCGAGCGCGCTTCCCGATCGCCCGACCAGCAGCGCCAGCAGCATCACGGCCGCCGCCGCGCCTGCCATCGCGCTGCCGAACAGCACCAGCGGCGCCGCACCCAGCCCCATCAGGATCGCGGCGACGGCGCCCAGTCCCGCGGTCGAGGACACGCCGATCAGCGCCGGATCAGCGAGCGGATTGCGCAGATATCCTTGCAGCACTGCGCCCGACAGGCCGAGCACCGCGCCGATCGCCAGTCCCAGCAGCGCGCGCGGCAGCCTGAGCTCCACGATGATCCACCAGCGCGGGTCGCCGCTACCCCAGGCAGAGAGCGGCACCCACACCTTGCCGGCGGTCAGCGAGAAGACAAAGCCGATGAGCACAATCAGGCCGAGGACCAGCAGGACAGGCAGCCGCCTCATGACGCCACCTGCTGCCGGAGCGCCGCAAGTCGCTGCATCGCCGGCACGATCGTCGGCCCGCCGCAATAGAAGAGCTGCTCGGGGAAATGGCCGATCGTCACTTTCGTATGGGAGGAGGACAGCGCTTCGGTGCGCAGCGCGACGCGTCGCGACTCCTCGTCCGCCCCGGCGCGGCGCTCGGGCGTCAGCACCACCTCCGGCGGGTGCGCGACGACATATTCCAACGGCAGCACGCCGGTCTGCGTCACGCCATAATCGGCGCTCGCATTCCGAAATCCGGCATGGGCCAGCATGTCGTCGATCAGCGTGCCGTGCCCGTTCACCAGGTTGCTGCCGCCGATCCACAGCAGCGCGGACGGGCGCCTTGCATCAGGCGGCGCGGCGTCGGCGACGGCGTGATCGATCCGCGCCACCAACGCCTCGCCGCGCTCCGGCGCTCCGACCGCCCGCGCGATCTCTCGTATCTGCGCGCGGTTCTCCGCGATCGTCGCCGCCGTCCCGAATGTCGCGACCGTGAGGCCGAGCCGCCGATAGGCGGCCAGCGTCGCCGGCGCGGTGAAGCTGCTCGCCAGCACCAGTCCCGGCTTCAGCGCGATCACTTCCTCCGCCGTCCCGCTGGTCGCGCGGAACCTGCGCGCTACGCCAGGCGGCATCGAACTCGATCGCGGGTCCTGCGAGAAATGGCTGATCGCCGCGATCCGCGCCGCCGGCACCAGCTCGACCAGGATCGCGTCCAGGCAGGGATTGGTGGAGACGATGCGGTTGCCGTCCGCGACAGGCGCAGGGGCGGGGGCGGCGCAGGCGCTTGCGAGCGCACACAGCGCCAGCGCCGCCCGCTTCATCTAGAGCCGCACCCGCACGCCCGCATAGGCCGCGCGGCCGGGCGTGTTGTAGTCCAGCACGGTCTCGTACCGGGCGTCGAACAGGTTCTCGATCCGGCCATAGAGCTCCAGCCGCTCCGAAACCGGAACCGCCGCGCGCACATCCGCCAGCACATAGCTGTCCAGGCGCACGCGCTTGCCGAATGCGTCACGGTCGGCGCTGTCCGAAACCTGCCGCAGCGTGCCGCCCAACGCCAGCCCGAACGGCGCGCGCCAGTCAACGTTCAGCGCGATGCTGCTCTTCGGCCGGCGCAGCAGCGGCTTGGCGAAATCGGGATTGCCGGGCGTCCGGTTTTCGGCATCCAGCCAGCTATAGGCCGCATTGATCCGCAGCCGCGCGCTCGGTCGCACATCGACCGCCGCTTCCACCCCGCTCGCCCGTGCCTGCGCGATGTTGTCGTAGGTGTTGAACGGCCGCGCCCCGTCCGCGCAGACGGGGATGTCCGCGCGGCAAGCCGTGAAGTCGATCTGGTTGCGCGTGCGGCGATGGAACCAGGTCAGGCTGCCGCTTAGCACGTCGCCGGCCAGCCGCTGCTCGACGCCGAAATCGATGCTCCGCGCCGTCTCGGGCCGCAGCGACGGATTGCCGAAGTCGGAGCGGAGCTGGAACAGAGTCGGCGCCTTGAACCCTTCCGCATAGCTCGCCCGGACGATCGTCGCGCCGAGGTCCAGCGCCGCGTTCGCGCCGAACGTCGTATGTCCGCCGAAATCGCGGTGATCGTCATGGCGGACGCCCCCGGTCAGGGTCAGCGGCGCGACCGGCTTCACGATCAGCTCGCCCCAGAGACTGTCGATGCCGGTGCGGAAGACCGAGGTTCCGTCGCCGAAGCGCGACCGCTCGCTTTCCGCGCCGAACACCAGTCGGGCCCAATCCGCTGCCTTCAAGTCGCCCTGATACTCGAACCGCTCCACCCGCCCGCGCGCGATGAAGCTTGGCGAAGAGCCCGGAGCGTCAAAATTGTCGCGGTTCACGTCGGCGATAGTGAACGCTGCCCTGTTGGCCAGCGATCCGAAGGCGGCCCGAATCCCGGCATAGCCGAACAGTTCCTGAATCGTGGAGAATTCGGGCGTGTCCGCAAAGGTGAAGCTCGGCGCCGGAAACCCGTCCAGCTCGGTGCGGCCATGGTCGAAATAGCCGCGCAGGTCGATCGCGATGCTGTCGGTCAGCGACACCTCGACTCGCCCGTTCGCGGCATAGCGTTCATAGCCGTCGCGCTCCGTGCCCGTACGTGCCGCGGAGATGCCGTCGGTCGTGAAATAGCCGCCGCCCAGCGACGCCGTGACCGGGCCGGCGGTGAAGCTTCCGTTCGCGACCGCCTGCGCGGTGCCGAACGAACCGCCTTCGGCGCGGGCGGTAAAGGTCGGGTCGGAGCTTGGCGGGGCAGTGACGATGTTCACCACGCCGCCGATCGCCTGGCTGCCCCAGGGCACGGAGTTCGGCCCGCGCAGCACTTCGATCCGCTCGATATTGTCGGCGAGCAGATTGGCGAAGTCGAAGCCGCCGCCCGGCGACGACGGGTCGTTCACTTTCACCCCGTCGATCAGCACCAAAGTCTGCTCCGCCTCGGCGCCGCGCAGGCGCAGGCCCGTGAACCCGCCCGCGCCGCCGTTGCGGCTGACCGCCACGCCCGGCGTCTGCGCGAGAAGGTCGGATACGACCACCGCTTGGCGCTGCACGATCAGCTCGCGGTCCAGCACCGTGACCGCCTGGCCGGTCTCGGCGGCGGACTGCGGGGCGCGGGCCGAAGTCACGACGATCTCGTCCGCGGCTGCGGCGGCGAGGAGGACGAAAAGGGGAAATGGCATGACTGGTTCCTTCACAAGTTACGGTCGTTGCCGTTCTTGCGAAGGAGAGCGCCGCTCTCTTCGTCCGCCCGGTGCACCCCGCCCGGCCAGATGAACAGCGGCGGCGGGCAGGTCTCCTGGCTCCCGGGTCAGTGCTGGTCGCGCCGCCTTCCCGGAGCGTGACTCCAGTGGCTTCAGTGGCGCGCCGGCTCGCCGGTCACAGTTGCGGGGGCAGCCGCGGCATCACACCGCGTTCCCTTTTGCTTCCCCTCTCGGGGAACCCGTCACGCGCGCCGTTTAGGCCCGGGCCAGCCGCTGGACAAGCCCCGGTCGTTCGGGCGAACAAGGAAGCAAAGGGAGAGACTATGGCGAGAGGGCAGGGGCCGTTGGCGGGGGTGCGGATCGTCGAGATGGAGGCGATCGGCCCGGTGCCGCTCGCTGCGATGATCCTGGCCGACATGGGCGCTGACGTGGTGCGGCTGGTGCGGCCAGGCATCGCGATGATGGGCGGTTCCGTCCTGAACCGCAGCCGCGCGACGGTCGAGGCCGACCTGAAGACCGACGCCGGCCGGAGCATCGCGCTCGCGCTGATCGACAAGGCCGATGCGCTGGTCGAGGGCTATCGGCCGGGTGTTATGGAACGCCTCGGCCTCGCACCCGAGACGCTGCACGCGCGCAATCCGCGCCTCGCCTTCGGCCGGATGACCGGCTGGGGCCAGACCGGGCCGTTCGCGCCGATGGCCGGGCACGACATTAATTATATCTCGCTGACCGGCGCGCTGCACGCGATCGGCCGCGCCGGGGAGCCGCCGGTGCCGCCGCTGAATCTGGTCGGCGATTATGGCGGCGGCGCCATGTTCCTGGTTTCAGGCCTCCTCGCCGGCATCATCCGCGCGCGCGGAACGGGGCAGGGGGATGTGATCGACGTCGCGATGACGGAGGGCACGATCAACCTGCTGTCGATGTTCCACGCCTTCCTCGCAGGCGGGCGCTGGCAAGACCGCCCCGAAGCCAACCTGCTGGACGGCGGCGCCCATTTCTACCGCTGCTACGAATGCGCGGACGGCCGGTATGTCGCGGTCGGCTGTCTGGAGCCGCAATTCTACGCAGCGTGCCTGCAGGGCCTGGAGCTCGACCCCGCCGATCATCCGCAATATCCGCCCAGCCGCTGGCCCGAGCTGGCCGAAGGGTTCGCCGCGCGCTTCCTGCAGAAATCCCGCGACGAATGGGCCCAAATCTTCGCCGGCACCGATGCCTGCGTCACGCCGGTGCTAAGCTTTGCCGAGGCGCCCCACCATCCGCACAATATGGGGCGGGGCAGCTATGTTGATGCGGAGGGGGTGAAGCAGGCGGCCCCGGCGCCGCGCTTCGCCGACGCACGGACGGGGATCCGCGCGCCGGAAATGCTGACCGCGGAGCAGGCAATCGCGCGCTGGGCGTGAAGCTCCGTTGCCAATGTTCTATATATGTTCTAATCTCCCACCATGGACCCGAGTCTCCGCCCCGCGCGCGGCGCGACGATCAACCGGGAGAGCACGCGCTTCAATCTGCCCGAGCGACTGGCGGACGGCGACTGGCTGGACGAGCGCGAATCGGTGGACGATGGCGTGCCGCCGCTGCGCACCACCGTCACGGTCGAGCATCCGAAGACGATCATCACCCGCAACGCCTCGCCCGACGTGCCGTTCGATCGCTCGATCAACGCCTATCGCGGCTGCGAGCATGGCTGCATCTACTGCTTCGCCAGGCCCAGCCACGCCTATCATGACCTCTCGCCGGGCCTCGATTTTGAGACGAGGCTGTTCGCCAAGCCCGACGCGGCCGCGCTGCTCCGCGCGGAGCTGATGAAGCCCGGCTATTCCCCGCGCCCGATCGCGATGGGCACCAACACCGATCCCTATCAGCCGATCGAGGGCAAGTGGCGGATCACCCGCGCGCTGCTGGGGGTGCTGAGCGAATGCGACCACCCCGCCTCGATCACGACCAAGTCCGACCGCGTCACGCGCGACATCGACCTTCTGGCGCCGATGGCGGCGAAGGGCCTGACCGGCGTCGCCTTGTCGATCACCTCACTCGACCCGAAGATCGCCCGCACGCTGGAGCCGCGCGCCCCGCACCCTGAAAAAAGGCTGGCGGCGCTCAAGAAGCTCGCCGACGCCGGCATCCCCGCGTTCGTGTCGCTGGCCCCGGTCGTCCCCGGCATCACCGATCACGAGATGGAGCACATCCTGGAGCGTGCCGCGGAAGCCGGCGCCCGCGCCGCCTTCTTCTTGCCGGTCCGCCTGCCATGGGAAGTCGCGCCCCTGTTCCGCGCCTGGCTGGACGAGCATTTCCCCGACCGCGCCGCCAAGGTCATGTCGATCATCCACTCGATCCGCGGCGGCCGCGACAACGACCCGAACTTCTACACCCGCATGCAAGGCCAGGGCCCCTGGGCCGACCTGCTCCGCACCCGCTTTCATAAGGCATGCAAGAAGCTGGGCTTGAACAACGAGCGCTTCCAGCTCCGCACCGACCTGTTCCGGCCACCGGAAGGGGCGCAGATGCGATTGTTTTGAGTTGGGGAACGGACAATGATCTGAAGCGGACGAGCCGCGCTACAATGCTGCAGCCTGAGCAGTGCAACCTGCTGCGGCAAGCCGGGCCTTCAGTCTGGCGATTGACTCGCGTCTCACTTTTGTGGCGATAATTGGAACAACTGTCTGTCCGGAGCCGCTACGGAACGTGACTTCTCCGACTTTCTTGAATTTTCGGCGGGGCCCTGGCCAATTCACGAATTCGAGCATTTGTCTCAGGTTGAGTTCGCGTTGCGTCCGGCGCGGCCCCGATATGATGACGGTCTGTCCGATGCTGTCGTAGAAAGCGAGGCGGAACGGTCGGAAGCCCAGGTCGCAAACGGGTCCAGTACCCACTAAAGCAATCGACATGTCGCTGATGCTTGGCGGGGCGACGATTGGACCACCTCCTCTATTCGGCTCGGAGGAGGCAGAGCCGATGTTCGCCAGCGAAAATTTCTTTTCAGCTTCAACGCTACAATTACCAGTAATGAAACAACGTGCCTCCTCCGCTGACAGCTGAGCGAGGTCTGCGCCGGGCTCCTCCGACTGAGTCACGCCCGCTCGCACGCGTTGGCCGCCCTTCGACTGATCGATCGTCTTTTTCAAGATTTTGGTCAGGGTCAGTTGTGTTGAAGGATCGGAGACACGGAACCGGCGTGGTCCCTTGAATTCCCTCGTGCCTGTGTTTGTCAGAAGGGTAAGACGATCCTGGGCGGTGAGTGTTATGACTTGGGTATCGGGAAGAGCCGTGCCTGTTCGGATGTACGAAGCGACGGGCTCTGAAACGCGAACGACCAACGCGGAGGCAGAGACGGGCTCAGACGACAAGAGGACGAGCGAAAGAGTACTTTTCGCGAATCTGCCTCTGCCCATCCGCTCAAACTACCATCGTCACAATGTTTCACAACTGCTCAACCGATTTGAGACCAGCTCGCCCGTCCGCGCTCCACTCTTTGCAGACGTCAGCTCACGCGGCAGTCTTTAGCCGATAATCCCGATACTGTTCCCTGAGCGCAGTCTTCAGCAGCTTGCCGGTGGCGGTGTGGGGCAGGCTGTCGACGAACAGTACTTCGTCGGGCAGCCACCATTTGGCGACTTTGTCCGCCAGGTGCGCGATCACGTCCGACGCGCTGACCTCCGCGCCCGGCTTCTTCACGACCAGCAGCAGCGGGCGTTCGTCCCATTTCGGGTGGTAGACGCCGATCGCCGCTGCTTCCGCCACGCCCGGGCAGCCGACCGCGGCATTCTCCAGCTCGACCGAGCTGATCCACTCGCCGCCCGACTTGATCACGTCCTTCGACCGGTCGGTGATCTGCATCGTGCCGTCCGGGTGGAGGACCGCGACGTCGCCGGTGTCGAACCACTGGTCGGCCTCGGCGGCGTCAGTGTCGGCCTTGAAGTAGCGCTTGATCACCCACGGTCCGCGCACCTGCAGCCGGCCGGAGCTCTGGCCGTCGCGGGGCTGCACCCGGCCTTCGTCGTCGACCACGCGCAGCTCGACGCCGAACGGCACGCGGCCCTGCTTGCAGACCACGTCGACCTGCTCCTCGAAGGAAAGCTCGTCCCAGTCATGCGGCGGCGCCCCCATCGTGCCGATCGGCGAGGTCTCGGTCATGCCCCAGGCATGGCCGACGCGAATGCCCATCCGCATCAGCCGCTCGACCATCGCGCGCGGCGCCGCCGACCCGCCGATCGTGACCAGCTTCAGATGCTCCGGCTTCTGCCCGGTCTCGTCCATGTGCTGGAACATGGCGAGCCACACCGTCGGCACCCCGGCCGAATGCGTCACTTTCTCCTCGTTCATCAGCCGGCACAGCACTTTCGGGTCGTTCACGGCGGAGAAGACGAACTTGGCCCCCGCGAGCGGCCCCGCGAACGGCAGGCCCCAAGCCGCGGCGTGGAACATCGGCACCACCGGCAGCGCGACGGCCTGGCAGGAGAGATTGAAGACCGACGGCGCGACCTCCGCCATCGCGTGCAGCATGGTGGAGCGATGCTCGTACAGCACGCCTTTCGGGTTTCCGGTGGTGCCACTGGTATAGCAGAGCATGCAGGGATCGCGCTCGTCCCCGTCATGCCATTGATAGTCGCCGTCGTACGGCGCCAGCAGCGCATCCCATTCGGGGCTGTCGAACGCGACATAATGCTCGATCGACGTGAACTGGGGCTTCAGCCGCTCGACCAAAGGCGCGAACGCGTTGTCGTAGAACAGCACGCGGTCTTCGGCGTGGTTGGCGATATAGACGATCTGCTCGTCGAACAGCCGCGGATTGATCGTGTGGATCACGCCGCCCATGCCGATCGCGCCGTACCAGGCGGTCAGGTGCCGGGCATGGTTCATCGCCAGCGTCGCGACGCGGTCGCTGGGCTTCAGCCCAAGCCCCTCCAGCGCCTGCGCCAGCCGCCGTGCCTCATCGGCGATGCCGGCCCAGTCGGTGCGCGTCTCCCGGCCGTCCGCCCAGTGCGTGACGATCTCGCGACTGCCATGCTCGCGCTCGGCATGGTCGAGCAGATGCATCACCCTCAGCCTGTGATCCTGCATCCCGCCCAGCATCGCACTCTCCTTGTTGATCTCGGTCTGCATGATGCGGGGGCGTTGCACCCCTTGCAAGAGCCGAAACCGGATGCTAGCGGGCGCGCCTCTTGACGGGGCGGATGCGATCCACCATCTGGCCCGCTCTCGTGGACGCATAGCTCAGTTGGTAGAGCAGCTGACTCTTAATCAGCGGGTCCTAGGTTCGAGCCCTAGTGCGTCCACCATTTTCTTCCAGTTGATCGTCCCCCGCGTGAGGGACGATCTTCCACTCCAGCACAGCAAGGCTAGCCCTGCTCGCGGGCTTCCCTGAAAGCGCGCCTGAACTCCCTTTCGTTCAGCGCGCCGCGCACCAGGATCGGGCCGATCAGATATCCCGGCGTTCCTCCCAGGCCCAGCGTGAAGGCCTGCCAGCTGTTCCGCGCGAGCTGCGCCGCGATACGCGAGCGATCCCGCGCCAGATCGGCTTGCAGGCGGTTCCAGTCGCCGCTCGCCCCCTCGACCGCGGCTCGCAGCGCGTCGTCGTCGTTGGCGCGTTCGGTCATTAGGCGGTCGTGGACGAGCGGGTAGATGTGCTGGAGGTCCGACGCGATCGCGACCTGCGCCGCGCGCTCGGAAAGGGGGCCGAAGATCGGCCAGTCCTTGTAGATGATGCGCACCCTGCCGTCCTTCGCGACGGCGCGTTCCATCGCCGGATGGGCGGCGCGGCAGGCAGGGCAACGGTAATCGGTGAACACGATCAGGGAGAGGTCCGCCGCCGGGTTGTTGCGAAGGGGCGACGAGCGGTCGCTCCGCACGGCGTCCGCCGACGGCACGCCGCTGACGTTCACGCCGATCGGCCTGTTCATCCGGAGGAGGGTCGTGACCAGCGTGCCGCCGGTCACCAGCGCGGCCAGCTGAACCACATCGCGCCTCGTCAGTGTCATGTCAGCCTTTATGGGGCGGGATCAAGTTTCCGCTCGCGCACCGTAGCCCGGCTTCCGACATTTGCCAGCGTCGCAAGGGCCGTGGCGCATGACGTCTCATCGCCGCCCTTGGCCTTCCGACGGATGGACGCACAATTCTCGTCGCGGGTTGCTAGGCGCTGGCAGGTCGCCAGGTCCCCGCAGAAGCGTCCGCCTTTACCGCCCGGCTGAAAAATTGAGTTAAGTCAAAAACGTCGCGAAACTTTGGGATTGCGTATCCACCCTGATCAGCCGAAACACGTGGAGCGAGCGTCAAAAGGCGCCGCTGATTCCGGGACGGGCGCCCCGGGACCGGGAACGGAACCAGGGGGAACTCGGTGGGCGCTTTGCTCAAACCCGCGCGCGCGGGATGTATCGGACTATCTCTATTCGCCGCGACGTCTGTCTTCGCCCAGACGGCGCCCGTGCCGCCCGTCGCGCCGCCGACCCGCGAGGAAATCACGCCGCCCACGCCGAACGCGCCGCCGGCCACCCGCGTGAAGGTCGAAGGCGGCATCGAGCGGGCGCCGTGCCCGCTCGACGATCCCGCTTACAAGGACGTGAAGGTCACCGTCACCTCGGCGGTGTTCAACAACCTGAAGGGCGTCACGCCCGATCAACTGGCGCCTGCCTACCAGTCCTATCTGGGCCAGGAGCGGCCGATCAGCGTCGTCTGCGACATTCGCGACGCCGCCGCGACCGTGCTCAGGGACAAGGGCTATCTGGCCGCGGTCCAGGTGCCGACCCAGAAGATCGAAGGCGGCCAGGTCCGTTTCGAAGTGCTCTATGCGCGATTGGTGGCCGTGCGCGTGCGCGGCGAGGCGGGGCGCGCGGAGGGCCTGATCGGTTCCTATCTCGAGCCGCTGACGAAGCAGGAGGTGTTCAACCGCAACGAGGCAGAACGCTATTTGCTGCTGGTCCGCGACCTGCCCGGCTACGAGGTGCGGCTGACGCTGAGGCCGGCGGGCACCGGCCCCGGCGAGCTGGTCGGCGACGTGACCGTTGTGCGCACGCCCTATCTGGTCGATTTCAACGTCCAGAACCTCGCCGCCCACGACACCGGTCCGTGGGGCGGTCAGCTCCGCGCGCAGTTCTTCGGGCTGACCGGGCTTGGCGACCGCACCAGCATCGCATTCTATTCGACCCCCGATTTCGACGAGCAGCAGATCCTGCAGCTTTCGCACGACTTCCGGCTGGGCGGCGAGGGGCTGACGCTCGGCGCCCGCTTCAATTACGCGTGGACCCGGCCGGATATCGCGCCGCAGGTGCCGGGCGGCGCCAGGCCCGACATCGTCGCGCACACGCTGTTCGCCAATGCCGAGGCGAGCTATCCGTTCGTCCGTACCCAGGCCGCCAATCTGCGCGGCGCCGTCGGGCTCGACTTCGTCAACCAGAATGTTCGCTTCGCCGGGGTGCCGCTGAACCGCGACCGGCTGCGCGTCCTCTATCTGCGTCTGGATGCGGATGCGACCGATCCGACGATCGGCGCTGTTCCCGCCTGGCGGCTGACCGGCAGCCTGGAGCTGCGTCACGGGCTCGACATTTTAGACGCGTCGGAGCGGGGCATCGTCGCCGGCCGCACGCCGCAGAGCCGGGCCAATGGGGATACGGAAGGAACGCTGATCCGCGCCACCGCGACCGGCGAAGTGCAACTGGTCCCGAATCTGGCTTTCTCGCTGACGCCGCGTGCGCAGATCGCGTTCGATCCGCTCTTGAGCTTCGAGCAGATCTCGGGCGGCAACTACACGGTCGGGCGCGGCTATGATCCGGGCACGATCATCGGCGACAGCGGCTTCGGCTTCGCGGCCGAGTTGAAGGTCAACCAATGGGCGCCGTTCCCAGGCCGCGAGATCGCGCTGCAGCCCTTTCTGTTCCTCGATTCCGCCTGGGTCTGGACTAAAAACGCGCCGGACGGGCGCAACAACCTCGTGTCGGTCGGCGGCGGCATCCGCTCCAGTCTGTTCAACCGCGCCCGGCTCGACATGACGCTGGCGGTGCCGACCAGGCGCGCCGGCCTGCAAGCCCGCCGCGGCGACGTCCGCTTTCTCGTCTCGCTCACCACCAAGCTGCTTCCTTGAGGAACCTTGTCATGCGTAAGATCGACAAGAGCCGCTTTTTCCGCCGCGCAGCGACCGGCACGTCCGCACTGGCGCTCGCCACCGCGCTGGCGGCAACTCCCGCCGGCGCGCAAACCGCGTTCAACGCGCCCGATCCGGGCGTTCCCTCCGGCAGCGTCACCTTCGTTCGCGGACAAACGCCGGGCGTCGATGTGTACACGGTGCAGACGCCGACGGCGGTGCTGGACTTCACGCCCAGCGACCAGAATGGCACCGGCGTCATCAATTTCCAGAATGCCGGCACGACGGCGGTGTTCCAGGGCAGCGGCAACTTCACGGTGTTGAACCGGATCGTGCCCACGGAGCCGAGCCGCGCGATCCAGTTCAACGGGACCGTCCGCAGCCTGGTCAATTCGACGACCGGCGGCGCCGTCTGGTTCTACGCGCCCGGCGGCATCATCGCCGGCAGCGGCGCGGTGTTCGACGTCGGCAGCCTTCTGCTGTCGACTGCCGATCCGACGCAGGGGACCGGCACGATCGGCTCGACGACGAGCTTCTCGCTGTCCAGCGCGAACGGCAACGCGGCCGTAACCATCCAGCCCGGCGCCCAGATAACCGCCTCGCCGGAAGGCAGCTACGTCGCGCTGGTCGCGCCGGTTGTGAACCAGAATGGCGCGGTGCGGGTGAACGGCTCCGCGGCCTATGTCGCCGCGGAACAGGCGACGCTGTCGATCAACCAGGGTCTGTTCGACATCAACGTGACCGTCGGTTCGGACGGCGGCGCCACGCCGCTTGTCCACAACGGCACCACCACCGGTCCTGCGAGCACCGGCAGCGGCGATCGCCAGGGTATCTTCATGGTCGCGGTGCCGAAGAACACGGCGATCACGATGCTGATCGCCCCGAACGGGCAGCTCGGCTTCGACGTGGCCGGCGGCGCCACGGTAGAGAACGGCGCCATCTACCTCCAGGCCGGCGGCAATTTGTCGGTCAACCCGAACGAGACCATCGTCAACCGGATCGTCGATCTGCCGGCGAGTACGCCGGGCGCCAGCATCCAGATCGATTCGGGCGATTTCACGTCCCCGATCGCGGCCCAAGCGAGCCGGGACATGCTGATCAACACCGGCGCCTCGCAGGGGCTCACGCTCGCGGGAGATGCTTATTTCTATGGGGCCAACCAGGCGCATCTTGTCGCCAACACCGATGGCGTGTTGACGGCGGACAAGAGCCTGATCCTGAACTCCTTCGGCGCCGCGCCCGGCACGGCCCAGATCGACGCGCTGGCCGGCAGCACCATGACGTTCGCCAGCCTTGATGTGCGTGCCGATACCCTGTCCGGACGCTTCTTCACCAATGCCGTCGACCCGAGCAGGGGCGGCACGGCGGCGCTGCGTAGCACGAACGGCAACATCACGGTCAACGCGGACCTCACAGTCAGCGCGATCGGCAGCTCGCCCGACGCGGTTTCGACCTTCGGCGGCAATGCCGACATCACCGTGATCGGCGGCACGATCACCGCCAAGGCCGACACCTTGGTGGACGTGAGCGCCAGCACCTCAGGCGCTTCGATGGAGGGCACGGGTGGGCAGGCGAATGTGTTCGCCAATGGCGGCGGTTCGCTCAGCTTCACCAACCTGCTTTCGCTGAGAGCGACCGGTTCCGCTACCAACGGGGCGTCGGGCGCCGGTGGCACAGCCTCTGTCGTGACCGGCCCCGGCGGCGGCTCGATCGCGGCCGCGACGATCAATCTGGATGCGACCGGCCTCGGCGGCTCCTACTCCGACGGTGCCGGGGGTGCCGGA
This sequence comes from Sphingomonas horti, assembly GCF_009753715.1. Lineage (GTDB taxonomy): Bacteria > Pseudomonadota > Alphaproteobacteria > Sphingomonadales > Sphingomonadaceae > Sphingomonas_B > Sphingomonas_B horti. The sequence goes on along the minus strand of NZ_WQMS01000001.1, from coordinate 224,223 downwards.
CGGGGCGGGCATGCGCTTCTCCAGACGCAGGACACCAGCGCCACGGCATCGATCACCACGGCCGGCCTCACGGCCAGCGCGTTCGGCTTCGGCGGCGATGCCACGATCGGCGCGGGCGCGGGGGGCGCAGGCGTGGGCGGCGTCGCGCAGGTGCTGATCGGCGGCAGGGGAAGCTTCACCAACAGCGGCCAGACCACCATGGATGCCTCGGCGCGCGGTGGAGACGGTGCGCGCGGCGCCGCGGGCGGCACGGCCACGGCGGGCAATGTCCAATTTTCTGCAACCGGCGGCGCGATCTCGGCGAAGGGCCTCGACCTGTCGACATCGTCGGCGGGCGGCGTCGGCGGCTCCGGCCCGGATGCCACGACGCCCGGCGGAGCTGGCGGAAACGTGCTGGCGGGCGGCGGCGTCTCGATCTTCGCAAACGGGGGCGGCACGATCAGCGCGACCTCGGTGTCGCTCGATTCCTCCGCACTGGGCGGGACCGGCGGCGACGGCTTCGAGAGCGGCGGCCTGGCGGGCGCCGGCGGGGCGGCCACCTCATCAGTATCCGGCATCAGCATTAGCGGGTCCGGCCAGATCACGGCAGATTCCGTCAGCATGATCGCGAACGCCTTTGGCGGCAGCACCGGCTCGGGCACCGCGCAGGCAAGCCTGTCCGGCGGCGCGGCAACCTCGGGCGACTCGTTCGTGTTCGCTAGCGGCGGCGCCATCCAGCTTGGCTCTCTCTCGGCACGCAGCGATGCGACTGGCGGCTTCGGCGCCGCGGACGGCAGCAGCGGCGGCGATGCGACCGGCGCTACCGCATCGCTTGGCGCGGATGTGGACGGCACGGCCAGAATCCTCGGTGGCTCCCTGTTCCTGTCGGCCGATGGCCGCGGCGGCTCGGTGAGCAGCGCATCAACCGGCGCTGGCGCCGGCGGCAAAGGCATTGGCGGAACCGCCGTGATTTTCGCCAATGCGAACAGCCTTGTCGATTCCGCCGCGACCTTCGTTGAGCTCGACGCCAGCGGCAGCGGCGGTTCGGCCGCCGGTTCGGGCAGTGGCGGGCTGGGCCAGGGCGGCAGCGCGCGGGTCAACGCCGGCGGTGGCGAGATCAAGCTGGCGAGCGGTCTCGAGCTGTTCGCGGACGGCAGTGGTGGTTCGGCTTCCGGCACCGGAAATGGCGGCGCGGGGATCGGCGGCGAAGCTCGGCTGGGCACGTTCAACGCGATGGCCTCAAGCAAGGTCACGGTGGCCGGCGATGTCGAGATCGACGCGTCCGGCAGCGGCGGCTTCGCCAGTGCCGGGCGAGGCGGCGACGGCCGCGGCGGCGCGCCCGCAGACCTGACGAACGGCCCGTTCGACAAGGGAGCCTACCTGGTCGCTACCGGCGGCAGCGTCTCGATTGGCGGCGAGCTCGACATGGACGCGAGCGGCAGTGGCGGCAGCGGGTCTGCAGGCGGAGGCGCCGGCATCGGCGGGCTGACCAACCTGGTCGAGTTCGGCGCGGCGGTCGACGCGCTCGGTTTCGTGTCGCTCGATTCCTCCGGCAGCGGCGGCAGCGCCTTCGGCGGAAACGGCGGGGCAGGCGGAGCAGGCGGTGCCGGCACCGGCGGCACCTCGATCATCTCGGCAAGCTCGGGCGGCGATTCCCAGGGCGGCGGCGTGGTGCCGACCGGGCAGCCCGGGAGCGTGCGGCTCGGCACCCTGGCCCTGGACGTGTCAGGCTCCGGCGGCGACGGCGGCACCGGCCTGACCGGCGCGGCGGGCGGCGCCGGCGGTGCCGGCCTTGGCGGCGTCACCAACCTGGTCGCGCAGGCCGGCAGCGGCACGCTCGTCACCGGCGACGTGACCATGGATATTTCCGGCTTCGGCGGAGAGGGCGGCCAAGGCGGCAGCGCGGCTGCGCCCGGCGGCCTCGGCGGAAATGGCGGCCGCGGCGGCGATGGCACCGGCGGCTTCACCAATTTCGGCACCGTAAGCGGACCGGCGACCACCAACAATGACGGCAGCGCGACGATGGGGATCGTCCAGGTCACCGTGTTTGGCGGCGGGGGAGCCGGCGGCGACGGCGCGAACGGCGGCAATGGCGGCGCGGGCGGTTCCGGCATCGGCGGCCAGGCGACCCTGCTTTCGCGGGGTGCCCCCGTGGTCACGCAGGCGGTAAGCCTGATCGGCATCGCGACCGGCGGCAATGGCGGCGCGGGCGCGACGGCGGGGGCTGGCGGCGACGCGGTCGGTGGCAGCGTCGGCCTGCTCGCGACCAACCGTTTCCAGCGGACCGAGCGCGGTTCCTACCAGGGGACCGATTTTTCGGCGACGGCCTTCGCCCAGGGCGGCACCGGTAGCACGAACGGCATCACGACGGGCGGCCAGGTCTTTGCCCAGGTCACGCAGGCGGACGTCAGCCTCGACACGCTCAGCCTGTTAAGCTTCGGCATCGATGCGCCGGCACCGGGGGAGGAATCGAGCCTGCTCGTCGATGGCGGCACGCTGACGGTCGGTACCTCGCTGGGCGTGTCCGCGACCGGTGATCTCCGCTTCGGCGCGGTCAATGGCGGCGTGCTGCGGACCAGCAGCCTGGAGCTGACGGCAACCGGCTCGCTGCTGCCGCCGCCCGGCGGCACGCCCGGCACGATCGACCTCAGCAACGGCTTCTTCGCCCAATTCGGGGGCGATTTTGTGACGAGTTCGAATTTCACCGCGAGCAGCTTCTTCCAGGTCAATGCCGGCGGACAGCTGCAGGTGGGCGACGTGACCACGGACGGCAATGTCTCGTTGTCCAGCGAGAACGGTTCGGTCACGGCCGGCAATATCGTCGCGGTCGAAGGCATCAGCGTCAGCGGGCAGACGGGCGTGACGGCCGGCAGCCTCAGCACCGAAAGCGGCTATGGCACCATCTCGCTTCGTTCGGACGCGGGGAACGTCGCGGCGGGCGATATCCGGTCGGCGGACGGCCTCTCGGCGCTTGCCGGCGGGGACATTGCGCTCGGCGACGTGACGGCCGGGCTGGGCGACCAGGAGCTCGTCTCCGGCAATGTCCAGATCGGCGCTTCGGGCGGAATTGATGTGGGCGACGTTCGCGCGCCGCTGGTGAACATCTTCACCGACGACGGCGCTATCGCCCCGTTCCGGGACATCCGCACCGGCGCGATCACCGCCGAGGCGATCACCGTCGACGGGCAGGGCAGCGTGACGACCGGCCCCCTGAAGACCGGCGACTTCTACAGCGGCATCGCGACCGATTTCGCCGATTACCTGATCGGCCTGACTGCAGGGGATGCCGTGAACGTCGGCGCGATCGATGGCGGCGGAACGGTGCTTGTGGCCGCCGGCAACCTCGCCACCTTCACCGGCCCCGTCGCGGGCACCGATATCAGCGTCACGTCGAACGACCTCCAGCTGGGGCCGTCCGGCGCGATCGGCACCGCCGCCACGACGCAGCTGGCGCTCGTTTCGACCAACGCGACCGGCCTCGCATTCGGCGGCCCGACGCCCGATGGCGGCTACAGCATCAGCGCGTCGGAAGCGCAGTCGCTCAGGGCGCAACGGATCGACATCGGCGCCTCCGGGCCCGTGACGATCGGTGCAGTGACGCTGAACGGGTCGGATGCAGGCGCGGACGCCAATCTGGTCGGCGGAGCCGGTCAGCTGACCATCGGCAGCGAAAGCGGCATCCGTGTGAACGGCGCTTTCACGCTCGCCAATGCGGCAAGCGGCAACCGGGTGACGTTGCGCGCGGGCGGCGGAATCGCGGTCGCCACGGACAGCGGCGGCGGGATCGCCCTGACCGGCTCCGGGCCCGGCTCGCTGGGCGGCACGCTCGAGCTTACCGGTAGCAGCATCGCCGTTGCGACGGCCAGCCTGCTCGACCAGCTTGCCGAGAACCCCAATTTCTCCGGGCGCAACCAGGCGCTGGCAACGCCGCCGGGCGGCCCCGCCAATCTTGCCGGCAATGTCCAGGCGAACCGGCTGGAGCTGAGCGCCACTCGCCTGATCGCAGTCCAGAACAGTGGATCAGCCGAGCAGTTCGCCGGCTTCTCGGCCGGTGCCGGAGGAATGCGGGTCACCAGCAACGCTCCCGGCAACGCGCCGCTCGACCTCGTCGCTTTCGGGCGCGTGGCGGACGGCAGCGGCGTCTTCAGGATCAACCAGGACACGCTGGGCGCGATCACCTTCACCAACGGCGAAGGCAATGGCGGCTTTTCCGCGGCTTCGATCGTGAACAACTGCGTGGTCGGCGGCTCCGGCTGTGCCGCGGCGCCGCCACCGCCACCGCCGCCACCACCGCCACCGCCACCACCGCCGCCGCCACCACCGCCGCCGGACACGCCGCCGCCGGCAGTGATCGCGCCGATCTCGACCGGCGTGGTGGACGCGGTTCAAGGCAATCTCGACAGCGCGGCCGATCCGGAAAAGGTCGCGGCGCTGCCGTCGGTCACGCTCATCACCACCATCGATACGGGCCAGCTTCGGACCGATCCGGTCATTTCCGATCCGGTTTCGGGCGGCGGCAATCCCAGCCTGTGGGATGCCCCCGACCAGCAGAACGACCGGCGCGAGGACGAACCCAGGCCCCGTAAGGGAGGCGACAAGTGATCAGGTCCTGTCTATTCGCAGCAGCGGCTGGCGCGGCGCTCGCGCAGCCGGTTCATGCCGCCCCCGGCAACCCGTTGAGCATTCAGGAAAGCTTCCGGATCGGCAATGCCGGGGTGCGGTGCACGGCGCAGCTCCGTCCGCTCGACGCTAAGCTGAAAGGCATGTTCGACCGCGGCTATGCGATCGTCTGCCGCGACGCGGCCGCGCCGGTCGGCAGCCTCTACGCGCTCAAAGGGGGTGATCAGGCCCGGCTTGCCGAAGCGGATCGACGCTGCGAGGCGCCGAAACCCGCCGAGGTGCCGGGCCTGGCCGATGTTTCGGTCCAGGACTGCGAAGGGGTCGACAAGCTCAATTACCGCACCTACAGCGTGGCCCGGGGCGGCACGCTGTACGCGTCGCAGGGCCTGACCGGCTATGATTCCGCGCTGAAGCTGGGGCTCGCCAGCATCGTAACCGACCAGCCGGTCGAGGGCGAAGTGCAGGTTGCCGTCACTGCCGCTGGCGATCCCTCGGCTTTCGCGCGGGTGCAGGCCGGCGCGCTCGACCCCGAAGGCGCGCTGACCGAGGCCTATGCCCGCAACAATGCCGGCAGCTATGCCGAGGCGGCCGAGTTCTTCCAGACGCTCTATGAGCGCACCGCCGGCAGCGGCGACGCGAGCCGGGCGGCCGAGTATCTGGTCAACCAGGGGTTGCAGCAGTCGAACCTCGGCAATGTTCCCGCCGCCGACGCGGCTTTCGCCGAAGCCGAGCAGCGCGGCGCCGCCGCCGACCCGATCGCCGGCCGGTTGCTGCGCAACTACCGCGCGATCCACCAGATGAACCAGCGCAAGCCTGGCGAAGCGTTGCAGGAGCTGGATCGCAAGGTCGCGGCCGTCGATCGCTATGCACAGGAAGCGATCAGCGGCGCCGAGATCACGCCCGAACTCGCCAAGGAAATCAACCGAACCAATACGGCGCTCAACCGCACCGGCGGCCTTGATACGCGGCTGACCCCGTACGAGCGCGCGCAGATCCTCGACGCCCAGGCCGAGCAACTGCGCGGCGTCGCGCTGCGCATGCAGCGGCGCTATCCGGAGGCTCTGCAGCTGCTGGAGCGCGCCGATCGCGATTTCGCCGGCGTCCGCCAGGGCCGGGTGATCTCGACCGCGTTCATGCGCGCCGACGCGATGGCGGAAGCGGGACTGGTGCGGGAGATGACCGGCAACCCCGGCGCCGCCGAAGCCTCGTTGAAGAGCGCGGTCGCGCTGCTGGCGACCAACTATCCGCAATCGGCTGCCCTGCTGCAGGCGAAGAGCCGGCTCGCCGCCTTCTATGCCCGTCAGAATCGCGCCGAGGAAGCGATCAAGCTCTACCAGGAAGTGGTCGGCGAGAGCGAGCGCGTCCCAGGCGCCGCCGCGGCGGTTCGCCAGGCACTGACGCCCTATTTCGCGCTGCTCGCCGCGCGATCGGCTAGCGATCCTGCCGCGCCGGCCGCGATGTTCGCCGCGAACCAGGTGTTCGTGCGGCCCGGTGTCGCCCAGACCCAGGCGGTGCTCGCGCGCGAGCTGTCCGAAGGCGACGATGAGGCGGCAATGCTGTTCCGCGAGGCGGTCAACCAGTCTCGCGAGGTCGTGCGCCAGAGCGGCGACGTCGCCCAGCTCGCCGCTGCCAACCCGGCCGAGGGCAGCGATGCCGCCAAGGAATTGACGGCGGCGCGGGACAAGCTTGCTGCACTGGAGCGCGAACAGACCGCGCTGCAGTCGCGGCTCAGCAAATATCCGCGCTATCGGGTGCTGTCGCCGCAGACGCTGACGCTCGCAGATCTGCAGAAGACGCTGAAGCCGGGCGAGGCCTACTACCAGCTCCGGCTGGTCGGCGACGATGCCTATGCCGTGTTCGCGACGCAGGATCGCGCCCAGGCCGTGAAGCTCGACCTGACCGCCGCCCGGCTCGGTGACATGGTCGCGAAGCTGCGCGACACGATCGTCACGGTCGACAGCGGCCAGCTCGTCACCCTGCCGTTCGACGTGCTGCGGGCGCGCCAGCTTTATCGGACGATGTTCGACCCGCTCGGCGCCGGCGCGCTGAAAGGGATCACGCATCTGATCGTCGAGCCGGACGGGCCGCTGCTGCAGCTGCCGCCGACGCTGCTCGTCACCGACCAGGCCGGGGTCGATGCCTATGAGGCGCGGATCGCGAAGCCCGGCGCCGACAAATTCGACATGCGCGGCATTGCCTGGCTGGGCCGCGACCGCGAAGTGACGACAGCTGTCTCCGCCCGCTCCTTCACCGACGTGCGCCAGATTGCGCCGTCAAGCGGCACGCGCGCTTATCTGGGGCTCGGCGAGAACGCGCCGCCGGTGACGGCCGCGAGCTTCCTGTCGACCACCGCGCCGGCGCGCGGCGATTGCGACTGGCCGCTCGAGACCTGGAGCCACCCGATCTCCGCCGCGGAGCTTCGTTTCGCCCGCACCGCGATCGGCGGTGCCCAGTCGACCGTGCTGACCGGGCAGGACTTCTCCGACACCGCGATAGAGCGGCTGCCGGACCTGCGCGACTATCGCGTGCTGCACTTCGCCACGCACGGCCTCGTCACGGCCCCGCGGCCGCAATGCCCCGCACGGCCGGCGCTGCTGACCTCGTTCGGCGGCCCCGCCTCGGACGGGCTGCTAAGCTTCAAGGAGGTGTTCGACCTGAAGCTGGACGCCGATTACGTGATCCTGTCGGCCTGCGACACCGCCGGCATGGCGACGGTCAAGGAAACGCGCGAGGCGGGAATCGCGACCGGCGGCAATTACGCGCTGGACGGGCTGGTCCGCGCCTTTGTCGGCGCCGGCGCGCGCGGCGTGATCGCCAGCCACTGGCCGGTTCCGGACGATTATGAGGCGACCAAGCGGCTCATCACCGGCCTGTTCAGCGCGCCGCCCGGCACTGCCGCCGGCGAGGCGCTCAGGGAAGCGCAGGTCAAGCTGATGGACGATGCGAATACCTCGCATCCCTATTATTGGGCGGCCTTCGCGATCGTTGGCGATGCCGAGCGGCCACTGCTCCAGAAGTAGGAGATCAGGCGGCGTCCTTCAGCGAATCCAGGCAGCTGCGCACGGCGTCCTCCAGCTGGTGCGGCCGGAACGGCTTGGGCAGGTAGATCGTGTCGGGCAGCTTCTCGCCGCCGCTCGGGAAGCCGGAAATATAGATGATCGGCAGGTCCGGCTTCAGCGCGCGGGCCATCTCCGCGACCTGCCAGCCGCTGATCCCGCCCAGCCTTATGTCGGTGATCAGCAGGTCGATGCCGGTAGGCGAGAAGGCGTCGAGCGCTTCCTCGCCGTTGGATGCCTCGACCGGCTCCAGACCCAGGCCCGCGACGCATTCGGCCAGGACCATCCGGATAAACGGTTCATCGTCAACGCACAGTACGCGGCGGCCCACAGTCGATCGGCTCCCTTGGATGATGTCCGCAAGCTAAGTGCCGAAGCGTGCCGGGCAACATCGTAGAAACCGCACCGGTAACGTAATGAAGGTGTCGGGAATCCTAACTTTCCCGCAGGCGGGGCATCAGCTCGACGAAATTGCAGGGGCGGTGCCGGCTGTCGAGCTGGAGGGCGAGAATGCCGTCCCAGCCGTCCTTCACCGCGCCGGTCGAGCCGGGCAGCGCGAAGATATAGGTGCCGCGCACCACCGCCGCGCAGGCGCGAGACTGGACGGTCGAGGTGCCGATCGACTGGTAGCTGAGCCAGCGGAACAGCTCGCCGAAGCCCGGAATGTCCTTGCCGCCCAGCGCCTGCAACGCCTCGGGCGTCACGTCGCGGCCGGTCACGCCGGTCCCGCCGGTCGAGATCACGCAATCGACATCGGGATCGTCGACCCAATTGTGGAGCCGGGCGGTCAGGTCCTCCAGCTCGTCGCGCACGATCGCGCGCGCGGCGAGGACGTGGCCGGCCCGGGTCAGCCGCTCGACCAGCACGTCGCCGGACGTGTCCTCCGCCGGCCCGCGCGTGTCGGAGACGGTCAGGACGGCGATGCGGACCGGCCGGAACGGCCGGCTCTCGTCAATGGGCACCGGGCGCCATCGTCCGTGCGTCGGCCATTTCGATCGGCGCGCGCGGCTCCAGCCGGACCCCCTTCGCGCCCGGCAGGCCGGGGAAGCGCGGCCACATGTCCTGCGCCAGCGCCTTCAGGCTCGGCGACTTCTGTCCAGAATTGCGCTCGTACATCCAGTAATTGCGCATCACGGTGACGGCATAGCCGCGCGTCTCCCAGAACGGGATCGATTCCATGAACAGCAGCGGGTCGTTGCCGCCTTTCACGCGCACGTTCCACTCGTCGAGCATGCCCGGCCCGGCATTATAGGCCATGATGACCTTCGGCAGCAGGCCACCGGTCGCGCCATAGTCGCGGACGTGCTCCAGCCGCGCCTGGCCGAAATCGAGATTGATGGCGGGATCGAGCAAAGCGGTGCGATCGGGCGCGCGTTCACCCCGGCGACGGGCGATCAGCTGCGCGGTGCCGGGAAGCACCTGCATCACGCCATAAGCCCCGGCGGGGCTGATCGCGTCGGGCCGGAAGCGGCTTTCCTGGAGCGCGTGGGCATAGATCAGGCTCTTGTCCACGCGCCAGCCGCCGACCGGGCGCCAGTCCGGCATCGGATAGCGGGCCGAGCTGCTGGGCTGCGCCCCCGACGGTCCGTTGTGGGCGAGGTACAGCTGCGTCTCCGGCAGATTGAGGCGTGCGGCGAGCGATGCCAGCAGCGCATGGTCCTCCGGCCGGCCGAGCCGCGCCTGGAATTTCAGCGCCTGCGAGGCGCGGTCGCGCTCGCCGATCTCCGCCAGCGCCTTGGCGACGCGCACGTTCGGTACGGCGGCCAGCCGCGACCATGCGCGGGTCAGGTCGTCCTGCTCGCCCGGCGGCAGTTGCTTCAGGCCAAGCGCCTCGGCCGCCAGGATGCCGTAGAAGGTCTCGCCATATTGGGCCGCCGCGCGCAGATGCGCCTGGATCTTCTGCGGCTCGGCGGCCGCCATCAGGGCGCGGGCGGCCCAGTAATGGCCCGCTGCCCGGATATCGGGATCGCCGCCGCGGCTGGCGACCGCCGAAAAGGCCTCTGCCGCGTCGGCATAGTCGCGCAGGCGCCATGAGGCGAGGCCGGAGGTCCAGTCCGCCTGCACGCGCCATTCGCCTTCGCCGCCCTTGCGGGCGAGATCGGCGAGCCGGCGCGCATTGGTGTCGTCGCCGTTCAGATAATAGGACCAGGCCACGCGCTGCCGCCACTCGGTCAGCGCCGGGCCGGACAGGTTCGGCGCCTGCTCCGACAGGATCGCTTCGCAGCCGGCCGGGTCGTCGATCTTGATCAGCGGCAGGATCTTGGGCGCCAGCTGCGCCGCGACCGGATCGTTCCTGATCGTGTCGGCGCGCTCGCGGGCCGGCGCCGAGCCGAGCCAGATCAACCGCTGCTGTGCCGGCAGGTCGGGGATTGCGGCCGCGCCGCGCGTGCGTGCGAGCGCGACCAATTGCGGCGCCTGCGGAAGCCACGGCGCGGCCGCCGCCAGCGACGTCAGCTCGTCGGGATTGGTGACCTTGGGCGAGCCCTTTTCCGTATAGAGCTCGGCACGCGCGTAATATTTCAGCGGACCATCCGGCAGCGCGTCGATCTTCGCCGCGGCTTCGGTCCAGAGTCCTGCCTTCATGTCGGCAAAGACGCCGAGATAGGCTGCCTTCTCGGAATCGCCGAGCACGGCGGGCAGCTGCCCGATGCCGTGCGTCTCGACGGCCGCGTTCCGCGAACCGTCCGCAAGCGCGGGCACGGAGACGGCGGCGAGCAGACAGGCGGCGTACGGCGCCAGACGCATGATCATAGCCCCTTCATCACGAGCTGCAGGTCTTTCCACGCCTGCGCCTTCGCGGTCTGCCGTTCGTGCAGGAACCGCGGGTGGTAGGTTGCGACGGCTTCCACCGTCGCGTCCTTCAGTTTGATCGCGTGGATTCGGCCCCGTGCGGGCACCACTTCGCTGCCGAGCAGGCCGCGGCTGGGCGCATCGCCCATGATCAGCAGCCGCTTCGGCGCGACCAGGCCGATATGATGGCGCGCGATCGCGGCCAGCCGCCGCAACGCGTCCTGGGGAACCCGGCCCACCGGCCGGATCGTAGCGAACGGCGCCAGCCAGATCGTGCCGCGATCCCGGCCGATCGCTTTCAGCATCTTGTCTAACAGCGCGCCTGTCTCGCCGCCGACCAGCTCGGTTCCGTCGGGCGCGTCGATCATGATCATCAGGTCGGACTTGGGGTTGCCCGCCGCGACCACGCGGTGGCGGCCCCAGCGGGCCTCGGGCACGTCGGCGCTCTCGCGCATCCAGTCCAGGAGCTCCGGCAGGGTGGCGGGCAGGACCTCGGGCTCGGCAGAGAGGTGCTGCCGTGCCGGCGCGGAAGTCGGCCGCTCCAGCGCTTTCGCGGGGCTGCCCTGCTCGTGAAGCGGCAGCGGCTTGGGCGCCGCCAGCCAGTTGCGCGGCGTGTCGTCGACCAGCGTGTCGACTCCTACATCCCGCCACCAGCGGATCAGGCTGGCCGCGGCTGTGCGGTCATCTATAGCTAACGCCCCTACCATCGCCGATACTAAGGTCCGCGGTTGACGCTTGGGTCAACCGACTGCATCGGTTAACCGCCACAAGCCGTGGCCGAGGCGCGACGAAGCGGGCCCGTAACGAGGAACGACGAATGAGCGAACGCGAAGCGATGCCGTATGACGTGGTGATCGTCGGCGCAGGCCCGGCAGGGCTGGCGGCCGCCATCCGGCTGAAGCAGCTCGCCGAAGCGAATGGGCAGGAGCTGTCCGTCTGCGTGCTCGAAAAAGGCTCCGAAGTCGGCGCGCACATCCTGTCGGGCGCGGTCGTCGACCCGGCCGGCCTCGACGAATTGCTGCCGGACTGGCGCGACACCTGCTCGCTTGCCCAGACGCCGGTCACGGAGAACCATCACTGGGTGCTCACGAAGCACAAGAAATACGAATTCCCGCACCTCCTGATGCCGCCTTTCATGAACAACAAGGGCACTTATACCGGGTCGCTCGGCAATCTCTGCCGCTGGCTGGCCGAGCAGGCCGAAGGGCTCGGCGTCGAGATCTTCCCCGGCTTTGCCGCCGCCGAGATCCTGTTCAACGAGGACGGGTCGGTGAAGGGCGTCGCCACCGGCGACATGGGCGTGGCGCGCGACGGCACCCATAAGCCCGATTACCAGCCGGGCCTGGAGCTCCACGCCAAATACACTTTCTTCGCCGAAGGCGCGCGCGGCCATCTGACGAAAGAGCTCAAGCGCATCTTCGAGCTGGATGCGAACAGTCAACCACAAGTCTATGGCATCGGCCTGAAAGAGTTGTGGGACATCAATCCGGCGAAGCACAAGCCGGGCAAGGTCGTCCACACCCAGGGCTGGCCGCTCACCGACGCGTGGGGCGGCGGTTTCCTCTACCACCAGGCGAACGGGCAGGTCGCGCTCGGCTTCGTCGTTGCGCTCAGCTACAAGAACCCGCATCTGTCGCCGTTCCACGAATTCCAGCGATGGAAGCATCATCCGGCGATCAGGGAAGTGCTGGAGGGCGGCAAGCGCGTGTCCTACGGCGCGCGGGCGATCAACGAGGGCGGCTGGCAGTCGGTACCGAAATTGGTCTTCCCCGGCGGTGCGCTGATCGGCTGCTCCGCCGGCTTCGTGAACGTGCCCCGCATCAAGGGCAGCCACACGGCGATCAAGTCGGGCATGCTGGTGGCCGAAGCCGCCGTCGACGCGATCCGCGCCGATCGCTCCGCCGACGAGCTGACCGCCTATCCGCAAGCGCTCGAGAACAGCTGGGTGGCCAGGGAGCTGAAGAAGGTCCGCAACGTTGAGCCGGCGATCGCTAAGTTCGGCGGCACGGTCGGAACGCTGTTCGCCGGCATCGACATGTGGATGCGGCAGCTGGGGCTGGGCTTGCCGTTCACCTTCAGGCACAAGCCCGACCACACCAAGCTGTGGCGCGCGGACCAGACGCAGAAGATCGACTATCCGAAGCCCGACGGCGTGATCAGCTTCGATCGCCTCTCCTCGGTTTTCCTCTCGAACACCAATCACGAGGAGGACCAGCCGATCCACCTGACGCTGAAGGACGCCGACGTTCCGATCGCCTACAACCTGCCGGTTTATGACGAGCCGGCGCAGCGTTACTGCCCGGCCGGCGTTTACGAGGTTGTGGGACAGGACGAGGGAAATCCGCGTTTCGTGATCAACGCGCAGAATTGCGTTCACTGCAAGACATGCGACATCAAGGACCCCACCCAGAACATCAACTGGGTCGTGCCGGAGGGCGGTGGTGGACCGAATTACCCCAATATGTAGCCTGTCCCTGGCCGTCGCGCTGCTGGCGGCGTCTGGCGCCGAAGCGAAGAAGGTGACCGCGATCGACTCTGGGTCGCTGCTGCAGGCCTATGCAAGGGCGCGGCTGGCGGGATCGGAAGGGGCGCTGGACATGGCGGCCAGCGCCTATTCGGCGGTGCTGACGGCGCGCCCCGACGATGCCGCCATCGCCGCGCGCGCCTACCGTCAGGCCATTGTCGGCGGCGAATTTCCCCTCGCGCTGAAGGCCGCTGCGGCGCTCGACAAGGCCGGCGCGCTGCCCGCCGACGGCCAATTGCTGTACCTGTCACGGGCGCTCAAGGCGAAGGACTGGCCTGCCGCCGACGCGGCGCTGGTCGCGCTGGGCAAGGACGGCAGCTTCGATTTCGTGATCCCCGTGCTCCGCGCCTGGGTCGCGCAGGCGAGCGGGCAGGGCGACCCGTTCGCGATCCTCGACGCGCCGACCGGGAGCGCGCTGACATCGGCTCTCGCCTCGGAGCAGCGCGCGCTGATCCTGGTCGCGTCGGGCAAGCTCGACGAAGCCGCGACGGTCGCTCAGGCACAGGCGCTTGCCTCGGGCGGCGGTTCGGCGGCGCTGAAGCTGACCGTCGCGTCCGCGCTTCAGGCGGCCGGTCGCCACGATACGGCGCTGATGCTGCTGCGCGGCGACGAGCCCGAGATCGCGGCGGCACGCGACCTGCTCCGGGCCGGCAAGCCGCTGAAGGTCGGTTCGCTGGATGCCGCAGGCGGCATCGCCAATCTGTTCGTGCGGGTCGGCGAGGCGATCCAGTCGGATCCGCGCTCGGCGGTCGGGCTGACGCTGGCCCGGCTCGCCCATTATCTCGACCCGTCGAACGACGGCGCGACGGTGATGCTGGCGCGCCTGCTGGCGAATGTCGGCCAGTCGGACCGGGCGCTGGAGCTTGCCGCCGCAATCGGGCCGGACAGTCCCTGGTCGGGCGCGGCGATCGACACGCGCGTCGGCATCCTGACGGTACTCGACCGTCGTGACGAGGCGCTCGCGCTTGCGCAGGCAAAGAGCATTGGCCCGGGCGCGACGCTCGCCGACATGGTACGCGTCGGCGACTTGCTGGAGGCGCTGGAGCGTCATGCCGAGGCAGCGCAGGCCTATGACCGGGCAATCGCGCTCGGCGAGAAATCGCCCGACATGGCCGACAAGCTGTGGAGCGTGTGGCTGCTGAAGGGCAGCGCGCTGGAGCAGGGCGGGGATTGGGCCGCGGCCAAGCCCGCGCTCGAAAAGGCCGTGCAACTCGCGCCGCTGCAGCCGGTCGCGCTCAACTATCTCGGCTATGCCCAGCTTGAGCGGCGCGAGAATGTGAAGGCCGCGATGGCGCTGATCGAGCGGGCGAGCCAGCTGAAGCCCGACGATCCGGCCATCACCGACTCGCTCGGCTGGGCGCATTATCTGATCGGCGACGTCGCCAGCGCGATCCCGACGCTCGAAAAGGCGGTGCAGGGCCAGCCCGGGGACGCCACGATGAACGAGCATCTGGGCGACGCCTATTGGGCGGCCGGCCGCAAGTACGAGGCGCGCTACGCCTGGAACGCGGCCGCCGTGCTTGCCGACAATGCCGATGTGGCCGCACGCGCGAAAGCCAAGGCCGAGGGCGGCTTCACGCCGGCACTCGCCGCGCGCTGACGATGGCGGATCGGCGCGCTACGCGGCGCGGTCGAGCCTTTCCAGCAGCGGCAGCAACTCGCGATTCTCGCGCGCAAGGCGGTTCCTGAGCGCGTCGAGTATGCCGCGTGTGTCGCGGCAATAGCCGGCCCAGTCGGCGTCGATCGTGCCTGCATTCCATTTCTCGGAATAGGCGAGGAAGGCCGGCGCGAGCCCGCCCATCTCATCCTTGAACCATTGGCCGGTGGCGGAAATCGTCGGATCGGCGCTGCCGATCAGTCGCGGGTAGAGCGCCCAGTCCTCCAGCTTCAGATGGGCCAGCAGGGTGGAGACCAGCTCGCGCCGGAGCTCGAACAGCTCGACCTGCGGCGGCGGGTCCTGCTGCTCGATCACGTCGCCCAGCCGCCGGAACAGCCGTCCCAGCGTCAGATGATCGTCCCGCAGTCTTGCAAGTTCCGACATGAGGCATGTCCCATGCGACAAGGGGGCCACAAGCGCCCGGCGAATAAAACGGCCGCGGGTCATCGGGCTTAAGAACCTCGCCGATTGCCTGAGCGACGCTTGGCGACGGCAGGCGGTTGGGCGATAGCGCGCTCATGTCGCTTGCGAATGAGCTCACCGAGACTGCGCCTGCCAAGATCAACCTGGCGCTGCATGTGCGCGGCCGGATGCCGGACGCCTATCACAGGCTGGAGACAATCTTCGCGTTCGCGCAGGAGGGCGACCGGCTGTCTGTGGAGCCCGATGCAGCGCTCTCGCTTCGCATCGAGGGTCCGTTCGCCGCCGGGCTGGACGCGGGGCCGGGAAACCTCGTGCTCCGGGCTGCGGAGGCGCTGCGGCAAGCCGCGGGCGTTTCCGCAGGCGCAGCGCTACGGCTCGCGA
This sequence comes from Sphingomonas horti, assembly GCF_009753715.1. GTDB lineage: Bacteria > Pseudomonadota > Alphaproteobacteria > Sphingomonadales > Sphingomonadaceae > Sphingomonas_B > Sphingomonas_B horti. Next base: position 208,793 of record NZ_WQMS01000001.1, on the reverse strand, counting down.
AGAACCTGCCGGTCGCCGCCGGAATCGGCGGCGGGTCGGCCGATGCGGCGGCGGCGCTGCGGCTGCTGGCGCGGCTCTGGGGCACGGAAGTTCCGCTGGAGCCGATCGCGCGGAGTCTGGGGGCCGACGTGCCGGCCTGCCTCGCCGGACACACGGTGCGCGGCGAGGGAAGGGGTGACGTGCTGACGCCCGTCGATCCGGGCCGCCTGAGCGGCACGCCGTTGCTGCTGGTCAATCCGGGCGCGGCCATGCCGACCGGGCCGGTCTTCGCCGCCTGGGACGGCATGGATCGCGGGGCACTGGCCCAGGGCGAGCCGCTTGCGGCGGCGCTGGCCGGGCGCAACGACCTCGAAGAGCCGGCAATCCGCCTCTGCCCCGCGATCGGCGAATTGCTCGCATGGCTTCGCGCCCGGCCGGGCGTCCTGCTCGCCCGCATGTCAGGATCCGGCGCGACCTGCTTCGCGCTCTTCGAACGAGACGAGGATCTCGCCCGCGCCGAAGCCGCCGCGCGACGCGATTGGCCCTGGTGTCTCGCAACGATACTGGCCTGACCCGCCTGTCTCGCTCCGGCACAGTCTCCCTTTATCTGCGCCTCCTAAAATCAATGGTTTAGCATTTGGCACGGCCATTGCTGATCAGGACAGAGCGGATCGGCCTGCCCGCCAGCATCGCCCGTCCGCCCAAGGTCCATGCGCGGCGTTTCTCGCGCATGCGTCGGGCATGGGGAGCGGCGCCCCGTTGGCGCTGCTCCCCAAACCCGCGTGACATTCGCGGCGCGACCGGGCAGCAGCACTGGCGTGAGCGAAGCCTATTCCATTCTTCCCGGCGACGCGGCCACAGGCCTGCTGATCGTCGTCGATCATGCCTCCCGCGCCATTCCGGCCGATATCGATCTCGGCATCGACCCGGCGCATGCCGACAAGCATATCGGCTGGGACATCGGCGCTGCGGACCTGGGCGGCGCGCTGTGCGCGCGGCTTGGCTGTCCGGGGCTGTTCGGCGCCGTTTCGCGGCTCGTGCTCGACCTGCACCGGGAAGAGGACAGCCCGGCGCTGATCCCCGTGGCCAGCGACGGCCACCATATCCCGGGCAACGCCGCTCTCGATGCCGCCGGACGCGACGCGCGGATCGCGCGCTTCTGGCGCCCCTATCATGCGCGGCTGGCGGACATGGTCGCGGAAAATGCGCCCGCCCTGATCGCCGCCGTTCACAGCTTCACGCCGCGGCTGGAGATGTCGGACGGGCCCGACCGGCCGTGGCAGGTCGGCATCCTGTACAACGGCGACGATCGCGCCGCCCGGATCGCGATCGAGGAGCTCCGCGCGATGGGCTTCGAAACCGGCGACAATGAGCCCTATTCGGGCAAATTGCTGAACGCGACGATGAACCTGCACGCCGAAGCGCACGGCATCCCCTATCTGGCGATCGAGGTACGCAATGATCTGATCAGCGACACCGCCGGCGTGGCACGCTGGGCCGAAGTGCTGGAGCATGTGATTGTGCACTGCCGCAACAAGCTTGCGCCCGCGGCGCCGTTGCGGACATAGCAGGGCGCGATGACGACGCGTTTCGACAAGACCAAGCTTCCGTCGCGCCACGTTTCGGTCGGTCCCGAGCGTGCCCCGCACCGCAGCTATTATTACGCCATGGGGCTCGACGAGGAGGCGATCGCGCGGCCGTTCGTCGGCATCGTCTCGGCCGGCAACGACAGTGCGCCCTGCAATATCACGCTCGACGCCCAGGCCGATGCCGCGCGCGCCGGCGTGGAGGCGGGCGGGGGCATGCCGCGGCGCTTCAACACCATCACCGTCACCGACGGCATCGCGATGGGCCACCAGGGCATGAAGTCATCGCTGGTCAGCCGCGAGGTGATCGCCGACTCGGTCGAGCTGAGCGTGCGCGGCCATTGCTATGACGCGCTGGTCGGCTTTGCCGGCTGCGACAAATCGCTGCCGGGCATGATGATGGCGATGCTGCGCCTCAATGTGCCGAGCGTGTTCGTCTATGGCGGGTCGATCCTGCCCGGCAGCTTCCACGGCCGCGACGTGACCGTCGTCGATGTGTTCGAGGCGGTCGGGCAGCACGCGGCCGGGAATTGCCCGCTGCGCGAGCTGATCGAGCTGGAGAAAGTGGCGTGCCCCGGCGCCGGCGCCTGCGGCGGCCAGTTCACCGCCAACACCATGGCCTGTGTCGGCGAGGCGATCGGGCTGTCGCTGCCGAACAGCAACATGGTGCCCGCGCCCTATCGTGCCCGCGACGAAGTGGCCGTGGCGGCGGGCCGGGCCGTGATGGACCTGCTCGCCCGCGCGATCCGCCCGCGCGACATCTGCACGCGGGCGGCCTTCGAGAATGCGGCGCGCGTGGTGGCGGCAACCGGCGGCTCCACCAACGCGGCATTGCACTTGCCGGCCATGGCCCATGAAGCCGGGATCGATTTCGACCTGCACGACGTGGCGGCGATCTTCAAATCAACGCCTTACCTGGCGGACCTGAAGCCGGGCGGGAAGTATGTCGCCAGGGACATGCATGAGGCCGGCGGCGTCTACATGCTGATGAAGACGATGCTGGAAGGCGGTTTTCTCGACGGCGACTGCCTGACGGTCACCGGCCGTACGCTCGCCGAGAATATTGACCGCGTGACCTGGAATCCGGACCAGAAAGTGATCCGCGAAGTCGCCAATCCGATCACCCCCACGGGGGGCGTGGTCGGGCTGAAGGGCAGCCTCGCTCCCGAAGGCGCGATCGTGAAGGTCGCGGGCATGCACCGGCTGCAGTTCGAAGGCCCGGCGCGGGTGTTCGATTGCGAGGAGGACGCGTTCGCCGCTGTCGAGGCGCGCCGGATCGCCGAAGGCACCGTCATCGTCATCCGCTACGAAGGACCGAAGGGCGGCCCCGGCATGCGCGAGATGCTGTCGACCACTGCCGCGCTCTACGGGCTCGGCATGGGCGAGAAGGTCGCGCTGATCACCGACGGCCGCTTCTCCGGCGGCACCCGTGGCTTCTGCATCGGCCATGTCGGGCCGGAGGCGGCCGACGGCGGCCCGATCGCCCTGGTCGAGGACGGCGACGTGATCCGCATCGACGCGGAGGCGGGGACGATCGATCTCGACGTGCCGGAAGCCGTGCTGGCGGCACGCCGCGCCCGCTGGCAGCCGCGCCGCAATGACTATCAAGCGGGCGCGCTCTGGCGCTACGCGCAGAATGTCGGGCCCGCTTGCAACGGCGCCGTCACCCATCCGGGCGCGAAGGCCGAAACGCACATATTTGCGGATATCTGATCCCTCGCTAGGGGGAGACATGGCTCGACCGATCCTCACTGCCGCCGAAATGCGCGCCGCCGAGGAGAGCGCGATCGCCGGCGGCACAACGGTCGAGCTGCTGATGGAGCGCGCCGGGTTCGGCGTCGCCGAGGCGGCGTGGCGCTTCGCCGGCCCGATCGGGACTTTGGTGTTGTGCGGTCCGGGCAACAACGGCGGCGACGGCTATGTCGCGGCCCGCTATTTGGCCGAGCGCGGCATGGACGTTTGCGTGGCGGCAGTGGGCGAACCCAAGGCCGGAGCGGCCGCTGCGGCGCGCGCGGTGTGGCGCGGTCCGGTCGTGTCGATCGAGGAGGCAAGGCCGGCGCCGCTGCTGGTCGACGCGCTGTTCGGCACCGGCCTGTCGCGCGGGCTCGACGACGGACTCGCGGCGCGATTGCGGAGCCTTGCCGATGCCGCTCGCGTTCGCGTTGCCGTCGACCTGCCGAGCGGCGTCGACACCGACACTGGCGCCTTGCTGAGCCCTGTGCCCGTCTTCGACCTGACGGTCACCTTCGCGACGCTGAAGCCCGCGCACCTGCTGCAGCCCGCTGCCGCGCGCTGTGGCCGGATCGTGACGGTCGACATCGGCATCGAGGCGAAAGCCGAGCTCAACGCGCTGGAGCGGCCGGATCTGCCGCCGCCCGGCCCGGAGGACCACAAATATACGCGCGGCATGGTCGCGGGGATCGGCGGCGCGATGCCCGGCGCGGGCGAGCTGGCGGCGCTTGCCGCCGCCCATGCCGGCGCCGGCTATGTGCTGCTGCTGGAGTCCGAGCCGCGTTTCGCCTCCCCCCACGCGATCGTCCGCCGCGTCGCGCAGGACCCCGCCCGGGCGCTGGCGGACGAGCGGATCGGGGCGGTGGTGATCGGACCGGGGCTCGGGGGCGGCAGTGACGCCGAGCGGGCGCTGGCGGCTGCGCTGGACAGCGGGCGGTCGCTGGTTATCGACGGGGACGCGCTGCACCTGCTCGGGGGGCGTAAGCCGGAAGCGCCGGCGGTCCTGACGCCGCATGAAGGCGAATTCCGCGCGATATTCCCCGACGTGCGGCTTGCCTCCAAAGTCGATCGCGCCCGCACCGCCGCGGCCCGCAGCGGCGCCGTCATCATCTACAAGGGCGCCGATACCGTCGTCGCGGCGCCGGACGGCCGGGCGGTGCTGGCCGGTGAGGCCTCGACATGGCTGTCCACGGCCGGAACCGGCGACGTGCTCGCGGGCGCGGTGGCGGCGATGCTTGCGCGTGGCCTGGCGCCGTTCGAAGCGGCCCGGGCGGCCGTCTGGCTGCACGGCGAGGCGGCGCGGCGCGCGGGCAGCGCCTTTTTGGCGGACGATCTGGCCCGGCGCCTGTCGGACTGCCTGTGACCGACCTCAACCTCATCGTCCGGGTTGCGGCGCGTGGCGACGGCGTGACCGCCGATGGCCGGTTCGCGCCGCTGGCCGCGCCCGGCGATCGCCTGCTTGCGGACGGCTCGGTCGAGCCGGGGCCGCATCACCAGCCGCCGCCATGCCGCCATTTCCCGGAATGCGGCGGCTGCCAGCTCCAGCATCTGGACGACCAGAGCTATGCCGGATTCGTCCGCGACCGGATCGCGAACGCCCTGGAAGGACAGGGCCTGAAGCTGCCCGACTTCGCCCCCGTTCACCTGTCGCAGGCGCGCACGCGCCGCCGCGCGAGCCTCAGCGCGCAACGGATCGGCCGGCGCGTGCTGCTCGGTTTCAAGCAGGAGCGCAGCAATCGGATTGAGGATATGCGCGAGTGCCATATCCTTCATCCGGAGCTGTTCGCGCTGGTGGAACCGCTGCGCGCGTTGCTGGCCGCGCTGCTGCCGGACAAGCGCGCCGCCACGGTGAAGATGACCCTGGCCGACCAGGGCGCGGACCTGCTGCTCGAAGGCGCATCGGCCGACACGCTCGCGGCCGCCGAAGCGCTGACCGGGTTCGCGGACCGGCATGGCCTTGCGCGGCTGTCGCTGGACGACGGTTTCGGGCCCCAGACCCGCTGGGAGCCGCAGCCGGTGACGGTCACGCTGAGCGGCACGCCGGTCCTGCTGCCGCACGACGCGTTCCTTCAGGCGACTGCCGATGGCGAGGCGGCGCTGGTCGCCGCCGTCCGCGAAGCCCTGGGCGATGCCGCCGTCACGGCCGACCTGTTCGCGGGCATCGGCACCTTCGCGCTCAGCCTTGCCGGCAAGCTTTACGCTGCCGAAGCCTCGCGCGATGCGGTGCTGACGCTGAAGTCGTCGGGTCGCGGGCTGTTCGTCGAGCATCGCGACCTTTATCGCCGCCCGCTCTCGACCGCCGAGCTGAACCGCTTCGAAGCCGTCGTGCTCGATCCGCCGCGCGCCGGCGCGGAAGCGCAGGCGCAGCAGCTCGCCGCGTCGACGGTGCCGCGGATCGCCTATGTCTCGTGCAATCCGGCGAGCTTCGCACGTGACGCGAAGCTGCTGGTCGCCGGCGGCTACAGGCTCGCGCACGTCACGCCGGTCGGCCAGTTCCGCTGGTCGACCCATGTCGAGCTGTGCGCGGCATTTGCCCGCGGTTGATCACCGCCGGGAAAAGCCTGTGGACGAAACCGGGAATCAGCCGAGCGTGCGGATCAGCGCCATCACCGTCAGCCCCAGCAGAGCAAGGGTCCCGGCGATGAACAGCGGAAACCGGACTGCGATGCGGTTCGACGTGGCCTGAACCAGGCTGTGCACGATCCGGATCACGACATAGGTCCAGGCGAGCGCAACGGAGACCGCGCTGACCTGCCCCAGGATCGCGAGCATCGCGACGACCGCGTAGAACAAGGTCGGCTGCTCGACTAGGTGCGCGTAATTATGCGCCTTCCAGTTGACGCTCGCCGGCAGCACGCCTTCCAGATCCTGCCCGCGGCCGCCGACTGCCTTCGACATGTCGATTCCCGCCGCCTTCAGCGCCGGCAGCCGCGTCGCCGCCGTCCATACCAGCATCACCAGCGTCCACAGCACCAGCACGGCGGCCGGCGCCAGAATATCAGCCTTCATGTCGTTTCCTCCCCGTTACGACACGAACCTGCGTCAGGGGCGGGAAGCGGTCAAGCGGCCAAGCGGTCAGCGTGACGCGGCCGATCTGGCATCGGCAAGCAGCGTGTCGAGCGCCGTGCGGTCATAGGCCCGGCCCTTCACCACCACGGCCCGGATCGCTCGCGTCGCCGCAATGTCGGAGAGCGGATTGGCGTCGAGCACCAGGATATCCGCCGCCTTGCCGGGCGCGAGCGCGCCATAGCGTGCCGACTGGCCCAGGAAAGCCGGGCCGGTGACGACCGCCGATCGTAACGCCTGTGCGGGTGTCAGCCCGGCCTCGACATAGCGTGCCAGTTCGTCATGCAGCCCCTGGCCGGGATAATTGAACGAGTTGAGATAGCCCGCGTCAGTGCCAGCGAGAATCTGCAGGCCCGCCTCCTCGACCAGCGGCATCAGCGAGGCTGTCAGCTCATATTTCGCGTGGCGGCGGGCGACTTCCTCCGGGGTCGCCTTGGCCGCCCGCTCGACCCGCCACTCATAGGTCTTGCGCAGCCCCGGGCCGATCAGCGCCAACGCCTCGTCATGCGAATGATCGTCGCGGTCGAGATAGGCGAGGATCCGCGTCATGTTCAGCGTGGGCGTGACGTAAAGGCCCTGCGCGGCGAAGCGGCGATAGGCAGCCTTGGCCCGTGCAGGGTCAAACCCCTCGACCAGCTTGGCCGACGCGTCGCCGTAGCTGATCCTTCCCGCCGCATAATCGGCCGAGATCGCCGCCTCGTCGCGCGAGCCGGCCTTGATCAGGTAATCGAGATGCTCGATCGAACCGAGTCCGGCGTCCGCCGCCTGCCAGATCGTTAGGGCATAGGGAATATGCGCCGAGGTCTTGAGGCCGCGCGCCTTCGCCGCCTTCAGTGCGTAGAGGAAAATGTCCGGTTTCAGCGTGTTGTCGGTGATCTTGACGAAATCGACCCGCATCTCGTTCTGCAGCCGGTCGAGCGCGGCATCCACCTCGGCCGGGGTGCCGACCTCGATCGTGCCTTTCCAGATCGGCTTATAGCCTTCGAGCTTGGGGCCCGAGGTGAAGATGGTCGGCCCCAGCAGCGCGCCCTTCGCGACCTGGTCGCGCCACAGCAGCACCGCGTCGCTGATGTCGGCGGCGCAGTCGCGCACGGCCGTGATCCCATAGGCGACATAGACCGGCAGCAGCGCCTTGTTCTCGCCGATCAGCTCGGGCCCGCCGCCGAAATGGACGTGCATGTCCCACAGGCCCGGCATGACGAACCGGCCGTGCGCGTCGATCGATCGCGCGGCCGCGTAGCTCCGGTCGATCTCGCCCGGCGCGCCGACGGCGACGATCGTGTCGCCTTTGACCGCGATCGAGCGGTGCGGGACAGCCTGTCCGCCCGCGACGTCGATTAGCGTCGCGTCGCGGACGATCAGGTCCGCCGCTTCCTTCGCCGCCGCCGGTCCGGCGATGAATCCGGCCAGCGCGGCGGCGAAGGCGAGCAGCGTCTTCATCACGCGAACAATTTCGCCCAGCGGCGTTCCGGCCGGGTCTTCCACGCGCCGCGGTGATAGGCGTCGCTGGCGAGCAGCGGCATCACGCTGCCGGCCTCGGCATAGACCATCTGCTCCAGCGCGGTGTCGACCTTGCCCCAGCTCGCCGCTTCCTTCAGCGTCGAGGAGGAGCAGGCGCCGTCGCGCACGTCGGCGACGGTGATCTGCACCGCATATTTGTGCATCTCGACATCGTCATGGCCCAGGATCTCGGCGCAGACGACGGTGTCCTGGATGAAGTTTTTCGGCACGCCGCCGCCGATCATCAGCAGGCCGGTGGTGCCCGCCTTGATCTTGATGTCGGTCAGCTCGCGGAAGTCCGCGACCGCGTCGATCATCAGATAGGGCTTGCCTTCCTTCATCCGCTCGACCTGGTGCTTGACCAGCCCGAAGCCCGCCGACGAGTCGACGAAGGCCGGGCAGAAGATCGGCACGTCATGCTCATAGGCGAGCTTGACGAGGCTGTTCTCCTTCTTGCCGTGCTCTTTCAGGTATCGGCCCATCTCGCGGATGAAGGCGCGCGAGGAGATGCCGCCGGCCGGCAGCGAGTCGGCGATGCGGCCGATCGTGTGGTCGCAATCCTGCAGCTGCTCTTCGTCGATATAGGTGTCGTAGATGCGGTCGATGTACAGCGAGCGCAGCGTGTTATCGTCAGGGATTTCAAGTGCCTGGTAATGCTTGTGGCCAAGCCCTTCGAAGAAATCCATGTCGACGATCGACGCGCCCGTGGCGACGATGCCGTCGACCATGTTCGACCGCACGAGCTCCGCATACAGGTCCATGCAGCCGCCGGCCGAGGTCGAGCCCGCGATCACCAGAAAGATGGTGCAGTCCTTGTCCTCCAGCATCGTGTTGTAGATGCGGGTCGCGCGGGCGAGGTCGCGGCTGGTGAAGCTCATCTTCCCCATCGAGTCGATGATCGGCCGCGCGTCGAAGCTGCGGATATCGACATGCTCGACCGTGGTGGAAAGCAGCTCCGCCTTGCGGGTGTCGTTGAGGGGCGTGTCGTTCATTCAAATCTCCATGTGCTCCGGCGAAGGCCGGAGCTCTGGTCAGCATAGGTGAGCAACGCTCCGGCCTTCGCCGGAGCTCAGCGAGCCAAACGGGAACGCCGGTTACAGCGTCACGACGTTCGAGGCGACCTCGGGCTCCGCCGCGGCGTACAGCGACACCATCGGCTCGTCCTCGACCTCGACCGTCTCGGCGCGGCCGAAACCGTTGAAGCCTGTGCGCATCGCGCAGCCATAGGCGCCGAGCATCCCGATCTCGAGATAGTCGCCCGGGCCCACATCGGCGGGCAGCATGAACGGCCCCGCCATATGGTCGAGATCGTCGCAGGTCGGGCCGTAGAAGCTGAACGCCATCGGCTTCGCGCGGCTGTCCGGCTCGCGCAGCAGGCTGACGGGGAAGCGCCAGCCGACATGCGCCGCATCGAACAGCGCGCCATAGGCGCCGTCGTTGATGTACAACTCGTCGCCGCGGCGCTTCTCCACGCGGACCACCAGCGAGCTGTACTCGGCGCACAGCGCGCGGCCGGGTTCGGCCCACAGCTCCGCCGAATAGCTGATCGGCAGGCTTTCGAAGGCGCGGTGGATCGTCTCGAAATAGAGCTCGAGCGGCGGCGGCTCCATGCCGGGATAGGAGGAGGGAAAGCCGCCGCCGACGTCGATCACGTCGACGGTCACGGCCGCCTCCACGATTGCCTGGCGCACCCGCTCCATCGCCTGGGCATAGGCGTCTGGCGTCATCGCCTGCGAGCCGACATGGAAGCAGATGCCGAGCGCGTCCGCCGCCTGGCGGGCCGCGAACAGCAGCTCCTTCGCTTCTGAGGGCGCGACGCCGAATTTGGAGGCGAGGCTGAGCTTCGAATGCTCCGAAGACACGCGCAGCCGCACGCAGAGCGTCAGGTCGGTCGCGCCCTTGGTCGCGCGCACGATCTTGTCCAGCTCCTCCATCGAATCGAGGGAGAAGGTGCGGACGCCATGCTCGAAATAGGCTTCCTCGATCGCTTCCTCGGCCTTCACCGGGTGCATGAAGCACAGCACGGCTTCAGGCAGCGTCTCGCGCACCATCCGCACCTCGGCGATCGAGGCCACGTCATAATGCGTGACGCCGCTGTCCCACAGGATGCGGATCAGGTCGGGCGAAGGATTCGCCTTGACCGCGTACAGCGTCTTGCCCGGAAACTTCTCGACGAAGAAGCGGGCAGCGCGCCGGGCGGCGTGCGGACGAATGAGCGTGACCGGCTGGACCGGTCGCCCGTTTGCGATTTCAAGGCCGCTTGCGGCCTTGTAGGGGTCGGCAGCTAGCCCCAGCGCGCTATGGTGCTTGTGCAACTCAAGGGACCTCCATGTGCCCGGCAACCGGGCGTCGTTGGCAACAAAGCTGCCTTGCGGTGGAAGTCCCATGGGGCAGCGGCGCGCGATATATGAACGGCGGACCCCCCTGTAAAGCGGTGAATTGAAGCCTGTTTCAAAACGGAGACAAAGCGTGATTTCAAGGCGACAGCCTGACCGGTCCGGTGCCGTTAGAGCACTGGAAAAGCTAGAGAAGATCGTGCCGCCGACGCCATTGCTGCAAGGCGAGATCGGCGGCCGGGCGGTGTATTTCAAAGCCGAATCGCTGCAGCCGATGGGCGCGTTCAAGCTGCGCGGCGCCTGGCACCGACTCACCGACCTCAGCGCGGCGGAGCGGGAAAGGGGAGTCGTCGCCTTTTCCTCCGGCAACCATGCGCAGGGCGTGGCCTGGGCCGCGCGCCGTCTCGGCATCCGCGCGACGATCGTGATGCCGGCCGATTCGCCCGCAAAGAAGCTCGACAATACGCGCGCGCTGGGGGCCGAAGTCGTCACCTATGACCGCATGACCGAAAGCCGCGAGGCGATCGCCGCGCGCATCGCCGAGGATCGCGGATCGGTCGTGGTGCCGAGCTTCGACGATCCCTGGGTTGTCGAAGGGCAGGGGAGCGCGGGCCTGGAGGCCTGCCGGCAGATGGCGGCGCTGGGCGTCGCGCCGCCCGACCGGATCGTGACGCCGTGCGGCGGCGGCGGTCTCGCATCGGGTCTCGCCCTGGCGGTGCCGGAAGCCGATCTGGTGATCGCGGAGCCGGAAGGCTGGGACGACATGACGCGGTCGCTCGCGGGCGGCGAGATCGTCCCGGTCGGGCAGAACCCGCCGCCGACTGCGTGTGACGCGCTCCAGACGCTGAAGGTTGCGCCGCTGACGTTCGACATATTGAAGGTGCGCGGCGTGCAAGGCGTTGCCGTCACCGAGGCTGAAACGGCCGCGGCGATGCGTTGGGCCTTCGACAATCTGCGGCTGGTGCTGGAGCCGGGCGGTGCCGTCGCGCTCGCCGCACTGCTGGCCGGCAAGACGGCGCCGGCCGAGCGGACGCTGGTGATCCTGTCGGGCGGCAATGTCGACGCCTCCACCTTCAGGCGTATGGTTGTCGATCACTGATATTGCAAATCGCTCTCAATAGCAGCTAAGGCGCCCGAAACATTGTTGCGGGGAGTCGCTGGTGCGCCGTCTGTCTTTGGAGTCCGTTCTCATTCCGCTTGTCTGCGCCGCTTCGCCCGCCTGGGCGGATGACGCGGTTGCCGACAGCGGTGAGGCCGAAATCGTTGTAACGGCCGCGCGGTCGGTGCTGCCGGCCAGCGCGCTGCCGCTGACGGTCGACGTGGTCGGGACCGAGGAGCTGGCGCAGCAGGCCGCGATCAGCGGATCGGTGGTCGACGCGGTCTCGACGCTCACGCCCTCCTTCTCGCCGACGCGGCAGAAATTGTCGGGCTCCGGCGAGACGCTGCGAGGACGCTCGCCGCTTTATGCGATCAACGGCATCCCGCAGTCGACGCCGCTGCGCGACGGGTCGCGCGACGGCTTCACGATCGATCCCTTCTTCGTCGACCGCGTCGAGCTGATCTTCGGCTCGAACGCGCTCCAGGGGATCGGCGCGACCGGCGGCGTCGTCAACCAGGTGACGGTCGGCGCGCCGAAGGTCGAGGGACTGAGCGGCCGGGCGCTGGTGCGCGGCACGGCGGACGATGGCTCCCACGGCGACGGCTTCGGCGGCAAGGTCGCCGGCCTGCTCAGCTGGAAGAGCGGCCGTTCCGACGCGACCGCGGGCGCTGCCTATGAGGCGCGGGGCGCCTTCTACGACGCGCGCGGTCGGCGCATCGGCGTCGATTCGACCCAGGGCGAAATCCAGGATTCCAAGGCGCTCTCGCTGTTCGGCCGCTTCGGCTATGAGCTCGGCGATACGGCCCGGCTGGACCTGATCCTCAGCCGCTTCGAGCTGAAGGGGGACGGCGACTATGTCGCGGTCGCGAACAGCGCCGATCGCGCGCGGCGCATTCCGACCACGGCGGTGCGCGGCGACCCGCCGGGCGTGCCCGCCACCAACCGGACCGAGACCGCATCCCTGTCGCTCACCGATCCCGATCTCGGCGGCGGCAATTTCGTCGCGCAGATTTTCTTCAACCGCTCGCGCGACACGTTCGGCGGCGATCCGACCCCGATCGCGACTTTCCAGGACCCGCGGATCGCGCCGGTCGGCACTTTGTTCGACCAGTCGCAGAACCGCTCGCGCAAATATGGCGGCAAGATCAGCTATGAACGCGAAGTGCCCGGCATCCCCGGCCTGACCGCGATCGCCGGCTTCGACGCGCTGTTCGACAAGACCGAGCAGCGTCTGATCGCGACCGGCCGCATCTGGGTGCCGCCGACCGACTTCCGCAGCCTCGCGCCGTTCGGGCAGCTCAACCTGAAGCTGTTCGACGGCAAGCTCCGCCTGGCCGGCGGGGCGCGGTGGGAGAATGTGAAGATCACGATCGATGATTTCACCACGCTCTATTCGGCCGGATCGACCGCGGTCGCGGGCGGCAGCCCCAGTTTCAGCGACGTGCTGTTCAACGGCGGCGTGATCGTCGAGCCGGCGCCCGGCATTCGCGCTTATGCCAGCTATGCCGAAGGCTATACCGTGCCCGATGTCGGCCGGATCACGCGCTCGATCAATCGGCCCGGCGTCGACATCGACAATTTCCTCGACATCAGCCCGATCGTCTCCAACAACCGCGAAGTGGGCGTCGAGGCGAAGCGCGGGCCGCTCGACGCCAGCGTCGCCTATTTCTGGTCGTCCAGCGACAAGGGCCAGCTGCTGGTGCTGAACGGCGGCGTGTTCGACGTGCAGCGGCTGCGGGTCGAGATCCAGGGGCTTGAGGTCAATCTGGGCGTGCAGACGCCGATCCCCGGCCTGCGCGTCTCGGCCGGCTATGCGCATATCGACGGCCGCTACGACAGCGACACGCCGCCCGACGGGGTCGTCGATACCGATCTCGATGGCGCCAACATCTCGCCCGACCGGCTGAACCTGGCCGCAAGCTATGCGCGCGGGCCGTTCACGGCGCGGCTGCAGACCCAATTCTATCTCGGCCGCAGCTTCACGGGGAAGGTGCGCGTGCCCGAAAATGACTTCGAAGGCTATGCGGTCGCCGACGCCTATCTGGGCTATGATACCGGCCTGGGGCAGCTGACCTTCGCCGTCCAGAACCTCTTCGACCGGCAATATATCGACTATAGCAGCGACACGACTCGTGCGGGCGACCGCTCGCGCTTCTTCGCCGGCCGCGGCCGCACCTTCACCCTTGGCTGGGATTATCGCTTCTGATGCGCTGGATCGACCTGCTCCACCGCTGGACGGGCGGCCTGATCGGCCTGCTGCTGGCGCTGCTCGGGCTGAGCGGGACGATCCTGCTGTGGAAGGACGCCTGGCTGCGCTGGACGCTGCCTGGAGCGGCGGACGCGCGGGTGACCGACCCGGCGGCGCTGGGTGACCTGACCGCGCGCCTGATGGCGGAAGCGCCGGCCTCGGTCCTGTTCGCGAGCGACAGCTTCGGCCTCAATCGCGTGAACTTCGGTGAGCGCGGCGCCTATTTCGACCAGGCCGGCCAAGTCGTTGCGCGCTGGGACTCGGTGTGGGGCCGGCCGGAGCTGTGGCTGTTCGATTTCCATCATTACCTGTTCAGTGGCGAGACCGGCGAGACGATCGCCGGGATCGCCGGCCTGATCGGGATCGGCTTCGTCGTGACCGGCATCCTGCTCTGGTGGCGGACGCGGCGCACCTTCCGCTTCCGCCTGGTCCCAAAGCGGATGAGCCGCCCGGCGATCGTCACTCACCACCGCGATCTCGGCATGGTGATGGCGCCGCTGTTGCTGCTCTCGATGACGACCGGCACGATGATGGTGTTCCGCCCGTTCGCCGAGCTGGTGCTGCGCCCGATCTCGCCGCCCGGCGAGGTCGCCGCGACCCTTGCTCCCCCGAAAGTCAAAGGCGGCGCGATCGATCGCGCGGCGCTCGACTGGCGCCGGATCGTGCCTGAAGCGCTGGCCCGCTATCCCGATGCGGAGCTGCGCGTCATCGCGCTTCCCAAAAAGCCCGGCGATCTCGTCTCGATCCGGCTCAAGCGCCGCGCGGAGTGGCTGCCCAACGGCCGCACCGGCGTGTGGGTCGATCCCGCGACCGGCCGGATCGTCGCGGCTCGCGACGCGCTTGCCATGCCGACCGGCGCGCAATGGTTCAACAAGGCCTATCCGCTCCACTCGGGCAAGATCGGCGGGACGCTGTATCGCCTGCTGATTACGCTGGCGGGCCTGACGCTGACGATGCTCGGCAGCTTCGCGGTCTGGAGCTTCTGGACCGAGCGCGGCCGCAAGCGCGCGGGCTCGCGGCGCAAGCGCGCGGTTGCTATCGGGACTGCATGACCGGCCCGCCGCCCTGGATATTGTCCGTCCTGATGCTTGCCGCCGTCGCGCTGGCGTTCGGCGGCATCGCGCAACTTCGCCGCAAGGAACGGCGCGGCTGGCTGATGCTGGTGATGACCGCCGTGCTGGTCGGCAACGTCCTGATCTGGACGATTTAGCTGTCCTACACCGGGTCCGATGTGCGATGTTCCCGGAATGTTCGGATTCGCGACAGGACGCACGCACGCGCTGTTGATCGAGCGGATCGATCAATCGGCTTGGATTGATAGAGCGGATTTTTGCCGCACGCCGAACCTTCCTAACCTTCCGCTCAGGCGGAGGCCGCGGCGCGCTCCGGCAGGTTGTCGAACACGCGACGGATCTCCTGGAGCACCTCGACGGTCCGTGCCAGGTCTTCGTCGGCGAACTCGGACATCAGCGGTTCGATCTCCGGCGCCATCCGGGCCACTGCCGCGGCGTGGGCGGAACGGCCGGCCGCGGTGATGCCGACGATCTGCCCGTCGCCTTCGCCGATCCGGCCGACCAGGCCCAGCTGCTCCAGCGCGCCCAGATGCACGTCCATCTCCTCGACCGTGACCTGGAACATCCAAGCGAGGATCGACTTGCGCTCCTGCTGGCGGTTGTTGCGGATGAAGTAATTGAGCGCGCCGAACTGGCCGGCGGTCAGGCCGGAGACCTCGATCGTGCCGAGATGGTTGCGCACCAGGTGCTCGACCACCGCGATCTCGGTGAACAGGTCCAGCAGCAGCTTTTCGCGATCGGCCATGACGCGCCTCCCCGCAGGCTCACCGGATCGGGCAGCTCGGATCCAGCCGGAAGTCGAGATACCGGTCCACGCTGCCCATCAGCTGCGGCATCTCATGTTCGAAGAAGTGGTTCGCGCCCGGGATGGTGTCGTGGTGGATGGTGATGTGCTTCTGCGTGCGTAGCTTGTCGACCAGCTTCTGCACGGCCGACGGCGTCACCACTTCGTCGGCCTCGCCCTGCACGATGATGCCGGAGGCTGGGCAGGGCGCGAGGAAGCTGAAATCGTACATGTTCGCCGGCGGCGCGATCGAGATGAAGCCGCGCACCTCGGGCCGCCGCATCAGAAGCTGCATGCCGATCCACGCGCCGAAGCTGACGCCGGCGACCCAGGTCTGCTGCGCCTCGGGATGGAAGCTCTGCACCCAGTCGAGCGCGGCGGCGGCGTCCGACAGCTCGCCGACGCCGTTGTCGAACGTGCCCTGGCTCTTGCCGACGCCGCGGAAATTGAACCGCAGGGTCGCGAAGCCGCGACGCGCGAAGGTCTGGTACAGCGCCTGCACGATGCGGTTGTTCATCGTCCCCATCGCCTGCGGATGCGGGTGCAGGATCATCGCGACCGGCGCGCGGGGGCGGGGCGGGGGAGCGAAACGACCCTCGAGGCGGCCCTCCGGGCCGGGAAAAATCACTTCGGGCATAGCACCTTGATCGAAAATGCGCCCGGAAAGGTGGCGCTGAGTTGCGGCGCTATATAGGATTGCCGCGCAATTTCGCAAACGAGTCCGCAACAGTTGAGCCAGCGTCTCTATCTCGACCACGCCGCGACCACGCCGATGGTGCTTGCCGCACGCGAGGCGATGCGCGCGGCGATCGCGCGCTGGGCCAATCCGTCGTCCCCCCATGCCGAAGGACGGGCGGCGCGGGCGATGCTGGAGGATGCCCGCGCCCGGATCGCCAAGGCGCTCGGCTGGGAGGGAGACATCATCCTGACCAGCGGCGCCAGCGAAGCGATCCGCATCGCGCTGACCCGGACCCGGTGCGACGCGCGCCTCGTCTCGGCGGTCGAGCACGAGGCGGTTCACCGTGTCGCCAGCGACGCCTTCTTCCTGCCGGTGCAGCAGGACGGGACGGTGCTGCCCGATGCGCTCACCGGCCGGTTGGGCGCGCTCGGGGCCAAGGCGCCGTTGGTCGCGATCCAGTCCGTCAACAACGAAACCGGCGTCTGCCAGCCGCTCGACCGGCTGGCGCCGATCGTCCGCAAGGCGGGGGGCCTGTTGTTCGCCGATTGCGCCCAGAGCGCCGGCAAGGCGCCGCTGCCCGATGCTGATCTGATCGCGATCTCCGCGCACAAATTCGGGGGGCCGCCCGGTGTGGGGGCGCTGCTGGTCCGCGATCTGGGCGTGCTGGAAGCGAGCGGCGGGCAGGAAAAGGGCTATCGCGCCGGCACCGAGAACCTGCCGGGCGTCGTCGCGATGGCCGCGGCGCTGGAGGAAGGCCGCGGCTGGGTCGACCGCGCCGCCGACCTGCGCGCGCACCTTGACGGCGCGATCGAGGCCGCGGGCGGCGAGGTCGTGGCCAGGCGTTCGCCCCGGCTGGCCACGATCGGCGCCTATCGGATGCCGGGCGTCGCTGCGTCGGCGCAGCTGATCCAGCTCGACCTCGCCGGCATCGCGATCTCGGCCGGCAGCGCCTGCTCGTCCGGGACGCTGAAGACCAGCCACGTTCTTTCCGCCATGGGCTGGGGCGAGGCAGAGGCAGGGCAGGTGATCCGCGCCAGCTTCGGCCCGGAGACGAGCCGCGCCGACATCTACCGCTTCGTGGAGGCCTGGAAACGGATCGCGGAAAGTGCCCGCAGCCGGGCAGCCTGATGACCCCGATCTATCTGGACTATCAGGCGACCACCCCGCTCGCGCCCGAAGCCCGCGCCGCGATGGAGCCCTGGCTGGACGAGAAGTTCGGCAATCCCCATTCGCCCCACCGGATGGGCCGGGAAGCGAAGGCGGCGGTCGCGGTGGCTCGCGATCAGCTTTCGTCATTGCTGGGGCTTCGGCAAGGGCATGTTGTCTTCACCTCCGGCGCGACCGAAGCCGCCAACCTCGCGCTGAAAGGCGCCGCCTGGGCCGCACCCGCCGCCCGCCGCAAGATCGTCACGCTCGCGACCGAGCACGCCTGCGTGCTCGATACGGTGCTCTGGCTGGGCAGCCACGGCTTCGAAGCGGAGGTGCTGCCGGTCGGCCGCGAGGGGCTGGTGGACCTGGATAGCGTGCGTCAGTCGGTCGACGACCGCACCGCGATCGTGGCGGCGATGCTGGTCAACAACGAGATCGGCGTGATCCAGCCGGTGGCCGAGATCGGCCGCATCGCGCGCGAGGCAGGGGCGCTGTTCTTCTGTGACGCGGTGCAGGGGCTCGGGCGAACGGCCTTGCCGGATGCCGACCTGATCGCGGTTTCGGCTCACAAGCTGTTCGGTCCGAAAGGCATCGGTGCCCTGTGGGTGCGCGATGGCGTCGCGCTGGAGCCGCTGATGCACGGCGGCGCGCAGGAAGCGGGCATCCGATCGGGGACGCTCAGCTCGGCGCTGTGCTCGGGCTTCGGCGCGGCAGCCGCGCTTGCGCAAAAGCGGTACGATCAGGATGCCGCGCATATCGATCGGCTCTGGTCCCTTGGCACCGCGAAGCTGCGCGGCTGGACGATCAACGGTTCGACCGAGCATCGCTACCGCGGCAATCTGAACGTCCGCGCCGATGGCCTCGACGCGGCGCGCCTGATCTCCGACGTGCGCACCGTCGCCTTCTCGGCCGGTTCGGCCTGCGCCAGCGGCTCCGGTCGCCCCAGCCATGTACTGAAGGCGATCGACTTGTCGGATGCCGAGGCGCGGTCGAGCATCCGCCTCGGCTTTGGCCGCTATACGACCGAGGATGAACTGGACCGCGCGCTCGACCTGGTCCTGGAAGCGGCAGCCGCACAGGGGCTGAAGGCCGCGTGACGCGGGTCCGGTTCGTGAGCGCAGACGGGGCGACCGTCCGCGAGGTCGATGCCGCGCCGGGCGAGCGGCTGCTCGATGTCGCCCAGGCCGATGGCCAGCCGCTCGAAGGCACGTGCGAAGGCCAGATGGCCTGTTCGACCTGCCACGTGATCGTCGACGCGGCCGATTTCGCGAAGCTGCCGCCCGCATCCGAGCCGGAGGAGGACATGCTGGACCTTGCCGCGGGCGCCACCCGGCACAGCCGGCTCGCTTGCCAGATCTACCTGACCGAACTGCTCGACCAGCTGACCGTCCGCATCCCGCCGGAAGCGCGGGACATGCAGCGCCGTTAGCCGCACAAGCGGCTTACTCCCATCGGAAAAGCGGGTTAGGTGAAGCACATGCACCGGGGTGGCGACAGCGCGATTGGCGGCGAGGACGCCTCCGGCATCCGGCTGGACGCGATCCTCGATGCCGTTCCCGAAGGCTATTGCATCGTCGATCGCGACTGGCGCATCCGAAGCTTCAATCGCGCCGCCGAGGCGTTCTTCGCCTGCGACCGCGCCGAGATGCTCGGGCGCCTGTTCTGGGATGCGATCCCGACCGTCGCGGGCACCGCATTTGAGACGAACTTCCGTCGCGCCGCGGCAGGCGAGACAATATCCTTCGAAGCGGAATCAACTGCCTTTCCCGACCGTGACGTGTCCCTGACGGCATCGCCGCTGCCGGGCGGCGGCATCGCGATCGTGTTCAACGACGTGACCGAAGGCCGGCGTGCCGAGCGCACGGTGCGCGAGAGCGAAGCGCGGTTCCGCCTGATCGCCGATTCCGCGCCGGTGCCGATGTGGGTCACGTCGATCGATCGCACGCGCTGGTTCGTCAACCGAGCCTATGTCGATTTTCTGGGCGTGAGCTATGAGGATGCGCTCGTATTCGACTGGCGCGGCATCATCCACCCCGACGATATCGGCCGGATCCTCAAGGAGCAGGTGGAGAAGGAGGCTGCCCTTCAGCCGTTCGCGCTGGAGGCACGCTACCGTAAGGCCGACGGGGACTATTGCTGGATCCGCTCCTATTCCCAGCCGCGCTGGGGCACCGCCGGCGAACATACCGGCTTTATCGGCGTGGCTTTCGATATCACCATCGCCAAGGAAGCCGAGCTGGCGTTGCAGCGACAGGTCGCCGAACGCACCGCCGAGCTGGAAGCCCTGTACAACAAGACGCCGACGATCCTGCAGTCGCAGGATGCCGAGGGGCGGCTCGTCAGCGTTTCCGACCGATGGTTGGAGTTCATGGGCTTCGACAGCCGCGACCAGGTGATCGGCCGCCCCTCGCTCGATTTCGCGGCGCCAGGCAGCGGCGAGCGATTCCTGGAGCATGATTGGGCGGCCCTGCTGGCGGGACGCGAGGTCAGGGATTCCGAATACCGCGTCGTCAAGCGCGACGGTGAGATCGCGGATGTGCTCGTCTCCTCGCGGCCATGGCATGACAGTGAGGGCCGGTTCGTCCGGACCATGGCCGCGATCGTCGACGTGACCGGCCGCAAGCGCACTGAGGAGGCGCTGCGGCAGGCGCAGAAGGTTGAGGCAATGGGCCAGCTGACCGGCGGCGTCGCCCATGATTTCAACAATCTTCTGTCGCCGATCATCGGCGGCCTCGACCTGATGCAGCGCCGCGGCATCGGCGACCCGCGCGCGCAGCAGACGGTCGCGTCGGCCTTGCAGGCGGCGGAGCGCGCGAAGACGCTGGTGCAGCGCCTGCTTGCCTTTGCGCGCCGCCAGCCGCTGCAGCCGGCGCCCGTCGATGCCGGGCGGCTGATCGAAGGCATGGCCGAGCTGATCGGATCGACCGTGGGCCCGCGCATCCGGCTCGAGCTGGACGTTCCCGCCGGCCTGCCGCCGTGCCTGGCCGATCCGAACCAGGTCGAGATGGCGCTGCTGAACCTGAGCGTGAACGCGCGCGACGCGATGCCGGACGGCGGCACTCTCCGCATCGCCGCCGCGGTCGAGCAGGCGGGTGAGGAGGCGGAGGACCTCGCGCCCGGCAATTATGTGCGTCTGTCGGTCGCGGACACCGGTTGCGGCATGGACGAAGCGGTGGCCGCGCGCGCGATCGAGCCCTTCTTCTCGACCAAGGGGATCGGGCGCGGCACCGGCCTTGGCCTGTCAATGGTGCACGGGCTCGCCGCGCAGTTGGGCGGCGCCCTGCGGCTGAGGAGCGCGCCCGGGCAGGGCACGGAGGTGCAGCTTTGGCTGCCCTGCGCGGCGGCTCTTCCGGCTGCGGCCGCGCAGGCCCAGTCGCCGCGCGCGATAGCGGGCGCCGGCACCGCGCTGCTGGTCGACGACGAGCCGCTCGTCCGCGCTTCGACCGCCGAGATGCTGGAGGATCTGGGATTTACCGTCATCGCGCTGGAATCGGCCGACGAAGCGGCGGCGCGCCTGGCCGGCGGCCTTGCCGTCGATCTGGTCGTCACCGATCACCTGATGCCGGGCATGACGGGCGCCGAACTCGCACGGACGATCCGCGCGCGCGGTGCAGGCACCCCGGTGCTGATCATTTCCGGCTATGCCGACGCGGGCGGCATCGACGCCGACCTGCCCCGCCTCGCAAAGCCCTTCCGCCACGCCGATCTGGCAGCGATGCTCACGGCAATCCTCGGCTGACCCGAAGCGGCGACCAAGCCCATGCCGAGCCGGCGCGGCAGCGCCACGGGTTCTTCGTCCCGGCTCGCCCGGGCCGAAGAACCCGTTGCGGTTGGCCTGCGATTTCTGGGCTGCTAGGCCTATGTGGACCAGAGCCGTGAGACGCGCACGTTGCGGTTGGCCTGCGATTTCTGAGCTGCTAGGCCATCGGGTCGGGCATGCTGCCGAGCGTATCGGTTGCGGTTGGCCTGCGATTTCTGAGCTGCTAGGCCGTCGTCGCGGAAGGCGTCAACCAGCCAATCGTTGCGGTTGGCCTGCGATTTCTGAGCTGCTAGGCCGATCGAGGTGTACGACTATACCCACGGCGAGTTGCGGTTGGCCTGCGATTTCTGAGCTGCTAGGCCGCAGGTCGGCGATTGCCAGTGCGGCGGGCGGTTGCGGTTGGCCTGCGATTTCTGAGCTGCTAGGCCCTTCCCGCGCTTCGCGTGCCAGATGCCTGTGTTGCGGTTGGCCTGCGATTTCTGAGCTGCTAGGCCCCTGCGAGGGCGCGTCTTCTTCTCCGCCGGGTTGCGGTTGGCCTGCGATTTCTGAGCTGCTAGGCCAGAGCCAGCGCAGCCACGACGGCTGCGGCAGTTGCGGTTGGCCTGCGATTTCTGAGCTGCTAGGCCCGATGGCGATTTCTCGTCATCGCTCGAGCCGTTGCGGTTGGCCTGCGATTTCTGAGCTGCTAGGCCCTCGACCTCGACGCGGGCGACCTCGATTGCGTTGCGGTTGGCCTGCGATTTCTGAGCTGCTAGGCCTTTGGGGAGCGATGGGAACGGCCACCTACGGTTGCGGTTGGCCTGCGATTTCTGAGCTGCTAGGCCGGGTGTGTCGCTAAGTCGTTCTTCTGGAATGACAAAGCGACACATCCGGTCCAGCAAAAATGCCCCCCCATTTCAAAACATCGCCAGCTGATCAGGGTTTTTGCGCTGCTTCCTGCGGCGCTGGCTCGAGAATCGGACGATATTCTCATACTGCCGGTCGGTGAAGGTGAGGACGTGGATGTCGCCCTTTTCGGGTAGGTTGCGTTCGATGCGCTTGAGGTGCGCCTGAAAGCTGTCCTGGCCGTTGCAGAAGCGGGCATAGACGGAAAACTGGCTCATTTCGAAGCCCTCGTCGAGCAGGAACTCACGGAATTTGGTGGCTTCCCGCATCTGTTTCTTGGTGCCGACCGGCAGGTCGAACATCACGAAAATCCACATCAGCCGGTACCCGCTGAGATAGCTGGCCGGCCGGGCATTCATGCGGCCTCGGCCAGGGTCGAGCGCGGGAGGCTCCCCCATTCGATCGGGCTTGGCGGGTCGAACAGTGCCAGCGCGGGCGCGCCGGTTTCGAAGCTGCGGGCGAGCGACTGGGCGAGTCGTGCCGCCGCCATGGAGACGGGCGAGGCCTCGCCCTCGACGCGCAGATCGAAAGCGATCAGGCGCGCGAAACGGCGCTTGGCGGCGGGATCGAGGGCCGTCACGCCGTCCTGCACCATGCCGCAAACCAGCGCGTCGACCAGCGGCCGAAACGGCTCGACCAGGTCGTCCGCGAGCGCGAAGGCGTTGCCGCGATTGGCGTGGTGAACGCCGATCGTCGGGTGCAGACCGGCCGCGACGACGGCGCGAGCGACGGACGCGCGCATGACGGCATAGCCATAGTTCAGCAGGGCGTTCGCGCCGTCCTGGTCGCGATCGCGCCGGAAATCCCGCCCCATCAGCAGCGGCCAATAGCGCTTCGCGGCCTGCGCCTCGATATTGTCCGGGTCGCCGGAGCGGACGCGGCGGGCGAGGAATTGCAGCGCCTCGGCCTCGCGCACGCCGCGCGCTTCCAGCAGCGACGCCTGGGTTCGGACCTTCGCGACCACCACCAGCCGCCACAACTGCTTGGCGAGCGGGCGCGAGGCGTTCCACTGCGCCTGGATTCGGGCGCCCTGCGCATGGTGCCCTTCCAGCGGCAGCGTAACCGCGACCGGGCTGTGGTTCGTGCCGCAAAAGACGATTGGCGCGCCGCGCTCGGCGAGGGCGGCGACCAGGTTCGCGCTCCAGGTGGTGCCGTGCGCGTGGACGATCAGCGCGTGGATATCGTCGAGCGCGACGCGGCCGATTTCCTCGCCGTCCTGCTTCACAACCATGAAGCCGCGAAACAGCGCCAGATGCCGGCCGTCGGTGGCGATGTCGACGATGCGGTCCATGCTCCCCCTTCTGGGGAAGCTATGGAAATCAGCGCCCTTTGTCAGCGCGGGCCGGGATCGAAAATCCTCCCTAATGGATCAATCCGCACTTGACGGGCTTTCAGGTTCTTCAGTCCGCCGCCAGAGGAATAGATATATTTGAACGGGTCCACCTCTGATGGGGCGGCATCGCGGGCCTTGAGCGCGCCGCCTTCCTGGTGGAGGGCCAGTGCGATCGCTCCGATGGTCGAGAACTTGACCACGCGCACGATCTCCGGCGCGCCGCCGTTACGCTCGATCGCAAGCATATCGTTCTGACGAAGGCTCAAGACCTTCTTGGCGGCAGGATGCGGTCGCTTCGGTTGCACCTTTTTGCCTGCCGCCTTCTCCTCTTCCGTGAGCTCATGCGGCCGCTGATGCGCGTCGAACATCGAGACGATGTCGTGCATCCACTTGCCGTTCGGCATTTGCCAGACATCGTAGCGGGCATTCGCATCGCCTTTGTAGGCCTTGTACGGCTTGCCGTTCCTATCGTGGATCCGGATCACGTTAAGAGGTTCGCGAACGCGAACGCGACGGATGCCGGCGAATTGCGGATGGGTTTTCGCGAAGCCAGCGAGGGCCGCTTCATAGGCCTTGCCGCTCAGACCATCGGTGGCCCGATGCAGTGCTGCGCGAAGGGTGGGATCGGGAATCCGATCCGGATCGGAGATATCGGCGGGCTTGATGCTCATCAATGGGACGCGGTGCACGACGATCGGTGTCCTCCCGTCGGTCGCAACATCGCCAGTCAGGCCATAGGCGGTGTCGTTGTGGAGCCGGCCGGCCGTCACATCGCGATCCTTGGGCGGCACGCCTTTGCGTCCGTGATCGGGCTTATGGCTGACGGTCACGCGGGCGAGGCGTTCCCCAAGTTCTTCGCGGAAGCCGTCCCACGGCTGCGGCAAGTCCTCGAACAGGCGATCGAGGTCCTTGTCCTCGGCCCTGCCGGCCACGTGGGCGATTTCCTGCAGCAGGCCGCGCGTCGTGACTGCCACCACTGCTGCGTCGATCGCATGGTGGCGATGATCGAGCCGATTCTTCGGCGCGTTGCTATGCTGGTTCTCGACGAAGTTATGGTCCGGCAACAGGCTGTTGAGTCCCCAAAGGCGGCGCAGCATGGCCGTCATCCGGCCGGGGATCACATAGACGCTGCCGTCGTCCTTGGTCGGATAGAGGCTGGACAGATAACGCCCAGCCAGTCGCGACAGATATTGCGTGTCGGTGAGCTGGCGGGCGATGAAGCCGCCATCCTTTTCCACCCGCGCCATTGCGTCCGGCCCGAAGCGCCATTGCTTCGATTTGTGCAGCCGCGCGACCTGAGTGGAGATGATCTCCCATCGGCCGGGATCGTGGCCCCATTTCTCGTAAGGCGTACGGTTGCCCTTGACGCGGTTGCAGTTGCGATGCGCGACCACCTTGTTGCCGGTGCTGTCGTCGAGCGAGCGGGAATAGGGAATGATGTGGTCGATATCCGCCTCGCCGGTGAACAGCATCCGCATGCCTACCTGCTCGCCGCAATAGGGGCAGCGGCGGTCGAGCACTTCGTTCGGGTTCAGCTCTTCCCACATGCGCAGCAGCATGCGGTTGGCGCCCGTGTCAGGGATGCCTTCGCTCTGCAGCTTGGAGGAGCGGAGCTGCGCCGCCGCGGTGTCTCGGCGGATGCGGCGGTTATGCTCTTCCTTGTCCTTCTCGTTCAGCTTCAGTTCGCGGGCGAGTTCGACAACGATCTGGTCCGGGCGGCCGTAGACCTTGATGATCGCGTTCACCAGCTTTTCGAGCTGGCGGAGGCCGATATGGACGGTGGGGTTGGTGATCTTGCCCCAGCGCTGTTCGGGCGGGTCGTTCGGGTCCTGCGTGCCGGGCGGAATCTCGCGGGTCAGCAGCTCGCCATAATAGGGGAGCTGGGGCAGGATTTCGCCGGTGCGATCGTCGGAATGATGCCATCCGGCCCGCTTCACCGCCTCGTCATAGGTGACGACGCCTTTCTTCAGCTCATCCAGAATCCGTGCGGTGGCGGTTGGGCCGAGCCGCCCGTAAAGCTCCGGTAGCGGCGCCCTGGCAGTTGCGACGGCTTGGTCGTGCGTCAGTCCGCATTCGCCGGTCAGGAAAGCGTGGAGCTTGTCCGGGTCTTCCTCGTCGATGATCCGCTCGATGATCGACCATTGTCGGTCGCGGTCGAGGTGCGGCCAGCGACCGCCGAAGCGCTTCTTGTCCGCCATCACGGCATAGACTTCATCGCCCTTCAGATCGGTTCGGCTCTCGCTCGCCTTGTTGAAGCTCTGCCCCGGCTCCAGCTTCAGCCGCTTGGCAAGCGCATCGAAGCTCCGTTCCCTGCGGCTGCGCAGTTCGAGGATCAGCGCGTCGCGTTCGCCCATCCTCAGCTTGCGATTGGGCGCACCGGGCGTGGTGATCTCCAGCTGGTTGACCTCTTCGTAGAGGCGGCGTTCCTGGAACAGCGGATGTGCCTTCGGTAGCCGGCGTTCGTTGTGCACGAAGGTGCAGACGCCGACTTCCTGTTCCTTCAGCGGTCGCTGGAAGAACAGGGTGTCGTGGAGTTGCTTGTGCGCTTCGTCGGTGAGCAGGGCCGGGTGGTGCGGCTTCTGACGCTCCCAGATTGTCTCGAACTCATATCCGACATGCCGGCGCTGCGGATAGAAATCATAGCCCTGCGCATCGCTGCCCATGCGAACACGCTTGGTGTCGCGGCCGGCGAGAAACTGGCCCAGCGTTTCGGCGCCCTCTTCGGCCATGGCCTGGTCGAGCGCCTTCGCTCCGCTGGCGATCTTGCCGTCCTCGGCATCCTTGGTCTTGCGCTCCGCTTTGCGGTTCGATTTGAACCCGCGGCGCTGGTTCAGGTGAAACAGCGCGCGCCCGATCTCGTACGGCTCCAGCCGCTCGTAGAGCGCGCGGGCGCGGAGCTCATAGGGGTCGCGATCGGCGAGCAACTTCGCCGCGCTCTCGTCCGCCGGCATCAGGCCGTGGCGCTTCAGTGCCTTCAGGAAGGCCGCGCGCCGCCCGAGATACCGATCCCGCCGCCGCCGCATGGCTCGCGCCGCCCGACGGTCGACCGCGAGCGAAGCGCCGGACTTCGGATCGCGCCCGTCGCTGAAGATGCGGACGCCGATGTCGACGATCCGCGCGTCGTCTTCGATCAGGCACCAGCCGATGCTGTTGGTGCCGATATCGAGTCCAAGCCTCCTCATGTGCTTACCCCCTCACGCTCATGTTTGCAGCGAAGGGAGGCGGAGGCAATCGGCAAAGTCGCCGATTCGGTCGAACCGCAGTCCGGGGTCTGCCATTACCAAGCGCGGGTTTTCAGCCCGGCAGCCATTCCACGTCGATACGGATATCGAGCGACGGCTTGTCCAGCCGAGCGACGGTCGCGCGGAGTGCCTCGCCAGCGTCGATCAGACGCGCAGCCGCGGAGTTGTCGACGCGCGCAATGTAGCCGAGCTTACGACCTTTTCGGTCGAGCACCTCGATTGCACGGCTGTCATAGCGATTGGTCGGCTCGCGCCGAAGCTGGACGGGATCGCCCACTGCCAAGCCGCCGATAGCCAGCGCCGCGTCGTAATAGCATTCGCCATTCACGCGCGTCTTGAGCAGCAGCACCGGTGGCCGCGCGGCCCGGGCCGGCTTGGCCGTCGCCGCGATCGGCGCTGCGCCAAGCAGGCCGAGCAGCTTGCGTCGGGTTGGGCGAAGGGTAAGCATTGCTTTCGTTTCGGTGCCGAAAAGGCAGGGCAATTAGCCCCAAACCGCACGCGAGGCAAATCGCGTGGGCGCGTTGGTGTGAACGCACGGCGTATTGACAATCGCGGCCGGCCGAACGAACCTGTGCGCCTCAGAAATCGCAGGCCGGCTGTTAACAAGCAGTCTGAACTGCACCAAATCAGGCGGGGGCTACGGCCCCCGCTTTTCATTTGGGCGCGGCGCGGCGCCTTGCGTTAGGGCGGTCGAGCGTGCCGGTGCGGAAGTCCTCGAACGAGAAGATCGCCGAGCCGCTGTCGCCGAGCGGGACGAGTGCGGTGCCGAAGATGCCGCGCGTGCCGCCGGTGCCGATCACTCCGCCGATCTCGCCGTGGATGCCGCTCGGGCGCGGGTTTGCGTTGCCGAGGGCGGCGTCGAACTCCGCCTCCTTCGCGCGGCGCTCGTTGTCGGCGAGGATGCGCTCCTTCTCCTCCGGAGAGAGGCGACGGACCTGGGAGGAATCGAACGGTTCCGCGGTCTGGGCCGATGCGGCGGTGGCGATCAGGGCGAGCGCGAGCGCGGGGAGAAACTGGGTCACGCGCCAAGGCCTGTGCCCCGCGCGATGAAGCGCGGATGAACGAAAGCCGTCCGGTTGTCGCACCGTCGCGGCTCGGCTAGGCGAGAGGCGCGATGCGTTCCGCGTATGCCTTTCCGCCGGCCCCGGATCGCTCGCTTGATCGACGGCGCGCGCCTGCGCTCCTGCTGACGCTGCTCGTCCACCTGCTGCTGTTGCTGATGCTGCTGAAGTTGTCGCCGCCG
The DNA here is from genome assembly GCF_009753715.1 of Sphingomonas horti. Lineage (GTDB taxonomy): Bacteria > Pseudomonadota > Alphaproteobacteria > Sphingomonadales > Sphingomonadaceae > Sphingomonas_B > Sphingomonas_B horti. The sequence goes on along the minus strand of NZ_WQMS01000001.1, from coordinate 181,100 downwards.
GACTGGGTGCGCCGCAGGCAGGAGATCGGCCCGATCACGTTCCAGCTCTCGCCCGATCTGCCGAAGGGGGAGCGGCCCCGGCGCGCCGCCGGCGAGGTAAAGCGCGCCGGCAAGGCGCCGCCTGCGTCGCCCGAGAAGCCGCCCCCGCTGCCTGCACCGGCAATGCCGTACCTCGTCCCGGGGTTGGAGCATTTCGATCTTCGCCAGGTACGCTCGAGCGCGACCGATACCGCGGCCGCGGATCAAGGTCGCGACAGTGCCGCTGCCTATGGACCCGGCGAAGGTCCAGGCGGCGCCCGCCTCTACGCCGCCGAATGGTATCGCGAACCGACTTCGGCGGAACTTTCCTATTATCTGCCGCCGGGCCGCGTCGTTGGCTGGGCCATGATCGCCTGCCAGACGGTCGAACGCTACCATGTCGACAATTGCCGGACGCTCGGCGACTCTCCGCCAGGCTCGGGCCTCGCGCGGGCAATCCGGCAGGCCGCGTGGCAATTCCTGGTCCGCCCGCCGCGGATCGACGGCAAGCCGGTGATCGGCGCCTGGGTGCGCATCCGCATCGAGTTCACCGAAGAGGGTGGAATCAGCAGCGCCGCGCAGCACTGAGCGGCGTCACTCGTTCGGGGCCGGTTTCAATCCGGTCGAGGCGATGTGCCATGCGCGCTGCTCTGCGGTGCAGCCGGGCACGTCGTTGCAGCGGCGCAGCGTCACCGGCCCTTTCATCCGGAACGGCTCGCCCGACTTGAGCCGGCCATAGGCGACCACCGGCACGTCGACATAGAGCGAGCCGGCAGCGCCTTCGATGCGGCCCGGCGCGCCGGTCTCGGCATGATATTCGGCATATTTGGCGAAGCTTCGGGCGAATGCGTCCGCGGCCATGCCGCTGGCGCGCCCGCCATCGGACCAGAGCGCCAAGGCCTGGTCGTAGCGGCCGGACTCGATCAGCGCGAAATAGGTCTGGACGACCTGGGCGGCGCCTTGCGCGCTGTCCTTGTCGATCGCGCCTTCGGGGAGGGGCACCGGCTGAGCGGCGGGCGTCGGGCTCGATGGTGGTGTCGGGCTGGCGGCCGGCGAAGCCAGCGCGGCGAGCGGATCGGCTTCGTTCTGTTCGGAGGGCGCGGGGGCGCTGCAGGCGGCCAGAACGGCCAGCAAAAGCGGGGCGAGAGGCTTCATGGCAAGAGCAACTCGCCGGCGGCATTTCGGCTCCCGGCCGGCTGCTTGACTTCCCCCGGGAAGCAGCCATGTTGGATCAACGATGACCCGCAATTTCTGCCCTTTTCGCAACGAATTGCATGCCGGGAGCAGCACGGCACGCCTGCCTGCCCCGGGCCGCGCGGCGCGCTGAGCCGGACGCGGCCCGGGGTCGATCGCCGGGCGGGCCAAGGCTCGCCGTGATGCGGCCCGATCGGGTCGCTCTTTTCCCTCGCGGAGCCCGACGGGCGGCCCGGTGCCGCCGTCTCCCCGAGGGCGTGGTGATGGAGGCAATGTGTCAGATCGTTTCCTGGTCGAGTTCGAGCGTCGGCCCGTGGGCGTCGCCGTGCGTGGCGAGGGCGGCTTTCGCTTCTTCGCCTCGGACCCCGATTTCGGCGCGCTGGAAGGGCGCGTGTTCCCGCGCGTCCGCGGGCTGATGGGGCAAGTGACGCGAACCGGGCGCAAGACGCGCCGCCGCGTCCCGATCCGCCGCGGCCTCAGGCCCCGGCCTTGTTGAGAGGAGAGTTGCGATGCTGGAGAGCGTTGCGCTCGCCGCGCATGGCCAGGCCGAGCTCTGGGCGGCCCTGCACAAGGACACGCCGTTCCACCTGGCTGAATGCGAGCGGCACTGCCTGATCGCGCTTGCCCTCTCGGCCGAGGACGATGTCGCCGCGCACCTGCTGCTGAAGAAGGTGCGGCTGGCGCGGGTCACCGATCGTCCCGGGCTGCCGCCGCGGGTCGCCCGGCTCGAAAGCCGCGTCGCCTATCGGCACGGCCGGGGAGCGGCGGGCCAGGCCCGGCTCTGCCACCCGTCCGCGACCGGATGCGAGGGGCTGGACGTGACCAGCCTGCTCGGCGCCGGGCTGATCGGGCTGGAGGCGGGGCAGGCCGTGCTCTGGCCGGGCGACGACGGCCGTCTCGCAACCCTGGAAGTGCTGGCGGTCGAGAATGGAGAAGCCGATGGCCGATGACGACCGAGCACAGCGACCGGAGCCGCGGCGGCCGGCACGCGTGATCCCGTTCCCTCGCCGGCCGCTGCCGGTCCGGGACGAGAGAGGGCCGGAGCCCCCGCCGCCCAGCGCCGCCTGACCGTCAGGCCGCGGCCTTGCGCCGCTCGGCCAGTTCCTGGTTCAGCATTTCGGCGAGCAGGAAGGCCAGCTCCAAGCTCTGCGCCGCATTGAGACGCGGGTCGCAATGGGTGTGGTAGCGGTCGGCCAGCGCCTGCTCGGTCACGGCGACCGCGCCGCCGGTGCATTCGGTCACGTTCTGGCCGGTCATCTCGCAATGGATGCCGCCGCCGAAGCTGCCTTCGGCGCGGTGGACGGCGAAGAAGCCGCGCACTTCCGCCAGGATCCGCTCGAACGGCCGCGTCTTGTAGCCGTTGGCGGCCTTGACGACGTTGCCGTGCATCGGGTCGCAGCTCCAGACGACCGGATGGCCTTCGCGGCGCACGGCGCGGACCAGCGGCGGTAGGCCCGCCTCGATCTTGTCATAGCCGTAGCGGCTGATCAGCGTGACGCGCCCGGCCTCGCGCGCCGGATTGAGCGCGTCGAGCAGGCGCAGCAGCGCGTCGGGCTCGAGGCTCGGTCCGCACTTGATGCCGATCGGATTGCCGATCCCGCGCATGAACTCGACATGGGCCGAGCCGTCGAAACGGGTGCGGTCGCCGATCCAGAGGAAGTGCGCCGACGTGTCGTACCAATCGCCGGTCAGGCTGTCCTGCCGGGTCAGCGCCTGCTCGTAGGGAAGCAGCAGCGCCTCGTGGCTGGTGTAGAAGGTCGTGCCCTTCAGCTGTGGCACCGTGTCCGGGTTGATGCCGCAGGCGGCCATGAAGTCCAGCGCCTCGCCGATGCGGTCGGCAAGGTCTGTATATTTCCGGGTCCAAGGGCTGCGGCCCATGAAGTCGTGGGTCCAGCGATGGACCTGGTGCAGGTTCGCATAGCCGCCCTGGGCGAAGGCGCGGAGCAGGTTCAGCGTCGCCGCCGACTGGCTGTAAGCCTTGACCATTCGCTGCGGGTCGGGGCGGCGCGCCTCCGGCGTGAATGCGATGTCGTTGACATTGTCGCCGCGATAGGAGGGGAGGGCGACGCCGCCCTGTTCCTCGGTATCGGCCGAGCGCGGTTTCGCGAACTGGCCCGCCATCCGGCCGACCTTCACCACCGGCAGCTTCGAGGCGAAGGTGAGGACCACCGCCATCTGCAGGATCACGCGGAACGTGTCCCGGATGTTGTTGGGGTGGAACTCGGCGAAGCTTTCGGCGCAGTCGCCGCCCTGGAGCAGGAACGCCTTGCCCTCCGCAACCTCGGCCAGGTCGCGCTTCAGCTCGCGCGCCTCCCCGGCGAAGACTAGCGGCGGATAGTGGCGCAGCTCCTCCTCGGCGGCGGCCAGCGCCGCCGCGTCGGGATAGGTCGGGAGCTGGCGGGCTTCGTGCCGGCGCCAGCTGTCGGGAGTCCATTTCTGCGCCATAGCCCTTCGCAATTGCGGAATGGGGAACGCGATTGCAAGCGGGCGAAGCTATTCCCTTCCCTTTTGGGGAGGGGAACGCGTCACACGTAGCGTTCGCGTACCACCCGCTCCAGCACGCTGAGCGGCATCGCGCCCAGTTTCAGCACGTCGTGGAACTGCTTCAGATCGAAGCGGTCGCCCTGCCGTGCCCTGGTCTCGTCGCGCAGGCGGGCCCAGACGGTGTGTCCGATCTTGTAGCTGCACGCCTGGCCGGGACGGATCGTATAGCGGTCGATCTCGCCCTGGCTGCGGCCGCGGGCAATGCCGGTATGCGCCATGAACCAGTCGGTCGCCTGCTCCCGGCTCCAGCGCTTCACGTGCATGCCGGAGTCGACCACCAGGCGAGTCGCGCGGAACAGGAAGGACTGGAGATAGCCGACGCGGCCCAGCGGATCGCCATCGAACATGCCCATCTCGTCGGCCAGCTGCTCGGTGTAGAGCGCCCAGCCCTCGCCATAGCCGGAGAAAAAGCCGCGGCGGCGGATCAGCGGGATTTCGGTCGATTCCATCGCCAGCATCACCTGCATGTGATGACCCGGCACCGCCTCATGGTGCGACAGGGTGGCGAGGCCGAATTTGGGCCGGTCGAACGTGTCGCGCAGGTTGATGAAATAGATGCCGGGCCGCGAGCCGTCGAGCGTGGCGTTCTGGTAATAGCCGCCCGGCGCGCCCGCCTGGATCGACGGCGGCACGCGGCGCACCTCGACCGGCGCCTTGGGCAGCGTCGCGAACGCTTCCGGCAGCCGCTTGTACATCGCCGCGACCTGGGCGCGGAGCTGGTTCAGCAGCGCTTCCTTGCCTTCGTCGGTGTTCGGGTAGAGCTGGTCCGGCCGCTTGTTGAGCGCAACCAGCCGCTCGCCGACCGTGCCCTGGCTCATCCCCTCGGCCTTCAGGATCGCGTCGATGCGGCCCTCGATCTCGGCGACCTGCTCGAGCCCGAGCTTGTGGATCTCGTCGCCGGTCATCGACACGGTCGTATAGCCCTCGGCAGCGACCGCGTAATAGGCTTCGCCTTCCGGCAGGCGCCACACGCCGGCATCGTGCGTCGCCTTCGCCCGCAGCTCCCGCACCAGCGCGCGCTGCCGGTCGAGCGCGGGGAAGACCTGCTCGCGCACGATCTTCTCCGCCTCCGCGGCGCGGGCGGGCGGCAGCTTGGCGTCGGCCAGCTTCTTCGCGAACGAGGCGACCATCACCGTCTTGGTCGGCTCGACATCGCGCACATCGCCCAGCAGCTTCAGCGTCGTGTCGAGGATATAGTCAGGCGCGAACACGCCCTTGGCGGTATCGGCGCGCTGGCGGTCGGTGTCGTTGTCCACTGCCTTCGCCATCTGCGACAGGCGCGCCAGATAGGCGTCCGCATCGGCGGCGTTCGTCACCCGGTGCGCGTTGTCGAGGAAGTCCGGAACGTCCTGATAGGCGCCGTTCTGCTGGCTGAGGATATAGGGCGAAAAGCCGTCGCCATAGGGAAAGCGCGCGCCCGCGATGGTGCGATCGAGCTGATACTGGACGACGTCGTAATCGACCTGACCGTTAAAGCTGAGGCCGGTCCGGTCGATCTTGCCGAGCGCCGCGCGTTCCGCTCGGGTGCGGGCGAGGTGGCGCGCCTGGCCGGCGGCCGAATTGTCGCTGAGGCGCGCGCGAAGCGCCGCGCGCTCGCCCTTGTCGAGGCCGAGGCTGGTCGCCTGTTCCGGACTGTCCTGCAGCCGGTCGTAGAAGAAGCGGTCGAGCAGCGCGCGCAGCTCCGTATCGGCTGCGCCCGGCGCCGTCTGCGCCAGCGCCTCCGGCATCAGGCCGATCGCCGCGACCGCTCCGCCCGACAGAAGAAATGCGCGACGATCCATGAAGCTTAACTCCGTTGATGAAGGGGGTCCGGCCTTCCTGCCCAGAGCGGGCGCGACACGCAAGCGCGGTTTCGCTACAGCCGCGGAACGGGATGGCGGCGCAAGCGCTTGGCCTTGCCGATGGACGGGAGAGTATCGATGGAATTGCGTGATGCGTTCGCCGCGGCGGGACTGGCCCTGGCTTTGACGAGTGCGCCCGCGGCGGCGCAGACCGCCAGCGACGACGTGAAGTGCCTGCTGGCCGCGAACCTGTTCGTGAAAGCGGAAAAGGACCCGGGCAAGCACCAGGTCGCGGTGCTCTCCTCCTATTATTATCTCGGCCGCGTCGACGCACGCCTGTCCGGCGCGCAGCTATCGGCCGCGCTCAAGGCGCAGGCGCCGACGATCACTGCCGAGAATGCAGGCCCGACCATGACCAGCTGCGCCAAACGGGTTCAGGGATCGGCAATGGCGATCCAGACGCTCGGCAAGTCGCTGACCGCGCCCAAGTAGCGAGGCGCCCCGGCCAGCCCGAGCCGCCGGCGGCGGCCGGGCGTGAGCGGCGGAAGGTTAGGAAAGTTCGGCGTGCGGAAAGAATCCGCTCGATCAATCCCGCGCGTTTGATCGAGTGGAACGATCAGGAGAGGCGCGAGCGGGAACATATAGGGAACAGTTAGCATAGCCGGCGCGATGTAGGACAGGCTTTTTTCGCGCCGCGCGACTTGACTCTATTGCGAATGATTAGCAATAGCGACCTCAACAAAGCGCAACAGCGCGTGAAGGGGTTCAGCTCGTGTCTCATTCCACCGCCGCAAACGGTGCCTACCTCGCCTTGGGGTGCATCGGCTTTCTGGCGACCGCGCCAGCCGCGCCAGCCGCGGCAGCCGATGCCGCCGACGCGCAGGTCATGCTGGCGAGCGCCGCCGACATGCAGGCGATCATCGTCAACGGATCGTCGTCTGGCGAGCTGGAGAGTCCCAAGGCAGTTGCGCCGCTGCTCGACACGCCGCAGACCGTCACCGTCATCAGCGACCAGGTCATCCGCAAGCAGAACCTGCTGAGCCTGCGCGACGCGCTCTCCACCATCCCAGGCATCACCTTCGGCGCCGGGGAGGGCGGGGGCGGCTATGGCGACAGCATCAACCTGCGCGGCTTTTCGGCCAATAACGACCTGACCCAGGACGGCGTGCGCGACAGCGCGCAATACAGCCGCACCGATCCTTTCAACCTGCAGCAGGTCGAGGTCTATAACGGCGCCAATTCGGTATTCAACGGCGCCGGATCGGTCGGCGGCACGATCAACCTCGTGTCCAAGGCGCCGCAGCCGAACGACCTGACGATCGTGCAGGGCAGCGCCGGCACCGACGATTATTACCGCGCGACGGTGGATTCGAACTGGCGGGCGAGCGACCTGATCGCGGTCCGGCTGAACGCGATGGCCCACCGCAACGACGTGCCGGGCCGCGACGTGGAGCGGTACCGGCGCTGGGGCATCGCGCCGTCGGCGACGATCGGCATGGACGGCCCGACCAGCCTGACCCTCGCCTATCTGCACCAGCAGGATGACAACACGCCGATCTATGGCGTGCCTTATTTCAGGAACCAGCTGAACGACGGGCCGCTGCCGGGGACCAGCCCGAGCGACTATTACGGCTATCGCAACCTGGACGAGCAGGACATCCGGGTCGATCGGCTGACGGCGACGTTCCGCCACGATTTCGGCGGCGGCGCCGAGGTGCGGAACCTGACGCGCTGGCAGCGGGTGAAGCAATACAGCCAGACCAGCGCGCCGCAGGGGACTTTCTGCCTGGCCGAAACCGGGCGGCAGCCGGTGTCGGCGAGCGCGAACGACGCGGTCGGCGCGGCGTGTCCGGCGGGGCTGGCACCCGGCTTCTGGCAGCCGTCCGGCCCGCGCGGGCTGGTGCGCGATCAGGAAAACCAGCTGCTCTACAACCAGACCGACCTGCGCTGGGTGGCGGGCGAGAAGGGCGGGCTGCGCAACACGCTGGTGGTCGGCGCCTCCTTCACCTGGGAGGATTATCGGATCGAGACCGCGTCGCTGCCGCGGAACCCCGACGGGTCCGCCGTGACGCTGCCGATCGAGCGGGTCATCGATCCGGTGACGGTCTATTCCGGCCCGATCAATTATACCGTCACCGCGCAGTCGAAGAGCGAAAGCCGCAATCGAGCCGTCTATCTGTTCGACAATCTCGAGATCGGGCGGTTCGAGCTGAACGGCGCCGTCCGCTACGAGCAGGACCGGGCGCAGTTCCGGCCGATTCCGCTGCCCTTCCACGCGCCCGGCGACCGGGTGCCGACCCCCGCGGAGCTGGCCGTGCAGCGGAGCCGCGAGAACCTCTTTTCCTATCGCCTCGGCGCGGTGTTCAAGCCGGTCGAGACGGTCAGCCTGTATGCCGCCTTCGGCAATTCGAAGACGCCGTCATCGGCGACGGTGCGGCTCGGCTGCAGCAGCGGATCGGGCGCGAACTTCGTCAATTTCTGCGACGTCGCGCCCGAAAAGGCCCGCACCTACGAAGTGGGCGTCAAGGCCGACCTGCTGCACGGAGTGCAGGCCACGGCGGCGCTGTTCCGCAACGAGCGGACCAATTTCCGCGTGCCCTCCAACGACCCGGCGCAGCCGGCCGGGCTGCAGGTGCTCGACGGGCGCTCGCGCGTCGATGGCGTGGCGCTGGGGCTGACCGGAACGATCGCCGAGGGTTGGACGATCTTCGCCAACTACACCTATCTCGACAGCAAGGTGCTGCAGAGCGTCTCCGACACATGTCTCGCCAGCCCGAGCGCGGATTGCCGGAACAGCGCGGCGATCCCGGACCCGCAGCGAGGCGACGAGCTGGTCCAGACGCCGGAGCATTCCGGCAGCCTGTTCACCAGCTACCGTTTCCCGTTCGGGCTCGAGCTCGGCTACGGCCTGACCTATCAGGGCAGCTTTGCGCTCAACCAGCGGACGCTGCTGCAGCGGATACAATACCGGTCCGACGACTATCTGGTGCACCGGCTGTACGTCGCCTATCCGTTCGCGCCGGGCCTGACCGCGCAGCTGAACGTGCAGAATGTGACCGACGAGCATTACTTCACGGCGATCCGCAACAATGTGAACGCGACCTCCGGCGTCATCACCGGCGGCTGGGCCGCGCCGGGCGAGGCGCGATCGGCCGTGTTCAGCCTGGTGTACAGTTTTTGACGCGCGGGCCCTCTCCAGCCGTCATGCGGGACTTGATCCAGCACCCGCCTTCTTCAAACAAGGCGAGGAAGGAAGGTCGGCCCCGGATCAAGTCGGGCGCGGCGGAGGTGTTTGGCCCATGATGATCGCGATTCCCGACGTGCTGAACGCCGAGCAGCTCGCGCGGGTGCGCGCGATCATCGACGCGGCGGAGTGGGTGGACGGGAATGTGACGTCCGGCCGCCAGGCGGCGCTGACCAAGAACAACCGGCAATTGGCAGACGACAGCCCCGTCGCGCGCGAGGCGGGCGGCATCGTGCTCGATGCGCTGGGGCGCTGCGCGCTGTTCATCGCCGCGGCGTTGCCGGCCAAGGTGCTGCCGCCGATGTTCAACCGCTATGCCGGGGGCCAGGCATTCGGCGCGCATATCGACAATGCGATCCGCATCCGCGGCGATTTCCGGATGCGCGCGGATCTGTCGGCGACGCTGTTTCTGGACGACCCGGACGCCTATGACGGCGGCGAGCTGGCGATCGAAGGCACGTTCGGGGAGCAGCGCATCAAGCTGCCGGCCGGGCACATGGTGCTGTATCCGTCATCCAGCCTGCACCGGGTCGAACCCGTGACGCGGGGCGCGCGCACCGCGAGCTTCTTCTGGATCGAGAGCATGGTCCGCGACGACGCGGCGCGGCGCAGCCTGTTCGAGCTGGACGGCGCGATCCAGTCGCTCGGCGCGCGCGTCGGGCAGGGCGATGCCGCGATCGTGCAGCTGACCGGCGTGTACCACAACCTTTTGAGACGGTGGGCGAACAATTGAGCAAGATCGAGCTTCGGAACCTCTGGTTCAGCGTGCACAAATGGATCGGGCTGCTGCTCGCGATCCTGATCATCCCGGTGAGCCTTAGCGGATCGGCGCTGGTGTGGCACGACTGGCTGGACGCGCAGGTGAACCCGGGCCGCTATGCGGTCAGCGGGCCGGCCGTCCTGCCGCCGAGCCGCTATGTCGCGGCCGCCCAGGCGGTGCTGGCGCCGGGCGAGCGGATCGCGTCGCTGCGCTATCCCGAAGGGGGCGAAGGCCCGGTCGTGGTCAGCGCCGCGCCGGCCAAGCCGGGAGCGCGGGAGCGCGTCAACGTCTATCTGGACGGCGCGAGCGCGCGCGTCCTCGACAAGGTCGGATCGAACGACGGCGTCGTGCGCGTGCTGCACCGGCTGCACGGAACCCTGATGGTGCCGGGCATGGGCCGGCAGATCGTCGGCTGGATCGGCGTGGCGATGCTGGTCTCGTCGCTGACCGGCCTGTGGCTCTGGTGGCCGCTGACCGGCAGCGTGAAGCGGGGCTTTCGCTGGAAGCGGCGGCCGCAGCTCGACGCCAACCTGCACCACCAGCTCGGCTTCTGGGTGTGCATTCCGCTGGCGATGCTGAGCCTGACCGGCGCGTGGATCAGCTTTCCGGCCATTTTCGGTCAGCTGTCCGGCGCCAGGCCGCCGCAGCGCCCGGCGCCTGCCGCGCCGCTGACGGAGACGGTGCAGCGCATCGACGACGTGGTGCGCGGCGCCGGCGGGCAAGCGGTCGCGATCACCTGGCCGACCGGCAAGAGCCCGGCCTGGAAGCTGACGCTGGCGCAGGGCGAAGCCGAGATCGCGGACGCGAGCGGCGCCGTCACCACGCGCCCGCCCCGCCCGGAGACGATCGCGCGCACGATGCGGCGCTGGCATGACGGCACCGGCATGGGAGCGGTCTGGCAGGTCGTGATTTTCCTTGGCGGGATCATCCCCGCCGTGCTGGCGGTGACCGGCGTGACCATGTGGGTCGGGACGCGCCGCTGGCGGAGGCGGCCGGCGCGCAAGCTGGCGCCGGCGGAATAGAGCAAAAGCCCTCCCCCCGTCGGGGGAGGGCTGCTTGCCTTACCGTCCCAGCAGCACCCGGGCCTGCCCCGCGACCTGGGCCAGCATCGCGGCGTTGGGAGAGGTCGTCGCCCGCGCACGGTGGATCAGGTCGCGGAACTGGGCGACGCGGCCGGCCTGGCGCGACAGCCAGTCCTGCGCATAGGCCTGTGGGTCCTTGCCGCCGGCCCGGGCGAGGAAGTCGAGCCGCATCTGCTGGAAATCGCGCGCGAGGCCGGCCGCGAGCAGCCGCTCCCACGGATCGCTGGGGCTCAGCCGGTTCGCGGTCGCCTGCGCCCAGTCCAGCCCCAGGGCTTCGCCGAGGCTGGTGAAGGCGCGGGTCAGCACGACCTCGTCGGTGTTCGTCTCGACGCCCAATGTGGCGAGGCCGACCGCGCCGTCCATCTCGTAGAGCCGCGCGACCTGGCGGACGAGATCGCCCGGCGCGCCGGCACCGACCAGCCGCTGGGTGAGCGCCGCAGACGAGGCCTGCGCTTCCTCCTCCAGCAAGCCCTCGAGCTTGGCGTCGAGCCGTGCGATGCCCGGCCCGAGCCGCGCGACGATGTCGCCCGGGCGCGTGCCCGGATCGGTCGAGCGCAGCAGGTCCGCCATCTGCGCGCGCACGCCGAGCGCGAGCGCATCCAGCAGCGCGATGCGCGCCGCCTCGGTCATCGGCGCGACGTCGATTGCTTCCCACAGCGCGCGCAGCCCGTAGAGCTGCTCGGCGGCGACGAATGCGGCGGCGAGGTCGCCCAGCGCCGCGCCTTCCTCCTCCGCCAGCTCGAACGGGTGGATCACGCCCAGCCGGTTGATCAGCCGGTTGGCGATCTTGGTCGCCAGGATCTCGTTGCGCAGCTGGTGCTGCTCGACCGCGGTCGCGAAGCCGGCCCGCATTTCCGGCGGGAAGGCGGCGAGCAGGGCAGGGACGAGGCTGGGATCGTCGCCCAGCCGCACCGTTTCGATCGCATCCTGCAGCGACAGCTTGGCCGTCGACAGCAGCACCGCGAGCTCGGGCCGGGTGAGGCCGCGATTTTCCTGCGCGCGCCGCATCAGCTCGTCATTGGCAGCGATGCCCTCGACGGCGCGATCGAGCCGGCCGGCCGCCTCGAACGTCTCGATCAGCCGGACATAGGCCGGCAGCTCCTCGGTCGCGCCGGCTTCGGCGATCGACAGAGCGAGCGTCTGGTGGCGGTTGTCGTCCAGCACCAGCTCGGCGACGTCGTCCGTCATCCGCGCGAGCAGCGCGTTGCGGTCCTCGAACGACAGCCGGCCTTCGTTCATCTCGCGATTGAGCGCGATCTTGATGTTGACCTCATTGTCCGAGCAATCGACGCCGGCCGAGTTATCGATGAAATCGGTGTTGATCCGCCCGCCATGCGACGCGAACGCGATGCGGCCGGCCTGGGTGACGCCCAGGTTCGCGCCTTCGCCGATCACGCGGGCGCGGATGTCCTCGCCATTGACGCGGAGCGCGTCGTTGGCCGGATCGCCGACTTCCTGGTTCGATTCCGCGCGCGCCTTCACATAGGTGCCGATGCCGCCGAACCAGATCAGGTCGACCGGGCTCTTCAGGATCGCCGAGATCAGCGCCGCCGGCTCGATCTCGGCCGTGCTGATCCCCAGCACTTCCTGCGCTTCCGGCGAAAGGGTGATCGTCTTGGCGGTGCGCGGGAAGACGCCGCCGCCCCTGGAGATCAGCTTTTCGTCATAATCGGCCCAGCTGGAGCGCGGCAGGTTGAACAGCCGGTCCCGCTCCGCCCAGCTCTTTGCCGGGTCGGGATCGGGGTCGATGAAGATGTGGCGGTGATCGAACGCCGCGACCAGCTTGGTCGCCTTCGACAGCAACATGCCGTTGCCGAACACGTCGCCCGACATGTCGCCGCAGCCGACCACCCGGACGGACTCGGTCTGCACGTCGATGCCCATTTCGGCGAAATGGCGCCGGACCGAGACCCAGCCGCCGCGGGCGGTGATGCCCATCGCCTTATGGTCATAGCCGTGGCTGCCGCCGGACGCGAAGGCGTCGCCGAGCCAGAAATTGCGCTCCAGCGCGATCGCGTTGGCGACGTCGGAGAAGCTGGCCGTGCCCTTGTCCGCCGCGACGACGAAATACGGATCGTCGCCGTCCCGCGAGACGACGCGGTCCGGATGCACGACCTCGCCCGCGACGATGTTGTCCGTGACGGACAGCAGCGAGCGAATGAAGATGCGGTAGGACTCGGTGCCTTCCGCCAGCCAGGCGTCCCGGTTGGTGGCCGGGTTCGGCAGCTGCTTGGCGAAGAAGCCGCCCTTGGCGCCGGTGGGCACGATCACCGCGTTCTTGACCCGCTGCGCCTTCATCAGGCCCAGAATCTCGGTGCGGAAATCGTCGCGCCGGTCGGACCAGCGCAGGCCGCCGCGCGCGACCGGGCCGGCGCGCAGGTGGATGCCTTCGACGCGCGGGGAATAGACCCAGATCTCGCGCCACGGCACCGGCGCCGGAAGGCCGGGGACCTGGTGGCTGTCGAGCTTGAAGGCAAGCGCCTCGGCCGCAGCCGGGGAATAGGCGTTGGTACGCAGCGTCGCCGTGACGACGCCGCGGATCATCCGGAGGATACGGTCGTCGTCCGCCGCCTGCACCCCGGCCAGGCCGGTTTCGATGCAGGCGAGCGCCGCGTCGGCCGCGCCCTCGAAGCAATTGTCCGGATTATGGCGCGCGTCGAACAGGTCGATGATGCCCCGGGCCACGGCCGGCGCGCGGCGCAGCGCGTCGACGACGGTCTGCAGGCCGTAGGACAGGCCGGTCTGGCGCAGGTAACGGAACCAGGCGCGGAACAGCACCGCCTCGTGCGGGAGCATCGAGTTGGTGACGACCAGCCGGTTGAACTGGTCGTTCTCCGCAGCGCCCGACAGCACAGCGGCGATCGCCGGCTCGATCACGTCGGCGCGGGCGAGCAGCGTCTCGGCGACCTGACCCTCGTCCAGTTCCAGCAGAAAGTCGGAAATGTCGCCCAGCCCTTCGTCGAGGGTCGCGGGCACTTCCTCCATCACGCGGAAGCCGAAATTCTCGAGCGCCGGGACGGCCGAGGACAAGGGGACCATGCCGCCCCGGTTGAAGATCTTCAGCCGAAGCTGGCGCGGGCCGTCCCGATCCAGCCGGTGCAGGCGCACCGCACGGGTCCCCGGCGATTCGAGCTCGGCGAGCCGCAGCACGTCCAGCGCCGCTTCGGCGGGGGTGTAGCGGCCGCGATAATAAGCCGGGAAGTGGTTCGCATATTTCAGCCGCAGCCGCGCAGCCCGGCCGCTGTCGACATGCTCGGCCAGCGTCGATTCGATCGCCGGGGCCCAACCGCGGACCATTTCGCCCACGCGCCGGTCGAGCGCGTCGGTATCGGGCACATGGCCTTCGCGGATGTCCAGCGTGTAGCGGATCAGCGCAAGGTCGCCGCTTTCCAGCGCCATAGCCCAGTTCAGGATCTTCGCGTCGGCGGATTGCGCGAGCATGCGGCCGATCGTCACGCGCCGCGCCGTCGTCAGCTCCTCGCGCGGCAGCCAGACAAAGGCGAAGACGTGGCGGTCGAGCGCGCCCGACACCGTCACCAGCTTGGGCCGCGGGCGGTCCGACAGGGACATGAAGGTCAGCGCCAGCCGCTCCAGGTCATTCGGCGTGAACGCGATCAGCAGGTCGTGGGGAAGGGTGGCGATCGCGTGCGTCAGCGCCTTGCCGGCATGGCCGGCCGGGTCGAAGCCGTATCTGTCCTGCAGCGCCGCGAGCCGCGAACGCAGCACCGGCACCTTGTTCGGCGGCGTTGCCAGCGCGGCGCTGGTCCAGAGGCCGGCGTGAATCGACAGAGCCTTGACCTGGCCCCCTTCGTGCACGGGCAGCAGGATCAGGTCGAGCGGCGTGCGCCGATGGACGGTGGCGACCAGGTTCGACTTGATCAGCAACGGCGCTTCGCCGCCCTTTTCGAACCATTCGAAAGCGCGTTTCAGCGAGGTGGGGGCGAGCAGGTGCTCGCGTCCACCGACCCGGGAAATGCCGAGCGCGTCGGACTTCGCGTTGCCGCGGTCCCGCACTTCATGGCCGAGCTGGGTGAAATGATTGTCGAGGAACCAGCGCAGCAATTCGGCGCCTTCGCCTTCCGGCATGCGATCGGCGTCCGCCTTCATCGCCTGCTGCATCGCGCGCCAGTCCTGGACCGCGGCGCGGACATCGCCCAGCACCGCCTCGATCTCGTCGCAGATCGCCCGCCGGACGCGCGCGTCGGCGCGCTCGACCTCCAGATAGATCATCGATTCGCGCCGGGCGCCGTCGCCACCGTCCAGCGCGATCAATCTGCCGTCGGCGTCGCGGCGGACGCTGACCACGGGGTGAAGCACGCGATCGATCGACAATTCCTGCGCGGTGACTGTGCCCGCGACCGAGTCGACCAGGAAGGGCATGTCGTCGTTGACGATCGCAAGCCGCATGTAACGGCGGCCATGGCCGACTGATTCCAGCCGGACCGACGGGGTGCCGGGCGCGCGCTGCGCGGCGGCCTCCGCCATGAACCGGGCGGCTTCCGCCACCGCATCGCCGTCGAAGCCATCAAGCTCCCCGGGCAGCGCGCCCTTGACCAGAGCCTTGGAAATGTCGCTGATAAGCTGTTGATCCGGCGTTTCCTGCCGGTCGCGCGTGGCCGTCGCCATGTAACTCCGCCTAGGTTTGAGCCCGTCCTCGCGGGCCTGACATCCGGTCGCTATGCGCCGGGCGGGTTACGATCTCAACCCCGGAAGGTCCCTTAGGCGGCTGCCTTGCGAATAGCCTTGTCGACCAGCGCCGGATCAGTGACGGGGGCGAGGATCGCCAGCTGGCCGGGGCCGCTGCGGCGCGCGACCAGGATCACGAATTCCTCGTCCCCGGCCTCGATCTCGATCTCGGCCCTGGCGGGCGCAACGCGAAGCGCCGAACGTGCCGCTTCGCCATGGTCCGGCTTCGCCGCCGGGGCGCGGTGCGCGCGCTCGGCGCGAACCACGGCCTTCAGGCCGCCTTCGAACCTGTCCAGATACCGGGCCAGCGCGCCCCGCTCGACGCCTTCGCGCCGGGCGTAGCTCAGCGCCGCCGCATATTCGGTCAGCCGCGTCTTGTCATAGCCGGCGCCGAAGACGAGCTTGACGATCGGCGTCATCGGCGCGCGCGCCTGGACGCTCAGCCCTTCCTGCTCCAGCAGCGCCGTATAGGCGTCCGGCTGCTCGTCGGCTGCGAGCGCGAAGTCCCAGGCGCGGCCGATCGCTGCGTAGAGAGCGGAATGGGCGCGGCCTTCCGACTGCGCAGCGCCTTCGGCGCTCAGCCGGGCGGCGGCGAGCCAGTCATGCAGCGAATGGCTGGCGGCCTCGGCCGGGGCGTCCGCTTCCGGCCAGACCGGCGCGGCATCCGGGGACGCGGCGACGGTGCCGAGCGCGCCGGCGACCTCGCGCTCCAGCTCCTCGCTCATCGCATCCGACGCGGCGTGCTTCCAGTTGATGACGCCATAGACGTAATCGATGGTCTCGCCGTCCGACGAAAAGGGCATCAGGATGCCGCGATACAGCGTCGGCAGCCCGCGATGGTTGGTGAACTCCGCCTCGAAGCCGATCGGCGCCCGGTTGGCGATGATCTGCATGCACGGATCGGTCAGCCGCGACACCAGCGAGCGCGGGGGTACGTCTGCGACGGTGCGGATGCCGTAGAGCATGTCGCACTCCTCGCGCAACGCGCGGCCCAGATAGGTGACGGTCGGGTTGTCGAGCGATCGGCTGAAATCGAGCAGCACGCTGTGCGGGCCGAAATCGGCGATGCTGGCCGGGTCGAGATCCTGGATCGACGGGCAGGGGCGGCCGTTCAGCAGCGACGCCCAGTAATCATAGGCGCGGACGTGCATGCGCCGCTCGCTGCCGCCGATCACCGGCGGCGGCGAATCCCAGCCGATATCGTCCTCGTACTCGTCGCGATTGAAGTCGTACGCGGTGTCCATAGCCGTGCCCCACTTGATCGCCACGATTTGCCGCAAGCAAGGTTAACGCCGCGTAAAGGCCCTAGCCGAACGCCCAGCGCAGCGTGCGGGCGATGCCGATCGTGCCGCTGCGCACCAGCGGGGTCAGCGGCCCGGCGCCGCGCAGCCCATGCATCCGCCGCGCCCAATCGGGCAGCAGGTCGACCGCGGCCCACATCGTCAGCCGATGCAGCGGCTCCGCGCTGGGCTTGTGCGCGGGCGAGCCCAGCACCAGGGCGGCCACTTCGCGAGTCCGGGAATCGACCTTCAGCTCGCCGCGCGTCGCCTCGATCAGGCGCCACGCCTCGGCCAGGCTGCGCGGCACGGGATCGGCGCCGAGCGCTTCCCCGATCCGCGCCATTTCGGCGACGTAGCGATCGCGATCGGCCGCGTTCATCCGCGGCTCTGCATAGCGGATCCAGCCGGCCAGCGCGCTGACCGTCTCGGTCACGTGCACCCAGGCGAGCAGGCGCGGATCGTCGGCGCGGTAGCGCGTGCCGTCCGGCAGCGTGCCGGAGACGCGGGCGTGGATCGCACGCACCCGCGCGATCGCCGCTTCCGCTTCCTCGCGGCCGCCATAGCTGGTCAGCGCGATGAAACGCGCGGTGCGGCGCAGGCGGCCGAGCAGGTCTTCGCGGAAACGCGAATGATCCCAGACGCCGGCGAGCACGGCCGGGTGCAGCATCTGCAGCAGCAGGCCGGAGACGCCACCGACCATCATAGCGGTGACGTCGCCATGCACGCGCCAGACGACCGAGCGGGGGCCGAACAGCCCATCGGGTCGCCGCACGACCGGCTTCTGGCCCCTGGCGCGATCGTTGAAGATCGCCACCACTTCCGACGCGATCCGCCGCTTCACCAGTCCGGCAAAGGGAAGGGCGGCAGCGCCGGCATCGGGGTAGCGCGCGGACATGGTGTCAACATAAGCGCGAACGGCCCGCTTGCCAGCGCCGATTCGCGCTGATAAGCGCCCGCCTCGCCCTTGGCCGCTTTAGCTCAGTTGGTAGAGCATCGCATTCGTAATGCGGGGGTCGCAGGTTCGAGTCCTGCAAGCGGCACCAACCCTGACATGGTCATCCGGCACCACCGCGCCAGCTATCGGCGGAGGGCCTGGCGCAGATTGCCGTCGGCCGTTTCGATCGCCCCTTCATCGATACCGCGCGCGATCAGGACTGCGCGCTTGATGCTGCCGCGGGACGCCACGAGCGCGGCTTCGGCCGTGCCGAGGTCGGTTTCCGCGATCTTCGACACGATCGTCGCCGCGCGGACGCGAAGCTTTGCGTTGGAGACGCGCATGTCGACCATCAGGCCGGCATGAATACGGTCAAGTCGCAGCATGATGGCGGTGGAGAGGATGTTCAGCGCGATCTTCTGCGCGGTGCCCGCCTTCATGCGGGTCGAGCCGGCGACCACTTCGGGCCCGGTCTCCAGTAGGATCGCATGATCCGCAAGCGCGAGCAGCGGGGTTCCCGCATTGCTCGCGAGGCCGATCGTCAGCGCGCCCGCCGCCGCCGCGGCACGCAGGGCGCCAAGCGTGAACGGCGTGCGCCCGCTCGCGGCGACGCCGATCATCACGTCGGCCGGGGTCGGCGAAGCCTCGCGGATCGCGGCCTCGCCCGCGGCGGCATCGTCCTCGGCGCCCTCGACGCTGTCCAGCAGCGCCCCCATGCCGCCGGCCAGGGCATAGACGGTGCGGTCCCAGTCAAAGGTCGGGCCAAGCTCCACGCCGTCGAGCACGGCCAGCCGGCCGGACGTCCCGGCGCCGGCATAGATCAGCCGCCCGTCCTGGCGCAGCCGGTGCGCCGCCGCGTCCGCCGCGTCGGCGATCGCCCGGGACTGGGCATGCGCCGCCGCCGCCGCGGCGAGCTGCCCTTCCAGCATCGCCGCCACCGCTTCGTGCGTCGGCCACAGGTCGAGATCGGCGTAGCGCGGGCTGATCCATTCGGTCGACAAGGCGGACACTCCCTTCGCCGACGGCTCTATTCCCTAATGTCATAGCGATGCCATATCTTCTTAGTCGGACCTTCATGCCATTGGCCTAAGGTCGTGGACCGACGATGGACTATTATCTGGGCATCGACGCCGGCGGCACGCACACACGCGCGCGCCTCGTCACGGCGGACGGCACGATCGTCGGCAGCGGCGAGGGCGGCCCCGCGAACACGCGCATCGGCCTTCCGAACGCGCTCGATGCCGTGGCCCACGCCTATATGCAGGCGCTGGAGGAAGCGGGCCTTGACGAGAGCCATTTCCACCAGATCCGCGCCGGGCTCGGCATCGCCGGCCTCAACCGGCGCGGCGTGCTGCCCGGCCTGCAGGAACATGATTTCCCGTTCCGCTCGATCGCCTTCGCCAGCGACGCCGCGATCGCCAACCTGGGCGCGCATGCCGGCGGCGACGGCGCCATCGTGATCGTCGGGACCGGCAGCATCGGCTTCGCGCGCGTCGGCGACCAGGTGCACACGATCGGCGGCTATGGCTTTCCCATCTCGGATGAGGGCAGCGGCGCCGACCTGGGGCTGCGCGCGATCCGCCAGTCGCTCTGGGCGCGCGACGGCCGCATCCCGCACAGCGCGATGACCGAGGCGGTGCTCGGCCATTTCCACGGCAAGCCGAGCGAGATCGTCGCCTGGACGGGACGCGCGACCCCCGCGGATTATGCCGCGTTCGCGCCGCTGGTTATGGACCATGCAGGCGAGGGCGATCCGGTGGCCGAGGCGATCGTGCAGGAAGCGGCGCTCAGGATCGACCGGCTGATCCGCGTGCTGCTCGACCGCGGCGCGCCGAGCTGCTGCCTGATGGGCGGCGTCGCCGCGCGGATGCGCGACTGGCTGGCCGCGAGCATCCGCGAGCGGCTCACCGAGCCGCTGGGCGACGCGCTGGAGGGCGCGATCCTGCTGGCCCGCACCCGCGCGGTGGAAAAGGAAACCGCTTAGGCGGGCAGGACGGGGCGCCGACAGCCTTCAACTCCGGCAATTCAGCGGTTAAGCCCTGATCGACATGAATCTGCGTCACATCGAGATTTTCCACGCCGTCTATGTGAACGGCTCGGTCAGCGCCGCGGCCCGTGCGCTCAACGTTTCGCAGCCATCGGTTTCGAAGATGCTGCGCCACGCCGAATCGCTGCTCGGCTTCAACCTGTTTCAGCGCACCAACGGCGGGCTGGTGCCGACCGAGGACGCGCACACGCTGTTCACCGAGGTCAGCGAGATCCAGGACCGCGTCTATGCGCTGCGCGAGGCGGGGCGGAACCTGAAGCGGGGCGCGGGCGGCGTGCTGCGCATCTCCGCCTTGCCGTCGCTGGCGCTGGGGGCGCTGCCGACCGCGGTCGCGCGGTTCATGCGGAATCACGAGAATGTGAAGTTCGACCTGCAGACTGTCCATCACGACGACCTGCTCAGAAAGCTGTACGAGCGCGAGACCGACGTCGCCATCGCCTATCAGGTGCCGCCGGCGACGCCGATCGGCAATCGCTGGCTGGGCGAGGGCGAGCTGGTGCTGCTGTACCGCGAGGAGGACATGCCCGACGCGGCGCCGTCGCTGGAGCTCGACGTGCTGCGGGGCAAGCCGTTCATCAGCCTGGCGGCGAGCGGCCCGATCGGCGCGCTGTTCAGCCAGGAGCTGCAACGGCGCGACCTTCAGCTCGACGAAGTCGTCTCGGCGCGGACCTTCTATATCGCCTGCTCACTGGTTCGGCAGGGCGTGGGCATGACCGTCGTCGACAATTTCACCGCGCAGGCGTCGCTGACCCCGGGGCTGTCGATGCGGCCGCTGAAGCCGCGGCTGACCTTCGATGTGCAGGCAATGTTCCTGACCAATCGGCCGCCTGGCGCGCTCGCCTGCGATTTCCTGAAGACGCTCGGCAGCGTTATCGACGATCTATAACGACAAGCTATGCCGAGCGCCGCACTCGCTATGCGCCGGCTTCCGGTCGCGCGGGATACGCCTGCGCGGGATGATCCCAGGTCCCTTCCTCCTCTATCTCGGCCACAGCGACGATCCCGTCGCGATCAAGACGTCGCGCGGGCTCGCCGAATTCCGGCGGGTGGATTGCATCGGCGAATTCCGGCATGACGATTGCCCGCTGACGCTGGGCCTGCCGCGGATGGGGATGGACGAGGCGGCCGCGGCTGGCGCACGCACCTTGGTGCTCGGCATCGCCAGCGCCGGCGGCCGGCTTGGGCCCGACCTGGTCGCAGACGCGGCGGCGGCGCTCGAATCGGGGATGAACGTCGCGGCCGGGCTGCACGAGCGGCTGCGCAAGGAGTCGCGCCTTGTCGCGCTGGCGGCCGAGCGCGGGCTGCAATTGTTCGACGTGCGCGACCCTCCGGAGGATCTGAGCGTCGGCAAGGGCTATCCGCGCGCCGGGCGGCGGCTGCTGACCGTCGGCACCGATTGCTCGGTGGGCAAGATGTATTCGACGCTGGCGTTGACCCGCGCTTTGCAGGCCCGAGGCGTCGCCGCCGATTTCCGCGCGACCGGCCAGACCGGCATACTGATCGCGGGCGAGGGCGTGCCGGTCGATGCTGTCGTCTCCGACTTCATCTCGGGCGCGATCGAGCGGCTCGCGCCGGCGCGCGACGACAATGGCTGGGACCTGATCGAGGGTCAGGGATCGCTGTTCCATCCCTCCTTCGCCGGGGTTTCGCTTGGCCTGCTGCACGGCGCGCAGCCCGAAGCGCTGGTGCTGTGCGACGAGCCGGGGCGGGCGCATATGCGCGGCATTCCCGGCCGCCCGACGCCGGGGCTGGCCGATACGCTGGAGCGCAATCTCGAGGCAGCGCGCGTGACGAGTCCCCAAGTCCGCGCGGTCGGAATCTGCCTGAACACATCGAAGCTGGATCGCGACGAGGCGCTGCGCCTGTGCGCGCGGACGGAAGACGAGCTTGGACTGCCCTGCACCGATCCGGTCGCTTTCGGTGTCGAAGCCATTATCGACAGGCTGCTATGCGTCGAACCCTCAACGCCCGCCACGATCGCTTCGCGCTGACGCAGCCCTTCCGCATCTCGCGCGGAGTGAAGACCGTCGCGGATGTGGTGACGGTGACGATTGGCGAAGGCGATGCGGTCGGGCGCGGCGAGGGCGTTCCCTATGCCCGGTACGGCGAGAGCATCGACAGCGCCTTGGCGCAAGTCGAGGCGGCGCGGGACTTGATCGAACGGGGCGGTGGCCGGCGCGAGCTGCTGGCGGAACTTCCTGCCGGCGCCGCGCGCAACGCGATCGACTGCGCGCTCTGGGACCTCGAGGCGCGGCGCTCCGGCGTCAGCGTCGCGGCGACGATCGGCGCGCCCGAGCCCGCGCGGCTGGCGAGCGCGCTGACGATCGTCATCGACGCGCCCGACGCGATGGCACGTGCCGCCGCTGCGGTGGCGCGGGCGCCGCTGCTGAAGGTCAAGGTCAATGCCGACGATCCGGCCGCGCAGATCCGTGCGGTGCGGGACGCGGCGCCCGAGGCGGCGCTGATCGTCGACCCCAACGAAAGCTGGGACCAGCCGCTGGTCGAGGCGATGCAGCCGGTGCTCGAAGCGGCGCGGGTGGCGCTGCTGGAGCAGCCGATCCCGGCGGACGCGGATGACTGGCTGCAAGGGTTCGAGCCGGTCGTGCCGATCTGCGCCGACGAGGCGGTGCATGTGGCGGCGGACCTGGAGCGGGTCGCACGGCGGTACCAGGTCGTCAACGTCAAGCTCGACAAGTCGGGCGGGCTGACGGCGGCGCTGGAGCTTGCCGATGCCGCGCGCGCGGCGGCCCTGGGCCTGATGACCGGCTGCATGGTGAGCTCCTCGCTGTCGATCGCGCCGGCGCTGCACATCGCGCGCATGTCTGACTTCGTTGATCTGGACGGGCCGGTGTGGCTCAAGCAGGATTATCCCGGCGGCGTCCGGGATGAATGGGGGCTGCTCGTGCCTCCGGAGAAGGGCTTTTGGGGAACGGTGTGAAGACTCTGCGACTGGCGCTGCTCTGCGTGACCTCGGCCTTCGGCATGGGAGCGGCGCCCGTGCCACCGATCGACCTGCTGATCCGGGGCGGCACCGTCTATCCCGGATCGGACGCGCCGTTCACCGGCGACGTCGCCGTGAAAGGGAACCGCATCGTCGCGGTCGGGCCGCATCTAGCGATGGGCGCGGCCCGCGTGATTGACGCCAAGGGCATGATCGTCGCGCCCGGGTTCATCGACCCGCACACCCATGTGGAAGGGCACCTCGCGTCGAAGGACGCGCAAGAGCGGCTGGTGCCGGGCTTCCTGATGCAGGGCGTGACGACCGCGGTGATCGGCAGCGATGGTGGCGGATCGTACGACATGACGAAGGTGTTCGCCCACCGGCAGACCGGCATCAACTACGCCGCCCATGTCGGCTTCGGTGCCGTGCGCAGGGCGGTGATCGGCGAGGCGGATCGCGCGCCCACCAACGACGAGCTGGCGCGGATGAAGCAGCTGGTCGCAGGCGCGATGTGCCAGGGCGCGATCGGCTTCTCGAGCGGCCTCTTCTATGCGCCGCAGAGCTTCGCGAAGACCGAAGAGGTTGCGGCGCTCGCCGCAGAGGCGGGCAGGCGCGGCGGCTTCTACGACAGCCATATCCGCGACGAATCGAGCTACAATATGGGGCTTGCCGCGGCGATCGGTGAGGCGATCGATATTGGACGCCTGGGCCATCTGCCGGCGCACATCTCGCATATCAAGGCGCTGGGCGTCGATGTGCACGGGCAGGCGCCGGCGATCATCGCGAAGATCGAGGCGGCGCGCAGGGCCGGGCAGGACGTGACCGCCGACCAATATCCCTGGTCGGCATCGGGCACGAGCCTTGCCGCCTCGCTGGTGCCGCGCTGGGCGCAGGACGGCGGGCGCAAGGCATTGCTGGCCCGCTTCGACGATCCATCGCTGCAGCAGAAATTGCGCGCCGACATGACGGACAACCTGCGCAGGCGCGGTGGACCGGGCGCGTTGCTGGTCACCGAAGGCGAGTTTCGCGGCCAGCGGCTCGACGCGATCGCGAAAGCGCAGGGCACCGACCCGGTGTCGGCCGCGATCGCGGTGATCCGCAAACATGATCCGGCGGTCGCGTCGTTCAACCAGACCGAGGCCGATATCGAGGCGTTCATGCGCCAACCCTGGGTCATGACCAGCTCCGACGCGTCGACCGGCCATCCGCGCAGCTATGGCAGCTTCGCGCGCAAATATGCCCGCTACGTCGTGGAGCGCCACACGATCAGCCTGCGCGACTTCATCGAGCGGAGCAGCTCCCTGACCGCCGACACGCTGGGGCTGAGCGAACGCGGCCGGCTGAAGCGGGGCGCCTTTGCCGACATCGTCGTGTTCGACCCGAAGCATTATGCCGAACGCGCGACCTATGAGCAGCCGACGCTGCTGGCGCAGGGCGTGCGGACGGTGGTGGTCAATGGCGCGGTCGCGGTCGACCAGGGCAAGCTGACCGGCGCGGCCGCGGGGCGCGCGCTCAGGAAGACACCGCGGCCGGGCAGCTGCTGATGGGGCTGCTGAGGGGCTGGTTCGCGATCCCGCTGTGGAAGCGCGTGCTCGGCGCGCTGCTGCTCGGGCTGCTGTTCGCCCTTGTATGGCCGGAAGGGACGCCCGCCGTCGCATTCATGGGCGAATTGTTCGTCCGCGCGATCCGGATGCTGGTCGCGCCGATCGTGCTGGTGACGATCGCCGCCGGCATCACCGCGCTGGGCGACCCGAAGCGGATCGGCGGGCTGGGCGGCCGCACGATCGGGCTGTTCGCGCTCACCACCGCCATCGCCGTCTCGGTCGGCATGGCGGTGGCGGCGCTGATCCGGCCGGGCGTGGACGCGCCGCTGGGCACCGCCGCACCGCATGCGCTGGGACCGGCGGTGACACCCTATGACCAGCTGATCGGCATCGTCCCGCTCAATATCTTCGACGCGCTCGCCAAGGGCGACATGCTGGCGCTGATCTTCGTCGCGATCCTGACCGGCGTCGGTACGCTGGTGGCGGGCGAAGCGGGCAAGCCCTTCGCGGCGCTGCTCCAGTCCGCATCGGCCGTGCTGCTCAGGATCGTCGGCATCGTCATGGAAGCGACGCCGTTCGGCGTGTTCGCGCTGATCGCCAATGCGGTGGCGGCGAACGGCGCGGCGGTGTTCGTCAATGTCGGCTGGCTGGCGCTCGCGGTGCTGATCGGCTCGCTGGTGCAGATCGTGCTGGTACACAGCCTGATCCTGCGGCTGCTCGCGCGCGTGCCGGTGCTGCCGTTCTTTCGCGGCATCATCGACGCGCTGGTGGTCGCCTTTTCGACCGCGTCCAGCTCGGCGACGCTGCCGGTCGCGATGCGCGTGGCCGAAAAGAACCTGGGCATCGGCCGCCCGGTCTTTTCGACGACGCTGCCGCTGGGCGCGAGCATCGGCAAGGACGGCACCGCCATGTATGTCGGCCTGCTGAGCATGTTCAGCCTGCAGGCGTTCGGCGTGGAGCTGTCGCCGGCCGTCTATGGGCTGGTGCTGCTGACCGGGGCGCTCGCCGCGTTCGGGACGGCGCCGGTGCCGTCGGCTTCGCTGTTCATGCTGGCGGCCGTGCTGTCGGCGGTCGGCGTCGCGCCGGAGCAGACCGCGCTGGTGGTCGGCTTCGTGCTGCCGTTCGACCGGTTGCTCGACATGACGCGCACGGTGCCGAGCGCCAGCGCCAACCTGACCGTCGCGACGACCGTGGCGCGCTGGGAAGGGGAATTGGACGAAAGAGTCTACCGGGCGGCAGCGACCGCCTGAACGGGGGAGATTGGCCATGCAGCGAATGTCAGTCCGCAGCGCCGTGCTGCTCGTCGCGGCCCTTGGGTTCGCCCAGCCGGCCGTCGCGCGGGAGCCGCTGCAGCAGCGCGTCGAAGCCGCGTTGGCCGAGGCGGGGCCGGGGACGCGCTTCGGCCTGGTGGTGACGACGGCGGACGGGCGCGAGCTGGTCGCCGTCGCGCCGGACGACCGCTTCATCCCCGCATCGAACACCAAGATGTTCCCGACCGCGGCGACCTTCGCGTCGGTGGCGGGGCTGGACCAGCCGGATGCGAGCGGCGGCGCGGCGGTGCGGCTGGAGCAGAGCGGCCGCGGCGCGCCCGACGTGATCCTGACCGGCCATGGCGATGCGCGCCTGTCGAGCGCGGACGACTGCACGGTCGACTGCCTCGCGACGCTTGCCGACGCGGTCGCGGCGAAGACCCGCCATGTGCGCGACGTGGTCGGCGACGACAGCCTGTTCCCGGACCAGCGCTGGAGCCCGGGCATGAGCTGGAACAACATCCCCTCCGCCTACGGCACCGCGATCTCCGCGCTGACGCTCGACGACAACGAGGTGGCGCTGCGGGTGATGCCTGGCGCCGCGGGCGGCCAGCCGCGCGTCGAGCAGCTGCCTTACTACACGGTCGAGAACCGGGCGGTGACGGTCGCGGCGGGCAAGACCGAGCTGAACGTCGAGCGGCTGCCGGGGCAGCGCACGATGCTGCTGACCGGCACCATCGGCGCGGGCGCGGCGCCGGAGGTCGTCCGGCTCGGCATCGACGATCCCGCGCATTACGCGGCGTGGCGGCTGAAGGCATTGCTTGAGGCGCGCGGCGTCAAGGTCTCGGGCGACATCCGGACGCGCCACCGGGCGTTCATGCCCGCCGACGATCCGAAGCTGCGCGCCGGGACGCCGCCGGTCCGCCCGCCCCAGCCCGAGGCGCTGACGCGGCTCATCCCGCCTCCGCTGATCGAGGACCTGACGCACACCAACAAGGTCAGCCAGAACCTGCATGCCGAACTTTTCCTCCGCCGGCTCGGGCTGATCGCCGGGACCGGCTCGATCGAGGACGGCGAGGCCGTCGTGCGGGCGATGCTCGAGCAGGCGGGCGTGCCGCGCGCGGGCTTCGACTTCTCCGACGGCTCGGGCATGTCGACCTACAACCGGCTTGCGCCGCGCGCGGTGGTGACGTTCCTGCGCTGGGTCGCGGCGCAGCCCTGGGGCGCGGCCTGGCGCGCGACGCTGCCGATCGCGGGCGTCGACGGTACGCTCCGCAACCGCTTCAAGGGCACCGCGCTCGAAGGCCGGCTGACTGCCAAGACCGGGTCGCTGAACGCGACCAATGCGCTGTCAGGCTATCTGACCGCGAAAAGCGGGCAGACGCTGACCTTCTCCGCCTTCGCCAATGACGTGCCCTCGGACGCGAGTGCGCTCAAGGCGATGGACGCGGCGCTGGAGCTGGTCGCGAACGAGAACTAGGCGGAAGCCCAGGCGGCGATGACCGCATCGCCGGTCGCGCGGCGGAGTTCCATGATGCGGTTGTCGCTGTGCCGCGTCGGGTGGACGCGGTTGGTGAGCAGGGTCCAGGCCAGCCCGCGATCGAAATCGACCCAGAGCCCGGTACCGGTGAAGCCTGTATGGCCGATCGTCTCGGCCGAGCAGGCGTCGCCGCCCGGCCAGCCGTCGAAGCGCCGCTCCCACCCGCAGGTGCGGTGGCCGTGGACCGGTGTGCGGATCGCTTCGAGCATGGCCGGCGAGGCGCCGCTTCCGTCGAGCAGGCCGCGCGCGAAATCGAGCACGCCGGCGACGGTGCCGAACAGGCCGGCATGACCAGGCGCGCCGCCCAGCGCGAACGCGTTCTCGTCGTGAACCTCGCCCTTCATCACGCGGCCGCGCCAGGAACATGCCTCGGTCGCGACCGCTGGCCCCGGAGGCGGCCCGAAGCTCAGCCCCGGACCCAGCGGCCAGTCGGAAAGCGGCCTGCCGGTGATCCGCTCGATCGCGATCCCGAGCAGGATGAAGTTGATGTCGGAATAGACCGGCGGCCCCGCCCGCCACTCGCGCTGCAGCACGAACGCGCGCAGGCGCGCCGGATCGTCGCCATAGGTGTAGATCGGCTCGACCGCCGGCAGGTGGGTGCGGTGGGCGAGGCAGTCGCGGAAGGTCAGCTTGCGCTCCGCCGCGCCAGCTATGTCATATTGGCGGAGATCGGGAATCGCGTCGGTCAGCGGCCGGTCGACATCGATCCGGCCCTGGTCCGCAAGGCTCAGGATCATCGTCGTGGTGGCGATCACCTTGGAGACCGACGCGAGATCGAACCAATGGCCTTCGGTCAGCTCCTCCCGCTCGGGCACCAGTGCCGCCATGCCGGCGACGCGAACGGCGCGACGGCCGTCAGCCGTCACAAGGCCGAGCGTCGCGCCGGGAATCCGCCCGTCCGCGATCGCCGCGGCCGTGGGCGCGAAGGCCTGGTCCAGCAGCGCATCCATCAGACCGCCTCGTCATCCGGCGCGCGGGGGCGGAGGCGGCCGATCACCGGCAGGAACAGCACCGACGCGAGGCTGAGCGCACCCGACAGGACGAAGAAGCCGTCATAGCCGATCGCCTGCTGCATCGATCCCGATGCCCCCGCGAGCAGCCGCGGCAGCAGGAAGGCGAAGCCGGACAGGAAGGCATATTGGGCGCCCGGATGGCGCGGGTTCACCAGCATCGATAGATAGACGACGAACACGGCGCCGGCGAGGCCGTTGCCGAATTGGTCAAGCGCGGTCGCGATGTAGAGCACGACGGGGCCGGCCGCCTGGTGGGCCAGCCACACAAACGCCCAATTGCCGATCGCCGCCGCCAGTGCGCCGAGCGCCAGCGTCCACGCCTGCGGCCAGCGCGTCACCAGCCAGCCGCCCAGGGCGACCCCGATCATGCTCGACAGCAGCGCCACCGCGCCGTCGGCGATGCCGATCTGGGTCAGCGTATAGCCGAGCGAGGCGACCAGCGGCTTCGACAGCGTCAGCGCCAGCACGTCGCCCATCCGGTAGAGCGAGACGAACGCGAGGATGACCAGCGTCGCGTAACCATAGCGCCAGAATACGTCGACATAGGGCCCGATCGCGGCCGAGCGCCGGATCGGCGCATCGGGCGGCGCGCGGCGGATCTTCGGCAGCACCAGCGCCATTGCGACGAACGGCAGCATTGCCAGCAGCAGCACCGCGAGCCGGGCGTCGGTCTTCGGGCCGATGCCGGCGCTCGTCGCCAGGTCGAGCAGCAGCCAGCCGACCAGGGCGGTCGCCGCCGCCGCCGCGAGCAGGATCGCGGCGCTGGCGACCAGTCCCTGGATCAGCGCCGTCGTGCGGCCGGCACTCGCGTCCGGCTCGCCGCGCATCGTGACGAGGATGGGGAAGGGCAGGAAGGCCGCGGCGGCGATCACCAGATAGGCCGCTGTCCAGCCGCTGCTGTCGGCGACGATCAGCGCGCCGCTGCCCGCCGCCACCATCGCGGTCCGGTAGCCCCACAGGTTCGCGGCGACGATCGGCCCCTGTTCTTGCTCGGTCGGCGCCAGTTCGATGCGCCATGCGTCCGCCGCGACCTCGAGCGTCGTCGTCCAGAAGGCCAGCAGCACCGCCCAGAGCGCCGTCACGGCCAGGCTGGCGTCGCTGGAGGTCAGCGCCATCGCCACCATCGCGCTGACGATCCCCAGCTGCGACAGGATGATCCAGCCGCGACGCTTGCCCCAGAAGCGGCCGAAGCCGGGCACCGAATAGCGGTCGAGCAGCGGCGCCCACAGGAATTTGAAGGTAGGCAGCAAGGTCACCCAGGCGAAGAAGCCGATCATCACGATGCCGACGCCGTGCTGCGTCAGCCGCAGCGCGAGCACGGTCGAGAACATGTAGAAAGGCAGCCCGGCGCAGAAGCCGAGCAGCAGGTAGAGCGCGCTGAGCCCGATTCCCCGCGGATGGGCCCGGGGCGAAGGCAGCACCGCCTCAGCCGCGGTCGACATAGGAATGTCCCTCGATCACCCGCACACGCTCGACCGGCGGGGCCGATCCGTCAACGGGCTTCGCGCCCGGCAACCTACCGAAAAACGTCCGGTTCGCGCGTGAAATGACCGAAGGTTATATGCGAGCCAACAGAAACTATGGCGCTTCCGGGTGGTCCTGTTACTTATTGTCCGCAGGGGTTTCGCCAAGGGGGATTATTGCAAATGTTGGCTTCCATCTCGCTGAAAAGGGTTCTCCTTTCCGGGACCGCCTGCGCAGTTCTTGTCACCGCCGCTGCCGCATCGGCGCAGACCGCGCCGTCGGCTCAGGCCGCGGATGCCCGGTCGGAAGACATCGTCGTCACCGGCACCCGCATCGTCCGCGACGGATTTGAGGCGCCGACGCCGCTGACGGTAATGTCGCTGGAGGACATCCAGAACTCCTCGCCGACCAACAACGTCGCGGATTTCGTCAACCAGCTGCCTTCCCTCGCGGGATCGACCAAGCCGGCAAACTCGCGCCTTAACCTCAGCAGCGGCCAGGCCGGCATCAACGCGCTCAATCTGCGCAACCTTGGTGAGACCCGCACGCTCGTCCTGATCGATGGCCGCCGCTCGGTCGCGTCGACCATAACAGGACTGGTCGACGTTAATACGATCCCGCAGGCACTCGTGGAGCGCGTCGAGGTCGTCACCGGCGGTGCGTCGGCCGCCTACGGCTCGGACGCGGTGGCGGGCGTCGTCAACTTCGTGCTCAACAAGAAATATGAAGGCCTGAAGGTGTCCGCCGACGCGGGCATCACAAAGCGTGGCGACGGGTTCAATTATTCGGGCAGCGTGACCGGTGGCATGTCGTTCGCCGATGGGCGCGGCCATGTCGTGCTGAACGCCGAAGTGGCGCACAATGACGGCATCTTCAAGGTCGATCGCGCCTGGAACGCCACCGGCTTTGTTCGGATCCAGAATCCGAATTGGACGCCGAGCAGCACCACGGAGCCGCAATTTCTGGTCCGGCGCCAGATCGGTGCGGCCAACTCGACGCCGGGCGGCCTCATTCTTTATTCCTCGGGCGGCACCGCCAACAGGCTGCGCGGCACCTATTTCGGCCCGGGCGGCTCGGTAAACCAGTTCCAATATGGGGCTCTGACCTTTCCTTCGCCCACAGGGTCCTCCGCACCGTCTCTGACGCAAGGTGGCGACTGGCAGGTCAATGATTCGGGCCGCCGCATCGGCCTTGATCCACGCGACGACCGCTACGGCGTCTTCGGCCGGCTCAGCTATGAGATCGCCGACGGAGTCGAGCTGTTCGCGGAAGGCTCGTACAATTGGCAGGAAGTCTTCTTCAACGCCGGTCCCAACCTCTCGTCTTGCGGCAGTGCCAGTGTCAACAATGCCGGTATCCCCGGCGCCAACGGGCTCTGCACGCTGCGGGGAGAAAACGCCTACCTGATCAAGGCACTTGGGCCGACGCAGCTTGCGGGCATCACCGCGGTGGGGATCGGCACCACCGCGGTCGATCTTCCTTTCCGCGCCGCGAACAACAAGCGCGAGGTGCAGCGCTACGTGGTCGGGGCCGAGGGCGAGTTCACCGCGTTCGGCAAGTCGGCGCATTGGGACGTGTACGCGCAATATGGCCGCGCGGATCTGCGCGAGCAGCTGCGCAATATCATGCAGTTCCCGCGAATGTCGAAAGCGGTCGATGCCGTGTTCTCGGTGCCCGGCGATACGTCCAGCCAGATCGTCTGCCGGGTGAATGCCGACGCCGACCCGACCAACAACGATCCGGCCTGCGTGCCGCTCAACCGGCTGGGCATCGGCGTCGCCGATCCGGCGGCGATCGCCTACGCGCTCGGCGACCCCTATCGTGACGAGACGGTGACCCAGAAGGTTGTGGGCGCGAACCTGTCGCTCACCCCGTTCGCCACCTGGGCCGGCGACGTCAGCCTCGCGGTCGGCGGCGAATATCGCGAGGAGAAGATCAGGGGCTTCGTGCCTCAGGAGTTTCAGCCGCTCATTACGCGGAACGCGACCACGGGGGCGCTCAGCACGACCAACCTTTGGTCGGTCGGCAACTATCTGCCCTCGAACGGCGGCTTCAACGTCAAGGAGGCCTATCTCGAAACCGTCGTACCGCTCGGCCTCGGCCTCGAGTTCAACGGCGCGGTGCGCGCGACCGATTATTCGACCTCGGGCTATGTCACGACATGGAAAGCGGGCGCGACGTGGCAGCCGCTCGATGCCTTCCGCCTCCGCGTGACCCGCTCGCGAGACATTCGCGCGCCCAATCTTGCCGAACTGTTCCAGGCGGGATCCTCGAACAGCGACGCGGTGCGCAACCCCTTCTTCGTGCAGAACCAGAACAATCCGGGGCCCGGGAACATCGTCTATCCGGCGAGCATTTCCTATTCCGCGACTGCGGTCGGCAACCCGGACCTGAAGCCAGAAAAGGCGGATACCTGGAACATCGGCGCGGTCTTCACGCCTGGGTTCCTGCCGGGCTTCAACCTCTCGATCGACTATTTCCGCATCAAAATGAAAGAAGCGATCGGGACGCTCAGCGCGCAGGAGATCATCAACCGCTGCTTCGAAGGCGTGCAGCAATATTGCGACGCCATGACGCCGGACCCGAACAGCCCCGGGCGTCTGCTGTTCCGTGCCCAGCCGTTCAACTTCGTCAGCCAGGTGGTGCGCGGCATCGACTTCGACGCCTCCTTCCGCCGGACGCTCGCGAATGGCGATACTCTGGCCCTGCGTGGCGTGGCGACGCGCTATATCGACAACCTCACCGACCAGGGTATCGCCGGAGTCGAGGTTATCGACACCGTCGGCGTGAATGGCGGCCAGGCGAGCACGCCAAATTGGCTCTACCGCTTCAACGCAACCTATGACACGCCCCGCTGGTCAGTCACCTGGGTGGCGCGCGGCGTGAGCGCCGGCCTGTATGAAGCCGGGGCCATCGAGTGCCGGTCCGCTTGCCCGGTCTCGACAACTCAGCACCGGACCTATGACAACAATCACGTCGACGGGACATTCTATGTCGACTTCAATCTGACGGCCAAGCTGGGCATCTGGGAAGCAGGGGACTCAGAGGTTTTCGTGAACGTGACTAACCTGTTCGATGCCAAGCCTCTGCTGCTCCCGGAAACGGGACTGGCCGCGAACAGCACCTACAGCGATCTGCTCGGGCAAGCCGTCCGCGTCGGATTCAGGGTGAAGGTACGATAAGCCGGGCGGGATTCCGGCGGTCCCCTTCCCAAGGCCGCTTGAATCCCGGCCGCACGCAAAGCCGCGGTCTCGCAACCGCGGCTTTGCCTTGTTCCGGCGCAACGCGGGGATGAGCCGATGAATCACTTCCCGCCCCGCGACGGCATCGTTCATTGCGAAGACGTGCCGCTGCCGCAGCTCGCGCGCGCGGTCGGCACGCCGGTCTTCGTCTATTCGAGCGGGGCGATGCTCGCGCAGGCGCAGCGCTTGCGGGCGGCGCTTGCCCCTCTCGGCGATCCGCTGATCGCCTACGCGGTCAAGGCCAATCCCAATGCCGCCGTGCTGGCGACGATGGCGGCGGCGGGCCTGGGCGCCGACGTCGTCTCGGGCGGCGAATATGCCCGCGCCCGCGCTTCCGGCGTGCCCGCCGGCAAGATTGTCTTTTCAGGCGTCGGCAAGACGGCGGCGGAAATGCGGCGCGCGCTGGAAGGCGGGCTGCGCCAGTTCAACCTGGAATCCGCCGAGGAGGCGGAAATGCTGTCCGCGGTCGCATCGGCGATGGGCCGCGTCGCGCCGGTCGCGATCCGGGTCAACCCGGATGTCGAGGCCGGCACGCACGCCAAGATCTCGACCGGCGCCGCGCACAGCAAATTCGGCATCCCGATCGCCGATGCGATCGACGCCGCGGCGCGGGTGAAGGCGCTGCCCGGCCTCGACCTTGCCGGGGTTGCCGTGCACATCGGCAGCCAGCTGACCAGCCTGGCGCCGCTGGAACGCGCGTTCGGCAAGCTCGGCGCGCTGATCGCCGAATTGCGTGCCGCCGGACATGATATCCGTACGGCCGACCTGGGCGGAGGCTTGGGGCTCCGTTACGATCCGTCGGCGCCGGAGCCGCCCAGCATCGAGGACTATGGCGCGATGGTCGCTCGGGTCACGCGCGGTTGGGACGTCCGGCTGATCTTCGAGCCCGGCCGGCTGATCGTCGGCGATGCGGGCGTGCTGCTGACCGAGGTGATCCGCGTGAAGGCGGGGGCTGCCCAACCTTTCGTCGTCCTCGACGCGGCGATGAACGACCTGATGCGGCCCAGCCTCTATGATGCGTGGCATGGGATCGAGGCAGTCAGGCCGGACGGCGAAACGATGATCGCGGACATTGTCGGGCCCGTCTGCGAGTCCGGGGACACGTTCGCGACCGCAAGGCTCATCGACCGCGTCGCGGCCGGGGAGCTGATGATTATCCGCACCGCCGGCGCCTATGGCGCGACCATGGCCAGCACCTACAATTCGCGCGCGCTCGTCCCCGAAGTACTGGTCAACGGCGCGGAATGGGAAGTGGTGCGCGAACGGCGCGACACCGAGGCGTTCCTGCGCGAGGAACATGTCCCGGCCTGGGTCGGCCGGGAGCTGGTCGGGTAGCGGCCGTGGCCGCCCGTTGCCCGCGCGGCGCTTCGCGTCCTACATTATTGCGCATCGTACTGAGGTCGTTCGCCATGTCGCAAGTCGCTGCCGCTTCTTTTCTGGCCGCTGCGCCGATTGAGGCCGGCCAGCCCGCCTTCAAGGCCGCGGTGGAGGAATTCCGCCAGCTCCATCGCGAGGAAGTACGGCGGGCGGGCATCGTCGGCAGCAGCTTCTACTTCATCCGGGATGGCCGGACCGTGGTCGCCGATCACCTGGGGGAGCAGGATGCGGATGCGCACATTCCGGTCGACGCGCAGACGATCTACCACTGGGCCTCGATCACCAAGACGATGACCGGGATCGCGATCATGCAGCTGCGCGATCGCGGGCTGCTGACGCTCGACGATCCGATCGTCCGCTACGTGCCGGAACTGGCGGCGGTGCACAACCGGTTCGGCGACACCGACCGGATCACGCTGCGCCAGCTGATGAGCCACAGCGCCGGCTTCGGCGGCGCGACCTGGCCTTGGCGCGAGCATGACTGGCAGCCGTTTGAGCCCAAAAGCTGGGCGCAGCTGGCGGCGATGCTTCCCTATACCGAGGTGCGGTTCAAGCCGGGCA
Organism: Sphingomonas horti; assembly: GCF_009753715.1. GTDB lineage: Bacteria > Pseudomonadota > Alphaproteobacteria > Sphingomonadales > Sphingomonadaceae > Sphingomonas_B > Sphingomonas_B horti. The sequence continues at coordinate 146,598 of NZ_WQMS01000001.1, read as the reverse complement.
CCCGGTTCAGCTACTCCAATCCCGGCATCGTCTATCTCGGCCAGGTGATCGAGCGGCTGTCGGGCGAGGACTATGAAGTCTATGTCGACAAGCATATCCTGAAGCCGCTCGGCATGCATGCCAGCTATTTCGACACGACGCCGCCGCACCTGCTGCCGCACCGGTCGCACAGCTATTATGTCCGGGGCGGGGCACGCACGGCCGCGCCGTTCGACGTCGATACCGGCGTGACCGTATCGAACGGCGGCCTCAACGCGCCGCTGCCGGACATGGCGCGCTACGTCGCTTTCCTGATCGGCGATCCAGAGCGCCAGGCCGAGTACGATCTGGTCCTGAAGCGCGCGTCGCTCGAGGAAATGTGGCGGCCGCAAATCGCGGCGGGCGACGATTTCACCCAAGGCCGGATGGCGGAGACCACCCAGGCCGGCCTGTCCTTCTTCATCGACGATAGCCCCGGTCTGCGCTTCATCGGGCATAATGGCGACCAGAACGGCTTCCGCGCCTATCTGAGCCTGTGCCCCGACCGGCGCGCCGGCAGCCTGCTGGCCTTCAACACCGAGACGCGGCCGGTCGCGAACGATCCGTCGAACCGGGACACGGCGGAATCGCGCATCGCGCTTGCGGCGGGCAAGCTGTGCGAGGCGATCGCGCCGGACGGCTGATCAGCGTCCGGGGCGGAGGACGGTCCGGGCGGTTACGTGCGCGTCGACGGCGGCGCGGCTGAACAGCATCGGCTGCATCTCGCCCCGAATCCAGGGCCGGTAGAAGTCGCTGTAATGCGGCGACCGCGGGTCGTTCGACTGGCCCGGCAGGTTCAGCATCACCGAATTGTCCCAGGCGCCGACATCGATCACCTGAAGATAGCTGGCGCCGCCGCTGACCTGCCAGCCCGGCGCGTCGCGGAGCCAGCGCGCCATGACGGTGTAGGAGTCGCCGCCCGATCCCTCGCTCTCGATCGGCGGAAAGGCAGCGGCGATCGCCGGGATGCGCGCCAGCGGGTGGGTGATACGGACCTGGTGCAGCGCCCCCCAGCGCCACGCGGCGGGATCGGGCCCGAGCTGCGCGGACGCGCTCTGCCAGGCCGCGGCGAGGGCGGCGTCGAACAGGGCGTCGCGCGCCTTGGCCGGGGCGGCTCCGAGCCGGGCGTCGGGCCGCTCCAGCAGCCCCAGCAGCACGGAAGGCGCGATCTCCGTGACCAGCGCCTTGGCACGCTCGGGCACGATCGCCGCCAGCATGCGCGTGCCGAGCTCGCGCCATAGGATCTCGAACAGCGCCGCCGGTCCGCTGTCGCGGTCCAGCCGTGCGTCCCAGCCGCGGAGCATCGCGATGGCCTGTTCCGCGCCGGCCGATCCGCCTTTCGGAAGCAGCGCGATCAACTGCCGCGCGGGTTCGGAGAAGGTGTCGTGCTGGAGCGCGATACTGTCCGCCAGCCGGTGCTTCGGCTGTGCCGCCAGCACGCTGGCGACCCGTTCGTAACGATAGGGATCGCGGAACGAGAAAGCGGGGATGCGGTCGCGCGGCCAGTCCGGCGGCAGGTTGTTCTGGTTGGCCGAGGCGAACCAGCCCTTGGCCGGGTTGTACTCGCTGGGCAGCGCGCGGAAGTCGCGCATGCCGGTCCAGTCGTAGCGGCCGTCGCCGGGCACCGGCATCAGCCCTTCGCCCCGGCGCCGCACCGGAACATAGCCGATCACCTGCCAGCCATGGTTGCCGTCCACATCGGCATAGTGGAAATTGGTCGGCGACGGGTGAAAGCGGAACGCGGCCCCGTGCAGGCTGGCCCAGTCGCGCGCCAGGTTGATCGCGATCATCGCGAAGGCGCCGCTGCCGCCGGGCTGCAGCTCGATGGTGGCGACCGCACTGGCCCGGCGCTTCGCGGGATCGTGCGCGACCACCGGACCCTGCACCGCGTAGCGCAGCGTAACGGCCTTGGGCGGGGCGTCCTTGACCGGAATGGAGAGCTCGACGCGTTCGAAGCGCTTCCATCCGCCGTCGTGGCGATAGCGCTCCGGGTCCTCCGGATGCAGCTCCAGGATGAACAGGTCTTCCTGGTCGATATGGAAATTGGTGCGGCCGAACGCGAAGCGGTCGGTATGGCCCTGCATGATGCCCGGCAGGCCCGGCGCGCCGCCGCCGATCACGTCCAGGCCGGGCGCGCTAAGATGGGCGACGTGGCGCGGGCCGAAGCCGCCGATGCCCAGATGCGGATCGTTGGCGAGGATCGGCCGCCCGGTCGCGGTGCGCCGTGGCCCGACCGTCCAGGCGTTGCTGCCCGCGTTGGCGCGCTCGGTCGCGTCGGTGCGCGGACCGTCGGGATCGTCCTTCGGAACCAGCGCGCCGAACGGCAGCCGCCCCAGCCGCAGCACGCCCAGGTCGGTCTCGGTCACCGCGGCGGCGTCGAGGCCGTCCGGCACGGCGAGCGGCCAGGCCGGCCGCAACGGCGCGACCACTTCGTCAAGCTCCAGCAAGCCCATGCCGGCAAGCCGCGCGCGCCGAACCTCGTCGTCCATGTTGCCGATCGAGGCGTTGCGCGCCAGCACCAGGTCCTCGACGTCCCATTTGAGCGGGCTCACCCCCAGGATGTGGTATTCCAGCGGTAGCTGAGCGGGATCGTCCATCACCTCGTCGATGCGGGCGTTGATGCCGGCGACATAGGCGCGCGCGCAGGCCAGGATGTTAGGCGGGACGGCGGCGAGCTCCGCCTTCAGATCGCCGCGATAGTGGAACAGCCGCGCGACCGCGTCATGCGGCGCGAATTCGGGCCCGAACGCTTCCGCCAGCCGGCCCATCTCACGCCGATGCGACAGGTCGATCTGGAACAGCCTGTCGCGCGCGACAACATAGCCCTGGCCGAAAAAAGCGTCCGGGATCGATCCGGCGCGGATGTGGGGAACGCCATAGGGATCGTCGACGATCTCGATCGGCGCCGACAGCGCGGCCGCGTCCACGCGGCGGAGCCGGGCGGGGGGCAGCGCGGCTGCGGCGCCGCCGGCGGCCGACAAAGCCGCCAGGGTCGCGGCCGAGCCAAGCAGAAACGAGCGGCGGTCGAGCATCAGCCATCATCCCCGGTTGTGACGCCGCAGGCTAGCCCTCGCAGCCGCCGCGCGTCCCATCACAAGCACTTGGCCAACCATAGAGGCAAGCTATGGCGCCTTGGAAGGCGCGTGCGCGGCGCCCGGCTGTCGCCGGTTCGGCGCTTATCCGGCGGAGGCGGCCCCGGCGACCAGCGCCTTGATCCGACGATTGAGACCGTCGCAGAGCAGCGGCTTTTCGATCAACTCCGCCCCCGCCTCGGCGACCGCCTTGCAGATGCTGCGGGTGGGATTGCTGGTGATGAGGACGGCGGGGAGGCGAACGCCGCGCGAGCGCAGCAGGCCCAGCAGCGCCAGACCATTCATGCCGGGCAGCCGGTAGTCGAGCACCAGGCACGCATCGTCCGGATGAGGCGGGCGCCGCGCCAAGGCCTCTCCGTCCTCGAAGCTTTCGACGACGAACCCGTCCAGCTCGAGGGAAAACGCCAGCGCTGCGCGGACCGCCGGATCATCGTCCACCAACAATATCCGTCGTGCGTCGCTCATCGTCGTCCCCGGCACCAGGAGGGGCGGCGCAGGCAGGCGCCGCCCCGGTTTTGGTTCAGGCGGCCTTGCGCCACATCGGCGCGAGCTCGTTGTGCGGCGGGCAGGGCGCCACTGCGCGCTGCGGCAGGCCGGCAAGCTCGTTGGCGAAGCCGTGATTGACATCGCGGTGATGGGCCTCGTCGGCGCGCACCACCAGCACCACGTCGCGCAGCGTCGCCGTATCCGGCAGGTTCCAGTAGCGCCTGGCGATCGACGGCGCCGGCACGTTCGGCGAGCGCCCCTCGTCGATCTCGGCAAGGTAATGGGTGTAGCTGATCACCGCCTCTTCCTCGAAATAGCCGACGACGCGGTGCGCGGTCTTCGGGCTGATCAGGTAAAGGGCGAAGAAGAACAGGTAGAAGACCCATTGCACGCCGATGATCACCGCGCGCTCGAACCAGGTCGGTTGCGCGACCTCGATGAACGTCATCAGGTGCATTCGCTCGTTTTCGGCTTCGTCCATCAGCGTACGGATCCAGCCGCGATCGTCCTTCATCCGGCGGAGGCTGTGAAGGTGGTTGATGGTCGCGCCGACCATGCCGGGCACGGCCGCGACGGTTTCGAGCACAACCGCGCGGTGCCCATAGCGCTCCGCAAAGAAGGTGTCGGCGCACCAGCGCAGCGCCTTGGTGAAGCCGAACGCGATGCGGTCCGACAGACCCTTGGGCGCGTGGTGGATGCTCACGTCGATGAACGGTGCAGTCATGGCCTAACTCCTGTGCTGGCAGCGCTTTTCGAGCGCTCCCGGGGCCTTGGGCACGGAATTAGGAGGGGGCGGGCGGAGCCGGAATTCGGGTCTTCACCCTAAGTATGTTCACGGAGGTCGCGCTTTCCGTGCGGCCTCCCTATGAGGCGGGCATGGACTGGCGCCTGGCCCGACGAGACCTGCTTGCGAAGCTGCTGATCCGGATCGATCCGTGGCTCGGCTGCGCGATCGCCGCCGCGGCCGTTGCGGCCGGGTTCGCGGCGCGACTTGGGCTGGAACGGCTGCTGGGACAAAGCACGACCTATATCTTCTTCGTGCCGGCAGTGGTGATCGCGGCGGCGCTGTCGGGGCTCTGGCCCGGCCTGTTCGCGACGGCGCTGGGCGCGGGCGCCGGCCTATATATCGACTCCCTGTCCGGCCAGATCAGCACCGGGAATTGGGTCGGCGGCGCCGTCTTCCTGCTGGTCGGGACCGCCGTGACCGTCGGCGGCGAGGGCTATCACGGCGCGCGCCAATATACCGAGGAGGTGAACGCCGGCATCGCCCAGCGTGAGGCGCATCTCCGCTCGATCCTGGAGACGGTGCCCGACGCGATGGTCGTGATCGACGAAGCCGGGTTGATCCGCGACTTCAGCCATGCCGCCGAGCGGCTGTTCGGCTGGTCCGCCGAGGAAGTGGCCGGGCGGAACGTCAAGATGCTGATGCCGTCGCCTTATCGCGAGGCGCATGACGGCTATCTGCAGCGTTACTATCGCACCGGCGAGCGGCGGATCATCGGTATCGGACGCGTCGTGGTGGGCGAGCGCAAGGACGGCTCGACCTTCCCGATGGAACTGGCGGTCGGCGAGATGAGTGGCGCGGACGGGCGTTTCTTCACAGGGTTCGTGCGCGACCTGACCGAGCGGCAGCAGACCGAGACCCGGATGCAGGAACTGCAGTCGGAGCTGGTCCATGTCTCACGGCTGACGGCACTCGGCGAAATGGCCTCGGCGCTGGCGCACGAGCTGAACCAGCCCTTGTCCGCGATCGCCAATTACCTGAAGGGCAGCAAGATGCTGCTCGACCGCGACGCGCCGCCGCACGCGCGCATCGCCGATGCCGTGGACAAGGCCGCGGACGAAGCGCTCCGGGCCGGGCAGATCATTCGCCGCCTGCGCGATTTCGTCGCCCGCGGCGAAACGGAACGCAGCATCGAAAGCCTGCCCAAGCTGGTCGAGGAAGCAAGCGCTCTCGCCCTGGTCGGCGCGAAGGAGCACGGCATCCGCGTCCGCTTCGACTTCAGCCCCGACGTCGACCTCGTGCTCGCCGACAAGGTGCAGATCCAGCAGGTGGCGCTGAACCTGATGCGCAACGCCGTCGATGCGATGGCCGGCTGCCCGCAGCGCGACCTGATCGTGACGATCGCACCGGCCGACGACGAGATGGCGCTGGTCAGCGTCGCCGATACCGGGCCGGGGATCAGCCCGAAGGTCGCCGACCAGTTGTTCCAGCCGTTCGTGACGACGAAGCGCACCGGCATGGGCGTGGGGCTTTCCATTTCGCGCACGATCATTGAAGCGCATGGCGGCCGGATCTGGGTCGAGCCAAACAAGGGCGGGGGCGCGGTGTTTCGCTTCACCCTGCCGAGCGTGGGCAAGGAGGAACTTTTCGATGGCGAATGAGCCGGTGGTGCATGTGATCGACGATGACGATTCGGCGCGGCAGTCGCTGGCGTTCCTGATCGATTGCGCCGGCCTCCAGGTCCGATCCTACGCGTCTGCCGTGGAGTTCCTGGAAGCTGTGCCGGACATGGCGCATGGCTGCATCGTCACCGATGTCCGCATGCCGGAGATGAGCGGGATCGAGCTGCTCGGGCGATTGAAGGCACTGGGCGTGCGCGACCCGATCATCGTCATCACCGGCCACGCGGATGTGCCGATGGCGATCCAGGCGATGAAGGAAGGCGTCGCCGATTTCATCGAGAAGCCGTTCAGCGACGACGCGATCCTGACGGCGATCCGCACGGCGCTGGCGCGGCAGAGCGACCGCGCCCAGGCCGACGAGGAGCGGGCGCTGGTCAACGAGCGGCTGGCGACGCTGTCGCAGCGCGAGCGCGAAGTGCTCGACGGGCTGGTCGAGGGACATGCGAACAAGGTGATCGCGTTCGACCTCGACATCAGCGCGCGCACGGTCGAGGTCTATCGGGCGAACGTGATGGCGAAGATGCACGCCCGCAGCCTGTCGGAGCTGGTCAGGATGGTGACGATCGCGCGCCTTCCCGGCTGAACCGCGCCGAAGCTAGTGCCGGGCGGCGGCGGACTCCTCGCGGATGGCGCGGAACTCCGAGCCCGGGCGCCATTGCGGCCACTGGTGCGAAAAGGCGAGGGTCCGGCCGATGTCGAGGAGGAGCTCGACATCCTGAGCGGCGCCGCGGAAGTCGAGCGCGGGCGACCATGTGTCGCAGGTCTGGTGGTAGCAGGCCATATAGCCTTCAAGCCATTTCTCGCCCGCCCGCTTGCCACCCTCAACCAGAGTGTGTGGCCCGGCGATGCCCATCAGCAGCAGCGTCGGCACGCCGCGCCGGGCGAAGGAGAAATGGTCGGCGCGGTAGAACAGCCCGCGCTCCGGCAGCGTCTCGGGCGTGACGGTGCGGCCCTGGGCCTTCGCCGCGCGGGCGAGGTCATCCTCCAGGCTGCTCTGGCCGGCGCCGACCAGCACCACGTCATGCGCGGGGCCGCCGGTCTGCAGGATGTCCATGGTCAGGTTCGCGACCGTTTTGTCGAGCGGAAAGAGCGGGTGGACGGCGTAGGTTTCGGAGCCGAGCAGACCGCGTTCCTCGGCGGTCCAGGCGGCGAACACGATCGTGCGGTCCGGCTTCGGCCCCGAGGCGAACGCGCGGGCGATCTCGACCAGGCCGGCAATGCCGATCGCGTCGTCGGCGGCGCCGGGACGGATCGTCCGTCCCTGCGCGTCCGGAGCGCCGATGCCGTAGGCGTCCCAATGCGCGCCGTACATCACCGTCTCGTCGGGCCGCTTCGCGCCGGCGATCTTGCCGAGCACATTGTAGCTCTGCACCTGCTCCGACGTGACGGGCAGGTCTGCGGAGAAGGTCGCGCCGGGGAGCGTCACCGGCTTGAACGACGGGCTGCGTGCTTCGCCGCGAAGCCTGTCCAGATCGAGCCCGGCGCGGCGGAACAGGTCGCGCGCGGCCTCGCCTTCCAGCCAGCCCTGGAGCAGAATCGGCCGGACCGGGCCAGTGCGCACGATGTCGTAATTCTCGCCGCCGGGTGCGACTACCGTGCTCCAGCCATAGCCGGCGCCCGGCGTGTCGTGAACGATCAGCGCGGCGATGGCACCCCGGCGGGCGGCTTCCTCATATTTGTAGGTCCAGCGGCCGTAATAGGTCATCGCCTTGCCGCCGAAGCGGCCGGCGGACGGCTCGCCCGGCTTCGCCTCGAAATCGGGGTCGTTGACCAGGAACACGGCAACCTTGCCGCGCAGGTCGACACCCTTCAAATCGTCCCATTGCCGCTCCGGTGCGTTTACGCCGTAGCCGACGAACACCAGGGGTGCGTTGGCGATCGCGACGCGATCGACCGGCCGAACCGTGCTGACATAGACCTGCTGCTTCTGCTGGAGGGGAAGGATCGCGCCGCCAAGGTCGACGCGCATCGTGCCCGCGCCCAGGCGCGTGTGGACAAGCGGCACGCGCTGGGTCCAGCCGCCATCGTCGCCGGCCGGCGACAGGCCGGCTTCCTTGAAGCGCGCGACCAGATAGGCGATCGTCTTCTTCTCGCCCTCGGTGCCCGGTGCGCGGCCCTGGAACGCGTCCGAAGCCAGCACGCGCGTGGTCTCCGACAGGCGCGCTGGATCGACGCTCTGCGCGGGCGCCGCCGCCGACAGGCAGGCGGCGATGACGGCGACGGACCGGATCGCGATCATTGTTCGGCCTCTTCCTCTTCGGCTTCCTCGCCCCCGCTCTGCTTCGACGTACCCGCCGGCTGGGCAGGCAGCGCCTTGCGCTCGACCGGCTTCAGTCCGGCGCGCTTCAGCTGGGCGTTCAGCGGCGCGAGCTCGGCATCGAGCAGCTGGTCGAGCGCCTTCAGCTGGGTGTCGAGCCGGGCGGAGAGGTCCGCGAAGACCAGTTCGCTCTGCTCGGTCGGCGGCGCGTCGGCGCTTTCGACCGTGCCGATCAGCCCGGCCAATTTGTCGTTGAGCATGATCGGGTAATTGAGCGGGTCCTGCCGGCTGCGATTGCGGACCTGGTAAATCCGGCCCTCGACCGCGCTCAATTTCTCGTCGAAGCTCGAGAGCGCGCCCTTGACCGCCGGGTCGGTCGCTTTCTTCGCTGCCACCTCAGTCTGCTGCTTGATGCCGCGGATCAGCAGCACGGCCTGGTTCGCTTGGCTGACGCGGGCCGAGATGCGGCTGGCGAAATCGAACCGGCGCTGCAGGTCGGCGGGATCGGCCTTGGCGCGCGGGTCGGAGCGGATGTCGAACGCCTGCTCCTGCACCTTGCCGTCGACGGTCAGCCGGGCGGTATAGCGGCCGGGCACCGCCTGGATGCCGCGATTGCGGCTGGTCCACAGGATCATGTCGGGAAACTCGGTGAAGCCCGGATAGTGCATGTTCCAGGTGAAACGATTGAGGCCCTGCTTCATGTCCGCGGTCGGGACCGGCTTCGGCCCGTTATCGTCCTCGTCTTCTCCCTCGTCCTTCTTCGTTTCCTCCTTCACGCCGCCGGCGAAGCTCTGCACGAGCTTGCCGTCGGGGCCGATGATGTCGAGGCTCAGCTTCTTCGGCGCCTTGGGCAGGAAATAGTCGACCGCGACGCCGGCATCGACGCCGCGCACCGCGGGCGCCGGCTTGAACAGCGTCACATGCTTGTCGCTGCCGGGCTCGACCTGACGCAGCACGTCGATGTTGTCCATGACCCAGAAGGAGCGGCCATGGGTGCCGATCACCAGGTCGTGATCGGTGACGGCCAGGTCGGCGACCTGCACGGCGGGCAGGTTGCGCTGCAATTTGTGCCAACGGTCGCCATTGTCGAGCGACACCCAGACGCCCCGCTCGGTGCCGAGATAGAGCAGGCCCGGGCGGACCAGATCCTCGCGGATGCTGCGGGCGATCTCGTCGTCCGGAATGCCTTTGCTGATCGGAGTCCAGCTGCGGCCATAGTCGCTGGTCTTCAGCACATAGGGCTTGAAGTCGCCCAGCAGGAAGCGGTGGCCGGTCAGATAGGCGGTGCCGGGCTTGTGCGGCGAATCCTCGATCGTCGTGATCTTCAGGTAAGGCGGCAGCCCGGCCGGCGTGACGTCGACCCAGTTCGCGCCGCCGTCACGCGTGACATGAACCATGCCGTCGTCGGAGCCGGCCCAGATCACGCCTTTTTCGAGGCGCGACGGCGCGAGCGCGAACACCGTGCCGTAGGTCTCGACGCCGGTCTGGTCGAGCGTGATCGGCCCGCCGGACGGGCCCAGCGTCGACGGATCGTGACGGGTGAGGTCGGGGCTGATCCGCTCCCAGCTCTGGCCTTCGTTGCGTGTACGCCAGACATGCTGCGAGGCGACGTAGAGCGTCTGCGGGTCCTTCGGATCGAACACGATCGGATAGGTCCATTGGAACCGCTCGGCGATGTCGCCCGCGGAATAGCCCATCGGATTGTCCGGCCGAACATTGATGCTGCGCGTCTGGCCGGTCGCGTAATCGAAGCGGTCGAGCTGGCCGCCGTAGCTGCCGGCGTAGAAGATGTTCGGGTTGCGCGGGTCGTTCGCGATGTAGCCGCTCTCGCCGCCGCCGACTTCGAAGCCATATTGGCCGCCCAGCACGTTCTTGAACTTCCAGTCTCGCGAGGGGACGCAGATGGTCGTGTTGTCCTGCTGCGCGCCGCAGACGAAATAAGGGAAGTGGTGGCTGATCGTGACCCGGTAAATCTGGGCGGTCGGGAAATCCTGCTCGGTCCAGCTCTCGCCGGCATTGACGCTGACATTGGCGCCGCCGTCATTGCCCTGGACCATCCGCTGGTTGTCGTTGCCGGCGATCCACAGGTCGTGATTGTCGCCGTGCGGCACCTTGATCTTTTTCTTGAACGTCTTGCCGCCATCGTCGGAGCGGAAGAACTGGACGTTCAGCACATAGACGCGGTCCTTCAGCTTCGGATCGGCGATGATGCGCGAATAATAGAATGCGCGCTGACGCAGGTCGCGGCTGTCGTTGGTCCGCGCCCAATGCGCGCCGCCATCGCTGGAGACGAACACGCCGCCATCGGCATGCTCGACGATCGCGTACACGCGGTTGGCATCGGCCGGCGAGACGCTGACGCCGATCTTCCCGATCGGTCCGCTCTGCGGCATGCCCGGAGCGCGGGTCAGCTCGGTCCAGGTCGCGCCGCCGTCGCTGCTCTTGAACAAGCCGCTGCCCGGCCCGCCCGAGCTCATCGCCCAGGGCTTGCGCCAAGCTTCCCACAGAGCGGCATAGAGCGTGTCGGGATGGTTGGGATCAATCGAGATGTCGACCGCGCCGGTGCGGGGATCGCGGTACAGGATCTTCTTCCAGCTCTTGCCGCCGTCGGTCGTCTTGTAGACGCCGCGCGCCTCGCTCTCGGTCCCATAGGGACCGAAGCCGCCGACATAGGCGGTGTCGCAATCCTTCGGATGGATGCGGACGCGGGAGAAATTCTGGACGTCAGTGAGGCCGATCTTCTTCCAAGTTTTGCCGGCGTCCGTCGATTTCCAGACGCCGTCGCCGGGCATGATGTTGCCGCGCAACTCGGTCTCGCCGGTGGTCAAGTAAACCACGTCGGGATTGGCCTCGCACACCGCGACGCCGCCGACTGCGGAATTGTCGAGCTGACCGTCGGTGACCGGCTTCCAGGTCGTGCCGCCGTCGGTCGTCTTCCACAGCCCGCCGCCGACCGCGCCGAAATAATATTCGTTCGGGCGGGCAACGCTGCCGGCCACCGCGATCGAGCGGCCGCCGCGATTGGGGCCGATGTTTCGCCACTTGAGCCCAGTGAAGAAGGCTTCCTCGCCCTTCGGTGGCGGTGCCGCTTCGGCTTTCGCGGCCGGCTTGTCGCTGTCCGCCGCATGGGCGGTGCCCACCGACAGCGCCAGCGCGGAAACACAGACGAACCAAAATCCCAGACGCCGCATCGATCGCTCCCCTTTATTTGCTGTTGGCCTGTAACATAGCCGTGTCTGCCGGCAACGCGTCTGCGTAGCCGCCGCCCAGGGCGCGGACGAGGGCCACCGCGGTGCGCATCCGCTCCGTGCCCACCCCGATCGCCGCGCGCTCGGCATCGAGCGCGGCCGTCTGGGCGGTCACAACTTCGAGATAGTCGGCGGCGCCTTCGCGGTAGCGAGTGAGGGCGAGTTCGCTCGTCCGTGCCGCCGCGGTTGCCGCCGCGTTCTGGTCCACGGCCTGCGCCGCGAGCAGACGCGACGCCGCGAGCGCGTCCTCGACTTCACGGAAGGCGGTGAGCACCGCCTCGCGGTAGCTTGCTGCCGCCTCGTCATATTGCGCGCGCGTCAGCCGCACGCGGGCTTGACGCCGTCCACCGTCGAACAGGTCGAGCGCGGCCGAAATCGGTCCCAGCGCCCAGAAGCCGGCCGGCGCGCTCAACAGGCTGCCATGGCTGCTTTCGAAACCGCCGGCGAGGCCCAGCGTCAGGTCGGGGAAGAAGGCGGCACGGGCGACGCCGATCCGCGCGTTCGTCGCCGCGATCCGGCGTTCCGCCGCGGCGACGTCCGGTCGGCGCTGCACCAAGGCGGCGGGCGCCTCGGCCGGAACGGGAGGCGGGGCGAGGACGCCAGCCGCGGTCGGCGCGATCGACAGCGCCGACGGCGTGGTGCCGACCAGCGCCGCGATCTCGTGCTCGGTCGCGGCGCGGCGATTGGCGACGGCGGAGATCTGCGCGCGCGCGTCCGACAGCAGGGTCTGGGCGCGATTGACGTCAAGACCGGATGCCGCCCCGCCATCATGCCGTGCCTCGGTAAGCTCCAGCGCCTTCGCATAGGCATCGACCGTCGCGCGGAGCAGCGCCGCCTCGGCATCGAGGCCGCGAAGGCGCAGATAGGCGTCGGCCAGCGCGGCGTGCAGGCTCAGGCGGACGGCGGCGAGATCGGCTCCGCTCGCATCCGCCTCGGCGCGTGCGGCGCGGACCGAGTTGCGCACGCGGCCCCACAGGTCGAACTCATAGCTCAGCGCAGCGCCGAGGCTCGCATCAGTGAAGCGGCCGGCGGCGCTCGCCCCGGGCCTGCGCGCGGAGGTCAACTCGCGGGTCAGATCGGCCGAGGCGGTGACGGTCGGGTACAAGTCCGCAGCAGCTTCGCCGGCCGCCGCGCGCGCGGCGTCGTAGCGGGCGACGGCGGCGGCGAGAGTCGGGCTCGCCCCTTCGATTCGCGCCTCGAGATCGTCGAGCATGGGGTCGCCGAACATCGACCACCAGGCGCCGCGCGGGGCGGCGTCGAGCGGCGCTGCGGCGACCCAGCCGGCCGGCGCTTCCTTGTAGGCCGCGGGCGCGGCGATCGCCGGGCGCGCGTAGTCGGGCGCCATCGAGCAGCCGGCCAGCAGCAGCGCGGGGGCGAGGCTAGCCGCGCGCACGGGCCTCGACCTTGAGCTGGTCGCCAGTCTCGATTGCATCGGGCGGCGTGTCGACCACGCGCTCGTCGCCCTTCAGGCCGGCGACGATCTCGACTTCCTTGCCCTGGTCGCGGCCGATCTGGACCGTTTGCAGGCGCGCGCGGCCGCTCTTGTCAACGATCACAACCGTCGGCCCCGACTCGCGGAACAGGATCGCGCTGCCCGGCAGCCGCAAGGCATTGGCGGCGGCGGGAAGGGGGAACGTGACCGTCGCATAGGCGCCGGGCTTCAGCGCGCGGTCGCTGTTGTCGGCCTGGAGCTCGACCAGCACCGTTCCCGATTGCGGATCGACCGCGCCGGCCGTGCGGACCAGGACAGCGTTGAAGGTTCGGCCTGGATATTCAGGGACAGTGAGCGTCACCCCGAGCCCCGGGTGGACCTGCGCCGAAAAGCTTTGCGGCACGCGAACATAGATGCGCAGCCGACGGACGTCCGACACCGTAAACAGCGGCTGCGCCGAGGCGTTGCCGGACGTAACCAGCGCGCCGATCTGGGCCGAGCGACTGGTGACGATGCCGGAGAAGGGCGCCGTCAGCCGCTCGAAACCCTGCACCGCGCGCAGCCGACTGACGTTCGCCAGCTGGGCATTGGCAACGGCGGTCTTTGCCGCATAGTCGCCGGCCTTCTCGTCAGCTTCCTGGCGCGAGACCGCATCCTTTCTCAGCAGCGTCTGCCAGCGCTCCGCAGTGGTACGCGCGAGCTTCTGGTTGGCGAGCGCCGTCTGGTAGTCGGCCTGGGCCTGGGCGAGCTGCTGGTCGACTTCAGGCGCGTCGAGAATGGCGAGCGTCTGTCCGGCGGCGACGCTGTCGCCGATATCGACCAGCCATCGCCGCACATAGCCGTTGGTGCGCGCGAAGATCGGCGCGCTGTTGAACGCCTGGACGTTGCCGGGCAGCTGCAGCTCGGCCGTGCTCGCGCCGCGTTTGGGCTGGACGACGGTTACGATCGGCACGGCATTTTCGCGCGCCGCCGTCGCCAACTCGTGCCCGGCGCTGATCCGGGTCGACACGCCGACCGCGACGATAGCGGCGGCCGTGAATGCTGCGACCAGCCCGGTGCGTTTCAGGGTGCGCGACTGCGCTTCATCAAGCATGGGCGGGTTCAAGCTCCGAGGGCGGTCCGGCCACGCGCCCGCGGCGGTGGACGAAGCTGAAGACGGTGGGGACGAAGAACAGGGTCGCGATGGTGGCGGCGACGAGGCCGCCGATCACCGCGCGGCCGAGCGGCGCGTTCTGCTCGCCGCCTTCGCCAAGGCCGAGCGCCATCGGCAGCATGCCGATGATCATCGCGAGCGCGGTCATCAGCACCGGGCGGAAGCGGACCAGGCCGGCCTCCAGCGCCGCCTTGCTTGCGTCGCCCAGCTCGGCCAGCCGTTCGCGCGCGAAGCTGACGACCAGGATCGAGTTGGCGGTCGCCACGCCCATGCACATGATCGCGCCGGTCAGCGCCGGCACCGACAGAGTGGTCCCGGTCGCGAACAGCGTCCAGACGATCCCGGCGAGCGCCGCGGGAAGGGCGGTGATGATGACGAACGGATCGAGCCAGCTCTGAAAGTTCACGACGATCAGCAGGTAGATCAGCACGATCGCGCCGATCAGGCCGAAGGCGAGACCTGAAAAAGCTGCGTTCATCGTCTGGTACTGGCCGCGCATCGTGACCGTGACGCCCTTGGGCTGCTCCTTCTTGAGCCCATCGATCGCGCGCTGGACATCGGCGGAGACGGCGCCGAGGTCGCGGCCCGCCGGCGCGGCGTACACGTCGATAACGGGCTGCACGTCATAGTGGTTGACGACCGGCACGGTGCTGCTGCGGCTGACCCTGGCGATGCCGCCCAGCGTCTGCACGGCGCTGCCGTCGCCGCCGGAAATGGGAAGTCCCTGCAGCGCCGCCATCGATCCGACGCGATATTCGGGCGCCTGCGTCACCACCGAATAGGACACGCCGTTTTCCGGATTGAGATAGAAGACCGGCTCCGTCGTGCCCGAGCCGGCCAGCGAGGTGGCGAGGCTGGCGGTCACGTCCTTCTCCGTCAGTCCGTACTGGCCGATGCGCGAGCGGTCGATGTCGACGTTCAGCTGCGGCGCCCGCGCCGGTTGCTGGATGCGTGCATCGGCGAGGCCCGGAATGGTGCGGATGCGGCGCAGCAGTTTTTCCGCATAGGCGGTATTGTCCTCCATCTTTCGCCCGCTGATCTGCACGTCGATCGGCGCCGGCGCGCCGAAGTTCAAAATCTGGCTGGTGATGTCCGCCGGCAGGAACGAGAAGGTCGTGCCGGGGAAGCTGCGTGGCAGCTCGCGCCTGAGCGTCGCGACATGGTCCTTGGTCGGGCGATGGCCCTTGGTGAGGGCGATCAGGATATCGCCGTCCTGCGGCCCGATCGTGCCTGAGTTGTTGTAGGTCGTGTTGATGGAGCTGACCGGCAGGCCGATATTGTCGGCGGCCGACAGCAGTTCGCTGGGCGGGATCAGCTCCCGGATGCGGCGTTGGATGCGGTCGAACTGCGCCGCCGTGTCCTCGACCCGCGACCCGACCGGCGCGCGGACATGGATCATGATTTGTCCTGAATCCACGTCCGGGAAGAAGTTGCGGCCCAGGAACGGCAGCAGCGCGAACGAGACCAGGACAATACCGAGAAAACCCAGCATGAACGGCTTGCGCCGGGCGAGCGCCTCGCCGAGCAGCGCGCCATAAAAGGTCCGCGCCTTTTCGAACCGCGCCTCGAACCCCCGCTGGAACCGCACCAGCGGATTGCGTGACCCCGGGGCGCCCGCTGCGTGCACGTCCTCGCCCGGCGCATGCGGCTTCAGCAGGTACATGGCCATGGTCGGCACCAGCGTGCGCGACAGCACGAACGACGCGATCATCGCGAACACCACCGCCAGCGCCATCGGCACGAACAGGAAACCGGCGACGCCTGGCAGGAAAAACATGGGGACGAAGACGATGCAGATGCAGAGCAGGGAGACGAAGGCGGGCGTCACGATCTGCGCGGCGCCGTCCAGGATCGCCTGGATCACGCCCTTGCCCTGTTCGAGGTGCCAGTTGATGTTCTCGATCGTGACCGTCGCGTCATCGACCAGGATGCCGACCGCGAGCGCGAGGCCGCCCAGCGTCATCACGTTGAACGTCTGACCCGCCGCCGCCAGCCCGGCGATGGCGGCAAGAATCGAAAGCGGGATCGACAGCGCGATGATCAGGGTCGAGCGCCAGGAGCCCAGGAACAGCAGGATCATCAGCGAGGTCAGCGCCGCGGCGATCACGCCTTCGTGCACCACGCCGCTGACCGCCGCGCGCACGAACAGCGACTGGTCCCCGACCGGCACGATCTTCAGCGCGTCCGGCAGCCCTTCCATGATCTTCGGCAATTTGTCCTTGACCGCCTGCACGATCGACAGCGTCGAGGTCGCGCCGTTCTTCAGGATCGTGATCAGCACCGAGCGGTTGCCGTCGACATGGACGATGTTGGTCTGCGGCGCGCTGCCGTCGCGGACGTGCGCCACATCGCGCAGATAGATGGTCGCGCCGTTCACGACCTTGACCGGCAGGGCGTTCAGTTCCTCGACCGACGCCGGCGCGTTGTTCAGCTTTACGCTGTACTGATAGGTGCCGATCTTGACGAAGCCGGCTGGATTGATCTGGTTCTGCGCGGCGATCGCGGCCGTGACGTCGGGCGCCGCCAGCCCCTTCGACTGGAGCGCGGCGGGATCGAGATCGACCTGGATCTGCCGGGACTTACCGCCATAGGGCGCGGGCATCGCGATGCCGGGGACGGAGATCAGCTGGATCCGAACCTGGTTCATCGCGATGTCGTTCAGCTGCTGCTCGGTCAGCCCCTTGCCCGACAGAGCCAGCTGCATGATCGGCACGGTCGAGGCATTGTAGTTGAGGATCAGCGGCGGCGTCGCCCCGGGCGGCATCTGCCGCAGCACCGTCTGCGACACCGACGTGACCTGGGCAGTGGCGGTGCGGATATCGGCCCAGGGCTGCAGGAACACCTTCACCACCGCGATGCCTTCGAGCGACTGGCTCTCGACATGCTCGATGTCGTTGACGGTGGTGGTGAGCGTGCGCTCGAACGGCGTGATGATCCGGCTGGACATCTCCTCCGGCGGAAGGCCGCCATATTTCCAGGCGGTCGCGATCACCGGCACCGGAATGTCGGGGAAGATGTCGACCGGCGTGCGGATCGCTGCCAGCACGCCCACGATCGCGATCAGCATGGCCATCACGATGAAGGTGAGCGGTCGCTTGAGGGCGATGCCGACAATGCCGATCATGCACGTCTCCGGCCCGAACCGCGGCGCCCAACCGGGCGGTTC
Source organism: Sphingomonas horti (assembly GCF_009753715.1). GTDB lineage: Bacteria > Pseudomonadota > Alphaproteobacteria > Sphingomonadales > Sphingomonadaceae > Sphingomonas_B > Sphingomonas_B horti. The sequence continues at coordinate 129,340 of NZ_WQMS01000001.1, read as the reverse complement.
GCCCAAGAAACCCCGACCGAAGGCGAGCACCCCCTGCCCGAATCCCGATCGGCGGCGTTCTTGCCCCAATTATACCGGCCAGCGCAACGCCTAACCGGCTCGAGCCGCATAAGGATTTGCGCCAGGGCCGGCGCGGCTGATAGGCGAAAGCCGGACCGGCCGGTCGGTCTTTCTATGCGGGAGGGACGCGTTGGCGCGCACCCAGGCGGCGGATTACGAGCAGCGGCGCGAAGCGATCGTCGACCGGGCCGCGCGGCTGTTCGCCCGCCGCGGGTTCGACGGCAGCTCGGTCGCCGACCTGGCGGCCGCGTGCGACACGTCCAAATCGCTGATCTATCATTACTATCCGTCGAAAGAGGATATCCTCTACGCGGTCATGTCCTCGCACATCGACCAGCTGGTCGCCGATGTCGGGGCAGTGCTCGCGCGCGGCGGCGGTGCGGCGGAGCAGCTCGACGCGCTGATCCACACCTTCATGGGCCATTATGTCGGTGCCGCGGACCGGCAGAAAGTGCTGCTGAACGAGCTCGACAGCCTGCCGCCCGAGCAGCGGGCGACGGTGGTGGCCAAGCAGCGGCGCGTGGTCGATGCGGTCCAGGCGCTGCTGGTCGCGCTGGACCCGGAGCTCGGCCTCGATCCCGCGCGGGCGCGGGCAAAGACGATGCTGCTGTTCGGCATGATCAACTGGACCCACACCTGGTACGATCCCGACGGGCCGATCCCGCCTGCGCAGATCGCCGACATGGCGCTGGCGATGGTTCAGGCGTCGTAGTCGAGCACGACGTCGTCGCTGGCCGGCACCGCCTGGCAGGTCAGCACATAACCCTGCGCCACTTCCTCCGGGCTGAGGCCATAATTCGCCTTCATCTCGACTTTGCCGGAGACCAGCTTCGCGCGGCAGGTCGCGCAGACGCCCGCCTTGCAGGCGAACGGTGCGGGCAGGCCGGCTGCGCGGGCGTTTTCGAGGATGCTGCCCTTCTCCGCATCGAAGGCTAGGCGCCGCCGTCGGCCGTCCAGCGTCACCTGCACCATGCGGCCGGCCGCGTCCTGCTCCAGCGAGCGGACCCGCGCCGCCTGCTCGGCGGTCATCTCGCCGACCGTGAAGCGCTCGATCAGGATGCGATCCTTCGCCACTCCGGCCGAGAGCAAGGCCGCCTCGGCCGCATCCATCATAGGGCCAGGGCCGCAGATGAAGGCCGCGTCGATCGAATTCGGCTCGACCAGCGACGCCAGCACTTCGGCGATCTTCGCCTGGTCGAGGCGGCCGTTGAACAGCTCGACCTCCTCATCCTCCTCTTCGAGAAAATGGTAGATCTGCAAGCGCTCCATGAACCGGTTCTTGAGCGCGGCCAGCTCTTCCAGGAACATGATCGTGTTGGAGGAGCGGTTGCCGTACAGCAGAGTGAAGCGGCTGTCCGGCTCGACCGACAGTGCCGTCTTCAGCAGCGACAAGACCGGCGTGATGCCGGAGCCGCCGGCAAAGCCGACATAGTCGCGCGCTGCATTCGGGTCGAAGCCCCAGGTGAAACTGCCGTGCGGCGGCATCACGTCGATGGCGTCGCCGGGCTTCAGCGTCTCGTTCGCCCAATTGGAGAAGATGCCGCTGCCGATCCGCTTGATCGCGATCCGAAGCTCGCCTTCGTGCGGTGCGACACAGAGCGAGTAATTGCGCCGCACGTCCTCGCCGCCGATTTCGGTGCGCAACGTCAGATGCTGGCCGGGCGCGAAGCGAAACGCCTCGCGCAGCTCATCGGGGAGGTGGAAGCGCAGCGAGACCGCGTCGTCGATCTCGCGGCGCACATCGGCGATGGTCAGGCGATGGAAAGCGGCGGACATGGCGGTTCCGTCAATGGCATTTGAAACGGTCGAACGGCTCGGCGCAGGCGCGGCAACGCCACAGCGCCTTGCATGGCGTCGAGCCGAAGCGGCTGACTTCCTCCGTATCGGTCGAGGCGCATTGCGGGCAGGTGGCGGTCGCGGCGAGGGAGGGCGGGGCGATGCCGTAGGCGTGGAGCTTGGCATGGCCTTCCGGCGTGATCCAGCCGGTGGTCCAGGACGGCGACAGCACGGTTTCGACGGCGACCTCCCGATAGCCGGCGGCGTCGAGCGCGGCGCGGATCGAGGCCTCGATCGCGAGCGTTGCGGGGCAGCCGGTATAGGTAGGGGTGATCGTCACCCGGTGCGGCTCGACGCCGCGAACGATGCCGAGGTCCACCACAGAGACGACAGGGATTTCAGGATCGGGAACGCCCTTGAGCACTTCCCACACTCGAGACGCCACGCCCGTCACCACACAGCGTCAGGATAGGTTCGGGGCAGGAACTGCATCACGGCCAGCAGATGGCCGAGATGTTCGCTATGGTGTCCCTTGCGCCCGCCGAGGACCGCACGCGGATAGACGGGAAGGGGCAGTGTGGCCTCGGTCAGCACGCGCTCCACCGTCGCATCAAAGTCGGGACGGAGCGTGGCCTTGTCGACCCCGATCCCGGCATCGGCGAGCGCCTGCTCGACCGCGTCCATCTGGAACAGCTCCTCGACGAAGCGCCAGTGCCAGTCGAGGCCGTCGATCATCCGCTGCCGGCTTTCCTCGGAGCCGTCGCCGAGCCGGATCACCCAGTCGGCGGCGAGATCGGCATGGTAGCGGACTTCCTTGACCGCCTTGGCGGCGATCTCGGCCAGGCGCGGCGACGCGGAATGCTGCAACGCCTCGTAAAGCGCCGCCTGGTAGGCCGAGAACAGGAATTGCCGCGCGATAGTGCGCGCGAAATCGCCGTTCGGCTGCTCGACCATCAGGCAATTGCGAAAGGCGAGCACGTCGCGGTGAAAGGCGAGGGCGTCGGCGTCTCGACCGTTGCCTTCCAGTTCGCCGGCAAGGCCCAACAGCAACGTCGCCTGGCCGATCAGGTCGAGGCCCAGGTTCGCGAGGCTCAGGTCTATTTCCAGCTGCGGGGCGTGCCCGCACCATTCGGTGAGCCGCTGGCCCAGGATCAGGGCATCGTCGCCTAGCCGCAGCGCATAGTCGGCGATCGCATCGCGGTGCTCGTCGAGCGCTGGCGCGTCGAAAACGCCTTCGTGGCTGGCGCGCCCGGCCGTGGCGACATCCTCCGGCTGGATGGTCGGCAGCGACGGCATCAGATGTGCTTCACTTCCGGCGGGATCTCGTAAAAGGTCGGGTGGCGATAGACCTTGTCCTCGGCGGGCGCGAACATCGGCCCGGCCTGGTCGGGATCGGACGCGACGATGTCGGCCGACCTGACCACCCACAGGCTGACGCCTTCCATCCGGCGGGTATAGGTGTCGCGCGCATGGCGCACGGCCAGCTCAGCGTCGGGCGCGTGGACCGAGCCGACATGCTTGTGGCTGAGCCCGCCACGCGAGCGGACGAAGACTTCCCAGAGCGGCCAGTCCTTCATTCGATCCTCCCCTGCTTTGGCAGGGGAGGGGGACCATGCGAAGCATGGTGGAGGGGCCGGTGCGCAGCACCGGAAAGCCACGCTCGCTCCGCTCGCGCCCCTCCACCGAACTTCGTGCGGTCCCCCGCCCCGAGCAAGCTCGGGGAGGACCTGATTGCGGCGCTCACGCCGCTGCCCTCGCCGCGCGCTTCGCTTCATGGGCGAGCGCCGCCTCGCGCACCCAGGCGCCGTCGTCCCAGGCCTTGCGGCGCGCTTCCATCCGTTCCTTGGCGGCCGGACCCTCGCCGCGGACGACCGCGTAGAATTCCTCCCAGTCGACCTCGCCGAAATCATAGCCGCCCTTGGCCTCGTTCCAGACAAGGTCGGGATCGGGCACGGTCAGGCCCAGGAACTCCGCCTGCGGCACCGTTATGTCGACGAATTTCTGCCGCAGCTCGTCATTGGTATCACGCTTGATCCGCCAGCGCATCGACTGGGCGGTGTTCGGCGAATTCTCGTCCGAGGGGCCGAACATCATCAGGCTCGGCCACCACCAGCGATTGAGCGCGTCCTGCGCCATTGCTTTCTGTTCCGGCGTGCCGTTCGCCATGGCGATCATGATTTCATAACCCTGGCGCTGGTGGAAGCTTTCCTCCTTGCAGACGCGGACCATCGCGCGTGCATAGGGGCCGTAGGAGGTGCGCTGCAGCGGCACCTGGTTCATGATCGCGGCGCCGTCGACCAGCCAGCCGATCGCGCCGATGTCCGCCCAGGTGAGCGTCGGATAATTGAAGATCGTCGAGTATTTCGCTTTGCCGGAATGGAGCGCCTCGATCATCTGCTCGCGGCTGGTGCCAAGTGTTTCCGCCGCGCAATAGAGGTAGAGGCCGTGGCCCCCCTCGTCCTGCACCTTGGCGAGCAGCACTGCCTTGCGCCGGAGCGACGGCGCGCGGGTCAGCCAATTGCCTTCGGGCAGCATGCCGACAATCTCGCTATGCGCGTGCTGCGAAATCTGGCGGACGAGCGTGCGGCGATACGCCTCGGGCATCCAGTCCTTGGGCTCGATGAACTCGTCGGCAGCAACGCGCGCTTCGAACGCTTCCAGCAGCGCCGGGTCCTCGCCGCCGATCGCGGCGACCTTTGCGGGATCGGGCTTGCCCATTTCGGTGGTGTACATCGCGAAGCCTTTCGCTCGGGGGCTCGTGTGGAAGTTAGGATAAGCCGACCAAGCGGTCAACTAATCCTCAGGCGACGCGTTCCACCGCCATCGCGATGCCCTGGCCGACGCCGATGCACATTGTCGCGACGCCGTAGCGGGCGCCGCGACGCTGCAATTCCTCGGTGACGGTCAGCGCGAGGCGAGCACCCGACATGCCGAGCGGATGGCCGAGCGCGATCGCGCCGCCGTTCGGGTTCACATGCTCGGCGTCGTCGGCAAGGCCGAGCTGGCGCATCACGGCGAGGCCTTGGGCGGCGAAGGCTTCGTTCAGTTCCATCACGTCGACGTTTCCGATGGAGAGGCCGAGCCGCTCCAGCAGCTTTTGCGTGGCGGGCGCCGGTCCCATGCCCATGATCCGGGGCGGAACGCCGGCAACCGCCGTGCCGAGGATGCGCGCGCGCGGGGTGAGGCCGTGCCTTTTCGCGGCGGCTTCACTAGCGACGATCAAAGCCGCCGCGCCATCATTGACGCCGGAGGCGTTGCCGGCGGTCACGGTGCCGTCGGGACGGACGATCGGCTTCAGCTTCGCCAGCGCTTCCATGCTGGTCTCGCGCGGATGCTCGTCGCGATCGACCGTGTCCGGATCGCCTTTCTTCTGCGGGATCGTCACCGGCACGATCTCGGCCGCGAGCCGGCCGGACGCCTGGGCGGCAGCGGCGCGGCGCTGGCTCTCGACCGCGAACCGGTCCTGATCCTCGCGCGTCACCTGGAATTCGGTCGCGACGTTCTCCGCCGTCTCGGGCATCGAATCGATACCATATTCGGCCTTCAGCTTCGGATTGACGAAGCGCCAGCCGATCGTGGTGTCATAGACCGCGTTGCCGCGGCTGAACGCGCTTTCCGCCTTCGGCATCACGAACGGCGCTCGCGTCATGCTCTCGACGCCGCCGGCGACGATCAGCTCGGCTTCGCCGGCCTTGATCGCGCGCGCGGCGGTGCCGACCGCGTCGAGGCCCGACCCGCACAGGCGGTTGATCGTGCTGCCCGGCACCGATGTGCCGAGGCCTGCCAACAGCGCCGCCATCCGCGCGACGTTGCGATTGTCCTCGCCTGCCTGGTTGGCGCAGCCGAGGACCAGGTCGTCGAGCTGGGTCCAGTCGAGCCCCGGATTGCGTTCGGCAAGTGCGCGAAGCGGGATCGCGGCGAGGTCGTCGGCGCGCACCTGCGCCAGGGCGCCGCCATAGCGGCCGATCGGCGTGCGGACGGCGTCGCAGATGAAAGCGTCTGTCATAGATCCTCCAGGGTGGGGCCGCCGACGGCGCGGCTGAGGCCTTGCATTTCGGCGATCACGCGGCCGTCTTCGCCGGTGACGGTGATGACATAGGCGCCGGTGCGGCCGCTGAGCGCCGTCTCGCGCGCCTCGGCCACCAGCCGTTCGCCGGCACGGCCGGCATCGAGGAACACGATGCTGCCCGATTGCGCGACCGTCCTCACGTTGCGCGAATTGCAGGCATAGGCGAAGGCGGAATCGGCAAGCGCGAAGATCATGCCGCCATGCGCAATGCCGAAGCCGTTCAGCATCGCCGGGGTCAGGCGCATCGCGACGCGGGCATAGCCGGCCTCGGCGGCTTCCAGCTCCAGACCCCAGGCGGCGCCGGTGCCTTCGCGGGCGATCATGCAGCGCGCGACAGTCATGGCGTCGGGAGGGGAGGCCTGGTGCACAGCGCCCGATATCCGGCCCGGGCGGCACTTGCCAATGTTTGTTCGACCGATCATTCGGGAATACCCGAACGGAGAGGCGCGCATGTACCGGACGATCCTTTTCGACCTGACCGACGGCGTCGCGCGGCTGACGCTCAATCGCCCGGATCGCCTCAACAGCTTCACCGCCGAGATGCACGGCGAAGTCGCCGATGCGCTGGACCGGGTGACGGCGGAAAACGGCGCGCGGGTGCTGCTGCTGACCGGCGCCGGTCGCGGCTTCTGCGCCGGGCAGGACCTGAACGACCGCGCGGTGGCGCCGGGCAGTGCGCCGGTGGATCTCGGCGATTCGGTCGAACGCTATTACAATCCGCTCATCCGGCGGCTGGTATCGCTCGACATGCCGGTGATCTGCGCGGTCAACGGCGTCGCGGCGGGGGCGGGCGCCAACATCGCCTTTGCCTGCGACATCGTGCTCGCCGCCCGCAGCGCGAAGTTCATCGAATCCTTCGCCGCGATCGGCCTGATCCCGGATTCGGGCGGCACCTGGGTGCTGCCGCGCCTGGCCGGCCTGCCACGCGCGCTCGGCATGGCGCTGACCGGCGAGCCGATCGCTGCCGAGCGGGCCGAGCAATGGGGGCTGATCTGGAAATGCATCGACGACGAGGCATTGATGGACGAGGCGCAGGGGCTCGCCGCGCGCTTCGCCGCCGGGCCGACGCTGGGCCTCGCCGCGACCAAGCACGCGATCCGCGGATCGGGGCTGAAGACGCTCGACGACGAGCTGGACAATGAGCGCGACCTGATGCGCCGGCTCGGCAATTCGGCCGATTATCGCGAAGGCGTCGCGGCGTTTCTCGAAAAGCGCAAGCCGGTCTTCACCGGCCGCTGAACTGGAGTGTGATGATGGGCGTCGTCCAAAGCTTTGCCGAAGGTCATTGGGTTTCCCCCAGGGGAGCGACCGAACCGGTCCGTTCGGCGCTGACCGGCGAGGTCGTCGCCGAAATGGGCAGCGAGGGTCTCGATTTCGGCGCGATGGCCGATCACGCGCGGCGCATCGGCGGGCCGAATCTCAGGCGCATGACGTTCCACGAGCGCGCCTTGATGCTGAAGGCGCTCGGCCAGGCGGTGATGGCGCGCAAGGAGGAGCTGTACGAGCTCGCCTGGGCGACCGGCGCGACGCGGGCCGACAATTGGATCGATATCGAGGGCGGGGCGGGAACTTTGTTCTCCTTTTCGTCCAAGGGCCGGCGCGAGCTGCCGAACAGTCAAATCCTGATCGACGGCGACACCGAGATTCTGGGGAAGACCGGCAGCTTTGTCGGCCAGCACGTCTACACGCCGCTGCAAGGCGTGGCGGTTCATATCAACGCATTCAACTTCCCCGTCTGGGGCATGCTGGAGAAGCTGGCGCCGACCTGGCTCGCCGGCATGCCGGCGATCGTGAAGCCGGCGCAGCAGACCGCTTATGTCGCGGAAGCCTGTGTGCGGATCATGGTGGAAACCGGGCTGTTGCCCGAAGGCGCGATCCAGCTGGTTTCGGGCAAGGCGGGCGACCTGCTCGATCACCTGACGGGCCAGGACGTGATCGCCTTCACCGGCTCCGCGCGCACCGCCGAGCTGCTGCAGCGTCACCCGGTCGTCGCGCGCGAGGCCGTGCGCTTCACCGCCGAGCGGGATTCGCTGAACGCCTCGATCCTTGGCCCTGACGCGACGCCGGACAGCCCGGAGTTCGCGCTGTTCGTCAAGGAAGTGGCGAAGGAAATGACCGTCAAGGCGGGGCAGAAATGCACCGCCATCCGCCGCGCGCTGGTGCCCGCGCCGCTGATCGACGCGGCGCAGCAGGCACTATCGGCGCGCCTGGCCAAGACCGTGATCGGCGATCCGCGCGTGGAAGGCGTACGGATGGGTGCGCTGGTCGGGCGCGCGCAGCTGGACGATGTGCGCGTGAAAGTCGCCGAACTCGCGCGACAGGCGCCGATCGTGTTCGGCGATCCCGAGCATGTCGAGCTGGTCGGCGAGGGGCTGGAGAAGGGCGCGTTCATCTCGCCGATCCTGATGCGCGCCGACGATCCTTGGGCGACGGACGCGATCCACGAGGTCGAGGCATTCGGCCCGGTTTCGACGCTGATGCCGTATCGCGATCTGGACGACGCGGTCGCTCTCGCCAATCGCGGCAAGGGTTCGCTCGTCGTCTCCGCCTTCACCCACGATCCGGACGTGGCGCGGGAGTTTGTGCTGGGCTCCGCCTCGTTCCACGGCCGCATGGCTTTTATAGACCGCGACTGCGCGGCCGAGTCGACCGGCCACGGCTCCCCGCTTCCGGTGCTGACGCACGGCGGCCCCGGCCGCGCCGGCGGCGGCGAGGAGCTCGGCGGCATCCGCGCGGTCAAGCATTTCATGCAGCGCACCGCGCTCCAGGGCAGCCCGGCGATGCTGAGCAAGGTGGTTGGACAGCAACTCGCCGGCGCGCCGATTGTCGAAGGCGACCGGCACCCGTTCCGCCTGCGGTTCGGCGAGCTGGAACCCGGCTACAGCGTCAGTACCAAGGCGCGGACGGTGACGCTCGAGGATATCGAGCACTTCGCGGATTTCACCGGCGATACCTTCTACGCGCACATGGACGAGGAAGCGGCGAAGGCGAGTCCGATCTTCGGCGGGCGTGTCGCGCACGGCTATCTGATCCTGTCGTTCGCCGCCGGCCTGTTCGTCGATCCCGCCCCGGGGCCGGTGCTGGCCAACTACGGCCTCGAAGGTCTGCGCTTCGTGAAGCCATTGAAACCCGGCGAGAGCATGAAGGCCGTGCTCACCGCCAAGTCGAAGACGCTGAAGACGCCGGAGATGGGCGAGGTGCGGTGGAACGTCCGTGTCACCAACCAGGATGACGAATTGGTCGCGACCTACGACCTGCTGACGATGAACGCCGTCTGATGCTGCGCCGCGGGGGACTGGCGTTCGAGCGCGGCGGCAACGGCGGGCCGTTGCTGGTGCTGATCCACGGCCTTGGCGCGACCGCCGGCGTCTGGTCCGCGATGCTGGCCGAGCCGTGCTGGCAGGGGCGGTGGATCGCGCCGGACCTGCCGGGGCATGGTCGGTCAGATCATGGCGGCGACTATTCGGTCGGCGCGATTGCGGCGGCGATTGGAGACCTGATCGAAGCGGAGCGGGACGGCGAGGAGGTCATAATCCTTGGCCATTCGCTCGGCGGGCTGGTCGCAATCGCGCTGGCGGGCACCGCGCTGCCGGTGCGCGCCGCCCATGGCCTCGGGATCAAGGTCGACTGGAGCGACGAGGAACTGCAGCGCTTTGCCGGGCTCGCCGCCCGGCCGCCCAAGCTGTTCGACAGCGAGACCGAAGCTCTCGCGCAGCATCGCCGTCTCTGCGGGCTGGGCGAGGTGGCGCCGGACTCGCCGCTGCTTGCCCGCGGCGTGGCGATGCAGGACGGACAGTGGCGCGCGGCGATGGACATGGCCGCATTCGCCGTGGAGCGGCCACGCATGGCCGAACGGGTCGCGGCGGCGCGCTGTCCGGTGCGGTTGGCTTGCGGGGAAGGGGACGCGATGATCTCGGCCGAGCGGCTGCGGGATTTCGACCCCGAAGCGTTCGCGATCGGGGGCGCCGGTCACAACGCCATGGTCGATGCGCCCGGCGCGGTCTGGAATTGGCTGCAGGCGACGCCGTGACGCCGGCGCCCTGGTCGCTGAGCAAGCCGCCGGACGGATTCTTCGACGATCCGTTTCCCTTCTACTGCCAGCTTCGCGAGAAAGCGCCGATCGCGCAGACACCGGACGGTTCGGTGCTTCTGTCGCGCCACGCCGACCTGTCCGCCGTCTATCGCGACGCGGTGTCGTTCAGCTCCGACAAAAGGGTCGAGTTCGCGCCCAAATATGGCGACGGGCCGCTCTATCGGCACCACACGACCAGCCTGGTCTTCAACGACGATCCTTATCACGGCCGCGTGCGCAGGCGGCTGGTCGGCGTACTGACGCCGCGCGCGGTGGCGGCGCTGGCCGAGGCGGTCGGGCCTTACTGCGAAGCGCTGCTCGACCGTCTCGCCGATCGGGGCGGCGGCGATGCGGTCGAGGGCTATGCGACGGCGGTGCCGGTCCGCGTGATCGGCGACATGCTGGGCGTGCCCGAAAGCGACCGCGGGCCCTTGCGTGGCTGGTCGCTCGCGATCCTGGGCGCGCTGGAGCCTCAGCCCGGCCCGGCGCGGCTCGCGGCGGGCGACGCCGCTGTGTCGGAGTTTTCCACCTATCTGTCCGATCTGATCGAGGCGCGCCGCCGCTCGCCCGGCGACCCGGAACGCGACTTGCTGACGCGTCTGATCGCCGGCGAAGGCGCGGAGGAGCTGACCCCGGCCGAGCTGATCCACAATGCCATCTTCCTTCTCAATGCGGGGCACGAGACGACCAGCAACCTGATCGGCAGCGCGCTGTACATTCTGGCGACGATGCCCGGCGTTCGCCGCGCGTTGATCGCGGGCCCGGAGGCGATACCCAGTTTCGTGGAGGAAGTGCTGCGCTTCGAAAGCCCGAACCAGCTCGGCAACCGCCGCGCCGTGCGTGACACGCAGGTCGCCGGCGTCGCCGTCGCGGCAGGCACACAGATCACGCTGGTGATCGGCGCCGCGAACCGCGACCCGGCCGCCTTCGCCGAGCCGGAGGCGTTCGACTTCCGCCGCTCGCCCAATCGCCATCTCGCTTTCGGCGCCCGGGCCCATCAATGCGCCGGCCTCAGCCTCGCGCGGATCGAGGCGCGGATCGCGATCGGCGCCTGGCTGCGTCGCTTTCCGGCGTTCGCTTTGGCAAAGCGGCCCGCCTGGCAGCGGCGCGTGCGTTTTCGGGGCCTGACCGCGCTCGAGGTCGCGCTGTGAGCGTCGACTATGGCCCTGCCTCCGCCGACGAACTGCGCGCGCTCCAGCTCGACCGGCTGAAAGCGACGCTTGCCCACGCCGGCGCGAACTCGCCGCATTACCGGCGCGCCTTCGCGGAAGCGGGCGTCGATCCCGCCGACCTGCGATCGTTGGACGATCTCGCCCGCTTCCCGTTCACGACCAAGGACGATCTGCGCGCCCACTATCCATTCGGCATGTTCGCGGTGCCGATGGGACAGGTCGCGCGCATCCATGCCTCGTCAGGCACGACTGGCAAGCCAACAGTGGTCGGCTACACGGCCGAGGACATCCGCATCTGGGCGGGGCTGGTCGCGCGCTCGATCCACGCCGCGGGCGGGCGGGCGGGGATGAAGGTCCATGTCGCCTATGGCTATGGCCTGTTCACCGGCGGGCTCGGCGCGCATTACGGCGCCGAGGCGCTCGGCTGCACCGTGATCCCGATGTCGGGAGGGCAGACCGAAAAACAGGTCCAGCTGATCCGCGACTTCGCGCCCGAGATCATCATGGTCACGCCGAGCTACATGCTCGCGATCCTCGACGAATTCCGCCGCCAGGGGATCGACCCGGCGGCTTCGTCGCTCCGCTACGGCATCTTCGGCGCGGAGCCCTGGACCGAGGCGATGCGGCGGGAGATCGAGGGTGCGTTCGGCTTGCAGGCGACCGACATCTACGGCCTTTCCGAAGTCATGGGCCCGGGCGTCGCGCAGGAATTCGTCGGCGGCGCGCCCGGGCCGACGATCTGGGAAGACCATTTCTATCCCGAGATCGTCCATCCCGAGACCGGTGCGGTGCTGCCGGACGGGGAGGAAGGCGAGCTTGTCCTGACCTCGCTCTCCAAGCACGCGCTGCCGATCGTCCGCTACCGCACGCGCGACCTGACGCGGCTGCTGCCGGGCATCGCCTCACCGATGCGGCGGATGGCGAAGATCACCGGGCGATGCGACGACATGCTGATCGTGCGCGGCGTCAACCTGTTCCCGACCCAGATCGAGGAGCAGGTGCTGAAATGCCCCGGCCTCGCGCCGCATTTCCTGATCGAGGTCAGCCGGCCCGGCCGGCTCGACCAGGTGCGGGTCCGGGTGGAAACGCGCGAGCCCGTCGGGGACATTGCCCCGCACGCCCGCCAGCTTGCTCATTGCATCAAGAGCGCGATCGGGATCAGCGCCGAGGTGGAGGTGAACGCGCCGGGATCGCTGCCGCGCTCGGCCGGCAAGGCGGCGCGGGTCAGGGATCTGCGGGCGCGCGGCTAAACCGGCATTGCGGTCGTGTACTTCACGCGGTTCAGCGCGAAGTGCGACGAGGAGCTGGCCACAGCCGGGTGGTTCAGCAGCGTGTGCATCAGGAACCGTTCGTAGTCTCGCACATCGGCGACGGCGATGCGCAGCAGATAATCCCATTCGCCGGACATCGAATAGCAGTCCATCACTTCGGGATGCTCCTGCACGAAGGCTTCGAAGCTTGATCGCACCTCCGCCGTGTGCGTCTTCATCCGCACCTGGCAGATCGCGTCGAGCCCGCGGCCGACCTTGACCGGATCGACCAGCCGCACCGCCGGCCCCAGCACGCCCGCCGCCTCCAGTGCCTTGATCCGGCGCCAGCAGGAGGCCGGCGAGGCGGCGACTTCCTGCGCCAGCTCGGCATGGCTGATCGCGCCGTCGCGCTGCAGCACGCGCAGAATGCGCCGGTCGAGCGCGTCCAGTTCGGCTGCGTCACGAGAGAGGTGAGAGATTTGTTCCATATTGCGGCGCCTCTGCGGCTGGTTCTGTTCACGAGCTAGCGGTGTTCGGCGAAATTAGAAATGATTTTGCGCAGGCGATGCTCTATGCCTTTCGCATGGCTACTCTTCTCGATTCCGCCGCGCCCGCTGAGAGCGCGCCCTCGTCCGCGCCCGGCATTTTCGACGCGCTTGCCCAACAGCCCGCCGATCCGCTGCTGTCGGTGATCGGAGCGTTCCGATCGGACCCGCGGCCGGAGAAGATCGACCTTGGCGTCGGCGTGTTCCGCACCGAGTCCGGGGACACCCCGGTGTTCCGCGCGATGAAGGCGGCCGAGCGGCGGCTCCTCGAGACGCAGGCGACCAAGGCGTATCTTGGGCCGGAGGGAGACATTGGCTTCTTCGAGGCGCTGCGGCCGGTGCTGTTCGGCGCGGCCGATCCGCGCGAGCGTGTGTTCGGGCTGCAGACGCCCGGCGGCACAGGCGCGCTGAGGCTGGCCGCCGAGCTGGTCGCGCTGGCGCGCCCGGGCGCGCGCGTGTTCGTCGGCACGCCGACCTGGCCGAACCACCCGCCGATCCTGAAGAAGACGGGGCTGGAGCAGGTCTCATACCGGCATTTCGATCCCGAGACGCAGGCGGTGTGTTTCGACGAGGTCTTGGCGGCGCTGGAAACGGCCGGCGCCGGCGACGTCGCGCTGCTGCAGGTCTGCTGCCACAATCCGACCGGCGCCGATTTTGCGCGCGATCAATGGAAGGAGATTGCCCGCATTCTCGGCCGGCGCGGCGTACTGCCGTTGCTCGACCTCGCCTACCAGGGTCTGGGCGAAGGGCTGGATGCGGACGCCGCCGGCGTGCGGATCGTGCTGGAGCAGGTGCCCGCGGCGCTGATCGCCTATTCGTGCGACAAGAATTTCGGCCTGTATCGCGAGCGGACTGGCGCGCTGTTCGGCGTCGCGGCGAACGGGGAAGGGGCGCGCGTGGCCCATTCCAATGTGCTCGCCATCGCCCGCGCCGCCTGGTCGATGCCGCCGGATCACGGCGCTGCCGCTGCGCGGGTCATTCTCGAGGACCCGGCGCTGGCCGCCGATTGGCGCGCGGAGCTGGCGAGCATGCGCGACCGGATCGTGTCGATGCGCGAGCTGCTCGGAACCATCGACCCCGCGTTCGCCCCGCTGACGCGCCAGCACGGCATGTTCTCGACGCTGCCCCTGTCGCCGGAGCAGGTGCTGCGGCTGCGCGAGGAATTCGCGGTCTACATGCCGAACTCGGGCCGCATCAACGTCGCCGGCCTGACCCGCGCCAATGTCGAGCCGTTCGTGCGCGCCGTGAAGAGCGTGATGTGATGGCGGCGCAGGCGCCGGCGATCGACGCGCATCGCGGCAACGCGCCGCATCCGGCCTGGGACTGGCGGCGGGTCACCTATCTGGTCCAGCTCTCTCGCGCGCTCGACAGGATGGAAGAGACAAGGCTCGTGCCGGAGAAGAAGGTGCTCTACCAATTCTCCGCGCGCGGGCACGACATGGCGCAGGTGCTGCTCGGGCTGCGGCTGACCGACCCGGTCGATGCGGCGTGCGGCTATTACCGGTCGCGGCCGATGCTGTTGTCGCTGGGCGTGCCGGTCGAGGATGCGCTGGGCTCCGCGATGGGGCGCGCGGGCGGCTATTCGGACGGGCGCGATATCGGCGTCGTCTTCAACTATCCGAACCCGCACGGCGCCTCGGCGCTGCCGATGTGCGGCGGCGTCGGCGCGCAATATACGCCGACGGCGGGCTGGGCGCAGGCGATCGAATATTACCGCACCGAGCTGAAGGACCCGCGCTACGACAAGGCGATCGCGGTGGTGCTCGGTGGCGAGGCGAGCTGCGCGACCAACGGCTTCTGGGCCGCGCTGACGATCGCGACGACGCAGCAGCTGCCGATGATCTTCTTCATCGAGGATAATGGCTATGGCATTTCGGTGCCGTCCTCGTTCCAGACGCCGGGCGGGGACATCGCCGCCAACCTTGCCAGCTTCTCCGGGCTCGAAGTGCTGAGCGGCGACGGCACCGAGCCGGCTGAGGCGGCCCGACTGATCGACCGCGCGATGACGCATGTGCGCGAACGGCGCGCACCGGTGCTGCTGCGCCTGACCGTGCCGCGGCTGCAAGGGCACAGCTTCCAGGACACGCAGACCTACAAGGGCGAAGCCGTCGTCAAAGCCGAATGGGCGCGCGATCCGCTGCCGAAGCTCAAGTCCTTCCTGGTCGGCTCGCTGATGAGCGAAGCGGAGTGGGACGCGATCGAGCGCGAAGCCGTGGAAGCGGCGGAAGCAGCGCGGGTTCTCGCCGAGGCGCGGCCGGTGTCCGACCCGGAGCAAGTGACGCGGAACGTCTTTTTCGAAGGCGAGATGCAGGCGGAAGGCGGGCAGTGGACGCACGGCTATGCCCCGCCGTCTGCTACCGAAACGCCAGCGCCCGACGGGCAGCGCATCAACATGGGCGCGGCGATCCGGCGGACGCTGGAGCAGGAGCTGGAGGCCAACCCGCGCGTGCTGGTGTTCGGCGAGGACGTGGGCCCCAAGGGCGGGGTCCATGCGGTCACGCTCGGGCTGCAGGAGAGATTCGGGACCGCGCGCGTGTTCGATACCAGCCTGTCGGAGGAAGGAATTGTCGGGCGCGCGGTCGGCATGGCGCTGGCCGGGCTGATGCCGGTGCCGGAAATCCAGTTCCGCAAATATGCGGAGCCCGCGACCGAACAGATCAACGATTGCGGCACGATGCGCTGGCGCACCGCCAACCGGTTCGCGGCGCCGATGGTGCTGCGCGTGCCGGGCGGCTTCTTCAAGTGCGGCGATCCCTGGCACAGCCAGACCAACGAGGTCGCCTTCGTCCACCAGCCGGGCTGGAAAGTCGCGGTGCCGTCGAACGCGGAGGATGCGGTCGGGCTCCTCCGCGCGGCGCTGCGCGGCAATGATCCCGTGATTTTCTTCGAGCACCGCGCGATGCTGGACGAAAGCTGGGCGCGGCGACCCTGGCCGGGCGACGCGTTCGTGCTGCCGTTCGGGCGCGCGAAGAAAGTAGCCGAGGGGGACCGGATCACCATCGTCACCTGGGGCGCGATGACGCCCCGCTGCGAGGCGGCGGCCGCCCATGTCTCGGCCGACGTGATCGACCTGCGCACGCTGATGCCCTGGGATCGCGAGATGGTGCTGGAGTCGGTCAGGCGAACGCGGCGCTGCCTGATAGTGCACGAGGATATCCAGACTGCCGGCTTCGGCGCGGAGATCGCGGCGGTGGTGGCGGACGAGGCGTTCCTGGACCTGGACGCGCCGGTCGCGCGCCTGACGATGCCCGACATTCCGAGCCCCCATAACCCGGTGCTGCTCGACTGGGCCGTGCCTTCCGTCGAGCGCATCCGAGCGAAGATCGACGAGCTGGTGGCATTCTGATGGGCGGCAAGATCGACATCACCATGCCCGCCGAGCTGGAGGGCACCAAGGCGGTGGTGCGCAGCTGGCTGAAGGCGGTGGGAGACACGGTGCGCCGCGACGAGCCTTTGGTCGAGCTGGAGACCGACAAGGTCACCACCGAAGTGCCCTCGCCCGCCGACGGCGTGTTGCTCGAAATCCTGCTTGGAAGCGACGCCGAAGCCGAGCCGGGCGCGCTGCTCGGGCGATTAGGTCATTCGGCCGAGACACGTCAAACCGGCCGGGCTGAGCCTGCCGAAGCCCTCCCTTCTCATTCTTCGGCATCGCAAGAACAAGGGGGGGCTTCGACAAGCTCAGCTCCAACGGAGCGGGGGATCAGCACGGAGCAGATTCGCGAGCATCGGCTGTCCCCGGCCGTGCGCCGCGCGATCTGCCAGCATAGCCTCGATCCCGCCGCAATCCGCGGCACCGGCCGAAACGGCCGCATCACCCGTGCCGATGTGGACGCGCATGTCGCCGCCCGCACCGCCGCGCCGTCGTCCGGCAGCCGCATCGTGCCGCACGACCGGATGCGGCGGCTGATCGCGGACAACATGCTGGCGAGCGTGACCACCGCGCCGCACGTCACCGCCGTGTTTGAGGCGGATTTCAGCGCAATCATCGCGCACCGAGCCAGGCACAAGGCCGCCTATGAGCGCGACGGCATCTCGCTGACCTACACCGCCTACATCGTCGCGGCTTGCGTGGCGGCGATGCGGGCGGTGCCGGTGATCAACAGCCGATGGCACGCCGATCACCTCGAAATTTTCGAGGACGCGAATATCGGCATCGGCACGGCGCTGGGCGACAAGGGGCTGGTGGTTCCCGTCGTCCATCGCGCGCAGCAGCTGTCTCTCCAAGGCATCGCCGCGCGGCTGCACGACCTGACCGCGCGCGCCCGGTCGGGTCAGCTCAAGGCCGCCGACATGAAGGACGGCAGCTTCACCATATCGAACCACGGCGTGTCCGGGTCGCTGGTCGCGACGCCGATCATCATCCAGCAGCCGCAATCCGCGATTCTGGGCGTCGGCAAGCTGGAAAAGCGGGTGGTCGTGCGCGAGGTCGACGGCGTCGATACCATCCAGATCCGGCCGATGGCCTTCGTGTCGCTGACCATCGACCACCGCGTCGTCGACGGCCACCAGACCAATGCCTGGCTGACCGCCTTCGTGCAGGCGATCGAGAGTTTCGGGGGCTAAAAGCCGCTCAGGAAACTGCGCACGTTGGTGCCGAGCGCGGCGGTGGCGTAGCCGCCTTCCTGGACGATGACGGTGGGCAGGCCTGCGTCCGCGATGTCGCCGGCGAGCATTCGATAGTCGCCGGTGCTGAGCTTGAAGTGGGAGATCGGGTCTCCCTCGAACGTGTCCGCGCCGAAGCTGACGACCAGCAGCCCGGGATTGAAGGAGCGGATCGCCTCGATCGCCTGCATCTGCGCCGCGCGGAAGTCGGACAGGCCAGTGCCCTGGGGCAGAGGCAGGTTCAGCGTCGCGCCTTCGCCCGGCCCGCCGCCGGTCTCGTCGGCATGGCCCCAAAAGAAAGGATAGTCGGTCGCCGGGTCGGCATGAACGGAGGTGTAGAACACGTCGCCGCGCTCCCAGAAAATGTCCTGGGTGCCGTTGCCGTGGTGATAGTCGATGTCGAGGATCGCGACGCGCTCGACGCCAGCATCGCGCGCTCGTTGCGCGGCGATCGCGGCGACGTTCAGGTGGCAATAGCCGCCGAGATAATCGGCCCCCGCATGGTGCCCCGGTGGCCGGCAGAGCGCGAACGCGGCCCGCTCGCCGCCCAGCACCGCGTCCGCCGCGGCGATCGCGGTTTGCGCGTTCCAATAGACCGCGTCCCATGTGCCTTCGGCGATCGGCGTGGTCGCATCGAAGCTGAAGCGGCCGAGCAGCGCGTCGATCCGCGCCAGCCGGAGCGGTCGGCGTCCCACCACCGGCCAGGCGTAGGGGATCGGATCGCCTTCGCGCCCGGCCGCGCGCCACAGCCTATGGGCAGACTTCAGGAATTCGACATATTCGCTGCTGTGCACGGCAAGGATCGGCGCTTCGCCCTGGTCCGCCGGCATCTCCGTCGGCCCGATCGCGTGGAGGATGGACTCGGCGCGGTCCGGCGTCTCCTGATACGGCGCGAAGCCGCCATTGTGCAGCTCGGCGGTCGGGCCGTGCAGCAGCTGCCGGGGATCGAAAAAGGCACGCATCCGGAACTCCGCGGCATTGCTATGGCGCCGTCATTGCGCGGAGGCGGCGGCGAAGCAATCCGGCAGGAGAGGCGCACACGAAGCCGCCTCTCCTTCGCCGCCGGGTCAATATTGGGCCGTGAAGGACAGGCCGATGGTGCGCGGGCGGATAATGCCGGTGCCGATCGCGCCGTTCGGATAGATGTCGAAGCCGTTCGCCTTGACCGCCGACGTGGAGGTTATGCCGTGGCTGTTGCCCAGGTTCTTCACATAGGCCTCCAGCGCGAAACGGCCGAAGTCGACGCCGGCCCGCAGGTCGACGACGCTGTAGGAGGGAACTTCCCGCTGACGGCCGTTCGCGGCGCGGAAGGTCGCGTCGAACGCGCCGGGCTGGTCGCCGACCAGTCGAACCGACCCGCCGACAAAGGCGTCGGTGCTGCCGCCGAGCGACCAGCGATAGTCGCCATTGACGGCGCCGCTGAATTTCGGCGTGAACGGCAGCCGGTCTCCCTTCAGGCCGCCGACCAGCGGACTGCTGTCGGCAGTCAGCCGCGCATTGGTGAAGGCGCCGTTGATCGCGAGGTTGAGGCCCGCCGTGGGCCGTACCGTCACCGTGAACTCGGCGCCGTCGCTCTTCGCGCTGCCGCCGTTCGTGTTCACGCCGAAATCGTTGACGACCGCGAACAGCTGAATGTGCTTCCAGTCGATGTGATAGAGCGCGAAGTCGATGCTGAACGCATTGTCCGGCGTCTGCGCTTTCACCCCGGCTTCGTAGCTGAGCACCGAATCGGAGTCGTACGTCGCAGGGGTACCGGCAGGCGCGTTCGGCGGCAGCACGTTGGGACCGCCGGGACGGAATCCCTTGGCGACGCGCACATAGACAGAGACATTGTCGTCGAACTTCACCTTCGGCGCGACCGAGTAGGTGAAGACGTTCTCGGAGGACGAAGCGACATTGTTGGTCGGGCCGCCGGCCAGCGCGCCGTCGCCGACCTGGTTGGCGTGCTGGCGGTTGTGGCTGTAGCGGCCGCCGAAATCGATATCGAACCGCTCGCCCAGGTGAAGGGTGGCGTTCGCGAAGCCGGCGATCTCCTCATACTTTGAATGCAGGCTGACCTGCGCCAGCAGCGGCAGGGTGGTGATCCGGGTGAAGCTGCCCGGCACAACCGGGACATATTCCTGCACGATCTCACCCTTTTCATGGGTGTAGTAGCCGCCGACCAGCCAGTCGAACAATGGCGACTGGTTCGAGAGCCGGAGTTCCTGCGTGAACTTCTCGTCATTGGTCTGCTGCGCGAGGAAAAGCTCGTTCGGCGTCCCGAAGACCGCCGCGACCAGGCCGCTCAGATTGGTCGTGACGTCCGAGCGGAGAGTTTCGTCCTGCGTCGAATAGCTGGTCGACGAGGTCAGGCTCGCGAAGCCGAGGTCTATTTCCGCGGTGCCGTTGTAGATTCGGTAGCGGATATCGGTGAATTGCGGGACGAACTGCGACTGCGACAGGCGCCCGTAAAGGGGTTTCAGCGAAAACGCGTCGGCCTCGACCGTGCTCGGCGCGTCGGCTTCGATATTCTGCAAGATCGCCGTCAGCCGGACGGACAGCGCATCGCTCGGCGCGAACAACAGCGATGCACGCCCGCCATAGACGCGCGAATCGTTGATGTTTTTCTCGACATCGGAGCCGGCGGTGCCGATGGAATCGATGAACCCTCCATCCTTGCGGTACGTGCCCGATGCGCGAAAGGCGAGCGTGCTGCCCAGCGGGATGTTGACCACGGCGTTGCCGGCATAGGACGTGTCGCCGCCGTCCACCGCTTCCACGGTTGCGCGACCACGCACCTCCAGCCTGTCCATCTGCGGCGCGTTGGTCACGAATTTGAGCACGCCGCCCAGCGAGCTCGCGCCGTACAGCGTGCCCTGCGGACCGCGCAGAACCTCGACTCGGGCGACGTCGAACGTGTCGAAGTCGCCCGCCAGGATGGCGCCGTTGACGAGACCGCTGCTCGACCCGAACGGCGTTTCGTCGACATAGACGGAGACGGTCGAGGCGACGCCGCCGGTGTTGATGCCGCGCAGCAGCAGCCGGCCCTGGCCCGGCGTGGCTTGGCTGAGCTGGAGCCCGGGCACGAGCTTCAGATAGTCGCTGAAATTGTTGGCGTGCTGCTGCTCCAGCGCCGCCCCGCTGACCACGGAGATCGATTGCGGCACGTCGATCAGCAGCTGCTCGCGCTTCTGGGCAGTGACGATAATGTCTTCCGAATTGGCCGCCGCGGCGGACTGCGCGCCGGCCGAAGCCGCGGTCTGGGCGGTTGCGGGCGCCGCCATCAGCGCCGCCGCCATCGCGGTGCCGCTGCAAAGGATGCGAACCATGTTCATCGAATCTCCCCTCCGTACCCCTGAGTGCCGTCTGCGCATGCTCGTCGCGCCGATCCCGGCGCGAGCGCGACAGTCATTTTCTGAATAGAAACATGCTATACGGAAAAATGCAATCCCGTTCAGGACAAGTCTGTCAGTTCGTGCGCGCTGTGGCCGGTATGAACAGCAGGTCTTGATAGTCCCAGCTGAAGTCGACCAGCGGCGACACCGCCTTCATCGTGATCCGCTCGATCTTGCCGTCGGCATCAAGGCTGAAGGTCACGTAGGCGGGCTCGATCGCCTTGTCGTCCCACACGGTGCGGAAGCTGTCATATTGCCAATGTTCGAGCGTGCCGGTCATCCGCGGCGTCTGCTTGAAATCGATCCTGAGCTTGCCGCCATCGTTGCGGATCGAGATCGGGCCGTACCAGGGATCGACATAGTCGCCGGCGTAGCGCGCGATCGGCAGCGACGGGCCAACCCTGGCGGGCGCGGCCGTTGTCGCCTTCAGCGCGGCGACCGCCTGCGCCTGCCGGTCCTTCTTGAACGCGCGCCAGGCGGCGGGCCAATCCTGGGTCGGCCGCTCCAGATAATGGTCGAGCAGCTCGTTCATCAGACCCCGGATGATCTCGCCGTCTTCGGAGTTGATCAGGATCGTGAAGCCGACATTTCGTTCCGGGATCAGCACCACGGCCGACTGGAAGCCGAACACCGCCCCGGTGTGCGACACGATCTTCGCGCCCTTGTAATCCTGTACGTCCCAGCCGAGCGCATAGGTGTTGAACATGGGCGTCGCAGGCGTGAGCGGGGGCGGCAGCGTCGGATTGGGCATCAGCACCACCGGCTTCCACATCTCGGCGGAGACGGCATCGCTGAACAGCCGCCCGCCTTCGGGCAGCTTGCCGTGTGCCAGCTGAATCTCCATCCATCGCGCCATGTCGTCGGCGCTTACCGCGAGCCCGCCGGCCGGCGCGGCATTGCGGCCGAGCTCGTCGCGCTCGTTCAGCGTCACCTGGTCGCCAAGGCCGCGGAATGGGCCGTTCAGCCGCGCGTGCGGGAAGGCGCGGTCGGCGCTCGCGAACCGGGATTCGCTGTCGCTGGTCGAATGCGCCATGCCGGCCGCGCGCAGGACGTGATCGCGGACGAACACTTCCCAGCTCTGGCCGCTGACTTCCTCGATCAGCTGGCCCGCGGCCATGTACAGGACATTGTCATAGGCATAGGCGCTGCGGAAGCTGGTCGCCGGCTTCAGGTAGCGCAGCCGGCGGACGCTTTCCTTGCGCGTCAGGTTGGTGCGCGGGACCATCAGCAGATCGCCCTGGCCCAGCCCGAGGCCGCTGCGGTGGACGAGCAGGTCGCGGATCGTCATCTCGCGCGTGACCCAGGGATCGTACATCGCGAACCAGGGCATGTGCTCGATCACCTTGTCGTCCCAGCCGATCCTGCCCTGGTCGACCAGGATGCCGAGCGCGGCGACGGTGAAGGCCTTGCCCGTCGATCCGTTCGGGAAGATGGTGTCGGCGTCGACAGGGTCGGCCGCGCCGAGCTTCTTCAAGCCATAGCCCCTGGCGAGCGTGACCTTGCCGTCCTCGACGATCGCGATCGCCATGCCGGGCACGCCGATCTCCTTGCGCAGCGCCTCGACGCGTCGGTCGAAATTGGCCGGCGGCGCCGCCAGCGTCAGCGAAGACGAGGCGAGCAGGGCGGTGGCAAGGGCGGTGCGCATGATCGAAGGCATGTCAGGCTCCTCCGGGTGTTGCCGGTCGATGGATGAAGGCCGTCGGGTTCAGCAGCTTCGCCGCGCCGATCGTCAGCAGCGGCACCACGTAGACGGCGAGAATCGTGTAGGCGAGCAGCCGGTAGCCGCTGCCGATCAGCGCCACGAGGCCGAACCGGTCGGCGACGAAGATGCAGCCGATCAGCAGCGCCGCCGCGAATGCTGCGCGGGCGCGGTAGGGTAGCTCGACGCCGCGCCGCCTGCGCCAGACGGCCGCGATCCGCTCGTTGATCGCGTGCACGGCGCCGGATCCGCTTTCCAGCAGCGCCGCGAAGATCATCGCCTGGAACAGCAGGTGGAACGCAGGGATGTGGAGTTGCTGCAGGATGAAGTCCGACGGCAGGGTCTCGCGCGCGATGCCGGGGTAGAAGGCGATCATGCAGGTGAAGAACAGCAGGGCGGGGAGCATCGCGAGCGGCCCTGCGACCAGCCCAGCTATCACCGCGTCGCGGCGCCCCGTCATGTGGCGCATCACCGGCAGGATTACGACCGCGCCGACGACATTGTAGCTGGCATAGGTGAGGCCGCCGAGCGCCCAGCCGTGGCTCGGGCCGCCGGCCGCGAAGCGTTCGCCGATCCGGTCGCCGAAGCTGCCGAGCGACAGCAGCACGAACAGCACGTAGACGCCGTAGAGCAGGAACGAGACGTATTTGAATAGCCGCTCGACCGAGGCATTACCGAACGTCACGAACAGCGCGATCGCGGCCGCCAGCGCGAGCGTTCCGGCAAGCGTGGGGAGGCCCAAAGTCGCCGTGCCGATCGCGCCCGCCGCTGCGCCGAACACCGACAGGATCAGGATCACGAACAGCACATAGGCGATCTCGAACACCACCCAGGCGGGGCCGAGCAGCCGCTCGAAAAAGGTCCGGTAGTCATAGGCGCGAGCGGCGTGCGCGAACGCGAAGGTGAGGGCGCAGATCAGGCTCCAGGCCAGCATCGCGAGCAGCATGCCGGCAAGGCCGCCCCAGGGGCCGCTCGGCAGGAAGAATTCGGCGAGCTCGCGTCCGGTCGCATAGCCGCCGCCGATCACCACCGCCTTGAACGCGAAGCCCGGCAGCAGGAAGCGCTGGAACCAGCTCGATCGCGTGCCGTCTGCCCCCGCCGTCATCGCGTCAGCCGAGGCAGCGATCGATCAGGCGATCGAATGCCGGGCCGCCGCGGATCGGGTCGGCGACGGGCAGGCCGAGCCGTGCTTCCTCCTCCGCCATCAGGCGGGACGCTTCGGTCTCGTCCAGATCCGACGTGTTGAACGAGACGCCGCCGCAGCGGATCGCCGGATTGGTGCGGCGGCCGAGCGCGATCGTCAGCTCGACGATCTCTTCGACCCGCGGCACCGCGAATTCCTCCTCGCCCAGCAGCACGCGGCGGCCGGGCTCGTGGCAGACGACAAAGACGTCCGGCTGGCTGCCGTGGAGCAGGCCGAGCGATACGCCGGCATAGGCCGGGTGGAGCAGTGAGCCCTGCCCCTCGATCACGTCCCAGTGACCGGCGGCCGCGTCCGGCGACAGCAATTCGGCGGCGCCCGCTTCGAAGTCGGCGACCACCGCGTCCATCGGGATGCCGCCGCCGGCGATCATGATCCCGGTCTGCCCGGTGGCGCGGAAGTCCGCATCGATGCCGCGCCGGGCGAAGGCCGCGGCGATGGCGAGCGCCGTGTATTTCTTGCCCAGCGCGCAATCGGTGCCGACGGTCAAAAGGCGCCTGCCGCTGCGCTTGCGGCCGGTCGCGACCGGGATGTTCGCCGGCGGCGTGCGCACGTCGATCAGCCGCCGCCCATTCCGCCACGCCGCTTCGGCAAGGCCTGGCAGGTCGGCCAGCCGCACATGCATGCCGCTGATGATGTCCAGCCCTGCCTCCAGCGCCTCGACCAGCATCGGCTGCCATGCGGGCGGGATATAGCCGCCGCTATTCGCGACCGCGACGACCAGGGAGCGGGTGCCGCGGCTCGCCGCCTCGGCGGGCGTCATACGGGGAAGGCCGGTGGTGACCGCCTGCGGGTCAGACGCGCATTCGCCGATGCATTTATCCGGCGCCCAGTCCTTCAGGCCGAATGCGGTCTTGGCATAGCCACGCTCGCGCACATCGCCGACGAAGAGCAGATAGGGCGTGGGCAGCTCCAGCGCCGTGCCGCTGGAATCATGATCGCCACGGCTCTGCTGGACGGGCTGAAAGACTGTCATGCCTCCAGCCTAACAGCCGCCCATAGTTTCCGTCTAGAGAATTATTGCTTGAACAGGCTTGCTTGCGGCCCGGCGGACAATTGTTCAGAGCGCGTGGGCCGCGATATCTTCGAGCGCATTCAGCGTGCGGTCGACTTCCCCGGCCGTGTTGTAGTGGCAGAGCCCCAGTCGCAACAGCCCGCCGCTCTCCGAAAGCCCCAGCCGGGCGACGACCTCAACCGCATAGAAATGGCCGGACCAGGCGAAGATGTCGCGGCGCGCCAGCGCTTCCGCCGCGCGATCCGGGCGGCAATTGGCGAGGGTCAGGCCAAAGGTCGGCACGCGCCCGCTCGTGGTTGGCGGCCCCCAGAGCTTGACCGACGGGATCGCATGCAGGCCATCGAGCAGGCGCTTGCTCAACAGAACCTCATAGGCTTGGAAGGCCTGGAAGGCGCTGCGCAACCGTTCGACGCGGGTTCCGGCGCCGGGCGCGAAATGGGCGCCAAGCCGGTCGAAATAATCGATCGTGCCGATCACCGCCGCCTGCGCCTCGAATGACGGCGTGCCGGTCTCGAACGCGCGCGCCGGCGGACGATCCGCGGCGGGGCGCACCTTGTAGGCGCGAATCTTTTCGAGCAGCTCGGCCCGGCCCCACAGCACGCCCTGGTGCGGCCCGAAGAATTTGTAGGGCGAGCAGACCAGCAGGTCGCAGCCGAGCGCGGCCACGTCCGTCGCGACATGCGGCACCGACTGCACCGCGTCGACGAACAGGATCGCGTCGGAATGCGCCTTCACCAGTTCCGCGATCATCGCCACGTCGTTCAGCGTGCCGATCGCGTTGCTGGCGCCGCCGACCGCGACGAGGCGCGTGCGCGGCCCGAGGAGCGCCGGCAGCGTGTCGAGCCGCAGCACGCCGCTATCGGGGTCGAAATCGAGCCAGCGCACCGTCGCGCCGCGATCCTCCGCCGCCAGCAGCCAGGGCGCGACGTTCGCGTCATGGTCAAGCCGCGTGACTACGATCTCGTCTCCCTCGCGCCATTCGCGGGCCAGCGCGCGCGAGACGGACAGGGTGAGCGTCGTCATGTTGGGGCCGAACGCGATGTCCTCCGGCGCGGCGCCGAGCAGATCGGCGATCGCCGCATGCGCCGCGTCGCTGAGCGCGCCGGTCTCGACCGAGGTGGAGAAGGCGCCGCCCAGGTTGGCGGTGCCCGTCTCCAGATGCCGGAGCATCGCCGTCATCGCCGGCGCGCACATCTGCGTGCCGCCGGGCCCGTCGAGATAGATGCGATCTCCGACCCCGAGCGCCGGGAATTGCGCGCGGACCTGGCCGATCGGGAAGGCCTCAGCCGCCGCGGCGGACGCATGGAGAGTATCGGACAGCATCATCGTTCCTTACGGCGCCGCCGAGATGGGCTTGGTCGCCGGCAGCTCGTTCGCCATGCTAGCCGCGACCTTCTCGGCCTGCGCCATCACGCGCAGCACATTCTCGCCCGCGACCTTGCGGATATCCGCGTCGCTCCAGCCGCGCCGCATCAGCTCGGCGAGCAGGGCGGGGTAGGTGCTGACGTCCTCCAGTCCCTTGGGCAGCGAATTGCCGACGCCATCGAAATCGGAGCCGATGCCGACATGGTCGACGCCCGCCACCTTGGCGACATGCACGATATGATCGGCGACGTCCGACAGGGTGACCGGCGGCGCCGGGTGTGCCTTGTCCCATTCCGCGAGCGCCGCGGCGGCCTTTTCGGGCTGGCCGATGTAGAGCCCGCCGAACGGCGGCGCGTTCAGCCGCGTCTTTTCGGCCGCGCGATCGGCCGACCAACGCCGATAAGCGTCGGAGACATAGGGCAGAGCGTAGTTAACCATCACCACGCCGCCATTCTGCGCGAGCAGCTTCAGCACGTCGTCGGAAACGTCGCGCGGGTGGTCATCCAGCGCCCGCGCGCTGGAGTGGGAGAAGATCACCGGCGCTTTCGACACGCGCAGCGCGTCGCGCATCGTCGCCTCGCTGACATGGCTCAGGTCGACCAGCATGCCGAGCCGGTTCAGCTCGTGCACCACTTCCTCCCCGAACGGGGTGAGGCCGTCATGCTTCGGCTCGTCGGTCGCCGAATCCGCCCATTCGATCGTGCGCGAATGGGTGAGGGTCAGATAGCCCGCGCCGAGCGCATGATAGGCACGAAGCACCGACAGGCTGTTGTCGATCTGGCCGCCGCCCTCCACGCCGATCATCGACGCGATCTTGCCGGCGCGGTGGATGCGCCGCACGTCGTCGGCGGTGCGGGCGAGCGCGAAATCGTTCGGGTGGCGGGCGACGATGTTGTGGACGAGGTCGATCTGCTCCAGCGTCTGCTTGACCTGCTCCAGCCCCGGCAGGTCGGCCGAGACATAGACGGACCAGAATTGGCCGCCGACCATGCCGCGCCGCAGCCGCTCGATGTCGGTGTTGTAGGGCTCCGGCCGCTTGTCCAGGCCGTGGGTCAGGTCCATCGTCCATCGCGCGTCTCCCTCGCGCTCGCGCAGCACCTCGGGCCAGTCGTTATGCCCGTCGATCAGCGGCGTGGTCTTCAGGATGCGCGCGACCCGCGCCGAATAGTCCTGCGCCGCAGCCGGCGACGAAAGGGCGAGCAATGCTGTCAGGCAGGCGAGCGACGCGAAACTTCTCATGACTGGCGATTCATCCTCTCTGGTTTTCGGGGAGGCCGCGGCTTCCGCACCCTGGATAGGTCGGGCAGCGCCGCGCCTCAAATGGAAATCACTGCCATGTCGCCGCCAGCAGCCGCCGGAAATTGCCGCCCAGCACCAGCGCGATGTTGGCATCGCTCCAGCCGCGCCGGATCAGCTCCTCGGTCAGGTCGTACATCTTGCGCGGATGGTCGAACCCCTCGATATCGATCCGGTCGCGAAAGGCGTAGCTCGACTTGTACGCCGCCTTCAGCGCCTTGTACTGATCGGGCGCCATGTCGTCATAGCCGTTCAGGTCGGCGTCGGACCCGATGCCGACATGCTCGACGGCGGTCAGCTTCACGACATGCTCGATATGGTCGGCGACGTCGGCGACCGTCGTCGGATCGCGATCCTTGACGAACTGGCGCACGCCGCTGATGCCGATCACGCCGCCCTTCCTGGCCAAGGCGACGATCGCCTCATCGGTCTTGCCGCGCGGGTGATGGGAAAGGGCACGGCAATTGGCATGGGTGATCGCGATCGGACCCTGCGACAGCGCGATCGCGTCGAGCGTCGTCCTGTCCCCCGAATGCGACACGTCGACCAGCATCCCGGCCTTGTTCATCTCGGCCACGATCTCCGCGCCATAATCGCTGACGCCGCCATCGACCCGGTCGGTGCAGCCGGAGCCGATGCGGTTCTGCGAATTGTAGGTCAGCTGCGCGCAGCGAAGCCCGAGGCCGTAGAATAGCGGCACGTCCTTCGTGGTCTCGAACTGCTCGGCGTTCTGCAGGCCCATGATCATGCCGATCTTGCGCTCCGCCTTGGCCCGGTCGAGGTCCGCGACCGATCCGACCAGCGAAAACACGTCGGCATTGCGCCCGGCGAACCCCTGCTGTGCGGCAAGGAAGGTCAGCGCGTCGACTCGCGCATCCGGGCCGCCGATGCCGATCGCATTGTGCATGCCGGTGATGCCGGAGGTGCGGAAGTCGGCCCGCTCCTTGTCGCTCAAAGGCCGCGTCCAGCCGGTCTCCGACAGGTCGAGCCGCGGCGGGGCCAGCATGTCGATCACCAAGGCCTGCTCGACGATGCGCCGGGCGCGCGGCGAATAGCGGGCGCGCGGGTCCGCGGCGGCCGGTTTCGCCATGGCGCGCGAGGTTGCGAGTGCGGGCCCCGCTATCGCAGCACCCAGAAGCGATCGTCGATCGACTCCCGTCATTCCGTCCTCCCTGTTTGATGTGCCGCCAGCAGCCCCGTCAGCGGCCGGTTGAGCGTGCGCAGCAGCAGCGCCGCGACGGCCGCGATCGCCGCCAGCAGCGCGAAATAGGCGGCGTGCCCCATCCGGCTCCACAGCGTGCCGACCAGCCCGGCGGCCAGGCTGCCACTGAAGATCGTGACGTACCAGGCGGCGACCGTGGTCGCGCCGAGGCCCTCAGGCGCCAGCCGCGCGAACAGGCCCAGGCCGGTCGGCAGGATGAACAGCTCGCCGAAGGTGAACACCGCGAAGAACAGCACCAGCCAGCCCCAGGCGGCGCGGCCGTCCGCTAGCAGCGCGACTGCGGCAAGCAGCAGATAGGCGCCGCCGACCATCAGCGCGCCCGTCGCCATCTTGCGCGCCGGCGCCTCCCGACGTCCTCCCTCCGAACGCTGCCGCCAATAGCGGAGCAGGGGCGGCGTCATCAGCATCACCAGCAGCGGGTTCAGCGACTGGAACCACGTCATCGGGATGGTGAAGGCGCCGGCTGCCCGGTCGATGCCGGCATCGGCCCACAGCGCGACGGTGTTGCCGACCTGCTCATAGGCGCCGCGGAACACAGTGACGGACAGGGCGATGCCGGCCAGCACCAGCACCGTCCGCCGCTCGAACCTTCCCGTTGGTTCCGCCGCCGTTACCCGCCGCTCCTGGGCCGGAAGGTAGCGTCTGCCACCCAGATAGATCAGCAGGCCCAGCACCATGCCGATCCCGGCCGCGCCGAAGCCGTAATGCCAGCCGTACAGCTCGCCCAGCGTGCCGCAGATCAGCGGCGCGAGGAATCCGCCGATGTTCACGCCGACATAATAGACGTTGTACGCCCAGCCGACGCGCGGGTCACCGGGCTCGTAAAGGTCGTCGATCTGGCTTGGCAGGCTCGGCAGGAACAGGCCGTTGCCGATCGCGATCGTTGCCAGCGCCGGATAGAAAAGCGGCTCGAACGCCATCATGAAATGGCCGGCGGCCATGATGCTGCCGCCGGTGATGATCGCCCGCCTTTTGCCGAGCAGCCGGTCGGCGACGACCCCGCCCACGATCGGCGTGAAATAGGCGCAGGCGGTGTACGCCCCGTAGATGACCGAGGAGCTCCCCTGGCCGATCATCAGCTGCTTGGTCATGTAATAGACCAAGAGCGCCCGCATGCCGAAATAGGAGAATTGTTCCCACATGTTGGTGAGGAAGAGGATGGTGAGGCCGGGCGGCTGCCCGAACCATGCACGCTCGCCGCTCACGCCACCTTCGCCGGCGCGCCGCCCCAGACCTCCGGCCCGGCCCAGATGTCGCCGTCGCGATAATCAACCGCCGGCGAGCAATCCCTGGTCAGGAACGTGGGTCCATCGAGATCGACCAGGTCGCAAAGCTGGCCGAGCACGAACGCTGGGGCCATCGCGAGACTGGTGCCGACCATGTTGCCGACCATCACGCCCAGGCCAAGCCGCCTAGCCTCCTCGGCCATCATCAGGCCCTCTGTCAGGCCGCCGCATTTGTCGAGCTTGATGTTGATCACGTCGAACCGGCCGACCGCGCCGGCCACGTCTGCCAGCGAAAGGATGCTCTCGTCGCCCGCGATCGGGATCGGCGAGCGATAGCCCTGCAGGTCGGCCTCGCGCCCGCGCGCGATCGGCTGTTCGATCAGCGACACGCCCAGCGCCTGCATCGCCGCGACGAGCGCATCGAGCTGGCCGATCGCGAAGCCCTGGTTTCCGTCGACGCCCAGCCAGGCGTCCGGCCGGGCGGCGCGGATCGCGCGCACCCGCTCGATGTCGAGATCGAGCTCACCGGTCAGCTTGATCTTGATGGAGCGCGCTTCGGCATAGCGCCGCGCGCCCTCCGCCATCGTCGCGGGGCTGCCGGCGCCGAGCGTGAAGGTGGTGCGGAGCGGCCGTGGCGACTGCAGGCCCGCGAGCTGCCAGACCGGCAGGCCGGCGCGGGCGGCCTCCAGCTCCCACAGCGCGCAGTCGACGGCGTTGCGCGCGCCCCCGGGCGGCAGCAGCCCGCGCAGCTCCTGCCGGCCCGGCCCGGCCTCGATCGCCGGGCGGGCAGCCTCCAGCGCCGCGACCATCGCCGGCACGTCGTCGCCGGTATAATAGACGCCGGAGGCTTCGCCGCGGCCGCGGTGCTCGCCGTCGCTCAACGTGACGACCACCACGTCCGACGTCTCGAACACATAGCCCGAGATGCGGAAGGGAGCGGCCAGCCGCAGCGTCTCGGTGCGGATGTCGAGCGACAGCGCCGGCATCAGTAGCTCACGGTCATCGCGATCAGCCGGAAGGCGATGGCGACGTAGAGCACCAGCAGCGTCGACAGGAAGACGAGCAGGCTCCACAGCTTGCGCGTCCAGCGGCGGCCGTCGCGCCAAGTCAGCCACAGGTTCCAGCCGCTGATCAGCACGGCGCCTACGAAGATGATCGCGCCGGCGATCTGAAGCAGCCACAGCCAGAAATCGAACGCGCCGGCGAGGTTCTCCAGACTGCTGAACAGCATCGAGATCACAACCAGCCAGCCGATCAGCACCGCGAGATCGAGGCCGGCCATGATCCGCGTCGCACGATAGGCCTGAAGGGCGCGGCCGCTGACGCCGACCGGCGCCTTGTAGCGGCGACGGATCGCCCAGGCGACCGGCCAGTACAGGAAGGTCAGCAGCAGCACGGCGATGCTGAGGTACAGCGCCGGCAGGATCCAGGCGGAGGACAGGCTTGCCGGGACCCGGTCGAAGACCATGAAGGGCGAAATCATGTCGAAGCTCCAGCGGACGACCTTGCCGTCGACCACTTTCGCCGCCAGCCGCTCATGGCCGCCCTTTTCGCGCCAGACGAACGGGGCGATCTCGACCCATTCGCGGACCCGTCCGTTCAGGCCCTTCAGCTCAGGCACGACCAGTTCACCCTTCGGGCCGACCGTCACCTTGGTCTGGCCGAACAGGCCGATCGCCTTCAGGAAGCTCGATTCGGACCGGCGGCTGTTTTCCCACACGCCCGCCATCATCCGGGCATGTTCGGCCGCGGTCTTCTGGTCGACCTGCCCGTCCTTTGTCGTGGACGGGAAATAGCGGTCGGCGAAATCCTGGAACAGCGCGCCGCGCAGCGCCCCCACCGCGCCCTGCTTGCCCGGGCTGTTGAACGAGACGTAGAGCCCGACGCCGTCATTGATGAACAGGTGCAGCGAGGTGTGGAACGCCGAGGTGTCGCCGAGATGGCCGATCACTTCGCGGCCGTTGATATTCGTCTCGAAAAAGCCGAGCTCCATCCGGTTCAGCGGCGGGATCAGCGAATAGGGGTTCACCCTGGCGAGCGGACTGTTGTGCATCGTCGCGGCGGTCTGGGCCGACAGGATGCGCTTTCCGTTCAGCTCGCCGCCCTGAAGATGGGCGAGCATGAACCTGGCCATGTCGATACCGGGCGCCGACAGCGACCCGGCGGGGGCCGGGCCGACGATCTCGAATTTGTCCGCCTTACCGGGCTTGGCATAGCCGGTCGCCATCTGCGGCACGAGACGCGCCGGGAGCGGCTGGCGGAAGGTCGAATCCGTCATGCCCAGCGGCGCGAAGATGTGGCGCTCGACATAGTCGTCGAACGGCTCGCCCGACACGCGCTGGACGATATAGCCCGCCAGCGCCGTCGCCCAGTTGGAATAGGCGGGCGTGGTCCCGGCGTCGTAGATCCGCTCCGGAGCCGAGGACTTCAGATATTGCTCCAGCGACTTCAGATGATCTGCGTCGTAGAAGATGATGTCCTTCGCGTGCTCCTCGAAACCCGCAGTGTGGGTCATGATCTCGCGCAGCGTCGCCGGCTGGCCCTTCCGTGGCGGGATCTTGAAATCGAGATAGGCATTGACGTCGCGGTCGAGGTCCAGCTTGCCCGCCTCGACCAGTTGCATCACCGCCGTCCAGGTGACCAGCTTGGAGACCGAGCCGGGACGGAACAGCGTTTTGGCCGGATCGACCGGCGTGCGCTTGGCGACGTCGGCATAGCCGAAGCCGCGCGCGGTGACGATTTGCCCGTCCTTCACGATCGTAACGACCGCGCCCGGAATATCGCCCGAATGGAGCGCGTAGGGCATGTAGCCGTCGAGCCAGGCGTCGACGTCCACCTTGGTCAGCGCATGGCCGCCCGGCTGCGGCGGCGGCGTCACCGGCGGCGCCGGCGCGATCTGGGCCGACTCGGTGGGAGCGAGGGTAGGCGCCAGTTTCTGCCCCTGCTGCGCCAGCGCGACGGTCGCCGCCAGGGCCAGCACGCCGGCCGTTATCGACTTGATCGTCCTCATGATTTTGCTCCCGCTCTCCCCATGGGATTGCTCCCGACCCGGCCTGCAAGTAGTATCGGCCGAAATATGTT
Source organism: Sphingomonas horti (assembly GCF_009753715.1). GTDB lineage: Bacteria > Pseudomonadota > Alphaproteobacteria > Sphingomonadales > Sphingomonadaceae > Sphingomonas_B > Sphingomonas_B horti. The sequence continues at coordinate 96,315 of NZ_WQMS01000001.1, read as the reverse complement.
CTGATTGGGATGTCTTATCCTAATCAGAAAATTGGTCAATAATCAGGAGAAGTGGTTTCGTGGCATCGCCCGTCCCGACCCTAGGCGCGCTGCTGCGCGGGCTCAGGAGCCGCAATAATTGGACGCTCAAGCAGATGAGCGAGGAAAGCGGAATTCCTATCTCAACCCTGTCCAAGGTCGAGCATGACCGGCTGACGCTCACCTATGACAAGCTCTACCAGCTGAGCCAGCGGCTCGGCATGCGCATGTCCGAGCTGTTCGCGGAGACGGACGACGACGCGTCGCAGCCGGTGACGGCGCGCCGCAGCCTGGGCGACATGGCGCGGTCGGTCCGCGTTGAGACGCCCAATTACGATTATTACTATCTCTGCACGGAGCTTCGGCGGAAGCGGATGATCCCGGTGATCTCCAAGATCCGCGCGAAGACGGCGGAGCAGTTCGGCGAGCTCGTCCGCCATGCCGGCGAGGAGTTCGTCTATGTGCTGAAGGGCCGGATCATCGTCGCGACCGAGTTCTACGATCCGGTGACGCTGGAAGAGGGCCAGTCGATCTACATCGATTCGAACATGGGCCATGCCTATCTGGCCGCCGAAGGGTGCGACGAGGCTGAAGTGCTGGCGGTCATGTCCAGCGCCGACGAGGAGCTGATGCAGTCGCTGCTCGGCATGCACGAGGAAAAGAAGAGCGAGCAGCTGCAGGTAGCGAGCGGGCAGGCGGCCCAGCCGCGCGACCGCCGCGTCACCGGCCGCGGCGGTCGCCGGAAAGCGGCCGCCGCCTGATCGCTCAGCGGTCGAGCGCCTGCCGCATCGCCCGGGCAAGATCGGCGGTCTCGAACGGCTTGCGCAGCGTCGGCGTGCCGGCGTCGCCGGCCGACGCTTCCAGCATTTCCTCGGGCGCATAGCCGGTCGCGTACACGACGGGCAGCTCCGGACGCCGCTCCCGCACCAGCGTCGCCAGGCGGCGCCCGTTCATGCCCGGCATGACGAGATCGGTGAACAGCAGCGCCACCTCCGGGTGGCGGTCCAGCAGCGCCAGCGCTTCCTCACCGCCCGACGCCTCGATCACCGTGTAGCCGAGCTCCCGGAGCGTCTCGGCGCTCATCCGGCGAACCTGGTCCTCGTCCTCGACCAGCAGGATCGCTTCGTCGGGACGGGCGGTCGGCACACGCACGTTCTTCGCGACGGGCTCCGGCGATGCCGTCTCCTCCCGTCGGTCGCGGGGAAGGAGGATCACGACGGTCGTCCCCCGGTCGGGCGCCGAGGTGAGTTCCAGCGTGCCGCCGGACTGGCTCACGAAGCCGTAAACCTGGCTGAGGCCGAGCCCCGTGCCGCGGCCGACATCCTTGGTCGTGAAGAACGGCTCGAAGGCGCGGGCGGCCACGTCCTCTGACATGCCGTGTCCGGTGTCGCGAACGCTGATCGAGACGAAGTCGCTGCCCTGGCCCGCATCAGTCTGCGCCGCGGAGCTGCGGCGCAGATTGGCCGTCGCGATCGTCACCGCGCCGCCGCCAGGCATCGCATCCCGGGCATTGATCGCGAGATTGAGGATCGCGCTCTCCAGCTGCACCGCGTCGACGAAGCAGCGCCAGAGATCTTCGGCGAGCACAGTTTCCAACCGGACTTCCTTGCCGAGCGCGCGGCGCATCAGCTCGGCCATGCCGAGGATCAGCGCATTGGCGTCGACGACGCGCGGAGCGAGCGACTGGCGGCGGCCGAAGGCAAGCAGCCGCTGAGTCAGCTGGGCGGCGCGGATCGCGCCTTCGCGGGCGTTGCCGATCGCGGTGCACGCCCGTTCCGGCTCCGCCACGCGCCGCTCGGCGAGGTCAAGATTTCCGAGGATGATCGCGAGCATATTGTTGAAATCGTGCGCGATGCCGCCGGTCAGCTGTCCGATCGCCTCCATCTTCTGCATCTGGCGGACCTGCGCCTCGGCCTCGGCGCGCGCCTGCCCTTCGCTGACGAGGCGGGTGTTGGCGTCGCGGAGTTCGGCGGTCCTGAGCTCGACTTCCTGCTCGGTCCGTGCCGCGGCCCGCCGCTGCTGGAACATCAGGATCGCGATCAGCAGGCTGATCAGCGCGCCCGCGCCCGCGACGAGCGCTTCGAGCTGGAAACTCTGCGCGCCGTCGAACCGCGGCGTCGAGGTCAGGCGGACGATCCAGGTCCGCCCGCCCGTCTCGATCCGGCGGACGCGCTGCACCGAAGCGTGCCGCTGGACCGGCCCGGAGCGATAGAGCAGCCGCTGCTCGGCAGCCTCGATGTCGAACACCTCGACTGTCAGTTGCGACAGGTCGCTGCCGGCGAAAGTGGCGTCGAACAGGTCATAGGCGCGCAACGGGCTATAGACCCAGCCGCGCAGCTTTCGCGCGGCGCCTTCGCCGTCGAACAGGGCCAGATAGATCAGAAAGCCCGGCTGCTTCACCGGATCGATCTCCTGCACCAGCCGGACGCGGCCGCTGACGCGTGCCTCGTCCGATGACAGGGCCTGGGTCATGGCCGCGCGGCGGGTCGGCTCGCTCAGCATGTCGTAGCCGATCGCCGCACGGTTGCGACGGTCGAGCGGCTCCAGGTAGCGGATGGCGGAATAGCCGCGGCGCGCGCCTTCGGGCCAGACGCGGAAATCCGGAAATTCCTGGGCCCGTACCTCGCGTTCGAAAGCGACGACGCTGGCCCGGTCGGGCAGATATTGGGCATAGCCCATGCCAAGCACGCCCGCATAATAGCCGCTCAGCCGCAACCGGTCGACGAAGTTGCGGAACTCGTCGGGCCGTACATCGTCGGAGGCCTTGAAGAAGCCGGCGGTCGCGCGAAGCAGTGTCAACTGCGACAACATCCGCGCGCGGATCGCGCTCACCGCATTGTCGGCCAGGACTTCGAATCGGGCGGCGCGGCGCGCGGATTCCGCGTGCGACACCACGGCCGCCGCCGCAATGGACGCCGCGAAGCCGAGCAGGAAGACCAGCAACGGGATCAGGTCGCGGCGGCTGCGCTGCATCGCCCCCGCGTATCATGCGGGGCGCATCTGTCCAGTCGCGGTCAGCTTCCCTTCGGCAGCGCATAGGCAACGATGGCGTCGCCCGCCTTGGTGCCAAGGGTTCCGTGGCCGCCCGCCGCGATCACCACGAACTGCCGGCCGCTGGCTGCGGACCAGTAGCTCATCGGCGTCGCCTGGCCGCCAGCCGGCAGCCGTGCCTTCCACAACACGTTGCCGGTCGCGGTGTCGTAGGCGCGGAGGTAATAATCGAGCGCCGATCCCATGAAGGCGATCCCGCCCGCGGTGACCATCGGTCCGCCGAGCGAGGGCACGCCCATCTTGAACGGCAGCGGGATCGGGCTCTGGTCGCGGATCGTGCCGTTGCGGTGCTGCCAGATCACCTTGCCGGACACGAGGTCGAGGCCGGCGACATAGCCCCAGGGCGGGGCCTGGCAGGGGAGGCCGATCAGCGACAGGAACGGGTTCAGCGCGACCGCGAACGGCGCGCCGTAATTCGGGTTGAAGCCCTTCACGTCCGAACCCTTCATGTCGGAGCCGCTGGCCGGGCCCGTCTCCCCCTGCCGCTCCGGCGCCGGCGCGGGCTTTTGCGGAATCAGCCGATCGACGAACGCCATGTAATTGGGATGGGCAAAGGCCACCATGCGGACCGGATCGATCGCCATCCCGCCCCAATCCATCACGCCGAAATTGCCCGGGAAGACCAGCGATCCCGTGGTCGAGGGCGGCGTGAACGGGCTTTCGTAGCGCAGGCCGCGGAACGTGATCCGGCAGGCAAGCTGGTCCAGCATCGTCGCGCCCCACATGTCTGCTTCCGTGACGCGCCAGTCCGGCATGAAGCTGACGCTGGAGAAGGGCTGGGTCGGCGACAGCCGGTCACCGGCCGCGGGGTCGCCCGGCACCGGCCGCTCCTCGACCGGAAAGACCGGCTGCCCGGTGCGGCGGTCAAGCACGAAGATGTTGCCAGTCTTGGTCGACTGGACCAGCGCCGGCACCCGACCCCGGCCCGGCAGCTCGAGGTCGACCAGCGCCGGCTGGGCCGGCACGTCCATGTCCCAGAGGTCGTGGTGCACCGTCTGGTACACCCAGCGCGGCTTGCCGGTGGCGATATCGAGCGCGATGATCGCCGAGGAGAAGCGCTCCGTCTCGGGAGAGCGGCGGCCGCCCCATTGGTCGATCGCCGCCATGCCGGTCGGCACATAGACGAGCCCGAGCGCCTCGTCGGCTGCTCCGACCATCCAGCTGTTCGGCGTCGACGGTACGTAGCGGCCGGTGCCCGGCGGCTGCGGCGCGGTGTCGTTCGGGTTGCCGGGGTCGAAGCTCCATGCAGGCTTGCCGGTGACGACGTCATAGGCGCGGATCACGCCTGACGGCATGAAGGTCGATTTGTTGTCATAGACCGCGCCGCCCAGGATCGCCAGATTGCCGGCGATCACCGGCGGAGACGTGACCTGCCACCAGCCGCGCTGCCATTCGGGCGCGCCGGGCCACAGATTGACCTGGCCGCCGCTGCCGAAGCTGCGGCAGGGCTGACCGGTCCTGGCATCGAGCGCGATCAGCCTGGCGTCGTTGGTGCCCATCAGGATCCGCTCCGGGCATTCGCCGTTCGGCCCCGGGGCCGCGGCATAGGACACGCCGCGGCAAGTCAGGTGCTGCATTTCCTTGCTGGCGGTGATGTGCGGATCGAAGCGCCAGACCTGCTTTCCCGTCTCCGCATCGAGGGCGAAGACGATGTTGTGCGGCGAGCAGAGATAGACCAGCCCGCCGACCTTGATCGGCGTGACTTCGTAGGTGAATTCGTCCGGATCGCTCGCGCGCTGCAGGTCGCCGGTGTGGAATTCCCATGCCTTTTGGAGCTTGCCGACATTGTCGGGCCGGATCTGGTTCAGTGGCGACCAGCGATCGCCGCGCCATGAGCGGCCATAGGCGGTCCAGTCCTGCTGCGGCACGTTGCCGTACAGGCTCGCCGCCAGCGTTGCGCGCGGGCCGGGCAGCGTGCCGTGCAGGTCGTGGCGGTTCTGGAAAGCGGAGATCAGCGCGACCAGACCCGCGACGCCGAGCGCCACCACCAGCGGCCAGGCGGGGCCGGGCCAGCGGCCGCTCGCCGCCAGCCGCCGGACGATCCATGGCAGCACCAGCACGACGCCAAGGATAACGAGCAGGTCGCCGCGCGGGGCGAGCTGCCAGAAGTCCAGCCCGACCTCGGCGAGGGCCCAGATCATCGTCCCGACCAGAAGCAGCGCATAGAGCCACAGGGCGGCGGGCCGCCGCTGCCACAGCAACACCGCGCAGCCGATCAGCGCGAGCGCAGCGATCAGGTAGTAGAGGCTCCCGCCCAGCACCGCGAGCCAGATGCCGCCGATGCCGAGCACGATGCCGAGCAGCGCCAGGATCGCGGCCATGACCGCAAGCAGCAGCGATCGTCCGGGCCGCGCCGCATTGTCGCCTGCCTGCTGCTGCGTCGCCATGGCTCGCTCCCGATTTTACGAACCCAGGTTAAACACGGCGGGCGCGAAATGGTTCGCGCGCCGGCGCAACCGGGTTATGCGTGGAGAGAAACCAGCGAGAGAGTCATGGCCGAACCGCAGCCCATTTCGCAGAATCCGGACATTCGCTTCCTCGGGCGGCTGCTGGGACAGGTGATCCGGCATTACGGCGGCGACGCGCTCTATCGGCGGACCGAATATATCCGTTCGGCGTCGGTGGACCGGGCGCGCGGGCTGGCCGACGCGGAGTCGATCGATCCGGGGCTCGACGCGCTCAGCCTCGACGACACGCTCGCTTTCGTGCGCGGCTTCATGCTGTTCTCGATGCTCGCGAACCTGGCCGAGGACCGGCAGGGCGTCGCCGCCGAGCCCGAGGCCGACCTCGCGCACGCGGTCGAGAAGCTGCGCGGGGAGGGCATTGGCGAGGACGCGATCGCCGAATTGCTGAAGGACGCGCTGATCGCGCCGGTGCTGACCGCGCATCCCACCGAAGTGCGGCGCAAGAGCGTGATCGACCATCGCAACCGCATTGCCGAGCTGATGCGGCTGCGCGACACCGGGGCGGAAGAGACGTCCGAAGGCGAGCCGGTCGAACTCGCGATCGAGCGGCAGATCGCGCTTCTGTGGCAGACCCGGCCGATCAGGCGCGAGCGGCTCTATGTGGCGGACGAGGTCGAGACCGCGCGCACCTATTTCCAGGACGTGTTCCTGCCGGTGCTGCCCTCGCTCTACGCACGCTGGGAGCGCGCTCTCGGCTTCCGCCCGCCCAGCTTCGTGCGCCCGGGCTCGTGGATCGGCGGCGACCGCGACGGCAATCCGTTCGTCACGGCCGACGCGCTGCGGCTCGCCTTGTCGCGCGGGGCGGAGACGGCGATCGCCCATTATCTTGACCGGCTGCACGCGCTGGGCGGCCAGCTGTCGGTCTCGTCCACCCTCGCCGACGTCGAGCCGGGAGTGATCGCGCTGGCGGAGGCCAGCCATGACGAAGCGGCGGCGCGGATCGACGAGCCCTATCGACGCGCGATTTCCGGCATCTATGCACGGCTGGGCGCCACCTTCGAAGCGCTGACCGGGCACGCGCCGCCGCGCCCCACCCGGATCGCGGGCGACCCCTATGCGGCACCGGAAGCATTGGTCGCCGATCTGCGCGTGCTCGGCCGCTCGATCGGCGGGCAGGGCGGACCGCTCGCCGGGCCGGGGCCGCTCGGGCGGCTGATCCGCGGCGTCGAGACGTTCGGCTTCCACATGGCGACGCTCGACCTGCGCCAGAACAGCGCGGTGCACGAGCGCGTCATCGGCGAGCTGCTTGCGCGCGCAGGCGTCGAGGCGAACTATGCCGCGCTCGATGAGCCGGCCCGCGTGGCGCTGCTGCTGCGTGAGCTCGGATCGGCGCGGCTGCTCGCGACGCCGTTCGCCGACTATTCCGACGAGACCAGGAGCGAGCTGGAGATCGTGCATGCCGCCGCCGAGGCGCATGCGCGCTACGGCCCGGCCGCGATCCGCGCCTATATCGTTTCGATGTGCAAGTCGGTCTCCGATTTGCTCGAAGTCCATATCCTGCTGAAGGAAGCCGGGCTGTTCGCGCCGGGCAAGGCGCCGGCGATCATGGCGGTGCCGCTGTTCGAGACGATCGCCGACCTGGAGGCGGCGCCGTTCATCATGCGCGACTGGTTCGGCCTGCCCGGCGTGGTCGACTGGGCGCGCGAGCGGGGCCGCCAGGAGGTCATGCTCGGCTATTCCGATTCCAACAAGGACGGCGGCTATCTGACCTCGGTCTGGTCGCTGTACCGCGCGAGCGAGGCGCTGCGCGACGTGTTCGCCGACAAAGGCGTGGGGATGCAGCTGTTCCATGGCCGCGGGGGCGCCGTCGGCCGGGGCGGGGGCTCGTCCTTCGCGGCGATCCGGGGACAGCCGAGCGGCACCGTGCAGGGACGCATCCGCATCACGGAACAGGGTGAGGTGATCGCCGCCAAATACGGCACGGCGGAAAGCGCCGCGACCAACCTGGAAGCGATCGCGGCGGCGACTCTGCTCGCCAGCCTCGAGCCGCCGTCGTTGCCCGGCCGCGACAAGGCGCGGTTCGAGGACGCGATGGCCGAGCTGTCGCAGAGCGCGTTCGGCTTTTACCGCAGCCTGGTTTACGAGACCGAGGGGTTCCGCACCTTCTTCCGCCAGATGACGCCGATCGCCGAGATCGCGACGCTGAAGATCGGCTCGCGGCCGTCCAGCCGCACCAAATCCGATGCGATCGAGGATCTGCGCGCGATTCCCTGGGTGTTCAGCTGGTCGCAGGCGCGGGTGATGCTGCCGGGATGGTACGGCGTCGGCCACGCACTGGCGGATTTCGGCGACAAGGGGCTGCTGCGCGAGATGGCGGCGGCCTGGCCGTTCTTCGCCCCGACTCTCGCCAATCTGGAGATGGTGCTCGCCAAGTCCGACATGGGCATCGCCGCGCGCTATGCGGGGCTGGTGGAGGACCGCAACGCGGCGGACGCGATCTTCGGGCGGATCCGCGACGGCTGGCACCGGACCCGCGATGCTCTCCTGGACGTGACCGGCCAGACCCGTTTGCTGGAAAAGACGCCGAGCCTGGATATCTCGATCCGGCTGCGGCTGCCCTATATCGAGCCGCTCAACCTGCTGCAGATCGAGCTGCTCAAGCGGCACCGCGCCGGCGAGGCGGACCCGCGCATCGCCGAGGGCATCCAGCTGTCGATCAACGCGATCGCGACCGCGCTGCGCAACAGCGGCTGAATTTGCGTCCCCGACGGGCTTGCGAACCCGCGCCGGTTTTGAAAGTCTAAGGGCCGGGGAAACAATGGGGAGCATCATGGTGTTGATTGCGATTGCCTTGTTGCAGGCGGCCGTGCCGGCTGCGGCCGATGCGACGGCCGAGCCAGCAGCCGCCGCCACCGCCGAGCAGGCCGAGAACGCCGCTGCGTCGGAGCCGGCAGGGCCGAAGATGAAGCGCGTGTGCCGGATGAAGATCGACCCGCGGGTGGGCACGCTCGCATCGCGGCAGCGGGTTTGCGAGTATGTGCGCGCCGACCGGGATTCGTCGCCGAAATAGCGGCGGCTGGTCAACCGCGCCCCGGCGTGCAAGCTTGGGTGCATGACCGATCCGATCCTCTGCGCGCGTAACGGCGCCGTCCTGACCGTCACGCTCAACCTGCCCGACAAGCGCAACCCGATCTCCGATCCCTTGGTGATCGATGCGCTGGAGCAGGCGCTGCTCGCCGCCGATTCCGATATCGGCGTGCGAGCCGTGATCCTGACCGGGGCAGGCACCGCCTTTTCCTCGGGCGGCGACCTGAAGGCGATGAAGGCGGGGCGCGGGCTGCGCGCGCCGCTGCCGGCCCAGACCCGACGCAATTATCGCGAAGGCATCCAGCGCCTCCCGCTGCTGTTCCACGCGCTCGAAGTGCCGGTGATCGCCGCGATCAACGGGCCCGCGATCGGCGCCGGGCTCGACCTCGCCTGCATGTGCGATATCAGGATCGCGGCGGAAACAGCTGTATTCGCGGAAAGCTTCGTGAAGATCGGGATCGTGCCCGGCGACGGCGGCGCCTGGCTGCTGCCGCGGATCGTCGGCTTTTCCAGGGCGACGGAGCTGGCGCTGACCGGAGAAACCATCGGCGCGGACGAGGCTCTTCGTATCGGCCTCGTCTCCCGCGTCGTGCCGGCCGGCGAGCTCATGGCTGCGGCGCGTGCGGTCGCCGACAGGATCGCCGCCAATCCGCCTCACGCGGTGCGCATGACCAGGCGGCTGCTGCGCGAGGGGCAGACGGCGACGCTGGCGAACATCCTCGAAATGTCCGCCGCGATGCAGTCGCTGGCGCACGCGACGCGCGACAATGACGAGGCGATCGACGCGTTCATCGAGAAGCGCGCCCCGCGTTTCACCGGCGAATAGATGTTCGACGCGCTGCAGCTTGCCTCCATTCCGGCGGAGGACGAGGCGCTGCGGCCGAAGGTCCGCGCACTGATCGCCGAGCATGTGCTGCAGCGGCCGATCACCGATCGCGTGCGATCATGGATGGGCGTCGACGCGGCGTTCAGCCGGGCGCTCGCGGAAGCGGGCCTGCTCGGGCTGACGGTGCCCGCAGCCTATGGGGGCGGCGGGCGGGGGCCGTTTGCGCGCTATGTCGTGGTCGAGGAGCTGCTGGCTGCCGGTGCGCCGGTGGGCCTGCACTGGATTGCGGACCGGCAGAGCGCCCTGCTGATCCTGGGCTTCGGCACGCAGGCGCAGAAGCAGCTCTACCTGCCGCGCATCTGCCGCGGCGAGATCTTCTTCTGCATCGGCATGAGCGAGCCCGGCGCGGGGTCTGACCTGGCCTCGGTCCGTTCCCGCGCTGAACGGACGGAGCAGGGCTGGCGGCTGACGGGGCAGAAGATCTGGACCACCAGCGCCCATCTTTGCGACTATATGATCGCGCTGGTCCGCACCTCCGGAGCGCCCGGGGACCGGCAGCAGGGGCTGTCGCAGCTGATCGTCGACCTGCGCGCGCCGGGGGTGGCGATCCGGGGCATCGAGGACGCCACTGGGCACCGCGACTTCAACGAAGTGTTTTTCGACGGCGTCGAATTGCCGGCCGATGCGCTGCTGGGGACGGAAGGCGCCGGCTGGGCCCAGGTCAATGCCGAGCTCGCCTTCGAGCGGAGCGGGCCCGAACGCATCTGGGCCAGCGCGGTGCTGCTCGACGGCTGGATCGCGCACCTGAAGCGCAGCGGTGCCGGGGAGGCGCGGGTCGAGCGGGTCGGCGCGCTGACGACGCAGCTTGCGGCGCTCAGGACCCTGTCGATCGCGCTCACCGCCCGCCTTGCGGCCGGCGAGCGGCCGCTCACCGAAGCCTCGCTGTACAAGGATCTCGGCACCAGCTTCGAGCAGGCAATCCCTGTCGCCATCGCCGACGATCTGGGCAGCCATCCTGACGAGCCGGTCGCGCCCGAGCTCCGGGCGGCGCTGGTCGAAGCGCTGGCGCTCGCGCCCACCTATTCGCTGCGCGGAGGCACACGCGAGATCCTGCGCGGCATCATCGCGCGCGGCCTGGGCCTGCGATGAGCGAGCTGCTGGCTTCATTCGAGCGGCTGCTCGACACGGCGGGCGGCGACGCGCTTATGCCGGCGCTCGATGTCGCCGGCTTCCTCGACGCGCTGCGGGAGCTGCCCCTCCGTGAGATCGAGCCGTTGCTGCGCGCGCTGGGGCGCCGCGCAATCGACGCGCCGGTCGCCGAAGCGATGGCCGCGCGCGCGGTGCCGGCGCCGTCGCGGGCACTGCTCGCCGTGATCGCGACCGCCGAGATGGCGGGCATCGGCGAGCGGCTGCTCGACATGAGCATCGAACACGCCAACACGCGCGAGCAATTCGGGCGGCCGATCGGCAAGTTCCAGGCGATCCAGCAGCAGCTCGCGGTGATGGCGGAGCAAGTGATGATGACTCGCATCGCGGCCCAGACCAGCTGCGCGCACGGTCTGGAGCCGCCGCTTGCCGCCGCGGCTGTCGCCAAGAGCGCCGCGAGTAGCGCCGCTCCTACGATCGCCGGCATCGCCCATGCCGTGCACGGCGCGATCGGCATCACGCGCGAGTTTCCGTTGCACCGTTTCACCGCCCGGCTTCACGCGCTGCGCATGAGTCACGGCTCCGAAAGCTATTGGAATCGCTTGCTCGGGTCGGCGCGGCTGCAAGCAGACGCCCAGAACTCGCTCGATTTCGTTCGAAGTATTTGACGCCTCGCAGCACGTGAGCGTTAACTATAGCCTGTCCCACGGCGGGGCATGCGATGGTTTCTACTTCCTTTACTATTCGATGCGCTGGGCGCATTCTATCGCTGGATTTGTCGAGTCGCCGGGACAAGGCGGCCATCATCCAGACGCACCGAAACATCGGGGGGTATTGCATGCGCGGGCTTGTCGTGCCGATTGCGATCGCATTTGCGAGCGTCGGCACGGGCGCGCCTGCCGCCCAGCCGATCAGCTATGTCCATCTGACGACCGAACGGCCGTTCGGCAGGGACAATGCCCTTTACGATTTCACTTTCCTGTCGCGGACCGACGATTTCCAGTCGGCGCTCGTCTTCTTCAACCTGAACGGCGGCATCCGCTATGGCTGCGGCGTGCACGCGAACGCCCGTTGCACGCTGCATGCCGCCGGCCAGACGCTGACTCTGGTCGGGCTGAGCAACGGCATCGACGGCAGCTTCGCATGGTCGGGGAATGCCGCACGCGACAATTATCCGCTTGAAATCAGCATCGGGCTGAGGGCGGACGAAGCGGCGCTGGCCGGTTTCGAGAGCAGCATCCAGCTGGTCAGCCCTGTTCCCGAGCCGGCTGCCTGGGCGATGATGATCACGGGCTTCGGGCTGGCGGGGGCCGCCTGCCGCCGTCCGCGCCGGTTCAGCGGAGCTGGCTGTCCTTGCTGCCGCGCCGGTTGATGCCGCCGCGCACGACTGCCGCATCGCGGGTCGACTGACACGCCACGCAGGTTCGCGCGCCGGGCAGGGCCAGGCGCCGGCGCTCGGGAATGCGCTCACCGCAATCCTCGCAATAGTCGGTGCCTTCGCCGGCCGGCATCCGCGCGCGGGCGCCGAGCACGGCGTCCTTTACAGTGTCGTCGATCTGATCCTGCACCGCCCCGTCGGGCGCCCAACCGCCGGCCATCGTCCAAATCCCATCGTGCTCGCAAATCAGTCAGATGGTGCTTGTCGCCGCGGAATCCTAGAAGCGCCCAAGAGCCGGAAAGGCGCGGAAGCCGACTTAGAAACACCGCCGGTGTCCCTACCGGCGGCGCTCGCTGGAGGCAGTTGCAACTTGAGTTAGGCGTGCGCGAGGTTTGTCTTGCGACGGCGCAATGCGGTGCCCAGGCAGGCGAAACCGCCAAGGATCATCGCCCAGGTAGCGGGCTCCGGCACTCCGGGCGCTGGCAAGTCGAACGCCACGGTCGCTGGCGCCATTCGTGCGTCCAGCGTGCCGCTGTAGAGCAGGCCGTTGGCGGCATTGCGGATCTCAACATTGTAGATGTTTCGACCAGTTGCGAGCACCACGCGACCAAACAGAGTCAAACTAGAGAGGTTCTGAGGCGCGGCAAAGGTCAGTTGCGCAAACTCACCCGCGCCTGTTCCTGCCGAATGATATAGGTCGTCCGGATCATTGACTACCCCATCGATCAGATTCTGCGGGCCGTAATATACCGGATTGGGGTGCGGATAGTTGCTGAATGCCGATGTCGATGCAGTCGGAGCAATGTTGATACCGTTATAGTCGTTCGCGACCACCTCAGCGATTTGCAGGTAGTCGGACGCTGGACCTGTAATTCGGATGGTCTTGGCGCCGATCACGGTGGCAGCTTGCACCTCAAACCCAAGCGCCGAAGAGCAGGCTGCAAGCGCAGCCAGGAGAAGTTTGGCTTTCATGTAACCCCCTGTTAACGCGCGAAAACGACTCGCGTCATCCCATGTTAACTATGTTGTTGCGCACGCACTAGACGTTTCAGCCGTTCTGCCTCTCCGGTCCCATATTGGGGCACATATGGGGCGCAATCGCGCAGTCTGCACCGGACCTAGCTAGCCGAGCCTGCCGCGGGCGATCACCTGTGCCTGGATTTCCGCGGCGCCCTCGAAGATGTTCAGGATGCGTGCGTCGCAGAGGATGCGGCTGATCTCGAACTCCAGCGCATAGCCGTTGCCGCCGTGGATCTGCAGCGCGGCGTCGGCATTGGCCCAGGCGGTGCGGGCGGCGAGGAGCTTGGCCATGCCCGCCTCGATGTCGCAGCGCCGGCCGGAATCCTTGGCGCGGGCGGCGCGGTAGGTCAGCTCGCGCGCGCTGACGATGTCGGCCAGCATTATTGCCAGCTTGTCCGCGACGCGCGGGAAACCGAGGATCGGGCGGCCGAATTGCCGGCGGTCGACGGCATAGGCCCAGCCGAGCTCGAACGCGCGGCGGGCGACACCGACGGCGCGCGCGGCGGTCTGGATACGGGCGCCTTCGAAGGTGCGCATCAGCTGCCTGAAGCCCTGGCCTTCCTCGCCGCCCAGCAGCGCGTCGGCGGGTGCCGCCATGCCGTCGAACGCCAGTGCATATTCGCGCATGCCGCGATAGCCGAGCACCGCGATCTCACTGCCGGTCAGGCCGGGCGCGGGGAAGGGATCGACGTCGCCCCCGCGCGGTTTCGGCACCAGCAGCATCGACAGGCCGGCATGGCCCGGCACGTCTGGCCGCGTCCGGGCCAGCAAGGTCATCAGGTCCGAGCGCGCGGCGTGGGTGATCCAGGTCTTGGCGCCGTGGATCGCCCAGCCATCCGCCGTCCGCACCGCGCGCGTCGCAAGGCTGGCGAGGTCGGAGCCGGTGTCGGGCTCGGTGAAGACGGCGGTCGGCAGCACCGCGCCGCTGGCGATGCCGGGCAGCCACTGCGCCTGCTGCGCCTCGGTGCCGCCCGACAGGATCAGCTCGCCGGCGATCTCCGATCGGGTGCCGAGCGAGCCGGCGCCGATCCAGCCGCGGCTCAGTTCCTCGGTCACCACGCACATCACGAGCTTGCCCAGGCCCAGGCCTCCGAACCGTTCCGGAATGCACACGCCGAAGGTGCCGAGCGCGGCCATCTCGGCGATCGTCTCGTCGGGGATCAGCGCGTCGGCGAGGTGCCAGCCATGCGCGTGCGGCAGGATGCGCGCGTCCGTGAAGCGGCGATACTGGTCGCGGATCGCGTCGAGCGTGTCGTCGCCGAAGGAATCCGCGATCGCGCCGCCATCCCGCAGATGGGCGATCAGCGCGGCGCGGGTATCGGCTGTGTTGCCGGTGATCGCGAGCGGATGGGAAGGGCAGGACTCGAGGCCGAGGTCCGACGGGCGGACGATCTCGTTCTGTCCCATGGGCAGCCCGCCGGCGAGCTGGGCCAGCGTTTCGCCGAACGCGATGCGGAGCAGCAGCTCCTCCCCCGCGCCGAGAGCGCCCTGGTCACGCAGCGCGCCTGCCCAGTCGAGCAGCGCCGCCAGCGCCTCGATACTGGTTTCGACCCAGGCATAGCCGTGCGCTGCCCGCTGCTCGGCATCGAGCGACGAGGCCGCGATGCGCGCGCGAACGGCTTCGCGCGCGCGGGCGGCATAGGCGCGCGCGGCGCCGAGCGCGTCCTCCAGCTCGCCGATCATGCGATCACGCCCTGGTCGTGCAGCCGGCCGAGTTCCGCGGACGAAAGGCCGAGGCGGTCGCCGAGCACGGCGTCGGTATCGGCGCCAAGCGTCGGGGCCGGGCGCGGGGGTTCGCGCGGCTGGTCGGGGATCGTCGCAAAGGCGCCCGCAGCCGGGTAGGCGAGGCCGCTGGGATTGGCCGCGAGGCCGAATATCGGATTGGCGGCGACCAGGGCCGGCTCCTGGGCCGCCTCCAGCGTGGTGCGGTAGGCGCCATAGCAGCAGCCGTGCCGCTCCAGCTCCGGCAGCAATTCGTCCGCGCTTCGGGCGGCGACGGCACGCTCGACCAGCGGAAACAATGCTTCCCGGTGCTCGAATCGCAGCCCTTCGTCGCGCGCGAAGCTGACGCCTCGTTCCGCTTCGATTTCAGCGATTCGCGAGCCAATGTTCAGGACGGCGACGAGCCCGCTCCACTGCCTGGGCGTGATTGCCATCAGCATCAGCCGCTTGCCATCGGCGGTGACGAAGTCGCGGCCGAACGCGCCGAACACCGCGTTGCCGAGGCGGGGGCGGTTCGCGCCGGTGGCCGTCACTTCCGCGATCATGCCCAGATTGGCGATGCTGCCAGTCGCGACGTCCTGCAGCGGCACGCGCACTTCGCCGCCGCGGCCGGTCGTGTCGCGGTTCCGGATCGCGGCGAGCATCGCGAAGGCGGCATAGGCGCCGGTCAGCAGGTCCCAGGCGGGCAGCACGTGGTTGACCGGTTCGTCGCCGAGCGCGGCGGGGCCGGTCAGCCAGGGCAGGCCGATCGCGGCGTTGACCGTATAGTCGAGCGCCGGACCGCCATCGCCGGTGCCCATCACACGGACGGTGACGAGGTCGGCGCGGCGTTCCGCCAGACGATCGTGCGCAAGAAATCCGTCGGCCGGGAAATTGGTCAGCAATTGCCCGGTCGCGGCGGCGAGCCCCTGGAGCAATTCGCGCCCTTCCGCTCGGCCGAGATCGAGCGCGACCGACTTCTTGGCGCGGTTCAGATTCTCCCAATAGAGGCTGGCCCCGTTTGGCGCCTGCGGCCAGCGGCGGAAATCCGGCCCGCCGCCGATCTGGTCCACCCGGATCACTTCCGCGCCCATCTGCGCCAGGTAGAGCCCGGCGGTGGGCGCCGCGACGAATGACGAGGCTTCTACAACGGAGAGGCCGGACAGCAACGGGTACATTCAATACCGGATCATGATCCGCCGGGCGAGGGCGGGGGAGAGCTCGCTGACCGCGCGCAGGATCTTCGTGGCGCCGATGAACGCCTGCTCCTGTCCCGTCTCGATCGCGACGACGATCGCCGCTGCGCAATCGCGGGCGGACATCTTCTTGTGCGGGTTCTGCTCGGTCATGCGGGTTTCCACCACCGGCGGCAAAGCCTCTGTGACAATGATCCGTGTGCTCCTGAGCTGATGGCGCAGCACCTGGGTGAAGCTGCGCAGCCCCGCCTTGGTCGCGCAATAGACCGGCCCGCCCGCGCGCGGCGCCAGCGCAAGGCCGGAGGTCACGTTGACGATCGCGGCTTCCGGCCGCTCGCGCATTGCCGGCAGGAACGCCGCGATCAGGTGCATCGGCGCGTTCAGGTTCAGGAAGATCGCCTTGTCGGTCCTCTCCAGGTCGAAATCGCCGAGCAGGTCGGACGGGCCGCCCATGCCGGCATTGTTGACGAGGATGTCTAGCGGCACGCCGCTCAGCTCCTCGACCAACCGGTCGCAGCCGGCTTTGGTCGACAGATCGGCCTCGATCGCCTGGAAGCCCGCGTCGCGCGCGGAAGCGAGGCGGCCGGCATCGCGCCCGCACACGGCGACGATCGCGCCGCGCTCCTTCAGCTGCTTCGCGACTTCGAGCCCGATGCCGTCGGTGCCCCCGGTCACCAGCGCGGTCTTTCCGTTGATCCTCATGATGTCCCCCTCATCATCGTTGCCCGGCTGCCCGGCCATGCCTAACTGTGGCACGCCCATGTCCCGTCCGCAAAGCCCCGACCGTTTCAACGAGGAGACCGCGACCTATTCGGTCCGCGGCGCCGATGCGCCCGATCTGGAGAAAGGTGTCGCGGCGATCCGCAACGTGCTGAAGACGCTGCCGGTGCGGCCGGGCGTCTATCGGATGCACGATGCGCGCGGCGACGTGCTGTATGTCGGCAAGGCGCGGGCGCTGAGGAACCGGGTGACCAACTACACGCAGGTCGCGCGGCTGTCGAAGCGGCTGCAGCGGATGGTCGCGCAGACCCGGTCGATGACGATCGTCACCACCAACAACGAGGCCGAGGCGCTGCTGCTCGAGGCGCAGCTTATCAAGCGCTACCGCCCGCCCTACAATGTGCTGCTGCGCGACGACAAAAGCTTTCCCTACATCCTGCTGCGTGCCGATCATGCCTTTCCGCGCATCCAGAAGCATCGCGGCGCGCAGAAGGCGAAGGGTAATTATTACGGTCCGTTCGCCAGCGCCGGATCGGTGACGCGGACGCTGAACGCGCTGCAGAAATTGTTCCTGCTGCGGTCCTGCTCCGACAGCTTTTTCGCCAACCGGTCGCGGCCGTGCCTGCTGTACCAGATCAAGCGCTGCTCGGCGCCGTGCGTCGGGCGGATCGACGAGGCCGGCTATGCCGAGCTGGTCGCCGACGCCAAGGCGTTCCTGGCCGGCAAGTCGACCCAGGTGCAGGCGAAGCTGGGCGCGGCAATGCAGCAGGCGGCGGAGACCATGGATTTTGAGCTGGCGGCCGTCTATCGCGACCGGCTGAAGGCGCTTACCTTCATTCAGGGCAGCCAGGCGATCAACGCGGAAGGCGTGGGCGACGCCGATATCTTCGCGCTCGCCTGCAAGGCCGGGACGATGGGCATCCAGGGCTTCTTCATCCGCGGCGGCCAGAATTGGGGCCATCGCAGCTTCTTCCCGACCCACACCGAGGACCTCAGCGAGGACGAGGTGTTCGCGAGCTTCCTGATGCAATTCTACGAGGAAGTGCCGCCGCCGCGCACGATCCTGCTGGACCGCGAGCTGGCCGAGGGATCGCTGATCGCCGAGGCGCTGGCCGAGCAGGCGAAGGGCCGAGTGACGATCTTGCAGCCCCAGCGAGGCGACCGGCGGCGGTTGATCGAGCAGGCGAAACGCAATGCGGAGGAAGCGCTCGAACGCCGCATGGCCGAGAGCACGACGCAGGCGAGGATCCTGCGGGAGCTCGCCGACATGTTCGAGCTGGATGGGCCGCCCGACCGCATCGAGGTGTTCGACAACTCGCATATCATGGGCACCCATGCGCTGGGCGCGATGGTAGTCGCGGGGCCCGAAGGGTTCCGCAAGAACAGCTATCGCAAGTTCAATATCAGGCGGCCCGAGACGGCGCCGGGCGATGATTTCGCGATGATGCGCGAAGTGTTCGAACGCCGCTTTGCCCGCGCCAAGAGCGAGGATCCGGATCGCGAGGGCGGCGACTGGCCGGACCTGGTGCTGATCGACGGCGGGCGCGGGCAGCTCAACGCCGCGATGCAGACGCTGGAGGAGATCGGCGTCGAGGACGTCGCGCTGGTCGGGGTCGCCAAGGGGCCGCATCACGGCCGCGAGGGGCGCGAGGTGTTCCACCTGATGGACGGGCGCGAGCTGACGTTGCCGGTCAACTCGCCGGTGCTGTTCTACCTGCAGCGCCTGCGCGACGAGGCGCACCGCTTCGCGATCGGTGCGCACCGGCAGAAGCGCGCCAAGGCGATCGGCGTCAGCTCGCTCGACGAAGTGCCCGGCATCGGACCCGCGCGGAAAAAGGCGCTGCTGATGCATTTCGGGACCGCGAAGGCGGTGCGCTCGGCCAGCCTGGAAGATTTGCAGAAGGCGCCGGGGGTAAGCCGGTCGGTGGCGCAGCAGGTCTATGACTTTTATCATGCGCGGTGAGCGGATGGGCACCACCCATAGCTTTCGATGCTGATCACCACCCCCGCAATCGTCGTCGCTGTCCGCGCGCATGGGGAGCATGGCGCGATCGTGCGGGCGCTGACGCCGCGGGACGGGCTGCAGGCGGGCTATGTGCGCGGGGGGCGGTCGCGGCGGCTGCGGCCTGTGCTGGTTCCCGGCAACCTGGTCGAGGCGGAGTTCCGCGCGCGCGTCGAGGAGCAGCTCGCGGCCGCGACGGTGGAGCTGGCGCACAGCCGCGCGCCTCTGCTGAGCGAGCCGCTGCCGGCGGCGGCGATCGAATGGATGACGGCACTGGTCGCGGCGGCGCTGCCGGAGGGCCAGCCTTATCCGCGCCTCTATGAGGGACTGGGCGGGCTCCTCGACGCCGTCGAGCACGCGCCGAGCGCGCGCGGCTGGATCGCCGGACTGTTGCGGTTCGAACAATTGCTGCTGGCGGAGCTCGGCTATGGCGAAGTGCCGGGCGATGATCTGCGCGCCAACGGCCGGGCACTGGAAGCCCACCTGTTCGCCGGCCGCAAGCTGGATGTGATGGCGGCCCGTGAGCGGCTGGTGGAAAGGCTCAATCGCGCGCACGCGTCACCCCGGGCTTGACCCAGGGCCTAGCTTCTCTCCAGTGCGGCTCAAGGAAGTGGATCCCGGCTCAGGGCCGGGATGACGGAAGGGCTCGAATGCTAGTAGCTGTTTTCCCGGGCGACGGAATCGGGCCGGAAGTCACGGCCGAGGCGGTGCGCGTGCTGCAGGCTCTGGGGCTCGGGCTCAGCTTCGAGGAAGGGAGGGTCGGCGGCGCGGCGTACAAGGCGCAAGGCCATCCGCTGCCGCCCGAAACGCTCGGTCTCGCGCGGCGCGCGGACGCGATCCTGTTCGGCGCGGTCGGCGATCCGGATTGCGACGGCCTGCCGCGCGCGCTGAGGCCGGAGCAGGCTATCCTGGGCCTGCGCAAGGAGCTGGGCCTGTTCGCCAACCTGCGACCGGCCAGGGCCTTTCCGGAGCTGGTCGGCGAATCCGCGCTGAAGCCGGAGGTTGCGGGCGGAATCGACCTGATGATTGTGCGCGAGCTGACCGGCGACGTCTATTTCGGCGACCCGCGCGGCCGGCGTACGACCGGCGCAGGGCTGCGCGAAGGCTATGACATGATGCGATACGACGAGGCCGAGGTGGCGCGGATCGCGCGCGCCGGCTTCGAGACCGCGCGCCGGCGGCAGCGGCGGCTCTGCTCGATCGACAAGGCCAATGTGCTGGAGACGTCGCAGCTGTGGCGGGAAGTGGTGATCGAGGTCTCGGCCGATTACCCGGACGTGGCGCTCAGCCATATGTATGTCGACAATGCCGCGATGCAGCTGGTGCTGAACCCGCAGGCGTTCGACACGATCGTCACCGGTAACCTGTTCGGCGACATCCTGTCGGACCAGGCATCGGCCTGCGTCGGCTCGATCGGGCTGCTGCCTTCGGCCGCGCTCGGCGAAGGCGGCAAGGGCCTGTACGAGCCGATCCACGGCAGCGCACCCGACATTGCCGGGCAGGGCAGGGCCAACCCGCTGGCGGCGATCCTGTCGGCGGCAATGATGCTGCGCCATTCGCTGGGGCAGCCGGGCGCGGCCGAGCGGATCGAATCGGCAGTCGCGCGGGCGCTGGCGGAAGGCGCGCGCACGTCCGATCTGGGTGGCACGCTGTCGACGCGCGCGATGGCCGACCGGGTGCTCGCTTGCTTGTGAAATCGCTCGAACTGGCGGTCGTGATCCCGACCTTCAACGAGGCCGGGAACGTTGCCGAGCTGGTGCGACGCCTCGATGTCGCCCTTGCCGGCCGGGCGTGGGAAGCGGTGTTCGTCGACGACGCCAGCCCGGACGGCACGGCGCGCATCCTCCGCGATCTGGCCCGGCAGGACCGCCGCATCCGCGTGATCGAGCGGATCGGCCGGCGCGGGCTCTCGTCCGCCTGCATCGAAGGGATGCTGGCGACCGGCGCGCCGCTGATCGCCGTGATGGACGCCGATCTCCAGCACGATCCCGCCGTGCTGATCCGGCTGGAAGCGGCCTTGGCCGCCGATCCGGACCTCGACCTGGCGATCGCCTCGCGCTTCGCCGAAGGCGGCGGCACCGGCGATTGGGAGCGGGAGCGGCTCGCCAAGTCGGAAACCGCCAACCGCATCGCGCAGCTGGTGCTGAAGGCGGAGTTGAGCGATCCGCTGAGCGGCTTCTTCATGATACGCGCCGGGCGCTTCCGTGAGCTGGCGCCGCGCCTGTCCGGCATCGGCTTCAAGATCCTGCTGGACCTGTTGACCGCGGCTCGACGCCCGCTGGTATTCGCGGAAGTGCCGCTGCAATTCCACCGGCGCGAGGTCGGCGAATCGAAGCTCGACCATGTCGTCGCGCTGGAATTCCTGCTCGCGCTCTATGATCGCGTGTTCGGCCGCTACGTGCCGACGCGCTTCGCGATGTTTGCGGTGATCGGCGCGATCGGCGTGGTCGTGCACATGGCCCTGCTGGGGCTGACCTACGGCCTGGCCGGATTCGGCTTCCTGCCCGCCCAGGCGACCGCGACCTTGGGCGCGATGACCTTCAACTTCTTCCTGAACAACGCGCTGACCTATCGCGACCGGCGGCTGCACGGCACTCGCGCCCTGCTTCGCGGCTGGCTGAGCTTCTGCGCGGTCTGTTCGGTCGGCGCGCTGGCCAACGTCGGCGTCGCCGCCTTCCTGTTCGAGGAGCGCTATGCCTACGCGACCGTGTCGGCTCTGGCCGGCATCATGGTCGCGGCGGTGTGGAACTACGCGCTTTCATCCCGCTTCACCTGGGGACGATATTAAGGCCAGGTCGACAGCCACATCCAATGCTCGAACGCGCGGTCGTTGGGCAGCGGCGCGGCCGAGATGATCGGGTAGAAATAGACGAACAGGCCGAAGCTGAGCGCAATGAAGGTGGCCGGCAGCCAGCGGTCCTCGCGCCGGTAATAATGATGGAACGCCGCGGCCAGCAGCAGCGTCAGGAACAGACCGGGGAAATAATAATAGTAATAGAAGCCGATCTTCTTCGGGATCGCGATCCAGATACCCTGCGCGAAGATGTAGAGGGCGGCCGGGATCAGCAGCCCGGCCTTCCGCTCCTTCAGCCCGTCCCACAGGCAGGCGGCGAGGGCGACGAGCCCGCCCCACATGATCGCCGGGTTGCCGACCAGCAGCACGCCGCGCTGCACGCCTTCGACCGGCTCGTACAGATACCAGATCGGCCGCGTGATCAGCGGCCATTGCCAGGGCGTGCTCTGGTAGGTGTGATGGGCGAGCGGCCGCGTCTGCAGGTCGTACATATGAGCTTGCCAGGCGAAGAGCTGGTCGAGCTTCAGCGGACTCGTCGCGTAGAACAGCGCCGGCGCGAAGGTCGCGAAATAGGCAAGCAGGGCGGCAAGGCCGAAGGTGACGGCGGCGCGCAGCCATTGCCGCCGCCAGCCCCACAGCACCGCGAGTCCCAGCAGGGCCGCGAACGGCAGCGTGCTCCACTTGCAGCCGACCGCCAGCCCGATGCAGAGTCCGGCGCCGACCAGCCAGCGGCGCGTGCCGCCATAGCCCCAGGCGAGCACGGCGATCGCCGCGAACAGGAAAGCGCCCGCGAACACGTCCAGCGTCGCGATCCGCGCCTGGATGAACAGCATCTGGTTCAGCATCGCCAGCACCGCGGCGGTGGCCGCAGTCCGCACCTCGCCGGACAAGCGCAGCGCGATCGCGTAGATCGCCACCACCGTTGCCGTGCCCGCAACCGTGCCGAGCGCCCGCCAGCCGACCGGATTGTCCCCGAACAACGCGGTCGACAGTCCGATCAGCCATTTGGCGAACAGCGGATGCTCTTCATTGGCGGGCGCGATCATGCCGAACACATCGCGGCCGGCGGGAACGTAGTAGATTTCGTCGAACATCAGCTTGTTGGGCTGGCCGACATGCACGGCGAACAGCAGCTCGGCGACGAGCGCGAGCAGCAACGCCATCTGCACGGGAGTAAAGCGTTCCAGCCATGCCACCCAAGATTTCATATTGCCCCCGTGCGGTTGACGCTCCGCACCCCTAGCCTGCAAAGCGTGGCGCATGAAGAGGCGTACAGGGCAGGATCGCGGCATCACCGGCAAGTGGCGGCCGGCCACGCAGGCAGTGCGCGGCGGAACCGCGCGCTCCGAATTCGGCGAGACGTCGGAGGCGATCTTCATGACGTCGGGCTATGCCTACGACTCCGCCGGCCAGGCGGCGGCGCGGTTCACTGGCGAGCAGCAGGGCATGACCTACAGCCGGCTGCAGAACCCGACCGTCGAAATGCTGGAGCAGCGGATAGCGCTGCTCGAAGGCGCCGAGGCCGCGCGGACGATGGCCAGCGGCATGGCGGCGATGACGGCGGCCCTGCTGTGCCAGCTTTCGGCCGGCGACCATCTGGTCGCGGCGCGGACGATGTTTGGGTCGTGCCGCTGGCTGACCGACAGCCTGCTGCCGCGCTTCGGGATCGAGGCGACGATCGTCGACGGCTCGGACACCGAAGGGTGGGAGCGGGCGATCCGGCCCAACACCAAGACCTTCTTCTTCGAAACGCCCGCCAATCCGACGCTCGAGATCGTCGACCTCGCGGCGGTGTGCGGCATCGCCAGGGCACGAGGCATCGTGACGGTCGTCGACAATGCGTTCGCGACATCGGCCCTGCAGCGGCCGATGGAGTTCGGCGCCGACGTCGTCGCCTATTCGGCGACCAAGCTGATGGACGGGCAGGGGCGCGTGCTGGCGGGCGCCGTCTGCGGCAGCGAGGCGTTCGTGAACGACGTGCTGCTGCCGTTCGTGCGCAACACCGGCCCGACACTGTCGCCGTTCAATGCCTGGCTGGTGCTGAAGGGGCTGGAGACGCTCGACATCCGCGCGGAGCGACAGTGCCGCAACGCGCTGCAGGTCGCGCGCTTCCTCGAAGATCGGGTGCCGCGCGTCCTCTATCCCGCGCTTGCCAGCCACCCCCAGCACGATCTCGCGATGCGGCAGATGGCGGCCGGCGGCACCATCCTATCCTTCTACGTCCGCGATCGCGTCCAGGCGCACGCGCTGCTTGACGGGCTGGAGCTGGTCGACATCTCGAACAACATCGGTGACTCGCGCTCGCTGATGACGCACCCTTCGTCGACCACCCATATGGGCGTCAGCGAGGAGGTGCGCGATTCGATGGGTATCACCGAAGGCATGCTGCGGCTGAACGTCGGGCTGGAAGACCCCGCCGATCTGATCGACGATCTTGACCGGGCGTTGGCCGCGGCAGGGCTGTGAAGGCGCTTTTTCCCCATGCGCTGACCACCCGCGGCGTGACCGTGCGGGTGTCGGTCAGCTACCTGCCCGAGCAATCCGACCCGGACCGGGGGCGCTGGTTCTGGGCCTATCACATCCGCATCGAGAACGAAGGGCGGATGACGGTGCAACTGCTCACGCGCCACTGGATCATCAGCGACGGCCGCGGCGTGCGCCACGAGGTCCAGGGCGAAGGCGTGGTCGGGGAGCAGCCGGTGATCGCGCCGGGCGAATCCTATGACTATGTCTCCGGCTGTCCGCTCTCGACGCCGACCGGGCAGATGCGCGGCAGCTACCGGATGATCGGCGAGGACGGGTCGATGTTCGACATCGCCATTCCCCGCTTCCCGCTGGTCGCGCCGGCGGTGCAGGCATGAAGCGCACGCACCTGCCGCTGAACGGGCTGCGCGTGCTCGATGCCGCGGCGCGCCACCTGTCGTTCACCCGTGCCGCCGACGAGCTGGCGGTGACGCCGGCCGCGGTCGGCCAGCAGATACGCGCGCTGGAGGACACGCTGGGCGTGGTGCTGTTCCGCCGCACCGCGCGCGGGCTGGAGCTGACGCCCGAGGGAGAGGCCGGGCTGGAGGCGCTGCGCCACGGCTTCCTGTGCTTCGAGGATGCGGTCCGCGCGATGCAGGCCGGCCAGTCGTCCAAGGTGCTGACGATCGCCGCGCCGCGCGACCTGACCGCGCGCTGGCTGGCGGCGCGGCTCGCCGCGATCGCCGAAGCGGATCCGGAGCTGCGCTTCCACCTGATCGCGGCGGACGAGCCGATCGACTTCACCGAGGCCAATCTGGACCTCGCGATCCGCCTGATGGTGGACAAGGGCGAGCATGAAGGCGTGCGCGTTGGCGGGACCGATTTCTGCAAGGTCGCCGGCCCGACCGGGGAAAGCGAGCGCTGGATCGCCTGGCCGGGCCACGCGGCCCCCGATCCGATCGCCCGGGTCGCCGATGCGGGGTTGGCGATCGACGCCGCCGCGCGGGGCCTCGGCCGCGCGCTGGTGCCGGAGCTGCTGGTCCGCGGCGACCTCGAATCGGGCACGCTGCGCGGCGTCGGCGAGCGGGTCGACCAGGGGCTCGGCTATTGGGTTTTCGCGCCCACGCCGCAATGGCGTCAGGCCAAGGTGAAGCGGCTGGTGGAACATCTGGTCGCCTGAGCAAAGCGTCTCATTTTGAGAAAGGTTAAGAGTGCATTAACCGCTTTGCGGAATCGCGAATCCAGGTTATGGTGCCTCCGAATAGAAGCCTTCTAAGAGGACGAGACAGCGTCGCAGTTGTGACGATTTTTGGAAGGGGGTTCCAATGAAGAAGTTTGCTTTCATTGCAGCGGGCATTCTGGCGGCGATGCCGGCCTATGCTGCGCAGGTTTTTCCGGGTGACGGCATCGGCGGCCCCGGCGCGACCATAGACCTGTTCAGCGCCTCAACCCGTGGCACGCTCTTGGCCTATAGCCAAACGTCGGGCGTTGCGCTCACGTTCGCCACGACGTTCCGCTCGGCGGTCTATCGGAACACCAGCGGGACGCTGGACTTCTATTATCAGGTGGAGCGCACCGGCGCGGGCACCAATTCGAGCAATCCGATCCAGTCGTTTACCGCCGCGAACTTCGGGGGCTTCACGACCTTCGCTTTCCGCGACGGTTCCGATTTCGACGGCGCCGGCGGCTTCCTGGCCGCGGGCAATCCCGGCACGTTCACCTCGAGTGCGAACCGCTCGTTCGACGGCAATGTGGTCGGCGTCAATTTCGGCTCGAACAATCTGGTCGGGACCGAGAACAGCACGACCTACATCTTTCGCACGAACGCGGTCAGCTTCACGTCCGGCACATTCGGCGTGATCGACGGTTCGGCGCTGCAAGGCCCGACCTTCGCGCCGACGGTCCCGGAACCGGCGACCTGGGCGATGATGCTGGGCGGCTTCGGGCTGGTCGGCTTCGCGACCCGGCGCAGCCGGCGTCCGCGCCGCGCGCTCGCCTGAACCCCCTGCGTTCGCAAATGAGAAGGGCGGCTTCGGCCGCCCTTTTTTTGTCCGCGCGAAGGGCCGTTTGTTGCGATCGTTACGGATATGTGCCAGATCGGGATTGGTTAACGCCGATTTAGCACTTTCGCGCCCTGACCGGCGCGGCTAGTCGGGTCGCCAAGAAAAACAGAGAGTCCGGGGCTGTCCGCCCTATTTTGCTTATGCGTAAGGGGGTTTTGTAATGAAGAAGTTGTTGCTTTGCGCCGCCGCCCTGGTGGCGATGCCCGCCCAGGCCACTGTCCTGCTGCCGGGCGCCCAGAACCAGTCTTTCTCGCCGTTCGATTTCCAGACGCAGGGTACGCGCCTGGCGTTCAGCGAAGTGCAGGGACAGGCTCTCACCTTTGCCGCGATCTTCCGTTCGGCCGTGTATCGCAACACGTCCGGCACGCTGGACTTCTACTATCAGGTCGAGCGGACCGGTGTCGGCTCGAACGCGAGCGGCAACGATCACGAGATCACTAAGTTCACCGTCGCTGCCTATGACAACTGGCTGGTCGACGCTCTAGTGAGCGCCGGCGACCCCGACGCCGCGGGCGCCTTCAAGGCGGTCAACAACCCGGGCGGTTCGACCACGCGCGCCAATCGCGGCTTCAGCGGAACCGTCATCGAGGTCAATTTCCAGGGTTCGGGCGCCAACGGCCTGATCGGGACCGAGAACAGCGCGACTTACATCTTCCGCACCAACGCGGTGTCGTTCCAGAAGGGCACCTTCGGCGTCCTCGACGGTTCGTCGCTGCAGGGCATCACCTTCGCGCCGACCGTTCCGGAGCCGGCGACCTGGGCGATGATGATCGCGGGCTTCGGCCTGGTCGGCGGCGTTGCCCGCCGCAGCAACCGCGTGCGCAGCGTCCTCGCGTGAGGATCGCCGCCATCGCAAAGGAAAAGGGCGGCCTCGGCCGCCCTTTTTTGTTATCCTTAGAAGGTAGATTGTCCTACAGCCTGATGGGATCAGGATAATCCCTAATCCCGTCCGGCTCTAGGCCCAGCCCCAGGGCCGTTCCCGAAACCATTTGGTCACGACGTATTTCTGCCCGGCGCGCACCTTCATCGCGTGGTGGATGGTGGAGGGATTGACGCTGCCGTCGGGGCGGCGGTTGTTCCAGGCGAGCAATTTGCCGGCCTCGGGCTGCACCATCTTGTCGATCGCCTTGAAGCGGGTGGCGCCGCCCGCCTCCACGTCGTTCAGGTAGATCATCACTGTCCAGGTGCGCTGGCCGGCGACGCTGGTGTATTTCTCGTAATCGACGCCCTGCGGCTCGAAATAGTCGGTATGCGCCTTGAACTCCTGGCCGACTTCGTAGCGCTGCCCCTGCATCGGCTCGCCATAGGCGAGGTCCAGCCGGCTGAACGCGGCGATCTTCTCGTCGAGCGCGCGGACCACCGGGTCGTCGCCGTCGAGGTCGCAGGTCTCGCTGGTGCGAAAGGCCGCGTCGCCATTGTAATTGGCCAGCGTCGATGGCCGGCGATTGCGGTCGATCCGCTCGATGATCGCCGCGCATTCGCCCCCGTCCAGAAAGCCGCGCCTGACGAACAGGGTCAGCTTCGGGCTCGGCACGCGCTGGATGCCCGGCTGCGCCATCATGCTGTCGATGACCATCTGGTCGAAAGGATTGTCCATGCGGCTCCTGACCCCGTATAATCCGAGCGAAGTGCGATGCTTGGGCGTGGCGCGTCAAGCGTGACTCCGTGGCCCGAAGGTGTCACGAAGGCAGGCAGGAGCGTCTTTCGCCCGCAGCGTCGGGCACCGGGGGGAGTGAATGCGTCTCGCGATCGATCCGCGCAGCTGGCGATTGCTCCGCCGCCTGCCGCATTCCAGCCTGTTGAGCCTGACCGAGCTCGTGCTGCTCATCCTGCTTGCGGTGCAGTGCGCGCGGTTGTTCTGGGCCCTCGTCACGCCGATCGGCCCGCTTGGCGACTGGCGGCCTGCTCAGGGCCCGGACGCAGAGCGCGGGCGCGCGGTGCTGGCGAGCGGCTTCGATCCCTTCTTCAGGATGGGCGATGCCGGCGGCCCGACGCTCGTTACGTCACTGCAGCTGAAGCTGTTCGGCGTCCGCGTCAACGAAGCGACCGGCCTCGGCTCGGCGATCATCGCGGAGGCGGACAATGTCCAGACCAGCTATTCGGTCGGCGAGGCGATTCAGCCGGGTGTCGTCCTGAAATCGGTTGGCTACGACAATGTCGTGATCGCGCATGACGGGCGGGACGAGACGCTCTATCTCGACCAGTCGGGGGAAGCGCCGGTCGCGGCACCTGTCGCACCGGTGCCGGCGAACGTCACGCTGCTGAGCGCCCCGGCGCCCGCGGCAGCCACCGGCGGAGCGGTGACGCTCGCGCAGCTCCAGTCGCAGCTGACCCTTGCGCCGCGGCAGGCCGGCGGCCGTGTGACCGGCCTGATGCCGCGCGGCGATCCCAGTTTCCTTGCGCGCTTGGGGCTCCAGCCGGGCGATGTGGTCGTACAGATCGCCGGCCGCCCGGTTGGCGGGCTCGATGACCTCCGGCGCGCCGCGGCCGGTCTCGCCCAAGGCGGCACGCTCTCGGTCGCGGTCGAGCGCGGGGCGCAGGTCGTCCCCATCGCGATCAGCATTTCAGGACAATGATGCGTCAGTTCCTTCTTCCCGCCATCGTGCTGGCCGCAGCCGGCCCCGCCGCCGCGCAATATTCGCTGAACGTCCGCGACGCCGATATCCGCGCCTTCATCCAGGATGCGGCGAAGGTGACCGGCCGCACCTTCATCATCGACCAGCGCGTGCAGGGGAAAGTCTCGGTCGTCACCGACCGGCCGCTCAGCCGCTCCGAATATTTCGAGGTGTTCCTGTCGACACTGCGCGCCAACGGCCTGGTCGCGGTGCCGGCGCCCGGGGGAGCGTTTCGCGTCCAGCCGCTCGAAGGTGCCGCCACCCAGCCGAGCCGGGTCGGGACGCCTGGCGCCTCGAATGCGCTGGTGACCGAGATTTTCCGCCTGCGGTCGATCGATGCGCCGAGCGCCGTGGAGACGGTGCGGCCGCTGGTCAGCCCGCAGGGATCGGTGACCGCCAACCGCGCCGGCAATTCGCTGGTCGTGGTCGATTTCGGCGACAATGTCCGCCGCGTCCGCGAAGTGCTGCGCCGGATCGATCAGGACAGCGCCGCGACGACCCTGGTGCCGCTGAAGAACGCCGGGGCGCGCGAGGTCGCCCAGTCGCTTGGGCAATTGGTCGGCGGTGCGCCGGGCGGGCAGGGCGGCCCGGGTGCGGCCGCAAGCATCGTCGCCGTCGACAGCTCCAACTCGATCGTGCTGCGCGGCGATCCGGGCACGGTCGCCCGGCTGGCGGCGATCGCGCGCGACCTTGACACGCGTGCCGCGAACGGCACCGAAGTTCGCGTCTATTGGCTGCAGAATGCGGACGCCGAGCTGCTGCTGCCGGTGCTCCAGCAGCTGACCGGGCAGCCCGTCACCCAGCCTGCTGCGCCGCGTGGCCTGACCCCGGTCAACCCGCGCGCGGGGCGGATGGGAGCGAACACCGTCACCGAGCCGCCGATCGTCAACGCGCCCGAGCCGGTTCCGTCCGCCGCGGCGGCGGCGCCGACCGGCGAGAGCATCATCGGCCGCAGCCAGGCGATCGTCACCCGCTTCGAAGGCGCCAACGCGATCATCATCGCCGCCAATCCGGAGACCCAGCGCACGCTGGGCGAAGTGATCCGCCAGCTCGACGTGCGCCGCGATCAGGTGCTGGTCGAGGCGATCATCGTCGAGATTTCCGACAGCCTGGCGAAACGGCTGGGCGTGCAATTCCTGCTCGGCGGCGAGCCGGGCAGCGACATTCCGTTCGCCGTCACCAATTACTCGAACGCCGCGCCCAATATCCTGACCATCGCCGGCGCGGTCGGGGCACGGCAGCTCGACCGGCAGACGACCGTCACCAACGGCAATATCACGACGACCAGCACCAGCAGCCCCGCCTCGGATCAACTCGCCCAGGCAGCGGTCAACTCGATCCTGAACGCGACCGGCGGCATCGGCGGATTCGCGACCAATCTCGGCCGCGACGGCATTTTCGGCGCGATCATCAACGCGGTCCGATCGGACAGCACCTCCAACATCCTGTCCACGCCGTCGATCATGACGCTCGACAATCAGGAAGCGCGAATCCTGGTCGGGCAGGAGATTCCGATCACCACCGGGCAGGCGCTGTCGAACAACTTCGACAACGCCTTCCGCACCGTCCAGCGCGAGAATGTCGGCATCCAGCTGCAGGTGCGCCCACAGATCAACGAAGGCGGCGCGATCAAGCTGGCGTTGAGGCAGGAAGTCAGCTCGATCGCGGGCCCGGTCTCCAATGACAATAGCGAGCTGATCCTCAACAAGCGCGAGATCGAGACGACGGTGACCGTCGACAATGGCGAGATCATCGCGCTGGGCGGGCTGCTGGACGACAATGAGCGGCGCACGCTCGAGCGGATTCCGCTGCTGAGCGACATTCCGCTGCTGGGCGAGCTGTTCAAGTCCCGCTCCAAATCGCGGATGAAGACCAACCTGATGGTGTTCATCCGCCCGACCATCCTGCGCTCCGCCGCCGATGCGCGCGCGCTGGCCGAGCGCCGCTACGGCTATGTTCGCGAGCGGCAGCTGCTGCAGCGGCCGGATCAGGAGCCGAGCATCGACGAACTGGTCCGCGAATATATGGGCGCGGCGCCGCCGGTCCCGCCGGTCGACCTGCCCGGCAGCACGCCGCCGCCGCTGGCCCCGCCGCAGGTGATCACGCCCGAGGTGCACCGCTCGACGACGACGATCCAGCCAACGCGGCCGCCCCGCGAGCGCAGGAAATGAGCGAATTCCACAGTGTTCCGGCGCAGGCCGGAACTGCTGAGCTCCGGCCTTCGCTGGAGCACGGCGGTAGCGCGATCCCCATCATCAGTGTCCCCTACGCCTTCGCGCGCAAGTTCGGCGTCGTGCTGCTGGAGCCGGACGGCGAGCGCTTCCGCGCCGCGCTGCGCGAAGGCAGCGACCCGCGCGCGCTGCTCGAAGTGCGCCGGCACCTCGGCCAGCCGATGGCGGTCGAGACCGTCCCCGCGGACGCTTTCGACAAGCTCCTGTCCGACCGCTACGCGTTCGGCGGCGAAGCGGCGGCCGCGGCGGCGGGGTCGCTCGGCCTCGGTGACGATCTCGCGCTGATCGCGGGCGACCTGCCGACCGCCGACGACCTGCTCGATTCCTCCGACGACGCGCCCGCGATCCGGCTGATCAACGGCATCATTGCCGACGCGGTGCGGCAGGGCGTGTCCGATATCCATGTCGAGCCGTACGAGACCTGGCTGATCGTCCGCATGCGCATCGACGGCGTGCTGCGCGAGACGCTGCGCATGCCCGCGCATGTCGCCCCGGTGCTGGTGAGCCGCATCAAGGTGATGGCCCGTCTCGACATTGCCGAGCGGCGCGTGCCGCAGGACGGGCGCATCTCGCTAACGCTCGGCGGGAAGCTGCTGGACGTCCGCGTCTCGACCTTGCCCAGCCGTGTCGGCGAACGCGTGGTGCTGCGCATCCTCGACAAGGAGAATGCCGGCTTCGATCTCGCCGCGCTCGGCCTGTCGGAGACCGCCGAGGCGGTGCTGCACGAGGCGCTCGCCGAGCCCAACGGCATCATCCTCGTCACCGGGCCGACAGGATCGGGCAAGACGACAACGCTGTATGCGAGTCTCCGCCTGCTGAACGACGGCGCGCGCAACATCCTGACCGTCGAAGACCCGGTCGAATATGCGATCGACGGCGTTGGCCAGACCCAGGTGAACCCCAAGGTCGGCCTGACCTTTGCTGCCGGGCTGCGCGCGATCCTGCGCCAGGACCCGGACGTTGTGATGGTGGGCGAAATCCGCGACCGCGAGACCGCCGAGATCGCGGTGCAGGCGTCGTTGACCGGGCATCTGGTGCTCTCGACCGTCCACACCAACGATGCGGTGGGCGCGATCACGCGGATGCGCGACGTGAAGGTCGAGCCGTTCCTGCTCGCCTCGACGCTGCGGGCGGTGATCGCCCAGCGTCTGGTGCGGCGCCTCTGCCCCGAATGCCGGCGGGCCGAGCCGGCCGGCGAGCAGGCGGCGCGGCTGCTGGGGCTTCAGCCGGGCGCGACCGTGTACGAGCCCGCCGGTTGCGAGGCGTGCGGCCAGACCGGCTTCCGTGGCCGCGTCGGCGTGTTCGAGGCGGTACGGGTCGACGACATCGTCCGCCGCCTGATCAACGAGAATGCCGACGAAGCCGCGATCGCGCGCCACGCCTTCGCCCGTGCACCCAGCCTGGCGGCCGCCGCGCGGGCGCTCGTTGCCACCGGCGAGACGACGCCGGAGGAGGCCGTCCGGATCACCCGTCGGGAGCAGGTGGATGCCTGACTTCGACTATCTCGCGATCGACACGCGCGGGGGCGAGCGGCGGGGATCGGTGGCGGCTCCCTCGATCGAGGACGCGCGCGCGCGGCTCGACAGCCGCAAGCTGTACGTCGTCCGGATCGAGCCGGGATCGGGCGCGCCGGCGTCGGCGAAATCCCTGCTCGCCTTCGGCCCGCGCAAGCTGACGGCGAAGGAGCTGACGCTTTTCACCCGCCAGCTTGCCACTCTGGTGCAGGTCACCCCGATCGAGGAAGCGCTCCGCACCATCTCCCGCCAGACCGAAAAGCCGCACGTGCGCGCGATCACCGGCGCGGTCCATGCCGGCGTGCTGGAAGGCCGCCGCATGTCGGAGGCGATGGCGCGCGAGCCGAAAAGCTTTCCCGCCCTCTATCGCGCGATGGTCAGCGCCGGCGAAAGTTCGGGCACGCTGCCGGTGATCCTCGGGCGTCTCGCCGACCTGCTGGAGCGCCAGGCCCAGGTGCGCGCCAAGGTGCTGACGGCGATGGCCTATCCGGCGGTGCTGGCGCTGGTCGCGCTGTTCGTTGTCGCCGCGTTGATGATGTTCGTGGTGCCGAAGGTGGTCGAGCAATTCGAGACGGTCGGCCAGCAATTGCCGCTGCTCACTCGCCTCGTCATCGGCGTCTCCGGCCTGCTGGTCCATTGGTGGTGGGCGATGCTAATCGCGGTGACGGCCATCGGGCTGGCCACCTGGCGCGCGCTGCAGGACCCAAAGGCGCGGCTGCGCTTCGACGCCTGGCTGCTGCGCTGGCCCCTGGTCGGGCGGCTGGTCCGCGATCTCCACGCCGCGCGCATGGCGCGGACGCTGGCGACGATGGTCTCGTCCCGCCTGCCGCTGCTCGAAGGCGTCGCGCTGACCACCGCGACGATCCGCAACCGCGCGCTCCGCGCCGCGTCCGAGGACATCGTCGACGCAATCCGCGGCGGCGGCAGCCTGTCCGCCGCGCTCCGCCGCGCGGGCGTGTTCCCGCCCTTGCTCGTCTATCTGGCCGCCAGCGGCGAGGCGTCCGGGCGGCTCGACGCGATGCTGGAGCGCGCCGCCGACTATCTAGAGCGCGAGTTCGACAGCTTCACCGCTGCCGCGCTGTCGCTGCTGGAGCCGGCGATCATCGTCGTGATGGGCGGCCTGGTCGCGACCATCGTGCTCTCGATTCTTCTCCCCATCCTTCAGCTCGAAACCCTGGCAGGCGCGTGATGTTCAGATTCTTCCGTCATCCCGGCGAAAGCCGGGCCCTACCTTCTCCCCCTTTTGCCGACGATCAGAAGGTGGGCCCCGGCCTTCGTCGGGGTGTCGAGGAGGGCTTCACCCTTGTCGAGCTGATGGTCGTGATCGTCATCCTCGGCCTGCTCGCGACGATTGTCGCGATCAACGTGCTGCCCGCGCTCGGCAAGGGCAATGCGGCCAAGGCGAAGACCGATATCGCGACGCTGGAACAGGCGCTGGAGATGTACCGGCTCGACAACCTCACCTATCCGTCGACCACCGAGGGGCTGCAGGCGCTGGTCGCGCCGCCGCCGGGGACCGCCCAGCCGCAGCGCTACCACCAGGGCGGCTATGTCAAGCGGCTGCCCAACGATCCCTGGGGGCACCCGTACCGCTACATCTATCCCGGCCAGCACGGCGCGTTCGACGTCTTCTCCTACGGCGCCGATGACAAGGAAGGCGGCGAGGGCGAGAATGCCGATATCGGCAATTGGCAGTAGGACCGAGTGCTCCGGCCAAGGCCGGAGCGCAGCGTCCAGAGATCCGGCCTCCGCCGGGGCAATTTCGCGCCCGCGCGAAAATGGCTTCACCCTGATCGAGCTGATGATCGTGCTCGCGATCATGGGGCTGGTCGCGACGGGGGTGATCGTCGCGATGCCGGACCCGCGCGGCCGCCTGTCGCATGAGGCGGAGCGGTTTGCCGCGCGCACCGTCGCCGCGCGCGATCTCGCCATTCTTCAGGGACTGCCGGTCGCGGTCCGGGTGACGGCGCAGGGCTATGCGTTCGATCAGCGCAAAGGCGGTGCCTGGGCGCCGATTCCGGACAGCGAATTCCGTTCCCGGCCCTGGAGCCGCGGCACGACGGCACTGGTCGGACAGGGCGGAACGATCCGCACCGCCTTCGATGCCACGGGCCAGCCGAGCGCGCCGGCCTCGATCACGCTGACGCGGGGCGGCGAGCGGGTCCGCGTCGCGATCGCGGTGGATGGAGGCGTCCGTGTCGGCACGTGACGAGCGCGGCTTCACGCTGCTGGAGATGCTCGTCGCGCTCGCGGTGTTCAGCCTCGCCGCGCTGGCCTTGCTGCGGCTCGAAGGGGCGACGGTGCGCCAGACCGGCGAGCTCGACGAGCGCATGCTCGCCCAGCTCGTTGCGCGCAACCTCGCCGCCGAGACTCTGTCCGATCCCGCCCCGCCGCCGGTCGGCGCCGCCAGCGGCGAGGCGGTGAACGGCGGCCGGACGTGGCGCTGGTCGCGCGTGACCAGCCGCACGCCCGACGAGCGGCTGGTGCGGATCGACATCAGCGTGGCGACCAGTCGCGCGCCGTCCACGCTGACGATCGTGCGGCCCGCGACATGAGGCGTATGACGCCCCGTGCGCCGACGGAGGCCGGAGCCTTGCCACACGGGGCTCCGGCCTTCGCCGGAGCACAGGATCGCCTCTGGGGGAACGGATTCACCCTCGTCGAAATGCTCGTCGCGCTGCTGATCTTCGGCATGATCGCGGCGGCCGGCGTCGGGCTGCTGCGCTTCAGCGTCGATGCGCAGGACGCGACCAGGACCCGGCTGGAGGCGATGGCGTCCGAACGGCGGGTCGAGGCGCTGATTGCCGCCGATGCCGCCCAGGCGGTGCCGCGGACGACGCGCAACCCGGCGGGCGACCCGGTCCAGGCGTTCGACGGCTCTCCCGCCGGCTTCACGCTGGTGCGCGCCGGCGTCGATCCGCTTGAGGACAGCACGCGCGCGTCGCTGCAGAAAGTCGCCTACGCGGTCGAAGGGGGGCGGCTGACCCGCCGGACCTGGCCGATGCTTGACGGTGCCGCGCCCGATCCGCCCGCAACCCTGGTGGATGGCATCGCCTCGGTCACGCTCCGATATCGCTCGAAGGACGGCTGGCGCGACGTGTGGGACCCGATCCGCCCCGACCTGCTGCCGCGCGCCATCGAGATGATCGTGCAGCCGATCCGCGGTCCCGCGATGCGCTACGTCTTCCTGGTGGGACCGGGGGCATGAAGCGGGGCGAGCAGGGAGCCGCGCTGCTGACGGTGCTGATGCTCGTCTCGGTGATGGCGGTGCTGTCGGCCGCGGCGCTGGAGCGGCTGAGGCTGTCGACGCGCATCGCCGCCAATGCCGGCGCCATCGACCAGGCGCGCGCCTATGCGCTCGCTGCCGAAGAGATCGCCGCCAACCGGATCACGACGCTGGTCGAATCCGATCCGGCCCGCACGCCGCTCGGCTGGGCGGGGCGCGAGACCGGGCTGCCGCTCCCCGGCGGCGCGGCGAGCGTGACCGTCCGCGACGGCGGCAATTGCTTCAACCTCAACAGCGTGGTGACCGGCCAGGCGGGGCAGCGGCTGATGGCCCGGCCCGCCGGCATCGCCCAGTTCGAGGCGCTGATGCGGATCCTCGGCATCGGCGAGGGTGAGGCGGTACGCGTGGCCGCCTCGCTCGCCGACTGGATCGACAGCGACGGCTTTCCCCTCCCGCAGGGCGCGGAGGACGCCGCCTATGCGGGCGGCCCGGTGCCGTACAAGACCGCCAACACCCTGGTCGCGGACGCAAGCGAGTTGCGCGCCGTTGCCGGCGTCACGCCCGCTATCTACGAACGGCTGAAGCCTTGGATCTGCGCGCTTCCAACGACCGAGCTCTCGCCGATCAACGTCAACACGCTCACGCCGGAGCAGGCGCCCCTCTTGTCCATGCTGCTGCCCGACAAGCTCTCGCCGGACCGCGCCCGCGCGCTGATGATCGGCCGCCCGGCCGCAGGCTATGACAGCGGCTATGCCTTCTGGCGCACCTCCTCGCTTGCCGGTATCGCGCCGGGCGGCGACATAGAGGCGCAGACGGGCGTGCGCACGCGCTGGTTCGCGCTCGATCTTCGCGTCCGGCTGGGCGATAGCGAGGTCGTGGAAACCGCGCTGATCGATGCGAGCGTACCGCCGGCGCGGCTGGTGCGGCGAAGCTGGGGAGGGGGGATGTGAGCACGCTGATCCTCTTCATCGCCCCGGATGACCGGCTCGCCGGCTGGTGGATCGCGGACGATGGCGGCGTGACGTCGCGCGCCAATGCCGAGACGCCGCTGCCGCCGGACCTTCCCGACCGGATCGTCGCGATCGCGCCGGCGGAGGCGATGACGATCCACGTCGCGGAGCTCGGCAGTCTTGCGACCGCGCAGGCGCGCACCGCCGCGCGCCTGCTGGCGGCCGAAACCAGCGTCGCGCCGATCGAGACCCAGCACGTTGCGGTCGGCCGGCCGGACGGGGTGGACCGCACCGTCGCCATCATCGGCAATGGCCGGATCGCCGCCTGGCTCGAATCCCTCCAGGCGCATGGCGTCGATCCCGACGCGATCCTGCCCGCCGCCTTGCTGCTGCCGCGCCCGGACAGCGGCTTCGCGCGGACGCGAATCGGGGCGGAGACGGTGCTCCGCGGCAGGAGCGCCGCTTTCGCAGAGGAAGCCGGGCT
Organism: Sphingomonas horti; assembly: GCF_009753715.1. GTDB lineage: Bacteria > Pseudomonadota > Alphaproteobacteria > Sphingomonadales > Sphingomonadaceae > Sphingomonas_B > Sphingomonas_B horti. Next base: position 59,425 of record NZ_WQMS01000001.1, on the reverse strand, counting down.
GACCGAGCTGCTGGTCGGCGACGCGGCGGTCGAGGATTTCGATGCCGAGCCGCTGGTGCTGGCCGCGCTGGACGCGCCGGAGCTGGACCTGCGCCAGGGCGCTTTCGCCAGGCGGCGGCGCTTCCAGCTCGATTGGTCGCTGGCCCGGCGACTGGCGCTGCTGGCCGGCGCGATCGTCGCTGTGACGCTGCTGACCGGGATCGTCCAGACCGTCCGTTACGGCTTCGCCGCCGACCGTCTTGATGCCGAGGCGCAGACGCTCGCCCCCGCCGCCGGACCCGCACGCCTTGGACCGCACGGCGCCGGCTTCAGCGCGGCGGCCGGCGCCCTGGTCGCGGCGGTGCAGGCCGTGCCCAACGTCGAGCTGGCGAGCCTGACCTACGACAGCGATGGGCTGCTCCGCGCGACCGTGCTGGCGCCCGGCGCGGCCGAGGCGGAGGCGCTGCGGAACCGAATCCGCGCGTCCGGCCTGACCGTTGAGGCGACGCCTTTCACCGGTGAGAACGGGCGTATCCGCGGCGAATTCAGGATCGGCGGGCGATGAAGGCGCAGTTCCTCGACTGGTGGCGCCAGCGTTCCGTCCGCGAGCAGCGGCTGCTGCTGGTCATGTTCGCGCTCCTCGCAGTCACGATCCTCTGGCTCGGCCTCTATCGCCCGATCGAGGATGCCCGCTCGCGCGCCCGCGACCGGCATCAGCAGGCGGTGGTGCGCCTCGCCGAGGCCCGCGTCGCGGCGGCGGCTTTCAAGCGAGCCCCGGTCCTGTCTCTGTCCGCGCCGCTGGCGAGCGTCGTCACCCGATCCGCCGCCGATGCGGGCTTCGCGAACGCGATCGTGACATCGCGTGGCGATCGTCGGGTGGCGGTGTCGATCGCCTCGGCGCGCCCGGCGCCGGTCTTCGCCTGGATCGCGGCGCTTGAAGCGCGCGGCATCGCCGTCGAGCAATTGTCCGCGCGCGCCAACGCCGATCCGACGCTCGCGGTCGACGCGACGCTGGCGGAAGGGCGCTGATGCGCGTGCGCCTGCCGATGCGCCGCGTGGTGCTGTTCGCAGCCCTGTTCGTGGTGGCGCTGGTCGTTTTCCTGCCGCTGCGGCTGGTGCTGGCGGGAAGCGGCATCGCCGCGCGCGAAGCGACTGGCAGCATCTGGTCCGGCACGCTCAGGGAAGCGCGGATCGGCCCCGCCCTGATCGGCGACGTTGGGGCGCGCGTGCTGCCGCTGCCGCTGTTGACCGGCGGCCTCCACCTTGAATTGTCCCGCCCGACTGCAGCCGCGGACCGGTTGTCGGGCACGCTGATCCTGTCCCGCAACCGCCGCGCGATCGAAGGCGCGACCGGCCTGATCCCGCTCGAGGTGTCGCTTGATGCCCTTCCGGCGACATCGGTCGAGCTGACCGACGTGACGCTGCGCTTCCGGGACGGCCAGTGCGATCGGGCGGAGGGGATGGTGCGGGCGAACCTGGCCGGGGGCGCCGGCTTCCCGGCCAGCGTGTCCGCCGCCCTGCGCTGCGATCGGGGCGCGGCGCTGCTGCCGTTCGTCGTCGCGCCGGCGGGAGCGCGGATCGAGCTGCGCATCTTCGGCGACGGCCGCTGGCAGGTCGGTACCAGCCGGCGCTGACGTCCCGTCGGCGCGCAGGGAATACAGGTTGACGCCCCGGCACCCGCGCCCCTATGTGCGCGGCCGCGGTTTCCGCCGTCACGGCGATCGTAGCTCAATTGGTTAGAGCGCTGGTTTGTGGTACCAGAGGTTGCGGGTTCAATCCCCGTCGATCGCCCCATTTTTGTAGCAAGTTCAGGGGTTTCTCCGTGACAGCCTGGGACCTTCCCGATTTCGACGACCATGAAGGCGTACACCTGTTCCGCGACCGCGCGAGCGGCCTGACCGCGATCGTCGCGGTCCATTCGACGGTGCTTGGGCCCGCGATGGGCGGCGTGCGCTTCTGGCACTATCCGAACCGCGTCGACGCGCTGACCGACGCGCTGCGCCTGTCGCGTGGCATGAGCTACAAGAACGCGATGGCGGGCCTTCCGCTTGGCGGCGGCAAGGGCGTGATCCTGGCCGACGCCGCCGGCACCAAGACGGCCTCGCTACTGCAGGCGTTCGGCAAGGCCGTGGATTCGCTGGGCGGCCGCTACGTGACCGCGGAGGACGTCGGCATCTCGACCGACGACATGGTCGCGATATCGAAGGCGACCAAGTTCGTTTCCGGCCTTCCGGTCGCGGAGGGCAGCGCCGGCGGCGATCCGGGGCCGTTCACTGCCTATGGCGTGTTCCTGGGCGTGAAGGCCGCGGTCAAGCGCGGCCTCGGCAAGGACAGCGTCAGCGGCGTCCATGTCGCGGTGCAGGGGCTGGGCAGCGTCGGCGGTCGGCTGGCGCGCTTCCTGGCAGAGGAAGGCGCGAAGCTGACGCTGGCGGACGTCAACGGCGCCCGTGCGGCGGCGCTGGCGAAGGAGCTCGGCGCCAGCGCGGTCGAGGCGGACGAGATCCTGGGCGTCGAGGCGGACGTGATCAGCCCGAACGCGCTGGGCGCCGTGCTGACCGAGCAGAGCATCGCCGCGCTGAAGGCGCCGGTGGTGGCGGGCGGCGCGAACAACCAGCTTGCGACGCCGGAGGACGGCGACCGCATCCACGCGCGCGGCATCCTGTTCGCGCCCGATTACGTGATCAACGCCGGCGGCATCATCAATGTCGGCCTCGAATATCTCGGCCGCGGCGACGAGGCGGAAGTCCGCTCGCGCATCCGCCTGATTCCGGACCGGCTGGAGCAGGTCTGGACCGAGAGCGCGGAGACCGGCGACCCCGCCGCCCGCGTTGCGGACCGCATCGCCCAACGGCTGATCGGGCGGGGGTGACGCCCAGCCGCTTGGCCCGCGCGGAGCCTGGCGCAGTCGAAGGGCGACTAAGGACTATTCCCTAGCTTCCGCTTGGCGTCCGCCGTCGCTACATAGCCCGGGTTCCATGCACGCGTTCGCCAACCCTGCCCGATTCCTGTCGCTTGCCCGGCCGCTGACGCCGTGGCTGCTATGGCTTGGCGCCTTGCTGTCGGCCTATGGCTTCTATGCCGGCCTGTTCCTCACGCCGCCCGACTATCTGCAGGGCGAAAGCGTACGGATCATGTACGTGCACGTGCCTGCCGCGTGGCTCGGCATGGGCGGCTGGACCGGGCTCGCGGTGGCGAGCCTGACGCAGCTGGTCTGGCGCCATCCGCTGGCCGGCGTCGCCGCGCGCGCGATCGCCGCGCCGGGCGCGCTGTTCACCGCGATCTGCCTTGTCACCGGCTCCATCTGGGGCAGCCGCACCTGGGGCACCTGGTGGCAATGGGACGGGCGGATGACCTCGATGCTGGTGCTGCTGTTCCTTTATTTCGGCTATATCGCGCTGGCGAACGCGGGCGACGAGAAGGTCGGCGTCTCGAAGGCGACCGCGATCTTCGGCCTGATCGGCGCGGTGAACCTGCCGATCATCAACCGCTCGGTGGTGTGGTGGAACTCGCTCCACCAGGGCCCCAGCATCACGCTGAGGGGCTCGACGATCGCCCCTGAAATCCTTTGGCCGCTCGCCTTCACGACCCTGGGCTTCACGCTCATGTTCGCCGCGATCGTGCTGATGCGCATGCGTACCGTGCTCGCCACCGCCAAGGTCGAGGCGCGCCTGCGAAGGCTCGCCGGCGCATGAGTCACTGGCCCTATATCATCGCATCCTATGTGCTGACGATCGGCGGCATGGCCGGCCTGGCGCTGTGGAGCTGGCTGCGCATGCGCAGGGCCGAGCGGCAGGCCGGTGCACTCTCGAAGCCGCTCGATGTGCGCGGGGGCAGGGTGGCTCAACAACCATGAAAGCCAAGCATCAACGCCTGACGCTGGCGCTGCTCGCGCTGGCGGCGCTGATCGGCGCGGCATTGCTCGCCGCTTCGGCGCTGCGCGACGAGGCCGCCTATTTCTATTCGCCCGCCGATCTCCAGAAGAACCCGGTGGCCGCCGGCAAGCATATCCGCCTGGGCGGCATGGTGGAGGACAAGTCGATCAAGCGCCTCGCCGATGGCGTGACCATCGACTTCGTCGTGGAAGACGGCGGCGCCAAGACTCCGGTGCGCTTCCGCGGCATCCCGCCCGATCTGTTCAAGGAGAATAGCGGCGTCGTCGCCGAGGGCGCGTTCGACAGGAGCGGCGTGTTCGTCGCCGACACGATCCTGGCCAAGCATGACGAGCGCTACATGCCGCCCGAGCTGACCCGCAAGGACGGCCAGGTCGAGCACAGGACGGAGACGCTGGAGCAATGATCGCCGAAGGGGGGCTCGCCGCTCTGTGGCTCGCGGCCGCGCTTTCGCTGCTGCAGCTGATCATGGGCGCCGTCGCGCTGACGCCCGGCCGCGAGGAAGCGGGCGCCATGGTGCGCCCGGTCGCGATCGTGCAGGGGCTGCTGACGCTGCTCGCCTTCGCGGCGCTGATCGCGGTTTTCGTCATGTCCGACATGTCGGTGAAGCTCGTCGCGGCGAACAGCAGCTCGATGAAGCCTTTGCTCTACAAATTCGCGGGCACCTGGGGGAACCACGAAGGCTCGATGCTGATGTGGGTGACGATCCTGGGGCTCGCCGGCGCCGCCGTGGCGATCTTCGAGCACCGGGTGTCGAACCGGATGCTGATCGCAACGCTCGCGGCGCAGGCGGCGATCGGCCTCGGCTTCTTCGCATTCCTGCTGTTCTCGTCCAACCCGTTCGAGCGGCTGCCGATCCCGGCGGCGGATGGGCAGGGGCTGAACCCGCTGCTGCAGGACCCCGGCCTCGCTTTCCACCCGCCCACGCTCTACCTCGGCTATGTCGGCCTGTCGGTGGCTTTCTCCTTCGCGGTCGGCGCGCTGGTCACGCGCGAAGTGAACGCCGCCTTCGCCCGGGCGATGCGGCCCTGGGTGCTGGCGGCATGGATCCTGCTGACGATCGGCATCACCGCCGGCAGCTACTGGGCCTATTATGAGCTCGGCTGGGGCGGCTGGTGGTTCTGGGACCCGGTCGAGAACGCCTCGCTGATGCCGTGGCTGGCGGCCACCGCTCTGCTCCATTCCGTGACCGTGCTCGCGACGCGCGATTCCCTGCGCGCCTGGACCGTGATGCTGGCGGTAGTCGCCTTCTCGATGTCGATGGTCGGCACGTTCCTGGTCCGCTCGGGCATCCTGACTTCGGTCCACGCCTTCGCGGTCGATCCGGAGCGAGGCAGCTTCATCCTCGCGCTGCTCGCCCTCTATATCGGCGGCGCGCTGGCGCTGTTTGCCTTGCGCGTCTCGACGGTCAAGGAAGGCGCGCAGTTCGAGGCCGTCAGCCGCGAAGGGGCGCTGGTCGTCAACAATCTGCTGCTGACGGCGATTCTCGGCATCGTCTTCGTCGGCACGCTGTATCCGCTGTTCGTCGAGGCCCTGTCGGGCGAGAAGCTGTCGGTCGGCCCCCCTTATTTCAACAGCGCCGCCGGCCCGCTCGCGCTGCTGCTGGTCGCGCTGATGGCGGCCGGCCCGCTGATGCGCTGGCGCCGCGACAGGCTGAAGACGGTGCTGAACCGCATGGCGCTGCCGATCCTCGGCACCGCGGTCGTGCTGCTGCTGGTCGTAGTCTTCGCGCCGCCGATCGGCGTGCTGCCGACGCTGGGCCTGATCCTTGCGGTCGGCGTCGGCATCGGCAGCGTCGCGCCGCTCTGGGGCCGCAATCTCCGCCGCACGCCGCTTTTCACCTGGGGCATGGTGGTCGCGCACCTCGGCATCGCCGTCAGCCTGGCCGGCATGGCCTGCGAAAGCGCGTTCACGAAGGAGACGCTGGTCGCCGCGAAGATCGGCGAGACCAAGCAGGTCGGGCCGTTCAGCGTGCGTCTTGACGATGTCGAGCCGGTCGCCGGCCCGAACTGGACCGCGCTGGAAGCGACGCTGACCGCTTCCCGAAACGGCGGCACCGCGTTCGTTCTGAAGCCGCAATCGCGCAGCTGGCCGAACCCGCCTACCGAGACCAGCGAATCCGCGATCTCGACCCGGTGGGACGGCCAGCTCTACACCGTGCTCGGCAAGCAGGACGAGGACGGGCGCTGGCAGCTCCGCCTGTGGTGGAAGCCGTTCGTAACCTTGATCTGGCTGGGCGGCGGGATGATCGCGCTGGGCGGCGCGCTATCGCTGTTCGGCCGCGTCCGCCGCGAGCGCCGCTATCACGACCGGATCGCCTACGCATGAAGCGCTTCTGGCTCTGGGCGCCGCTGGCCGGCTTCGTCATCTTCTTCGGCGTGGTCGCGTTCGGCCTGATCCGGCCGGACAATCGCCAGATCGCGTCGCAGATGGTCGGCAAGCCGCTACCCGCCTTCGACTTGCCGGCCGGGGCGCCGGGCCGCACCGGCTTTTCCAGCAAGGACCTTCAGGGGGAAGGCCCGCGGCTCCTGAACGTCTTCGCCAGCTGGTGCGTGCCCTGCATCGCCGAGGCACCCGTGCTGATGCAGCTGAAGAACCAGGGCGTGACGATCGACGCGATCGCGATCCGCGACCGGCCCGAGGACGTCGCCACCTTCCTTGCCCGCAACGGCGACCCGTACGACAAGATCGGCTCCGACACCGCCTCGCGCGTGCAGCTGGCGATGGGCTCGTCGGGCGTGCCGGAGACGTTCGTCATTGATGCGAAAGGCGTGATCCGCCACCAGCATATCGGCGACATAAGGCCGGAGGACGTGCCGGAAATCCTCGCGCAGCTGGAGAAGGCGAGGTGAAGGGCTTCGTCTTAAAACCCTCTCGGAACTTGCTCGGGGAGGGGGATCGCACGAAGTGCGGCGACCGCGCAGCGGGCGGAGGAAATACCCTCCGCTTCGCTCCGGGCCCCTCCACCATCCCCAAGCAAGGCTTGGCGAGGATTTTGGCCTTCGCCCTCGCGCTCGTCGCCACCCCCGCGCTCGCCGATTCCAACCTTCCCGCTGCGAAGTGGGCGAACGAGCAGCTGCCCGACCCGCGCCAGGAGGCCGAGGCCAGGACACTGATGCTCACCCTGCGCTGCATCGTCTGCCAGGGCCAGTCGATCGCCGATTCCGACGCCGAGCTGGCCGGCGACATGCGGGCGATGGTGCGCACTCGCATCGCCGCCGGCGAGAAGCCGGAAGCGATCCGCCAATGGCTGATCGAGCGCTACGGCCAATGGGTCAGCTACAAGCCGCTGGTCGAGCCGATGACATGGCCGCTCTGGCTGGCGCCCCTGGTGCTGCTCGGGCTCGGCGCCTTTCTCGCCCGCGGCCGATTCCGGAGGCACCGCTGATGGGCTGGCTGGTCGTTCTCGCGCTGGTGGCGATCACCGGCGGCGCGCTGTGGAAATGGGGACATTTGCCGCGCGCGGCATTCGAGCCGATCGCGGCGGCGCTGCTGCTGGGTCTGGCCGGCTATGCGCTGCAGGGCAGCCCGAACCTGCCCGACCATCCGGTGCAGCCGCCGGAGGATCTGTCCAAGGCCAAGGAAGCGGACATCGCGATCCGCAAGCAGATGGGCGAGGCGCGCTTCGGCAGCGGTCCGTCCTGGCTGATGGCGGCCGATGGCGCGATGCGTGCCGGCCTGCCAAGCGCGGCCGTCACCTATATCAAGACCGGCTTGAAGCAGAACCCGCGCGATCCGGATCTGTGGGTCGGGCTCGGCAACGCGCTGGTCGTGCACAGCGGCGGCATGGTCTCGCCGGCCGCGACCTACGCGTTCCAGAAGGCGGCGGAGATCGCGCCGAACCATCCGGGCCCGCCTTTCTTCATGGGGCTGGCGCTTGCCCAGTCGGGCCATTTCGCCCAGGCCCGCGCGATCTGGACCGAACTGCTCGCCCGCGCCCCCGCCGACGCGCCGTGGAAGGCTGATCTGGAGCAGCGCTTGGCGCAGCTGCCGGGCTGACCTATATGGCCCCGGCCAGAGGGTCGGGCGGCCGCGTCGCATTTCGGTGCGCCGAGGAAAGTCCGGGCTCCACGGAACGACGGTGCCGGGTAACGCCCGGCGGTCCTGCGCAAGCGGGGCCAGGGACAGTGCCACAGAAAGCAGACCGCCCAATCTCTCGGGATGAAGCCTTCGGGCGGGCAAGGGCGAAAGGGTGGGGCAAGAGCCCACCGCGGCTCCGGCAACGGAGACGGCACGGCAAACCCCACCGGGAGCAAGACCGAATAGGGGCGGCAGATGGGCCTGTTCCGGCTCGTCGCCCGGGTTGGTTGCTGGAGGCTGTCGGCAACGGCAGCCCGAGAGGAATGGCCGCACATCCCGGATCAGGTCCGGGAGGACAGAACCCGGCTTACAGACCCTCTGGCACTTTCAGTCCCCCTCAGCAGCGCTGAGAGGAGGGCGATCATGCGCAGCATGGTGGAGGGCCGACCGCGCAGCGGGCGGAAACACCCTCTCCGGCTCAAGGCAGGGGTCGGGCCCCTTCACCGCCTTCGGCGGTCCCCTCCCCGAGCAGGCTCGGGCAGGAATGGGGGCTGACGGAACCCGTTCACCATCTCGTTGATTTGACGCGTCGGGTCCCCGGGAGTAATCCGCGCGGACGTGCGGAGCGCGCCCTGGTCCTCAGGAGCGCGCCCTTTGTCTTTTGTTTTGGGAGGATCCTCGTGGCCGATCGCGCGCCTGCTTATTCGCTTGGTTCTCAGGGTATCGAAACGGGTGCCGAGCTTCATTGGAACCTGACTACGGCGCCGCTGGTCGAGCATGCGGTGCGCCGCGCCGAGGGGCTGCTGGCCAAGGACGGTCCGCTGGTCGTCGCCACCGGCAAGCACACGGGCCGCTCGGCGAACGACAAGTTCATCGTCCGCGACGCGGAGACCGAAAACAGCGTCTGGTGGGGCACCACCAACAAGGGCATGACGCCCGACTATTTCGAGGCGCTGAAGCAGGATTTCCTGGCGGAGCTGAAGAACAAGCCGGAGCTGTTCGTGCAGGACCTGTTCGGCGGCTCGCAGCCGGAGCACCGCGTCCGGGTGCGCGTGATCAACGAGCTCGCCTGGCACAACCTGTTCATCCGCACGCTGCTGGTGCGGCCGCAGGTGCATGAGCTTGCCGATTTCGTGCCCGAATACACGATCATCGACCTGCCCAGCTTCCAGGCGGATCCGGCGCGTCACGGTACCCGCAGCGAGACCGTCGTCGCCGTCAATTTCTCCGAAAAGCTGATCCTGATCGGCGGCACGCGCTACGCCGGCGAGATGAAGAAGAGCGTGTTCGGCGTGCTCAATTACCTGCTGCCGGTGAAGGGGGTGATGCCGATGCACTGCTCGGCCAATATCGGCCCGAACGGCGACACCGCCGTGTTCTTCGGCCTGTCCGGCACCGGCAAGACGACGCTGTCGGCCGATGCCAGCCGCACGCTGATCGGCGACGACGAGCATGGCTGGTCCGACACCGCCGTCTTCAATTTCGAAGGCGGCTGCTACGCCAAGATGATCCGCCTTTCGCCCGAGGCGGAGCCGGAAATCTACGCGACCACGAAGCGCTTCGGCACGGTGCTGGAGAATGTCGTAATGGACCCGGTCACGCGCGAGCTCGACCTGGACGACGCGACGCTGGCCGAGAACAGCCGCGGCGCCTATCCGATCGACTTCATCCCGAACGCGTCGGCGGACAATCTCGGGCCGGTGCCGAAGAACGTGATCATGCTGACCGCGGACGCCTATGGCGTGCTGCCGCCAGTGGCGAAGCTGACGCCCGATCAGGCGATGTACCATTTCCTCTCCGGCTACACGGCGAAGGTCGCGGGCACCGAGATCGGCGTCACCGAGCCCTCGGCGACCTTCTCGACCTGCTTCGGCGCGCCGTTCATGCCGCGCCACCCGTCGGTCTACGGCAATTTGCTGAAGGAACGGATCGCCAAGGGCGGCGTCGACTGCTGGCTGGTCAACACCGGCTGGACCGGCGGCAAGTTCGGCACCGGCAAGCGCATGCCGATCAAGGCGACGCGGGCGCTGCTGAACGCGGCGCTGGACGGCAGCCTCAATGACGCCGAGTTCCGCACCGATCCGAATTTCGGGTTCAAGGTGCCGGTTGCGGTGCCGGGCGTCGATTCCGCGATCCTCGATCCGCGCGGCACCTGGGCCGACAAGGATGCCTACGACGAGACCGCGAAGAAGCTGGTCCAGCAATTCATCGACAATTTCGCGCAGTTCGAAGCGCATGTCGATGAAGGCGTCCGCCAAAGCGCGCCCAAAGCCGCCTGACTGGCCCGGTCCCACGGATCGGGCGCTCCCAAGAGAAAGCCCGATCCGATGACCGACCACCGACCCCGCCTGTTCGCCGGCGTCGACGCGATCCGTCGCCTCGGCGAGGGGTTGCTCGCGCGCACGCTCCCACGGCCTGACTGGACGCACGAAGCGCATCTCGCCGCGACCACCTGGCTCGTGGCCGAGCGTCCGGACATCGATCTCGATGCCGAGCTGCCCGGGATCATCCGCCGTTACAATGAGAGCGTCGGCGGCCGTAACACCGACACCGAAGGCTATCACGAGACGATCACGCGCGTTTTCCTGGCCGCCGTTCGCGAGCACATGGGTGCGACGGAGGGGCAGGAGCTATGCGCCCGGGTCAACGCGCTGCTGCTGAGCGAACGCGGCCGTCGCGACTGGCCGCTGCGCTTCTATTCGCGCGCGCGGCTGTTCTCGGTCGAAGCGCGGCTGTTCTTCGTTCCGCCGGACCTTTCCTGAATCAAACGAAGCTCTTAGCCGGTTTGCTTCATGTGCGGCTGGAGGATTTTGCTCGTCAAAAAGTGGTTCGATTCCTGTCACTTCCGCGTGATCATGTCGAATTTATACAATACCGGATAGTAAATCCCGGCTTAGCTGTGCAAACGGAGCTGGGGGGTTCCGAAGGAATGATTCACGACGGCGTGCCGGTCGCGGCGCGGCTGCCATGCTTGCAAGCTACGGCCGCTGGATGAGCGCGCTCGACGCCGCCCTGGTGGAACAGGTGCTGGCCGTGGTCGAGGCGCTCCTGTGCGAGACATTCCCGGACGATTTCCATCGCCGCTGCGCCTTTTCCGCCTTCGCCGTCCGTGCGCTGCTGCGGGATGCGGGCGTCGACGCGGTGTTGGTCGGCGGGCAGTTCGCGGCGTTCGTGATGACGCCTGATCATGGCCGCCTGGCGGTGCAGGGCTTCCGGTCCAGCCACGATCCGCACCCGCATTATTGGGTGGAGGCGGAGGACCGGCTGATCGATCTTTCGCCCTATCTGCTCGCCTTCGGGTCGGACTATCCGATCGTTGCGATGCCGGCGCTGGCCTGGGACATGAGCGCGCCGCTGCCCTCCTCGTTCCGCTACAAGGCGCAGCAGCGCTATCCGGCGGACAGTCGGATGAGCATCGATCAGAAGCTCTGCGCGCAGGCGGATGCGTTCGTGCAGTCCTGCCGCCGGCTGGTCGCGGACCCGGCCGTGACGCCGCGCCTCCCGACCTGGCTTGCCACCAATTATGCGTCGCTGCTGGCGGCGGTCGAGCGCGACGACGCCTGGGCTTGCGGCGCCCGCCGCTTCGAGCAGATGGCGCAGAACCATCCGCTGCCCTTTTAGGCCGCGCCGCGCGCTGATACGATCCGCGATGGCTCGGGCGCCGGAGGCAAGGCGGGCATGACTGAAGGACCGGGCGTGCCGCGCCGCACCGCGCTGGGGCTTGGGGTAGGGGCGGTGCTGCTGGGCGCCGCGTCTCCCGCCATCGCCACCGGCGGCGGCCATCCTGATGTCGCGATCGTCGGCGCCGGCGTCTTCGGCGTCTGGACGGCGACGATGCTCCAGCGGATGGGCCGCAAGGTCCTGCTGGTCGACGCCTGGGGACCGGGCAACGCGCGCGCCTCGTCGGGCGGCGAAAGCCGGATGATCCGCGCCGGCTATGGCCGCGACGCGATCTACACGCGCATGGCCCGCGATTCCCTGTCCGAGTGGAAGGCGCTGTCGGCCCGCGCCGGGCTGCCGATCTTCGCGGAAACCGGCGTGCTGTTCTTCTCCGCCCGCGAGGATGACTATATTCGCGATTCGATCGCGGTGAACCGCCAGGCCGGGCTGCCGGTGGAGGTGCTCGGCCGGGCGGAGATGGCGGCGCGCTTCCCCGCGATCGACTTCGACGGCATCGCGATCGGCTTTCTCGAGCCCGGCTTCGGCGTGCTGATGGCGCGGCGGGCGGTGCAGACGCTGCTGGCCGAGTTCCTGCGCGCGGGCGGCCGCTACCTGAACGCCCAGGTCCAGCCGCCCGCCGGGGAGCGGCTGGAGGCGCTGCGCACTGCCTCAGGCGAAACGATCGCAGCGGACGCGTTCGTGTTCGCGGCGGGCCCCTGGCTCCCCAAATTATTCCCCGATCTTCTCGGGCGGCGCATTTTCCCGACGCGGCAGGAGGTCTTCTATTTCTCTCCGCCGGCCGGAGACGACCGGTTCGGGCCGGCGCGGCTCCCCGGCTGGGCCGACTTCAACCAGGGCGAGATCTGGTACGGCATGCCCGACCTTGAGGCGCGGGGCTTCAAGATCGCCAACGATGTCCACGGCCCGGCGACCGATCCCGACATCGGCGACCGGCTGCCCAGCGCGGCCGCCTTGGCCGACGCGCGCGCCTATCTCGCCCGCCGCTTCCCGGGGATTGCCGGCCGTCCGCTCAACGAGGCGCGGGTCTGCCAATATGAGAACAGCGCCAATGGCGACTTCCTGATCGACCGCCACCCCACCCACGCCAACGTCGTGCTGCTCGGCGGCGGCTCCGGCCACGGCTTCAAGCACGGCCCCGAAGTCGGCCGCTACGCCGCCGAGCTCGTCACCGGCCGGCTGAGCCGCCCCGAACCCCGTTTCTCGCTCGCGGCCAAGGCCGAACACCAGGCCCGCGCCGTCCACTGACGCGACGCGGCCGCTCGCCCCCGGCCGTCGGGACGGGGATCTGCCAAAATGGAAGCGCCGCCAGCAAGGATGCTGACGGCGCTCGTTACGCTGGCGCGTGGTCTGCTCAGGCGTAGCTTACCGACCTGCGGACGCGGCGGCGGGCCGCGGCGCCGACGACGCCGAAGCCGGCGATCATCATGGCCCAGGTGGCCGGTTCGGGAACGGGCGCCAACGATCCGAATGCGGTGACAGCATCCGCCGTGCTGAAACTGTAAGCCGGGTTGGCAAGAACGTTGAAGCCTAGGTCCCAGCCCATCGCATCGAATGCGGCCAGGTCGAGGCCCGTCACGGAGCCGAGTTCGCAGAAGCCCGAGGTCGGGTCCATGATGCCGATCGGCGTGGTACCGAGGATCGAACAGGGGCCGCCGTTTCTCGGCAGATACTGATTGTCGACCCAGTGCGACGCCTGGTTGCCGTCGCCATTGAACGAGCCGGTGGAGAAGCCGGCCGAGCCGAACAGCTCGCTCAGCCCGCCGTCGATCGAGAAATATTTGTCGCCGCCGGTTGTCCAGTCGAGCTGGCGAAGCGGACCATAGTCGCCGCTATGTTCGCCGTAGCGGAACAGGTCCAGCACGCTCATGATCCGGAAGCGTTCTTCCAGATTGCGTTCCGGGCCGAACGCGCCCGCCTCAAGCAACCCGGCAAGAGGGCCGTTATCGCGTGAGACGATGTCATACGTGTCGACGCCGCTCACGAAACCCAGCGCGTGTCCGATCTCGTGAATGGCCGTGGCGATGAAGTCGAGCGACAGCGCGGACACCCCATCCCTTGGGTCGAAGTCGTAGTTCAGCTCGTTGCTGAAGGTGATGCTGCCGTCCGCAGTCGTTGCAAGGTCAACGCCATCGATGACGCCGCTGGTGATGCCCAGCGACTTCACCACCGACGTATTCACGTCCAGGACGATGTTGTTGACGCTGCCGTCGTTATCGAGACGAGCGGTGCCGTGTTGATAGCCGACGCGTGCCGCCGGGTCGACGAAGTTATTGGTCACCGCCGTCAGGGCCAGTTCTCCGCCATTGACGCCGCTGGGCGTCAGCGGTCGGAGATTGGCGACGGCGCTTGCGTCAAGCTGAGTCTTGGCATCCAGGCCGAGCAGGCCATAGGTCTGCCCGACCGTAAGTCCCACCGTCGTGCTGCCGGTCTGCGCGATGACGCCCGGATCAAGAGCCGCAAAACCGATGTCCAGACGGACAGTGATGTCGTCCTTCAGCACCGACTGCCAATAGAGGCGCGCGACATCGAAGCCGAACCGTGCCTGAGTCCCGATAGCCGCGCCGCCACCGGACGTGTCCGTGAACACGATGTTCAGGGCATGAGCCGGCATTGTCGGAAGCGTGGCCGCCACCGCTGCGGCAGCGCCAAGGAGCGCTCGTTGCAAACGTGACATGTGAAACCCCCTCATCGACTCGGCAGAACCCCTTCCGCCGCTTGGCAAGGTTCACCAATAGTTAACCATGAGGCAAGCGCCTTTTGCCGACGTGCCGTAACGGGCCGCGCGCGGCGAAGGCGGCGCGAAGCTGAACGCCAAATGAATGGCCTTGCGTCCGGGCGCGCGCCATTTCACAACCTGAATCATGTCGAGCCCGCTCTCGCCCGTCGATCTTCAGGCGCTCCAGGCCATCCAGGCCCAGCTCAGGGCGAGCGACGCGCTCGGCGCGGTTGACCGGTTCGACGCGCTGCCGGTCCATGTCCGTGATCATCCGAACGGCCTGTTCCTGCGCGCGCTGCTGCTGCAGGCGTTCGGACGCCTGCCGGACGCGCGCCAGAGCTATGAGGCGGCGCTGGAGCTTGCGCCCGATCATCCCGGCCTGTGGCTCAGCTACGGCAATCTGCTCGACGACATGGGCGAAGGCGACAAGGCGGTCGAGGCGCTGCAGCGGGCTACGGCGTTGCGGCCGGACCATAATGACGGCTGGATCGATCTTGGCATCGCCGCGACCGCCGCCGGCAGGTTCGAGGTCGCGGAGGCGGCGCTGGCGCGCGCGATCCGGGCGGCGCCGGCAGTCGCGCGCGGCTGGGCGGCGCTGGGCCTGCTCGAGCGGCAGCGCGGCAACACCGACACTGCCGCGCAGCTCTATCGCCGCGCGATCGATCTCGACGCCGGCGACGTGCGCAGCCGCCACAATCTGGCGACTTTGCTGCGCGAGGAGGACCGCCCGCAGGAGGCGCTGGAAGAGGCGGAGGAGGCGCTGCGCCATGGTCCGGCGCCGCCTGAGACGGCGACGCTGCGCGCCCATCTGCTCGCCGATGTCGGGCGGCACGAGGAGGCGGTCGCCGGATACCGCGACATTCTCGCCCGAATTCCCGAGCATCTCGACGCGCACGAGTCGCTGGCGCTGCTGCTGCCGCAGCTGGGCTTCGGCGCGCAGGCGCTGGACGGCTATCGCGCGGCACTGCGCGCGCGGCCGGGCTCGGTCGCGCTCTGGGGCTCGGCGCTGCGCTCCGCCTTCGCGATCCACGACTATGTCCAGCTCGCCGCCTGGGGGCAGGAGGCGGAGGCGCTGGTCGGCCCGCGTCCTGACGTGCGGATCGCGCGGGCGGCGGCGTTGTCGCGGATGGGCAACCACGATCGCGCCATAGCCCTGCTGCGCGAGCTGCTCGACGCCGCCCCCGATCACGCGCGGGTGCACCAGCATCTTGCGCATTGCCTGATCGCCGCCGGCGATCCGAAGGCGGCCGAGGCGCATGCGCTGCGCGCGACCGAGCTCGATCCCACCGACCAGGCGCCCTGGGCGCTGCTGACCGTCATCTGGCGGCTGCTGGACGATTCGCGCGAGGCGTGGCTGGCCGATTACGAGCGCCTGGTGATGCCGGTCGATCTCGACGCCGCGCCGGGTTTTTTCGACGAGCTCGCCGATCGGCTGAACGCGATGCACGTGATGCGCGACCATCCGGCCGAGCAGTCGCTGCGCGGGGGCACGCAGACGCGCGGCAATCTGTTCGACCGGCGGGACCCGCTGATCCGTCGCCTGGTCGCGCAGGTGCACAGCGCCGTGGAGCGGCGGCTGCGCGAGCTGCCCGACGACCCGACCCACCCGTTCCTGTCCCGCAAGGCGGACGCGATCGACTTCGGCGGCTCCTGGTCGGTGCGGCTGCGCAGCGACGGCTTCCACATCAACCATATCCACCAATTCGGCTGGATGAGCTCGGCCCTCTACGTCAGCCTGCCGCCCGAGGTGTGCGACGGCGAGGCGGGCGCGCTCGCGTTCGGCATTCCGGATGCGGCGCTTGGCCTTAACCTCCCCGCGCGCCGGGTGGAGACGCCGCAGGTGGGGCGGCTGATCGTCTTCCCTTCCTATTTCTGGCACGGCACCGCGCCGTTCGAGAGCGCCCAGCCGCGCCTCACCATCGCCTTCGACGCGCTGCCGAAGAATTAGAAGGGGGCGGTTCTCCCCTTAAGAGCCGCCCCCGCCCGTCACGTTGCCGCGGCGGGATCAGAACCGCATGGTCGCTTCCATCACCTCCGATGCCGACGGATTGGGCCGGCCGTGCGCGACGGCTCGCCTGACCGCGGCCGGCGAGATGCCGAGCGCGCGGAAGCTCTGCGCGTCGCCCGGCGTGCGGATGCGGGCGCCGGCAGCGCGCATCTCGGCGACATAGGCGGGCGTGACGCCCAGCGCCTTCATCGCGGTCAAATCGCCGGCGCTGAGGCTCGCATAGGCTCCCCGCATCTCGCGCGCATAAGCGGGCGTGACGCCCAGCGCCGCCAGCGCCATCATGTCGTGCGCGTTGAGCGGCCCGGCGATCAGCGGCTTCAGCTCGTGCACCATCTCCGGCCGCACGCCGACTGCGCGCATGCCGATATAGTCGCTGAGGTCGACGAACGCGCCTTCGCGGCGGAGCGCCTCGATATAGTCCGTGCGCAGGTCCAGCATCGGCAGCGCCAGCACGTTCGCCCGTTCCGTGCTCAGGTCGTTGCGAACGCCGATCGCCGCCAGCCGCGCGAAATAGGCGGGATCGGCGACATAACGCAGCGTCCCCTGGCCGGTGCCGTTGGCGAACCGGCCGGAGAACGTGATCGTCCCCGATTGGCGGCGCAGCACGAAGGTCACCGGCCGGCCGGTGCCTTTCAGTTCGTCGGCGGTCAGCCCCTCCAGCTCCGCGATCGGCAGGGACGTGCCGAGCATGCCGTGCTCTTTCTCGATGATGCTGACGTGCAGCTTCGCTGGGTCGGACTTGCTGATGCTCGCCGTCCAGGGCGCGTCGACCGCGTAGCCGGCCCGTGCCGCGGCCGCGGCGCGCGCGTCCGCCTGCGCGTCAGCCGATGCGCCGAACGCGGCGAGAAAGAGAATGAGCAAGGCTGGTTTCATTATACCCTCCGGATTTCTATCTGGCGGTCACGCAAAAGACGGGCCAAAGCGTTGGCGCGCCGATTTCCGCGGGTTTTCGACTACGGATGTAATCGAACTGTCCGTTTGCGAACGCGCGAATGTCCGGAAGCGGACGGTGAAGGAGATTGAGATGGGTTACCGGGTCGTGGTCGCCGGCGCGACGGGCAATGTCGGGCGGGAGATGCTCAATATCCTGGCCGAGCGCGAATTCCCGGTCGACGACATCGCCGCGCTCGCTTCCTCGCGCAGCCAGGGCGACGAGGTCGAGTTCGGTGAGACCGGCCGCATGCTCAGGATCCAGAATATCGAGCATTTCGACCCGAAGGGCTGGGACATCGCCCTGTTCGCGATCGGCTCAGACGCGACCAAAACCTACGCGCCCAAATTCGCCGCTGCCGGCTGCACCGTGATCGACAATTCGTCGCTCTATCGGATCGACCCGGACGTGCCGCTGATCGTGCCCGAGGTGAACCCGGACGCGATCGACCTGTATCGCAGGAAAAACATCATCGCGAACCCGAATTGCTCGACCGCGCAGATGGTGGTGGCGCTGAAGCCGCTGCACGACGCGGCGAAGATCACGCGCGTCGTCGTCGCCACCTACCAGTCCGTCTCCGGCGCCGGAAAGACCGGCATGGACGAGCTGTTCGAGCAGAGCCGCAACATCTTCGTCGGGGAACAGGCCGAACCCAGAAAATTTACGAAGCAGATCGCGTTCAACGTGATCCCGCACATCGACTCCTTCCTCGACGACGGATCGACCAAGGAGGAATGGAAGATGGTCGTCGAGACCAAGAAGATACTCGATCCGAAGATCAAGGTGATCGCCACCTGCGTCCGCGTTCCCGTCTTCGTCGGCCATAGCGAGGCCGTGCATGTCGAGTTCGAGAACGAGATCAGCGCCGCCGAGGCCCAGCGCCTGCTGCGCGAGGCCCCCGGCGTGATGCTCGTCGACAAGCGCGAGGACGGCGGCTACGTGACCCCGGTCGAGGCGGTCGGTGAGTTCGCCACCTATGTCAGCCGCGTCCGCGAGGACCCGACCGTGGAAAACGGCCTCGCCCTCTGGGTCGTCTCCGACAATCTCCGCAAGGGCGCGGCCTTGAACGCGGTCCAGATCGCGGAGCTGCTCGGCCGCCGTCACCTGCAGAAGGCGGCCTGAGGCGATGGGGCTCGCGGCGGACCTGTTCTGGTCGTTCCGCAGCCCCTATTCCTACCTCGCCACACGCCGCTACCGCGCGCTGAGCGAGAGCCACGACCTCGAAATCAGCCTGCGCCCGGTCTATCCGCTCGCTATCCGCCAGCCCGATTTCTTCGAGCGCAACCATCCGAATTGGCTGCGCTACACGGTCGCCGACGTGATGCGGCTGTCGGCCTATCTGGGCATCCCCTTCGCCCCGCCGCGGCCGGACCCGATCGTGCAGGACATCGCGACCCGCCGCATCGCGCAGGACCAGCCGCACATCTTCCGCCTGACCCGGATCGGTCAGGCGGCGGCGCGGCGGGGCAGGGGTCTCGCCTTTGCCGACGAGGCGTCGCGGCTGATCTGGGGCGGCACCCCGGGCTGGAACGAGGGCGACCACCTCGCCGGCGCCGCCGCCCGCGCCGGCCTCGACTTCGGCGAGCTCGAAGCGGAAGCGGCAAGCGACGCCGGCGCGCTCGACGCGGAGATCGCCGCCAACCAGATCGCGCTCGAAGCCGCCGGCCATTGGGGCGTCCCGACCCTCGTGTTCGAAGGCGAGCCCTTTTTTGGCCAGGACCGCATCGACCTCGCGCTCTGGCGCATGCGGCAGCGCGGCCTGGCGGCGCGGACGTAGGACGGCGGCGTTGTCCGCGCAGCTGCACGTACGTCGCCTTCACGATCATCCCCGGCCTTGAGCCGGGACCGACCTCCCTTCAGCCGGTGAGGACAGGGGCCGTCATCCCGGCTTTGAGCCGGGATTTACCTTCTTCTTCGCACAGCCCGCGAGTCGCGGCTTTTTGATCTCACACGAAGAAGGGGCGACTCGTCTTTGCGGCCTTTGTGCTCATCGTGAGCCAATTTGAGCTTTCCGCGTGCGCTCTCCCAGCGTGGGCCCGCCTTGAGCCGGGGCTTCGCTGCATTTCGGAACCAAGAGGAAGAGGGTAGGTCCGGGTCAAGGCCGGGACGACGACGGATTGGCCCTTGCCCCCGCCGTCCCCAAATGGGATGGGATATAACCAAATAGGATCAGTTATCTTGACTTTTGGCGTCTGATATGGAACATAGTCCGAACACCCCGATCTGAAAGGTGTTCCATGCCCAAAGCGCCCAAGCCCGTTGGCGAACGGATCGTCATCGGCAAATCCGGCCATCCGCAGAGCGTCAGCTCCGGCCGCTACTTCTGGTCCGACAAGGCCGAGCAGGTCTTCCTCGACCACCTGGCCGCCACCTGCAACGTGCAGGCCTCCGCGGACGCCGCCGGCTTTTCCAACGTCGCCGTCTACCGCCGCCGCCGCAAATGGCCCGGCTTTGCCGAGCGCTGGGACGCGGCGCTTGCCCAGGGTTATGCCCGGCTGGAAGCGGTGATGCTCGCCAATGCGGCCGACACGATGGAAGGGCTGCCGCCCGATCCCGATATGCCGATCCCGCCCATGTCGGTTGCCGATGCCCTCAACCTTCTGCGCCTTCATCGCGCGGCCGTGAAGGGCGGCAGCCCGCAGACCTACAGACACCGCAAGATGAAGTCGCTGGACGACGTGCGCGCCAGCATCGTCCGCAAGCTGGAAGCGATCGAGCGCGCCGGTGCCAAAAGCTAAAGCGCTGCCGGACGATGAGGCGCTCCGCATCCGCATGGCCGCGCTCGGCCCGCTGCACCGCGCGCGTTTCATCGCCCGGCTCGATCCGCCCGAGCTCGATGCGGTAGAGCAGGACTGGGGGGTCTGGGGCCACAAGGGCCAGCACGCCCCGCCGAACGACTGGCGCACCTGGGTGATCATGGCCGGGCGCGGGTTCGGCAAGACGCGCGCGGGCGCGGAGTGGGTGCGGATGGTCGCGCGGGACATTCCCGGCGCCCGCATCGCGCTGGTCGCGGCCTCGCTCGACGAGGCGCGGCGAGTGATGATCGAAGGTTCGAGCGGGCTGCTGGCAGTTGCCGGCAACGCGATCGACAATTTCTACCCCAGCCTGCGCCTGCTGCGCTTCGCCAACGGCGCGGAAGCGACGCTCTTTTCCGGCGCCTCGCCCGAACAGCTCCGGGGCCCCGAACACCACGCCGCCTGGTGTGACGAACTCGCCAAGTGGAGACAGCCGGGCGCGACCTGGGACATGCTGCAGATGGGGCTGCGCCTCGGCGACCGTCCGCGCGCGCTCGTCACCACCACGCCGCGCCCCGGCCGCACGCTCGAGCGCATCATGGCCGCGAACGGCACGGTGCTGACTGGCGGTCCCACCCGCGCCAACCCGCATTTGCCCGATGCCTTCATCGCGGCGATGCACGACCAATATGCCGGCACGCGCCTCGGCCGCCAGGAACTGGACGGCGAGCTGCTGCCCGACGTCGAAGGCGCGCTGTGGACGATGGAGCTGATCGAGCGATGCCGGTTCTCAAATCCTCCCCTCGCGACGCGAGGGGAGGGGGACCATGCGAAGCATCGTGGAGGGGCTGAGGGCGAAGCCCGAAGTCAAACCCTCCGCTTCGCTCCGGGCCCCTCCACCGGCTGCGCCGGTCCCCCTCCCCTGCAAAAGCAGGAGAGGATTGAGTTTGTCCGCACCGTCATCGGCGTCGACCCGCCGGCCTCCGCCGGCACCTGCGGCATTGTCGCCTGCGCACGCGACGCGGCCGGCATCGCCCATGTCTTGGCCGATCACAGCGTCACCGGCCGCCGGCCCGAGGCCTGGGCCCGCGCCGTCGCCGCGGCGGCGGAGGTGCACCGGGCCGACCGCATCGTCGCCGAGCGTAACCAGGGCGGAGAGATGGTCCGCGCCGTGCTCCGCGCCGCAGACGCGCGCCTGCCGGTCCGGCTGGTCCACGCGGCACAGGGCAAGTCCGCCCGCGCGGAGCCGGTCCACGCCCTGTTCGAAGCCGGCAAGGTGGTGCTTCACGGCCGCTTCCCCGAGCTGGAAGCGGAGCTCTGCGGCCTGATCGCCGGCGGCGGCTACGAAGCCCCGGCCTGGGCCGGCCCCGGCGGGCCTGGCGCCAGCCCCGACCGCGCCGACGCGATGGTGTGGGCGCTCACCGAGCTGATGCTGGGCGAAAAGGTCGGGGAGCCGCGGCTGCGCCGCTTCTGACGGGCGCGCCGCGACCACCCACCGATCTTCATCGCCGGTCTTGACCGGGGTGGCTGTGGGTTTTCGTAACCCCGACCTCGCGCCAAGGTCCCGCTTCCCGGCCATACGAGGCGTTCGTCCGGAATGGGGTGGTTTGCGGACCAATCACCTCTCCCTAGGGAGAGGTCGAGTCAGCGCTTGCGCTGACCGGGTGAGGGGTTGGACCTCTCCACGAAGTCCTGGTCCCCTCACCCCGCTCGCGCTGAAGCGCGAGTCGCCCTCTCCCTATGGGAGAGGGGCTGCTAAGGGTCGCAAGCGGTCAAAGATCAAAAGGTCAGGCGAAGGTTCGTTTGCAGCGCGAACGAAGCGGCCGACCGGGTTGTACCCGACCGCCTTGCCGCGCGACCATCGAGGATCGGCGGCGATGGCGGCGCGGCGTTCCGCCTGTGAGACCGGCGCCGGATGAGGTAGACTTGGCCGCCTTAGTGGAGGAACGGCCATGCTGAATCGGCAGGATGCTCTGGAAGCGTTGGGCGGCGCCTATCGGGCGCGCTGTTCGGGGAACGGGGAGGCGCTGGCGCGGTACTGGGCGGACGGTGCGCATTTCGAGATCGTCGGCAAGCCGGACCGGATGGCCGGGGTGCCGCTGAAGACCGCAGGGGCGATGCAGACGATCGGCGCGCTGATCGATCAATTCGGGTTCAGCGATCACCAGATCGTCGACGCGGTGCTGGAAGGCAACAAGCTCGCGGTGCGTTCCCGCGTGACCGTCACGGTGGCCGGCAAGCCGCCGGAGACGACCGACCTGTTCGATCTGGTCGAGTTCGACGCGGACGGGAAGATCAGTTCGTTCGTCCAGTTCGCGGACACGGCGCTGATCCGCGACATGGCCGCCTGACGGCCGGTCAGGCGGCGGGAGCGCCCTTCATCCAAGCGAGCGCCTGGTCGCGCTCGGCGGGCTCGAACACGCGGTAGCTGATGAACGGCAGCACTGCGCTTTCGATCCGGGTCGCGGCGCGCATCCAGGCCTGGTCCGAGACGACGGCGACGCGGCCGAAGCGGGTGAGCTTGCCGAACAGCGGCAGCGCGCGGGCGGTGTAGCGGCCGAGGCCGGACAGCTCGATGCCGTCAAGATCGCGCGTCTCGACGAAGACATGGACCTTGTCGTGCGCCGCGAATGTCCGGTCGAGCCGGTCCATCACTGCGTCGAGGTCCGCGCCGGTGATCTTGCCCTCGATCGTGACCGCGATGGTGTCGGCAGGCGTGTCGATGAAGCTGAGCATCAGGCGTTCTCCTGCAACCGGCGGACCTCGTGGCGAAGCGCGACGAGGCCGCTCTTATAGGCTTTCTTCCATCAGGTGCAGCGCGACGTCGCCGCCCCAGGAAATCGCGAACATAGGCCGGGTCGAGCGCCTCGCCGCCCTCGAAGCGGTCGGCGGTCTCCAGCCAGCCGGTGCCGCCGTCAGCGCGGGCGATGAACCCGTCCAGGCTCGCCACCATGTGGATGGTAACCCTGGACTCGCCCGGCATGACCGCCTCCGGTTACTGGTCGAGGAAGCTCCGCATCTTGCGGCTGCGGCTCGGGTGCTTCAGCTTCCTGAGCGCCTTCGCCTCGATCTGGCGGATGCGTTCGCGGGTGACGCTGAACTGCTGCCCCACTTCTTCAAGAGTATGGTCTGTATTCATACCGATTCCGAACCGCATCCTAAGTACTCGTTCCTCGCGAGGGGTGAGGGAGGCAAGTACACGTGTCACCGTTTCTTTGAGATTGGCTTGAATCGCGGCATCGACCGGGATGACGGCGTTCTTGTCTTCTATGAAGTCGCCCAGATGGCTGTCTTCTTCGTCGCCAATGGGTGTTTCGAGGGAGATCGGCTCCTTGGCGATCTTCATCACCTTGCGGACCTTCTCCAAGGGCATGGAGAGGCGCTCGGCCATTTCCTCGGGCGTGGGCTCGCGGCCCTGCTCGTGGAGGAACTGGCGCGAGGTGCGGACCAGCTTGTTGATCGTCTCGATCATGTGGACCGGGATTCGGATGGTGCGCGCCTGGTCGGCGATCGAGCGCGTGATCGCCTGCCGGATCCACCAGGTCGCGTAGGTCGAGAATTTATAGCCGCGGCGATATTCGAACTTATCGACCGCCTTCATCAGGCCGATATTGCCTTCCTGGATCAGGTCCAGGAACTGCAGGCCTCGGTTGGTGTATTTCTTCGCGATCGAGATGACGAGGCGCAGGTTCGCCTCGACCATTTCCTTCTTCGCGATCCGTGCCTCGCGCTCGCCCTTCTGCACCATGTTCACGATGCGGCGGAACTCCGGCAGCGACATGCCCGTCGCCTGCGCGATCTCGGCGATTTCGGCGCGGATGCGTTCTACGGCATCGGCTTCGTTCGCCGCGAACGCCGTCCACTTCTTGTCGACCGCCTTGACGCCGTCGAGCCAGCTCTCGTCGAGCTCATGGCCGACATAGCGGTCCAGGAAGTCCTTGCGCGGCACCTTGTGGCGCTCGGCCAGTCGCAGCATCTGGCCGCCGAGCGCGGTCAGGCGCCGGTTATAGCTGTAGAGCTGGTCGACCAGATACTCGATCTTCGCGTTGTGGAACTGGACGCTCTCGACCTCGGCGGTCAGGTCCTCGCGCAGCTTCTGGTATTTTTTCTCCTCAGCTGGCGCGAATGCGGCGCCGCCGCCCATCGCATCGAGGCGCGCGGCCTGGAGCTTGGAGAATTTCTTGAAGATCGCCGTGATGTTCGCGAATTTCTCGAGCGCGGCGGGCTTCAGCAGCTCTTCCATCGCGGCGAGCGAGAGGGTGTTGTCCTCATCATCGTCGTCGACCGGACGCGGCGCCCGCCGCTCGGTCATCGACTCCTCATCCTCGTCGTCGGAGGAGGCGACTTCCTCGACCTCTTCCTCGTCCTTGAAGCTGGGGCCGGCGGTCTTTTCCGAAATCTCGCCATCGCCGGCCGCGTCTTCATCGGTCAGGCTTTCGGGCGCCGGGTCCTTGGACAGCATCGCGTCCAGGTCGAGGATCTCGCGCAGCTGCATCGTGCCTTCGTTCAAGGCATTGGACCAGCCGATGATCGCGTTGAAAGTGATCGGCGATTCGCACAGGCCCAGGATCATCGTGTCACGGCCGGCCTCGATGCGCTTGGCGATGGCGATCTCGCCCTCGCGCGAGAGCAGCTCGACCGCGCCCATCTCGCGCAGGTACATGCGCACCGGATCATCGGTGCGGTCGACCGTTTCCTTCTTCTTCTCGACGACGGGCGCAAAGCCATCGCTACCGTCGGAAGCGGCCTCGGGCTCGTCGTCCTCGGCTTCCTTCTCGGCCTCGCCGTCCTCGCCGGAATCCTCGTTCTCGACGATCTGGACGCCCATGTCGTTCAGCGCCGACATGATGTCCTCGATCTGCTCGGACGACATCTGGTCCTGCGGCAGCGCTTCGTTGAGCTCGTCATAAGTGATCACGCCACGCTTTTTGGCGCGGGCGATCAGCTTCTTGATCGAGGCTTCGTTGAGGTCGATCAGGGGCGCGTCGCCGCCGTCCGCCTTCTCGACCGGTTCTTCAATCTGCTTCGCCATTCAACTGCCCGAACTAAAATCAGTTAAGCGCCTTCGTCGTCCTGCATCAGATTTGCAAGCCGCCGTGCATTCTCGTCGCGCAATTCCCGCAAGCGTTGCTGCTCAAGCCGGTCGTTATCGTCCATGGTGCGCATGAAGCGTTCCGTGGCCGATCGCAAAGCCGCCTCGATCTCCGGTTGCTCGACCATCGCCTGGATCACCTCGGCAAGGTCGGTCCTGGCACGCTCCGGGTCCGCATCCTTCTTCGTGAACGAGAAGCGTAGTCTGTCGGCCCGCAGTAAATCCCTCGCTAACGCGTCGAACTCGCTGGAGCGCAATATGGTGCCAAGCCGCTCCGTATCAAGCGCTTGCTCCTCCAGCGCGAGATCAACCAGCGCGTCTAGGAGGCGCGCGATCGCTGGGTCGCTGGCCTGGAGCCCGTGCAGGGCCTCGGCATGGCGGGCGAGCAGGTCGGGGTAGCGGAGCAGGCCGGCGACGACGCCCTTCAGCAGCCGGCGGTCGATGCCTGCCGAGCCGACGCCCTTCGCCTCGGGCGAGATCGGGCGCGGCGGCTGCCAGCCGGTACCGGGCCGGAACGGCGGGCGCGGGCCGCGCTGGAAGGCCGGGCGCTGGAGGAAGCGCGTGTCGAATCGCTCGCGGAACTCGGCCTGGTATTGCTGGCGGACATCGGGATCGGCGATCGCCGCGGCCAGCTCGTTCAGCCGCTTGCGGAGACCTGCGCGCTGCTCGGGCGTGGCGAGCGGCTCGGCGAGCTCGTGGTTCCAGAGGCGATCGACCAAAGGCTCGGGCGCAGCGGCGAGGCTTTCGAACGCGCGCGCGCCGCCGGAGCGGACGAGGTCGTCCGGGTCCTGGCCTGAGGGCAGGGTCAGGAAGGAGAGGCTCCGGCCAGGGGCGAGGCCGGGCAGGGCGCGGATCGCAGCGCGGAAGGCGGCTTTCTGCCCGGCGGCGTCGCCGTCGAAGCAGAGCAAAGGCGCGTCGACCTGCCGCCACAGCCGCTCGATCTGGAATTCGGTGAGCGCGGTGCCGAGCGGGGCAACGGCTTCCTCGATGCCGGCCTGGGCGAGGGCGATCACGTCGAGATAGCCTTCGACCACGATCATCCGCCCGGACTTGCGCGCGGCCGGCGCGGCGCAGTCAAGATTGTAGAGCGTGCGGCCCTTGTCGAAGAGCGGGGTGTCGGGGGAGTTGAGGTACTTGGGTTCGCCCTGGCCGATGATCCGCCCGCCGAACGCGATCACGCGGCCGCGGGGATCGCGGATCGGGATCATCAGCCGGTCGCGGAAGCGGTCGTACGGCTCCTTGCCTTCGACTTCGATCAGCAGCCCGGCCTCGACCAGCATCGCGTCGCCGAATTTGGCGAGCGCGCGCCGGAGGCCGGTCTTTGAGTCCGGCGCATAGCCCAGAGCGAAAGCCTTGCGCGTCGCGTCGGTGATGCCGCGCCTTTCGACATAGGCGCGCGCGGCCGCGCCCGGCAGGCCGTTATATTGTTCCTCGAACCACGCCGCCGCCGCCGCCATCACGTCGTGCAACGACCTGGCGCGTTCCGCCCGTGCCGCCTCGCGGGCGTCCGGAGCGGGAAGTTCCATGCCGGCCGCCTGAGCGAGTTCCTTCACAGCATCGATGAAGGGCAGGCCGCGCTGGTCCGTCATCCAGCGGATCGCATCGCCATGCGCGCCGCAGCCGAAGCAATGGTAGAAGCCCTTCTCGTCGTTGACGTAGAAGCTGGGCGTCTTCTCGTTGTGGAACGGGCAGCAGGCCGCGAACTCGCGCCCCTTGCGCTGAAGCTTCACGGTTTTCGCAACGAGCGCGGACAGCAGGGTGCGCGTGCGGAGCTCGTCGAGGAAGGCGGGGGAGAGGCTCACTCTTCTCCCCTCCCGCTTGCGGGAGGGGCCGGGGGCGGGCCCGAGCCTAAAGCGCGCCTGATCTCAATCAGCGCGCCTTCCGTATGTTGAAATACGTCCTCGTTGGTGAACCGGAGCACGCGAATCCCATATTCCGCGAGAATGCGGTCCCGCCACTTGTCCTTGCCGGGCTGGATGTCGTGGCTGAACCCGTCGAGCTCAATCGCCAGGCCCTCCGTCCGGCAGAGCAGATCGCAATAGAAGGGGCCAATCTGCATCTGGCGACTGAACTTGAAGCCGTCGAGCTGGCTCTTGTTGAGGTACTGCCAAAGGTGGCGTTCAGCCGGGGTGGCTTCGCGGCGGAGCTGCCGTGCCCTTTCCGTATTGCGCCTGCGCCATTTAGGCATGATCCCACCCCCAGCCCCTCCCGCAAGCGGGAGGGGAGTCGTTATGCGCTTTACGCCAAAGCCCCCTTCACCAGCCCGGATGCCTTGCTCATGTCCAGCTTGCCCGCGTGGCGGGTCTTCAGCTCGGCCATGACGCGGCCCATGTCCTTGACGCTGGACGCGCCGATTTCCGCCTTGATCGCCTCGATGGCCGCCTTCGTCTCGGCTTCGTCCATCATCTTGGGCAGGAAGCGTTCGATCACGGCCACTTCCCCGGCCTCCGCCGACGCCAGCTCCGGACGACCGCCTTGTTCGTACATCGTGATCGATTCGCGGCGCTGTTTGACCATCTTCTGCAGCACCTCCGACACCAGCACGTCGTCGTCCGGGGCCTTGCCGGTGCGGGCTTCGATGTCGCGGTTCTTGATCGCGGCCTGGATCAGGCGGATCGTGGCGGTGGTCTGTTTGTCGCCGCCCTTCATCGCGGTGACCAGTGCGGCTTTGATGTCGTCTCGAATCATTTTCGCCGTTTAGCAGGTTGACCGGCCGGGGCCACACGCCTAGCTGCCAAGCCTTAGCGACATCGCTGCCAACCCTGCAAAGGAGCCTGCCGATCATGGCCGACGCCACCCCCACGCGCGCACCCGAAGGAGCGACGGGGGTATTGGTGTTGGCCTCCGGCGATGTGATCTGGGGCCGCGGATTCGGCGCGGAAGGCGAGGCGGTGGGCGAAGTGTGCTTCCACACCGCGATCACCGGTTACCAGGAAATCATGACCGACCCTTCGTTCGAAGGGCAGATCATCACTTTCACCTTTCCGCACATCGGCAATGTCGGCGCGAACCATGAGGATGTGGAAGCGAACCACGCCCATGCGCTGGGCTGCATCGTCCGCGAGGACGTGACCGCACCCTCCAATTTCCGCGCGGCCGAGGGGTTCGACTCCTGGCTGAAGGCGCGCGGGAAGATCGGGCTGGCGGGCGTGGACACGCGCGCGCTGACGCGTCGGATTCGCGAAGGCGGGGCGCCGAACGGGGTGATTGCCTATCGCGCCGACGGCCGGTTCGACGTTGAGGCGCTGCTGGCGAAAGCGCGCGCCTGGCCGGGGCTGGAGGGAATGGACCTGGCGAAGGAAGTGTCTTGCGAGGCGCATCACGGCTGGGAAGGCGGGGTTTGGGAGCTGGGGAGCGGGTACACTTCTCCCCTCCCGCTTGCGGGAGGGGCCGGGGGTGGGCAGGCGCCTGAATCCCGCGCGGACCTAAAGGCTGTTCCCACCCCTAGCCCCTCCCGCAAGCGGGAGGGGAACGTGCCCCACGTCGTCGCCATCGACTATGGCTCCAAACACAACATCTTCCGCAACCTGGTGAAAGCCGGCGCGCGCGTCACCGTCCTCCCCGCCACCGCGACGTTCGACGACGTGATGGCGCAAAGCCCGGACGGCTTCTTTTTGTCGAACGGCCCCGGCGATCCGGCCGCGACCGCTGAATACGCGGTGCCCGTCATCCAGAAGATGCTGGAAACTGACAAGCCACTGTTCGGCATCTGCCTTGGCCACCAGCTCCTCGCGCTCGCGATCGGGGCGAAGACGACCAAGATGTTCCAGGGGCATCGCGGCGCCAACCACCCGGTCAAGCGGCTGGAGGACGGCCGCGTCGAGATCACCAGCATGAACCACGGCTTCGCGGTCGAACGCGAAACCCTGCCGGAAAATGCGCGCGAGACTCACGTGTCGCTGTTCGATGGCAGCAACTGCGGGCTGGAGCTGACCGACCACCCGGCGTTCAGCGTGCAATATCACCCGGAGGCGAGCCCGGGGCCACAGGATAGCTGTTACTTGTTCGAGAAGTTCGTGGGGATGCTTGGGTGAGGATTGTTCTAAGCGTCTTCGCCTTTGCTTCGGCAGGATGTGCTCAAGCGCAAGCCGTCGATCCGGGTGTCCTCGTCTATGCTACTGGTGACTGCTATTCACAGAATGTCGGGTTCGCGCGAGAAAATGGCCTCAGCTATCGACATGTGACTCGCGTCGATGAGCAGGATGAACCCGATATCATCGAGTGCGCCAGCGGCCCTTGTTCGGGATTTCTGTTCCTGAAGGCCCGATCAGCGCCTTTTGCCAATCAGATCATTTCACAGACCATTCAGTCAAAGAAGCGCAGCACTCGGCGCAGTGATCGCCGCCTTGTTGGTTGCCTGACCGTCCGCTTCGTGGTCGCTCCCAGAGACGCAAGATAATTATGCCCAAACGCACCGACATTTCCTCCATCCTCATCATCGGCGCTGGCCCGATCGTCATCGGGCAGGCGGCGGAGTTCGATTATTCGGGGACACAGGCGGCCAAGGCGCTGAAGGCCGAGGGCTATCGGATCGTGCTGGTCAACTCCAATCCGGCGTCGATCATGACCGATCCGGAGTTTGCAGACGCGACCTATATCGAGCCGATCACCCCGGAGATCGTCGCCAAGATCATCGAGAAGGAGCGGCCCGACGCGATCCTGCCGACGATGGGCGGGCAGACGGCGCTGAACACCGCGCTGGCGCTGTTCCGTGACGGCACGCTCGACCGGTTCGGCGTGACGATGATCGGCGCCGATGCCGACGCGATCGACAAGGCCGAGGACCGGCTGAAATTCCGCGAGGCGATGGACAAGATCGGGCTGGAATCGCCGCGATCCCAAATCGCGCACTCGATCGAGGGAGCGATGGGCGCGCTGGAGCTTGTCGGGCTGCCGGCGATCATCCGGCCGAGCTTCACGCTGGGCGGCACCGGCGGCGGCATCGCCTATAACCGCGAGGAATTCGTCGAGATCGTCACCGGCGGCCTCGACGCATCGCCCACCACCGAGGTGCTGATCGAGGAATCGGTGCTCGGCTGGAAGGAATATGAGATGGAAGTCGTGCGCGACCGCGCCGACAACGCCATCATCATCTGCTCGATCGAAAATGTGGACCCGATGGGCGTCCATACCGGCGACTCGATCACCGTCGCGCCGGCGCTGACGCTGACCGACAAGGAATATCAGGTGATGCGCAACGCGAGCATCGCTTGCCTGCGCGAAATCGGCGTCGAAACAGGCGGTTCCAACGTCCAGTTCGCGGTCAATCCGAAGGACGGGCGGCTGGTCGTGATTGAGATGAACCCGCGTGTGTCGCGGTCGTCGGCGCTCGCGTCCAAGGCGACCGGCTTCCCGATCGCCAAGGTCGCGGCGAAGCTGGCGGTCGGCTATACGCTCGACGAGATCGACAACGACATCACCGGCGCGACGCCGGCCAGCTTCGAGCCGACGATCGACTATATCGTCACCAAAATCCCGCGCTTCGCGTTCGAGAAGTTCAAGGGGTCGGACCCGCACCTTTCCACGATGATGAAGTCGGTGGGCGAGGTGATGGCGATCGGCCGCAACTTCCATGAAAGCCTGCAGAAGGCGCTGCGCGGGCTGGAGACGGGGCTTTCGGGCCTCAACATCGTCGACACGCTGGCAGGCGCGCCGAAGGAGGATATCCTGGCCGCGCTCGCCCGGCCGACGCCGGACCGGCTGCTGGTGGCGGCGCAGGCGCTGCGGGAAGGACTGAGCGTCGCCGAGGTCCACGCGGTCGCTAAATATGATCCCTGGTTCCTGGAACGGCTGGCGGAGATCGTCGAAGCCGAGGAGCAGGTGTGCCGCGACGGGCTGCCGCGCGATGCGGCGGAGATGCGGCGGCTGAAGGCGATGGGCTTTTCGGACAAAAGGCTGGCGTTCCTGGCGCTGCGATCGGCGAACCTGCAGCCGGGCACGCGACGCGCGTTCGGAAAGAGTTCCGGGCTTATCGGCGAAGCGGTGAAGGCGATGACGGGGGGCGTGACCGAGGACGACGTCCGCGCGCTCCGGCATCGGCTGGGCGTCCGGCCGGTGTTCAAGCGCATCGACACCTGCGCCGCCGAGTTCGAGGCGAAGACGCCGTATATGTATTCGACCTACGAGGCGCCGAGCTTCGGCGCGCCGGAGGACGAGTCCAATCCCTCCGGCCGCAAGAAGATCGTGATCCTTGGCGGCGGGCCCAACCGGATCGGGCAGGGAATCGAGTTCGACTATTGCTGCGTCCATGCCTGTTTCGCGCTGCGCGAGGCGGGGTTCGAGACGATCATGATCAACTGCAACCCGGAGACGGTCTCGACCGACTATGACACGTCGGACCGGCTGTATTTCGAGCCGCTGACCGCCGAGGATGTGCTGGAGATCCTGCATGTCGAGAAATCGCGCGGCGAGTTGGTCGGCGTGATCGTCCAGTTCGGCGGGCAGACGCCCTTGAAGCTGGCGCAGGCGCTGGAGGATGCCGGCATCCCGATTCTCGGCACCAGCCCCGACGCGATCGACCTGGCCGAGGACCGCGAGCGGTTCGCGAAGCTGGTCAACAAGCTCGGCCTCAAGCAGCCGGAAAACGGCATCGCGCGCAGCCGCGAGGAAGCTATCGCGGTCGCCAACCGCATCGGCTACCCCGTGCTGATCCGCCCCTCCTATGTGCTCGGCGGGCGGGCGATGGAGATCGTCGACGGCGAAGCGCAGCTCGACGCCTATATCGCGACGGCGGTGCAGGTATCCGGCGACAGCCCGGTGCTGATCGACCGCTATCTGCGCGACGCGATCGAGGTCGACGTCGACGCGATCGCCGACGGCGACCAGGTCGTCGTCACCGGCGTCATGCAGCATATCGAGGAGGCCGGCGTCCATTCCGGCGACAGCGCCTGCTCGCTGCCGCCCTATTCGCTGCCGCCGGAGATCGTCGCCGAGATCGAGCGGCAGACCGAGGCGCTGGCCCGGGCGCTTAAGGTCAAGGGCCTGATGAACGTCCAGTTCGCGGTCAAGGATGGTCAGGTCTATCTGATAGAGGTCAACCCCCGCGCCAGCCGCACCGTGCCGTTCGTCGCTAAAGCGGTCGGCACGCCGATCGCCAAGCTCGCCGCGCGGGTGATGGCGGGCGAGAAGCTGGCGAACCTGCCGCCGGTCAACCGCCCGACCGGCCATATCGCGGTCAAGGAAGCCGTGTTCCCGTTCGCGCGCTTCGCCGGCGTCGATCCGGTGCTCTCGCCGGAGATGAAGTCGACCGGCGAAGTGATGGGGATCGATGGCGATTTCGCGACCGCTTTTGCCAAGTCGCAGATCGGTGCGGGCATGACGCTGCCGCAGGGCGGCTGCCTGTTCGTGTCGGTCAAGGACAGCGACAAGCCGGCGATCGTTGAGCCGGTCAAGGAGCTGGTCGCGATGGGCTATTCGGTGGTCGCGACCGGCGGGACGGCCGACTATCTGGAAGCGGCCGGGGTTCCGCTGGAGCGCGTCAACAAGGTGGCCCAGGGCCGGCCGCACATCGTCGACCGGATCAAGGACGGCAAGGTGGACCTGATCTTCAACACGACCGAAGGCTGGCAGTCGTTGAAGGATTCGGCGAGCATCCGCGCCTCGGCGGTGAACGGGAAAATCCCCTATTTCACCACTGCGGCGGCGAGCGCGGCGGCGGCGCAGGCGATCAAGGCGCTCCGCGCGCGGCCTCTTGAAGTGCGATCGCTGCAATCTTACTATTCACAGCCGCACGCCTGACCTTCCCGACAATCCGATCGAGTGGGTAGGCGGTCCGAAAATGGGCCGCCGGGCGGCCAGGTTTTTGACGAAGGGTGGATGAATGGCGACCGTCGACAAGATGCCGATGCTGGCCGAGGGCTATCAGAAGCTGCAGGCGGATCTGAAGCGGCTGAAAGAGGAACGGCCCCAGATCGTCGATGCGATCGAGGAAGCGCGCGCGCATGGCGACCTGTCCGAGAACGCCGAATATCACGCGGCCAAGGAACGCCAGGGCCAGATCGAAGCGGCGATCGCGCAGCTTGAGGACCGGATGAGCCGGGCCCAGATCATCGATCCGAAGGAGCTTTCCGGCGACAAGGTCGTGTTCGGCGCGACCGTGACCCTGCTCGATGAGGACGACAAGCCGGTCCGCTACCAGATTGTCGGCGAGACCGAGGCCGATGCGAAGCTGGGCCGGATCTCGTACAACTCGCCGCTCGGACGCGCGCTGATCGGCCGGCGGGTCGAGGACGAAGTCGAAGTGACGGTGCCGTCGGGCGACCGCTATTATCTCGTCTCCAAGATCGAGTTCATCTGATTTCCCGACTTCGCTCGAAACGAACGGGCTAGAGAATGCCGGAATTGCCTGAAGGCAAGGTGACGCAAGGGATCGCGATCGCGACCGCGGCGGCATTTTTCCTGTTGTGGATCGCCGGCTGGCTGGACGTCGCGTCGCTGAAGGGGGGCTTCATCCCCGCGCGAGTGTCAGGACTGGTACAAGTCCCCGGCGCGGTGCCGGTGTGGCTGACCCCGCTCAGCGCGACTCTCGTCCACGCCGGGCTGCTGCACATCGGCTTCAACCTGCTGATGTTCGTGTTCGTCGGCCGCTTCGTCGAAAGCGTCATCGGCGGGGGCGCGAGCCTTATCCTGTATATCGTCGGCGCCTATGCGGCGGCCCTGCTGCACTGGTCGATGGACCCGACCTCGACCGTGCCGATGGTCGGTGCGAGCGGCGCGATCTCCGCGACGTTCGGCGCCTATGCCCTCTTCTTCGGGCGCGACCGCACGCGCGGCATCGGTCCGCTGTCCGGCTATGCGGTGCGCGTGCTGTGGCTCGCCTCGGCGTGGATCTTCGTCCAGGCGCTGATCGGGATGGCGGCGCTGGGCGGCGTGCAGGTCGCGATCTTCGCCCATATCGGCGGCTTCGTCGCGGGCCTGGCGCTGGCGCGCCCGCTGCTGCTCTGGCGCTACCGAAAGGCCTGAGCTCAGGCGGGCGGGACGTCCGGCTCCAGCAGGCGGTGGAGATGGACGACGACGTATTTCATCTCGGCATCGTCGACGGTGCGCTGGGCAGCACCGCGCCAGGCGGTTTCCGCGCTCTTATAGTCGGGATAGATGCCGACGATGTCGATGTTCTTCAGGTCGACGAAATCAAGGCCGCGCGGGTCCTTCACGCGGCCTCCGAATACCAGGTGCATCTTGCTCATGGGCGTGGGCCCTAACCCTCGCCTGCCGCAGGGGCAAGCCGGTCAGGCTTCCTGCTTGCCCTTGACCGTCGAGGCAGCGGCGCTGCCGGCCGCGGACCCGGCGGCGCTGACCGCGTCCATCGCCTTGTCGACGATCGCTTCCATCGGCGACTTGTTGTCGGTCAGGATCCCGAGCTCCTGCTTGCCGGCGTCGCGCGCGGCCTTCGCGGCTTCGGCGGCGGCCTGGCCGATCCTGCTGCCGATTGGGCCCAGCACCTCGGTTTCGCGTTCGGTGCGGGGGAGGAGCGCGCCGGCCACCGCGCCCGCCACGACGCCCGCGGCCAACGCGGCGAGCGGAGCCGTGTCGATGCCGCTGCCGATCCGGTCGCCGGCTTCGGACGCGCGTCCGCGGATGCCGCCGGCGCGAGCGGTGCTCTGGTTGTTCTGATTGGGGCTCGCCATCATCATGCTCCTTGTTCTGCCGGGGCCTTGGGGCGGGCCCGGACCGGTTCGGGCGGAAGCGGAGCAGGTGCCCGCGCTTCCTGATAGGGTTGTGGCTCCTGGTCACGCGCATCGCGGCCGAGCAGCATTCCCAGCCCGCGCGCAATCGGCTTGCGGAAGAGATAGACGAGGATCGGCACCGTAATCGCGGCGACCGTGGAGGGATGGGTCGCCGCCTGAACCGCGCCTTCCTTGGCCGCGGTCTTGACGCCCTCCGCCTTCTCCTTGGCCTTTTCCTTGACGTCGGTGACGATCGTCTTCGGGCTCAGCCGGTGCTGCAGCTCGTGCAGCGTTCCCATCAGCTTGTCGCGCGCTTGGGCGGCCTCGGCCTCCCTGGCGTGGATCTCGGCCTTGCTCATCGCCGCGCCTCCAGCACCTGCTTGTAGGCGAGATAGCCGAGACCGCCGGCGAGGATCAGCGTCACCAGCACGACGATCAGCGTCGCGGCGAGCGGGCCGACCAGCGTCTGGAGCGCCAGGATCAGCCCGACCAGCAGGGCCGTGACGGCGGACAGCGCAAGGGTCAGCGCGATGCCGCCATAGATCGCCGCGCGCTTGACCGGCTGCGCTTTGTCGGCGGCCTTTGCCTTGTAGAGCTCGACTTCGGCGCGCGCATAGCGCTTGCCGTCGTCGACAAGCTGGCTGAACAATTGCCCGATTGGCACGTCCCCGTTCATCGCGGCGCTCAGGCCGGGAAGGTGGGATTGACGGCCGTGTCCTCGTTGGCGGCCTGGCTGGTTGCGGGCGCGCCGACCGGACCGGCCGGGGCGGCCGAAGGCCCGCTCCTGGCACTGCCGCCGCTTTCGTTCGCCTCGAAGCCCATGCCGGCCTTGGCGAGTCGCGCCAGGACAAAGCCGACGCCGACCGCGGCGCCGATCGCGATCGCCGGGCTCTTGCGCACGAAGCTCCGCACGTCCTCGGTCAGCTCGTCAATGTCCTTGCCGCGCAACTGATCCGCGAAGCCGGACACGCTCTCCGCGGCGGAGAAGCCATAGCGGCCATATTGCGGCCCGAGCTTCTCCTCGACCGAGCGGGCTGTGTCCTCGAGGAACCTGGCGGCCTCGTCCAGCGCGTCGGTCGCGCGGTTCACGCCCTGGCCCGCATAGTCGCGCGCCTTGTCGCTGGCCTGCGACTTGAAGGAGGCGAACTGGCTCTTGAACTTCTCGGCGGTGGTTTCGCCGCCGCCATCGCCCGCGCCACCCTGCCGCGTCTCGCCGTCGTTCGCCTGGCTCACATCGGTCATCGCGCATCCCTTTCCAAACGCCAATCCTGTTCGCCTCCAGAACAATCGCTCCGGCGACGCGGTTCCACGGCATCGGGGCCGCCGATTGCCTTCCGGCATTCGCGCCGATAGGGGCGGCTCCGATCCCGAAACGATGTAGGAAGACCGTTTCATGACCGCAATCATCGACATTCACGCGCGCCAGATTCTCGACAGCCGGGGCAACCCGACGGTGGAGGTCGATGTGAGCCTGGAGGACGGTAGCTTCGGCCGCGCGGCGGTGCCGTCGGGGGCGTCGACGGGCGCGTTTGAAGCGGTCGAAAAACGCGACGGCGATCCGAAGCGCTGGCTGGGCAAGGGCGTCGAGGAAGCGGTGCGCGCGGTCAACGGCGAAATCGCCGAGAACATCCTGGGCCTCGAGGCAGAGGACCAGGCGGATATCGACGCGCAGATGATCGCGCTCGACGGGACCGACAACAAGTCGCGGCTGGGCGCGAACGCGATCCTGGGCGTCAGCCTTGCGGTCGTCAAGGCGGCGGCGGAAGCGAGCGGTCTGCCGCTCTACCGCTATGTCGGCGGCGTGTCGGCCCATCTGCTGCCGGTGCCGATGATGAACATTGTCAATGGCGGCGCCCATGCCGACAACCCGATCGACTTTCAGGAATTCATGGTGATGCCGGTCGGCGCCGAGAACATCGCCGAAGCGGTGCGCTGGGGTTCGGAAATCTTCCATACGCTGAAGAAGGGCCTGCACGAGCGCGGCCTGGCGACGGCGGTGGGAGACGAAGGCGGCTTCGCGCCGAACCTCGCTTCGCCGGCGGAGGCGCTCGACTTCATCATGCGATCGATCGAGCAAGCCGGGTACAGGCCAGGCGAGGACGTGGTGCTCGCGCTCGATTGCGCGGCGACCGAGTTCTACAAAGGCGGGCAATATGCGCTGGAAGGGGAGGGGCGGGCGCTCTCGAGTGACCAGATGGTCGACTATCTGGCCGAGCTTTGCGCGAACTATCCGATCCGGTCGATCGAGGACGGCATGGCCGAGGACGATTATGCCGGTTGGAAAGCATTGACCGAGCGGCTGGGCGCCAAGGTCCAGCTGGTCGGCGACGATCTGTTCGTGACCAATCCGAAGCGGCTGGCGGACGGCATCAAGCAGGGCTTGGCGAACTCGCTGCTGGTCAAAGTCAACCAGATCGGCACGCTTTCCGAGACGCTGGAGGCGGTCGCGACCGCGCAGCGCGCCGGCTACACCGCGGTGATATCGCACCGTTCCGGCGAGACCGAGGACGCGACGATCGCCGACCTCGCCGTCGCCACCAATTGCGGACAGATCAAGACCGGCAGTCTCGCCCGATCCGACCGGTTGGCCAAGTACAACCAGTTGATCCGGATCGAGGAACAGCTGGGCGCCCAGGCGAAATACGCAGGCAGGAACGTATTCCGGGTTTGATGTTTAGCCCCCCCACAACGTATATAGGCGACTACGTTATGGAGGCGGCTGACGAACCTCGACGAATTCAAGCGCAGTCGTGCGGGCCGGATCGTGCAAGACCTGTTCTCCGACCATGCTGTCGTGGCCGAAATGCTGCGGGCACCCAATCAGAAGCCCCCTGTGGAAGCGCTGCAGCGGCATCTAGGGCCGCCAATCTCGATCTTTCCGATCCCGAGCGGCAGCATGTTGGCCGTTGGACGGCGGAAGTTCTCCCGCGCTATGGTTGAAAGTCGATGCGCAGCGCCAAGGGCACCCGTCGAGCTCCGATCGCGGAAGCGGGATCGCTTACATCCGGCGCATTGTACGAACCCGAACAGAGGCTGTCGGCGGCAGAGCGTTGGGCCAGGACACGCGCCATCCTCTCCGGAAATACGCGGGATCTTGGGGCGCTCGATGGTTTCCTGCGAGAGCGTCGCCAGATGTGGGGCGACGAGTGAATATCTCCTGGACGCTTCAGCTGCACTCGTGCCGCTGCTGAACGAAACCGGGGCTGCTCGCGTCGTCGAGTTCACGGATGGGGCAGGGATCACGTCGGTGAATCTCGCTGAAGTCGTGAGGCGACTGGTTCGCCTCCGTCACTCGGACGAGATCATCAACGCAGCCCTCGAAAGCCAGGATTTCCGTGTGGTGCCGATCGACGAAGTGGATGGTCGGTCCGCTGGGCTGCTGGAGAGGTTCAGCGCATGGCAGAACTGTCTCTGGGCGATCGGTTCTGCCTGGCCATCGCGCGGCGCCGAGGTCTTGTCGCTGTGAGCGCGGACCAAAGCTGGGCCTCGATCGCGGACGCGGCAAACGTGAAAGTCGAACTGATCCGGTGATAATTGCGAAAAGCGGGTTGATCCGGCGACTCCGCTGTGATTCAAGGACCTTGATGGCGAAGCACCGCACAGTCTGGGATCTGGTGAAGCGGGCGGCAGGGCCGGCCGCAGCGCTGCTCGTGATCGCCTTTTTCGGCGGCTATGCGCTGGCAGGCCCCAATGGCGTGATCGCCTGGGGCGACTATCGCCACCAGCTCGACAGGAAACAGACGGAGCTGGCCGGGCTCGAGGCGCAGAAGAAGGTGATCGCCAATCGCGTCAGCCTGCTCGATCCGCGCAAGGCCAATCCCGACCTTGCCGACGAGTTGATCCGCGAGCGGCTGGGCTATGCCCATCCCGACGAGATCATCATCCCGATGGACCAGGCCGACCCGGCCAGATAGGCGCGCGGCCTTCGCGCCGGGGCAGGGGCTTTCCATCGGTTGCGAAGCCCGACGAACCGGGCCTATAGGCACCCCAAATCCTCACCCATCAAGGGGTCATTACCTTGGCACGAGCCGCAAAGCCCAAGGCGCCCGCAAGCGCGCCGCCCGCAACACCGAATCGCGAACGCCCGCCGGAGCCGCAGCGCTATCAGGCGAGCAAGGACGAGCTGCTGGAAATGTACCGGCAGATGCTGCTGATCCGCCGCTTCGAGGAGAAGGCGGGGCAGCTATATGGCCTGGGCCTGATCGGCGGCTTCTGCCATCTTTATATCGGCCAGGAAGCCGTCGCGGTTGGCCTGCAGTCGGCGCTGAAGGGCGGTCACGACAGCGTCATCACCGGCTATCGCGACCATGGGCATATGCTTGCTTATGGCATAAACCCGAACGTGATCATGGCCGAGCTGACGGGCCGCGAGGCCGGCATCAGCCGCGGCAAGGGCGGGTCGATGCACATGTTCTCGGTCGACCACCGATTCTATGGCGGCCACGGCATCGTCGGCGCGCAGGTGAGCCTGGGCACCGGCCTCGCCTTCAAGCACAAATATGCCGACGATGGCGGGCTGTGCATGGCCTATTTCGGCGACGGCGCCGCGAACCAGGGCCAGGTCTATGAGAGCTTCAACATGGCGGAGCTCTGGAAGCTGCCGATCATCTTCGTGATCGAAAACAACCAGTATGCGATGGGCACCAGCATCAATCGTGCCTCCGCCGAGGACCAGCTCTACCGCCGCGGCGAGAGCTTCCGCATTCCCGGCATCCAGGTTGACGGCATGGACGTGCTCGCCTGCCGCGGCGCCGGCGAGACGGCGGCCGAATGGGTGCGCGCGGGTAAGGGCCCGATCATCCTGGAGATGAAGACCTATCGCTATCGCGGCCATTCCATGTCCGACCCGGCCAAGTATCGCAGCCGCGAGGAAGTGCAGGCGGTGCGCGAGAAATCCGATCCGATCGACCACGCCGCGCGCGAGTTGGAGAAGATGGGCGTCGGTGAAGCGGAGCTGAAGGAGATCGACAAGGACATCCGGCGCATCGTCAACGAGTCGGCGGACTTCGCCGAAACCTCGCCCGAGCCCGCGCTCGACGAACTCTATACCGACGTGCTGGTGGAAACCTACTGATGGCGATCGAACTGAAAATGCCGGCCCTCTCCCCGACCATGGAGGAGGGCACGCTCGCCAAATGGCTGGTGAAGCCGGGCGACACCGTGAAATCGGGCGACATCCTGGCCGAGATCGAGACCGACAAGGCGACGATGGAGTTCGAGGCGGTCGACGAAGGCACGGTCGCGGAAATTCTGGTGGCGGAAGGCACGGACGGCGTGAAGGTCGGCACCGTGATCGCGACGCTGACCGGCGAGGGCGAGGGCGAGGGCGAGAGCGCGCCATCGGCTTCGCCGCCCAAGTCCGAGAAGGCCGAGCCGGCGGAACAGAAGACCGAGCCGACGCCTGAGCCGAAGAAGGTCGAAACCGGCGCGCGCAAGCTGTTCGAGGCGGCGACGCATGACGCGACCGTCGCCGAGGCGGAAGTGCCCGCCGGCACCGAGATGGTGCGCACGACGGTCCGCGAGGCGCTGCGCGACGGGATGGCCGAGGAAATGCGCAAGGACGAGCGCATCTTCGTGATGGGCGAGGAAGTCGCCGAGTACCAAGGCGCCTACAAGGTCACGCAAGGCCTGCTCGACGAGTTCGGGCCGAAGCGGGTGATCGATACGCCGATCACGGAATATGGCTTTGCCGGTGTCGGCACCGGCGCGGCGATGGGCGGCCTGCGTCCGATCGTCGAGTTCATGACGTTCAACTTCGCGATGCAGGCGATCGACCACATCATCAACTCGGCCGCGAAGACCAATTATATGTCCGGCGGTCAGATGCGCTGCCCGATCGTGTTCCGCGGCCCGAACGGCGCGGCGTCGCGCGTCGCCGCGCAGCACAGCCAGAATTTCGCCCCCTGGTATGCGAGCGTGCCGGGGCTGGTCGTCATCTCGCCCTACGACGCGGCGGACGCGAAAGGCCTGCTGAAGGCGGCGATCCGCAGCGAAGACCCGGTCGTGTTCCTGGAAAACGAGCTGCTGTACGGCCGCAGCTTCGACGTGCCGAAGCTCGATGATTTCGTGCTGCCGATCGGCAAGGCGCGGATCATGAAGCCGGGCAAGGACGTGACCCTGGTCAGCTATTCGATCGGCGTCGGCGTCGCGCTGGAAGCGGCCGAGCAGTTGGCGGGCGAGGGGATCGATGCCGAAGTGGTCGACCTGCGCACGCTGCGGCCGCTCGACACGGAAACGGTGCTGAAAAGCCTGGCCAAGACCAACCGCATGGTCGTGGTCGAGGAAGGCTGGCCGATCTGCTCGATCTCAAGCGAAATCGCGGCAGTGGCGATGGAGCAGGGCTTCGACGACCTCGACGCGCCGGTGCTGCGCGTCACCAACCGGGACGTGCCGCTGCCCTATGCGGCGAACCTGGAGAAAGCGGCGCTGGTCGACACCGCGCGGGTCGTCGAGGCGGCGAAGAAGGTGTGCTACCGGTAAGGGGAACAGCGTCATCGCGAGGAGCG
Source organism: Sphingomonas horti (assembly GCF_009753715.1). GTDB lineage: Bacteria > Pseudomonadota > Alphaproteobacteria > Sphingomonadales > Sphingomonadaceae > Sphingomonas_B > Sphingomonas_B horti. Next base: position 18,202 of record NZ_WQMS01000001.1, on the reverse strand, counting down.
ACAGCGACGAAGCAATCCATTGCCGCCATGGGTGGATTGCTTCGCTCGGCTCGCAATGACAGGTCAGACTGACCGCATCGCGCGCTCTAGGCCGTATATTTGTCGCAGGTGAGCTTGGCTGCCCCGACCGACGGAGACGGATCGTAGATGCCCTTGCCGGCGTTGCCCATCAGGTCGCGCTTGTCGCGGACCATATAAGACGCCGTGTACTGGATGCGGGGCGATCCGATCAGCCAGGTGCCGAACAGCGGCTTGTACTGGTAATTGACCTCGACGAAGATCACCGCCTCGCCTTCCGGCGCCTTCACTTCGGAGCCCGCGCGACCCATGCCGGCGAAGCCGGTGCCGGTCTTGCCGTCGCCTTCCTTGCCGTAGCTGGAATCCCAACCGGCGCCGCGCATCACGCCCAGGCAGCGCTGCCAGTGAATCCACTGGCCGCCATCGGCATTGGTCTCCAGGCTCGACAGGGTCACCCGGCCCTTGTTGGCAAGGTCGACGCGCGCGCCTTGCAGGCGCACGCCCTGCATCACGTCATTGATGTCGATCTCGCGCAACTGCTGGATCGTGCCCCCCGATGCGTCGACACCAGCGCGCGAGGCGTTGTCGGCCAGCATCAGCGCGACCTGGCTGACGCGCAGATGGGTCTGCGCCAGGTTCGCCGTCTCCACGCCGTACATGCCCATCCCCATCACCGCCGGCATGGCATAGGCGAACTCGATCAGCGCAAGGCCGCTCAGGTCATCCCGAAGGCGCGACAGGAGCGAGGCGAAGGGCGAAGCCATGATCATGGGCATATATTCTTCACCGTCGGGATGTTCTGCGCATTGTAGGGCTGGTTGCGCAGATAGGTCTTGACCGTGATCGTTTCGGTCGAGGACAGGCCGATCATTCCTGCCAGCGGGAACAGCCGCGGGAAACTCATCTGCATCGTGTACGCTGCGACATCGTTCGGGCCGCCCTGGCCATCGTTGCCCGGATCGGAATCCCACTGGCCGTTGGCGTTGACGTCGTCGAAGCATTCGCCGGCGTCGCGCTGGCCATTGCCGTTGGTGTCGGTGAAGCGTTCCGGCTTCGCCGTAAGATAGCTGGTGTAGCTCTTGCGCAGCGGCGAGAAGGTCGCGTTCTTGACGATGATGCGGACCTGGTTTTCGGCCCTGGCCTGGATCGCGGCGAGCTTGTCGCCGTTGCCTTCCATGCCGGAATCGCGCGACGCCTTCTGGATCTCGCCTTCCAGCACCGAAGTGACGTAGCTGCTATAGGCCAGGTCCATCGATCCCATGATCAGCAGCATCATCGTCGGCGCGACGACGGCGAATTCGGCGATCGGCGAGCCGCGCTGGTCATCCCGAAGTCGCGCAAGGAGGGAGAGGCCCATCATTTCGAGATCCTCAGCTCTGCGATCTTGCCGGCGATCTGCTTGAACGCGTCCTCGAGCTTCTGGTCGGTCGGCGCATAGATTGCCGTGTCCGAACTCGACGCGCAGTCCCTCATATCGTCGGTCAGTGCCTGGGCGTAGGCGACGACCCAGATGGTAATGCCCTTGTTCTTCGCCTGGGTGCAGATCGCCTGCAGCCGCTCGTTGTGGCGATCGACCAGGGTGCCCGGCAGGCCGGTGACGTAGGTCTGGTCGTTATATCGGGTGCAGGTGCCGACCGGCTTATAGCCCATCACGCGCCCCTCAAGCCGCTCGAAGCCCTGATAGCCGTAGATGCAATGGTTGGGCGCCATCGCGCCATCGGTCATCAGGATGATGTGGCGGCCGCAGGTGCGGTTCGCGCGGCAGTCGGTGTCGGCGGCAAACATGCCCGTGGGCGAGATGAAGCGTGCGCCCCAGATCATGCCGGCATCGTGGTAGGTACCGCCGATCGCCCGGAAATCGGATGCGTTCACATAGTTGCTGACCTGAGTGCGCGTCATCTCGGCGAGACGCTGCGCACGCTTGGGGCAGACATAATAGCCGGACTTCAGCAGCTCGGCGACATTGCGCGAGCGAAAGACGCTGGAGGAGCTCGGCCAATAATCCGACGTGCTGTCATCGGCCGCTGCGTCCGGGCGGTCATAGGTCGCGTCGATCCAGGCCGGGCGCCATTTGGTCGCGTTGTTCGTCGGCGGCAGATCGATGTCGAGATCGGGCGGAAGATTGCCCTGCGTGAAGGTCGCGCTGCCCACCGTATTGCGTTCGACCACGCAGCCGTCCCACGCCGAGGTGGTGCCGTCGATGCGCGTCGGGTCAAGGACGCTGGCGCCGGTCTTGTACTGGCTCACGTCCAGCGTCCAAGGCTCATAGCGCCAGACCGGGATCTGCGCCTGCGTCTTGATCGTGCAGATGCCCGGCTTGTCGCTGCCGGAGGTCACGCTTTGCCAGTCGGACATCCACGACTTGGTCGCCGGATATTGCGGGTAGGCGACGCTGCGGCCCTCCCTGGCGAGACAGGTGGCTTTGTCCGTCTTGTTGTAGGTGTTGGTCGTGATGCTGCCGCTTGGGGAATCTCCGACGACATGGCGCGTCTGGTATTCGGCGGAGTCGACCAGGTAGTTAGCCGGCAGCAGCGGGCCGACATTGGCCGCGGAGGAATAGGGGACGAAACCGTATCGGATGCGCGAGTTCGGATCGGCGGCAGCGGCCAGCGTGTCGTAGAAGGTCATGACCGCCTTGCGCAGCGCCTTGATCTTCGAATCCGACTTTTCCTGCAGATAGTAGCGGGTGCCGGCCGGCGTCGCGACCGCGATCGGCGTCTGGGTGCACGATGATTCCGAGGTGTTGCAGACCATCGATCCGGTCGTGTCGAGCACGAACATCACGTCAACGTCGCCGATCTCCTTGCGCGCTTCGCACGTGACGGTGAGCGTGGTCGGCCCGGCGCCGAAGATGCTCATCAGCGTCACCGGCACCTTGACCGAAGCCGTGCCCTTGACCTGGCCGTCGTCCGTGTCGGACGCCGCGAACGACACATCGCTGGTCTTGAACCAGCCGGACTTGAAATTGTTGTCGAAGAAGATCTTGGCCTGGGTCTTGTTGTCTTCGGTCAACGATGTCCCGGTCATCATCTTGCGGCCGGCAAGGGCGCCCGCGTCACAAGACTGTTGCAACCGGACTTTGACGACATAGAGGCGGGCGGTATCGAGCGCTGCGCCAGTGAAGCCGGCGAGAGGAAGCAGCGCCGCCGCCATGATGGCGGCAGTGTTGCCGGCGACGTCGCGCGCCAGCCGCTGGAGGAAGCCAGGGCGTGATTTCGATTTGCGTCGGGTCGCGAACATGTACACCTCGGGCGAACTTGCCTGACCTATGCGGCAACACGCCTAAAGGCCTCTGAAAGGACAGGGTTAACGGCCGGTGACATGACGATTGCGGAAAGCCCCGACCCGGCGCCCGCCGACCCGGAGCGCGCGCTGGCGCTGGCCTACGCGCCCGTTCACGCGCGTGCGGGGCTGGCCGCGCTGTGGGCACTCGACGAGCAAATGGGCGCGATCGTCGCCCGGACCGAGAACCCGGCAGTCGGGCAAATGCGGCTGACCTGGTGGCACGATGCGTTGCGGTCGTTGCGCGAGGCGCGGCCGGTCGATCCGGTGCTGGTCGCCCTTGCCGATGCTATAACGATCGATCCGGCAGCATTGCTGCCGCTGATCGACGGCTGGGAAGTGCTGCTCGATCCGCTGCCGTTGGAGGAGGAGCAGCTTCTGTCCTACGCGGAAGGGCGCGGCGGGACGCTGTTCCGGGCGGCGAGCGGCCTGCTCGGCGGCGATCCCGCCGGATCGATAGACGCGGGCAAGCTCTGGTCGCTGGTCGACCTCGCGTTCCGGATCAGCGACCGGGCCACGGCCGAACGAGCGCTGTCGATCGCGCGGAGATATGCGCCGGGGCCGCTGCCCAGGGCGCTTGCAGTGCTCGCGTCGCTGGCCCGGCGGGATGCGCGGCGTGGGATCGACAGGCCGAGGCGGCAGGGCTCCCCGGCTCGGGTTGCGCGCGCGCTGCTGGCGGGGTTGACCGGTCGCTAGCCGCTCCTAAGCTTGGCCGAAACAGGGGAGAGCGGGGGTATGTGGCGGTTTGTGGCGGGAGTCGCCTCGGCGCTGTTGCTGGCGGGCGCGGGTTTTGTCTGGTGGAGCAGCGGTCAACAGAATGCCCCGCTGCTGTCCGCCGTTGCGCCGCCGCTCGCGCGCTCGACCTCCGCCAGCGAGAGTGCCCCGCCGCCCGCCGCCGAAGAGCGAACCCGCGAGCAGAAGCGCTTCGACCGCTACGACAAGGATCGCGACGAGCTGGTCAGCGCCGACGAGTATCTGGCGAACCGGAAGAAGGCATTCGCGCGGCTGGACGCGAATGGCGACGGGCGGTTGAGCTTCGAGGAATGGGCGAAGAAAACGACCGATAAATTCGCCGGCGCGGACGCGGACAAGTCCAGAACGCTGACGCGCGCGGAGTTCGCGACGACACGCGTGGTGCGCAAGGCTCGGCCGAAGCCGGATTGTCCGCCAGCCGTGCGGGAGGAGGATGAGGGCTAACGTATTCCGTTCGTTTCGAGCGGAGTCGAGAAACTGTCGACGTCGAGCCTGCGCTTCTCGACTTCGCTCGAAGCGAACGGACCTTGATCGCTAGCCATCCACCGCTCCAAATCCCGCCGCGCGCGCGAGGTCAGTGCCGGCTTGCGCTCCGCTTTCTTCGCTTCGGTCTCCAGCGGCGGGAACAGGCCGAAATTGACGTTCATCGGCTGGTAGCTGTCCGCCGCCGCGCCGCCGGTGATGTGGCCGAGCAGGGCGCCCAGCGCAGTGGTCGGCGGCGGCGACTCCAGCGCGTGGCCGGCCAGCTCCGCCGCGGCGAAGCGGCCGGCAATGAGGCCGATCGCGGCACTTTCGACATAGCCTTCGCAGCCGGTGATCTGGCCGGCGAAGCGAACGTTCGGCCGGCTCTTGAGGCGGAGCTGCGCGTCCAGCAGCTCGGGCGAGCGGATGAACGTGTTGCGGTGGAGGCCGCCGAGTCGGGCGAACTCCGCGCGTTCGAGGCCGGGGATCGTGCGGAACAACCGAACCTGCTCGGCATGTTTCAGCTTGGTCTGGAAGCCTACGATGTTCCACAGCGTGCCGAGTGCATTGTCCTGGCGGAGCTGGACGACGGCGTAAGGGCGCTCGCCGGTGCGCGGATCGCGCAGGCCGAACGGCTTCATCGGGCCGTGGCGCAGCGTCTCCGGCCCGCGCGACGCCATGACTTCGATCGGCATACAGCCTTCGAAATAGGGCGTGTCGCGCTCCCAGTCCTTGAACTCGGTCTTCTCGCCGTCGAGCAGGCCCTGGACGAACGCCTGATACTGGTCCCGATCGAGCGGGCAGTTGATGTAGTCGTCGCCATCGCCCTTGTCCCAGCGCGACTGGAACCAGGCGATCTCCATGTCGATCGAGGCCCGGTGGACGATCGGCGCGATCGCATCGAAGAAGGCGAGGCTGTCGCGCCCGGTCGCGGCACCGATCGAGGCCGCAAGCGTCGCCGCCGTCAGCGGCCCGGTCGCGACGATTACCGGCCCGGACGCGGGAAGGACGTCGATCCGCTCGCGCACGATCTCGACATTCGGGTGGGCGGCCAGAGCCGCCGTAACGCCGGACGAAAAGCCGTCGCGATCGACCGCGAGCGCGGAGCCGGCGGGCACGCGGTGGGCGTCGCCCTCGCGCATGATCAGCGAGCCGAGCGCGCGCATCTCGGCATGCAGCAGGCCGACCGCATTGCTGTCGGCGTCGTCGGAGCGGAAGCTGTTCGAGCAGACCAGCTCCGCCAGTCCGTCGGTCTGGTGGGCGGGGGTCCCCTCGACGCCGCGCATTTCCGACAGGCGCACGCGAAGCCCCGCTTCCGCCAGCTGCCAAGCAGCCTCCGAACCGGCCAGTCCGCCGCCGATGATGTGGATGTCGTAGCTTGCCATGTCGCGTGCGGCGATTAGGAGCGCGCACGAGGGGAGGCAAGGTGAACGCATTATTCCTGGCGGCGCTGGCGGCGGGGCTGAGCTATTGGCCGGCCTCGCACCTCGCGATCGATCCTGCGCTGCTGCTGGCCTGGAAAGGCGCCGGCGTTGGGTTGCTGGCGCTCTGGGCGGCCGGCCGGGCGCGGGGCGCGGACGGCTGGCTGCTGACCGCGGTGCTGGCGCTCGGCGCGGCCGGCGACGTTCTGCTGGAAGTGGCACTGACGCCGGGCGGAGCCGTGTTCCTGTGCGGGCACCTGGTTGCGATCGCGCTGTATCTGCGCAACCGGCGGGCCGGTGCCGGATGGTGGCCGCTGCTGCTCGTCCCTGTGGTCGGCGCCGCCGGGGCCATGCTGCCGGCCGATCCGGCCGCGGCGCCCGGCATGGCACTTTACGGCATCGGCGTCGCGGCGATGGCCGCCTGCGCGGCAATGAGTCGCTTTCGCCTGGCGGCGGCAGGCGCGCTGATGTTCACCGTATCCGACCTGCTGATCTTCGCGCGGCTGGGTCCGCTCACGGGCTCGATCCTGCCGAGCCTGCTCGTGTGGTCGCTCTATTTCCTGGGCCAGGCGCTGATCGCGTGGGACGTCGGGCGGCGGCGGGCCTAACCGGCAACGCGGCGGGCCAGCGCCAGCACCGCCAGGACGACCGGCAGCAGCACGATCGCCCAGATCAGCAGATTGCAGACGCGCACGAACGTCGGCGATTCGTCGAAGCCGGGATGCTGCTCCAGGATCACCGGCTGCCGGCGGCGGAGGCGGTCTTCGGCTTCGAGCCGGGCGAGATGACGTCGAGCGCGGTCGAGTTCGCGTTGAAAGGCCGAGGGCCCTTGCGGTGGTGAAAAATCCGCGCCTTCCGATGCGGAGGCTCCCGAGCCGAGACTGGCGGCAGGAACTTTCCCCAAAGCGTCCTCCCTTCGATTCCCCTGTTGTGCAAACGACTGTGGCACAGGATGTTTCCCCGCGCAAAGGGCAGGAGACGCATGCGATCGCGCGACGCTGAAGCGCGTCCGTGCGGGCCAGCCGGAACTCCCCGAAGCGCGGGCCCACGTGGCCGCATTGCGCGCGATGGTAGACGAGACGCCGCCCGCCTTGCTCTGCTTCGAACGTGATCCGGCAATGTGCCACCGGTCCCTGCTGACCGCCGCCACGATGGCCGAGGCCGAGGTCTTGGATCTCTTCGTGTCAGATTTGGTCAAGTAAAACAGATGTCGCCTGCCAACAGGGATAGTTAATGTCCCCCAAAGAGACGTTCTGAAATAGCAGGGTTAACGCGGTCGTAGAGATCAGTGATCTCGACTATCATGCCGGCAGCAGCTGGACTGTGCGTATGAAGGGGGTTTGGGTATGAACAAGTTTGTTGCTTTGCTGGCCGGCCTCACGGCAGCGGCCGCCTCGGTTCCGGCAGTCGCGGTCACGACGGTGTCGTTCAACGGCGGCTCGGGCGTGCTGCCCGCCAACGCTGCGGTCATCCAGGATTTCGAGTCGTTCGCGGCCGGCACGCCGGGCGCGGCGATCGGCCCGAACGCCTATGTCTATAGCGGCAGCGTCGGCAGCCAGTCGGCCCGGCCCGCGTTCGGCAGCACCGGCAATTTCGCGACCGTGCTGACCGGAGGCAGCTACAGCATCGATTTCGCGCCGACCAAGGCGTTCTCGTTCGTGCTCGGATCGCTCGACACCTACAACACGCTGACGCTGAAATACGAGAATGGCAGCAGCCAGGCCTATATCGGCGGCCAGATCATCAACGACCTGACTTTTCCGAGCGGAAACCAGATCAGCGGCGAGACCAATGGCGTCGTGACCTATTCGGTCGCGAGCGGGCCCCGGATTGTGGGCGCGGTGTTCCAGTCGTCGCAGAATTCGTTCGAGGTCGACAATCTGGCCGTCGCGGCGGTGCCGGAGCCTGCGGCCTGGGCCCTGATGATCGGCGGCTTTGGCCTGGTCGGCGCGGTGTCGCGGCGGCGGAAGCGCCAGCCGGTCGCCTTCGCCTGAAGATCACCGAGGGGGTGAGGGGAGCGCCGCCGGCCCTGAACCGGCGGCGCTTTTCCGTCGGTCAGTTGTTGCCGCCGACGAAATCGCCCAGCGCACCGAGCACCGAGCCTTCGCCGCGGTTCTGGCCGCCGCGACTGCCCGCCGCAGCCAGCATCCGCCCGGCCAGGCGGGAGAAGGGCAGCGACTGGATCCACACCTTGCCCGGCCCGGTCAGTCGCGCGAAGAACAGGCCTTCGCCGCCGAACAGCACGCTCTTCACGCCTCCGGCGGTGACGAGGTCGAAGTCGACGCCGGGCGTGTAGGCGGCGAGGCAGCCCGTGTCGACGTGAAGCTCCTCGCCGGGGCGAAGCTCCCTCTCGACCAGCGTGCCGCCCATCTGCACGAATACCCAGCCATCGCCGTCCAGCCGCTGCATGATGAAGCCTTCGCCGCCAAACAGGCCGGTCAGGATGCGGCGCTGGAAATGGACGCCGATCGACACGCCCTTGGCGGCGGCAAGGAAGCTGTCCTTCTGGCAGATCAGCGCGCCGCCATAATTGCCGAGCTTCAACGGCAGGATCGCGCCCGGCGTGGGCGAGGCGAAAGCGACGCGGGCCTTGCCGGAGCCGCGGTGCGTGAACACGGTGGTGAACAGGCTTTCGCCGGTGACCAGCCTTTTGCCCGCGCCCAGCAGCTTGTCCATGAAGCCGCTGCCCTGGCCGCCGCTGCCGTCTCCGAACACGGTCGTCATCTCGATAGTCGCGTCCTTCCAGACCATCGCCCCCGCCTCCGCGACAGCGCTTTCGCCGGGATCGAGCTCGATCTCCAGGAACTGCAGCTCCTCGCCCTTGATCTCGAAATCGATGTCGTCGGCGATGCCGGACTGGCGGCGATGCTCCCACGGACTGTGCGGCATGAATGTCCCCTCTGGTTGATGCCGCCGCTCGTTAGAACGGGCCGCGCGCGCAGAAAAGCCGCTCTGGCGAATGACGCTTGGCGAGCCGGCCCGGCTTCGACATGAAGGGGCGATGCGCACCCTGTATCTGCTGCTGGGACTTGTTGCGGTCGCGCTCGGCACGATCGGCGTTTTCCTGCCGATCCTGCCGACGGTGCCGTTCCTGCTGCTGGCGGCGTTCTGCTTCGCGCGGAGCAATCCCGCCTGGGAGCGGCGCGTGATCGAGCATCCCCGTTTCGGGCCGCCGATCCAGGCCTGGCGCGAGCGCCGGGCGATCAGCAGGCGGGGCAAGACGGCCGCGCTCGTCGCGCTGACCGCCAGCGCCGCGGCAGGGCTGCTGATGCTGGACAGTCCGTGGTGCTATGTTCCGCTCGCGGTTGCCCTCATGTGCGGGAGCTGGATCGCGACACGGGCGGAGTAGCGAAGCTCAGTTGATCCGCTTGGCCGAGATGATCGGGATGCGCTGCTTGATCACCTGATTCTTCATCGCGCCGCGGCCGCGACCGATCCAGGTGGGAGCGGCGAGGATCTTCTTCACCACGCTCATGCCGCTGACGACGCGGCCGAAGGCAGCGTAGCCGGGATAATCGCCGCGCGCGTCGAGCGAGGGCTGGGCGCCGACGCAGATGAAGAAGTCGCCCATTGCGGTGCCGGGCGCGTTGCGGGCCATCGAGATGGTCCCGTCGAGATGCTTGAGGCCGGTCTTGCTGGTCGGCTCGTGATCGATCGAGAAGAAGGCGCGGCGCATATTATGGTCGATGCCGCCCTGGATCAGCCCGAATTGCGGCGCGGACGGCGAGCGGGCGGCGCGGTAGAAGGTCGTGCCGTCGAACTTCCCCGCCTCGACATAGTGGAGGAAGTTCTTCGTCGTAACCGGCGCCTGCTTGTCCGCAAGCTCCACGACGATCGTGCCGAGCGTCGTCTTGATCGCGACGCGCGGGGCGGCGAGCGCGGGGGTGGAGAGAAGTGCGATTGGGAGCAGGAACAGCAACAACACGGAACGCATCGGTCTTGCCTAGCATCCGCATCCCGGCTGGCCAATGCTCTGCCGCGCGTGCTTCACCGTCGCTTAACCCGAGCCGCCTAGCCCGGCGAGGACTCTATCGTGGGATATTTCGGATGACACGCGCCGTGCTGATCGCGTTCCTGGGTCTGGCCGCGGCAACTTCATCGCCCGCGCCGGCGTTGGCACCGCCGCCTTCGCGCGCAGTTGGTACGGCACCCTTCAATATCAAGCAAACGTTCAAGGTCGCCATTCGTCCTGCCACGAATGGGCTCGCGATCTATTTCTTCGTCTCTCCTTCTATTGTCGGAGTCGACGTCGGCGCGGCTCCCTGGCCCGATCTTGTCGCGATCGAGCGTGACCGCAATCCGCCGCAGGAGGCCGAGTCGATAACCGAGGGACTCCGTTCAACCTCCGAGGATGTGAATGCGGTAACTGTCGGATTGCATGCCAAGGCTTCCGATATCCTGACCGTCATGGTTTCCCCGAGGGCTGTTCGCGCCGTCATGATCGGATCGGTGGGAGAATGGCAGGCGCGGGTGCGCGCGGCCGGCTCGGATGCCCAGGTCGTTCGCGCACAAGCGGGCACGGAAGTTGCCTTGGCCGTCCAGCCTGAAGACTTCGCGCGCTTTCCGATTGAACTCGCATTCGACGCGCTCGACACATTGGGCAAGGTAGCGGACGCGTTGATGGCCGGCCGCGAACCTTCTCACGCGGAAGCGTCGATGCTCGTTCGGTCGGCCGACCGCAACGCCGTGGTCGCCTTTCTGGAAAGCCTCAAGGCACGGGCGGAGTTTGCCGGCGGAACCGGCGAGCTGGCCGACGAAACGGCCCTGATCAAGTGGCGGCTTCCGATCGACAAGAAGCGGGCGTTGGCAGGCATGGCGGAGCTGTGCGGCGAGGCGCGTCGCCGGCATCTGCGTTGCGCGGACTTCGGCTACCAGATCAAGTATCCGACCGTTTCCCTGAACTGACCGCCACCTGGCCCCTAGGGGTCTGCGATAGCCCACGTCGGCCCCTCCGGGGTGCGGCCATCGGGTACGCGCCCTAGTCGTCCTCGCCCGAGGCCAGATCCTCGCCGACGGTCGCGCCGGTGTCGGGAGCGGTTTCGCGGGTTTCCTCGAAGCCTTCCTCGTCGTCGCTTTCGTCGATCCGGGCGGCGGCGACGACATGCTCGTTATCGGCGACATGGAAGAGGCGGACGCCCTGGGTGTTGCGGCCGATGACGCGAATGTCGCCGACGGTCGTGCGGATCAGCTTGGCCTGGTCGGTGACAAGGATGATCTCCGCGCCGTTCTTGGCCGGGAAGCTTGCGACGACGTCGCCGTTCCGCTCCGACATCACGATGTTGGTGATGCCCTGCCCGCCGCGATTGGTGCGGCGATATTCGTAGGCGGAGGTGCGCTTGCCATAGCCGTTCGCGGTCACCGTCAGGATAAACTGCTCCTTGTCCGCCATCTCGGCGAAGCGCTCGGGCGACAGCGAAGGTTCGCCTTCCTTTTCCGCCTTCCACGGCGCGAAGCGGAGATAGTCCTCCTTCTCTTCCGTGGTGGTGCCGACGCGCCGCATGATCGAAAGCGAGATCACTTCATCGCCTTCGGCCAGGCTGATGCCGCGCACGCCGGTCGAGGTGCGGCTCTGGAACTCGCGCACCGCGGTCGCCGGGAACCGGATCGCCTTGCCGCCCCGCGTGGCGAGCAGGACGTCGTCCTCCTCCGTCAGCAACGCGACGCCGACCAGCCGGTCGGTCGAATCGTCTTCGCCGTCGCCATTCTCTTCGGTGCCGAAGCGCATCGCGATCTTGCCCGCGGACGGGATGTTCCGGAACGCGTCCATCGAGTTGCGACGGACGGCGCCGTGCGCGGTCGCGAACAGGATGTGGAGGTCGCCCCAGCTTTCCTCGTCCTCGGGCAGCGGCAGCACGGTCGCGATCGTCTCGCCTTCGGAAAGCGGCAGCAGGTTGACCATCGGCCGACCGCGCGTCGCTGGGCCGCCTTCGGGCAGCCGCCACACTTTCTTCCGGTAAACACGGCCGAGCGTGGAGAAGAACAGCACCGGCGAGTGCGTCGACGTGACGAACAGCTCGGTGACGGCGTCCTCGTCCTTGGTCGCCATGCCGGCACGGCCCTTGCCGCCCCGCTTCTGCGCGCGGAAGGCGTTCAGCGGCGTGCGCTTGATGTAACCGTCGAGCGTGACGGTGACGACCATGTCCTCGCGCTCGATCAGGTCCTCGTCCTCGATGCCGTCGAAGGCAGGCGCGATCTCGGTCTTGCGCGGCGAATCGAACTCGGCGGCGACGGCCTCGAGCTCGGTGCGCATCACGCCGTAGAGCTTGGCGCGATCGCCGAGGATTTCCAGCAGCGCGCCGATGCTGGTCGCCAGCTCCTGCAGCTCGCCGCCGATCTCGTCACGGCCGAGCGCCGTCAGCCGGTGCAGCCGCAGGTCGAGGATCGCGCGGACCTGCGCGTCGGACAGGCGGTAGCTGTCGCCTTCGACCTCATGCTCGATCGCCTCGACCAGGCGGATATAGGGCGCGATCTCTTCGATCGGCCATTCGCGGCCGAGCAGCGCGGCGCGCGCTTCCGCCGGGCTCGCAGAGGCGCGGATGATCCGCACCACTTCGTCCAGATTGGTGACCGCGATGACGAGGCCAAGCAAGATGTTCGCCCGCTCGCGTGCCTTCGCGAGTTCGAACTTCGATCGGCGGGTGATCACTTCCTCGCGGAATTTCACGAAGGATTCGATGATGTCGCGCAGGTTCAGCGTCTCGGGCCGGCCGCCGCGGATCGCGAGCATGTTGGCCGAGAAGCTCTGCTGTGCCGGCGTGTGCCGCCAGAGCTGGTTCAGCACGACGTCGACCTGCGCGTTGCGCGCCAGGTCCATAACGATGCGGACGCCCAGCCGGTTCGATTCGTCGCGGATATCCGAGACGCCCTCGATGCGCTTGTCCTTTGCCGCCTCGGCGATGCGCTCGACCAGCGCGTTCTTGCCCTGCTGATAGGGGATTTCGGTCAGCACGATCGAGCGGCGATCGCCGCGGCCTTCCTCGATCACGTGGCGCGAGCGGACGATCACCGAGCCGCGGCCGGTCGTATAGGCGTTGCGCGCGCCGCCCTGGCCCAGGATGATCGCACCGGTCGGGAAATCGGGTCCCGGCACATATTCCATCAACTCTTCGGCCGTGAGTGCGCCATTGTCGATGAATGCAAGGCAGGCCCGGATGACTTCTCCGAGATTGTGCGGCGGGATGTTGGTCGCCATGCCGACCGCGATGCCGCCGGCGCCGTTGACCAGCAGGTTCGGAAAGCGCGCGGGCAGCACCTGCGGCTCACGTTCCGACGCGTCATAATTGGGCTGGAAGTCGACCGTGTCCTTGTCGAGATCGTCCAGCAGCGCGTTGGAGACTTTGGCCAGCCGCGCCTCTGTGTAACGCATGGCCGCCGGATCGTCCGGGTCCATCGAGCCGAAATTGCCCTGGCCGTCGATCAGCATCACCCGCATCGACCAGTCCTGCGCCATGCGCGCAAGCGTCAGGTAGATCGCCGCGTCGCCGTGCGGGTGATACTTACCCATCACGTCGCCGACGATGCGGCTGCACTTGCGGTACGGCCGCCCCGCGACATAGCCGGCTTCCTGGCAGGCATAGAGGATGCGGCGATGGACGGGCTTCAGCCCGTCGCGCACGTCGGGCAGCGCGCGCGCGACGATCACCGACATCGCATAGTCGAGATAACTCGACTTCATCTCGTCGACGATGTTGACGGGCTCGATGTCGCTGGACGGGGCAGAAGGCGGCGGCAGAGTGGCCAAGGCGTGGTTCCGGTGATTGCTGGTGAGGCGCAGGACGCGCCGGATCGGATCGTCCTAGCTGCCCCGGCCCGGAAACGCCACCCCGCGCGCCCGCGCACGCGCGCGAGAGCTGTGGACAAGCCGCGCCGGGCGCTCCTCTATTGCGCCGGCCCAATTGCGTCAAAGCGGGTTCAACCGACGTTCAGTGGCGAAACGGCAAATCGCTTGCCGATCCCGCCGCTTGTCCGGCGGTGGACCGGAGTATAGGGGGCGATCAGCGACCCCGTTCGCCGGAGATGATCCCCTTCGAGAGGAGAGAGTTGGAATGAAGGTTTCTAAACTGGCACTGGGGCTGGCGCTGGCCGCCGGGTTCGGCATGGCGGCCCCGTCCATTGCGAAGGACAAGAAGGAAAGCGCCGAAGCCGCGAAATTCACGCCCGAGCTGAGCAAGGGCTTCCGCAACGCCGTGCAGCCGTTCCAGAAGGCGCTATCGGCAAAGGATTATGCGACCGCCCAGTCGCTGTTGCCCGCGGTTCAGGCCGCGGCGACCACGCCCGACGAGAAATTCTATGTCGGCCAGTTCAAGATCGCGCTGGGCCAGGGCCTGAAGGACCAGGCGTTGCTGCAGGCCGGCGTGCTCGAGTCGTTGAACTCCGGATCGGCCGGCGTCGAGCCGGATCGCGGCAAATTCTCCTGGTATGCGGGCCAGTTCGCGTTCCAGGCAAAGGACTATCCGGCAGCGATCCAGTATCTGACCGCCGCGAAGACCGCCGGCTATCATCCGCAGGATGCCAACGGGCAGCCGGACTCGAACTTCGAGATCATGCTGGCCGAATCCTATTTCCAGACCAAGCAGATCCCGCAGGGGATGGCGGTGCTGGACCAGGCCATCAAGGAGGAGACGGCGGCGGGCCGCAAGGTGCCCCAGTCCTGGTACGGCCGCGCCGCGTCGATCGCCTATCAGTCGAAGAACATGGCGGAGGCCGCCAAGTGGACGCGCGCGCAGGTCGCTGCCTATCCGACCGCCGAGAATTGGCGCAGCGCGCTCGTCATCTTCGGCGATTCCAACCATTTCGACGACCAGACCCAGCTCGATCTGCTGCGCCTGAAGCGCTTCGCCGGCGCACTGGCGGGCGAGCGCGATTACTATGAATATGCGGTGCTCGCCGACAAGATCGGCCTGCCCGGCGAGGCCAAGGCAGTCGTCGACGAGGGCAAGGCCAAGGGCGCGTTCGACGCCAGCAGCAAGGCGATCAACGAGATCGGCGCGGCCGCCGGCGCCAAGGTCGCTGCGGACAAGGCATCGCTCGCCGCGTCCGAAAAGAGCGCCGCATCAGCGGCGAACGGCAAGGCCGCGCTGGGCACTGCCGACGCCTATTTCGGCTATGGCGACTATGCCAAGGCGGCCCAGCTCTACAAGCTGGCCCTGCAGAAGGGCGGCGTCGATGCGGCGACCGTGAACATGCGGCTCGGCGAGGCGCTGGCAAAGGCCGGCCAGACAGCCGAGGCGAAGCAGGCCTTCGCGCAGGTCACCGGCCCGCGCGCCGAGCTTGCCCAGTTCTGGACCTTGTGGGTCGATCAGAACGCCCGCGCGGCCGGCTGATCAGCCGTCGCGATCGAACGAAGGCGCAGCCCCGGCGATCGGAACGCCGGGGCTGTCTTTCGACGTGCGGATCGTGAGCGACGTCTTCACGCTCGCCACATTCGGAGCGGTCGTCAGCTCCGACGTCAGAAAATGCTGGAACGACTGAAGATCGGGCGCGACGATCTTCAGGATGAAATCGATCTCGCCATTGAGCATGTGGCATTCCCGCACCTGCGGCAGGCCGGCGACATGCTCCTCGAACGCGCGCAGCTCATGCTCCGCCTGGCTCTTGAGGCTCACCATCGCGAAGACCGTGATGCTGTAGCCGAGCGCGGCCGGGTCGAGCCGCGCGTGATAGCCGCGAATGACCCGGGCTTGCTCCAGGCTGCGGACGCGGCGCAGGCAGGGCGGGGCGGTCAGCCCGACTCGCGCCGCCAGATCGACATTCGTCATGCGCCCGTCTTCCTGCAGCGCGGACAGGATTTCGAGATCGACCGCGTCGAGCGATTGGGCCGGCATGCGCAACACCTCGCGAGTAACTCGGCCGACATCTATAATATAATTGCGGACACCCGCAATTGTCTCACTTTGTTACGTTCACATTTTCGGGTCTGTCAGCCACCCGGCGAGCGCGCTATTTCAGCCGCTCGGGGAAGGGAACTGCGCCGGTGCGATTCGACGACAGGCTTGCAACGGCGCTCGGCCAGCCGGCGGAGGTTTCCGCCGCGCGCCAGGCGATCTGGCGCCAGCTCGTCGACTTGCTGGGGCAGGACGATGACGAGCATTCGCCGCTGCGCGCCGCCGCGTTCGACCGGCTCCGCGAATGGCGCGGGGAGGTTCCGATCGTCGGACGCCAGAGCGCGGCCATGCTGCTGCTCGGCGACCAGCCGGTCCCGACCGACCTGATCGAATTTTTCGCCGACGACGCAACCGTGGTCTTCGCGCCGCTGCTGGCGGGCCTCGAACTGCCGGGCAAGGTCTGGCGCAAGCTCATCCCGCGCCTCTCCCCTGTTGCCCGCGCGCTGCTGCGCCACCGCCGCGACCTGCCGAACGGCGCGCTGCGGGCGCTGGAGGCGTTCGGCCAGGCGGATCTGGTGATCGAAGGCCCCGCGTCGCCTGACCGCGAAGCCGAGCTCGAGGCCGACTCTGCGCCGGCTCCCGACGAGCACGCGCACTATGCCGCCCCCGATATCCGCGAGCTGCGCGCGCGAATCGAGGCATTCCGAGAGCGTCAGCTGCACGCCGAGCAGGCGGAGCGAACCGAATTCCGCTTCGAGACCGGCGCAGACGGCATGATCCGCTGGTGCGACATGGCGGAGCGGGGCGCGATCGTCGGCGTGTCGATCGCCGACGCCGCGCCCGGCCAGGCGCACGGCGTCGACGGGCAGGCAGCGGGCGCGTTCCGCCGCCGGGCACCGTTCAGCGACGCCCGGCTGACGATCGGAGCGGTCGGGCAGGCGGGCGGGGCTTGGTGCATTTCGGGCGTGCCGATCTTCGACGCCGCGACCGGACGCTTCACCGGCTATCGCGGGACGGCGCGCCGGCCGCGCGTCGGCGAGCGGGCCGAGGGGATCGGGCTGCTCGGCTCGGCGCTGTCGGGCGACGCGCTGCGCCAACTCGCCCACGAGGTCCGCACGCCGCTGAACGCGATCGCCGGTTTCGCCGAGATGATCGAGCGCCAGATGCTGGGGCCGGCGCCGCGCGCCTATCGCGAGCGCGCGGCGACGATCCTGGAGGAGACTCAGCGGCTGCAGGACGTGCTCGACGATCTGGACGAAGCGGCTCATCTCGACGGGGGCACCGCCGCTCACGCGGCCGAGGAAGTCGATTGCGCGATGCTGCTGGCGCGGGTGACGGCCGCGCTCGGCCCGCTGGCGGCGGAGAAGGACGTGACGATCGCGCTCGCGATCGCGCCCCATTGCGCGGCCGCTCTGGCCGATCCGGGCGCGGCGGAGCGGATGACGATGCGTCTGGTCAGCGCCGCAATCGGGCTCGCGCGGCCCGGCGAGCGGATCGCGGTCGAGCTTTCGCCCGGCGACGGCGCGAAATCGGAGACATTGCTGTCGGTCGAACGGCCCTCGCTTGTTGCCGGCCAGAACGAAGCGGAGCTGTTCGCGGCCTGCGACGTTCCGGGCGAGGAGGAGGGGGCGCCGCCGCTGCTCGGGCTGGGCTTCACGCTGCGGATGGTGCGCGGCGTCGCGGAAAGCTGCGGCGGCATGCTGGTGATCGCGCCCGACCGCTTCCATGTGCGCTTGCCCGCGGCCGCCGCTCGGCACGCGCCCGCCGAAGCGACCCAGGCCGCGAACGGCGCCGGACCGCTTGCCTAGCCGCCCGCCGCTCCGCTATCGCCCGCCGGCCGGGCGGGGCCTGTAGCTCAACGGTAGAGCCAGCCGCTCATAACGGCCAGGTTGGGGGTTCGAATCCCTCCGGGCCCACCATCCCGCCGGCCGGCCTCGCCTGCAGCGACGACCCGACGGCGTGGCTTCGCCATGCCGCTTGCACCGGAAAGCGGGGTGGGCCATGAGCGCCCGCGTCGGGGAGTAGCGCAGCCTGGTAGCGCATCTGCTTTGGGAGCAGAGGGTCGCAGGTTCGAATCCTGTCTCCCCGACCATCCTGCCTTTGGCAGATTGCGACCCGTTGCGGACATCAATCTCCTCTGGCAATCGATAGCAATGTGGATAGCCTTTGCGCTGCTTCTGATTGGGGGCGGCCATGCCGGAATAGCATTGGCGACAGGTAAAATGCCGACGACCCTGGGAGAGCCGATCAAGCGTGACGCTAGCCCCGGACTCTATTGGTCGCTCACCGCAATGTCTGGCCTGAGCGGGCTTGTCGGCTTGTTTGGCGTAATCCTCAACCTAGTGAGGTGATCGCGAACGTCCTGTGTGGATGGCTCCCGCGTTGCAAGTGGCGATTTGATGTCGGCGGCTAGTCGGGTGCAGTCTTGTGTCCGGCCTGTTG